>NZ_JAHWJB010000002.1:0-3674589 GCF_019344915.1 Bacillus sp. FDAARGOS_1420 | reverse complement strand
GGCAATTGGATGATAAAAGTAACCTGAACATCTATGTAAATAGCGGTGGGGGTTCAGTATTCGCTGGCTTAGCTATTTATAATATGTTAAAGCGCAATAAAGCCCAAAAAACTGTTTATGTGGATGGTGTTGCAGCTTCCATCGCTTCTGTAATCGCCCTAGCTGGTGATCGTGTTGTTGTCCCTTCTAACGCATTTTTAATGATTCATAGGCCTTGGACCTATGCAGCTGGAAATGCAATTGATTTCCGAAAGGCAGCAGAAGATTTGGATAACATTGAGTCTGGAATCATGAATGTATACAAGGAAAACTTAAAAGAAGGCATTGGAATTGAAGAAATTCAACAATTAGTAGATGCTGAGACCTGGTTAAGTGGTGAACAAGCTGAAAAATACTTCAACATCGAAGTTGTGGAAGCAAAAGAAGTCGCAGCATGTATGAGTGATTATTTTGATAAATATCAAAAAACACCTAATAAAGTAGTAGCAAAGGCTCCTTCTATTCCAAAGAAGGATAATAATGAACAATTAAAAATACAAAATGCACTAGACCTTTTAGAAATATAGGTCTATTTTTTGTGCCAAAACAAGGAGGAAATACCGAATGGATAAACAGGAACAAGAATTACGTCAGAGGGTTGCTGATTTAAAAGCTAAGGCTGAAGAGTTAAACAATAGCGGGAAAGTAGAAGATGCAAGAGCTAAAATTGAAGAATTAAAAGATGCAAAAAATGAATTCGATAATTATTTGGCTATGAAGGGCATTGAAGTTCCTGAACCTGTAAATTCACAAACAGGGGCTTTACCTCCAGCACCAGTTAAAAATGAAGATTCATCGTACAAAGAAGTATTTATGAAAGCTATTCGTGGTCAAAGTTTAAGCTCTGAAGAAGCAATCATCATGCAAGAATATAAGGCAGCACTATCTGAGAATAAAGGTGAAGATGGTGGATACATTGTTCCAGAAGATATCACAACTACAATTAATCAGTTAAAACAAACAACAGATAGCTTAGAACAATATGTAAATGTACAACCTGTTTCAACAAACAAAGGATCTCGTACATTAGAAAAACGTGCAGCATCTACACCATTTGCACCACTATCTGAGTATGGAAATCCAAATGCAATGCAAGAGATTACTTCTCCGAAATTTGACCGTATACCTTACGCAATTGATGATTATGCAGGTTTCTTACCAGTACCAAATGATTTATTAAGTGATACAGATCAAGCTTTAGAAAATTATTTACGTAGTTGGATTGCGAAGAAATCAATTGCGACTCGAAATTATTTGATTTTACAAGAGATTAATAAGCTTACAAAAGTTGATTTAAAGGACTATAACGGACTAAAGAAAACATTGAATGTAACTTTAGATCCAGCTTTTGCAGTAGTAGCAAATATTATCACAAACCAAGATGGATTTAACTACTTAGATCAATTAGAGGATAAAAATGGTCGTCCGCTACTTCAACCAGACCCAACAAATCCAACGCGAAAACTTTTCGCTGGTAAGCCAGTAATTGTCTTATCAAACAAAACAATTGCTACAGATAAAGATGGTAAAGCACCATTTATCGTTGGTGATTTGAAAGAAGCAGTTGTGTTATGGGATAGACAACAATTATCTATCGATATGACGAAAGAAGGCGGAAACGCTTGGAGAAGCAATACAACTGAATTCCGAGCAATTGAACGTGAAGACGTTACATTATGGGATGCAGAAGCGGTTGTGTATGGGCAAATTACAGTTGTGGCGAAAACAGGAGCTTAATGATATAGGAGGTGTCCTTCTTGGTACTGAAATTAGAGGAAGCTAAAGAGTATCTTCGTGTGGATGGCGATGAGGAGGACTCCCTCATTTCATCCTTTATAACAGCAGCTGAAATATATATTAAGAATGCAACAGGTAAAACTGTAGATGTAAAGAGTGAGCTTGCTAAACTAGCGGCTCGTATCTTAATTTCTCATTGGTATGAAAACCGTGAAGTGGTTGGAAAAGCTGAACAATTAGCATTCAGTTTGCAGTCAATATTAGTTCAATTGCAATATTGCGGTGGTGATTCAAATGAATCCGGGTGATTTAGATAAACGTCTTGTATTTCAAATAAAAGATGAAGATGCAAAGAGCCCGGATGGTGAGCCAATAGATGGTTATAAAGATTCTTTCGCTGTATGGGGTTCTTTCATTTTTTTAAAGGGAAGAAAGTACTTTGAAGCAGCCTCAGCCAACAGTGAAGTACAGGGTGAAACAGAAATCCGATTCCGTGCTGATGTGAATGCTGATATGAAAATTAAGTATAAGAACACGATTTATGACATTGTTTCAGTGATTCCAACTGAAAGACACATGTTATCAATTATGTGGAAGCGTGGTGGTATGAATGGGTAATGGTGTTGATTTTTTAGGATTTGACCGTCTCATTTCTGAATTAGAGCAAATGGGTCTACGTGGAGAAAAGATTGAAGATAAAGCCCTTGCAGCGGGTGGGGAACTGATTCGAAAAGCTATTTCAGAAATAGCTCCAAGGAGTGATAGCCCTAAAAAATCAACGAAAAGCGAATCGTGGCGTACAGGACAACATTTGGCTGATAATATACGAGTTACAAAAGCGAAAATGGAAGGCGGCATAAAAACTATTAAGATTGGAATAGACAAAGCGGATCGTTCTCCATATTTCTATGGGAAGTTCGTAGAATGGGGAACATCTAAAATGCCAGCTCAACCATTTATAGAACCAGGATTTAATTCTTCAAAAGAAGCTGCGGTTCGTGCTATGACAGACATTTTGAAGAACGAAATGAGGCTGAATTTATGATAAATCTACGCCCTGAAATTTTGCAAGCTCTTGAAAATAATCAGGAGCTTGTTTCTTTGTTAGGGGGAAAGCGAGTCTATTATCGTAAAGCCAAGCATGCAGAAGAATTTCCACGTATTACATTCTTCGAATTAGACAATAGGCCAAGTGGATTTGCGGATAATGAGGAAGGTGAAAGTGAAATCACATTTCAAATCGATATTTGGTCAAAGGTCAGTACAACAGCAATTCATCAAAAAGTGAATGCAATTATGAAAAGTATTGGTTTCTCGCGTTATGCGGTTGCTGATCTATATGAAGAGGATACACAAATTTTTCATTACGCGATGCGATTCGCGAAAGGAGTGGAGTTATAGATGGCTGGAGAGGTTATTACAATTAGTTCGACTGTTGGTGTCGATAGTCTTGTTTATGCAAAATTAACAAAAGATGATATAACAGGTGTTGCGTATGCAACGGTAAAGAAATTGGAAGGTGCAGTAAAGGTTAAAACATCTAAAAAGGTAGCTTCTGAGATTATGTGGAGCGATAACAAGAAATCAGAAATCGCTGAGTCTGACGGTGAAGTCGAGGTTGAAATTGAAGTTCGAGGACTTTCACTATCCACGAAAGCAGATATTGAAGGATATCCAGAAGTTAAGGATGGTGTATTAGACGAGAAACGAGAGGGGGAAAAACCATATGTAGCGATTGGATACCGTTTTTTAAAGGCTAACGGTAAGTATCGTTATGTTTGGTTACTTAAAGGAAAACTTTCACAAGAGGAAGAAGAAGCTGAAACGAAAAAAGACAAACCGAACTTCCAAACAACAAAACTGAAAGGATCATTCATTGAGCGTGATTTTGATGATAGACCAAAATTTACAGCTGATGCCGATGAACCTACGTTTACAAAAGTTGTAGGAGATAATTGGTTTAGTAAGGTATATGAAAAAGCCGTAACACCACCAACAGGCAAGTAGGAGGAATAAACTATGAAACTAACATTACGAATCAATAAGGAAAAGAAAACTTTTCATTTACCGGGGTTCATTCCAGCTCGTTTAATCCGTCAAGCACCTGAGCTTGCTGATATTCCAAATAATCCTGGTCCAGAGGATATGGATAAAATGGTTCAATTTGTAGTGAATGTTTTCGATGAACAATTTACATTAGATCAATATTGGGACGGTGTGGATGCTCGTAAGTTTTTATCGACAACTTCAGAGGTAATTAACACTGTTATCAATGAAACTGTGGAAGCGGCTAGTGGTACACCTGGAACTGGAGAAGAAGAAAACCCAAACGCGTAGAGGGGGGAGGGATACCGTTCAGTGAGTTTATGGACGAGCTCTACCTCTCTTTATTACGTCAAGGATATAAACATCATCATATCGATAACGAAATGGATATTTGGCATTATTTAAGGATAAATCGAAAGCATCGTGAACAAGGTAATTCAAATAGTGAAAATCAAAATTCAAATGAAATAGAAGTTCCAGCTGAAAACATTATCTAACGAGGGGGTGAGACATTGGCAAATGAAATGAATCATTTAGTAGTTAAGCTTTCCCTTGATAATGTGAATTTCCGTCAAGGTATAGCAAATTCAGGACGTGCGGTAAGGACATTACAGAATGAATTGAAATCTGTAAGTACAGGTATGGGTGGTTTCGCTAGTGCTAGTCAACAAACACAAGCGAAAATGGATACTCTAAGTAGGCTCATTGACGCGCAAAAAGAGAAAGTTAAAGCGTTACGGCAAGCATATGATCAAAATAAGGCTAAATTAGGTGAGAATGATGCAGCAACTCAGCGATACGCTTCACAAGTTAATAAAGCTGTTGCTGATTTAAATAGATTTGAAAATGAATTAAAGCAAGTAAATAAGCAAGCTGAACAAAAAGGGATGGATAAATTAAATCATTCTTTACAATCCCTACAGGCTGAATTTCAGTCTATTACAACAGGCATGGGCGGTTTTTCTCATGCAACTGAACAGACACGAGCGAAAATTGATGTTCTCACTCGTACGGTAGATAAGCAAAAAGAAAAAATTAGGGAACTTCAACAAGCCTATAATCGTGCAAAAACAGAAGAAGGTGAAGCGAGTCAGTCAGCGCAACGATATGCTGAACAAATTCATCGAGCCACAAGTGAGTTAAATCGATTCGAATCACAATTACAACAGGCAAATCATGAATTGGATCAGCAAGGAAATCGTCTATTGAACTTTGGGAATCGTATGGAGGCAATGGGAAACCACCTACAAAATGCTGGCATGCAAATCGGTATGGTATTTGGTGGTATGACGTATGCGATAGGTAGAGGTCTAAAATCAGCTGTGGAAGAATCAATGAATTTTGAACAACAGATGGCAAACATAAAAGCGGTATCTGGTGCAACTGGACAAGAAATGAGTAAACTCTCCGAATTAGCTGTTAAATATGGGGAAGACACGAAATATTCTTCTGTAGAAGCTGGAAAAGGGATTGAAGAATTAATAAAAGCCGGTGTTGGTTTAACAGACATCATCAATGGTGGATTAGAAGGGGCTTTAAACCTAGCGGCCGCTGGTGAACTAGAACTAGGAGAAGCGGCAGAAATCGCTTCAACCGCTTTGAATGCATTTAAAAGAGATGGTTTAAGTGTTACAGATGCCGCCAACTTACTTGCAGGAGCTGCTAATGCTTCAGCTACTGATGTACATGAACTGAAATATGGTTTATCAGCAACCGCAGCAGTTGCAGCAGGAGCTGGTATGACATTTAAAGATACAGCAACAGCTTTAGCGGTATTTGCACAGAATGGATTAAAAGGTTCTGATGCAGGTACTTCACTAAAAACAATGCTTATGAGGTTGAATCCTTCAACTAAAGAAGCGTATAACAAGATGGCAGATTTGGGTCTTATCACTTATAATGCGCAGGCTGGATTTGATTTCTTGGTTAAAAACGGAATCACACCAGCATCTAGAAGTGTGGGAGATATTGAAGTTGCATTAGAAAAATATGTAATGAAAACTGAAGGTGTAAAGAAATGGAATGATAAGTGTGATACTACATTCCGTGAGTTAGCAACTAGCTCCGCTTTCTTATCATCGAAATTCTATGATCAAGAGGGTCATATTCAAAGTTTAGAAAACATATCCGGAATTCTTCATGAATCCATGAAAGATTTAACAGACCAACAACGAAGTATGGCTTTAGAGACGTTATTTGGTTCAGACGCAGTTCGTGGTGCAACGATTTTGTTTAATGAAGGCTCACAAGGTGTAAATAAAATGTATACCGAGATGTCTAAAGTCACAGCTTTAGAAACAGCTGAAACGAAAATGAACACTTTGAAAGGTCGTATTGAACAGTTAAGTGGAGCATTTGACACAATGAAAAAGACAATTGGTGATGCGCTTGCCCCTGTGGTTCGTGCTTTTGTTGCTGGGTTGCAAAAGCTTGTGGATGGATTTAATGCATTGCCAGGTCCTGTACAAAAAGCTATTGCAATTACAGCAGGTATTGTTCTTGCTTTAACGGCTATTGCAACAGGTATTGGAGTGGTTCTAGCAGCAGTTGGAATGGTGGTTTCTGGGATTGGTTCTTTGGCAGTAGCAATGGGTGTAGCTACTGCAGCTACTAGTGTAACGGGCGCAGTTTTAGGGATAGTAGCCGCAGCGTTAGGACCAGTAGCAATTGCTTTAGGCGTGGTAGCAGCGGCAGTTGGTGTTGGCGTTCTAGCATACAAGGGATATCAAAAAGCAACTGAAGACAGTATTGCTTCAGTAGATCGTTTTACTACGAATACAGAAGGTAAAGTAAGTTCTTCCACAAAGAAAGTTCTTGGTGAGTATTTCAAGTTATCGGATGGTATTAGACAAAAGTTAACTGACATTAGACTAAACCATGAAGTAATAACAGAAGAACAGTCGCAAAAGCTCATTGGACAGTATGACAAATTAGCTAACACGATTATAGAAAAAACAAACGCAAGACAACAAAAAGAAATGGAAGGACTTAAAAAGTTCTTTTCTGATTCATATGTTTTAACTTCTGAAGAAGAAAACAAGAGGATGGAACAACTGAATCAACGTTACGAGCAAGAAAAACTAAAAACACAAGAAAAAGAAAATAAAATCAAAGAAATCCTACAAACAGCAGCTAGAGAAAATAGAGAGTTAACAACATCAGAACGAATTTCCTTACAGGCTTTACAAGATGAAATGGACAGAGTTGCTGTTGAACATATGTCTAAAAATCAGATGGAACAGAAAGTTATCCTGGAAAATATGCGAGTACAAGCAAGTGAAATATCGGCTAGACAAGCAGCTGAAGTTGTCCAACACAGTGCGGAGACTAGAGATAAAGTAATAGCTGATGCAAAGAAAACTCGTGATGATAAAATTGCAGAGGCTATTCGACAACGAGATGAAAATAAAACGATTAATACTGAAGAGGCAAATGCAATTATTGCTGAAGCAAAACGTCAGTATGATAGCGCAGTTTCCACAGCGAAAGATAAGCATAATGAAATTATAAGTGAAGCTAAATCCCAAGCAGGTGAACATGCGAATCAAGTTGATTGGGAAACTGGACAAGTAAAGTCGAAATATCAGGCTATGAAAGATGATGTAGTTCGAAAGATGAAAGAAACATGTTCAGATGTAACAAATTGGTGGGAAGAAACAAAAAAATCTACAAGTAGTACAGTTGAAGAAGTTAAAAATATAGTTTCAAGGAAATTTGAAGAAAAGAAAAAATCTGTTACTGATAAAATGAAAGAAATCCAAAGTGGAATTGAAGAAAAATGGGGACAAGTTGAAAAGTTTTTCAGTACTATAAATTTACGTTCCATTGGTAAATCAATTATAGAGGGGCTTGAAAATGGATTAGATGATGCAACAGGTGGCTTATATCGTAAGGCGAAAAGCATTGCAAACGATATTAAAAAGACTATTTCTGGAGCGCTTGAAATAAACAGTCCATCAAAAGTAATGATTCCAGTCGGTAGTGCGGTTCCAGAAGGTGTTGGAGTTGGTATGGATCGAGGGAAACGTTTTGTTGTGGATGCAGCAAAAAATGTAGTTGGAACCGTTAAGAAGCAAATGAGTAATATGCCATCTGTTTTTGATTTTGGATTCCAAACTTCTCATTATAGTGTTCCGAATGATGTGGTAAGTGGTTTAACGAATTATATGCAGCCTAATATTCCTAATAACTCGGCTACTAGTAAAAAGGTATTCCCAAATAGACGACCTGAAGAAAAAGAACTAAATCTTACATTGAATATGACAAACGTTTTAGATGGGAAAGAGTTAGCAGGTGGAACTTATAGGTATACCACAGAACTTCAAGATCGTGATCGACAACGAAAAGAGCAATTTTAAGGACGGTGATATTTTTGGGTAAACTAAGCTTTATATTTAATAATATTCGCAAAGATTATATTCAAATGCTTGTAGGTAGGAAACGTCCTTCATGGGCTCCAATTAAAAGAAATCTTGTCAGAGTTCCTCATCGTCCAGGAGCTTTTTTTATTCATACAGAAACGGAGGAGCGTCGTATTGACGTTCCTCTTGTTATTAAAGCAAAAAAAGACATGGCGGATTTACAAAAGATAAAAGAAGATTTAGCAGACTGGTTATTCACGGAACAACCAGCTGAACTTATTTTTGATGATGAGTTAGATCGAACATATCTTGCTTTTATTGATGGTTCACTAGATTTGGATGAACTAGTGAATAGGGGGAAGGGTGTTATTACTTTCGTTTGCCCTATGCCTTATAAATTAGGAAAAGTACAGACTCAAACATTCACGCAAAATTGGTCCACAGAAATCACGTCTAATTTCACGAATAAAGGTAGTGTAGAAACACCAGCATTAATTGAAATGACTGCAAAAAAGCCAAGCGCTTTTTTAGATGTATGGTTTGGAGAATATCCACATAATCGTGATTATTTTAGAATTGGCTATCCTCTCACTGTGGAAGAAACAACAGTACAAGAACGAGAAAGAGTCATGTGGGATGAAATGACTACAGCTGTAGGATGGACTCCTGTTACTGGAGTTTTTGATGACATGAAAGGTACAGGTAGTTTTAAATCAAGGGATGGTTACGCATTGTATTGTCAAGATTACGGACAAGAGAAAGGATTCCACGGTGCAATTGCTAAGAAAAATATTCCAGGTGGACCGTTACAAGATTTTGAAATGGAGACTTGGGTGCGTTTGAAGTCCAAAAGTATTGGGGAAATGGGCCGTGTAGAGGTACTTCTTTTAGATGATACAAGTAATATCGTTACGCGAATTAACATGAATGATTTATATTGGGATGCTGAAATGACGAAAGCATACATGCGTATTGGACATGCAGGAACGCCTAACAGTATACGAAAATTAGTAGATACAAGTGGGGCACATCCTAATACATTTAATCAATTTTACGGTAGGTTACGTATTGCAAGACGTGGGAAAGAATGGTCTGTTTATGTAGCCCGTTTTAGAGATGGTACAGAAATAGATGACGCTTCACTTGTTGAACGTTGGATTGATGAAACCGGAAATCCAATGACAGAACGAAAAATTGCACAAGTAATGATTTCAATCATGAGTTGGGATGTAAATAAACCTGTTGATGTCATGCAGATTGATGACTTAAAGATTTGGAAAGTAAACAAAGTACCTTCCAATACAAAGCCTTATATTTTCGATACCGGAGACAAAATTGTTATTGATACAGAACGAAGTCTCGTCACAATCAATGGGAAGAATGCAATCAATATAAAAGATATATTCAGTAACTTTCCAAAAGTAATACGGAGTGACAATCGAATCGATATTATGCCGCCTGATGTAAACGCAACAGTTAGTTATAGGGAGAGATATAGATGAGCACGCCTAGCGGAATTCTTCATGTGGTTGATTTTAAAACTGATCAAATTGTCTCAGCTATTCCACCGCAGGACTATTGGGGCGATAAACGTCATTGGGAAATCAAAAACAATATAGATATGCTAGATTTCACAACTTTTGATGGAACAGAACACGCAATTACATTACAACAACAAAACTTAGTTTTAAAAGAAGTCCGTGATGGACGTGTCGTTCCATATGTTATTACAGAGGCCGAGAAGGATTCTGATAAACGCTTCATTACCACATATGCTTCAGGCGCTTGGGTTCAAATCGCTAAGTCCGGAATTATAAATCCACAACGGATAGAGAGCAAAACGGTTAATGAATTCATTGATATGGCACTCTTGGGAATGAAGTGGAAACGTGGAAATACTGAATACGCTGGATTCCATACCATGACCATTGATGAGTTTATCGATCCGCTTACGTTTTTAAAGAAAATCGCTTCTTTATTTGATTTAGAAATTCAATATCGTGTAGAAGTAATAGGCTCTCAAATTACCGGTTGGTATGTAGATATGGTTAAAAAGCGTGGGCATGATACAGGCAAAGAAATAGAATTAGGAAAAGATTTAATCGGTGTAACTCGTGTTGAGCACAGCCGTAATATTTGTACTGCTTTAGTTGGATTTGTAAAAGGTGAAGGCGATAAAGTAATCACTATTGAAAGCATGAATAAGGGGCTACCTTATATCGTAGATGCAGATGCGTTTCAAAGATGGAATGAACACGGACAACATAAATTCGGTTTTTATACACCAGAAACAGAAGAATTAGATATGACTCCAAAACGTTTACTGACGCTTATGGAAATAGAATTACAAAAGCGTGTCAATTCCTCCATCTCTTATGAAGTGGAAGCACAATCAATTGGTCGAATTTTCGGTTTAGAACATGAATTCATTTATGAAGGCGACACGATAAAAATTAAAGATGCAGGATTCACGCCAAAATTATATCTTGAAGCGCGAGTAATAGCTGGAGACGAATCTTTTACAGACCCAACGCAGGATAAATATGAATTCGGGGATTACCGAGAGATAGTGAATCAAAATGAAGAACTACGGAAAATGTACCATCGTATCCTTAGTTCATTAGGTAATAAACAAGAAATGATCGATCAGTTAGATACATTAGTGAAAGATGCGAATGCAACCGCTAGTCATGCAAAGAAGGAGTCAGAAGCAGCAAAAACACTAGCTGAAAAAGTACAAGAGAATATAAAAAACAATACGGTTGAAATTATAGAATCCAAGAATCCACCGAAAACAGGGCTTATAGACAGAAAAACAGTATGGTTAGATATTTCTAACGGTAAGCCTGGTATGTTAAAACTTTGGAAAGATGGTATTTGGGATCCTGTTGTACCTGATATCGAATCAGTAAAAAAAGAGGTTGCTGGTCAATATAACGAAGTGAAAGAAACGCTGCAAGGCTTTTCGCGTAATATGGTTGATTTAAAACACGATCAGGGTACGATTGATAAAAAAGTTACAGCAATCGAACAAACAGCAAGTGGATTATCTACCACAGTGGGTAATTTAAACAATATAGTAGATGCGCAAGGTAAAAAACTTACGGAAGCAAATTCTAAAGTGGAACAACAGGCAACCGCAATCGGAGCAAAAGTTGAGCTGAAACAAGTAGAAGACTATGTTGCTGGATTTCAGATACCTGAATTGAAACAAACAGTTGATACAAATAAACAAGATTTATTGGGCGAATTAGCTAATAAACTTGCAACCGCGCAATTTAATCAACAAATGACTCACATTGATAATCGCTTTATGATTACTGAAAAAGGTATTGATGCCGCAGCAAAAACAACGGAAGTATATACGAAGACGCAAGCAGATGGGCAATTTGCAAAAGATTCCTATGTAAGAGATATGGAGTCACGACTTCAGCTAACAGAAAAAGGCGTTAGCATATCTGTAAAAGAAAATGATGTAATTGCAGCCTTTAATATGAGTAAAGAAAATATTAAGCTAAATGCGGCAAGAATAGATTTAGTCGGAAAAGTGAAAGCAGAGTGGTTAATGGCAGGTTTGTTAAGTGGTTGCAAAATTAGAACATCAAATACCAATAACTATGTAAGCTTAGATGACCAGTTTTTACGTCTATATGAAAGTGGTGTTCCTAGAGCGTTTCTTGGATATTATCGAAGACGAGACGGTGCAGTACAACCAACTTTCATCTTAGGAACAGATGAAAAAACTAGCGCTCCTGAAGGTGCTTTATTTATATCTCAAATGGGGACCGGATGGCCTCAAGCTAGTGCGAACATTGGTATTACTGATGACATAGTTGATAGTGAGATAAGAAAATCTGTGTTTTGGGAGCTTAACAGAAACGGAATTAGTGTTCTACACGCAAACGACTATCATGCTCTTTATGCCGGAAATGGAAACTGGCATTTCAGACGAGGAAAAAGTGGTCTATATCAATCTACATTAGCAATCGAAGATAATAGCTCAGATGCAGATGTAAGATTACCTACTATCATATTACGTAATAGCCGAGTAGCAGGATATACCGGAGTTCTCCAAGTTAAGTCGCCTGTTACTCAAAATGGATGGGGAGCTGTTCAAGGTAACTTTATGAGTCCTTCGCTACGTGAGTACAAATCTAACATCCGAGATGTATCCTTTTCTGCTTTAGAAAAAATTAGAAATGTTAGAGTAAGAGAATTTAACTATAAGAACGCGGTAAATGAGCTTTACAAAATGAGAGAAGAGAAAGATCCCAATGATCCACCAGTAACAACGCAAGATATAAAAAAGTATTATGGAGCAATTGTAGATGAATCTGATGAAGCATTTGTGGATGAAAGTGGGAAAGGGATTCACTTGTATTCATACGCATCACTTACTATAAAAGCTTTACAAGAACTTGAAGAAGTTCAAAATGAGAAAATACAAGAAAACGAGAGGAAGCATAAGGAAGAAATTACATCAATGAACAGAAAAATAGCAACATTAGAAGAGTTAGTTCAAAAATTAATTGATAAGAAACCAGAGCAACCATAAGCATAAGCTGGTCTTTTTTAATTTGCATAAAATACGGGTTGTATAACAAAAGAGGGACGAATAACTGTCTCTTTTTTTATATAGATGAGGAGGAAAGAGGATGAATCGTTCCTATGAAATTACTGTGGATATGCGAAAAGAAAACTGTATGTATGATATAGAATTTTCTCAAAATAACTTGAACACTTCAGAATTAATAATAAACATTAAGGAAGATGAAGAACCTTTTATTTTACAAGATACAGATACAATTATCGTAGCATTCAAGAAGCCAGATCAGACATTGGTGTTTCAAAGCAAAAATGTAAAGATGCTAGGTAAAACAAATGGAAAAATAAGTGTTGTATTGACCACGCAAACTCTTGTCAAAGTAGGTACGGTACAAGGGGAAATATCGATTGAACGAGAAGAATCTGGTATAAAAAAGCGAGTCAGTACCTACCCTTTCTATTTCAAGGTGAGAGATTCGTTATTGGCAGATGAAACGATTGAATCTAAAAATGAATTTCAGCTTTTTGAAAAGATTATTCAAGCTGGGAAAACATTAGAAGGAGTGGATGTAACTACAATTACAGACTTCCTTCCGAATCAACGGGATTTTATTGAATTACTTCGGAACCATAACACTCCATCGAACATGTATACACGTATTGTAGGGGACCGTACACTTGATATACTGATACCACTTCGTGGGAACAAGGTGGCCCATTACACGTTGCGTAAAGATACAAAAGATGACTATGTAAAATTAGAAGATTGTGCGATTTCTAATTTATCTGTGGTAGCGCAGAAAGTAAATGCAATCAACTATAAAGTGGATACAGGAGCCATGCAAAAGGCGAATCCACCAAACTACTACACGACTACAGTAGGTGATACATTCACATTTACATTTGATGGAACGGGTTTTGACTTTCAACATTTCACTGATAATCGTGGTGGACTATGGGAGTTCAAGGTAGATGGTACGGTAGTAAAAACAATAAGTACACACATTAACGATGTTCCAACGAACGAATTAAAAGTGAATTATGGAACCCGTTCAGTTGTACGGGGTTTAGCAAAAGGAACACATACGGTCGTAGCAACTTTCAAAGGTGACGATCCAGCTAATCCACCGACAGGTGGTGCGAACACTTCTCGAGGATGGGTAAAAAATGATACTGGCTATGCACAAGCAGCGGAAGCACATAAGACAGCTTTTATTTATGATGACCTTTTGAATCCAGTTAAAGAAGTGGATTTACTTGTTTCTTTCAGTAATAAAGAATTCGCATTTCGTATGAAACCAAACGACTCATCTGTAAACGCTGAATGGATACCAGAGCATAGTGCCGCTACGGTATTTAAAGTCAGTCAAAAAATTTATATTGACGATAAAGAAATAAATTCTTGGACAGCAGATGCAACTGTAAAAGAAGCGAAAATGGTAAGAGCGGTTCAATCGATGAAAGGATTCCATCCTTCCGATCTAACGAATGCATTATGTGAGATTTATTCTGTTCATACTGTTACAAATCAAGGTGTAACGTTTGATATAAAAATAAAATGGTTACAAGATACTTTCATAGAAGATGGTTATATAGCCATGCTTCCGGGGAGCCGTCCATTTGTAGAGAAATTGGTAGATGCGACAGGGAAATCCTTTGAAACGCTTGTAGCTGATAACAGTAGTAAAGATATTGTAAATGGCGAGAAAATGGCAAGCTATGCCATGCTAAGCAAAGAAAGAGAGTATGTAGTAGCCATGAAAATAAATAATATTCATGCAAGTTTACGTAAAGGGCAAACCGGAATACGTAATCCGCTCGTCTGGTTACAGCATCGAGATGCCACTTTGCAGAAGCTATATCCACAAGTGTACAAAAACTGTGTAGTAAAAGCAGGTGAAACTCATCCATTTAGCGCAACATACTTCGTTGGTGAACTACCACTCGCAGCACAGTTATTGATATAAAACTTAATAAAATACGGCTTTGATAACAAAGAGGGGCAATTTCGTTTCTCTTTTTTTATTGGTCAAAGGAGATGAGAACAGTGGAAGATGCAATTTTTAATTCAATGGTTCAACAAGGAGCATTCGCAGCGTTATTCGTGTGGATGCTTTTTACTACGCAAAAAAAGAATGAACAGCGTGAAGAACAGTATCAAAAGGTCATTGAAAAGAATCAGGACGTTATCACAAAACAAGCAGAAGCTTTTGGTTCTCTATCTAAAGAAGTATCAGAAATCAAACAAATCCTAGGAAATGGAGAGAGAAAATAATGGAGATGAGAAAAAACTTAGTTGACCCAAGTAAATATGGTACAAAGTGTCCGTATACCATGAATCCTGAATTTATCACGATTCATAACACTTATAACGATGCTTCAGCAGAAAACGAAATTGCGTATATGATTCGAAATAATAATGAAGTGTCATTCCACATCGCAGTAGATGATAAGGAAGCGGTACAAGGAATTCCTTTAGAGCGTAACGCTTGGCATTGCGGTGATGGTGGAGGTAACGGAAATCGTAAATCTATCGGGGTGGAAATTTGTTACTCTTTAAACGGTGGAGATAGGTATTATAAAGCAGAAGATAATGCGGCAATTGTTGTAGCGCAATTAATGAGGCAATATAACATTCCAATCAGTAAAGTTCGCACACATCAATCATGGAGCGGTAAGTATTGTCCTCATCGTATGTTAGCGGAAGGGCGTTGGAATTCTTTTATAGAAAGGGTGCAAAACGCATATAACGGTGGTGGGAATGCAGGCTCTACAAAGCCATCTAACAATGGTGTAGGTGTCGTGACAATTACAGCGGATGTATTACGCGTTCGCAGGGGACCAGGAACAAACTATGACATTGTGAAAAAGGTGTACCGAGGAGAACGTTATCAATCATGGGGCATTCAAAATGGATGGTATAACGTTGGGGGAGACCAATGGGTGTCTGGGGAGTATGTGAGGTTTGAGGGGTAAAGAAGATTAGGGAAGCCTAACGAATCTTGGCGAGGAAAGGATTCATGTCAACGATCTAATTATAAAGAAAAAAGCGAGTCTCTCTAAACGAAGAGAGCTCGTTTTTTATAGAATTATTACATTATACAAGTTGAACGTAAAAAGAGAGCAATCTCAGGTTGATTAGGAGATTGCTCTTTCACTTAGTTTCTACGTCTGTTAATTAGAAGCTATAGAGGTTTACCGATTTTTAATATGCTCAATTACTTCCCCATGTACCATTCTTATTGAAGTAATGCTCTTTGAATTGACCTTCTTTATTTTTAACTGTTGCTTTCTCATCGTGGAGCATACGGCCAGTAGTCCCCTTGAAGTTTTGGTTGCCTTCTTTGTTATCTAGATAGTACCAAGCACCTTTCACTTGCACCCACCCAGTCATCATTTCACCTTTGCTAAATGTTGTGCCGTCATTATTTTTTGTGTCGTTGGCAGGGCTTAAGTAGTAAGTATTTCCATCACCTGGCTCCACCCATCCAGTTACGAAATCTCCTTTGTTAAATTCTACGCCGTCCCAGTTTTTAAAACCGTTTACAGGGCTGATATAATAATATTTGTTTCCATCTTGAGCCCATCCAGTTATCATTTCACCAGTGTCAGGTTTGAAGAAATAAGTTTTGCCGTCAATATCAATCTTCCCAGTCACCATGTCTCCCCCAGCGGCAAGGTAATATTTTTTACCTTGATAGAAAACCCAACCAGTTACAACTTTATCGTTTTTATCGACATAATGCCATTTCCCGTTGTTTTGTTTTACCCATTTACCTTGTGCTAAATCTTGAATTGTAGGGTCACCAACTGATCCTTCGTATAATTTTGCTAGTTTTTCATATGCAGTGATAGCGTCGTTTAGTTGATTTACTTCAGCCGTGTATTTATTATATTCTGAATCGTTAGTCCATATCATTGCTGGGTTTGTACGGAGTACCCTTATTCTAGCGTCTAATTTCGCTTGTGCATTATTTTTTCGAGTTTTTAAATCTGTTACTTGTCCCTGTGTGTTACCAAGGTCGATGGTGAAGGATGGTACCTTGTTTATTTTTTCGATATACTGGTCTTTAGCGTTGTCATATGTTTCGTTTATATGCTCTACATAACTATTAATAAGTGTATTCAGACCTTCTTTGGTATAAAGTTGTCGTAAACTATCTTGTGTAATATTCATTTTATCAGCGTGTTGTTGTACGGATTGTAGAAATTGTATATGCGCTATCGCAACTTTAGTGTATAGGGGTAAATTTGTTACTTTGTGTTTAGCATCTGAAGTGTGCTCGAGAATTCTTCCAAATGTTTGCTCAATGCCAACTGTCCAACTACCCAGTTGATTTTTTGTCTTATCATCAGCATGTTGACTACCTTTTTCATTCACTGCGTTTTCAAGAGTTTTTAAGTCTTTATTTAGTGAGTTGAATTCGCCTTGTAGATAGTTAAGCTGGTCTTTGTCAATTTCATCTAGCACGTATCTCTTAAGTTTGTCTTCTAGTTTTTGTAGGGCATCTCCCTTGTTCTCTGGCCATAGTAAACCAATCATTGGAGATACAAACATTCCAAATGGCATGAAATCTGTGCTTGTCATGACCATCGATCTAAAGAAATTGTTTAGGTCTAGACCTTCTGCTGATCCCGCTGATTTAAGGATGTCTGCCATTGAATTTGCGACAAGTTTTTTACCTGTCTTTTTATCATAGTTAATAACGTATTCTTTCACAAATGATTTTTCTTTTTCTGCTGCTGTGCTTAAGTATAGGCCTGATGATCTACGTTGTATATGATAAAAAGTACTTTTGACTAATGACATAATTATCATTGAAAAATAATATGACGACACTATTTTTGAGAATCTTAAAAAATAACTGAAATTACGAACATTCAAATTTATTTTTTACTGGTAATGGTGCATTTATTGTGAGATTTATCCGGACGATACACTGAAAAATCATTTGGAATATTCGCTGTGTAAAATTGTCAAATGTACTACCATATTGAAATCTGAGTTAATTAAAGAATGGGTATAGACAAAAGTAATATTTTCGTTATCGAAATAGTAGTGAATATGTTGGGAATAGAGGGTTTTATTTGTATTTTATCCAAGTTTAACTTTCAATCATTCGATGAAAAATCTCCAGATTGCCAGCATGCCAATTTACTTTACGTTGTGCCATAATATGCATCTCTTTAAAGTTATCTATGTAGTCGTAGACCATCTTTTTGAATGTTCTTGTAAAAGTACCCAAGGACATGCACTTTATCTAGAGGGAAGTAACAGATAACTATAAAAAAAGAGCATCGACCCGGAGATGGAGGGTGATGCTCGAAAGACATTATATGTCAAAGATAACTTTCATTTTAAGTGTATGCTTTCTCTCTTGAAAGAGTGCCTTACATCACAAAAGAGCACCTTGGCGTGAGTAGAAGGTGCTCTTCGGATGAAGAAAATCGTTGATGTTTTCCTCATGTTGTATAAATGTATGTAATTATACGTGAGAATATGCGAAAGGCATTCCAAGGTGGTGTGAACCATAATGCCTTTTTGTGTATGCCTAGCGCTAGGGGGAATAGAAATATATGCGCTGAGATGAAAATATGCCCGAAAAGAAAAAAGAGCAATCTCAGGTTGGGAGAGATTGCTCAATCGCTTATTAAAACATTTTCTGGAAGGAAACATTATAAGTATATGGATATTATTTTAGTATGACCAATTGATAGGAGAGTAGTCTAGAAAAAATAATAAGCCGGTTAGTGGAGAATCGAGAGATTGTAAAGAAAAAACAAATACCCTTGGGCAAAGAGTATTTGTTTTCTGTACATGACATAGGAAAGTTGTCTAAGAAAGGCACATACAAAAATACTATCTTTTCCTATGATTCTACAAAAGTAAAAGCATTTTTACTTTGTTAACTGGATAAAGATTTCGATTTCGCGGAAAAATCGGATTGTTCATTTGAAATTAGTTGAAAATTTAGGTTTAATCAACGTAGTAGGATTTATTACAGTGAGAATAGCTCCTAATAAAATTAAAGCGCAACATAGGATTAACTCCCAAGAAAATTGAGTACCAAGTAATATTATGGAAAAAGCAACAGCCCATGCTGAATATGTTGTATTTAAGGCCATTGCTTTTATGGGACCGATTTCTTTGATGGATTGATAATATAATAAATAAGAAGCAGTTCCAACTAATGAGGTAAAAGCAATGATAGTAAATTCAAAATGGTGTATTACTTCTAGTGTAAATGTTATACCATTAAATATAGGAATAAGGAGTATCCCATATGTTAAGGCAGAAATTAATTGTCGAATTTGAAGGGCCTCGTACGCTGCCATTTCATTATTTTTCACGCCATATGCGTAAATCACACCCTCTAGACTCCACGAGATTACGCATATACAAACAAAAATGAAGCCAAGTATGCTATTCTTTGAATCCCCATTATTGTTAGATAGCCCTAAAACCATAATGAAAATAATGCTAATGGTTAGACCTATCCAATTTAAAAATTTTAAACGTTCTTTCAAAAAAACAAATGCAAAAAATGCCCCCATTGCGGGACAAATGGCTGAAATAGCTGCAGTGTATGAAGCACCTAAATGTTGAACGCCTAATACATAAAAAGTCATTCCAACAGGACCACCTAGAATAGCGCCCAGAATAACAAAGCGCCCACTTCTAGTTTTTATTTTAGAAATAGTGAGTAGTAGTTTTCCTTTAATTGTTAAAAGTAACATTATCCAAATGCTTGATAAAAAATCATGTAAAAATGTACTAACTAGTGGAGCTAGGAATAGGATTCTTGCATTTTCAATCATTAGGTGTGAGGATAAAACAATACCAATTAATATTGTATCTATTGCCCAAGTGATACCTCCTAATAAACCGAACCAGACACCTTTTTTCATTTAATAACCTCGTGTTCTTCATGTATAGATTTTATAATCTTACATGGATTGCCAACTGCAACGACATTTGCAGGGATATTTTTAGTAACTACACTACCAGCTCCAATCACACTATTTGCACCTATTTTTATTCCTGGTGTTATTATGCTACCGCCTCCTATCCAGGCGCCATCCTCTATTACTACGGGTTTAGCATAAGTAATTAACGATTCGAGTCCCTCTTTTTGAAGATTATTTCGTAAAGAAGGATGAATAGAGTGCGTAGCTGTATAAATGTTTACATTAGGTCCTAACATAACGTTATTTCCGATTTTGACAGCTGCACTATCCAAAATTACACAATTAAAATTAGCATAAGAATTTTCTCCCCATTCTATTTGTGATCCATAGTCGCAAATAAATGGAGGTTCAATATAAGCGTTCTTCCCGAAGTGTTTAAATAGTTTTTTAAGGATATTGTATCGGGAAGTGAAATCTGTAGGGGTGGATGTATTATATTCCCTAGTTAGTTCTCGAGCTGTATTACGGTTACTTATGAGTTCTTTATCATCTGTATAAAATTCTCCGTTTAACATTTTTCTTTTTTCAGACATTTTTTTTCACCTCTATAATTATACTAGTAAAACATATAACTGTAATTATAGGGGGATGGATTCTTCTTGTTTTTTAAAAAATACGTTTGGCAAATTTCTTTTTTAAATGTTGAATTTTATATTTAAAAATTAGGTTCTGGTACAAATACTTTAAAGTTGTGTAAATAATCGATAAAACTTGGATATACTATTATTCCAATAAAGGCGTGTGATTAGTATGAAAAAATACGATTGGTTTTTATCTGGGTAAAATGAAAAATTATAGGGTTGCAAAGTGATTCTTCGAAAAAAACAAATAAAGAAAATTTTTCTTTTGTCTATAAATAGTTTGGTTATAAAGGAAGATTTCGATAGGAACTTAAGCTTTTTTCAGCATATTATTTTTTGCGTCAAAACCTCCCCAGCCTATTAGTGAATTCATTGTCCCTACAATGTGCAATAATATGGATCTCTCTAAACCATCCACATAGTTATAGAGCATCTTTTGAAACGTTCGTGTAAAGTACCCAATCGGATTTTTCATAAGTGCTCCATTGTGTTCAGCTTCATGCGTATTCTAGAAGTATTCGCAAGAGGGTTGTGGTACATGATAGTCAATACAACTCCATTTCATCAGCTTCCTCTTTAGATATTTTGTAATACACACCTGGAACGAGAGAACTGTCTATTGTACTTGAATTTGTGGATGGCTCTTTTGATTTATCCTCTTCTAACCAATTATAAAAAGGTACTTTTGTATGTGATTTTGACGCATCAGAATTACTTGTATCAACTTTTTTAGATACCGTAGATACTTTGATGTTATCGCTGTAAACCTTCGTAAATAAAGCTTGTACAGTGTCTGTGAGAGTGCCATTACATTTTAGGAATTTATCCATTTTACCTAGCGCATTGAACGCAAGACGAAATAACTCCTTGTCACAATTGCTACCCACACGTAAACCGATGATAGATGCATTTGTTTTTAGAACAGGGTGATAAGTACCAGATTTAATTGTATGGTACATCATTTCTTGATATTCATTCACAAAATACGTATGGACTCTTTCGAATTCTTTTTGGGCATCGTTTTGCGCTTCTTTTAGCTCAATTTCAATGGATTCCATTAAGGATACTTTATCATTATTTTTTTCTTGTTTTAAAGAATTAATAGAGTTATTATAGTTAGAACTCGTTTTTTCGTCTTTCAGGTTTACAGCCTCAACGGTTTCAGGATTTTTCTGTTTGGCAACCTGCTTGGCATTTAGTTCGGTAATTTGGTCGGTATTTATGAAAAATACTTCGTTCATGATTGTTGTGAAATTAGGGTGCATTTTTAATACAAATACATATTTATTTTTACCGTCAGCTAATCCAGCGACCAGGATTTCGCCTGTTTGTTTTAATGCACGAACAGAGTCAGTCACAGTTCTAACAGAACAGTCCGCTTTAATTGCTAATGTTTCAGCTGAAATTTTACATATGCCATTTCCTGAAAGCATATAAATAATATGATCCATCACATCTTTTCGTTTAGTTCGAGAAGGAAATAAACTTTCGAAGCTTTGATTCGTATCTTCGATACGTTTTCTCATAGCACTAATAATTTCATTTTTCTTTTGCGTGCTTAATCGATTTTGTTGCATATATTTTTGAATATCTGTATTATAAGCGGTTAGTTTTTTCATAAGGCTCGTCTCCTCCTAAACAAAAAAGCAACAGAATGCCAAATGTAAGCAAACTGTTGCGGAGGAACCCTTATGTACGATAAAATAAGGTACATAAAGAGTTACAGCAAGTGTTTGCCTAGTTACGGTAGGCGGACGGTATAAAGGGTGCTCTAACACCCTTTATACACGCTGTGCTCTTTTATTTTTTTTGTTTTATTTCGAATTTTTTCGGTAACGAATTTGGTCACGAATAACCAGAAAAGTGTTGCCATTTATATTTTTCGGTATAGCGTAAAACTGCGTGATGTAGCTGTTTGTTGCAGTTTTAAGAAATTTAAGTTTTATGGATAATGGAATACCCAATTCCAGCTGAAGCGAAAGAGCGCGTTTTACATGCTACTTTAAAAGTTGGTAATACGGACCTTATGATTTCTGATACATTCCCAGGTCAAGGGCATGCAATCGGATCTCAAGTAACAATCGCAATTCAAATTAATAATGCAGAAAAAGCGAAAGAAGTATTTGATAAGTTACAAGAAGGTGGAGAAGTTATTATGCCACTTCAAGAAACGTTCTGGAGCCCAGCATACGGACAATTAAAAGATAAATTTAGCATTGAATGGCAAATTACAACGAACCCTACTGAACAAAATTAATTTTTGGAAAAGTACCATTTTTAATCGAAATGGTGCTTTTTTTATACGTACTAATTTCGTAGACTAAAGGAAAAAGGGGATGGGCATATGGGAGAAATTTGGTATGGCGGCACCATTTACACAATGCGAGAAGAGAATGAAAAAGTAGAAGCCGTTTACGTCGAAGATGGCGTCATTGTTGATGTGGGGAATAAAGAAGCGTTAGAGAACCGATATTCTGCGGTGAAGTTGTACGATTTAAAAGGGAAAACGATGATTCCAGGTCTTGTTGATAGCCATATGCATCTTATTGGGCATGGGGAGAGGTTACTTCGTCTAGATTTATCAAATTGTACATCTTATAAAGAAGTGCTTACTCTTGTTCAGAAGCGCGTAGAAGAAGCGCCAAAAGGATCTTGGATTATCGGAGAAGGATGGAATGAAAATAATTTTACAGATACAAAACAAGTTCATGTACGTGATTTAGATGAAATCTCTAAAGAACATCCGATTTTATTAAAGCGTGTTTGTCGTCACGTGACATGGGTGAATTCATACATATTGCAAGAAGCGAATATAAAAGAAGCGACGCAAGATCCAAAGGGCGGGAAAATTGGCCGTGATGCGTCAAATAATTTAACAGGACTTTTATATGAGCAAGGACAAGAGTTAATTAAACATGTTCAGCCCGAAATAGATGGAGTGTATTTGCAAAGTGCTCTGCAAACAGCGATTTCAGACTGCTGGCAATACGGACTCGTTGGCGGACATACGGAAGACTTAAATTATTATGGCGGCTTTCAAAAAACGTACAATGCGTTTTCACACGTTATAAAAGAAATGCGGTTTAAAGCGCATTTACTCGTTCACCATGAAGTAGCGAATGAACGAAAAGAATATGAAAATGAGCACTATATTGAATTTGGTGCGATGAAAATTTTTTCTGACGGCTCTTTTGGCGGAAGAACAGCTTTATTAAGTGAACCGTATGAAGATGCGAAGGAAACAAATGGAGTTGCCATTTTCTCACGTGAAGAGCTTGCAGGTTTAGTGAAAAAAGCACGAGATTTACATATGCCAGTTGCGATTCATACAATTGGTGATTTATCGCTTGAATATGTCATTGATGCGCTTGAATTACATCCACCAGCAGAAGGATTACGTGACCGTATTATTCATTGTCAGCTAGCTCGTGAAGAGTTGATTGAAAGAATGAAACACTTGCCAGCTATTATTGATATTCAGCCAGTCTTTGTTTCGTCAGATTTTCCATCAGTGATTGAAAAACTAGGAGACCATCGTCTTCGTTATGCGTATGCTTGGAAGACGTTACTGGACGCAGGATTACACTGTAATGGAGGCTCTGATGCTCCAATTGAACAAGTGAATCCGTTTTTAGGTATATATAGTGCTGTTACACGTAGAAGTTTTATTGATGGTGTATGTTATATCCCAGAAGAAAGATTAACGGTGTATGAGGCTGTTTCTTTATTTACAACAGGAAGTGCGTATGCAATTGGAAAAGAAGGAAAGCGAGGACAAATTACAAAAGGATATGAAGCAGACTTTACGATATTAGACCGCAATGTTTTTGAAATTGAGGCGGAAGAAATAAAAGAAGTACAGGCAGAAATGACCGTCATTGATGGGAAGATTGTTTATAGAAAAGACGTGTGAAAATATATCAGCGATTATTGAAATATATCGACCATAACTTGAAATATATCAGCGATTATTAAAATATATCGACTTACCGACAAAAGCTGACAATAATGGCGACTGCATAGTAAGAGATGGCTGCCCACACCAATCGGGGGAAATAAAAGACCGCAGAATTATGGAATCCCATAATTCTGCGGTTATTTTAATACTATAAAAATGTTCTCTGTACTTTTTCCCAGAAAGAGTTGTTTTTTAATTTAACAGTTTTAATTTGTTTATCGCTTAAACGAACAACGGCTTTTTCCACTTGTTTAATGCTAAGCGCTTCGTTATCCATGCCGATAACAGGATAATCATTGCCATCTGGTTTAAGTGTTAAAGTTAACGTGCGCTCGTGATTTAAAAGAAACGGTGATCCGAGTGTACGGTATGTGTTGTTATTTAAAGATGCTAGTTCGCTTACTTGGAAACATGGGATAAGTGGATCGACAACTGCACCATGTAATGATTTATTGTAAGCGGTACTTCCTGTTGGTGTGGAGATAACTAATCCATCACCTCTAAAGGTTTCGAAATGTAAATTGTCGACGTGTACATCTACGACAAATGTTTTAATGATACTAGAGCGTAATGTGAATTCATTTAAACAATGGAAAGATGTACCGTGATCTACATCTACTTTAATTGTTGGATATTTTCGCACTTCAATTTCGTTTTTTGTAATTTCTTGAAGGGCTGTATCAACGTGATCGATGTGGAAATCGCAGTAGAAAGAAATTTCATCTTTCGTAGAAATACCTGCGTATAAGCAATCTTCTCTAAAGCCAGTTTTACGAACGGCTTGTAAGAAAGTTCCATCATCTCCAACGCTGACGATAGCGTTTGCATTTTTTGGATGATCTAATATGGTAAATCCATTCTCCTCTAAAATACGATATACTGGTTTCATTTTTTCAACGAGCGTTACTTTGTCATCACCATAAAAGAAAAATAAATTGCGACGATTTGCCATTATGTATCCCTCCACTGCAGTTAAATTTTCTAGTCTTAGTGCTACATATCGTCAGAGTATGTTTCTGGATGATATGTTCAAATAGTATATTTCGATATAAATTGTCAAAATTCCTTTTTATTTTTAGAAAAATTTTTATATTCAATTTTATCAAAGTCTGTTTAATGATGAATAAACTTGTCGATAATGGGTATGGAGTGAAAGGATGGTACGAATGAAGTGGCTCGTAATTGGAATGATAATTCTTCTACTTTTTATTTTGCTTATACTATTATCGAAAATATCGCTTAAGGTGACGTTTTTATATTCAGAAATGGAAAAACAATGTTTATTTCAAGTGAAAATATGGATGATTCGATATACGTTTGATGTATTGGAAAGAATTGAAAAACAGCAGAAGAAGACAGGACAAAAAATTAAAAAAGCTGAAGAGGACGGCGGAATAGATAATAAAATTATGGCACAACTCGATAGTATAGGGGAACTGATAAAAAAGCTTCAAGACGTTCATACTATTGTTAAAGATTTTCTCAAAAGAGTGAAAATCAATGGTTGGAAATGGCATACGCAAATTGGAGCAGGCGACGCGGCTAGTACTGGAATTGTCACTGGATATGCATGGGGGACAAAAGGAATGGCTGCTGGAGTTGTAGGACAATATATGCATATTGTCGACATACCAGAATTTGAAATTACTCCTGTTTTTCAAGGAAAGGGATTTGCATCAAGATGCGAGTTAACAGCATCTTTTCGTATATTCCGTACTGTAAAAACAGCGATAAAATTACTCATGTTTATGAGAAAGCAAAGATCTGGTATGACAGAAAAATCTGTTCAAGCATAGGGGGGATATAGAATGGACCATCCAATTCAAGGTTTAATGACAACCGCAATGCAGCATTTGAAACAAATGACTGATGTAAATACAATTGTTGGTGACCCAATTAAAGCGGCAGATGGAAGTGTAATTCTTACAGTTTCGAAAGTCAGTTTTGGATTTGCTGCTGGTGGAAGTGAATTTGGTAAAGTAGAACATTCAGGCCGTCATCCATTTGGTGGGGGAAGTGGTGGAGGAGTTTCTATTAATCCTGTTGCCTTTCTTGTTATAAATGGAGAAGGTGTGAAAGTATTACACTTAGATAAGCAAACACACGTCATCGATAAAATAATTGAATTAGCGCCACAAGCTGTTGATAAAGTGAAAGAAATGATGGATAAACGAAAAGAAGATGATCCTGAATTTCAAATTTAACGAATAAAGAAGCTGATCAGTGGATTAGCTTCTTTAATTTTTTTGTAAATAAAGCGATTTTATTTGCATTATCGATAGGGACAAACTATCATTTACATTGTACATATTTTGTTTAAAATAAGGGAGGATTTTTAAGTGGCAAATGTAACTTTTAAAGGTAACCCAATGACTTTAGTTGGAACAGAAGTTAAAGTTGGCGATCAAGCGCCTAACTTCCAAGTATTAGCAAATGACTTATCTCCAGTAAGTTTAGAAACATACAAAGGTGAAGTGAAATTAATTAGTGTTGTACCTTCAATCGACACAGGTGTATGTGATGCACAAACTCGTCGTTTTAACGAAGATGCAGCAGGTATTGAAAACGCGAAAGTATTAACAATTAGCGCTGATTTACCATTCGCTCAAAAACGCTGGTGTGCAGCAAACGGTTTAGAAAATGTTGTAACACTTTCTGATCACCGTGACCTTTCATTCGGTGAAGCTTACGGCTTAGTAATGAAAGAACTTCGTTTACTTGCTCGTGCAGTATTCGTAGTAGATAGCAATGACAAAGTAGTTTACGCAGAATACGTAGGCGAAGGTACAAGCCATCCAAACTATGAAGCAGCATTAGAAGCAGCTAAATCTGCGAAGTAATGTAAATGAAGACGACCTCTCATTAAAGTTTTACTTTAGAAGAGGTCGTCTTTTCTCATGTATTGTTAACTGAACCAATATATGAGAAAAGACGTTACATCATAAACAACTTGAAGGGGAGCTCTTTGCAAGAGGTCGCTTTTTCTTTTGGGAAAAATTTAGATTATGGTATGATATAAGTTATGTGTAAAAGAGAGAAGGAGGAATGTACGTGAGTCAGGCAGTAGAAACATTATTTTCTATTTTTGATTCTTCTACGGTAGTTTTACGTAAAGAATTAGATGTAACATATTTAGAGGCGCTTGTAGAAACAGGTGATAACTTGTTTGAAGGAGCGATTTTACAAGAGGAATTATCCGAATCAACAATTGAAAGGTTGAATCGTGAATATAGTACGTTTAATGAAGAAACATATAAAGGGGAAGAAATTCGTAAAGCATTTCAGCTAGCCATTTTAAAAGGAATGAAAGAGGGCGTACAAGCGAATCACGAAATGACGCCAGATGCAGTTGGAATGTTCATGAGCTACTTATTCCATAAGTTTATGCAAGGTCAAAAAGAAATTACTGTTTTAGACCCTGCAATTGGAACTGGTAACTTAATGACTACATTGTTTAATAGCGCCAAAGAAGAACTAACAATGAGTGGATTTGGTGTGGAAGTGGATGAGGTGTTAATTAAACTTGCTTTAGTAAATGCAAATTTACAAAAGCATGCAATCGAATTCTTCCACCAAGATGGACTAGCACCACTTTATATTGATCCAGTTGATGCAGTCGTTTCAGATTTACCAATTGGTTATTATCCAAATGAAATTGTTGCAAGTGAATATACATTAAAAGCAAATGAAGGAATGTCATATGCACATCACTTATTTATTGAACAAAGTGTGAAACATACGAAAGAAGGCGGGTATTTATTCTTCTTAGTACCAAACTTCATTTTTGAAAGTGATCAAGCGCCAAAGCTACATGCATTCATTAAAGAGACATGCTTTATTCAAGGATTATTACAGCTTCCTGTTTCCATGTTTAAAAACGAGAAAAATGCAAAAAGTATATTTGTTCTCCAAAAGAAAGGCCAAGGTGTAACAATGCCGAAACAGGCACTACTAGTGGAATTACCTAAATTCTCTAACATGAAGGCTATGGAGAACATTATGGATCAATTGAATACTTGGTTTGCAACACATAAATAATACGATATATATGTAACAGGGTTAGTAATTAATGTAGTACAGTTTTATAGGATATGTAATGTTTTTTAATATATACAAGATTTAACTGAATTTTTTTGAAATCTGTAATATATTTTTTTTCTTGGTGTTACAATTTTTTCACTTGAAATATATGTCGGACGATGTTTAAATTAAAATCGTGAGTATAAAATTTACTAATGATGAAACGTTTTCATAATGAGTGAATTTAATTAGATAAAATCGAGCGGTTTGTGGAATGATCCACACAACTACCAAGAGAAAAAGGGGCGAAAGACTAGATGTCAAAAATCATCGCGATTAACGCAGGAAGCTCTTCGTTAAAGTTCCAATTATTTGAAATGCCAAGTGAAACAGTATTAACAAAAGGTTTAGTAGAACGTATCGGTTTAGAAGATAGTATCTTCACAATTACTGTAAATGGCGAAAAACAAAAAGAAATTACAAACATCCCAGATCATGCAGTAGCAGTTAACATGCTTCTTAAGAAATTAACTGAAAACGGAATCGTAAAATCTCTTGATG
This sequence comes from Bacillus sp. FDAARGOS_1420, assembly GCF_019344915.1. Classification (NCBI taxonomy): domain Bacteria; kingdom Bacillati; phylum Bacillota; class Bacilli; order Caryophanales; family Bacillaceae; genus Bacillus; species Bacillus sp. FDAARGOS_1420. The sequence goes on along the minus strand of NZ_JAHWJB010000002.1, from coordinate 3,645,772 downwards.
AGATTGGCGGTATCGGTCACCGTGTTGTACACGGCGGCGAAAAATTTGCTGATTCTGTTTTAATTGATGCTGAAGTATTAGCTGATATCGAAGAATTAAGCGATTTAGCACCACTTCACAACCCAGCAAACCTTGTTGGTATTAAAGCATTCCAAGAAGTACTACCAAACGTACCAGCAGTAGCAGTATTCGATACAGCATTCCACCAAACAATGCCGGAATCTGCATTCCTATACAGCTTACCATATGAGTACTATGAGAAATTTGGCATCCGTAAATACGGTTTCCACGGAACTTCTCATAAATATGTAACTGAGCGTGCGGCTGAATTATTAGGTCGTCCAATTGAAAGCTTAAGCCTACTTTCTTGTCACTTAGGTAACGGTGCAAGTATCGCAGCAGTAGAAGGCGGTAAGTCTATCGATACTTCTATGGGCTTCACTCCACTTGCTGGTGTAACAATGGGTACACGTTCTGGTAACATTGACCCTGCGTTAATTCCATACATCATGGAAAAAACAGGCCAAACTGTAGAAGAAGTAGTTAGCGTATTAAACAAGAAGAGTGGTATGTTAGGTCTTACTGGTTACTCTAGTGACCTACGTGACATCATTGCGAAAGAAGAAGAAGGCGACCACCGTGCGAAAGTAGCACTTGACGTGTTCGTGAGCCGTATCCATAAATACATCGGTTCTTACACAGCTCGTATGAAAGGCGTTGACGCTATCATCTTTACAGCTGGTGTAGGTGAAAACAGTGCAATTATTCGTGAGCGCGTATTAGAAGGCCTTGAGTACATGGGCGTATACTTCGACGTAAAACGCAATAACGTATTCGGTGAAGAAGCATTCATTAGCTTCCCACACTCTCCAGTAAAAATTATCGTAATTCCAACTGACGAAGAAGTTATGATTGCTCGTGACGTATTACGTCTTGGAGATATTGGTTAATATACTATATAAAAAAAGACGAGATCCTATAGGATTTCGTCTTTTTTCTTTTGGATATAGTTTAAAATTCCATCTGGATATAGCACTTTTTCCTTCTGAATGAAAGCTGTAATGGGAATCCATTTCGCATACGATACGGTTTGTTCATCTTGTATATTCATTTTTTCCATTTCATATAGTGACATGTCTAATAAGCGTAAAGAATATAGCTGAATGATTTCATGACCAATTTCTCCATCTAGATGAAAGATGTTTTCTAAGCAGCCTAAATAATTAGTGATTTCCACTTCTGTGTGAAGCTCTTCTTGAAATTCGCGAATAACAGTATGTGCTGATTTTTCACCAAGTTCAATTGATCCGCCAAGAGGTCGGTAATATGTTTCATCGCCTGTATGATATTCTTGTACGAGAAGGCGACCGTGATGTATAGCAATGCCAAAAGCTTTTGCACGTGGATACATATATAATCACTCCTTATTTATTTTGTATAAGGATGATTATAAGGCAGGGTGTTATAAAAGGTGACGTGTATTTAAGCGTTTGGCCGAATCGTGATTCCATCAAATAAGTCATTCCAAAATGCTTCATTGTACTGATATACATCCATAATAGGGCATTTTATAACACAAATGTTTTGTAATCCCCAATCTTCTTGGGCGATAGTTGGTACATCTTCAGGAATGAGTAATAGGACAGAGAATGTATGTTTAACTATTTGAGATAAAATTTGTTCCAAGGAACGTGCTTCTTCGTATGTTCCTCCCGTCCGAATAAACAATGTGGATTCTGCCGTTTCGATTGTAGTTAGAAAACGATTAATTCGATGCTCATAGTTTAACTTAATTTCTGTATAAGAAGGCCAGGATGTTGGTGTGTTTACATCTGTTTTAAAGTCGTGACAGGAGTCGATTTCATATAGGTTGTCACGGAGTCTTAATTTCGCATCATCATCCCAAAATGAGATGAAGGATAAGTTTTCGAACTGTAAAAAACGGTCAAATCGATTTTGTAATAATAAATTCACTTTTTCTAATGAAGGGCTTAGCATAAAATCGATAACACCAAAAAATGGTGATAATTCGAATTGATATAAAGCCCAAGCAGGCCAGCAGTTTTGTCCTAAGCTGAATACTGCATTATATTCTTTTTTTATATTGGATAGATTCATGTGATTCATCTCATCCTTTTTGCTAATATTTTATGTCACTAAAAAATGGTATGTGAATAAAGATAGACAAGCATATTTGCAAAGAACAAGCGGAAATATGTTACAATAGAAAAAAATCGAACGAGGTGGTTGTTGCGATGCGATCGAAGCGAGAACAAGCCATTTTAGACAATATAAAAGAATGGGAATCGCAATTAGTTGAGCAAGAAGCGACCGATTTTCAAAAAATGTTTGATAAATGGGTACATACTACAATTGCGAAATTGCCTGAGAAAAAACGAAAAGATTTCTTTACGAAAGCAGATGGATGGCTCTTTCATTTGCATGCACTTATTCAAAGTTCACAATCACAGTTAGATGCACGTAATCGCATTTTAGGAACATCGAGATTATTTGATGAATCAATTGAGCAACTTGAAGATTTGAAGGCGTTATCTATTGATCAATTAACATACATAGCAGAGCAGCAAACAGCAAGACATCGCCTATATTCATTCGTACAAGGCGGAGCAACGGGTGCTGGGGGGTTATTATTATTAACAGCTGATTTTCCGGTTATGATCGCGTTAAATGTGAAAGCTGTTCAACTTATTGCAACATCATTTGGACATGATGTGAACAAGCCGTATGAAATGATGCTTGCGTTAAAGGTATTCCACGCAGCATTATTGCCGGCGAGACTTCAGCAATATGCATGGTACAATTTACTGAGAGAACTTGAGCAAGAAGATTCATTCTTTTATGAAGGAGACGAAGAGGTGTTAAAGCCAGCTTCTACTGAGGTTGTGTTAAAACAAATTTTGAAGACATTTTCGATTTATGCTCTTCGTCGTAAATTATTCCAAGGTATTCCGGTCATTGGAATGGCAATTGGGTCTACAGTGAACTATCGTTTAACAAGAAGCGTTACTGAATTTGCAAATAGATTTTATCAAGTGCGCCACATAGTCGAGAAGGAAAAAAGAGCATAAAAAAAGCGAGAGGCCGAGGCCTTTCGCTTTTTTAATTTGTTGCATGCTTTTTGGACATTGGAATAGATACTGGTTGCTTTTCTGCTTTCTTTTCTGCTTTTGGATAATAAATTAAATCCAATGTTTTTGCCTGTACGGCAATCGAAAGAATAGTAAAAGCAATTTCTGTCCAATTTAAATAATATAATGAAAGCGCAAGAACAATCGCGTCAAAGACGAAGAAAATTTGCCCAATTGTAAACCGAGTTCGTTTACTTAATATAATTGTTAAAATATCGTCTCCGCCGGTTGCACCGCCAAATCGCAATATAAAACCGAGTCCAATACCAGCTAACGCACCGCCAACTACTGCAGCTATAAATAAATTATTTGATAAATCGACCGTAAATGGAGAATAATTTTCCATAAAAGAATAAAATACTCCGAATGAAATCGAACCTAGGAATGAGTAGCCAACCATTTTTCTACCTAAAAATGAAGCACATAGTAAAATAATAGGGATATCCATTACTACAGTTGAAATGGATGGTGAAATATCATAAAAATTTTGGATAAATAGTGCAATACCTACAAAGCCACCTTCTGTTAAGTGGTTTTGGAAGTGAATGTGATATAGCGCTGCTGCTAAAATAAATGAACCGATTAAAACCATAAAAACTTCTTTAATAATTTGTCGACTTTGGATGTTCCTCATCGTTATTCCTTCTTTCCGTAGTTAGTAGTCCTTGTTGTGTTGTAAACTAACTACGAGCTCACATGTAGCTTTCAGTTAGTTTACGAAAAAAACTAACTACGCTATATGTCGCTGAAGAAATAACGAATAATCCTCTCGTCCATCAATTCTCCCTACCTTCGTTTTAGTTTAAGTCTTAAAACGACTAAACAAAACGTGGAGTAGGATTCTTCATTTAGCAATCCTGCTCTTCTTTGTTTTGTTTAGCTAGTAACAATTAAGTCCTAAACAAAACGCTATGTGTAAGAAGAGTCTTTTTTTTGCCAAATTATCCTTCGGGCAATCATAATTTCCCCACTCTCGTATTTTTTTCGCTAGACTAAAGTATCTGAGCTGAAAAATACGCTACGTGTATGATTCGTCAATACGATGCCACATGCTCCTTCGAGCGATCATGATATCAAAATCCCTTCCTTCAAGATTTATATTATTATATCATACTTTCAAAAAATGCATGCGGATGGAAACCGACAATAACCGGAGGGAATCTACAAAAAATGTTATGTTTAAATATTTTTGTAGAAAAGCCTAAGTTATTTCGTAGAACTGGACAACTTTTAGAAGTTTGTCCAATAAGTAAGAAAAGAAGGGTTTTTATTCAATTGTATTGTTCTCATCACTTTTATCTTTAAAAAATGCATCCCAGCTAATGATACTTAAAAAAGTTAAAGCGATAATAATGAAAGCTCGCATAAGTTTGAGACCTCCTTTTGTACATAGTATATGAATAATTTGTTTCGGAATGTGCCATTTTTTTACAAGCTCTAACTATTATGAGAGTATATTAATATAGATAGATGAGGGGGAGAATGGAGATATGCTAAAAGACATGTTTAAAAGAAAAGAATTAAAATGTGTTTCATGTCAGAAAAAGATTCAATATGAAGAAGAGCTAGTTGCTTTTGTAAAGTTGCCAAAAGAAAGAAGTATATTAGTTGGTCCGTTTGATGTGTGTTTGGCGAAAACAGCACAAGAAATATATTGTAAATCGTGTTACGACAAAAAAGCATGACCCAAATTAATTGAGGGGCATGCTTTTTTCATTGGTGTGCTTTTCCCTCAGATACGTTTTGGGTTAGACGATACCAAAGCCAAAGATCATTAATAATTGAAGCAAGATCGGCAATTTCTGAATTAAGCCTACAGGAAATTTCGAAATTCTCTTCGTTATTTAAGCAATGTTGTTTTTGATTAATATGACGTTCAAGCTCTTGTATACGATCAGGTATTTTTCCGCGAACTTGCTCCCATTTTAATAAAATAGAATGCTGCGCTTGTTCAGAGATGTCTTCCCATTTTTCTTGTATGTTCGGCAATTCAATCCCTAGATGTTCATTGTATATAAAATACTTTTTCATAGAAACCCCTCCATTTTCCTGCCTCTATTTTACATAAAAAAAGAAAGAAATTCGACGAAATTGTTTGAAAAAAATTTATGGATTCCCCTTGATTCATTTTATGAAAGGTGTTAAAGTTTGGATTATTATAAGATAAAATGAATATTTATTCTTTAGGGGGATGCAAAATGGAGAAGAAAAAAGTTGTGTTAGCATATTCCGGAGGTCTTGATACTTCCGTTGCGATTAAATGGTTACAAGAAAAAAATTATGATATTATCGCGCTTTGCTTAGATCTAGGGGAAGGTAAAGACTTAGCGTTTGTAAAAGAAAAAGCACTTTCAGTAGGTGCAATTAAATCATATATGATTGATGTTCAAGAAGAATATGCGAATGAATATGCATTGATAGCGATGCAAGCTCACACGTTATACGAAGGGAAATATCCTCTTGTCTCTGCATTATCTCGTCCGCTTATTGCAAAAAAATTAGTAGAAATTGCAGAGCAGGAAGGCGCAAGTGCAGTTGCACATGGATGTACAGGGAAAGGGAATGACCAAGTTCGTTTTGAAGTTTCTATTCAAGCGTTGAATCCATATTTAGAAGTTATTGCGCCCGTACGTGAATGGAAATGGTCACGTGAAGAAGAAATTGCATATGCAAAAGAAAATGATATACCGATTCCAATTAATTTAGATAGCCCGTTTTCAATCGATCAAAACTTATGGGGACGCAGCAACGAATGTGGAATTTTAGAAGATCCATGGGCAGCGCCGCCAGAAGACGCATACGAGATGACGTTGGCATTAGAAGATACACCGAATAAACCAGAGTTTGTAGAAATCGGATTTGAAGCAGGAGTACCGACGACTTTAAACGGCACTGCATACCCACTTTCAGAACTAATTAAAACGTTAAATGCACTTGCTGGCAAACATGGCGTTGGACGTATCGACCATGTAGAAAATCGCCTTGTCGGTATTAAATCTCGTGAAGTATATGAATGCCCAGCAGCAATGACATTAATAACAGCGCATAAAGAACTTGAAGATTTAACACTTGTGAAAGAGGTCGCTCATTTCAAACCGATGATTGAGCAAAAACTAACAGAATTAATTTATAACGGTTTATGGTTCTCACCTTTAAAACAAGCGCTCAATGCTTTCTTACAAGAAACGCAAAAAAATGTAACAGGTACAGTGCGTGTGAAATTATTTAAAGGTCATGCGATTGTAGAAGGGCGTAAATCTGAGTACTCTTTATACGATGAAAAATTAGCAACGTATACTGCCCAGGATGAATTTAATCATGATGCAGCAGTTGGATTCATTTCATTATTCGGTTTACCTACGAAAGTATACAGCCAAGTGAATCAAAAGAAGGTGGAAGCGTGAGCAAACTTTGGGGCGGACGTTTTACAGAAGAAGCGGAAGCGTGGGTTGAAGAGTTTGGAGCATCCATCTCCTTTGATCAACAATTAGTAAATCAAGATATAAAAGGGAGTATCGCACATGTAACGATGTTAGCAAAGCAAGGCATCGTTACGAAAGAGGAAGCAGAGAAAATAAAGATAGGGCTTCAATATTTACTAGAGGAAGCGAAACGAAATAAATTGAATTTCTCAGTCGAGGCTGAGGACATTCATTTAAATATTGAAAAGATGTTAATTGAAAGAATCGGTGAAGCAGGAGGGAAACTTCATACAGGTCGAAGCCGTAACGATCAAGTAGCGACAGATATGCATTTGTATTTAAAAGAAAAAGTAGAAGATATTATAAAAGCTACAAAACAATTGCAAACTGTTCTTGTTCATCAAGCGGAAAATAACATTGAAACAATTATGCCCGGCTATACGCACTTGCAACGTGCACAGCCAATTTCATTTGCGCATCATATTCTTGCTTACTTTTGGATGTTAGAGCGCGATGTGAATCGTTATGAAGATTCGTTAAAGCGTATTAACATTTCACCATTAGGAGCAGGAGCACTAGCTGGTACAACATTCCCGATTGACCGAGAGTATAGTGCGGAGCTTCTTGGATTTAATGGAATCTATGAAAATAGTTTAGATGCGGTAAGTGATCGTGATTTCATACTGGAGTTTTTAAGTAACTCATCTATGCTTATGATGCACTTATCACGCTTTTGCGAAGAACTTATTTTATGGAGTAGCCAAGAGTTTCAATTTATTGAAATGAGCGATCAATACGCAACAGGAAGCAGTATTATGCCGCAGAAGAAAAATCCGGATATGGCGGAACTTATTCGTGGTAAAACGGGCAGAGTATACGGTAATTTATTCAGTTTACTTACAGTAATGAAAGGATTGCCACTCGCTTACAATAAAGACTTACAAGAAGATAAAGAAGGAATGTTTGATACAGTGAAAACAGTAGAAGGATGCCTTCATATTATGGCAGGCATGCTTGAAACGATGACTGTAAACAAAGAAAAAATGGGGCAAGCTGTGACGCAAGACTTCTCTAACGCAACAGAAATTGCCGACTATTTAGCAAGCAAGGGACTGCCGTTCCGTCAAGCTCATGAAATTGTCGGGAAACTAGTTCTTCATTGTACGCAAAAAGGAATCTATTTATTAGATGTACCACTTGAAACGTATAAAGAAATGAGTCCGTTATTTGAAGAAGATTTATATGAAGTTCTTTCACCTTATGCAGCTGTAAAGCGTCGTAACAGTGCTGGTGGGACAGGGTTTGAGCAGATTGAAAAGGCTTTGGAGAAGGCTAAGGGGTTAGCAATAGAGTTTGTTGGAAGTTAAATGATATATGATATAGAAGGTAAGGTGCTTTTTTAGAAAGTACCTTACCTTTTCGTATGGATTTAATTAAGCCTAGAACAATATGTTCTAGGCTTAAAGCTTCATTGATTAATCATACTTGTGTCGATCTTCTGTAATTCGAATGTATTCAATATCCATTAAATCTCGAAGCAATGCACCGTGGCTTAGTTCAACACCATGTTTTTCTTTAAAATGCTCGCGAATCGTATTTAACATTTCGAGTTCTGTATCATTCACATCTAAAATAATACGTTCATAATCATCCATGTAGCATCCTCCTTTTCTAAACACATATATTTTGTCCGTCTATTTCTAAAAAATGTATGTTAATGTAATGTTAGGAAATAAGAAAGGAATGGAAAATGAGACGTATTTATCCCGCATTAACGGGCAGTAAGACCCCCACCTCAAAATTCAGCGAAAGCAAAGAAGTTAGGTGGGGGATCAACTGCCCGTAAAAGCCCGATTGGTTCAACTAATAATCAGTGGGGGATGAACAAAACCCCCACTGATTAAAGTTTCACTTTATTTTGTAGGGTTAATTTTGTACACGCTAATTGTATTACACGTTGCATTCCCAGAAGTATTTTCATTTGAGAATGTAACGACAATGCATATAGCAATATTTATCTTTACTTTATTTGTAGTAGATTGCTGTATTTCTGTATGGCTTTCTAGAAAAAAGAAAGTACAAGAAGTAAAAGGTAAAAAAGAAATAGAACGGAAAAAGAGAAAACGTTCATTTTGGATGACAACGTATTGTTTTTCTTTAGTGATTGCTGCTGCATTTTTTAGTGAGCATATTCCACCAGAAAGATTGGATATTGAATTTTGGGCAATTGTATTTGCATGTTATTTTTTCATGCATTTTCTTCCTTATATGAAAGAAAGGCGAGGAGTAGAGGAAGATCCGATTGAAGAAGAAGTGAGAGAACAAGAGAGTAAGAGAATAGAAGAAGACATAAAGAAACTTGGCGAACAAAAGTGGTATTTAAAATCAAAAATTATATATGTTCTTTGCTTCATTACGCCGCCAATCGGTTATGTGTATGTTTTCTTACTTCGTAAAAAAATGACAGAAGATGCAAAGCAAACGTATTTAACTGTTGCGACGATAATGATGGCGCTATGGTCTTTGAAATTCCTTCCGCCCTATGTGTTGGCAGTTACCGTTGTTGTTGTGGCTTGTCTTGTATTTATAGTGAAGTTTGTGAAATGAAAAACACCAAGCCCATGTGGACTTGGTGTTTTAATTATAAATTAAAGATCACCTTGCTCCTCATCACCACGAACAACAAGGACATCGCATTTCGCATAGCGAATAATATGTTCAGAGACGCTACCAATTAGGAAACGTTCTACAGCATTTAAACCAGTTGCACCACACATAATTAAATCCACTTTATTGTTTGGAGCGATTTCTTTTGAAATTTTAGATTTAGGATTACCAAATTCTAATACAGTTTCTACTTTTTCAAGACCAGCTTCAAGCGCAGTTTTTTTGTAGTCTTCTAATAAGTCTTCTGCAAATAGATTTGCACGTTCAGCAATTGCGCGGCTATAAGCCTCTACTGCTGAGTATGCTTTTACATCAACGATATGAGCAATTGTTAATGTTGCGTTGTTTCGTTTTGCAACTTGAATTGCTTTTTTAAAGGCTTTTTCTGCTTCTTTAGAACCGTCCACCGCAATTAAAATATTTGTATATGTATTATTCATAGTAAATTCCTCCCAATCATTTTTATTACCGTTTACAACTTTATTATAAAACAAATTTTGGTAATGTGCTTGTCGGAAACGTTACAGAATTTTGAAAACTTTGTTTCAATTCATTTTAGTTGTAATTGAAGCGAGAACTTGTTACATATGGAGTATAGCAATTTAAAAGGAGGCATGTTTGTGAGACACGCGCTCATTACAGCCGGTACGAAAGGTTTAGGAAAGCAAGTAACAGAAAAGTTATTGGATAAAGGATATTCAGTAACAGTAACATATCATAGCGATACAAGTGCTATGGAAACAATGAAAGAAACATATAAAAATATGGAAGAACGTCTACAGTTCGTGCAAGCTGATGTCACGAAAAAGGAAGATTTACATAAAATAGTAGAAGAAGCGATGAGTCGTTTTGGCAAAATTGACTTCTTAATTAATAATGCTGGTCCTTACGTATTTGAAAGGAAAAAATTAGTCGATTACGAAGAAGACGAATGGAATGAAATGATCCAGGGTAATTTAACAGCGGTGTTTCATTTATTAAAACTTGTCGTACCGATTATGAGAAACCAGCAATTTGGCCGTATTATTAACTATGGATTTCAAGGGGCAGATAGCGCGCCTGGATGGATTTATCGTTCAGCCTTTGCAGCTGCGAAAGTCGGACTTGTTTCTTTAACGAAAACAGTCGCATACGAAGAAGCTGAATACGGTATTACTTCGAATATGGTATGTCCTGGTGATATAATTGGTGAAATGAAAGAGGCAACGATTGAAGAAGCACGAAATCTGAAAGGTAGTAACACACCAATTGGTAGATCTGGAACAGGGGAAGATATCGCAAGAACCATTTCGTTTTTATGTGAGGACGATTCTGATATGATTACTGGCACGATTATTGAAGTAACAGGCGCTGTTGATGTTATTCATAGACATCGATAGAATTAAATAAAGTGAAGTTTCGAATAATTGGACAGTTTATCCTTTATACTGAGAGGTACGGATAATACTGTCCTTTCATGTAAGATTAAATCTATCGGAAAACTTGTATTATTTTTTTGTCAAATATTGAGATATTATGTTAGAATATAAGAGTATAGAAAGCGCTTTAAAAAATGATTCAGGGGTCATTTCATAACTCAAGGGGGAACTAATAATGCGTATCGGTATTCCAACAGAAATTAAAAACAATGAAAACCGCGTGGCAATGACGCCAGCGGGAGCTGTACATTTAGTACAAAATGGTCATGAAGTTTTTGTTCAAAAAGGATCAGGTGTAGGATCAGGCTTTACAGATGAAGAATACGTACAAGCTGGTGCGAAACTTGTTGAAACTGCTGAAGAAGCATGGAATCAAGATATGGTTATGAAGGTAAAAGAGCCAGTTGCAAGTGAATACGGCTATTTCCGCGAAGGTTTAATTTTATTCACATACTTACACTTAGCTCCAGAGCCAGAATTAACGAAAGCATTAATTGATAACAAAGTGGTATCAATCGCATACGAAACAGTACAATTAGACAATCGTTCTTTACCATTACTTGCACCAATGAGTGAAGTAGCTGGTCGTATGTCTGCGCAAATCGGTGCACAGTTCCTTGAGAAAAACAAAGGCGGAAAAGGTATTTTACTTGCAGGCGTTCCAGGGGTGAAACGCGGCAAAGTAACAATTATCGGCGGTGGTCAAGCTGGTACAAACGCAGCGAAAATTGCAGTAGGTTTAGGTGCAGATGTAACAATCATCGACTTAAGTGCAGAACGTCTTCGTCAATTAGATGACATTTTTGGAAACCAAGTAAAAACGTTAATGTCTAACCCGTATAACATTGCAGAAGCTGTAAAAGAATCTGATCTTGTAATCGGTGCAGTATTAATCCCAGGTGCAAAAGCGCCAAAACTTGTAACAGAAGAAATGATTCAATCAATGGAACCAGGTTCTGTCGTTGTAGATATCGCGATTGACCAAGGTGGTATTTTCGAAACAACTGACCGTATTACAACTCATGACAACCCAACTTACGAAAAATATGGCGTTGTTCATTATGCAGTTGCAAATATGCCAGGTGCGGTTCCACGTACATCAACTCTTGCATTAACAAACGTAACAGTACCATATGCAGTACAAATTGCTAACAAAGGCTACAAAGAAGCTTGCCTAGGCAACACTGCATTATTAAAAGGTATTAACACATTAGATGGCTACGTAACATTCGAAGCAGTTGCAGAAGCGCACAGCTTACAATACGCTGATGCGAAAGAGCTTCTTGAAAAAGCTCCTGCTTTATCATAATAGAAATAAAATAAAGACCTTTCCTTTGTAGGAAGGGTCTTTTTGTTTAAACTAATTATCTAATTTCTTCACAATTTTCAAGCCGAACATCATTGTAAAGAAAAGAATGCCGAACAAGTAATACAAGGCATACTCAACTCGTATCATCGAATTTTTGTCAGTGATATATAAAATAAATAGTATTGCAGAACCGATTAAATGAGATAGGCCGAAAATTTGTGCCATAAGTTTTAAACTCATCTTCTCGATTCTTTCATCCATTTCAGGTAATGGATATTTCTCGGAATCGTTCTTTTTTTTCTTAAAGAATATTCGTTTCACTACGAATAGTATTAAGGCTAAGAGTATGTATACGCCAGCGAATAGAAGGACAGAACTAATCTTTTCTTCATCATTATTATCGAAATAAAGAAAAGTTGAACCTAACAATAAAATGGTAAGATGCGAAATGAACTCTTGATTAAAAGTATTTTTCATTCTTTTTCCTCCCCAGTTTTATCTAATTGAAATAAATCTTCTACTTTACAGTTGAAAAACTCACATAATTTCAATGCTAATTCTAAACTTGGGTTGTATTTATTCTTCTCGATAGCGATGAGGGATTGTCTAGTGATTTGAACAGAGGAAGCTAATTGCTCTTGGGTGATGTCTCTAACGACGCGGAATTGTTTCACCTTATTTTTAATCAAATATACAAAGTCTCCTTTTTGTAAATTTGTTACATTTATTATATCCATTTTTAGGTAATAAGTAAATGAAACTTTACAAAAAGTAAATAAAACTTTACGTGAAATATAGCTTGTTTTGATATTGTTTTTTGTGATAATTTGGAATTGAATAAAAAAAGGAAATTAGAAGAGGGGATTGGGTGGGAAGAACTTTGGAAACAGTAAATCTATTAGAGTTAACAAAAGATATTCAAGATCAACATAAAAACTTCGTCGTTTCAAATATAAATAGTCATTGCTTACGAATCGCTGTATTTACTGGTGAATATGATTGGCACTACCATTCTAATTCGGATGAATTATTCATTGTGTTAGAGGGAGAACTACTTATCGATTTTGAAGATGGAGAGACGGCGGTTTTAAAGCCAAATGATTCTATCTTAATTCCAGCATGCACGATTCATAGAACGAGAGCATTAAAGAGAACAGTAAATCTTTGTTTTGAAAATATAGAAGCTGATACAATTAAAGTGGAGCAGTTATGAAAAAATTATCTGTAGCCGAGTATAGAAAAATCATTCCGATTTTAGAAAGTAATACAAGAACAACGACGTTTGCTTATGCGGTATGTGACCAAATGATAGATGGTGAGATTTTTGCCAACGAGAAGTTAACAGCAGGATTAATTCGTACAGCTAATGGTATCTATTATTTATTTGGTGATACGGATGATCAAAATTATAACGAAGATCTATTTGCATATTTAAAAGTGGCTATTGAAAAAACAGAGAAACGATTTACACTCTTCACTTCGAGTGAAGAGTGGGAAATGATGATTGAAGAGTGCTTTAGTAATACATTTCGGAAAATCCCACGAATGACATTTCAATTTCAAAGAGAATTTTTTGAAGATAGAAAAATAGAATTAAACAAAAATACATATGAAATTAAACGTATTGATAAAAGTGATATAGAACGAAGTAATGAATTTACAGAGGATTATTACAAAGAATATTGGGGATCAAAAGACGTGTTTTTAAATAACGGCTTTGGTTTTTGTATGGAACAAGATGGGATGATTGTAGCCGAATGCGTCTCAATATTTAGCGGGAATGGTTTTGCTGAAATTGATATTGCAACACATGAAGCACATCAAGGGAAAGGGTTAGCTCAAGCTGTCGCAACACGTTTCATTGAACAGTGTATACAAAATGATATTACACCATGCTGGGATTGTAATGTAGATAACATTCCATCGCAAAAATTAGCTAGTAAATTAAGCTTCCATAATCCAGTAGAATATGTTTTGTTTGTCCGCAAGAAAATGGGGGAATAAAAGATGAACGTAGAATTAACAAGATTCAAAGTCAAGCCAGGTAAAAGTCATCGCGTAGATGAATGGATGCAGCTTCTTAATGATAATATGAAAGAAGTGCTTTTGACATTAAACGACGAAAAGATGTATGTAGAGACAATTTTCCGGGAAATAAGAGATGGAGAAGAGTACTTATATTGGTATTCTGTGCAAGGAGAAGGCGGGGCTCTTGTCGAAAATTCTCATCATGAAATTGATAAAAAGCATTTAGCGTTTTGGTATGAATGTATTGATGAAGAAACACCGTCTGTTGATATGGAAACAGAAGTTGTTATGATTCAAGATGTTGTGAAAGAAGTGATGAAATAATAGAGTAGTATTTTGTAAAGATAAACCATCCTCTTTTTTGGTGAAATATATATTATTGGAGATGCTGTAAGATGCGAATTAGTCATAAATATATCACTCTCGATGAAATAGAGATAATCAGAGACTCATTAGATAAATTGCATGAATATCATAACAGTAAATCAAAATATTTTTCTGGTGATTATCCAAGAATGACATTTGAGGAACGTATTGAAGATTATAAAAAAAATTCAAAGTACGGAGAATATAGAATTGAACTATTGATTGAGTCAGAAACAGATAATATATTAGGCTTTTGTATAGCGTATAGTAAAAGCGTAAGTGGGAAGATTGAAGTTTTATTTGTTGATGAAAAATATCGAAGAAACGGATACGGTTTGAAATTAATGAATAGTGCAGTGGAATGGTTTAAAGAAAAGCAAGTAGATGACATTGAATTAATAGTAGTGTACGGAAATGAAGCTGTATCGTTTTATCAAAAGCTGGGATTTTATCCACGTTCAATTATTATGACAACTAAATCATAAAGATATTATGAGAATATATCTTTTAAATGAGTGGAAGTTTTTATTTCGAAAAAATTGATTTGTATGTTGAAAAATTAAAATATATGTGAGAAGTACATTAAAATGGATGTGCTTTTTATTATGAAAATGTTTTTGGATTTGAAGGAAGTTATTCAAAAGTGAAAGAAGATATGAAAAACGATATAACAATAAACTCAAAAGAATTTCTATACCAAATGAAGTATTTAGCAAAAAATAGTGAAGGTATACCAAGTGATTATTTTGAACAATATTATAAAGAAATAAAAAACACGAAACCAAAAGACCTACCAATATACGGTGTAGTCGTAACAGGGAAAACAGAGGATTTACAAGGTTTACAAGGAGCACCATATATTAAGGCGGCTGTAAGAGGCGTAACAGTTGAGAAATATTGATCACAATTAATTAATGTGAATAATCAGAAAATTTATGTTATAATATGGGAAAAGGAGGCTTATATGAGGCAAATACATGGAGCAATTTATATTTACATAACAATGTTTTTCGTAGGAGCATCTTATGGATTAGGGCATGTGTATTCGCATCCTATATTAACTTTTTTAAGCGGAGCATGTATGGTGTTTGCGTTTCTTGTCCACCTTTTCTCAGTTTGGATCGTGAAATTTCAAATAAATATTAGTGAGATAGAAGAAGGCACTTTTTGAGTGGCCTTCTTTTTTAGTAATAATATTTATGAAGTTCTTGTAGTAATTTTTCAACTTCACGTTCAGTTTTTTTACATATAGACATTGTACGTAATTTGAAAAATAAGCTGCGCAAGAAAGATTTTATATTTCCGTATAGAAATTCATACGAGTCAATATGTAGTGTCGGTTTTTGAACTTGTAATTGAGCTACTAGATCACGAAGGGCTAATATGAGTATTTCTTCCTCCAAGCCATTTTGCAGCATTATGACAATCGGATAAACGAGACGCTCATCTTCTTCATATTTGTAATAAATGGAATGGACACAAACTTTGTTTAATAAAGTTTGTAGTATTTTTTCGTAATGTGAAGTTTCCAGTTTAGGATTATTAACAAGTGCCTCAAATGTATCGGAAGCATGAGCGATACTATGTGCCCAGCCTTGGTCTTGTACATACCCACGGAAATCCTGTTCTTTGTTCATATATAGAATTAATTTATCTTTTACATTTAAAATATCAGTCTGTGATAAGAAATTATGATTTGTATCAGCATCAATAATGAGTGCGATTAATAATGTTGTAAATGCACGGGTAAATACAGCATCTTCGTCATCCGAATGAATGCTATACAATAAATATTTTTCACTAATGCTTTCTAATAATAGTTTCTGTAATTGTGTGTGTGAAATGTAGTCCTTTTTGATGAGATGATAAAAAGTAGAGTAGATGAGTTTGTCTCTTAAATAGCTATCAGTAACACCGATATGTTTAAGCATATTTGAACTTAAAGCATCAATGTTAATTGTGTTATCCATTATGTAATTATTATTACGAATTTCTTCTAACTGTTGTTGTAACATATAAACCTCCTGTTTTAGAAAATTCTGTATTTTTATAATATAATAAGAGGAAGAAATAGACAATAAATAAATGCTTTTGAATGGAGGGGCATTATGAAGAGAGCATTATTCTTTTTCATTAGTATTTTCTTTTTAGGGAGTTGTTCGCTTTCGTATGTTACTTTTTCTAGCGAGAGCAAAAGTTGGACGGGGCAATATAAAGGGCATATTAAGGATGACAGTGAAGATGGAATGTTTACGTTTCAGTATAAAGGCGGAGATGGAAATACAGAATTAAAAAATTTAGAGATTGCTATTAATGAAGCGTTTAGTACAATGACACAAACGTCAGAAAGTCATAAAGGGGCAAGGATTGAAATGAAATCATCTTGTGTAAGTTGTGCGCCTTTATCTAAAGGTGAACCGATAGAGGTTGTGATTAAATGGGATGATAAGTATGAAGAGAAGATGGTTTTAAAGCGGAAATAGCGAAGAGTGAGGGATTAAAAATGAATAGAAATATGAAAATTTCTATGCATATATTTTTAAGTGTACTTCTAATCATATTATCAGCGTGTACTACGAAAACAGTGGAGCAAGTAGGAGTAAAAGAAGAACCTAAAGAAGGGTATGTAATATTGAGAAATAGCACAATATTTTTTGACAGTGATAAAACTTTTAAAACAAAAGTAGAGTTGCAAAATTATATGGAACAACAAATGAATAAAGAGCATCCATCACATACAGTCTTGAGTTTTAAGAATAAAGACGCATATAATCAATTAAAAACAGGGGATAAAATAAAAGTATGGTCTTCTCAAACACTTGAGAGTTATCCATCAAAAATGATTGTAGAGAAATTTGAAATAGTAGAGAAATAGAAAAGGCAGCAATCACGCTACCTTTTTTATTATTTCACAAATTGTAATTCTTTCGGGAATTTCGTTAAGATTTCTGATCCGTCTTTTGTGATATAAATATCATCTTCAATACGAACGCCGCCTACGTTTGGTACGTAAATACCTGGCTCGATTGTGAAGACCATACCTTCTCTTAATGGAGACTCGTTACCAGCTTTTACATCTGGATATTCGTGTACGCTAATTCCAAGTCCGTGACCAAGGCGGTGCGGGAAGAAGTCGCCGTAACCTGCATCTGCGATAACAGAGCGAGCAGCGTTATCGATTGCGCCAAATGTAGCACCTGGTTTACATGCTTCAACTGCTTGTAGTTGTCCAGCAAGTACAGTGTTGTAAATGCGAGTTTGTTCTTCAGAAATATCACCAAATGCTACTGTACGCGTAATGTCAGAGCAATAACCTTCAATGATTACACCTAAATCAAATAGTACGAAATCACCGCGTTTCATTTTGTTTGCACCTGGAATACCGTGTGGAAGAGCAGAGTTTGCACCTGCTAATACCATCGTATCGAATGACATTTTATGGATGCCTTTTGTTTTTAATTCATGCTCAATAATTGCTAATACTTCTAGCTCACTACGATTTTCTTTAATTGCATTTACACCAACTTCAACAGCATAATCTGCCATTTTAGCCGCTTCACGCAAAATAGAAAGTTCTTTTTCGTCTTTAATTAAGCGAAGCTCGCGAACTTTCTCTTCAGCTGATTTGAAAGCTGCATTTGGGAATAACTTTGTTAATTCTTCGTAACGTTCTACGTTTAAATGCTCTTTTTCAATTGCAACTGCATTTGCATCAATACCGCGATCTTTAATTGCTTTTGCAATCATATCCCATGGTCTGTCCGTATCAGTAAATCCGATAATCTCATGTGCCCAGCCAGCGTTACGCGCTTGGCCTTCTTCCATTTTAGGACAAATTAAAATAGGCTCTTTTTCTTGGAATACGAACATACCAAGTAGTCTTTCATGTGGTTCACAGTGGAAGTTTGTCATGTAGAAAACGTTCGGTGTAGAAGTTAAGAACGCAGCTTCTACGTTTTTTTCTTTTAGCCATTGCATTAAATTTTCTAATCTAGCATTCATCGATTGGCACCCCCGAGATATTTAATTACAAATATAACTTTACATCGGAGGAAAGCGTTATGACAAGTAAATCGATGTTAGAAAAGACAGGGAATTGAGAAATCATGTAGAATAAAAAGTGAGAATGTGAATAGGGGAGGAATGTAATGATGAAAGTATCGTATCACGGGCATTCAGTTGTAAAGATTGAAACGAATGGAAAAGTTATTTTAATTGACCCATTTTTAACGGGAAATCCGAAAACAGATTTAAAGGCTGAAGATGTAAAAGTTGATGCGATTATTTTATCGCACGGACACGGTGATCATGTTGGGGATACAGTAGCGTTAGCAAAGAACAATAATGCGGTCGTTGTGGCACCGTTTGAATTAGCGACATTTTTAGGATGGCAAGGTGTAAATACACATCCAATGCATATTGGTGGTTCACATGAATTTGACTTTGGAAAAGTGAAATTTACTCAAGCATTCCACGGCTCTAGTTATATTGATGAAGAAAATAAGACGATTACATATACAGGTATGCCAGCTGGTATTTTGTTTACAGCAGAGGAGAAAACGGTATATCATGCAGGAGATACTGCTTTATTCTCTGATATGAAGTTAATTGGAGAACTGAATAATATTGATTTAGCATTTTTACCAATTGGCGATAATTTCACAATGGGGCCAGAAGATGCTGTGTTAGCAGCAAAATGGATAGAGGCGAAAACAGTTGTACCGATGCATTACAATACGTTCCCAGTTATTGAACAAGATCCATATCAATTTGTAGAAAAGCTACAAAATTGTACAGGGAAAGTATTAGAAGCTGGAGAAAGTATTACACTATAAAAAAGAAACCCTTCATTTGAAATGACAAGTGAAGGGTTTTTTATGTGTGTAGTACAGTTTTTAAAGTCTGTATTTGTTTAGCTGATTCTTCTCGTTTTGTACGTGGCTGTTCGGGTGTTTCATTCAACTCCATTGCAACTTTTTTCCCATCTACGAAAGCTAAAAATACAGCACCTACAACCTCTAAAAATTTTTTCATCATGTATTCGCTCCTTTGTTTCATTTCTTGTCTTAATTGTATATGGAATCGGGTGGACAAACTATCGAACGAGATGACAACAGCATTACATTGTTGTAATAGAATGACTGGTGGAATGTAAGGGGTATTTTGTTATAAAAAAAATGGTACAGGCATATAAAGAGAGAGTGTAACAGTTTTGAAAATATAGTATACTGAAAATACAACACATGAAGAATTTAGGGAAAAGAAAGTATGGTGAAACCATTTGGCTACCAAACATAATCAAATTTTAGAACATATTAATAGCCTGCCGGTAGGGCATAAAATTTCTGTGAGGCAAATTGCGAAAGATTTGAGTGTAAGTGAAGGGACAGCTTACCGTGCAATTAAAGACGCAGAAAATAAAGGGTATGTTAGTACAATTGAACGTGTCGGAACAATTCGAATTGAACAAAAGAAGAAAGAGAATATCGAAAAACTGACATATGCAGAAGTCGTTAACATTGTCGATGGTCAAGTACTTGGAGGTAGAGAAGGACTACATAAAACATTAAATAAATTCGTAATCGGGGCTATGAAATTAGAAGCGATGATGCGCTATACAGAAGCAGGGAATTTACTTATCATCGGTAACCGTACGAACGCACATCAATTAGCACTAGAAGCTGGGGCAGCAGTGTTAATTACGGGCGGATTTGATACGGAAGACCATGTGAAGAAATTAGCAGACGAATTAAAGCTTCCAATTATTTCAAGTAGTTATGATACATTTACGGTCGCAACGTTAATTAACCGTGCAATTTATGATCAACTTATCAAGAAAGAAATTGTACTCGTTGAAGATATTTTAACGCCAATTGAAGAAACGTTATATTTAAAGCCAAATGATACAGTACAGCAATGGCATGCGTATAATGAAGAAACGATGCATGGACGTTATCCAATTGTTGATGAAAATAAAAAGGTGTTAGGTATTGTAACTTCAAAAGATATGATTGGTGTCGTGAAAGAAACACCAATTGATAAAGTGATGACAAAGCATCCAATTACGGTGAACGGAAAAATGTCTGTCGCAGCTGCAGCACGTATGATGGTGTGGGAAGGTATTGAGTTACTTCCTGTTGTGGAAGAAGGGAATAAATTGCAAGGGATCATTAGTCGCCAAGATGTACTTCAGGCGTTGCAAATGATTCAACGTCAACCGCAAGTTGGGGAAACAATTGATGACATTGTAACGAACCAATTTATGACGCCGAAAGAAGCGAAAAATGAGCATTTGTATCAATTTTCAGTGACGCCACAAATGACGAATTCAATCGGGACGTTATCTTACGGTGTATTCACAACAATTGTGACAGAAGCAACAAACCGTGTCATTCGTGCGCAGAAGAAGAGCGATTTAATTGTTGAAAACTTAACCATTTATTTCGTAAAGCCAGTTCAAATTGATAATGTTGTATCAGTTCATCCGAAAGTATTAGAAATTGGGCGTAAATTTGGTAAGATTGATGTAGAAGTGCATCATGAAGGTAATGTTGTCGGGAAAGCATTACTTATGGTGCAGTTGATCGATAAATAAAAAGATGGAGCAGACCGCTTTGGTTTGTTCCATCTTTTTTGTTTTATTGAGTTTGGAAGTTATTACTAAAGATGTGGAAGAGTTTTAGCGGGAAATATATATAAGGAGAGATGATTGTATAATTAGAAAAAACAGAATATTAATTCGTTTAGAATGTATACTATGATATAATTAGATTGTAAGATAATGGATGTCGGAAGGGGATGCAATATGTCAGCAGAATTACTCTTTTTTGGTAGTATCGCACTCTTTTATTTCCTTGTGATGATACCAATTCAATACTTATACTTACAAGGATTAAATGAAAAAAAGAAACGAACAGGATTATCTCAGCAAGAACTATACAAACAGATGTCTTTTGAAGAAGAACAATTACATTTTCACGTGCAAGGTAATCCCTTTAATATACCATCTGCGTTTGTTGCATATATGATTTTGAAAGTGAAGGGACGTAAAAAAGCATCACAATGTTGATGCTTTTTTACGTTGTTTTATAAGATTCGGCTTCTTTGACTGCTAATGGTAGAAAATGTTTATATTGGCGGAATCCATTAAATGTACTCGCGCTGCCAAGTAAAATAAACAAAACACCAACGATAATGCGTGCAGTTGAAAGTTCTAAAAAGAATTGGTTTATCCCAAAGAATAGGACGAATAAGCCGAGTGCCATTGCGGATTTTCCTGAGAGCCAACCTTTCTCCATTGGACGGTTTGTACGAAAGAACTTTGTTTTGTAGAAGAGGTACAACACAAATGAGATGATAATACAAAAGACGAATATTGGCATAATACACGCTCCCATCGATTGGTATAAAAATAATATTTTAGAAAAAAAGAAAAATCTAAACTTTCTAATTTTTATTATAAAGCAATTGTTCGCATGTATGAAATGTTTTCCGTTATAATGGGGGATAAAGTAAAACTTTAATTAGTGTGGGGAGATCCCACGTACTAATTATTAGCCCTCACCAATCGGGCTTTTACGTGCATCCAGGCTCCAAATTAATTTTGCCCCATTGTTTTTAATACTTTTGAGGTGGGAGTCTTACTACACGTTAATGCGGGATAAAATGAAGAAGTTGAATAAAAAGGAGATTATACATATGCATGAGCAAATTTTAGGAGCAATTAAAGAGTTTGATACAATTATTATTCATCGTCATGTACGTCCGGATCCGGATGCGTTAGGTTCTCAGTGCGGACTTGGTACAATTCTGCAAGAATCGTTTCCAGAGAAAAATATTTATATGGTTGGGTACAACGAGCCTTCTTTAGCGTTTTTACGAGTAATGGATGATATTGAAGATAGTGTATATGAAGATGCACTTGTTATCGTATGTGATACTGCGAACCAAGAACGTGTTGACGATCAACGCTATGCAAAAGGGAAGATGCTAATTAAAATTGATCATCATCCGAATGAAGATCCGTACGGAGATATTACGTGGGTAGATACGACATCAAGTTCTACAAGTGAAATGATTTATGAGTTTTACAGTTATGGAAAAGATAAAGGATTACAGATAACGAAAGAAGCAGCTCGTCTTATTTTAGCGGGTATTGTTGGGGATACAGGTCGTTTCTTATTCCCGAATACAACAGCGAAAACACTTCGTTACGTAAGTGAACTCGTTGACATGGATGTAAAATTCACAGATTTATACAATGAAATGTATAAAACGAAAGAAAAAATTGCTCGTTTAAACGGTTATATTTTACAAAACTTTACGATGGTAGAAGAAGGTGCAGCGTACATTAAATTAACGAAAGAGGTACTAGAAGAGTTTGATGTACTTTCTACTGAAGCATCTGGTGTTGTCGGGGCACTTGGTAATATTGATGGATTAAAGGCGTGGGTTCTATTTTTAGAGGAAGATGATGTTATTCGTGTTCGTCTTCGTTCAAAAGGACCAGTTATTAATAAGTTAGCAATGCAATATAATGGCGGAGGACATCCGATGGCTTCTGGTGCAAAAGCATCTTCTTGGGAAGAAGCAGATCGCCTGTTTGCTGATTTACGTGAGCTGTGTAGATAAAAATTGTATGTTGAACGAAAGAGAAGGAGAGGCACTGAAGCCCTCCTTTTTTTTATTTTTCTTTCTCTATATCAATACTAATTTCAAGTACGGTATCAAAAGAGACTGTGTCTACTTTAAAGCGGTATATACGATCGTAATGTTTGTACGTTTTATTTTCGATGACTTTTTTGAGCAGGTCTTTATTTTTTGCGATGCTTTGAATGTTTTTCGTTAAAAGATGCTGGAGATCATTATGGATAGAAGTGGTCATGTTTTCAAGTGTAAGATTGTCTAAATCATATTTTTTTCGATTTATAATTTTTATTTTGATTTCTTGAATTGTTAAGAGCCGTTTATTTTCTGTGTTCAATTTCTCTTGGTCTTCGAGAAGGACGTGGAGTTTTGCTTCTTGTTTTTCGATAATTTCTTTTTGTTCTGCTATTTTACTAGTTTGTTCTTCTTGAAAAACACCGTATATGTACAAAAAAACAAACCAGCTCAAAACTCCTCCAACAGCAGCGCCAGCTAAAACTAAATACCACCTTTTGGCTGTATTGGCACTGGGTACTCTCATACATGTTCCTGTGTAAGCCATTTAATAATAATAAGACCAGTTTGCATACCGCCAGTTGCAAAAAAAATAAGGAGAATTTGTTTTACGATATCTTTCATATCTCCGCCAAAGAAGCTTCTTTCAAAGCTATAAAAGGTATCGAACGTTCCGCCAATTGCTGCAACGAGTGCCCAAATTCTTAAATTTTGGGCGAATTGATTAATATAAGTTAGAGTTGGTTTTCCGATGAGAAATGCACCAAATCCGCCTATTAATGAACCACCAAGTATAACTCCAAAGGCAATAAAATAACTAATAATAAGCAGAGAGAAAAAAGTATGTTCTCTTACATCCATCGTCATTCCCCTTTCTTCTTCATATATATGGACAAAGTATGAGAAGTATGTTTTGATTTCCGCTTTCCTCATCACCTATAATAAAAGTAGTCACATAGGTAAAGAGAGGGTACAACAGTGAAGTTTGTGCATTTACAATGTCAAACCGTTTTTAGTTTATTAAAAAGTGCTTGTAAAATTGATGAGCTTGTCATTCGGGCGAAAGAGCTTGGATTTTCATCGCTGGCCATTACAGATGAAAATGTTATGTATGGAGTTATTCCGTTTTATAAAGCATGCAAGAAAAATGGTATACAGCCTATTATCGGCTTAACAGCTTCTATTTTTAGTGAAGAAGAAGAAAGGTCTTATCCACTTGTCTTACTTGCTGAGAATGAAATAGGCTATCAAAACTTATTAAAAATCTCTAGCAGCATTATGACGAAGTCAAAAGAAGGTATCCCGAAGAAGTGGCTTGCTCATTATGCGAAGGGGTTAATTGCAATTTCACCAGGGAAAGATGGAGAGATTGAACAGCTATTATTAGAAGACAAAGAGAGTCAGGCTGAAGAAGTAGCTCATACGTATCAAAATATGTTCAGCAATTTTTATATAAGTTTGCAGCATCATGCAATTCAAGATGAACTGCTTTTACAAGAAAAACTGCCTGAATTTATTAATAAGGTAAACGTTCCAGTCGTTGCAACAAATGATGTTCGCTATATTAATCAAAGTGACGCACTTGTTCATGAATGTTTATTATCTGTTGAAGGCGGAACGAAAATGACTGATCCAGATAGACCGAGAATGAAAACGGATCAGTATTATTTAAAGTCATCGGATGAAATGGGAGCACTATTTTCTCATGCTGAGGAAGCGGTTCAAAATACAATAACAATCGCGGAACGTTGCCAAGTAGAAATTCCTTTCCATGTAAATCAATTACCGAAATTTCCTGTTCCATCTAACGAGACGAGTGATACGTATTTGCGTCGTGTTTGTGAAGAAGGCTTGCAGAAACGCTATGGTACGCCGAAAGAAGCGCATATAGGACGTTTGAATCATGAATTAAATGTTATTTCTCGTATGGGATTTAGCGATTATTTCCTCATCGTATGGGACTTTATGAAATATGCACATGAAAATCATATTTTAACTGGGCCAGGCCGTGGATCGGCAGCTGGTTCACTCGTTTCTTACGTATTGGAAATTACAGATATTGATCCGATTGAATATGAATTATTATTTGAAAGGTTTTTAAACCCTGAACGTGTGACACTTCCAGATATTGATATTGATTTTCCAGATATAAGACGTGATGAGATGATTCGATATGTGAAAGATAAATATGGTCAGCTTCGTGTTGCTCAAATTGTAACGTTCGGAACTCTTGCAGCGAAAGCCGCAATTAGAGACATTGCTCGTGTAATGGGGCTCCTGCCAAGAGATATTGACATATTTTCAAAACTTATCCCATCAAAGCTTGGTATAACGTTAAGAGATGCATATGAGGAATCGCAATCGCTCCGTGAGTTTATACAAGGGAATCTGTTACATGAGCGTGTGTTTGAAATTGCAAAACGTGTAGAGGGATTACCGCGTCATACGTCTATTCATGCAGCTGGCGTTATTATGAGCCAAGAACCGTTAACGGGAAGTGTAGCGATTCAAGAAGGGCATAACGATGTTTATGTTACGCAATATCCAGCTGATGCATTAGAAGAACTTGGATTGCTCAAGATGGACTTTTTAGGCTTACGTAATTTAACGTTACTTGAAAATATTATAAAATTTATTGTTGAAAAAACTGGGAAACAAATTGATATAAGAAATTTACCTCTGCAAGATGAAAAGACGTTTCAATTGTTAGGAAGAGGGGATACAACAGGTGTATTCCAGCTTGAATCAGGTGGTATGCGAAATGTACTTCGTGGGTTAAAACCGAATGAATTTGAAGACATAGTCGCTGTTAACTCGTTATACAGACCAGGACCGATGGAACAAATTCCAACCTTTATTGAATCGAAGCATGGGAAAAGACAAATTGAATATTTACATCCGGATTTAAAGCCGATTTTAGAAAGAACATACGGCGTAATTGTATACCAAGAACAAATTATGCAAATCGCATCGAAGTTAGCTGGATTTTCGCTTGGAGAAGCGGATTTGCTGCGCCGTGCAGTGAGTAAAAAGAATCGTGATATTTTAGATCAAGAACGTAAGCATTTTGTTCAAGGTTGTTTGGAAAACGGATACGATGAGACATCTTCAGAACAAATTTATGATTTAATTGTAAGATTTGCGAATTACGGTTTTAACCGAAGTCACGCTGTAGCTTACAGTATGATCGGATATCAGCTTGCATATTTAAAAGCAAATTATACGCTGGAATTTATGACTGCGTTATTATCAAGTGCAATTGGAAATGAAGATAAGATTGTGCAGTATGTACGAGAAACGAAGCGGAAAGGTTTTCACGTTTTACCGCCGTCTCTTCAGAGAAGTGGTTACAACTTCCAAATAGAAGGGAATGCGATTCGATATAGTTTACTTTCGATTCGGAATATCGGAATGGCTACCGTGACGGCATTACTCGAAGAACGAGAGGAAAAAATGTTCGAAGATTTATTTGAGTTTTGTCTTCGTATGCCATCAAAATTTGTAACAGAGCGAAATTTAGAAGCGTTTGTCTGGTCTGGTTGTTTTGACGGTTTTGGTGTTTCGAGGACGACGTTATGGAGAAGTCTTAAAGGAGCGTTGGAGTATGCAAACCTTGCACGTGATTTTGATTTAGGGGATGCTGTTCCGAAATCAAAATACGTACAAGGAGAAGAGCTATCCTTTATTGAACAGTTAAATAAAGAGAAGGAAGCACTCGGTTTTTATTTATCTAGCTATCCGACAGCGCAGTATGCGGAGCTAGGAAAAAAATTAGAAATTCCATCTCTTGCTCAGGCGATGCGACATAAGAAAAAAGTACACAGAGCGATCGTATATATAACAAGTGTGAAAGTTATTCGTACGAAAAAGTTGCAAAAGATGGCGTTTATTACATTCTGTGATCAAAATGATGAAATGGAAGCCGTTATTTTTCCAGAAACGTATATACATTTTTCAGACAGGTTACAAGAAGGTGCAATCGTTTTAGTTGATGGTACGATCGAGCAAAGAAATCATAAGTTGCAATGGATCGTGAATGGACTATATCCGCTAGAAGAAATGGATGTTTATGAAGGGATGAAAGAAGCGTCTGTTTACGTGAAATTGCCGTCTCAATATGAAAAAAAGCTTGTAAATCAAGTTACGAAAATATTGTTTGATTATTCAGGTTTTACGAAAGTACTAATTTATTATGAAAAGGAACATAAAATGGTACAATTATCTCGAAGTTTATCGATTCATCCAAGTGAAGAATGTCTAGGAGCACTTCGTGAAATTGTCGGTGACGAAAATGTCGTTGTGAAAATATAATGGACAATCTCCCTACACTTCGATTATTATAGTAGTAGTGTTCGTGGTCAGACCACTTGGAGAAATTGATATCAGCAAGCATAATTTGAGGAGAGTGGATAGTTTGTCAACACTTCGTGAAGAAGCACTTCACATGCATAAAGTGCATCAAGGAAAATTAGAAACTGTATCAAAAGTAAAAGTAGAAAATGCAAAAGATTTAAGTCTTGCATATTCTCCAGGGGTTGCAGAGCCTTGTAAAGAAATTTATGACGATAAAAGTAAGGTATATGAATATACAATGAAGGGAAATATGGTAGCAGTTGTGACAGATGGAACGGCTGTACTTGGTCTTGGTAACATTGGACCTGAAGCATCTCTTCCAGTAATGGAAGGTAAAGCTGTATTATTCAAGAGCTTTGCTGGTGTAGATGCATTCCCGATTGCCTTAAATACAAACGATGTAGATAAAATTGTTGAAACTGTAAAATTAATGGAGCCAACTTTTGGCGGTGTAAACTTAGAAGATATCGCAGCGCCAAACTGCTTCGTTATTGAAGAACGTTTGAAAAAAGAGACAAACATTCCAATATTCCATGATGATCAACACGGAACAGCTATCGTAACAGTAGCAGGCCTTGTGAACGCGCTGAAGTTAGTTGGAAAGAAAATGTCTGACATTAAAGTTGTCGCAAATGGTGCAGGTGCAGCAGGTATTGCAATCATTAAACTTTTATATCGCTATGGTGTACGTGACGTTATTATGTGTGACCGTAAAGGTGCAATCTATGAAGGTCGTCCTGTCGGTATGAATTCGGTGAAAGATGAAGTTGCAAAATATACAAATAAGAGTCGTATAGAAGGTTCTTTAGCTGACGTTTTACAAGGTGCGGACGTATTCATTGGTGTATCTGCAGCAGGTGCATTAACTGAAGAGATGGTTCGTACAATGAATGACGATGCAATTATTTTTGCAATGGCGAATCCGGTTCCAGAAATTATGCCAGAATTGGCAAAAGCAGCGGGCGCAGCTGTTGTTGGAACAGGTCGTTCTGACTTCCCGAACCAAGTAAATAATGTACTAGCGTTCCCAGGTATTTTCCGCGGTGCACTTGATGTACATGCGACACAAATTAATGAAGAAATGAAGATGGCAGCTGTACAGGCCATTGCAGAGCTTGTATCAGAGGATGAGTTGAATGCAGATCATATCATTCCAGCACCATTTGACGCGCGTGTAGCGCCTCAAGTAGCGGCTTACGTTGCGAAAGCAGCAATGGAGACAGGAGTAGCTCGCCGTCAAGTAGATCCAAATGAAGTCGCTGAGAAAACAAAACAATTAGCGCTGATTGGTAAAGAATAAGCGAGGAATTTCCATTGACATCATCAAATACAAAAGTATATCTCGAAATTGTAAAAAAAATCCGTTCCATTATGGAAGAGGATTGTTTAGTAGCAGGGGATCGTTTGCCATCTGAGCGTGAGTTAAGTTCACGCTTAAATGTTGGACGTTCCTCTGTAAGAGAAGCATTACGTGCGTTAGAACTGGTAGGATTAATTGAAACGAGACGTGGTGAGGGAACGTTTATTCGAAACTTTTACGATAACGGCCTTGTACAATTAATTGCTCCGTTCTTGCTGCAAGATGAGAAAACAATTCGTGATTTATTACAAACAAAACGCTTGCTTGAGAAAGATATGATTCGACTTGTATGTAATTTACCGAAAGAAACGTTTTCTGAAGTACTAAGTAAATTACACCAAGTGCTTGAAGAAAATGAAAGCTCAATTCCGGTGCTTCATCAAACGTTCTTTAAAACACTTATTGAACAATTCAATAATTATTTACTCTATCGCATTTGGATGATCGTAAATGATTACGTTGCAACTCTTTCTTGTGAAGTTTCAGGAGATTCTATCGAAATGTATAGAAAGCTTTATGCTACTTTGGAAGTGAAACAAGAAAATGATGCGTTAAAAATTTACGATGAATTAGTAGAGAATATACAGTTTCACTCGTAATGTATAAAATTTGTCGAAATGACCATGACACGTTATGACAAACATTCTACCGCATAGCGGTTAAAGTTAAACGTAAAGAGAGAGGTTATTAGACAGATTGAGAAGATAAGGCTAACATCAAACATTGGTGTTAGCCCCATTTTCTTCTTACGCTAACCTTAGCTCTCAATGAAGGGGGTCAAATTGTGCTAAGAGATTTATTCGTGAAAAAGAAAAAGTACGCTGCAATACCTTCAGAACAAGTACGAAAAGATGTACCAGATGGCGTTATGACAAAATGTCCGAAATGTAAAAAAATCATGTATACGAAAGAGCTTCTTAAAAATTTAAAAGTATGCGTGAATTGTGGATATCATCATCCGATGAATGCATGGGAACGCCTTGATAGTATATTGGACGAAGGTTCATTTCGTGAGTATGACAAAGAGATGGTTTCACTAAATCCACTTGAGTTTCCGGGATATGAAGAGAAACTAGAAAACGATCGTAAGAAGACTAAATTGAATGAAGCGGTTGTAACTGGTGAAGGAACAATTGATGACATGCTTGTTGTTGTTGCAGTAATGGATTCTCGTTTTCGAATGGGTAGCATGGGCTCTGTTGTAGGAGAGAAAATTGCCCGTGCGGTTGAAAAGGCATACGACTTACAAGTTCCATTTATTATCTTTACTGCTTCGGGTGGTGCTCGTATGCAAGAAGGGATATTAAGTTTAATGCAAATGGCAAAAACAAGCGTAGCTTTGAAAAAGCATAGTAATGCAGGAGGGTTATTTATTTCTGTTATGACTCACCCAACGACGGGCGGGGTTTCAGCGAGTTTCGCTTCACTTGGTGATTACAATCTTGCAGAGCCAGGTGCACTTATCGGATTTGCTGGTAGACGCGTAATTGAACAAACAGTGCGTGAGAAACTACCGGAAGATTTCCAAACGGCAGAATTTTTACTAGAGCACGGTCAATTAGATGCGGTGGTGCATCGCGATGATATGAGAGAATCGCTCCGTAAGATTTTAGAAGTTCATCAAGGGGGGGAAATGGCTGTATGGCAGAGCTAGAATTTGAAAAACCAGTTGTTGAGCTAAGAAATAAGATTCGTGAACTGAAAGACTATACGAAAAACAGCCAGATGGACTTCAGTGAGGAGATTCGTATTTTGGAAGACAAGCTAGAAAAACTAGAGGAAGATATATACGGCAATATGAAAGTATGGGACCGTGTTCAAATTGCTCGTCATGCAGAACGACCGACAACGCTCGATTATATTGAGCACTTATTTACTAATTTTTTTGAATGTCATGGAGATCGCCTATTTGGCGACGATGCAGCGATTGTCGGCGGCATTGCGAAATATAAGGGGATGCCCGTAACTGTAATTGGGCACCAACGCGGAAAAGATACGAAAGAAAATATTCGTCGTAATTTTGGGATGCCTCATCCAGAAGGATATCGAAAAGCACTGCGTCTAATGAAACAAGCGGAAAAGTTTAGTCGTCCCATTATTTGTTTCATCGATACGAAGGGAGCTTATCCTGGTAAAGCAGCTGAAGAACGTGGACAAAGTGAGGCAATTGCCCGTAATTTATTTGAAATGGCGGGTTTAACTGTACCTGTTATTTGTATCGTTATCGGTGAAGGTGGTAGCGGTGGTGCGTTAGGTCTTGGAGTAGGAGATTACATTCATATGCTGGAAAATTCCACTTATTCTGTTATTACACCAGAGGGTGCGGCGGCGATTCTTTGGAAAGATGCTGGTAAAGCAAAAGAAGCTGCAGAAGCGATGAAAATTACAGCATTAGATTTGAAAGAATTAGGTGTAATTGACGAAATTATTCCAGAGGCAAAAGGCGGAGCACATCGCAATGTTTTGAAACAATCAGAAAATATAGATTTAATGCTTAAGAAAACTTTTGAACAATTAAGCGGAATTTCGAAAGATGAATTAATCGAAAAACGTTATGAAAAATATATGAAAATTGGGCAAGTTTCGTTTTCAAACGCTTCCATTGGGATAAAATAAGAAAAGCGTGCGTTCCTCTTCGCGAATGCACGTTTTTATTATGAAAAGACACATCTTCTCCATTGTGTTTTTGTATTTTTTCGTGTTATTTTATTATAAGGCAAATAATCTTTATGAGGTGAGTACAAATGAAACGTATTGGTGTATTAACAAGTGGTGGAGATTCACCTGGTATGAATGCTGCCATTCGTGCAGTTGTTCGTAAAGCGATTTTCCATGATATTGAAGTATATGGTATTTACCATGGATACGCTGGTTTAATTTCTGGTCATATTGAAAAATTAGAACTTGGTTCTGTTGGCGATATTATCCACCGTGGTGGTACAAAATTATATACAGCAAGATGTCCTGAGTTTAAAGACCCAGAAGTACGACTAAAAGGAATCGAGCAATTAAAGAAACATGGTATTGAAGGACTTGTCGTTATTGGTGGAGATGGTTCGTACCAAGGCGCAAAAAAATTAACTGAGCAAGGATTCCCATGTGTAGGTGTACCAGGTACAATCGACAATGATATCCCTGGAACAGACTTCACAATTGGTTTTGATACAGCTTTAAATACTGTTATTGATGCAATTGATAAAATCCGTGATACAGCTACATCTCATGAACGTACATATGTTATCGAAGTAATGGGACGTCACGCTGGAGATATCGCATTATGGGCTGGTTTAGCTGATGGTGCAGAAACTATCTTAATTCCAGAAGAGAAGTATGACATGGATGATGTTATCGCTCGTCTGAAACGCGGTAGTGAACGTGGTAAAAAGCACAGTATTATCGTTGTAGCTGAAGGTGTTGGAAGTGCAATTGACATCGGTAAGCACATTGAAGAAGCAACAAGCTTTGATACTCGTGTAACTGTATTAGGTCACGTACAACGTGGTGGATCACCAAGTGCACAAGACCGTGTATTAGCTAGTCGTCTTGGCGCAAGAGCAGTTGAATTATTAATTGCTGGTAATGGCGGACGTTGTGTTGGTATTCAAAATAATAAACTTGTTGATCATGACATTATCGAAGCGTTAGCTCAAAAGCATACAATCGATAAAGATATGTATCAATTATCTAAAGAATTATCTATCTAATTGGCTTAATGCCTTGTATTTGGGAACGGTTTCATAATTTTCGGAGGTGCAATATGCGTAAAACTAAAATTGTATGTACTATAGGTCCTGCTAGTGAAAGTATTGAGAAATTAGAGCAATTAATGGAAGCGGGTATGAACGTTGCTCGTTTAAACTTCTCTCATGGTAGCCATGAAGAGCATGGAGCTCGTATTAAAAATATTCGTGAAGCTTCAAAGAAAACTGGTAAAACAGTTGGTATCTTACTTGATACAAAAGGTCCAGAAATCCGTACACACGACTTCGTAGACGGACAAGCTGAGCTTGTAACAGGTGCAGAAGTAATTCTTTCTACTGAACAAGTATTAGGAACTGCAGAGAAGTTCTCTGTATCTTATGCTGGTCTTTATGATGATGTTGATCCAGGTTCTCGTATTCTAATCGATGACGGTCTTATCGAACTAGAAGTAATCGAGAAAGCTGACGGAAACATCCGTACAAAAGTATTAAACAGCGGAACTGTAAAAAATAAAAAAGGTGTTAACGTACCAAACGTAAGCATTAAGCTTCCTGGTATCACTGAAAAAGACGTGCAAGATATCGTTTTCGGTATCGAGCAAAAAGTTGATTTCATCGCAGCATCTTTCGTACGTAAAGCATCTGACGTATTAGAAATTCGTGAATTATTAGAAGGGCATAACGCTCAATACATCCAAATTATACCGAAAATCGAAAACCAAGAAGGTATCGACAACATCGATTCAATCTTAGAAGTTTCTGACGGTTTAATGGTTGCTCGTGGTGATATGGGTGTAGAAATTCCACCAGAAGAAGTACCATTAGTACAAAAACGTCTAATCAAAAAATGTAACGTATTAGGCAAACCAGTTATTACTGCAACACAAATGTTAGATTCTATGCAACGTAACCCACGTCCAACTCGTGCGGAAGCAAGTGACGTAGCAAACGCAATCTTCGATGGCACAGATGCAATCATGCTTTCTGGTGAAACTGCAGCGGGTCAATACCCAGTAGAATCAGTAACAATGATGGCGAACATTGCAGTACGTGTTGAAAAATCATTACAATACGAAGATATGTTCAAAAAACGCATTAAAGAGTTCACTCCAACAATTACAGATGCAATTAGCCAATCTGTTGCGCATACAGCACTTGCTCTTGATGTAGCTGCAATCGTAGCTCCAACAGAAAGTGGACATACTGCGAAAATGATCTCTAAATACCGTCCGAAATCTCCAATCGTAGCTGTAACATCTGACGAGCAAGTAGGACGTCGTCTTGCACTTGTTTGGGGTGTTCAAGCATTTAT
The DNA here is from genome assembly GCF_019344915.1 of Bacillus sp. FDAARGOS_1420. NCBI lineage: Bacteria > Bacillati > Bacillota > Bacilli > Caryophanales > Bacillaceae > Bacillus > Bacillus sp. FDAARGOS_1420. The sequence continues at coordinate 3,612,026 of NZ_JAHWJB010000002.1, read as the reverse complement.
GTCTGAGAAACGTGCAGCTTCTACTGACGAAATGTTAGATACGGCAATTCAAACAGGTATGGATGCGGGTCTAATCGGACTTGGAGATACTGTAGTAATCACTGCTGGTGTTCCAGTTGCTGAAACTGGTACAACAAACTTAATGAAAATCCACGTTGTTGGTGAAAAAGTTGCTAAAGGGCAAGGGATCGGTCGTAAATCTGCAAAAGGTAAAGTAGTTGTAGCGAAAACAGCTGCTGAAGCTGTAGCGAACGTAAACAAAGGTGATATCCTTGTTACAACAAGCACAGATAAAGATATGATTCCTGCAATTGAAAAAGCTGCTGCTCTAGTTGTAGAAGAAGGCGGTCTAACAAGCCATGCAGCTGTTGTAGGTGTATCAATCGGTATTCCTGTTATCGTTGGTGTAAACGGCGTAACAACAACTTTAAAAAATGGCCAAGAAGTAACAGTTGATGCAGCACGCGGAATTGTTTATAATGGACATGCGGAAGTGCTATAAGAAGTAATACGGAGAGAAGGATCGGAGTCCTTCTCTTTTTTTTACACAAAAAAGGATAGAGATAGCTTTAAATACCTGAAATCGCTTTGAAAAACGTTTATTATAACGTTTAGTGGAAGAGGGTTATTTGTCCTTTATGAAGCTTGTATGGGCGTTTTAAGGGGCTTATAAGGGGTTTTGCAAGGGTGATACTTTCAAACCTTTTAAATGAAATGTGAAGGAGTGCGAGCTATGAAGTGGTTACTGTTCTTACTTATTTTAGTGCCGGCGATTGAGATTACGGTGTTAATAGGGTCGAGTCATGTAATAGGTTTATGGTCTACGTTCGCTATGATTGTATTTACGGGTATTGTGGGTGTATATTTGGCGAAACGACAAGGGTTTAAAGTACTTAGAGAGATTCAATTTAGGTTAAATAGAGGAGAAATGCCGGGTGATGCGGTTCTAGATGGTATTTTTATATTCGTAGGAGGTATTCTTTTAGTACTGCCTGGATATGTGACGGATATAATAGGTTTTATCTTTGTTGTTCCTATAACGAGGGCTTTATTGAAGCCGGCTGTTATGAAGTGGATTGATTGGAAATTTAGAAAGAGAACTACTATTATTGTTCAGAAATAACGCGTAGATTATAGCGATCTACGCGTTATTTTTTAATTTGCTATTTATAGTCAATTGTTAGCTTCCTGCTCGGGTTGGATTTTTGTTAGTTATTAAGCGATAGGATGCAGAGGGTTCTTGTGAATGAAAAGTGTTACATTAGGATGATGTTTTTTGCTTGTAATAAGATTCGACTAGTGAGCAGAAGTTAGACAGGAGAAGAAAAATTACTGATTAAAGGGTTCACCTGCCTTGTTTTGTATATTTATTCATTTACATAAAAAGTAATAAATGTAAGTAATAATTATGAAATATATAGAATAAAAATGTATTTTTCCCCTAAAATATGCGTTTTCATGCAAAAAAATAAGAGGGTTATCCTTTTTTAGGAAATTCTCTTATAGATGTAGGTAGTACAAAAAAGTACAGTGAATAATCAGTGGGAATTTCCCACTGATTACAGTTGATTTTTTATTGTGTATGAATTAGGAAATATTATTTTGATGGTGAACCCTTAATGAATTTCCATAAGTCGTGGAATACATGAGCTTTGTGTAATGTATTAAGTAGTACTAATATGACTGGACCGATGATTAATCCTAAAAAACCAAAGAGCTTAAAGCCGACAAATAGAGCGATGAGTGTCGCTAATGGATCTAGTCCAATATTAGATGAAAGTACTTTTGGCTCCATGATTTGTCTTTGGACAATCACGACGATGTATAGGATGAGAAGACCGATGGCGAATGCAGTATCGCCTGTGAAAAATACGTATATAACCCAAGGAACGAATACGGCTCCAGTTCCTAAATACGGGAGTAAATCTACAACCCCTGTAATAATCGCGATAGTAATTGCGTATGGCACGCGTAATATTAAAAGGCCGATTAGTACAATGATAGTTGTCATAGATACGAGTGTAAGTTGCGCTTTAACAAAACCAAACAAAGCTTTTCTTAAATCGACAAAAATAGTTTTTCCGTATCCATGCAAACGATTAGGTAGAAGTTTTCTTACTTTATGAGCAAGACGGTGCCAATCGTAACTAATGAAGAAGGTGGCTAATAAGACGAAGACAAGGACAGTTAAAGTTGTTGGTAATGCACTAATGAAATTTGTTAACCCACTTATAATGGCGGTTAAAAGTTCTTTCATTTGTGTCGTTGCTTCGGTGCCTAAGTTTTGAATGTTTTGTGTAATAGTGTATCGCTGTGGTTCTCCGAGATGATTAAATTTAGAGATTAAATCATCATAGAGAGGCATAATATGATTAAGTGCAAATTGTTGGGCGAATGCAACGATATCTGGAAACTTTACTGTAACAATTTGTAGTAAGTACGTTGTGGCAGATATTGCTTCAGTTACAAGGTATGTAACAAGTCCAACGATAGCTCCGAATACGAGAATTAAGCTAATGAGTACCGCTAATGCGCGAGGGAATTGTAGTTTTTGATTAAGGAAATTGACGACAGGATTAATCAAATAAGCGAATGCAAAAGCGATAATAAAAGGGTAGATAAGGCCTGACATGTACAGCAATGCATAGAACCCAACTACCGTTGCTACAATGACAAATATGAGTCGTAATATCATATATAGTAAGTTTCGGTTCAAAGATGTATACCTCCCATTCCAATTTGGATTATCCTAATTCGTTCAACTTATAACTAGTGAGATTCACTGATCAAAGTTTCACTTTATGTTATAGTGGAATGATGGATTTTTCCTGCCTTTTCAGTATATGAGTGACCGGAAAAGCTTGGTGTTGATGCTTCTACTATATGGTAAAAACTTCATTTTCTCTTCTTTTTATTTTACCTTTTTCTTAATAGAAAAGAAAGGAGAGACGACCGTTTTTAAAAATGTATACATGCTTAAATTTTTGATGGTTAGAGTTTCAGTTTGTCATTTTAAAATATGAAAAAAATGAAGTGGTTATTGTTGCATATACATCGATATAGCATGTATAACGATAGGTTTAAAGGTATTTTTGTTTGGAAGCGAGTTCATTATTTTCAGAAAGGAAGTGTAATCATGATTAGTCAGTCAACGTTATTTTTATTCATACTACTTATTATAGGACTAATTGCTAAAAACCAATCGCTTACTGTAGCTGTTGGAGTGTTATTTTTATTGAAGTTTACGTTTTTAGGAGATAAAGTCTTTCCTTATCTACAAACGAAAGGGATTAACCTTGGTGTAACAGTCATTACAATAGCGGTGCTCGTACCGATTGCGACAGGAGAAATAGGCTTTAAACAACTCGGAGAAGCAGCGAAATCGTATTATGCATGGATTGCTTTAGCTTCAGGTGTGGCGGTCGCTTTGTTAGCGAAAGGCGGCGTACAATTATTGACGACGGACCCACATATTACAACCGCACTTGTTTTTGGGACAATTATAGCTGTAGCTTTATTTAATGGAGTTGCTGTAGGTCCATTAATTGGGGCTGGAATTGCCTATGCAGTTATGAGTATTATACAGATGTTTAAATGAGGAATTTTATAGTAATATAAAATTTTTGAATTCTTTCTGTTCACAAAAGTCAGATAATTGTTTATAATAGGATTAGAAACTTTGAAAAGTTACATAACAGCAGAGAATTTACACCAGATAAAATAAAAACAACATAAAACAATTTTATAATGATATTGTTTTATGTTGTTTTTATCATAAACTCTTCGGAATTCATTTTCCTCACTAACTTGTTGTTCTGAGCGTGAGGATTCGGGGAGACATTCACGCTCATGCTTTCCATGTAAGCAATGGACAATAAGAGGGGAACATCGCAATAAATTTGCATGAACGTGCATTTTGCTTGCCTAAAGAGTGAACGAGCGTTCATAATTTATAAGGGGAGCAAATAGATATAAGGAGCAAGGTTGGGAGAATTTTCAGGAAAAGGAGAGAATGTCATGACTGTTATTCGAGGTTTAGAAGGGGTAGTAGCAACAACATCATCTGTGAGCTCTATTATTGATGATACATTAACTTATGTTGGGTATAATATTGATGATTTAGCTGAGAATGCTACGTTCGAAGAAGTAGTGTACTTATTATGGCACCGCAAGCTTCCTAACGAAAAAGAACTAGCGGAATTTAGTGGAACAGTATCTGAATACTATAAAGTACCAGGTGAGATTTTAACATATTTGAAACAAGTAGATTTAAAAATCGCGCACCCAATGTCGGTTTTACGAACTGCGATTTCCATGCTATCATTATATGATGAGAGCGCTGAAATAATGGATGGAAAGTCTAATTATTTGAAAGCGGTTAAATTACAGGCTCAAGTCGGAACTTTAATTGCGGCTTATGCAAGAATTCGCAAAGGTTTAGATGTTGTTGAGCCAAGAAAAGATCTATCATTAGCTGCAAACTTCTTGTACATGTTAAATGATCGTGAGCCAAATGAAGTTGAAATTGAGGCTTTTGATAAGGCACTTGTACTTCATGCCGATCATGAGTTAAACGCTTCTACATTTACTGCACGTGTTTGCGTAGCTACACTTTCAGATGTGTATTCTGGTATTACAGCAGCAATCGGTGCATTAAAAGGTCCTCTTCACGGCGGGGCAAATGAAAATGTAATGAAGATGTTAACTGAAATTGGCGAAGAAGAAAATGTAGAATCATATATTCATAATGCTCTTCAAAATAAAGTGAAAATTATGGGATTTGGTCATCGCGTATATGAGCATGGTGATCCACGCGCGAAACACTTACGCGAAATGTCTAAGAGATTATGCGTGCTTTTAGGAGAAGACAAATGGTATAATATGTCTATCAAAATTGAAGACATTGTAACAAAAGAAAAAGGTCTTCCACCAAATGTTGATTTCTATTCAGCTTCTGTATACCATTGTTTAGGAATTGACCATGACTTATTTACACCTATCTTTGCAATTAGCCGTATGTCAGGCTGGTTAGCTCATATTCTAGAACAATATGAAAACAACCGTTTAATCCGTCCGCGTGCTGATTATGATGGACCGACACATCAAGTGTACGTTCCGCTAGCGCAACGATAAGCGAAAAACACTATTTTGATAGTGAAAATACGCTTTCAAAAGTCTGATTTTTTTGGGAAGATGTAATGATTAGAATATTTAAATTTGACTAACGGTTTGAACTGAGGGGTTATTCCCTCAGTTTCATACATATGAAATTTCAAACATGGGGGTTATCACATTGACAACAGGTGAAAAAATTACTGTAACTAATGGTGTTATGAATGTACCAAACAATCCGATTATTCCATTTATCGAAGGAGATGGAATTGGTCCTGATATTTGGGCTGCAGCATCTCGCGTAATAGAAGCAGCAGTTGAAAAAGCTTATGATGGTGAGAAGAAAATCGTTTGGAAAGAAGTGCTTGCAGGGGAAAAAGCATTCAACCAAACAGGCGAGTGGTTACCAGAAGAGACTTTAAATTTAATTCGTGAATATTTAATCGCAATTAAAGGTCCACTTACAACTCCAGTTGGCGGTGGTATTCGTTCTCTAAACGTAGCGCTTCGTCAAGAATTAGATTTATATGTATGTCTACGTCCAGTTCGTTATTTTGAAGGTGTTCCTTCACCTGTAAAACGTCCGGAAGATACTGATATGGTTATTTTCCGTGAAAATACAGAAGACATTTACGCTGGAATTGAATATGCACAAGGTTCTCCAGAAGCAGAAAAAGTTCTTGCTTTCTTAAAAGAAGCAATGGGTGTTAATAAAATCCGCTTCCCAGAAACATCAGGGATTGGTATTAAACCAATTTCAGAGGAAGGGACAAAGCGTCTTGTTCGCGCTGCAATTCAATATGCAATTAACGAAAAACGCTCTTCTGTTACATTAGTTCATAAAGGAAACATTATGAAATTTACAGAAGGTGCTTTCAAAAACTGGGGTTACGAAGTAGCGGAACAAGAATTCGGCGACAAAGTATTTACTTGGGCTGAATATGATCGCATTGTTGAAAAAGATGGAAAAGATGCAGCGAATAAAGCGATGGCAGACGCAGAAGTGGCTGGGAAAATCATCGTAAAAGATTCTATTGCAGATATCTTCTTACAACAAATTTTAACTCGTCCACGTGAGTTTGATGTTGTTGCAACAATGAACTTAAACGGAGATTACATCTCTGATGCACTTGCTGCACAAGTAGGTGGAATTGGTATTGCACCTGGTGCAAACATTAACTATGTGACTGGACATGCTATCTTTGAAGCTACACATGGTACAGCTCCAAAATATGCAGGTTTAGATAAAGTAAACCCATCTTCAGTTCTTCTTTCTGGTGTATTATTATTAGAGCACTTAGGATGGAACGAAGCTGCGAATTTAGTAACTGATTCAGTTGAGAAAACAATTGAATCAAAAGTAGTAACTTATGATTTCGCACGCTTAATGGAAGGTGCAACAGAAGTGAAATGTTCTGAGTTCGCTAATGAACTTATTAAAAACATGGATGTAGCGATAATCAAAAACGCATAATTAAAGCGGGGGGTAAATTATGACAATCAAACGCAAGAAAGTTTCAGTCATCGGTGCAGGATTTACAGGAGCAACAACAGCATTCTTATTAGCACAAAAAGAACTTGCAGATGTTGTATTAGTGGACATTCCACAGCTGGAAAATCCAACAAAAGGGAAAGCGTTAGATATGTTAGAAGCGAGCCCAGTACAAGGTTTTGATGCTAACATTATTGGTACATCTGATTACGCAGATACTGCTGATTCTGACGTTGTCGTTATTACAGCAGGTATTGCGCGTAAGCCTGGTATGAGCCGTGATGACTTAGTAGCAACAAACTCTAAAATTATGAAAAGTATTACGCGCGACATTGCAAAACATTCACCAAATGCGATTATTCTTGTATTAACAAATCCAGTTGATGCAATGACATATTCTGTATTTAAAGAAGCAGGATTCCCGAAAGAGCGCGTTATCGGTCAATCGGGCGTATTAGATACAGCTCGTTTCCGTACATTTATTTCACAAGAGTTAAACCTTTCTGTGAAAGACATTACAGGATTTGTTCTTGGTGGACATGGTGACGATATGGTACCTCTTGTACGCTATTCCTATGCAGGTGGCATTCCGTTAGAAACATTAATTCCAAAAGAGCGTTTAGAAGCAATCGTAGAACGTACACGTAAAGGTGGCGGTGAGATTGTAGGCTTATTAGGAAACGGTAGTGCATATTACGCACCAGCTGCTTCTTTAGTTGAAATGACAGAAGCAATCTTAAAAGATCAACGCCGTGTATTACCGGCTATTGCGTACCTTGAAGGTGAATATGGTTATAGTGACCTTTACTTAGGGGTACCAGTAATTCTAGGTGGTAACGGAATTGAAAAAATTATTGAATTAGAACTTCTTGCAGATGAGAAAGAAGCGTTAGATCGCTCTGTAGAATCTGTACGTAACGTTATGAAAGTTCTTGTTTAATAATTAAATATAAGTGGAAAAAGATTCGGGGCCCCGAATCTTTTTCTACTATATATTGAAATGTTTTTTTGAAATAATATGAAAACGCTATCATTTGGTGTATCCTATAATGAAACTATAGACTTATACTATACATTGCCCTCATCACAGTAAATTTCGGATAAGGTATCGCTTTTAGTAGGATAATAAGGTGAAAAAATCGGGGGGGGTTGTAACATGTTAAAGAAAAAAGTTCAAATTGGTCGTAGAATGGATGAAATTACAGTAGGAGAGAAATTATCTATCACTGAAAAAATTGAGGATAAAGATTTGTTATTGTACTTAGGGTTAACGAATGATGCCAATCCATTATATATTCAGCATGATTACGCATCCCAAACTCCGTATGAAAAGCCGATTGTCCCAAGCATTATGCTAACGGGGCTGATTACAACGGCGGTTACGAAATATTTACCAGGTCCAGGTAGTCATATTACTAGGAAGGACCTTACGTTCGTGAAACATGTTCACCATTATGAAACGTTACAAATCCACTTTGAAGTTGTGGCTGTTTCAGAGGAGGAACATACAATTGATATGCTTGTATTTGCTCATGATGAAAAAGGAGAAACTGTTGTAAAAGGTTCATTAACAGTAACACCACCTTTTAAATCTGTTTCCATTATGGAAAAAGCATTAGATAATTTTTAAAAAATGAAAGTTAGAATGATATAAAAGTAGCGTTAGTCATATTCTTATTAAGGGTATGCTAGCGCTACTTTTTGTTTGGAAAGGGTGATATAACTGTGAAATGGGAAAGGGAAGACATTATTTTTGAAACGATAAGAGAAGCTGAAGTATGGGCCGATTCAATCGCGAATGAAATGTACGGGAAAGTATTTGATGGATATGAAACACCAGATTATAAAATAGCGTATGCTCTTTCGTTTTTCCTAGCGCAAAATCGAGAGTTTATAGTTCATACGGAAGAAGAATTTAAAAAAGATAGATTCATCTATAAAGTTTGGATAGCGACCGGATAGAGGGAATGAAGTTACGATTGCTTTTATTTTCCGAAACTCTAGTACAAACGAGCTCCATGAATAGACAATTATATTGAGGGAGACCTTGTTTTCTAGTATGATGAGAATAACGGGGAAAATACTAGGATGAAGAAGGTTTCAAGTCTATAACTTGGAGGAAAAGAATGAACAATCGTATTTTAGTAGTTGATGATGAGGAATTTATCTTAACTTTAATTGAATTTAATTTACAACAAGCTGGGTTTGAAGTTATTACAGCAATGGATGGAGAAATGGCGCTTCAAAAAGCGACTACAGAACGCCCAGATTTAATTATATTAGATTTAATGCTTCCAAAAATGGATGGTATGGAAGTTTGTAAAGAATTACGATTGCAGCGTATTATGACGCCGATTTTAATGTTAACAGCAAAAGATGATGAATTTGATAAGGTGCTAGGTCTTGAGCTTGGGGCTGATGATTATATGACGAAGCCATTTAGTCCAAGGGAAGTTGTTGCTCGTGTGAAGGCGATTTTGCGCCGTACGAAATTACAGCAGGAAGAACAAGTTTCAGAATCGCCAGATGAAGAGAGCATCAAAATTGCAGAGCTTAAAATTTTACCGGAGTTTTATGAAGCGTACTTCCAAGGAAGGAAACTGGAATTAACACCGAAAGAATTTGAGTTACTTGTTTATCTTGCGAAAAATAAAAGTCGTGTATTAACTCGTGACCAATTATTAAGTGCTGTATGGAATTATGATTTTGCCGGTGATACAAGAATTGTTGATGTCCATATTAGCCATTTGCGCGATAAAATTGAACAAAATACGAAAAAACCGACGTACATTAAAACGATACGTGGTTTAGGTTATAAATTAGAGGAGCCAAAAGTGGATGAATAAGTTTCGTTCCAGGCTTCTTTTTACATTTGTTTCTCTTATCGTTTTTATTTTAGTTGGACTAGGTGTATTATTAGAAACTGTATTTGAAAACTACTATATAGATCATGCTAAAGAGAGAATGATAAAAGAGACACAGTATGTTGCGGTATTAGCAGAAGAGCAAGGGTTTGATGCTGTTTTAAAAAAGCCTTATGTATTTGAAAAGTTAGAAGAAAAAATACCAGCTTCTATTATATTTGTTGATGAAAAAAAGAAAGTTCAATATAGCGGAGGGCAACCATCTGCATTTAGTCAAGAGATGATTAAAGAACTTTCTTCCGAAACAGCAAAGAAAAAAAATAAAGTCATTACGAAAGAAACAGATCAAAAGAATGAATTTTATCATGCTGTGTTCGTCCAGGATGTAGAAGGGAAACAAGGATACATTTTGGTGAAAAGTACAATTGATACTTTGAGGGACGTTCACCAAAAAACGTGGGGATTATTAATTATCGGATTTGTCATTGCTTGTCTTGTAGTTGTATTCCTAGGTGTCAAAATTACAGGACAATATATTAGGCCGATTGAATCAGTTACGAAAGTTGCGATTGAATTAGCGAAGGGTAATTATAAAGCGCGTGCATATGAAAGTCATTCGGATGAAACAGGAATGCTGAGTAAAGCAATTAATATTTTAGCTCGTAATTTACAAGAGATGACACTCGAACAAGAAATGCAACAAGATCGTTTGCACACATTAATTGAAAATATGGGAAGTGGAATGATTTTAATTGATAGCCGTGGTTATATAAACCTTGTAAACCGTTCTTATAAGGAGACTTTCCACGTAACAGATGAAGAATATTTAGACCGTTTATATTATGAATCATTTCACCATACGGAAATTATTGAGCTTGTGGAAGAAATTTTTATGACAGAAGTGAAAGTGCGTAAACAAATGTTATTGCCACTTAGTATTGAGCGAAAGCATTTCGAAGTATATGGAGCGCCAATTATTGGGACGAACCATGAGTGGAAAGGGATTGTTCTCGTATTCCATGACATTACTGAGCTGAAGAAATTAGAACAAATAAGAAAAGACTTTTTAGCGAATGTTTCTCATGAACTAAAGACACCGATTACTTCTATTAAAGGTTTTTCAGAAACACTCTTGGACGGAGCGATGGATAATAAAAAATTCTGCGAACATTTCTTACATATCATTTTAAAAGAAAGTGAGCGCATGCAAGGATTAATTGAAGATTTATTAGATTTGTCAAAAATCGAGCAGCAAGGGTTTAGATTAAATATGGGTACGGTTGATATGAAGGGGATTCTTGAAGACATTCACATGGTGCTTGATAATAAAGCGGGTGAAAAAGAAATCTCTTTACAAGTGAATGGATTGAAACGAGTTTCCGTTATTGGAGATCCAGGCCGCTTGAAACAAATCTTTATTAATTTAATTAATAACGCGATTGTATATACACCGGCTGGAGGCGTTGTTTCTGTTGAATTGGCAGAAGATAAATATAATGCTTATATAAAAGTATCTGATACTGGAATTGGTATTAGTAAAGAGGAAATTCCACGTATTTTTGAACGCTTTTACCGAGTGGATAAAGCAAGAAGTAGAAATACGGGTGGAACGGGTCTTGGTTTATCAATTGTAAAACATTTAGTTGAAGCGCATCAAGGTACGATTACGGTGGATAGTGAGGTTGGGGAAGGAACAACATTTACAGTTGTTTTACCAAAATCAGCTACTGAAAAATAGGATGAAGGATATTTACAATATATTAACAATGGCTTAATTAAATATTAATAAAGCTCTGTTAATATAATATATGAAAACCCCTTCATCCAAGGAGTAATTTTGGACGAGAGTAGTTATGCTATTCTCGTCACTTCCCTTTATGCCAATGTAAGTCTGTTTATATATGATAGAAAAAAACCGTTATTTTTCTTCTCTCTATTAGTCATGTTAATATAGAGAGAGGACAGGAACGGTTTTTTTGTGTGGGAAAAATCGTTTCAAATATGTATGGGGAGGTTTGTAGTTTGGAAAAAAAAGTCGTATTAGTAGATGGTAATAATATCGCGTATCGTGCTTTCTTTGCACTACCGCTTTTAAATAACGACAAAGGTATACATACGAACGCAATTTATGGTTTTACAATGATGTTAATGAGGATACTAGAGGAAGAAAAACCGACGCATATGCTTGTGGCGTTTGATGCGGGGAAAACAACATTCCGTCATAAAACGTATAGTGATTACAAGGGAGGGCGTCAAAAGACTCCACCTGAGTTATCAGAGCAATTCCCGTTTATTCGTGAGGTGCTTGATGCATTCAATGTACCGCGTTATGAGCTGGAAAATTATGAAGCGGATGACATTATGGGAACGTTAGCGAAAGAAGCGAGTGAGCAAGGGTTTCATGTTAAAGTTATTTCAGGAGATAAAGATTTACTGCAACTTGTTTCAGATAATACACTCGTATGTATTCCTCGCAAAGGGATTACGGAAGTAGATGAATATACGAAAGAAGCTTTATTTGAGAAATATAGCTTATCACCAAAGCAAATTATCGATATGAAAGGTTTAATGGGAGACCAATCGGATAACATTCCAGGTGTACCAGGTGTTGGTGAGAAGACCGCCATTAAATTATTAACGCAATTTGAAACAGTAGAAGCAGTATATGAAAACTTAGATCAAGTGAGTGGAAAGAAATTAAAAGAAAAGTTAGAAGCGAATAAAGAACAAGCTCTTATGAGTAAAGAACTTGCGACTATTATTACAGATGCACCGATTACTGTGCATGTAGATGATATGGAATATAAAGGGTATGAACCAAGCGATTTGATTCCAATGTTCGAGAATTTAGGATTTACATCCCTTTTAAATAAGTTAGGTGTTACGCCGGAGGAAACGGCTCCAGCTGAATTAGATGATATTACATTTGATATTGTAGAAGAAGTTACAGAAGAAATGCTTCAGCAAGATAGTGCGCTTATTGTTGAAGTGCAAGAAGATAATTATCATAAAGCCGATATTCAAGGTTTTGGTATTCAAAATGAAAATGGTTGTTACTTCATTCCGGCCGATGTTGCTCTTAAATCGGATGCTTTTAAAGAGTGGCTTGCAAATGGAGAAATGAGAAAACATACATTTGATGCGAAGCGTGCTATCGTTGCTCTCAAGTGGAAAGGTGTAGATATTCAAGGGATTGACTTTGATTTATTAATCGCTGCTTATTTACTTGATCCAGCTGATACGGATAAAGATTTCCGTACTGTAGCGAAAATGAAAGAAACGCATGCCGTAAAATCGGATGAAGAAGTTTACGGAAAAGGTGCGAAGCGTGCTGTTCCGGAGCTAGAGGTAGTAGCGGAGCATGTAGCTCGTAAAGTGCATGTATTATATGATGTAAAGCAAACGTTCTTAGAAGAATTAAAAAAGAACGAGCAATATGAATTATTTACGGAATTAGAATTACCACTTGCACGTGTATTAGCTGATATGGAAGTGAAAGGTGTAAAAGTTGATACGGAGCGTCTTCGTAATATGGGAGAAGAACTTGCAGGTAGATTAAAGGAAATGGAACAGGAAATTTATAAGCTTGCGGGAACAGAATTTAATATTAATTCACCGAAGCAACTTGGGGTTATTCTGTTTGAGAATTTAAACTTACCAGTTATTAAAAAGACGAAAACAGGTTATTCTACATCGGCGGATGTATTAGATAAACTTATGGATCGTCATGAAATTATTCCGAATATTTTACATTACCGTCAATTAGGAAAGCTAAATTCAACTTACATTGAAGGTTTATTGAAAGTTGTACATGAAGATTCATCTAAAATCCATACTCGTTTTAATCAAGTATTAACGCAAACAGGTCGATTAAGTTCAACAGACCCGAACTTACAAAATATCCCGATTCGATTAGAAGAAGGAAGAAAGATTCGTCAGGCATTCGTTCCATCAGAAGAAGGATGGATCATGTACGCGGCTGATTATTCACAAATCGAACTTCGTGTGCTTGCTCATATTGCAAATGATCCAGGATTAGTTGAAGCGTTCCAACATGACATGGATATTCATACGAAAACAGCTATGGATGTATTTGGTGTTGGGAAAGATGAAGTAACATCTAACATGAGACGACAAGCAAAAGCTGTTAACTTCGGAATTGTGTATGGTATTAGTGATTATGGTCTTTCGCAAAACTTAGGAATTACAAGAAAAGCAGCAGCGGAATTTATTGAAAAGTATTTAGAAAGTTTCCCTGGTGTACAAGAATACATGGATGAAATCGTAAAAGACGCGAAACAAAAAGGATATGTGGTTACATTATTAAATCGTCGCCGTTATATTCCGGAAATTACGAGTCGTAATTTCAATTTACGTAGCTTTGCTGAGCGTACAGCTATGAATACACCAATTCAAGGTAGTGCGGCTGATATTATTAAAAAAGCGATGATTATTATGGCAGATCGTCTAGAAGAAGAAGGATTACAAGCACGTCTTCTTCTGCAAGTACACGATGAATTGATATTTGAAGCACCAAAAGAAGAAATTGAAAAATTAGAGAAGCTTGTACCTGAAGTAATGGAGCATGCAATTGAACTAGCCGTTCCATTGAAAGTTGATTATTCTTACGGTCCAACTTGGTACGATGCGAAATAAGGACGTGATGAAATGCCGGAATTACCAGAGGTTGAAAACGTTAGACGGACGCTTGAAAATCTTGTAACAGGAAAAACGATTGAAGATGTCGTTATTACTTATCCCAAAATAGTAAAACGACCGGATGATGCAGAAATTTTTAAAGAAATGCTAAGAGGCGAGACAATTGAAAATATAAAGCGAAGAGGAAAGTTTTTGCTTTTATATGTAACGAATTATGTCATTGTTTCACATTTGCGCATGGAAGGTAAGTTTTTACTTCATCAAGAGGATGAGCCGATTGATAAACATACGCACGTCCGTTTCTTATTTACAGATGGAACTGAATTACATTATAAAGATGTGAGAAAATTTGGTACGATGCATCTCTTTAAGAAAGGTGAAGAGTTGAATCAAATGCCTCTTGCTGACTTAGGCCCGGAGCCATTTGATGCTGAATTAACACCGCAGTATTTACAAGAAAGATTGCAAAAAACAAATCGAAAAATAAAAGTCGTATTATTAGATCAGCGTCTTTTAGTAGGGCTTGGAAATATATATGTAGATGAAGTGTTATTCCGTTCTCAAATTCACCCAGAACGAGAAGCTGCATCTTTAACAGAAGAAGAAATAGAAAGAATTTACGAGGCGATTGTTACAACGCTGGGCGAAGCTGTTAAGCGAGGCGGAAGTACAATTAGAACGTATATTAATTCACAAGGACAAATTGGTTCGTTCCAGGAACTTCTAAATGTATATGGGAAAAAAGGAGAACCGTGTGTGACTTGCGGTACGCTATTAGAAAAAACAGTTGTTGGCGGAAGGGGAACACATTACTGCCCAATTTGCCAACCTAGAACATAGAAAAGGGATAACATCGGATAGGCATTTGTCATATACATAGAGCAGAGCTATGTATAAGGGAGGAGCTTACCGATGTACCTTTATTTATCTCTTATTTTATTAGCTTTTACATTAAGCTTAGATAGCTGTAGTGTAGGGCTAACATACGGGTTAAGGAGCGTAAGAATTCCACTAAGATCAATTATAATTATCGGGATCTGTTCAGCAGCTGTAATGCTCGTTTCCATGGGAATTGGACATATGATTGCGAAAATATTTTCACCTGTTATCGCAACGCGTATCGGCGGATTTGTTCTTATTGGAATAGGTATTTGGGTATTATATCAATTTTTTCGAAGTGATAAAAAAGAAGAACCGAAGCAAGAGGAGAAGGTTTGGAAACTAGAAATTGCTTCGCTAGGGTTAGTGATTCAAATTTTGCGGAAGCCGACTGTTGCGGATTTTGATAAATCAGGAACTATCTCTGCAGGAGAAGCGCTACTTCTCGGTATCGCTCTTTCTATAGATTCGTTTGGTGCTGGAATTGGTGCATCTTTATTAGGTTATGCACCCGCGATGATGGCGGCATTAGTCGCGGTTATGAGTTCTTTATTTTTATTTATTGGAATGAAGCTCGGTACGATTTTATCAAATATGAAATGGTTACAAAAATTCACATTCCTGCCTGGGGTATTACTCATTATTATTGGAATTTGGAAAATGTAAGTATGGGCGTGGAACATTAGTTTCGCGCCTTTAATATTGTGAGGAGGATTATTATGACAGTAGTAATTGGATTAACAGGAGGCATTGCAAGCGGAAAAAGTACGGTATCAGAAATGTTTCGTGAAATGAGTATACCGGTTATTGATGCAGATATTATTGCGCGAGAAGTTGTAGAACGAGGAAAACCGGCATATAACAAAATTGTAGAGGTGTTCGGAACGGAAGTGTTACAAAAAGATGGAGAGCTTGATCGACCAAAGCTTGGGAGTGTCGTTTTTTATAATGAAGAAAAACGATTGCAGTTAAACGAAATTGTTCATCCTGCAGTGCGTGAAGAAATGAATGCACAAAAGGAGATGTACATAAAAGAAGGTATGCAAGCGGTTGTGTTAGATATCCCTCTTTTGTTTGAAAGTAAATTAACAAATCTCGTTGATCGTGTTTTAGTTGTAGCAGTCACACCGAATACGCAATTGGAACGTTTAATGAAACGAAATAACTTTTCAGAAGAAGAAGCAACGGCTCGTATTCAATCTCAAATGCCATTAGAAGAAAAAGTAAAGAAGGCAGATGAGGTGATTTATAATGATGGCACAATTACTGGAACGAAAACACAATTAGCTTCTATTTTGAAAGAATGGAACATTATTGATTAAAAAATTGTGAAATTAATGAAAATGCTTAGTGACATATCTCCTTTTTGTGTTATACTATTATTGGGATTGGAGATAAATAGTATAACGCATTCAAGGGGGATAACATATTATGACTCGTGTGGCAATTAATGGATTTGGACGTATCGGGAGAATGGTATTTCGTCAAGCAATAAAAGAAAGCGCATTCAAAATTGTAGCAATCAATGCAAGCTATCCATCAGAAACGTTAGCGCATTTAATTAAATATGATACAGTTCATGGAAAGTTTGACGGAACAGTGGAAGCATTTGAAGATCACTTACTAGTTGATGGGAAAATGATTCGCCTTTTAAACAACCGCGATCCAAAGGAGTTGCCTTGGAAAGATCTAGGTGTTGAAGTTGTAATTGAAGCAACTGGTAAATTTAACTCGAAAGAAAAAGCAATTCTTCATGTTGAAGCTGGAGCGAAAAAAGTTATTTTAACAGCACCTGGTAAAAATGAAGATGTAACAATCGTAGTTGGTGTGAACGAAGACCAATTAGATATTACAAAACATACTGTTATTTCAAATGCATCTTGTACAACAAACTGTTTAGCGCCTGTTGTAAAGGTGTTAGATGAGCAGTTCGGAATTGAAAACGGTTTAATGACAACTGTTCACGCTTATACAAATGACCAAAAAAATATTGATAACCCACATAAAGATTTAAGAAGAGCGCGTGCTTGCGGACAGTCTATCATTCCAACAACGACGGGTGCTGCAAAAGCGCTAGCAAAAGTTCTTCCACACTTAAACGGAAAACTTCATGGTATGGCACTTCGTGTACCAACACCAAACGTGTCTCTTGTTGATTTAGTAGTAGACGTAAAACGTGATGTAACAGTTGAAGATATTAATGAAGCATTCAAAACTGTTGCAAACGGTGCGTTAAAAGGAATTGTAGAATTCAGCGAAGAGCCTTTAGTGTCTATCGACTTTAATACAAATACACACTCAGCTATTATTGATGGTTTATCTACAATAGTAATGGGTGATCGTAAAGTGAAAGTGCTTGCTTGGTATGATAACGAGTGGGGCTACTCTCGTCGTGTTGTAGATCTTGTAACGTTAGTTGTTGATGAATTAGCAAAACAAGAAAATGTGCAACATATTTAAGTGAAATAGAGAGAGGGCAAGTAAATATTTGCCCTCTTTTTTTATTTTTTTCTGAAAAGGGAAAAAATTATATGAATATATTTTCAAATAGTGGACATACCACGAAACGTTGGGATTACTGTATTCGTGAATCATTAATTTTTTTTAGGGAAAAGTAAAGAGGAAAATATGACAGAAAATCGAAAAAACTGTTGTTGCAAAATGAAAATAAACAAAGTATACTAACACTCGTAAACTTAAGAGCTGAGGTACGTAGTCACTACTTAAAGGGTTAGGACCTCTCTGGACTAACTTTCCCCCGTGGTAGTGGAGCAAGCCAAATTGCAAATTAGTTTTCAATTCGAACAGTTAGAATAAATTTACAAGGGGGAACTGTAGAATGGATACTATGGATACGATGGGTCGTCACGTGATTGCTGAACTTTGGGATTGCGATTTCGACAAGCTTAATGACATGCCGTATATTGAACAATTATTTGTGGATGCAGCACTAAGAGCTGGTGCTGAAGTACGTGAGGTTGCTTTTCATAAATTTGCACCACAAGGTGTAAGTGGAGTAGTAATTATCTCGGAATCACATTTAACAATTCATAGCTTTCCGGAGCACGGTTACGCAAGTATTGATGTTTATACTTGTGGGGATCGTATTGATCCAAATGTTGCTGCAGAATATATTGCAGAAGGTTTAAACGCGAAAACGCGTGAGAGCATCGAGCTTCCTCGAGGCACTGGTAGCTTCGAAATTAAGCAGAGAGAAACAAAAGCTCTTTAAAAAAGAACATAATTGATTTAAAATGTAAAGAGGTGTATAATGCACCTCTTTTTTAGTTTATATAAAATAGGATCATGATATGTAATAACTTAGAGTGGTCATTATAGAAGAATGAGTTATATAATATTGTATATATATTTTCACATGTAGGTGAGTAGCGAAAGAATAAAGATTATAGTGTAAAGGAGTGAATGAATTGCGTTGTCCATCCTGTTTTCATAATGGAACAAGAGTGTTAGATTCGCGTCCGGTAGACGAGGGGCGCTCTATTCGAAGAAGAAGAGAGTGTGAAAGTTGTTTAAGTCGCTTTACGACCTTTGAAAGAGTAGAAGAATCACCTCTTATCGTTGTTAAAAAAGAAGGAACACGAGAAGAGTTTAATAAAGAGAAAATTTTACGCGGTTTAATTAAAGCGTGTGAAAAAAGACCTGTATCTTTAAGGCAGTTAGAGGAAGTAACACAAAGTGTGGAGCGTGAACTTCGTAACTTAGGTATATCAGAAGTGAAAAGTGATATGATTGGTGAAATTGTTATGGAAGAACTTCGTGATATTGATGATGTTGCTTACGTACGTTTTGCTTCTGTGTATCGTCAATTTAAAGATTTAAATGTATTTATTGAAGAATTAAAAGATATACTGCAAAAAGAGAGAGAGTAGAAGAAATCTCTTTATATACTGTAAGTAAACGAGATAAGAGAGCTAGAAGCGGAAGCTAATAGCTCTTTTTCGCTAATAAATTATATAATAAAGATAGAACGAGTGAAATGTAGGTTAGATTGGATGAGAGAAAGGAAAAGCAAGAATGGAAAAACAGTCATGGATGGAGCTATTGCCGATTGATCGTTATAAAGTAAGTGCGAAAGGGTTGTTACATAATTACGACCGGAAAGTATTAACGATGTTGTATCAGCCGTTAATAGGTAGTAGAGCTTTTAGCTTATACATGACACTATGGGGAGAGTTAGAGCAAGATCGTGTGTTTGGAAAAGAGAATACACATCACTCCCTTATGGTGACTATGCAAATGCAACTTCCTGAAATATATGGGGAACGAGTAAAGTTAGAAGCGATTGGTCTTTTAAATGTATATATTAAGAAAGAAAAAGATATTCGAATGTTTATATATGAATTGCAACCACCTTTATCTCCGAAGCAGTTTTTTGATGATATTGTTTTAAGTATCTTTTTATATAATCGCTTGAGTCGGACAAAATACAACCAAGTAAAGCAATATTTCTTAGAAGAAGAATTCGATTTTGGTTCTTATGAAAATGTTACGCGCTCCTTCAACGATATATTTGATTCGTTTAACCCAGGTCAGTTTGAATATGCGCAAGAAGAACTGCGTATCCCGAAAACGACAATTATGCCAAGTAACGAGAATGGGGATGCTCCGAAAGTTTGGAACGACTTCTTTGATTTCTCTTTATTTGTAGACGGACTATCAGCGCTTGTTCCTAAAAAGGCGATTACAGATCAAGTGAGAGAATGTGTTATTACACTCGCTTATGTGTACGGTGTGGATGTGTTATCGATGCAAAATATCGTTCTTGGCGCAGTGACAGAAGTGCAAACAATTGATATCGAAAGGCTTCGGAAGGGAGCACGCGATTGGTATCAATTCGAAAATGGTCAAGCGTTACCTGTATTAAGTGAAAGAGTGCAACCTCATGCTGCTCGTACAATGAAAGAGAAAGAGCCATCTACGCAAGAAGAGATGCTAATGAAGCAGTTAGAGGAAATCTCGCCAAAACAACTATTGAAAGAGATTTCAGGCGGTGCAGAGGCGACGAAAGCGGACTTGCAAATCGTTGAGGATGTAATGATAAATCAAAAGTTAACGCCAGGGGTTGTGAATGTACTTATTTATTACGTTATGCTACGCTCAGATATGAAGCTTGCTAAAACGTATGTCGAGAAGATTGCTGGACATTGGGCTCGAAAAAAGGTCGGTACAGTAGGCGAGGCGATGGCGCTAGCAAAAGAAGAGAATCGTCAATATCAAGAGTGGGCTGAGACGAAGAAAAAAGGTCGTACAGCGAAGAAAACAGTGCGAAAAGAAATGGTACCAGATTGGCTTAAGGAAGAGTCGAAAGAAGAAGAGAAAGAACCTGTAAAAAATGACGTAAGTGCGAAAAAAGATGCAAGTACGTTAGAAGATGAACGGAAACGATTAGAAGAAGTATTGAAAAAATATAAGCGTGATTAATAAAAGAAAATGAACGCTCTTTGAGGTGAGAAAATGGAGCATATTCAAAATTCATTTACGAAATTAATGGAAAATAAAAACTTTAAAAATAGATATGAAGTCTTAAAGGCAGAAGTGATGGCGCACCCTCGTGTGAAAGAATTTATAGACGAACATAAAGGTGAAGTAACGACTTCTATGATTGAACGAAGTCTTGTGAAGTTATATGAATATATTGGACAAAGTGTAGGGTGTGCGGATTGTCCAGATTTAGGGTCATGTAAAAATATGCTACAAGGATATGAGCCGAAGCTCGTCATTCAAGGTAAGATGATTGATATTCAATACGATCGTTGTATTAGAAAAGTAGCATATGATGAGAGAAAAAAATATGAAAAACTCGTTCAAAGTGTATATATGCCAGTTGACATTTTGCAGGCAACTATGGAAAATTTAGACCCTTCAGATTTAGATGCACGTATTGATGCAATAGGTGCAACGAATGAATTTTTAAACACATACGAACCAGGTAAAAAAGCACAAGGTTTATATTTGTACGGTAAATTTGGTGTGGGGAAAACGTATCTTTTAGGGGCAATTGCAAATGAGCTTGCGCGAAAGAAAATTAGTTCGATGCTCGTATACTTCCCTGAATTTTTACGTGAAATCAAAAGTTCGATTCAAGATAATTCGATTAGCGGAAAGATTGATGCTGTCAAACGTGTACAAGTATTAATGTTAGATGATATCGGGGCAGAAGCGATGTCAAGTTTTGTACGTGATGATGTACTCGGTGCAATCTTGCAATTCCGTATGTTGGAAAACTTACCGACGTTCTTTACATCTAATTTTGATTTCAAACAGTTGGAACATCATTTAACGTATACACAGCGCGGTGAAGCAGAAGAGATGAAAGCGGCCCGTATTATGGAACGAATTAAATATTTAGCGAAGCCAATCCCAATTGGCGGGAAAAATCGTCGTAATAAGTAAAGAGCGAGCTGAGAAGCTTGCTCTTTTTTATCCCGCTATTGGCGGGCAGTAAGACTCCCACCTCAAAATTCGGCTGTAAAGCAAAGAAGTTAGGTGGGAGTCCTGCTGCCCGTAAAAGCCCGATTGGTGCGGGCTAATAATCAGTGGAGGATGGACAAAACCTCCACTGATTAAAGCTTCACTTTATTTTAATCATTTTTTCAGAGTAGCTTGTATCATTTTTTTCTCCGTCCCTTAATATATATAAAATTAGCAAGCCATATCGAGTGGATGTTCTAACGATGGGAGATAGGTTTCTACTAAGAGTGAACTTCCATAGATCGGACTCTTATAGGATTTGTAACGTATAGATGCAATCCTTTAGAGCGGGGATAAAAGGGGGGACAAAAGTGATTGAAATTTGCTTCGAAGAAAAAAATGATGCTGTGTACGTATACAGACAACTAACGAAAAGAACAGAATCCTTATATAAGGAAACAAGTGTATATTTAAACGAACAAAAGGTTGTTATTCATATACCATTATGTGAATCAAATTATATTGAAAAGATTTTATTGCCAGTATTACTATATTTCATTATGAATGTGAAACAAAATGAATGGATTCATACCATTTTAAAGGAAAAGTTTTTTTATGAAGAACAAGAAGAGTGTCATCAAATATTGCATATGGCACATGAGATTTTAAAGGAAAGAAGAAAAGGAGTAGCTAGTGATTTAACACGTCAAAAATTTGAATCTTATATTGCGTCGTCTTTGAATGAATGGCTTTGTGATCCGCTCTCATTCTCGTTTTCATCATACGTTCGTTTTCGTCTTCGTACATATAGGGAAATGGTAACTAAGCTTGCTGAAGTTGCAATTGATGAGTATAAGATGGAGCAGGAATACCAAATATTCATTGAGACACTTCGCCAACAAGTAAGTAGCCGGAAATCACGTTTGTCCTGTGTACATCTTATTTTTGATGAAAGTTTTATTTTCTATGATGATAAAGGTAGGCGTTTAAAACAGGAGAAATTGGTTCAATATATAGATGAAGAATTATTAAAGAAACAGGATGTATATATCGATACGAAAGTAATTGCACCACTTCTTTCTATTTCGCCGAAAAAGATTTATTTATATACGAAAGAACAAGATCATAACATGATTGTTACTTTGCGAAATGTATTTCAAGAACGGGTCCAATTACATGGTTTGCATGAGTTTGAGCGCAATGTGAAAAATTTAAAAAATAAAGGTAACGCCCTTGATTTTCTAAGTTTTTGAGCATATAATTACCTACATAAATGAAATATATTGAAATGTCATGATGAGGACATGAGTAGTTATCTACGATTTTCAGAGAGGGAAGCCTTAGGGTGCGAGCTTCCTAGTACGGGATTATTACTTACCACCTCTAAACTTTAGCAGTGAACGTTTTTCTAGTAATTGCTAACGGACAACACCGTTATGTTGAACTTGAGCAATTAACAATAAGGTTAATTGGAACAAGGGTGGAACCACGAATTCAACACTCGTCCCTTTTTATGGGATGAGTGTTTTTTATTTTGAAAAAAAAGAGGAGTGACCAGTGATGGCAGATGTAGTTAAAATTACTTTCCCTGATGGAGCTGTGAAGGAGTTTCCAAAAGGAGTAACAACTGAAGAAATCGCAGCTTCTATTAGCCCAGGCTTAAAGAAAAAAGCTGTGGCTGGAAAATTAAACGATGAGATGATTGATCTTGTTACACCAATCGAAGAAGATGGTGCAGTTTCTATTATTACATTAGATTCTGAAGATGGCTTATATATTTTACGCCACTCAACAGCTCACCTTTTAGCACAAGCGTTAAAACGTTTATATAAAGATGTTAAGCTTGAGCTTGGCATTGGTCCAGTAATCGAAAATGGCTTCTACTACGATATTGATATGGAAGAAGCAATTACAGTTGAGGACTTCAAGAAAATCGAAAAAGAAATGCAAAAAATCGTGAACGAAAACTTAGAAATCGTTCGTCATGAAGTACCACGTGCAGAAGCACTTCGTCGCTTTGAAGAAATCGGCGATGAGTTAAAATTAGATTTAATTAACGATCTTCCAGAAGATGCAGTTATTTCAATCTATGAGCAAGGCGAATTCTTCGACCTTTGCCGTGGTGTTCACCTTCCATCTACAGGGAAGATTAAAGTGTTTAAATTATTAAGTGTTGCTGGTGCTTACTGGCGCGGCGATAGCAATAATAAAATGTTACAACGTATTTACGGTACTGGATTCGTTAAGAAAGCAGAATTAGATGAGCACTTACGTATGCTTGAAGAAGCGAAAGAGCGCGATCACCGTAAATTAGGTAAAGAGTTAAAACTATTTACTAATAGCCAAAAAGTAGGACAAGGTTTACCACTTTGGTTACCAAAAGGTGCAACAATTCGCCGTATTATCGAGCGTTACATCGTTGATAAAGAAGCAAGCTTAGGCTATGATCACGTATACACTCCAGTATTAGGAAGTAGAGAACTTTATGAAACTTCTGGTCACTGGAACCATTACCGTGATGGCATGTTCCCATCAATGGAAATGGATAATGAAGAGTTAGTTCTTCGTCCAATGAACTGCCCTCACCATATGATGGTTTATAAAAACGATATTCACAGCTACCGTGAATTACCAATCCGTATTGCGGAACTTGGAACAATGCACCGCTATGAAATGTCTGGAGCATTATCTGGATTACAACGTGTACGCGGAATGACTTTAAATGATGCGCACATTTTCGTTCGTCCAGATCAAATTAAAGAAGAATTAAAACGTGTTGTAAACTTAACGTTAGAAGTGTACAAAGATTTCGGTTTAGAAAACTATTCATTCCGTCTATCTTATCGTGACCCAGCAGATACTAAAAAGTATTATGCTGATGATGAGATGTGGGAAAAAGCACAAGGTATGTTAAAAGAAGCTATGGATGAAATGGGTCTTGATTACTATGAAGCTGAAGGTGAAGCGGCATTCTATGGTCCGAAACTTGACGTTCAAGTTCGTACTGCTCTTGGAAAAGACGAAACACTTTCAACTGTACAATTAGACTTCTTACTTCCAGAACGCTTTGAATTAACTTACGTTGGTGAAGACGGTAAACAACATCGTCCAGTTGTAATTCACCGTGGTGTTGTATCAACTATGGAACGTTTCGTAGCCTTCTTAATTGAAGAATACAAAGGCGCATTCCCAACTTGGTTAGCTCCAGTTCAGGCGCAAGTAATTCCAGTTTCTCCGCAAGTACATTTAGACTATGCGAAGAAAGTACAAGATGAATTACGACGTGCTGGTATCCGTGTTGAATTAGACACTCGTGAAGAGAAAATTGGTTACAAAATCCGTGAAGCACAAATGCAAAAGATTCCGTACATGCTTGTAGTAGGTGACAATGAAGTTACTGAAAATGGCGTTAACGTACGTAAATATGGCGAGCAAAAATCAGAAACAATCGCATTAGATGCGTTTGTTGACATGATTAAGGTAGAAGGAAAACGATAAGAAAGAGCCGCGGTATACCGCGGCTTTTTTATGTATAATAAAAAAGAAAATCTAGAAAAAATAACCAAACAATACTTATCATAAAAAAGTATTGCAAGTATGCTGGTTGTTTGTTACAATATTTCTTGTTGTTAGTAAAACATATTGCGTCTTCTTGACAGACGTCATGTCCTATGATAAACTCATCAAGGATAATAGAATATGGTTTTGACAAGTAGAAGCACCCGCTTCTCACCTGATGGACGCATTCGCAGTTAGCAGGTAAATGTATTTCTTACTAGAGATATTACAAGTGTGGGTGCCGTGTGCCCGCACTTTTTTTGTTCGGGTTCTACAATTGCAAAACGTATTCTAAGAAAACCTTGGAGGTGGCTTACTATTAGCAAGGATATGATGATTAACGAGCAAATTCGTGCACGTGAAGTACGCTTAGTTGGCGCAAACGGCGATCAACTTGGAATCAAGTCTCGTAATGACGCTTTAGACTTAGCTGCAGGTCTTAATCTTGATTTAGTATTGGTTGCTCCAAATGCGAAACCACCAGTATGCCGCATTATGGACTACGGTAAATTCCGCTTTGAGCAACAGAAGAAAGAAAAAGAACAGCGCAAAAATCAAAAAGTAATTAGCATGAAAGAAGTTCGTTTAAGTCCAACAATTGATGAACATGACTTTAACACAAAACTTCGTAATGCTGTCAAGTTTTTAGAGAAAGGCGACAAGGTTAAAGCGTCAATTCGCTTTAAAGGACGTGCCATTACTCATAAAGAAATCGGTCAACGTGTTTTAGATCGCTTCTCAGAAGCTTGTGCTGAAGTTAGTACAATTGAATCTAAGCCTAAAATGGAAGGACGTAGTATGTTCTTAGTTTTAGCACCGAAAAACGATAAGTAATAGATAGAGGAGGAAATACCTATGCCTAAACAAAAAACTCATCGCGGCGCTGCAAAGCGTTTCAAAAAGACTGGATCTGGTAAACTGAAGCGTTCTCACGCTTACACAAGCCATTTATTCGCTAACAAATCTACAAAAGCTAAACGTAAACTACGTAAAGCTGGTGTAGTTAGCGCTGGTGACTTCAAACGCATTCGTCAAATGCTTGACAACTTAAAATAAGTTCGGCTGATATATAGAACAAACTAGGAGGTAATATTATGCCAAGAGTAAAAGGTGGTACAGTTACTCGTCAACGTCGTAAAAAAGTTATAAAATTAGCAAAAGGTTACTACGGTTCTAAGAGTACATTATTTAAGGTTGCTAACCAACAGGTTATGAAATCTCTAATGTATGCATTCCGTGACCGTCGTCAAAAGAAACGTGACTTCCGTAAATTATGGATTACACGTATCAACGCAGCAGCTCGTATGAATGGTCTTTCTTACAGCCGCTTAATGCACGGTTTAAAAAATGCTGGCATCGAAGTTAACCGCAAGATGCTTGCTGACTTAGCTGTTCATGACGAAAAAGCTTTCGCTGAATTAGCAACAGTTGCAAAAAACAACATTAACTAATTGTTTAAAACCTTAGAAGATTTTCTTCTAAGGTTTTTTTATTTGCATTTATTGTAAAATCCTCCACTTATTATCGTTATTTCTTGCTCAAGTATATTAAGATGTGCTTGTAAGAACTTTTGTAACGATAACGAGGAGGCTTTTACATGAAAGTAGGAAAGATTAACGGATGTGTCGTTATCGATATGACAAAATCAATATAAAAGCTATAGCGATATAAAAGAATGTATATATAAAGTCAGGAGAATCCTCCTGACTTTTTTTATCCCTCTATTTGCGGGCAGTAAAACTCCCACCTCAAAATTCAGCTGGAGCAAAGAAGTTAGGTGGGAGCCGGGCTGCCCGTAAAAGCCCGATTGGTGAAGGCTAATAATAAGTGGGGATGAACAAAACCCCCCCACTTATTAAAGTTTCACTTTATTTGAACTCATTCGTGAGAAGTGCATCTTTCCTAGCAGAAACGACACTGCTATAATGGAAAGATGATATGGAACTTTCATCAAGTGAACAATATATGAGTGATGATTGAAACGTATTTGCAAATTAAGGACAAACTATCTTTATAAAGATGTAGGTAGCTGACTTGTTAATAAGAAACGAAAAATAATAATGAACTTTGAGATGAAACAACATTGTTGCGGAAAATGCGATGTTGGAGGAGGACAATAGAATGGACTTACTACAACTATTTAAATTACAAAAAGAATTAGATGACCGTATTGTGAAAGAACATGACTTACAACCGAAGAAATTGTTAAAAGAAAAAATGTTAGCTCTTCTTGTAGAAATTGGAGAACTTGCAAATGAAACACGTTGTTTTAAATATTGGAGCAATAAACCAGCTTCAGAACGTGAAGTAATATTAGAAGAATACGTAGATGGTTTGCATTTTATTTTATCAATCGGAATCGATTTAGGAATTGATAAAAATTTCTTATTCTATAAATGTGCGCAAACGAATAAAACACAAGTAGAAATTTTCTTAGACACATATGCGAAAGTAATTCGTTTTACAGATCAGCCTTCTATTACGAACTATATTGAACTATTTACAAGCTATCTTCGCCTTGGACAAGCGCTTGAATTTGAACAAGATGAAATTGAAAAAGCATATTTAGATAAAAATGAAGTAAATCATCAGCGTCAAACACAAGGATACTAATTTAATTTTTGAATATTTCAATTTCCTTTTGTATAATAAAGTGACTGAAGAAAAAGGAGGGTGTTGGCAATGATAAAATTAGACGAGACATTGACAATGCTAAAAGAATTAACAGACGCACGCGGTATTGCGGGTAACGAGCGCGAACCACGTGAAGTAATGAAGAAATATATTGAGCCGTTTGCAGATGAACTTTCTACTGACAATTTAGGAAGTTTAGTTGCGAAAAAAGTTGGGGAAGAAAACGGCCCGAAAATTATGGTTGCAGGTCATTTAGATGAAGTTGGCTTTATGATTACGCAAATTGATGACAAAGGCTTCCTTCGTTTCCAAACGGTGGGTGGCTGGTGGTCGCAAGTTATGCTTGCACAGCGCGTAACGATTGTAACGCGTAAAGGAGATGTAACAGGTGTAATTGGTTCAAAACCACCGCACATTTTACCTCCAGAAGCTCGTAAAAAGCCAGTTGAAATTAAAGACATGTTCATCGATATTGGTGCTTCTAGCCAAGAAGAAGCGATGGAGTGGGGCATACGACCAGGAGATCAAGTTGTACCGTACTTCGAATTCCAAGTGATGAAGAATGAAAAGATGTTACTTGCAAAAGCATGGGATAACCGAATTGGTTGTGCAATTGCAATTGACGTATTAAAACAATTAAAAGATGAAAAGCATCCAAACGTTGTATACGGCGTTGGTACTGTACAAGAAGAAGTTGGTCTTCGTGGTGCGAAAACATCTGCAAACTATATTAAGCCCGATATCGCATTCGCTGTAGATGTTGGTATTGCTGGGGATACACCAGGTGTAACGGCAAAAGAAGCGCAAAGTAAAATGGGCGATGGACCGCAGATCATTTTATATGATGCTTCTGTTATTGGTCATACAGGTTTACGTGATTTCGTAGTTGATGTTGCTGATGAATTACAAATTCCATACCAATATGACTCTGTAGCGGGCGGGGGAACGGATGCAGGAGCAATTCACATTTCTGTAAACGGTATTCCGTCTATGGCAATTACGATTGCGACACGCTACATTCATTCTCATGCAGCGATGTTACATCGTGATGATTATGAAAACGCAGTGAAGTTAATTGTGGAAGTTATTAAACGTCTTGATAAAGAGGCTGTACATAACATTACATTTAATTAATAGAAAAAAGCGAAGGATAATTTCCTTCGCTTTTTCCATTTTTAAAACGGTCGTTCTAATCCTGCTGCAGTATGGGCTCCTAAAATAATTAAGCGAGTTAATTGCATTGCCATGAAATGCGGGGTATAAATCATGCCTCTTTTTAACCATGACATAATCATTCCGATATGAGCCCCTGTAACATAACTAATAAGAATGTCACGAGGAACCATGAGTTCTTCATCATCAGGTTGTGAAATAGATAAGCTTAATGTTAAATGTGTTTGGACTGTTTTCATCATTTTATAAGAGTAGTTTCCAGCGGCTTTATCACCAAGCATAACGTTATAGAAGTTCACATTTTCTGCTATATGTTCAAACAAAGCTAAAAAGGTTGGATGCGGTGAATCAAAAGTGAGCTGAAAATCTTCTTTATTTCGATTTTGTGGTTTAATGACTTCAGCTAATTTTTCTAACATTTCTTCTATGCTTTTGTCTAATAAATCATATTTATCATGGTAATGGCTATAAAATGTAGCGCGATTTACAGGAGCACGTTCCGCGATATGTTGCACAGTTACATTTTCGAAGCCCTTTTCGCCTACTAAAGCGACAAAAGCATCCTGTATGAGTTGTCTCGTTCGTTTTACACGTGGATCATTTGTATTTTTAATAGACATTTTTACTTCACCTCGTTTAATTTTTTGAATTTAAACAACACATGTATAGTGTAATGTTGTTTAAACAACATATAAGTTTAAATTGTTGGTTGTAGATTCGGGATAATTATTTATAATTATAAACGATAGTCCTTTAGAAATCAGCACCGCTAGGATGCAGACAAAACATAGTTTGCATCGTAAAAGGTGTGCTTTTTTTGTTTAAAGGTTAATATAATTAACAATTAAACAATATAAACACTAAGGGTGTAAATAGTTTAGAAAAAAATTATATGCGATATAAGGAGAGGAATGCAATGAATCAGTTTCGAAGAATGGTAATTATCAACATTATCACATTAATTGTATTAGTTGGCGGCGGTATTGGCGGTTATTACTATTACAATCAATCGGAAAACTATTTAAAAACAGAAAATGCAAAGATTGATGGGAAAGTAATCCCAATTGCATCACCAGTAGCAGGTAAATTAACAGACTGGAAAGCTGAAGTAGGAAAAAACTACAATGAGAACGATAAATTAGGTGCGGTTACTGTAGCAGGAGCAAATGGTGAGCAAACAGTAGATGTAACAATTCCACAAAATGCAACAGTTGTACAATCAAACGCAACAACTAATGCGTTCGTTGGAGCAGGAAGCCCAATTGCTTACGCATTTGATATGAACAATTTATGGGTAACAGCAAATATTGAAGAAACAAATATTGATGATGTTCAAAAAGGCCAAACAGTAGATGTGTATGTAGATGCATACCCAGATACAACGTTAACAGGAAAAGTAGAACAAGTTGGATTAACAACGGCGAATACATTCTCGATGTTACCATCAAGTAACTCAACAGCGAACTATACGAAAGTAAAGCAAGTTGTACCAGTTAAAATTTCTTTAGATCATAGTAAATCAGTAAATATTGTTCCTGGAATGAATGTGTCAGTTCGTATTCATAAGTAAGGGGGAGATGAGATGTCCTCAATTGCAATTGTAGGATATGCACTATTTTGTATAATCGTCTTCTTCCTTATAAATCGTCTTTTACGAAAGAAAAAAACGAATGTGGGAGAAGAACAAGTCCCAGCCGTAAGTAAGATAGAAGTAAGTCAAGCAGAAACAGTAGAGAAAGAACTTGAACAAAAACAAGAAACAGAAGCTTCTAACGTAGTGGAATTAGAAACAGGGAAGCAAGAGCAAGTAAAACAGGAAAAAGAAATGCTGAAGAGACAATTGCCGGTAGAGAATGTGAATGTAAAAGCAGTTGTAGCTGTATTAATTCTCGGTATGTTCGTTTCTATTTTAAACCAAACGATCATTAATGTTGCACTGCCTCCATTAATGAACGAATTTAACGTATCAACTTCAACAGCACAATGGTTAATTACAGGCTTCATGCTTGTAAACGGAATTTTAGTACCAATCAGTGCATTTTTAGTTTCACGGTTTACGTATCGTAAATTATTCATAGCAGCAATGTTATTCTTCACTGTAGGATCTATCATTTGTGCTACATCAGGAAACTTCACAATGATGATGACGGGCCGCGTTATTCAAGCGGTTGGTGCAGGTATTTTAATGCCAGTTGGTATGAATATCTTCATGACATTATTCCCGCCTAATAAACGCGGAGCAGCTATGGGACTACTTGGGGTAGCGATGATTTTAGCACCAGCTATCGGACCAACTGTAACAGGTTGGGTAATTGAAAACTATAGCTGGAACTTAATGTTCTATGGGATGTTTGTTATCGGTTTAATTATTACGTTCTTATCTTTAAAATTCTTTACACTAGCTCAGCCAGTGTCTAAAACAAAGTTAGATGTATTCGGTGTTATTAGTTCAAGTATTGGACTAGGTAGCTTACTGTACGGATTTAGTGAAGCTGGAAATAATGGCTGGACTAGTGCAGAAGTTGTTATAACACTTATCATCGGTGTCATTGGTTTAGCTGTATTTATTTGGAGAGAGTTAACAACAGACAATAAAATGCTCGATTTACAAGTATTTAAATATCCGACGTTCACTTTCACATTAGTAATTAACGCGATTGTAACGATGGCCTTATTCGGAGGTATGTTATTACTTCCAGTATACTTGCAAAACATTCGCGGTTTTACACCGATGGAATCTGGTTTATTATTACTTCCAGGATCATTAATTATGGGGATCATGGGACCAGTTGCAGGTAAACTATTTGATAAGTATGGTATTCGTCCGTTAGCAATTGTCGGATTAGCCATTACAACATTTGCGACATATAAATTTACAACGTTATCGATGGATACACCGTATAGCGTTATTATGACGGATTATATTATACGCTCAATTGGTATGTCATTCATTATGATGCCAATTATGACAGCTGGTATGAATGCACTGCCGATGAAATTAATTTCTCACGGTACAGCAACGCAAAATACGTCAAGACAAGTAGCTGGTTCAATTGGAACAGCGATATTAATCACGCTTATGACGCAACAAACTACTGCTCACGTAGCGGATTACGGCAATATGTTAACAACGTCAAACCCGATTTTAGTTGATAAAGTACACGGTATGGGCCAAAGCTTAGCGGCATTAGCCGGATCAGCTCAAGCAGGAGATGCGATGAGTACACAACTATTATTCGGACAAATTTCAAAGCTATCTGCAATTAACGGTATTAACGATGCCTTCTTAATTGCAACTATACTCGCAGGTATTGCTTGGGTGTTATCGTTCTTCTTACCATCAGGCAATAAACCAAATAGAAAAGCAGGGAATTAATTTCCCTGCTTTTTTGTCTTTTTAAAGAGTGAGATATAAAAAATGATAACCAGCTACGGAGCACAGCCCTGTTATAAACAAAATTGTCCCCATAGAACGAATACTCGATATTTGCCCTCCGCTTATAATAGCTAATAGTCCAGCTAAAGAGAAGAAACACCAATATAAAGTTCCTGAAATTGGAAGCATCCCCTCTGAATCTATTCCAAAACCTATACAAATGATAGGAACAACGATAAGCGATATGCTAATTAAACCAGCTATAACGATAAATGATTTTCGATATTTCATTCCGGCAGCAATTAAAAAAATGCCAACGATGAATTCGCATAACATCAAAGTAAGAGCCAAAACCATCCAAGTTAATATTCAAAACACTTCTGTATTACCTCCGATAAAATATTATATATAGAATGAATCCCCTACAGACATAAGTACCCAGAAAATAACCCCTAATATGCCAGCGATAAAAATAATGAATCCCATATTACGTATACTTTTAATCTTTGCCTGTAATCCATTTAATCCTGCCAATAATCCAGTTAAAGAAAACAGTATCCAATATAAAGTAGTTGAAATAGGGAGGATCGTATCGCTATTCACCCCCATGCCCCAAAAAACAAAAGGTAGTGTGACAAAAGATAGGCTAAGTAGCCCCATTAAACCCACAAATAATTTAAGGTGTTTAATGCTAGTAATAATTAAAAAAATACCGCCGAAAAATCCGCATAAAACAAGAAGTGGCATATAAAAAATCCAAAGTAAGCTCGACATAAATAATCTCCTTCTATGGTGATGAGTTATATTTTACTACATGAGGTTTATTTTGGATGTTATTAATAAATATGTATAAATTGATAGAAATGAGAAGTGATGATACGAATTAATAAAAGAGGTATCGCGATGACACCTCTTTCTAACTCAAGAATGCTAACATATTATTCATAATATGAAATAACATAGCTGGAATAATGGAATTTGTTTTTTTACATAAAATAGCCATTAATAATCCCATGAAGAAAGTAATTACCATTACTCCAAGTGAGTATGTATGAGCGATACCGAAGAAGAAGCTTGTTAAAATGGCTGCAATCCAAAATGGAAAGCGTTCTGAGAAGAAGCGAAGTATAAAACCACGGAAAATAAGTTCTTCAAAAATTGGTGTGAGTATAGCGAAGCCGAGAAGTAATAATATTTGATACTGCTTAAAAACGTCTAAGTTTAGTGCGGAAGATTGCTGCTTCGTTGCGTCTTGGAACACATAATTTAACAAGATGTAATTGAGTATAATGTTTATAGCGAAGAAAAGAAGTAAGTATACGTATGTACGCCATTCTTTAAGTACTTTAAAGTTAAAAGATTTTAGTAGTAATTTTTTTGCGGGTTCGAATTTAAAAATGAAGAATAACAACACGGCTAGTTGTAATACGATACTTGCAGTATTTGCAATAGATTCATACAGGACAATTTGTTTTTTATCTGTAAGACCGGCTGTATAAATTGTTAAGGGCATTGCGAGGAACACAGTAATAAGTCCGGTTCCGAAAAAAGCGAATAAAACGGAGCTAATAAATTGTCCCCATGACATAGAGTATTTCTGTTCATT
Organism: Bacillus sp. FDAARGOS_1420; assembly: GCF_019344915.1. Lineage (NCBI taxonomy): Bacteria > Bacillati > Bacillota > Bacilli > Caryophanales > Bacillaceae > Bacillus > Bacillus sp. FDAARGOS_1420. The sequence continues at coordinate 3,578,241 of NZ_JAHWJB010000002.1, read as the reverse complement.
AGAAAGTTGTGCAGCGGGTTGCATTTGTAAAATCACCTCTTTATATTTGTATATTTAATTATAAAGTATTTTGCTTTTGAGTGTAACATTTAAATATTACATACAAAGGTGTATTTTTCGCAAAATAATAAAAGAGGTATCACCCTATAGTGATGCCTCTTTCTCATTGATAACTATGTTCTGCCTTGTCATTCAATTTCTTTTGCTCTATTTGTAATTCACGCTCTACCAATCGGTCTAATTGCTGAATAGCTTTAAGTGCTTTTTCGTAAGAAATCGTTCTATAATGGTGCGCTCCACCCGGTTCTTCATCTGCTTCGTCTGCCCATTTAATAATGTTTTGAAGAGATGTTCTTTCAATTTCTTGCTGTACTAAGAAAGAATCTGTATGAAGAAGAATCGCAATAGAAATTTCTTTTGCTAGTTTAGGATGTTCTCCTAATCTAATAAGCAATTTATGAGATCTTTCTGCCCCTTTAATCGCATGTATATCATTCTTTTTATACAAGTCATAGTCCCATTCGCCGCCTGTGTACCACGTATGATGTCCGATATCATGAAGGAAGCCAGCCTTTGTCGCAGCATCGACTGAGGCGTGATGCTTTTTGGCTAGGTGAAACGCATGATAAGCGACAGCAATCGCGTGGACCATTCCAGAACGGTTTACATATTTTTGTGTAATGTGATGTTTAAAAACTTGTTCAAGCGTAATACGTTGCATAAAACATTCACTCCTTTTATCCAATGATGTATATGAAGAAAATCGATCGGTTTAAATGTATTTTGAACATTGTACTCCATCAATCAGCGTTAGTAAAGTAGAAATGTTTAGGAGAAGAAAAATTTTATAGACATAAAACGTCACCTTAGTTTTTTTTCTAAGGTGACGTTTTATTGTTTATTTTTTTAATCCCTGCTCCAGTGTTCCTAACATTTCGTGTTTTTCATTTTCATCAGCATTTTTCCAAATGACTTCGAATAAAACGCCAAGACCTGGAAGCATTTTTTCTTCACCGCTTTGAATTGCATCGACAATCGTTTCTTGTAATTGATCTTGTGAATTTCCAGATACATTCGCTAATACCGCGCCGCGTAAATTAAAACTCATTATCTTCACCTCTTCTTCAGAATTGAAACTGACGTTAGTTTTTGTTCTTTTTTATGTAAATATGTATGAAAAATAGGCTATAATGATAAGACAAGAAGAGAGGGAAATACATATTATGAAAAACATTGATTCAGTACAAAACCCGCGTGTGAAGCAGTGGAAAAAGCTGCAGACGAAAAAAGAGCGCGATAACAAAGCTTTATTTTTTGTAGAAGGATTCCATTTAGTAGAGGAAGCGTTAAAGGCAGGAGTTGTAACAGAACTTATCGTTTCAGATCAGACAGATCTTCCGAAAGATTGGACAGTTAATGATGTTGAAATGTATATTGTGCCTGAAGCAATTGTAAAAGTACTTCGCGAAACAGAAACAACGCAAGGTGTATTTGCTGTTTGTGAGAAACATGAAAAAGAAGTAGCTCTTACTGATGGGAAATTTCTTTTATTAGACGGCCTTCAAGACCCAGGTAATTTGGGAACGATTATTCGTACAGCGGATGCAGCGGGTATTCATGCCGTTGTGCTTGGAGAAGGGTGCGTTGATGTTTATAATAGTAAAGTACTACGATCTACACAAGGTTCTATTTTCCACTTACCGGTTGTGAAAGGGAACTTAGAAGAATGGGTAGACAAGTTAAAAGAAAATAACGTCCCTGTATATGGAACAGCTCTTGAAAATGGAGTTCCATTTGGTGAAGTAACCCCGGCTGGAAGTTTTGCATTAATTGTAGGGAATGAAGGAAGCGGCGTACGCCAAGAAATTCTTGCGAAAAGTGATCAAAACTTGTATATTCCGATTTACGGCGGGGCAGAATCATTAAATGTTGCGGTTGCAGCAGGGATTTTAACGTATTATTTACAAAGCCCAGTTGCGAATCGATAAAAAACTTCTTATAATAAGTTGAAGTGCATGTTCATAAAAAAGTGGTGAAATGAGTATCGAACTTTTTTGAACATATAATAAAAGTATATTAATGAAAAACGTTGATAGAGAAGAGTAGCTTACAAAATCGCCATATAGGGAGAGAGTGCCGTAGACTGAAAGCATTCTTATGGTAGATGGAAGTGAATTCACCTCTGGAGTTGGCGCCAGGACCATTTATATGTAAAGGCGTTCCGGTCAGAATTGATCGTTATAACTAATGAGTGGGCAGACTTGTTCTGTCAATTTAGGGTGGTACCGCGAATTTACCTCGTCCCTTTTTGGGAGCGGGGTTTTTTTATTTTTAAAATTAGGAGGGTTCCAAATGGAAGCACGTTTAAAAGAGCTAAAGCAAAAAGCGTTAGAGCTTATTGAAGAAGCGAAAGAGCTAAAGGGCTTAAACGACGTACGCGTAGCGTATTTAGGGAAAAAGGGTCCAATTACAGAAGTATTACGCGGCATGGGAAAATTATCAGCAGAAGAGCGTCCACGTATGGGAGCATTAGTAAATGAAGTACGTGAAGCGATTCAAACGCGTCTAGAAGACAAAATTGGTAACTTAGAAAAAGCAGTAATTGAGGCGAAATTAGCTACTGAAACAATTGATGTTACACTGCCAGGTCGTCCTGTTGAAACAGGTTGTCACCATCCGTTAACAGCAGTTGTTGAACAAATTGAAGATGTATTCATCGGTATGGGTTATGAAGTAGCTGAAGGAACAGAAGTAGAAAAAGACTACTACAACTTCGAAGCATTAAACTTACCGAAAGATCACCCAGCGCGTGATATGCAAGATACATTCTACATTACAGAAGAAACGTTACTACGTACACATACATCTTCTGTGCAAGCACGTACGATGGAAAAGAATAAAGAAAAAGGACCGATTAAAATTATTTGTCCTGGTAAAGTGTATCGCCGCGATGACGATGATGCAACGCATTCACACCAATTCATGCAAATTGAAGGTCTTGTAATTGATAAAAACATTCGCATGAGTGACTTAAAAGGTACACTGCAAGTATTCGTGAAAAAGATGTTCGGTGAAGATCGTGAAATCCGTCTTCGTCCAAGTTTCTTCCCATTCACAGAGCCGTCTGTAGAGATGGATATTTCTTGTATGATGTGTCACGGTAAAGGTTGTGGCACTTGTAAAGGGACTGGCTGGATCGAAATTTTAGGAGCAGGTATGGTTCACCCGAACGTACTTGAAATGGCTGGTTATGATTCAAAAGAATATCAAGGTTTCGCATTCGGTATGGGCGCAGAGCGTATCGCAATGTTGAAATACGGCGTAGATGACATTCGTCATTTCTATACAAATGATGTACGTTTCTTACAGCAGTTCAAACGAGCGTAAGGGAAGGAGAGGATAAATATGTTCGTATCATATCGTTGGTTACAAGAGTATGTAGATATTAAAGATGTAACAGCACAAGAACTAGCAGACAAAATCACGAAAAGTGGTATTGAAGTAGAAGGTGTTGAAGTATTAAATAAAGGTGTAAAAGGTGTTGTAGTTGGTCACGTATTAGAATGTGAAAAACACCCAGAAGCTGATAAATTAAGCAAATGCTTAATCGATATCGGTGAAGAAGAGCCGGTTCAAATTATTTGTGGAGCTGCTAATATTGCAAAAGGTTTAAAAGTACCAGTTGCAAAAGTTGGCGCTGTACTTCCTGGTAACTTCAAAATTAAAAAAGCAAAACTACGCGGGGAAGCTTCTCACGGTATGGTTTGTGCTCTTCAAGAGCTTGGTATCGATGGGAAATTCGTTGCGAAAGAATATGCAGACGGTATCTTCATCTTCCCAAGTGATGCTGAAGTTGGTGCAGATGCACTTGAAATTTTAAATTTACATGATGAAGTACTTGAGCTTGGTTTAACACCAAACCGTGCAGATTGCTTAAACATGTTAGGTGTTGCATATGAAGTAGCAGCTATTTACGGCCGTGAAGTAAAGCTTCCAGCTATCGACTTACAAGAAACAGCAGAAAAAACTTCTGATTACATTTCTGTAGGTGTAGAAGCGAAAGAAGAAAACCCATTATATATTGCAAAAATGGTGAAGAACGTAAAGATTGGTCCATCACCAATGTGGATGCAAACTCGTCTTATGGCAGCTGGCATTCGTCCAATTAGTAATGTAGTTGATATTACAAACTACATTTTAATGGAATACGGTCAACCGTTACATGCATTCGATTACGATAAATTAGGTTCAAAAGAAATCGTTGTTCGTCTTGCAAAAGAAGGCGAAAAGATTCAAACATTAGATGCTCAAGAACGTACGTTACAAAGCCACCACCTTGTTATTACAAACGGTGAAAAAGCGTTAGCTGTTGCTGGTGTAATGGGCGGAGCGGATTCTGAAGTTGATAGCGAGACAGTAAACGTTCTAATTGAGTCTGCATACTTTGCAGGTCAAACAGTGCGTCGTACATCAAAAGACTTAGGTCTTCGTAGCGAATCAAGTGCACGTTTTGAAAAAGGAATCGACCCAACACGTACATTTGAAGCAATTCAACATGCAGCTGCTTTAATGGCAAAATACGCTGGTGGAGAAGCACTTGAAGGTGTAGTAGAAGCTGATAACTTACAAGTACAAGAACGTACAGTATCTGTTACAGCTGAAAAAGTAAACCGTGTATTAGGTACAGATATTTCTGCGAGTGAAATGGGTACAATGTTCACAAACTTAAAATTCCCATTCACAGAAGTAGAAGGAACATTCCATGTAAATGTACCAGCACGTCGTCCTGACATTACAATTTCAGAAGACTTAGTAGAAGAAGTAGGTCGTCTGTATGGTTATGATCACATTCCAGTTACATTACCATCTGGAACAATGACACGTGGTAAATTAACATCAGCACAAACGAAACGTCGTAAAGTACGCCGCTTCCTAGAAGGTGCTGGTTTATATGAAGCAATCACATATTCATTAACAAGCGCTGACAAAGCGAAACAATATATGGTTGAGCCGAACGAAAAAGCTCCTGTCAATCTTGCGCTTCCAATGAGCGAAGAGCGTAGCCAACTTCGTTTAAGCTTAGTGCCACAATTGTTAGAAGCAGTTTCATACAATGTTGCACGTAAAAACGACAGCGTTGCATTATATGAAGTAGGTTCTATCTTCTTACCAACAGAAGCAGGAGAACTTCCGAAAGAAGAACAACATCTTGCAGGTGTTATGACAGGTCTTGCTCTTCACCATGCATGGCAAGGTGAGAAGAAAGTTGTAGACTTCTTCGTTGTTAAAGGTGTATTAGAAGGATTATTCGACGTACTTGGCGTGGCAAATCAAATCACTTATGCACCAGCAAAACGTGAAGGCATGCACCCAGGCCGTACAGCTGACATCGTATTAGATGGTGAAGCAATCGGATTCATCGGTCAATTGCACCCGGAAACAGAAAAACAATTAGATGTGAAAAATACATTCGTATTCGAATTATCTCTTGCAAAAGTATTCGGTGCAGACGCTGAGGAAACTTACTACTTAGCAATTCCACGTTTCCCATCTATGACACGTGATATGGCTGTTGTAGTAACAACAGAAACAAAAGCTGGTGAAATGAAGCAAGTCATTGCTGAAGCTGGCGGAGAACTTCTGAAAGACGTAGCACTATTCGACTTATACGAAGGTGAAAAAATGGAAGAAGGCAAGAAATCACTTGCATTCTCTATGAACTACTTCGATGCAGAACGTACATTAACAGACGAAGAAGTAACAGAAGCACATAACCGTGTATTAACAGCGGTAGAAGAGAAATTTGGTGCGGAGTTACGTAAGTAATAAAAAATTGCCGGATTAAGTCCGGCAATTTTTTTTATGGCACGATTGTCGGAAAATGTCGGTAAGTCGATATATTATAAAAATCGCTGATATATTTGGAGTTACGGTCGATATATTGCGAAAATCGCTGATATATTTTCTGGCATCTTGCATCTTTCTCTCGAATGTAGTACATTAATTTTAGTTTAACAAAACGAAAGACGATGATAAGGAAAAGTAGTATATACTATAATCCAAAGCGAGTCAGGGACGGTGAGAGCCTGATGAGGCGGTATATGTGAAGAACACCTTGGAGTTGCTAACCGAAATTGAAACTTGTATTCAAGAGTAGACTTAGACGGGAATCCGGCCTGTTACAAACCGGGAAGTATGTATTACATACGAGTTAAAGTTGGTCTTTATGACAAATTGGGTGGTACCGCGAAGTTTAACCTTTCGTCCCTTTATGGATGAAAGGTTTTTTTGTATTTAAATATATCAGCAAAGGAGAATTTCACTATGGAAAACACATTAGTAAAAAGTCTGTATAGAGATACAGATAAATACGCAGATCAAACAGTACAAGTATCGGGTTGGATTCGTAACTTACGTGATTCAAAAGCATTTGGTTTCATCGAATTAAACGACGGTAGCTTCTTCAAAGGTGTTCAAATCGTTTTCGATACAGAATTAGAGAACTTCAAAGAAATTGCAAAGCTTCCACTTAGCTCTTCAGTTAAAGTAGAAGGTAAAGTAATTGCAACGCCTGGAGCGAAGCAACCATTTGAAATTAAAGCAGAAAAAATTGATATCGAGGGCTTATCAGATTCTGATTACCCACTTCAAAAGAAGCGTCATACGTTTGAATATTTACGTACAATCGCTCACTTACGTCCAAGAACAAATGCATTCTCTGCAACGTTCCGTGTGCGTTCTATCGCAGCATTTGCGATTCACCAGTTCTTCCAAGAGCGTGGATTCGTACATGTTCACACACCAATCATCACTGGTAGTGACACAGAAGGTGCAGGCGAAATGTTCCGCGTAACAACGCAAGATTTAAACAACGTACCTAAAGGTGAAGACGGACAAGTTGACGAATCAAAAGACTTCTTCGGTAAAGAAACAAACTTAACAGTAAGTGGACAGCTTAATGCTGAAGCTTATGCGTTAGCGTTCCGTGATGTGTACACATTCGGTCCTACATTCCGTGCAGAAAACTCAAACACAACTCGCCACGCAGCTGAGTTCTGGATGGTTGAGCCTGAGATTGCATTCGCTGAGTTAGGCGATGTAATGGATCTTACAGAAGATATGCTGAAATATGCAATGAAATACGTACTAGAGCATGCACCAGAAGAAATGGACTTCTTCAACAGCTTCGTTGATAAAACAGTTCTAGAGCGCATGAACAACGTGATCAACTCTGACTTCGGTCGCATCACTTATACAGAAGCAATTAAAGTACTTCAAGAATCAGGTGCTGAATTTAAATACCCAGTAGAATGGGGTATTGACTTACAAACAGAGCACGAAAGATACTTATCAGAAGAAATCTTCAAACGCCCTGTATTCGTAACTGACTATCCGAAAGACATTAAAGCATTCTACATGCGTATGAACGAAGATGGTAAAACAGTAGCAGCTACTGACCTTCTAGTTCCTGGCATCGGCGAATTAATCGGCGGAAGTCAACGTGAAGAAAGAATGGACGTTTTAGTAGACAGAATTAAAGAATTAGGTATGAACGAAGAGGACTACTGGTGGTACTTAGAACTTAGAAAATACGGCGGTACAAAACACGCTGGATTCGGTCTAGGTTTCGAGCGCTTCCTAATGTACATTACTGGCATGGCTAACATCCGTGACGTAATTCCATTCCCAAGAACTCCAGGTTCTTCTGAGTTTTAAGATAAAAAAAGCGAGAGCAACTGCTCTCGCTTTTTTTGTTTGGAAAAATGTTGTTCATAGGTTCGTTCATCTCTCACATATAGTAAAACGAATGAAATATTTATGGGCAAGGGAAGGGGTTCTTGTACAATGGGGGAAATTCCAAGTCATACAAAGTGGACATTGCGTGACAAGTATATAGTAATCACTGGTGCCACAAGTGGTATTGGATTAGCGGCAGCTAAGGCATTTGCGGAGCGTGGTGCCAAGCTAGGAATTATTGCACGCAACGAGGCAAAAGCGAATGATGCTATGACTCAAATTAAGGATGTAACGAATGGGAATGTGGTGGTAGATTTATTTCTGGCTGATATGGCTTCCCAACAATCTATACGCCGGGTAGCTACTGATATTTTAGAAAGGTGTCCGAGAATAGATATATTAGTGAATAATGCTGGTGCTTTATTTCAAACAAGGCAAATTACGGAGGACGGTTTGGAGATGACCTGGGCAGTAAACCATTTAGGTCCATTCTTACTCACTAATTTGTTGTTGGAGCGTTTAAAAGAAAGTGCTCCTGCTCGTGTCATTACCACCGCATCTCACGGTCACAAAATGGCTAAAAAGGGAATTGATTTCGGTGATCTAGATGCAGAACAACTGTATCGCGGTGTTAAGAAGTTCATGGGCGGTCCTACAATGCGTTATGCGCAAACAAAACTAGCTAACATTTTATTTACCTCTGAATTGGCACAGCGGTTGGAGGGAACGAGTGTTAGTGCTTATAGCTTTGACCCGGGGCTAGTGAATACGAATTTTAACCAGGACAATGGTCTGGTTGCTCGCTTAACTATGGCGGCAATGAAACCTTTCTCTCGTACACCCGAGGAAGGTGCGGAAACTTTAATATGGCTAGCAGAATCAAATGGATTCATTGACCATAGTGGCTGTTACTATGCCGACAAGCAAGTGGGGAAAACATCTGAAGTCGCTTTGGATAGGGATGTCGCAAAACGTCTATGGGACATTAGTGAAAAGCAGACAGGAGGATAAAAGAGTAGCCAGTATATGTTCAGATGGTTATGTTGAATAGTTTTTTACCCTTAAGTAAAAAGTAATCTTGGGGGTGATTGTAATGAGTAAGAAAGTGAAAACAGATCATTCTAGATCAGTCCTAGGTTCTCCAGAGGTGGAAGGACAAGGAACAACAACGCATGAAACCGGTTCTCATAAAGTACCTTCATCAAATAAGAAGCAGAAACGAAGCTAACACAAAAAGGAGAGTCTTGGCGGCTCTCCTTTTTTATATGTATTACATCTTGTTGTTATGAATCTCTTGTGTAATCTTATCCACGTCTTTGTCTAATCGACCTAAATAGAAAAACCACAGTAAGCTTAAAAACACGTAATAGATGGCCATCACACAAAGGTTATCAGATATATTTTCGAATGTAGATTTGGAAGTGAAAAAAGCTCCCCAAATGGTAGAGATAATGAGGTAAGAAAGCGGGCCTACGAGGTGTACGAAAACATATAATAACTTTTTAACCTTTTCAGAGTTCATATGAATTCTCTCCTTATTTAAACAATCCTCTTCTTTTAATCATAAATTCAAGTTCCTCACAGAAGTATTGTAGCTTTACTGGATTATGTATTAATAAGCGGGCAACGTGTTTCACGCTAAATCTTCGAATCCGAAAGTTTAATAAGAAAGATCGGCCATAGCGCTCTATTAAATCGTTGAACACTGGTTGTTCACTTAGTAGCTGAATGTTTTCTCTAATTTCGAACTGTCTTTCGTGTGGATCACCTAGTAAAATATTTAGAATCATTTGTAGAAGTAGTCATAGGAACTCATATGTTTGAAAAATATGTATATTTTAATTATAACAAAAATACATAGGTGATAGTAGAGTGGACTAAAGCGAAACAAAAAACAGGAGTTTGTAGGCTCCTGTTTTTGTCGATACTATTTTAATAAGCGAAACGCCTTCTCTGTATTAGCAAAATGCACTTTCACAAATTCAGGTAGTCTTTCTTTACCGACTTTTTGAATTAATTTAGCAGCGGCAATATCAACTTGTTTACCAGCACCTTTCGGAAGTTGCATACCAGCTTTTTTGCTTAGTTCGTCAAATTGTTTTACGAATGAGTAACGAGCTAAAATGGAAGCGGCGGCTACTGCTAAATGGACACTTTCACCTTTTGTAGCGAAGTAAACATTTTCACGCTGTACCTGTTTTTGTTTCGCTAAATATTTATAGTATGTATCAGGCTGTGTAAATTGGTCGATTAAGATGCCTTCTGGTTTTGTAGGCGCGATTTTTGCCAATAAGTTTGTGATGGCTTTGTTATGCAGTAAAGCTTTTAGTTTACCTTGGTTGTTTCCTTTATCAAATAGCTCGTTATATTTTTCATTATGAAGAACGAGGGAGCTGTAAGGAACAACGTGAAGGAGTTGTTTGGCAATCTCAGCAATTTGAGCATCATTTAAGTTTTTGGAGTCTTTTACACCGAGTTCTTTTAAAAGTGGAATTTGCTTCGCATCCACATATACAGCAACAACTGTCATCGGTCCAAAGAAATCTCCAGTACCTACTTCATCGGACCCTAAAATCGACATTGTACCAATAGAAGAAGGTGGTGCATATTGATGCGAATTGACCGATTTTTTTACAGCGGATTTTGGTGTTTGAGAGACAGTTTGCCAACGAGAAGCCTCTGCTTCAGCACGTCCACCTTGAAACATTACTTTCCCTGATTTATAAGCTGTAATTGTGCAAGATGGAACCTTTGCCATAAAGATACCGCCTTGCGGAATTTTGGGGCTAAGTGCTTGTTTGTATTGTTGTTTCATGTCTTCAATTACTGTAGAACTTGTTTGTATTACGATAGAATTTGACAAAATGGTCGCTCCTTTTTTATGTTGTTATTTTTATCATATCGGATTGTTCTTTCTGTTTCCATATTATGATGGTTCATGGTATGATAAACTTTAGGATTCTGTACGTGATTGGAGGCCGGTGAGTTGTCACAACAAAAGGGAAATAAAAGTCGAATTAATGTAGAAATATATGGCCAACAGTATTCAGTTGTTGGCGATGAAAGTACAAGTCATATCCGCATGGTAGCAGCGATTGTGGATGATAAAATGCGCGAACTCAATGCCAAGAATCCTTCGCTTGATACGAGTAGACTAGCGGTATTGACGGCGGTAAACGTCATACACGATTACATAAAATTAAAAGAAGAACATGAGAAGTTGAAAGAAAGTATGACACAAAAAGGAATGGAATAAACATGATTGATATTATTATCATTTTATTGCTTGTTATGGGATTTTTCCTCGGTTTACGCAGAGGATTTATTTTGCAACTTGTAAAGTTAACAAGCTTTATTATCGCATACCTCGTTGCATACTGGTACTGTAAAGATTTAGCGCCAACGCTTGCGAAATTTATTCCGTATCCATTCGATAAGAATGTATCTGTTCCAGAATGGATAGATGCGAATAATATTGAGGGTGTCTTCTATCAAGCAATTGCGTTTATTGTATTATTTATTATTACAAAAATCGCACTTTCACTACTTGGTAATTTACTGAATATGTTTGCAGAAATCCCAGTTTTAAAGCAAGTCAATGCGGTTGCTGGGGCACTTCTTGGCTTTTTAGAAGTGTATATCATTCTGTTTGTCTTAATTATTGTTGGAACAATTCTTCCAATTGAACAAATACAAACACCATTACAAAAATCATCAATTAGCAAAATAATTGTAGACGATACACCGATTCTTTCTGAAAAGGTGAAGGAACTATGGCAGACAGGTAGCAGAGTGTAACTTCTCTTTTTTCGGAAAGAGAAGTTTTTTTCTATGAAAGAAAGGCGGGGCAATGATGAAAGTGAATAAAAAACAAGTTATCAAATTACTAGAGACAATCGGCCTATTTATGGAACTAAAGGGCGCGAATCCATTTAAAATATCTGCATTCCGTAAAGCGGCGGCAGCACTAGAAAGTGATGACCGTAGTCTTTCTGAAATTGAAGATTTCACAAAGATTCCAGGTATCGGAAAAGGAACAGCAGCAGTTATTCAAGAATATATAGAATCGGGAACATCTGAAGTACTACAAGAACTTGAAAAAGAAGTACCAAGCAGTTTATTACCACTATTAAAACTACCAGGCCTTGGTGGTAAGAAGGTGGCCAAGTTATACAAAGAACTTGGTGTTGTTGATATGGAAACGTTAAAAGCTGTTTGTGAAGAAAATAAAGTACAAGCTTTAGCTGGATTCGGTAAGAAAACAGAAGAGAAAATATTAGAAGCAATTGATCAAGTAGGCTCTCGTCCAGAGCGTTTACCAATTGCGATGGTATTGCCTATTGCCGGGGAAATAGAGGAGAAATTGTCGAATGTTGCTGAAATAATTCGTTTCTCACGCGCTGGTAGTTTACGCCGTGTTCGTGAGACAGTGAAGGACTTAGATTTCATCATTGCAACGACAGAGCCAGCAGTAGTGCGTGAACATTTACTACAATTTGATAATATGATTGAAGTGATTGCAAGTGGAGATACGAAAGTATCTGTTCGTCTTCAATATGAATATGATATTTCAATTGACTTCCGCTTAGTAAAACCAGAAGAATTTATTACAACTCTTCACCATTTCACAGGATCAAAAGACCATAACGTAAAAATGCGCCAAATTGCGAAAGATAGAGGCGAGAAAATTAGTGAATACGGTGTGGAAATCTTAGAGACAGGTGAAGTGAAAACATTCGAAACAGAAGAAGCATTCTTCGCCCACTTTGGCCTTCCATTCATCCCACCAGAAGTGCGTGAAGATGGAAAAGAAATTGAATTAATTAAAGAGTATCCCAACTTAATTCAGTTCTCTGATATACAGGGTGATTTACATATGCATACAACGTGGAGTGACGGTGCTTTTTCAATTGAAGAAATGGTGCAAGCGTGCCGCGCTCGTGGATATAAATTTATGGCAATTACTGATCACTCGCAATACTTGAAAGTAGCAAACGGTTTAACGAAAGAGCGTCTTCGTGAACAAGCGAAAGAAATTGAACGTATGAATGAAAAGTATCCAGACATTACAATTTTGCGCGGGATTGAAATGGACATTTTACCAGATGCGACACTTGATTTTGACGATGAAGTATTAGCAGAACTAGATTATGTCATTGGAGCTATTCACTCTAGCTTCTCACAAGACCGTGAAACGATTATGAAGCGTCTTCGCACTGCACTTGAGAATAAGCATGTCACAATGATTGCCCATCCGACAGGACGTCTTCTTGGGCGCCGTGAGGGTTACGATGTAGATACAGATTTATTAATCCAGCTCGCAAAAGAAACAAATACAGTTTTAGAATTAAATGCAAATCCAAACCGTCTAGATTTAAGCGCGAAATTATTAAAACAAGCACAAGATGCTGGTGTAAAAGTAGCGATTAATACGGATGCCCATACACTTGAAATGTTAGAAGATATGGAAACAGGTGTAGCAGCAGCGCGTAAAGGTTGGATTCAAAAAGATAACGTGATTAACACATGGGATATTGAACGTTTATTAGACTATATTAAACGTAATAAGTAATACAGGGGGGACCTGCAACATGTTAGAACGAACGTTGCGTGTATTAGAATACAATAAAGTAAAAGAACAATTACTTGAACATACAGCATCTTCACTTGGTCGTGATAAAGTGAAGAATTTAGTGCCAAGCACAGATTTTGAAGAAATTGTGGAATTGCAAGAAACAACGGATGAGGCAGCGAAAGTCATCCGTTTAAAAGGACATGTACCACTTGGAGGGATTTCTGATATTCGTGCAAATATTAAGCGTGCGAAAATTGGAAGTATGTTAAGTCCTCATGAATTAATTGAAATCGCAAGTACGATGTACGGTAGTCGCCAAATGAAACGTTTCATTGACGATATGATTGACAACGGTGTTGAGCTTCCAATTTTAGAAACACATGTCGCGCAAATTGTGTCTTTATATGATTTAGAAAAGAAGATTACAAATTGTATTGGTGACGGCGGTGAAGTAGTCGATAGCGCAAGTGACAAATTGCGTGGTATTCGTAATCAAATTCGTACTGCGGAAAGCCGTATTCGTGAGAAATTAGAAAACATGACGCGTTCTTCAAACGCGCAAAAAATGTTATCAGATGCAATTGTAACGATTCGTAACGAACGCTACGTAATCCCGGTAAAACAAGAATACCGCGGCGTATATGGTGGTATTGTTCACGATCAATCTGCTTCTGGACAAACATTATTTATCGAACCGCAAGTAATCGTGGAATTAAATAACGCACTTCAAGAAGCACGTGTGAAAGAAAAACAAGAAGTAGAACGCATTTTAATGATGTTAACGGAAGAAGTAGCAGTGGAAGCTGATATCGTTTTATCAAACGTAGAAGTAGTTGCAAATCTTGATTTTATTTTTGCGAAAGCTCTTTATGCGAAGCGAATTAAAGCGACGAAGCCAATCGTAAATAATGAACGCTACATGGATTTAAAACAAGCACGCCATCCGCTTATTGATCCGGAAATTATCGTGCCAAATAACATTATGCTTGGTAAAGACTTTACAACAATCGTTATTACAGGACCGAATACAGGTGGTAAAACAGTTACACTTAAAACAGTCGGTATTTGTGTCTTAATGGCGCAATCTGGTCTTCATATCCCAGTAATGGATGAATCAGAGATATGTGTATTTAAAAACATCTTTGCTGATATCGGTGATGAGCAATCGATTGAACAAAATTTAAGTACATTCTCTTCTCATATGGTAAACATTGTAGATATTTTAGAAAAAGCTGATTTTGAAAGTTTAGTCCTATTTGATGAATTAGGTGCTGGGACAGATCCGCAAGAAGGGGCTGCACTAGCGATTTCTATTTTAGATGAAGTATGTAACCGTGGTGCTCGCGTTGTTGCAACGACGCATTACCCAGAATTAAAAGCATATGGATACAATCGTGAGCAAGTTATTAATGCGAGCGTTGAGTTCGATGTGAATACATTAAGCCCAACGTACAAATTATTAATCGGTGTACCAGGACGTAGTAACGCCTTTGAAATTTCGAAGCGTCTTGGTTTGTCTGATCGAGTTATTGATCGCGCTCGTAACCATATTAGTACAGATACGAACAAAATCGAAAATATGATTGCAAAGCTAGAAGAAAGCCAAAAAAATGCAGAGCGCGAACGAAAAGAAGCGGAAGAATATCGTAAGCAATCTGAAAAACTTCATCGTGAATTACAACGTCAAATTATTGAATTTAACGATGAGCGCGATGAAAAATTATTAAAAGCGCAAAAAGAAGGGGAAGAAAAAGTCGAAGCTGCAAAGCAAGAAGCAGAAGGCATTATTCAAGAACTTCGTCAATTGCGTAAAGCACAGCTTATAAACGTGAAAGACCATGAGCTTATTGAAGCGAAGAGCCGTCTAGAAGGTGCGGCGCCAGAGCTTGTGAAGAAACAAAAAGTAAACGTGAAAAACACAGCGCCGAAACAACAATTACGATCAGGTGATGAAGTAAAAGTGTTAACGTTCGGTCAAAAAGGTCAATTGCTTGAAAAAGTAAGTGATACAGAGTGGAGCGTACAAATTGGTATTCTGAAGATGAAAGTGAAAGAATCCAATATGGAATACATTAATACACCGAAGCAAACTGAGAAAAAAGCAGTCGCAAGTGTGAAGGGTAGAGATTATCACGTGTCGTTAGAGCTAGACCTTCGCGGCGAACGTTATGAAGATGCAATGATGCGCGTTGAAAAATATTTAGACGATGCACAGCTTGCAAGCTATCCTCGTGTATCAATTATTCACGGTAAAGGAACAGGAGCGCTTCGCCAAGGTGTACAAGATTACTTGAAGAAACATCGCGGCGTGAAAACCTACCGCTACGGTGACATGGGCGAGGGAGGCCTAGGCGTAACAGTTGTCGAATTAAAATAGCAAACAACCAAACAAAAGGGGAAACCATTATATGTTTATGGACAAACTTGCAAAAGTATTGTTAGCTTGTTGCGGAATATTTTTGGTAATTGGGGTTATTTATTTAGTTGTTTTTGCGAAGTAAAGGAGCGTCAATCTTGGCATAATGATATTGCCATGGATTGGCGCTTTTAATCTATAAGAAAAGGAATAAAACATGAAAATCAACCAATACATAAGCGAAGCAAAATCCTGCTCAAGACGTGAAACAGACCGTCTCATTAAAGCAGGACGTGCCTGTATTAACGGTGAAGTATGTACGCACGGTGCACTCGTTAATGAAGGTGATATTGTAACGATTGATGGGCAAGTTATTGCAAAAGAAGAGAAAGAAAAGGTGTATATTGCCTTCCATAAACCAGTCGGAATTACTTGTACAGCAGCCGAACATATTGAAGGAAACATTATTGATTATATCGATTATCCAGAACGAATCTTTCCTGTTGGACGATTAGATAAAGCATCGGAAGGACTCATCTTATTAACGAATGACGGTGCGATTGCGAATCAAATTTTGCACGGTGATCATGAGCATGAGAAAGAATATGTTGTCACTGTTGATAAGCCGTTTACAGATTGGTTTATTGATGAGATGTCCAGCGGTGTAAAGATTAAAGATGGAATGACGAAGCCATGTAAAGTGACGAGAGTTAATCAGTCTACATTCCGCATCGTTTTAACGCAAGGAATGAATAGGCAAATTCGTAGAATGAGTCGTGCTTTCGGATTTACTGTAACAAAGCTAAAGCGAGTGCGCATTATGAATATAGAGCTAAATGAGCTTGAAGCTGGAAAATGGCGAGACATTACACCTGAGGAATTAGAAATATTAATAGGGCAGTTATAGGGAGGAAAGTTTTCTCCCTATATTTTTTTGTCAGAAAAAATAAAACTATTGATTTTTTAAAAAATAGCCCATATAATAAAAAACAACAAGTTTCGACAACATATTTTATAAAAGTAATGATGAGGACATGAGTTGTTTTTGACGATTCTCAGAGAGGGAAGCCTTAGGCTGTGAGCTTCCTAATACGGAAAGACAAACTTACCACCTCTAAACTTCAAGAGTGAACTGCAGATGCATTGTAATTCTTGGCGGATAAAACCGTTATCAATTTACACGAGCTATAAAATGAGCTTATTTCGTTATAAATTCATTTTATTAGAATAAGGGTGGAACCACGATTTCAACACTCGTCCCTTTGTTAGGGACGGGTGTTTTTTGCGTTCTTTTACGGGGAAGTATGCTTGAAAGAGGATATGTGACGGATTTTAATTCAGAATATTTTGTCAATGAAATAATTAGGAGGTAGTAGAAATGAAGTCATCTTTAAAGTTTTCTGAGATGTTTGCAATAAGCTTAATGTTATTTGCACTGTTTTTCGGTGCCGGTAATATGATTTTCCCACCAGCGTTAGGGCAAGGTGCTGGAACAGATGTATGGATCGCGTTATTTGGCTTTATCGTAACAGGTGTAGGACTGCCTTTATTAGGAGTTATTGTTATAGCTCTAAAGGGAGATATTAATGAATTAGCAGGACGTGTACATCCTGTATTCGCGCTAATTTTCATTACTGCAATTTATTTATGTTTAGGCGTATTTGTTAGTGTGCCACGTACAGGGACTGTTGCTTATGAAATGAGTGTTGCACCGTTTTTACCAAGTGAGATAGCTGGTCAATCCTATCCACTTGTTATCTTTACATTTATTTTCTTTGCAGTAACTTTCTATTTAGCATTAAACCCATCGAAATTAGTCGGGCGCATTGGTAAAGTGTTAACTCCAATTTTATTAGCTGTTATTGCAATTATTGTAGCGAAAGCAATTATGACTCCAATGGGAGAGTTTGGTGCCCCTACAGAAGCGTATAGTGCCCCGCTCTTTAAAGGTTTTATTGATGGATATTTAACTTTAGATGGACTTGCAGCACTTGTTTTCGGAAATGTTGTGATCAATGCTTTAAAAGCAAAAGGCATTACAAATAAGAACAGTATTGCGAAAGTAACAATCTTTGCAGGATTTATTGCAGCACTTGGCTTACTTCTTGTTTATTTAGCACTTGCTTACCTTGGAGCTTCTAGTGTTTCACTTGGAATGGGAGCAAACGGTGGAATTATTTTAACAAACGTCGTGAATCATTTATTTGGTAGCTACGGAACATTATTACTAGGTATCGCAATTACAGCAGCATGCTTAACAACTTCTGTCGGTATTGTAGCAGCTTGTGGAGAATATTTTTCTTCGATATTACCAAAGCTTTCTTATCAAAAAGTCATTTTCATTTTCTCTGTATTAGCATTTATGGTAGCAAATCTTGGTTTAACTCAGTTAAACGCATTAGCATTACCAATCTTAATCGCAATTTACCCAATTGGTATCGTACTGATTGTATTATCACTTGTTGAAAACTATATTCGTCTTCCATTAGCTATGTATGTAGGCGGTATTGTAGGCGCATTTGCAATTAGCTTCTTTGATGGATTGCATAATGCAAATCTTCAAGTAGCGGCCCTTGCTCCTATTTTAGATAAAATTCCATTATATAGTGTAGGGATTGGTTGGTTAGTTCCGGGTATCATTGGAATTGCAATTGGATATGTAGTTTCTTTATTTCAAAAGCAAGAAATTGCTGTAGAAAAATAAGGGAAAGAGGCTTTCTTTAAAAGAAAGCCTCTTTTTTTGTAGAAAAATTATATATAGAAGAATTCAGATATTAAAAATTTTATACGTAATATAGTTGACAAAAAAATTACCAGTAGGCTAAGATTGACTTAGTTGTGGAAATATTGGAAGGGAAGAGGTTTTCTATGACTATATCATTTTTGTAAGAAGAGGTGATAGAACGATAGAATTAGGCGGTTTATTTTTTTTGAAATTCGTTGAGAATGATAATCAATAAAATGATGAAAGAGTTTTATGTTTATTCTTATAGGAAAAATTGGTGGGATTATTTTTTTGTCTACCAATGAGAATGATAATCAATATATTTCTAACTACATAGTGTTACTCGTTATAAAATAGAGATAGAAAGATTATTTTTTTCTTATATATTGAGAATAATTATCATTTTTAAAAAAGAAAAACAAGGAGGCAGTAAGGTAAATGAGAAAGTTTTCGGTATTACCCGCTTTTATTATGACATTCGTATGTATGCTAGCTTTTCTCGTAGTGCCATTCGGACAAGCTTCGGCAAATGTAGCTGACGGTACTTACGATATTAACTATGTCATACAAAAAGCAGAAAATGATTCAGCTTCAATGGCAAATGATTATTTTGAAAAACCAGCTAAGTTAATTGTAAAAAATGGTGAGATGAGAGTACAAATTCCTATGAATCATAGTGCTTGGATTACAGAATTTAAAGCACCAGAGAACGGGAACTTTGTTGATGCAAAAGTTGTTAGTAAAGATGAATCTGCAGATAAAAGAACTGTAGAGTTTAAAATAGACGACTTATCTAAACCAGCAGCTGTAAAAATTCATGTTGTTGTACCGAACGTAAATTATGACCATAACTACACAATTCGCTTTGCGTTTGATGCAAATGTAAAAGCAGTAGGTGGAGAGAATAAGGCAACTGCTGCAACAAAAAATGAAGATCAAACTCAAAAAAATACACAGGCAAAAGAAGAAGTGAAGAAAGAAGAGAGCAAAGAAACAAACAAAGATGTAAATAAAGGAACAAATGAAAGTGGGAAAGCTGAAAAAACAGATAACCCAAAAACAAGTGATGAAGCACGTATCGGATTATTTGCAGCATTACTTCTTATTTCAGGTGTTTTCTTAATTCGTAAAGTGAAGTTAGGTAAATAAATCTTTGGAAGGGCGATGAATATATGTTTAAACAATTTAAAATGATTATTGCCGTATTTGCTGTCTTATTTACGTTTATAGCAACACTAGGGTTACAAGATGCAAAAGCTGCTACACAACTAGCTGATGGAAAATATAATATTGCTTTTACTGTATGGAAAGGCGATAAAGATGAATCATCTAGAATGAATAGTTATTTTGAAAGTCCAGCAACATTAACAGTTAAAAATGGAAAACAATACGTTTCATTGAAAGTGAAAGATAGTGTTTCTATTAAAAGTTTCCAAGTAGAAAAAGATGGTCAATTTTTAGAAACAACAGTCTTAAGTGAAAACAAAAAAGAGAATACTAGAGTAGTAGAATTTGAAGTTGCTGACTTGTCAGAAAAACTAAAAGGAAAGGTGAAAATTAACATCCCAATTATTAATTATAACGCTTCATATGATATTCGTTTTGTATTTGATGGGAACAGCATTAAATAATTGGAAATTTTTTAAAAAGGAGAGTCATTCTATTGAACAGGTATTTTAAAATTGTTGTTGCAATGTTTCTAACGATTTTCACATTCGTATCAACGCTACAACCTCTTGCAGTTCAAGCTGCTAGTCAACTAGCTGACGGTGAATATTCAATCGGTTTCAAAGTTCTTAAAGACACATCAGATGAAGAATCCATGATGAATCAATACTCTGTAAGTCCAGGAACTTTAAAAGTGAAGAATGGGAAAAAGAAAGTATCCTTTACGTTAGAACATAGTTCATGGATTACAAAGTTTGAAACGGAAAAAAGTGGTCAGTTTGTTGCGACAAATGTAATTAGTGAAAATCAAGAAAAAGATACAAGAGTCGTAGAATTTGATGTGGACGATGTAGAGAAGGTATTAAATGCGAAAGTAAAAGTAGACATTGATTTTTTAAATTATCATCATGACTATGATGTGCGTATTGCATTTGATCAAAATAGTATTACACCGATTCATGTAGAACAACCAAATGAAAAAGAGGACCCAGCTAATAAGCCAGATCCAAATGAAAATCCGGATCCGAGTCAGAAGCCCGACCAAAAGCCTGACCCAGATCAACAACCAAATTCTAACACAATTAAAGATGGAGAGTACAGCATTCCATTTAAAGTGTTAAAAGATCAAACAGATGAAGAATCTAAGATGAATACTTACATGGTAAATCCAGGGATATTAAAAGTAGAAAACGGTAAGAAAAAAGCAATTGTAACGTTAAAAAATAGCTCATTAATTAAAAATTTCCAAACGGAAAAAGATGGCGCATTTGCTGATGCAAAAGTAGTGAGTGAAGATAAAGAAAAAGATACAAGAGTAGTAGAATTTGAAGTAGACGATTTATCTAAAAAACTAAATACAAAAGTATTTATTGAAGTGGCATCACAAGGCTACAAGCAAACACATAATGTACAACTTTTATTTGAACAAGATAAACTTGAACAAATTAAAAATGAAGAGAAACAACCGGAAGTAGAAAAACCAGATACTGAAACAATTAAAGATGGTGAGTACAGCGTTCCGTTTAAAGTGTTAAAAGATCAAACAGATGAAGAATCTAAGATGAATACTTACATGGTAAATCCAGGGGTATTAAAAGTAGAAAATGGTAAGAAAAAAGCAATTGTAACACTAAAAAGTAGCTCATTAATTAAAAATTTCCAAACGGAAAAAGATGGTGCGTTTGTTGATGCAAAAGTAGTGAGTGAAGATAAAGAAAAAGATACAAGAGTAGTAGAGTTTGAAGTAAACGACTTATCTAAAAAACTAAATACAAAAGTATTTATCGAAATGGCATCAAGAAACTATAAGCAAACACATGATGTGCAACTTTTATTTGAACAAGATAAGCTTGAACAAATTAAAAATGAAGAGAAACCAGAAGTAGAAAAACCAGAAGTAGAAAAACCAGAAGTAGAGAAACCAGAAGTAGAGAAACCAGAAGTAGAAAAACCAGAAGTAGAGAAACCGGAAGTAGAGAAGCCAGAAGTAGAAAAACCAGATGCTGAAACAATTAAAGATGGTGAATACAGTATCAATTTCAAAGCTTTAAAAGATCAAACAGAAGAAATTTCAATGATGAACACGTATACAAAGAGTCCAGGCGTGTTAAAAGTGAAAGATGGTAAAAAATATGTATCATTCACATTAACGAATAGCGCTTGGATTACAAAGTTTGAATTTGATAAAAATGGTTCGTTTGTTGATGCGAATGTATTAAGTGAAGATACGAAAGCTGATACACGTGTAGTGGAAGTGGAAGTAGCAGATTTATCGAAAAAATTAAACGCAAAAGTAAAAGTCGACATCGATTCAATGAATTATCATCATTTCTATGATATTCAATTTGCATTTGATAAAGATAGCATTAAACCGTTAGATAACCAAGGCGGAAACAACAACCAAGGCGGAAACAACAACCAAGGCGGAAACAACAACCAAGGCGGAAACAACAACCAAGGCGGAAACAACAACCAAGGCGGAAACAACAACCAAGGCGGAAACAACAACCAAGGCGGAAACGACAACCAAGGTGGAAACAACAACCAAGGTGGAAACGACAACCAAGGCGGAAACGACAACCAAGGCAATAATACAACAATTGATCCAAACGATCTTAAAGACGGTGAATACAGCATTGGCTTTAAAGTATTAAAAGATCAAACAGATGAAATATCAATGATGAATACATACACAAAAAGCCCAGGTGTATTGAAAGTAAAAGATGGTAAGAAATATGTATCGTTTACATTAACAAATAGTACATGGATTACAAAGTTTGATTTTGAGAAGAATGGCTCGTTCGTTAATGCAAAAGTATTAAGTGAAAATAAAGAGCAAAATACAAGAGTAGTAGAAGTAGAAGTAAATGATTTGTCTAAAAAATTAAATGCAAAAGTAAAAGTAGATATTGATTCAATGAATTATCACCATTTCTACGATGTTCAATTTGTATTTGATCAAGATAGTATCAAAGCTTTAGGGAACCAAGGTGGAAACGACAACCAAGGTGGAAACGACAACCAAGGTGGAAACGACAACCAAGGTGGAAACGACAACCAAGGTGGAAACGACAACCAAGGTGGAAACGACAACCAAGGTGGAAACGACAACCAAGGTGGAAACGACAACCAAGGTGGAAACGATAACCAAGGTGGAAACGACAACCAAGGTGGAAACGATAACCAAGGTGGAAATAATACACCAAAAGTAAAAGTAGATCCGAAAAATTTAGTAGATGGTCAATATGATATTACATTTAAAGTGTTAAAAGACAAAACAGAAGAACTTTCAAAGATGCATGACTATACTGTAAATCCAGCAAAATTAATCGTTAAAGATGGTAAAAAGTACATTGAGATGACGCTGAAAAATAGTGCGTGGATTACGAAATTCCAAACAGAAAACAATAGTCTTTTTGCTGATGCAAAAGTAGTAAGTGAAGATAAAAATGCAAATACACGAGTAGTACAATTTGAAGTAGAAGATTTATTTAAAAAATTAAATGCAAAAGTGAAAGTAGACATTGATGAGATGAACTACCACCACTTCTACGATGTCCAAATTCAATTTGATACAAATAATATTGGTGCGTTAGGGACGATTAAAGAGGATCCAAAAAAAGATCCGAAAAATGATCCGAACAATCCAGTGATTACACCGAAAGTAGATAATCCTGATTTTAACCGAAATGCAGATGATAAGAAGAAAAAAGAAGATCAAAAAAATGATCCGAAAAAAGAGAAAAACTCAAAAACGGCAGATACAGCACAACTAGGTTTATACATGGTGCTATTGCTTGGGTCACTTGCTTTACTAGTTCGTAAATATAGAGCAGGAAGATTGTAATTTTTGGAGTCTTGATGCATGTTCGCATGCATCAAGACTTGTTTCATATTGTTTGGAAAGGAGTGGTGATTGAGAGTGAAGAAAATTGCTAGTGTACTAATGGCTATCATTCTATTAGTGAGTGTAGCTGGATGCTCGGCGCCCAAAAAAGAAGCAGCAAAACAGGTAAAGAGTGAGAGTAAAGAGAGAATTGTTGCAACGACAGTTGCTGTTACTGAAATTATGGATGCGTTAGAAGTAGATTTAGTTGGTGTTCCAACAAGTACGAAAGATTTACCAAAGAGATATAAAGGTTTACCTGAAGTCGGGAATCCGATGAGTCCTGATATGGAAAAGGTAAAATCATTAAAGCCGTCAGAAGTATTATCCGTGACAACACTTGAATATGAATTAAAGCCAGTTTTTGATGGTGTAGGTATGAAAGCAAACTTTTTAGATCTAACAAGTTTAAAAAATATGCAAAATTCCATTAGTAATTTAGGTAAGCAATATGGACGTGAAAAGCAGGCTGAAGCAGTTGTAACTAAGTTAGATAACAAGGTTGCAGAGATTCAAAAAGCAGTAAAGGGAAAGAAAGAACCGACAGTGCTTATTTTATTAGGTGTACCGGGGAGTTATTTAGTAGCAACAGAGCATTCTTATATTGGAGATTTAGTGAAACAATTAGGTGGTAAAAACATTGTACAAGGTGAACAAGTAGAGTATTTAGCTTCTAATACAGAGTATTTAAAAAAAGCTGATCCAGACATTATTTTACGAGCGGCACATGGTATGCCTGATGAAGTTGTAAAAATGTTTGATAAAGAATTTAAAACAAATGATATTTGGAAACACTTCGCTGCAGTTAAAAATAATCGTGTTTACGATTTAGAAGAGCGTTTATTTGGAACGACAGGAAATTTAGCAGCGACTGAAGCGCTAGATGAATTGAAAAAAATGATGTATCCGTGATGCATTTTAATATAAAGGAAGATTAGCATGAATAAAAAATTTTGGAGTTTCTTTATTGTTACTGTATTACTCATCATTATGACTTTGTTGTCAGCGACGAAAGGTAGTTTAGAAGTAGGTATTATTGACCTTGTACAAGGAATATTTACAGGGGGAAATGAAGATGTTGAAGTGATTAAAGATTTACGTTTCCCACGTATTATTATTGCACTATTTACTGGAGCAGCTCTTGCTGTTTCGGGCGTGCTTTTTCAAGCTGTTATGAAAAATCCACTTGCTGATGCTGGGGTAATCGGGATATCTTCAGGAGCAAGTTTTATGACACTTGTTATTATTACGTTATTCCCGCAATTCTTTTTCTGGACACCAGTATTCGCCTTTTTAGGTGGTGCTTTTGCATGTTATCTCGTTTATGCATTTTCATGGAAGTCAGGGTTAAGTCCGCTTCGCATTATTTTAGTTGGTATAGCTATTAATGCAATGTTCACTGGATTAAATGAATCGTTCATTACGATTTGCGGATACTTCATTAAGAGTATTAAGCAAACGACGACTTCTAACATAACGATGAAGACGTGGGGCGATGTAGAAATAATGGTTACATATGGAACAATTGGTCTTATTCTTGCACTGTTTGTCGGAGCTTGGTGTAACTTATTATCTCTACAAGATAAGACTGCAAAAAACTTAGGCTTGCACGTGACGAGAGTTCGTCTTATTATTTCTGCCATTGCAGTACTCTTAGCGGCAGTATCAACAGCAATTGCAGGTGTTATCGCTTTCGTAGGATTACTCGTTCCGCACATTTCAAGACAACTAGTTGGTTCAGACCATAAAGCATTAATTCCATTTTCTGCTCTTGCAGGGGCGTTATTAATTTTGACGGCGGATACGATTGGAAGGTTAATTGTGCCACCTAACGAAATTCCAGCAGCGACGATTATGGCAGTTATTGGTGGCCCATTCTTAATATTCTTGCTTAGAAAGAGTGATAAAGTTCATGGAAATTAAAAATGTAACCTTTTCGTACGATAATGTAACGGATCGATTAAAGTCGGTTAGTAGTGAAATAGAGATTGGTAAAATTACAACAATTATTGGACCAAACGGTTGCGGGAAATCAACATTACTTGGTGTGATGTCAAGAAATCACGATCCTCGTAGTGGAGAGGTAATACTTGATGGGAAGGCAATTAGCCAATATAAACCGAAAGAGTTTGCTAGAAAGTTAGCAGTTGTCCATCAACAAAATGAAGCACCGGCAGATATGACGGTAGAGAAATTAACAAGCTTTGGCCGTATGCCTCATAAAAATATATTTTCTTCGCAAACTGATGAAGATAGAGAAGCAATAGAAAGGGCTTTAGCATGTACGAATTTGCTAAGTAAACGTGATAAGGAAATTCATGCTTTATCTGGTGGAGAAAGACAGCGTGTTTGGATTGCCATGACGTTAGCTCAGAAGACGCCAATGCTCTTTTTAGATGAACCGACAACATATTTAGATATTTATTATCAACTTGAAATATTAGAGTTAGTAAAAGAATTAAATGAAGCACAAGGATTGACAATCGTTATGGTATTACACGATATTAATCAGGCGATTCGCTATAGTGATCATATCATTGTTATGAAAGACGGCGAAATTGTTACAAAAGGCAAGCCGAATGATGTTGTGACAGAAAGTATGATAAAGACGATATACGGTGTAGATGTCGTTGTAAAGCAAGATGAAGATACAGGATTGTATATGGTCCCAATGGGTATTTAAACATGCAAACAATCCGTTTTGAGGTGATAATTTGAGTAGCAAAAAAGAAAGGAAGAAGAATTCTTTTTTTCAACGAATACTTACAGTTGTTTTTTTAGGTACCTTTTTCTATTCAGTATATGAATTAGGTGATATTTTCATGGATTACTATGAAAATCGTAAAGTAATGGCCGAAGCACAAAACATTTATGAAAAAAGTCCGATGGAAGAGCAATCACAAGACGGGGAAGTACGTAAACAGTTCAAAGTTCTGCAGCAAATTAACCAAGAAATAGTTGGATGGATTACGATGGATGATACACAAATTAATTATCCAATCGTTCAAGCAAAAGACAATGATTACTATTTATTTCGAAATTACAAAGGTGAAGATATGAGAGCAGGAAGCATTTTTATGGACTATCGTAATGATGTGAAATCTCAAAATCGAAATACTATTTTATATGGTCACCGTATGAAAGATGGTTCTATGTTTGGAAGTTTAAAGAAAATGTTGGATGAAGATTTCTTCATGTCGCATCGTAAATTATATTACGATACATTATTTGAAGGATATGATCTTGAAGTGTTTTCGGTGTATACAACAACAACTGATTTTTATTACATTGAAACGGATTTTAGTAGTGATAAGGAATACACATCATTTTTGGAGAAAATTCAAGAAAAATCGCTGTACAAAACGGATACAAAAGTGACAGAAAGTGATCAAATCGTAACACTTTCGACGTGTGACTATGCACTTGATCCAGAAGCGGGAAGATTAGTAGTACATGCGAAACTAGTAAAAAGACATTAAATAAAAAAAGTATAGAATATGAGAAGTGGTAACACTCTTCATATTCTATACTTTAAAAAAGAAATATGCTTACTGTGCTGCAGCCATTGGCATACGTACAACTTTTACATCATAGTAAGCAATTTTATTATCAAGAATATAGTCTGGCATCCCGCCTTGATGTGAGTGAGCATCTTTAAATGCTGAGCTCTTTGTCCAACCTTGGAAATCTTCTTTTGCATTCCAGCGAGTGCTAATTGTTACTTCATCATAATCAACTGTATTTTGCGTTAAAAGAACTTCTAATCCTAAAAATCCTGACATTGTTTCGACTTTACCTACTTTATTAAAACGCTCAATTAATTTATGGCCATTTCCCTTTGTAATTTTAGTTGTATTTGTAACAATAATCATGTTTATTCCTCCTATAAATTGTAGCCTTTATTTTCAAGAACTCATATATATTAAATGATAATGAAAATCATTATCATTATCATTGTCAATAGTAATTTTCATATAAATGTAGAATTAAGGATGAATTTACTATTATATAAATAATTTGACCATATAGTTAATGAAGTTATATATTATTAAAATAAAACAAAATAAGAAATATACAGAAGGAAAGTATGGTTTATACCTTGCTTTCGCAATACTATGAACAAGGAGGGTATTATGGTCGAATCACTGTTACTTAGTATCGTTATTATTATTACGCTAGGCATCGCCTCACAATGGACTGCATGGCGCTTCCAGCTCCCTGCTATTGTTGTTATGGCAGTTGCCGGATTATTAATTGGTCCAGTTTTCGGTATTATTAATCCAAAAGAGGTGCTTGG
Source organism: Bacillus sp. FDAARGOS_1420 (assembly GCF_019344915.1). Taxonomy (NCBI): domain Bacteria; kingdom Bacillati; phylum Bacillota; class Bacilli; order Caryophanales; family Bacillaceae; genus Bacillus; species Bacillus sp. FDAARGOS_1420. The sequence goes on along the minus strand of NZ_JAHWJB010000002.1, from coordinate 3,550,498 downwards.
AGATGTTTTTAGTCCACTCGTATCACTTTCTGTTGCTATTATATTGTTTGAGGGTAGTTTAAGTTTAGATGTACGTGAACTGAGGGGACTATCAAAACCAGTATTTCGTATTGTTACGTTTGGTGCGTTTATTGCTTGGATTGCTGGCTCACTTGCAGCTCATTACGTCGCTGGATTGGATTGGGCGGTTGCATTTATTATTGGAGGACTTTTTATTGTGACAGGTCCAACTGTAATTATTCCGTTGTTACGCCAAGCACGATTAAAGCCAAGGACAGCTGCAATTTTAAAGTGGGAAGGGATTATCGTTGATCCGTTTGGAGCATTACTTGCTGTATTCGCCTTTCAAATTGTAAATTTCTTAACGAAAGAAAATGTACACTTACATACGTTACTATATTTCTTTGCAGGTTCGTTATTTGCAATGGTGCTTGGGTATGCGTTTAGTATTTTTATGAGCTATATGATTTTAAAAGGGAAAGTACCAGAATATTTAAAGGCACCGATTTTGCTCGTTACGGTATTACTATGCTTCGGCATTGCAGATGAAGTCATGCATGAAACAGGTATGCTAGCCGTAACAGTAATGGGGATTACACTTGCACGGATGAAGAAATATATTTCTTCTATCGGTGATATTCGTCATTTTAACGAAAATATTTCCGTACTATTAACATCGACTGTTTTCATCATCTTAACAGCATCACTTCCAAGAACGACGATTATGGAGATTTTTAGCTGGCCTATTATTAGCTTCGTACTTATGATGATATTTGTTGTTCGTCCTTTATCAATTTGGGTATCGACAATCGGAACAGAGTTAACAAGATCAGAAAGGGCGCTAGTTGGTTGGATTGCGCCGCGAGGTATTGTTGCATTAACGGTTTCAAGTTACTTTGCGACGGAGTTATTACAAGAAGGGTATAAAGATGCTTCTATATTAACAGCACTTACATTTGCACTCGTAATTACGACCGTTTGTGCTCATGGATTTTCAATTGGATTTTTAGCAAAAAAATTAGGATTAGCCAATACACAGCCACCAGGTATTTTAATTTCAGGAGCTAGTACATTCTCAACTGCATTCGCTATGCATTGCAAAGAGATGGGGATTCCGAGCTTAATCGTAGATGTATCGGAAGAACATTTGCAATGCGCAAAAGTGAAAGGGCTTAATACATATAACGGTCAAGTACTCTCAGAGCAGTTGCAATTTGAAGTAGATATGAATCAGTATGAATACTTAATTTCAGTTACAGATACGGATTCTTACAATGTATTAGTCGCAAACACATATGTACCGCAGTTTGGACATCATAATACATTTTTACTTCCGATTCATGATGTGGAAAAGATTGAGCAAGAACGCATCTCTCTTTCGAAAAAAGCTCATTTACTGTTTGGTCAAAATGAAATTTATGAAGAGTTAGATAGAAAAATTGAAGAGGGTTATACATTTAAAACGATACAAGTTGAGGAAGAACAAAAAATTAATAAAGAAGAGAGCGATTCAGAGGATGTAATATTATTTATTCGTCACGATGATGGTAGTCTTACTTTTTCAACATTGTATAAATATATAGCGGTTATACCAGGAGATGAGCTAGTTGTACTAGCAAAGCAATAATATGGTATAGTGAAACGAGGCTTTTTTCAGCCTCGTTTTTTACATTGCTTCCTACTAATTAGAAAGCATTCAAATGGAAAGGAAGACATTACATGCGATCTGAAGTAACTATAAAAATAAAACCGAAGTTTATAAAAGAAATTAAAAGTGGATATCCACTTATTTTAAAAGATGCTATTCAAAATTTAGATGATGTACGTGAAGAAGGAACAATCATCAACGTAGTAGATGAGAAGAACCAATTCATCGGAAAAGGCTATTATGGAAAACAAAATAAAGGATATGGATGGATTTTAACGAGAAAAGAGAAAGAGCAAATTAATCAACCTTTCTTTGAAAGTAAAATCAAATCTGCTTTACATAAACGAAAAGATTTTTATAAATCAAATGATACAACAGCATTTCGTGCCCTGAATGGTGAGGGCGATGGCCTTGGTGGTTTAATCATCGATTATTATGACGGCTATTACGTAATAAGTTGGTATAGTGAAGGGGTTTATACTTTCCGCGATGAGATTATAGCAGCACTTCAAAAAGTAGCAAATTTCAAAGGGATTTATGAGAAAAAGCGTTTTGATACGAAAGGGAAATACATTGAAGGTGATGATTTCGTCGCAGGAGAGCGTGGTGAGTTCCCACTTATCGTAAAAGAGAACGGTGTAAACTTTGCTGTATATTTAAATGACGGGGCGATGGTTGGTGTGTTTTTAGATCAGCGTAACGTTCGAAAACAAATTCGTGATAAATATGCAAAAGGAAGAACGGTTTTAAATATGTTCTCTTATACTGGGGCTTTCTCTGTATTTGCAGCGCTTGGCGGAGCGAGTAAAACAACGAGTGTGGACCTTGCAAATCGTAGTTTAAGTAAAACGATTGAGCAGTTTAGTGTAAATGAAATTGATTATGAAGCACAAGATATTATTGTAGAAGATGTATTTCTATATTTCAAATATGCAGCTAAGAAAAAGATGAAATTTGATATGGTTGTACTTGATCCCCCAAGCTTTGCACGCTCGAAAAAATATACGTTCAGTGCGGCGAAAGATTATAAAAACTTATTAAAAGAAACAATTGCGATTACAGAAAATAACGGTATTATCGTTGCTTCTACAAATTGTAGCGCATTCGATATGAAAAAGTTTAATGGCTTTATCGATACAGCATTTAAAGAAATGAACGGTAAATATAAAATATTAGAAGAACATTCTTTACCAGAAGATTTCCGTACAATTGATCAATTTAAAGAGGGAGACTATTTAAAAGTAGTTTTCATCGAAAAAATTAAAGGTTAATGAAAATAAGAAAAGGAGCTCAAGTTTAAATGAGCTCCTTTTCTTATTGAATAATATTTTGTACTCTGCCAACCTGTCCGTCTTGCAATCTTACTTTAATGCCGTGCGGATGTGAAGGTGAGTTCGTTAAAATATCTTTTACAATTCCTCTTGTTAGCTTGCCTGTACGTTGATCTTGTTTTAATACAATATCAACTTCAAGACCTGGCGCGATGTTAGATCGTTTTTGCCCGTTCATTTATACACCTGTACGTCTACGTTGGTTGTTTGTTTTCTTCGTTTGTTGGTTTTGTAATTTTTTCGTTTCTTGACTTTGATTTCCATTATTTGAGCCGTTTCCATTTCCTTGCTTTTTCTTCGCAAGTTGTTCGCGCATTAAATCAGCTAAGCTTACTTTTTTGTTTTCTGACATGATAAGTCTCCTTTATATAAAGTTAATTATGAACAATCGTAGTGAATTTCATCATATCATTGTTAAGGAAGGAAGGGAAGTTGGTTTGAAAATTCATATAATTGTACCAACTAATTTGCAGTTACGATACAATTGAATTGTTAATGTTTGTTAAAAAAGGGGATAGAAATATGTCACATCATATTTTATTAGTTGAAGATGACATCTCAATTCAAGAGATGGTTGAAACATATTTAGTAAAAGAAGGTTTTCAAGTTACAATCGCATCTGACGGAGAAGAAGGCGTGAACACATATTTAAAAGGTTCATTTGATTTGATAATTCTCGATATTATGATGCCGAAGTTAGATGGGTTAGAGGTCGTTAGAATCATTCGAGAAAAAAGTGCCGTTCCGATTTTAATGATGTCAGCGAAAGATACAGATGTTGATAAAGCTGTTGGATTAGGACTTGGAGCAGATGATTACATTTGTAAGCCGTTTTCTATGATTGAACTAGCTGCACGTGTAAAAGCGGGTATTCGGAGGTCTACAAAGTATTCGGCTGTGGAATCAAAAGATGAGGCGATTCAGATTGGTGATTTAATAATTGACCCAATTAATTTTACTGTGGAGAAAAAGGGAAGACAGCTTAAACTTACTTTAAAAGAATTTGAGATTTTAAAGCTATTCGTGAAGAATCAAAATCGTGTTTTTACGAAGGCACAAATATATACGCTTGTTTGGAATGAAGAATATTATGGTGATGATAATGTTATTAATGTTCATATGAGAAGATTACGTGAGAAAATTGAAAGTGATCCATCTAATCCAGAATATATTAAAACATTATGGGGCATCGGCTATAAGTTGGAAGTGATGTAGTATGGTTGTATTTTTAACAGTGGTGATTATTATATTGCTTATCGTTATTTACGTGCAATATAAAATTAGGAAAAATAGTAGTAGGAATTTACGCTACACGTATGAGAAGTTAAATCGAATTGTAAAAGAACAAACTGGTGAGAAGCTATTAATTATGACAGATGATCTAGAATTGCAAAAGTTATTAGTGGCGATTAATCATTTATTAGATGCAAAACAGAAAACGAATGCAGATCATGCGAAAGTGGAAATTTCGATGAGAAAAATGCTTTCAAATATTTCACATGATTTGAAAACACCACTAACAGTTATTCTTGGATATACCGAAATGTTAAATAAGGATAAAACGATAAACGAGGAAGAGCAGCAAATATTACTCGAAAAGGTGCATGTAAAAACACTAGAAGTGATGGAACTGATTCATAAGTTTTTTGATTTAGCAAAATTAGAATCCGGTGACAAAGCAATCGAGATGACAAAAGTAAATATGAATGAAGTTTGTCGCGAGAAGATTTTATCTTTTTATGATTTAGTGACGACGAAAGGGTTTCAAGTTCATATTGATATACCAGAAAGAAATATATATGCACTTGGAAATGTAGAAGTATTAGGTAGAGTATTGAATAATTTAATATCAAATGCGATTACATATGGTGACGATGGAAAGACACTTGGTATGACGTTAAGAGATGATGAAACGAGTGTGTATATAGATGTATGGGATACAGGAAAAGGAATTGATGAATCTCACATTGATAAAGTGTTTGAGCGTATGTACACACTTGAAGATTCCAGAAATAGATTGTACCAAGGAAGCGGTTTAGGGTTAACGATTACGAAAAGGCTTGTGGAAGCGATGGACGGAGAAATACATCTTTCTAGTAAGCCGTATGAAAAAACAATTTTTACAGTTGTATTAACAAAGATGCTGTTTTAGCTTGTAGAGAAGTAGATTCTACAAGCTTTTTTTTCAGCGTAAGGAATTTGTAAGGAACGGGTAAGAAAAAAGAGAATTCCGTTGTCTATTATAGAAGTATAAGGTAGTGAGTGCGAAAGGAGATAGTGACATGACATATATATTAAAAACGAATCAGTTAACGAAAGTGTTTAAAGGGAAAGAAGTAATTTCTAGCGTTAACATGCATGTGAAAAAAGGTGAGATTTACGGTTTCTTAGGACCGAATGGTGCAGGTAAAACAACGATTATGAAAATGATCACAAACTTAATAAAACCGACGAGCGGTGATATTGAAATTTTTGGTGAGAAGTTAACGGATACATCTTATGAATTGTTAAAGCGCATGGGGACAATTATCGAATATCCAATTTTTTATGATAAATTAACGGCGAAGGAAAACCTAGAATTACATTGTGAATATATGGGGTATTACGACAAAAACGCAATTGATCATGCTTTACATTTAGTGAAGCTGCACGGTATAGATGATAAAAAAGTAAAAGATTTTTCATTAGGGATGAAGCAAAGACTTGGTATTGCAAGGGCGATCATGACGAAGCCAGAATTACTCATTTTAGATGAGCCAATTAACGGTTTAGATCCAATTGGTATTAAAGAATTAAGAGACTTATTTAAAATGCTCTGCAAAGAATATGGTATTACGTTATTAGTCTCTAGTCATATTTTAGGCGAGATGGAACTAATGGCAGATACAATCGGTATGATTCAAAATGGAAAGCTAATAAAAGAAGTTTCAATGAAGAGTATTAACGGAAAACAAACAGAGTACATTGAAATTACTGTTCCTGATGTGAAGCGTGCAGCTTATATTTTAGAAGATAAACTCGGTATAAAAAATTACAAAATAATGAGTGGAAATATGATTCGTGTGTATGATACGGCAGCGTCTCAGCAAGCTATTTCAAAAGCACTTATTATGAACGATGTAGAAATTGAAAGTATTAATAAGAAACATAGTTCCTTAGAAGAATATTTCTTAAATGTAATGGATGGAGAGGGCATTCATGCTTAATGGATTGTTAGTGAATCTAGTAAGTGGATTGATTGTAATGTTCATAAGTGGGATTTTATATTATAGAAAACCTGAGCGGAAATGGCCGTTAATTTTACTAGTGATAGGAATAGTAAGCGTAGTTATGGCTGGAATTAGAATGTTAGTAGCATAGAGATCGTTATGTCAGTAATGGAGGTGTGGTTTATATGTTTAAATTAATGAAACTTGAATGGAAGAAACATAAATTATCTAGTTACTGTAAAGGGGTAGCTATTTGTATTATAGCAATTTTTGCTGCGGTAAGTCTTATGGGGATGGGAGCAAAAGGTGAGGGAGATGCGGCGCTCACTGATTTCACAAAGTATATGACGTTAGCAAATATCTTTATTAGGATGACATTTCTTATTTTTAGTGCGGTCATTTTATCACGTTTAGTAATTGATGAGTATAAGAATAAAACAATGCAACTACTATTTATGTACCCATTACAAAGGAAATTGCTAATGAGGGCGAAATTAACAATTGTTTTTAGTTTTTGTTTTATTAGCATGATTATTGCTACTTTCAGTATTAGTTTGCTCATATTTTTTATGAACCCAATGATGGGGCTGTTTGAAACACCTATGACGATGGGGGAAATAATAGCTACCGTTCCAGCTACTTTTATAAGTGCATTTATGATATCTGGTATAAGTTTAATTCCTTTATTTTTTGGGATGAGAAAGAAATCGACACCGACAACAATTACTTCTGCAGTAATAATTGGGATGCTAATTATTAGTAATTTTGGTTCTGGAAACGGTCAAGTAAGTATGTTTAATTTTATAGCTATCCCAATAGTGCTCTGTTTATTAGGAATTTTCATTAGTTATCTATCGTATCGTAAGATCGACAAGATTGATGTGGCGTAAAATAAGCTTAAAACAACAATGAACAGGGGTATGCATGGTGAAAAAAATAATAGTAATTGCAATTTTATTTCTGACAATTGCTAGTGTAGTTTTTGGTTTTAAGGCATTTCATGGGAAAGATTTTAAGAAAGAAAAGTCTTTTGAGATAAATCATATAAAAGAAATAGAAGTGGACAATGAAAACTGGGATATTGAATTTAAAAGTACAGACGCTAACAAAATAGTGATCTTCGCCCAAGGTCAACGAGCAGATAAAGAGATAGATCCCGTCAAAATAGAACTTGAAGGAAATAAAGTTGTGATTAAGCAAAAACAAAAGATGACCAGATTTTTTAATGGTTTTACGTTTAGGAAAAAGAATATTATTTCTATATCTATTCCGAAAAAAGAAATAGATAAAATTGTATTAAATAATAAATCGGGTGATGTGAAAATAAGCGATATAGAAGTGAAAAGTATTGTGACAGAAAGCAAATCTGGAGATGGACGGATTGTAGGATTATCGGCTGAGAAAGGCGAGTTCAAATCAACAAGTGGAGAATTAAGTGTAAAAGATAGTTCAGTACAAGAATTAAATATAATCTCTACTACAGGCGATAACTATATAACAAATGTAAATAGCTCAAATATGAACATCACTTCAACATCTGGTGAAGTATTACTGAAAGATATGACAGAAGGAAAATCATTATTTGCAGAAACAAAATCAGGGGATATTGGCGTACGGTATAAGGGTGTTCCGACTTCTTTGAAACTTATGGCTAAAAGTAATTCGTCTGACATAATGGTGAATGTAAACGGACTTAAGAAAGATAAAAATACAGAAAAGGTAAAAGAAGGAACCATCGGTGATGCAAAAAACGAAGTGAAGATTTTAAGTAAAACAGGGACGATTTATATTGATTAAATTTAAAATGAAAGGAGGACTATCATGCTACGTCTTATGAAGCTAGAATTGAAGAAGTTTAAGCTTGGATGGTATGTGAAGCGAGCGGTTATTGCAAATATCATTATACTGGCACTACTAATTTTCGTTAGTTTCGTTGCTCAAATAGAAGGAGATCCTGAAATAAAAGATCCACAGACAATTTTGTTGATGGCTAGTGCGTTAGTAAGAGCAACATTTATTATTTTTGGTGGCGTACTAATAGCCAAGTTAATAATTGATGAATATAAAAACAAAACAATATTACTCATGTTTTCTTATCCAATTAACCGAAAGAAAATGATGGTTAGTAAGTTGGCCATTACAGCAATATTAACATTCATAACAGTTATTTTATCTAACATTTTAGTAGTAGGAATTTTCTTTGGGATAGATAGTTATTTTTCAATTCTTCCTAATCCATTTACAGTAGATCAATTGATGCAAGAAGGAATAAAACTGGTTCCTTTAGCCATTGCAACTGCGGGAATGAGTTTAATCCCATTATATTTCGGAATGCGTAAACGCTCAGTGCCAACTACAATCGTTTCTTCTATTATCGTTGTATTAATCGCAATTAATAACCAGCCCATATTTCCTATAGCGACGTTTCTTCCTCTTCAATTCACATTTGCAGCGATTGGAGTTGCGATTGCATATTACGGAATTAAAAATATAGAGAAGGAAGATATAACAGTATGACAAGAATACGTAAAAAAGAGTTAGCGTTATACCAACTCTTTTTTGTATATGTATGCTTCGTTACTACTCTGTAAATTTATAGTGTTTGCTTAAATACTCTTGCACTCCTGGAGAAATGTTAAAGTTATTAGGACCTTTATATTCGATAGTAAACTCTCCATCTTCAATTGTTTCAAAGGCGATTGCATAGCTATTCATTTTAGAATCGTAAGAAGTATTTTTGACTTTTGTATCTAGATTAAAGTATTTTGTAATATACTCTTTTGATTCAGCAATTGCTGTTTGTTTTCCCCAAGGGGTACCATAACTTGTGAAATAAAGAGATACACTGATAACTCCAATGATAGAAGTTAGTAAGAGAGTTCTTATTGTTATTTTTTTGTTTTTTGTATTCAATTTAGTTCCCTCCAATTAATATGAATTTATCTTAACGTATTTTCTCATAAAATACCATTTAGTAGAAAATAGTTTCACATGAAACAAGTTACAGAAAAAGACAAGGTGCATAAACACCTTGTCTTTTTCTGTCGTTACATTTGGGGAGCTTCCATTCCAGTAGCAGCCCATTCTTCTTTTGCAGGACCATAAACGCCAGGGACTGTTAAGCCAGCTTGACGCATTAAAACAGTCATCTGCCCGCGGTGGTGATTTTGATGATTGATGAGTGTCATTAAAAATATAGAATTCGGCATAGAACGACCAAAGAAGTTATTAATAGTAGTTAAGTCTTCATCAGTCCACTCACTTTGAAGTGCTTCAATAAAAGCCGTATTTACTTTGCGATACCCATCTGCAATTGTTTTTGCTGAAGTTGGTACAGGATAATCTTTCGTTTCTCCTTCAAACTTAAGCCCTGTCCCTGATAGCATAACAGGAAGTGCTGTAACGATATGCCAAGAGACTCTCCCTAAAGTCCAGTGCCCAGGTGCAATTTCTTGTGATAAAGATTCATCGATTAATGCATCGAGCATCTTCTGAGTAGACTCAGCCTCGTATGTCCATGATGTTAAAAAATCTTCAATAGTTTGGTACATAGTTATCCCTCCTGTTTTTCGCTCGTATATTAAATTCGTGAGAGATAATATAATCCCTGTTTCATAAGCGATACTTAATTAAGCATTGCTACAATATAAAAATAATTAGAAAATATTTGTAAAAGTGTCAGAAAACCGCCCTATGCATTCGTATATATAATGAATAGAGAATGGAGTAAAGAGTGGTGATAAGGGTGAAGGATATAGAAATAGTAGAAGGTCTTCGAAAACAAGATATGTTAGCATTACATACAGCAATTGATCGATATGGAGATTTAATTTATAAGGTGGTTCACAGTGTTTTAGATACGGCGCATAGTAAGGTGCTAGTGGATGAATGTGTTGATGATATTTTATTAATCGTTTGGTACAACATTAGTAGTTATGATGAAAAACGTGGGAAGTTTAGAAATTGGCTTATATCTGTCGCGAAATTTAAAGCCATTGATTATAAACGAAAAAGTAATAAGGTCTATCAATTACAAGAATTTCAGCAAGACATATATGTAGAAGGAAAACATGTTAATTTAACAAAATATGAGGGTGTTTAAAGTGTTAATATTTTTTGGGAATTTTGACGAAAGAATAACGATTTATACGGATTTTAATATGTTGTATTTAAATACATACGTGTATCAAGGTTGAAGGAGCTGAAATTCCTTTAATGAGGAAGGCGAAAGTACAAGCGAAAGGAGAGCGTATTGCATGTAATATTTATTAGAATGTGAGGAAAAAAACCTTTATTTATAAAAGGTTTATTCCAAAGCGGATAGTTGATAAGGAAAACAAAAACTAATTTTTTATTAGAAAGATATTTTTAATTCGTTGGCTGTACTTAAAAGATTGAACACGAAGGAGGGGGGTCAACATGTCTTTATGGAGTAATAATACAAATGGATATTGTGGGTGTAATAATCAAAATGGTGTGCATGTTGATTCATGCTGTTTTAGTTGCGATGGGACAGTTCCTAAGATCGGTCCGACAGGTCCAACAGGTGAAACGGGAGCAACAGGAGTAACGGGAGCAACAGGAGTAACGGGAGCAACGGGAGCAACGGGAGCAACAGGAGCAACGGGAGCAACGGGAGCAACAGGAGCAACGGGAGCAACGGGAGCAACGGGAGCAACGGGAGCAACAGGAGCAACAGGTCCAACAGGTCCAACGGGAGCAACAGGTGAAACGGGAGTAACGGGAGCAACAGGAGTAACAGGAGCAACAGGAGCAACAGGCCCAACAGGAGCAACAGGAGTAACAGGAGCAACAGGAGTAACAGGAGCAACGGGAGTAACAGGAGCAACAGGTCCAACAGGTCCAACAGGTCCAACAGGAGTAACAGGAGCAACAGGCCCAACAGGAGCAACAGGAGTAACAGGAGTAACAGGAGTAACAGGAGCAACGGGAGTAACAGGAGCAACAGGTCCAACAGGTCCAATAGGAGTAACAGGAGCAACAGGTTCAACAGGAGTAACAGGAGCAACAGGTTCAACGGGAGTAACGGGAGCAACGGGAGCAACAGGAGTAACAGGAGTAACGGGAGCAACAGGCCCAACAGGAGCAACGGGAGCAACGGGAGCAACAGGTCCAACAGGATCAACGGGAGTAACAGGCCCAACAGGAGCAACAGGAGTAACAGGAGTAACAGGCCCAACAGGAGTAACAGGTCCAACAGGAGCAACAGGAGCAACAGGAGCAACAGGAGCAACAGGTCCAACAGGAGCAACAGGAGCAACAGGCCCAACAGGAGTAACAGGTCCAACAGGATCAACAGGATCAACAGGATCAACAGGATCAACAGGATCAACAGGAGTAACGGGATCAACAGGAGCAACAGGAGCAACGGGAGCAACAGGCCCAACAGGATCAACGGGAGCAACAGGAGATACAGGTACAAGTATAACTGCTACGTATGCATTTGCGAATAATACATCGGGTACGGCAATATCAGTATTACTTGGTGGGACAAATGTCACACTTCCAAATAATCAAAATATCGGTCCGGGAATTACTGTGTCTGGGGGGAATACAGTATTTACGGTTGCAAATGCCGGGAATTATTATATTTCATATACAATTAATATAACGGCCTCATTATTAGTCAGTTCGCGGATTACAATTAATGGAGCAGCGCTTGCTGGAACTATCAACGCTCCTGCATTAGCAACGACTTCATTTAGTGCAACAATTATTACGACTCTTGCAGCGGGGAGTGCAATTAGTTTGCAGTTGTTTGGATTGTTAGCTGTTGCCACGTTATCAACGACTACACCTGGTGCAGTTTTAACGATTATAAGATTAAGCTAAGTAACGTGAACTCTCTTATTCTTTTAAAATTAGGAGAGTTTCTACATATAATAAGAAGTTAAGGAAGTAAAGCATAGTTATAAAAAAGTCAGAATATTATGATTGTAACGATGTTACGACTATAATATAATGAAAACAACTATCATGAATGAACATTCATTTATTTTCACAAGTATTGGAAGGGGGAATGAGAGTGGAAAAACCTTGGTTGCAGAGTTATCCAGAGGAAATCCCAGGTACGATTTCATATGATATTCAGCCACTTCATGGATATTTAGAGAAAATGGCTGCTCGTTATCCAGAAAAGAAAGCGCTTCACTTTTTAGGTAAAGATGTTACATTTTCAGATTTTCATGACAAGGTAAAGAAATTTGCGAATTACCTTCAAAGGCTTGGTATTGAAAAAGGCGATAGAGTTGCGATTATGTTACCGAATTGTCCGCAATCTGTAATTGGTTATTATGGTACTTTGCTTGCGGGAGGGATTGTCGTACAAACGAATCCTCTTTATACAGAAAGAGAGCTGGAGTACCAACTTCATGACTCAGGGGCAAAAGTTATTCTGTGCCTTGATTTAGTGTTTCCGAGAGTTACTAACGTTCAAACTGCAACAAAGCTTGAGCACATTATCGTGACCCGTATTGCAGATTTTTTACCATTTCCTAAAAATTTACTTTATCCATTTGTACAAAAAAAGCAGGCAAATCTTGTTGTGAATGTGTCGGAAAGCGAAACGATTCATCTTTGGAAATCGGTAGAAAGGGAAAGTAGTACTGATGTTGAAGTTCCATGTGATCCTGAAAATGATCTAGCCCTTTTGCAGTATACAGGGGGAACGACAGGGTTTCCAAAAGGGGTTATGTTAACGCATAAAAACCTCGTTTCGAACACTTTAATGGGAGCGCATTGGTTATATAATTGTAAAGAAGGAGAAGAGGTAATTCTTGGTGTTCTTCCGTTTTTTCATGTGTACGGGATGACAGCTGTAATGAATTTAAGTATTATGCAAGGATATAAAATGGTGCTTATTCCGAAGTTTGATATGAAAATGGTTTTTGAAGCAATTAAGAAACATAAAGTTACACTATTTCCAGGAGCACCAACCATTTATATTGCTCTATTAAATAGTCCTCTTTTAAAAGAATATGATATTTCTTCAATTCAGGCTTGTATTAGTGGTTCTGCACCGCTTCCTGTAGAAGTGCAGGAGGAGTTTGAGAGAGTTACAGGTGGTAAATTAGTAGAGGGTTATGGATTAACGGAGTCATCACCAGTTACACATGGGAATTTTTTGTGGGAAAAGCGTGTGCCGGGAAGTATTGGGGTACCGTGGCCGGATACAGAGGCAATCATCATGTCACTTGAAACAGGAGAGTCATTACCTCCAGGTGAAATTGGTGAAATTGTCGTAAAGGGCCCACAAATTATGAAAGGGTATTGGAATAAGCCAGAAGAAACGGCAGCTGTACTGCAAGATGGCTGGCTCCATACAGGTGATGTAGGATACATGGATGAGGATGGCTTTTTCTATGTGAAAGATCGTAAGAAAGATATGATCGTTGCTAGTGGCTTTAACGTATATCCTCGTGAAGTAGAAGAAGTGTTATATGAACACGAAAAGGTGCAAGAAGTAGTAACAATCGGTGTTCCTGATCCGTATCGAGGGGAAACTGTAAAAGCGTTTGTTGTTTTGAAAGAAGGCGCTGAGTGTTCTGAAGAAGAATTAGATCAGTTTGCACGTAAATATTTAGCAGCTTACAAAGTTCCGAAGGTATATGAGTTTAGAAGTGAGTTGCCGAAGACGACAGTCGGAAAAATTTTACGTCGTGTCCTAATAGATGAAGAGAAGAGAAAGAATGAGGATGAGCAAACGGGCTAAGGCCCTTTCTTTTTGAAAAAATAGGATTGACACTTTTCTAAATAGTCAGTATTATAAGGATGTGAATGACTATTCATTCAGTCATCTTCTTGAAGGGGACAGTAAAGTGAAGAAAAATAGACCGAAATACAATCAGATTATTGATGCTGCAGTCATTGTGATTGCGGAGAATGGATACCATCAAGCGCAAGTTTCTAAAATTGCAAAGCAAGCTGGGGTAGCTGATGGCACGATTTATTTATATTTTAAAAATAAAGAAGATATATTAATATCCTTATTCCAAGAGAAGATGGGAGAATTTGTTGAAACAATTCGTCAAAAAATAGCAGGAATTGAAAGCGCTGTAGCGAAGTTATTCATGTTGGTAGAAACGCACTTCTTGCTGTTGTCACAAAATGATCCTCTTGCTATCGTTACGCAATTAGAGCTAAGGCAGTCCAATCAAGACTTGCGCCTTAAAATAAATGAAGTATTAAAAGGCTACTTACAAGTTATGGATGAGATTTTAGAGACAGGTATAAAGCAAGGTGAATTTCAGGCGGATTTAAACGTTCGCGTGGCAAGACAAATGATCTTTGGAACAGTAGATGAAGTTGTGACCAATTGGGTAATGAGCGATCATAAGTATGATCTGGTCGCACTTTCAAAAACGGTACATGGGCTACTTATTGCAGCTTGTGGTTATCGTAAATAATGGGAGGGATCATGTTGAAATTCCTATCTGTAAAAGTTGAAGATCATATCGCGGTGGCGACGTTAAACCATGCTCCAGCTAATGCGATGTCTTCACAAGTTATGCATGACGTTACTGAATTAATCGATCAAGTGGAAAAGGATGATAACATTCGTGTTGTTGTTTTACATGGTGAAGGACGCTTCTTCTCAGCAGGGGCAGATATTAAAGAATTTACATCTGTTACTGAAGCGAAGCAAGCAACAGAGTTAGCACAGCTTGGACAAGTTACGTTTGAGCGTGTTGAAAAATGTTCAAAACCAGTTATTGCGGCAATTCATGGAGCGGCACTTGGCGGCGGCCTGGAGTTTGCTATGTCTTGCCACATGCGCTTTGTAACTGAAAGTACAAAGCTTGGTTTACCTGAATTAACACTTGGATTAATTCCTGGTTTTGCAGGTACACAGCGCTTACCACGTTATGTTGGTAAAGCGAAAGCTTGTGAAATGATGTTAACAAGTACACCAATTACTGGCGCAGAAGCATTACAATGGGGACTTGTTAACGGAGTGTTTTCTGAAGAATCCATTTTAGAAGATACGCTTAAAATTGCAAAACAGATTGCTGGAAAAAGCCCAGCAACAACTCGTGCTGTGCTAGAGTTATTACAAACGACAAAATCGTCTCATTATTATGAAGGTGTACAGCGTGAATCACAGATTTTTGGTGAAGTATTTACGAGTGAAGATGGAAGAGAAGGCGTAGCAGCGTTTTTAGAAAAACGTAAGCCTTCATTTAGTGGTAGGTAATCCAATTATTTTTTTAATACAAATTAACAGAATTTTAAAATTGATAGAATCTTTCTGAAAAATAAGGGGGTAAATGAAATGAACATCTACGTACTCATGAAACGAACATTTGATACAGAAGAAAAAATCGTAATTAAAAACGGTGCAATTTACGATGGCGAAGCGGAATTCATCATCAACCCTTACGATGAATATGCGATTGAAGAAGCAATTCAAGTAAGAGATGCACAAGGTGGAGAAGTTACTGTTATAACGGTTGGTGGCGAGGATAGTGAAAAAGAACTTCGCACAGCATTGGCGATGGGCTGCGATAAAGCGGTACTAATTAACATTGAAGATGATGTTGAGAATGGTGACCAATTTACAACAGCAAAAGTACTTGCTGAATATTTAAAAGATAAAGAAATAGATTTAATTTTAGGCGGGAACGTTGCGATTGACGGTGCATCTGGACAAGTTGGTCCACGAGTAGCTGAAGCGTTAAATATCCCATACGTAACGACGATTACGAAGCTTGAAATTGATGGTACAAATGTGAAGATTGAGCGTGATGTTGAAGGGGATACAGAAGTAATTGAATCATCATTACCTCTTCTAGTAACAGCGCAACAAGGTTTAAATGAACCGCGTTATCCATCACTTCCAGGTATTATGAAAGCGAAGAAGAAGCCACTAGAAGAAGTAGAATTAGATGATTTAGATTTAGAAGAAGATGATGTGGAAGCAAAAACAAAAACAATTGAAATCTATTTGCCTCCTAAGAAAGATGCAGGAAAAGTGTTACAAGGCGAGCTGCAAGATCAAGTAAAAGAACTTGTATCGTTGCTCCATACAGAAGCGAAAGTAATCTAATAAAATACGAAATTATATATGCAGGAGGGAAAATCTATGGCTCGTAAAGTATTAGTAATGGGTGAAGTTCGTGATGGATCGCTACGCAACGTTTCGTTTGAAGCGGTAGCAGCAGCAAAAACAATTGCAGAAGGCGGTGAAGTGGTAGGTCTTCTAGTTGGAGACAGCGTTGCCTCTTTTGCAAATGAATTGATTCATTACGGTGCAGATCGCGTTGTGACAGTTGAAAATGATAAATTAAAATCATATACGTCTGATGGTTATGCGCAAGCGTTCTTAGCTGTATATGCTGAAGAAAATCCAGAAGGTATTGTATTTGGACATACAGCACTTGGTAAAGATTTATCACCAAAATTAGCAGCGAAGCTTGAAGCTGGTTTAGTTTCTGACGTAACTGCTTTAGAAGTTGAAGGTGGAAATGTTATCTTCACTCGTCCAATTTACTCTGGTAAAGCGTTCGAGAAGAAGATTGTAACAGATGGTATCTTATTTGCGACAGTGCGTCCAAATAACATTGCAACTCTTGAAAAAGACGAGTCTCGCAGTGGTGACGTGTCTTCTATTACAGTTGATGTGAAAGATTTACGTACAATCATTCAAGATGTTGTCCGTAAAACTGCAGAGGGTGTTGATCTTTCTGAAGCGAAAGTCATTATAGCTGGCGGACGTGGTGTGAAGAGTGAAGAAGGATTTAAACCGTTAAAAGAATTAGCTGACGTACTAGGCGGCGCTGTTGGAGCATCTCGTGGTGCTTGTGATGCAGAGTACTGTGATTATTCATTACAAATTGGTCAAACAGGTAAAGTTGTTACACCAGACCTATACATTGCATGCGGAATTTCTGGTGCGATTCAGCATTTAGCTGGTATGTCTAATTCAAAAATAATTGTTGCGATTAATAAAGATCCAGAAGCTAGTATCTTCAAAGTAGCTGACTATGGTATTGTCGGTGATCTGTTTGAAGTATTACCTCTTTTAACAGAAGAGTTTAAAAAGTTAAAAGTACATTCATGATTTGAGTACCCTTGAGTTCCAAGTGAAGTACCCCTATATATAGAAAAAGGTGAGAGATCCCCTGTCTCTCATCTTTTTAGTATTTCATCCATATTTTTATATAGTATAAAGGAACATTTTTTTGTTACAATACATAACGATACATAATATTCGCCACGTATAAAAGTTAATGATATACTCTTGGTAGAATATACTTGAAGGAGGAAATAAAATGGCAATTATAAATGCAAATGACCAAAGCTTCGCAGCTGAAACTAGCGAAGGTGTTGTACTATTAGATTTCTGGGCGCCTTGGTGCGGACCTTGTAAAATGATCGCTCCTGTATTAGAGGAAATCGATTCAGAGTTAGGCGAGAAAGTAAAAGTAGTAAAAGTTGACGTTGATGAAAACCAAGAAACTGCTCGTCAATTCGAAGTAATGAGCATTCCAGCTCTTTTCGTATTAAAAGACGGTAAAGTGGTTGATCAAGCGTTAGGATATAAACCGAAAGAAGCGTTAGTAGAATTAGTTTCTAAACACTTCTAAAATAAAGAAGCTACCATTTGGTAGCTTTTTTTATTTTCTTTTTTACAACCTTTCCGTTACAATAAAAGAACGTATGTTGGGTGTTTTGGCATAGTATGTTTTTATGTGAAAATAAAAATGATAAGCATGTAGAAATGGAGGGAGACGAGTGCACGAGCATTTAAAAGAGAAGTTAGCAATTTTGCCCGATCAACCTGGTTGTTATTTAATGAAGGATAAGCAGGGAACGGTTATATATGTCGGAAAAGCAAAGGTACTCAAAAATCGTGTGCGCTCGTACTTTACTGGTTCGCATGATGGGAAAACACTTCGGCTTGTTGGAGAAATTGTTGATTTTGAATATATTGTGACTTCCTCAAATTTGGAGGCTCTTATTTTAGAGTTAAATTTAATAAAAAAATATGATCCAAAATATAATATTCAATTAAAAGATGATAAAACATATCCTTTCATTAAAATTACAGCTGAAAAACAGCCGCGCTTACTCATTACGCGAAATGTCAAAAAGGATAAAGGAAAGTACTTTGGGCCTTATCCAAATGCGCAATCGGCACATGAAACGAAGAAATTATTAGATCGTATGTATCCACTTCGTAAATGTTCAAATATGCCAGATAAAGTTTGCTTGTATTATCATATGGGTCAATGTTTAGCACCTTGTGTGAAAGAAGTAACGGATGAGCAAAACAAAGAAATTGTTGATGAAATTATTAAATTCTTAAACGGTGGGCATAAAGAAATTCGTTCAGAATTAGAAACGAAGATGTATGAGGCTTCAGAAAAGCTAGAATTTGAACGGGCGAAAGAGTTGCGAGATCAAATTGCTCATATTGATGCAATTATGGAAAAGCAAAAGATGATTATGAGTGATTTAGTGGATCGTGATGTGTTTGGATATGCAGTTGATAAAGGGTGGATGTGTGTTCAAGTTTTCTTCGTTCGAAAAGGAAAGCTAATTGAACGTGATGTTTCTATGTTCCCGATTTATGATGAACCAGAAGAGGGATTTTTAACTTTTATCGGTCAATTTTATGAAAACAGTAGTCATTTCAAGCCGAAGGAAATTGTTGTTCCAGGAAGTATAGATTCAGAATTAGTAGAGCGCTTTTTAGAAGTTGAAGCGACACAGCCGAAGCGTGGGAAGAAAAAAGATCTTGTGGAATTAGCAAATAAAAATGCAAAAATTGCACTAGAAGAGAAATTTCACTTAATTGAACGTGATGAAGAACGGACGATTAAAGCTGTTGATAATCTCGGGAGGCAACTAGGGATTGAAACACCATATCGTATTGAAGCGTTTGATAATTCGAATATTCAAGGAATAAATCCTGTTTCAGCAATGATTGCTTTTATCGATGGGAAACCAGCGAAGAAAGAATATCGGAAATATAAAATTAAAACGGTTCAAGGTCCTGATGATTACGAGTCTATGAGGGAAGTTGTAAGACGTCGTTATACGAGGGCGCTTAAAGAAAATTTACCTTTACCAGATTTAATCATTATTGATGGTGGAAAAGGCCATCTGGCCGCTACAAGTGATGTTCTGGAGAATGAACTCGGATTATATATTCCAATGGCAGGGCTTGTAAAAGATGACAAGCATAAAACATCACATTTAATCATTGGAGATCCGCCTGAACCTGTGATGCTTGAGAGGAATAGCCAAGAATTTTATTTATTGCAACGCATTCAAGATGAAGTGCATAGATTTGCAATTACATTCCATCGCCAGTTGCACGGGAAATCGGTCATTCAATCAGCATTGGATGATATTCCAGGAATCGGTGATAAACGAAAAAAGGTATTGTTAAAACATTTTGGCTCGTTAAAAAAGATGAAAGAAGCTTCCATAGCTGAATTTGTCGAAGCAGGTATGCCGAAAAATGTTGCAGAGATGATATATACTTATTTAACAGATAAGAAGACGTTGTAGTTTACAACGTCTTCTGTTTTTTGGTATAATTTCTGAAGATTTAAAATAAACTCACCTGAATGAATATACAAAAAAGTCAACTAAACTTATATGTCTAGTTGACTGTAAGTAGATGCTACACTTCAATGAGATCTTTTATATCCCATTTAACAAGAAATGTAATAGAGTCTGAACGTTTTTTCTGTTCCTCATAGGACTCTGCAACGACGTTTCTTTGTCTTTGAATTTGCTCGGCGATAAATCCAGCTTCTAATTGATAAGATGAATGTCTTTTTTGTTTTTGACGCTCAGTAATAAGTGTACCTTTAAGTTGAAACTGCATTTCACGACGTTTATGTTCAATGATGCTTAAAGTGCCCCAACCAGCTTTTTCAAAAAACTGAATGACTTCTTCAATTGTTTCTAGCGGATATTTTCTCCCAAGGTTTCTACCGGCCCAGTATAAAATACCATCTAAATCGTTACCAATTAAATCAGGTAGTAATTCTTCACGTAGCAATTCATAAGCGAAGGCGTTCAATGAAACATCTTCTAAAGATGTTATATCGATTGTATTTTTGCTCACAATATTCCCCTCTTTCTATAGGGATTATTATATAACATTTTTCATTTATAAAAACAGATTTTTCTTTGGGTAAATCTGAATATATAAGAAAAAAAAGAATTGGCAAATTATATGCAAATTATGTATACGTTTTCTTGACGCTTCGACAAAAATAGGGGTAAAATGAACTTGGAATCAAATTATGCTGAAATATTTTGAATAATTTTTTCAGTTTTTCTTATGCCAATAGTGAAAAAACATTATTGTTGTAAATTAATCTGAAAACAGCAGTCAAACATTCAAGGGGGTAATGGGGACATGAAAGGCCGCGAGTATACGTTTCGTAAGTGGCACTCATTAATGGGGGTCATCCCGGTTGGTGTCTTTTTGACGCAACATTTAATTGTAAACAACTTTGCAACAAGAGGAGCAGAGGCTTTTAACAAAGCTGCAGGCTTTATGGAGCTCCTTCCATTCCGGTATGCGCTAGAAATTTTCATCATCTTTTTACCTATACTGTACCATGCTATATATGGCTTATATATTGCATTTACAGCTAAGAACAATGCGGTATCTTACGGCTATTTCCGTAACTGGATGTTCGTCTTCCAACGAATTTCAGGTATCGTTACGCTGATCTTCATTTCTTGGCACGTCTGGGAAACTCGTATTCAAGCATTGTTAGGTAAAGAGGTAAACTATGATATGATGGCAGATATTTTAAACAACCCATTTATGTTTGGTTTCTATTTAGTTGGTGTTGTTTCAACAATTTTCCACTTTGCAAATGGACTATGGACATTCTGCATAAGCTGGGGAATTACAGTATCTCCACGTTCACAAAGAATCTCTACTTATGTAACATTAGCTATTTTCTTAGGTCTATCTTATGTAGGTGTGAGTGCATTATTAGCGTTCATCGATCCACAGCTAGCAAACCAGTAAGGAGTGGGAGAGCATGAAAGGGAAACTTATAGTAGTCGGCGGTGGCTTGGCCGGCTTAATGGCAACGATTAAAGCGGCAGAAGCAGGAGTAAATGTTGAACTATTTTCTTTAGTACCAGTAAAACGTTCACATTCTGTATGTGCCCAAGGTGGAATTAACGGTGCCGTAAATACAAAAGGTGAAGGGGATTCTCCATGGATCCACTTTGACGATACAATTTATGGTGGGGACTTCTTAGCGAACCAACCACCAGTTAAAGCGATGTGTGATGCAGCACCTGGTATTATTCATTTAATGGACCGCATGGGTGTTATGTTCAACCGTACGGAAGAAGGACTTCTGGATTTCCGTCGTTTCGGTGGAACACAACATCACCGTACAGCATTTGCTGGCGCAACAACTGGTCAACAATTACTATATGCATTAGATGAGCAAGTACGTCGTCATGAAGTAGCAGGACTTGTAACGAAATATGAAGGTTGGGATTTCTTACGAGCTGTTGTAGATGATGAAGGTGTGTGCCGAGGAATCGTCGCGCAAGACTTACAAACTATGGAGATAAAAAGTTTCCAAGCTGATGCCGTGATTATGGCAACAGGGGGCCCTGGTATCATCTTTGGAAAATCAACAAACTCTATTATTAATACAGGTACAGCAGCGTCTGCTGTATATCAACAAGGTGCATATTATGCGAACGGTGAGTTCATTCAAATTCATCCAACGGCAATTCCTGGAGACGATAAGTTACGTCTTATGAGTGAATCTGCACGTGGTGAAGGTGGACGTGTTTGGACGTATAAAGATGGTAAGCCATGGTACTTCTTAGAAGAAAAATATCCAGCTTACGGAAACCTTGTACCTCGTGATATTGCAACGCGTGAAATCTTTGATGTTTGCGTAGAGCAAAAACTAGGTATTAACGGTGAAAACATGGTGTACTTAGATCTTTCTCATAAAGATCCGAAAGAACTAGATATTAAACTTGGTGGAATTATTGAAATCTATGAGAAATTTACAGGTGATGATCCTCGTAAACTACCAATGAAAATCTTCCCAGCAGTTCACTATTCAATGGGCGGATTATGGGTTGATTATAAGCAAATGACAAGTATTCCAGGTTTATTTGCAGCAGGTGAGTGTGATTATTCTATGCACGGTGGTAACCGCCTTGGTGCGAACTCATTATTATCAGCAATTTACGGTGGTATGGTAGCAGGACCGAACGCAATTGAGTATATGAAAGGTCTTGCTAAATCATCTGATGCTGTTTCATCTACTGTATATGAGCAAAATGAATTAATCGAAACAGAGAAATTTAACAATATTTTAATGCTTGATGGTAACGAAAATGCATATGTTCTTCATAAAGAGCTTGGAGAATGGATGACAGATAACGTTACAGTAGTTCGTGAAAATAAAAAGTTACTAGAAACTGATGCGAAAATTGAAGAGTTAATGGCGCGTTACAAACGCATTAACATTAACGATACAGCAAGATGGAGTAACCAGGGTGCTTCATTTACACGCCAACTTGCAAATATGTTCGAGTTAGCACGTGTTATTACAATTGGCGCATATAACCGTAATGAAAGCCGCGGAGCGCATTACAAACCAGAATTCCCAAATCGTGATGATGCAAACTTCTTAAAAACTACGATGGCGAAATTTGAGGGAGAAGGAAAGGCACCAGCATTCCATTACGAAGAAGTGGATGTTTCATTAATTAAACCACGTAAACGTGACTATTCCTCAAAACATGATGTAGCTGCTAAGGGTGAAGAGAAGGGGGATAAACAACATGTCTGAGAAAACAATCCGCCTCATCATTACGAGACAAGATGGCCCAGATGCACAAGAGTTTGACCAAGAGTTTGAAATTCCATATCGTCCTAATATGAATATTATTTCGGCGCTTATGGAAATTCGCCGTAATCCTGTCGACTCAAAAGGGAACCAAACAACTCCGATCGCATGGGATATGAACTGCTTAGAGGAAGTATGTGGAGCATGTTCGATGGTGATTAACGGAAAACCACGTCAATCATGTACAGCCCTTATTGACCAGTTAGAGCAACCAATTCGCTTAAAGCCGATGAAGACATTCCCGATTGTACGTGATTTACAAGTTGACCGTAGCCGTATGTTTAACGCGTTAAAACGTGTTAAAGCTTGGATTCCAATCGACGGTACGTACGACCTAGGACCAGGTCCAAGAATGCCAGAGAAAAAGCGTCAATGGGCATATGAACTTTCGAAATGTATGACATGTGGTGTTTGCTTAGAGTCATGTCCGAACGTAAACAGTAAGTCTGACTTTATTGGACCAGCACCGCTTTCACAAGCGCGTTTATTTAACTCGCATCCAACTGGTGAAATGCATAAAGCAGATCGCTTACGTGCAATTATGGGTGATGGAGGACTTGCAAACTGTGGTAACTCTCAAAACTGTGTGCAATCATGTCCGAAAGGTATTCCATTAACAACTTCAATTGCAGCATTAAACCGTGATACAACAATTCAATCGTTCAAAGATTTCTTTGGTAGCGACAATAACTATTAATAAATATTGCCTCTTCATGTTGAAGAGGCAATATTTATAACTTTATATTTCTGTTTATTCTGTTTATTCTGTTTATCCCGCATTAACGGGCAGTAAAACTCCCACCTCAAAATTCAGGTGGAGCAAAGAAGCTGGGTGGGAGATCAACTGCCCGTAAACCCCCACTGATTAAAGTTTCACTTTATTTTAAGGGCGAAAAGGAGAGGGAACGATGAAGAGAATTTCTTATATTGAAGACTTTGAGCAATGGGAAAGTGGTTTTTCATTTTATAATCCTGTCAAAGTTCGTTTTGGTGAAGTAGATATGTTTGGACATGTAAATAATGTCGTTGCTTTTACATATTTTGAAGAAGCGCGTATCGCATTGTTTAAAGAACTCGGATTTATGCAAGAATGGACACATGAATCATCAGAAACGATGATAGTCGTCGCAGATCTACAATGCAATTTTATTAAACAAATTTATTTTGATGAGCAGTTGAAAGTATATGTAAAGGCGGGAGCGGTTGGGAATTCCTCTTTAGATTTACACTATATGGTCAAAAATGCAGAAGGAGAAGTTTGTTTAGTTGGACGCGGTATGATGGTCCAAGCATCGAAAAAAACTGGAAGAGGCGAACCGTGGCCTGAGGAATGGAAGAAATTATTACAATAATAGAATAAAAGAAAAATAAGAGAGCGATTCGCTCTCTTATTTTTTGTCCTTCGTTGCCTCTTCTAATGTTAGATGGTGCTTATATATGTATGTGGCATATGGATTGCCAACGTAGCGTAAGTGCCACGGTTCGTATGAATACTCTGTTGTCTCTGTTTTATCCTCTAAATAACGAATGACAAATCCGAACTCATGGGCATGTTCTGCAACCCATTTTCCTTCTGCTGTCTCTCCGAAAATTGGTTCTAATTGGAATTTGGCGGATTTTGAGCTAATATCCATTGCTAGACCAGTTTGATGCTCACTTGTTCCAGGAATTGCACTTACCGAATCAGCCTCAGCTTTTCCTTGGCGTTTAATATATGTATTATGTAATGACTGTTGGCGTTTGTAAGAACGGTAACCTGAAACTGCTGTAAGTTCTAAACCTTCTTTTTTCGCTGCTTGGAACATTTTTTCAAGAGCGTCTGCAGCATCTTTGCGAAGTAATGTTTTCTCTTTATCTTTTGGACTAGTAAATGGTACGTTCGGTTTCGTTAAATCTTCTGGAATGTACCCATCTGGTAATTTACGATGTTTATTGACTAATACAAGAGCAGAATCTGGGTTTGTTACAACGGAAAAATTATCATCTAGTTTCTTTGCATTATGATCAGCTTTTGGGAAAGCAGGAATCTCTTCTTTTGGATGGTTACTATGTTTTTGATTTTCGACAGCTTTCGCCTCGTTTTGCAGTGGTGATTTAGGACCAAAGTAAGCGAAAGATGTGATACCGATTACAATAGTAGCGGCAGAAATAATTATTATCTTTTTCATGATACCTTGTAATCACTGTCCTTTCTTAATAAAATATGTATCGGTTTTATTATAAGTCTAGCTTATTGAAAAAGAAATATAAGAGTCGTAACGTAATAGAAATGCAAAGAAAATGTGTGAAAATGTAGTATTTTTTCATATAATTCATTTCTTATCTTTCATGAAGTTCATTTTTTATGTAATATATGTATATAAGAAGATGTAACGATTATCGAGAATAAAAGACCTCTTGTATAGACTAGGAGTGAATGGGAATGGATTTTGCAACAATTATTGGAATCATTTTAGGGGTATTAGCGGTAGTCGTAGGGATGGTCGTCAAGGGCGCTGACATAACAGCCTTACTAAATCCTGCCGCAGCACTAATTATTTTCGTCGGTACATTTGCTGCAGTGTGTATTGCATTTCCGATGAATCAACTAAAAAGAGTTCCAAAATTATTTAAAGTTCTTTTTGGTTCAAATAAAAAAGATTTAAGTTATGAACAATTGCTAGAATTATTTGTTCATTGGACATCTGAGAGTAGAAAATACGGTATTTTGTCTTTAGAGCAACAATTAGATGAAATTGAAGATGAATTTCTTTTGCGTGGTATGAAATTTGTTATTGATGGCGTATCTGCGGAAGATTTAGAACAAATTTTAGAAGCCGAATTAGAAGCAATTGAAGAGAGGCATGCAAAAGGAGCTGCTATTTTCTCACAAGCAGGTACATATGCACCTACATTAGGGGTTTTAGGTGCTGTTATTGGTCTTGTAGCTGCTCTTGGTAATTTAACTGATATTGACAAGTTAGGACATGCTATTTCGGGTGCGTTTATTGCAACGATTTTCGGTATTTTTTCAGGTTACGTATTATGGCATCCATTTGCAAACAAATTGAAGCAAAAGTCTGCTGCTGAATTAGAGAAGAAACGTTTAATTATTGATTGTTTATTAATGTTACAAGAAGGTACATATCCATTTATTATGAAAAATCGCATTTTAGGTGCGCTTTCTGCAACTGAGCGTAAAAAGCTAGAAAAAGGAGCAGAAAAAAATGCGGAGTAAGAAAAATAGAAGAGGTAAAAAGAAAAAACATGATGAGCATATCGATGAAACTTGGTTAATTCCATATTCTGATATGTTAACGTTGTTATTTGCATTGTTCATCGTTTTATTCGCAATGAGTAGTATAGATGCTGCGAAGTTTAAACAGATGGCAGTTGCTTTTCGAAGTGAGTTAGCCGGTGGAACAGGAAATAAAGAATTTTTAAGCGATCAAAAACCAAATGAGGAAAAAGAATTATCAGCAAATAGCCTTGAGGCAGAACAAGCAAAAAAACAAGCGGAAGATAGAGCTAAAGAAAAAAAAGAAATGGATGAGTTGAAAGCATTACAAAAAAAGATTGATCAATATATTAATGAGAAACAACTATCCTCTTCTTTTCAAACTAAGTTAACTGAAAAAGGATTAATGTTAACGATATTAGAAAATGTACTATTTGATTCAGGGAAAGCAGATGTGAAGTTGGAATCGTTAGGGATTGCAAAAGAGATGTCTAACCTACTTGTTTCAGCATCACCTCGTGAAATTACAGTGTCGGGTCATACAGATACGGTTCCTATCGCAAATGCTCAGTTTGCATCAAACTGGGAGTTAAGTACACAGCGTGCAGTTAATTTCATGCAGGTGTTACTCCAAAATAAAGAATTGCAACCAGAAAAATTTAGTGCAATTGGTTACGGAGAATACCGTTCAATTGCACCAAATGATACACCAGAAGGAAAATCAAAAAATAGACGTGTAGAAGTATTTATTTTACCTTTAACAAGAAATATGCAATAAAAGAGGATGGCGAAAGCCATCCTCTTTGTTATTTTGCATCAAATGATTTTAAATTGTTACGACGAATTTTATCTTTTTCTGCATCTGATTTTTTGAAATCATAGTCATATAAAGCGCCTTCCCAATCGCCATACATCGGATTAGGGAAAATGATGAATTTCTCACCAAATTGTGCTTTTGAATCTGCGACTGTTTGATTGCGATCTTTTACAGATTTTCCATCAAAACCAGTGAAGTCAGATAAGTTGTCACCGAAAAATAGGACGATGTCATGTGTTTGAGAAACAAGTTCACGACGTTTTTCTTTCCCTTTTTCTTTCGGATCTTGTAATAAGATATGCTCTTTTGTTGCTTGAGGAGCCCCTACGCGCTCAAGGTTTTTAATAGTTGCATCTAGTTGATTCGTTTTGCGATTTGAGATGTAGTAAATATCTACACCTTTAGACTCTGTATATTTTAAGAAATCAATCGCGCCTGGAAGAGCTTCAGCTTCAGCTTTATTAATCCAATCGTCCCATTTATAAGGATAGCCTTTTCCTGTTTTTACGCTCATTGCTTGATGAGGACTGTTATCTAAAACAGTTTCATCTAAATCAAGTACGATAGCAGGTTTTTTGCCTGTCCCTTTTGCAAGAGCTGCATCAAGCTTAAATTGACCAATATTGTATCCTTGGTAGTATAGTGCTTTCGTTTCGCCAGCTGTTTGATACCATAAATCAGCCATTAATTGCTGGTCTGTTAATTTTACTTTTTCTTCTTTCGCCACTGTTTTCTCAGCTGTTCCTGAACATGCTACAAGCGATGTGGAAAGAACGGCTACAGATAATAAAGTGGTAATACCCCTCTTCATCTTCATATGTATCCTCCTTGATGTTAGTAAATCATTTAATATTATATATTAAAATATAATGCTTTTTATATTTTTTTTTATGAACATTTGCATATTGTCTTTTGTATATGTAGTAGTTTGTCCTATATTAGAAAGATGGGTTAAATAATAATAATTATTTTGACAAGTTTTATTGTCGTAATGACAATTATAATTGACAAAAACAGGATTTTTATTTACAATTTTAACTAAATGAAACAAATGATGGGTTAGGTGTAGTGATACATATAAGAGAATGAAATATAGTACTATATTTTATTCTGAACAATCATAGGCTTTAACAGAAGGTACGAATGATACTAAAGGGGAGGCTTTATACATTGAGTTTACAAATTCAAAACTTAACAAAAATATTCGGAGAATCTAAAGCGGTTAATGGTTTGCAAATCTCGTTACCGAAAGGTGAAGTGTTAGGGTTACTTGGCCGAAATGGTGCAGGGAAAACAACGACAATTAAAATGTTACTAGGTTTATTAACGCCAAATGAAGGTTCTATTACGTGGGATGGAAAATCATTTGGTGATAGCGGGGTAACAATTGGATATTTACCAGAAGAAAGAGGATTATATACAAAAAGTAGAGTAATAGATCAGTTGCGATATTTTGGCAGATTAGAAGGAATGACGAAAAAAGAAGTGGATCTTGCAATTGATCACTGGTTAGAACGCTTAGCAATTCCAGAATATAAATTTAAAACGGCGGGAGAACTTTCGAAAGGGAATCAGCAAAAAATTCAATTGATTGCTGCTCTTCTTCATGATCCAGAACTTCTTATTTTAGATGAACCATTTAGCGGACTTGATCCAGTTAATGCGGGAATGTTAGCTAATATTATTGGAGAACAAGTACAGAGTGGAAAGACAATTATTTTATCAAGTCATCGTATGGAGCAAGTAGAGGCTTTTTGCCAACATGTATGTATTTTGAAAAAAGGCGAAGCGGTTGTAGAAGGACAGTTAAGTGATATTAAGAAAGAATACGGTTTTCGTAATTTAACGATTGAAGATACAGTAGAGAATGAAAAGGGATTAGAAGCTATACACGTTCCGTATGAAAAACAACAAGGCCTTCTTTATGTAAAAGTACAAGGCGATGCAGAAGCTCTAAAGATTTTGCAACAGTTGCAAGAGCAAGGTATTAGCTTACGACAATTTAAAATGTTAGAGCCGACGTTAAACGAAATCTTTGTAGAGAGGGCGAAATAAAGATGCGTAAATTTTCTCATGTATTTTCATTTTATTTTAAGGAAGCGTTTTTATCTAAAAAATCATTAATTACGAGTGCGATTTTATTTTTAGTTGTGTTTGGGATTTTTGCATTTAATCATTTTACTTCAGGCGATGATAAAAATAAGGATAAAGATAAAATTGCAGTTGTAGTAGAGAGTTCCACATACAAAGTACAAAAAGAAGAGCTAAATAAGCTATTGCCATCAGCAAAAATAACGGTCGGTTCAAAGGATGATTTTGATAAACTGCATAAGCAAGTAGAAGAGGGAGATTTAGATGGTCTATTCCATGTGACGGAAAAGGATGGAGTTCCAGAAGTTACGTATATGTTTAATAAGTTACCTAGTGAAACAACTTCTACAATTATAGCTAGTTATTTAAAAGCGCAATATACGGCGGTAACAATTGCTAAACATAATGTTTCACCGGAAATTGCACAGCAATTGCAAACCGAAATTTCTGTGAAACAAGAAGCGATAAAAGATCGTTCTGCTTCCGCAGGAATCGCATATTTCTTTACATTTGCTTTGTATATGTTTATTATCATGTTCGGAAGTACAATTGCGATGAATATTGCTTCTGAAAAAGCTTCTCGCGTTATGGAAGTTATGATTCCGAAAGTAAAACCACTTACGATGATGTATGCGAAAATTTTAGCGGTTGTTTCAACGGCGTTATTACAACTTGCCATATTGGCATGTGGTTACTTGGTTCCTTGGTTACTAGGATGGGTAGATTTAGAAAATGGTTCATTATTTGGAGCGCCAATTGATTTTACAAAGATAGATGCACAAGTTATCGGTATGTTCCTTATTTATTTTGTTACAGGATATTTCCTTTATGCGATGATGTATGCGGCTGCTGGAGCGGTTGTCTCTAGGACTGAGGATTTACAAGGTGTTATATTGCCAGTATCGATTTTAATAATGGCCGCGTTCTTTATAAGTATTAAATCGCTAGGTGATCCAAATAGTACTGTTGTTGTTGTAAGTTCTTACGTTCCATTCTTCAGCCCGATGATCACATTCTCACGCTTTGTAGCTGGTGAAGCTGGTATGTTAGAAATTACGATAACAATGGCGGTTCTTTTAACAACAATCGGTATATTAAGTGCTGTTACAAGCCGCATTTACGTAAACGGTGTAATGAATTACTCTGATAAAGTGAAGTTTAAAGATTTGGCGAAATTTATAAAGCGTCAATAATAGAGGGAAAGCATGATTTTCTAATGGAATCATGCTTTTTCTTTACCCCGCATTAACGGGCAGTAAAACTCCCATCTCAAAATTCAGCTGGAGCAAAGAAGTTAGATGGGAGATCAACTGCCCGTAAACGCCCGATTGGTTCAACTAATAATCAGTGGGGGATGAACAAAACCCCCACTGATTAAAGTTTCACTTTATGTATAAATTAAAAATAGTATATAATAATAAGAGTTGTCTTTTAATAGAATGAATAAAAAGGAGGGTGTGCAGATGGGAATTAGTAGTCGTTTTACAGTAGGTGTTCATATGTTAACGTTACTTGCAATAGATCGAAACTCTCGCTGTACCTCTGAATGGATTGCTGGTAGTGTGAATACAAATCCAGTTGTGATTCGTCGCATTACAGGAATGTTGAAGAGAGCAGGACTTGTTGATGTACAAGCCGGTAAAGGTGGTACGACACTTGCTCGTGATTTAGATGAAATTACATTACTTGATGTATATAAAGCTGTGGAAGTTGTAGAAGAAGGACATCTATTTTCTTTCCATGAAAATCCCAACATTGAATGTCCAGTAGGAGCTAATATTCAATCGGTATTAGAGATTGTTTTAATACAATCGCAAGAAGCGATGGAAAACGTACTTGCAAATGTAACGGTGCAGCAATTAGTTACAAATTTAAAGTCGAAAATTAAAGAATAAAAAAAGCGAGCTTCCTCATGATGAGGGCTCGCCTTTTTTTATTCGGAAATATTGAAAATTCTATTTTTCAGTATTTAAAATAAACTTTCCTACAACAGCTGCTACGATACCACCAAAAATTGGGGCAACGATGAACACCCATAGTTGAGAAATTGCTTCTCCGCCAGCGAATAGAGCTGGTGCGATACTACGAGCTGGGTTAACAGATGTTCCAGTTAACGGAATACCTAATAAGTGAATTAATACTAATGTGCAACCAATTACTAGTCCAGCTAAAGAAGAACTTCCTTTTTTACCTGTTACAGCAACGATAACTAAAACAAATACGAAAGTTAAAATGAATTCAACTAAAAATGCTCCAGATAAACCAAGAGTTCCAAAACTATTTTGTCCTAAATTATCTAAAGGTAATTTAGCAGATCGTAAAATTGTTACTAACGTTGCAGTTCCTAATAAACCACCTAAAATTTGAGCTAATAAATAATAGCTAAGTTCCATAGCGTTCATTCTTTTGTTGATGAACATAGCGATTGATACTGCTGGGTTAATATGACATCCAGAAATTGTTCCAATGCTATATGCCATAGCCACGATAGATAATCCGAAAGCCATAGCGATACCTAATGTTCCGATTCCTTCAATTCCGCCACCAATGACAGCTACTCCAGTTCCGAATAATACAAGTACAAATGTACCAATAAATTCAGCAATTGCTTTTTTTAACATAATTTACCTCCTATTAATGCACATGAAACGTATTATAACATAGGTTTTAGTATAAACAGCTAATGAAATACTATTCTGATAAGG
This sequence comes from Bacillus sp. FDAARGOS_1420, assembly GCF_019344915.1. NCBI lineage: Bacteria > Bacillati > Bacillota > Bacilli > Caryophanales > Bacillaceae > Bacillus > Bacillus sp. FDAARGOS_1420. Next base: position 3,518,588 of record NZ_JAHWJB010000002.1, on the reverse strand, counting down.
CGAAATAGGGAGATAATAAAAATAGATATGGTTCTATGAAGAAGAACCATATCTATTTTTATGCTGATTTTTTTTGTTTAATGACTGGAACAGAACGGTTTAAAACACTATTTACGATCATTCCTAGCATGATAATAATCATCCCAATCAGTGACAGTCCGCTAGGGAATGAACCATTTAAGAAAATAATCTCACCAAGCACAGTGAAGACCATCGTTCCAGCTTGTGTTGCTTCAACAGCTCCAAGTAAAGCAAGATTGTTTTTTGCTAAGTCAGTAGCAAAGAAAAATGTCATCGTCGCAATAACTCCGGAACATAATGCTAACAAAAATCCTTGCATCATTTGACTTGATGATGGAATACCGGTAGTGGAAAATCCGTATATACCAAGTAGGATTGTAATAGGGAGACTTCCGATTGCCATTCCTAATACACGTTGGAATGTATCAAGACGCCCACCAACAAGTTCCATCATTTTTCGGTTACCGAACGGATATAAGAAAGCCGCTAATACGACAGGTAAAAATCCCGAGATGAACTGAGTCATTGTAATATGACCCGCTGCAGTCGCTTGCATACAAATTACACCAAGTAAAATAAATAATGCTACATATAAACTGCGAAGTGGAATTTTTCCACGTACAAGTTTTGTACCTGATTTCGTTTCTATTTTAACGAAAAATAATGGTGATAGTAGTAAACCTGCTAATATCGTAACTTGCCAAGTTCCAGCAACGAGCCAAGCTGGAGAAAAAACAGCTGCGAAACTTAATAAAGAATAGAAGCCGATGCCAGCGACCGAGCCCCACCCGATCCATACAAATGGATGTTTTTTTAATTCTGCCCATAAAGCTCCTAAGTTTTTGCGAAATAAAACGATAAGGAATAAAATAGGGAGAGCAAATAGAAAACGGAAGGAAGCAGTCCAAGCCCAGCTTGTTCCAGATACATTCATTGCTCTGTTAATAATAAAGGTTGCAGAAAAAAAGGCCGATGATAAAAGACCTAGTAATATTGCGCGCATGAAATATGGCACTCCTTTCGGAATTGAGTATTTATGTATAGTATAATATACTTAAAATAAATAAAAGTAAACTATTTTATACTTCAAGGTGGTTTTATATATGAAAGAAAATGAAGATATACAAACGAAAGAAGTAATTCAGCAAGTAGGTCAGCTATTAAGACAAATTCGAAATGAACAAAAATTAAGTTTAGAAGAATTAGCCCAAAAAACAGGGGTTAGTAAATTAACATTAGGAAAAATTGAGAGAGGCGAAACGAATCCAACGTTAGCTGTCATTTGGAAAATAACGAAAGGGTTATCGATTCCTTTATCGAGATTAATGGTTGTTGGAGAACCTGTAGCTGTTGCGCGCTGCGGAGAAGGATTTGCAGTAGATGTAGGACAAGCATGGCATTTAGAAACGATGTTCCGTTACACGAAAGAAACAGGGATGGAGATGCATCGTGCTTGTTTAAGAGCGAATAGTATATATGAACCGGAAGCTCATCATGAAGGAGCAATTGAGCTTGTAACAGTAATGAAAGGGAAAGTTTCTATTCAAGTTGAGAATGACGTATATGTGCTAAATGAGTTTGACTCCATTCAGTTTGAAGCTAATAAGAAACATAGTTATAAAAATGAAGAGGATGAAGTGGCGGTATTACATTTAACGATGAAATATTCTTCATGAAAAAATCCCCTATAGAAAAATCTATAGGGGATTTTTTATACGCTATGCTCAAATATATGAAAGAATGTTATTAGTAAGAGCGTGGCATAAGTAATAAACAAATAAAATAAACTAAAAACCCCGTTCCAAAACATAAAATAGCAATGACCCAAAGTATGCGAATGAGAGTAGAGCTAATATCAAAATATTCTCCTAAACCACCGCATATACCAAATAACATTTTATCAGTTTCGGATTTATATAACCTCTTCGACATATTATGATCCTCTCCTTTTTATATCACCGCTGTTATGTATGAGTGATACAGTGTACTTTTATTCTATATGGAAATTTATGAGAAGACCATTAGGTTATATTACATTTTTTGTGAAAGGACAATACAGTGGATTAATTGTCTTAATTTTCAGTTGGTATTAAAATGAAAATGAGGGTGTGACGTATTTTCTAATATAAGGTGGGGAAATGGTAATGACATTATATTGGTTGACTAATGTAAAGCTTGAAACAGGTTATACATATGAAGAAGCGAAAATTTCACAAACGGAAACTGAGATATGCAGTCTTCTTATTGAAGATGGGCGAATTAAAAGAATTATATCGGGAATCGCCCAAGAGGAAGGAACGTTAACTTTTGATGCTAATCGTTTATTAGTTTTACCAGCTTTTGAAGAGATGCATATTCATATTGATAAAACATATTATAGTGGGCCTTGGAAAGCTTGTATGCCAGCAGAAAATATTTTTACACGTTTTAATGAAGAAAAAACGATTTTACCAAAGCAATTAGCAACTGCTCAAGACAGGGCGGAAAATATGCTAGAGTTATTGCTTCGAAATGGCGCAACAAATATTAGAACGCATTGTAATGTGGATCCGGTTATTGGACTTCGTAATTTAGAGGCAACGTTAGCGGCTTTAGAAACATATAAAGATCGGTTGTCTGGTAGAATAGTTGCATTTCCGCAACATGGATTGTTGCGCAGTAATTCTGTGCAACTTGTAAAAGATGCGATGCGTATGGGCGCACAATTAGTTGGCGGAGTGGACCCAGCTACAGTAGATAATGATATTGAAAAATCATTACATACGATTATGGACATTGCGGTAGAATTTAATGCGGATGTTGATATTCATTTGCACGATGCGAATAACCTTGGAACGTTTACAATGAAGAGATTGGCAAGTCTAACGGAAGAAGCAGGATGGCAAGGTCGTGTAACAATTAGTCATGCGCTTGGACTTGGTGGTGTTACTGATAAAGAAGCTGAAGAAGTGGCAGAAAGACTAGCAGCATTAAAGATTGATATCACTTCAACTGTTCCAATCGGTAAACAAGTAATCCCAATTCCATTACTAGATAAAAAAGGAGTTAAAGTTTCATTAGGAAATGATAGTATTACAGATCATTGGTCTCCGTTTGGCACAGGTGATATGCTTCAAAAGGTAAATCGATTGGCAGAACGATTTGGTTGGAGTGATGAAAGGTCTTTAGGGAAAGCTCTTCGTTTTATTACAGGAGGGAAAGCTACGCTAAACGATGAAGGCAAGAGATTATGGCCAAATGTAGGAGATGAGGCAAGTTTTGTCTTGACGAATGCAACATGCGCCGCGGAAGCAGTGGCTCGTCAAACAGAGAAGCGTGTAGTTATGTATAAAGGGAATGTTGTTATAGGGGATTTAGATCAAGTGAAATCTGATAATCTTGTATAGAGGAATCGTTTAGATGTTTTGAGAAGGGTTCTAATTGTGAAAATAGAACCCTTCTTTTTTATTTAGTAGAAACAGGGAAGTACTATACTTCCTTATAAGGAAGCAAGAAGGGATGAAAAGTTTGGACAATCAACATAATCAAAATCATATTATGGGAACTTTGCAATGGTTTATTTTTTTATTAGCAAACTCAATCGCGCTACCAATTGTTGTTGGCGGATTATTTCATCTTACGACGGAAGAAGTATTTTATTTAATGCAGCGTACGTTTTTCGTAGTTGGTATATCTTCTTTTTTACAAGGATGGCTTGGACATAAGCTTCCGATTGCGGATGGACCAGCTGGATCTTGGGTTGGTGTATTTACCGTGCTTGCTTATGCAACTGTAGGACAGGATCAATTACATAGTACATTGCAAATTTTAGAATTAGGAATGATGGTTGCGGGAGTTGTTTTAATAGGGCTAGGAGTAACGGGAGTTATCGGGCGTATTTTATTTTTATTTACGCCGCTCGTGACAGGGACGTTCTTACTTTTATTATGTTTACAATTAAGTGGTGTATTTTTAAAAGGAATGCTAGGAATTACAGCTACTGTTTCTCAAATTGATGGATTTACAGCATTAATTGCTTTTGGCATATTTTTATTCGTAGTCATACTCTCCAACTTCGGAAAAGGGTTTGTTAAAAGTTATGCGGTTTTAATAGGGTTAATTATTGGCTGGATTATTTTTCTCATTGCAGGAAAAGTGACGATCCCATCTCAAGTAACTCATTTTGTGCAACTTCCACATATATTCGCGTGGGGAATTCCAAAATGGAATACAGGTATGGCTGTATCAAGTTTCGTTATGGTATGTATTTTAGTTTCAAATACAGTGGCAGCTATTATAGCAATCAATCAAGCTACGATTCATAAAGCGACTATTGAACAAAAACAGTTGAGAAATGGTACGTGGGTCGGAGGGGTTTCGCATATGATTTCCTCTTTGTTTTCAACTGTAGGTGTCGTTCCATTACCAGCAACGGCAGGTTTCATACGTTTAACAAATCAAAAGTACATGCGTTCATTCTTATTTGCATGTGTACTATTAGTCGGTATGTCGCTGTTTCCAAGTATTATCCGCTACTTAGCCTCTCTGCCATCCGCGGTCGCATCTGCGGTTTTAATGGCTTCGTTCGTGCAGCTTATTGGAATTGGATTTCATAATATAAAACAAGTACCACTTAGCGAAAGGAATGTAACGATTTTAGGAGTTGCTATATTATTTGGAAGTGGTGTTATGTTTTTACCGTCTGGAGCACTCCAATCCTTGCCGTCTGTGATGCAATATATATTCGGAAATGGTTTGTTCGTAGGTACAGTTGTCAGCATATTACTAGAACAAATATGGCGTACTGAAAAGTAAGTGGATAAAAAGAGTGTACGCACTGTATAAAAGTCTAAAATAACATAAGAAATAAAGCCCATTTTCATTCACCACCTGCACATTTCGTTCATACAATATCTTGACTAAATAAACACCCAACTTACACATATACAGCTCTGGCTTAAGCAAGGAGGGTTATACCAGTTGAAGGAAAAAGCGTATCAATCTAAACCGTTACTCACAAAGAGAGAAAGAGAAGTATTTGAATTACTGGTTCAAGATAAAACGACGAAGGAAATTGCAGGTGAACTGTTTATAAGTGAAAAAACAGTACGTAATCACATCTCAAACGCAATGCAAAAGCTAGGGGTTAAAGGACGTTCACAAGCAGTTGTTGAGCTTCTTCGTATGGGAGAGCTCGAACTATAAGAAAGCAGCCGACTTTTATACAAGAGGTCGGCTATTTTTTTGTTTGCTTCATGCTCCATATGAATGATAAGAATGTTTCATACATAAATAGGTAGTAAGGGAGGGGATATGTTGAAAAGGGTATTATTAGTTTCAACAAGCGCTCATGATATGAATGGACACCCGACTGGTCTGTGGCTGGAAGAGCTCGCAGCTCCGTATAATTTATTTAAAAAGGCTAAGTTCGATGTTGATCTTGTATCTATAGAAGGTGGAAGGGTGCCTATTGATAGAGTATCAATTCCAAATGGTATACCTCGTGAATTTAAGCATGTCGCTTCTTTGTTGCAAAATACAAAACCGATATCTACTGTTCACTTTTTAGATTATGATGCAGTTTTATTTGGTGGTGGACACGGGGCTATTGTAGATTTTCCGGGTAATCCATATGTAGCAAATTTAATTGAGAATATGTATAACAATAACCGGGTTGTAGCGGCTGTTTGTCACGGGGTAAGTTCTTTAGTTGGTGTGAAAAATAAAGATGGCTCGTTTTTTGTTGCCGGTAAGCGTATAACAGGTTATACAAATGATGAAGAAAAAGCTGTGCATTTAGAAAATCGAGTTCCTTTTTTGCTAGAAAGTAAGTTGAAAGAAGAAGGGGCATTATTTTATGTGGCACCTAATTTCACGCCGCATGTTGTAGTAGATGGGCGTTTGATTACAGGGCAGAATCCGCAGTCTAGTATGGGAATAGGTAAGGCTATAAAAAGAGCTGTAAATAAGTTATAGAAAAGGTGCCCGCTACTAACAAAGGTAGCGGGTACTTTTTATGTATAGCGTAGATTGAAATTGTAATAAACTAAAAAGACGTAATGAGTATAATAACTTCATTTATAAACATTCATGAATTTGCTATACTATTTTGTATGAACAAAAGAGGAGGCTCTTTTAAATGAGAAAAGTAGCGTGTGCAAATACTTATATTAATAAAATAAAGCCCGTTATTCGAAAGACGAGTTTTAGCCAATTAAAAATAGATGAAATTGCGAAATATATGGATATTAGTAAAGCTACTTTATATAAACGTTTTTCTTCGAAAGATGAGATTATTGAGGCAGTAGTAGAGGATTTTATAAACTATCTTCTTGAAGGAGATGCGGATAATCAAGATGAAAGTATGTCGTTTACAGAACGTTTCCAAAAGACGTTTATCCATTCTTTAAAATGTGTGACGTATATTTCGGATGTCTTTTTACAAGATTTGAAAGAAGCGTATCCGCATTTGTCGAATCAATTAGTCGCTGCACAACAAAATCGCAATCGTAATTTGCAAATGTTTTTTGAGTCGGGTATGGAACAAGGTTACTTTAATAAAATGAATGCGCAACTATTTATGGTGCAAGATGATGTGATGTTAAGACGCATTATAGATCATACTTTTTGCATTCAGTACGATATTACGTTAAAGCAAGCGATACTTGATTTCTACAATTTGAAGAAATACCAACTGTTTAAACCGGAATTTTTAGATGTAGTTGATGATTCTGAAATTGAAAAAGAAATTATAGCTAATTTACAAATGATTTCGTAAAAAAAGCAGATTTCCCTTACTAGAGGGAAATCTGCTTTTTTAGTACATATTATTTTTGCAACTGTTTTAATACTAATTCAGCTACTGGACCACCTGAAGCAGGGTTTTGACCAGTAATTACACGATTATCTTCTACAGCGTAAGCTTCCCAAGGTTGCGCAGCTTTTTCGTAAAGTCCCCCATATTTAACGAGTTCATCTTCTGTTAAAAATGGAACGAATTGATCTAATTCAGCTAGTTTCTCTTCTTCATTTGAGAATCCTGTTACTTTTTTATCGTTAATTAAACGATCCCCGTTACTTAATGTGATATGGAATAAACCAGCAGCTCCGTGACAAACAGAGGAAACAATTCCGCCATTTTCATAAATGTTGCGGCTAATCTTTTGAAGTTCTTTGTTTTCTGGGAAGTCCCAAATAACTCCGTGACCACCCGCGTAATAAATAACAGCGTAGTCTTCTTGATTCACTTCACTCGGTTTCATTGTAGAACCGAGACGATTCATAAATTCTTTCTTTTGATACCATTCCCAATCGATGCTCTCCGCCATCGCTAAACTATGCGGATCAATCGGTGTATAACCACCTTGTGGACTGACATAATCTACTTCGTAACCAGCTTCTTCTACTTTTTTAACGAAATGGACAGCTTCACCAAGCCAAAGCCCAGTAGCTCTATTTAAATTTGGGTATTTTTCTACGCTTGTTAATACAACTAACATTTTTTTCTTCATCATAATCCTCCTGTAATGTTTCTTCTATATAAAAGTTCTTTATTTACTTAATTTTATTAAGTTAGAAATTGCAAATTTGAATAACCATGTCAGTCCCCCTTATACCGGATTCGAAATTAGTGTATAATAATTTTTGGACAAAATAAACTAAAAACACTAAATTAGTTTATTTTGTATATTTTTTGTTGACAAACTGTAATGCTGAAACTATGATAGTTCCATGAATATCGAACAACATAATGTTACGTTTCGAATTCAATTTGTCGCGCGATAAATTTATACATTTGATGAAGTTGTTTAGTAGTGATAGAGGAGCTAAATAACTTTATTTTTCATTTACAGTTACTACAATCAGAAGAGGTGTTACGCATGGGGAAAGATATAAGTAACCATTCAAAATGGTTTGTTTTCACATTATGTTTTATCGTTTTATTAGGACCGATGAATGCGGTTTTATTTAATGTAGCGTTAGAGGATATTGCTAATGATTTATCTATTAGTCAATCGAAAGTAAGTTGGGTTGTAGTAGGTTATTCCTTAGTCGTCGGTATTGGTTCGATGATATATGGGAAGTTGGCTGATCGTTATAGCGTAAAAAAACTATTGATTATTTCAATTATCATATTTGTAGCGGGTTCTATTATTGGATTTATGAATCAATCTTATGCGATTACCATTCTTGCAAGATTAGTGCAGGCGAGTGGGGGTGCGGCGTTTATTGCACTTAGTATGATTGCAGTGGCAAAATTAGTTGCTCCTGCTAAGAAGCCTGGTGCATTAGCGATGATTAGTTCTTCTATTGCATTAGCAATAGGCATTGGTCCTTTAGTTGGCGGGGCTATTACAAATACATTAGGGTGGCCATATTTATTTTTATTTATGGTTATTTCAGTAGTTGGGATTTTCTTGCTTATAAAATTTATGCCAGAAGAAGCGCAGCATACGGATGAAGCGTTTCATTTTGATTACATTGGAGCGGCGTTATTATTTGCATTCATTACGACTGTTTTATTAGGTGTCAATATTAATAGTTGGCTATTTGTGTTATCGGTAGCTTTCTTATTTTTATTCACGGTTCGTATGAAGAACGCGGAGCATCCATTTATTGATATTGAGTTATTTTCGAACAAACCATTTCTTCGTTTAATAGCGGTCGGGTTTATAATTAATGTGGCGTTATGTGCTAGTCTATTATTATTGCCATCACTGTTAGGAAGAGTGCACGGATTGTCGCCATTCGTTATCGGAATTGCACTGTTTGTTGCATCACTCTTTGGTATTGTATCTAGTTTTATTACGGGAAAGATTGTCCCTTCGTTTGGAAATGTGAATATGATTTATGTAGCGTCTGTCATTATGATCGTTGGCTTTTTAATTTTAGGGCTTATTCCGAACGGGAACTTAATCATTATTTTAGTGGCGGTTATTTTAACATTTATGAGTTATTCAGCTATTCAAGTATCATTAAACACATTTATACCGAAAACATTACATCCAGCTAAAGTTGGAGTCGGTCTTGGTTTATATAATTTAATTAACTTTTTCGGTATGGCATTTGGACCAGCTGTAGCGAGCAAAGTTATGGAATCTACAAATAGTTATCGTTTGAATTTTATTTTAATCATCATTTTAATTTTTGCTCATTTCTTCTTATTAATAGGAATGTCTTCTTTCCAAAAAAAAATGGAGCAATAAAGTGAAACTTTAATTAGTGGGATAAATGCGTATTTTATATAGAAGAAACCGACTTTCATATAGAAGGTCGGTTATTTTTCTGTCTTGCAAATTATGAAAAAAAGGAGCAAAATAAAAAAGGTCCTGATCTATATAGGTACAAATGAAAATTTTTATACAGGGGCACTTTAAGTTAGCGAACTTAAAGTGTGTAAAATATACTGATAAACATAAAAGATGATGAATGAGAAAACGGGTGATTAAGTTGAATAGAGCGATCGGTGTTATTGATTCAGGAGTGGGCGGTTTAACAGTAGCGAAGGAATTAATTCGTCAGTTGCCGAAAGAGCGTATTATATATTTAGGGGATACAGCACGTTGCCCTTATGGTCCGCGTTCTCGTGAAGAAGTGCGTCAATTTACGTGGGAAATGACGGAGCATTTATTAGATTTAAATATCAAAATGTTAGTTATTGCGTGTAATACAGCAACTGCGGTTGTCTTAGAAGAAATGCAGAAACAATTACCAATTCCAGTAGTTGGAGTTATTCATCCAGGATCACGTACAGCTTTAAAAGTGACAAATACGTATCATGTTGGGATTATTGGAACGATTGGAACAGTAAAAAGTGGCGCCTATGAAGAGGCACTAAAGTCTATTAATAACCGTGTTATGGTAGAAAGTTTAGCGTGCCCACCTTTCGTTGAGCTTGTAGAGAGTGGGAATTTCGAAAGTGAAATGGCGTATGAAGTTGTAAGAGAAACATTGCAACCGTTGAAAAGTACTGACATTGATACGCTTATTCTAGGATGTACACATTATCCGATTTTAGGTCCTGTTATTAAAAAGGTAATGGGGGATCAAGTACAATTAATTAGTTCGGGTGATGAAACAGCGCGTGAGGTAAGCACGATTTTATACCATAGTAAGATGTTAAATGAGGGAGAAGAACAAAGTGATCATCTCTTCTTAACGACTGGTAAAATAGGCCTGTTTAAAGAAATTGCATCAAAGTGGTTCGGTCAGCCGATTGAAAATGTGAAGCATATCAATTTAGAAACAGAATAATAGTAGATTCATATAAGAGAACTCCTGAGAAATCAGGGGTTTTTTCTGTGTAAGTAGCTATAGCTTGTTCTAAAATATGAAACAGCTCGTATACATAATAGTACAAACTTAGATTTTAGGGGGGAATGGCATGCCTAAATCCACTTTTAAATGGGTTGTTGGTGCTACTGTGAGTGCGATTTTATTATCAGGGTGTGGCTTGTTAAATCAAGAGAAAGCGACAGAACAAATTGATCCGCCAAAAAAAGTTACGTATACAGAAGGTGAAAAGAAAGAAACTGCTAAAAAAGATAAACAAGAGCAAACAGTAAATAGAGAGTTATACCTCGTTGATAAAAATGGATATGTCGTACCGCAAACTATTGCAATGCCTACTCCGAAAGCGAATGAAGTTGTACAGCAAACGTTAGAGTATCTTGTGAAAGATGGACCAGTTACAAATTTATTGCCAAATGGATTTCGAGCAGTCCTTCCAGCGAATACGACGATGACCTTGAATTTGAAAAAAGGCGGGACAGCAGTAATTGATTTCTCTAAAGAAATGAAAAATTATTCAAAAGAAGAAGAACGTCAAATTGTTGAATCAGTAGCGTGGACTTTGACTCAATTTACAGAAATAAAACAAGTGCAGTTCCAAATAAATGGTGAAAAATTAGCGAAGATGCCTGTTGCGGGTACACCGCTTGGTGAAGGTGTAAGTCGTGCGAATGGAATTAACTTTGATGATGAACAAGTAGCAGATGTGACGCATACAAAACCGGTTACACTTTACTTTATGGCGCAAAATAATAAGCAGCAATATTACGTACCGGTAACAAGGCGCGTTGCAGAAGGAAAAGAAAATGATTACTCGGCAATTGTGGATGAGCTTGTAAAAGGTCCGATTCAAGGATCGCTACTAAATGATTTTAATCCAGGAGCTAAGCTTATTACGAATCCGAAAGTGAAGGACGGAAATATTACATTAAACTTTAATGAAAATATATTTGTGAACCCAGACAAAAATATGATTTCAAATTATGTGTTGAAATCGTTAGTCTTATCTTTAACGGAAAAACAAGGTGTGAAAAATGTTTCTATTGAAGTGAATGGGAAAGCAAATCTTATGGATGAGAAAGGTGAAAAGTTAATAAAACCTGTTAATCGTCCACAAAACGTGAATACAGGTAGTTTTTAATCGCGAATAATTTGATATACTTATGTAAGAAAGGGGAATTGCTTTTTGAGTTCCCCTTCTTTTATTGTTATACATATCGTACATTTAAATTTGGCTATACTAATGAGAGTATTTATGAGGGGGTTATTTTTATGCGAGTAGATGGTAGAGGAAAAGCAGAGCTACGCCATATACATATTCATACAAATTATTTAAAACATCCAGAGGGATCAGTACTAATTGAAGTTGGGGATACAAAGGTAATTTGTTCAGCGACAATTGAAGAGCGTGTACCGCCGTTTATGCGCGGAGAAGGAAAAGGCTGGGTAACAGCAGAATATTCAATGATTCCACGTGCGACAGAGCAACGTACAATCAGGGAGTCAAGTAAAGGGAAAGTAACAGGGCGCACAATGGAGATCCAGCGTTTAATTGGACGAGCATTGCGTGCGGTTGTTGATTTAGAAGCGCTTGGCGAAAGAACGGTTTGGATTGACTGTGATGTAATTCAAGCGGATGGCGGAACGAGAACAGCTTCTATTACAGGTGCTTATGTAGCGATGGTATTAGCTTTTGAAAAATTATTGCAAGCAGACAAAGTATCTAAAATTCCGGTGAAAGATTATTTAGCGGCAACGTCAGTAGGTGTTGTTGAAGAACAAGGTGTTGTTTTAGATTTAAATTATGCTGAAGATTCTAAAGCAGACGTTGATATGAACGTTATTATGACTGGAAAAGGTCAGTTTGTTGAAGTGCAAGGAACTGGAGAAGAAGCGACGTTTAGCAGAGCTGAATTAAATGAATTACTTGATGCTGCTGAACAAGGGATTTTCCAACTTGTTGAAAAGCAAAAAGAAGCATTAGGTGACATCGTATCTCATATAGAGTAGAGGTGGAAAATATGAAGCAAGTTGTTGTAGCGACGAAAAATCTTGGGAAAGTACGTGAGTTTGCTGAGTTATTTGAGAGATTTGACTTAGAAGTGAAATCTTTACACGATTTTCCTCATATTGAAGAAGTCGAAGAAACTGGTGAAACATTTGAAGAAAATGCAATTTTAAAGGCGGACAGTCTTAGTAGACAGTTGAATTCCATCGTAATTGCGGATGACTCTGGTCTTATTGTAGATGCCTTAAACGGGAAACCAGGTGTGTATTCAGCTCGTTTTGCTGGGGAGCCGAAAGATGATCAGGCGAATATAGATAAGGTGTTACAAGGGTTAACTGACTTCGATTTAGAAAAACGTACAGCTCGTTTTTACTGTGCGCTAGCAGTTGCTTTCCCTGAAGTGGATAAAGAGCCGGTTATTGTAAACGGAACGTGCGAAGGGAAAATTCTAGAACAGCGCCGCGGGGAAAATGGTTTCGGATACGATCCGATTTTTTATGTAGAAGAATATAAAAAATCGATGGCTGAGCTAAATTCGGATGAGAAAAATGCGATTAGTCACCGCGGACGCGCTCTTCGTAAATTAGAAGAAAAAATCCCAGAATGGTTTTTAGAAGAATAAGGGAGAGAGATTGATGAAAGCTTTAATCGTAAGCGATAGTCATAGCTCTGTGAAGGAATTACAGCAGTTAAAAGAGAATTACGAAGGGAAAGTAGATATCATGATTCATTGTGGTGATTCAGAGCTAACGCCTGCTCACGAAGAGCTACAAGGTTTCCAAGTTGTAAAAGGGAATTGTGATTATGCTAACTTTCAAGATGAAATTGTAACTGATGTAGATAGAATTCGTTTCTTAGTTGTACACGGTCATCGTCATAATGTGAAAATGACGTTACAAACGTTAGCGTACCATGCAGGAGAAGTAGGAGCGCAAGTAGCATGCTTTGGACATTCTCATATATTAGGGGCAGAATTAATTGCTGGGATTTTATTTATTAATCCAGGAAGTATTTTGCTCCCGCGCTCTCGTGTGGAAAAAACATTCGCTTTATTAGAAATGGATGAAAATCATATAGAAGTTCGTTTTGAAACATTAGATGGACAGCTGGTGGAACAAGCAATTTTTAAAAGAGGATAAGAAAAATTATCCTCTTTTAAAAAAGTGTTGACTTTATAAGTAGTTATGAATATAATAAATATTGTCGATAGGGCAACGGCGCTAACGAAGAAAAATAAAATAACATATGCGGGTGTAGTTTAGTGGTAAAACAAGAGCCTTCCAAGCTCTGGTCGAGAGTTCGATTCTCTTCACCCGCTCCATGTCCCAGTAGCTCAGCCGGATAGAGCATACGCCTTCTAAGCGTACGGTCGGGAGTTCGAATCTCTCCTGGGACGCTAACAAAACCTTGTTATCTTTTGATAACAAGGTTTTTTGTTTGTTTTAAATTAGTTATTAATAAATTTTTCAAAGACAAAACCGTAATCTTTCACGTTATATTGCTTTTTCGTATCAACGAGCCAGTTAAAGGCGATCTCGTTCATCTCTTTAAACTGTTCTGCTAAATTTACTTGTGCATTTGAAATACGGCTAAAAGTGTTAGATGCCATATCTAAACTTTTATGCGCATACTGCAATGTAATATCGTTGTCGTATGAAATTTCTTCGATTTTAAGAAGAGCCTTATATAAATCTTTTAATTCTTCAATATGTTTTTTATGAACATCAATTGAGTAATGCTCATCTCCCATTTGAAATTTAATTTCTACATCTAAATCAATCGTTCCTGCAGTTTCAAGTGCTACGTTTTTAATTTGATATTTACTATAGCTAAAGCGGCGTAATGTACGTTTTTTGCTTGTGGCACTTGTACCATCTAGGTGAATTAATCCTTTGTTTGTGAAACAATATTCATCTGATTTAGATTTAATAAGAAAGTAAATTTTCTCCCCATCTTCATGCATTACGTAATCATCAGCATCGACCTTATCGTAATCTTTTGGTGTGATAACGGAACCTACATCGCTTAATCCTAAAACGTCAGCTGCCATTTTTTTGAACATATATAATCCCCCTTGTAAATTAAATTCTTAATTGTACAAAAATATATTAACATGATTTTAAATCTATTTTTGAAATCTTACAACTCTGTAAGGTAAGTGTAAGGAAGTTCGATGGTAACAAATTACTAATCCTATATAATGAAGATAACAACGATAAATGAGGAGGAAGAGATGATGAAAGGATTAATCGTAACGGGTTTAACAGTAGCTTTTGGGTTTGTGGCGTATGAAAAGTTAACATATGTAATTGATGTTGTAAAACATTTAGTAGCGTAGAAAAAACTGCCATGAGAGGGAAAGGGAATGAGTGAATGAATGGAATGGTTATTTGGAATTATAGGTACTTGTAGTGTAGTTTTATTGTTCTTTGTCCCGAGTGGTATACTCAGTTCGACAACGAGTTTGTTCTTTTTAAGTTTGTTTGCTTGTACGATGCTCATTATTATGTTTTTAATGAAGCGAAGTAAACCAATCTTCTATTTTAGCATGATTGTTATGGCAATTATTGTTCTCCAAATTATTACCCTTGTTATATACCCCACAATTATAAAAGCTTTCCATTAATGATGAACCCTCTGCCGTCTGTTGCTGAGGGTTTTTGTTTGTGAAAAATGAATTTCATTTAGAAGTTTGTTGTTTTTTTTGTTATGAAAATAGAATATTCCTATATTTCAAATAAATGATTTTGGAATGTTGTGTTCTCATTACGCATTTGATATATTTACTTTGAAGATCATTAAAATCTAGAAAAAGAGGCGGACGTATGGATAAAAAAGAAAATACGGTCGTATTGTTTCCGCAACTATCAGAACGCTATATTGATAAAGGTTTTTTAGCGTTGAAAGAGCGGGAATTCGAAGATGCATTGCGCTGCTTTGAAATATTACGTCAGTATAATGCAGAAACGGAACAAACAGAATTAGCTTCCGTTATTTGTTTGCTAGAATTAAAACGTATGGAAGAAGCGAAAGAAAAATGTGAGCAGTTGCTTGAAACAGGAGCTGTATTATTTGGTGATATTCTTGAAACGTATGTAACTATTTTAGTTCAAACAAATGATTATGAAGGTGTCATTGAAACTGTTGAGGAAGTTTTGCAAACGAAAGATATAATTCCTGAGCAAAAGGAAAAATTGGCGCAGCTTGCTTTGTTTGCGCAAGGGATGCTGAATGAAGAAGATAAACCGCTAGTGGATTCGAATTTTGAATTAGAAGAATTTACCGATGGGCTTTTTGGAGAAAACTTTGGTCAAAAGCTAAGAGTGATCCAGAAACTTTCGTTAAAAGACCTGGATCTCGCACTTCCTACTTTAAAGAAATTTTTAATAGACGAAGATCAGCATCCTTATTTAAAAACTTCTATTTTGTATAAAATGGTAGAAAATCAAATAGAAGAAGAGATAGAAGTAGAGAAGTTTGGAAATACGATAAAGGTGATTCCAGCATTTACAGGTCATAATGAGGAGCAATCCGATAAAATTATACATAAATTCTCAAACCGATTAGAGCAAAATTATCCAGATATATTTAGTACGATGGTTACATACTGGAAAGAATTACAAATTAGCGTTTTTCCGTTCCCTCTATTAATGGATAAAGTAGAAATTTGGGCTGCTGTCTTAGAGAGAATTGGAAGAAAGCGTTTCGGATTGGCTATTGATGAAGAAGAACTTATGACAGCATACAATATTGAGTTTGAGGAATTTCATATTGCCTATCAATGGTTACTGCGCATTGAAAGAGAAGGGTATTTGCCCGTATAATTATGAAAAAGAATCGTTCAGTTATTGAAACGAGCACATTCTATGTTATAATGTAAGGGTTGCAAAAGGCAGAAATCTGCCTGTTTGTAAGAGAAGAGAAGTATAATTCTCTTACTTAATATGTTTCATATTAGTCTCGAACAAAATATACCGTAGTTGTCTTTTAGACAATTAGTAGATTGGAACATTGTATCTGAAAGCTTTTTGCTAGAGGGTTATTTGTACATTTGTTATTTCAAGAAAGAGATAATAAAAATTTTGATCTATAAAGGTATGTGCATACATTATTATAGTTGGAGGGAAAGAATAAATGTCTACAAAATGGGAAAAATTAGAAGGTAACGTTGGCGTTTTAACAATCGAAGTTGATGCTAAAGAAGTAAATAACTCTATCGACGCTGCATTCAAAAAAGTAGTAAAAACAATTAATGTACCAGGTTTCCGTAAAGGGAAAATGCCTCGTCCATTATTCGAACAACGCTTTGGTATTGAATCTTTATACCAAGATGCTTTAGATATCATCTTACCAAAAGCATACGGTGAAGCAATCGATGAAGCTGGTATCTTCCCAGTTGCTCATCCTGAGATTGACATCGAGAAATTCGAAAAAGGCCAAAACTTAATTTTCACTGCAAAAGTTACTGTAAAACCTGAAGTTAAATTAGGTGATTACAAAGGTTTAGCAGTAGAAAAAGTTGAAACAACTGTAACTGACGAGGATGTAGAGAACGAAGTAAAAGCTTTACAAGAGCGTCAAGCTGAACTAGTTGTTAAAGAAGAAGGAACTGCTGCAGATGGTGATACAGCTGTAATCGACTTCGAAGGTTTCGTTGATGGCGAAGCATTTGAAGGCGGAAAAGGCGAAAACTATTCTCTTGCAATCGGTTCTGGTACTTTCATCCCAGGTTTCGAAGAGCAAGTAATTGGTCTTAAATCTGGTGATTCTAAAGAAGTTGAAGTATCATTCCCAGAAGAGTACCATGCTGCTGAATTAGCTGGTAAACCAGCAACATTCAAAGTAACAATTCACGAAATCAAAACAAAAGAACTTCCTGAGTTAAACGACGAGTTCGCTAAAGATGCTGACGAAGAAGTTGCAACTCTTGATGAATTAAAAACAAAACTTCGTACAAACTTAGAAGAAGGCAAAAAGCACGAAGCTGAGCACAAAGTACGTGACGAAGTAGTAGAATTAGCTGCTGCTAACGCTGAAATCGACATTCCAGAAGCTATGATCGACACTGAGTTAGATCGTATGGTTCGTGAATTCGAGCAACGTTTAAGCCAACAAGGTATGAACCTTGAGCTTTACTACCAATTCACAGGTACTGACGCTGACAAATTAAAAGAGCAAATGAAAGAGGACGCACAAAAACGTGTAAGAATCAATCTTGTTCTTGAAGCTATCATTGAAGCTGAAAACATCGAAGTTACTGAAGAAGAAGTAACTGCAGAAGTTGAAAAAATGGCTGAAATGTACGGTATGCCAGTAGACGCTATCAAGCAAGCTCTTGGAAGCGTAGACGCTTTATCTGAAGATCTTAAAGTGCGTAAAGCTGTAGACTTCTTAGTAGACAACGCTGCATAATAAAATAACAAGGCGCGATTTTAATCGTGCCTTGTTTTATAAATATAGAAATATATTTATAAAACTTTTCGATGAAGAAGGAAAAGTACCTTTGTAAGTCGAATATACATATTTCAAAAGTTTTAAAATTTTTTTATTTGTACATAACTAGTCATATTATTTGTATTTCTCGCTACGTAGTGACATAATATGTATTTACATACGATACATTTATCGTGTACATACGAAGGCAAGAGGTTAGCACTTTGTAAGGGGTGTGAAAATATGTTTAAATTTAATGATGAAAAAGGTCAATTAAAATGTTCTTTCTGTGGTAAAACACAAACGCAAGTTCGAAAGTTAGTTGCAGGTCCAGGTGTTTACATTTGTGACGAGT
The DNA here is from genome assembly GCF_019344915.1 of Bacillus sp. FDAARGOS_1420. NCBI lineage: Bacteria > Bacillati > Bacillota > Bacilli > Caryophanales > Bacillaceae > Bacillus > Bacillus sp. FDAARGOS_1420. The sequence continues at coordinate 3,500,502 of NZ_JAHWJB010000002.1, read as the reverse complement.
GTATCGAGCTTTGTACTGAAATTGTACAAGAGGAGCTTGCGAAGGACGAAGAAGTAGAATTCAAAGATGTACCGAAACCGGTAGAAATTCGTGAAATCTTAGATGAGTATGTCATCGGACAAGATAACGCGAAAAAAGCACTAGCGGTAGCGGTATATAACCATTACAAACGCATTAATTCTAACAGCAAAATTGATGATGTAGAATTAGCGAAGAGTAATATTTCACTTATTGGGCCAACTGGTAGTGGTAAAACATTATTGGCACAAACATTAGCGCGTATTTTAAATGTTCCATTTGCAATCGCGGACGCAACATCTTTAACAGAAGCTGGATACGTTGGGGAAGATGTAGAAAACATCTTACTAAAACTAATTCAAGCGGCTGATTACGATGTAGAAAAAGCGGAAAAAGGAATTATTTATATTGATGAGATTGATAAAGTGGCACGTAAGTCCGAAAATCCATCAATTACACGTGATGTATCTGGTGAAGGTGTACAGCAGGCACTTCTGAAAATTTTAGAAGGTACTGTAGCAAGCGTTCCACCTCAAGGTGGTCGTAAGCACCCGCATCAAGAGTTTATTCAAATTGATACAACGAACATCCTATTCATTTGTGGTGGAGCGTTTGATGGCATCGAGCCTATTATTAAACGTCGCCTTGGTGAGAAAGTAATTGGATTTGGTGCTGAGAAGAAAAATGCTGATGTAAATGAGAAGCATGTTTTATCTCACGTTTTACCAGAGGATCTTTTAAGATTCGGTTTAATTCCGGAGTTTATCGGTCGTCTTCCAGTTATTGCGAACCTAGAGCCGCTTGATGAAGATGCTCTTGTAGATATTTTAACTAAACCGAAAAATGCACTTGTTAAGCAATTCCAAAAATTGTTGGAGCTTGACGATGTTGAGTTAGAGTTTGAAGAAGGTGCACTAGTTGAGATTGCGAAAAAAGCAATTGAACGTAAAACAGGTGCTCGTGGACTTCGTTCTATTATTGAAGGCTTGATGCTTGATGTAATGTTCGAACTTCCATCTCGCAAAGATATCGAGAAGTGTATTCTTACGAAAGAAACAGTAGCTGATAATGAACCACCGAAATTGGTGTTACAAGACGGTACTGTACTTGATACAAAAACATCTGCATAATGCGAAGAAGAAACAGCAATTTTTATAATTGCTGTTTTTCTTTATGTTTAGCACTATTCCTCCCAGGAAATACTAAAAGGTAAAACATAGCGGGAGGAAATGAATTATGAGCTGGACAAATATATTTTTACTTGTTCAACTTGTTTTTGGCGTAATTGTCGGATTGTATTTTTGGCATTTACTTCGAAATCAGCGAACACAAAAAGTTTCAATTGATCGAGAATCAAAAAAAGAATTAGAGCAGCTTCGTAAAATGCGTGAGGTTTCTTTAACAGAGCCGCTTGCGGAAAAGGTACGTCCTACATCTTTTATAGACATTGTAGGGCAAGAAGACGGGATTAAGTCGTTAAAAGCGGCTCTTTGTGGTCCTAATCCGCAACATGTGATCATATACGGTCCGCCAGGTGTCGGAAAGACAGCGGCAGCACGCCTTGTATTAGAAGAAGCGAAACGAAATCCGAAATCTCCATTTCGTACAAATGCAACATTTATCGAACTTGATGCGACGACAGCTAGGTTTGATGAGCGTGGTATTGCGGATCCATTAATTGGTTCAGTGCATGATCCTATTTATCAAGGAGCAGGTGCAATGGGACAAGCGGGTATCCCGCAACCGAAAAAAGGGGCTGTAACAGATGCGCATGGTGGTATTTTGTTCATTGATGAGATTGGTGAATTACATCCAATTCAAATGAATAAAATGCTAAAAGTGTTAGAAGATCGGAAAGTGTTTTTGGAAAGTGCGTATTATAGTGAAGAAAATTCGATGATTCCAACGTATATACATGATATTTTTCAAAAAGGTTTACCGGCAGATTTTCGCTTAGTTGGTGCAACGACACGTTCACCGGAGGAAATTCCTCCTGCAATTAGGTCGCGTTGTTTAGAAGTGTTCTTCCGTGAGTTAGATACAGAAGAAATTCAAAAAGTAGCGAAAAATGCAGCTGACAAAGTGGAGATGCAAGTAGGTGAGAACGGTATCGAAATGATTGGAATGTATGCAAGAAATGGGCGAGAAGCAATTAATCTCGTGCAAATTTCTGCTGGTATGGCGATAAATGAAGAACGACCTTTCATTAAAGATGAAGATATTGAATGGGTTGTTCATTCTAGTCAGCTTACACCAAAGTACGAAAAACGTATTTATCCAATTCCGAGAATCGGTCTTGTGAACGGGCTTGCTGTATATGGGCCGAATACAGGTGCGTTATTAGAAATTGAGGTAACAGCTATTCCTGCGAAAGATAAAGGATCAGTAAATGTCACTGGAATTGTAGAAGAGGAAAGTATTGGAAATCAAACGAAATCGATTCGTCGCAAAAGTATGGCGAAAGGCTCTGTTGATAATGTGTTAACAGTACTTCGTTCTCTAGATGTGTTGCCAGAAGGGTATGATATACATATTAATTTTCCTGGTGGTATCCCGATTGATGGTCCTTCAGCAGGTATTGCTATGGCAACAGGTGTCTATTCAGCAGTGCATCGTACGTATGTGAATAATGAAGTAGCGATGACAGGTGAGATAAGTATCCACGGAGAAGTGAAGCCTATTGGTGGTGTGTACGCAAAAATAAAAGCTGCGAAAAAAGCGGGAGCTAAGAAAGTCATCATTCCGGCTGAAAACATGCAACCATTTTTGTATACAATAAAGGGAATTGAGATCATTCCTGTTCGTAAATTAAAAGAAGTATTTGAATTAACATTTATGCAGGAAAATATGCATCGTGAGCTTGATGCACATAATGATTTGGACGAAACAGATGCACAATCAATGTGAGAATATACAATAATAAAAATTTGCCAGACTTCGTTTAAGTTTGTATGCTTAAGCGGAGTCTTTTTTCTTTTCGTGAGGCACAAAAAAACAAGGGATTAACAATTGCGAAGAATCTCTGCAATTGCATCTAGATGTATTGTAATATAAAATAGTTGAACAGGAGTTTAATTTATTATGGAGGTGCTATGTCTAGTATGAATACGAATGAAAGAATTGTGCCCCTCCTACCATTAAGAGGCATTCTCGTATATCCAACGATGGTTCTGCATCTTGATGTAGGACGTGATAAATCGATACAAGCACTAGAGCAGGCGGCAATGGATGAAAATATCATCTTTTTAGCAATGCAAAAAGAAATGAATATCGACGATCCGAAAGAAGATGACATATATAGTGTAGGTACAGTGGCGAAAGTGAAGCAAATGTTAAAATTGCCGAACGGTACGCTTCGTGTCCTTGTAGAAGGTTTACATAGAGCAGAAGTAGTAGAGTTTATCGAAGAAGAAAATATAGTGCAAGTTTCTATTAAAACGGTAACGGAAGAAGTAGAAGATGATTTAGAAGAGAAGGCTCTTATGCGTACGTTACTGGAGCATTTCGAACAATATATTAAAGTTTCGAAAAAAGTTTCAAATGAAACATTTGCAACGGTAGCTGATGTAGAAGAACCGGGAAGACTAGCTGATTTAATTGCTTCTCACTTACCGATTAAAACGAAGCAGAAACAAGAGATTTTAGAGATTGTATCTGTGAAAGAACGACTACATACACTTATTTCAATTATTCAAGATGAACAAGAGTTACTTAGCCTAGAAAAGAAAATTGGACAAAAAGTGAAACGTTCAATGGAGCGCACGCAAAAAGAATATTTCTTACGTGAGCAAATGAAGGCAATTCAAACTGAACTTGGTGATAAAGAAGGTAAGGGCGGGGAAGTTGAAGAACTTCGTGAGAAAATTGAACAGTCGGGAATGCCTGAAGAAACAATGCAGGCTGCACTGAAAGAATTAGATCGTTATGAAAAATTACCTGTAAGTTCTGCTGAGAGTGGTGTCATTCGTAATTATATTGATTGGTTATTAGCTCTCCCATGGACAACAGCAACAGAGGATATGATTGACCTCGCTCATTCGGAAGAAATTTTAAATAAAGATCATTACGGTCTTGAAAAAGTGAAAGAGCGAGTACTTGAATATTTAGCTGTACAGAAGTTAACGAATTCATTAAAAGGACCAATTCTTTGTCTAGTAGGACCTCCTGGGGTTGGGAAAACTTCGTTAGCACGTTCTATTGCAACATCGTTAAATCGTAATTTTGTACGTGTTTCTCTTGGTGGTGTGCGTGATGAATCTGAAATTCGTGGTCACCGTCGTACATATGTAGGAGCGATGCCAGGACGTATTATTCAAGGTATGAAAAAGGCGAAAACAGTTAATCCAGTCTTCTTATTAGATGAGATTGATAAAATGTCTAACGATTTCAGGGGAGACCCATCAGCGGCGTTACTTGAAGTGTTAGATCCAGAACAAAACCATAACTTCAGTGATCATTACATTGAAGAGCCATATGATTTATCGAAAGTTATGTTCGTTGCAACTGCTAATACACTTGCAAGTGTTCCGGGCCCATTGCTTGACCGTATGGAAATCATTTCAATTGCTGGTTATACAGAACTTGAAAAGGTGCATATTGCTCGTGAGCATTTATTGCCGAAACAATTAAAAGAGCACGGTTTGCGAAAAGGTAATTTGCAAGTACGTGATGAAGCGCTTCTTGAAATTATTCGTTATTATACACGCGAGGCTGGTGTTCGTACGTTAGAGCGTCAAATTGCAAAAGTTTGCCGTAAAGCAGCAAAAATTATCGTTACAGCAGAACGCAAGCGCATTGTTGTAACAGAGAAAAATATTGTTGATTTACTTGGTAAGCATATATTCCGTTATGGTCAAGCTGAAAAAACAGACCAAGTTGGTATGGCAACAGGTTTAGCTTACACAGCAGCGGGCGGCGATACACTTGCAATTGAAGTGTCTGTAGCGCCAGGAAAAGGGAAATTAATTTTAACAGGGAAACTTGGGGATGTTATGAAAGAATCCGCACAAGCCGCGTTTAGCTATATTCGTTCTCGTGCAGAAGAACTTCATATTGATCCGGATTTCCATGAGAAAAACGATATTCATATTCATGTTCCAGAAGGAGCAGTTCCAAAAGATGGACCGTCAGCAGGTATTACGATGGCAACGGCACTTATTTCTGCACTAACAGGTATTCCTGTAAGTAAAGAAGTTGGTATGACAGGTGAAATTACACTTCGTGGTCGTGTATTACCGATTGGTGGTTTGAAAGAAAAAACATTAAGTGCTCACCGCGCGGGATTAACAAAAATTATTTTACCGGCGGAAAATGAGAAAGATTTAGATGATATTCCAGAGAGCGTAAAAGAAAACCTTACGTTTGTGCTTGCATCTCATTTAGACGAAGTATTGGAGCACGCATTAGTAGGAGTGAAACAATGAAAGTAACAAAAGCAGATATTGTAATTAGTGCCGTTAAACCGGAACAATATCCAGACAGTGATTTACCAGAAATCGCCTTAGCAGGTCGTTCTAATGTCGGGAAGTCTTCCTTTATTAATAAAATTTTAAATCGTAAAAAGTTAGTACGTATTTCTTCTAAACCAGGAAAAACGCAAACGCTGAACTTTTTCTTAATCAATGAAATGATGCATTTTGTTGACGTTCCAGGTTATGGATATGCGAAAGTATCTAAAACAGAGCGCGCGGCATGGGGCAGAATGATTGAGACTTACTTTACAACACGTACGCAATTAGACGCAGCTGTATTAGTAGTTGATTTACGTCACCAACCAACAAAAGATGACATTATGATGTATGATTTCTTAAAGCATTATGAAATCCCAACAATTATTATTGCAACGAAAGCCGATAAAATTCCGAAAGGGAAATGGCAAAAGCATTTAAAAGTTGTAAAAGAAACGCTTGCTGTTGAAATTGGCGATGAAATCGTTCTATTCTCTTCTGAAACAGGACTTGGAAAAGAAGAAGCATGGAAAGCAATTCATAAAATGACAAAAACAAAAAACGCGTGACGAATGTCGCGCGTTTTTTTTATTCACTAAACTTTTAGCGTACGTTTAATGTAACTTCAATATTTCCTCTTGTTGCTTTAGAGTAAGGACATACACCGTGAGCGGCTTCTACAAGTTCTTGTGCTTCGGCATGAGAAACACCAGCAACATGTACGTCAAGTACAGCAGATAGTCCGAAACCACCATCTGTATCTTTACCGATAGAAACGTGTGCAGTCACTTCTGTACTTTCCACCTTCATACGTTTTGTACGAATTACAAGTTGCAATGCACTATCAAAGCAAGCCGCATAACCAGCTGCAAATAATTGTTCTGGATTTGTTGCTTCTCCGCCTGCGCCACCTAGTGCTTTTGGCATTTTTACATCAAGATTTAATATGCCATCATCTGAAACTACCTTACCGTTTCTTCCACCTGTTGCTGTTACTAAAGCAGTATATAATTTATCCATGTTTATTCCCCTTTTCTGTCATTAATTTTTTTCATTGTTTCAATTAATGTGTTTAATTGGATTAATAAAGAATGATATTCTTGCTCTGTAATTCCTAAATTTGTAGCCATCGTTGTTGGTAATGAACAAGCTATTTCTTTTAAATCTTTACCTTGTTCTGTTAATTCAATACAAACTTTTCGCTCGTCTTCTTTTGAACGAACACGTTGTACAAGTTTTAATGATTCCATCCGTTTTAACATAGGTGTTAAAGTACCAGAATCTAAAAATAGACGTTCTCCAATTTCTTTCACTGTTAGTCCGTCTTGTTCCCAGAGTACGAGTAAAGTAATGTACTGGGGATACGTAATGCCCATTTCTTCTAAATAGGGGCGGTAAAAGCGGGTAACCTCTCTAGAACAAGCGTAAATAGAAAAACAAAGTTGGTTATCTAGATGCAAAGGATTTTCTTTCATAGGCAACTCCTTGTATTTTTAAGTTGTGCACAACTTAATTTTGTAAAACCAATATAACGAAAAAGAAATACAATGTCAAATGCATTGCATCGAGAAAGTGAGTACTATATTTTGGAACAATCATACATATTTTCCTTCATGATGAAAGAAGATAGAAAAGATGATGTTATAATTAATATGGAATAGTTTCCATCACTTGATTATGAGGACTTTTTTTGGTAACGTACAAATAGAGTTATTATTTTATAATTATTATAAAGTAGAAAGTTCTTTATTAATCTTACTGAAGCTCCTTTATTACATATGGAGAATAAATAAAAAATAATCAGTTGTTCACACGATTGTCAGATTCATAAGAGGAAAGTTGTATTATGATAGTAGATAAAGTGATAAAACGGGTGAAGGGGGACATGCTGCGTGCATATTCTTGTTGTTAGTGTAAATTATCGAACAGCCCCTGTAGAATTTCGTGAGAAACTCACATTTCAGGCAGCAGAGCTAGAGCAAGCAATGACTACATTACAAAACCAAAAGAGCGTGCTAGAAAATGTCATTGTATCAACTTGTAATCGCACTGAGATTTACGCTGTTGTCGATCAATTACACACGGGACGGTATTACATTAAGAAGTTTTTAGCTGATTGGTTTCAGCTTGAAATAGAAGAAGTCGCACCATACTTGTCTATTTTTGAACAAGATGGCGCAATAGATCATTTATTCCGCGTAACATGCGGTTTAGATTCTATGGTTGTTGGAGAGACGCAAATTTTAGGTCAAATAAAAGATAGCTTTTTAGAAGCACAACAAGTAAAAGCGACAGGTACAATTTTTAATGAGTTGTTTAAGCAAGTGGTTACGTTAGCAAAACGTGCGCACTCAGAAACAACGATTGGTGAAAGTGCGATGTCTGTTAGTTATGCTGCTGTTGAGCTCGGAAAGAAAATATTTGGCGATTTAACAGATTGTCATGTACTTATTCTTGGTGCGGGTAAGATGGGTGAACTTGCACTGCAAAACTTATATGGAAGTGGAGCTCGTAAAGTAACGGTTATGAATAGGACGCTTACGAAAGCGGAAGTGATGGCTGAGAAATATATGGGACATGCAAAGCCTTTAAGTGAATTGCAATGTGCATTATTAGAAGCGGATATTTTAATTAGTTCAACGGGTGCGTCAGAATATGTCATTACGAAAGAAATGATGACAAAAGTAGAGAGAATGCGCTCTGGTCGTCCGTTATTTATGGTTGATATTGCAGTACCACGTGATATTGATCCGGCGATTGATGAATTAGAAGGCTCTTTCTTATATGATATCGACGATCTGCAAGGTGTAGTTGAAGCAAACCGTGCTGAACGTTTAAAAGAAGCAGAGAAAATTCAATTTATGATTGAAGAAGAAATGGTTTTATTTAAAACGTGGTTAAGTACGCTTGGTGTTGTACCGTTAATATCAGCTCTTCGTGATAAAGCGCTAGCAATTCAAAGTGATACGATGGAAAGTCTTGAGCGAAAAATACCAAACCTTAGTGATCGTGAGAAAAAAGTAATTAGTAAACATACGAAAAGTATTATTAACCAATTGTTAAAAGACCCAATTTTAGTAGCTAAAGAATTAGCTGTTGAAGAGGGAGCTGGCGAAAAATTAGCTTTATTTGCGAAGATTTTTGATTTAGAAGTGGAAGAAGCGGGAAGTACGGAAGAAGTAGAACATAAAAGAGCGTGGACACCATCCGTTCCATCTTTATAACTTGGAAGGATGATCGGATGAGTTTTTTAAATAACAGTATTATTTATCATATTGCAATTATTTTATATGCTTGTAGCATTAGTTTATATTTTATAGATTATTTCCAAAGTAACCGAAAGGCGAACCGCTTTGCTTTTTGGTTACTTTCGATTGTATGGGTTCTGCAGTCTATCTTTATGTTGCTTAGGGCTACAGATTCAGAAACGAATCCTATTTTAACTTTATTATCAGGGATTTATTTTTATGTTTGGTTATTGATTACGATGTCATTAGTCATTAATCGATTTATGCGTATTGACTTTTTAGTCTTTTTTACAAATGTTGTAGCATTTGGCGTAAGCGCTTTTTCTATTTTTACACCGCTCGGGAAGATGTCGCCAGTACTTGCAGAGCAACTAGTTTCAGAACTTGTATACGTGCATGTCGGTATGGCGATTATTTCTTATGCAACGTTTACGGTATCGTTTATTTTTTCTATTATGTATTTATTGCAATACCGACTATTAAAAAAGAAAAAGTGGAATGCGAGATTAAGAAGATTAGGAAATTTGCCGAAGCTTGAATCTATGTCTTACGGATTAAATTTATTTTCTGTTCCGTTTTTCTTATTAGCAATTATATTAGGATGCATATGGGGATATACAAAATTGGATAATTTCCATTGGTATGATACGAAAGTAATTGGGTCTTTTGTCGTTCTATTTGTATATTGCGTGGGCTTATATTTACGAGCAGCAGATGTGTTGCAAGGTAAGAAAATTGTGCAGTGGAATATCGGGGCATTTCTCGTAATGCTAGTTAACATTTTTCTATTAAGCAGTTTATCTAATTTCCACTTTTGGTATTTATAATGAGGAGAGAGAATTATGCGCAAAATTATTGTAGGTTCACGAAAGAGTAAACTAGCATTAACACAAACTAATTGGTTTATTGATCAATTAAAAGCGCTTGGTTTACCATATGAATTTGAAGTGAAAGAAATCGTCACAAAAGGTGATGTTATTTTAGATGTTACTCTTTCAAAAGTAGGCGGAAAAGGTTTATTTGTAAAGGAAATTGAACATGCGTTACTTACGAAAGAAATTGATATGGCTGTACATAGTATGAAAGATATGCCAGCTGTACTTCCAGATGGATTAACGATTGGTTGTACGCCAAAGCGCGTTGACCCTCGTGATGCTTTTATTTCTAAAAACGGAGAATCGTTTAAAGACTTAGCAGAAGGCGCGATCTTAGGAACGAGTAGTTTGAGACGTAGTGCACAACTACTAGCTGCGAGACCCGATTTACAAGTGAAATGGATTCGCGGGAATATCGATACACGCTTACGTAAGTTAAAAGATGAAGATTACGATGCAATTATTTTAGCGACAGCTGGATTACAGAGAATGGGCTGGGACGGAGAAGTTATTACAGAACATTTAGATGAAACGTTATGTGTACCAGCCGTAGGACAAGGTGCATTAGCGATTGAATGTCGTGAGGATGATACGGATTTACTTCAGTTGTTAGCGCATATTAATGATGCAGTAACAGAAAGAACAGTGGCTGCTGAACGAGTATTTCTTCATAAACTTGAAGGTGGATGCCAAGTTCCAATCGCTGGATATGCAACTCTTAAAGAAAATGATGCAATCGAATTAACAGCGCTTGTCGGTTCTATGGACGGTTCTGTTTTATTGAAAGAGATAGTAGTAGGCAATGATCCGAAGCAAGTTGGATTAGAGGCTGCGGACCGTTTAATTAAACAAGGAGCAAAAGAGCTCATCCTTGCTGCAAATAAGGAGCAACAATAAATATGAACGCTCTCGCTGGCAAAACAGTATTGATTACACGTGCCCAGCACCAAGCGAAACAAATGAGTGTAGCAGTGAAAGAAAGGAGCGGAATTCCATTGGAAATTCCGCTTTTGCGTATGGAAGGTACGTCTCATAGGCAAATTCAACGTATAACAAGGCAGCTACATTCGTATGACTGGGTTATTTTCACGAGTAAAAATGGTGTAGCTTTTTTTCTAGATGGTTTAGAAACAAAAATACCATTAACTATTAAAATCGCTGCGGTAGGCGTGAAAACAAAATTAGAGTTAGAAAAAAGGGGCTATCAAGTTCATTTTGTTCCGACCTCGTTTGTTGCAGAAACATTTGCCGAAGAGTTTCTAAAAGAATTAAGTGGAAACGAGCGTATTTTATTTCCGAAAGGGAATTTAGCAAGAGATGTAATCCCGGTTAAACTTAGGGAGTTTGGTGTTTTTCTAGATGAGCTAATTGTATATGGTACGAAGGTGAATGTAGAGAAAAAACAAGAACTTATAACAGCATTGAAATTAGGAGAAGTAAATATTATTACATTTACGAGCCCTTCAACTGTTGATAGTTTTGTTCGTTTACTTGAGGGTACAAACTGGAGAGAATGGACGAAAAAATGTACAATTGCTTGTATAGGGCCTATTACGGAAAAAGAGGCGAACCTCTATTTTTCACATGTTATTGTGCCAAAAGAGTACACTGTAGAAGCATTACTGCAATGCATTTGTGAATCTATAAAATAAAAGAATGGGGATAGAAATCTATGAATTCTTTACAATTTAATCGTCATCGTCGTTTAAGACAAAGCGGGGGCATGCGTGCGCTTGTACGTGAAACATTTTTACATACAGAAGATTTTATTTACCCTATTTTTGTATTAGAAGGAGAAAATATTCGTAATGAAGTTCCTTCTATGCCAGGCGTATATCAAATGTCTTTAGATTTATTGCAAGCTGAAATGCAAGAGGTCGTTGATTTAGGTATTCGTTCTGTTATTGTATTTGGTTTACCTGCTGAAAAGGACGAAGTTGGATCATCGGCATATTGTGAGCATGGAATTGTACAGCGTGCAATTAAGCAAATTAAAGATGAGTTCCCAGAGCTAGTGGTAGTTGCAGATACATGTTTATGTCAATTTACAAGCCATGGTCATTGCGGTGTTATTGAAGATGGCGTTATTTTAAATGATGAGTCTCTTGCAGCTCTTGCAAAAACAGCTGTAAGTCAAGCGAAAGCAGGGGCGGACATTATTGCACCATCTAACATGATGGACGGATTCGTAACGGCGATTCGCCATGCATTAGATGAAAATGGTTTCGCGCACGTACCAGTTATGTCGTACGCTGTGAAATATTCATCAGCATTTTACGGACCGTTCCGTGATGCAGCACATGGTGCACCGCAGTTTGGTGACCGTAAAACATATCAAATGGACCCAGCGAACCGTATGGAAGCATTCCGTGAAGCAGAATCAGATGTAATGGAAGGGGCCGACTTCTTAATTGTAAAGCCAGCTCTTTCTTATCTAGATATCGTTCGTGATGTGAAAAATAACTTTAACTTACCAGTCGTTGCTTATAACGTAAGTGGTGAATATTCGATGATTAAAGCAGCAGCACAAAATGGTTGGATTAATGAAAAAGAAGTTGTACTTGAGAAATTAATTAGCATGAAACGCGCAGGAGCAGACTTGATTATTACGTATCATGCAAAAGATGCAGCAAGATGGTTACAAGAAGGAGGCGCTAAATAATGAAAAAATTTGATAAGTCGATTGCGGCGTTTGAAGAGGCTCAAAATTTAATGCCTGGAGGCGTAAACAGCCCTGTTCGTGCTTTTAAGTCTGTTGGTATGAATCCGCTGTTTATGGAGCGCGGAAAAGGCTCTAAAGTATATGATATCGATGGGAATGAATACATCGATTACGTATTATCGTGGGGGCCTTTAATTCATGGTCATGCGAATGATCGTGTTGTTGAGGCTTTAAAAGCTGTTGCTGAAAAAGGAACAAGCTTTGGTGCACCAACAGAAATTGAAAATAAATTAGCGCAGCTTGTTATTGAGCGTGTACCATCAATTGAGATTGTGCGTATGGTTAACTCTGGAACAGAGGCGACAATGAGTGCACTACGTTTAGCTCGTGGTTACACTGGACGTAACAAAATTTTGAAATTCATTGGTTGTTATCACGGTCATGGTGATTCTTTATTGATTAAAGCAGGTTCGGGTGTAGCAACGCTAGGTTTACCAGATAGCCCTGGTGTACCAGAAGGTGTAGCGAAAAATACGATTACAGTAGCGTATAACGATTTAGAAAGTGTAAAATATGCTTTCGAACAATTCGGTGATGACATCGCTTGTATAATTGTAGAACCAGTGGCAGGGAATATGGGTGTTGTTCCCCCGCAACCAGGGTTTTTAGAAGGACTTCGTGAAGTGACAGAGCAAAACGGTGCACTACTTATTTTTGATGAAGTAATGACAGGATTCCGTGTTGCTTATAATTGTGGACAAGGTTATTACGGTGTAACTCCTGACTTAACTTGTTTAGGTAAAGTAATCGGTGGTGGCTTGCCGGTAGGAGCATACGGTGGGAAGGCAGAGATTATGCGTCAAGTTGCACCAAGCGGACCGATTTACCAAGCTGGAACATTATCGGGTAATCCACTTGCAATGACAGCAGGTTATGAAACGTTAGTGCAGTTAACGCCAGAATCATATGTGGAATTTGAGCGTAAAGCAGAAATATTAGAGGCTGGACTACGTAAGGCAGCTGAAAAGCATAATATCCCGCATCACATTAATCGTGCAGGTTCTATGATTGGTATTTTCTTTACGGATGAGCAAGTTATTAATTATGATGCAGCAAAATCGTCAAACTTAGAATTCTTTGCAGCTTACTATCGTGAAATGGTAGAACAAGGTGTATTTTTACCACCTTCTCAATTTGAAGGTTTATTCTTATCGACAGCACATAGTGATGCAGATATTGAGGCGACAATTGCAGCGGCCGAAATTGCAATGTCAAAATTAAAAGCATAATTTCTTAGAGAAAATCGCTTTCCATTAGGGGAGCGATTTTTTTTATTCATAAAGTAGCCTTAGGGAACATAAATCTGTAATGACATATAGTTTGGGAGGGGGAAAAGAAGTGGCAACAGATCATTCATTACGATTTTCATTAAAAGAATCTGTTTGGTTCCAGAAGGGACAGGAAGTCGAAGAACTTTTGTCAATTTCGTTAGATCCAGACGTTGAGATAGAGGAGCTCGATCATGAAGTTATCGTGAGGGGGCAATTAGATTTAACGGGAGAGTACGTTGCAAGGCAAGATGATTCAGCTTATTCATTAAGAGAGCTATCACCAGCAAAGGCAATTGATTATGTAGAAACAAGGGGAGACGGGGTTAATGAGCTTGTCCATTCCTTTCCGCTCGAAATATCAATTCCAAGAAATCGAGTGAAAGTAATTGAAGAATTATATGTATCAATCGAGGAATTTGATTATGAATTAAAGGAAAATGGTTGCTTACAACTATTAGCGGATATATCTATTACAGGCCTATGTGACGAGGAAAGAACCGAGGATGAAGAGGAAGAGACGGTGTATGCCGAGTTGGAAACTGATTCAGCTGAAGAGGATGAAAGTAGACCTGTGCTGCACGAAGAGGTACCAGTCTATAAAGAATCAGATGGATGGGAAGATTATGCATTTGAACCGTTTCAGCTAGAGGAAAGAAAAGAGCAAGAAATAGAAGAAGAGGCATTAGAAGAACATGAACTTGTGGAGCGTGAAGAGGAGCAAGAAAAGACTCCACAATTTGAATTGTTCGGGCGGAAAAATTTCAAGAAAGAAAAAGCGAAAAAGCAGGAAGAGCCAGAGGAAGAAGCATATTCACAGCGAGATGAAAATGCACTTTATTTAACGAAATTATTTACGAAAGAACCAGAAGAAGAATTTACGAAGTTAAGAATGTACTTCGTACAAGAAGGAGATACAATTGAATCGGTTGCAGAACGTTATGAAACGACTGTACAAAGCTTATATCGTGTAAATCAATCAGAAGATATATATTTAACTACAGGGCAAATTATATATATTCCTGTTTCAAAAGCAACAGTGAAATAAGTGAGTGAGTTTTTTCACTCACCTCTTTTCTTTTCCTAGAAGCTATGTTTTGAATAAGAAAGGGTTATTCGTATGGATATTGAATTACGAAATCGCTATGAACCCATTGTGAGGCAATATAGATTGGACACTCAGCATATGGAAGAGCACGGAAGTGTAATGAAAATTTATACGAATCAAGGTCCGTATGCGTTAAAAAAAATACAAGATAGAAAATTAGAGCGGAATAATTTTTTACACCATATTCAATATTTGAAGGAGAAAGGTTTTTCGAATTATGTACCTATCTATCACACGACGGACGGGAATTATGTTTTAAGTGATGGGGCGTATAGCTATTATTTAATGCCTTGGTTAGAACGTGCGGAAGGAAATGGCGAAGATAATGATCAATACCATAAGATGTTTCAAACGCTCGGGACGTTGCATCAAAAAACGGTGAAAGAGGAGACTTATACAGAAGAAGATTTAGAAAAACATTATACAAATATATCCGACCGTTGGGAAAATGATGGTGAGATATTAGAAGAGTTTCTCATAGAATCTGAAGCGAAGTGGTATATGTCTCCATTTGAATTACAATATTGTACGTATTATCACCACGTTATGAGAGCACGTGAGTTCGCAACGAAACAATTAAGTGAATGGCATGATGCAATGAAAGAAAAGGAAAAAACACGTACTACTTTCGTTCATGGAAATGTATCACTTAATCACTTTTTATTTGATTATGAACGAAACGGTTATTTTATTAGTTTAGAAAAGTCTCAGTTTGCTACACCGGTACAGGATATCGTCGGCTTTTATTCAAGGTCTTTGAACACATATCCAATTGCGCGGAGCGACCGCTTTGAATGGTATCAAATGTATCAAAAAAATTTCCCATTTACGAAAGAGGAGCAGCTTCTTATGTTTGCGTATATGACGTACCCGTCGCATTTTATTCGGCAAATTCAGTCGTATACGAAAAGAAGAAAGAGTCGTAATGAAGAAAATGAGCTTCGCGGGGTGAAAATTCTGCAGCAATCGCATTGGCTCATTAGTAATACAGAATATTTCCTTTCGCAATTACAAGCTGCCCAGCAAGGGAACGGATAAAGAAGATAAGTAGGGAGAACCCTGCTTATCTTTTTTTTATTAGTTCCATAAAGAGATAAAAGCCGTAGTTTCAAATTTATCTTGACGAATAAGGTTTCGTTTTTTACACTATTGTATATAATAATTAACAATCACATAAATGCATTGAAGGGGAAGAGTATAACATGAAACGTCTTCAGAGAGGGGAACCATTGGCTGGGAGGTTCTCTAGATAGTTATGTTAGAAGGTAGCCCTGGAGCATCTTTTCTGAACGGAATGATTCTTATTAGGAAAAGACGGATTTGTCCGTTATCAAATTAAGAGTATAAGCAAATTCTGAATTTGTTTGTAAATAAAGGTGGTACCGCGATGTCCCTCGTCCTTTTTTGGATGAGGGGCATTTTTTATTTTAAGGAGGGAAAATAATGTCAAACACGGAAAATAATTTACCAACTAAATATGATCATATGTCCGTTGAAGAAGGCCTTTACAAGTGGTGGCTTGAAGGCAAATATTTCGAAGCAACAGGAGATGAAAAGAAACAACCATATACAATTGTAATTCCACCTCCGAACGTAACTGGTAAGTTACACTTAGGTCACGCTTGGGATACGACGCTTCAAGATATTTTAACTCGTACAAAGCGTATGCAAGGTTACGATGTATTATGGCTTCCAGGAATGGACCATGCTGGTATCGCAACGCAAGCGAAAGTAGAAGGGAAACTTCGTGAAGAAGGTATTTCACGTTACGATCTTGGTCGTGAGAAATTCCTTGAAAAAGCTTGGGAATGGAAAGAAGAATACGCTTCTCACATTCGTCAACAATGGGGGAAAGTTGGTTTAGGACTAGACTATTCTCGTGAACGCTTCACATTAGACGAAGGTTTATCTAACGCTGTTAATAAAGTATTCGTTCAATTATATGAAAAAGGCTTAATCTACCGCGGTGAGTATATCATCAACTGGGATCCAGCAACACGCACAGCTCTTTCTGATATTGAAGTAATTCATAAAGAAGTTCAAGGTGCATTCTACCATATGAACTATCCGTTAACAGACGGTTCTGGTCACATTCGCCTTGCAACTACTCGTCCAGAAACAATGCTTGGTGATACAGCGGTAGCAGTTCATCCAGAAGATGATCGCTACAAACATTTAATCGGAAAAACAGTTACACTTCCAATCGTAGGCCGAGAGATTCCGATTATTGCTGATGAATACGTAGAAAAAGACTTCGGAACAGGCGTTGTGAAAATTACACCAGCTCATGACCCGAATGACTTTGAAGTAGGTAACCGTCATGACTTACCACGTATTTTAGTAATGAACGAAGATGGAACGATGAACGAAAAAGCTGGTAAGTATAACGGTATGGATCGTTTCGAATGCCGTAAAGAGTTAGTGAAAGACTTACAAGAAGCTGGCGTATTAGTAGAAATCGAGCCTCATATGCACTCAGTAGGTCATAGTGAGCGTAGCGGTGCAGTTGTTGAGCCTTATTTATCAACACAATGGTTCGTAAAAATGGCTCCACTTGCAGAAAAAGCGGTAGAACTTCAACAAAAAGAAGAAGAAAAAGTAACGTTCGTACCAGAGCGTTTTGAAAACACATACTTACGCTGGATGGAAAACATTCATGACTGGTGTATTTCTCGTCAATTATGGTGGGGACACCGCATTCCAGCTTGGTATCATAAAGAAACTGGTGAAGTATACGTAGGTACAGAAGCGCCAGCAGATCTTGAAAACTGGAATCAAGATAATGACGTGCTTGATACATGGTTCAGTTCAGCATTATGGCCATTCTCAACACTTGGCTGGCCGAATGAAGATGCAGCAGACTTTAAAAAGTTCTATTCAACAGATGCTTTAGTAACTGGTTATGACATCATCTTCTTCTGGGTATCTCGTATGATTTTCCAAGGTTTAGAGTTTACAGGAGAGCGTCCATTTAAAGATGTATTAATTCACGGTTTAGTTCGTGATGAGCAAGGACGTAAAATGAGTAAATCTCTTGGTAACGGTATTGATCCGATGGATGTTATCGAGAAGTACGGTGCAGATGCGATGCGTTACTTCTTATCAACAGGAAGTGCACCAGGTCAAGATTTACGTTTCAGCATGGAAAAAGTAGAATCTACTTGGAACTTCATTAATAAAATTTGGAACGCATCACGTTTCGTATTAATGAACATGGATGACATGAAGTATGAAGAAATCGATTTAACTGGTGAAAAATCAGTTGCAGATAAGTGGATTTTAACTCGCTTAAACGAAACAATCGAAAGTGTAACACGTAACATGGATAAATATGAGTTCGGTGAAGCTGGTCGTTCATTATACAACTTCATTTGGGATGATTTCTGTGACTGGTACATTGAGATGGCGAAACTTCCACTATACGGTGAAGATGAAGCAGCTAAGAAAACAACTCGTTCGATTTTAGCTTACGTATTAGACCAAACAATGCGTCTATTACATCCATTCATGCCATTTGTAACAGAGAAAATTTGGCAGCATTTACCGCATGAAGGCGAGTCTATTACAGTAGCAGCATGGCCAACAGTTCGCGAAGATTTACAAGATAAAGAAGCGGCAGCGGAAATGCACCTTCTAGTTGATATCATTCGCTCTGTTCGTAACATCCGTGCGGAAGTAAATACGCCAATGAGCAAAAAAGTTCAAATGCAAATTAAAGCAAAAGACGAGGCAGTACTAGCCCAGCTTACGAAAAACAGCTCTTACATTGAGCGTTTCTGTAACCCAAGTGAACTAACAATTAAGATTGATTTACAAGCGCCAGAAAAAGCGATGACTGCAATCGTATCAGGTGCAGAGTTATTCTTACCGTTAGCTGATCTTATCAATCTTGATGAAGAGAAAGCGCGTCTTGAAAAAGAACTTGAGAAGTTCGGTAAAGAAGTAGAACGTGTACAGAAGAAACTTTCAAACCAAGGATTCGTAGCGAAAGCTCCTGCAGAAGTTATTGACGGAGAGCGTGCGAAAGAGCGAGATTATCTAGAAAAACGCGAAGCGGTTCGTCAACGTCTAGCTGATCTTGAGAAATAAAAATGTTTTTCAGAGACTCACTATATTGGTGAGTCTCTTTTCTTTGCGTATAATAGAATTATGAAGTTTGTCTTTTGAAAGGGGAATAGCAAACGTGATACATACATACGAAGAAGCGATAAACTGGATTCATAGCCGATTGAAATTTGGGATAAAACCAGGGCTAGAAAGAATGCAATGGATGTTAGAAGAACTCGGAAATCCAGAGCGTCATATAAAATGTGTTCATCTAGCCGGCACAAATGGAAAAGGTTCAACTTTAACATACATGCGCTACATGTTAGAAGGTGCGAAATATAAAGTAGGATCGTTTACATCGCCTTACATAGAAACATTCAATGAACGTATTAGTGTAAACGGAATACCGATTGCAGATGAAGAGATTGCAGAACTTGTAAATATGGTAAAGCCAGTCGTTGAAAAATTAGATGAGACGGATTTAGGAGAAGCGACTGAGTTTGAAATTATTACAGTAATGGCAATTTATTATTTCGGTAAAGTCAATTTCTGTGATGTCGTTTTATTTGAAACGGGGCTTGGGGGAAGATTTGATTCTACAAATGTTATTCATCCGGTTCTCACGATTATTACGAATATCGGTCACGATCATATGCATATTTTAGGCAATACACTAGGAGAAATTGCATATGAAAAGGCAGGGATTATTAAGTCTGGTGTTCCAGTTATTACTGGTGTGAAAAATGAAGAAGCATTGCAAGTAATTCAAAAGGTTGCTAAGGAAAATCATGCAAGCTTATATGAACTTGGAAAACAGTTTACAACACTACATAAACATTCTAATAAAGATGGGGAACACTTTGATTTTGCTTGTCCATTTGCCTCGTTTGAAAATGTTCGGATTTCAATGAAAGGTATTCACCAAGTAGGCAATGCAGCACTAGCGCTTATGGCAGTAATGTATTTAAAAACATATTTATCATTTTTAATTGATGAAGAGGAAATAAAAGTTGGCTTACAAGAAGCATACTGGATTGGTCGATTTGAAAAGTTACAAAGTAATCCAGATATTATAATAGATGGTGCTCATAATCCAGAAGGTATTGAAAGTCTTGTAAAAACAGTAGAGGCACATTATAAAAAGAAGAATGTAATAGTTTTATTTACTGCTCTTGGTGACAAACAGTTACATAACATGGTAGGGCAATTAGAAAAAGTTGCTGATGAAATAATATTTACGACGTTTGCCTTTGATCGTGCCATTTCTGCTGACAAGCTTGCATCGTATTCACAACAAGAGTCAAAATTAGTTTTTGAAGATTGGAAAGAGGCAATTGATACAAAGGTTGACATGATAGGAGAACATGATGTTTTTATCATAACAGGTTCTTTGTATTTCATTTCCGAAGTTAGAAAATATATTCGCGAGAAAAACTAGATAGTCTTTGCTATCTAGTTTTTTGTTCTACAAATGAAGTCAAATGCATACATATAAGATAATAATATAGGGTTATTTGACGAATTCCTCTGACAAATATCTCGTTTTTTTGTGGAATGAATATGATATGATGCGGACAATGACAAGAGGTGAGGTGTGAGTGTATGGACAAGCAATCACGAACGATCTCGGTGAAAGTAAATGGAACAGAAGCGAAGTATGAGGAAAAAAAGAAGGATGAGTTTGACTGGATGGTAGCAGAAAGTGAGAGACCGAAAAATGTCGTTCCGTTTCAAAAAGCGAAATCAGTATCTATGGAAAAATATCGAAAGAAGTGGAGCAATACAATAATCGCAATCGTTGCAACTGCAATAATTATTGGTACTGCATTTGGGATGGGTATGATTCATTTATTAACTGGACAAGGGACGACAGGAGAAGGTAAGGTAACGGCTTCGAAGCAGGCAGGTAATGAGGAACAAAAGGTGGGTGGAACGGCAGAACAAACACCAACACCAAAGGAGGAAAAACAAAAAGCGCAAGTAGGAGCTGCATTAGAACCAATGAAACTATTTTTTGTTCAAGGAGGGCTTTATTCCTCTGAAGAAAAAGGACAGGCTGCTATTGAAGAGTGGAAAAGTAATGGGGGCGTGGCTACTTTGAAACCGAGTGGTGATAAGTATGCGTTAGTTGTCGCTATTACGAGCGATGAACAGGCTGTTAATCAATTAATAGATCAGTATAAGCAAGATGGTGTTTCAGTTTTGAAAAAAAATTGGGATATTACAGATAAAGCATTGCTCAAAAATGATAAAGAAGTAGGAATGTTTTTAGCGAAAGTGCAGCCATTATATACTCATTTAGCAAAATAT
The DNA here is from genome assembly GCF_019344915.1 of Bacillus sp. FDAARGOS_1420. Taxonomy (NCBI): domain Bacteria; kingdom Bacillati; phylum Bacillota; class Bacilli; order Caryophanales; family Bacillaceae; genus Bacillus; species Bacillus sp. FDAARGOS_1420. Next base: position 3,479,459 of record NZ_JAHWJB010000002.1, on the reverse strand, counting down.
GTGTCCAGCGTACAAACTAGTGGAAAAAGTAATCCAAAAGATATAGAAGCGATTCAAAAAGAGTGGAAAGCTATTGAAAAGGAAGGGAAGAGTATGAAGCGTGAAGATGCAAAGAAGCTTTATACGTATACGTCAATAGCGGTGCAAACGATTAAGGAAGGGAAGAGCGATAAGGAATCTGTAGCTAAATTAAATCAAGTTATTATTGATGGATTACTTTCGTACGAAAAAATGGTTTCACAAAAAGTAAAATAATAAGATAATGATGAAGGGGAAAGAAGTACATATACTTCTTTCTTTTCTTTTGAATTTAGAGCAAAGTGCTTTCTGTATGGGCAGAATATAATCGTATTTAAAAAGAACTATTATTTTGTTTAGAGAAAATGATATTTCTAGAATTTGTGGGGAAACTATTCCTTTGATACGATTGATTTGAATTATTCTGCTTCATGCGAGAAGGGAAGGAGAAAATATGAGGGAAATTATTTTAGCTTCAGGATCACCTAGGAGGAAGGAACTGCTTGAATTAGCTGATGTGCCATTTGAAATCGTTGTTAGTGAAGTAGAAGAGACGATTGGTGCATATTCATCGCCTTCTGATATTGTTATGTCGCTTGCTTTGCAAAAAGCATCTGCTGTGGCAGAAAACCATAGTAATCAAGTTGTACTAGGTGCAGATACAATTGTTACATATGATTCGCGTATTCTTGGAAAGCCGTCTAATGGGGCTGAGGCGAAAGAAATGCTACAATTATTATCAGGGAAAACACACGAAGTATACACAGGTGTTGCAATTATATCGAAAGAAAAAACAGTAACTTTTTATGAACGTACAGAAGTAACATTTTGGGAATTGACAGAAGAGGAAATAGACGTATACGTTGCATCGAAGGAACCGCTTGATAAAGCAGGAAGTTACGGAATTCAAGGTAAAGGGTCTATTTTTGTTCAACATATTCAAGGGGACTACTACAGTGTAGTTGGCTTGCCAATTGCGCGTGTTGTCCGTGAATTAAAACAGTTTGATAGCGATGTAACCCATGCGTAAAATTGCATGGGGTTTTCTTTAGGAGAAATCTTAAAAAAAGGGGTGGAGAGATGAACGGTATTCGTGATGTTGTGAGAGAAGAACAGCCACGGGAGCGTTTATTGTTAGAAGGAGCAGGAAGTTTATCGAATCGAGAACTTCTTGCAGTTTTACTCAGAACGGGTTCTAAAGAAGAAACGGTGTTAACGTTATCAGATAATATTCTACATCATTTTGACGGCTTACGAATGTTAAAGGATGCAACGTTAGAAGAGATGATGAGCATTCATGGTGTTGGGATTGCAAAGGCGTCGCAGCTTATGGCTGCTTTTGAATTAGGTAGAAGAATGGTACGTTTAGAATATCAAAATAGATATAGTATTCGAAGTCCAGAAGATTGTGCGAGTTATATGATGGAAGAGATGCGTTTTTTGCAACAGGAGCATTTTGTTTGTTTATATTTGAATACGAAAAATCAAGTTATACATAGGCAAACTATTTTTATTGGAAGTTTAAATACGTCGATTGTGCACCCAAGGGAAGTTTTTAAAGAAGCGTTCCGTCGGGCAGCAGCCTCTATTATATGTCTTCATAACCATCCCTCAGGAGATCCGGCGCCGAGCCGTGAAGATATTGAAGTTACAAAACGATTAGTAGAATGTGGCCAGATTATCGGAATTGAAGTACTTGATCATATCATAATAGGTGACCATAAATTCGTGAGTTTAAAGGAAAAAGGTCATATTTAAGACTATTCTTTTTACTTATTTTGTTTTATAATGTGATTTATGAGTTTTTTGTAGAAAATTATCTACAAAAAGGATGCAGATATAAAAAAACGTACTGTTTTTATAAATATAAAGTAAGAAAAATGAGTCCGTGAAAATAAGAAGGGAAGATAAATGATATGTTTGGATTTGGTGGATTTACTCGCGATCTTGGAATAGACTTAGGAACGGCGAACACGCTTGTATATGTGAAAGGGAAAGGTGTAGTTTTACGTGAACCTTCAGTAGTAGCATTACAAACTGATACGAAACAAATCGTTGCGGTAGGTAGCGATGCAAAACAAATGATTGGTCGTACACCAGGAAACGTAGTGGCACTTCGCCCTATGAAAGATGGTGTAATTGCTGATTACGAAACAACAGCAATAATGATGAAATACTACATTCAACAAGCTCAAAAATCAAATGGATTCTTCTCACGTAAACCATATGTAATGGTATGTGTACCATCTGGTATTACAGCTGTAGAAAGACGTGCAGTAATCGATGCGACTCGTCAAGCTGGTGCTCGTGATGCTTATCCAATCGAAGAGCCATTTGCAGCAGCAATTGGTGCAAACTTACCTGTTTGGGAGCCGACTGGTAGTATGGTTGTTGATATCGGTGGTGGTACAACAGAAGTTGCAATTATTTCTTTAGGTGGTATTGTAACAAGTCAATCAGTTCGTGTTGCTGGTGATGATATGGACGATTCAATCATTCAGTACATTAAGAAAAGCTACAACTTAATGATTGGTGAAAGAACAGCAGAAGCACTAAAATTAGAAATCGGTTCTGCAGGCGAGCCAGAAGGTATTGAGCCTATGGAAATTCGCGGTCGTGATTTAGTAAGTGGTTTACCTAAAACAGTACTAATTCAACCAGAAGAAATTGCAGATGCATTAAAAGATACAGTAGATGCAATTGTAGAATCAGTTAAAAATACGTTAGAAAAAACTCCACCTGAATTAGCAGCGGATATTATGGACCGCGGTATCGTATTAACGGGTGGCGGGGCATTACTACGTAACTTAGATAAAGTTATTAGTGAAGAAACAAATATGCCAGTTCTTGTTGCAGAGGATCCATTAGATTGCGTAGCAATTGGAACGGGTAAAGCATTAGACAATATCGACCTTTTCAAAACTGCTGCTCGATAATATTGCAAAATAAAAATCAATGAAATTAAGAGGGTGTGAACGTGCCACAGTTTTTCTTAAACAAAAGATTAATTGTTTTGTTAGTTAGTATTATTCTTCTCGTGGCATTGATTGGAATCTCATTGAAAGAACGGAACAGTTTATCATGGCCAGAGCAGTTTATAAAAGATACTGTCGGTGTTGTAGAACGTGTATTCCAAAAGCCAGCGAATTATGTTGCCGGATTCTTCGAGAACGTAGAAGATGTAAAGCGCACGTATGAAGAGAATAAAAAGCTGAAAGCAAAATTAGATTCTACCGCAGATTTATCTGCAGTAGTGAAAAATTTAGACGATGAGAATAAAAAACTACGAGAATTAACTGGTAAAGAAAAGTCCCGTGGTGATTATACGGAAGTACAAGCTAGTGTCGTTTCTCGTAATCCCGATAAATGGTACGATTTAGTTGGAATTGATAAAGGAGCACAGCAAGGGATCAAAAAAGATATGGCTGTTGTAACTCCGAAAGGTTTAGTTGGACGCGTAAAAAGTGTATCTCAGTTTACATCTTCAGTAGAGTTGTTAAGTTCGATGAGCCGAACAAACCGTGTTTCTGCTATTGTACAAGGACAAGAAAATATCTTTGGATTAATTGAAGGTTACGATAAAGAAAAACAACTACTTCTTTTCACAAAGATTAGCTCTGATGCAAAAGTAGAAAAAGATCAACTAGTTGTAACATCTGGACTTGGTGATATCTTCCCAAAAGGTCTTGCGATTGGGAAAATTGTTGATGTTCAGCCAGATCCATACGGTTTAACAAAAACAGCTTATGTAAAACCATCCGCTGATTTGAATGATGTAGAGCATATTATAGTTGCAAAACGTGATATGCCTACAGCGCCGTTAGAATAGGAGGGAGAGAAGAGATGATGACGATTTTAAAAAGAGCAGCTCTTCCTCTTTTGCTCCTTTTTGTTTTTTTATTTGAAAATATGTTCTCTACTGTTGTTCCAACAGACGTCTTTTGGAAAGGCAGTATAGCAGCACCGCATTTCTTTATAATTGTGTTATGTTTTATTACAGTGTACTATAGTCCGGTTCAAGGGATTTACTACGGACTATTATTTGGTTTCTTATTTGATACCGTATACACGGAACTTATCGGTATATATATATTTGCTTATCCGATTTTAGCTTATTTAGTTTATAGTGTGATGAAAGTATTACAATTGAATTTATTTATTGTCGCTTCTATCGTACTGGCTGGCATTGCAGCATTAGAGTATTATGTGTATGGGTTTTTAACTTTGTTAGGACGTACTCACATGTCAGCATCTGTCTTTTTCACAGATCGTCTCCTTGCTACTTTATTGCTAAATGGAATTTTCTTATTAATAGTTTGTTTCCCACTGAGACGATATTTAGTGCGTCTTTCAAAAGCGATAGAAGAAAAAGAAAAAAGGATTTTCTAATTTTATGTCGAATTGAATCGGTGGGGTGAACTTTAGTGGAAGAAAAAAAGCAACAAAATGTAACGATAAAAGGGACAAAAGATGGAATAACACTTCATTTAGATGATTGCTGTTCATTCTCTGAGCTATTAAAAGAATTGGATGAAAAGCTTTCTACACATTACTATGAGAGTGACGGACGTTCTTTAATTGAAGTGCGTGTTAAAGTAGGAAATCGCTATTTAACAGAAGTACAACAAGAAGAGATTCGTACGTTAATTCGCAATAAGAAGAACCTTGTTGTAGAATCAATCGAAAGTGATGTTATAACAAAAGCAGAAGCAATAGCTTGGAAAGAAGAAACAGAAATTGTCCCTATTTCCAAAATTGTTCGCTCTGGACAAGTGTTACATGTAAAAGGCAATTTATTATTAATTGGAGATGTTAATCCAGGCGGAACGGTTATCGCTGGGGGGAATATTTTTGTCTTGGGATCATTAAGAGGAATTGCACATGCGGGGTATGATGGAGATTCAGAAGCTGTTATTGCTGCATCTATTATGAACCCTATGCAACTCCGAATTAGTGATGTGACAATGCGGGCTCCGGAAGAGAAAGAAGACGGAGCAGAGGCGGCAGAATGTGCGTACATTAATGAGAATAATCACATTGTTGTCGATCGCCTGCAACTTCTCACTCATCTTAGACCTAATTTAACAAAGTTAGAAAGGGGAATTGTATAGCTGTGGGAGAGGCAATAGTAATTACATCTGGAAAAGGCGGAGTAGGTAAAACTACAACGTCTGCGAACATTGGTACAGCCCTTGCGTTATCTGGAAAAAAAGTGTGTTTAATTGATACAGATATCGGTTTACGCAATTTAGACGTAGTAATGGGGCTAGAAAATCGTATTGTATTTGATCTTGTTGATGTCGTTGAAGGGCGTTGTCGTTTACCTCAGGCTCTTATTAAAGATAAGCGTTTTGATGATCTTTATTTATTACCTGCAGCACAAACGAGCGATAAATCGGCGGTAACACCTGAACAAATGGATGAATTAATACAAGTATTACGTCAAGATTATGATTACATATTAATTGATTGTCCTGCGGGGATTGAGCAGGGGTTTAAAAATGCAGTAGCAGGTGCGGATAAAGCAATCGTTGTAACAACACCAGAAGTATCCTCAATGCGTGATGCGGATCGTATTATCGGGCTTTTAGAGAAAGAGGATATTGAACCACCGAAACTTGTCATTAACCGTGTGCGTAGTCATATGCTTCATGAACAGGATATGTTAGACGTTGATGAAATCGTACGTACACTGTCAATCGAGCTTCTTGGAGTTGTCGAGGATGATGATGAAGTTATTCGTGCTACGAATACAGGTGAACCTGTAGCGCTGCAACCTAGCGGAAAAGCAGCAATAGCTTATCGTAATATTGCAAGACGCTTGTTAGGTGAGAATGTACCATTACAAGCATTTGAACAAGAAAAAGTATCGGTATTTACAAAGATGAAAAATTTCTTTGGAATCCGTTAAAAGCACTTCGCATAAATGCGGAGTGCTTTCTTTTTTCTTCGCATGAATATCTTCCTTCTATAACTCATACATATGTACAAACTGTATATAACTGTTTCTATTTGAATAAGGCTAACGAAAGAAAGGAGACAGTATGAAGAATAGACGTGTGGAAGAAATTAAAAAGCGGATTGCGAAAAGGAAAGCAGAGCAAGAATTGCTAGAAGAAGAGCAGTATTTTGCGGGAGGAGATTTTGATAGCGAAACGGTCTTTATTGAAGAGGGGGAGAAGGAAATTCATCCTCTATTTCGAAAAGAAGTTTTTCTCTTCAAAGTTTTGCTATCAGCAATATTAGTTCTTTCGGTTGCTATTTTATTTAAGAACGCACCTTCTTCTTTTGATGGTACTAGAGCTGTTACAGAAAAAGTTATGCAAGAAGAATTTCAATTTGCTACTATATCGAAATGGTATGAAAATCAGTTTGGAAAACCTCTCGTGTTTTTTTCTCCAAATGAGAAAAAAGAAGAGGCTATTCAGCAAAAGGATTATGCGATTCCTGCCTCTGGAAAGGTGATGCAAGGATTTCAAAAAAACGGCCAGGGTGTATTTGTTCAAACGGCTACAAATGCAACGGTGGAGTCAGTAAATGAAGGTATAGTTGTTTTTGCGGGCAAGAAAGAGGAACTTGGAAATACAGTTCAAATTCAGCACGCTGATGGCACGGAGTCATGGTATGCAAATTTAAATGATATGTCAGTAAAATTATATGATTACGTTTCAAAGAAACAAAAAATTGGAATAGTGAGTAATGATGAAAATAATAAAAATGGCAAATTTTATTTTGCAATAAAAAAGAATGAAAAATTTATTGATCCAATTCAGGTGATTTCATTTGATTAAATATAGGGATGTTTTCACGAAAATTTCTGTGCATCCGTTGTTTTGGGTTATTATTGTCATTGGTATTTTTACAGCACGTTTTAAAGAGTTACTATTGTTATTTTGTATCGTTTTAGTTCATGAACTTGGGCATGCTTTTGCCGCAGCGTATTATAATTGGCGTATTAAACAAATTCAGCTTTTGCCGTTTGGTGGCGTAGTTGAGATGGAAGAACATGGGAACAAATCGTTAAAAGAAGAATTAATTGTCGTTATGGCGGGGCCAATTCAGCATATATGGATGATTGCGGTCGCTTACATTTTGTATAAAGCGGGCTGGGTAACTGACGATTTGTACCATTTCTTTGTATGGAATAATGTCATTATTTTAGGGTTTAATTTATTGCCTATTTGGCCACTTGATGGTGGAAAAGTATTATTTAATGTATTATCATATCGTTTTCCCTATTTACAAGCACATGAAAAGATGATGAAATTGTCATGTGTTTTTTTTAGTGTAATATTAGGATGGCAGTTACTTTGGAATAGTAATAACATTATGATGTGGGTATTACTCGTTTTTCTAGCGATTTCTTTATATCAAGAATGGAAACAAAGACGGTACGCATTTATGCGTTTTTTATTAGAGCGTTATTATGGGAATAAAAGAGATATTGAAAAAATAGCACCTATTGAGGTGAAAACGGAAGATCATTTATATACGATTTTCACAAAATTTCGCAGAGGATATAAACACTCTATTATCGTCCATGGAAAATATAAAGAGCATTACACATTGGACGAAAATGAATTGTTGTATGCGTATTTTGCTGAAAAACGAACAACCTCATCTGTTGAAGAATTAATTGGTTAGTGTTGACGACGACACTAACCTTTTATATTGTAAGGAAAAGAAATGAAAAGTGAGGAAAGAATTTTGAAGACGTTATATATTAACTACACTGGTTCGGAAAAGCGTGTTGCGATAGAAGAGAAACAAAAAATTGTAGAGCTTTTATGGAAACGGAATGAAGAGCAGGAGATTGTCGGACATATTTATGTTGGGCGTATCGTAAGAACAATTGCTGGAATGAACGCAGCCTTTGTAAATATCGGATTAGAAAAACATGCATATCTTTCATTTGATGATGTACCATCTTCATATCGCATACATGAAGGACAGGCGATACTTGTACAAGTTGTGAAAGAGGCAATTGATACGAAGGGGCCAAAATTAACGGCGAAGATAGAATTTACCGGAAAATATGTCGTTTACATGCCCTATGATGACATGCGCGCTGTTTCTCGGAAAATAAAAAATAATAAAAGAAGACAACAGTTACTGGGAATTGAAGTAGAAGGAACAGGTGGATACATTTTCCGTTCTGCTTCTGAAAAAGGAACGATCGATGAAATACAAGCTGAAATGCAAAGGTTGCAGCAGTTATATGAAGAGTTAAAAAGAAAAGAAGATCAAGGGAAGGCGCCCTTACTACTTCATCAACCAGCGACGTTTTTAGATCGTGTATTTCAGGAGAACCCAATTGAAACAATTGAAAAAATAGTTGTAGATACGAGAAGTATAGTAAAAGAATTAGAAGAAAAAGTAGGGAAAGAAAGAGTATCCTTTTATAATGAAAAATCTTCGATGTTTAACCATTTTGGAATAGATCGTGAAATCGAGAAAGCACTTCAAAAAATTGTGTGGCTACCAAATGGTGCCTATCTAATTGTAGAACAAATGGAGACGATGACTGTAATTGATGTGAATACAGGTAAATTTACTGGAAAACAAAATTTACAAGATACCGTATTTCGCACAAATGAAATGGCTGCTGAAGAGATTGCTCGTCAATTAAGACTTCGTGATATTGGCGGGATGATATTAATTGATTTTATTAATATGAAAAGACGAGAAGATAAAGAGAAGGTAAGAGAGCGTTTAACGATAGCTTTACAAGATGATCGCACATATACAAGAGTGCTTGGGTTTACAGAGTTAGGTATTTTAGAGATGACGCGTAAGCGCAAGAAACATTCGTTACGTGACGTATTATTAGAAGAGTGTGCGCCTTGTAAAGCGACAGGTTACGTTATATCTAATGAAACAATTGCGTATGAGCTAGAGAGAGAGCTTATTACTTATGGTAATATAGAGGATGAAGCTGTATTGATTGGTGCTTCAAAAAAAGTAAAAAAACATTTTTCACAAAAAGAATTACAAAAAAATATTCCATTTGAAATTTATTTCAAAGATGATATTATCGAAAAGTACGCTATTATCCGTTTTGGAAGTAAGAAAGAAATTGTAGAACGGAAAAAATAGTTAGCAGAACATTCATTGACAACAGTCAATGAGTCATGGTAATATTTTTATGTTATAGTTTATAGCACCTAAACTGCTATATGCTACAACCGCACAAGACAGGTTCCCTAAAGACATTTTATGTCTACCTCGTTTTTGGCGAGTCTTAGTAATTAAGAGGAGGTGCAAGTATGTACGCAATTATCGAAACAGGTGGAAAACAAATTAAAGTTGAAGCTGGTCAAGCAATCTACATTGAAAAATTAGATGTTGAAGCTGGTGAAACTGTTACTTTTGACAAAGTTCTTTTCGTTGGTGGCGAAAACGTGAAAGTTGGTAGCCCAGTTGTAGAGGGTGCAACAGTTACTGCGAAAGTTGAAAAACAAGGTCGCGCTAAGAAAATCATCGTTTTCAAATACAAAGCGAAAAAGAACAATCGTAAGAAACAAGGTCATCGTCAACCTTACACTAAGCTAGTAGTTGAAGCTATCAACGCTTAATTCTGGTTAAGATGATTAAGATTACGATAAGTCGCACGAAACTAGGAAGTATCCGATCATTTAAAATGACTGGACATGCCAATTATGCGCCACATGGACAAGATCTTGTCTGTGCTGGAACTACAGCGGTTGTGTTTGGTTCTATAAATGCAGTGGAAGAACTTTGTAATGTGCAGGCAACTATTGAACTCGGAAGTGATGGCGGATTCTTGACGTATGAATTGCCTAATGATTTAGATGTTCATACAGCAGAAAAAGCACAAATACTTTTAGAAGGATTGGTTGTTTCACTTAAGACGATTGAACTTGATTACGGAAAGTATATCCGTTTAATAGAAAAAGTGCAGGAGGTGTAACGTATGTTAAGATTAGATCTTCAGTTTTTCGCATCTAAGAAAGGTGTAGGTAGTACAAAGAACGGTCGTGACTCTCAGTCAAAACGTCTTGGTGCTAAACGCGCAGATGGTCAAACGGTTTCAGGTGGTTCAATTCTTTACCGTCAACGCGGTACAAAAATTTATCCAGGTGTTAACGTTGGTCGTGGTGGCGATGACACTTTATACGCGAAAGTTGACGGCGTAGTACGCTTTGAGCGTCTTGGTCGTGACCGCAAACAAGTGAGCGTATATCCTGTTGCTCAAGAAGCATAAGAACTCACGGAAAACTCTAACCTGAGTGCAGGTTAGAGTTTTTCTATATTAAGGGGTATCTAAATGAATGAAAAATGGACAATTATAGATGCGTTGAGCCACTCGAGACATGATTGGCTCAATCGTTTGCAGATGGTTAAAGGAAATCTTTCCCTTGGAAAAGTGGAAGAGATTCATAGGCTCATCGATCGTTTTGTCCAAGAAGCGAGACAAGAATCCAATCTGATGGGGCTATCAATGCCTTTATTTTCAGAGTGGATTTTAACATATAATTGGAAACAGCAACCGTGCTTATTGGAGTACGAAGTATTAGGGAAATTACATAACTTATCTCATCTAGATGAGACTGTATGTACATGGACGAATCAGTTTTTCTTAATGCTTCAGCATAGTTTAGACGTATATGTTGAAAATTATGTTTGTATCACAATTGAAAGTGACGCGGAGAATGCTCGTTTCTTTTTTGATTTTCGTGGAAAGCTAACGAATGTAGAAGAACTACAAACGTGGCTTGCGAACGAAAACAATAAATGGTATTCCATTTCTTATACAGTACGAGACGAAGAAGTCTCAGTTATATTACAACTAATCGAAAAAAGTGTGGTGAAATAATGTTTGTAGATCAGGTCAAGATATATGTAAAAGGCGGCGACGGTGGTAACGGAATGGTTGCGTATCGTCGTGAGAAGTATGTACCTAAAGGTGGCCCAGCAGGTGGCGACGGTGGTAAAGGTGCAGATGTTGTTTTTGTTGTTGAGGAAGGCTTACGTACATTAATGGACTTCCGCTACCAACGTCATTTCAAAGCTGATCGCGGTCAGCACGGAATGAGTAAAGGTCAGCACGGTCGTAAATCTGAAGATTTAATCGTAAAGGTTCCACCAGGAACAATAGTGAAAGATGAAAAAACAGGTGAAATTCTTGCCGATTTAGTAACGCATGAACAAACAGCTGTAATCGCAAGAGGTGGCCGTGGTGGCCGTGGTAATTCACGTTTCGCAACAGCGACGAACCCAGCGCCAGAAATCGCTGAGAACGGGGAACCAGGTCAAGAACGTGATGTCACGCTAGAACTTAAAGTGCTAGCAGATGTTGGACTTGTTGGATTCCCAAGTGTAGGTAAATCTACATTATTATCTGTTGTATCATCAGCGCGTCCGAAAATTGCAGAATATCACTTTACAACAATCGTTCCGAATCTTGGTGTTGTTGAAACTGGTGATAACCGCAGCTTCGTTATGGCTGACCTTCCTGGACTAATTGAAGGCGCACACTCCGGCGTTGGACTTGGACACCAATTCTTACGTCATATCGAACGTACACGTGTAATTGTGCACGTTATCGATATGTCTGGTTTAGAAGGACGTGAGCCATATGAAGATTATGTCACAATCAATAATGAACTAAAAGAATACAATATGCGTTTAACTGAGCGTCCACAAGTTGTTGTTGCAAACAAAATGGATATGCCAGATGCAGAAGAAAACTTACAAGCATTTAAAGAGAAATTGGGAGACGAAGTGAAAATTTTCCCAATCTCAGCTGTAACGAAACAAGGTGTTCGTGACTTACTATTTGAAGTAGCGAACTTATTAGAAACAACACCAGAATTCCCAATGTACGATGATGTAGAAGAATCTGAAGCAAGTGTAATGTACAAATTTGAATCTGAATCTAATTTTGAAATTACACGCGAAAGTGATGGCACATTTGTTATTTCTGGTTATGACATTGAGAAAACATTCAAGATGACAGACTTCTCACGTGATGAATCTGTACGCCGATTTGCTCGTCAAATGCGTGGAATGGGTATTGATGAAGCCCTTCGTGCACGTGGCGCAACAGACGGAGATATTGTGAAAATTCTTGAATATCAATTTGAATTTATCGATTAAGACTGCCGAAATATGGCGGTCTTTTTTTTTCGTTATTTGAGTCCAGTAAAAACTAATTCGTATAGGCGAACCATAAGTCGATATAGGAAAAAATCCCCATTGATTAAAGTTTCAATTTATAATAGAAAAAGGAGTGATTTTAGAAGAATATTTTATGGGGAGAAAAGGAATATGTATAAAATATTAATTGTAGAAGATGATGAAAAAATTGCAGAGATATTAGAGGAGCATTTAGAAAGGTATGGATATCAATCTTTCAGAGTGAGCGATTTACGGCATATAAAAGATGAGTTTGTAAAAGTAAGTCCTCATCTTGTGTTACTTGATATTAATTTACCATACTTTGATGGCTTCTACTGGTGCCGCCAAATCCGCACTGTATCGAATGCGCCAATTATTTTTGTTTCTGCAAGAACAGGGGAAATGGATCAAGTAATGGCGATTGAAAATGGCGGAGATGATTACATTACAAAGCCATTCCATTTAGATATCGTAATGGCAAAGGTGAAAAGTGCACTCCGCCGCGGGTATGGTGAGTATGCTTTGGCCGCGGAAAGTGACTGCTTAGGTGTTAATGGATTGTTATTATTCCCATCACAGCACACAGTAAGAGTGGAAAGGTCAACAAACGGAACTTACAAAAAATGAGTTTTATTTATTAGAATGTTTAATGAAACAAGCAAATCAATACGTGACACGTGAAGAGCTGTTAGAGGCTTTATGGGATGAAGTAGCTTTTGTTGATGATAATACATTAACCGTGAATGTAAAGCGTGTAAGGAAGAAACTTGAGGAGTTAGGCATTAAAAATGCAATTGTAACGAAACGCGGATATGGTTATGCACTTCTTACAGAGTGGGGCGAAGGGCATGAAGGTTAAAAATTACCTCATGGACCGTTTTTCTTTACTTCTTTCTTATATTATTAGCCTTTGTTTATTTGGGCTCGTTTTGCAGTTGCAAAGTCTTTTAGAAAAAAGATCCATTGATTGGAGTACGTGGTTATATGGGCTTTTATTAGGGACAGTTGTATTTACTGTATACCTCATTTACGATTATCGAAAACGAAGTGTATTTTTAAAAAGAATCGAAAAATATGTTGCTAGCGGAAATACATTACACGACTCTTTACTTATTGATACTTCTTATACGTCAGAGCAAGAAATGGTTGTTGAAGCGTTTACGCTATTAAGGCAGCAATATATGAATGAAGTTCATAAGCAGCATGCAAAAGAGCAACAGCAAATGATTTTTATGAACCAGTGGATCCATCAAATGAAAACACCAGTATCCGTTATTGAATTATTGTTACAGAAATATGGTAAGGAGCACCGTGAAGCAAGGGGAACGATTGAAAGTATTCGTGAAGAAAATAACCGTATTTTAAATGGGTTAGATTTAGCGTTACATATGGCAAGGTTAGATCAATTTTCGAAAGATTATAAAGTAGAAGTAGTAAATGTGATAGATATCATCAGGGGTATTATTAATGAAAATCGAAAATCTTTCATTCAATCGTCGGTATTTCCGAAAGTAATGTTTGATGAAGATACTTGTATGGTTGCATCTGATAGAAAATGGCTAAGTATTGCTATAGGGCAAATTGTTGTAAATGCAATTAAGTATACGAAAATTTCAGAAGCAGAGAAAAAGGAAATTCAATTTCAAATTGAAGAGAAAGACCAAAAGGTGTTACTACATATTAAGGACAATGGAATTGGTATTCCAGAGCAAGATGTAAAGCGTATATTTGACCCATTCTTTACGGGAATAAATGGCCGTAAAACGAGAGAAGCAACTGGAATGGGCTTATATATTACGAAGGAAATTTGTGATAATTTACATCACGGTATGTATGTGCAATCGGCTGAAGGGGAAGGAACAACATTCACGTTCCAATTTGCAAAAGATGAAGAATATCATACATTAATGAGAAAAATGACAAAACTGTAAGATAACAAAACGTTTTGTAAGGGAAATCACTCGTTTCTTTTTCTTATTTTTCTTATAGTAAATGTAAGAAGAAAACACATAGGGGGATTAGAAATGAGTGTTCTTGAAGTAAAAGGATTAACAAAAGTGTACCAATCAAAAGGTTCAGTAGCGACGACTGCTTTAAACGATATAAATTTTAAAATAGAAGAAGGCGAATTTGTAGGAATTATGGGGCCTTCAGGGAGCGGGAAAACAACGCTTTTAAATTTATTAGCAACAATTGATAAGCAAACTTCAGGTCATGTGCTTGTAAATGGTGAAGAAATTAATCAAATGCGTGCTGCAAAATTAGCGGAGTTTCGCCGTACACATCTAGGATTCATTTTCCAAGATTTCAACTTACTTGATACATTATCGATTAAAGAAAATATTATTTTGCCGCTTGTAATGGCGAAGAAATCTGTAAAAGAAATTGATGCGAAAGTACTTGAAATTGCGAGGTTTTTAAACATCGAAGAAATTTTAAATAAAAAAGTATACGAAGTATCAGGTGGACAACAACAACGTGCAGCAGCTGCAAGGGCGATTATTCATGAACCAACATTAATTTTAGCGGATGAGCCAACAGGAAACTTAGATTCTAAGTCAGCGAAATCATTAATGGGAGCACTTCAAGATTTGCATGAGCAAAAGAAAGTAACGATTGCAATGGTAACACATGATCCAGTAGCCGCTAGTTATTGCGAACGTATCCTTTTCATACGTGATGGAGAGATTTTTTCAGAAATACATAAAGGAAGAACGAAGCAAGCCTTTTTCCAAGAAATTTTAGACGTACTTGCGATGCTAGGAGGAGAATATCATGAACTTTCGCCAGCTCGCGCTTAATAACGTAAAAGGAAATTGGCGTAATTATAAAGCGTTTCTTATTAGTAGTTGTTTATCGATTGTCGTATTTTTCATGTATGCTTCCTTCATTTATCATCCAGATGTCGTAAGTGGTAATATTAGTATGAAGACGATGATTACAAAAGGGTTAGAATCGATGAATTATATTGTAGTCATCTTCTCAGCACTCTTTATTTTATATGCGAATTCAACGTTTTTACGAGCAAGAAAAAAAGAATTTGGCTTATTAACGTTAATAGGTGGAACGAAGTCTCAGCTCGGCCGAATGATTATATTAGAGCAACTGATGTTAGGGAGTATTGCCATTATAGTAGGTATTGGGATTGGAATGCTTTGTTCAAAACTTTTCTTCCAAGCATTAAGTGTATTGTTGAAAATTGATAAAACACTTCCGCTTGTGTGGAATAGTAAAGCAGTTTTTATTACAGCTGGCATATATTTTATCCTCTTTTTAATACTATCATTGTTTAGTGTTTGGACAGTAGGCCGCTTGCAAATTATTGATTTATTAAGAGAGGCAAGAAAACAAAAAGTAGAACCTTTTGCATTTACATGGTTAGGGGTAGTTGGTATAGGCTGTATTATTGCTGCGTATATACTTTGTTTCCAAGTAACAATTATGAATTTCATTATGTATTTCTTACCAATTGTCGGACTGACGATTGGTGGAACGTATTTACTATTTACACAAGGAAGTACAGTCGTATTAAAAGCATTGCAAAAACGAAAACAATCTTTTTATACGTATCCAAATATGTTTGTACTTAGCAATCTTATTTATAAAATGAAAGATAATGCTCGTTTTCTATTTGTTATTTCTATTATTACGGCGGTTGTTTCTTCAGCGGTTGGTACGCTTTATGTATATTTTGAAAATATGAGTGCGAAAACGATAGAGCTTACACCGCATGCTATTTCATATGAGGAAAAGGGACTAAATACGCATAGCCTGATTAATGAAGAAAAAGAACAAGAGATTGTAAAAAAACATGGGTTTGAAGATGCACGAAAAGTAACTTACGTAAAACTACCTGCAACACAGAAAATAATGTTGTTTAACAGTGAACGTGAAGTACCAATGACGATTATTTCAGAAAAAGAATATAACGCGGAAGTGCGTAAACAAAAGAAAGAGCAAATTACAGAGGTTCATAATGCACCAGGTAGTGCGACGATGGTTATGGTTGATGCAGCAAATGAGCTTATGAAGATAGATCGTACGAAACCGTATGAATTTACAATCAACGGACAAATGCAGTCTGCTCAATTAAATGAGCCAACGTCATATTCTGTTTTTAATGATAGCGAATATCTCATTGTGAATGATCAAGATTTTGAGAAATACGAAAAGCTCGTACCAGATGAAGAAAAGACGAAATATTATGGTTATTATATTGAAGACTGGAAAAGTACGGAAGACCTTGTGCTAGATTTGAAAAAGGAAATTGCACCAGAAAAGCAAGGGGAATTGAGAAACGCAGTGTTCGCTTATAAAGATATAAGAGAAGGTGGAGCGATTACAATGTTCATCGGATTCTTCGTAGCAGTACTGTTCTTCTTCTTTGCGTGTAGCATGACATACTTTAAATGGTTTAACGATAAAGAACAAGATCGTATTCAATTTAAGTCATTAAAAAGAATTGGTATGACAGATAAAGAAATTCGTAAAATTGCAATTCGTCAGATGGGTGTTATCTTCTTTATCCCAATTTTAATCGGTACAATTCATAGTGGGTTTGCTCTTCATACGTTAGGGAAAATGCTTTATATCGATTTATGGAAATCAGGTGCGATTGTAATAGGGGCTTATATTTTAGCTTCTGCCATTTACTTTATGATCGCGCAAAGAGGATATTTAAAACATGTGAAAAGCTAGGGAAACCTCTAGCTTTTTGCCTGTGTAGTAAGGTACAGGAGGATGATAGATGAACATTCGGCAACTGGCGCTACAAAATATAAAGGGAAATTGGCGTAATTATAAAGTGTTTTTCTTAAGTAGTTGTTTTGCAATATTTGCGTCTTTTGCATACATGTCTGTCATTGTACATCCGTATATGCAAGAGACGATGTGGTATCAAAATGTACGCTGGGGACTTATCATATGTAACGTTATAATTATTTCTTTTTTCGTCATATTTATTTTGTACTCTACTTCTATTTTCATAGAAGCACGTAAGAAAGAATTAGGGTTATATATGTTAATGGGAGCGACGAAGTCTAACGTAATAGGAGTGATTATGACCGAGCAAATATTGATCGGTATTTTCGCTAATATTTTCGGTATTGGGCTTGGCATGATTTTTTTGAAACTCTTTTTTATGGTATTTAGTATGTTACTTCATCTTCCGAAAGAACTCCCTGTCATATTTGACATGAGAGCGATTGGTGTAACGTTTGTTATATATATGCTCGTCTTTGTTCTGTTATCTTTTATAAGTGCTTTACGTATATGGAATATAAAAATCATACGGTTATTAAAAGAATTTCGAACAGATAAACGGGAGAGGAAAACATCAAAGTGGCTTTGTTTATTCGGTTTTGCTTGTTTAGTGGGCGGATATGCGTTAGCACTACAAGTGACGATGACAACGATAGCATTATACTTTTTTCCGGTTGTTATACTCATTTCTTTTGGGACGTATTTCTCATTTACACATGGCGCTACACAAATATTAGAAGTGATAAAAAGAAATAAAAGGATTATGTATACATATCCGTATTTATTTATAGTGAATCAATTGTCACATCGAATGAAGGAAAATAGTCGCTTTTTCTTTCTGTTGTCTATGGCAACAACGTTTGTCGTTACGGCGACAGGTACGGTGTTCTTATATTTTTCTAGCATGCAAGATATGTGGCGTGGCGGAGGAGTACACTCATTTTCATACATAGAAAAAGGCACTTCTGCTCATGAAGTTTTCGAGAAAGACAAGGTTGAAAACTTATTACATCAATATGGATATGATGATTTTCAATCTATGAGTTTTGTTGGAGTGTATGCATCCTTTCAGTCCAATAAGGGAGAAACAGAGGTAGCACCGCTTATAAAGGAAAGTGAATACAATCAAGAGGCAAGAAAACAAAAACAGAAAATGTATTATCCTAAAAAAGGAACAGTTACACTTGTCTATTATAATAAACGCAATTATCCAAATGTATATAATCAAAAAGAGATTCAATTGCAAGTAATGAATCGAACATATCAATTTATATATAACGGTCAAAAAGAAGGGGTACAATTTAACCATCACCCTTCATACATTAATGGTCTGTTTTTCGTCATGAATGATGAAGATTTTAACAGTATAGCAAATACAATTCCGGATTCTGAAAAAATGATATATAGAGGGTATACATTACCAAATATCGAAAATACGAAGGAATTAAACGAAGCTTTACGGAAACATATGAAACATGATACCAATGATGCGTTTCGAAGTAATATGGAATTATATGTGAATATGAAAGAAGGTGGTGATATTACTCTATTTATAGGCTCATTCATTAGCATATTATTCTTCCTTACGTCATGTAGCATCGTATATTTTAAATGGTTTCATAATATTGCATCCGATCGAAAGCAGTACGGGGCGCTCTCTAAACTTGGAATGACGAAGGAAGAAGTGTGGAAGATTTCTCGTTGGCAATTATGTATGCTATTTTTTGCGCCAATTATAGTAGGGAGTATGCATAGTGCAGTTGCGTTATATACGTTTCATAATACTCTTTTTATGGACGGATCATTAAGAAAAGTGGGATTGTTTATTCTGTTTTACATTGCTGCATGTATCATCTATTTCTTCTTCGCTCAAAGAGAATACAAGAAACATTTAGACTAGCGAACGCTAGTCTTTTTTTAATATTCGAAATTCTCATAGAAGAATATAAAAAAGTATGGTATAACAGTAAGAAAACGAAAAAGAGGGAAAAGACGATGATTCGAGTAGGATATTTAGGACCAGAAGCGACATTTACAAATATGGCGGTGAGTCGTTTTTTTCCGGAAGCAGAGCATGTACCGTATCGAACGATTCCGGATTGTATTGATGCAGCTGCAAATGAAAATGTAGATTATGCGGTCGTACCGTTAGAGAACGCCATAGAAGGTTCAGTTAATATAACGGTTGATTATCTCGTACATGAGCAGCCACTTTCCATTGTAGGAGAAATTACAGTGCCAATTCAGCAGCATTTACTCGTACACCCGCAGTACGAAGAAGTGTGGAAAGAAGTATACGCTGTACATTCTCATCCGCATGCCATTGCACAGTGCCATAAATTTTTAAATGAGGAATTAAAAGGGGTAACCGTTCGCGATATGACATCAACAAGCGCTGCTGCGCAATATGTGAAAGAACATCCTGAAGAAAAAATTGCAGCTATTGCAAATGAAGCAGCGGCAGAAAAATACGGATTAACAATTGTAAGGCGTGATATTCATACGCATAAAAACAATCATACACGTTTCCTTGTTCTCCATAAGAAAAAGAAAGCAGTACTCCCAAATAACGGAGAAAACCGAGGAGAGAAAACGACGCTTATGATAACGTTACCTGCTGATTACGCAGGGGCACTATATCAAGTGTTATCAGCTTTCGCATGGAGAAAATTAAACTTATCCAAAATTGAATCTCGCCCGATGAAAACAGGTCTTGGAAATTACTTTTTCTTAATCGACGTAGATAAAGCATATGATGACGTATTATTGCCAGGCGTAATGATG
Source organism: Bacillus sp. FDAARGOS_1420 (assembly GCF_019344915.1). Lineage (NCBI taxonomy): Bacteria > Bacillati > Bacillota > Bacilli > Caryophanales > Bacillaceae > Bacillus > Bacillus sp. FDAARGOS_1420. Next base: position 3,459,755 of record NZ_JAHWJB010000002.1, on the reverse strand, counting down.
GAACTTGAAGCACTCGGGTTTTCTGTTACTGTGCTGGGGAGTTATTCTTCTTATTGGTTGTAAGGGGAGTGTTTGTCGTATTTTGTAGTTAAGTCGATATAATTTCGGTCACTAGTATACCGTATGATAGATAAATAGAGTCCCACCTATAAAAGGTGGGATTTATTATTTTAACTTCGCAAGACGATCCTCTAACTGATCACGCCAAATCTCGGCTAGTTCTTGTACAGCAAGAACCTTCTCAATGCCATCTTTATCTTTCCTATTATGAAAATAAATTTCGTTAGAGAACAAAACAGATACATTGTTTGATGGACGCTCTAATAATGTAATTTTAGAATCTTGACGTACAGTACCTTCTTGAAGAACGCGGCATAAATAACCAGTATATCCAGTTGCTACAATACGTGGCAAAATACCAGGAATACCAAGGCGTTTTGAAATTGTGCTACAAGGTACTCTCGCTTGTGTAACTTGAATGATTGCTTCGCCTAGTTGATATGTATCTCCGATGCATACATCACGCTCTAACATATTTGTTACGGTAATGTTTTCGCCAAATGTGGAAGCCGGAAGTGTAGTTTGAAATTCCTCTTCCCATAGTGCGTAATGCTCGTGTGGGTACACGCAAACTGCGCGATCAGGTCCCCCGTGGTGTTTTAAATCCGCTACATCATCACCACGGAATCCGTCTTTTGAGAGGAAGGCCTCTTCTGTAGGATCTTTACATATACCTGTTATCATTTCTTTATCTTCGCCATATTTCATTTGTTTCGGTTTACCGGTGCTAAAGTGAACGAGTTCAATTCCCATATTTGCCCCCCTTTACAATTGATTACAATATTATATCACTAAAAAAGCACAGAGAATGATAAAAAACTCTGTGCTTTACATTAATAAACGAGAAATCCAGCGCGGTCTAGTGCCTCGCAAGCGGCATCTAATTTCTCTTTAGAATCTGCTTCAATTGTATGTAAGTGAATACCATCTGTTAGTTGCGAAAGATAGGAAGCGTTTGTGTTTTCGATTTTTTGTAAATATTGCTCTACATCGAAGCGATTACTTACCATAATCGATGCTGTTAAGTCGCCATATACAGGATGCTCAACTTTTACGTCTTTAATTGTAACGCCGTGGTCAACTAACATAGTAAGTTCTTGACGTACTTCTGCCGGTTTATGTTGGCATACAATTACGCGTTCAAAAGCTTGTTGTCTTGTTTGTGGCTTTAAATATAAATACCCTTGTGCAGTCGCAATAATTGGTTCATTTCGTGCTTTTAGTAAGGAAATGTCTTGAACGATAACTTGCCTACTTACGTTTGTCTTTTTAGATAGCTCATTCCCCGATAACGGTTCATTTGCAGCAAGAAGCCACTCGAGGATGAGTTGTCGTCTTTCTTCGCCTAAAATCTTTTTTTGATCATTTTGTTTCATTATGATTTAACACCTCTATAAAATTGATTTCCAATTGTGTGTAGTGCATGAATAGTTGTATCAATTTGTTCTTTCGTTGTGTGATGTCCGAAAGAAAAGCGGACATATTGTTTTGCCTCTTCATACGTTTTTCCAATTGCAAGCATTGTTTTTGAAGGGTCTTGTTTACCGACTTGGCAAGCACTTCCAGTTGAAATGGCTATACCATGACGGTTACATTCTAACATTGTATACTGACCTTCTATTCCTTTTATTGTAACCCCAATAATATGTGGTAAACAAGAAGTAGAATGTCCTTTCACTTCAATTTCTAGAGGAAGTGTTTGTAATTGCTCTAAAAAATAAGATCGTAATTGTTTAAAACGAAAGCTCTCTTCCTTTTGATTCTTTAATATATGCTCTGCGGCTGTTAAAAAAGCAGCGATTCCAGGAACGTTCACTGTACCAGGGCGAAAGCCTTTTTCATGAGAAGTTCCCGGAAATACTTGTTCCCAGCGAACTTGCGGATTTATATAGCAAGCTCCAACTCCTTTTGGTCCGTATATTTTATGGGCTGAAACAGAAAGACTATCAATCTCCATCGCTTTAACGTCTATTGGAAGTTTACCAAACGTTTGAACACAATCTGAATGAAATAAAACATTATATTTTTTTAAAAGTGCTCCGATCTCTGCAATGTTTTGAACGGTCCCGATTTCAGAGTTTCCGTGCTGTATACTTGCTAGAGCAGTATCTTCTGTAATAGCTGCTTCTAAATCTACTAAATGAATTATCCCACTTTTATCAACAGGAATCTCAGTAATAGTATAACCTTGCGATTGTAAGGATTGAAAATAACTTCGAATCGATGCGTGTTCCATAGGTGTCGTAATAATGTGTTTTCCATTTCTAGCATTTAGAAGGGATTGAATCGCAAGGTAGTTAGATTCTGAACCGCCGCTTGTAAAGAATACACCTTGTTCCTTACCCCCAATCATTTCTGCAAATGTTTCTCTACAAACTTGTAATAAAGATGATGCACTTCCGCCGATATCGTGTAAACTTTGTTCATTTCCGAAATATGTTTTTGCCGCTGCTATATATGTTTCTAAAGCTTCTTCGCTCATAGGTGTTGTCGCTGCATAATCTAGATATATCATCATGTAATTTCCTCTCTTCAGTAAGAGTGACATTTGTTTTCGTTTTTAGAATGGTAGTGAAAATAAGAAGTGTAAAAAAACTCTTGTCATTATTTTAAAACTATGTAAATATAGGTGTCAAGACAGTTGGAAAGTGTAAAGTGGGAGGCAACAATTATGCCAAGTGCAGATGTCTTGATTATTGGAAGCGGCGTTGCGGCGCTTCGTGTTGCGAAAGAGCTTTGTCACGAAAAGAATGTGATAATTATCACAAAAAAAACAGGACGTAATAACAATACACATTTAGCTCAAGGAGGAATTGCAGCAGCTGTTGCTACATATGACGATCCGAGTGGGCATTTTGAAGATACATTAGTGGCAGGTTGCCATTATAACAACGAAGAAGCAGTTCGTTATTTAGTTGAAGAGGGACCGAAAGAAATAAGTAAGCTTATTACGAATGGAATGAAATTTGATGGGGATGAAAAAGGGATCCACCTTGGTAAAGAAGGGGCGCATCGAAAACGGCGCATTTTACATGCCGGAGGAGATGCAACTGGTAAAAATCTATTAGAGCATTTAATACAAGAAGTAGTTCCGAACGTTACTGTCGTTGAGCATGAAATGGTACTCGATTTTATTATAGAAAATAATAAATGCATAGGAGCTTTAACGCGAAATAGTGAAGGGAAGCTGAAGCGTTACTATGCTGATAATACGGTGTTAGCATCAGGAGGAATAGGTGGTTTGTACGCCTTTACATCGAATGATGAGACAATTACAGGCGATGGACTTGCGATGATATATCGAGCTGGGGGAGAACTTGTTGATTTAGAATTTGTACAATTTCATCCGACGATGTTATACGTGGACGGGCGATGTTGTGGTCTCGTTTCTGAAGCAGTCCGTGGTGAAGGAGCTGTCCTTATAAATGGAAAAGGACAGCGTTTTATGATGGATATACATCCCGGGAAAGATCTCGCACCGCGTGATGTAGTGGCAAGGGCTATTCATGAACAACTTCTTGCAGGTGAAAAAGTGTACTTAAACATCGAAACCATTCAAAACTTTGAACAACGTTTTCCGACCGTCTCATCATTATGTAAAAAGAATGGTATTGATTTAAAAGAAAATTCTATTCCGGTCGTACCGGGCGCTCATTTTCATATGGGCGGCGTGAAGACGAATTGTGACGGAGAGACGTCCATTTCAAACTTATATGCGGTCGGTGAAGTGGCTTGTAATGGAGTTCATGGTGCGAATAGATTGGCGAGTAATTCATTATTAGAAGGTCTTGTGTTTGGAAGACGAATAGGAAAACACATTTTAGCTAAGCCAGCAGAGGAAAGAAAAAATGTGCCGGAAGAGAGAGGGAAAAGTTTTATAGCTCTTAATGATTTACCGTTGAAAGAAGAAATACAAGAATACATGATGAAGCATGTTGGGATTGTGCGAACTGAGAAAAATTTATCATATGCTCAGAGATGGTTTAGTAGGTACGGTGTGCGAAATATGATCTTACAATATGATGCACTTACAAATGAAGAGATAACGCTTATTAATATGTTAACAGTTTGTGAGCTTATAACAGTATCAGCTTTGCAAAGAGAAGACAGTGTTGGTGGTCATTATCGCATTGATTATCCAGAAAGAAATAGCGTGAAAAAAGAGATTATCCGAGTGAGAAGAAAACTACAACTTGTTTAATAAGGGGAAGAGGGATTTTATGAATACGTTAAAAGTTAAGGAAGCATTAAATCGATTTTTTCTAGAAGATATAGGAGAAAGAGATGTAACATCTCAGCTTATCTTTCCCGATAATGCACTTGCGAAAGGAACGTTTCTTGTAAAGGATACAGGGGTATTTGCAGGGTGCTTAGTAATTGAAGAAGGATTTAAATTAATTGATCAGAGAATTGAAGTTGAACTTCATAAAAAAGATGGGGATCTTGTAGAAAAAGGCGAAATAATTGCAACCGTGCAAGGCCCAATCGCATCATTATTAACGGCAGAGCGCGTTATATTAAACGTTATTCAGCGTATGAGCGGGATAGCGACGATGACACGTAAGGCGGTTTTTGCTTTAGATAGCAGTCATACACGCATTTGTGATACGAGAAAAACGATGCCAGGACTACGTATGTTTGATAAATATGCTGTAGTATGCGGGGGCGGATTTAACCACAGATTCGGTTTATATGATGGTGTCATGATTAAAGACAATCATATTGCTTTTGCTGGCTCGATTACAAAAGCTGTTACATCGGTGAAAGAAAGATTGGGACATATGGTGAAAGTAGAAGTCGAAACAGAGACAGAGGCGCAAGTAAGAGAAGCAGTAGAGGCCGGCGCAGATGTTATTATGTTCGATAATCGTACGCCAGAAGAGATTCGTGAGTTTTCAAAAATTGTACCAAGTGCCATCGTTACGGAGGCTTCAGGTGGTATTACAATTGAAGATTTATCAAAATACGGAAAAACAGGGGTAGATTATATTTCACTTGGAGCGTTAACACATTCAGTGAAAGCACTTGATATTAGTTTTAATATTGAGGCCTAATGAGAGTGGTTTAGAGGGGGAGAATCATAAATGGGTATTTTAGAGAAAGTTCAGCCAATCGAAGTAATGTTACCAGAGCGTTATCAAACGATGTCTACATTAGAGATGGAAGAGCGTGTCCGTGAAATTAAAGAAAAAATGGGGGCATTACTATTTATTCCAGGACATCATTATCAAAAAGATGAAGTTGTGCAATTTTCAGATGCAGCAGGGGACTCACTGCAACTCGCGCAAGTTGCAGCGAGTAATAAAGAGGCAAAATATATTGTGTTTTGTGGTGTGCACTTTATGGCAGAAACGGCAGATATGTTAACGACAAATGATCAAATTGTCATCTTACCAGATATGCGCGCCGGCTGTTCTATGGCAGATATGGCAGATATTGAACAAACAGAAAGAGCGTGGAAAGAGCTCACGAAATTATTTGGGGATACGATGATTCCATTAACGTATGTAAATTCAACAGCTGCGATCAAAGCGTTTTGTGGTCGTAATGGAGGGGCAACAGTAACCTCTTCTAATGCAAAACAAATGGTGTCTTGGGCGTTTACACAAAAAGAGCGTCTCGTCTTTTTACCAGACCAACATTTAGGAAGAAATACAGCGTATGATTTAGGTATTCCGTTAGAAAAAATGGCAGTGTGGAACCCGCATACAGATTCATTAGAGTACGATGGAGATATAGAAGAAATTCAAGTGATTTTATGGAAAGGCGATTGTTCTGTTCATCAAAACTTCACTGTGAAAAATATTGAAAATGTGCGAAAAAATCATCCGGATATGAATATTATTGTTCACCCTGAATGTTGTTATGAAGTAGTTGCTGCTTCTGATTATGCAGGATCAACGAAATATATTATTGATATGATTGAAGCAGCTCCGGCGGGAAGTAAGTGGGCGATTGGTACAGAGATGAATTTAGTGAACCGAATTATTCAGCAACATCCAGATAAAGAAATTATTTCGCTAAATCCGTTTATGTGTCCTTGCTTAACGATGAACCGAATTGACTTACCTCACCTGTTATGGGCACTTGAGAACATAGAAAGAGGAGAACAAATTAACGTTATTCGCGTAGAGAAACAAGTAACAGAAGAGGCAGTTCTTGCATTAAATCGTATGTTAGAGCGCGTTTAAAGCAGCGGGATTTCCGTTGCTTTTTTTCGTACATATAATCATAACAAGGATGAAATAGGCATACATTGTGTTGAGGAAATCATTGCGGTTTTTCTATGCTTATTCCACTTCGAATCATATTGAAAATAGAAGAAGTGATAAAAGTAAAAGAAGTTAATGTTGTTTAGAAAGTGTTACTTCAAAGTGTTTTTACTTATAGATAAGTTATACAGGAGGGGGAAAATTTGAAAATTCATATCGTGCAAAAAGGGGAGACCCTTTGGAAAATTGCAAAAAAGTACGGAGTGGATTTTGAAACGCTAAAAAAAACAAATACACAGCTTAGCAATCCAGACCTAATTATGCCAGGGATGAAAATTAAAGTGCCATCGCATAGCGTTCATGTGAAACAACAAACTGGATCGGGTTCAGCGCCCCCGAAACAATATGTAAAAGAGGTGCAGCAAAAAGAGTTTGCATCAATACCAACGCCACTTGGAATAGAAGATGAAGATGAGATCACGTATCAATCAACACCTATTACACAACAACCAGCTATGCAACAAACGCAAAAAGAAATGCAGATAAAACCGCAAAAGGAAATACAGGTGAAGCCGCAAAAGGAAGTGCAAGTGAAGCCGCAAAAAGAAGTGCAAGTGAAGCCACAAAAAGAAGTGCAAAAAGAAATTCCGATTCAAAAAGAGAAGCCAGTTGAAAAGCCGCCTGTCATTCAAAAACCACCTGTTGTAGAGAAAGTAGAAAAACTAAAACCTACTACGAAAGAAAACACTAAATTTTCTATCAATGTGTTACCACAGCCACCGCAACCACCAATTAAAGCGAAAAAAGAATATAAAATTTCAGATGTAATAAAAAAGGGAAGCGAGTTAATTGCTCCTCAAATTAATAAAATGAAACCTAACAATGTCATTTCTCCGCAAACGAAAAAAGACAATATAGGAAACATAGTGTCACCGCAAGTGAAGAAAGAGAATGTAGGGAATATAGTGTCGCCGCAAGTGAAGAAAGAGAATGTAGGGAATATAGTGTCGCCGCAAGTGAAAAAAGAAAATGTAGGGAATATAGTGTCGCCGCAAGTGAAGAAAGAGAATGTAGGGAATATAGTGTCGCCGCAAGTGAAGAAAGAAAATGTAGGGAATATAGTGTCGCCGCAAGTGAAAAAAGAAAATGTAGGGAATATAGTGTCGCCGCAAGTGAAAAAAGAAAATGTAGGGAATATAGTGTCGCCGCAAGTGAAGAAAGAGAATGTAGGAAGCATAGTCTCGCCACAAGTGAAGAAAGAAAATATAGGAAGCATAGTCTCACCAAACGTATCAAAAGAAAGTGTTATTATCCCGCAAGTAATACCGCCTAATATTCAAGTGCCGAATATAATGCCAATAATGGATAACAATCAAATGCCAAATATGATGCCGATAATGGATAACAACCAAATGCCAAATATGATGCCGATAATGGATAACAACCAAATGCCAAACATGATGCCGATAATGGATAACAATCAAATGCCAAACATGATGCCGATAATGGATAACAATCAAATGCCAAACATGATGCCGATAATGGATAACAATCAAATGCCAAACATGATGCCAGTAATGGATAACAATCAAATGCCGAACATGATGCCGATAATGGATAACAATCAAATGCCAAATATGATGCCGATAATGGATAACAACCAAATGCCAAATATGATGCCGATAATGGATAACAACCAAATGCCAAATATGATGCCGATAATGGATAACAACCAAATGCCGAACATGATGCCAATAATGGATAACAACCAAATGCCAAATATGATGCCGACAATGGATAACAACCAAATGCCAAACATGATGCCGATAATGGATAACAATCAAATGCCAAATATGATGCCGATAATGGATAACAACCAAATGCCAAATATGATGCCGATAATGGATAACAACCAAATGCCAAATATGATGCCGATAATGGATAACAACCAAATGCCGAACATGATGCCATATCAACAGCCAATGATGCCGCCATATCCGCAGTATCAGCAACAAAATCCATACAATCAAATGCCGTATCAACAAATGGCGCCGCAATATACTTCTATGCCAAATCCAAATATGATGCCAATGGATAATAATATGCCGCCACTCGTGCAAGGTGAAGAAGATTGTGGATGCGGAGGAGAAAGTAGGTTATATAGTCCACAACCGGGTGGACCACAATATGCTAATCCTTTATATTATCAACCAACTCAGCCAGCATATGCACCACAGCCAGGAACGATGTATTATCAGCCGGACCCACCAAACGTATTTGGAGAACCAGTTTCAGAAGAAGAGGACGAAGAGGAAGTTTAAAAAAAGGTGGGGTTATTCCCGCCTTTTTTGTATTCGTGATAGTCAGGAATATGATGAATTTACATTAAGTGTTAGAAAATTCCTAGTGAAATATTAACAGTGTAAAAACTCTCTCGGTTACTCATCATAAGGGGGAGCTTTTCGAAAGAGAAGTTCATTCTAACAGAGGGGGTTTTTGTATTGAATACGAAAGTAAAAGTTATTGCTGCTTCTTTGTTAGTTACCAGTGCATTAGCTGCATGTGGTACACCAAAAGATAATAATGCGATGGATGGACGTAACTATAATTACGAGCGTACATCTTATAATGATACACACCAGTATCGTGATAATGTAGCGCGTAACGATCGTTCTACAGATTATGTAACATATAGAAACGGTCGTAACGATACAGGATATAATAATTATTACCGTGATGTAAATTACAACGGGCAAATTGCTAATCCACACCCAACTCGTAATATTACAATGAATAATTCATATATTAACAATGATGGTAAAACTGCGGAGAAAATTACGAATCGTGTAAAACGTATGAATAACGTAGACCGAGTTTCTACAGTTGTATATGGAAACGATGTAGCGATTGCGGTAAAACCACGTAATACAGCGACGAATGAAACAGCGATGGCGAACGAAATTCGTCAAGCTGTTGTGAATGAAGTTGGAAATAGAAACGTATATGTTTCTGTAAGAAATGACATGTTTACTCGTGTCGATGCAATGAGTACGCGTTTACGTAACGGCACAGCTACAAACGATTTTAATCGTGACATAACAAATATGTTCCGAGACATTCGTTACGGTCTGACTGGTACTATGCGATAACAAATTAAAGAGGAAGGGCTAGCCCTTCCTCTTTATTCATCGTCGTCTTGTAAACGTCGTTTTTTTATAAAATAACTAATGGAGTAAGACGCTAAAAAGCATATGAAGAGAATACCACCTGTTAAAATAGCTTCAAATAGAGGTCTTTCTGGACTGAAAATGATATAAATAATAGCCATGATAATTCCTACAATAAGAGAGCGTAAAATAATTTTGTAATAAGGAGTTAACTTTATTTCCTTTTCGCTTTCTTCTACATCGATAGAAACGCTTAACTGTAAATAACTAAGTACAATACTTGTAAGAATAAATAATAACCACAATGGAGATTTCGTAATTTGATCCATTCCTTCTGTGAATCCGATATAGCCTAAAATTCCGATTATACCAATTGATTGAAAAAGAAAGGCAATACGTATGTTTTTTAACGTTTGAAGTATGAGGCGTTCATCTTTAATTTTTTTCAAGGCATTCATCCCCTGTTTATATTTATAGTATTAATTGTAACATATATATTACATTAATCAATTTATAGTTTACGTAAATTTCAATTGGTTGAAAGAGGAAGAAAAATATATTTAGAAATATATTGCGCTTCTACCTTGTTAATGTTATATTAGCAAAGCGATGAGCTAATTTACGTAAGTCGAGAGATATGCTTAAGTGCTAAACACGCGAATGTGGTCGCCTGGTCTTTCGCCGTAAACGCATCAGACGCCTGCTTTGCAGGCGTCTTTCATTTTATATAAAAGTAAATGATACATGCAGATGAGGATTAACCCTTATCTGCATTTTTTATTTTCCTTAGAAATTTAATGCTATTGTTTATATGGATAAAACCCCCATTTCCGGAAAAGCTACAAATGAAAGTATGATTTTGCCTAGAAGAGGTGAACGGAAATGAAATGGATGCTAATTGCAGTGCAAGCTTTCGTTGTGATGTTTTGCTTAGCTTATGGATCCGATGTGAGGGCAGAAATAACAGAAAAAGTACCTGAAGTTACAATTTTATTAGAGCGTATGTATGTTGATGGAGAAGTAAGCGAGGAAATACTGACAGAAAAAGTAGCGGATTTAGAAAAGTTTTTGCAGCAATATAAAGAATGGCAACTTGTTGATCGTGATGATGTGCAAATCGTATTACAAAGGAAAGTTGATGATATTTCTCCTTTACTGAAAACGAGCGGTTATTTTGGTGTTTCAGAGGAAGGGATATTGCAAATTTTTAAAGGGGTACCGAAAAGTGATAACGCGATCCATTCCTTCTTTCAAATTGATATGAAAAAGCTTGAAAGTTATGAGCGTGCGGAATTGAAACGTGGTATTCGCATAAAATCAAAAGAAGGTTTTGTAAAGACAATCGAAAAAATGAAGCAGTACGCAGTGCAAAATAAGAAAAAAAGCAGCTCAGGGTGAGCTGCTTTTTTTCTTATTTATTCTTAGCTAAAATCTCTTTTGCGATTTCATCAATTAGCATATCTTTTCCGATTGGATTGAATGCTTTCGTATTGAAGATTTCATTCGATACTTCATATACGTGATTGTTTTTTACTGCTTTATTATCTTTCCAAACCGCACTGTTTTTATAGTCTTCGTACACTTTATCAGCTTCTCCGCCGAAGTTTACAATAAACATTTGATCAGGCTGGAATGCAACAAGGCCTTCAAGTGATACTTGTGCCATCGTTTGTTTTAAATCTGTGCCTTTTGTTGCTGGAAGTTTTAAGTCGTTAAAGATGATGTCACCATATCCGAAGCTACCGTATACACGGAAGTTTTGTGGTGTTACTGCAACGAACATAAAGTTCTCATCTTTTGTTTTCTCTTTAATTTTTTTAGATAAAGAGTCTGCTTTTTTATCGTAATCTGCAATCCATTTGTCGGCTTTCTTTTCTTCGCCAAATAGTTTACCTACTTCTTTAAACTTACCGCGCCAGTCTTCTAGATTTGTTTCTAGAACAACTGTCGGTGCCACTTTTTCTAGTTGATCATAAATTTTCAATTGACGATTGTTTAAAATAATTAAGTCTGGTTTTAAAGCTGTAACAGCCTCTAGGTCAACTTTAGGTGCCCAGTACCAGCCGACTGCCTTTACCCCGTCTAGCTTGTCCGTTAAGTGATTTTGGATTTTATCTTTATATGTGTTTGCTGTGCCAACAGGTTTATGTCCAAGGATTAATAATTCCTCTGTTGATCCAGATAAATCAACAATTCTCTTTGGATTAGCTGGAATTGTTGATTCCCCTTTAGCATGTTTTACAACTTTTGTTTTCGGTTGTTCTTTTGCTTTTGCTTCTTCTTTTTGAGAAGAACAGCCAACGATAGAAAGAACAACTAGCATAATAGTAAATAAAATAAATAGCTTTTGTTTCATCCTGATGTAACCCCTTTAATTAATATTGATAATCATTATCGACTTCTGTATATTAATGTTCTTTTTGTATTTATGTCAATAGAAAAAAACGGAAATTGTAAACGGGGAACATTTGTTGGGGCAGTCTCGCTTTTCTATTGTTAAATATGTTAAAATGGAATACATGATTTGAGAGGGAGAGATCGTATTTTGTTTGAATATGTTACAGGTTACGTGGAGTATGTAGGACCGGAATATGTCGTAATTGACCATAATGGAATTGGTTATCAAATTTTCACACCAAATCCGTATGTATTTCAAAGAAGTAAGCAAGAAATCCGTGTCTATACATATCATTATGTGAGAGAAGATATTATGGCACTTTACGGGTTTAAAACACGTGAAGAGCGTTTATTATTTACAAAATTGTTAGGTGTATCGGGGATTGGACCAAAAGGTGCTCTTGCAATTTTAGCTTCTGGTCAAACCGGACAGGTCGTTCAAGCGATTGAACATGAAGATGAGAAGTTCTTAGTGAAGTTCCCAGGCGTCGGAAAGAAAACAGCGCGCCAAATGATTTTAGATTTAAAAGGAAAACTAGCAGATGTTGTACCAGATGCGTTTGTTGATTTGTTCTCAGATACTGAAAGTTTTGATACGAAGAAAGGTTCATCAGTTGAACTTGATGAAGCACTGGAAGCACTGCGTGCACTTGGCTATGCAGAACGAGAAGTCTCTCGCGTTGTACCAGAGTTATTAAAAGAATCACTAACGACGGATCAATATATTAAAAAGGCACTTAGTCTTTTACTAAATGGTAAGAGGTGAGTATAATGGACGAACGTCTCCTTTCAGGGGAATCTGGATACGAAGATGCGGATTTAGAGTATTCATTACGGCCACAGACGCTCCGTCAGTATATTGGCCAAGATAAAGCGAAACATAATTTAGAAGTGTTTATTGAAGCGGCGAAAATGCGTGAAGAAACGTTAGATCACGTACTTTTATATGGCCCACCTGGACTTGGTAAAACGACGCTTGCGAATATTATTGCCAATGAAATGGGTGTTAACATTCGAACGACGTCAGGTCCTGCAATTGAAAGACCAGGAGATTTAGCGGCTGTATTAACAGCACTTCAGCCTGGGGATGTATTATTTATTGATGAAATTCATCGTTTGCATAGATCTATTGAAGAAGTGTTATACCCAGCGATGGAAGACTTTTGCCTTGATATCGTTATTGGGAAAGGACCGTCAGCTCGCTCTGTACGTCTAGATTTACCTCCATTTACGCTAGTTGGGGCAACGACGCGTGCAGGTGCATTATCAGCACCACTTCGTGACCGTTTCGGTGTACTTTCACGATTAGAGTACTATACAGTAGATCAGCTTTCTGCGATTGTAGAACGTACAGCAGAAGTGTTTGAAGTTGAAATAGATTCGTTAGCAGCATTAGAAATTGCAAGACGTGCCCGTGGTACACCTCGTATTGCGAATCGTCTATTACGACGTGTACGTGACTTCGCACAAGTTCGCAGTGACGGAACGATTGCGATGGAAATTACACAAATGGCGTTAGAATTATTACAAGTAGATAAATTAGGACTTGATCATATCGACCATAAATTACTGCTTGGTATTATTGAAAAGTTCCGCGGTGGTCCAGTTGGATTAGAAACTGTTTCAGCAACGATTGGGGAAGAATCGCATACGATTGAAGATGTGTATGAACCGTATTTATTACAAATTGGCTTTTTACAAAGAACGCCAAGAGGCCGGATCGTAACACCGCTCGCATATGAGCATTTCGGAATGGAGATGCCAAAAGTATGACGGAGATGCCAAAGCTGCTTATTACAGCTGGTATTTTGCTCATTGTTGTTGGAGTAGCTTGGAAGTTCATAGGAAGGCTTCCAGGCGATATTTTTGTGAAAAAAGGTAACGTTACCTTTTATTTTCCTATCATTACATGTATTGTGTTAAGTATTGCATTATCTTTCATTATGTATATAATAAATCGATTCAAATAAGAAATAGGTGGATACAGTTATGGATATTAATCTGTTTGATTTTCATTTACCAGAAGAACTCATTGCACAAATTCCGCTTGAAGAGCGTGAAACATCAAGATTGATGGTGTTAGACCGTGAAACAGGAGATATTGAGCATAAACATTTTACGGACATTCTTTCTTACTTACAAGAGGGGGATTGCTTAGTTTTAAATGAAACGAAAGTGATGCCAGCTCGCTTGCACGGTGTGAAAGAAGATACAGGTGCACACATTGAAGTGCTTCTTTTGAAACAAGAGGAAGGCGATAAGTGGGAAACGCTTATAAAGCCAGCGAAGCGTGTAAAAGAAGGAACTGTCATCTCTTTTGGTGAAGGAAAGTTAAAAGCAACTTGCATTGGAACAGCAGATCAAGGTGGGCGTCAACTTGAGTTTTCATATGACGGCATCTTTTATGAAATTTTAGACGAGCTTGGAGAAATGCCACTTCCTCCATATATTAAAGAGACGCTAGAAGATCGCGATCGTTATCAAACGGTATATGCGAAGGAAATCGGTTCAGCAGCAGCACCGACGGCTGGCCTCCACTTTACAGAAGAGTTACTTGAGAAATTGAAGCAAAAAGGCGTCGAGTTAGCATTCATTACACTCCATGTAGGACTTGGAACATTTAGACCAGTTTCTGCAGATACTATTGAAGAGCATCATATGCACGCAGAGTATTACCATATGTCTGAAGAGACTGCGGCGTTATTAAACCGCGTGAAAGAGGATGGCGGCCGTATTATTACTGTAGGTACGACATCAACTCGTACGTTAGAAACGATTGCGACAGATCATAGTGGTAAGCTTTGCGCAGCTTCTGGCTGGACAGATATTTTTATGTACCCAGGATATGAATTTAAAGCAATTGATGGTTTAATTACAAACTTCCATTTGCCGAAATCAACATTAATTATGCTTGTAAGTGCATTTTCAAATAGAGATAATGTACTTCATGCTTATAATGAAGCAGTAAAAGAAAAATATCGTTTCTTTAGTTTCGGTGATGCGATGTTCGTTGCATCTCATGCTAAAATGAGAAACAAATAAAAGGAGTAAATTATGACAGCAATTCGTTATGAATTTATTAAAACTTGTAAACAAACGGGTGCGCGTTTAGGTCGAGTGCACACGCCACACGGCTCATTTGATACACCGACATTTATGCCAGTTGGTACACTTGCAACAGTTAAAACAATGTCACCAGAAGAATTAAAAGCAATGGATTCTGGCATTATTTTAAGCAATACGTATCATTTATGGCTACGTCCAGGCCACGAAATTATTCGTGAAGCAGGTGGCTTGCATAAGTTTATGAACTGGGATCGTGCAATCTTAACGGATTCAGGTGGATTCCAAGTATTTAGCTTAAGTGATTTCCGACGCATTGAAGAGGAAGGTGTTCATTTCCGCAATCACTTAAATGGCGATAAATTATTCTTATCTCCAGAAAAAGCGATGGAAATCCAAAATGCATTAGGTTCAGATATCATGATGGCATTTGATGAGTGTCCACCGTTCCCTGCTACTTTTGAATACATGAAAAAGTCTGTAGAGCGTACAAGCCGCTGGGCAGAGCGTTGCCTAAAGGCGCATGAACGTCCACAAGATCAAGGTTTATTCGGTATTGTACAGGGCGGGGAGTTTGAAGAGCTTCGTCGTCAAAGTGCGAAAGATCTTGTTTCAATGGACTTCCCTGGCTATGCTATAGGCGGTCTATCTGTTGGTGAACCGAAGGATATTATGAATCGTGTTCTTGAGTTTACAACACCACTTCTTCCTGATGATAAACCACGTTACTTAATGGGTGTAGGTTCTCCTGACTCGTTAATTGATGGTGCGATTCGCGGTGTTGATATGTTTGACTGTGTACTTCCAACTCGTATCGCTCGAAATGGTACATGTATGACAAGTGAAGGCCGCTTAGTTGTGAAGAATGCGAAATTCGCTAGAGACTTCGGGCCTCTTGATCCGAACTGTGATTGCTACACATGTAAAAACTATTCTCGTGCGTACATTCGTCACTTAATGAAATGTGATGAAACGTTCGGAATTCGTTTAACGTCTTATCACAACCTTCATTTTCTGTTAAACTTAATGGAGCAGGTGAGACAAGCTATTCGTGAAGACCGTCTTGGCGATTTCCGCGAAGAGTTCTTTGAACAGTATGGCTTTAATAAACCGAATGCTAAAAACTTCTAATACATAATTTAAAAGGAGGAACACAAGATGAATGCAGGTATGATGAATATCGTTATGATTGTTGCGATGTTTGCGATTTTCTATTTCTTATTAATTCGCCCGCAACAAAAGCGTCAAAAAGCAGTTGCACAAATGCAAAATGAAATCAAAAAAGGTGATGCTATCGTAACAATCGGTGGTTTACACGCTACAATCGAATCAGTGGATGAAACAAAAATTGTTGTTAAATCTGGTGGTGCACACTTAACTTTCGATCGCAATGCGATTCGTGAAGTTGTGAAAAACTAATGATGAAGGCCCTGCATGAAATGTGCAGGGCCTTTTTTTAACTATTTTGTTTTGACATATTTACACCGAAAATACCTCCGAGTGTACTCGCACCCATTAATGCTAATTGGTAGAGTAACTGTGAGTTCGATAAAGTTTGAGAGAAGCCTAAATAGTTAACGAGAAAGACGAGAATAGCGAATGTAAGGCCTGTTGTGAAACCTACTAGCCATCCTTTTCCTTGTGCCTTTTTACCAGCAATAAATCCAGACATAAGCATAGATAGAAGGGCTATTATAAAAATAATAATTACTAATGTCCCTTCATTAATATTCGTAAATTTTAATAAAAGAGCAATGACCATACTTGTAATAGATGCGAGGATTAATAGGGTAATAATACCGAAGCCGATTGCGCTCGATAATTTTTTCGTTCCATCCATTATGCATTCCCCCTTTTTAATACAAGCATATTTTCATTTTGTTTAAGTTAGACTAGTTTCTTTTTTGTAGGGGAGCCTATAAGTAAAAAAAAGGGATGTAGAAATGGAATGGGTATCAATAATCGGACGAACAATGCTTTTGTATATAATCATTTTAATTATTTTTCGTCTTATGGGTAAACGTGAAATTGGAGAATTAAGTGTATTAGATTTAGTTGTATTCATTATGCTCGGTGAAATGGCTGTAGTGGCAATTGAAAATACAGATAAATCACTTTGGCATCAATTAGTTCCAATGACTTTTCTTATGTGTATACAAATCATTTTGTCGGTCATTTCTTTAAAGTTTCAGCGTTTTCGGCATTTAATAGAAGGGGAGCCTGCGATTCTTGTGAATGCAGGTAAAATTGATGAAAAAAAGATGCGGAAGCAGCGATATAACATAGATGATTTATTGATGCAACTACGTGAGCAAGGAATCGGAGATGTGCGTGATGTAGAATACGCTATTTTAGAACCATCTGGAAAGTTATCTGTCTTTCAAAAACAAAAAAGTAAAAAGAGCAAAAATGATACACCAATTTTTACACTCCCACTAATTATTGATGGAGAAATTCAATACAATCATTTGCAAATGATTGAACATACAGATGGGTGGCTCGTTGAGAAACTGAATAACTTAGGTTATAAAGATGTGAAACAGATTTTATATTGTAGTTTTCAAAATGGACAGTTTTTCGTTGATTTGAAAGAAAATTAGAGGCTTACCATTTTGAATGGCAAGCCTGCTTACTTCAAAAATGAAAGTTTCCGAATGATAGGGAGACGACTTAATTCTTCTTTTCGAATGAGTTTGAAAACGAAGAGGAGAACGATATAAACGATTGTTGTTAAAGTGATTTCCCATAATGTTTGTATGCCAAGTGAATGAGAAAAAACGATATACTTATGAAGATAAAAACCGAAGGTACCAGCAATCCCGATAGCAATTCCGCCGAAAATATAGTCTTTTGCATAAATGGTAAATGCAATTTTCTTTAAAACAGTGGCGTAGTGAAGGAATGTTACGGTTACTATATTTGCTGCGATGGCGAGGGCAACCCCCATCATTTGGAACTCTGGGCGTGAAGCGAGTACAAAGATAACGATTAATTTTACGATAGCGCCAATGAATGTGTTCATCATAGCAGCGCGTGCTAAGTTTAAAGCTTGCAGCACAGATGTAAGGGGACTTTGAAAATAATGAAATAAAAAGCAAGGTGCAAGAAGCTGGATGAACGCGGCCGCGTTGTCTGATCCGTACATGAGAGTTAAAACTGGAGAAGCAAATACATATAATATAACGACCGACCATCCGCCGGTTATTAAGGAAATTCGAAGTGCTTGTTGTAATCGGTGTTCTACTAATTTGTGTTGTCTCTTTGCCATTGCCTCGCTAATTGATGGGACGAGTGCTGTAGAAAGAGCATATGTAATAAAGGCTGGCAGTGATAGAAGTGGGAACGCATATCCGTTTAATATACCGTATTGCTGAGTTGCGACAGAAGCAGCAACGCCGGCGATCGCTAAGCTTTGCATAACGACGATAGGTTCAAAGAAATAAGAAACGGAACCAATTAAACGGCTTCCTGTAGTTGGTAAAGCAATGTCCATAAGGGAATAAAATGTATTTTTACTCTCCTTTACAGTAGTGAAAAATCCAGAGCGTATAGATAAATGTTTTTCGCGTTGGAATAAAGTAAGTAAAAATAATAAAGATGCAACTTCACCTAGAACAGCTGATAGCATAGCACCGGCTGCAGCATATTCTACGCCGTAAGGTAAAAATAAACGAATGCATACAGCGATAATTGTAATGCGGACAACTTGTTCTATGACTTGAGCGTAAGCGCTCGGCTTCATGTTTTGTTTCCCTTGGAAATAACCACGTAAAACAGAAGAAACTGCAATAACGGGGACGACAGGTAAAATAGCCATTAATGGATAGTAAGTTCTTTCATCTGTTAATAATGTTTTTGCTAAAATAGGTGTGAGTAGCATAATCCCAATTGTTAAAATGATACTAATAACGGATGTAACGGCTAGCGAGACAGTTAATATTTTTTTTACTCTTTGCTTATCGTTCACTGCTTCCGCTTCTGCTACAAATTTTGCAATTGCAACAGGAAGGCCAATTTGTGTTAATGTAATTGCTAAAATGAAGGTGGGGACAGCCATCATATAAAGGCCAACGCCTTCTTCGCCTAAAATACGTGCCATTACAATGCGGTTAATAAATCCAAGGATTTTTGTAATAAAACCGGCTATCATTAAAATAAATGCACCTTTTAAAAAGCTTTGTCTCGTCATACGCTTCTCCTACCTTCTCAAAATCAATGGAATGATTTACAATAATTTATATGCACGTATGAGACAAGAATGACAAGCATTTAAGAGAGTGAAGTATGAATTGTACTCTTGAAAGAAGTTATTGCTGTCCATTAGAGCGGGATTAAAAGCGACTTTTCGTGCTGAAATAAGAAGGAGATGTTATATATGTTGGATAAAGAGGCTTTGGTAGAATCATACCGCGGACAGTTACAAGTCGTTTTAGAAAGTAAAGTAGAAGAGTTTCAGTTGTTCGGTTACGACCGAGTGACAGATAATGATATTTGGAAGTTTCTCAAGGCGAAAAAGTGGAAAAAGATAGACAGTGATGTTAGGTTATATGAATTAGTAAATGATGTATTAAGAGTAAGTACTAATGAATATATGAATTATTTAACTGTTGAAGCATATCAAGCGCCACTTTGGTCGTTTGATGAATATGAAAATAAATAACCGACTGTAATTGGTTTGTTCTTCCTTTTGCAGTATAATGATAGGTATTGATAAAGTGGAATTAATTATGTCTAAGATTATATATAAAGGAGGTAGTGAAGAGGAAAAATAAATAATGAATAGTGTAGGTATTGTGAAAAGCTTACCGACACAGCTAGTGATGAACTAGCGAAAATACATGTATTTTATAGAAAGTAAGTCTACTAACTAGGCGTATGCACACGTGCGAAAATGAATCGTAAGAGATTTATTGGAAGTGTTAGTAGCAGAAAGAGGGTACATATGGCAAAGCGTGGTACAAGAATTGCCGCCTTTTTCCTCATCGTTTTATTAATTGGTGGAGTAATTGGTGCGGCAGGAAAAGACATAGCAAAAGGAATTAGTCTAGGACTAGACCTTCGCGGTGGTTTTGAAATTCTGTATGAAGTAAAACCAGCCAAAAAAGGTGATAAAATCGATCGTGATGCACTTGTAAGTACAGTAGGTGCTCTTGAAAATCGTGTCAATGTTCTTGGTGTAAGTGAGCCGAACATTCAAATCGAAGGGGAAGATCGAATTCGTGTACAGCTTGCTGGTGTACAAGATCAGCAAAAAGCACGTGAAATGTTATCAACACAAGCGAAACTAACATTCCGTGATGTGGATGATAACCTTCTTATGGACGGGGCGGATTTAAAAGGCGGCGGAGCGAAGCAAACATTTGATGAGCAAGGCCGTGCGAGCGTAGGTCTTACACTAAAAAGCGCTGAAAAATTCCGTGAAGTAACTGAAAAGATTTCAAAAATGCCACCACCAACGAATTTAATGGTAATTTGGCTTGATTTTGAAGAAGGAAAAGATTCATACAAAGCAGAAGCTGCAAAACCGAATCCGAAGTTTTTATCAGCAGCAACAGTAAGCCAAGTATTTAACCAAGCTGAAGTATCTATCGTAGGTGGAAACTTTACAGTTGAAAGTGCGAAAGAACTTTCATCTTTATTAAATGCAGGTGCACTTCCTGTTGATTTAAAAGAAATGTATTCAACATCTGTTGGAGCGAAATTTGGTCAACAAGCATTAGAGCAAACGATTTTCGCTAGTGCGATTGGTATTGCTATTATCTTCTTATTCATGCTTGTATTCTACCGTTTACCAGGACTTGTAGCGGTTATTATGTTAGGTTTATACATTTTCGTTACATTACTTGTCTTTAACTGGATGCATGCAGTTCTTACATTACCAGGTATTGCGGCATTAGTGCTCGGGGTTGGTATCGCAGTTGATGCGAATATCATTACGTACGAGAGATTGAAGGAAGAGCTTAAAATTGGTAAGTCGATGATGTCAGCATTCCGTGCTGGTAACCATCGTTCATTATCGACAATTTTAGATGCGAACATTACAACAATTGCAGCAGCTGGTGTATTATTCGCTTACGGTAATAGCTCTGTAAAAGGATTCGCAACAAGTTTAATCGTAAGTATTTTAGTTGGTTTCATTACGAACGTATTCGGTACTCGTTTCTTACTAGGTTTACTTGTAAAGAGCCGTTACTTTGATAAGAAACTATCTTACTTTGGTGTTAAGCAAAAGGATATTATTCCAATAACAAAAGGTGCAGTACATCCACCGACGAGATTTGATCGTATTAATTTCGTAAATATCGGTCATAAATTTTTCTTATTCTCAATTGTAGTTGTAATTGCTGGGGCAATTATATTACCGATTTTCAAAATGAATCTTGGTATTGACTTTGCAAGTGGTACACGTATCGACTTGCAATCAAAACAAGCAACTACTGTTTCTAATGTTCATAAAGATTTGAAAGAATTGAACATCGATGTGAAGGAAGAAGATATTGTACCGACCGGAGATGACAATAAAGGTTTCGCTGTTCGTACGTTAGGCGTTTTATCGAAAGATGAAATTGCGAAAACAAAAACATTCTTTAACGATAAATACGGTACAGAGCCAAACGTAAGTACAGTTTCGCCGACAATCGGTAAAGAGATTGCACGAAATGCATTCATCGCGGTTCTGATAGCTTCATTGGTTATCATCTTATACGTAAGTATTCGTTTCCGCTTCACATATGCATTATCTGCGGTAATCGCATTGTTACATGATGCGTTCGTTATGATTGTTGTGTTTAGTATTTTCCAATTGGAAGTAGACTTAACGTTTATTGCGGCAGTATTAACAATCATTGGTTATTCCATCAATGATTCGATTGTTACATTCGATAGAAACCGTGAGTTATACAAACAGAAAAAACGAGTTCGCGACATAAAAGACCTAGAAGAAATCGTAAACTCAAGTATTCGTCAAACAATTGGTCGTTCAATTAATACAGTGTTAACAGTGTTATTCCCAGTAATCGCACTACTTATTTTTGGTAGTGAATCACTGCGTAACTTCTCACTTGCATTATTAATTGGATTAGTTGTAGGTACGTACTCTTCTATTTTCGTTGCTTCTCAAATTTGGTTAATGCTTGAAAACCGCCGTTTGAAAAAGGGCAAAAACAAGAAGAAGGTTGAGAAAGAAGAACCTGAACCGCAAGTATAAAAAAGATGATGTCTCATTATGAGGCATCTCTTTTTTCGTTTGTGGATACAATAAGATAGCAACTTTTGAAAGAATGAAATGGAATAAAGTGGTGATGTTATCGCTGATTTTGTTAAAATAAAGTGAAACTTTAATAAATGGGGGTTTTGTTCATCCCCACTTATTATTAGCCCTCACCAATCGGGCTTTTACGGGCAGTTGATCTCCCACCTAACTTTCTTGTATTTGCCGGATTTTGAGGTGGGGGCTTACTGCCCGCAAATAGCGGGATAAAAAGATAGGTTAAGAAAAGAAGGGATTTTAATTATGGAAAAAGATGAACGTTTTAAACAGGCCGAATTTGGTGCTATTGTCGGAATCGTTGGTAATATTATATTAGCGATTGTAAAAGCGGTAATTGGTTATATTGGAAACAGTAAGGCACTTTTAGCGGATGCAGTGCATTCTGGATCAGATGTAATTGGCTCGTTAGCTGTACTTTTTGGATTACGAGCAGCAAAGCAACCGCCTGATGAAGATCATCCGTATGGTCATGGTAAAGCGGAATCGATTTCAGCGATTATTGTTGCGGTATTATTATTTATTGTTGGAATAGAGATAGCGATTTCGTCTATAAAAGCTTTTTCACAAGATTTAGAACCACCAAAAGGAATTACGATTTTTGCAGTTATTCTTTCGATTGTAGTGAAAGAAGGGATGTTTCAGTATAAATATCGATTAGGGAAGAGGATAAATAGTGATGCAATTATTGCAAATGCATATGAGCACCGTTCGGATGTGTTTTCTTCAATTGCAGCTTTAATCGGCATTTGTGCAGCTATTATCGGTGGTAAGTTAGGTATAGATTGGCTTGTATATGCCGATCCAATTGCAGGATTATTTGTCTCAATTCTCGTTGCTAAGATGGCGTGGAGTATTGGAGCAGAAGCTATTCATGCAACGCTCGATCATGTTCTGCATGAAGAAGATGTTGTTCCGCTTAGGGAGGCAGTTTTTCAAGTGGAAGGTGTGAAGAAAATCGGCTCTTTATATGCAAGAGAACATGGCCACTATGTTATTGTTGATATTAAAGTATCTGTAGATCCATATATCACTGTAGAAGAAGGTCACCGCATCGGAAAACATGTAAAAGAAAAACTTATGAAACAAGATAACGTACAAAATGTTTTTGTACATATTAATCCGTATTCTCCAAATTAAACATAACGGATATTTAATTATATAGATATCGAATCGTAGTTTGCATTATATTGTCACCCCTTAATCTGTCTTGTATAATGGATAGGTTAAGGGGTGATTTCGTGTTACAACCGAAGACGCGTTGGAAAGAAAAAGAATATAATGAGGAACTAGTGAGTGAATTAGCAAATAAATTGCAACTATCACCTCTTGTGACTTCATTATTTCTTGGCAGAGGCTTAAATACAGAAGATAAGATTGTAGACTTTTTAAATACAGCAGATCAAGAATTTCATGATCCATTTTTACTTGAAGGAATGGATCGGACTGTAGAACGTGTGAAAAAAGCTATTGAAAATGGAGAACAAATATTAATATTTGGCGATTACGATGCGGACGGAGTAAGTAGTACGACTGTGTTATATCTTGCTCTCAAAGAATTAGGTGCAGAAGTAGAGTTTTATATTCCAAATCGTTTTACTGAAGGCTATGGGCCAAATGAAGAAGCGTTTCGTTGGGCACACAGTGCAGGGTTCTCACTAATTATTACTGTCGATACTGGTATCGCAGCGGTACATGAAGCGAAGGTAGCGAAGGAACTTGGAATAGATCTTATTATTACAGATCATCATGAGCCACCACCAGAATTACCAGAGGCACTTGCGATTATTCATCCGAAATTAGAAGGCGGTGTTTATCCGTTTCATTATTTAGCGGGTGTTGGTGTTGCATTTAAAGTTGCACATGCACTTTTGGGGCGTGTACCAGAGCATTTGTTGGAAATTGCAGTAATCGGTACGGTAGCCGATTTAGTATCGCTTCACGGTGAAAATAGATTATTAGTACAGCGTGGACTGAAGCATATGCGAATGACTCGAAATATCGGTTTAAAGGCGTTATTTAAAGTCGCTAACGTTTCGCAAAGCGAAATTACAGAAGAAAGCATCGGATTCTCACTCGCACCTCGTATTAATGCGGTTGGTCGTTTGGAAGATGCAACACCTGCTGTACACCTTTTATTATCAGAAGATCCAGAGGAAGCGAAAGAGCTAGCTGAAGAAATTGATGAGCTGAACAAACTTCGAAAAGATATTGTAAAGCAAATTACTGAAGAAGCTATCGCTGAAGTCGAAAATAATTTCCCGCCAGAAGAAAACAAAGTATTAGTCCTTGCAAAAGAAGGTTGGAATCCAGGGGTAATTGGAATTGTCGCTTCTAAGTTAGTTGAACGTTTTTATCGTCCGACGATTGTATTAAGCATTGATCCTCATAAAGAAACAGCAAAGGGATCGGCTCGTAGTATTGCAGGATTTGATTTGTTTGCAAACCTTTCAGATTGCCGTGAATTGTTACCGCATTTCGGAGGTCATCCGATGGCAGCGGGAATGACGCTTAATATGAATGATGTGGATGAATTAAGACGCAGGTTAAATGAGCAAGCAGATGTAATTTTAACAGCAGAAGATTTTATTCCGATTACAGCAGTGGATGCATTTTGTAAAGTAGAGGATGTAACGCTTGCCGCGATTGAGGATATGCAAAAGTTAGCGCCATTTGGCGTAGGAAATCCGAAACCGCGTATTGCGGTGAAAGATGCCGACTTAGAAAGTATCCGTGCAATTGGATCTGATGGTTCGCATTTAAAAATGGCTCTTCGTGATGGACAAGCAACACTGGACACGATTGGATTTGGATTTGGTACTTATGCGAAAGAAATCTCTCCAGTTGCGAAGGTTTCTGTAGTAGGAGAAGTGTCCATTAATGAATGGAATAACTTTAAAAAGCCGCAATTAATGGTGCAAGATATTGCTGTAGAGGCATGGCAATTATTTGACTGGCGTAGTATGCGTAATGTAGAAGCAAATTTAGCAGAACTTCCGAAAGAAAAAATAACAATGGTGTATTTTTCTGAAGAGGTATTGAATAAATTTTCTTTAGAAGGCTATAAAGAGCATATCGTGCATGCATCAGAGGTAGCTCATTTTGATGATCAATACATTGTGCTACTTGATTTGCCGAAAGGAACAGATGAATTAGGTGATGTATTTAAGGCTGGATTCCCAGCTCGAATTTACACGCTATTTTATCAAGAGAATAATCATTTATTTAGTACGGTCCCAACGAGGGAACATTTTAAATGGTACTATTCTTTCTTAAGCCAAAAAACACCATTTTCTTTAAGGCAATATGGGGAACAACTGTGTCGTCATAAAGGTTGGTCAAAAGATACAGTAAATTTCATGACACAGGTGTTTTTTGAGTTAGAATTTGTTACAATAAAAGACGGTGTCATTTTTATGGCAGACAAAAAACAAAAGCGTGATTTAATTGAATCGAACACATATCGTGAGAAAATGAACCACTTACAATTAGAGAAAGAATTGGTTTATAGCACATATCAGCAACTATATACATGGTTTGAAACGATTCGTGATCATAAATAAGTAGAACAGTTAGGGTAAAGGATTTGTATTTACAAACCTTTTATATCTGAGGAGGATTCAGAAATATGGATTTCAAGCAACATATCGCAATTGTACCAGATTATCCGAAAGAAGGTATTGTGTTTAAAGACATTACACCTTTAATGAACGACGGAAAAGCATATAAAGCAGCAACAGATGCAATCGTTGAGTATGCAAATAAAAGAGACATTGATGTTGTAGTAGGACCAGAAGCGCGTGGTTTTATTATTGGTTGCCCAGTTTCTTATGCGTTAGAAGTAGGTTTCGCACCAGTTCGTAAATTAGGAAAATTACCACGTGAAGTAATTACAGTTGACTACGGTAAAGAATATGGAACGGATGTTTTAACAATCCATAAAGATGCAATTAAGCCAGGCCAACGTGTATTAATTACAGATGACTTATTAGCTACAGGTGGAACAATCGAAGCGACAATTAAACTAGTTGAAGAACTTGGTGGAGTTGTAGCAGGAATTGCATTTTTAGTAGAGCTTACTTACTTAGATGGTCGTAAAATGTTAGATGGTTACGATGTATTAGTATTAGAAAAATACTAATCATTATATAGGTGAAACTACGGTGATAAAAAAGTACCCGTGAATCTCTTGGAGAGGAGCGGGTACTTTTGTATAATTGCACAAAAAAACATGGTGAAATGTCAGTAAAATCTTTTCCTTTTCACAATTCACAATCATTGGGTTATAATGATAGAATATAATTTATTCTATTCAATAAAGATAAAGTCAATTTTCAATAAAAGGTGATTCGATGGCAAATGAGCAAGTACTAACAGCTGAACAGGTACTCGAGAAAGCAAGTCAATATTTAGCGGATGGAGATATTGAGCTAGTGGCACGTGCCTATGAATATGCGCGTGATGCACATAGCGAACAATATAGAAAATCGGGTGAACCATATATTATTCACCCAATTCAAGTTGCAGGTATTTTAGTTGATTTACACATGGATCCGGCTACAGTATCGGCAGGTTTCTTACATGATGTAGTGGAAGATACAGAAATTACATTAGAAGACATTGAACGGGAATTTAATAAAGAAATCGCTATGCTTGTCGATGGTGTTACAAAGCTTGGAAAGATTAAATATAAATCCCATGAGCAGCAACAAGCAGAAAACCATCGCAAAATGTTTATTGCAATGGCTCAAGATATTCGAGTTATTTTAATTAAACTAGCTGATCGTCTTCATAACATGCGTACATTGAAACATTTGCCTCAAGAGAAGCAGCGTCGCATTGCGAATGAAACGTTAGAAATCTTTGCACCTTTAGCACATAGACTCGGAATTAGTACTATTAAATGGGAGTTAGAGGATACGTCACTTCGCTATTTAAACCCGCAGCAATATTATCGTATTGTGAATTTAATGAAGCGTAAACGTGCAGAGCGTGAAGAATATTTAGATGAAGTAATGACTGGCATTCGCGAGAAATTAAAAGAGGTTTCAATTCAACCTGAGATTTCTGGAAGACCAAAACATATTTACAGTATTTATCGTAAAATGGCATTGCAAAATAAACAATTCAATGAAATTTACGATTTACTAGCTGTACGTGTCGTTGTGAATAGTATTAAAGATTGCTATGCGGTGCTTGGAATTATTCATACGTGCTGGAAACCAATGCCAGGTCGTTTTAAAGATTATATTGCAATGCCGAAAGCAAATTTATATCAATCTCTTCATACGACTGTAATTGGACCAAAAGGTGATCCGCTAGAAGTGCAAATTCGTACGAAAGAAATGCATGAGATTGCAGAATTCGGAATCGCGGCACACTGGGCGTATAAAGAAGGAAAAACAGCAGAAACAACAGGTACATTAGAGAAGAAACTAACTTGGTTCCGTCAAATATTAGAATGGCAAAATGAAGCTTCTAATGCAGAAGAATTTATGGAGTCATTAAAAATTGATTTATTCTCTGACATGGTATTCGTCTTTACACCAAAAGGCGATGTAATGGAATTACCACTTGGCTCTGTTCCAATTGATTTTTCGTATCGTGTCCATTCGGAAATTGGAAACAAGACAATTGGTGCAAAAGTAAATGGGAAAATGGTGACGCTTGATTATAAGTTGAAAACTGGTGACATCATTGAAATTTTAACATCGAAACATTCGTATGGTCCAAGTCAAGATTGGGTAAAGCTTGCTCAAACATCTCATGCGAAAAATAAAATACGTCAATTCTTTAAGAAACAACGTAGAGATGAAAATATTGAAAAAGGCCGTGAACTTGTTGAAAAAGAAGTGCGTGGCTTAGAGTATGAGATGAAAGAAGTATTAGCGCTTGATAATTTAAAACGTGTCGCTGAGAAGTTTAACTTTGCAAATGAAGAAGATATGTTTGCAGCAGTTGGATATAACGGAATTACAGCAGCGCAAATTGTTACGCGACTAACGGACAAGTTCCGTAAACAACGTGAAGAAGAAGACATCGTTGAAGTTAAAGAAGTTCGTAAACCGATGAAAATTCGAAAATGGGATTCTGGTGTAAAGGTAAGTGGTGCAGATAATTTGTTAATTCGTTTATCAAAATGCTGTAACCCAGTTCCAGGTGATGATATCGTTGGGTATATTACGAAAGGTCGAGGCGTATCAATTCACCGTTGCGATTGCGTCAATGTGCATACAGAAGAAGCGGTGGAGCGTTTACTAGAAGTAGATTGGGAAGGTAGTCCTGAAAAAGAAATTGAGTACAATGTTGATATTGAAATTTCAGGCTATGATCGTCGTGGTTTATTGAATGAAGTATTACAAGCTGTTACAGAAACGAAGACGTATATCTCAGCTGTTTCTGGTAGAAGTGATCGTAATAAGATGGCAACGATTAACATGTCGATTTCTATTCGAAACTTACAACACTTGAAAAAAGTAGTAGAGCGCATTAAACGTGTTCCAGAAATTTATGCCGTACGACGCATGATGCATTAATAGGGAGTGTAGAAAAGATGAGAGTTGTTTTACAACGATCAAAGGAAGCGTCTGTCACAGTAGATGGCGAGATTGTAGGACAAATTCCATTCGGTTTGACATTACTAGTTGGCATTACGCATGAAGATACAGAAAAAGATGCAACTTATATCGCAGAAAAAATTGCAAACCTACGTATTTTTGAAGATGAGAGCGGAAAGATGAACCACTCTGTACTTGATATGAAGGGACAAGTTCTATCTATTTCGCAATTTACATTATACGGAGATTGCCGCAAGGGAAGACGTCCAAACTTTATGGATGCTGCGAAACCTGATTATGCAGAACATTTATATGATTTCTTTAATGAAGAAGTTCGTAAACAAGGACTGCATGTGGAGACAGGACAGTTCGGAGCAATGATGGACGTTTCTTTAATCAATGATGGTCCGGTGACCTTAATTGTGGATAGTAAATAGTGTTGCTTAAGAAGAGGGGATTATATAATCCTCTCTTTTTTATACATTGTTGTATGTTTTGTTTATTTATCCCGCTATTTGTGGGAGTAAGACTCTCATCTCAAAATTCGGCGACTGCGAGGGAGTTAGATTGGGAGTCGGACGAATAATCAGTGGAGATGGACAAAACCCACTGATTAAAGTTTCACTTTAATTGGAATCAATAGCTGTTTTCAGTTATGTATAACTCTTTCATCAATATGGAACAATAACAAGTAAAACATCCATATTGAATGTGAGGGATATACGTATGCGTATGAATGAAAAAGGGCATTCTGTTACAAATGGTGCAAATCAACTGTTTAACGTGAATTTTCATGATTTTATTTCAAAAGAGCAAAACAATACTTCAATGGAGCTTGCTTCAGAGTTCGGAATTTCACTGCAAGATGTAAAGCGCCTAAAGAAGCAAATTGAGCGCTCTTAGAGCACTTGACAATCCTACTCAACAAACGTATAGTAATTTTATATTTACATATGAATATAGCCGTTGATAGAGGAGAGTAAATGAGATACACATGGAAAGAGAAGAAATGTCCTAGGCTGAAAACATTTCTACATGATGACTGATTGAATGACACTCTGTAGGTTTCAACTTGAAAGGCTTATACGCTTAGTAGAGATGAACGCAAATTTAAGCGTTATTAAAAAAGTGGAAGCATACGTGCTTCAATTAGGGTGGCACCACGGGTATAATACTCTCGTCCCTACTGTTCAAACAGTAGAGGCGGGAGTTTTTTTATTTTTATTAAGATTAAAACAATTTGAGGAGGAACTGAATATGTCTATTCAAATCCCACGCGGAACGCAAGATATTCTTCCAGGTAGTGTTGAGTTATGGCAGTATATCGAAGGGCAAGCGCGCGACATTTGCCGTCGTTACAATTATAAAGAAATTCGTACACCAATTTTTGAGCACACAGAGCTATTTTTACGTGGTGTTGGTGATACGACAGATATCGTACAAAAAGAAATGTATTCATTCCAAGACCGTGGAGAGCGTAGTTTAACATTACGTCCAGAAGGTACTGCACCTGTTGTACGTTCTTACGTTGAGAACAAAATGTTCGGTGATGCAACACAACCAACAAAATTATACTATATCGGCCAAATGTTCCGTTATGAAAGACCACAAGCAGGTCGCTATCGTCAATTCGTACAATTCGGTATTGAAGCAATTGGTAGTAACGATCCAGCAATTGATGCAGAAGTAATTGCACTTGCCGTAGAGTTTTACCGTGGTATGGGCTTAAAAAATATTAAAGTTGTATTAAATAGCTTAGGTGATGCAGCGAGTCGTCAAGCACACCGTGATGCGTTAATTGCTCACTTTGAGCCGCGCATCGGAGAATTCTGTTCTGATTGCCAATCTCGCTTAGAAAAAAACCCTCTTCGTATTTTAGACTGTAAGAAGGACCGTAATCATGAATTAATGAGCACGGCACCATCTATTACAGAATACTTAAACGAAGATTCAGCAGTATACTACGACAAAGTACAAGAACTACTAACGATGATGGATGTTCCATTTGAGAAAGATCCGAATTTAGTACGTGGTTTAGACTACTACCAACACACTGTTTTTGAAATTATGAGTGAGGCAGAAGGTTTCGGTGCTATCACAACATTAAGTGGCGGTGGCCGTTATAACGGACTTGTACAAGAAATCGGTGGACCGGAAATGCCAGGTATCGGTTTTGCGATGAGTATTGAGCGTTTAATTATGGCGCTGAAGGCTGAAAATATTGAGTTACCAATTGAACATAGTATTGATTGTTACGTTGTAGCACTTGGTGAAAAAGCGAAAGACCGTGCTGCAAAAGTTGCGTTCGATCTTCGTAAAGCTGGATTATCAGTTGAAAAAGATTATTTAGATCGCAAAATGAAAGCACAATTTAAATCTGCAGATCGTTTAAATGCGAAATACGTAGCTGTATTAGGGGAAGATGAGCTAGATAAAGGCATCATTAACTTAAAAGATATGGCAACAGGCGGACAAGAAGAAGTAGCGTTAGATGTATTTGCTTCATATGTAGCAGAGAAATTAATATAGGGGGAACTTAAAGTGGCTGAAAGAACACATGCATGCGGGAAAGTAACAGTAGAAGCGGTTGGACAAACAGTTCAATTAAAAGGTTGGGTACAAAAACGCCGTGATTTAGGTGGATTAATCTTTATCGACTTACGTGACCGTACAGGTATCGTACAAGTTGTATTTAATCCAGAAACATCAAAAGAAGCGTTAGAAGTAGCAGAAACGATTCGTAGCGAATACGTATTACACGTAGAAGGTACAGTTGTTGAACGTGGTGAAGGCGCAATTAATGATAATATGGCAACTGGTCGTATTGAAGTACAAGCATCGAAAGTAAATGTATTAAACGCAGCGAAAACAACGCCAATCATTATTGCTGATGATACAGATGCATCAGAAGATGTGCGTTTAAAATATCGTTACTTAGACTTACGTCGTCCTGCAATGTTCAACACATTCAAAATGCGTCATGACGTAACGAAAACAATTCGTAACTTCTTAGATACAGAAGAGTTCTTAGAAGTCGAAACACCAATTTTAACGAAGAGCACGCCAGAAGGAGCTCGCGACTATTTAGTACCAAGCCGTGTGCATGATGGTGAATTTTATGCATTACCTCAATCTCCGCAGCTATTTAAACAGCTTCTTATGGTCGGTGGATTTGAACGTTACTATCAAGTAGCACGTTGTTTCCGTGACGAAGATTTACGTGCGGACCGTCAACCGGAATTCACGCAAATTGATATCGAGGCATCATTCTTAACACAAGATGAAATTTTAGAAATGATGGAGCGTATGATGACGAAAGTCATGAAGGATGCAAAAGGTGTAGAAGTTAGTGCACCATTCCCTCGTATGAAATATGCTGATGCAATGGCTCGCTTTGGTTCTGATAAGCCGGATACACGCTTTGAAATGGAACTAAAAGACCTATCTGAATTTGCAGTAGGTTGTGGATTTAAAGTATTTACAAGTGCTGTAGAAAACGGCGGACAAGTAAAAGCGATTAACGCAAAAGGTGCAGCGAGCAAATACTCTCGTAAAGACATCGATGCATTAACTGAATTCGCCAAAGTATACGGTGCAAAAGGTCTAGCTTGGCTTAAAGTTGAAGAAGACGGCTTAAAAGGACCGATTGCGAAATTCTTCGGTGAAGAAGATGCAAACGTGTTAATGAGTACATTAGAAGCGGATGCTGGTGACTTATTACTATTCGTAGCAGATAAGAAAAGCGTTGTTGCAGATAGTTTAGGTGCACTTCGTTTACGTTTAGGTAAAGAGCTTGAGTTAATTGACGAAAGTAAATTTAACTTCCTATGGGTAACTGATTGGCCACTTCTTGAGTACGATGAAGATGCAGATCGTTACTTCGCAGCTCACCACCCATTCACAATGCCATTCCGTGAAGACGTTGAGTTATTAGAAACAGCACCAGAAAAAGCACGTGCACAAGCATATGACCTTGTATTAAACGGTTATGAGCTTGGCGGTGGATCACTTCGTATTTACGAGCGTGACGTACAAGAAAAAATGTTCAAAGCACTTGGATTCTCACAAGAAGAAGCACAAGAACAATTCGGATTCTTATTAGAAGCATTCGAATACGGTACACCACCACACGGCGGAATCGCATTAGGTTTAGACCGTCTTGTTATGTTACTTGCAGGTCGTACGAACCTTCGTGATACAATTGCATTCCCGAAAACAGCAAGCGCAA
Source organism: Bacillus sp. FDAARGOS_1420 (assembly GCF_019344915.1). Lineage (NCBI taxonomy): Bacteria > Bacillati > Bacillota > Bacilli > Caryophanales > Bacillaceae > Bacillus > Bacillus sp. FDAARGOS_1420. Next base: position 3,426,804 of record NZ_JAHWJB010000002.1, on the reverse strand, counting down.
GCTGCTTATTAACAGAAGCGCCAAGCCCAGTTGCAGAAGCTCAGCTTGAAGAGCTAAGCTTAAAATTGAGCTTGAAAGAAGAGAAGTAAGAATAGAGTCTAGATGGTTATACTATAGCCGTCTAGGCTTTTTTTGAGGGGAATTTTAAAAAGTCCGGTTCAGATAACTGTCGCATCTCATCGTTACGTATGCTAGTCCGGTGCTCGAGTAGTACTCCTACACTGCGCTCCTCCTAGCATACGTGCCTCAATCTGCTCGGTTCTCTGAATCCTCCTTTTTAAACGTATACGTAAGAAAAAAGTCCGGTTTAGATTATGTTTTCCTTGTTTGAATATGTATTTTTAGGAATTCTATAACTTTTTCTATACAAATAGTCGGAAAAACGCTAGAATACATGGTAGACCATTTTTGTAATAGGAGTGTAGAGCTGAATGTTACATCAATTTTCACGTAATGAATTAGCCTTTGGAAAAGAAGGCCTTGAAATATTAAAAAATAGTACAGTCGGTATTTTAGGTATTGGCGGCGTAGGATCATTTTCGGCAGAAGCGTTAGCACGTTCTGGCGTAGGACGTCTTGTATTAGTTGACAAAGATGTTGTAGATATTACAAACGTAAACCGTCAAATTCACGCGTTAGTATCTACTGTAGGACGTTCAAAAGTAGAATTAATGAAAGAGCGTATTGCAGATATTAATCCAGAGTGTGAAGTAATTGGACTAGAGATGTTTTATACAGATGAAACATATGAAGAGTTCTTTAAACACGGTTTAGATTTCGTAGTAGATGCATCTGATACGATTACGTTCAAAATTCATTTAATTAAACAATGTTTACGTCGTAAAATCAAAATTATCTCATGTATGGGTGCGGCAAATAAAATGGACCCAACTCGTTTCCGTATTGCGGACATTTCTAAAACACATACAGATCCAATTGCGAAAGTAATTCGTACGAAGCTTCGTAAAGATGGTATTAAAAAAGGTGTAAAAGTTGTCTTCTCTGACGAAAACCCAATCGTAATTCGTGAAGAAGTACGTAAAGAAATCGTACCAGACGAAAATGCAAAAATTCGTAAAGCAAAATTACCACCTTCTTCAAATGCGTTCGTACCATCTGTGGCTGGTTTAATTATGGCAAGTCACGTTGTACGTGAGCGTATTAAAAACGTAGAAGTGAAGCGTGTAGGGCAAGAATAAAAAGGAAGCATATATCGTTTAGGATATATGCTTTTTGTATGTTTTAAAGAAATATCGATGTCGAATCGTTAATATAATTACATTTACTGTGGGGCTTTTTCACTAAGGGAAAATAAACAGGGATGTCACTTAGTTGAAAAAGTGGCATCCCTGTTTTTAGTTTTCTGCAGAATATATAATATCTAAATTTCCATTTTGATCGGTTTTGAAAATCGGAGCAATTTGCTCTTCTTGTTCTTCGACCGAAACAAGTTTTCGAGCACGATCCATAATTCTAACAAGCATTGCATAATCTTCTTCGATTGCTTGTTGTTTTTTTGTGAGAACAGCTAATTTTGCTTCAAGTTCATTATTCGTTTTTTGCAGGGAAGTGAGCTGATCTTGTAATACGTCATTTTCAGTTTGTAACTTTGCGAGTGAAGGGTTATTGTGCTCCAAGTTTTGCAAAAATGAGATGACATTTTGCATTGTAAGACCTTGTTTATTTGGGACAATATCTTCTGAAAACTCGGCATCGATTACGAGCTGCCGAGTTTGTGTGAACTGCTCTTTTTCTATTTTAGCTTCCGAACGCTTTAATTCTTTACGTTGTTTTTTTGCGATTTGCACCGCATCTTCATAATATGGTCTTACTTCAGCATTCCATCTAAAGCCACAAGCTGCTGAAGTTCGGTTTAATGTATCACCAACTTCATCGAATGCTTTTATTTGTGTACTTCCGCTGCGAATATGTCGTAAAACAGTTTCTGCTAAAAGGAGATCGTCTTCTTTTGTCCATGCATCTTGACGTGTTTTCATAAGCGAACCCTCCGTAATGGTGACGTTTTCGCTTATATTACCCTTTATTCTTCGTTTTATGCGAACTTTGTAATCTTTCATAAACAGTAGAAAGTGCTTGTTCAAATTTTCCTGTCGTTTTCGGTTTATAATATTGCTTATTTTTAATTTTATCAGGTAAGTATTGTTGTTGTACCCAACCGTTTGGGTGATCGTGTGGATATAAATATCCGATGCCCCTTCCTAACGATTCGGCTCCTTTATAATGACTATCTTTTAAATGACTTGGAATATCGCCTGTTTGGCCATTACGTAAATCGTGTAGTGCGGCATCGAGTGCTTTATAGGCCGAGTTTGATTTCGGTGATAGACAAAGTTCAATAACAGCATTTGCAAGTGGTATGCGTGCCTCTGGGAAGCCGACCCGTTCAGCTGATTCAATCGCTGCAAGTGTACGTTGTCCAGCTTGTGGGCTAGCAAGTCCGATATCTTCATATGCCATAATAAGCAGACGTCTACCGATGCTTTGTAAGTCACCAGCTTCAATAAGACGTGCTAAATAATGAAGTGCGGCGTTCACATCACTTCCGCGTACTGATTTTTGAAAAGCAGATAAAACGTCATAGTGAGCATCGCCACCTTTGTCGTGAACAAAACTCTTTTTCTGTAAGCATTCTTCCGCGATTTCAAGTGTAATTTCCGCGGCTTTGTCGTCAGTTGTAAAGCTAGATAAAACAGCTAGTTCAAGTGCATTATAAGCTGAGCGCATATCTCCGCCTGACGCATTTGCAAAGTGATGTAATGCCTCATCCGTAACAGTTACATCATATTCCCCAAGCCCTTTTTCTTTATCTTCAAGCGCTCGTTTTAAGCCAATTAAAATATCATCTTCTGTTAATGCGTGTAATTCGAAGATTTGACAACGACTTCGAATAGCAGAATTAATAGCATGGAACGGATTGCTTGTCGTTGCACCAATTAAAGTAAGAAGTCCGCTTTCTAAATGGGGTAATAGAAAGTCTTGCTTCGCTTTATCTAGCCTATGAACTTCATCCAAAATTAAAACGAGGTGCCGATGCATCTTCGCTTCTTGTACGACAACTTCCATATCTTTTTTATTATGAGTAACAGCGTTTAAGAGGCGAAACAGGGTTCCAGTACTTCCTGCAATTGCGCTAGCAATTGATGTTTTTCCTGTGCCTGGAGGACCGTATAAAATCATTGATTGAAAATGATTTGCTTGGACCATTCGCCATAAAATCTTGCCTTCACCAACTAAATGCTGTTGTCCGATAATTTCTTGAATATTTGTAGGGCGCATTCGATGTGCGAGTGGTTGTTTCATTTGACCCTCTCCCTTAATGTATAATCTCATTCTATCGTATCATTTTTTTTGATGAAATTTGAAATAGGATGCTGTTTTGTGGGGAAAATGAATACGAATATTCCTATTTTTCTTTCAATTGTAATAATTTCCGAGTTTTTCAATGTGATTTTATGTTATCATTTTGATACACAAGTTGAAATTTCTTATAATACTATATTATGCTATAATTTCATAGGATTTTAAATTGTGTTCTTTTATAAAGTGAAACTTTAATTAGTGGGGGTTTTGTTCATCCCCCACCTAACTTCTTTGCTCCAGCCGAATTGTGAGGTGGGAGTTTTACTGCCCGCAAATGGCGGGATAAATAAGATATAACCAATAGAAGTGAAAATTTGAAAAGAGGTGCAAAATAGATGAAGATTTCAACGAAAGGCCGCTACGGCTTAACAATTATGATCGACCTTGCAAAAAAGTTTGGTGAAGGCCCAATTTCATTAAAATCAATTGCACAGGCACATGACCTATCTGAGCATTACTTAGAGCAATTAATTTCACCACTTCGTAACGCTCGTCTTGTAAAGAGTACGCGTGGTGCATATGGCGGATATGTATTATCTGATCAGCCAGTCAACATTACAGCTGGAGATGTAATCCGTGTACTAGAGGGTCCAATTAGTGTTGTAGAAATGATAGAAGAAGAAGAACCAGCACAACGCCAATTATGGATGCGTGTTCGTGATGCAGTGCAAGAAGTATTAGATAGTACAACTTTAGAAGATTTAGTACGTTATGAGGAAGAAAATCACGGGGGCTATATGTTTTACATTTAATTCCTTGTGAAACGATTTGGAAAGAAGGAGATTTAATGGAACGCATTTACTTAGATCATGCTGCGACATCTCCGACTCACCCAGAAGTGGTCGAAAAGATGATTCCATATATGACAGAAACATTTGGAAACCCGTCTAGTATTCACTTTTATGGGCGTCAAACGCGCCATGCGGTAGATGAGGCGAGACGTGTGTGTGCACGTAGCATTCACGCGAGTCCAAATGAAATTATATTCACGAGCGGTGGTACAGAAGCTGATAATTTAGCGCTTATAGGTGTAGCGCGTGCGAATCGTCATAAAGGTAACCACATTATTACAACGCAAATTGAACATCATGCGATTTTGCATACGTGTGAATTGTTAGAGCGTGAAGGATTTGAAGTGACGTATTTACCTGTTGATGAAACAGGGCGTGTTCAAGTTTCTGACATACAAAAGGCACTAACGGAAGAGACGATTCTTGTATCTATTATGTTCGGGAATAATGAAGTAGGGACAATACAACCAATTGTGGAAATAGGAAAGTTGTTAAAAGAGCATCAAGCTTATTTCCACACAGATGCTGTACAAGCTTACGGTTTAATAGAAATAGATGTGAAAGAGTTTGGTATTGATTTATTATCGATTTCCGCTCACAAAATTAACGGCCCAAAAGGTGTAGGGTTCCTATATGCTGGTGCAAATGTGAAATTTGAACCGTTATTAATAGGCGGAGAGCAAGAAAGAAAACGTCGTGCTGGTACTGAAAATGTACCTAGTATTGTTGGACTTCAACATGCAGTTTCGCTAGCTGAAAAAACTCGTGAGCAAAAAAATGCCCAATATGAAGAGTTTAAAGATATAATGGTATCTGTCTTCAAAAATGAGGACATTCATTTCGAGGTAAACGGAGACTTGGAATATCGCTTACCACATGTGTTTAATATAAGTTTTACAGGAATGAATATTGAACCGTTTCTTGTAAACCTAGACTTAGCTGGTATTGCAGTATCAAGTGGTTCTGCTTGTACAGCTGGTTCGATTGATCCATCACATGTATTAGTGGCGATGTTCGGAAAAGACTCCGATCAAATACGTTCATCCGTACGCTTTAGTTTCGGACTTGGAAATACGAAAGAGCAAATTGAAAAAGCGGCGTACGAAACAGTGAAAATCGTGAAGCGATTAACACAAAATTAGCATGGGAGGTGACATGATGAACAAACTACCTCAAGAAACACGCGTTGTCATCGGGATGTCCGGTGGCGTCGATTCATCTGTAGCAGCTCTTTTATTAAAAGAGCAAGGTTATGATGTAATCGGAATTTTTATGAAAAACTGGGATGATACAGATGCAAATGGTGTCTGCACAGCAACAGAAGATTACAATGATGTAATTGAAGTGTGTAACCAAATCGGCATTCCGTATTATGCAGTAAACTTTGAAAAACAATACTGGGATAAAGTATTTACGTACTTTTTAGATGAGTACCGAGCTGGTCGTACACCAAACCCAGATGTAATGTGTAACAAAGAAATTAAATTTAAAGCATTTTTAGAGCATGCAATTGCACTTGGTGCTGATTATGTAGCAACAGGTCATTATGCACGCGTTGCTTATATGGACGGCGAATATAAAATGCTTCGCGGCGTTGATGACAATAAAGATCAAACATATTTCTTAAATCAATTAAGCCAAGAGCAACTATCAAAAACAATGTTCCCATTAGGTGAATTAAAGAAACCACAAATTCGCGAAATGGCGACAGAAGCTGGTTTAGCGACAGCGGCGAAGAAAGATAGTACTGGTATTTGCTTCATCGGTGAGCGTAACTTTAAAGATTTCTTAAGTAACTATTTACCGGCGCAACCAGGTGTGATGCAAACATTATCTGGTGAAGTGAAAGGGAAACATGATGGTTTAATGTATTATACAATTGGACAACGTCATGGCCTTGGTATTGGTGGTAATGGTGATCCGTGGTTTGCTGTTGGGAAAAACTTGAAAGAAAACATTTTATATGTTGACCAAGGATTCCATAACGAACTTCTATATGGTGATGAAGTTATTGCTACGAATGTAGGCTGGGTAAGTAATAAAGCGAAGGAAAAAGAATTTACGTGTACAGCGAAATTCCGTTATCGTCAAGCAGACAATAAAGTAACGGTTCAAATCGTTGATGAAAATACAGTTCGTATTCTTTGTGATGAGCCAATTCGTGCGATTACGCCAGGCCAAGCAGTTGTTTTCTATGATGGAGATGAGTGCTTAGGCGGCGCTACAATTGATGAAGTATATCATAGTGGTAAGAAATTAGATTATTTAGGATAACACGAGAAGCCTCTGCCGATTAGCGGTTAGAGGTTTCTTTTACATAAAGCGAATTTTCGTTCGCTTGGAAAATACATTCTTTGTTATAATTTGTTGTAGAGGTGAAGGATATGTCAAACAAACTTGAAACAGGTATTAAATATATGCAAGAAGGAAACTGGGAAGAAGCAGCTAAAAATTTCACAGAAGTAATCGAAGAAAATCCGAAAGATGCGCTTGGATACATTAACTTTGCGAATTTATTAGATGTATTAGGTGATAGTGAGCGAGCAATTGTATTTTATAAACGTGCATTAGAATTAGATGGTAAATCTGCGGCTGCTTATTATGGCTTAGGAAATGTATATTACGGTCAAGAGCAATTTGCAGAGGCAAAGGCTGTATTTGAACAAGCGATGCAAGCGGGATTACAATCAGCTGATGTAACATTTATGTTAGGTATCACGCATGTGCAACTTGGCAATGACCGTCTTGCGCTGCCATTTTTACAAAGAGCAACTGAATTAGATGAAAATGATGTAGAAGCTGTTTTCCAATGCGGACTTTGCTTCGCGCGACTAGAACATATTCAAGAGGCGAAACCTTATTTTGAAAAGGTATTAGAAATGGATGAAGAGCATGCAGATGCGTATTATAATTTAGGTGTTGCGTACGTATTCGAAGAAAATAACGAGAAAGCTCTTACTTTATTTAAGAAAGCGACTGAAATTCAAGCAGACCACTTTTTAGCTGGTAATGGTATTCGTTTATTAGAGCAAGAAGCTGAATAAAGTGAAATTATAGTTTAATGCGCAGTTACCCCTCATCTAAAGACTGTGAAAGAGGTGGGGGATGTACTGCTCATTAAAGTGAAAAGAACTCGGAAAGGAGAGGAAATATGGGAAATCAACATGCAATGGATTTGTTTGAGGAAGAGAAAAAATTTATAAAAGCGCAAGTTCTTCATACCATTTTCCACAACGAAGAAAACCTCTATTCCGTTGTCAGTATGAAAGTCATTGAAACGAATGAAACATACGACGAAAAAAAAGTAATGATAAACGGTCATTTTCCCCGTATGCATGAAGATGAAGTGTTTACATTAACAGGTCATTTTAAAGACCACCCAAAGTATGGAAAACAATATTTAGTTGAAACGTTTAAAAAAGAACTGCCACAAACAAAAGCAGGTATGGTGCAATATTTAGCGAGCGATTTATTTAAAGGGATTGGAAAGCGTACAGCCGAAAAGATCGTGGACCATCTCGGTGAGCATGCGATTTCTAAAATTATGGATGATCCTGATGCGCTAAATGGTGTTGTAAACAAGCAAAAGGCGCAGGAAATATATGAGACGATTATTGAGCATCAAGGGCTCGAGAAAGTGATGAGTTTTTTAAATGGTTACGGTTTTGGAACAAAACTTTCTATTAAAATTTATCAGCAATATAAAGAGATGACATTAGAAGTGATTCGTAATAATCCGTATAAACTTATTGAAGAAGTGGACGGAATTGGATTTGGAAGAGCAGATGATATAGGACGTGCAATCGGAATAACGGGCAATCACGACGACCGTGTACGTGCAGGGTGTTTTTATACGTTAGAGAATATTTCATTACAACTCGGTCACGTGTATATGGAAAAAGGTCAGCTTGTAAGAGAAACGATGTCACTTTTAAATAATCAAGAAGGCAGAGTGACTGAGGAAGATATTGTAGGCTGTGTTGAAATGATGCAAAGCGAAGGGAAAGTCATTATAGAAGAAGAGCGAGTGTATTTAGCTTCTTTATTCTATTCTGAGAAAGGCGTTGTAAAGTCAATTCGTCGTCTTATGAATCAAGAAGAAACCCCTGCATTCCCTGAAGCAGAAGTGTTAAAAACATTAGGAGAAATTGAAGAACAGCTAAAGGTACAGTATGCGCCGCTTCAGCAAGAAGCAGTTCAAACTGCACTTCATAAGCCGATGATGTTATTAACAGGTGGACCAGGGACGGGGAAAACAACAGTTATTAAAGGAATTGTTGAAATGTATGCGTCACTTCACGGAGTATCATTAAATCCGAATGAATATAGTGATGATAATCCATTTCCAATATTATTAACGGCCCCAACTGGAAGAGCGGCGAAGCGCATGAGTGAATCGACAGGACTTCCAGCTTGCACAATTCATCGTCTGCTTGGATGGACGCCAGAAGGATCTTTTCAGCGCAATGAAACAGACCCTGTACAAGGGAAGCTCCTTATTATTGATGAGTTTTCGATGGTAGATATTTGGCTTGCAAATCAGCTATTCAAGTCACTTCCGACAAATATTCAAGTTATCGTTGTAGGTGATGAAGATCAGTTGCCATCTGTAGGACCTGGACAAGTGTTAAAAGATTTATTGAATGCAGGTGCGGTTCCAACGGTCAAGCTTACAGAAATTTATCGTCAAGCGGAAGGGTCATCTGTTATTCAACTTGCCCATGCGATAAAAGACGGAACACTTCCACCAGATTTAGCGCAAAATAAAAAAGATCGTTCATTTATCAGCTGTGCAGGTGCTCAAATTGTTGAAGTTGTAAAAAAAGTATGTGAAAACGCGAAGACGAAAGGGTTTAGCGCAAGAGATGTACAAGTGTTGGCACCTATGTACCGCGGACCGGCAGGTATTAATGTGTTAAATGAAGCTCTCCAAGAAGTGTTCAATCCGAAAAAAGAAAAAAGTAAAGAAATTGCCTACGGTGACGTTGTATACCGCAGAGGTGATAAAGTACTTCAATTAGTCAATCAGCCGGAAAGCCAAGTATTTAATGGTGATATCGGAGAAATCGTTTCGGTGTTTTATGCGAAAGAAAACGTTGAGCAACAAGATATGATTATCGTTTCATTTGATGGGATTGAAGTAACGTATACAAAGCCAGATTTAAATCAAATTACACATGCATATTGCTGCTCGATTCATAAATCACAAGGTAGTGAATTTCCGATTGTTATTATGCCGATTGTAAAAAGCTATAACCGTATGTTACGTCGTAATTTAATTTACACGGGTATTACAAGGAGTAAGAAATTCCTTATTATTTGCGGGGAGGAAGCAGCGTTTCAATCCGGTGTAAATCGCCTTGATGATGCAATGCGTCAAACGACTTTAGCTGGCCGATTGCAAGAATCACAAGGAGAAGTGCAGATGGTGACGGTTAATGGTGAAGAAATGGACGTGGAAAACATTTCACCGTATGATTTCATGTAACAAGGTGAAATTATATAGTGAACCTTTCAAACGTATAACGTTGAAAGGTTCTAGCAATGTATAAATGAATGCAGTTTGGACATAATGGCGAATAGAATCTGGGAGACTGTAAGGAGATGAAAGCCATATGTTCAGTTGTCCAAATTGCAAAGGGAAAGACATCGGAAAAATAGGTGTCAACCAATTTTATTGCTGGAATTGTTATATTGAATTATCGGTTTCAAAGGGGAAAATCCATACACATCAAGTAGAGGAAGATGGTTCATTAAGCTCTCTTGATGATTTATTTGATGATAATGAAAGAACGATCGGATAACGAAAAGGGGGATTTACTTTGAATCTACGCAATTCATTAATCGCATTAGGTGTTGGAGCTGCAGCATATCAATATGCTCGCAAACAAGATGTATTCTCAAAACGCAATGTGAAAAAAGCACGTAAGATGATTAAGTCTTATTTATAAGGCGTAAAAAACTCCCTTTATGATAAGGGAGTTTTTTTATGCGCTTGTATGCAAATATAAAAGTCCGATTTCAGAGAAGAGATAAGATAAACCGTAGCATCCAACGCCAAGCATTCCATAATGCCATAAGTGCTTCGCTCTTTCCTTTCGTGAGGAACGAATAAAGAAGCCTTTCCAAATACCAAACCCGATACAAATCCATTCAAGAAGCATAAAAAGTGCGGATAATGCAAGCATAAATAAGATCATTATGAGCCCTCCTGATTATATTTTGACATTCTGTATTTTCAGGGGTGGTTGTCCTTATTATGTTAAATATATGTACGTCTTTAAAAAACAGTATGGTCTGTATAAAAAGATTTTAAAACTTTTGCACATAACCTAACCTATTTATTTTCAAAATAAAGATGGAGGAGGTTTTTCGTGTGAAGAATCTTAAAATCATTTGGATATATCGTTTAGGATTATTGTTACTCGTTTTTCTTTGTTTGCTCGTCTTTTTAAAAATTAAGCCACTATGGGCACCGATTATTTTTGTATTTAAAGTGGCGATCACACCGTTCTTTATTGCTTGTTTTATTGCTTATTTATTACACCCTTTAATTGAAAAAATCCATAAGGAAGGAATGCCACGCACACTTGCTATTTTGCTCATTTATATTCTTTTCTTTGGTGGAATTGGCTATGGAATTTATAAAGGAACGCCAGTTGTTATTAAACAGTTACAAGAAATTAATGAACAATTTCCACAGTTTACAAAAATGTACGATTCTTGGATGGATGGAGTTACAGAACAAACAGCGAATTTCCCATCATTTATTCATGAAAAGGTGAAACAAATTTTTGGTGGTGTAGAAACGAAGATTCAAGCGCTTTTAAATAAAGTCATGAGCACAGCTCGTGGTGTACTGGATTCGTTACTCATTATTTTCTTAATTCCATTCATTGTATTTTACATATTAAAAGATTACGGTGAGTTTTATCATATATTTTGGAAATTAGTCCCGAGTAAGTGGCGTAGTACGGGTCAAATGCTTGCGAAAGAAATTGATAAGTCACTCGGAAGTTATATTCGAGGACAGTTATTTGTTTGCTTAGTATTAGGGGGAGTATCTGTTCTTTCTTTTTGGTTTATCGGTATGAAATATCCATTGCTGCTCGGCATTATTATTGGGGTAACGGATATAATCCCGTACTTTGGTCCTATTTTAGGGGCGATTCCCACGTTGATGATTGCGGCAACGGTATCAACGAGTTTACTCATTAAGGCGGGGATTACAATTGCTATTTTGCAATTTTTGGAAAGTAACATTTTATCGCCTTACATCGTTGGTAAGTCGCTTCGTATGCATCCCGTTATTATTATGCTCGCATTACTAGTTGGAGGAGAGATAGCCGGGATTGTAGGATTGCTAATATCGGTTCCAATTTTAGCTGTTATTCGTACAGTGATCGTTCATGTGAGGCCTCTTTGGAAAAGAGAAGATATTTAAAATGAAAAGTAGATGCTTATGTAGCTAACGAAAATGTGTGTAGTACAATATAATTATTATTATCTACATTGACAAACTTAAGAGAATTCTATTATATTTAGTCATATAATACATTAAATCAATGACGGAACAAGTATGTTACAGTCCATTTATAGAGAGAAGCTTCCAATGGCTGAAAGAAGCTTTAAATGAAGGGTAACAGAAAGCTAATCCTGAGAGCAGCTAATCACTGCCGTCTTGCCACGTTACGGCACCATGAGGTGATGAATTGATTGTTATAATAATCAATTCATAATTAGGGTGGTATCGCGAGTTAACTCTCGTCCCTTTTATTAGGGGCGGGAGTTTTTTATATTTAAGGAGGAAAATACAATGAAACAACTAACAGGCGCACAAATTCGTCAAATGTTTTTAGACTTTTTCCAAGAAAAAGGACATGCAGTAGAACCAAGTGCATCACTAGTTCCTCATGAGGATCCATCTCTTCTATGGATTAATAGTGGTGTAGCGACATTAAAGAAATATTTTGATGGTCGTGTAATCCCACAAAATCCACGTATTACAAATGCACAAAAATCAATTCGTACAAACGATATTGAAAACGTTGGGAAAACGGCTCGTCACCATACATTCTTTGAAATGTTAGGGAACTTCTCAATCGGTGATTACTTCAAAGAAGAAGCAATTACTTGGGCTTGGGAATTTCTAACGAGCGACAAATGGATCGGATTCGATAAAGAATTACTATCTGTTACAATTCATCCGGAAGATGAAGAAGCATTCACAATTTGGAATGAGAAAATGGGTGTTCCAAAAGAACGCATCATCCGTTTAGAAGAAAACTTCTGGGATATCGGTGAAGGACCAAGTGGACCGAATACAGAAATTTTCTATGACCGCGGTGAATCTTACGGTAATGACTTTAGTGACCCAGAATTATATCCGGGCGGAGAAAACGAGCGTTACTTAGAAGTATGGAACCTTGTATTCTCTCAATTTAACCATAATCCAGACGGTTCATATACGCCACTTCCTAAGAAAAACATCGATACAGGAATGGGTCTAGAGCGTATGACATCTATCGTTCAAGATGTACCTACGAACTTTGATACAGACCTATTCATGCCGATGATTGGTGCAACAGAATCAATTTCTGGTGAGAAATATCGCAATGGCGATTTAGAAAAAGATATGGCGTTTAAAGTAATTGCTGACCATATCCGTACAGTAACATTCGCTGTTGGTGACGGTGCTCTTCCATCTAACGAAGGCCGTGGTTATGTGTTACGTCGTTTATTACGCCGTGCTGTTCGTTATTCTAAGAAATTAAACATCAACCGTCCGTTCATGTTTGAATTAGTACCGGTTGTTGGAGAAGTAATGAAAGACTTCTATCCAGAAGTACTTGAAAAGAAAGATTTCATCGCAAAAGTTGTGAAAAATGAAGAAGAGCGTTTCCATGAAACACTTCATGATGGTGAATCAATTTTAGCTGAAGTAATTGCAAAAGCGAAAGAAGAAAAAACAACTGTTATTTCTGGCGTAGATGCGTTCCGCCTATACGACACGTACGGTTTCCCAATTGAATTAACAGAAGAATATGCAGAAGAAGCTGGTATGACAGTTGATCAAGCGGGCTTTGAAAATGAAATGGAGAAACAACGTGAGCGTGCACGTGCTGCTCGTCAAGACGTTGATTCTATGCAAGTTCAAGGCGGTGTACTTGGTGAAGTTAAAGTAGCGAGCGAATTCGTTGGTTACGGTACAGTTGCAACAGAAAGTAACGTTGTTGCACTTGTGAAAAATGGTGAGTATACAGATAGCTTACAAGCAGGTGAAGAAGGACAATTAATGCTTGATGTAACGCCATTCTACGCTGAGAGCGGTGGGCAAATTGCAGACCGTGGTTACCTTCTTGCTGACGGCGTGAAAGTTGTTGTAAAAGACGTACAAAAAGCACCAAATGGTCAAAATTTACACAAAGTTGTTGTTGAAGAGGGTACATTAACGAAAGAAGCGGCTGTAAAAGCTCTTATCGATACGAAAAACCGTAGTAGCGTTGTGAAAAACCATACAGCAACTCACTTACTGCACCAAGCATTAAAAGATATACTGGGAACGCATGTTAACCAAGCGGGTTCTCTTGTAACATCTGAACGTTTACGTTTTGACTTCTCTCACTTCGGTCAAGTACAAGCTGATGAATTAGAAAAAATTGAGCGTATCGTAAATGAAAAAATTTGGGAAAGTATTGATGTTGCGATTTCTCAAAAAGCAATCGAAGAAGCGAAAGAAATGGGCGCAATGGCATTATTCGGTGAAAAATACGGTGATGTTGTACGCGTTGTGCAAGTAGGCGATTACAGCTTAGAGCTTTGCGGTGGTTGTCACGTTGATAACACAGCTTCTATCGGTATTTTCAAAATCGTTGCTGAGTCTGGTATCGGTGCAGGAACTCGTCGTATTGAGGCGGTAACTGGTAAGTCTGCATACGAATTAATGAACGATCAAGTAGGTTTATTAAAAGAAGCAGCAGGAAAAATGAAAACAAATCCGAAAGATATTTTAACAAGAGTTGATGGTTTATTTACTGAAGTAAAACAACTTCAAAAAGAAAACGAATCTCTTGCTGCGAAATTAAGCAATATCGAAGCTGGAAACTTAACTGATTCAGTAATGACAGTTGATGGCGTGAACGTATTAGCGGCAAAAGTAAATGTTGCAGATATGAACAACTTACGTACAATGATGGATGACCTTAAAAATAAATTAGAGTCTGCAGTTGTTGTATTAGCGTCTGTAAATGACGATAAAGTAAATATTTTAGCTGGCGTAACGAAAGATTTAATTAGTCAAGGTTACCATGCGGGTAAACTTGTGAAAGAAGTAGCTTCTCGTTGTGGAGGCGGCGGTGGTGGCCGTCCTGATATGGCACAAGCAGGCGGTAAAAACCCAGCGCAAGTAGAGGAAGCTTTAGCGTTTGTACAAGAGTACGTTAAATCTGTTTCAAAATAAAGAGATAGTAGTGTACAATGGTAGGGAGAGGAGAAGTTCTTCTCCCTATACTTACTACTTACAAGTGAGGTGCTTGAAATGGACGGTTTTGATAAGACAATGAAGTTTAGCATTCAAGATGAAAAACAGAGTGTCCATGTAAATGATGTACTTTTAACTGTGTATGATGCACTTCAAGAAAAAGGTTATAATCCGATTAACCAAATCGTCGGTTATTTATTAAGTGGAGATCCAGCATACATACCTCGCCATAAAGATGCACGAAGCATCGTTCGCAAGCTTGAACGTGATGAGATAATTGAAGAACTTGTGAAGTCTTACTTGAAACATCATCGTGAGGAGTAGTTTATGCGGATATTAGGTTTAGATGTTGGTACTAAAACAGTCGGTGTTGCAATGAGCGATGAGATGGGCTGGACAGCACAAGGGCTGGAAACAATCAGGATTAACGAAGAACGAGGCCACTTTGGTTTTGACCGTATTTCTGAGCTGGTAAAACAGTACAATGTGGACAAAATAGTAGTAGGTTTACCTAAAAATATGAATGGTACAATCGGCCCTCGTGGTGAAGCGTGCCAGCAATTTGCAGAAAACCTGCGAAATCTGTTACAATTAGAAGTTGTAATGTGGGACGAGCGTTTGTCGACGATGGCAGCGGAACGTCTGCTCATTTCAGCTGATGTGAGCCGTAAGAAGCGAAAACAGGTAATCGATAAGATGGCTGCAGTCGTGATCTTACAAGGATTTTTAGATAGTAAATAAGAGGTGACCAAAATGGAAGAAAATCAAATTACAATTGTAGACGAAAAAGGAAACGAACATTTATGTGAAATTATTTTCACTTTTGATGCTGAAAAATTCGGCAAAAAATCTTACGTAGTCTTCTCTCCAATCGGTGAAGTAGACGAAGATGGAGACCAAATCTTCGATGCAATGGCATACGAGCAAAGCGAAGAAGAGGGCGGAACATTACTTTCAATTGAATCTGAAGAAGAGTGGGAAATGGTACAAGAAATGTTTAACACTCTTGCTGATGAGCAAGAAGAAGAATAGTAATGGATAAAAAGGCGAACTGTGTACACAGTTCGCCTTTTTTGTATTCATATGCAAAATGACAGATTTTTTGTCGAAACTACTTAATTGTTTATAGTATAATAAGACGGGTTGTATGAAAAAAGGCTTTAAATAAGTAGCTGTCACCGATTATTTAGAAATGATTGGTTTTGCTTTATGTTTGTAGGGCATTGTATAGAGGAAGTGTATACGGTCTACAATTGAATAAGGAGGAAGAATTTTGGTAGAGAATCAAGTGAAGAAGAAGCGTAGACGCATTTTTTTAATTTCGATTATCGCACTGCTTTTAGTTTGTGGATCAGTCTATGCGTATATTTCATCTGCATTAGGGCCAGTTGATAGTGGAAATAAAAAAGAGATTGAGGTAGAGATTCCAAAGGGGTCATCTACAAGTAAAATCGGTGAGATTTTAGAAGGAAAAGGTGCTGTGAAAAGCAGTACAGTTTTTAGTTTTTATACGAAATTTAAGTCGAAAAGCTTACAAGCAGGTACATATTTATTAAATCCTTCGATGAGTGCTAACGATGTCATTGAACAAATGTCATCTGGCAACGTACATCGTCCGGCTCTTTATAAAGTGACGATTAAAGAAGGGGCGCAAGTAACTGAAATTGCTGAAGTGATTGCGGCAGAATTAAAGTGGAATAAAGATGATGTTGTGCGTCAATTAAACGATAAAGCATTTATTCAAAAAATGCAGCAAAAGTATCCGAAGCTATTAACAGATAAAATTTTTGATAGCAACATTAAATATCCACTAGAAGGATACTTATATCCAGCAACGTATTCTTTCTATAAAAAGGATACGAAATTAGAAGAAATTGTAATCCCAATGCTTGAGAAAACAAATGCAATTATTGTTCAAAATGAGGCGAAAATGAAAGCGAAGAACTGGGATGTTCATCAACTTCTCACGTTGTCTTCACTTATTGAAGAAGAGGCTACTGGCTTTACTGATCGCCAAAAAATCTCTAGTGTTTTCTATAATCGTTTAGCGAAAGGCATGCCGCTTCAAACGGATCCGACGGTATTATACGCGCTTGGGAAGCATAAACAACGTGTATTATACGAAGACTTGAAAATAAACTCACCGTACAATACGTATGTTGTGAAAGGGTTGCCAGTTGGACCGATTGCAAACTCTGGTAAACATTCAGTGGAAGCAGCGTTAGATCCTGCGCAAACAGATTATTATTATTTCTTAGCTGCACCAAGTGGTGAAGTGTATTATGCGAAAACATTAGAAGAACATAATGCATTAAAGCAAAAATACATTACGAAAAAACAGTGAAATGGGGAGGGATAGCGAAAAGGGTCGCATATCCCTCTTTTTTGTGGTAAAATATATCGGGTTAAAAACTGGCAGAAGAATCGTTTTTAATATCAAAACGGGACGTACAAGCTAAGGGTGAAACTGGCTTGTATTTTTATTGCATTCTATGTGTGAAAAGACAAAGGTTGACGCGTCATAGAGGCACTTCTCCATGTAAATAAGGAGGACCAATTATGGAGGATGCAGTTAACGAGTACCTATTATCATTTATTGATCCAAAAGATAAATTAATTCTTGAAATGGAAGAGTATGCAACTGAAAACCATGTGCCGATTATGGATCGACTTGGAATGGAATTTATGCTGCAATTTTTACGTTTAGTTGGACCGGAAAGTATTTTAGAACTTGGAACAGCAATCGGTTATTCTAGTATTCGTATGATGCAAGCTATTCCGAACTCTCGCATTGTGACAGTAGAGCGCAATCGTGAACGATATGAAAAGGCACTTGAATATATAGAATGTTCCTCGGTAACAGACCGTATTTCTGTTATTTACGGTGATGCTTTAGAAACGGGCGAACAAGTGAAAGAACATGGAACATTTGATGTTATTTTTATTGATGCAGCGAAAGGGCAGTATCGTCGCTTTTTTGACTTATACGAACCGTTATTAAATCCTGGTGGTGTTATTATTTCAGATAACGTTATGTACCATGGTCTTGTGACGACAAAAGAGAAAATTGAAAATAGACGTACCCGTGGTTTGATTCGTCGTATTAAGACGTACAATGAATGGCTTATGAATCATGAAGGATATGATACAACGATTTTCCCAATTGGCGATGGAGTGGCTGTAAGTAAAAAGAGAGGGTGACAAAAGTATGAAGAAACCTGAATTGTTAGTAACGCCTAGAGCGGTGGCGGATATTGAACCTCTTGCGAAAGCAGGGGCAGATGCAGTAATGGTTGGTGAACAAAAGTTTGGTTTACGTTTGGCAGGAGAGTTTTCACGTGAAGATGTGAAACAAGCTGTAAACATTGCACATGAAAATGGTGTGAAAGTATACGTTGCAATGAATGCGATGTTCCACAATGATAAAATAGAAGAATTAACGGACTATGTTGCCTTTTTAAATGAGGTAAATGTAGATGCGATTGTTTTCGGAGATCCAGCGGTATTAATGGCTGTTCGTGAAGTTGCACCAAATATGCAACTTCACTGGAATACAGAAACGACAGCAACAAACTGGTTTACTTGTAACTATTGGGGGCAAAGAGGAGCGAAACGCGCTGTATTAGCTCGTGAGCTTAGCTTAGATGAAATTGCTGAATTAAAAGAAAATGCTGAAGTGGAACTTGAAGTGCAAATTCACGGTATGACTTGTATGTTCCAATCGAAGCGTTCACTAGTAGGAAACTATTTTGAGTATCAAGGGCGTAATCTCGACATTGAAAAGAAAAAGTATGAAGAGAATATGTTCTTATACGACCCAGAACGTAATAACAAATATCCAATTTATGAAGATGAAAATGGTACTCACATTATGAGTCCGAATGATATTTGTTTCATCGATGAGTTAGAGGAACTAATCGATGCTGAAGTCGATAGCTTAAAAATTGATGGTGTCCTAAAAAGTTCTGAGTACATTATTGAGGTGACGAAGAAATATCGTAAGGCGATTGATTTATGTGTAGAAGATCGTGATGCGTATTATGACGTGAAAGATGATTTATTTAAAGAGATAGAAGAAATACAACCGGTAAATCGTCCGTTAGATACAGGATTCTTCTTTAAAGAAACGGTTTACTAAACGAGGAGGGTGTAGGAAATGACTGTACAAGAAATTTCACGAGTGATCGATGGCAAACGCGTTATTGTGAAAAAACCTGAACTGTTAATCCCTGCGGGTAACTTAGAAAAATTAAAAGTAGCTATCCATTATGGGGCAGATGCTGTATATTTAGGTGGACAAGAATTTGGTCTTCGTTCTAATGCAGGTAACTTTACGCTGGAAGACATGGCAGAAGGCGTTGAATTTGCAAAGAAATATGGAGCAAAAATATACGTGACAACAAATATTTTTGCACATAATGAAAATATGGATGGGCTAGAGGAATATTTAAAAGGGATTGAAAAAGCTGGCGTAACGGGAATTATCGTTGCCGATCCGCTTATTATTGAGACATGTAAACGTGTAGCTCCTTCTGTTGAGGTGCATTTAAGTACACAACAATCACTATCCAACTGGAAAGCAGCACAGTATTGGAAAGAAGAAGGTTTACATCGTCTTGTATTAGCTCGTGAAGCAAGCTATGAAGAAATGAAAGAAATTAAAGAAAAAGTTGATGTTGAAATTGAAGCATTCGTCCATGGTGCAATGTGTATCGCGTATTCAGGGAGATGTACATTAAGTAACCATATGACAGCGCGTGACTCTAACCGTGGTGGTTGTTGTCAATCTTGCCGCTGGGATTATGATTTAGTTCAAACGGTATCACAACATAAAGATGCAAAAGAGCTTCCTCTATTCCAAGAAGAAGATGCTCACTTTGCGATGAGCCCAAAAGATTTAAATTTAATCTTATCAATTCCGAAAATGATTGAAATTGGAATTGATAGCTTAAAAGTTGAAGGACGTATGAAATCTATCCATTACGTAGCGACTGTAGCAACTGTATATCGTAAAGTAATTGATGCGTATTGTGCGGATCCGGATAACTTTGAGTTTAAACAAGAATGGTTAGATGAACTTGATAAATGTGCAAATCGTGATACAGCTCCTGCATTCTTTGAAGGGGTTCCAGGACATCAAGAGCAAATGTTTGGAAATCATAGTAAGAAAACAACGTATGATTTTGCTGGTTTAGTGTTAGATTATAATGAAGAAACGGGCATCGTAACGCTTGAGCAACGTAATCACTTCAAACCAGGACATGAAGTGGAGTTCTTTGGGCCAGAAATAGAAAACTTTACGCAGACGGTGGAGAAAATTTGGGATGAGGATGGAAACGAATTAGATGCAGCGAGACATCCGTTGCAAATCGTGAAATTCAAAGTGGATCAACCAGTGTATGTGAATAATATGATGCGCAAAAACATACTTCAATAAGAAAGAGTGGTAGTCGAATGGGGACGAATAAGCCTGTTGTAATTGGAATCGCTGGTGGTTCAGGATCAGGAAAAACAAGTGTAACGAAAGCGATTTTTGACCATTTTAAAGGTCATTCCATTTTAATCTTGGAGCAAGATTATTATTACAAAGATCAAAGCCATTTACCAATGGAAGAACGTTTAAAAACAAATTACGATCATCCGTTAGCGTTTGATAATGATTTGTTAATTGACCATTTGCAGCAGTTGCTTGCATATGAGCAAGTGGAAAAGCCTATATATGACTATACATTGCATACGCGTTCAGAAAAAATTATTCCAGTTGAGCCGAAAGATGTAATCATTTTAGAAGGAATTCTTATTTTAGAAGACCCACGTCTTTGTGAGTTAATGGATATTAAGGTGTTCGTTGATACAGATGCAGACCTTCGTATTTTACGCCGCATGCAGCGCGATATTGAAGAGCGCGGTCGTACAATGGATTCAGTTATCGACCAATACGTAAACGTTGTACGTCCAATGCATAATCAATTTATTGAGCCTTCTAAGAAATTCGCGGATATTATTATCCCTGAAGGTGGACAAAACCATGTTGCAATTGATATTATGGTTACAAAAATTGCAACAATTCTTGAACAAAAAGTAAATTTGTAATAGCATAGTAAAAGATATACGATAGGAAGGGATTTTTTCCCTTCTTATCGAATACAATGAAACATGAAACCTCACCTACCAATAGGTGAGGGCATATTTATATCAACTTTCCATACATACCTTCTTTATATAAGGAAGAATTGGAGAATAAGGGGTTGTATGTGACAACTCCACTAGTGCTACGTGTGCTAGAAACCTCCGCTATATAAGCGGAGGAGTTTTCATATGGAACTCCTCTTTTTTTCGGGGGATTGGTATATAAAAGGAGTGGAAAACATGGCAACAGAAAAAACATACCCTATGACGCAAGAGGGTAAGCAAAAACTAGAGAACGAAGTTGAACAATTAAAAACAGTAAGACGTAAAGAAGTTGTAGAACGTATTAAGATCGCACGTAGCTTCGGAGATCTTTCAGAGAACTCTGAGTATGATGCAGCGAAAGATGAGCAAGCATTCGTAGAAGGACGTATTACACAACTTGAAAACATGATTCGTAATGCGGTTATCATTGAAGACAATGGTGAAGAGTCTACAGTTGTAACATTAGGTAAAACAGTAATATTTAAAGAGTTACCAGGTGGAGACGAAGAAGCGTACATAATCGTAGGTAGCGCAGAAGCCGATCCATTTGAAGGAAGAATTTCTAACGATTCTCCAATCGCAAAAAGCTTATTAGGTAAGCAAATTGGTGAGAAGGTAGCAATCCAAACACCAGGTGGAGAAATGCAAGTAGAGATTATCTCTGTAAAATAACGTAAAAAATCACTCGTGTAAAAACGAGTGATTTTTTATTTGTATAAAAGGTGAAACACCTCGTCTAAACTACAATAGACGAGGTGTTTTTTATGAAAATGAAACGGAGAATTATAATTGTTTTAATTTGTTTTATGGGTGTGATTTTTTTATTACTTTGTCGTTTAATCCAAATACAGATTATAGATACGGAATCATTTACTGACCGAAATATCAATCTGATTGAAAAAAGTGTTACGCAACGAACACAGTCACTTACAGTAGATAATGGAAGAGGGCATTTTACAGATCGAAATGGTAAGGAAATTGGTGAAGAGGAATATCCAGTCTTAATTGTTTTTCCATTTTTACAAATAAAAAATGACATGTTAGAGAAAATTGCGCATATCATTGGTGTGTCGAGACAAGAGATAAGACTGCAAATGAAAAATAAGAATCAAGCATTTATATTACGAAAGGAGAATACCCCATTTCAATTAACGCTCGAGCAGATGAAGAAGGTAAATCAATTAGATATTTTAGGTATTGTAGCAGCAGAAGTTCGACTGAAGCAAATGGGGGAGGCAAATCATTTAATTGGTGATGTGGGAGAGAATGAACAGGAATTTCAAAAGCGTTATGGAGAAATGAAAAAAACTTCGAAACAAACGCCAATTGGTATTTCTGGATTGCAACAATCATTTGATGAATTTTTACTGACTGATGGAGAAGCGAAAGTACTATATCAAGTGGATCGACAAGGAGAACCGATTTTTGGGAAGCAGGCGAAATACACTTCACCAGGAAATCCATTTTATCCAGTTACTATTCAAACAACAATACATAAAACGTTGCAACGACGAGCAGAGAAGATTATAGATGAAAACGGGATAAAAAAAGGTGGGTTAGTATTACTAGACATAAAGAATAGTGAAGTTGTAGCAATGGTAAGTAGGCCTTCTTTACAGATGAATGATAGGAGGATATATAAATCTACACTTGAAAATCAAATGTTAACTCCTCATTTTCCGGGGTCTGTTTTTAAAACAGTAGTTGCAGCAGCAGTAATTGATGAGAATTTGGTGCGGTTTAATCGTACATTTAACTGTAATACGGATTTATACGGTGAAAATCTTCCACAAGTTATGATGGGGTCATTAAACTTTAAGGAAAGCTTTGCTAGAAGCTGTAATCGAACGTTTGCCGTATTAGGTGATGAACTAATGCAAAAGGATAGGGGAGTATTAGAAACGTATTTAGAGGCCTTAGGAGCAAGTGAGAAGGTAGGTTGGAAAGGTTCAGTATTTCATACACCAGAATTTGAGCAATTGCCAGAAGAAAAGAGTGCTATTATTTGGGAAAGCGAAGAAAATAAAGATAGTAGAAAAGCGATTGCTCAAACGATGGTCGGACAAAAAGATGTACGTGTGTCACCTCTAGCTATAGCGAATATGATGGCGACAATTGCTAGAGGTGGAGAGAAGATGGAAGTGAAAGCTGTGAAAAAAATAGTGTATAAAAATGGAACCGACTTTTTTACATTTGAAAATCATAAATTAAATGGGAAACAGCTTTCTTATGAAAAGATGAAAAAATTACAACAGTTGTTAAGAGCCGTTGTAACGATGGAGAAAGGAACGGGAACCGCATTCCGTTCGTTGCCACTAACTGTCGCTGGAAAATCTGGGACGGCACAAACAGGAAAGGGAGAGAGGGTGAATCGCTGGTTTGCAGGTTATTTTCCATATGAAAACCCAAGATATGCTTTAGTTGTAGTTGATATAGAAACAGATAGTAATGAAAATGTAGTCACACCAGTTTTTGCAGAAATGGTAGAGGCAATTCATCAATTAGAAATTGAAAAGTAATCTTGCAATTATTTATGAAATGTTTTCATTTCGTGAAAATATTATTGTAAATGTTCAACCTTTCTAGATTTAATGTTACAATAGCAAGTATGAAAAACTGCATGGAGGTTTGAAGAATGGCAGGAGGATCTAGATTCCAACAGAAACAACAAAAACGCCGTCAAAACGGTGTTTTAAATATTGCAATCGCTATTGTATTAGTAGCAGTAGCTATTGTAGCATATCAATTGTTTGTTCCTGACACAAAAGAGCAAGCGTCTTCTAATGATAAAAAGGTAGCTCAGCAAACAACAAAAGAAAATAAAGCTGAGAAAGCAAAAGGTAAAGAAGAGACGAAGAAGAACGAGCAAGAGAAAGAGAAAACAGAGGCTAAGAAGAAGGAAGAAGAAGAGAAGCTAAAGGCTGAAGAAGAAAAGAAAAAAGCTGAAGAAGAAGCGAAAGCTAATGAGAAAATACCAGCTGAAAAAACTGTATCAAAGGCAAAAGATGCTTATACAAAACCTTCTTGGAAGCCAGTTGGAACAGAACAAGGTACATCACCAGCGGGGACGTTTAACAAAGGATCAGCAAATTGGAATGAGATGATAAAAGCGATTTCTACTGCTGTCGAAGTTCCAGAAAACCAATTAGTGCTTCATTGGGTTGGTCGAGATAAGACTGGAAAGAGCCAAGCTTATGGAGATGTTCAGGATAAGCAAAGTGGAAAAAAATATTATGTGAATATTGATTGGGTAGACAATGAGGGCTGGAAACCAGTACTCGTTCAAACTCTAAACTAAAAAAAGAGAGGCTCTTAAGAGCCTCTCTTTTTTTAGTTAGCGTAATTTCTTTAATTTAAAATGAACAACCGCACTATAATAAGGTCTTTTGCTTTCAGGATCCATAATCATTTGGTGAGAAATATGATGAACCTCGAGCATAAGTGCTTTATTATTATCAATTTGTTCGTTAATTTTTTTTTCTAGAGAAACTAAGTTTGCAGCCTCGAAAAATTCTACTTTATCTTCTAACATTTCAAAGGTAAATGACACGAAGATGCCCCCTCTCCTATGATAATCACCTATAGTGTAACAAAGAAAAGAAGGAAATACTACGCACATTTCAATTGACATTTTTAGAAAGAGAGAATATCATACTGATAAAACCGATAAGAAAAAGGGGAATTTTTATGGGAACAGAATTTAATGGTTTATTTGATGAATGGGCTCATACGTACGACTCATTTGTACAAGGCGAAGATATACAATATAAAGAAGTTTTCGCCCGTTATGAGGACATTTTAGAGGATGTAGTTAACAAGTCATTTGGCAACGTATTAGAATTTGGTGTTGGTACTGGCAATTTAACAAATAAATTATTACTTGCTGGTCGCACAGTTTACGGTATAGAACCGTCACGCGAAATGCGTACTATTGCAAAAGAGAAATTACCAAAAGAATTTTCAATTACAGAGGGTGATTTTCTTTCATTTGAAGTCCCAAATTCAATCGATACTATTGTGAGCACTTACGCATTTCATCATTTAATAGATGAAGAAAAAGACGTAGCAATTGCGAAGTATAGTCAATTGCTAAACAAAGGTGGTAAAATAGTGTTTGCTGATACGATATTTGCAGATCAAGATGCATATGATAAAACTGTCGAAGTAGCAAAACAAAGAGGTTTTCATCAGTTAGCAAACGATTTGCAAACAGAATACTATACACGTATTCCGATCATGCAATCTATTTTTGAAAACAATGGCTTCCACGTAACGTTTACGAGATTAAATCATTTCGTTTGGGTAATGGAGGCAACTAAGCAATAGAAAGAGGGATTAGATTGAGAATTGCTGTAATTGGAGCAATGGAAGAAGAAGTACGTATTTTACGTGACAAACTAGAACAAGCAGAAACAGAAACTGTTGCAGGTTGTGAATTTACGAAAGGACTATTGGCAGGGCATGAAGTAATCTTGCTAAAGTCTGGTATTGGTAAAGTAAATGCAGCGATGTCAACGACAATTTTATTAGAAAAATATAAGCCTGAAAAAGTAATTAATACTGGCTCAGCTGGTGGATTCCATCATTCTTTAAATGTTGGAGATGTAGTTATTTCAACAGAAGTTCGTCACCATGACGTAGATGTAACAGCATTTAACTACGAATATGGTCAAGTGCCAGGAATGCCACCAGGATTTAAAGCTGATGAGGCATTAGTTGCATTAGCTGAGAAATGTATGCAGGCAGAAGAAAATATTCAAGTTGTAAAAGGTATGATTGCAACAGGTGATTCATTTATGAGTGATCCTAACCGCGTTGCAGCAATTCGTGATAAATTTGAAGACCTTTATGCAGTAGAAATGGAAGCAGCAGCTGTTGCGCAAGTATGCCACCAATATGAAGTTCCGTTTGTTATTATTCGCGCACTTTCTGATATTGCTGGTAAAGAATCAAATGTTTCATTTGATCAATTTTTAGATCAAGCAGCTCTTCATTCTACAAACTTTATCGTAAAAGTACTAGAAGAGTTAAAGTAATGTAACAAAAAGGCAACTGTCTCATATAAAGAAAATACATACAGTTGCCTTTTCTTTATTGGCAAATAAGGGGGAGAACACGATGAATGTATATCGTGGCGTTCATGAATTGATTGGTCATACACCAATTGTAGAAATTACGCGTTTTTCACTTCCAGAAGGAGTCCGTTTATTTGCAAAGCTTGAATTTTACAACCCAGGCGGAAGCGTTAAGGATCGTTTAGGAAGAGAATTAATTGAAGATGCACTAGAAAAAGGGCTTGTTACCCAGGGCGGAACAATTATTGAACCGACGGCTGGAAATACTGGCATTGGACTGGCACTTGCAGCGTTACAACATGATTTACGCGTCATCGTTTGTGTACCAGAGAAATTTAGTGTTGAAAAGCAAGAATTAATGAAGGCGCTAGGTGCAACGGTTGTGCATACACCGACTGAGCAAGGAATGACCGGCGCAATTGCAAAAGCGAAAGAGTTAGTAAATGAAATACCGAATTCATACTCTCCAAGTCAGTTTGCGAATGAAGCAAACCCTCGCGCTTATTTTAAAACGCTAGGACCTGAACTTTGGTCGGCACTGAATGGAGAGATTAACATATTTGTTGCAGGGGCAGGAACTGGCGGTACGTTTATGGGAACTGCATCTTATTTGAAAGAGAAAAATATTGATATTAAAACGGTTATTGTAGAACCAGAAGGCTCTATTTTAAATGGTGGTAAAGCTGGTTCACATGAAACAGAAGGTATTGGTCTTGAATTCATTCCACCATTTTTGAAAACATCTTATTTTGATGAAATTCATACGATTTCTGATCGAAATGCATTTTTACGAGTGAAAGAATTAGCGCAAAAAGAAGGACTTCTCGTTGGAAGCTCTTCAGGAGCAGCATTTCATGCGAGCTTACTTGAGGCAGAGAAAGCAACACCAGGTACAAATATTGTAACGATTTTTCCTGATAGTAGTGAGCGCTATTTAAGCAAAGACATATACAAAGGATGGGAATAAAAAATGAGAGCAAAGACAAAGTTAATTCATGGTATTCGCATAGGAGAACCTTCAACTGGATCTGTAAACGTACCGATCTATCAAACAAGTACGTACAAACAAGAAGCAGTTGGTAAGCATCAAGGATATGAATATTCACGTACAGGCAATCCAACACGTGCAGCTTTAGAAGAAATGATTGCTGTATTAGAAAACGGTCATGCTGGATTTGCATTTGGTTCAGGAATGGCTGCTATTACAGCAACAATTATGTTGTTCTCAAAAGGTGACCACGTCATTTTAACAGATGATGTTTATGGCGGGACGTACCGTGTTATTACGAAAGTATTAAACCGCTTCGGTATTGAGCATACATTTGTAGATACAACAAACCTAGAGGAAGTTGTAGAAGCGATTCGTCCAAATACGAAAGCGATTTATGTAGAAACACCAACGAACCCATTACTAAAAATTACTGATATTAAGAAAATATCTGCTCTTGCTAAAGAGAAAGATTTATTAACAATTATTGATAACACATTCATGACGCCATATTGGCAGTCGCCAATTTCTTTAGGAGCAGACATTGTGCTTCATAGTGCAACGAAATATTTAGGAGGACATAGTGACGTAGTTGCAGGCCTAGTAGTTGTAAATAGCCAGCAATTAGCAGAAGACCTTCACTTTGTACAAAACTCAACAGGAGGTATTCTTGGACCACAAGACAGCTTCTTACTACTTCGTGGTTTAAAAACATTAGGAATTCGTATGGAGGAGCATGAAATAAATTCACGCGCAATTGCTGAGTTTTTAAATAACCATCCGAAAGTAAATAAAGTATATTATCCAGGTCTTGAATCACATCAAAATCACGAATTAGCAAAAGAACAGGCGAACGGATTTGGTGCAATCATCTCATTCGATGTAGATAGTGAAGAAACATTAAATAGAGTACTTGAGAAGTTACAATACTTTACACTTGCTGAAAGCTTAGGAGCAGTAGAAAGTTTAATTTCTATCCCATCTCAAATGACACATGCATCAATCCCAGCAGATCGCCGTAAAGAATTAGGAATTACAGATACATTAATTCGAATCTCTGTTGGTATTGAAGATGGAGAAGATTTAATTGAAGATTTAGCACAAGCACTAGCATAGTAAAAATGCACTGCTAATATAGAGCAGTGCATTTTTACTATATTAATTTGTGAAACATTTCACAAATTAGACATACACAAATGAAATGATTTCATGTATATTGAATTCATGAAATGTTATTCACGAACAAACTTGTGAAATGTTTCACAAGTGATGGGATTCATGTAGGAAGGTAACTCTATTTTTTTACGCTAATCGGGACTTTTTATGACCTGTAGGGACTTATGAAGTCCAAGATAGCAGAATAGGAGGAAATTTACATGGTAGTCAAAGAGAAAGTTGTAAATGAAATGCAAGAGGTAAAAGAGATGATTGATACGTTAGTAGATAACGGTCAAAAAGCTTTACAAGCATTAGAAAGTTTTACACAAGAGCAAATTGACAACATTGTTCATGAAATGGCGCTTGCGGGTGTCGATCAACATATGCGGCTTGCGAAGTTGGCTGTTGAAGAAACGGGCCGTGGCGTATATGAAGATAAATGCATTAAAAATATTTTTGCCACTGAATATATTTGGCATAGTATAAAGAAAGATAAAACGGTAGGAATTATTCATGAAGATCCTCATGAAGAAATAATAGAAATCGCAGAGCCTGTCGGTGTAGTAGCTGGGGTAACGCCAGTAACGAACCCAACATCGACAACAATGTTTAAAGCATTAATCGCGATAAAAACGAGAAATCCAATTATTTTCGCATTTCATCCTTCTGCACAAAACTGTTCCGTTGCAGCGGCAAGAACAGTATATGATGCAGCAGTGAAAGCTGGCGCACCAAAGCATTGTATTCAATGGATTGAAAGACCTTCTGTGGAAGCAACGAAACAATTAATGAACCATGATGGTGTCGCACTCGTTCTAGCAACTGGAGGGGCTGGTATGGTGAAATCGGCTTATTCTACTGGTAAACCCGCGCTAGGTGTAGGGCCAGGTAATGTACCATGTTATATAGAGAAATCGGCACATGTAAAACGTGCTGTTAATGATTTGATTTTATCGAAAACATTTGATAACGGTATGATTTG
The DNA here is from genome assembly GCF_019344915.1 of Bacillus sp. FDAARGOS_1420. NCBI lineage: Bacteria > Bacillati > Bacillota > Bacilli > Caryophanales > Bacillaceae > Bacillus > Bacillus sp. FDAARGOS_1420. The sequence goes on along the minus strand of NZ_JAHWJB010000002.1, from coordinate 3,397,775 downwards.
TGCGTCAGAACAAGCCATCATTGTAGATAAGGAAATCTATAATGATGTTAAAGCAGAAATGATTGCAAATAATTGTTATTTTGTAACAGAGGAAGAGAGAAAGAAATTAGAAAAGCTTGTTATTAATGAAAATACATGTGCAGTAAATAGTGATATTGTCGGGAAATCAGCACAGTATATTGCTGAATTAGTAGGAATTACTGTACCTGAACATACAAAAATGCTTGTAGCTGAAATTAAAGGCATCGGAGCAGCGTATCCACTATCTCGTGAGAAACTGAGCCCAGTGTTAGCTTGTGTAAAAGCAAATTCATTAGAAGAAGGATTTACATATTGCGAAGAGATGTTAGAGCTTGGTGGCCTAGGGCATTCAGCGGTTATCCATTCTACAAATAAAGAAGTACAAAAACAATTTGGGTTACGTATGAAAGCCTGCCGTCTCATTGTAAATGCACCTTCATCACAAGGTGGAATTGGTGATATATATAATGGATTTATTCCATCACTTACGCTTGGTTGTGGCTCCTACGGGAAAAACTCAGTTTCCCAAAACGTAACGGCGACTCATTTATTAAATATAAAAAGGTTGGCAAATAGAAAAAAGAATATGCAGTGGTTCAAATTACCACCCAAAATTTATTTTGAAAAACATGCGACAGCATATTTAGCAAACATGCCTAACATTTCCCGCGCATTTATTGTAACGGATCCAGGGATGGTTGAGCACGGTTATGTAGATACAGTTACGCACTATTTACGTAAGCATGCAAATGATGTGAAAGTTGAAGTTTTCTTTGAAGTTGAGCCAGATCCATCAGATGAAACTGTATTTAAAGGTGCGAACATGATGAAAAGCTTTAAACCAGATGTAATTATCGCGCTTGGTGGCGGCTCAGCTATGGATGCAGCAAAAGGGATGTGGCTATTCTATGAGCACCCAGAAACGACATTCTATGGAATAAAACAGAAGTTTTTAGATATAAGAAAACGTACATGTAAGTATCCGAACTTGGGAAATAAAGCACAATTTGTTGCCATTCCAACAACATCAGGGACGGGATCAGAAGTGACGCCATTTGCGGTTATTACAGATAAGAAAAATAATATTAAATACCCGCTTGCGGATTATGAATTAACACCAGATGTAGCGATTGTTGATCCGCAATTTGTAATGACAGTACCACCTCATGTGACGGCAGATACTGGTATGGATGTATTAACACATGCAATTGAAGCGTATGTGTCTGTTCTGGCAAATGACTATACTGATGGTTTAGCATTAAAAGCAATTGATCTCGTATTTAAATATTTACCGAGAGCATATAAAGATGGAAATGATGAAGAAGCACGAGAAAAAATGCATAATGCTTCCGCAATCGCAGGGATGGCATTTGCAAATGCTTTCCTAGGTATTAATCATAGTTTAGCGCATAAAATTGGACCGGAATTCCATATTCCGCATGGACGTGCGAATGCAATTCTTATGCCGCACGTAGTTCGCTATAATGCTATTAAGCCAAGAAAACACGCATTGTTCCCAAAATATGAGCACTTTGTGGCTGATGAACGCTATGCACATATTGCGAGAATGCTCGGGCTTCCAGCAAGTTCGGCGGCAGAAGGTGTGGAATCACTCGTCCAAGCAATTATTGAGCTTGGAAAAAGCTTAAATATAAATATGAGTATTGCAGGACAAGGAGTTGCTAAAGACCAATTTGAAGGGGTTGTTGGATTATTAGCAGAAAGAGCTTTTGAAGATCAATGTACAACAGCTAATCCAAAATTACCGCTCATTTCAGAGCTGAAAGAAATCTATATGGAAGCATATAAAGGCGTATAATAGATAAAAAAGAGCCGCGAGTAAGCGGCTCTTTTTTACTTTGGAAAACATCTCCCAGATTGGTTCTATTTACTTGTCTTTAAGCTTGATAGAATGTGATAAAGTGAGGATGGGAGTGATAAGCAGATGAAAGAATTACAAGAAAAAATAGCAGATTATACCCGGTTTGCACAAGTACTTTTAGCTATAAGTACATTTTTAATGATCGGTTTATTAATTCCAAGTGGAATAAAAAGTATGGTACAGTCTTTTGTTATGATGGGGAGTATTATTGTATTTTTAGTTCTTGCTTTTTTCTTCTTTAAGCGTGTTAGAACGATGCGTGATCAATTAGAGGAGAGCGAATATGAAGAAAATTGTTAAATAGGGCGCTACGAAAAGAAGAAATCTTTTTGTAGCGTTTTTTCATTTTTGTAGAAAATGTATGCGTTTCATATTGACAATGATAATCCTTATCAATTAAAGTAGAATAGTAGTTAATGATTATTATTATCAATTAGAGGTGAAAGAATGAACAAATCTATTACGCTGTTCACAGCGATCTTATCTATTTTTTTCTTATTAATAGGCTGCAGTGCAAAAGAAAACGAAAAAGCATCCGCAACAAAAACAGACAAAGGAACAGACAAAATCGAAATTACCGATCTCTCAGACAGAAAGATAACATTCAATAAAGTTCCTGAAAGTTTTGCTACGTTGAGTATGGGAGACATGGATATTATTCATGCTTTAGGTGGAAAAATAGTAGGTCGTCCTGATACAAAATTAACTCTCCCAGAGGAATTAAAGAAAGCACAAGTAATCGGGAATGCACATCAACCGAATTTTGAGCAAATTGCTAGTTTAAAACCGGATGTACTTGTTGCTAACAATGGATTCCAAAAGAATATTCCAACGGTCGAAGGACAAGGAACAAAAGTAATCATTTCTTCAGCCAACTCTGTAAAAGATATTCAAAAGGGTATTGAAATGTATGGAACAGTAATGAAGAAAGAAGATAAAGCAAAAGAGCTTAACCAAAAAATTAATGATCAAATGAAGAAATATGAGAAAAAGAGTGACGTTAAAGCGTTGCTAGTTTATGGAGCACCAGGCACTTATTTAGCAGCATTACCAACATCTCTATCAGGGGATATTTTAGAAAAAACAGGCGGGAAAAATATCGCAGCTAGTTTTCCAGAAATGAAAGAGTATCCGCAATATGCACAGCTAAGTGTAGAACGTATTATCGAAGCAAATCCAGATGTGATTTATTTAATTACACATGGAGATCCCAATAGTGTGAAAAAAGCATTTGAAGGCGAAATGATGAAAAATGAAGCATGGAAAAATTTAGATGCAGTAAAACAAAATCGTGTAGTTATTTTACCACCAGATTTATTTGGATCAAATCCTGGGACAAAAGTTACAGAAGCGATGGACTTTATGTATAAAAGTATACAAGATGTAAGGAAATGATAAGTATGGAGAGTAGTGAAATAGTAAGAGAAAAGGAACATCCTTTTGCGAGAAAAAGGTGGATAATAACAGTTACTTTAGTCGTATTAACTGTTCTAGGTCTTTTTTATGGCCTTTTTGCAGGGAGCTTATCTTTTTCTTTACGAGACATTATAGAAGGTATACAAGATGAAGGTTCGACAGTTCATCGAATTGTATGGGATCTTCGTATACCGAGAGTGCTCGTTGGTTTTATAGTAGGAACGTGTTTAGCTGCATCAGGAGCATTATTGCAAGGGGTTATGAGAAATCCTCTTGCAGATCCTGGAATTATCGGAGTTTCATCAGGAGCAGGTCTTGTAGCAATTATAATCATGATTTTATTTCCTCAACATATGGCATTCTTACCACTAGGAGCGTTTTTAGGAGCTTTTATTACAGCAATGGTCATTTACGCACTATCATGGCAAAGGGGGGCGCCACCTTCACGAATTGTATTAGTAGGTGTTTCAATAAACGCCTTAATTGGTGCAGCGACTTCAGCGCTAATGTTATTACATAGCGACAAAGTACAATCAGTTTTACCGTGGTTAGCTGGTGGTATTGGTGGTGTTAGTTGGGCACATTTAAATATGATTATTTACTATGCGATATTCGCTATTATATTAGCTTTCTTCGGTATTAAACATATTCGAGTATTAATGCTTGGGGATGAAATGGCAAAACTATTAGGATATAACGTGGAAAGAAGTCGGTTTTATTTAATAGTAGTAAGTACAATGTTAGCTGGAATAGCAGTTAGTGTTTCTGGTCTTATTGGATTTGTCGGTCTTGTTGTACCGCATATGTTACGTTTATTAGTTGGAAATGACTATAAATATTTACTGCCATTATCATGCCTTGGCGGTGGGATATTACTTGTTTTTGCGGATGCGATAGCTCGAAGTTGGTTCGATCCAATCGAATTGCCTGTTGGTATTTTATTGTCCTTCTTAGGTGGTCCGTTCTTCTTATATTTAATCCATAGAGGAGGAAAACAACGTGATTTCCGTTAACAAAGTGTTTTACGCACATTCTGAAAGATTTCAAATGCAAAATATGAATGTACATATTAAAGCTGGGGAAATCGTTAGTTTAATCGGTCCGAATGGATCGGGGAAATCTACTTTGCTTCGTTTAATAGCACGGCTACTTAAGCAAAGCGAAGGAGACATCATTTTAGATGGGGAAAATATTCATATGATGAAGAGTGCAGATGTAGCGAAGCAATTAGCGATGTTACCACAAATGCACGATCATCAATTAGATTTAACAGTGAAAGAACTAATAGAGTTCGGAAGAGGTCCTCATAAATCATGGAGTAGTCGCTTAAATAAAGAAGATGAAGAAATTGTTGATTGGGCATTGTCTGTTACAAAGCTTGAAGGGTATGAATATCGTCTTTTACAATCCTTATCAGGAGGAGAAAGGCAACGTGCTTGGATTGCAATGACGCTTGCACAACGTACAAATGTCTTATTGCTAGATGAACCAACAACCTTTTTGGATATCGTTCACCAGTTAGAAGTAATGGAACTTGTGAAACGATTAAATGAAGAGTTTGGTATGACAATTATAATGGTTTTACATGACATTAACCAAGCAGCTCAATATAGCGATCGTTTACTCGTATTAAAACAAGGGAAGATTCAGTATGATGGTGTGCCAGAAGAAGTACTATGTCATCAAATGTTTCAGCGTGTATTTGGAATTGAAGTTGATATATTCCAAGGGAGTGACAAGCCATTTTTTACACCGAAACGAATTTGTGAAAAGGGAGAAGAGAGATGCAAACAGACGAGCGTATTACCACTGAGTTAGTAAGGGAATTTGTTATGGCAGCTCACGGAGATCTAGAAAGAGTACAGGAGCTTTTGGCCGAATCACCAAGCTTACTTCATGCTTCTTATAATTGGGGTGGCTCAGATTGGGAAAGTGCCTTAGGAGCAGCGGCCCATGTAGGCCGTAAAGATATTGCTCTTTACTTACTGGAAAAGGGAGCTCGGATGGATATTTTTGCAGCAGCTATGCTTGGTGAACTTGAAGTCGTACAAGCCATTTTAGTAGCACAACCAGAAGCATTACGTGCATCTGGCCCACATGGCATCACTCTTCTTCAACATGCACGAATGGGTGGAGAAAAAGCTCAGCGTGTATTTGAGTACTTAACAGTGCTTTCTTAATGACCGCAAAGTTCTTATGTGCGGTAAACTTTCCACTCAAAAGATTGGAAGGTTTACCGCCCGTTAGAACGGGATAAGTATCTAGTATATTTGAAAATCCTACACCCCCTCAATTGTAGTTTTCTTTATACTAGTTATGATATGGATGCAGTAGACACTCTTTTGTCTACTGCTTTTTTTTGATATAATACACTTTCATAAGATTGAATTTTCTTTCTTTTTGGTAACTTTCTTGATATGAATTATTCAACACTTACGTAGTTTGAAATATGTTGTTATGTAATGAGGTTCAAAATGATGGGAGTGAATAAAAGAGTGTTCCATACAGATCGCTTACAATTTCGCAAATATACAATGGATGATTTACCATTTTATGCTTCTTTATGGGGGGATGAGAAGGTAATGCGCTATATTGGAAATGGAACGTTAAAAACATTTATGCAATGTAAAAAAAGTTTGGAGGAGAGGGTACTTCCAAATTATAAAAATGGTCTCGGTTTATTTGTAATGATTGAAAAGGAAACAGGGATGAGAATTGGTCATGCAGGACTTGTCAAGCAGAAGGTAGATGGAAAGGAGGAAATTGAGATTGGCTATTGGCTACTTCCTAAGTATTGGGGGAAAGGGTATGCGAAAGAGGCTGCGGCGGCATTTCGAGACTATGGTTTTCAAGCATTACAAATGAATAAATTAATTTCACTTATTAATCCGAACCACCCAGCTTCAATATTTGTTGCTAGAAAAACAGGGCTTAGTTATGAGAAAACAACTTCATTTCATGAGATGGATGTTCTCGTTTATTCCATTAAGCGGGTTGGATGAAAAAAGGTGAATTGCATTTTTTGGAGAATGGTATATAAAAATAAAGGGAGGGATTACATGTATATTTATCATAATGGACTAATTATTCGTGAAGGAACGAATGGAGTGCCAGCATATGCGATTAAGACATTATTTGAAGATGCTGGCTGGAGTAATGATAATATCCCTTCTTGGCAAATTGAAAAGTTTACGATTGCATTTGAAAATTCAACATGGGCTTTCACAATTTGGGATGAAGAAGAAATGGTCGCGATGGTTAGAGTGATTTCTGATCAAATCATGGTTGCTAACATAGTAAATTTAGTTGTGAAGTGTGAGTATAGGGGGAAAGGGTTAGGTAAGAAACTTGTAGCTCTTTGTTTACAAAAGCTTCCGCATGGCGATTGGTTTGCGCATACGTCCGCTAACAATTTTGATTTTTATAGAAGTTGTGATTTTGAAGTAAGAGAGTTATCAAGAAATGGAACATGTGCGTACTATGGGTATCAAGTGGCAAAAAAGGAAGGGCATCGATAACTTATAAGGTAATAAAGAAAAAGGATTGCTATTTTAATAATATAAACTGAACTGAGACTCATTTTGTGATAAAATAAAAGAAAATTCAGTTTATTAACGGGGGATAAAAATGAATGTAAAAGTTGGAGATATATTTAAATACGAAAGAAGATTTACCGAGGAAGAAGTTTTTGAATTTGCAAATATTACAGGCGATAAAGGTAGACATCATATGGAATATGATGAGAATGGACGATTAATGGTCCATGGTTTATTGACTGCTAGCATTGGGACGAAAGTAGGCGAAGAGTTACATTACATAGCGAGGGAATTAGTAAGTGAGTTTATTAGACCAGTTTTTACAGGGGATACGATTACTTGTGAATTAACTTTAACAAATATTGAGCAAATGGAAGGATATAAAAAAGTTTCAATTGAGTCAGTTTATCGCAATCAACATGAAAAGACCGTACTAGTTGGGATGAGTTATGGAATTATAAGGGAATAAAAAAGAAGCCTGTTACGAAACAGGCTTCTTTTTTATCGTTTAGTAAACACGTTTTCGATTTTCCGCATGACTAGAGATAAGTAATAATGCAGATTCTTCACCTATATTGCGAACAATATGAGGAACGCATGCATTCCAAGAGAAAGAATCACCTTCTTCTACAATCGCAATATCTTCTCCATGTTGAACTTCTAGTTTTCCGCGTAATACAAGATGACACTCTTCACCTTCATGAGCATTTGGTGAGTTTTCTTTCGGGAATCCGGCAGAAATTTCTACTAGAGATAGGCGGAGACCACCTTGCTCCGCAACATGCTCAATTCTTTGTTCATCTTTTCCATACACACTGTATTTACGCTCTTCTTTTTTCACAATTTTCAAACGATCTTTTTGTTCTAACAATAAATATGGAAGGGGAACATTTAAAAAATTAGCGATCATTTCTAAAGTTGAGATAGATGGTGATGTTTTATTGTTTTCAACCTGACTCATAAAGCCTTTAGAAAGACCTGTTCCTTCACAAATTTGGGCAATCGTAATTCCTCTACGTTGACGAATTTCACGAATCGCAGAACCGATATTCATAAAATCATGCTCCTTTTTGTAAACAACTATTTGTATCATAGCAAAAAAAAAATATTTTTTCTCATGAAAAATGAATTGACGAATAAAAATAATTAGTGTATGTTTTGTAATGTAAATAAAAGTTTTGTATAACAAAACTATAAAGGAGAGAAAGAAATGAATCAACATATTGGTAACTTAATTATTCGTATCGTGTTAGGGGTAACGTTCTTTATGCACGGTTTAACAAAATTCCAATCAGGAATTGACAATATTGCAGGGTGGTTTACAAGCATTGGTTTACCAGGAGGACTTGCATACGGTGTAGCAACAGTTGAATTAGTTGGAGGTCTATTGTTAATTCTAGGTTTAGGCGTAAGGTATATTGGCTTATTATTTGCACTTGTTATGGTTGGAGCGATTGTGAAAGTAAAATGGTCAGCTGGTTTGTTAGGAGACGGGAAAAATCCTGGATTTGAGTTAGAACTTGCATTATTAGCGATGGGTGCTTACTTATTTGTTGCGAAAGCTAATGGTTTTGTAGATAATTTCTTAAAAGAGAAAATGTTAAAGAAGAATTAATTAAAATGGGGGTATAACAAAATGGGCTTTCCACTTCATCCCGAAACAACACTTGGGGTTGTTCATTTATATGTATCAAATTTAAAGAAATCGCTAGAGTTTTATACAGAAGTATTGCGTATGAAGGTACTGGAAGAAAAAAGTACAATCGTTACGTTTGGTAATGAGGACAATGAGCCACTTCTCATAATAGAAGAAAAGGAAGACGCTCTTCCGAAGCAAAGAGGTCGAACTGGTTTATATCACTATGCAATTTTATTACCAAACAGACAAGACTTAGCAAATATTCTTCGTCATTTTGTTGAGAGAGTACACCCATTACATGGTGGGGCTGACCATTACTTTAGTGAAGCTCTTTATTTAGCTGATCCAGATGGAAACGGGATTGAAATTTATCATGATCGCCAAAAAGAAGTTTGGCATGATGAAAATGGAGAGTTACCATTTGTTAGTAACCCGTTAGACGGCGAAGGATTATTACAGCAAGGAAGTACATGGAATGGGTTCCCGGCTGGTACTGTGATGGGACACATTCATTTACATGTAGCTGACTTAGAAGAAGCGAAACGTTTCTATGTTGATGGCCTTGGTTTTGATGTAACGATTCCAGCTCGTAATGGAGCGTTGTTCGTATCAGCAGGTGGTTATCATCACCATATCGGTTTAAATACATGGCAGGGTGAAGGTATACCACCACAAATGCCAAATTCCGTTGGTTTGAAATATTTCACAATTGTACTAGCAGATGAAAAACAAAAAGAGCAAGTGTGTGAAAGTTTAAAATATATTGGCGTAGTTGCTACGTATAAAGATGGAATATTACAGGCCAAGGATCCATTTGGACATTGTATACATTTTAAAGTGAAAGGAGAAGCCTAAAAAGGCTTCTCTTTTTTCACTTTCTTATAATAGCTTTTTCATTTTGTAAAAATAGTTCATCAAATTGCTTTGCAAGGTCAAAATCTAGTTTCGTTAAACCTTTTGCATTCCATGATGACAAAGTAATAATGACTGCTTTATACTGGATAAGGATAAATGGGTGGTGATTATGTTCTTCTGATAGTTTGGCGGCTTCAGAGACAAATTCGACTCCTTTTAAGTAGTCGGAAAACATATATTTTCTTTCAATCCATTTTTCATCTTTCACTGTCCATTTATCCAGCTTTGTTAATTCCTCTTGTACTTCTTCATTAGTTAATCGTAGCATCATTTTTCACATCCTTTACCTGCAGTAACGCAAGACCATTGTTAATAAGACGTGTTACAGATTCTTCAGTTGTGAAAGTAGAAAGTTGTTGTAATAATGCTGCTGATGCTTCGTGACCTTTGTTATGTTCTAAAAGCAATTCTAAAATTTCAAGACGAAGCAACCATTCTTTCGGATAAAATTTATTTAATACTTCTTGAATAGCTATTAATTGATCAGTATGAGTATCGTGTAAAATACTATCGTTACGTATATCTCGAACTGTTTGATACATACGTTCAAGCTTATTCAGTACAAGTGGATCAGGCGTTTCTTGTACTTCTTCATTCATCGGGAAAAATGCAACCGCATCTGCCGCTCCTGGGAATACAGAAGTGATTTGTGAGCCGACAGCCATATCAAATGCTCCCCATGAAGGATCAAATAATAAGCGATCTTTATGAGTAACTGCACAATTTATAAAGGAGATAAGAGCAATTTTTTTATCATTCTTTACAATGTCTGTTACTGTTCCTTTTACATGAATGCCACTTGCAAAAGTAAACTCTGCACTGCTTCCAATTGTAATGCCTAATGATTGTAATTGTTCTTCTGTACAATTTTCTAATGCAATATCTCCATCTAGTAATCCGATTGGTGTCCCGAATCCATCGCTGTGCACAGATGTAGAATGATTTGCTAGTTGTTTATTATGAATTGCTAATGCAGTTGGTGAGCTTGTTCGTGTGTAAATAACTTCACCAGTATCATTTTTAATTGCCTCTGTAAATGTACCCGTAATTTGTAATCCACTACTTAGCTCAGTTGTAGCATGATTTTCGGAGCGGATTGCTTTTTCTAATCCTTCTGTGCCACCTGTTTTAAATGCCATCGTTGTAGAGAACTGCTCAAGGGCCTCAGTCAATTCTTCAAATGATTCACAAACAAATAGCTGTGGTTGCATTTTTGTCACATCATAAGTTGTCCCGGTGCAAGCTTCAATTGAGAATGGGACTTTCTTTACAGCGTTTGTTAAGCAATGCTTACTTTCACCGACAGAGGAAAGGAGACCAGCACCGTAAATTTTCGGATCATTTATATTGCCGATTAAGCCGTATTCCACTGTCCACCAGAATAAACGTGAAATTTGTTCTGCTTCTGATAAACCAGAAACTAAGTTTTGTTTTTCGATTACAGCATTTTCAGCAACTGCAACTTCTTCAGGTGTAGAAGTAGGGCTTTCTTTTACGATCGTTAATGTACGAACGGCTTCAAAAGCATCATGTTCTTCTTTTGTGGAGAAAGCTTTCGCTCCAATTTGTCCAAAGCGTTTCACATATTTTGCATATGTAGAATCAAGCAAAATCGGTGCGTGGCCTGCAGCTTCATGAACGATATCAGGAGCGGGTGTATACTCGATATTTTCTACTTTACGAATATCTGTTGCGATTGGTAGTAATCCATGCCCCTGAAAATCGAAGAATGCGACGCCGGGAATAAGACCGTCAATCGTTACGGCACCCCAGCCGCTTGGTGCTAAACAGTCATTCATTTCTTCTACTTTTGGAATTGCATCTATATTAATACCAGATGATTGTAGTCCGTTAACATAGGATGGATGAGCAACATCTTTTAAGAAGCTATGGTTTTGTCTCATAATGTAACGCCAAACAGCGTGATTCACCGGTGTGTATTGATCATAATGCTGTGTGGATACGAATGGTTTTAAATGTGATGGAATTTCTGTTTTCTTTGTCATTTAGACGTCCTCCTTTTTCTCTATAAAAATGAATACCAGTTTTGTATAGCTTGTACCACCTCCTTTCAGAATTGTAAGCGCTTATAAAATTTTATCATAACATTCGAAATTCTTTAACAACTGTTTGCGTGAGAAATAGAAAAATCCCCTATCGGAAAATCCGATAGGGGCGAAAAAATCGCGGTACCACCCTATTTGTAAGTGAAAATATACTTACATCTCAACTAATGATAACGGAAAAATTCCGTCTTTTCCTTCATGCATAAAAGCACTACGAAAAAGAAGCTCCAGAATTGTAATTCGTACTTATATATGTGCTAATTCCCACCGACCATTAGCTCTCTGAAACAGGGATACAAGATACTACTGCGATTCTTTCAACGCGTATATATGAAGTTATTTAAAAGGGAAGGACGCAAAAAAGCCCCTATCGGAAAATCCGATAGGGACGATAAAAATCGCGGTACCACCCTATTTGTAAACAATTAATTGTTTACCACTTACTTTAAGATAACGGAAAGATCCGTCTTTCTCTTCATGCATAAAAAGCATTACGGGAAAGAAGCTCCAGAATTGTAATTCACGCTTGTATATGTACTGATTCGCACCAACCATCAGTTCTCTGAGACAGGGATATAAGTCGCTACTAGTATTCCTTCAAAGCCGATATATAATTCGTTCAACTAAACTATGTTTTGTATTATAAAACTATATTTAAAAGCTTGTCAACAATAATTTTATTATCTCACTTCTAAATCGACGTTTAAATTAGACTTATTTCCAGCCGCATCGGTTGCTACAATATGAATTGTATTCTTTCCTTGTTGTAATTGACTACGATCGAAATAAATTTCATAGTTTTTCTCCCAAGGATTTAGGTATGCACTTTCCCATGCTCCATTTCCGTTAATTTCATACTGTATCGTTACGGGATGTCCTGGAGCAACCCATCCGGATTCTGCCATCCAATCCAAAAGTATATCATCTACTTTACCTCTAATTACGAGGTTTTCTTGATCTACTTCAGACGATAATTTCGGTGCAGTACGATCGACAAACACAGCTCCTGTTTGCTTTGTTTCTCCACCAGAGTTAGAAGCAACAGCTTCGATTTGGTATAAGCCATCAGGTAGAGGAGATCCGTCAGTTTTCGTACCATTCCATTTGAAAGATTTATAACCAGGTGTTTCGTTTTTACCTTGATGTATCATGCCTTGATATGTTACACGGTCTTTCGTAATTAAATTAGCGTGAAATGTTACATCCTCCACTGGTGTAACTAAATAGTAATTGATCAGGTTGTCATCTAGTATTCCATCATTATTTGGACTAAAAGTAGAATTAACGATTTCAAGACCATCAATACGTTTGTATTCTTTCGGATCAATGCTAAACGTAAATGGAATACGCATTTCTTCAGTCTTCCCTTGCTCTTTCACATATAGATTTCCTGTATATACACCTTGTGGTAAGGAGCTATCTACAGTAATAGTAAAAGGCTTTTCAATGTTACTATTAGGTTTCACACTAATAGAAGAAGAGAAAGAAGTCTGGACTTTTGTTTTTGTATCTAGTAATTCAATGCGAGTTGAAAAGTTTTTCTTTTTGTTAGAAAGATTTTGTAACGTAATATTTTGTGTTAACTTCACTTTTCCGCTATTTGGTTTAATAAGACCGAAACTTACATTGTTAGGTTTCACTAATGCATCTGTTTGGGCTGCTTTTGGAATGTTAATTAAACCAGATCCTTGTGCCATGACAGGATATGTATTTTCATTGACATCCTTTAATGTTTTTGCAGTGTTGGCAAGAGCTGCTTTCAATTGTTCTGTCGTCCAATCAGGATGCATTTGACGCAGCAGGGCAACGGCTCCCGCTACTTGTGGCGCAGCCATACTTGTTCCGTCGTGAGATTCATAGCCACCTCTCGGCACTGTACTAGTAATTTTCACTCCAGGTGCAACTATATCAGGTTTTATAAGCCAACTACCTTGTGATGGTCCTCTTGAACTAAAGTTACCAATAAGTTCTGTTTGCTTTGGTTGTCCAATTTTTATATTTTTCTTTCGTTTTGTAATTAAAGTTTTTAACTCTTCGCCATTTGTATTTGATAGTTGCATAACTGGAAGAGCTACATCTTCACGTGCAAAATATTCGGGCATAATATTAATTTCTTTTTCGTTAGAAATTAGTAGCACGCCAAGAGCGCCAGCTTGTTTCGCTTGTTCTGCTTTTACTAATGTGCTCGAAGTTCCTTGTAAAACAAGGGCGAACTTACCTTTTACATCTTGTTTAGCGTAATCACTTGAATTACCGTAGCCAACATAGACAAGCTGAGCATCGTTTCCTACTTGGAAGTCTGCTTTTGATAACGGTAATCCTTGGTAAGATTTATTGGAACCAGCTACTTGGAATGTTGGAAATGGAATAGATACTGTAGATGCTCCAACAGAGATGACACTACTTGCGTTACCAGGAGCGTCAACAGACCAAGGTTTTGGTCCATCATTTCCATTTGAGACGACCGCAGTAACACCAAGTTTTGCTGCGCGTTCTAACGTCATTGTTACAGGTTGATCAGGTACATTCAAATCTTGACCAAGAGATAGATTTAAAACATCGGCACCATCTTGAATAGCGCGCTCAATACCTTGAATAATATCTTCGGTCGTACCAGTACCACCATCATTCATGACACGGTAAGCAAGTATAGAAGCATTCGGAGCAATCCCCTTTATTTTTCCGTTACCAGCAATAATTCCTGCAACATGGGTACCGTGAACGTTTCCATCCATCGGATCATTATCCTCATCGACTGTATCATAGCCACCGATATAATTTGCTTGTAAATCAGGATGGGTATAGTCGACACCTGAATCGATAATAGCGACTTTCATCCCTTTTCCATCAAGGGATTTGCCAGTCGGATCTTTTAAATTCCAAGCTTCAGGTGCACCAACTGTAGGGCCTCCAACGTTTGGTGTTTCTTGATCTGCTAGGCTTTTTGACGTTTCATGTAATTTATATGTTAAGTTCGGATAAATTGCTTTTACTTCAGGTAAAGAAGCTAGAGCGGCAATTTGATCCCCTGGGATAGAAATAGAAAATCCAGAAAATAACGTACTATACGTTTCTTTTATGGTTGCTTTCGGTGCTTTTTCTTTTATTTTCTTTGTTGTATCCTCTTGTGCTTTTTTTAGTTGTGCATGGTATGATTGCACATTGCTATTTCGTAGGTCCGGAGCATGTTGAATGTTACTTTGTGAAGCGAGTGGAGCATGTTGCAATTCTACAATAACTGAAATTTCTTTTGATGTTTTTGTTTCAACATTTTGCGCGATTTTGTTTTCTCCCCATTGTTCAATATTTGCTTTTAACTGTGGGCTAAATTGCTTCTCTTTTTGCAGTGATTCAGCATGGGCGCTTAATGCTCCAAAGCTCGAAAAGACGAGCGCCATACTTAATAGTGTTGATGTAGTTTTCTTCATTGAAACTCCCCCTAATAAAAAGTGCCAATTTTCCGAAAATAAATATTACATTTTTATCGTTAATTATAGGAACGGATGTTGGCTAAACTATACATTCGACATAATTCATACCAAACCTCTTTGAATTAAAAATTTCTTGGGAAATTTTTTGGAATTATGTCGAATGGATAATATTTGCATATAGTAAGCGGAATATGAGGAATGCTAAAGGGGGAAATGGGGGTGCTATATGAAAAGGTTTATAGTAAGTGGAATCGTGATTTTGTTCCTTTTTTTCTGTTCAAGTTCTATTACTAGCGCAGAAAACAATGGAGTAAAAGTTGCCTTTATTCGTAATCATAATCTATGGATTAAAGTCGGTGAAAAAGAAAAACAAATTACAAAAAGAGAGTACATAACAGGGCCGAAATGGTCACACAATGGAGAATGGCTTGCATATGCAAAAGGAAAGAAGCGAAATCACTTTGAACTGTATCGGCTGAAAGATGGAAAGAAAGTTACGCCATCTCAATCAGAAGCATCGAATTATCAATGGTCACCAACAGAGAATATAATTGCATTTGTATTTGCACGCACATTAAATACATTTGATGCTGAAAAAAAGAAAGCAGATTTTGAAAACGTAGCTAATGGTGTAGGTGACTATGCATGGTATCCTGATGGTAAGAAGTTTCTTGTATCATCAGAAGCGTACTTGCTTCCAACAGGATGGACAGGTGCTCAGTTATATGAAATACAAAAGGATGCAAATATGAATCCTCATAAGATGAAACATTTATATGCACTACCGAATGAGCATGATGACTTTTTAGCATTAGTTGGAAGTGGATTTAAGTGGTCGCCAGATCAAAAATGGATTTCGTTTTTGGCAGTACCAACAGCTTCTTTGTCAGCTGATGGTAATACCCTTTGCTTAATTCGAGCAGAGGGCAGTCGTTTTGAAACAGTAGATCAAATGTTATTAAACACACAATGGTTCAAATGGGCGCCATCAAAGAATATATTAGCCTATATTGAAGGAAGTGGGAGAGTGGCTTTAGAGAATAAGCATTTAAAAATAAAAGAATTGCCGGCTCTCCAGCAAAATACATTTACTCCAAAAGGCTATGTTGATTGGGATTTCACATGGAAGAACGATAATGTAATTATCGTTTCAAGGGCAAAGGAAGCAGAGCTATCGGTCCCTCTAGAAAAAAGACCACTACCATCTTTATATGAAATAAATAGTACAACAGATGAACAACATCAAATTACAAAGCCATCAAATAGCCAAGGCGATTATAACCCTATTTTTAGTAAGAAAAGCAACCAATTAATGTGGCTCCGTTCAAATCGTAAGAAAGCTGATGTATGGCTTGCTCATAGCGATGGAAAACATGAAAAGAAGTGGATTGAAAATATAGATGTGCCAGAGTGGTATTATGAGAAATGGAATTGGGAAGATGTCGTTTCGGTTAAAGACGAGTAAAAAAAAACTGCCTAAAATATAATTTTTAGGCAGGTTTTTCAATGTTATTTATGTGTTTTATTTGGCTTTTTTTTCGCAGGGTTTCCGTTCCCTTGGCGCTTTCTATTTTGTTCATCTTTTGCTTGTTTTTCATGTAATGTATCTAAAAAGTCATTTGAGTTACTCATTTTTATATCTCTCCTTTTTTCATTGCGTCCTAGTTACTATAACCATTTAGGAGGATAATCATGAGATAAAAGTTAAGCGCTTAGTTTTCTTCGGTAGTATACGTAAAATATGCCATATGTAATGAATAATATAAGTAAAACTTGTAACTCTACATTTTCTTTTAAAATAGTTGCGACAGAAGATGGTAAGTAAGGTGATGTATCGCTCGTTCCTAAACTTAACCATTTGTTTAAGAGGTTAATGATACAAAATATGAAAACACCAGACCAGCTTGCGATAATTGCTTTTTGTTTAATTTTTGTTTCACGCTCATCATCTGTAATCCAAGGATTAGCAGTTTTATCACTAGTAAAAAAGCCATTTATGTATCCCCATATGATCATTCCCATAAAGACGATAATCCATTTCATATTTGTAATCCTCCTCTTATTGTAAAAAGTATTTTACATATATAATTGTAATATTTTTCAAAAATTGGTGCCAAACACTTTTTACATTCTGCTTTTTAAAATAGCAGGAGTAAAGAAAAAAATAGGGAAGAAATATGTGAGACTATTTCCTAGTGAGAGGAAGAGGAGAATGAAACTTATTTTTGTTCGGCATGGTGAAGGTGAACATACGAAAGATTTACCATTAAGTTTACAAGCAGTGAATCCGCCATTGACGGGCGTGGGAAAGAAGCAGGCTAAATTGCTTCAGTGCGATGTACCATTACAAGAAAAGGATATATTAATCGCTAGTCCTACACTTCGAACTTTACAAACTGCGACAATATGGAGTGCGGAAGTTGCTTGTCAAAAAATTGTTCACCCATATATATCCCCGCGTATTTTTCCTTATCGGGAATCCGCCAAAACATTACCGTGCGATCAATTGTTAGATCGAAAGATAATACAAAATTTATTTCCACATTTTTCATTAGAAGAAAGTAGAAATGAATTGTTATGGAATGAGGGAGTCAATATCATCTCGGAGATGGAATTTCAGCAAATAGTAGATGAATTTCTGCACTGGTGCTATCGGTTAAAAGCAGAAAAAATTTGTATCGTTGCACACGATGGAACAATTACAGCGTATAGGCAATATTTACAGAAAGTCGCTTTAACTAGAGCTGATTTTTTGAAAGAAACGGGTATATATGAAATGGACTTATAGGAGAGAAAATTTGTAATGGAAGAGTTAGGAGAAGATGTGTACGACTTAAATGGGCCGGGAGTATACTTTAGCGTAGCAGAAATTAAGTAATATGCAAAATTGCATATTACACATATTGTAAATGGTTGGTATAAGTTTGGGGAGTTGAAACTAGTAGAATCCTTTTTACATAGTGGTGTAAAATCATATGTTGGATTGATAGATTATGTAGATGGAAATGTAGCACTTATGTTTACAATACGCCTATTTTACGGGTTTATTAACCATGACAAAACGTTAGAAGAAGTTGTTCGAGAAGCGAGATTAACCGATGAGGAGACATGTACATTTCGAGTATATAAACAATATGAAACGGATTTATTCTATATTCGAATGAATGCGTTTCACATTTAACTCACAGTTTTTTTACATTTTCTTCAATGAAAATGATTATCACCTGTGGTATGATATGTTCAAGTTTTTACAGGTAATAAAAGTTACTATATAAACGTTAGTATGTAATGTTTTTTATGTATGTCACAAATTATTCACGATTAACGTTTTAAAAGTAAGTAACTAATGTTATTATATTATCTGTAACTGATTTAATTACAACTTTAGGAGGAAGATATGATTATTCAATTTTTAAGAGAAAACAAAGCAGTTTCTTTTGTATTAGCGATAATTCGAGTGTATCTTGGTTACACATGGGTAATGGCTGGAATCGGTAAACTACAAGGAAAAGGCTTCGATGCAACTGGTTATTTACAAGGTGCAATTGAAAAATCTAAAGGAGCACAACCAGCTGTTCAATCTTGGTGGGCATCATTTTTACAAGATTTTGCAATTCCAAACGTTGATTTATTTAATACACTTGTGACGTGGGGAGAAATTTTAGTCGGAATTGGTTTAATTGTAGGCTGTTTAACAAAAACAGCGGTCTTTTTCGGTCTTGTAATGAACTTTTCCTATATGTTTAGTGGGTCAATTGGTGTAAACCCTGAAATGGTTATCTTATCCATGTTCGTTCTTGTTTCTGGTATGAATGCTGGAAAACTTGGAATTGATGGCTTAGTTATTCCAAAAGTACTAGGATCAAAAATTCAAAAACGCCAAAAGCAAGCTGCTTAATATATGAAAACGGGTATCTCAAAATGAGATACCCGTTTATTTTTCAGCACTTATAGGATTTTTCTCGAAGAAATCTTTTACATACCCTACAAATTCTTGTGGCTCTTGACGAAATGGAGCATGATAACCTTTTTCAATAATATGGAAAGTGCTGTTTTTTAAGAATTGATGATAAGTTTCTCCTTCTTTCCAAGAAACGCTACTATCATTTCTTCCCCATATAATTAAAGTTGGTTGCTTGATTTCAGTTGCATTGATTTGAAGACGCCTAGGCCATAATTTCATTTTATTATAATGCTCTTCATCATTACGCTTGAATTTAACTTTGCTCTCATCATAATCTGCAATAGAAGAAACGGCACTTAAATCAGTCGACAACTTTGGTTTTGGTGAACCTTGTTTATTAACGAACGTATGAGGGCCGCCTGTAGCATCAGTTAAAATAAGGTGGGTAACCGCTTCGGGGTATAAATATGTTAAATTAAGAGAAATTTCTCCGCCCATAGAATGTCCCAGTATTGCGAATGAGTCATACCCTAATTTTTTCATTAACTTATAATACAAATTTGCATGAGTTGGGAAAGAATAATAAAAATCCATCGGTTTAGAGGAACGTCCGAATCCTAAAGCATCAACAGAAATAATCGTATGATCTTTTGCTAAATCTGAGTAAACCTTTTGAAAACCATCGGATGATCCTCCAAATCCATGGATCATAAGTAAAGGTGGTTTTTCATCACCAATCTTTTTAAAGTAAATCGTTTGACCATCTATCTCTACCATTTTTTCCTCGGTAGCTAGTTTCGCTGTAATTGTATTTTTAACTTGTTTTACTTGTTCTACTGGCTTTTCTGCTGCACTACATCCTACTAATAGTGTAAGAGTAAGACAACCTACCATAAAATAGCTAAATCGCTTCAATTAGGTGTCCCCTTTCTAACATAACGCTGCATCTATCATAGCAAATAGTATATTACGATTTCCAGGAAGTTGATTACCGTTCTTTATCATAAGAGGTGAAAGGAGCGTTTCCTGGAAATTTTCTGTTTGAAGAAATTGATGGAAAATGAATTGTGAGTGCGGAACATCAATGCGTATCGTCCCATTCCACGAGTTGCAAATTATTTCTAATAACTGAATAGCGTCTTTTTCTTTTTTTGAAATAAGTGGAGTGATACATAGTACATCTCCTTTTTGTATGCATAAAGAAAAAGCATCTATTTGATTATCCCGCTCTATTTTAAAGGAGTAAGTTGCTCTCGATAGTAGTGATAAATAAAGCTTAGAACGATCTGCACCAGTCGCAGTTTGATCAAGAAAAATGAGAGATTGAAGATCGGCTTGCTGAATTTGTTTTATGGGAAAAGAATTTGTACTTATATGAGCCGCTTGTTTTTCGAAACGATGAATTGTTGTTATTGATTGAAATCCATAAGATTCATATAAGGATTCACCAGCTTTTGTTGCAATGAGCGTAATAGGGAGCGATGGATAAGTTACTTTTAAGCTATTGTTTAACAAAATACGGCCAATTCCTTTTCTTTGAAAATCAGGATGCACGATTAACATACCGATAGAAGAAAATCCAGGGGCAAACGAAAAGACCCCGCCCGCTGCAATAAGTTTATTCTCATGTACATAGCCAAAAATTGTGCCAATGGAAAGGTACATATGGAATTGCTCTTTCATAAAACTCTCATGCTGTAACCACCCAACTGATTCGCAAAGAGAGAGTAAATCTGGAATGGAAGATGCGTCTAGTTTTACTGTTTTCATAAAGTTCACCATATTTCTATTTAAATTAGAAAAAATAAGAATAATATTAAGAAATGTAAAATAATAGGTTCGTATTAAAAGAAATCCAACATGTTTATATTTATCTTTGTAAAGGGGAGTATGCTTGATATGAAAAGACAAACTTATACAAATTATAACTTAAATTTACATAAGTTAACAAAAAATTTGCATATAACTCATTTTCTCTTAACAGTCTTCTATTAAATTTGATAGTGGGAAATGAATAACCTAATTAGGGGGACAAGACAGTGAAAAAGTTTGTAAAAAAAGCATGGCCATTTGCAGTTGTGGCGTCGTTAGCAGTTACTTCGGTAGCAACATGGAATTTTACGCGTTCTAGTGAGGTTAATGCAGATGAGAACGGAAACAATGCAAAAATTAAAAATGTCATTGTATTAATTGGGGACGGTATGGGGCCTTCATATATGACAGCTCATCGTTATATGAAAGATAATCCAAAAACATTTGAGATGGAATCTACAGAATTTGATAAGCATCTTGTAGGAACACAAAAAACATATCCAGAAGATGAACATGAAAATATTACAGACTCTGCATCGGCAGCTACTGCGATGTCAGCAGGTATAAAAACATATAACGCAGCTATTGCAGTAGATAATGATAAAGCTGAAGTGAAAACAGTATTGGAGCAAGCGAAAGAAAAAGGGAAGTCAACGGGACTCGTTGCAACTTCTGAAATTACGCATGCAACACCAGCTGCATTCGGTGCACATGATATTAGTCGTAAAAATATGGACGCAATTGCAAATGATTACTTTGATGAGAAAATTAAAGGTAAGCATAAAATAGATGTTATGCTTGGCGGGGGCGTAAAGAACTTTGTTAGAAAAGACCGCAATCTTACAGAAGAATTTAAGAAGTCTGGTTATAGTTATGTAACAGATCGTAATCAATTATTAAATGATAAAAGCGATCAAGTTCTTGGCTTATTTGCACCAGGTGGTTTAGACAAAATGATTGACCGTACTGACAAAACACCTTCATTAGAAGAGATGACAAATGCAGCGATTGAGCGCTTGAACAAAAATAAAGACGGTTTCTTCTTAATGGTCGAAGGTAGTCAAATTGATTGGGCTGGACATGATAATGATATTGTCGGTGCAATGAGTGAAATGGAAGACTTCGAAAAAGCGTTTAAAGCAGCAATTGAGTTTGCGAAAAAAGATAAGAACACATTAGTTGTTGCAACTGCAGATCATTCTACTGGCGGATTATCTTTAGGTGCGAATGGTGAGTATAATTTTAAAGTAGATCCGATTAAAGCTGCGAAACGTACGCCAGACTTTATGGCAAGTGAGATTGTAAAAGGTGCAAATGTAGAAGAAACATTGAAAAAGTATATTGATCTACAATTAACACCAGAAGAAATTAAAGCTGTAAATGATATAGCTCCATCAAAAGATGTAACAAAGATTGATAATGCAATTGAAGATATCTTCAATAAGCGTTCGGTTACAGGTTGGACAACGGGTGGACATACAGGTGAAGATGTGAACGTATATGCATTCGGACCAGGTAAATACTTATTCTCTGGCGTTCAAGAGAATACAAATATAGCTAAACGTGTCTTTGACATCGTTGGCGGTGGCGATCCGAATAAAGGAAGACGCTAATTATAAATGAAAGTGAGGCGAAATGCCTCACTTTTCTTTTTAGGAGATGGAAAGATGAGATTTTTTTTAGGGAAATTAAGATTCCTTCTAGTATTCGTATTATTGCTAGTTGGATGTCAATCTCAAGAGAATAATATAGAACAAAAATCTGCTGGGAAAACTGAGGAAAAGGTACATATAACGAAAGAAGAAGAGAAAACCATTCAAGATGTTATTGAGGCATTTGTACGGACGACGAATGAAAAAAATCTTGCTGAGCATATGGAGTTATTTTCAAAGAAGATGCCTAGTGCTGAGGACTTAAAAACACAAAAGGAAGCGGCATTTCAAAAGGGAAATAAGAAAATAGAATTGGAACATATGAATATGAAAGCTCTTAAAGGTGGGCTTGTTATTGTTGAAACGGAGGAAAAAGAAGTAGATGGAGGGGTTACTTTCCAAAAGAAAATGCAGTATGCACTTGGAAAAGAAGACGAAGGGTGGAAGATTGAAGAGGTTCGTACGATAGAGAAGAAATAAAGTGAAACTTTAATCAGTGGGGGTTTTGTCCATCCCCCACTGATTATTAGTTGAACCAATCGGGCTTTTATGGGCAGTTGATCGCCCACCTAACTCCTTCGCATTCGCAGAATTTTGAGGTGGGAGTCTTACTGCCCGCAAATAGCGGGATAAAAAGGTTCTCATAGGAGAGAACCTTTTTATAGTGGTAATAAAATTTGATTTGAACATGCTTCAATGTCATCAATATCTTGACGGATTGTTGCCATCTTATTATCGAGGTCTTCAGCTTTCATAGCAGCGTCATGTAGTTCATCTTTCAAATAGTCAGGTATATTTCCTTCATATTTGTAGTAAAGTTTATGTTCTAAACTTGCCCAAAAGTCCATGGCAAGTGTACGTAATTGAATTTCTGCAAAGACATCTTTCGTACCAGAATTTAGTGACAATGGATATTTAATAATCATATGCAAACTTTTATAGCCATTTCCTTTTGGATTAGCAATATAATCTTTTACTTCTACAATTTCCATGTCTCCACGATTTTCAATAACTTCTTTTAAATGATAAATATCTTCTACAAAGCAACATGTAATACGGATGCCAATAATATCTTGTAATTGTGTTTGAGCATTTTCAACTGTTGGTGATAAGTTTTTACGCTCAAGCTTCCTAATGATACTTTCGGGTTGTTTAAGTCTTGTTTTTATATGTTCAAACGGGTTGTAGTCTTCTAAAAATTGAGCTTCCCGGTTCATAATTTCAAATTTAGTTTTTAACTCTTCTAAAGCAAATGTATAAGGTAATACAAAAGCTTTCCAGTAGTTAACGGTTGATTGGTTATATTCCATTTATATACACACCTTTTCTTATTTACAAGTGAAGTTGTTATTATACTAAACACCAAATCATGTAGGCGCAAGCAGCAAATGATGAGATCATAAAGCGATATTTAGTTTTCATCTTTTCAACCCCTTTCAAATGAAATTATATATGAATAAACGTCATTGTTAGTAATTTCACTATGTACAATTCTTATAGTAATAGATTCATGTGAAATTCGTATGAACTAATTGTTTCAGCTTTTTGTCTTTTTGCTAATGATTTTTGGTTTTGTTTGTTATAATTACCTTAAAATGTAATAAAGGAGAGGGTATGATGAATTCAAAAGATAAAGAAAGAACAGAGCAAGTGGCTCATATTATTGAAATTCCAGATGAATATAGGCTTGTTGTAGATGATCAAGAAGGTGTGGATGACCCATATCATCTATTATGGTGGGAACATAAAGCGGATGAGGAGAAAACGATACAAATTACGTTGAATAGACATACTGGTAATTTAATTGAATTTAGGATAGATGATGAAAATTCTTTCTCGATCGGTAAGGAAGCGATAGAGGAGAATAAAGCAAGAGAGATTGCAAATATATTCTTAAAAAAATATACAAAAGAAGGATATGAATTTTATACATATGTAACTGTTAAGGATGACTGGCGTGGTTGGAAAGAAATAAATTATATGCAGGAAGTGAATGGATATCCATTGCCGAATACAGGATGTGTTGTGCGAATTCATCCTTCAGGTAATGTTGTGCATTTTCATTACAATGGACAAAAAGCTATAGAGAAAAAACCGTTATGGCCAATTGAAATTGTTGAGGAGAACGTCGTTTTAGAAACTTTGAGAGCTAGACAAGATATGAGACTTGTATTTGTGGATTTAACACATTCTTCATGTAAATATGAAAATGGTGAGGAAGTAAAAGGCTATCATCTTGTATATGAACTAGAACCTAGTCATGCGTTTATTGATGCAAGTACAGGTAAAGATTTGTTTGACCCAGATCATTATAAATTACCTCCAACTGTAGCTGTTGAAAAACCGAAAAAAGGTAGTCAACAAGATGATATATTCGATTTATTTGACTGGGATAAAGAAAGTTTTACAAAAGTAGCTGAGACAGAAAATGAAGATGGAATAAGGATGAAATTTGTTTCGAGAGAGGAATTACAAAAACAGAAAGAAGAAAAGAATCCATATTTAATGAATGAATTCTTTAAAAAGCATTTACCGATGTTAAAATATAATAATTTAGTTGGCATTACGATTGATAAATCAACCAATGAGTTAATTGGTTTTATAAAACTGGCAGACGATAAAGAAGTAAAACAAATACTGTCTAGAGAGGAATGTTTACAAAAAGCACTTCAATTTTTAGAACGAGTTATTCCAGATATCACACAATATCTTCGTCTTTGGGAAGAACGTGAAGAAGCAGAAGATGGGATTGAAAGATTTACCTTTTCCGTATATGTGAATGGGATTCCAATAGACTATATGCAATTTATGATCAACATCAATACAGAAAATGGTGCTGTGATGCACTACTCAGGAAAATCTAGCAACTTTATAAAAGAATTACTTGCATATGAAACAGCACCAAAAGTAACAAAAGAAAAAGCGTTAGAAATATATAAAGAGGTCATTCGAGTAAAATTAGAATGGTGTATAGATCATGATGCAGAGGAAATGAAATATAAACTGCTGTATAAACAAACGAGGAATGAAAATCATAAAGAATCCGTCGATTGTAGTCGGAAAATTCGTTACATAGATGCGCATACTGGAGAGAAAATTTGGAGTGAATATTAGTAAAAGCCAATCGATACGTTTCGATTGGCTTTTACTATGTTTATAGAAAAAATTAATGATTAGCGTTGAGTGGTTTAAGAATGCCATTAAGTTAAGAGTTCCATATTTACATCGTACAGACACAAACAACCTCATGCCCACATACACATAGTAAAGACCACTATTTTGGCGGAGGTGAAAGGTTTGAGTCTATTCGCCGCAATTGGATATATGGTTCGAGAAGTGTTTGTATTTGTTTCTTATGTGAAGAACAATGCGTTCCCGCAGCCGTTATCATCAGATGATGAGAGAAAGTACTTAGAGTTAATGGAGCAAGGTGATGCTCAAGCGAGAAATCTTTTAATTGAACATAATTTACGGCTTGTAGCTCATATTGTTAAGAAATTCGAAAACACTGGTGAAGATGCAGAAGATTTAATTTCAATTGGTACCATTGGGCTTATTAAAGCGATTGAAAGCTATTCAGCAGGGAAAGGAACTAAGCTTGCAACATATGCAGCACGCTGTATCGAAAATGAAATTTTGATGCATTTACGCGTGTTGAAGAAAACGAAAAAAGACGTTTCACTTCATGATCCGATTGGGCAAGATAAAGAGGGTAATGAAATATCGCTTATTGATATATTAAAATCAGAATCTGAAGATGTAATTGATATGATTCAGCTTAGTATGGAGTTAGAAAAAATTAAAGAGTATATCGATATTTTGGACGAACGAGAGAAAGAAGTAATTGTGAAGCGTTTTGGACTTGGGCTTGATAAAGAGAAAACACAGAGGGAGATTGCGAAGGCACTCGGTATTTCAAGAAGCTACGTATCGCGAATTGAAAAGCGTGCTTTAATGAAAATGTTCCATGAATTTGTGCGGGCTGAGAAAGAGAAAAAAGCAAAAGAATAATGTGTATTGTAAGCAGCTACACTTTAAAAGTGGCTGCTTTTCTTTCGGGAAAACGGAAAGAAAACGAGCTGTTCTAAGAAGAAATACATGTTCACTGTTGAAAATGGCGGGTTCTATCTGTAATATTAGAAGGTGCTAAACAATTTAAGAATAAAAATTATACTTAGTTTTTCTTCGTGTATAACGAGACGGCTCCATTCTATATGTGGGAATAAGAACCAATTTTACATATGATATAGAGAGAAAAGAAGGGGAAACTAAAGTTATAGGCTGATTAGGAGGTTTCGTAATTTGCGACGGACATTATATCGACTTATGATCGAACTTACAAATGGTCGTTTTACTTCTTATATATTACGTAAATTTGCACAATCTCGTTTGAGCTCTATCATTATTCCATCGTATGTGAAAGTTTTTCAAATTAATCAAGATGAGATGGAAAAGGGTTTGAAGGAATATCGAACATTGCATGATTTATTTACACGTAGGCTAAAAGAAGGAAAGCGTAGTATTGATACTGATGCATCGAGTATCGTTAGTCCTGTTGATGGTGTTTTTGCTGATAAAGGTCCTATTGAGGATACAAAAACATTCGATATAAAAGGAAAGCGTTATTCAATTGTGGATATGCTAGGTAATGAAGAGCGTGCAAAGCGATATGCAGGCGGTACATATATGGTAATTTATTTGAGCCCAAGTCATTATCATCGTATTCATAGCCCGCTTTCTGGCTCTGTGACTGAAAGATTTGTACTCGGTAGAAAATCATATCCGGTAAATGCAGCGGGTATGGAGTATGGGAAAGAACCATTGTCAAAAAATTATCGCTCTGTTACAGAAGTAAATAGTGACGGCGAACATATGGCACTTGTAAAAGTAGGTGCTATGTTTGTTAATAGTATCGAGCTTCTTCATGAAAGAAGTACTGTTCAAAAAGGTGAAGAGATGGCATACTTTACATTTGGCTCAACAGTTGTTTTATTATTTGAAAAAGATATGATTGAAGCAGTGCAGGAATTGACAAGTGGGCAAGAGTTGCGTCTTGGTGAAAAAATTGCAACCCGAGTATCTCATAAGTAAAGAAAAGATTTTATAATATACTTATGAAGCTCTAATTAAGAAATGTGGACAAAGATGCTTAATGGAGAAATCCCCTAGATGGGAGTACTTGTTTATTCGAGAGCCATCGCAGGATGGCTCTTTTTACAGGTCAATCAGCAATCTATATGTACTCAAGAAGATTTGACGAGCTTGTCCTCTAACGAGCGTCTAATAATTTCTTGTTTTATAAGTAAAATGAAGTCGGGATTTAATTTTAGTTCTTTTGCTTTATAATAAGACTCAGTGAGTAAATCAGTAGATAACTGTTCCATATGTTTTGTTTTCAAGGTGAGTCACCTCCTAAATAATATAAGGATTGATTCGTTGTTGCATTTAATGTACCAAAAAAATATGACAGTCACAAACAAGAGGTTATCCACATAACTCAGTGGATAAAATGTGGATAGATTGTTAGTAAATTCCAAATTGACTGAAAAATTAATGTGGAAAGTGTGTACAAGTTTATCCACAGGTTATCTATCGAAAAATGTTGTCGAAAAATTTTATGAAAAATCCTCAAAGAGGTGAAAGAAATTGAAGTTATTTTTACCAAATGAATATGTGAAAAATATATATCATATTCAACCAGAAGATTTGAAAAAACGTGGAATTAAAGGAGTTATTACTGATTTAGATAACACTTTAATTGAATGGGATCGTCCAAACGCAACGCCACAGCTTGAAGAGTGGTTTTTGAAAATGAAAGAAAATGATATTCAAGTAACGGTCGTTTCAAATAACAACGAGCAACGCGTTAAAGACTTCGCTGATCCATTAGGTATTCCGTTTATTCATAGTGCGCGCAAACCGTTTGTTCGCGCATTTAAGCGTGCGATACACGAGATGCACCTGCAGCCAGATGAAGTTGTAGTAATTGGAGATCAGTTACTAACGGATGTGCTCGGCGGGAATCGTGTGGGACTTCATACAATTTTAGTTGTACCGGTAGCGCAAACGGACGGATTGGTGACACGATTTAATCGGAAAATTGAACGAAGAATTATGAGGAACATGAAGAAAAAAGGCTTAATTAACTGGGAGGAATAAAGTTTGACTGAAACAATTAAATGTATTGGTTGCGGTGTAGAAATTCAAACAGAAAATAAAAATGAAGTAGGATACGCTCCTGTATCATCTTTAGAAAAAGAACAAGTAATTTGCCAACGTTGTTTTCGTTTGAAACATTATAACGAAATTCAAGATGTATCTTTAACAGATGATGATTTCCTTCGTATTTTGAACGGAATTGGACAATCAGACGCACTGGTGGTTAAAATCGTAGATATTTTCGATTTTAATGGTAGCTGGTTACCGGGCTTACATCGTTTTGTAGGGAACAATAAAGTATTACTTGTAGGGAATAAGGCTGACTTAATTCCAAAGTCAGTTAAGCATGATAAAGTAAAACATTGGATGCGCTATAGTGCAAAGCAACTTGGTTTAAAACCAGAAGATGTCTTTTTAATTAGTGCAGCTAAAGGACAAGGAATCGCTGAACTTGCTGATGCAATTGAGCATTACCGCGAAGGTAAAGATGTTTATGTTGTTGGATGTACGAATGTTGGTAAATCAACATTTATTAATCGTATGATTAAAGAGTTTAGTGATGAGACTGAGAATGTAATTACAACATCACATTTCCCAGGAACAACGCTTGATTTAATTGATATCCCATTAGACGAAACGTCATCTTTATACGATACACCAGGTATTATTAATCATCATCAAATGGCGCATTATGTTGGGAAACAAAGCTTAAAGCTTATTACACCGACTACAGAAGTTAAGCCAATGGTATTCCAATTAAATGAAGAACAAACATTATTCTTTGGTGGATTAGCACGATTTGATTATGTAAGTGGGGGCCGTCGTGCATTCACTTGTCATTTCTCAAACCGTTTAACAATCCATCGTACAAAGCTTGAAAAGGCTGATGAATTGTACGAAAAACACGCTGGAGAATTATTGAATCCACCGACACCAGAAGAATTAGAAAATATGCCTAAGTTTGTGAAATATGAATTTAATATTCGTGAGCCGAAAACGGATGTTGTATTCTCTGGATTGGGCTGGGTTACTGTAAATGAATCAGGAGCGAAAATTGTTGCTCATGTACCAAAAGGAGTAAGTGTTTCATTACGTAAATCTTTAATTTAATATGGAGAGGGATTTATGAAACAATTATATGGTGTAATCGGAAATCCAATTGGACATTCATTATCACCCGTTATGCATAACGATGCATTTGAATACTTGAATATGGATGCCCATTACCATGCGTTTCTTGTAGATGAAGAAGCGCTAGGGGAAGCAGTAAAAGGTTTGAAAGCATTAGGTATTTCAGGATTTAATGTAACGACTCCGCACAAAGTTGCAATTATGGAGTACTTGGATGAGATTGCCCCGTTAGCAAGGCAAATCGGTGCGGTAAATACAGTAGTTCATCGAGATGGAAAATTGATTGGGTATAATACAGATGGAATTGGTTTTGTTCGTGCCCTGCAGTCAATTAGTGAAGATCCACTTCAAGAGAAACGTATTTTATTAATCGGTGCAGGTGGTGCTAGCCGAGCTATTTACTTCTCGCTTGCCGATGTAGGTGTGAAAGAAATTGATATTGCTAATCGTACGAGAGATAAGGCGAAAAACCTTATCTCTGGGTGCATGGCAAATGTTAATTCGCATGCTCTAACGTTAGAATGTGCAGCAGAAAATCAAGGGGAATATGATATTATCATCCAAACAACAACGATAGGTATGCATCCACATGTTGAGTATACGCCGCTGGAAATTCGTTCATTGAAACAAGGAACGATTGTTTCTGATATTATTTATAATCCATTTGAGACGAAAATTTTAGGCGATGCGAAAGAACAAGGTGCAATAATTCAAAATGGAATCGATATGTTCGTTTATCAAGGTGCACTTGCATTTGAAATGTGGACAGGGTGTGTGCCGAATATTGATAGAATGAAACAATTAGTAATGAGAGAGCTTGGAGGCTAATTATATGTTAACAGGAAAACAAAAAAGATTTTTACGTGCAAAGGCACATCATTTAACACCGATTTTTCAAGTTGGAAAAGGTGGCGTGAATGAAAATATGGTGAAACAAATTGGAGAAGCATTAGAAGTTCGTGAACTATTTAAAGTGAGCGTATTACAAAACTGTGAATTTGATCGTAGTGAAGTTGCAGAAGAGCTTGCACAAGGTGCACGAGCTGAAATCGTTCAAGTAATCGGAAGCACAATTGTTTTATACAAAGAATCAAGAGAAAATAAGCAGATTAAGCTTCCTCGATAAAAGATATACGTGAGTTACTTTGTAATGGACGCTTGATATGTAGAAAGCGAAACCAATTGAACTTTTATTAACAGTGGGCTCTCTTCGAATATGTATGGGGAGAGTTGCTGTATGTAAAAGGAAGGGGCGTTTCTTTTGAAAAAAATTGGCATTATTGGTGGCACGTTTGATCCACCTCATAATGGACATTTGTTAATTGCAAATGAAGTGTATCATGCTTTAGGGTTGGAAGAGGTATGGTTTTTGCCGAATCAAATTCCACCGCACAAGCAAGGACGTAACATTACGAGTGTGAAAAGTCGATTAAACATGCTGCAAATAGCGATTGAGGAAGAAGCATACTTTTCAATTTGTTTAGAAGAGCTAGACAGAGAAGGCCCATCTTATACGTACGATACTATGGTACAATTAACGGAGAAGTATCCGGATGTGCAGTTTCACTTTATTATTGGCGGAGACATGGTTGAGTATTTGCCGAAGTGGTATAACATTGAAAAGTTACTTAAGCTTGTGACTTTCGTTGGAGTTGCAAGACCAGGTTATACATTACATACGCCTTATGATATCGTAAAAGTGGAAATTCCGGAGTTTGCAGTTTCTTCTTCTCTGTTACGTGAGAGATATATGACGAAGAAAACGTGCAAATATTTACTCCCCGAAAAAGTACAGGTATATATCGAGAGGAATGGGTTGTATGAATCGTGAGGAAGCACTTAGTATTGTCAAACAACAAATGCATGAAAAACGTTATATACACACGGTTGGTGTAATGGAAACAGCGATTGAACTTGCTAGGTTATATGGTGTAGATGAGAAAAAGGCAGAGACGGCTGCTATATTTCACGATTATGCAAAATGTAGAGCGATTCCAGAAATGGAAGAGATTATTAAGAGAGAAGCTTTGCCAAAGGATCTACTGCACTATAACAAAGAGTTATGGCATGCACCTGTTGGGGCATACTTAGTAGAAAAAGAAGTAGGCATTACTGATCCTGAAATTCTACAAGCTATTACATATCATACAAGTGGTCATGAAAAAATGACAATGTTAGATAAAGTTATTTATGTAGCAGATTACATTGAACCAGGACGTAAGTTTCCTGGTGTGGAAGAAGCGAGGAAACTCGCATATAAAGATATAAATCAAGCTTTACTGTTTGCTTTAAAGCGAACAATTCAATTTTTAATGGAAAAAGATCAAACGATTTATCCATTAACATTCCAAACATACAATGAAGTTATCAAGGAGGAAATTAATAAATGAAAGATAAAGAGTTATTAGTATTAGCGGCAAAAGCAGCTGATGATAAGAGAGCAGAAGATATGGTTGTACTAAATATGCAAGGTATTTCACCGATTGCAGACTATTTTATTATTTGTCACGGAAATTCAGACAAGCAAGTACAAGCAATTGCACGTGAAATTAAAGCGAAGGCACATGAGTTCGAAATTAACGTACAACGTATGGAAGGCTTTGATGAAGCGCGTTGGGTTTTAGTAGACCTTGGTGATGTGGTTGCTCATGTATTCCATAAAGATGAGCGTAATCACTATAATTTAGAGCGTCTATGGGGCGATGTGCCGCGTGAAGATATTGCAGATGAGCTAGATCAATGAAATACGAACAATTTGCTTTGCTGTATGACGAACTGATGAATGATGTCCCTTATGATAAATGGGTGGAATTCACAGAGGAAAGTTTACAACAGGCATCTATGAAAGAGGCAAGAATCCTTGACGTAGCATGTGGAACTGGGAACGTAACACTTCCGCTTGTGCGAAAAGGTTATGATTTAATTGGTGTAGATCTTTCGGAAGAAATGTTAACTGTCGCGCAGCAAAAATTGGGGGGAGAAGGCTATTTTATTCCTTTTTACCAACAAGACATGAGAGAGCTCGATGTTCCTGGTGAATTTGATTGTGTGACAATCTTTTGTGACTCATTAAATTATGTATTGCAAGAAGATGGAGTGCAAGAAACATTTAGAAGAGTTTTCCACCATTTACGTCAGGATGGCTTGTTTTTATTCGATGTACACTCTTTATATAAAATACATCACGTATTTCAAAATGAAACATATACAGTGAACGGCGAAGAAATATCACTTATTTGGAACTGCTTCCCTGGAGAAGAATCAGATAGTGTGGAACATGATTTGACATTCTTTGTACAAGATTCAGAAGAAGATGTGTATCATCGTTTTGACGAATGTCACGTGCAGCGTGCGTATTCGGTTGAAGTGTTAA
Organism: Bacillus sp. FDAARGOS_1420; assembly: GCF_019344915.1. Taxonomy (NCBI): domain Bacteria; kingdom Bacillati; phylum Bacillota; class Bacilli; order Caryophanales; family Bacillaceae; genus Bacillus; species Bacillus sp. FDAARGOS_1420. The sequence continues at coordinate 3,364,838 of NZ_JAHWJB010000002.1, read as the reverse complement.
CAAAATGGCTTGAAGAAGCTGGGTTTACAGTGCTTCGCGTCACAGGTGACTTTGAACGAATTGAAGTGACAGAACAAACAGAGCGCATCTTTTTTATGGCGAAGAAGAATGGATAAAAGAAAAGCAACCGATAAGGTTGCTTTTGTTTTATAGAAAAGATGTAGTTTTAGTTCTAGAAAAATAAAAAGATGATATGTGTAAAGTGTAAAAATGCTAGTTTTAGTGAAAATGTAGCATGAAAAAGATAAGTATTAATAAAAAGGGTTTGGGATTACGATGGCATATTTATTATGTGTGTTTATTGAATTGCTGCTCAACGCATTTTAAATCTTCATCAAATTTCTCATGTGTCCGTTCGATTAATTTATGAAACATATCCCCAACGTGCTCTTCTAAAATACGAATACCTTCTCCTGTAACACCGCCTTTAACGCATACCTTTTCTTGTAAAGTAGGTAATGTAAAAATTTCTTTTTCCAGTAATTTCCCCATTCCAATGACCATTTCACTTACTAAAGTAGTGGCTTCTTCATGTGTGATATTTGTTTTATCTACAGCAGCGTTAATGAAACATTGTAATAAATAACTAAAAAAAGCAGGGCCGCAGCTTGCTATATCAGATGAAACGCGCGTTATATCTTCTTCTATAACAAGGGGAGTAGAAATGTTTTTGAATAGACGAAGTAGTTTTTGTTGCCATTCTAGAGAGCAGTTATTTCCAAATGTAAATAGTGATGCGCCGGATAAGGCGCGGTTTGTGATGCTTGGAATGATACGAGCGACGTGGCAAGGTATAAGTGTTTCTAATTGTGATGGAGATATGGGGCTTGTGATAGAAACTAAGCAATCTTCGTCTGAAAAATGGTCAGCGTATTTTTGTAGAATAGGGTATATATCTATCGGTTTTACGCAAATGAAAATAAGCTGGGATTGTTCGATTACCTCTTGGATTGTTTTGGCTATATGAACAGAAGGGTATTTTTCTTTTATATGATATGCTTTGGCAGGCGTCCGATTAATAATAGTAAGGCACGAGGGTTTGACAGCACGGGTTTCTAAAAATGCATCGATTAGTATATTCCCCATGTTCCCTGTCCCTATAATTCCTATGTTCAATGTTTCATCCCTCCTTCGTAACAGCTTTCTCCTAAACAATATGAATGATGTTATAAATTTATGATTAGAGGTGTAAAATGATGTGGGATTTTCCGAAAAAATGGTTGGGATTAGTGATTATTATTGGCACTTTGATTTTTCTTTTTTTCTGGAAAACGAATCAGCAAACAGAGCGATCGCTCATTACAACGGAAGTTCAAGTGAAAGATGTGGAGAAAAAAAGTAAACCGAAAGTATTGGATACAAAGGAGCAGAAAAAAATAATTATAATTGATGTGAAAGGGGCGGTTTTTAAAGAGGGTGTGTATGAAATGAAGGAAGGGGACCGGGTGAAGGAGGCAGTTGAAAAAGCTGGTGGTTTGTTGCCAGATGCAGATGTGAAGAAAGTGAATTTGGCGCAAATGGTCCAAGACCAAATGCTTCTTTATGTTCCTAACAAGAATGAGCCAGTGCAAGAAGGGGCTACTTTTTCAAAAAGCGAGGGTAAAGTGCAAATAAATACAGCTTCTAAAGAGCAACTTGAAAAAATAACAGGCATTGGTTCTCGGAAAGCGGAAAGTATTTTGAAATACCGAGAAGAACATGGTCCGTTTCAGAAAATAGAAGATTTATTAGAAATTGATGGGATTGGTGCGAAGTCTTTAGAGAAAATAAAAGATCAAATTATTATTCCATAAAAGATTGACGAAGTTTTTCTTTTTTCGCTACACTACAAGTAGACAAAAAAGAAGGTGAAAAATATGGAACGAATTTCATGGGATCAATATTTTATGACGCAAAGCCATCTACTATCTTTACGTAGTACATGTACAAGGCTTGCGGTAGGAGCGACAATTGTTCGTGATAAACGAATTATTGCTGGTGGATATAACGGTTCAATTAAAGGTGGTGTGCATTGTATAGACGATGGTTGCTATGTCATTGATAATCATTGCGTTCGTACAATTCATGCTGAAATGAATGCTTTATTACAATGTGCGAAGTTTGGTGCAAAAACAGAGGAAGCGGAAATTTATGTCACACATTTTCCTTGTTTGCAGTGCTGTAAGGCGATTATTCAAAGTGGTGTTACAGCGGTTTATTATGCACAGGACTATAAAAATCATCCGTATGCCGTAGAGTTATTTGAACAAGCGAGTGTAACAGTAAAGCACGTTCCACTAGAATACGATATTACATCGCTAGAGGAACAAGAGCGTCATTTACAGCTAAAGGAATTATTCGCAGCTTTAGAAAAAGATAATTTATCAATGGAAGAATTACAGCGTGTATTCACTAAAGCGAAAATGATGCTATAAGGAGTGAGTATGAGTTGAATGGGCAATGGGGCTATGTTGCAATCTCGTTTATAATTGGGATTGCAATTACCTTTTCCGCATCGCATTTGTTGGCTGCTTGTTGTTTCGTTTGTTATGTTTTATTTTGTTTATATCGTACTTCGCGTAAAACCTTCATATTTTGTATAATAGCGTGTTTTAGTGGCGCTATGTACACCACGTATGTTCAGAGTCTAAATAAGCCGCTAGGGGAGTCCTATGAAGTTACACGAGGGGTCGTGCAAAATACACCTCTAATTAATGGGGATCGTCTCTCTTTTCAAATTGAAGATCAGAATAAAAACTTAGTGCAGTTAAATTATAAAATACAATCTGCTTCGGAAAAGAAGCAGTTGCAACAATTACATGCAGGTATATCGTGTACATTTAAAGGGGAGGTGAAAGAACCACAAACTGCCCGGAATTTTCATGTTTTTGATTATCGTAATTATTTATATCAGCAAAAAATACATTTTATATTTGATGTGACATACATTTCTGAATGTCAAAAAACATCGTTGTCACTCGTGCAATGGATTTTCCTTCTCAGGCAACAAACAATCTCGAAAGTTACAGAAATGTTCCCGGAACAATCAGGTGCATTTATGAACGCATTATTATTTGGAGATCGACAACAAATGACGTTTGAAGTAGAAGAGCAATATCAACAATTTGGTCTTATACATTTGTTAGCAATTTCAGGATCGCATATCGTATTATTAATGGTTATAATGTATTTTGTTTTGCTAAGAAGTGGTGTGACGAAAGAGACAGCAACAGTATGCCTTATAGTTTGCATTCCTCTGTATATGATCATAGCTGGGGCGTCGCCATCTGTTGTGAGGGCTTCTATAACAGGAGTTTTATTATTGGTAGCTTTCATGTGCTCTGTTCGCTTATCTAGTCTAGATGCCTTAAGTATAACAGCTATATGTATGCTTATATACGATCCGTATCTTATTTTCAACATTGGATTTCAATTCTCATTTGTAGGTAGTTTTTCTTTACTACTATCTGCGCCGATATTATTAGGGCGTAGTAATGGGATAGTTCGAAATTCTATTTACATTTCTATAATTTCACAGCTCGCTAGTACCCCCATCTTGTTATATCATTTTGGTTATTTTTCTCCTTATAGCATTTTCCTCAATCTTATATATGTTCCTTTTCTATCCATTATTGTATTGCCGTGTAGCATCATTATTCTTATATGTATGCCGGTTATTCCATTTTTCGCAAAAGGAATTGCATATGTACTTTCACTATGTTTAACCATTTCTAATGATTTTCTAAGTTACTGTGAAAGTTTCCCTTTCATCCGACTTACTTTTGGTCAAACTCCTTTATTTCTTGTGGCTATATATTGTTTTAGTATCGTTAGTATATTTGTGATTTGGGAAAGGCTAATAACGAAAAAAATTTTGTGCATAGTTGTGGGTGTGTTTCTTTTTATTAGTACTTGTCATTATGTATATCCATATTTTCGCGAAAGTGGGAGTGTTACATTTCTTGATGTTGGACAGGGAGATGCGATATTAATTCGTCTTCCGTACGATAAAGAGGTTTATCTTATTGATACAGGAGGAGCCCTTTCTGTCAAGAAGGAAGCGTGGCAACAGAAAAAGCATGAATTTTCTGTTGGGCATGATATTCTTGTTCCTTTTTTACAAAAAGAAGGTATAAAAACGATTGATAAATTAATTGTAACGCACGGAGATGCGGATCATATAGGTGCTGCGCTGGATTTGCTGTCATCTATTATTGTAAAAGAAGTTGTATTTGGGAGAAAGGAACAAGATGCTGTATTGGAAAAAGTGGTGAAGAAAAAGGCGTTAGAAAAGAGCATGAAGATAAGTGTAGTAGGAGAAGGGGAAGGTTGGAGGGTAAATGAAGCGGAATTTTTCGTATTAGCTCCAAAGGGGAAAGAAAAGGGAGAAAATGACTCTTCGATTGTACTATGGGCCAGACTAGGGGGACTAACATGGATATTTACGGGTGATCTAGAAGAAGAAGGAGAAAAGTTTATAGTATCAACATATCCTGATTTGCGAGCTAATATTTTAAAAGTTGCCCACCATGGGAGTAAAACATCGTCTACAGATCCATTTTTAAGCCTTGTACAGCCTGCTGTAGCGATTATTTCTGTGGGGGAGCGTATAGGTATGGGCACCCGCATAAGGAAGTTATAGAGCGCTTTAAGAAGATGGGTATTGATATATGGCGTACGGATAAGCAAGGTGCTATTTCCTATGTTTTTAATGGAGAAAAAGGAACCTTTCAAAGTAAAATCACATATGATGAAACACATAGAAGATGAAAAAAAGAAGACTGCCGTTAAGCAGCAGCCTTTAAGAACCGATGAATTTAATAACAGTTGCAATAATGAAAAGTGTTGCGAAAAAACCAAATGAGACGATAAATCCTACCCCTGAATCAATAGCGTCATTGCGTTTACTTTGAACGTTTTGTTCAAAATCATTCATTTAGAATCCCTCCCCAACATTCCATTTTAGTATAAAATATTGTCAGAAAAAAATCTACAATTTCCATATGAAGTGAAATAGAGTATTTGTATACTTTTTCTAGTTAGTTAAGTAGCGTGAATTTTTCATTTCCAATCATGTTAACAGTTGGCACTTATACTAAGATTATTATTGTAAATAATAAAGGGAAGGTGATTACCGCACACCAATAAGAAATCCGGGGCTTATTGTGTGGCGTTTTATATAAATAAAGGGGCGGGTTATAAAGACCGTCCCTTTGTACTTGTAAAACAAAAGCTAGGGCATTAGTATAAATATATATTGCCAAGTTAGGGAGTAGGAAAAAATATGAGTGATATACATAAGAAGATTAAAAAGAAACAGTTCGCTCCGTTGTATGTACTGTATGGAACGGAAGCCTATTTTATAAATGAAACGATAAAGCTTATTACAACGTACGCGCTTGAAGAGGAAGATCGAGAGTTTAATGTTGTGACATACGATTTGGAAGAAGCGTATTTAGAAGATGTAGTTGAGGATGCGCATACGCTTCCTTTTTTTGGCGAGCGTAAAGTTATATTAATAAAATCACCACTATTTTTAACGGCACAAAAAGAAAAATTAGAACAAAATATAAAAATTTTAGAAGAATATATTGGGGAGCCATCTCCTTTTTCTATTCTTGTTTTTGTTGCGCCTTATGAAAAATTAGACGAAAGAAAAAAAATTACAAAACTATTAAAGAAAACAGCGGATGTAATAGAAGCAAATGCGATGCAAGTGCAGGATGTTCAGAAGTGGATTGTTTCTCGTGCGGATGAGGTGCATGTGCATATTGATAATTCAGCTGTTAGTTTATTGTTAGAGCTTGTGGGAAGTAATGTAACAATGTTGGCGAAGGAAATGGACAAGTTAACGTTATACGTCGGTATGGGCGGAGAAATTACGCCAAAACTTGTCACGGAACTTGTGCCGAAATCTGTTGAGCAAAACGTGTTTGCTTTAACAGAAAAAGTGGTGAAAAAAGATATCGCTGGTGCTATGCAAATTTTAGACGGATTATTTACACAGCAGGAAGAACCGATTAAACTGCTCGCTTTATTAGTAAGTCAGTTCCGCTTGCTACATCAAGTGAAAGAGTTGCAACAGCGTGGTTACGGACAAAATCAAATCGCGTCCCATATTGGTGTACATCCGTACCGGGTAAAGTTGGCGATGAATCAAACGAAGTTTTTCTCTTTTGAAGAATTAAAAAAAGTTATTATAGAATTGGCGGAAGCTGATTATAGTATGAAGACTGGAAAGATGGATAAGAAACTTGTGCTTGAGTTTTTCTTAATGCGGTTAAATCATATGTAGTGACACAAAAAAGTTCACGTACTTAGTACGTGAACTTTTTTGTGTATATAAAAAACGATCCGAATGGATCGTTTTTTAAACGCCTTACGCGTTTACTTGTTTCGCTAAGCGAGATTTTTGACGAGATGCAGCGTTTTGGTGGATAAGACCTTTACGAGCTGCTTTGTCAAGTTTTTTAGAAGCAGTTTTGAAAGCTTCTTTAGCATTTTCAAGATCGTTATTAGTAACTAAAGTTTCTACAGTTTTAACAGCAGTACGCATGTCAGACTTGATAGAAGCGTTATGTGAACGACGCTCTTCGCTAAGTTTAGCGCGTTTGATAGCAGATTTGATGTTTGCCATACTTTTCACCTCCCTGGTGCAATCGAATGACTCGATTCTTACATAGAACAAGTGATATTCTATCAAACGGTGAAGAGAATTGCAATAGTATATCAATGAAATTTCACGTAAAGGAAAGAATGACCTAATATAACTTGGGGAAATCTAACGATATTTACTATGAATTACGGAGGAGATACGATGAAAGAACCATTAGATTTAAGTAAATATAGTGTTAGAACTGACCTTGCTGTAGAGGCGCACCAAATGCTACAAGAGCGCCAAGAAGAACAAAAAGGGATACAGGGAGTTATTGTAAAAGAGAGGGAAGAAGAGGGAGTTACAATTACAAAAGTAACTATTGATGAAATTGCATCTGAGTCGATGGGGAAAAAACCTGGAAGTTATTTAACTCTTGAGGTGCAAGGTATACGACAACAAGATACGGAACTTCAGCAAAAGGTAGAGCGTATTTTTGCAAAAGAATTTTCTTATTTCTTAGAAGAGGTTGGAGTTTCAAAAGAAGCGAGTTGTTTAATCGTAGGTCTTGGGAATTGGAATGTAACGCCGGATGCACTCGGACCGATAGTTGTAGAGAACGTACTGGTGACGAGACATTTGTTTAAATTGCAGCCTGAAAGTGTGGAAGAAGGATTTAGACCTGTTAGTGCCATTCGTCCAGGGGTAATGGGAATTACAGGGATTGAAACGAGCGATGTCATTTACGGAATTATTGAGAAGACAAAACCAGACTTTGTCATCGCAATTGATGCATTAGCTGCTCGTTCTATAGAACGAGTAAATAGTACGATACAAATTTCTGATACAGGAATTCATCCAGGATCTGGTGTTGGGAATAAGCGTAAGGAACTAAGTAAAGAAACATTAGGTATTCCTGTTATCGCAATTGGTGTGCCAACTGTGGTAGATGCTGTTTCGATTACGAGTGATACAATTGATTTTATTTTGAAACATTTTGGCCGGGAACTGAAAGAAGGAAACAAACCGTCACGCTCTTTATTGCCAGCAGGTTTTACATTTGGAGAAAAGAAAAAATTAACAGAAGAAGATATGCCAGATGAAAAGAGTCGAAATATGTTTTTAGGAGCTATTGGTACGTTAGAAGAAGAAGAAAAGAGAAAGTTAATTTATGAAGTGTTATCTCCTCTTGGTCATAATTTAATGGTAACTCCAAAAGAAGTAGATGCGTTTATTGAGGATATGGCAAATGTAATAGCCAGCGGTTTAAATGCAGCGCTGCATCATCAGATTGATCAGGATAATACAGGGGCATATACACATTGATGGAAAGAGGCAGAAATAGCTTGAGTCAATTTACGCTGTTATGTATATGCGGTACAGTCTTATGTTTGCTTATGATGATAGCTGGAGTGGGACTTGCTAATCATGGCCTAAAAAGTATGAAAGGATATCGTCAGCTGTCATATGAACAAATTGCTCATATGACAGGAACGGAAGGCGCTGGGGCTGAACCCGGAATTTCGGGAGAGACGTTTTCGGCTACTGAAAAACAAAAACAGTTAGAAAGTTTAAGAAGTTTTAATGTTGTAGAAGGTATCGGTATGGCGATAGCAAGTGTTGCTCGTGATATGACAAAGTTTGGAACGGATATAGTTGTTGGGGCAATAAAAGGAATTTTTAGTTAAGGGTAGCGGGAAGGATGGTTGTCTTATGTTTGTAAGAGAGCTGTCTTTTAATTTGAAAAAGGTTTGTCTCTTATGGTTTGTTCGCATAAGATATAGATAGAGTGATTTGTATTGTAAGCAGCACGAGTTTTCATTGAATCTTTGCTGCTCTATTGATATAATCAGTGCTAGTGTATATTGGCGAGACTATTAGGAGTTGAGAACATAGATGAATAAAGAAGAAAGAGCAAAAAGACAGTCCAAAATTCGTAACTTCTCCATCATTGCTCACATTGACCACGGGAAATCAACGTTGGCAGACCGTATTTTGGAGAAAACAAACGCGTTGGCACAGCGCGAAATGAAGGCGCAATTGCTTGACTCTATGGAGTTGGAGCGTGAGCGTGGTATTACAATTAAACTAAATGCAGTACAACTAACGTATAAAGCGAAAGACGGTGAAGAGTATATTCTTCACTTAATCGATACTCCAGGACACGTCGACTTTACGTACGAAGTATCTCGTAGTTTAGCGGCTTGTGAAGGTGCAATTCTTGTAGTGGATGCAGCGCAAGGAATTGAGGCGCAAACATTAGCGAACGTATATTTAGCGCTTGATAATAATTTAGAAATCTTACCAGTTATTAATAAAATCGACTTACCAAGTGCAGACCCAGAACGCGTACGTCAAGAGGTAGAAGATGTAATTGGTTTAGATGCATCGGAAGCTGTACTTGCTTCAGCGAAAGCTGGCATTGGTATTGAAGATATTTTAGAACAAATCGTTGAAAAGGTACCAGCTCCAACAGGTGATTCAGAAGAGCCGTTACAATGTATGATTTTCGATTCTTTATATGATCCGTACCGTGGTGTAATTGCATATATCCGTGTTGTAAATGGAACGGTAAAAGTTGGCGATAAAGTACGTATGATGGCAACTGGAAAAGAATTTGAAGTAACAGAAGTAGGTGTGTTTACACCGAAAACAACGCAACGTGACGAGTTAACAGTAGGTGATGTAGGTTTCTTGGCAGCATCTATTAAAAATGTAGGCGATACACGTGTTGGTGATACGATTACACATGCGAAACGTCCGGCTGCAGAGCCGTTAAAAGGGTATCGAAAATTAAACCCAATGGTATTCTGTGGTTTATATCCAATCGATTCTGCACGTTATAACGACTTGCGTGATGCGTTAGAAAAACTAGAATTGAATGATTCTGCTCTTGAATTTGAGCCTGAAACATCTCAAGCTTTAGGTTTTGGTTTCCGTTGTGGTTTCTTAGGGCTTCTTCACATGGAGATTATTCAAGAACGTATTGAACGTGAATTCAAGATTGACTTAATTACAACAGCGCCAAGCGTTATTTATAAAGTGTATTTAACGAACGGTGAAGATTTTATTGTTGATAATCCATCTAATATGCCAGATCCACAGACTATCGATCGTGTAGAAGAGCCGTTTGTGAAGGCTGCAATTATGGTTCCGAATGACTATGTTGGAGCTGTAATGGAAATTTGCCAAGGGAAACGTGGAACGTTTATTGATATGCAATATTTAGATGAAACACGTGTTACATTGACATATGAAATCCCGTTATCAGAAATCGTATATGATTTCTTCGATCAATTGAAATCAAATACGAAAGGATATGCATCATTTGACTACGAGTTAATTGGTTATAAACCATCTAAACTTGTGAAAATGGATATTCTTTTAAATAATGAACAAGTGGATGCTTTATCATTTATTGTACATCGTGATTCAGCGTATGACCGTGGTAAAGTAATTGTAGAGAAATTAAAGAAATTAATTCCAAGACAACAGTTTGAAGTGCCAATTCAGGCGACTATCGGAAATAAAGTTGTATCTCGTTCTACAATTAAGGCGATGCGTAAAAACGTACTTGCAAAATGTTACGGTGGTGACATTTCTCGTAAGCGTAAACTTCTTGATAAGCAAAAAGAAGGTAAAAAACGTATGAAGTCTGTTGGTTCTGTAGAAGTGCCGCAAGAAGCATTCATGGCTGTACTGAAAATGGATGATAACTAATGGAGTGAACTATAATTAGTGGAGATTTTTCTATTCTTCGCTAATTATTAGCCCGCACCAATCGTGATAAAAGTAGAAGCCGTTCGTTCGGCTTCTTTTTTATATGCTACTTTTTAGACATCTTAGCATCTCTCATTTACAATAGTGAGAGAGCTTTTTAGTGATTGATATAGAGTTAGGAGACTATTAATGTCCGAAAATATTCGAAAAGATATTCGAGAGAAAATACAAAAAGGTAATTTTAATTGCGAAAAGGAACTGACGCTTTCTATAATTAGTGGGAAGTGGAAAGTTGTGATATTGTGGCACTTAGGTGTGGAAGGTCCGCATCGTTTTAGTGAATTGCAACGTCTGTTCCCGAGCATTTCTCATAAAGTGTTGTCAAATCAATTGAAAGAGTTAATGGAGGACGGGATTGTTGATCGAACGGTATACCCGGAAATTCCTCCGCGTGTTGAGTACTATATGACGGAATTAGGTATGTCGCTTTTACCGATCGTTGAAATGATGTATGATTGGGGAAAAATGCGAATGGAACAAATCCGTAATACAGTAGAGAAGTAAAGAATCCTCCGGAGTGCGGAGGTTTTCTTTTTAGAAAGGTAGGAGTTATATTTGGTACAAGCTGCATATATTCATATTCCGTTTTGTCAGCATATTTGTCACTATTGTGATTTTAATAAAGTATTTATTGAACGCCAACCGGTTGATCGATACTTACAATATTTAGAGAAAGAAATAATAAATACGGTTCAAAAAGTACCGTTTGAAAGTATGAAAACGATTTTTGTTGGCGGAGGAACTCCGACGGCATTAAATATGGAACAGACAAAAAAACTACTCGACATCATTAACCGTCGTTTGCGTCCATTTGCGCCGAATTGTGAATTAACATTTGAAGCGAATCCAGGTGATTTACCGAAAGAGAAATTGAACGTATTGCTAGAAGGTGGAGTAAACCGAATTAGTTTTGGTGTGCAAACGTTTCGTGATGAGCTACTTGAGAAGATTGGACGCAGGCATACGAGAGAAGATGCATTCGTAGCAATTCGAGAAGCGCAGGAAGTCGGTTTTACAAATATTAATGTAGATTTAATTTATGCTCTGCCAGGACAGACGATAGAAGATGTAAAGGAAACATTAGACATTGCCTTTACGCTTGGTGTACAACATTTCTCGGCATATTCCTTAATTGTGGAACCGAAAACCGTATTTTATAACTTAATGAATAAAGGGAAATTAAGACTTCCAGGTGAAGACCATGAAGCGAAAATGTACGAAATGGTAATGGATGAAATGGAGAAACATGGTTATAACCAGTATGAGATTAGTAACTTCTCAAAAGGTAATAATGAAAGTAGACACAATCTCACATACTGGAATAATGAAGAGTATTATGGATTTGGAGCTGGAGCGCATAGCTATGTGAACGGGGAACGAATTCAAAATGTAGGCCCGCTCAAGCAATATTTCACTAAAATTGATGAGACAGGATTTCCGTATTTAGATGTTCACTCAGTGACAGAGAAAGAAAAAATGGAAGAAGAGTTGTTCTTAGGACTTCGAAAAACAAAAGGTGTTTCTAAGCTAGAATTCCAAAAGAAATTTAATGTGGAGATGGATCATGTTTTTGCAAAGCAGTTACAAAGTAATCAAGAACAAGGATTACTTGAAAACAGAGATGGACATGTTTGTTTAACGAGGAAAGGGAAACTATTAGGGAATGAAGTATTCCAGTCATTTTTGATTGATTAATTAAATGTGCCATAAGCGTGAAAAAGTTTCGTTATTTCGTGACGTTTCCGTTGACAATTGAATGTCAATTTTGGTAAGTTATTAATAGATTTAGCACTCGAAGACAAAGAGTGCTAACAGAGGTGATGATGAGATGCTTACGGAACGTCAGCTCTTAATTTTACAAACAATTGTTGATGACTTTATTGGATCAGCGCAACCAGTTGGTTCGAGGACGTTGGCTAAGAAAGATGAAATTACGTTTAGTTCAGCTACTATTCGAAATGAAATGGCTGATTTAGAAGAACTAGGATTTATTGAAAAAACGCATAGTTCTTCTGGGCGTGTTCCTTCTGAAAAAGGGTATCGTTTTTATGTAGACCATCTTTTAGCGCCGCAAAACTTACCGACCGATGAAATTGTACAAATTAAAGATTTATTTGCTGAAAGAATTTTTGAAGCAGAAAAAATTGCACAACAATCAGCTCAAATTTTATCAGAGCTTACGAATTATACGGCCATTGTTCTTGGTCCGAAATTGAGCACAAATAAACTTAAAAATGTACAAATTGTACCGCTTGATCGTCAAACAGCAGTCGCTATTATTGTAACAGATACAGGGCATGTGCAAAGTAAAACGATTACCGTTCCGGAATCTGTTGATTTATCAGATTTAGAAAAAATGGTTAATATTTTAAATGAAAAGCTATCTGGTATACCTATGGCAGAACTTCATAATAAAATCTTTAAAGAGATTGTTACAGTCTTGCGTGGGTATGTTCATAATTACGATAGCGCAATAAAAATGTTAGATGGTACATTTCAAGTTCCTTTATCGGAAAAGATATACTTTGGAGGGAAAGCAAATATGCTTTCGCAACCAGAGTTCCATGACATTCAAAAAGTAAGATCCTTGCTGACGATGATTGATAACGAAGCTGAGTTTTATGATATTTTGCGTCATAAACAAGTTGGTATTCAAGTGAAAATTGGTAGGGAAAATTCTTCAATAGCTATGGAAGATTGTAGTTTAATTTCTGCAACATATTCGATTGGAGAAGAGCAACTAGGAACAATTGCGATTTTAGGTCCGACGAGAATGCAATACTCTCGTGTAATTAGTTTGTTGCAGTTATTTACAAGACAATTTACAGACGGACTTAAAAAGTAAATGAGAGTAATACATTCGCTCAAGTGATGAGATTCTCATTGCTGTGTGTAATATATAATGCTTAGGTAATCGTGCTAAGCGTGATACCTAATACCTTTTAAGGAGGTGAAAATTGTGGAAGAGCGTAACGAACAAGTGGTAGAAGAAGTGAAAGAAGCGCAAGTTGAAGAAGCTGTCACGCCAGAAAACAGTGAAGAAGCTGTAGAAGAAAAAAGTGAGGCTGCTCTTTTACAAGAAAAAGTAGATGAGTTACAAGCGAAACTAACGGAAACGGAAGGTCGCACATTACGTCTACAAGCTGATTTTGAAAATCATAAGCGCCGTGTCCAAATGGATAAACAGGCTGCTGAAAAATATAGAGCACAAAGTTTAGTTTCAGATATTTTGCCAGCTCTTGATAATTTTGAAAGAGCGATGCAAGTGGAAACAACTGATGAGCAAACGAAATCCTTGTTACAAGGTATGGAAATGGTGCATCGTCAATTGCTAGAAGCGCTGACTAAAGAAGGTGTTGAAGCGATTGAATCTGTTGGTAAACAGTTTGATCCTAATGAGCACCAAGCTATTATGCAAGTCGAAGACAGTGAATTTGAATCAAACGCGGTTGTGGAGGAATTCCAAAAAGGTTATAAACTAAAAGACCGTGTGATTCGCCCATCAATGGTAAAAGTAAATCAATAATTTACATAAAAGTAGGAGGAATCGCCATGAGTAAAATTATCGGTATTGACTTAGGTACAACAAACTCTTGTGTAGCTGTTATGGAAGGTGGAGAACCAAAGGTTATCCCAAATCCAGAAGGAAACCGTACAACACCTTCTGTTGTAGCTTTCAAAAATGAAGAGCGTCAAGTTGGGGAAGTTGCGAAGCGTCAAGCAATTACAAACCCAAATACAATCATGTCTGTTAAACGTCATATGGGTACAGACTACAAAGTAGAAGTTGAAGGTAAAGATTTTACACCTCAAGAAATTTCTGCAATCATTTTACAAAACTTAAAAGCTTCTGCTGAAGCATACTTAGGTGAAACAGTAACGAAAGCTGTTATTACAGTACCTGCATACTTCAACGATGCAGAGCGTCAAGCAACGAAAGATGCTGGTCGTATCGCTGGTTTAGAAGTTGAGCGTATCATTAACGAACCAACAGCCGCAGCACTTGCTTACGGTTTAGAAAAACAAGATGAAGAGCAAAAAATCTTAGTATATGACTTAGGTGGCGGTACATTTGATGTATCTATCCTTGAGTTAGCAGATGGCACATTCGAAGTTATTTCAACTGCTGGTGACAACCGTCTTGGTGGAGATGACTTTGACCAAGTTATCATCGATCATTTAGTAGCTGAATTCAAAAAAGAAAATAGCATTGATTTAAGCCAAGATAAAATGGCACTTCAACGTCTGAAAGATGCAGCTGAAAAAGCGAAGAAAGATCTTTCTGGTGTAACACAAACACAAATTTCATTACCATTCATTAGTGCTGGAGCTGCTGGCCCATTACACTTAGAATTAACGTTAACAAGAGCTAAATTCGAAGAAATTTCAGCTGGTCTTGTTGAAAGAACATTAGAGCCAACTCGTCGTGCATTAAAAGACGCTGGTTTTGCTCCAAGCGAATTAGATAAAGTTATCCTTGTTGGTGGATCTACTCGTATCCCAGCTGTACAAGAAGCAATTAAACGTGAAACTGGTAAAGAGCCATACAAAGGTGTAAACCCAGATGAAGTTGTAGCATTAGGTGCTGCAGTTCAAGGTGGCGTACTTACTGGTGATGTAGAGGGCGTTCTATTATTAGACGTAACTCCACTTTCTTTAGGTATCGAAACTATGGGCGGTGTGTTCACGAAACTAATCGAGCGTAACACTACAATTCCGACAAGTAAGTCACAAGTATTCTCAACAGCTGCTGATAACCAACCAGCGGTAGACATTCACGTACTACAAGGTGAGCGTCCAATGTCAGCTGACAACAAAACGTTAGGTCGTTTCCAATTAACAGACCTTCCGCCAGCACCACGTGGAATTCCACAAATCGAAGTAACATTCGATATTGATGCGAACGGTATCGTTAACGTACGTGCAAAAGACTTAGGAACAAGCAAAGAGCAAACTATTACAATCCAATCTTCTTCAGGTCTTTCTGATGAAGAAGTAGATCGTATGGTACAAGAAGCTGAATCAAATGCTGATGCTGACCAAAAACGTAAGGAAGAAGTTGAACTTCGTAACGAAGCTGACCAACTTGTATTCCAAACAGACAAAGTTGTAAAAGATTTAGAAGGTAAAGTAGATGCAGCTGAAGTAGCGAAAGCAACGGAAGCGAAAGAAGCATTACAAGCGGCAATCGAGAAAAACGAACTTGAAGAAATCCGCGTGAAAAAAGATGCTCTTCAAGAAATCGTACAACAATTAACTGTTAAATTATACGAGCAAGCTCAAGCGGCTGCAGGGCAAGCGGAAGGTGCACAAGGAGCACAAGACGCTGGCGCAAAAAAAGACAATGTAGTAGACGCTGAGTTTGAAGAAGTAAAAGAAGACAAGTAATACAGTGAAATAAAATAAGTAAGATGACAAAAAGTCAAAGTCAAGCGTGCCTTGGCTTTGACTTTTTTCACGAATAAGAAGAAATGTGCGAGGATCTTAGTTTTTTTATTTTGCATACTGTAAGTGAGGAAACTTTGTTGCAAAGCACTTTCTTTCGGTGTTAAAATTACGTTTATGTGAAAGATTCGGGGGTTGCAAATTTATGAATAAACGAGACTATTATGAGGTCCTTGGACTTAGCCAGGGCGCTTCAAAAGATGAAATTAAAAAAGCGTATCGTCGTTTGGCTAAAAAGTACCATCCAGACGTAAGTAAAGAAGAAAATGCAATTGAAAAGTTTAAAGAAGTACAAGAAGCATACGAAGTATTGAGCGATGATCAAAAGCGTGCGCAGTATGATCAATTTGGTCACGCGGGTCCGAATCAAGGTTTCGGTGGCGGAGGAGACTTCGGCGGTGGCTTCGGTTTCGAAGATATCTTTAGTTCATTCTTTGGCGGTGGCGGCGGAAGACGTCGTGACCCGAATGCTCCACGTCAAGGTGCTGATTTACAATATCAAGTTACTTTAGAGTTTGAAGAAGCTATTTTTGGTAAAGAATTAAACGTTGAGATTCCAGTGGAGGATCCATGTGATACTTGTAAGGGTAGTGGAGCAAAACCAGGGACTTCAAAAGAAACATGTAAACATTGTTCAGGATCAGGGCAAGTAAGTGTAGAACAAAATACACCATTTGGGCGTATTGTAAACCGTCAAGCTTGTGGACATTGTTCAGGAACAGGTCAAATGATTAAAGAGAAATGTACGACATGCCATGGTTCTGGTAAAGTTCGTAAACGTAAAAAAATCAATGTTAAAATTCCAGCGGGTATCGATAATGGTCAACAAATTCGTGTATCTGGAAAAGGTGAAGCAGGCGTAAATGGCGGACCGGCAGGTGACTTATATGTTGTTGTTCATGTGAGAAATCATGAATTCTTTGAACGCGAAGGGGATCACATTATTTGCGAAATGCCAATAACATTTGCGCAAATGGCACTTGGTGCGGAAGTTGAAGTTCCTACCGTTCATGGCAAAGTGAAGCTGAAAATTCCAGCAGGAACACAAACAGGAACAGAATTCCGCTTAAAAGGAAAAGGTGCTCCGAACGTACGTGGATATGGTCAAGGAGATCAATATGTAGTCGTTCGTGTTGTTGTGCCGACGAAATTAACTTCACATCAAAAAGATTTATTGCGTGAATTTGCAGGGCAAGAAGAGCAGGATGATAGCTTATTCAGAAAGCTTAAACGTGCTTTCAAAGGGGAATAATGGAAATAAAAAATGGAGTTGGTAAATTGTGAAATGGTCAGAAATTAGTATTCATACAACAGAAGAAGCAGTAGAAGCTGTCTCTCATATTTTGCATGAAGCAGGCGCTAGCGGGGTTGCGATTGAGGACCCAGCGGAGTTGACGAAAGAGCGCAAGCAACAATACGGTGAGATTTATGCACTTAACCCAGATGAATATCCAAGTGAGGGTGTTTTGGTAAAAGCATATTTCCCACAAACGGATTCTTTACACGAAACAGTTGCAGGTGTAAAATCATCTATTGATGCACTACCATCTTTCGACATCGAAATTGGTAAAGGAACTATTACAATTAATGAAGTCGATGAGGAAGATTGGGCTACTGCTTGGAAGAAGTATTATCATCCAGTTCAAATTTCTGATACATTCACAATTGTGCCGACGTGGGAAGAGTATACACCGTCTTCTCCAAATGAAAAAATTATTGAATTAGATCCAGGTATGGCGTTTGGTACAGGGACACATCCCACAACGACGATGTGTATTCGTGCGTTAGAAAAAACGGTTCAGCCAGGTGATACTGTGATTGATGTGGGGACAGGTTCGGGGGTACTTAGTATTGCTGCGGCAAAATTAGGTGCGGCTTCTGTTCAAGCGTATGATTTAGACCCAGTTGCAGTTGAAAGTGCAGAAATGAATGTGCGCTTAAATAAAACAGATGACATTGTCAATGTTGGACAGAATAGTCTATTAGAAGGTATTGAAGGCCCAGTTGATTTAATCGTAGCAAATTTACTAGCGGAAATTATTCTTCTATTCCCTGAAGATGCAGCGAGAGTTGTGAAGCCAGGTGGATTATTTATTACATCTGGTATTATTGGAGCGAAAGAAAAAGTAATTTCTGAAGCGTTAGAAACAGCTGGATTTTCAATTGAAGAAGTACTTCGAATGGAAGATTGGGTAGCAATTATTGCACGAAATGCGTAATATAGATTTTAGTCTATAAAGAACAGGGGAGTCTCTCACTGTATAAGGTGAGGGACTTGCCGTTTGTTATATGAAAATGATAACGTTTCGTTCTTTTCGTAAGTATTGACTTACGAAAGGAACGAAACTCTACTAAGGTGATTATATGCAACGTTATTTTGTAGAAGAGAAATATGTAAATGAGACAAGTATTCGCATAATGGGTGATGATGTCCATCACATCGCAAGAGTGATGCGTATGTCAGCTGGTGACCACATTTATTGCTGTGTAAATGGTAAAACAGCAGAGTGTTCAATTGCTGAAATTACCAGTGAATTTGTGGATACCACTATTGTAGAATGGGTAGAGGCGTCAAGCGAACTTCCTGTGTTCGTGACGATTGCAAGTGGACTGCCGAAAGGAGACAAGCTAGAGTTAATTTTTCAAAAAGGAACTGAGCTTGGGGCAGCTGCATTTTTACCATTTCAAGCATCTCGATCTATTGTAAAGTGGGATGCGAAAAAAGCAGATAAAAAAGTTGAGCGTTTGAAAAAAATTGTAAAAGAAGCTGCGGAACAATCGCATAGAAGTGAAATTCCAGAAGTACACGTTCCCTCATCATTTAAACAACTGCTGTCGATGAGTAGCGAGTATGATGTTTGTCTTGTTGCGTATGAAGAAGAAGCGAAACAAGGTGAGAAATCTAATTTTGCGAAAGCTTTAGCGACGGTTAAACCAGGCCAAAAGCTGCTGATTGTATTTGGACCAGAAGGCGGCTTAGCGGAGGAAGAGATAACCGCACTTCGTGAACATAAATTTGTACCATGTAGTTTAGGACCAAGAATTTTAAGAACAGAAACGGCTCCGCTTTATGCGTTAAGTGCCGCTTCTTATCATTTTGAATTGATGGGGTGATAATCAATGGCAACTGTTGCGTTCCACACGTTAGGTTGTAAAGTAAACCACTATGAAACAGAAGCGATTTGGCAATTGTTTAAACAAGGTGGTTATGAAAGAACTGAATATGAAAAAAAATCTGATGTATACGTTATTAACACATGTACAGTAACGAATACTGGAGATAAAAAAAGCCGTCAAGTAATTAGACGTGCTGTACGTCAAAATCCAGATGCGGTAATTTGTGTAACTGGATGTTATGCACAAACATCTCCAGCGGAAATTATGGCGATTCCAGGTGTAGATATTGTTGTTGGTACGCAAGATCGTGAGAAGATGTTAGGATACATCGAAGAATTCCGTAAAGAGCGTCAACCAATTAATGCTGTCCGCAATATTATGAAAACACGTGTATATGAAGAGCTCGATGTACCATATTTCACGGACCGTACACGTGCATCTTTAAAAATACAAGAAGGTTGTAATAACTTCTGTACATTTTGCATCATTCCTTGGGCGCGTGGTTTAATGCGTTCTCGTGATGGAAAAGAAGTTATTAAACAAGCGCAGCAATTAGTAGATGCGGGCTATAAAGAAATCGTATTAACAGGTATTCATACAGGTGGGTACGGTGAAGATATAAAAGAGTATAACTTAGCTGGATTACTGCGCGATATGGAAGCGGAAGTAGGCGGATTGAAACGCCTTCGTATTTCTTCTATTGAGGCGAGTCAAATTTCTGATGAAGTAATTGAAGTGTTAGATAAATCAGAAGTAGTTGTACGTCACTTGCATATTCCATTACAGTCAGGATCTAATACTGTATTGAAACGTATGCGCCGTAAGTATACGATGGAATTCTTCCAAGAGCGTTTAGATCGTTTGAAAGAAGCGTTACCAGGTCTTGCGATTACATCAGACGTAATTGTTGGATTCCCAGGCGAAACAGAAGAGGAATTCATGGAAACGTACAATTTCATTAAAGAGAATCGTTTCTCTGAATTACACGTTTTCCCTTATTCGAAACGCACAGGTACTCCAGCAGCACGTATGGAAGATCAAGTTCCTGAAGACGTGAAGAACGATCGTGTTCACCGTCTAATTGAGCTATCAAATCAATTAGCGAAAGAGTATGCTTCTAGATTTGAAGGTGAAGTACTTGAAATCATTCCGGAAGAGACATTTAAAGATGGTGACCGTAAAGGTTTATATGTAGGTTATACAGATAACTACTTAAAAATTGTGTTTGAAGGATCTGAAGAGTTGATTGGTAAGCTAGTAAAAGTGAAAATTACAAAAGCTGGTTATCCATATAACGAAGCGCAGTTTGTTCGTGTTCTTGAAGATGATGTAAAAAAAGAATCAGCAAGCGCATAAAGTGAAACTTTAATCAGTGGGGTGGTTGTTCATCCCCGCTGATTATCAGCCTGACCCCCGCCTAAGTTCTTTGCTTTCGCTGAATTTTGAGGTGGGGGTCTTACTGTCCTGGCAAATAGCGGGATAAAAAAGCATGCAAACGAAAACGATTTGCATGCTTTCTTTTTTTTTGTGGAGAAGTTAAGTACTGAAAAGGCAGGTACGTTGAATGAGTAGTTATTTAATGCTTTCTTGTATTAAAAAAGGTGTAATGATAAAAAATATAGTTGTCTTCAGGGGAAAAGGATAATAGCTATCTACATAGCTTTTGAACAGGTAAGGGCATCTATTCTTCTTTTATTCTGCCAAATAGTTGACCTGAAGTGATAAAATGTATTATAATCGTAAAAGACATGCTGAAGAAGGGTTTCTTTTTGCATGCTGAAATTAGTATGTAAGTGTGATGTTTCGGAGGGAGGGAAAGAGAATGTCAAAAACAGTCGTTCGTAAAAACGAGTCTTTGGAGGATGCACTTCGCCGTTTTAAAAGATCGGTTTCTAAAACTGGTACACTTGCTGAAGCAAGAAAGCGCGAGTTTTATGAAAAGCCAAGTGTAAAACGTAAGAAGAAATCTGAAGCGGCAAGAAAGCGTAAGTTCTAAGAGAGGGTGTAAGTTATGAGTCTTCTCGGTCGTTTAAACGATGATATGAAACAAGCGATGAAGAATAAACAAAAAGAAAAATTAACCGTTATTCGTATGGTTAAGGCTGCTTTACAAAATGAAGGTATTAAACTGCAACATACTCTTACTGAAGAAGAGGAATTAACAGTTTTAGCTCGTGAAGTAAAACAGTATAAGGACTCCCTCCTTGAATTTAAAAAAGCTGGTCGTGAAGACCTTGTTGATAAACTGCAAAGTGAAATTCAGATTTTAAGCGCATATTTGCCGGAGCAATTAACAGAAGAAGAACTAGCGGATATAATTAAGCAAGTTATTTCTGAAGTTGGTGCTACATCTAAAGCAGATATGGGTAAAGTGATGACTGCTGTTATGCCGAAAGTAAAAGGTAAAACAGACGGATCACTTGTGAATAAGCTGGTTATCCAGCTATTAGCATAAAAAAGCGTCTCATTTCGTATGAGACGTTTTTTTATGCTTTTTTCAGTTTGGACGTGATATTACAAGCTCTTTTTTCATACATATGGGATGAGAGGGGGTCTTTTGAGATGAAAAAAATAGAACAAATGAAGAATTGGTTAACGAAGCAAATAGACCTGCCAGTGGATGTGTTAATGGATCTACCTCGGATCACGCTTGTTGGGCAAGTACATATCTATATAGAAAATCATCGAGGATTATTAGTGTTTTCAGATAAAGAGGTAAGATTGCTATTGAAACATGGTCAATTATTAATTAAAGGTCAATCCTTTGTTATTAAAACAATCCTTCCAGAAGAACTGTTGCTTGAAGGGATTATTGAACAAGTGACGTTTTTAGAAAATGAAAAGAAAGAGGAGTGAGGAGAAACTTCCGTTTGTGAAGTTTTTCTTCGTTACCTTGTATTAACAGGCGGTAACGTTCTGGACTCAATATTCGGTTCGTACAAAGAGGATAGGTGGGAATTGAGTTCCACGTAAAAAACTGGCTCGTGAAGGTTAATAATTAGTGAGGATCAAGGAATCTGCTAATTAAAATTTTAGTACGAGCTAGTTTGATAATCGAATTGAAAAGTAGTGTATCTACTTTTAGAAAGGTAGTGGAGATAGTCGATGAAAAATAAATGGTTTATAAAATGGCTTGGGTATGTAAAGGTGCGAATTGAAGGTAGAGGAGCGGAACGCTTTGTTAACGAGTGTGTGCGGAAGAAATTACTCGTTTGGGATGTAAAGAAGATAGCTGATGAAACGTTAGTTTTTTGTATGTTATTACGAGATGTGAAAAAGATAAAACCAATTTATAGAAAAAATGAATGTAAATTATATTTTATTGGACGTTACGGTTTTCCTTTTTGGAATAAGCGTGTAATTAAAAATAGTGGATTTTTAATTGGGTTTTTAATATTTTTTTTCGGAATGATCGCATTGTCAAATATGGTGTGGAAAATTGAAATTACAGGAGCAAAACCTGAAACAGAATATATATTGATGAAAGAATTGGACAAAATGGGTATAAAAAAAGGTAAATTACAATTCCAAATGCCGAGTGTAGAAGATGTTCAACGTCATTTGACAGACAATATTAATGCGATTACTTGGGCGGGATTAGAAATAAGAGGGACAACATATCATTTTAAGATTGTTGAAAAAAATGAGCCGAAAAAAGAAAGTGAACAACAGCCACAAAACTTAGTAGCAAAAAAAGAAGGGATTATTACAAAAACATTTGTGGAAGTTGGGAAGCCGGTTGTCATGAAAAATGACCATGTAGAAAAGGGGCAACTTCTCGTATCCGGGATGTATGGTAATGAGGAGAATCCGACAGTTGTTTCGGCTAAAGGGATTGTATATGGAGAAACGTGGTATAAATCTGAGGTGGATGTTCCGTTAAAGACACAATTTCAAGTGTATACTGGTAATTCATACAATGAATATTTCCTTAAATTTGGGAGTACTAAAATAAAAATATGGGGATTTCTACAGGATAAGTATAAGCGCTCTCGTACTGAAAGTGTAAAACATGATGTGAAATTATTTGGATTTACATTACCAATTGCATACGAGAAAGATATTGTACGAGAAGAGGAAGAAGCGAACCGAGAATATACCGAAAAACAAGCAATGAAAGTAGCGAAAGAGATGGCAGAAAAAGAACTGAAGAAAAAATTGGATGAACATGCTATGATTGTAAGTGATAACATTTTGAGTAAAGAGGTTGAGGCGGATCACCTAAAGGTCACATTACATTATACAGTGATTGAAAATATTGCAGAGCCACAACCAATATCTGAATCCGATATTCAAGGAGACTGAGTAATGGCAGAACAATTAGTAGAAATGAACCAACAATTGGAAAACCCCAACGAAGCAATCGCTCTTTTTGGGGTAAATGATGCTCATTTAAAAGTAATTGAACGAGAACTTAGTGTATCGATTGTGACTAGAGGAGAATCTGTTCGTGTATCTGGGGCAGATGAAACTGTGGTGCTCGTAGAAAAAATCTTACAACAGTTACTTGTTGTTATCCGTAAAGGTGTATCAATTTCGGAAAGAGATGTTGCGTATGCGATTCAGCTTGGGCAACAAGGGAAAATTGCTCAATTCGAAGAATTATATGAAGAGGAAATTTTTAAAACGGCAAAAGGTAAATCCATTCGTGTGAAAACGATGGGGCAAAGACGATATATTCATGCAATGAAAAAGAATGATATTGTATTTGGGATAGGACCTGCTGGGACAGGAAAAACATACTTAGCCGTAGTAATGGCTGTGAGAGCTTTAAAGCAAGGGTATGTAAAGAAAATTATTTTAACAAGACCTGCTGTAGAAGCTGGAGAGAGCTTAGGGTTTTTACCAGGTGATTTGAAAGAAAAAGTAGATCCGTATTTACGTCCACTATATGATGCGTTACATGATATTCTTGGACAAGAATATACACAACGTATGATGGAACGTGGTGTAATTGAAATTGCACCTCTTGCTTATATGAGAGGGCGTACTCTTGATGATTCATTTGTTATATTAGATGAGGCGCAAAATACAACTGGTGTTCAAATAAAAATGTTTTTAACACGATTAGGTTTTAGTTCTAAAATGGTTATTACGGGGGATCCCTCACAGGTAGACTTGCCAAAAGGGGTAAAGTCAGGTCTTTCTATTGCTGCTAATATTTTATCTGGTGTATCAGGTCTTTCGTTCATTACATTGGAACAAACGGACGTTGTGAGACACCCGTTAGTGCAACGTATTATTGAGGCATATGATAAAATGGAATGATCCTATTTGTCAGGATCATTTCTTTTTGTATGATAAGGTTGGCGAATGACATATTTTTTACTATCATTAAAGACGAGGGAAATAAACTATAGGTGAGAGTGGATAAAAATGTTGTCCGAAAAGTATCGTTACCTAGAAGAAATGAAAGCTATAAATAGTTTCACTTTATTTCTGGAGAGGAGAAGGTATTGAAATCATGTCAAGATCTCAAGAAATTTCTAAGTGGTTTCGTAATTTACAACATTCGAAAAAACTAAGTTGGATTTCTTACGTTTTATTAGGGGCAGTGCTGTTTTTTGCACTTATGAATAATGTAAAACCAGAGCAATTAGATGTTACAACATATTCTATTGCGAAAAAAACAATCCATTCTCCTATTAAAATTGAAGATAAAGTTACAACGGACAAAAAGAAAAAAGAAGCCGCTACAAAAGTTGAAGATCAATATACATATAAAAGTGAGTATAAACAAAATAAAGTGGATATTGTGAATGACGTCTTTGCTAAAGTAGATGAAGTGATACAAGAGATTAAAGCGGTTGGACCGGATGAGCAAAAAAAGATTACTGATGCTGAAAAAGTGGACAAGTTGAAAAAAAAATTGCCTACTGATTTAACGAAAGAATTATCTGATTCAAACTTACTAAACTTAATTAATGCGGATTCGAACCAATTAGTATTAGCGAAAGATGCAACAGTTACAGCTATTAATAGTATCATGACTGAGCATGTTAAAATGGATGAATTGAAGGATGCGAAGGAACGATATGTAAGTGAGATGAATAGTGTTAATGTTGATAATGGTTTAAAGGAATCTATTAAGGCGTTAGGGAAATATGCGATTTCTGCAAACTATTTTTATGATCCGACCTTAACAAAAGAGAAGAGAAAAGCGGAAGAAGATTTAGTTCCACCTGTTTATATTCTTCAAGGGCAAGTCCTTGTTAGAGAAGGTGAAACGATTTCAAGTGATATGTACAATCAGTTGAAATTAGTTGGCCTGTTAGAAAAAGGGAACAGTTTTCAACCCTATGTTGGGTTAGCGGTACTCATTGGTGTGCTATTGTACTTTATGCATAAGCAGTTTGAAGTGTTTTTACAGCGTAAAAGAGAAGATAGGCCGTATGTCTTAGCGTATATTACAATTTTGTCTATCACGATTGTTTTAATGAAAATCATTAGTTTGTTTCAAAAGCTTGAGTATGCAGGAATCGCGTATGTTGTTCCAGTTGCAATGGGAACAATACTTGTAAAATTAATGATTGGTGATCGATTTGTATTTTTAACGAGTATGATCTTTTCTGTATGCGGAAGTATTATGTTTAATGAAGGTGTAACGAGTACACTGAATTATAGTGTGGGGATTTATGTTTTATTAAGTTCATTATCAGTTAGTATTTTCTTGAGAGAAAAAAATCGTCGTACGATGATTTTACAAGCTGGTATACTCGTTTCTGTATTAAATGTAGTCGTATTAGCGGCTTTGCTATTATTACGTAACGGGAATTTTTCGCCTCTTGAAATTGGGGTGCAATTATTAATGGCTGCTGTTTCGGGTATTATCTCTTCTGTTCTAGCTATGGGGATTTTACCGTATTTAGAAAGTGGTCTTGGGATTGTATCGAGTATGAAATTGATGGAACTTTCAAGTCCGAATCACCCGCTTTTGCGTAAAATTTTATTAGAAGCACCAGGTACATATCACCATAGTGTAATGGTAGCTAATCTCTCAGAAGCTGCTTGTGAAGCAGTTGGAGCAAATGGAGTATTAGCGCGTGTAGGGGCGTATTATCATGATGTAGGGAAAACGGTACAACCACAGTTTTTTATTGAAAACCAGATGGGGATTGAAAACCCGCATGATAGATTAGACCCTGTAACGAGCAAAGATATTATAATTGCTCATGTAACCGATGGGGTGAGAATGTTAGAAGAACACCATATACCTCAAGAAATTATCGATATTGCTGGACAGCATCATGGTACAACGTTACTTAAATATTTTTATTATAATGCGATTAAAGAAGATAAAGAGAAATATACGGAGGAAATGTTCCGCTATCCAGGATCAAAAGCAACTTCTAAAGAATCGGCGATCGTTGGTATTGCTGATAGTGTGGAAGCGGCGGTACGTTCGATGAACCATCCAACACCAGATCAGATTAATAATTTAGTGCAAAGTATTATTAAAGATCGCCTGCAAGATGGTCAATTTAGTGAATGTGATTTGACATTTAAGGAACTACAAATCGTTGGAAAAACGTTATGTGAAACGTTAAATGGTATTTTCCATTCCCGTATTACATATCCGGAACCGCCGGAAGAAAAGGAGAAAGAATGAGTTTATTAATTGATTTTATTGATGAAACAGAAGAAGTGAAAGACGAATATATAAGTTTGATTCGAGGTTTAGTAGAGAAAGCAGCCCAAATGGAGAACATAGAAGAAGGTGCAGAATTATCGGTTACATTTGTAGATAATGAACGTATTCGTGAAATAAACCGTGATTACCGAGATAAGGATCAGCCTACGGACGTTATTTCTTTTGCTATGGAAGAAATGGGAGAAGGCGAAATGGAAATTGTCGGTGCAGAGATGCCGCGTATGTTAGGAGATCTTATTATTTCTATTCCGAGAGCAAAAGAACAAGCTGAAGAATATGGACATTCTTTTGATCGAGAACTTGGGTTTTTAGCACTACATGGCTTTTTGCATTTGCTTGGTTATGATCATATGACAGAAGAAGATGAGAAAGAAATGTTTGGAAGACAAAAAGAAATTTTAGAGGCCTTTGGATTAGGACGATGAAAACAGGAAAACTTTTAGATAGTTTTGGATATGCTATAGCTGGTATATACTTTTGTCTTCGTCATGAACGAAATATGAAAATTCATTATTTAGCCGCAGTCATCGTTATATGCTGCGGCTTTTATTTCCATATTACAACAATGGAATGGGTTGTCGTACTTATTGTGATAGGGATTGTAATGAGTTTAGAGATGGTGAATACGGCTATTGAAAAAACAGTAGACTTAGCAACCGTCGATATTCATCCGGTTGCAAAAATTGCAAAGGATGTTGCAGCAGGGGCAGTTTTATTATTTGCAATTATAGCTGCTGTAATTGGTGCTATTATCTTTTTACCGTATATGGTATAGTTGCATTCCGAAGCTTTTATTAAGCTTTGGGAGCGCCGTGAAGGCCTTTAATGAAAGAGTGTATCTATTCACATCTATGAACGGAAAGGATGCGGGAATATGAATAGCGAACAATTAATTCAAGAAGCAACCGAAGCGCGTAAACGAGCGTACGTACCATATTCTAAATTTCAAGTAGGTGCAGCTTTACTAACTCAGGATGGAAAAATATATCGTGGATGTAATGTTGAAAATGCATCATATGGTTTATGTAACTGTGCAGAAAGAACAGCGTTATTTAAGGCAATTTCTGAAGGGGATAACGAGTTTGTAGCTATTGCAGTCGTAGCGGATACAAAGCGTCCAGTACCTCCTTGTGGAGCATGTCGACAAGTTATGATAGAATTATGTAAACAGGATACGAAAGTATACCTATCAAACTTACATGGTGATGTTCAAGAGACAACAGTCGGAGAATTGTTACCAGGAGCATTTTTAGCGGAGGATTTACATGAATAGAAAAGGTTATAAATCAGGTTTTGTCTCTATTATTGGCAGACCGAATGTTGGGAAATCTACATTTTTAAATCGTATTATTGGCCAAAAAATTGCCATTATGAGCGATAAGCCACAAACAACTCGTAATAAAATTCAAGGTGTATATACAGAAAATGATTCACAAGTAGTTTTCATTGATACACCAGGAATACATAAACCTAAACATAAACTAGGCGATTTCATGGTGAAGATGGCTCAAACGACATTAAAAGAAGTTGATATTGTTTTGTTTATGGTCAATGCAACTGAAGGATATGGTCGTGGTGAGGAATTTATTATTGAGAAATTACAAGAAACGAAACAACCGGTATTTTTGGTAATTAATAAAATTGACCAACTTCATCCAGAGCAATTGCTGGAGTTGATTGATCAATATCGTAAATTATATGATTTCGCGGAGATTGTGCCAATTTCTGCATTGGACGGTAATAACGTTGAAGCGTTAATCGGAGCAATTAAAAAGTATTTACCAGAAGGACCGCAATATTACCCGGATAATCAAGTAACGGATCATCCAGAGCGATTTATTATTTCAGAGCTTATTCGTGAAAAAGTATTACATTTAACACGTGAAGAAGTACCGCATTCTGTAGCGGTTGTTATTGATGCAATTCAAAAGCGTGAGGGCGGAGCGGTTTATATAAACGCAACGATTGTTGTTGAACGTGCATCACAAAAAGGAATTATTATAGGTAAGCAAGGGAAGATGTTAAAAGAAGTCGGTAAGAGAGCTCGTTTTGACATTGAAGCACTTCTTGGTTCTAAAGTATTTTTAGAAGTATGGGTGAAAGTGCAAAAAGATTGGCGTAATAAGATGTCACAGCTTCGTGACCTTGGTTTCCGTGAAGACGAGTATTAATATGAAGTAAAGTTGTGATCAGTGGATGTTTTGTTCATCCGCTGATTATTGGTTTTTATGAACCTTGATAAATTAGGAAAAATTTTTCTCACATGAAAATGAACAAAATGGGTCAACTTAATAACAACAAAAGAAATTGGTTTATAGGCTACGCTTATTGAGAAAGGTGGATTCTTATGCTAGATTTTACCTGGAAGTTTTTCTCCAAAACAGGAAGCATTGAAACGTATTTGCTTTTGAAAGAAATGGAAAAAGACGTAAACGATGAGATGGATCAACATGAAGAGGAGTTAGCGCATCTAGACTCTCCAATTTCTTGACCCGTTTTGTTCAAACCTTGGATGGTGACGAACATGTTTCAAAAAGTTGAGGGCATTGTTATCCGTACGACTGATTACGGAGAAACAAATAAGATTGTTACAATATACTCACGGGAATTTGGTAAGGTAAGTGCAATGGCAAGAGGGGCGAAAAAGCCGAAGAGTCGGTTAGCAGCTATTTCGCAACTTATGACACATGGTCATTTTCTTATTCAAATGGGATCTGGACTTGGAACTTTGCAACAAGGCGAGATTATTTCATCTATGAAAGAAATTCGTGAGGATATATTTTTAACTGCTTATGCATCATTTATTATTGAATTAACCGATAAAGCAACAGAAGATAAGAAGCATAATCCGTATTTATTTGAAATGTTATATCAAACGTTGCATTATATGTGTGAGGGTGTTGATCCAGAAGTATTATCATTAATTTATCAAACGAAAATGCTTCCGGTATTAGGGATGCGCCCGTACTTTGATACATGTGCTATTTGTCATCAAGAAACAGATTTTGTCGCCTTCTCTGTCCGGGAAGGCGGTTTTCTGTGCTCGCGTCATGCGGAGCAAGATCCGTATCGTATTCCGGTGGGAGAGGCTGTTCATAAATTATTACGTCTCTTTTTTCACTTTGATTTACACCGGCTCGGTAATGTATCGGTGAAGGATAGTACAAAAAAACAAATGCGCACAGTATTGAATACATATTATGACGAATATTGTGGGATTTATTTGAAAACAAGGCGTTTCTTGGAACAACTTGATAAGTTTCAAATATAAAAAGGGCCGTATACGGTCCTTTTTACATACTTTCTTTTTCGAATAGCATATTTAGTATATAATATTTAAGAGATAGTATAACTTTTTTCGTTGTGCATTAAAGGTGGTGATTATCATAGAGCTGAATAAACGGCAAGAGCATATCATTCAGATTGTAAAAGATCACGGTCCTATTACAGGGGAGTCAATTGCTGGGCAATTGGGTTTAACACGTGCAACGCTAAGACCAGACTTAGCAATTTTAACGATGGCTGGTTATTTAGAAGCGCGTCCACGTGTAGGTTATTTTTATACGGGTAAAACCGGGGGACAGCTATTATCTGAAGCTGTTAAGAAAATTAAAGTGCAAGATTATCAATCTAGACCGGCTGTAATTGATAAAAATGTATCAGTATACGATGCAATCTGTACTATGTTTCTAGAGGACGTTGGTACATTATTTGTTGTAGATCAAGCTACTTTATTAGTTGGCGTTGTATCTCGTAAAGATTTATTACGAGCTAGCTTAGGAAAGCAGGATTTAACCTCTCTTCCGGTTAATATTATCATGACAAGGATGCCAAACATTGCGATGTGTCGCAGGGAGGATTCTTTATATGATATTGCGATGGAATTAATAGAAAGACAGATTGATGCGATGCCGGTTGTGAAGGATACGAAACAAGGTTTAGAAGTGATTGGGCGAATTACAAAAACAAATATTACACGTGCGTTTGTAAATTTAGTAAATAACGAATAAGTGTAATTTGTTTAAAGTGAGGTAATGTAATGGATAATAAAATCGTATATGTCGTATCTGACTCTGTAGGAGAAACGGCTGATTTGGTTGTTAGAGCGGCAATGGGACAGTTCCCATTCGCTCCTGATATTAGGCGTGTACCGTATGTAGAAGATACAGGGACATTAAAAGAAGTAATCTCGATTGCCAAGAGCAATCAAGCGCTTATTTGTTTTACGTTAGTAAAGCCTGATATGCGTCAATATTTATTGACAGAAGCGGCAAAAGAAGGAGTAGAGGCATACGATATTATCGGACCTCTTATCGATCAAATTGAAGAAATTACAGGGCAAGTACCAAGGTATGAGCCAGGTGTCGTTCGAAGATTAGATGAAGAGTACTTTAAAAAAATTGAAGCGATTGAATTTGCAGTTAAGTATGATGATGGTAGAGATGCACGTGGTATTTTAAAAGCTGATATCGTGTTGATTGGAATTTCACGTACATCAAAAACACCACTTTCACAATATTTAGCGCATAACAAACGTTTGAAAGTTGCTAATGTACCACTTGTACCGGAAGTGGATCCGCCTGAGGAATTATATCAAGTGGCAAAAGAGAAATGTTTCGGTTTGAAAATTATACCAGATAAGTTAAATCATATTCGAAAAGAACGATTGAAATCACTTGGATTAAGTGATGGAGCAACATATGCAAATATTAATCGTATTCAAGAAGAAATTGATCATTTTGAGGAAGTAATTAGTAAAATAAATTGTCAAGTGATTGATGTATCAAATAAGGCAATTGAAGAAACAGCAAATATTATTGTGAATGCAGTGCAAAACCAAAAAATGTTTTAGCACATTTACCAAAGGTGAATGTGCTTTTTTCGCTCGTGAGAAGGCGTTAGAGGAAGATGCGAAGTAGAGCATGAACTTTCGGCTTAGTAATAGAATATAGCGGAATGGTTATACTTATATTCTTCTGTTTTTTAATTATGCTAAAGGAACGATTTCGTTATCTTTAAGTGTAAGGTGAAAATTAAAGGGATATGTAGCGTAGTTGAAGAAAATATATTATAATAAAAAATTGTGATAAAAACCTATATTTTACGTTTAGACTTTAATTTTTCAGAATAAACTAGGGATAGGATTTTCGAAAAAGACATGTATTTACGTTAAATCGACAAAATCTAGACAAGAAAACGCACATTATGGAAGGATTCACAGAAGGGATGTAGAATACAGAAATATGCAAAACATCAGATAAGATATTATTTGATGCAGATGCGTATCCCGTGAAGAATGCAATTGTGCAAGTTGGAACAAAATTTTATGTCGAAATTTTGTTTGTCGTATCCTATGCTCATCGTTCAAGAAAACAGCAAGGTAATTGGGTCTATGTAGATTCTGAGCAAGATGAAGTTGACTGTTATATTTATTAACATGCAAAAGCTACAGATCTCATGATCATACAGGCTATAGTGCTTCTTGCTAGTCTTCTTGTGAAAAAGGAGTATATGTATTGTCTCCAGGAGATACATTTGTAACAGATGAGCAAATGTATACAATTTTATATAGTAGTATGTATCTGCGAATTTACGCAGACTGGGGACTTATACGAAAGGTCCAAAATCGTTTACACAATGTGATCGACAGTACTTTCTAACAAATTTAGAAAAATATTGTCGAATTATAAAGGAATCTTTTAATTTATATCGAATACAAAATACGACACGGAGATGGAGTTATGGGGAACAGAATTCCTGAAGAAGTTGTTGAACAGATTCGGACATCATCCGATATTGTAGAAGTGATTGGTGAGTATGTTCAACTTAGAAAGCAGGGGCGTAACTATTTCGGCCTTTGTCCATTTCATGGTGAGAATTCTCCTTCATTCTCTGTTTCATCTGATAAGCAAATTTTTCATTGTTTCGGATGTGGAGAAGGTGGAAATGTATTTTCTTTTCTTATGAAAATGGAAGGACTTGCTTTCACAGAGGCTGTTCAAAAGCTTGGCGAAAGAAATGGAATTGCAGTTGCAGAATATACATCAGGGCAAGGACAACAACAACAAGAAGACATATCTGATGACACTGTCATCATGCAACAGGCTCATGAACTTTTGAAAAAGTATTATCATCATTTATTAGTAAATACAGAAGAAGGAAATGAAGCACTTTCATATTTATTAAAACGTGGTATTACAAAAGAGATGATTGAGAAATTTGAAATTGGTTATGCATCACAAGCTTGGGATGCAGCAACGAAAATTTTACAAAAAAGAGGTTTGTCGCTATCTAGTATGGAACAGGCTGGCCTTCTTGTAAGAAGTGAGAAGGATGGCAGTCATTATGACCGCTTCCGCGGAAGAGTTATGTTTCCGATTTATACTTTACAAGGTAAGGTGATAGCGTTTAGTGGAAGGGCATTAGGAGATGACACTCCGAAATATTTGAATAGTCCTGAAACACCGATTTTTTACAAAAGTAAGCTGTTGTATAATTTCCACCAAGCAAGGCCGTTTATTAGAAAACGTGGGCAGGTTGTCCTTTTTGAAGGTTATGCCGATGTACTAGCCGCGGTGAAAAGTGGTGTGGAAGAAGCTGTTGCGACAATGGGAACAGCTTTAACTGAAGAACAAGCGAAACTTCTGCGACGTAACGTTGAAACTGTTGTTCTTTGCTATGATGGTGATAAAGCAGGGCGAGAAGCGACGATGAAAGCAGGGCAATTACTATTGCAAGTTGGTTGCCAAGTGAAAGTTACATCCTTGCCAGATAAGCTTGACCCTGATGAATATGTGCAACAATATGGGACAACCGCTTTTGAAAATCTTGTGAAATCAAGTATAAGTTTTGTTGGTTTCAAAATAAATTATTTGCGTTTAGGGAAAAATTTGCAAGATGAGTCTGGCAAAGAAGAATATGTAAAAAGTGTTTTAAAAGAGTTATCATTGCTACAGGATGCGATGCAGGCGGAATCATATTTAAAATCATTATCGCAAGAATTTTCGTATTCAATGGAAACACTTTTGAATCAATTGCACCAATATCGCAAAGAACAAAAGGTACAGCAAAAACAAATAAAGCAGGTTTCTAAGCCATCTCAAATTGTTCAAACGAAACCGAAATTAACAGGTTTTGAAAGGGCAGAAAGAGAAATTATTTACCATATGTTGCAAAGTGCAGAAGTGACAGTGCGTATGGAACCTCATATAGAAGATTTTTATACAGAAGAACATAAAGGGATTTTATATGAACTATACGCATATTATGAAAAGGGAAATGAACCTTCAGTCGGAACATTTTTAAGTTGGCTCTCTGATGAAAAGTTGAAAAATATTATTACTGATATTTCGACGGATGAATTTATTAATCCAGAGTACACAGAAGAAGCGTTACAAGGTCATTTGGAGGCGCTAAGACGCCATAAAGAAAAACTTGAAAAGATGGAAATTATCTTTAAAGTAAAACAAATGGAAAAAACAGATCCTGTAGAGGCTGCTAAATATTATGTGGCATATTTACAAAGTCAAAAAGCAAGAAAATAGCTTTTTCGATAAAGTTTTAGTATAATGAATGTTTGTATCTCGCGTAAGGAGGGGAACAGATGGCTGATAAACCAGCTCGTTCTAAACAAATTGAAACTGAAATGACCCTTGAGCAAGTGAAAGAACAACTCACTGAGCTCGGAAAAAAACGTGGCGTTCTTACATATGAAGAGATTGCAGAACGCATGAATGGATTTGAAATTGAATCCGATCAAATGGATGAATACTATGAATATTTAGGTGAACAAGGGATTGACTTAGTTGGTGACAATGACAACGACGAAGGTCCTAATAATCGTCAAATTACAAAAACGGAAGAAGAATTTGACCTTAATGATTTAAGTGTGCCGCCAGGTGTGAAAATCAATGACCCTGTTCGTATGTACTTAAAAGAAATTGGTCGTGTAGACTTACTATCTGCTGAAGAAGAAATTCGACTTGCGACACGTATTGAAGAAGGCGATGAAGAAGCAAAACGCCGTCTTGCGGAAGCAAACTTACGTCTTGTAGTAAGTATTGCAAAGCGCTACGTGGGCCGTGGTATGCTTTTCTTAGACTTAATCCAAGAAGGAAATATGGGTCTAATTAAGGCAGTTGAAAAGTTCGACTACCGTAAAGGTTTTAAATTTAGTACGTATGCAACTTGGTGGATTCGCCAAGCTATTACACGTGCGATTGCAGACCAAGCGCGAACAATTCGTATTCCAGTTCATATGGTTGAAACAATTAATAAGTTAATCCGTGTACAACGTCAATTATTACAAGATTTAGGACGCGAACCATCTCCTGAAGAGATTGGTGAAGAAATGGATCTTGCTCCAGAAAAAGTACGCGAAATCTTAAAGATTGCACAGGAGCCAGTTTCTCTTGAAACACCAATTGGTGAAGAAGACGACTCCCATTTAGGTGACTTTATCGAAGACCAAGAAGCAACATCGCCTGCGGACCATGCAGCGTATGAATTGCTAAAAGAACAATTAGAAGATGTGTTAGATACACTAACAGATCGTGAAGAAAATGTTCTGCGTCTTCGTTTTGGTTTAGATGATGGACGAACTCGTACGCTTGAAGAAGTTGGGAAAGTATTCGGCGTAACGAGAGAACGTATTCGTCAAATTGAAGCGAAAGCACTTCGCAAATTAAGACATCCAAGCCGTAGTAAGCGTCTTAAGGATTTCTTAGAATAGGCTACCTTTAAGTTTACTTCACTTTTGTGAAGTAAACTTTTTTGTTTTGTTAATTTTTGTTAAAATTTAGCTATCGGCAACGATTACAATTTCTTGTAATTTATTTTACAGAATTGTCTTTTGATTTGCAAATGCTCATTTTTCGATTTTTCGATTTATTTTGTTTATTATATACAAAATAATATGTAGAAAAGTAAAAAATATGATGAGAAACGTTAGTAATTATCGAAATAATATGCGATATAATAGTGAAAATCAATAAAATGAATTTACGGAATATTTCTAACAAATAGTAGTTTGCTCTTTTCTGATAGGGCGTTTTCAAGTACAATATAAATGACTGAATCATCTAACTATTTAGCGGTATAGAGGGGGGAGAAGAGATATGAAACGTAATCCGTTGATTCCGTTCGCTCTTATTGCAGCATTAGGTATTATCGTTATGTTTGTATTTTCATTTCAGGGGCTAAATAAATCTAAAGAGTTAGCTGATGCAAAAAATGGTGGGAAACCAGCACAAACAGCATCAAAGCCAGAGGATATTGTAAAGCAAAGCTGTACGAGCTGTCATGGTGATCAGTTACAAGGAGCGGTAGGCCCTAATTTACAAAAAATTGGTGGGAAACTTTCAAAAGATGAAATTAAAGAAGTTCTGTCAAAAGGAAAAGGAAATATGCCAGCTAATTTAATTCCAGCTGATCAAGCAACGAAAGTAGCTGATTGGTTATCGAAGAAAAAATAAAGTATAGAAAAACAAGCCTTTTGCTTTTTGCAAAAGGCTTGTTTTTCTATACTATCTAAAATACGATTAGTAATAGAGAATTGAAGTATTGTTATGGACTTGCAACAACTACTATAAATTCATTATCATGGAGACAGACTGAGAAGAGAAGGAGTAATGGAAATACATGAATGAAGTAAAGCTTTCGAAACGATTAGAAGAAGTTGTGAGGGAGATTCCGGTAGGCTCTACAGTAGCTGATATTGGATCGGATCATGCGTATTTACCGTGTTATACAATTATAAATAATATTGCTACAAAAGCAGTTGCAGGAGAGGTTGTAGATGGACCGTTTCGCTCTGCACAAGCAACTGTAGCTGAAAGTGGCTTACAAGATAAAGTAGACGTTCGTAAAGGGAATGGATTAGCTGTTATAGTGCCAGGAGAAGTAGATGTTATTACGATTGCTGGTATGGGTGGAGCGTTAATTCGTGACATTTTAGAAAGTGGTAAAGAAAAATTAGAAGGTGTAACACGTTTAATCTTACAGCCGAATATTGCAGCACACCATATCCGTGAATGGTTTATTGAAAATGGATGGGAGCTTATCCGTGAGAAAATTGTAATAGAAGACGGAAAGATTTACGAGATTTTAGTCGGAGAGCGAGGAGATACAGCAGTACCTTACTCTGAAAATAAACAAGCTGAATTGTTTATGGGTCCATTTTTAATAAAAGAAAAAAGTGAAGCTTTTATTGAAAAGTGGGAAGGGGAATTGAAAAACTTCCAAAATATTTTAAAACAGTTAGAACGTGCAGCAGAGTCTGAAGAGACAAAAGCGAAGCGTGCAGAAGTAGAAGCGAAAATGAAAATGATAGGAGCGGTTTTATCATGAGTAAAATTCCGAATGGTCATGAAATTATTTCTTTGTTTGAAGGTATGTATCCGAAGCATTTAGCGATGGAAGAGGATAAGATTGGCTTACAGATTGGAGCGCTTAATAAACCTGTCCAGCACGTATTAATCGCGTTAGATGTAACTGAGGAAGTTGTGGACGAGGCGATCCAATTAGGAGCGAATATCATTATAGCGCACCATCCTTTAATCTTTAATCCGTTAAAAGCGATTCATACAGATAAGGCGTACGGAAGAATTATTGAAATGTGTATTAAAAATGATATTGCGGTTTATGCCGCACATACAAATGTAGATATTGCTAAGGGCGGGGTAAATGATTTACTTGCTGATGCGTTAGGGTTACAAAATACAGAAGTATTAGCTCCTACATATGCAGAAGAAATGAAAAAAATTGTTGTATTTGTTCCAGTAACCCATGCAGAAGAAGTGCGCAAAGCTCTTGGAGATGCGGATGCAGGTCATATCGGTAATTATAGCCACTGTACGTTCGGTAGCGAAGGGGTAGGTACGTTTATCCCTCAAGAAGGTACAAATCCTTATATCGGAGAAACTGGGCAGTTAGAACGTGTGGAAGAGATACGTGTCGAAACGATTATTCCAGCTTCATTACAAAGAAAAGTTATTAAAGCGATGTTGGCAGCCCATCCATATGAAGAAGTGGCATATGATGTATATCCGCTTGATAATAAAGGTGAAACATTAGGTCTTGGTAAAATAGGGTATTTACAAGAAGAAATGACGCTTGAGCAGTTTGCTTTACATGTGAAACAATCATTACATGTAAAGGGTGCAAGAGTTGTTGGAAAGTTAGATGATAAGGTGCGTAAAGTAGCTGTACTTGGTGGTGACGGTAATAAATATATAAACCAAGCGAAATTTAAAGGAGCAGATGTATATGTAACAGGTGATATGTATTATCATGTTGCTCACGATGCGATGATGATTGGTTTAAATATAGTCGATCCAGGACATAATGTTGAAAAAGTAATGAAGCAAGGTGTACAAAAACAATTGCAAGAAAAAGTAGATGTGAAGAAATTCAATGTACACATTCACGCTTCGCAGTTACATACAGATCCATTCACATTTGTATAAGAAAAATAAAAACCGTTGCTCATGTAGGCAACGGTTTTTATTATTGTTCTTTTTTCACTTTTACACGAGGTAGTATCTTTTGAAGTGGTACTTTTCGAATTCTGTCCCATGTAGCTGGATTCATTGGGTCATATTGATCTAAGAAAGCAATAACTTCTTTTGTAATTGGCGTTGGAGTAGAAGCACCTGCTGTAACAGCTACGTTTTCTACACCTTGTAGCCATTCTAATTGGATTTCACTTACGTCTGCAACGCGGTATGCTGTCGTACCAGCGATTTCTTGTGATACTTGTGCTAAACGGTTTGAGTTGTTACTTTTCGGATCACCGACAACAATTGTTAAATCTGCAACATCAGCTTGTTTAGCGACAGCTTCTTGGCGAACTTGAGTTGCTAAACAAATTTCCTTGTGGAATTCTGCTGTTGGGAATTTTTTCTGAATGTCCTCCATTAAATGTTGAACATCCCATTGACTCATTGTTGTTTGATTCGTAACTAAAATTTTATCAGTTGGAATTTCTAGTGTTTTTAAATCATCAGCTTTTTCGATAAGATGAACGATATCAGGTGCGATACCAACTGCGCCTTCTGGTTCTGGATGATTTTTTTTGCCGATATAAATGACATGGTATCCTTCAGCTTTCTTTGCTTCGATAAGGTCATGTGTTTTTGTAACATCTGGACAAGTTGCATCAATTGTCGTTAAACCTTTTTCTTTTGCACGTTGTTTAACTTCTGGAGAAACACCGTGTGCAGTGAAAATAACAGTACCAGAATCGATTTTATCTAAAATTTCTAATCGACTTGGACCGTCTAATGTAATGATGCCATCCTCTTCGAAAGCATCTGTGACATGCTTATTGTGAACAATCATACCTAAAATATAAATGGGTCTCGGTAATGATTTATCTAATGCGGCGTTACGTGCAATAACCATTGCGTCAACAACACCATAGCAATAACCACGAGGGGAAATTTTAACAATCTTCATGTGAGTAATCCTCTCCTTCTAAACAAGGGATACTTTTGTGCATAGTCCATTACATTATAAAGGAGGAGTGGATAGAAAACAAAGGATTGTTACACATATAGTTTTGGTTTTGTTGCTGATTGTTGAACGGGTTCTTTCGGAACCTCTTTTTCTATTACCGGTTCAAGCACTATTTTTTTTCGTTTCCTTTTTGGAGGTGGAGGGGGTGGAGTTGCTACCTCAACCTGTTCTGTTGCATCTTCAGTTTGATTTTCTTCCGTACTTTTTCCAGAGGTGAGGATTTTAACAATGCTTGGTAGACTACGCATAATGGGACCGTACTGTTCGACAACAGGACCGACAGATTGCACGACTTGAGATACTTTTTCGATATTATTTATCATATTAGTTGGGTTCGAAATTAAATTTGAAAAAAAACTACCGATGCCGCTGCTAGATGCCGCTGCAGTTGTAGCTGACGCAGCACCACGTGTATCATTTGATTCATACATTTGAGGTGGTATCATCTGCTCTGGATATTGCTGCATGTATGGCTGATATTGTTGTGTATATTGTTGTTGGTATGGCTGTTGCTGTTGATATTGGGGCGGCGGTTGTTGGTGCATCATCGGTGGCCCTTCCATTTGTCGATAAGGAGGGACCATTTGCATGAAAGGTTCGGTTGGATCGTGTTTTTTAAAGAGTTTAGCAAGGAAACCTTTCTTTTTTTGAGCCATCGGTGGTAGTTGTGGAATCGGATATGGTGTGTAAGATTGTTGTCCTCGATTCGGATACATTTGTCTTATAGGGGATTTCGGAAACATGTGGGAAATCCTCCTTTCTTCAGTTAGGTATATACACATACAATATGCAATGGAAGGAAAGAAGGTTAGTTTTTGAGATAAAAACCTAAACTAAAGATGGATTTTACTTGTAGATTTCGATATAATGTAGACTTGACTGATTTGTGCGCAGTAGAAATTTTAGAAAGAAGGTGTAACTTATGACACTACAAACTTTTACACAGTATGATTTTAAACCATTTTTAATAGATGCAGTTCGTGAACTACGCTTTACAGAGCCAACAGGAATTCAAAAGAAAATTTTCCCGGTCGTGAAAAAAGGTGTGAGTATAATTGGACAATCCCAAACTGGTTCTGGGAAAACACATGCATACTTACTTCCTACATTAAACAGAATTGATGCAAGTCGTGAAGAGGTACAACTTGTTATTACAGCGCCTACTCGTGAGTTAGCACAACAAATTTACGAAGAAATTGTAAAACTAACAAAGTTCTGTGCAGAAGATCAAATGATTACAGCACGCTGTTTAATTGGTGGAACTGATAAACAACGATCAATTGAAAAGTTGAAAAAACAACCTCATATTGTAGTTGGAACGCCAGGACGTATTAAAGATTTAGTAGAAGAAAAGGCGCTATTTGTTTATAAAGCGGATACTATTATTGTCGATGAAGCGGACTTAATGCTTGATATGGGATTCATTCAAGATGTAGATAAAATTGCGGCACGTATGCCTAAAAATCTGCAAATGTTAGTTTTCTCTGCAACAATTCCTCAAAAATTAAAACCATTTTTGAAGAAATATATGGAGAATCCAGAACATATTCATATTAATCCGAAGCAAGTTGCAGCAGGAAATATTGATCATTACCTTGTGCCTTCAAGACACCGTAATAAAACTGAATTAGTGAAAAATATGCTACTTCAATTTAAACCATATTTAGCAATTGTCTTTACAAACACAAAGAAGAAGGCTGACGAAGTAGCCGATGGATTAGCAGAACGTGGATTAAAAGTAGGGCGTATACACGGTGATTTATCACCACGTGATCGTAGAAAAATGATGAAACAAGTTCGTGATTTAGAGTTCCAATACATTGTCGCAACAGATTTGGCGGCACGCGGTATTGATATTGAAGGAATTAGCCATGTTATTAACTATGAACTTCCACCAGATTTAGATTTCTTCGTTCACCGTGTTGGAAGAACTGCACGTGCGGGTCATTCAGGTATTGCAGTGACGATTTATGATCCAGCAAATGAAGAAGCGTTAGATAGTTTGGAAAAACAACGTCATATCGAGTTTAAGCATGTGGATTTACGCGGAGATGAATGGGCGGATTTAGGTGACCGTCGTCGTCGTAAGAGCCGTAAAAAACCAAGTGATGGACTAGATGTTATGGCAACAAAAGTTGTTAAAAAGCCGAAAAAAGTAAAACCAAACTATAAACGAAAACTTGCAACAGAACGTGACAAAGTGAAGAAAAAATATAGCAATAAAAAAAGATAAGGGATTTCCCTTATTTTTTTTTATCTCACTACTTGAGAGAAAGTCGAGTAATGCAGACTAATAATTAGTGAGGGGTAGAAAAAACGTTGACTAAAGTTTCGCTTTATTGGGTTAATTTAAGTATAGAGTGCAGAATGTTTGAATAGTCTGTTTAATTTATGTAGTGCCTTTTGTGTGAACAAACAATTCGCTACATATTTCTACAAATTATGCTATCATTATATCTATTGTATATTGAAGAGGTGATTGTATGTTAAAGATTGGATCTCATGTTTCTATGAGTGGTAAGAAAATGTTATTAGCAGCAAGTGAAGAGGCTGTTTCATACGGTGCAACGACGTTTATGATTTATACAGGTGCACCGCAAAATACACGAAGAAAACCAATTGAAGAATTGAACATAGAAGCAGGAAGAAAACATATGGAACTAAACGGTATTGAAGAAATTATCGTACATGCGCCATACATTATTAATCTTGGGAATACGACGAAGCCAGAAACATTCCAATTAGGTGTAGACTTCCTTCGCATGGAAATTGAAAGAACATCGGCATTAGGTGTAGCGAAACAAATCGTTCTTCACCCAGGTGCGCACGTTGGTGCAGGAGCGGATGCTGGTATTCAACAAATTATTAAAGGGCTTAATGAAGTATTAACGCCAGAGCAGACGGTTAACATTGCGTTAGAAACGATGGCAGGAAAGGGAACGGAATGCGGTCGTAGCTTTGAAGAAATTGCGAAAATTATTGATGGTGTGAAATATAATGAAAAACTATCTGTATGTTTTGATACGTGTCATACGCATGATGCAGGTTATGACCTTGTAAATGATTTTGACGGTGTGTTAAACGAATTTGATAAAATTGTTGGGATAAATCGTTTACAAGTACTTCATATTAACGATAGCAAAAATGTACGCGGAGCTGGAAAAGACCGTCATGAAAATATTGGTTTTGGTCATATTGGCTATAAGGCATTGCATCACATTGTGCATCACCCACAACTTACGCACGTACCAAAAATTCTTGAAACGCCGTATGTAGGTGAAGATAAAAAAGATAAGAAGCCACCATATAAATTAGAAATCGAAATGCTGAAAAATGGTACTTTTGATGAAGGAATTCTTGAAAAAATTAAAGCGCAATAAGGAGGGGATTTTCCCCTCCTTATTTTAATAGCTGCTGAAATAAAATATTTACTTGTTGGGCAGTGGCAGGAGTAGTTACTTTAGCGATTTGTTTTAACAAATCTAGTCGCTCGGTATTATCGTAAATGTTAATGTTTTTCCCTTTCATAAGTAAAACGATTTTATCAGCTTGTGCAGTTGTGATTGGAACTTCGTATTCTTTACTATATTTCAATAGTTCTTTTGTAGAAATATGATTTAATTTTTTGTTCACAATTTGTTTAATGAGGTTCATCGTGTTGTCCTCCTTCACACGTTCTTCTATCGAAATATATGTACGCATAGCTTGTACATATTCGTATCAAGGCGCATTTTTTCAATGGGGAAAAGAAGCTTATGTTATAATATAAGAACAAAACTATAGATAAAGAGTATAAGGAGGACTTATGGAAAAAAAGCAACATCGAAAAGAAAGTGTTATTCATCTTGTATATCGTTTAGTTATGATTGTCTTTGGGGCAGCGTGTGCGGCGGTAGCGATTGAACTGTTTTTAATGCCAAATAAAATTATTGATGGTGGAATTATTGGTATTTCTCTTATATTAGATTATCTTACTCCTAATATTTGGTGGTTAAGCTTTTCTACTTTAGTTGTTATCCTCAACATTCCTTTTATGTACTCCGGGTATAAGCAAATTGGAAAAACATTCATGTTATCTTCAGCATTTGGAATTGTAGCTTTAGCATTTATTGAATCAACGTTGCATGCTATCCCGCCATTTACAACAGAGCCGATTTTAGCAACAGTTTTCGGCGGTCTTATTTTAGGGATTGGTGTAGGACTTGTTATTCGTCATGGTGGATCGTTAGACGGGACCGAGATTATGGGAATTCTATTAACGAAGAAATTACCGTTTTCTGTTGGTGAATTCGTAATGTTTGTGAACTTATTCATTTTTGCATGGGCAGCATTTGTTTTTGGTGTTGAACAAGCGATGTATTCTGTTATGACGTACTATATCGCATTCAAAACAATTGATACGGTAATTCAAGGATTAGACGAAACGAAAGCAGTTTTAATAGTATCGGATCAATATGAGGAAGTATCAAATGCAATTTTACACCGCCTTGGTCGTGGAACAACAAAACTTGTTGCTAAAGGTGGCTATACAGATAAAGAAAAAGAAGTTATTTATGCAGTTGTAACACGTCTGGAAGTGACGAAGTTAAAATCAATTGTGCATGAAATTGATGAAAACGCATTTGTTACGATTATGAATACACAAGAGACAAATGGTGGTAAGTTTAAATCAGCAATTCACTAAAAAGTTAATTGTAATATCTTTTGAAAGCAGAGAATTCTTCTCTGCTTTTTGTTATAATAATAAGGTTTCTTGAAATAAAGAATATATTTTAGGCAGATTGGTTTACAACTATAATAAGCTGTACTATAATTCAAATAGAGATAAATCGGAATCATTCTGAATTAAAACAGGTGAGATGCTATGAATAATATATTGGAAATAGAAGGATTAACGTTTCGGTATGAAGATCGCAACGTGTTAGAAGATATTAATTTGCAAGTTCCGAAGGGAGCTTTTTTAGGTTTAGTTGGACCGAATGGTTCAGGGAAATCGACTTTACTTAAATGCTTATTGGGTGTTTTAAAACCAAAGCAAGGAAGTATTAGATTGTTTGGCATTGATAGTAAGAAATTTAAAGAGTGGAATAAAGTTGGTTATGTATCCCAAAAGGCAAGTAGCTTTAACTCAGGTTTCCCGGCAACTGTTTTCGAGGTTGTTTCAATGGGGCTCGTTTCGAAAAAAGGGCTTTTTCGCTTTTTTACGAAAGACGATAATGCGAAAGTAGAAAAAGCGATTGCTGATGTAGGTATGAGCGAGTTTCGAGGTCGCAACATTGGAGAACTTTCTGGCGGACAACAACAGCGTGTATTTATTGCTCGTGCACTTGTAAGTGATCCGGAATTGCTTATTTTGGACGAGCCTACTGTTGGGATTGATGTGAAGAATGTGGCAAGTTTTTATGAGATACTAGAGGATTTAAAC
The DNA here is from genome assembly GCF_019344915.1 of Bacillus sp. FDAARGOS_1420. Classification (NCBI taxonomy): domain Bacteria; kingdom Bacillati; phylum Bacillota; class Bacilli; order Caryophanales; family Bacillaceae; genus Bacillus; species Bacillus sp. FDAARGOS_1420. Next base: position 3,320,330 of record NZ_JAHWJB010000002.1, on the reverse strand, counting down.
AAAAGATTGGGAATTACGTTAATTCTTGTTACGCACGATATGGGTGCTGTAACAGAGAAGGTGACGCATGTTGCATGTTTGAATCAGCATTTACATTTCCATGGGAATGTAGAGAAATTCCGAGAGTTAGAAGATGCAGAAATGTCGATTTTATATGGACATCATGTTCATCGCTTAGAACATGAACATGGGCATCACGGGAGGATATAATGATACAGGATTTTTTACAATATGATTTTTTACGTAATTCCTTATACGCTGGTATTTTAATAGGGCTTGTCGCACCACTTATCGGCGTGTTCGTTGTAATTCGCCGCATGTCGCTTATTGCGGATGCATTAAGTCATGTGACGTTATCAGGAATTGCAGCAAGTTTATTACTTGAAAAGACAATCTTTACCGGTGGGTTTTTAAACCCTTTATATATGGGGATGTTTTTTTCAATCGGTGGAGCATTGCTAATTGAAAAATTACGTACTGTATATAAACATTATCAAGAGTTAGCAATCCCGATTATACTTTCAGCAGGGATGGGGATTGGAGTTATCTTCATCTCACTTGCTAATGGATTCAATACGGATTTATTTAGTTATTTATTTGGTAGTGTAAGTGCTGTAACAAGTGCGGATTTAATTATTATTGGTATAGTAGCAATTGTTGTTATTGCGACGATTGTTTTATTATACAAAGAGTTGTTTTTACTATCATTTGATGAGGAATACGCTGTATCAACCGGTTTAAGTGCAAAGTGGATTCACTTTATCTTCATTATATTAGTTGCTCTTGTAATTGCGGTATCAATGCGTGTTGTAGGTGTTCTTCTCGTATCATCTTTAATGACGTTACCAGTTGCAGCAAGTATTCGTATTGCAAAAGGATTTAAACAAACAATTTTCTTTTCCATTTTATTTGGTGAAATTGCAGTAATTGGTGGAATGTTTGCTTCGTATCAACTTGATTTAGCTCCAGGTGGTACAATTGTTATGATAGCGGTTCTTATTTTAATTGGTGCAATTTTATGGAAAAAGAAAAAAACTGCATAAAGTAGGGATAGGTATGAATCTAACAGAAGCTTTACGCCTAATGAAGGAAAAGGGATACAAACATACAGGGAAAAGGGAAGAAATGCTGAGGTTATTCGCAGCTCATAATCGTTATTTAACTGCGAAAGATGTTTTAGAGCATATGAAGGGTGATTATCCAGGACTTAGTTTTGATACGATTTATCGTAACTTAACGGTTTTTGCTGAAGTCGGTGTTTTAGAGCAAACGGAATTAAATGGTGAAAAGCATTTCCGTTTTACATGCTCCATTATGGAACATCATCATCATTTCATTTGTTTAGATTGTGGTGGTACAAAAGAGATTAATTCCTGCCCGATGGATTTTATGAATAAAGATTTTAAAGGTTATGAGGTAACGGGGCATAAGTTTGAAATATATGGTCGTTGCCCAAAATGTGCAAAATGAGAGGGCTCGTCAGTTATATAACTGACGAGTTTTTAATTTGAATGTAAAAAAAGGTTGCTCACAAAAATTGTGGCAACCTTTTTTTTATTGTTCTTGTTTTTCTTTTTCTTTTTCTCGTTCGGCAGCCATTTCAGCAGCGATTACATCAATTTCTTTTTTCAGTTCTTCTACCATTGTTTCTTCTGGTACTTTACGAACGACTTGCCCTTTACGGAATAATAAACCTTCTCCGCGTGCACCGGCAATACCGATGTCAGCTTCACGAGCTTCACCAGGACCGTTTACGGCACAGCCGAGTACTGCAACCTTAATTGGAACTTTAAGTGTGGAGATGTATTCTTCGACTTCATTAGCAATGCTAATTAGGTCGATTTCAATACGACCACAAGTTGGACAAGAAATAAGTGTTGCGGCATTAGATGCAAGACCGAATGATTTTAATAGTTCACGTGCAACTTTTACTTCTTCAACTGGATCAGCGCTTAAAGAGATACGAAGTGTATTTCCGATGCCTTTACTTAAAATTGCTCCAAGACCGGCGGCGCTTTTTACAGTCCCAGCAAACAATGTTCCTGATTCTGTAATACCTAAATGTAATGGATAATCAAAAGCGCGAGCAGCTTTTTCGTATGCTTCAATTGCTAAGTTAACATCAGAGGCTTTCATTGATACGATAATATCGTGGAAATCTAAGTCCTCTAAAATTTTAATATGGTGCAGTGCGCTCTCGACCATACCATCAGCAGTTGGATATCCATACTTTTCTAAAATATGACGTTCTAATGAGCCGGCATTTACACCGATACGGATTGGAATGCCACGCTCTTTCGCTGCATTTACAACAGCTTCTACTTTATGGCGACGTCCAATGTTACCTGGATTGATACGTACTTTATCAATGCCGCCTTCGATTGCTTTTAAAGCAAGGCGGTAATCAAAATGAATATCAGCAACAAGTGGAATGTTGATTTGTTTTTTAATATCAGCAATAGCATTTGCTGCGCGTTCGTCTGGAACAGCAACACGAACAACTTGACAGCCAGCTTCTTCTAAACGTTTAATTTCAGCAACTGTAGCCTCAACATCATGCGTTTTTGTTGTCGTCATACTTTGTATAATTAATTCATTGTTACCGCCAATTGTTAAATTACCGACTTTAACTGGACGTGTTTTTGTGCGTTGAGTTATTTCATTCACGAATTGATCGCTCTCCTTATAAAAGAAGTTTCTTATTTTAGTCCCTTACATCAATGATAGTATGTGTGAGAAAGGGCTATAGAAACCAAAGTACTCGGTTTCACTTTTACTATTGTATCAGCGCTTTTATGTAATTGACAAGGATTAAGTGATTGCTTATTGATATAAGGGGAATTTATAAGACTTTCCAACTTGGATTTTTGTAGCAGATGTATTTTTATTTAATTGCTTAAAATCATCAATTACTTTTTCAATAGAAGGAATTTTTTTCTTATTAATAGCTTCTGTAATAGAAAGAACTGTATCGCCAGTTTTTACTTCGATTGCTTTATAAGCTGTATCCGTTTCTGTTTCTTTTTCTGTTTCTTTCTCTTTATTTTGTTTTGTATCTGTATTTTCTTTTTTTATCGTTTGGGCAGCAGATGTTTTTTTGTATGAACTTAACATCGGTAAAGTACCGATTTTTATGTCGTAATAAAATATATAACCGAGGACAAGCACGAATAAGAGTACACCTAATCTCTTCATATCCTTCACTCCTTTGCTAGGAATATATGCTTGTCCAAAAAAAAAATGCCTATTTAGGCATTTTTTTTATAGTTCTTGTTTTTCTTTCGGCTTTGGAACTTCTTTAATTGTTAAGTATAGAACGATTAAAACAACTGCAATGTAAATGAATGTTGCGCCAGGTACGTTTATTTTGAATAAATCCATAATCATAAAGAAGATTGTTGGAATTGTGTAGCTGTAAGCAGTTAATGTCCAAACTTGTTTATAAGATAATTTGCGTTGACCGCTCATCGCAGAACCGATGAAGGCAAGCAATGTAACTCCTACAAAGGTAATAAATAATTGGAACAAGTACAGTAAGAACCCAATAACGAATAATAAGATTGGATAAATACTGTCAAATAACGAAATGAAATCTTGTAAATCTTTTTTCTCAAGAGATGCGCCTAATAAGTCATTATAGGAGTATGTTTGTGTTTGACCATTCCCCATGGAGACTACTTTATCTTTTAAAACAAATAAACCTGTTTTATTTTGATATTTTTCTAAGTCTGTTGAATTTGGATCAAATACGAAAAGGGCATTTCCATCTTCTTTTTCGATAGGTTGATCAATATCAGCTGTTAGCTCGCCATTTTCAATTTTAAAATCAGGTAAATCTTTTTCGATTACTTTATTTACCATGTTAACACCATCTTGAATAACGCTACCGTACAAGAAAGTTCTTGGAATAGTAGTGATTAGGCAAAGAAGCATAATATACAAAATGGTTTTACCGATTTTTTGAAAACGGAAAAGCGCCATATCTTTAGGCGAATATACGCTTTTTGCTAGCTGTGTAAAAATGGACATAGATTCACTTCCTTTATGTATGTATAAAATCATTGTAACGTACGAATCTAGAGAAGCTCAAGATATATTATATTTACATATAGTAGAGAAGACTAAATTCCTTCTTATTAATTTACTTCTTTTAGTAGAGAAAAATACAATTGACACTTTTCTTTCGTATATGGTAAATTTATCTTACATTTTTCAAACGATATATCCGATTGGAATTTAGTTGTTTTTAATGGTACATACATAATCGTGGACCCTTAGCTCAGTTGGTTAGAGCAGACGGCTCATAACCGTCCGGTCGTAGGTTCGAGTCCTACAGGGTCCATATCCATTTCATATGTTTATTATGTCAGCAGGAAGCTTCCTTGTAGAAGGAAGCTTTTTTTCGGAATATATGAGCATTTTAATTGAAAAGAAGTGGGAATTTTGCTACTTTAATGATAGCAAGACAAAGCGATTTATTTGTTTGCACCCTATGGCAATTAGGGTAGAATGAAGTTGTAGGTCACATATGTAGTGACAATACATAAACCGGGAGGAATATAACAATGGCAAAACACGAATTACCAAATTTACCTTATGCGTATGATGCTTTAGAACCTCACTTTGATAAAGAAACAATGAACATCCATCATACAAAACATCACAACACGTATATTACAAACTTAAACGCTGCTTTAGAAGGTCATGCAGAATTAGCTGACAAAAGCGTTGAAGAATTAGTTGCAAACTTAAACGAAGTACCTGAAGCAATCCGTACAGCAGTACGTAACAATGGTGGCGGACATGCTAACCATACATTCTTCTGGACAATCCTATCTCCAAACGGCGGGGGACAACCAGTAGGCGAACTTGCAACTGCGATTGAAGCGAAATTCGGTAGCTTCGATGCATTCAAAGCAGAATTCGCAAAAGCTGGCGCAACTCGCTTCGGTTCTGGTTGGGCTTGGTTAGTAGTAAACAATGGTGAGTTAGAAGTAACAAGCACTCCAAACCAAGATTCTCCTCTAACTGAAGGTAAAACTCCAGTTATCGGTTTAGATGTTTGGGAGCATGCTTACTACTTAAATTACCAAAACCGTCGTCCTGACTACATCGGTGCATTCTGGAACGTTGTAGATTGGAACGTTGCTGAAAAACTTTACCAAGAAGCAAAATAATTAAAGTTAATACAGCTAGAAAAAAGCTAGGGGGTTTTCTCCTAGCTTTTTTCTATGTTCTCCTTTTACATAATTGAGCTTGTCTTTGGAAGACTAGAACATGAAGTAAAGGAGAGTTGTGTATGAAGTGGAAACATGTAATCGGTGATGTTGAAGTGAATCGGGATTTAGTATTATTGCTCGTTATAGGAGGTTTATACACGCTCGCAATTTCTTTATCGAATACGTTTGTAAACATTTATTTATGGAAGCAAACACAAAATTATGTGAATCTGGGCTTGTATAATTTGGCCAGCGTTGTATTGCAGCCTCTAACATTTCTTGTGGGCGGGAAATTAGCGAAACGTATTGATCGCTCGATTTTATTGAGAATCGGTGTAGGCACGTTAGCTGTTTTTTTTATCGTCGTTTTAGTAGCGGGAAAAAGTGCATCTCACTATATTTTATTAATGGGAGCTCTTTTAGGAGTTGGTTATGGTTTTTATTGGCTTGCTTTTAACTTGTTAACATTTGAGATTACAGAACCAGAAACAAGAGATTTTTTTAACGGTTTTCTAGGACTTCTTACATCGTTCTCTGGAATGATTGGACCGATAGCAGCAGGATATACAATTTCACGTATGGAAAAATGGAGTGGTTATACTGTCATTTTCTTCCTCTCGTTAATGCTATTTGCGGTTGCAGTCGTTCTAAGCTTTTTTTTATCGAAGAGGGAATGTGAAGGACGCTATGAAATTGTGCAAGTATTGAAAGAGCGGCAAGTTGATGAAAACTGGGGAAGAATTACGCGCGCTCATTTCTTCCAAGGTTTGAGAGAGGGAACGTTTATTTTCGTTATTTCGGTATATGTCTATTTAGCATCTGGTAGCGAGTTAGCACTAGGGAAATATAGTTTAGTGAATTCTGCAGTATCATTTGTATGCTATTATTTAGTTGCTCGTATGTTAAAGAAAGAATGGCGAAAAAAAGCAATTTTACTTGGCGGTATTATTTTATACGCGGTTGTATTTTTAGTTATTTTTAATGTTACATATACGAAATTACTTATTTATGCAGCATGTATTGCGGTTGCATATCCGATTTTACTCGTTCCGTACGGCTCAATGACATACGATGTAATTGGTAGAGCAAAACAGGCGAGAGAATGGCGTGTAGAATATATAGTGGTCAGGGAATTATGGTTAAATGCCGGAAGAATTTGTTCCATTTTAAGTTTTTTATGTGCTGTCATATTTTTTCCGCCTGAAAAAAGTTTACCTTTCTTACTATGTATTTTAGGAGCTGGACATTTTCTTATTTATTTTGCAGTTAAAAATGTCAAATATGATGAGGGGAATGTGAACAAAACCAGTGTTGTAGCGCAAGGAAGCACGCAGAATCAAACTGAACCAGAAGGTTAACTTATCGCGTGTTTTATGCTAGAATAGAAAAAGATGTAAGACAGCAGTGAGGGCACCTGTATGAAGGTGTCCCTTTCACATTACATAGCTGTTGGTAGAGGGGGTTTGTATGAGCAAGAAGCAGAAACAACAAAAGAAAAAGACCCACGTTCCTTTTCGGTTAAACGTGTTGTTTTTTTGCGTGTTTTTAATGTTCTCCGCGGTTATTGTAAGGCTTGGATACGTACAAATTGTTCGTGGTGAGGAATATAAAAATGAAGTTGAGAAAAAAGAAAACTCAACGATAAGTAATCCTGTACCACGCGGGAAAATATTTGATCGTAATGGAGAAGCGGTCGTAGATAATGAGCCTATTCGTACAATTACATTTACAAAAATGAAGGGATCAACTGCAGCAGATCGCTTAGAGACGGCGAAAAAGTTAGCAGATTTAATTGAAGTCCCAACAGATAAGTTAACAGATCGCGATAAGAAAGATTATTGGCTTGCTTTACATAAAGAAGAAGCAGAAGCAAAAATCACAAAAAAAGATCGTGAAGAGTTTAAAGTGAATAAAATTGACGATAAAGAACTAGATGAACGTCAACGAAATCGTGTAACAGAAGAAGAGATTAATCAACTGTCAGCAAAAGATTTAGAAATATTGGCGATCAAAAGTAAGATGGAAAGCGGATATGCAATGACGCCGCAAATCGTTAAAAAAAATGCAACACCGGAAGAATACGCGATTATTAGTGAAAATTTAGCGAAATTACCAGGTGTAGATACAAATGTTGACTGGGAGCGAAAATATAAGTATGACGATATGTTCCGAAGTGTACTTGGTGGTGTAACTTCTTCTGATGAAGGGTTACCGAGAGAAAGATTAGATCACTATCTTGTTCGTGATTATAATCGTAACGATCGTGTAGGAAAAAGTTACCTTGAGCAACAGTACGAAGATAGTTTACACGGCACAAAAGCTGAAGTTAGAAATGTTACAGATAAAGACGGTAATATTTTAGAAACTATTAATGTGTCACAAGGACAACGAGGTAACGATCTGAATTTAACGATTGATATGAAATTACAAAAGCGCGTAGAAGAAATTCTTACAAAAAACTTAATGAGATTTAAAGGGAGCGAACCTCTTTTAGACCGTGCATTCGTTGTAATGATGAACCCGAAAAATGGTGAAGTTTTATCTATGGCGGGGAAACAATTAGTGAATAAAGACGGGGAAACGAAAGTAGATGATTTTGCATTAGGAACGATGACAAGTTCTTATCCGATGGGTTCAACTGTAAAAGGTGCGACAGTACTTACGGGGTATCAAACTGGTGCGATTCAACCTGGAGCTGTACAGTATGATGAACCGATTAAATTAAAAGGGACACCTACGAAGTCATCTTGGAAACAGATGGGGTATATTAATGACCTTACAGCGTTAAAACAGTCTTCAAACGTTTATATGTTTAAAACAGCGATGAATATCGCTGGGGTTCCATATGTACGAGGCGGTACGTTAGATATTCCGAAAAGTGCGTTCGATACTATGCGTTACTATTTTGGTCAGTTTGGACTTGGTGTGAAAACAGGAATTGATTTGCCAAATGAAACTGCTGGTCAAATAGGTAAAGGAAATCAACCAGGTTTCTTATTAGATTTATCAATCGGGCAGTATGATACGTATACACCGCTTCAATTAGCGCAATATATTTCGACGATTGCAAATGGTGGATATCGTATGCAACCCCAAGTTGTAAAGGAAATTCGTCAGCCATCGGCGAAGCCAGAGGAAGTTGGAAAAGTTGTTCAATCCATGGAACCGAAAGTATTAAATCGTGTTGATATGCCTGAATCACAAATTAAACGTGTTCAAGAAGGATTTAGACAAGTGTTTAACGATACAGGTGGTACAGCTACAAAATACTTTACTGGTGCAAAATATAAAGCTGCAGGGAAAACTGGTACAGCGCAAACCGTATATGGCGGAGATAAAGAGATTGGTAAAAAAGCAGATGGTCAGCGTGTGGAGACTTATAACTTAACATTAGTAGGTTATGCCCCGCTCGAAGATCCAGAAGTAGCATTCTCTGTTGTTGTTCCGTGGGTACATGATGATAAGACTGGTATTAATGGATATATTAGTCGTGAAATTATGGATGCTTACTTTGATTTGAAAAACCAAGCATTAACTGGTGAAGCTCCGCAAGATGAAAAAGCGCAAAAAAATAAAAATCAAGATGATGAATAAAAAAGTTGTAAAAAAAGCACACTATCTGAAAAGATAGTGTGCTTTTTTTTATGCCTTACGCATATGGTTTAGTAAATGTGGACAAGCATAAAATATTGAAAAAACATGTAGTTTCAAAAACGATGAACACAACAAGATTAGTGCATACGCTCTAAGTTTGTTGTGTGTGATAGGCGATAGCAGTTTTATCCCGCATTTGAGGGCGTTAAAACTCCCACCTCAAAATTCAGCTGGAGCAAAGAAGTTAGGTGGGAGCCCTGCTGCCCGTAAACGCCCGATTGGTGAGGGCTAATAATTAGTGGGGGGATGAACAAAACCCCCACTAATTAAAGTTTCGCCTTATGGATGATTAGAAAATTTCCTGCATCTAAAGTACAAAAGTGAAAATAAAGTTTGTGTATACAGTTGTTTTTGTGGGACTTTACAAAACTTTTACAAATAATTAAAACCGAATTAATAGTTTAGCAGTATTCTTATATCTGTAATCCTGTTATTTCCGGTTACTTCTAGGAGGAAGAACACGTGAAATGGATGAGCACATCGATTAAAGTTTTGACATTATCGACATGTTTCCTTTGTTTTAATATGTCTACTGCATTCGCTACAAATGAAATGGGAGAAGTGAGAGTTGATGGATCCTCAACGGTTTTCCCCATTATAGAGGCAGTAGCAGAGGAATATACAAAGGCCCATCCAAACGTGAAAATTTCTATTAGTATTTCTGGGACAGGGGGAGGATTTAATCGTTTCAGTAAAGGAGAAGTAGATATAAACAATGCTTCGAGATTGATGAAACCGGTAGAAGAAAATGCAATGCAGAAAAAATCCATTCAATTTACACCATTTGAGGTTGCTTATGACGGTCTAACGATTGTTGTGAATCGTCAAAATACGTGGGTAAACAATATGACGATAGACGAGTTACGTCTATTATGGAGTGAAAATGGAAGATTGAAACGATGGTCACAAATTCATTCATCATGGCCTCGTGAACAAGTTAAATTTTATGCGCCAGGCGTAGACTCTGGTACTTATGATTATTTCCAAAATGTTGTCTTACAAAATAATCGCCTTGTAAAAACGGTTTCTTTGTCTGAAGACGATCAAGTTATTATGCAAGGGGTAATGAATGATAAAAATGCCATTGCTTTTGTAGGATATGCTTATTATATGGCCAATCGAGATAAGGTAAAAGCAATACAGGTGGATGGTGTATTTCCAACGAAAGAGACCATTCAGTCGGGTACGTATAAGCCATTATCTAGGCCGCTATTTACGTATGTGAATCATGCATCTATCAGAAATAAAATTAATGTAGCAAATTATGTTGAGTTTATGATTAAGCATGTTGGAAGCCTTGCTGAAGAGGTCGGATATGTAAAATTACCAAAAGAAAAATATAATGAACAGCTGCGAATGTTAACAGAAATAAAAAGGTAATGTCAGGGTGGAAAGGGGTTTTCATCTTTGGCTCATAATGACAAAAGTCAAATTACATTTTCTGTACAACATTTGATTGAGAGAAATACAAATAGAAGAAAAAAAACGCAGCGAATCAATCGAATTGTTCCGTTAATACTAAAAGCCATTGCTAGCGTGTCCATTGTAACGACACTTGGAATTATTATTACGTTGGCAAATGAAACAATCATGTTTTTTCAAAAGATATCATTGTATTCTTTTTTGACAGAGAAGGAATGGTTACCTTTTTTTGAAGATCCCAAATTCGGTATATTACCACTTATATGTGGAACAATCCTTGTAACAGCAATTGCCATGTTCGTAGCAATTCCTATTGGTTTAGGGTGTGCCGTGTTTTTAAGCGAATACGCTTCGAATGGCGCTCGGAAAATATTAAAACCGTTGTTAGAGCTACTAGCAGGCATCCCGACAATTGTATATGGTTTTTTCGCGTTAACAGTTGTCACACCACTTTTACAACGGGTTATACCAGATTTGCAGTTTTTTAATGCTATTAGTCCAGGTATTGTTATAGGGTTTATGATGATACCGACGATTGCGTCTCTCTCTGAAGATGCGATGAGAGCTGTAGCGAAAGGAATTAAAGAAGCCTCATTAGCGCTAGGAGCAACTCGTTTTGAGATGGTAAAACAAGTGGTGTTTCCATCGGCTTTTACGGGCATAATGGCAGCGATTATATTAGCAGCTTCCAGGGCAATTGGTGAAACGATGATTGTTGTTATTGCAGCTGGATCAACACCTAATGTATCGATAGATCCGACTCATTCTATTCAAACATTAACAGCCTATATTGTACAAGTGAGTTTAGGTGATGCTCCGCATGGAACGATTACTTATTACAGCATGTATGCTGTAGGTGCAACGTTATTTATGTTTACTTTTATTATGAATATCATTTCGCAATATATTATGCGCCGTTTTAGGAGGTTGACATAATATGCGAATGTTAAACCATAAGAACATACAAGAAAATATGGCGTCGCGTTTTTTAAAGGATCGGATTTACAAGTGTTTGTTTTATATAGCAATTTTGTTTTCAGTAGTAATACTTTTTATATTGCTTTTTCAAATTTTTGAAAAAGGTATAAGTTATCTTTCAATAGATTTCTTTACAAACTTCGCCTCACGTAATCCGAGAGAAGCTGGGATTGTCGCTGCTTTGTCAGGAACAATACTATTTATGAGCATTGTTATACCAGTCTCTTTTATATTTGGAGTCGGAACAGCTCTTTATTTAGAGCATTATGCGAAGGAGTCCGTTTTTAAAAGGTTGATTGAATTAAATAATCAAACATTAGCAGGGGTACCTTCCGTTGTGTTTGGTTTACTAGGGTTAACTATTTTCGTATACGCTCTCCATTTGGGAGAGAGCATAATGGCAGCGGCACTGACGATGAGTTTACTCGTCTTACCAACTGTTGTTGTAGCTAGTCAAGAAGCGATTAGAACTGTGCCGAGCTCATTACTAGAGGCTTCTTACGGATTAGGTGCTACGAAATGGCAAACGATGTATCAAATTGTATTGCCAGTCGCTTTGCCAGGGATTGTAACGGGATGTACGTTAGCGGTATCGAGAGCAATTGGTGAGGCAGCACCATTATTAGTTATTGGGGCCCTTGCCTTTGCAAATTATGTTCCGTTCAGTATGTTTGATAGATTTACGGTTTTACCAATTCAAATTTTTAATTGGATGAGTAGACCACAAGAAGAATTTCAGTATGTAGCAGCAGCTGGGATGATTGTTTTGCTAGGATTGTTGCTCTTTATAAATATATTTGTCTTATGGTTACGAAATCGAAAATAAGTTGGAAGTGGATGAAAGGGGAATTCAAATGGTAGCAACAGTAGTAAATGTACAGGTGAAAAATGAAAAAAAGATTGAGACAGCACCAAAAAAAATAGTATTTGATACGAAAAATTTAAATTTATGGTACGGAGAAGACCATGCTTTAAAAGATATCAACTTAAGTATTCATGAGAATGAAGTAACAGCGATTATCGGTCCAAGTGGTTGTGGGAAATCAACATACTTAAAAACGCTAAATCGTATGGTAGAGTTAGTGCCTATCGTTCGAACTACGGGCGTTATCGAATATAGAGAACGAAACATATTTAATAAATCATATCCAGTTGAAGAATTACGTACGCATGTGGGTATGGTGTTCCAAAAGCCAAATCCATTCCCAAAATCTATTTATGAAAATGTAGCATATGGTCCGAAAATCCATGGTGTTCGTGACAAAAAAACACTTGATGAAATTGTTGAAAATAGCTTGCGCGGCGCAGCTATTTGGGATGAGTTAAAAGATCGTTTGCATGATAATGCATACGGTTTATCTGGTGGTCAGCAACAACGTCTATGCATTGCACGCTGCTTAGCGATTGAGCCAGACGTAATTTTAATGGATGAGCCAACATCGGCGCTAGATCCAATTTCAACATCAAAAGTAGAAGAATTAATTCAGGAGTTAAAGAAAGATTTTAGTATTGTTATCGTAACGCACAACATGCAACAAGCAGCACGAATTTCAGATAAAACTGCTTTCTTCTTAAGTGGAGAAGTTGTGGAATATACAGATACGAACAAATTATTTACAACACCTGCAGATAAGCGTACAGAAGACTACATTACAGGACGATTTGGTTGATATCGCTAGCAAGGCTAAGAGTAAATGCCCTCTTAACAGAGGGCATTTCTCATTTTTACCTCATTTTAAATAGGGGAGTAATATTTCTCTTTTCTCAAGGCTTAATAAACATACAAGAGGCTGGGTAGGGGATTTATATAAAATGGCACATAATATTGAGGGGGAAGAAATGATGGTAAGAGAACAGTTTCAATGTGATTTAAAAACGTTACAGCAAAAGGTGATCGAGCTTGGTGAGTTAGCAAGTGGAGCTTTATTGATTGCTATGGAAGGTCTTCACAACAGGGATGTAGAGAAAGCGTTAGAAGTCATTGATGGGGATTATCGCATGGATAATTTAGAAGAGGAAATAAATGACCTTGCGCTTATGCTTATTACAAAGCAGCAGCCTGTAGCAAGTGATTTAAGAAGAATTTTCATTTCAATTAAAACAGCGACAGATTTAGAACGTATTGCAGACCATGCTGTTAATATTGCGAAATCAACAATTCGTCTTGGTGAAAAAGAAGTGGTTGTTAGTTTACATAATCTTGAGGGAATGTTTGAGATTGCTCATAAGATGTTAAATTTAGCATTAGAAGCATATGAGCAAGAAAATTTAACTTTTGCTAAACAAATTGCTGAAATGGATGATTCAGTTGATGAAATTTATGGGAAGGCGATTCGTGAATTTATTTCATCTATCCCTGGACAACCAGAAGCGATTACACAAATTACACAACTATCCTTTGTTGCAAGATATATTGAGCGTGTAGCAGACCATGTTACAAATATTGCCGAGAATGTATTTTATGTAGTAAAAGGAAAGCATTATTTATTGAATGAGTAGGGGGAAAAGTAGGTGATGAGAAATCACCTGCTTTTTTTAGTCAAAACATGACAAAAAAAGCTCGTTGTTTCCTTTAGTCTATGATGATAAGATGTATCATAATTGATGGGAAAATAAGTACATATGTGTTAGTTACGTATTATTAATTATTTTACCAAGTTAATGGTAAGCGCTTTCTTTTGGGTGGGAGTTAAAAGGTATATTTATTTATAAAGTGAGGCTTTAATTAGTGGGGCTGTCTCTCGCTGATTGTTAGATCATACCAAACCGGACTTTTACTGCAGTTAATGTGGGGTAAATGATATACGGAGTTCTTGAACATTATATAAGTGGAGGCTGAAGTATATGAAGGGGGTTATTTTAGCTGGAGGAAAAGGGAGACGCCTTAGACCATTAACATGTAATACTCCAAAACCGATGTTACCATTGTTAGAAAAACCAGTTCTTGAATATAATATTGAATTATTACGTCAGCATGGTATTCGTGAAATTGCAATTACAGTTCAATATATGAGTACTGCCATTAAGCAATACTTTGGTGATGGTAGTAAGTGGGGAGTTAACTTGTATTATTTTGAAGATTCTCCTCCGCTTGGAACAGCAGGGAGTATTAAGCAAGCGGAAAGTTTTTTAGATGAAACATTTGTTGTTATTAGTGGGGATGCATTAACTGACTTTCAATTATCAGAAGGAATTGCATTTCATGAACAGAAGAAGAGAATGGTAACGATGTTTGTGAAAGAAGTAGAAAACCCACTCTCATTTGGCTTAGTTGTAATGAATAAAGAACAAGAAATTATACGATATATAGAAAAGCCGAGCTGGAATGAGGTAGTTTCTAATATTGTGAATACAGGTATTTATATAATGGAGCCAGAAATCTTTTCTTACATACCATCCATGGAATTTTCGGATTTCAGTCATGATGTGTTTCCTTTATTGGCAAATAAAAATGCTTTATTTGCATATTTATCAGAAGACTATTGGCTAGATATTGGTACATTTGATCAATATCGGCAAGCTCAATTCGATTTGTTGACGAAAAAATTGAAGGTGCCTATTCCATATACAGAAGTATTACCGATGGTGTGGATGGGAGAAGGTGTAACGATAGGAAAAGGGACGAAAATTCATGGCCCTTCTTTTATTGGAGAAGGAGCAATGATTGGTGCAGGGGCTGTAATTGAACCGTACTCTATTATCGGGAAAAATAGTATCGTTTCAAGTTATTCTCATCTTCAAAAAAGCATCATTTTTGCAAACGCTCATATAGGAAAAAATTGTGAGTTGTTAGAAACAACAATAGGAGATCATACAATGGTCGAAGATGATGTTACACTTTTTCAAAAAAGTATTGTAGCGGACCATTGTCATATAGGGAAAAGTACAGTAATTAAGCAAAAAGGAAAAATATGGCCATATAAGGAGATAGATAGTCATTCGATAGTAGGTTCTGCCGGTGTTAAAGAGAGTGAAAAGAGTGCAGGGTGGTTACAAAAAAGCCGGATTTTAGGAAGGGGTAATGTTGAAATTACTCCTCAATTTATTGTGAAAGTTGCAATGGCTTATGGATCTCTTTTTGCTAAAGGAGAGAGTATATTGATTGGAAGTCAGGAAAATATAGAAACAACTTCCTTTAAAAATTTATTCCTCCATGCCATTCATGGCAGCGGGATTCATACGATGGAATGTAAAGAAATGAATGAGTCGCTTTTTCAGTATGCCATTCATAATTTGCAATGTGCAGGTGGAGTTTTCGTTCAAGTGGAAAGCGAAAGAGGGATTGTTATACAATTGTATGGTAAGGAGGGCTCATTTTTAACGTATAAGCAGCAAAAAGCGATAGAACAAGTATATATGTCTGAGTCGTTTTATTACGCTTCTGAGAAAGAAATGGGACGAAATAAGCTAGTTCACGTTTCTGTAAATAATTATGTAGAAGCTGTGTTAGAGCATATTGATATTGAAACGATACAAAAACAGAAGTTTCATCTTCTTATTAATAAGAGAAATGATATGTTACAACATTTACTTATGATTTTTTTGCAAAGGCTCGGATGCACAGTTACATGGATTTATGCGGGCGAACAAAAGCATCATGTGAAAGCCTTGATGAAATCAAGTAAAGCAAATATGGCACTTATGTTTTCAGAGCAAGGAAATTATTTCGAGTTATATGATAATCATAGTAATATTTACCAGGGAACAGATTTTGAAGAGGTAGATATTCCAGATTTATTACTTGAATCGGCAGGAAATATTTACCCGATGTCTTTGAAATTAGGAGAATGTTACCTTCTATTTTATACGCAGGATGAAAAAAAGTCGTTTCAAGCGAGATGGAAGCGAGATATTTTATATCGAATTGGAAAATTATTCGAGCTAATAGCATTGCAGGGAAAAACATTTCTCAGCATAGTAGAGCAATCACCTCCGCTCTATCTACTTTGTGATGAAGTTGTATGTTCATGGAATGAAAAAGGGAAAGTAATGAGGAAATTATTGGCTGATATGGAAAGAAAGGAAGAAGGTATATTTGAAGGAGTACAGTTCAAATATACCGAAAAAGAGTGGTCTTATATCGTTTCTGACACAAAACAACCGAAATTTTTAGTGTATTCGCATGCTAGAAACCCAGTAATAGCAAGGGAAAACATGAAAAATCTTATAGAAAAAATTAGACAATATCAAAAGGTGTAGAATTTTTATTTTAAAAGTGGTATTATAGTATAGTCTGATTTAAGTTATTAGTACTGGAGGGAAATAAGAATGCGTGTGAATATTACTCTAGCATGTACAGAATGCGGAGATCGTAACTATATCTCAAAGAAAAACAAACGTAACAACGCTGAGCGTATCGAGCTTAAAAAGTATTGCAAGCGTGACAAGAAGTCTACGTTACACCGTGAAACAAAGTAAGCAGTAGGAATATTTTCCTACTGTTTCTTTTTTTATTCGGTTCCTCTGTTAAAAGTGATACACTATCATCGTAGAGCAAAGTGTCACTGTGAGGGGGAAAATGTGTGAGAGAAGAGAAACTACGTTTACGTAAACAAATAATAGAACACATGAATTCTTTATCAGAAGAACGGTATACAACTTTATCAGAGCAAATTGCAGCTTCGTTGTATGCGCAAAAAGAGTGGGTTGAAGCTAAAACAATTGGAATCACCCTCTCAATGGAAAATGAAGTGAATACATATCCTATTATCGAAAAAGCTTGGGAAGAAGGAAAGAAAGTTGTTGTTCCGAAGTGTAATAAAGGAACACGAACGATGTCTTTCCGGAAAATTAGTAATTTTGATCAATTAGAAACAGTGTATATGAATTTACGTGAACCAATTCCAGCGCTTACGGAAGAAGTGAATGCAGATGAAATTGATCTTCAAATCGTGCCAGGCGTAGCTTATACAGAGCGAGGAGAACGGATTGGATATGGCGGTGGCTATTATGATCGTTATCTCGTGCATTATAAAGGGAAAGCGTTATCATTAGCTTATAGTTTTCAAATGGTAGAACATATTCCAGTAGAGCCATTTGATAAAAATGTAGAAAAAATTATTACAGAAAAAGGAACAATGGTTAAAAATGGGCTTGTATAGACAAATAAAAATTGACGAGACTTTTTCTTCGTGATTATAATAAAATATGTGAACGTTTTCTTATTATAATTTTTTATAGTAAGTGAGCATAGAGGGTGATGAAATGGTATCTATTTATGATATTCAGCAATTGCTAAAGAAATTTGGTACGATTATTTATACGGGTGATCGAATTGCAGATTTACAATTAATGCAAGATGAATTGCGTGAATTAAATCAATCACAGCTAATCGATCCACAAGACTATCAAACAGCTTTATTTTTATTGAAGCAAGAAATTCAAAAAGAGCTAAATAAGAATTAGATAAAGGTAGGTAAGTAACATGGAAGAGAAATGGTTAGTTGGTGTTGACCTTGGTGGTACAACGATTAAATTAGCATTTATTAATGTGTACGGTGAAATTTTACATAAGTGGGAAATCCCTACGAATACAAATGAACAAGGAAAACATATTACACTTGATGTAGCGAAAGCTATTGATAAAAAGTTAGAAGAATTAGGTGAATTAAAAAGCAAGCTAATTGGTATTGGTATGGGAGCTCCTGGTCCTGTACATGTGGCATCTGGAATGATTTATGAAGCGGTTAATTTAGGATGGAAAAACTATCCGTTAAAAGACTTGCTAGAAGTAGAAACAGGATTACCTGTTGTTATTGATAATGATGCAAACTTAGCAGCGCTTGGTGAAATGTGGAAAGGTGCTGGTGAAGGAGCAAAAGATTTAATTTGTATGACACTTGGCACTGGTGTTGGTGGTGGTGTTATCGCCAATGGTGAGATTGTACATGGTATAAGCGGTGCTGCTGGTGAGATTGGACATATTACAGTTGTTACAGAGAACGCTTTTCCATGTAATTGCGGGAAGTCGGGTTGTTTAGAAACGGTAGCCTCTGCAACAGGTATTGTACGTGTTGCTATGCAACAAATACAAGAGACAGATAAAGAAAGTGTTTTACGTTCTATGTTAGCAGAAGAAGGGCTTATTACATCAAAAGATGTGTTTGAAGCGCTTGGACAAGGTGACGAACTAGCAGGTGAAGTAGTGGAAAAAGTAGCTTCTTATTTAGGATTAGCTGTAGCGAACCTTGCTAGTACGTTGAACCCAGAGAAAATCGTGATTGGTGGTGGCGTATCTAAAGCTGGAGACGCACTATTAGAACCAATTCAACGTTATTTCGAGCAATATGCTTTCTCTCGTGCTGTAAAGAGCACAAAGTTAGCAATTGCAATACTTGGTAATGATGCAGGTGTAATTGGAGGAGCGTGGCTTGTAAAAAAGAACAAATACGAGGCGAAGATGATATAAGTTGTGAATAATGAAAAGAGGAAGGGGCCCCCTTCCTCTTTTTATGCAAGATCTTGTTGGAGAATAAAAATGTAAATGGATTAAGCTGGTGGGTACCCATTATATAGAACAGTCATGATTGTAAACCATCCGAAAACAAGTACGGTTGCAATAGCGAAGCCGCCCGCGAATAAGTTTTTTTCGCGAAGTGTTCTAAGCGTAGCAAATACAGCTAACAGAGTGACTAGCGTAAAAATAATAACAAGGCCCATACAATATCCTCCTCTGTCTACTCATTCCTTAGAATGAGTTTTTAGAATATTTACTCTTTTATATTGTACATGTTTTAAAAATGATTGTCGAGATAACACGCCTTCTTTTCCTAAGAGAAAGAAATGTTGTATCATTAAAAGTAAATTAAATAACTGGAGGAGATTTTCATATGAAATGGATACAAATGCCTTTAGGCCCATTACAAACAAATGCTTATATTTTAACGAATGATCAAAATGAGTGTATTATTTTTGATCCTGGTCATGAAGGAGAGAAACTTGTTACATATTTACAGGAAGCGCAGTTAAAGCCACTTGCGGTTTTATTAACACATGCTCATTTCGATCATATTGGTGCTGTTGATGCCGTGAGAGACGCTTTTCATATTCCTGTATACGTACATAAAGAAGAAGCGGATTGGTTAGGAGATGCAACTGTGAATGGCTCGCAAATTTTTATGATGAACCGCAGTATTACAGCAAAACCAGCAGACCATATTATTGACGAAGAGGGTACATTAACGATCGGTTCTTTTAGTTTTGAAATTTTTGAGACACCAGGACATTCTCCAGGAAGTATTTCTTATTACAGTAAAGAAGCGAATGCTGTATTTTCTGGAGATGTATTGTTCCAAATGAGTATTGGAAGAACGGATTTACCTGGTGGAAGTTTTGCTGAATTAATTGGAAGTATTGAAGAGAAATTATTTGTATTACCAGATGAAACAGCGGTGCTATGTGGACACGGTCCAGAAACAAGCATTGGTTTTGAAAAAGAAAATAATCCATTTTTACAATAAGGAGTCATTATGGGGATGGAGCTCAATTTAAGAGAATGGATGGGAAAAGAAAAGGATCATTCGATTTCATATAGTACGTATATGAACCTCGTATTATATGCAGAGGAACATGGGTATTATATGAGAGAACGTGAAAAAATCGGAAGACAGGGAGATTTTTTTACGAGTAGTAATGTATCTTCTGTATTTGCGAAGACTTTTGCTAAGTTTTTTATTCGGCTTGTTGAAAAGGGAGAAGTTTCTCCAAATATTTGTGAGATTGGTGGGGGAACAGGAAAGTTTGCCTATGATGTTTTACAAGAATGGAAACAATTATCTCCGGAAACCTTTATCAATTTAAACTATTCAATTATTGAAGTGAGCCCTTTTCATAGAAGGCTACAACAGGAGAGGCTTTGCTTATTTGATAATGTGTCGTATTATACATCTTATATTGAAATGGGAGAGTCTTTCGAAGGAATTATTTTTTCGAATGAATTATTTGATGCGTTTCCTGTTGAGATAGTTGAGAAAAGAAATGGAATTTTGTATGAAGTACGTATCACGTATACAGATGAGGGAAACCTTACAGAAGTATTTAGACCGATAGAGAAAAGAGTCGGTCGTTACTTATTGAAATATAACATTCATATTGCTGAGGGACAGCGCTTTGAAGTGCCTATTGCAATGGAAGAGTATATAGAAGAAATTGCGAAATGGTTTCAGAAAGGTATATGTATTACAGTTGATTATGGATATACAAAAGAGGAATGGATGCATCCTGCACATCGTGAAGGAAGTTTAAGAGGATATTATAAGCACAAGCTAATTCGTAATCCTCTTGCATATCCAGGAGAAATGGACCTTACTACGCATGTTCATTGGGATGAGTTGAAGATGAATTTTGAGCTGCACGGAATTAATACGATATGGCATAGGAAGCAATCAGAGTTTTTGTTAGCGGCAGGAATATTAGATCAGCTTGCTAGCCATCAAGATACCAACCCTTTTTCTGAAACTCAAAAACTAAATAGAGCTATTCGCTCTATGATTTTGAACGGAGGATTAGGTAATGCTTTCGATGTTGTTATACACACAAAAGATATGAAGAATTTACTTTTGAATCAATATTTAACGATATGAAAAAAACAAGACACAGTATTTTCTGTGTCTTGTTTTTTAATACGACTTTTAATTATGTAGCATTATATATTTTCTCTCATGATATATATTTATATTAAAGATATGAGATGAAAAATATAGAATACACTCTTTTTCTCTGTCTATAGGTCCCTAACCTAATAATACACGAACGAGTTGAATAATTGTTTCGTTTTCTACTTTGTAGTAAATTTCCAATCCTTTTCTTTCACTAGAAACGATTTTAGCACTTTTTAACTTTGCTAAATGCTGTGAAATTGTAGATTGTGGCATGTTTAAGCCTGTGTACATTGTAGAAACGTTGCTTGGGCCACGTTCAATTAATCCCTTTACAATACATAAGCGAACAGGATGAGCAAGCACTTTCAATAATTCTGCATTGCTTTCATATAGTTCTATTTCTTTTTGAAAGGTTTCTAACATGTTCTTTTCCACCTCCGTGTGAGCTGTTATACCATACTATACATACCAAAAAATCAAAGAAAAGAAAACAGTTGTTGCAGAAAAAAAGTCCTAAAGTAAAGAAATTGTAAGAAAAGAGACCCTGATGTAAATAAAATAGATAAATTTGCACAGTTTTGTAAAATGACATTTTTGAGTGAAAATTTTGATGCGTTTCAAAAATTGAAAGATATAGATATATTCGTAACACAATTTTATCATGATTTTCTTATTCTTTCAAATGAATATACAAAATTTTTAAAATAATATGACAAAGGAATTATAATGTTATATATAGAATATATAACAGGTTAAAAGAAAAGAAGCTGATTATGATCAGCTTCTTTATAATGGTGATAATGAAATATTTGAATGTGGCTGATAAATCTTAGAATGATCAAGTTATTAGTCATTTATTCTAGAGTTCATCTTGTATCAATTTTAAAAATCTGTGATTCCATATATTTTCATAAAAATTAATTGTCTCTTTTGCGGACATAAATGGATTATTTAACGTAGAGGTTGTTTTCTGTATCATGAAGTTTTCGTATCCTAGTCCATGGGCAAATTTAATCGTAGCATCCATACAGTACTCTGTTTGGGCACCACAAAATTCAATATGATGTACAGATAATTGGTCTAAAATCTCTTTTAAGTTCGTTTTATAAAATGAATTTGCATGTGTTTTTCTTACAAAAAAATCTTGTTCTTGAACATCTAGATCGGTATGAATAGCCCAAAGTTCTTTTTCGGGTACTAAATCATCATCACAATGTTGAACAAAAATGATTGGTTTATTTGATTTTCTATAGGAAGAAATTCTTTTATTTACTTTTGTAAGCAAGTTTTGTAAATCAAATAAATGCTCTCCGCTATAACATACCCCATTTTGTAAATCGATAACGATTAAAACATCTGCACAAGTATCCATTATTTTTGCCCCTTTTTTACTTTTTAATATATCAATTAATTCATTATTTGGAAATAGATGGTGCTCTTTCGTTTTTTTATGAACTATACGAAAAGTAAAAAATATACTTAACGGCATAAAAAAGAAGATATGAAAACTTAATTTCATATCTTCTGTTCGTCCTATGCATTTACAGGCTCTTCTACATAAGAAAGGGCATTTTCAAAATCGGATATTAAATCGTCAACATTTTCAAGGCCAACGGATAACCGAAGTAATGAATTAGAAATACCTCTTTCATCACGAGCTTCTTGCGACAGTGCTGCATGTGACATTTTAGCTGGGTAGGAAAGAATCGATTCGACAGCTCCTAAACTAACTGCGAAGACAGGTAATTTTACTTTTGATAAAAATTGGCGGAGTGCGTCTTCTGATTGTAAAGTGAAAGATAGGACAGCTCCGGCTGATATAGCTTGAGATTGTTGAATGTCAAATCCAAGATGTGTTTGTAAGCCAGGATAATAGACATTTTGAACTTTAGTGTGCTCTTGTAAAAAATGTGCGATTTTGTTGGCACCTGCAGCTGAATGTTCGAGACGTACATGCAATGTTTTAATGCCGCGAAGCACGAGAGAACAATCTTGCGGTCCTAAAATAGCACCAAAAGCGTTTTGTAGAAAGCCGAGCTTTTGAGCGAGTTCTTCATCTTTTACGACAGCTAATCCGGCGGTGACATCGCTATGACCAGCAATAAACTTTGTAGCGCTATGAAGAACGACATCTGCGCCAAGATCAAGCGGTTTTTGAAATAGTGGTGTCAAAAATGTATTATCAACAAAAGTAAGAGCACCAATAGATTTTGCAAGATTAGAAACAGCACGAATATCTGTCACTTTTAAAAGTGGGTTAGAAGGTGTTTCTACATAAAAGAGCTTCGTATTTGGTTTAATGTTTTCTTTTACTTCTTCCACATTGGTCATATCAACAAATGTATGTGAAACACCATAACGGGAGAGAACTTCAGTAACAATTCGATAAGTACCTCCATATACATCTTCTGAAATAAGAACATGGTCACCTTGTGAAAGAAGGAGAAATGCAGTAGAAATGGCTGCAATGCCTGATGCAAAGGCAAATCCTTTTGTCCCACCTTCTAATAAAGCAATGATATCTTCAAGAGCTTCACGTGTTGGATTTCCAGATCTACTATAGTCATACTTTCCGAAAGCATCTACATCAAACTGATGGAATGTTGATGTGTTATAGATGGGAACGTTAACAGCTCCTGTGTGTGAGTCATGCTTGTATTGATTATGCAGTAAAAGCGTATCTATGGAATAACTCATATTCTTACACCTTCTTTTACAAGTTTAATTGCTTGCTTTAAGTCTCGAATTAAGTCGTTGCTATTTTCGATGCCGACTGAAAAACGGAGAAGACGATTACACACACCACGTGCTGTTCGAACATCTTCTGGAATATCGGCATGAGTTTGCGTTGCTGGATAAGTCATTAAACTTTCGACACCGCCAAGACTTTCAGCAAATGTAATTAAGGATAAAGATTGTAAGAAAGGATTAATCCAAGTTTCGTCTTGAAGGCGAAATGAAATCATACCACCTCTTCCTGGATAAAATACATCTGTCACACCATCTTCAGCATTTAAATAAGCAACAATTGCATGAGCGTTTTCTTCATGCTGTTTCATGCGAAGTGCTAAAGTCTTCATGCCTCGAATTAATAGCCATGAATCAAACGGGCTTAAGACAGCACCAGAGGCATTATGATAATGAGCAAGCTCCTCGCAAAGAGATTTCCCTTTCGCAACGACAAGTCCGCTTAGTACATCGTTATGACCGCCTAAATACTTAGTTGCGCTATGAAGGACGATGTTTGCACCTTCTGTTAATGGTTGCTGTATATAAGGTGTATAGAACGTGTTATCTACAATAAGAAGTAGTCCGTGCCTTTTCGCTACACTTGCTACACTTACGATATCAGTTACTTGCATTAATGGATTAGTCGGTGTTTCTATGAAAATAGCCTTCGTTTGAGATGTGATTGCTTGCTCAATTTGTTTAATAGATTGTGTATCTACGTATCTACATCGAATATTCCACTTGTCTTCATGTTCGGAAAATAGACGATATGTTCCCCCGTATAAGTCTTCAGATACGATAAGCTCATCTCCGGAACGGAATAGTGAAAGGACAAGGAGAACAGCCGCCATTCCTGAACTACAGGCATACCCTTGCTCACCACTTTCTAAGTCTGCGATTGCCTGTTCTAAAAGGCCGCGAGTCGGATTTCCAGTTCTTGAATAGTCAAATCCAGTAGATTTACCAATTCCTTCGTGACGATAAGCAGTTGAGAAATAAACAGGTGGATTAACCGTTCCTGTTGTAGCTTCGCTACGGTTCCCGATTTGTGCTAGTTTTGTTTCGATTGTTGACATGTGAAAATACCCCCTTTTTAAAGTGAACGACTAAGTGAAAATAAAAAAAGCCTTCTAAGAAGAAGGCTTTCGGATTGAATAGAGTCTTCTTCTCATCTGTCAAATCTTTCACAATTTGCTGGAATTAGCACCTTATTAACGAATGAATGTTAATGGTTGCTGAGGCGTCAAAGGGCCAGTCCCTCTACCTCTCTAGATAAGAATGTTCGTATGAAATTTTATTATGGTTTTAACTTTACAACAAAAGATAATTGAATTGCAACTTTATTTTAAATAATTTTTATTTTTCCACAAGTGTCATTGACTTTTATTTTAGTGCGTGCTAAATTTATAAAAAATTAACAAACATTGTTAAAAGGGGAACGTATTTCCTTTTAGCTACATAAATAAAATAATAAAGACAAACTCTTATTGAGAGCGGTGGAGGGAAAGGCCCTGTGAAACCCGGCAACCTTCAAACTAAATGTTTGAAACGGTGCTAAAACCTGCAAAACGTGTGTTTTGCATAATAAGAGGAGGAACAATTATGTCCCCCTCTTCAAAGTGAAGAGGGGGTTTTTATATTGATAGAAATGAGGGAGATTCGTGAAATTACTAGATTTATTATCAAAAGGAATTGTAATAGGTGATGGTGCGGTTGGAACGTTATTACATTCGCATGGTTTACAAAGTAGTTTTGAAGAATTGAATTTGTCTGATCCGGACTTAATTATATCGATCCATAAACAATATGTAGCTGCTGGAGCGGATGTTATTCAAACGAATACGTATGGTGCGAATGAAGCGAAACTCCGCATGTATGGTCTAGAAAATCAAGTTGTCCAAATTAATAAAGCGGCAGTGAATATTGCGAAAGCATCAGTAACAGATCGGAATGCAATTTTAGGGACAATTGGAGGTATGAAACATATTGGTGCTGTTACAACGACTGATATAGAGCGAGAATTTATGTTACTTGAGCAGGCAGGTGCTTTACTAGAAGAACAGGTTGATGGATTACTATTAGAAACTTTTTATGATGAATTTGAATTATTGCATGCCGTTAAAGTATTGCGTAAACAAACGAATATTCCGATTGTTGCTCAGTTAGCGTTACATGAGGCAGGTACGACTCAAAATGGGAATGATGTCAATGAAATATTAAAACAGCTTTTAGATTACGGTGCCAATGTTGTTGGATTGAACTGTCAACTAGGGCCACTTCATATGACGGAAGCTTTCAAAATGATATCGATTCCTCAAAATGGCTATTTATCAGCATATCCGAATGCAGGTCTCCCGAATTATGTGGAAGGGCGTTACGTATATGAGGGAAGTCCAGCGTATTTTGAAGAAATGACACCGAAATTTATTGAACAAGGTATTCGTTTATTAGGTGGTTGTTGTGGTACTACCCCGGAACATATTGAAGGAATGAAACGTGCTACTCTAAATGTTGCACCTGTAATAGCAAAGGAGACGATTCAAAGGCCTAAAGTGGTCCATACACATGAGAAGCGTTCGAGAGCTCATGTTACTCTAGCAGAAAAGGCAAAGAAACAAACGACAGTTGTAGTGGAATTAGATCCACCGAAAACGTTAGACACGCAGCGTTTTTTTGAAGGGGCAAGAGCACTGAAAAGGGCTGGAGCGGATGCTATTACTCTAGCAGATAATTCATTAGCATCTCCTCGTGTTTCGAATATGGCTATGGGTGCATTATTAACGAAGCATGATATTCCAGTATTGACGCATTTAACGTGTAGAGACCATAACGTCATTGGACTACAGTCTCACTTACTTGGATTATCAGCATTAGGTATGGAGGAAGTGCTAGCTTTAACTGGTGATCCAGCGCGTGTTGGTGATTTCCCAGGTGCAACTTCTGTATATGATTTGTCATCGATAGAGCTCATTAAAATGATTAAAGAGATGAACGACGGTCGCTCTATTTTAGGGAAATCAATTGGTCCGGCAACAAGATTTTCTGTTGGAGGTGCATTCAATCCTCATGTAAGGCATTTAAAAGCAGCGGTCAAGCGAATGGAACGAAAAATTGATGCTGGTGCTGAATATTTCTTAACGCAGCCGATATATGATGTTGCTTTAATAGAAGAAGTATATGAAGCGACAAAGCATTTGGAACAACCTATCTTTATTGGAATTATGCCGTTAGTAAGTAAGCGGAACGCAGATTTTCTTCATTTTGAAGTGCCGGGTATTACTCTCCCTGAAGAGATAAGACAAAGAATGGATGGACATGAAACGAAAGAGGCAGCTATAGAGGAAGGGATTCGTATTTCACAAGAGTTGATCGATGCGGCGATGAAATACTTTAACGGTATTTATCTTATTACACCGTTTTTAAAATATGAAATTACAGAACATCTCGTGAAATATGTGAGAGAAAAGCAAGAAGTGAAAGAAGGTATTAATTGATGAAACGAATAGAAGAGAGATTACAACATGAAATTTTAATATTAGATGGTGCAATGGGAACGATGATCCAGCAAGAAGACTTAACAGCGGAAGATTTTGGAGGAGAAGAATACGAAGGTTGTAATGAATATTTAGTAAAAACAAGACCGGATGTTATTTTAAATATTCATAAAGTCTACATTGAAGCTGGAGCAGATATTATTGAAACGAATACGTTTGGTGCAACAAATATTGTATTAAGTGATTATGCATTGTCTCATTTAGATGAAGAGTTAAACGAAAGGGCAGCGCTTTTGGCGAAGCAAGCGGTTAAAGAAAGTGGGAAAGAAGTGTATGTTGCGGGAGCGATGGGACCAACGACGAAAGCGATTAGTGTTACAGGTGGTGTGACTTTTGAAGAGTTAATTGAAGCCTATACAAGGCAAGCGAGAGGACTATTAAGAGGAGAAGTTGATGTATTACTCGTTGAAACGAGTCAAGATATGCGTAATGTGAAAGCTGCGTACATTGGAATTCAATCGGCGTTTGAAGAACTAAACAAAATAGTACCTATTATGATTTCTGGAACAATTGAACCGATGGGAACGACTTTAGCGGGTCAAACGATCGAAGCCTTTTATTTATCGGTAGAGCATATGAAGCCATTATCGGTTGGATTAAACTGTGCTACTGGTCCAGAATTTATGAGGGAACATATACGTTCCCTATCTGATTTATCGGAGTGTTATATTTCGTGTTATCCAAACGCTGGTCTTCCTGATGAAGATGGGCATTATCACGAATCTCCAGCGTCACTTGCTGAAAAAGTAAAACGTTTTGCTGAAGAAGGATGGATTAATATTATTGGTGGTTGTTGTGGCACAACACCAGAACATATACGTGTAATGAAATCGGCGCTTGCCTCGATTAATCCTCGTGAGCATCATGAAAGGGTTGGACATGGAATTAGTGGACTAGAAGCGTTGCAATATGATGATTCTATGAGGCCTTTATTTGTTGGAGAAAGGACGAATGTAATTGGATCGCGTAAGTTTAAAAGATTAGTAGCAGAAGGGAAATTTGAAGAGGCTGCTGAAGTGGCAAGAGCGCAAGTGAAGAAAAATGCTCATATTATTGATATTTGTATGGCAGACCCTGATCGTGATGAAATAGAAGATATGGAAAGATTCTTGGCAGAAGTTACGAAAGTGTTAAAAGTACCGATTATGATTGATTCAACAGATGAAAATGTTATGGCGAAAGCTCTTACTTATATTCAAGGAAAAGGTGTTATCAATTCTATTAATTTAGAGGATGGAGAAGAACGTTTTGAAAAAGTGACACCCCTTCTTCGGAAATACGGTGCTGCGATAGTTGTAGGGACAATTGATGAAGATGGTATGGCAGTTAGTGCAGAAAGAAAGATAGAGATTGCTAAAAGAAGCTATGAATTACTAACGAAAAAGTATGGTATACGCCCATCTGATATTATTTTTGATGCGCTTGTGTTTCCTGTAGGAACAGGTGATGAAGAATATATAGGTTCAGCGGCAGCGACTATAGAAGGAATTCGTCTTATTAAAGAAGCGTTACCAGAATGTTTAACGATTCTAGGTGTGAGTAATATATCTTTTGGTTTACCACCAGCTGGACGTGAAGTATTAAACTCTGTCTTTCTATATCATGCAACGAAAGCAGGATTAGATTATGCGATTGTTAATACGGAAAAATTAGAACGCTATGCGTTAATTCCAGAGGAAGAAAAACGTCTTGCGGATGCATTATTATTTGAAACGACGAAAGAGACGTTAGAAAAATTTACAAACTTTTACCGTGTTGCCAAAAAGAAAGAAGTCGCTACACAAGAAACGCTAACGCTTGATGAACGACTGGCAAATTATATTGTAGAAGGTACGAAGCAAGGACTACAAGAAGATCTAAGTCTCGCGCTTACAGAAGGACGAAAACCTCTGGATATTATTAACGGGCCGCTTATGACAGGAATGGATGAGGTGGGGCGATTATTTAATGGTAATGAGCTGATCGTTGCTGAAGTATTGCAAAGTGCTGAAAGTATGAAAGCTGCCGTAAGTTATTTAGAGCCACATATGGAATCTAGTGAGAGTGCAAAAAAAGGGAAAGTATTATTAGCGACTGTTAAAGGAGACGTACATGATATTGGGAAAAACCTTGTTGAAATTATTTTATCAAATAACGGATATGAAATTATTAATTTAGGAATTAATGTTCGTTCGGATCGAATTGTTCAAGAAGTACAAGAAAAGAAACCTGATATTATTGGCCTTTCTGGTTTGTTAGTAAAATCAGCGCAACAAATGGTAACGACTGCTGAAGATTTAAAAGCAGCGAATATTGATATTCCAATTGTTGTAGGTGGTGCAGCACTAACGAGGAAATTTACAGATAATCGTATTTCTCCATCTTATAAAGGGCTCGTATGTTATGCAAGTGATGCAATGACAGGTCTTGATATTATTAACAAATTACAAAAGGAAGAAGAACGTGAAAAGATGAAGCGAGATAAAAAGGAACGCCATCTTCACATTGTGAAAAAAGAGGAGAAAAAAATAGAAATTCCCGCAGTTATTGAGCCGTTGCCAAAAGCAACTGTTATAGTGCCAGATTCGACGAAACGAGTTGTATTACGGGATATTCCTGCCCTTCATCTTGCACCGTTTTTAAATAGACAAATGTTAATTGGACACCATCTTGGGTTAAAAGGAAACGTAAAAAAACTCCTGCAAGAAGGGGATAAAAGAGCACATGAGCTAAATGATTTAATTGATGAATTATTACAAGAAGGACAATCTTGGTTACGCCCAAAAGCGGTGTATCAATTTTTCCCGGCGCAAAGTGATGGACAAAATATAATTATATACGATCCGGAAGATCACACACGTATTATAGAGCGATTTGAATTTCCGAGACAAGGGAAAGCACCATACCGTACTTTAGGAGATTATATACGCCCGATTGGAGATGAGATGGATTATGTCGCTTTCTTATCTGTTACCGTTGGAGAAGGGGTTCGAGATATTGCAGAGGAATGGAAGGCGAAGGGAGATTATTTACGCAGTCATGCGATTCAGTCGTTAGCACTTGAATTAGCAGAAGGACTTGCTGAAAAAACACATATGCTCATTCGTGATCGTTGGGGAATTCCAGATTCACCTGAACTGACGATGGAAGAGAGATTCCGTACAAAATATAGAGGAATACGCGTATCATTTGGTTATCCAGCATGCCCAGAACTTGCTGATCAAGAAAAATTATTTCGCTTAATTCATCCAGAAGAAATAGGTATTTCATTAACAGAAGGATTTATGATGGAGCCAGAAGCGTCTGTAACGGCTATGGTATTTTCTCACCCTGAGGCAAGGTATTTTAGTGTACTATAGTGTAGAAGGGGGAGACGTATGAAAAAAATAGTCTTTACAGGTGGCGGTTCGGCCGGGCATGTAACACCTAATTTAGCAATTATTCCACATTTACAAAAGCAGAACTGGGATATCTCTTATATTGGTTCTCATCAAGGTATTGAGAAAACGATTATAGAAAAAGAAGGAATCCCATACCATAGTATTGCAAGCGGGAAGCTACGTCGTTATTTTGATTTGAAAAATATAAAAGATCCTTTTCTCGTGATGAAGGGTGTTATGGATGCGTACGTAACAATTCGTAAACTAAAACCGGATGTTATTTTTTCAAAAGGTGGTTTCGTATCCGTACCAGTCGTAATAGGAGGGTGGCTAAATAGGGTGCCAGTTTTATTACATGAATCTGATATGACACCTGGACTAGCAAATAAAATTGCGCTCCGTTTTGCCTCGAAAATATTTGTTACATTTGAAGAAGCAGCGAAACATTTACCGAAAGAAAAAGTAATATATACAGGATCGCCTGTACGTGAAGACGTACTAAGAGGAAATCTTGAAAAAGGTTTAAAGTTTCTAGGGTTTTCCCGGAAGAAATCAGTTATTACTGTTATGGGAGGAAGTTTAGGCGCAAAGAAAATTAATGAAACGGTTCGATCGGCACTTCCAGATCTTCTGAAAAATTATAAAATTGTGCATCTTTGCGGAAAAGGAAATCTTGATGAATCCTTACAAAATAAAGAAGGATATAGACAATTTGAATATGTACATGAAGAGTTGCCGGATATATTAGCAGCAACAGATTTTGTTATTTCACGTGCGGGATCCAACGCGATTTTTGAATTTTTAACAATGCAAAAGCCGATGGTGTTAATTCCGTTATCGAAATTTGCAAGCCGTGGAGATCAAATTTTAAATGCTGAATCCTTTAAAAGACAAGGGTATGCATCGGTATTATATGAAGAGGATGTAACGGTGAACTCACTTATAAAGCATATAGAAGAGCTATCTCATAATAATGAGACGTATAAAACAGCATTAAAAAAATATAATGGGAAAGAAGCGATTAAAACTATCATTCAACATATTTCAGAGGCATGATTAAACAATCATGTCTTTTTTAGTAGGATGAAAGATTCCAAGAATTGATATTTTTATGTTACAATAAAGTGAAACTTTGATCAGTGGGGGGTTCATCCCCACTGATTATTAGCCCTCACCAATCGGGCTTTTACGGGCAGTTAATCCCACACCTAACTTCTTTGTTTTCGCTGAATTTTGAGGTGGGGGTCTTACTGCCCGTTAATGCGGGGTAACAAATGGTTAATAGGGAAATTCCAATTGATTAAGCGTGAAAATACGAATGGATTAGGAGTGACTGTGTTGGAGCTAAGTCTCTATGAAAATACTGCACTTATTATATGCTTTGTGTTGTACGTTGGTAGTGTTATTGTTTATATTTCACGGAAATTTTCACAAGAACGAGAGCTTGAAAAATCAGAAATAACAGCTGAACTAGAAATGTTAGCTGATGAAAGTTATAAAAAACAAAAAATAAAAGAAGATCATGAGGCACCCCATCATTGAAACGCAAATAAGTTCTAAGGATGGGGATTTTTTTTGAAAAAATCCCATTAACGCTAAAAAAGGAGTTTCCCCATACATATTTAAGGAGTGAATATAAATGAAATTTTATATTGCTTCAGGATTTCAAAATAAACATCTTGTTCGTTTCGTATCAAGCCAGTTGAAAGAAGTGGGATGGCAGCATACATATGATTGGACGAAAAATGAAAGAGCAACCAATAGAGAACAATTGCAAAAGATTGGTGAAGAAGAACAAGAAGCGATACGAGAAGCTGATGTTTTCTTACTCATACTAGAGGGTGGGAATGGAAGTCATACAGAATTAGGGATGGCAATTGCTTTAGAAAAGAAAATTTATATATATATCACAAGGGCAATGAGTTGCAAACGACATTCTACCATTTACGAGAAGTTGATATTTTCGAAGGAGAAATTGAGGGGCTTGTCTCATATATATTGAATAAAGTGGAATGTTAGACGTGGGAATGCAGCGAGAAATATTTTTTGCAAAAAAAGAGTGAAGGTTACCATTAGGCTATTTTGGGCACAGTGATTATAAGTAAAGCATATAAAGGAGTTATACATATGAAATTAGAAAATGGATGGGAAACAAGTTTTTTAGAGGTTGTACAAAACAGTGAATTTAAGAAAGATGCAATTCTTAGTCAATTGCTTTTTGCGGATAGTGAAGAAGTAGAAGAGCTTGTTGATGATTACGGTTATGAAGAGATTATTGAACGCGAACATGATGATGAGTTAGCAGGAATTTTAGGAGAAGAACTTTTCAGTGAGCTGGAGCGAAACGTATTCTTATCTCCACAGCCAGAAGAAAAACTTATTTCATTCGTAAATGGATTAGGTTTTCATGTGTTAGATTGGATTGTGCTTCTTGAAACAGAATTTGGCATTGATAGCGCAAACTTCACATCGGATGCAGTGAAAATGTTAGAAAAGCGCTTTAGACAGTTTCCCTATATAGAAGAGAAGACAATTTTTGATATGACGTTTGAAGAAGCGATGGATGTATTAGAATCTGTTACAGGATTACAGCTGAAGGGGAAAATGAACGTATAATGAAAAAGAACGTGATAGCTTCACGTTCTTTTTTTTTACATAATAATAATTTTATCATCTAGCTTTGTTTGTCCAGTAAGAAGTGCATTTAAATACTCTACTTTTCGTATGCAAGCTTGTATATGTCTTTCAACCTCTTGTAACTCTGCTTGGTGATGCGTTTCAATTGGATGAATTTGTACGTTAAATTTTTCGAATTGACTACTATATGTTATTTCTGCATAGCCGCTCATAATATCGGTTTCGTTATGAAATAAAAATTGCTTCGTTTCTTCACAGAATGATACATCCTGAAAGCCATATACTTTTAATGCTTCAATTACTTTGTTAATCATGTTTGTATTCATTTTTTAACCCTCTTTACGAAGTTCTACTTTTATATTATAACATAAAAAATTACGTAGAAAGCGCTTCCAAGTGTATTTTATTATAAACTTTACGTTTCAATCATAAAAATGAAACAAAGAAAAAATAATTGTAAAGAAGGAAGGACTCTTTTATTGTTTCGTCATATATATAGAGAAATAGTGCAATGAAAGGAAATTTTCCGAGGTGGAGATTGTATTTCCAATTTGAGCGCAGTAAAAGAGGTGAGAATCTTGAACTTTGATATTGTAGGACAAAAAGCATATATAAAAGATGGGCCGCATCGGAACCGAATTGGAACTGTAAAGAAAAATGAAAAACAATTAGAATCCCATTTTGCTATTGTAATTGGGGAACAAAGTATTGCTGTAGAGCTAAAGGATATCGTGTTAGTAGGAGTAGATGTAGGACAATTTCATACATGGTGCGAGCAAAATGGTTATTTGTGAAAGGGACGGGCTGTGAGATAATGAAATATATTTGAGAAAAGAGAATATGTTATTGTATTCTCTTTTTCTATGTGTAAGGAGATAGAAATGAAGTATAAAGAACGAGATTTTACATTGGAGTTAAAAGAGAAAATTCAATGCATGGAGAAGGAAATAGAACGGATATCACTTGAACTTTATAAAGAGTATTCGCATTTATACATAGAAAAAAACATGGAACTATCTATGGGACTTGTTAAAGATAAAGAGCATCCTTTTGAGTTGGGGTATGGTTCATCAGTTGCTATAGCTATATTAGATGAAGAAAAAGAGATGATTGGATTTCACAATATACCAATTTGGAAATGCGAAAGAATCTTTTTAGGAATGCAAATTCAATTAAGTATTTGGGGAAGTAAGAAAGTAGGGGAACTTGTTGATGAATCTTGTTATGAGATTGAGGAGGAGTTAAAAGAGCAACTAGAAGAATACTTGGAGTGATAACTTTCAAGATAAGATGTATAGAGATGGAACATAATAAAAAAGACGCTAACAGTATAAATTGTTAGCGTCCTTTTTTATTATGAAGCAATCTCACCAGTTTTTACATCATCTTGATTGTACGTATCCTGATCTAATTCACCAAGCCATTTACTAGAAATAAGACCAGCTGTCATAGAACCACTTACGTTAAGAGCTGTACGACCCATATCGATTAATGGTTCAACTGAGATAACAAGAGCGACAATGCCGATTGGTAAGTTCATTGTAGATAGTACGATTAACGCTGCGAATGTTGCACCGCCACCAACGCCGGCAACACCGAATGAGCTAATAGCAACGACAGCGATTAAAGTTAAAATAAATTGTGGTTGTAATGGATCGATTCCTACGGTTGGAGCGACCATCATAGCAAGCATTGCTGGATAAATACCTGCGCAACCGTTTTGACCGATAGATACCCCAAAGGATGCAGCGAAGTTAGCGATTCCTTCAGAAATACCAAGCTTTTCTTTTTGAGCTTCAATATTTAATGGCATTGCACCAGCACTAGAGCGAGATGTGAATGCAAATGTTAATACAGGGAAAACTTTTTTCAAATATTGAATTGGATTTAAACCAGATAGTGCGATTAATAATAAGTGAATGATAAACATTACGATAAGAGCTACGTAAGATGCTAACACGAAGTTACCAAGTTTTAAAATAGCGTTAATATCGCTACCAGCAACTGTCTTTGCCATAAGAGCTAATACGCCGTATGGAGTAAGACGTAAAATTAATGTTACCATACGCATTACGATTGCATATACAGCATCAAGCATTTTCTTAAATAGCTCTGCTTGTTCTGGATATTTTCGTTTTACACCTATAAAAGCAATCCCGATAAAGGCTGCAAATATTACAACAGAAATTGTTGATGTTGGACGAGCACCTGTTAAATCAAGAAACGGATTAGTAGGCAACAATTCTAATAATTTATCTGGAATTGTTGTCTTTTCAATAGAAGTAAATCTTTCTTCTACTAATTTCAGACGAGCAGATTCTGCATCACCTTGTTGTAATCCTGTCGCTGATACATCAAATCCTGCGCTTGCTGCGATACCGACAGCTGCGGCAATTCCTGTAGTAAGAATTAAAATTCCGATAATAAGACCACTAATTTTACCAAGGTTTTTCGTTAATTGTAATTTTGTAAATGCTGAAATAATAGATACTAAAATAAGTGGCATAACGATCATTTGAAGCAACTTCACATAACCGTTACCAATTAAACCGAACCAGGTATTTGATTCGATAATTACTTTAGAAGTAGGCTCATAAATAAATTGTAATATAAGACCAAATATAATTCCGACTCCTAAAGCAGTAAATACACGTTTATTAAAAGATACATGCTTACGTTGCATATAATACAATACGCCAACTAAAATGAGCATGACTGTGATGTTAATTCCGACAAGCATTGTATTCATGTTAATTCCCCCTAATTCCAATGTGTTATATAGAATATAAGGTAATAAAACCTATAAGTCAACTAGGGAATTGCGGGATTAAAAAAAAGATGGCAATTTGCCATCTCTTAATGCCCAGCTCCAGGGACAAGTAAAAATGTTGTGTACCATGTAAATCCGATGAAGAAAACGGTTAAATATGCCCCGAATACGTATATATACATACGCTCTGTTAATTTTAAATAACTTAAAAGTACGAAGAATCCTGTTTGTCCTAAAAATAGTAGTGCGGTCGAATGCATATCCCCTACGTAAAACATAACCGAGAAAATTCCAGTCCAAAAGCCGAGAACGCGAAACATGCGCTCCATGCCATCTCCCTCCTTTTCTAAAAAAAGTAAAACCTCTTTTCATTATAGTTTATTTTTCTAACTATTGTAAATATTCATTCATATAAAAAAGAAGCCAATTATAATATTGACTTCTTCTTAGTTGAAAAACTAAATTTGAACTTTATAGTTACAAGATTTGCATCCATCTAGTAGACTATCGTTTCGTGTTAATTCCACGTTCGGGAATAGGATTTCAAAAATCCCCTTCATCATATCTTCGTGCATGTTACAAATTTCAGTTGGATGATGCGCAGCAACTTCTTTAAACGGACAATTGTGTACATCATAGAAAATTTTTGTGCCATCCGTACTTATTTCAAAAGCAGGAGATAAACCAGCTGTTGAGAATGCTTCTTTTGCGATTTGCATTTTTTGTTCTATCGTCAATGCTTCTGCACTTACATTTAAGCGATGCATATGCTGTTGCATTAATTCTTTGCCGAAGTGTTTTCCTGTTTCATATAGCGCTTTTTCACCGGCGCTACCTAAGCTTAGTAGTGAATTAAATGCTATCTGTGCTAATAATTGATAATCGCGAAATGGGAATTGTAACTGGATGACATCTTGAGACAAGACGTATAGTCTGCTTGGTCTGCCGCCTTTCCCAGTTTTTTTTGTTTCTGATTTGAGCATATTAACATCTTCTAATTTAGATAAATGTAAACGCGCTACGTTTGGATGAATGTTAAACTCATCTGCAATTTCTTGTACAGTTACGTAATTATGCTTTTGCGAAATATATTTATAAATGTAATAACGAGTAGGGTCAGATAACACACCTGTAATTTTTAAAGCTTGTTCCATGAGGATCTCCACCTTTATCACTTTATCCAAGATATTAACATTATAATACAGATAAACTTCTATATAGGTAATTTTAGACAATAGTTCAGAAATTGTTCATAATTTCACAAACATATTTTTCCTTTTTATCTTAGTGAAAATACAAAATCTCTAATTTTTCTTGAGCATTTTTTCATGATATATACATAGTGAGGAGGGAAACTTGATGAATAGTGTCGAGCTTTTTGCAAATATGATTATGAAAGAAGCTTGTGGGGTGCAAGTATCAGACTTACATATTGTGCCCAGGCAAAAGGATGTGGCGATTCAATTACGTATAGGGAAAGATTTAATTACGAAACGGTGTATTGGAAAGGAATTTGGAGAAAAGCTTGTTTCGCACTTTAAGTTTTTAGCATCAATGGATATAGGAGAGAGGAGAAAGCCTCAAAATGGTTCGTTGTACTTACAAATTGATGGACAAGAAGTGTATTTACGCCTTTCAACACTTCCAACAGTATATCAAGAAAGTCTCGTTATTCGCCTCCATTTACAAGCATCTGCTCAGCCGTTGTCTCACCTTTCGTTATTTCCAAGTTCAGCGGAAAAATTACTCTCTTTTTTAAAGCATTCGCATGGGTTACTCGTATTTACTGGGCCGACTGGTTCTGGAAAAACAACAACAATGTATGCGTTATTAGAAGTAGCTAGAAAATGGCAAACACGTCGCATCATTACACTGGAAGATCCAGTTGAGCAAAGAAAAGACGGTTTATTACAAATTCAAATAAATGAAAAAGCTGGTATCACATATAAAACGGGATTAAAGGCTATTTTGCGTCATGATCCAGATATTATTTTAGTTGGCGAAATTCGTGATGAAGAAACAGCAAAAGTAGCTGTAAGGGCCAGTTTGACGGGACATTTAGTAATGACAACCTTGCATACAAATGATGCGAAAGGAGCGATACTACGATTTCTGGATTATGGTATTACAAGGCAAGAAATTGAACAATCATTATTAGCAGTAGCTGCTCAGCGGCTCGTCGAATTAAAATGTCCATTTTGCAGAGGGAAGTGTGCAACTTTATGTAAATCAATGAGGAAAGTGAGACAGGCAAGCATTTATGAACTGTTATATGGATATGAATTAAAACAAGCGATTAAAGAAGCAAGTGGAGAACATGTTACGTATCACTATAAAACGTTGGAATCGTCGGTTCGAAAAGGGTATGCTTTAGGATTTTTAGAAGAAGATGTATATGTTTAAGAGAAAATGGAGTTTAAGTGATCAAGCATTATTATGTAAAAGATTAAGTGATTTATTAGAGAAAGGTTACTCACTTTTGCAGGCGTTAGAATTTTTGCAGTTGCAACTACCATTAGGGAAGAAATTACAGTTACAGCGTATGATCGAGGGATTGAAAAATGGACAAAGTTTGCACGCTTCTTTTCACCAATTAATGTTTCACTCTGAGGTGTTAAGTTATTTGTTTTATGCAGAGCGACATGGTGACATTTCTTTTGCTTTGCAACAAGGGAGCGTACTTCTTTACAAGAAAGATAAATATAGGAAAGATATGATGAAAGTAATGCGATATCCTATGTTTTTATCA
This sequence comes from Bacillus sp. FDAARGOS_1420, assembly GCF_019344915.1. NCBI lineage: Bacteria > Bacillati > Bacillota > Bacilli > Caryophanales > Bacillaceae > Bacillus > Bacillus sp. FDAARGOS_1420. Next base: position 3,281,659 of record NZ_JAHWJB010000002.1, on the reverse strand, counting down.
TTTTTTTTAATGATTATGCTTTCTGTTTTTAACCTCATTTTATTGCCTCAGTTTGAAATGATGTATAGTTCTTTACGTTCTACAGCACCACCACTTACGGAGCAAATTTTAGTTGCAATTAAATTATTGCCCTACTTCATTTATATGATTGTTCTTATCGTTATAACGGGATTTAGTTTATATATATTTTATTTCCGAAAACTTCCGCCTACTCAAAAGGTAAAGATTATGATCCGTATTCCCCTTATGAAAACATTTCTTATTTTAAATCATTCGCATTATTTTTCCACTCAATTAAGTGGTTTATTACACGGTGGATTGTCGGTACACGAAGCATTAACAATAATGATGAAGCAAAAGTATTATTTGTTCTTTCAGTATGAAGCAGCCCGAATCGAGCGGCAATTAATTGCAGGAGAACCGTTACAATCTATTATTGATAAAAGCGGTTATTACGAGAAAGAACTTTCTTATATCATTACGCATGGACAAGCAAACGGTAATTTAGCAAATGAGCTTGGTGATTACAGTGAGCTCATTATTGAAAAGGTAGAACAAAAAATTAAACGTATGTTATTTGTGATTCAACCCATTTTATTTACATGTCTTGGGGCTATAGTCATTTTGATGTACTTAGCGATGATTATGCCGATGTTTCAAATGATGAATTCTATATAGGGGGGCATTTACATGCAGAATGAGGAGGGTTTTACTCTTTTAGAAATGTTATTAGTTATGGTTGTCATAACTGTATTATTACTATTAATTATTCCAAATGTAGTTAAGCAGCGATCCTCGGTGCAGGAAAAAGGGTGTGAAGCCTACGTGAAATCTGTAGAAGCACAAATACAGGCATATCAACTCGAAAATAATAAAATACCTACAATCGAGGAATTAAAAACTAAAAAATATATTGCTGTTGATGAATGTCCGAAAGGTAAACCAATCCATATTTCCGATGATGGTACGGTATCAGCTGGGAAATCGTGAAGCAAAAAGGTTTTACTCTTTTAGAAATGCTACTTGTCTTATTTGCTATTTCTGTACTGAGTGTTGTTACGCATTTTAACGTTACTTCATTACATGAAAAACAAAAAGTTGAGCAGTTTTTGAAACAGTTTTCAAATGATATTTTGTATATGCAGCAGTTAGCGATTAAGCGTCAAAAACATTATACGCTACGCTGGTTTAAAGAGAAACATATGTATTATATTTCGGAATCGGAGACAGCCCTTTTAATTGCTAAGGGAGAATATGATAAAGATGTCCAAATTGATCTGCATACCTTTCCAAATCCAATGACATATAATCCGAGCGGGAATATTAATAGGGGTGGTACGATTTTACTTTCCTATCGAGGGTATAAATATGAGATTGTATTTCAGCTTGGAAGAGGGAGATTTACGTATCGTGAAGTGTCAAAAAGGATCAGTAATGGTTGAAATGGTTGTAGCGTTAAGTTTAATAATGATGGCGGTATCGTTATTGCTCCCGCAAACATTATTAATTATGCAAGAAAGAAAAAATATAAAAATGAGCTATAAAGCATTAATATTATTAAAAAAAGAAGCGGCCTTATTTAAGTATGAGAATGAGGAAAAGCGAGTAAAAGAGCAAGTCATAAAAGGAATTGTATATTACACATATTGGAGAGGAGATGAAGTTTGTACGATGTGGAAAGATATGAGAGGAAAAGCGATGGAGCAATGCCTTTATGCAAAGGGAAAATAAAAAAGAAGCGGGATTTATATTAATAGAAATGATTGCATGTTTGTTACTTTTATCAATGTTCTTTTTACTTTTACCGCGTCTTCATATTATGGGGATAGAAAATACACATTCAAAAGGATTAAATGACTGGGAGTGGGATGTGTTTTTAGGACAAATGCAATTAGAGTTTCGTGAAGTATTAAGTGGGAGGAAGATAGCACTAGAAAACGGTGGGAATATTTTACGCTTCCAACTTCGTAATGGTGATCAGGTGACGTATGAAAAGTTGAATAGTAATTTAATAAGAAAAGTAAATATGCGTGGAAGGGAATTTATATTACAAAGGATTGAAGCGATTTCGTATAAATTAACACCTCATTTGTTATATATATATGTGAAAGATATAAGTGGTGAAATATATGAAGGCGTGGCTGTGCGCTATAGTGAAATTGAGATAGAAACATGAGAAAACAAGATGGATTTGCAATGCCAGGAACAATTATTTTTCTTATTTTATTCATTTCTTTTTTGATGTACGAAACGAATATGTTACTTTCGGATAAAAAATTTTATTCTGAAATAGAACAAAGTTTTTTCATGGAGGAACTTGTTGATCGAGCTATTTCAGATATAAAAAGAGAGTTACAGCAAAAAGAAAAAGAGGATGTTTTTTTATTTCAGTATGAAAGAGGAGAAGTGAGTGGAAAGTACGTCTTTGAAAATGATGTTATTATCATTTCGTTGCAATGTGTTGCAAAACAGAGAGTTCTCTATACAGTGAGCTTTCACTATAGGAAAAAGGATAATAAAATATTTGATTGGGTAGAAGGATAGTGTGTAAAATACGTGGGAGAGAACCACTAATTCCTATTGTGGAGTGAGTTAATTTCTGTGAGGGAAGGGATAAAACGATGGTCAAAAGTTTAAATTTTCTCAAAAAAGAGAAAGGTAGAAAGAATATGATATATTCATGCTATCCAATCATTTTTTTCTAGGGAGATAAGGAAATGACAAACAACAATCAAATAGGTGAAAATAAGGAACAAACTATTTTTGATCATAAAGGAAATACGATTATGACAGAGGATAGGGAAATACAAATTATTTCAAAATTCGAAGAACCTCTTATTGTCGTATTAGCAAATGTATTAAGTGATGAAGAGTGCGACAAATTAATTGAATTGTCTAAAAGTAAGATGAAACGTTCTAAAGTTGGTTCATCACGTGATGTAAATGATATTCGAACGAGTAGCGGTGCATTTTTGGAAGAGAATGAACTAACTTCGAAGATTGAAAAACGAATTTCATCTATCACGAATGTTCCTGTAGCGCATGGAGAAGGATTGCACATTTTAAATTATGAAGTAGATCAAGAATATAAAGCGCACTATGATTATTTTGCGGAACATAGTAGATCAGCTGCTAATAATCGTATAAGTACTCTTGTGATGTACTTAAATGATGTAGAAGAAGGCGGAGAAACATTCTTTCCGAAATTAAATCTTTCTGTACACCCTAGAAAGGGAATGGCAGTATACTTTGAGTACTTTTATCAAGATCAATCACTAAATGAGCTTACGTTACATGGAGGAGCACCTGTAACGAAAGGTGAGAAATGGATTGCAACGCAGTGGGTGAGAAGAGGTACTTATAAGTAAAAGCGAGTATGTTACGTTTTGTTCTTCATTTTACAAGAAGAACAAAACGTTTTTTTTATTAAATAAAGTAACATCTTTCGTTATAATAACAAATAATAACGGATGATTGAGAGGAACGAAAATGAAATCTATATACATAACCGGCTATATGGGAGCTGGGAAAACAACAATTGGAAAAGCTTTAAGTAAAGAACTCCATATGGAAGTTGTAGATACAGATCAAAAAATCGAAGAGCAGAAAGAGAAAGCGATTCGGTATATTTTTGCAGAAGAAGGCGAAATGGCTTTTCGCGAATATGAAAGTGAAATGTTACGTTCACTACCGGTTCAGAATGTAATTATTACAACTGGTGGAGGGATTATTGAACGAGCGGAAAATCGAAAGTGGATGAAGGAAAATGGAACTGTCGTGTATTTATATTGTGATCCACATGTAATTGCAGAAAGGCTTCGTGAAGATACGACACGTCCACTATTTCAGAAGAAAGATATAGATGCATTTGTGATGAAATTTGAATCGCGCCGAGCTCATTATGAAGAGGCTCATATTCATATCGATACGACGAATAAATCGGTAAAACAAATTATGAATGAATTAAAGCAAAAGATTAATGAATAAAAAAGTGGACATACTAATCAAGTAGAGGTGATGATAATATGTCTACTAATGATTATGTACGCTTTGTGACACAGCAATTTGTGTCATATATGGATGCTCCAAAAGAGGATCGAAAACAACAGAAACAACAACGTCGTGCGGAGAAAGAGCCATTCTTAAATAAATGGTTTGGTGTTATGCCACTGAGCGCTGCTTTGTTTTATCGAAATGTAAAAAATAAAAGAAAAAAATCAAGCTAACTTTTTCGTAATATGTTTAGCAAAACAAAAATCCCCTAGTATAACAAGATGCTAGGGGATTTTTGTTTATTGCACAGACTCTTTTTCCTCAGTAACCGCATGTATTTTATTGTTTACCCATACAAATCCAATTCCGATACAAATAGAAATCCCCCAGCCAACAGCGGTCATAATAGCTCTCATTTCACCATATCCATCTACACCGAAAACAGAGATGAAATAGATTTTCAAGAAGCTTTTTAATATAAATTGAAGGCCGAAAAATAGTGTTAAATATTGCAGTGCTGGATATATACGACTATCATGATAAAGCTCACGGCTTTTATCACGATCATGACCTTGCAGTGCTGCGATATCAGCTGCGAAATATAACATGAGTGGTTTTTTTATAAAGATTGTACATATAACGATGCAGCCAAGTACGATATGATAATATGCATCATTCCATAGCATTCGTTCAGCCGACCCAGATATTAAGTCTACCGCTGTATTAGAAATAAGTGTAATTAAAATAAAGAACCCTGTAACGTTAAGCTGTTTTTCTTTTTTAAAGGTATACAGTGTATAAATAATCCCCGGAACAGAGGAAATTAACATTGCGTAATAAGGATCGATATAAGGTTTTGCAAATTTCCAAATGAGGAATGGGAATACGAGATAAAAGACAAGATCTAATATAGCTTTTTTATTTTGATTCATACATGGCCTCCTTAAGTCATACATATATTTTATAATATAATTTCTGAAAATTGTATAAGGTTAATAAAAAAAAGAAAAGTAGATGATTAGTAGATTAAAAAATTGCCCCTAGCGTAGTAAGTTTTTTTAGTATATAATAAAGGAAACGCTTTCATTTTTGGTTTGTTCACAAAATGGACGGAAAATCACATATTTACTATTGATATGTTGCTTTATAATGAAACCAATTAAATATACATGCATACAATATTGTGAAATAAATAACATAAATAATCTATATAAATGTAAACGTTATCAAAGAGAGAGGTGGAGACAATGAGTAAATTTTTCTTCAATCATAATCCAGCAACATTAGAGGATGGAAGACTTGTTAAGTATGCTGAAATTATTTATGGAGAAGGTGGCCGTTCTGTATTAGAAAATTTAATGGTGAAGGCATCTATCAGATTGCGTGATCGTTATCCGAATAAATCTGACGAACAGATCTCGAACCTCGTAAATCAAGGCATCCATGATATGTTTCAAAAATACGTGAATGAGTAAGAGCAGCTACTGGCTGCTCTTATTTTTTTGTATAAGGATTGTGCCTCTAGCTGAAAATAAAGATGCATTTTGAAACATGCAAAAAGGAGGCGAAAAAGATGAGTAATGGAATTGGTCGTTCAAAAGAGAATCTTCCAACTGATGCAAACCATGTAAGTGCAAAGGATCGTGCATATCAGAAACGTATGACAGAGAAAAAACAGCAAGAGCGCAATGAAGATAGAGAATAGGCTGGGAACATATTTTAAAAGAAGCTCCTTCAATCTGAAGGAGCTTTCTTTAAGATAGAAAATGATTTGCGGTAACATAAAAGAGACCACCGTTTATAATTTGTATTGTAATGCGTGGTTCGTATTGTTCTTGTAATGCTTGCTTTTCAATTTCATAGCTTTCTGGAAGTTCATCGCTATCTTCGTAAAATCGATTTAAAAGGTCTAAATCGTGATTCCAACGCACTCTCGCTTCTTTTGCCCACGTGTGGTCATCTTCAGCGATTATACTTTTTAAAGCATCCTCTATACGTTGTAAGCCACTTTGTGGCTTAATGATAGGTGAGAGGGTAAAACAAAAGTCAGGTATTTTCGGTGTGAGTTTGATCTCTGCTAAAGTGTCATGAAAGTTTGCAATCATTGTCCCGGAAATAAGATGAATACCGATGGAATGAAGTATGTCTTTTTTTCGGTCGCATTGATAAGATACTTTTATATTTACACCAAGCCAAGGATGAAGGGGGGTATGAGTTGCCCCGCTATGTTTCACTTCCTCATATAAACGTATGTATGAACCTAGTTCTTTTGTTGTTTCAAATATTTGATGCAAACGTGGTGAACCGTAATGAATAAGTTCACCGTCGTTTTCTTCGTTTTCCGGATTTGTAATAAGAGTAAGGCGCATCGGGTTCGGAACGCCTCCTGTTTTTTCAAGATAGTGCCAATAGAAAGGGCGGTTCATTAATAATTTATCCATTTCAATTGTTAACTGCACGTCTAATAGGTGAGGGGAACGTTCTAAAATTTCGCAGTTATTCGCCTCAAAAAAGTTATATAAGTAATTATGAATTTCATTTTGCTGCATAGTCTTGCACCTCTGCTTCATTGCGCTTCGCAAAATCGATAATAGATGTTAAATTTTCCATCTTGATTCGAATTTCACCTTCGCTTTTTGACTGCGCGAAAATTTCTTGAATATGCGCATCAATATTTTTCATGTTGATTCTCGTTAAAATTTCATCGAGTTCACCGATTACACGTTCAAATAAATTAATTTTTTCATATAGTAGTTTTAAAATGTGCTCTTCAACAGTGTGCTTTGTTGCTAAGTTATAAATGTGAACATCATTTTTTTGTCCAAGACGGTGAATACGTCCAATCCTTTGCTCGAGTCGCATTGGATTCCACGGTAAGTCGTAATTAATCATATGGCTACAAAATTGTAAGTTAATTCCTTCACCACCAGCTTCGGTCGCAATTAATACTTGGGCATGATTTTGGAAAAGCTCCTTCATCCAATCTTTCTTCCCGCGCTTAAATCCACCGCGAAATGGAACAGAGGAAATGCCATGTTGTTGTAAGAACCATTGTAAATACATTTGTGAAGCTCTATATTCAGTGAAGATAATGACTTTATCGTCAACTTCTTTTATAAGCTCTAGTGCTTTATTTGCTTTGGAGTTGAACGGAATATGATTAATTTTGTCCATCAGCACATCAATATGTGGGTCCTTTATGTAGTGCTCATTTTCTTTCTGTCTTTTTTCTACATGTTTTTTTAATGAATAGTAAACAGCTTCACGACTACTACATGCTTCCCGTTTTAAAGTTAAGGATGAGAAAGCAGATGTGACGGCATCTTGTCCACGCCAATTTTCAATTTCATTATACAAAGCTTGTTCTTCTTCATTGAATTCAACGAAGATTGTTCGTACATGCCTCTTCGGCCAATCAATGCCAGTGTTATTGCGTCTATTTCGAACCATTACTTTATTGATAAGAGCTTTTAAATCTTCATCGGATTCAGTGGAACGATTTTTAGAAGCGTAATATTCTTCAAAATTAGATTGATTGCCTAAATGACCTGGTTTTAATAAAGAAACGAGGTTGAAGATTTCATCGATTTTATTTTGAACAGGAGTTGCAGTTAGTAATAAACAAAACTTCTTTTTTAATCGCTGTGCAAATTCATAGTTTTTTGTTTTATTATTTTTTAGTTTATGTGCTTCATCGATAATAATAAGGTCATACTCCAGGTTTAAAACGATATCGCGATGCGGTGAACGTTTCGCAGTATCGATTGATGAAACGATGACATCAGCTTGTTCCCAAGAATAACTTTTCTTTTGAGCGACCGCAGGAATAAAAAATTTTGTGTTTAGTTCATACGCCCACTGAGATACGAGAGAAGCTGGAACGAGAATGAGTACCTTTTTTACAAGACCTCGAACCATATATTCTTTTAAAATAAGTCCAGCTTCAATCGTTTTTCCAAGTCCGACTTCGTCTGCTAGAATCGCTTTACCATTCATTTGTTCAATGACATTTTGAGCGACCTCTAATTGATGTGGAAGCGGCGTGAAATGTGATAAATGTTTCGGTGCTTGCAATCCATCAAAAGTAGGGACGAGTAACGATTTCTCTGTTTTATAAGCTAAATGATATAAATCCCAATTTGTCCAAGGGCCATCTTCATCAATTCTTTTTAAAAAATTATTTTGCCACGTTCGATCTACGGAAATATCGACATTCATTAAGACTCTCCCACCTTTTATAAACTAAAGTGATTATTAAAAAAATCTTTATTATAAGCCTTGTAATAAGGCGCTATCACAATTACTAAAAGTTAAAGAATAGACAACGATAAAGGTCTAAATCTTAAAAGTTGTATTTAATAGGATTAAGAATAAAAAATTCTAAATTATTTTTTATGCTAGAATATTGATGAAATATAGCGAATGATGTTAGGATAATGGTGTGAAATGTGTGGAATCTTTCGTATTTTATCCAAGAAAGCACTTTTTTATTTACGCTTTCATAAAAAAATATAGTGAGATTCCGTATATCCTATCTTTTCAGAATGAAAATGTTTAGATATGGGAAGCAACTTTTATTGATTTGTCAGAGCATAAGGGGGAAAGAGCATGATTACATTACAACGTACACCGTTATTTGATGTATACGCGAAGTATGGTGGGAAAACAGTCGACTTCGGTGGTTGGGAATTACCAGTTCAATTTTCAAGCATTAAAGAGGAACATGAAGCTGTACGTACAGGAGCAGGTTTGTTCGATGTATCTCATATGGGAGAAGTAGAGGTAAAAGGTGTAGATAGTTTAGCATTTTTACAACGTGTTGTTACAAATGACGTATCTACCTTAAAGGTAGGGGGCGCACAATATACAGCTATGTGCTATGAAAATGGTGGCACAGTAGATGATTTATTAATCTACAAACGTGGTGAAGAAGACTATTTATTAGTAATCAATGCGTCAAATATCGAGAAAGATTACGAATGGTTAGCTAGCCATGTAATTGGCGATGCGAAAGTAGTCAATGTTTCTAGTGAAGTTGCGCAGCTTGCAATTCAAGGACCAAAAGCAGAAGGCATTTTACAAAAAGTTGTGTCAGAAGATTTGAAAGAAATTAAGTTCTTTAAATTTAAAAATAATATTCTTGTAGATGGAATTCCTGCACTTGTATCTCGTACAGGTTACACAGGTGAAGATGGATTCGAAATTTACTGTAAGAGTGAAGATGCAGCAAAACTTTGGGAGAAACTTCTTGAAGTGGGAGCAGAAGAGGGCTTAAAACCATGTGGCTTAGGTGCTCGTGATACACTTCGCTTCGAAGCAACACTTCCGTTATACGGACAAGAGTTATCAAAAGATATTACACCGATTGAAGCGGGAATTGGCTTTGCGGTAAAACCAAATAAAGAAGCAGATTTCTTTGGAAAAGAAACGTTAAAAGAGCAAAAAGAAAACGGTGCATCTCGTAAATTAGTCGGCATCGAAGTAATCGAACGCGGTATTCCTCGTACGCATTACCCTGTATTTATAGGAGAAGAAAAAATCGGGGAAGTAACGAGTGGTACACAATCTCCAACGTTAAAGAAAAGCATTGGTTTAGCACTAATTGATGTAAAATACGCAGCAGTTGATACAGAAGTAGAAATTGAAATTCGTAATAAACGCGTCAAAGCAGTAGTTGTTCCAACACCATTTTATAAACGTTCAAAGTAACGGGGAGAGGGGTAGATTTCATGTTGCATCGTTATCTTCCAATGACAGAAGAAGACAAAAAAGAAATGTTACAAACGATCGGCGTTCAAACGATCGACGAATTATTCTCTGATATTCCAGAGAGTGTTCGTTTTAAAGGGGATTTAAAAATTAAAGAAGCAAAATCAGAGCCAGAGCTTTTAAAAGAGTTATCTCAAATGGCTAGTAAAAATGCTAATTTAAAAGAATATGCTTCTTTCTTAGGAGCAGGTGTATACGATCATTACGCTCCAGTAATTGTTGATCATGTTATTTCTCGTTCAGAGTTTTATACAGCTTACACACCATACCAACCAGAAATTTCACAAGGGGAATTACAAGCAATTTTTGAATTCCAAACAATGATTTGTGAATTGACAGGAATGGATGTAGCAAACTCTTCTATGTATGACGGAGGTACAGCTTTAGCTGAAGCGGCAATGCTAGCAGCTGGTCATACTCGCAAAAAGAAAATTCTTGTATCTAAGGCAGTTCATCCAGAATCAAGAGCGGTACTTGAAACATATGCAAAAGGTCAAAATCTTGAAGTTGTTGAAATTGATCATAAAAACGGTGTAACAGATTTAGAAGTATTACAAAGTGAAGTAGATGATACAGTTGCTTGTGTAATCGTTCAATATCCAAACTTCTTCGGACAAGTGGAAAAGTTAGCTGATATCGAAAAAATCGTTCATCAACAAAAATCATTATTTATCGTTTCTTCAAATCCATTATCATTAGGCGCATTAACACCGCCAGGAAAATTCGGTGCTGATGTTGTAATCGGTGATGCACAACCATTCGGTATCCCAACGCAGTTTGGTGGACCGCACTGTGGTTACTTTGCAACAACGAAAGCATTTATGCGTAAAATTCCAGGACGTCTTGTCGGACAAACTGTAGATTCAGATGGTAAACGTGGATTTGTATTAACGTTACAAGCACGTGAACAGCATATTCGCCGTGATAAAGCGACGTCTAACATTTGTTCAAACCAAGCGTTAAATGCATTAGCAGCTTCTGTTGCAATGACGGCACTTGGCAAACAAGGTGTAAAAGAAATGGCACGTCAAAACATTTCTAAAGCACAATATGCAAAACGTCAATTCGAAGCGAAAGGCTTCACTGTAACGTTCGCTGGACCATTCTTTAATGAATTTGTGGTAGATTGCAAACGTCCAGTTAAAGAAATAAATGATGTATTAATACAAAAGAATATTATCGGTGGTTACGACCTAGGCCGTGATTATAAAGAGCATGAAAATCATATGCTTGTAGCAGTAACAGAGCTTCGTACAAAAGAGGAAATTGACACACTTGTAAACGAAATGGGGGCTATCCAATGAAGAACCAAGACCAAGCACTTATTTTTGAAGTGACTAAAGAAGGACGCGTAGGATATAGCTTACCCAAATTAGATGTAGAAGAAGTAAAATTAGAAGATGTGTTTGAGAGTGATTATATTCGAGTAGAAGATGCAGAGCTTCCAGAAGTATCTGAACTTGATATTATGCGCCATTACACAGCGCTTTCAAACCGTAACCACGGTGTGGATTCAGGATTCTATCCACTTGGGTCTTGTACGATGAAGTATAATCCTAAAATTAATGAAAACGTAGCTCGTTTCGCAGGATTTGCAAATATTCATCCACTTCAAGATGAAAAGACAGTGCAAGGTGCAATGGAATTAATGTATGACTTACAAGAACATTTAATTGAAATTACAGGTATGGATACTGTTACGTTACAACCAGCAGCTGGTGCACACGGAGAATGGACAGGATTAATGTTGATTCGTGCATATCATGAAGCGAACGGTGACTTTAACCGTACGAAAGTAATTGTTCCTGACTCTGCTCACGGAACAAACCCGGCGTCTGCAACAGTAGCTGGTTTTGAAACAATTACGGTGAAATCAAATGAACATGGTCTTGTTGACTTAGATGATTTAAAACGTGTTGTAAACGAAGAAACAGCAGCACTTATGTTAACAAATCCAAATACATTAGGCCTATTCGAAGAAAATATTTTAGAAATGGCAGAAATCGTCCATAACGCAGGCGGTAAATTATACTATGATGGTGCAAACTTAAATGCGGTATTAAGCCAAGCGCGCCCAGGAGATATGGGATTTGACGTTGTTCATTTAAACCTTCATAAAACATTTACAGGTCCGCATGGCGGCGGTGGTCCAGGTTCTGGTCCAGTAGGTGTGAAAGCTGATTTAATTCCGTACTTACCAAAACCGATTTTGGAGAAAACAGAAAGTGGCTATCATTTCAACTATGATCGTCCAGAAGCAATTGGGCGTGTGAAACCATTCTATGGTAACTTCGGAATTAACGTTCGTGCATACACATATATTCGTTCTATGGGCCCAGATGGCTTGCGTGCAGTAACTGAGTATGCTGTATTAAATGCGAACTATATGATGAGAAGATTAGCACCATTCTATGATCTTCCGTTCGATAGACATTGCAAGCATGAATTTGTATTATCAGGTCGTCGTCAAAAGAAACTTGGTGTACGTACATTAGATATTGCAAAACGTCTGCTTGATTTCGGTTACCATCCACCAACAATTTACTTCCCATTAAATGTGGAAGAATGTATTATGATTGAGCCAACAGAAACAGAATCAAAAGAAACATTAGATGGTTTCATTGATAAGATGATTCAAATTGCTAAAGAGGTAGAAGAAAATCCAGAAGTTGTACAAGAAGCACCACATACAACAGTAATAAAACGTTTAGATGAAACATTGGCTGCTCGTAAACCAGTTTTACGTTATGAAAAGCTAGCACCTGTACAAGTGTGATTGGAAAAAAAGAACTCGCTATATGCGGGTTCTTTTTTTTGCAAAATTGGTGTGGCTAGAATGAAAAAATGTTGAAAATTTATATTTTTTGTTTCATATTGCTGTAAAGATGCGGTTTTATAGGTGATTTTGTTGAAAAAGTCGGTTTGATAAAAGTATTTATTTTTGTTAGAATTTTATTGAAATTAAGAAGATGTGATGAGGTAGAAATTACTCATTTTTATGTATATGTGAAAAAACGAGCAAGACGGGGGTGGAAGTGTGGGATATCGATGTTATAGAATGGTATACCATTTAGAAAATGGAGAAACAATTAAAGATGTAAAAGAATTTTGTTACCGAGACCAAGGGAAAGTGTTAGAAAGAGTAGCGCACCGTGTAATGGATAATAGAGAAGTGACAGCGATTGATAAACAAGGAACAATCATTTCAATAGCGTGTGAGGACATTGTAAAGGTAGAACTTGATTACATAACAGAAAGTTAACCTTGAGTCATATCGAATTATTCGATACAATATACTGTTGAATGGTGAAGAGAGAAGAGAGGAGTTTATCATGGGTAATACAAGACACTTTTATATGTTTATTTTAGCGTTTGTTCTTGTTGTGGCGTTAACGATTTATTTAATTGTTGATAGCAGCTGGTACAATACAGTTCATCCAGCATTCCTTCTTTTTATGTATGTAGGAATTGCGGTTGTTAGTTTCGGAATGAGAGACGAAATGTTAGATCGCTTTGAAAAGTGATACATATACGAAAGACCAACAGGAAAATGTTGGTCTTTTTTTCTTGCCAAAAATAGGATGTTGTGTATATACTGTGTATACAAGGTATATACAGTATATACACACACTGGAGGAAAACATGAATATTATTATTTCGAATTCTTCCCAAGACCCTATTTATGTGCAAATAAGAAAACAATTAAGCCAGCTTATTTTAAATGGTGGTTTAAAGGGTGGAGACCAATTACCGTCTATTCGTAGCTTAGCGAAGGAATTACAAATTAGTGTAATTACAACGAAGCGTGCATACGAGGAGCTTGAAAAAGAAGGATATATAGAAACTGTTGCTGGGAAGGGGACATATGTTTCACGTAAAAATAATGAACTATTAAAAGAACAGCGGCTACGTCTATTGGAAAGTAAAGTGGAAGAGATTGTGAATGAAAGTAAAGTGTTGCAGCTTTCACTGGAAGAGTTGCAACAGATGATTGCGTGTTTATACAAGGGGGAATAAGAGATGTTAGAGCTAAAAAACGTTTGTAAAACTTATCAAGATTTCTCAGTGAAAAATGTAAGTTTTACATTGCCACGTGGATATATTATGGGATTTATCGGACCGAATGGAGCTGGAAAAAGTACGACGATCAAAATGATTATGAATTTAATCAGAAAAGAGAGCGGTGATATAAAAATTTTTGGTAAGGACAATAAGAAAGCCGAAAAGGAAATAAAACAAAATATCGGTTTTGTATATGATGAAAATCATTATTACGAAGATTTAACGTGTGAGCAAATGAAACGGATTATTGCACCGTTATATAAAAAGTGGGACGAAAAGCAGTATCAATCGTATATGCAGAGATTACAAGTTCCAACGTATAAAAAGATTAAAGAGTTATCCAAAGGGATGAAAATGAAATTTGCGATTGCAATCGCACTTTCACACCATGCGGAATTCATTATTATGGATGAACCAACAGCAGGATTAGATCCAGTTGTCCGAAGTGAATTACTTGATATGCTGCAAGAGATTGTAATGGAAGATGAAGTATCTGTATTATTCTCAACGCACATTACAACAGATTTAGAGCGCATCGCGGATTATATTACGTTCATCAATGATGGAGAAATTATATTTGCTGGTGAGAAAGATGAATTAATGGAGAACTACGTAATCGTAAAGGGAAGTAATGATTTATTAGATCGAGAAGGAAAAGAACTATTTGTTGGATTACGAAAAAATAAATTTGGTTTTGAAGGTTTAGCAGAGGATAGACAAGCAATTATAGACTGGTTTGGGCAAGAAGTAATATTAGAAAAACCGACCTTGGATGATATCATCGTTTACACTGCGAAAGGGAGAGGTGCCTATGCTTCAGCTCATATATAAAGATTTATTCTTTTTTCGGGTAACTTGGTTAGTGAATCTGAGTATGCCTCTTTTATTCTTTATATTAGAGCCAGATGGTGAAATGTTATTTCCGATGAGCTGTCTATTTATAACTCTTTCCTCCGTTATGACGTTAATCTTTATGGATGAAAGGAATAAAAGTGACATTATTATAAATATTTTACCGTTAAGCAGAAAGGATATCATTATTGCTAGATATATTTCCTGTGCAATATTCATTGTAGGGGGCATGGTTTCCACTATGCTAGTTGTTTTTCTTATAAGAGGTATCGCTGTTATTGATGATATCGGTGCATATCATCCTAATTTGTATATTGAAATTCCGTGGTATGGAGTAGTAAATGGGGCTGTTTACGCTTTGGTTTTTGTTGCGGCATTTTTTCCTAGTTATTACGGAACGAAATCAAAGATAGCAAGGAGTATATTGTCAGGAGCATCGATGGCAGTAGGTGGAATTGCATGGATATTTATAGGGGATGGTCTGAACGAAACAGCACCATCATTCATTAATTGGATTATGAATCCATCACATCTTGGCGTATTTATAGCTGGAGGAATTATATTGGCTAGTGTATATATCGCTTCTATGTTTCTAACAATTAAAATTTATGGATCGCGTGATTTATAGAGAGGGGAATTTGCATGAAACAGTTGATTTTGAAGGAGTTTTTCTTACAAAGAAAAATGTTTCTCATCTATTTAATCTTGCCAATATACGGAGCATTCCAAAGCTCTATAGAACCATTTCAATTGGCGTATGTTTGTTTTGTTATATGTCTTTCAATGATTTCAATTTCTTTATCAGTTGAAGAAAAAAATAACACAGAAAAAATATTAGTGAGTTTACCTTTTACTAGAAGAGACATTGTTATTGCGAAATACATGACTACTGTATTTTTTATTGCATTTAGTCTAGTTGTTACATTTGTTTTCTTTGTACTACCTGTATTTGTATTAAGAGAAAATATAAATATTCCGTGGTATGCATTATTTATAGCTATTTTCTTTTCCGTTCTTTATGCTGTTATGATCCTCCCCATAAAATATAGTGGGGATAAGCGAACGGTTACTATCCTTGGAGTAGTTATATTTTTTCTTCTAATAGGCTTGTTAGGGTTTATGTGCAATATATTTGCTGATGAAAGGCTTCTGTTAATGTTTTTTCAATCGTCAGATGTGATGCTAGTTATAAGTATTTTAAGTATAGTGGCATGTTTAAGTTATTTCATCTCAATGCTTTTTTCAATTGCGATTTTTAAAGAGAAGGAGCTTTAATAATTGTATATTTGATTAATAAGAAAAAATGTTTAATGTTGCGAGATGCCACTAGGAGGTGTAACAAATGATCAAGCAACTAGTTTTAAAAGATATGATGTTGCAAAAAAAATTAAGCTTTGTGTATCTAATATGCTTGCTTTTCCTTCTCATTGTTGATTTTCGTAGTGATAGTTTTCTGATGACATTTAGCATGTTTATACCTGTTCTTGGAATGATGCTGTCAATGAGTTATGAGGATAAAAATAAAAGTGAAATGATAATAAATAGTTTACCGTTGCAGCGTGAAGAAATTGTCATAGCGAAATACATATTTGTAAGTATTTTAGTTGCTTTAGGTGGGATTTTCCCATTTGCTGTTAGTTTAATCCAGTTGCAAAACGAAAATACAACTGTATTTATTCTATGGGGAGCGATTCTCGGAGGAATAACAGGTGGTTTTGTTTATAGCATAATTGTGCTCCCGATTGAATTTGCAGTAGGGTACAACAGCGCAAAACAAATTGCTCCTTTTATCGGAATCGCATTTGGGTATTTAAGTGGACTGATTGTAAGTAAAGTATGGTTAAGTGTAGAAAATGCTTGGAACACTAGTATATTCATAAATATTTGTTTCATAGCAGGGCTGCTTCTTTTATATATCATGTCTATGTTATTCTCAATTAATTTGTATAGTGAGCGTGATTTGTAAGAGAGAGGAGAATAGTGTTGAAACAACTAATTTTAAAAGATTTCATCATTCAATGGAAATTTTTAATGTGGTACATACTGTATCCTGTTTTCTTTTATATGGCTTTAACAGATACGGAAAATCTGTTCATAATTATGTCAGTAATTATTACAATTGGGGCAACAGTAAAAACATTTGAAGCAGATAGTAAAGATGAGAGTGAAGTTATAGTAAATAGTTTGCCAATATTGAGAAAACGAATTGTGTATGCGAAATATATAGTAGCAATTATTATTCTTTTTATAAGCGTAACGGTCGGTTGTTTCACGATGGGAATGAAGAGTGGGGTTAACCTATTTGAATTTATCGAAACGACAATGGTTGCTAGTATTAGCTTTATTTTAGTGTATTTAAGCTTTGTTTTACCGATATCGTTTTGGCTAGGGTATAAAAAAACTATTTTTATTACGATAGTAATATTCATGGCGCCGATTGTTATTTTAGAAACTTTGTTTCAAATCAACCTGGAACAAATTCAACTATACAACAGCGTGTTATTCGTTAGTTCAATTTGCATGTTCATAGTATCTATCTTCGTTTCAGTGAAATTGTATGAGAAGAGAGAATTTTAAAAGGTGCCTCATAAAAGGCACCTTTTTCAATAACGGCAATACGAGAGCAAAAGTTTATAAACAGAAAGGCTATTAGGCACATCTTTCGGAGTATGTAATATAAAGCTGAAAACGATAACGAAAATGAGAAAGAGGAAAAATAAAAACAGGATTTGCTTATGTATAGAATTCTGCATACTATCCACTCCTTTTTTAGGTAGTATGTCCAAAGGAAAGAAGGGTATGAAAAATTTTAGGAGGGAGAATGATGAACAAAAGAAGATGGTTATATAGAATAGGGGTACTTTTATTTTCAAGTGGTCTCATATTAGCAAATTTTTACTCAGATATACCATCGCCATTTCCTAATTTGCATAAAGGGATTGGTATAAGTATTGTCATAGCTGGTCTGCTTTGTCTGATCGCATCAAACTTCTATAGAAAATCTGAATGAATATAAAGTGAAACTTTAATCAGTGGGGTTTTGTCCATCCCCACTGATTATTAGCCCACACCAATCGGGCGTTTACGGGCAGCCCGACTCCCACCTAACTCCCTCGCATTCGCCGAATTTTGAGGTGGGGGTCTTACTATAAAAAAAGGACAGTTACTTCTTTTCAGAAGAACTGTCCTTTTTAAATAACTTGTTCCATAGCTTGGCGATACTCCATATAATCACGATTGTAATGGAGGCAATAATTGACCAAGCGATAGATGCAATTTCAAGTGCCATGTTAGGAAGGAATGTAAGAATGAATAGTACTTTATGAAACAACCATTCTATTATATGAAAACTTATTTGTAATAGAATGACGATCCCGAGTGTAATCCATGCTAAGATTTGTTTTCCTTTTTCTTTCCACATGACATTCACCTCACGTTAGCCTAATAATTTTAAGCCAACAGCGCCGCATAGAATGCAGCTTAAGAAGGCAAGGCGACGCCAATCCGCTGACTCGCGGAAAATAAGAATACCGAGAAGTGCACTTCCGGCAGTTCCGATTCCAGTCCAAATTGCGTAAGCAGTTCCCATCGGTAATGTGTTCATTGCAAGAGATAAGAAGAAGAAGCTTACGCCAAAGTTAGCGATTAAAATAACTTTTGGTGCCCAGCCTTTCTTTTCAGTGGCTACTTTCATAAAGAGTACACCAACAATTTCACAAATACCAGCTAGAATTAAAAATACCCAAGCCATTTTATGCGGCCTCCTTCGCTTCTTTTTCTTCTGTTACTCGTTTTAAACCAATTACTCCGAAGAAGATTAAACCAATTAATAAAACTTTTACGATAGAGAAAGGTTCTCCGAAGATGAAAATCTCTGTAAGAACGATTCCACCAGCTCCAATTCCTGTAAAGACTGCGTATACAGTGCCGACAGGTAAATCTTTATATGCTCTAAATAATAAGACGAAACTAATTGTAATTAATAGAGCAACACCAGCCCACTCAAGTGGTGCCTCCGCTTTTTTAAGTCCAATAACCCAAAAAATTTCAATAATACCAGCTATGATTACATAAATCCATGCCATATGTCATTTCTCCTTCCTACCAGTCGTTAGGTAAAGGGCTTAAAAACGACGCATTGCAAAGGAGCAATCCGTCAGTTTGAAAGTCCGCGCCAAAATACTTTCCAAGAAGCTTCTAAACGTGTCTCAAAACGATTTAAACCTGCGTATAGTAGTTCAACCATAAGGCCGTCAAGTAAGCATAAAAAAGCCTCCAAAGCGTCTTTTACTTCAATGTTATGCAGTTCATCTTGTTCGCTTGCTCTTTTAAACACAGGGAATAAAAGTTTTCCGACATTTTCAATGTGTACATTCGCTTTATCAATAATTTGTTCGCGAAATGCATCCGGCGGAAAATAAGAAGTTCGTAACCAAAACATTGATTCTTCACTTTCACCAAATCGTTTTGCATAACCTTTTAACAGATTTACTAGCAATTCTTCAGTAGACGATTTTGAAAAATTTTCGATATCGTCAGTGAAGCTTTGTAAATCTTTTTGAAGAGCGGATTCTAAGCATGTAAAATATAGCTCTTCTTTTCCTTTAAAGTGTGCGTAAATCGATGGTTTTTTAATCCCAACTTCTTGAGCAATATTTGCTAATGAAGTTCCTTCGTAGCCGTAGCGCGCGAAATGAGAAAGTGCTACAGCTTTAATGCGGTTTGCTGTCATTTTCATCCCCTACCTACCGTTCGTTAGGTTCATTATATGAGATGGAAAATATAAAGTCAATAGGGGAAGAGCTGAAAAAGAGCGCAATAGGTAACGCTCTTTTTAGACAGTATCTCGCTCAATTAAATGGAATGAAAGCTCTTTTGCGTTCCCGACAATTTGCTCGTTCTGAATCTGTTTATGGAATAAAGAAAAAGCATGTGAGCCCATTGCGAGACCAGGATGCTCAATAGTTGAAATTTCTAACGCCTTTGAAATTTCATGATTATCAAATCCAAGGATAGCAAGGTCTTCAGGAACGCGAATGCCATGTTTTCGCGCCTCTGTTAATAAACCAGCAGCTACTTGATCGTTCGCTGTGAAAATAGCGGTTGGACAATTTTTCATGTTTAAAATACGATGAAGTATTTTTGCCCCGTCCTGCATCGTATAACATTGATGAAAAATCCAATCAGGGTGTACTGTTTTTCCTTCGTGACGAAGAGTATCGGCGAAAGCTTTTTCACGCTCGATTGAATTAACACTTGTTTTTCTTGCTAAACAAATGCCGATTTTTTCATGACCTTTACTGAGTAAATAGGAAGTACCAAGGCGGAATCCTTCGTAATGATCTACATAGACAGATGAAATGAGGGGATGGTTCATTTTTTCACATGAAATAATAGGAGCAAATTTTGCGAACGGTTCAATTTGTTCCCATGAACTCGTGCGAGAGCAAATAATCATCCCGTCAAATTGTTTCATTTTCATCATTTCAAGAACGCGAATTTCTTCAATACTATCGTAATTCGTTTGGCATAAATTAATATGATATCCAGCTGCTAACGCTTCGTTTCCGATTCCTTCAATGATCGTGCTAAAGTACGGAAGATTAATAAAAGGTAGCATAACCCCGATTGTATACGTTTTTCCCTTTATTAAATGGATAGCATTTATATTTTTTGCATAGTTCAATTCTTCAACTGCATCTAAAACACGCTTACGCTTTTCTTCTTTTACGTAAGGATGATTATTAAGAACACGAGAAACAGTTGATATAGATACACCAGCAGTTTTTGCAATTTGTTTTATATTGGCCATATGTATCACCTCTTTACTTAATTATAAGGGGAAAATAATAAGAATGAAAAAAATCTTGACCTGAAAAGCTTTTCACAATCTATGTTATAAGCATGACTTCTGTTATTCGCGTAACCTTTTTATTTGGGCGTAAGAATAGCGAGGTCTTTTTTGTATGTCTGCAAAGAATTTTTGTCAAAATGTGTGAGAATAACGTGGAAAGTTTTCGGAGGAGGCGTTTGATAACGAAGCGAATAGAAGAGAGTATAAACGCTTCGCTCGTTAAGAGAGCGGCATGAAAGGGCGGAAACAAATTGAAAAAAGGAATCATTTGTTTCGTGTTTTCTAGTGTAATACTTAGCTCATGTTCATTTCAGCAAACGATGCAAGAAGAAAAAACATTTGTAGGAACAACAGGAGGGGCTAAGGACCGTGTTACTGATCCGATTCCCCTAAAGGAACTTCCAAAATATTTTCCGGCAAAGTTTAAAGTTCCAACGTTTTTACCTTATGACATTACGAGTGATGTGAAGGGAGAGGTAAGAACGATGGGAAAGAAGAATGCTGTCTTAACGATTAAATATAAGCAACAAGAGAAAGGAAGGCACGATTATATAGAATTAACAGTGGCCAACTTTTCTTACAGTTTTCCATACCTCGTAGAAGAGAATCGATTTCAAGAACAAATGAAATTGAATAATGGAGCACCTGCTTATTTTAAAAATAAGGATGATTACGAGCGAGGGGACGAATTTGCTACGCTTATATGGAAAGAGAAGGGGATTGAATATCAGCTATTATATCGTAATGTAGATGAGAAAGCTGAAGATGTGATTAAACAAAATCTGCTGTACATTGCGAACAATATGGAATGAAAAAACTAGCTGTATCGTGCAGCTAGTTTTTTGTATATTATTTCTTTTTAATTTTTCCTGACCAAGATTTAAATCCACCTTTTAATTGGTAGAAATCTGTGTAGCCTTGTTTTTTTAAGTATTGAGCTGCACGACCTGTACGGAATCCGCTTTGGCAATATAAATAAACCGGTTGATCTTGGCGGAGTTCTTTGTGGCGAAGGCGAATTTGTGATAATGGAATGTTACGCGCACCTAAAATATGTCCCGCGTTAAATTCATCCGCTTCGCGAATATCGATAAGCTGTGCTTTACGGTAGCCAGCGCGAAATTCATCTTCTGAAAGTGTTTTAATTAATTTTTTCTGATAGAAATACATCCATACAGTGTAGCCGATGAATGCTGCAATTGCGGCTAGTATAATAATCAAGTTTGTTGACACGATTCTATCGCTCCCTTTTTTCTTATCCTACTTTCAATATTATAATGCCCATATGTATTTATGCAACAGATTCATTTGTATATAAGAAGAAATTTCGTATTCTTTCACAAATTTTGTCGAATTTGGTAGACTAGAGAATGTGAAAAATAATTGGTTATATGAGGTGCAGGATGGGAAAAGAAAAATGGTGTTATATTAACTCTGGTCAATGTTCACCAGCATTTAATATGGCGTTAGATGAATGTTTATTAAATTGGCAAAGTGCAAAGAAAATGTCACCAACAATTCGTTTTTATGAATGGGAAGTACCAACATTAACAGTCGGGTATTTCCAGCGTGTTGAAAAAGATATAAATATGGATGTAGTTAACGAAAAGAAATATGGATTCGTTCGTCGTCAAACAGGCGGCAGGGGTGTACTACATGACAAAGAATTAACGTACAGTGTTATTGTGTCTGAAGATCATCCGAATATGCCAAAAACAGTTACAGAAGCATACCGAATTATTTCGCAAGGCTTATTGGACGGTTTTAAGGCATTAGGATTAGAAGCGTATTATGCAGTTCCGAAAACAGAAGCGGATCGTGAGAATTTAAAAAATCCGCGTTCAGGAGTATGTTTTGATGCACCATCTTGGTATGAAATTGTAGTTGAGGGAAGAAAAATCGCGGGTAGTGCTCAAACACGTCAAAAAGGTGTTATATTACAACACGGTTCTATTCCGTTAGAAATAGATTTAGATGAGTTATACGACCTATTTTTATTCCCAAATGAGCGAGTAAAAGAGCGTATGAAAAACATGTTTTCTTCTAAAGCGGTAGCGATTAATGAATTAACAGACCGTACATTTACGATTGAACAGTTAATTAAAGCGTTTGAAACTGGATTTGAAAAAGGTTTAGATATAGAGCTTGTGCCGTATGAACTAACAGAAGAACAGCTTCATGAAGTTCAAACTTTAGCAAAAGAGAAGTATGAAAGTAATGAATGGAATTATAAAAAATAAGGAGATGGCGACCGCCATCTCCTTATTTTTATAGTAAATTAAGTACTTTTTCTACTTTGATTCCTTTATCTTGTAAAGAACGAAGGCGATTTACAACGTCCATAATTTCTTTGTCGAATGTAACGCTAATACCTTGGCTTTGTAGTTCTTTTTTTAATCCTTCAATAGAATCATCTATGTCGATGCCAAGCTCGTAATCTTGACAAACTTCAATTGTCTTTTTCACAAGTTTAACATAATTTTCTTGTAGTTTTGTATTTGTTTCAGTCAAAGCAGGTTGCTTCGGTTTTGTAGGAGTAACCGGTGCTGTCTCTTGCTTTGTAACTGGAGTAGGTACTGCTTTTTTCACAGGTGCTGGAGTAGATAGTTCTATAGCTGCTTCAACACTTACTGACTTCGGCGTTGGTACCGGAGTAGGTTTAGGTGCAGCAGGTGTTTCTACTCGCGTAATAGGCTTTGGAGCAGGTGTAACTGCTTTTGGAGCTTCTACAACTACTTCTTTTTTCGGAGTAGCTTCTACAACTGTTTCTTCTTGCTCAGCAGCTTCTTTATTTTCTTTGCTCCACATAACGCGTTCAACTTCTAGAGAAACATTATTTTTGTTCATCGCTGTTAATGTAACTTTACCAACCTCAGCGTTCCCAGTGAAATCAACAATTTTATAAATAACACTCTTGTTCCAATCCACGTTTCCGCTCAAAAATAATTCTTCGTTACATTTTGGCGTTAAGCCCTCGATTTTAATTTCTGCGTTTACACCGTTTTCACTATATACCATAATTAGCGAAGCATTTACATCTTCGTCTGCTAACATTAGTTCACGTACCATTTTGCCGGTGCGTACTTGCGTTTTCTTCTTAACTGACATCAAATTTCTCCTCTCAAAAATTCAATAATAATAAAAAAATCGTATAACGAAAAATAATTGCTCACGAAGATTTATGATACCGATAATAAAAGCATCACGTCAACAATTAACTTTAATTATTTTGCATTTTTCTTATTTTCTTTATGAAATTTTTCAATTTGTAAAATTAGACAGAAGAAAAACAGCCGTTTGAAAGGCTGTTAAAATTTAGATGTTTTATATAAAAATTTGTACAGAATATAAAAAGAAAGTGTAACAAGAGCACCTTGCCAAATAGACAAATTATAAAATAAGTATGGTTGTGTTTTAAAAAATACGTTTGAAAAAACTGATAAGATAAAAGGTATAAACGCTGATAATAAGAGGAGTGCTTTTTGTTTCCAGGAAACCAGTATTGTAAAAGAAAAACGTCTAAATAACGAAAAAGTTATGAAAGCACCGATTGTTAAAACGATAGCAGATAATATTGTTCCGGGAATACTAAATGGAATTCCTAAGTGATTTGTATCTGTAAATAGTTTTTGCATAAGAGTAGTAAATGTATCGTATCCAATTTGAATAGCTAACAATAAACTAACTGCAAACCCAATAACGGCGGCTTGTTGGAAAAGATTTTGATGTTCTGAAGAATTAATTAATTCATCACAGTAAGCTTTTAAATCTTCTCCGAAAATATCATGAGCATTTTTATCATCTTCTTGTGCTTCTAAAAGATGATCTAATATTTCTAATAGCAGTTCTTCCATTTGCTTTTGCGGAACGCTAGTAAAGCGTAAATAAATAAGCATATCACCATAAGCAGCTTCGTTTTCAGGTGTTAATAATTTTCTTTTATCATTGTTTAACTTAACCATTTCTTTTTCGGTCATAACCTCGTTACTCCTTTTTAAATTCTAAGTATTCTTTTTTGAAGAAAAGTTTATATAGTGCATAGCAAGAGATGGCAAGTAAAGCGCCAATCCAAGGTGAAATTTGCAAAGTAGTATAGGGCTTTTTTATAAATAAAAAGGAAATACCGATTAATAGTATCCATAGGCTATGGCGTATTAAAAAACTTCCTATATGCCTCCAAATAGTTGTTGTGTTTTTAAATAAATCAGTGTTAATAAAATCGAAAATAAAACGTATCATAAGATGTACCGACAAGATAAATGCGAGCAGATAAATGAAATCAATGTGTACAAATTTAAAACGTGCTTCATTTGAAAATAAGGGAAATACCAATGCAATTACGGAAGAAATAGCAAAGTATATTGCTAACAGGTAACTAGTTATAAATAAAGGAATCGATAATTGTTCCCATAAACTTTGCTTCGGTAGAGCAGCAATTAGCTCGTCACAGTACGCCTGTAAGTCGTCGCCAAAAATATCATAAGTACTTTTTTCTTCTTGCTGGGCTTCAATAAGGTGATCTAGAATTTCAATTAGCAGTTCTTCTGCTTGGTACTCTGGCACTTTAGCTAGGCGGATGTATATTAACATGTCACTATAGGTGGTTTCATTTTCTGCATTTAATAATTTACGCTTTTGATTATTTAATTCGATTAAATCTTTCGCCTTCATCCCTATCACTCCCCTTGTAATAAGTTGTTTACCGTCGTTGAAACCATTCCCCAACTTTTTTTAAATTCTTCAAGTTGTTCTAATCCCTTATCAGTTACGTGATAATATTTTCGCTTCGGTCCCAGAGAGGAAGCCTTTAATGTACCTTCAATAAGTTTCTCTTTTTGCATGCGTAACAATAAAGGATAGATGCTTCCTTCACTTACGAATGTAAAGCCGTGTTTATTTAATTTTGTACTTAGTTCATATCCGTACACTTCTTCTTGTGAAATGATATATAGAATGCAACCTTCTAGTACACCTTTTAACATTTGGCTGTGCATGATTTCACCACCTTTTATCCAGGTAACTTGCGTTGCAAGGTAGCTGTTATCCAAATTATAACATTCAGTAACTTGCAACGCAAGTTACTGAAGTGGAAAACTTTAATCTGTGTTAATTTTTTTGTGCTTCCCATACTAACGAGAGGAGGGAAGCACATGAAACCATTTATACCAAAACTCGTTTACTTTGAACCGAGGGCACTCGAATATCCGCTTGGAAAAGAGCTTTATGAGAAGTTTACGAAGATGGGATTAGAAACTCGTGAAACGACATCACACAATCAAATTAGAAATTTTCCAGGGGAAAATGAATTGCAAAAGTATCGTAATGCAAAAGCAACACTTGTCGTTGGGGTGAGGAAGACGTTAAAGTTCGATACATCAAAACCTTCAGCTGAATATGCAATTCCGCTTGCAACAGGGTGTATGGGACATTGTCATTATTGTTATTTGCAAACGACACTTGGGAGTAAACCTTACGTAAGGGTGTATGTGAATCTAGATGAAATCTTTGAGAAGGCAAAGCAATATATGGATGAAAGGGCCCCTGAAATAACAAGATTTGAAGCGGCGTGTACATCAGACATCGTTGGAATTGATCATTTGACACATGCATTAAAGCGGGCGATAGAGTTTATCGGAGAAAGTGAACATGGACGTTTACGTTTCGTTACGAAATATTCGCATGTTGATCATTTATTAGATGCAAAGCATAATGGGAAAACGCGTTTTCGATTTAGTATTAATTCACGTTATGTTATTAAAAACTTTGAACCAGGGACATCGCCATTTGAAGAGCGAATTGAGGCTGCTCGTAAAGTAGCGGGGGCTAATTATCCTCTTGGCTTTATTGTTGCGCCAATTTATATGCATGAAGGGTGGGAAGAAGGGTACCGTGAATTGTTTGAACGATTGTACAATGCGTTAAAAGACATGACGATACCAAATTTAACGTTCGAATTAATTCAACATCGTTTTACGAAACCAGCCAAAAAAGTCATTCAAGAACGTTATCCGAATACGAAACTTGAAATGGATGAAGAGAAGCGGAAATATAAATGGGGACGATACGGTATTGGGAAATATGTATATCAAAAGGATGATGTGGAAGTATTAGAAGAAACAATACGAGGTTATATATATGAGTATTTTCCAGATGCAGAAATTCAATATTTTACATAAGGGGAATCTAGATTCTTTTTTTGTTTTATATATTTAGGCTCGTTTCCACCTTGTCACGTTATTCTTTCTGGTGTATCATTTTATTGATTGCTTCGTACGGAATAAGCAAAATGAAATTGGATGGAGGAAACCGATGCCTACCCCTAGTATGGAAGATTATATTGAACAAATTTATTTGTTGATTGATGAAAAGGGTTATGCCCGTGTATCTGATATTGCTGAAGCGCTTAGTGTACATCCATCCTCTGTAACAAAAATGGTACAAAAATTAGACAAAGACGAATATCTAATTTATGAAAAATATAGAGGGCTTGTATTAACATCAAAAGGTAAAAAAATCGGTGAACGTCTCGTATATCGTCATGAATTGTTAGAACAGTTTATGCGCATTATCGGTGTGGATGAAAGCAAAATTTATAATGATGTAGAAGGAATTGAACATCATTTAAGTTGGGAATCAATTGACCGTATCGGTGATTTAGTACAATACTTTGAACAAGATGAAGTTCGAGTAAAAACACTTCGTGGTGTTCAAAAAGCAAATGAAGAGAAAAGTAATTAAGGGGAACGTGTGGCGTTTCCTTTTTTATTTCAATCGAAAAGGACGGGAGAATAATGAAAGCAATTATTTTTGATTTTGATGGATTAATTGTGGACACAGAAACAATATGGTTTCACTCTTTCAGAGATGCTGTTCGTGAATACGGCGGCGAGTTACCTTTAGAGGAATTTGCAAAATGTATTGGAACGACAGATGAAGTGCTTTATGCATATTTAAAAGAGCAATTAAAAGAAAAATTTAACGAGCATGCATTAAAGGGAAAAGTAACAACTTTACATAAAGAGAAAATGAAAATACCAAAAGCGCGTGGCGGGGTAAAAGAATATTTAGAAGAAGCGAAAGAACTTGGATTGAAAATCGCATTAGCCTCTAGTTCATCTAGGGAGTGGGTCGTTCGTTTTTTAGAAGAGCTACAAATTCGAGATTATTTTGAAGTGATTAAAACGCGAGAAGATGTAGAGAAGGTAAAACCAGATCCAGCTCTTTATAAAGTTACGATAGAAGAATTAGGAATTGAACCATCAGAAGCTGTTGTGTTTGAAGATTCATTAAATGGATTGAAAGCAGCGGTGGCAGCAGGATTAAAGTGTGTCGTCGTACCTAATGATGTGACAAGAAATTTGCAATTTGAAAACCATCACCTTCGTATCGAAAGTATGGAAGAGAAAAGTTTGAAAGAAGTGCTTCAACATATAAAGTGAAACTTTAATCAGTAGGGTTTTTCGCATCTTCCACTGATTATTAGCCCCGCACCAACCGGGATAAAAAAAGACCGTATTTCCTAAAAGGAAGCACGGTCTTTCTTTTTGTTTTTTTTACCTTCAATGACAGTTAAATGAGATTGTTTTCTTTTTCTTTTCAACGATGGAGAATTACCCTTTTTCCCCTTGTCATCAGAAGCATTTCGTTTCAAGAAAGAATTACTTAGGGGTGCTACATTTTGTTTCCCGTGTTTGCGGTTCGATTGTTTCGCTGCACGCTTATATGAGCTTTGCGAATTTGCAGAACCACTAGAGTTTGTAAACATTTTGTAGAGTAAGTAAAAGATACCGACGACAGCTAACATGATACCAATGTTTTTCAATACTTCCATTGGATTTGTAATAACAGATGAAACAAGGCCGAATATTGCCAATCCGATAATAAGCACAAATATAGCGAATGTAAACGAACGACCGTTCATAAGGGACACCTCCTAAAAACATATATTAAAATTAGTATATTAACGATGAGGAAAGGAGTTGAACACCATTTTTAAATAATTATTGTTTGTTTTCTAAACGTAATAATTCTTCAAACGATGCGATTGCAACTTCCGCTTGATCATCTGTTGGTTCTTTCGTTGTTAATAGTTGCAGCCATAATCCTGGATATCCAAGTACTCGTAAAACAGGGACATCTCGTAATCGATTGGTAAATTGTAATACTTCAAAAGAAATACCGAGAACAACTGGAATTAATAAAATTCGGTTTACTACCCTTGCCCAAAGCGGATCTGTAGGGACGAGGAAATAGACAAACATTCCAATAATGACTGTAAATATAATAAAGCTACTGCCACAGCGATAATGGAGGCGAGTTTGTTTTTGAACATTTTCTACAGTCAGTGGAAGATTATTCTCATAAGCATTGATTACTTTATGTTCCGCACCGTGGTACTGAAATACCCGCTTAATAAGTGGGGTTAAAGAAATGAAGTATATATAGCTCAATAATAGCATGAGCTTAATGACACTTTCGACAATGATTTGCCCTGTATGAGATGGGAAAATCGGTCTCGTTAATTCAGCTAAAAGTGCAGGAACTGCTGTGAAAATTACTTTACCGAATATGAACGATAAAACGCCAACTGCTGCAACTCCTAATACCATCGTTAATTTTGATTGTTCTTCTTTTTTATTTGCAAGTTGTTCATCTTCTTCTGGGTGGACATCAAATCGTTCTGAAGCAAAGTTTAAATGTTTCGCTCCATTCGCACTTGCATCCACAATAGCGGCAATACCTCGTAAAAATGGAATTTTCTTTAGTAGAGACAATGCTTTATTACGAACGCGTGGTAAACGATAAAATTCAATCGATTTATCTTTACGACGAACCGCTGTAACAGTATATTCTCTACCGCCAAACATAACTCCTTCTATGACTGCCTGCCCGCCATATATTTGTTTTGACTCTTCTGCCATGTTAACACCAACCTGTATTTGTTTCTCTCTTATGTAGAAAAAGAGGCAATTGTCATACTTGGTTTTGTCATCTTGAAATAAGACAATCACCGAGTTTCCTTTATTTTATCGACAAATACAGGCAGATGACAAGGGAAAATGTTACGAGAGTCGGACATTTCTTATTCTTTTTATAGACAAATTTTGCAGGATTTAAACATGCCTCAAAATAGTTTCGGGCATACTAGTGAGCGGAGGTGTCAATGTGAATCAAGAACAATCAACAATAAGAAACTTTGTACAAATTGGTTTATTTGGTGGCTTATTTTGGGGAGGTATATGGTATTTCCTTCATATATTCTCATTTACAGAAGCTGGACCTAACTATTTACTTTTACCGTTTGCATTTGGAGATTGGAAAGAAGGGGTTTGGGGAAATGTAGTAGGTATCGTTTGTATGGGACTTCTTTCAATTTTAGTGGCATTTCTCTATAAAGCCCTTTTTAAAAAGTTTGAAGGAGTATTCCCTGGCGTACTATACGGTTTGTTTTGGTGGGCATTATTATTTTTGGGGATGGGGCTAATGGCACCTGTTATTAAAAGTGCACTCCATTTACCGAAAGAAACAATTGTAACGACAGTATGTATCTTTATATTATATGGTGTTTTTATTTCGTATTCTGTAGCATTCGAATCGAATAATACAAATAGAGGAGAAGGGAGCGAGAAGACAAACTATTCAAATAAGTGATTCCTATGTTAAAATGTCGTATAGACATTCTTTAATATTAAGGAGTTTTAAGAAAATGAAAAAGTTACTCCTCGTAAACGGTCCGAACCTAAATCGCCTTGGCGTTAGGGAAGTAAATGTATACGGAAAAGGAACGTTAGCGACGCTTGAAACAGATATGAAACAAGAAGCAGAGAAAATGGGAGTGGAGTTAGAATGTTTCCAATCGAATCATGAAGGTGCTATTATCGATCGTCTTCATGAGGCTGAAGATATATATGAAGGGATCATTTTAAATCCTGGAGCATTTACGCATTATAGCTATGCGATTCGAGATGCAATTGCGAGCATTTCGATTCCTGTTATTGAAGTACATATTTCTAACATTCACCAGCGTGAATCGTTCCGTCACGAATCTGTGACGGCGGCTGTTTGTGCGGGACAAATTGTTGGATTTGGTTTTTATGGCTATAAGTTAGCGTTATTTGCATTAATGGAGAAATTGAGGGAGGCATAAAGTAATGGAAAAGATCGAGAGATTAAGAAGTGCGTTTGATGAGGCTGGTATTGACGGTATCGTATTAACGAATGAACATAGCCGTAGATATATGGCGAATTTCACGGGAACAGCTGGTGTTGTACTAATTTCAAAAGAGCGTGCTCTATTTATTACAGATTTCCGTTATGTAGAGCAAGCTAGTAAGCAAGCGGTTGGATACGAAATAGTGCAGCATCCAGGATTAATTCTTGATGAAGTTGCGAAACAAGTTAAAGAACTTGGAATTCAAAAGCTAGGCTTTGAGCAAGATACTCTTACATATAGCTCTTACGTAACGCATAATGAAGCGATCGAAGCTGAATTCATCCCAACTTCTGGGCTTGTAGAAAAGTTACGCTTGATAAAGACTGATTCAGAGATTAAGATATTAAAGGAAGCTGCACAGATTGCAGATGCTGCCTTTGAGCATATTCTATCATTCATTCGCCCGGGAGTATCTGAAATTGAAGTGTCAAATGAACTTGAATTTTTCATGAGAAAACAAGGAGCAACATCTTCTTCGTTTGATATTATCGTTGCTTCAGGTCTTCGTTCGGCATTACCGCACGGCGTGGCATCTGAAAAAGTGATAGAAAAAGGAGATTTCGTTACATTAGACTTCGGCGCTTATTACAAAGGATATTGCTCTGATATTACTCGTACGATTGCAGTCGGTGAACCATCTGATAAATTAAAAGAAATTTATAATATCGTTTTAGAAGCACAACTACGTGGTGTGAACGGTATTAAAGCTGGTTTAACGGGTCGTGAGGCTGATGCATTAACGCGTGATTACATAACGGAAAAAGGATATGGTGAATACTTCGGACACTCTACTGGTCATGGAATCGGTCTTGAAATCCATGAAGCACCAGGTTTAGCGTTCCGTTCTGATACAGTACTTGAACCAGGTATGGCTGTAACAGTAGAACCAGGTATTTATATTCCAGGTGTTGGCGGGGTACGTATTGAAGATGATATCATTGTAACAAGTGAAGGTAATGAAGTAATAACGAAATCACCAAAAGAACTTATTATTTTGTAATACACAGGAGGATTTTTTTACATGATTTCAGTAAACGATTTTCGTACAGGTTTAACAATTTCAGTGGACAATGCCCTTTGGCAAGTAATGGATTTCCAACACGTAAAGCCAGGTAAAGGTGCTGCATTCGTTCGCTCTAAACTACGTAACCTTCGCACAGGATCTGTTCAAGAGAAAACATTCCGTGCAGGTGAAAAAGTAGAAAAAGCACACATCGAAAACCGTCGTATGCAATACTTATACGCGAGCGGTGAGTCTCACGTATTTATGGATAACGAAACTTATGAGCAAATCGAACTTGGTGAAAACCAAATCGAGCGCGAATTGAAATTCTTAAAAGAAAACATGGGAGTATCTATTATGACATACCAAGATGAAGTACTTGGTGTTGAACTTCCGAACACAGTTGAATTAACAGTGTCAGAAACAGAGCCTGGTATTAAAGGTGACACAGCTTCTAACGTAACAAAACCAGCTAAATTAGAAACTGGTCTTGTTGTACAAGTACCAATCTTCATTAACGAAGGCGAAATGCTTATCATCAACACTGGTGAAGGTAAATACGTTTCTCGTGCATAGTAGAAAAGCACTCGTGATTATCACGAGTGCTTTTTTTATAGGAAGTAGGGAAGATAGTAAATTGCGGTTATAACAAAACTAACTGTGACGAGTGAAAGGGTACCCATAATATATGGAGTCAAAACAATTTGAAACGGGCGTATTTCACCAGTTTCAATACCGGTAAAAGTTTTATTCGTTGCATGATCCATATTGTTATTTCTAAAGGTACTCATAATAATTAACCAAGTAATTGCAAATATTGCTAGACTGCCAAGGAAAAAGCTCTCCAAAAATGACCAGCCGACCATTTTTGAAAAAAGATAAATAATAGCTAATTCTACTACAATTGTTAAACTAATTTTCAATCCCTTCATATTTTCCCCCCTCATTTCGTACTTCCAACCAATTTGAAAATTTTTCGCATGATACAACATGCAGTACGCAAGGTGATTTTACTTCTTTCTCCAAAGCAGCGTGTATGTCTGGAAATTGTTTTTCCACATGTAATGAAATGTAAGGTAGTTTCTCTTGTGCTTTTAAAGAGCGAATGTTATTCGTTTTAGCACCGGCAAATACGTATGTAAGTTGCAAGTCTAAAAAAGCGATTTTAAAGATCTCTTTTTTAGCAGATTCGTTATATCCTCTTCCCCAATATTGATAGCCGAGCCAACTTCCAATATGTGAGTGCTTTTGTTCGTAATTAATATGTTTAAGTGTCGTGAGGCCAATTATTTCATTTTCCTCACTTACAATCACTCTTGATAAGGAGTGCTTTTTTCGTTCCTCTTCAATTGCAAAAAGAATGAATGTTTTTGTATCTTCTACTGATTCTACTTTTAGCCCTAATGCATTTTTTACATGTGGATTGCTTGATAGCTCAAAAAGCACATTTACATATCGTAAATCGAGTGGTAATAAAGTAACTTGCTTCATCATCTATGCTCCTTTTCTATTAAATATATCATAAATTGATTAGAATATTCAGATTTTAATAAAGTCGATAGAGAAAAATTATGTTTTTACTTCTGAAATAGACAACCTCTGCATATGGTTGTACAAATATATTCTTTTTCAGAATAAGGAAGTAGTAACTGTTATGGGAGAAGGTGGGAGAATGAAACAGTGGCTAGCGGCAATGGAAACATCCGTGCTTGTTATGGGGTTACTTCGGTTGTTTTCAGGAAGCGCGGAAATATTCGCCGCTTTGCTTATGCTTTACATGAATGATGCGAAGAAAGCATTGTTTATAAATGGTATGTTGGCGTTTGTTGGACCGACCGTATTAATTTTAACAATGACAATTGGCATAGCGAGTGTAGCAAGTGAGATTTCTTTCTTGAAATTCTTTTTTCTAGCACTTGGAATTGGCTGCATTTTTATCGCGTTGTTGAAATAGTAAGTCGAGTATAGTGGGGAGAAGCTTATGAAAGAAGTATTAGAAGTTTTACCGAAAACGATGAGACAGTTAGTTGAAGGCTGTAAACAATACGATACTCTAGAGGAAATTCGTGTTCGAATTGGAAGGCCACTAGAGTGTATCGCACATGGAGAAGTGTTTTTCTATGACTATATCGCTACAGCGGAAGATGCAATCCATTTATTGAATAAATTAAGTCAATTCTCAATTTATACGATGGAAGAGGAATTGAAACGTGGATATGTGACACTACGAGGAGGACATAGAATTGGCCTAGCTGGAAAAGTCATTACAGAAAAAAGTGCAGTGAAAATGATTCGGGATGTCTCTTCTTTTAATATTCGTATTGCCCGTCAAAAAATAGGGATTGCTGAGCCGCTTCTGCCATATCTTTATGAATCACGATGGTTAAACACGATGGTAATAGGCCCACCGCAAACGGGGAAAACAACACTTTTAAGAGATGTAGCACGCTGTATGAGTCAGGGTGTAAGTGCTTCGAAAATTCCTTCATGTAAAGTGGGAATTGTTGATGAACGATCAGAAATTGCGGGCTGTGTGAAAGGAATCCCGCAATATGACTTTGGCGTGCGAGTAGATGTATTAGACGCTTGTCCAAAAGCTGAAGGAATGATGATGATGATTCGTTCTATGAGCCCAGACATATTAATCGTAGATGAAATTGGACGTAAAGAAGATAGTGAAGCGATTATGGAGGCGGTACATGCAGGTGTTCAGCTTTTTATAAGTGCACATGGATTTTCTTATGATGATGTTGTGAAACGTCCATCGTTACAGGCGGTGCTGGAACTTGGTGTATTTGATAGGTTTGTGGAATTATCAAAAGCGAGAGGGCCAGGAACGGTTATGCAAGTGAAAGATAAATATGGAAAATCAGTATTACCTCATAGAAAGGCTCAAGGCGTATGGTGAAAATATTTGGTGCGGTATTAATAGTTGCTGTTAGCACTTTTTTCGGATTTTCATACGCTAAAAGGTACAGTGAGAGACCGCGGCAACTTAGGTTATTGAAGGCAGCATTGCAATCATTAGAAGCTGAAATTATGTATGGACACACGCCGTTATCTGAGGCTGCAGAGCGTTTAGTCAAACAAATGCCGAAGCCGTTAAATTGGATATTTCAAAGCTTTTCGAAACGGCTAGAGGACGGGGAGCAAACAGTTAGAGAAGCTTGGATTGATAGTTTGAAGGAGAACTGGACGTTAACGGCGTTTAAACAAACCGAGTATGAAATCTTACAACAATTTGGTGAAACACTTGGACAACATGATCGTGAATCACAGCAAAAACATATTCGCTTATGTATTACACATTTGGAGAGAGAAGAAGGAGAAGCGAAAGCATTACAACTACAATATGAAAAAATGATAAAGAGTTTAGGGGTACTGGCAGGGCTACTTATCGTAATTTTACTGCTATAGGGGGGAGAAAGGCGATGTCCATTGATGTTGGATTAATATTTCAAATCGCCGGAATCGGCATTGTTTTAGCTTTCATTCATACTGTACTAAAAGAATTAAAGCGAGAGGATATTGCAAATTGGGTTATCCTTGTCGGTTTTGTCGTTATTTTGTTTCATGTTGCATTTTTAATTAATACTCTATTCGACAAGATTAAAAGTGTCTTTCTCTTCCAGTAAAGGAGGCGGTTCGAATCGAAATTATACAAATTGTCGGATTAGGCCTCGTTGCTACATTTTTAGCTGCTGTTTTAAATCAGCATAAGTCTAGTATTACATCGTTATTTATTGTGTTCATTGGTAGCATGATGTTTCTTCTCTTAATCGATCAAATTCATTCTATTTTACAAATGATTGAGAGAGTGGCGAGTGAAGCGAAGGTTAGCAACGTATATGTAGAAACGTTATTGAAAATTATAGGGATTGCTTATATCGCTGAGTTTGGTGCGCAAATTACAAAGGATGCTGGTCAAGGTGCAATCGCTTCGAAAATTGAATTAGCTGGGAAAATCTTAATTCTCGTCATGGCAATTCCTATTTTGACGGTTGTAATTGAAACAATTCTCGGTTTTTTACCTACGGGATAAGGGGGAGTGAATGTTGAGGAAGTTTGGAGCTAAGCTATTATTTGCTTGCTTCCTTTTCTTTTCTTTACCGATTGTTGTACAAGCTTCTCCTATAGAAACAAACGTCGTTGATCAACAATTGGATAAGCTCGGAATTGAAGATGTGAAGCAATTTTGGGACGGGCTTGTTACAAAGTATGGAGGCTATTTACCAGAGAGTCAAAAAGGAAGCTTTATGGAGTTTGTAAAGGGAGAAAAAGAGTTCTCCATAAAAGAGTGGATGATAGGTCTACTAAAATATCTATTTCATGAGCTTGTTGCAAATGGAAAGTTACTTGGAACGCTCATTATGCTCACGATTTTCAGTGCATTGTTGCAATCGTTACAATCTGCTTTTTCAAAGAGTAGCGTGAGTAAAATCGCTGATGCAGTCGTATACATGGTACTTATTATTTTCGCTTTAAATAGTTTTTATGTCGTCATGACATATGCAAGAGAGACGATACAAACAATGGTAGATTTCATACTAGCGTTATTACCAATTTTACTTGCACTCATAGCAACAGGCGGCGGTGTTGTTTCTGTATCATTTTTTCATCCAATCATCATTTTCTTAATGAATACGAGTGGGCTTCTTATGAACTATATCGTTCTACCACTTTTATTACTTGCAACTATATTAAGTATTGTAAGCACGATGAGTGATCAATATAAAGTTACGAAATTGTCCAAGCTTTTGCAAAACGTTAGTGTTGGGATTATTGGTATCTTTTTGACGGTTTTTTTAGGCGTATTATCTGTACAGGGAACAGCGTCAGCCGTTGCTGATGGTATAGCTGTGAAAACGGCTAAATTTGTAACAGGAAACTTCATTCCTGTAGTAGGAAGGATGTTTACTGAGGCTGCGGATACTGTTATTAGTGCATCTGGATTATTAAAAAACACAGTAGGAATTATCGGGCTCGTTATTTTATGCTTAATTGTCGCTTTCCCAGCGATTCAAATTTTTTGTATCGCGTTTATTTATAAATTCGCAGCAGCAGTATTGCAACCAGTAGGCGGAGGAGCAATTATTCAATGTTTAGATATCATTGGACGAAGTATCATTTACGTATTTGCTTGCTTAGCTATCGTATCATTTATGTTCTTTTTAAGTATCACAATTATTATTGCTGCCGGGAACATTACTCTCATGATGCGGTAGGAGGTGAAGAGTGTGCAATTTGTTACAGAGTGGATTAGAAATATTATCGTTTTTTTACTCTTAGCGACAATGCTTCATCTTATTCTTCCAAATTCAAATTTGCAAAAGTACGTTAAATTCGTTGTAAGTCTATTGTTAGTCGTATTAATTTTAACGCCTCTATTTAAGTTGTTACAAACAGATGTAAATGAAGTTATCGCAAATTTCAATGAAGAAAAGTACGTAGCAGATGGATCTGTAAAAAATTCGATAGATTCGAAGAAAAAAGAAATACAAGCTCTAACACGTGCATATAGTTTAGAAGAGATGGCTACCAAAATGAAAAAAGACGTAGGAAAAGAGTTTGAGAAAAAGTATGGTATGACAGTCTCTGGAATACAAATAGTCGCAGTGGAGCATGCAGGAGAAGTAAAGTCAGCGAAAGATATTCAATCTGTTGTTGTGACGTTGAAAGAAAAAGAACGTAGTAATAATGATGCAATCGAAACAGTAAAGCCAATTGAAATTAATATGAAAGAACCTCCAAAAAAAATAGAAGAAACGAATGTAGAAATGAAAGATTTCTTTTCAAGCAGGTGGCAACTAGAGGATAAACAAATCCAAGTTCAGATGGAAGGGAGGACAGGTAGCGTAAATGGACAATAAAGATAAAAATTCGAGGTTCTCATTTTTTCGAAACTTATTAAATGGGGATGGAAAAGAAAGTAATGAGAAGGGGAAAAAGGTAACACCTAAGTTTTTGCTTGTCCTACTCATACTTGGGATTGCGCTTATGTTTTCTAGTAATTTCTTAGCACCTAAAAAAGAAGAAGTGCCTGTGTTTAAAGAAAAGACAAGTCAAAGCCAAGATAAAGATGTACCAACTTTCGGTCAAAAAAACAATGATAATATGTCAAATGTAGAAAAATACGAAAAAGCGTATGAACAAGAATTGAAAGCTTCTTTAGAAGAGATAGCCGGAGTAAAAGATGTAACTATTAAAGTGAACTTAGATTCATCTGAAGAAAAAATACTCGAGAAAAATACAGTAAAACGTTCACAAACGACAGGTGAAACTGATAAAGCAGGCGGGAAAAGGGAAGTAGAAGACGAGTCTCTTGATGAAAAGACAGTCATTATACGTGAAGGTGATAAAGAAACTCCAATTGTTTTGCGAACAGAGAAACCGAAAGTACGAGGTGTTCTGGTTGTAGCAAAGGGAGTGGATAATATACAAATAAAAGCAATGGTAAAAGAAGCTGTGACGCGATTATTAGATGTACCAGCTCATCGCGTTTCAGTATCACCGAAAAATTGATAGGGAGGAAATAAAGTGTTAAAAAAACAAACGGTTTGGCTATTAACGATGTTAAGTTTAGTGGTTGTACTATCTGTTTATTACGTAACAACTCCTGATAAAATGAATACAGCAGCACCGGCAACGGGTGAAAAGATGGGACAAGAAAAGCAAGGTGTTGATAAAGCAGTTACAAAAGAAACAACGAAAGAAACTACAAATAAAGAGACAACAAAAGAAAATACAAGCAAGGAAACTACAAATAAAGAAACAGACAAAAAAGAGAATGACAAAAAAGAAACAAGTAAAAAAGAGGCTAGTGTAACAGTTCAATCAAGCGATGAGAATTTTACAGCGCTACGTATGCAAATGGAAGATCAGCGTAGTGTAGAGAAAGAAAAGTTACAAAATGTAATGAAGTCATCAAAATCTTCAGCAGAAGAAAAGAGTAAAGCGAAAGATAATCTTGATGCCATCACTACGATGGAAACGAAGCAACAATTACTTGAGACAGTGATTAAATCTCAAGGTGGATATAAAGATGCTCTTGTAAGAGCTGATGGAACGGACATTAAAGTAACAGTTAAATCGGCAAAGCATTCACAAAAAGAAGCGAATAAAATTATTCAGCTTGTAAGAAGTGAAGGTGGTCCAAAAGATGTAGGTGTGAAATTTGATCCATCAGTAAAATAAATTATAATAGGTGTTGCTGCTTCAAATTAGATAAAAGAATAATAGAAAAAAGCTATCGTTTTCGATAGCTTTTTTCTATTTCATCTTTGCAGTTGTATTTAGTATTTTCAATTGGAAACGGGGAAATACGCTGTGAGTAAAAGATTAATGGTTCGTGATGATGGTGATTAGTTTTTCCAGATTTGACGTGAATGAAGAGGACCAATGTCCAAATCACTACGGCAGGCAAGAACAGGATGAGCCATATCATATGTCCGCACCTCACTACAATAAATTTGCTACACTTTGAACATACTATTCTTTTATGAAGGAAGAATGAACGGCGCGTAAACAAAAAAATAATATTTGGTAAAAATATGTTTTTTTACCGTAGATAAAATGAAGAATTCTGAGGGAATTACGTTTTTACACTTTGCAGTTTTGAAAAAGTAAAGAATGTTTTTTAGGAAGTGGTCTTGCCAATTTTGTGTGAAACTTGGTATTATTACTAGGTAATAATTTTTTGGTGGAATAATATTTTTACAGGAGTTTCGATTTATAATAAAGAAATATAAATTGGAATGTTTAAAAAATTTAGCGTAAGATGGGAATAGTAAATATTTCTATTAGTAAATGTCATAGGAATAAATTTTCTAATAGAATACATCGTATTTTTACAGTAAATCAGTTTGATGCCAATCTGTAAAAACGGGACAAACAAGAGTATGGGAGTGGATTTTACATGTTTAAAATTCAAGAAGTTCGTGAATTAATTAAATTAATTGATAGCTCTAATATTGATGAATTTGAATACAAAAAAGACGGTACAGCAATCAAAATGAAAAAACGTGGTAATGAAGTTGTTGCTGTGCAAGCACCGGTAACGAAACAAGTAGTACAACCAGCAGCATCTGTTGAAGTAGAAACAACAGTAGCGGCAGCGCAAGTAGAAGTGCAAAAACAAGAAGAGAAGAAAGTTGTTCAAGATGAAAACCTACATAAAATCACATCACCGATGGTAGGGACATTTTATTCCTCTTCTTCGCCTGATACACCTCAATATGTAAGTGTTGGGGACAGAGTATCGAAAGATTCTATCGTATGTATTGTTGAAGCTATGAAAT
Source organism: Bacillus sp. FDAARGOS_1420 (assembly GCF_019344915.1). Classification (NCBI taxonomy): domain Bacteria; kingdom Bacillati; phylum Bacillota; class Bacilli; order Caryophanales; family Bacillaceae; genus Bacillus; species Bacillus sp. FDAARGOS_1420. The sequence goes on along the minus strand of NZ_JAHWJB010000002.1, from coordinate 3,241,616 downwards.
TATTTAACGAAATTGACGCAGATGTAGAGGGCGAAATTGTTGAAATTCTTGTTAATAACGGACAGCTTGTTGAGTATGGACAACCGCTATTTCTTGTAAAAGCGTAATAAGGGAGTCTTTGTGATGATAAAAAAAGTATTAATAGCCAATCGTGGGGAAATTGCTGTACGAATTATTCGTGCTTGTAAAGAAATGGATATTGAAACAGTTGCAATTTATTCAGAAGCAGACAAAGAGTCACTTCATGTGCAAATTGCAGATGAAGCGTATTGTGTTGGACCAACGATTTCAAAAGAAAGCTATTTAAATTTGACGAACATTATTAGTGTTGCGAAATTAACAGGTTGTGATGCAATTCATCCGGGATATGGATTTTTAGCAGAGAATGCAGATTTTGCAGAATTATGCCGTGAGTGTAACTTGATTTTTATCGGTCCAAGCCCAGAAGCCATTTCAAAGATGGGCACAAAAGACGTTGCACGTGATACAATGAAAGAAGCAGGGGTTCCAATTGTACCAGGTTCACAAGGGATTATTAAAAATACCGAAGAAGCGATCGAGCTTGCTAATCAACTTGGATATCCAGTTATCATTAAAGCGACTGCAGGTGGCGGCGGAAAAGGTATTCGTGTTGCGCGCCATGAAGAAGAGCTTGTAAAAGGAATTCAAATTACACAGCAAGAAGCCAGTACCGCTTTTGGGAACCCTGGTGTATACTTGGAGAAGTACGTTGAAGATTTCCGCCATGTTGAGATTCAAATAATGGCAGATACACATGGAAATGCCATTCATTTAGGAGAGCGTGATTGTACAATTCAGCGCCGTCTGCAAAAACTATTAGAAGAAAGTCCATCACCTGCACTTGATGAGAATATTCGCAAGCAAATGGGTGACGCAGCAGTTAAAGCGGCGGTAGCGGTTGATTATACAGGTGCTGGTACGGTTGAGTTTATTTATGAATATAAAACGAAAAGCTTTTATTTCATGGAGATGAATACGAGAATCCAAGTTGAACATCCAGTTACTGAAATGGTAACAGGGATGGATTTAATTAAAGAACAAATTCTTGTTGCTTCTGGAGAAAAGTTATCGTTACAGCAAGAAGAAGTACAATTTAATGGTTGGGCAATGGAATGTCGAATTAATGCGGAAAACCCTGCCAAAAAATTTATGCCATCTCCAGGTAAAGTAGAAATGTACTTACCACCAGGCGGATTTGGTATTCGCGTCGATTCAGCTGTATATCCGGGATATTCAATACCACCTTTCTATGATTCGATGGTTGCTAAATTAATTGTTCACGGAAAAACACGTGAAGAGGCAATTGCAAAAATGAAGCGAGCGCTCAGTGAGTTTGTCATTGAAGGCGTACATACAACAATCCCGTTCCATTTGCAATTGCTAGAGCATCCTGATTTTGTAAAAGGTGAGTTTAACACGAAATTTTTGGAAGAGCATGAACTTGTGACGCAGTGATACATTAAAGGAGGTTTTTTTCATGGCTGAACATATGTTAGATATGGGTCAAGATACAACTCTTGGAAAAGTAGAAATTGCACCAGAAGTAATCGAAGTAATTGCAGGTATTGCAGCTGCTGAAGTAGAAGGTGTAGCGGCAATGCGTGGTAATTTTGCTACAGATGTTGTTGAGAAGTTAGGTAAGAAAAATCATGGTAAAGGTGTAAAGGTTGAATTAGCAAACGAAGATATTATTGTTGACCTTTATGTTGTGATGTATTTTGGTGTAGCAATTCCGGTTGTTGCACAAAAAATTCAAGACAATATTCGCCAAGCACTCTTTACAATGACAGGACTTGAGCCAAAAGAAGTGAACGTTCACATCGTTGGCGTAACATTCGAAACACAAAAAACAGAAATCGAACCAGTGTAAGAGTGGAAAAAGGTGCCTAGTAAAATAGGCATCTTTTTTATCGTTTCATTTCTTCACAAATTAAAATCCTCTAATTATTATACTATTTCAAAAAAAAAGAAAAATAAAACGGTATGTTTCATTTTTCCAAAAAACGTACATTGTGATAAGATATGGAACTTGAAGTTAATCTTTTTATTATTTTTCAGCCTTGTACCCCGTGTGTGAAACGATAAATTGTGTTATTATCATTGTATTATAAGGTTGGAAAATCAATGAAAACTGCAAGAGTAAGTGAATTGACGGCTTATAAATTATAATAATATAACAAAACATAAGGAAAGACTTGAAGTATAAAGGAGAGTTACAATGAAACGTAGGACGGCTAGAGAAAGAGCAATGCAAGCATTATACCAAATGGATATTACAGGTGAATTAGAACCGAAAGTAGCGGTGGAAAATACGCTAGATGAAGGCGAAGAAACAAATGAGTTTCTAGAATCACTTGTTGTAGGATTTGTAGACAACAAAGAAGAGATTGACGCAGCAATTCGTCAAAATTTAAAAAAGTGGAAGCTTGAGCGTATTAGTATTGTTGATCGCAGTATTTTACGTGTAGCTGTGTGTGAGATGAGATACATGGAAGAAATTCCGCACAATGTAACAATTAACGAAGCAATTGAAATCGCAAAAACATTTGGGGATGAGGAATCTCGTCGTTTTATTAACGGCGTTTTATCTAATATAAAAGATACACTGTAATTTCTTTAAGGGGGAAACTTAAAATGGTAGCAGTAATCATCAAAGGAAATGAAGTTGCGGAGAAAAAACGAGCACAATTAAAAGAAAAAGTTGTGAAGTTAAAAGAGCAAGGGATTGTACCAGGATTAGCAGTTATTTTAGTTGGAGAAGATCCAGCATCGCGTTCTTATGTAAAAGGAAAAGAAAAAGGTTGTGAGCACGTAGGAATCTATTCAGAGCTAATTGAACTTCCTGAAACGATTACTGAGGAGCGTTTGCTTGCTGAAATCGATCGCTTAAATGGAGACGACCGCATTAATGGCATATTGGTACAATTACCTTTACCAAAACACATTGAAGAAAAAGCTATCATTGAAAGAATTTCACCGGAAAAGGATGTAGATGGATTTCACCCAATCAGCGTAGGACGTATGATGACGGGACAAGACACATTCCTTCCATGTACACCGCATGGCATTTTAGAATTAGTAAAAGAAACGAATCTTGATATTTCTGGAAAGCATGTTGTTGTAATTGGAAGAAGTAATATTGTTGGTAAACCAGTAGGGCAACTGTTTTTAAATGAAAATGCAACTGTCACATATTGTCATTCTAAGACGCAAAATATAAAAGAATTATCGAAGTTAGCTGATATTTTAATCGTAGCCGTTGGACGACCGAAAATGGTAACAGCTGACTATATTAAAGAGGGTGCGGTTGTAATTGATGTTGGTGTTAACCGTTTAGAAACAGGCAAACTTTGTGGTGATGTTGATTTTGACAATGTATTAGACGTTGCAGGTTACATTACGCCTGTGCCAAAAGGAGTCGGCCCAATGACTATTACAATGCTTCTTCACAACACTGTGGAGTCTGCAAAGCGTGCAGGTGTTGTTTGTCAATAATTTGAATCGGCTATGAGGAGAGAGAAATGGAGAAACAATATTTAACCGTTACAGCGTTAACACGCTATATTAAAACAAAAATAGAGTATGATCCGCATTTGCAGTCTGTTTGGTTAAAAGGAGAAATTTCCAACTTTAAATATCATAGTCGTGGTCATATGTATTTTACATTGAAAGATGAAAATGCAAGAATTGCAGCGGTTATGTTTGCGGGTCATAATCGTAACATTAAATTCAGACCGGAAAATGGAATGAAAGTACTTGTAAAAGGAAAGATTTCTGTTTATGAGGCGAGTGGTTCTTATCAAATTTATATTCAAGACATGCAGCCTGACGGAATTGGAAACTTGCATTTAGCTTATGAGCAATTAAAAGTTCGTTTAGAGGAAGAGGGCTTGTTTTCTCAAGTTTATAAAAAAATAATTCCTCCGTATGCTAAAACAATAGGTGTAATCACGTCGCCAACAGGAGCAGCAATTCGCGATATTATAACAACAATTAAACGTCGTTATCCGATTGGAAATGTTATTGTGTTTCCTGTACTTGTACAAGGGGAGTCAGCAGCTCCCTCGATTGTACAAGCAATTCGTACAGCGAATGAAATGGGAGATATTGATGTTTTAATTGTTGGACGTGGTGGAGGCTCTATTGAAGAATTATGGGCCTTTAATGAGGAAATAGTTGCAAGAGAAATTTTCACAAGTGAGATTCCGATTATTTCGGCTGTAGGCCATGAAACAGATTTTACAATCGCAGATTTTGTCGCGGATTTACGTGCACCAACACCGACTGCAGCAGCTGAGCTGGCGGTACCTAATACTATAGAGTTACAAGAAAAGGTATTACAAAGAACTCTGAGATTGCAAAGAGCAATGAGAGAAAGAGTACATAAAAAAGAAGAAAAGCTGCAAGTGTTACAAAAATCTTATGCGTTCCGTTATCCAAGGCAAGTGTACGAGCAAAAAGAAGAGCAGTTAGACAGGGCTCTTGAACAACTTGTTTTAGCGAAAGAGCGTTATATAGATAAAAAAGTAAATCAATTAAAGCAACTTTCATTTTATTTAGAAAAGCACCACCCATCTCAAAAAATTATACAAACGAAAACGGCAATTGAAACGTTGCAAAAGCAGTTGCAACGTGAAATGCAAACATTACTTCAAACGAAGGAGTTCGTATTTGTGAGAGCGGCTCAAAAGCTTGAGGTATTAAGCCCGCTTAAAGTAATGATGAGAGGGTATGGGCTTGTATACGATGAAGAGAAACAAGTATTAAAAAGCGTGAAAGATGTTAGCCTTGGAGATGCTGTTTCGGTTCAATTACAAGATGGAATACTAGATTGTAGCGTATCAAGCATAGAGGAGCGTGAATTGAATAATGGAAAATAAGTTAAGCTTTGAAGAAGCAATTTCGCAGCTTGAGCATCTCGTTTCTAAGCTTGAACAAGGTGATGTACCTTTAGAAGAAGCAATTTCTTATTTTAAGGAAGGCATGGAATTATCTAAGCTTTGTGATGAGAAATTGAAAGATGTACAAGAACAAATGGCAGTTATCCTTGGGGAAGATGGAGAGCTTAAACCGTTTACTGCTTTAGGAGATGAAGCATAGTGACACATATAGCTTTTGATGCTTTTTTGAAAGAGAGTAAAACTTTCGTAGAAGAAAAGCTTGTAAGCTATGCAAATGAATTACAATGTCCAAATGTGCTTCGTGAAGCGATGGCATATTCTTTGGAAGCGGGTGGGAAACGTCTCCGCCCGTTACTTTTATTTGCAACGTTACAAGCGTTTGGGAAAGAAAGAAATCTTGGAGTGGGTGCAGCTTGTGCCCTTGAAATGATTCATACATATTCGTTAATTCATGATGATTTACCTTGTATGGATGATGATGATCTAAGACGAGGAAAGCCTACAAATCATAAAGTATTTGGTGAAGCAATGGCAGTTTTAGCGGGAGATGGTTTGTTGACATATGCTTTTCAAGTTATTATGGCATATGAGCAAAAAGAAATCTCTGCTGAAAAAAAAGTAAGACTTGTACTTGAGCTTGCGAAAGCAGCAGGACCTGAAGGAATGGTTGCTGGACAAGTGGCAGATATGGAAGCTGAAGGAAAACGACTTACAATTAATGAATTAGAGTACATCCATAATCATAAGACAGGTAAACTGCTTGAGTTTGCTGTACTTGCAGGAGCGATACTTTCTGATGCTACAGAAGAGCAAGAAGAGAAGTTACTTGCATTTGCGAAATATATCGGTCTAGCTTTCCAAATTAGAGATGATATTTTGGATGTAGAAGGAACAGAAGAAGAGATTGGAAAACCGATTGGTAGTGATGCTTCCAACGAGAAGAGCACATATACGACGTTATTTACTGTAGATAGAGCAAAATCTATTTTAGAGGAGAAAATTGCAAAAGCAAAAGATTCTATTAGCTCCTTACAATTACAAGATGAATATTTACTATCTATTTGTGATTTAATCGCAAAACGTAATAACTAATATAACAGCGTTTCCATTTGTTGAGTCATTCATCATTTTATGATATAAATGTAGGAAAAGGTTTTTCTTTTCTTGTTATTGGCAAAAATATATGTAGATTACATTGCCGTTATCACTTCGTGTTAGCGGCTATTTTTTTCATCACGTAAAGAAATATGATGTATAATATGATAAGTGAAAAAATGGAAGTGTTTTCTGAAAGCAGGACAAGATAAAAAGAATAGAAAAGATAATTTCTTGTGTTGTGTAAATGTTTCTTATAATATTTGACATGTTGACAGATTATGAAATGAAAGTGAGTGATCCATGTGGATCTAACGCAAATTCAAAACCCTAGTTTTTTGAAAGATATGTCTATCAGTGAACTAGAGGGGTTGAGTGAGGATATTCGTAAGTTTTTAATTGAAGAGCTCTCTCAAACAGGTGGACATATTGCACCTAATTTAGGTGTAGTAGAACTCACAATTGCTCTGCATAAATTATTTGATAGTCCGAAAGATAAGTTTTTATGGGACGTAGGACATCAATCCTATGTACATAAAATTTTAACAGGGCGTGCGAAAGAATTCGGCACATTAAGGCAATACCAAGGCCTATGTGGTTTTCCAAAACGCTGTGAGAGTGAGCATGATGTTTGGGAAACTGGTCATAGTTCAACGTCGTTATCTGCTGCAATGGGAATGGCTCTAGCACGTGATTTAAAGAAAACGGAAGAATACGTTATACCAATCATTGGCGATGGTGCATTAACAGGCGGAATGGCTTTAGAGGCATTGAACCACATTGGGCATGAAAAAACGGACATGATTGTTATTTTGAATGACAATGAAATGTCAATTGCACCAAACGTCGGTGCACTTCATAATGTACTTGGTCGTTTACGTACCGCAGGGAAGTACCATTGGGTAAAAGATGAACTAGAGTATATATTGAAGAAAATCCCAGCAGTCGGCGGGAAAGTTGCTGCGACAGCAGAGAAAATAAAAGATAGTCTAAAATATTTACTAGTATCAGGCGTCTTTTTTGAAGAATTAGGCTTTACATATTTAGGTCCGGTCGATGGGCATGATTATGAAAAGTTATTCGAAACGTTGCAATATGCAAAGAAAACAAAAGGCCCAGTACTTGTTCATGTTATTACGAAAAAAGGAAAAGGTTATAAACCAGCTGAAAGTGACGTTATTGGAACTTGGCACGGAACAGGACCGTATAAAATTGAGTCAGGTGACTTCGTTAAACCGAAAGAAGTTGCACCAGCATGGAGTGCTGTTGTTAGTGAAACAGTGCTTAAGCTAGCGAGAACGGATGAACGTATCGTTGCAATTACGCCTGCAATGCCTGTTGGATCGAAACTTGAGAAATTCCAAAAAGAATTTCCGGATCGCATGATTGATGTAGGTATTGCAGAGCAGCATGCTACAACAATGGCAGCTGGTATGGCAACACAAGGGATGAAGCCGTTCTTAGCAATTTATTCAACATTTTTACAAAGAGCATATGACCAAGTTGTTCATGATATTTGTCGCCAAAATTTAAATGTTTTCATTGGAATAGATCGCTCTGGATTAGTAGGAGCAGACGGTGAAACGCATCAAGGTGTATTTGACATCGCGTTTTTACGTCACTTGCCGAATATGGTGCTTATGATGCCGAAAGATGAAAATGAAGGTCAACATTTAGTATATACAGCGATGCAATACGAAGATGGACCGATTGCTTTACGTTATGCACGCGGAAATGGACTTGGCGTTCAAATGGATGAAGAATTAAAGGCGATTCCAATCGGTACATGGGAAACGTTAAAAGAAGGCACACAAGCAGCAATTTTAACGTTTGGTACGACAATCCCGATGGCAATGGAAGCAGCTGAGCGTCTTGAACAAGCTGGAGTATCAGTGAAAGTAGTGAATGCTCGCTTTATTAAGCCGATGGACGAAGCATATTTACATGAGCTTTTAGGGAAAAATATACCGATTTTAACGATTGAAGAGGCTTGTTTAATCGGTGGCTTTGGAACGGGAGTAGTTGAATTTGCTTCTGAGAACGGATACCATAGTGCTTTAATTGAACGAATGGGTATTCCTGATCGCTTCATAGAGCATGGTAGTGTAACAAAACTGTTAGAAGAAATTGGTTTAACGACAGATGCTGTTGTAGACCGTATTCATACAATGATTCCATCAAAACAAAAAAGGGCGTAACAAATGAGCGTAAAAAAAGAAAGAGTAGATGTACTATTAGTAGAGCGAGGGCTTATAGAAACGCGTGAGAAGGCTAAACGTGCTGTTATGGCAGGTCTTGTATATGCGAATGAAATGAGACTCGATAAGCCAGGGGAGAAAATCTCGCAAGATACGGAGATTACGGTGAAAGGGCAAGTCATGCCGTATGTAAGCCGTGGTGGTTATAAGCTTGAAAAGGCATTAGAAACATTTCAACTTGATTTACAAGATAAGGTTATGATAGATATTGGTTCATCAACTGGTGGTTTTACAGACTGTGCGCTTCAAAATGGGGCGAAGTTATCCTACGCATTAGATGTAGGATATAATCAACTTGCGTGGAAATTGCGTCAAGATGAGCGTGTTGTTGTGATGGAACGAACGAACTTCCGTTACGTGACACCGGCAGATTTAGAGCGTGGTTTACCGCAGTTTGCAAGTATTGATGTTTCATTTATATCATTAAGGCTTATATTGCCGGTTTTAAAAACAATGCTTATGCCAAATGGTGATGTAGCTGCATTGATTAAACCTCAGTTTGAAGCTGGACGAGAACAAGTCGGGAAAAAAGGCATTGTTCGTGATAGAAAAGTACATGAAGCTGTCGTGGAAATGATTGTCGATTTTGCTCTTAAGGAAGGCTATAATATCGAAGGTTTAACATTCTCACCAATTACAGGCGGGGATGGAAATATTGAATTTTTAATTCATCTAAAGTGGCACGGTGAGCGTGAGAATGGCGAAAATCATTCTCCGGTTTCTATTGAGCAAGTTGTTACAGAAGCACATGATGTTCTAAAACAAAAAGGGAAAGGGGAATAACATATGTTGTTCCTCTTTTTGTTGTAATCGTATAATGATTGTAAAAACAATTGTGTACAAGTAATGGATTATACGGTAACATAAATAAATGAAGTATACCAATGTTTAAACTATGGTAAGAGATAGTGTGAGGTGCAAATGTATGAATAAAGGTCAGCGCCATATTAAAATCAGGGAAATTATTGCTAACAAAGAAATTGAAACACAAGATGAACTAGTTGATATTTTACGTAATGTGGGGTTTAATGTAACGCAAGCAACAGTATCGCGCGATATTAAAGAACTGCACTTAGTGAAGGTGCCATTACATGATGGCCGCTATAAATATAGCTTGCCAGCAGATCAACGATTTAATCCGTTGCAAAAATTAAAACGAAATCTAGTGGATTCATTTGTAAAATTAGACACGGCAGGACATATGCTTGTGCTAAAAACATTGCCTGGTAACGCTCATTCACTTGGGGCACTCATTGATCATTTAGAGTGGGATGAGATCGTCGGAACCATTTGTGGTGATGATACTTGCTTAATTATTTGCCGTACACCTGAAGATACAGGTGTTGTCTCTGATCGTTTCTTAAATATGCTTTAACAGAAAAATCTTGTTTACTTTCCTCTGTAAAGTGGAAAGTAAACAAGATATTTTTATTGGCGAAAAATACGGATTTTCAAATACAATACATTATTTTTTTTGAATGAAGTTAGAAAATAGGTGGATTGACCCGTAAAACGAATGTTTGGTACAATGGAGCGGGTTAGAAGAGTAATTTATACATACAAACATATAGTATAACTATTTGAATGAAGAATACTGAGAAAAGCCCTTAATAGGGGATTAGTTTATAACGAGGTGAATGGGGCATTGTTATCGGAATTATCGATCAGAAACTTTGCTATTATTGAGGCATTAAATATTTCTTTTCAAAAAGGTTTAACCGTTTTAAGTGGTGAAACAGGAGCTGGAAAATCCATTATTATTGATGCAATTAGTTTGCTTGTTGGTGGCCGTGGTTCAGCAGAATTTGTTCGATATGGAACAGAAAAGGCTGAGATAGAAGGCTTATTCTATGTAGAAGATGACAAACATCCATGTATCGCAAAGGCAGAAGAGTTAGATATAGAAATAGAAGATGGCATGATTATTTTGAAGCGTGACATCGCTGCGAACGGAAAAAGTGTCTGTCGTGTAAATGGGAAACTTGTTACACTCAGCATATTAAAAGAGATTGGAAAAACGCTAGTTGATATTCATGGACAGCATGAAACACAAGATTTAATGAATGAAGAGCGTCATATGTTTATGCTTGATCATTTTGATGGAAATCGCATTGTTAAACAATTGGGCATATATCAAAATGTATATACAGACTATGAGAAGTTAAAAAAACAGCTGAAATCTTTAAGTGAAAATGAACAACAAATGGCCCATCGTCTAGATTTAATTCAATTCCAACATGAAGAAATTCGTAAGGCGGATTTAAAAATGGATGAAGAATATGAATTGACTGAGGAACGATTAAAAATCTCCAATTTTGAAAAGATTTATAAAGCATTAGGAGATGCGTATCGTTCGTTAAGTGGAGACGGACAGGGATTGGATCACGTAAGAAATGCAATGGGACAAATGGAGAGTATTACGCACTTAGATGAAGCGTATCAAGAAAATCATGATTCTATTGCAAATAGTTATTACTTATTAGAAGAAGTTGCATACCAGCTTAGAGAAAAATTAGACATGATGGAATACGATCCGAAACGTCTAGATGAAATTGAAACACGTTTGAATGAAATCCGTATGTTAAAGAGAAAGTATGGAAATACTGTAGAAGAGATTTTAGCGTATGCTGATAAAATTGAACAAGAAATTTTTACGATTGAAAATAAAGACGTACATATTGAAACGACGAGAAAGCAGTTAACGAAATTAGAAGGTGTTATTGTAAAAGAAGCAACGTTGTTAAGTACTATGCGTCATGAGCTTGCAGATCATCTTACAAGCGCTATTCATCAAGAATTAAAAGAACTATATATGGAAAAAACGAAATTTGAAGTGAGAATTATGAAGAGGGTAGGAAATGTAGAAGAACCTCTCGTGGAAGGAACACCGGTAAAACTTACGGCTGATGGCTACGATCATGTGGAATTTTATATTTCAACGAATCCGGGTGAACCGTTAAAGCCACTTTCAAAGGTCGCTTCTGGCGGAGAGTTATCTCGTATTATTTTAGCTTTAAAAAGCATTTTTTCTAAGCATCAAGGTGTTGCATCTGTTATTTTTGATGAAGTGGATACGGGTGTGAGTGGTCGGGTTGCACAGGCTATTGCGGAAAAAATTTATCGTGTATCAGTAAACTCGCAAGTACTTTGTATTACGCACTTACCTCAAGTAGCTTCAATGGCGGACTCTCATTTATTTATTAGAAAACAAGTGGCGAATGATCGTACGATTACATCGGTTACTGTGTTAAGTACGGATGAAAAAGTAACAGAAATTGCTCGGATGATTTCTGGTGTTGAAATTACAGATTTAACGACAGAGCATGCGAAAGAGTTACTTACGCAAGCGCATCATTTCAAACAGACAGCAGAGGCTATCCAGTAATGGATAGCTTTTTTTTCTCAAATGACGATTTCTTAATTCTTCCGGTTATAAATAAAGCGCTGCAAGGAGAGATTAAAAAGTGAAGCCAAGAGGCTGAATGTGGGGTAGGAGCGAGGAGAGTGAACAAATTGAAATTAGAAAGATTTCGAAAAATAATAGGTCTTTGTCTCCTTGTTTCTCTAGTTTTTATTGGATGTTTTAAACCGCTTCGAACGTTTATTTCATCGCCGAAGCAACTTGTTGTTTTTGAAGGACAACAATCAGAAATAGCATCATTACCAGTTTTTAAGGCTGCATCTACAAATCGTAATGTGTTTACTGTAAGTTCAAATGAACAAGAACTTATGGTAAATTCTCACCAAAATGGTGAAGCTGATATGGTGTTTCAACTTGCTGGTTTTCCAGTGAAAAAAGTAAATGTGAAAGTATTAAAAGATTTTAAAGTTATTCCAGGTGGACAATCGATTGGTGTAAAATTGAACACAAAAGGTGTACTTGTTGTAGGCCATCATTTAATTCAAACTGAAAAGGGTAAAGTATCTCCTGGTGAAACAGCTGGTGTACAGATTGGAGATATGATTACTGAAATCAATGGTAAAACAATTGAAAGAATGAGTGATGTAGCACCATTTATTCATAATAGTGGAGAAACAGGTGAACCGCTTAATCTTGTTTTATTAAGAGATGGAAAATATATTCGTGCTAAGCTAACACCACAAAAAGACAATGGTGAATCCTCTTACCGAATTGGACTGTATATTCGTGATTCAGCAGCTGGTATCGGAACGATGACATTTGTACATCCAGATTCTATGAAATATGGAGCGCTTGGTCATGTAATTTCTGATAATGATACAAAAAAGCCAATTCAAGTAGAAGATGGACAAATTATGCGTTCGACAGTAACGTCTATTGAAAGAGGAAGTCACGGGAACCCGGGAGAAAAATTAGCAAGATTTTCACCGGATCGTGAAGTGATTGGTAATATTACAATAAATAGCCCGTATGGTATTTTTGGGAAATTAAACACAGATATGACAAACGGCATAATGGATAAAGCAATGCCTATCGCATTATCCCATCAAGTAAAAGAAGGGGCAGCGAAAATATTAACAGTTATTGATCAAGATAAGGTGGAAGCGTTTGATATTGAAGTTGTTAGTACGGTACCACAAAAGTTCCCAGCTACAAAAGGTATGGTTATAAAAGTGACAGATAAACGTTTACTAGCAAAAACAGGTGGTATTGTACAAGGAATGAGTGGAAGTCCGATTGTACAAAATGGGAAAGTAATTGGTGCGGTTACACATGTATTTGTAAATGATCCAACGTCAGGATACGGTGTTCATATTGAATGGATGTTACATGAGGCTGGAATTAATATTTATGATCAAGAGAAAAAAGCGAGCTAATACATATTAGCTCGCTTTTCTTTTGAAAAATTCGTTGAAATTTTGTAAAAGCTCCGCAAGAGCTGTTTTTTGTTGTAAGATATAAGCAAAGGGTTGAACGTTTCGCTGTAATTCTATGATGGAATGTGTTGCGAAAGTAAAAAAATGAACGATAAACATATTTTTTTGTGATTTTATCGGAAAGTAAGAAACTTTAAAGGGAATTTTCACACAATTGTCGAACAATTCATGTAGCCTAGAAGCTTACACATGTCGGAAGAATCGATTCGGTAAGGGAGGAAAAACTGTGGAGAAAATTAAAGTATGTCTTGTGGATGATAATAAAGAATTGGTATCGATGCTAGAGAGTTATGTTGCTGCCCAAGATGATATGGAAGTTATCGGAATTGCTTACAATGGTCAAGAATGTTTAAACTTATTGAAAGAAAAGCAGCCTGATATACTCGTTTTAGACATTATTATGCCACATTTAGATGGTCTAGCTGTGCTAGAGAAAATGCGACATATTGAAAGATTAAGACAACCTAGCGTTATTATGTTGACAGCATTCGGACAAGAAGATGTGACGAAAAAAGCGGTTGATTTAGGAGCATCATATTTCATATTAAAACCATTTGATATGGAGAATTTAACAAGTCATATTCGTCAAGTTAGTGGTAAGGAAAGTGCTACTATTAAACGTCCATTACCATCTTTCCGATCAGCAACAACGATCGATGGAAAACCGAAAAACTTAGATGCGAGTATTACAAGTATCATTCATGAAATTGGTGTACCCGCTCATATTAAAGGGTACATGTACTTACGAGAAGCAATCTCTATGGTGTACAATGATATCGAATTACTAGGATCTATTACGAAAGTATTATATCCAGATATTGCAAAGAAATATAATACAACAGCAAGCCGTGTTGAGCGCGCAATCCGTCACGCAATTGAAGTAGCTTGGAGCCGTGGGAATATTGATTCTATTTCGTCCTTATTTGGTTATACAGTATCCATGTCAAAAGCAAAACCTACGAATTCCGAGTTCATCGCAATGGTTGCGGATAAGCTAAGACTTGAACATAAGGCTAGTTGAGATTAGTATATTCAAAATAAATATTTTTATAAAAGATCAATGAGTTTAAAACACTCGTTGATCTTTTGTTTTGTTTCCCACATTCATAATTTTAGTGGGTAAGTTATCCGTGATATAATAGGTGATAATAAAAAGCCCTGCAAAACAGGACTATATTATTCTTCGTCTTTATTTTGTTTTTCTAATTCAACTAACTTTTGTATTAAAATATGCTGTGGCATATGCATAAGTTGTTCAAGTGGAACACCTAACGCTTTTGATAGGCGGACTGCAGTGTCTGGAGAAATTTGTAATGGTCTCATAGAAGTACCTCCTTTTTCGTATAGTATAGCATAAGATTGGGGGAGTGAGGATGACTCTTATATTTGCACATCGTGGTGCAGCGGGAACGTATCCGGAAAATACAATGATTTCATTTGAAGCGGCGGAGGCTTTCGGGGCAGATGGAATTGAACTCGATGTTCAATTCACGAAAGATGGAAAAGTTGTCGTTATTCATGATGAAACGGTGGATCGGACAACAAATGGAAAAGGTGCGGTTCGAAATTATTTATATGAGGATTTATGTAAGTTGGATGCGAGTTATAAATTCGGTGACAAAGTAGGTTTTTGCAAAATACCTCTTCTAGAAGAGGTGTTAGAATGGCTCGCAAAAACGAAATTGCTACTCAATATTGAACTGAAAAATAATAAAATTCCATACAGAGGTTTAGAAGAAGAGGTTATAACGCTTGTACGTAAGTTTAGTCTAGAGGATCGTGTTATATTTTCTTCGTTTAATCACTACAGTATGAAAAAATGTCATTTGATGGCTCCTGATATTCAAACAGCTATTTTGTATCGTGAAGGTTTGCATAGCCCATGGGCATATGCAAAAAAGATGGGTGCTACTGCAGTACATCCGAATTATCGTTATCTTCAAGATGCTATCGCTGAATTAACGATGGAAAGTGGTGTGGAGGTTCGTCCTTACACAATAAATGAAGAAACGCTTATGCGTAAATATTTTGATATGGATATATCAGCGATTATTACTGATCATCCTGAAACAGCAAGAACTTTATTACCGATAAAAAAATGAGACCTAATATAATGGTCTCATTTTTTTATCGGTATGTGAAAACTTTGTTCTATCTTCTGAAGCGAGCTTGCACTTTATTTCTCTTACGATCTCTGTGTAAGACGAAGCCGCCGAAAATATAAAACCCGAGTGCAAAGCAAAGAGCGCCGATTAAAAATTGTAACCATAATATAGGGATTGGGGAGAATAAAATCCCAAATACAGTATCTCTCATTAGTTTAATACCAAGCACGGCTAATGAAATTGGGATGAGTGCTAATGATAGAGCGAGGTAACGCTGCATACATAACGCTCCTTTTCAGATTATTTTGTGTATTTTAATGATGTTATATGGAATGGGGGTTTGTCAAGAGGTTGCTGAACGAGTAAGATAAGAATGTGAAAAATTTTGCAGAGATACTTCGAGAGGAAGTGTAATGTATGAAACAAAATGTGTTAATTGTTGGAGCAGGTGAAGGTGGGAGTACACTGCTGAGTCTGTTGCAAAATTCGAATATATTTCAAATTATAGGGGTTATTGATATTAATCCAATTGCGAAAGGATTACAAATCGCAAAGGAACATGGAGTTCCGATTGGTGATAGTGTAGCTCCGTTTCTTTCTATGCATATTGATGTAATGTTTGATATGACAGGTGATTATGATTTACATAAAGTGTTATTGGGAAGTAAGCATAAAGATACTCTTCTTATACCAGGGGATATTGCAAAAATTGTTACGAGACTAGCGCATGAGAAGGAAAGTTTAATTGGAAAGCTAGAAGAACAGACGCAACAAGGGAATTTAATTTTAAATTCAACGCATGACGGTATGATTGTTATAGACCAAGAGGGACAAGTTCGTCTGTTTAATAAAAGCGCAGAGCGTATTACTGGATATAAAAAAGAGGAAGCAATAGGGAAATATATTTTAGAAGTTATTCCAACGAGTAAGTTGCTTCGTATTATACGCACGAAAAAAATAGAAGTGAATCATGAACTGACGTTAGAGAATGAAAAAAAGATTATTACAACGCGTATTCCGATATTAAAAGAAGGTGGAGAGGTTCAAGGGGCATTTGCGATTTTTAAAGACATTACAGAAGTTGTAGATTTAGCGGAAGAAGTTACAGACTTAAAAGAAATTCAAACGCTACTTGAGGCGATTATTAACTCATCTGAGGAAGCAATTTCGGTTGTTGATGAGAAAGGAAGAGGACTAGTTATAAACCCTGCTTATACGAAGTTAACGGGTTTGACTGAAGAAGAAATTATTGGGAAGCCGGCTACAACTGATATTGTGGAAGGTGAAAGTATGCATATGAAAGTACTTCGGACGCGCCGAGCGGTACGAGGAATACATATGAAGATTGGGCAAAAAAAGCGAGATGTAATTGTAAACGTAGCACCGGTTATTGTCGATGGAATATTGAAAGGGAGCGTCGGGGTAATTCGCGATGTATCAGAAATTCAAAAGTTAACAAATGAATTGAATAGGGCAAGACAAATTATTCGAACGTTAGAAGCAAAATATTCATTTGATGATATTGTTGGTGATTCAGATGAAACGACGGCAGCTATTGAACAAGCAAAACTTGGAGCGAATACACCGGCAACAGTATTGCTTAGAGGGGAATCTGGTACGGGGAAAGAGTTATTTGCACACGCTATTCATAACAGTAGTAATCGAAAATACAATAAGTTTGTACGAGTAAACTGTGCTGCTATTTCTGAGACCTTATTAGAAAGTGAATTATTCGGTTATGAGGAAGGTGCGTTTTCTGGAGCGAAAAGAGGCGGGAAACGAGGGTTCTTTGAAGAAGCGAATAATGGAAGTGTTTTTTTAGATGAAATCGGAGAGTTATCTGCAAATACGCAAGCGAAGCTCCTTCGTGTGCTACAAGAAAAGGAAATTGTGAAAGTAGGGGGAACGAAAGCGATACCTATTAATGTTCGAGTGATCGCTGCGACGCATGTGAATTTAGAAAAAGCTATTTTAGAAGGGAATTTCAGAGAGGACTTATATTATCGTTTAAATAAAATCCCGATTCAAATTCCTTCCCTTCGTCAGCGTAAAGGAGATATACCAGCGATTGCAGAAAGGTTAATTCAAAAAATTAATCAAGACTATGGTCGTAATGTAGAAGGACTCACCGATTCAGCCGTTTCGTATTTACAATCATATGAATGGCCAGGGAATGTTAGGGAACTTGAAAATATTTTAGGACGAGCTATTATCTTTATGAATTATAACGAGATATATATTGATGTACATCATTTACCGCCTTTACATAAAGAAGAACAAGTAGAGACGAAACAAAATAATTTATTACCTGAATTAGAAGAGAAGGCCCTTGAACACCTAGTGACAGAATTTGAGGGGAATATTATCCGTGAATATTTAGAGAAATTTGATGGGAACAAAACGAAGACTGCAAAAGCGTTAGGAATTTCAGTTCGAAACTTATATTACAAGCTAGAAAAGTATGACTGTGCAAAAAATAGCATGCAATAAATTGCGTACCGCGCAATTTATTGCACGGTATACAAAAAGCGACAAAACGAGACAGAATATTCCGTTGTTTTCCAAAGTATTGATTTTACTGCATTTTGAATGCGTTTTCATTATTGGTAAGACCACTTTTAAAAGTTGGCACGGTATTTGCTTGATGAATAGACGAGGGACGACGGAAAGGGTTGATTACAAAATATGAAGTTAGAACACTTAATTGATCAAGCAGCAGGACAGCCTAAAAAAACTGTTGCTGTAGCAGTAGCTGAAGATCATGAAGTAATTGAAGCTGTAGCGAAAGCAATCAAGTTACAGCTAGCTCAATTTCGTCTATATGGAAATCAAGAGAAAATAATAGGGATGCTACAAGAGCATGGGTTACAAACTTCAGAACATATTGAAGTGATTGCAGCAGCGTCAAGTGCTGAGGCTGCAGAACTTTCTGTTAAATCTGTAAGCAATGGCGAAGCAGATGTGCTAATGAAGGGGAACATCCCAACAGCAAATATTTTGAAAGCTGTATTAAATAAAGAGTGGGGACTTCGTAAGGGCAGCGTGCTTTCACATGTTGCAGCGTTTGAAGTTCCAAATTACGATCGTCTTATTTTTGTTACAGACGCAGCGATGAACATTGCACCTGATGTAACACAAAAAGCTGCTATTATACAAAATACTGTAGAAGTTGCCCAGGCAATAGGAATTGATTTGCCGAAGGTAGCGCCAATTGCAGCGGTAGAGGTTGTTAATCCTGCGATGCAAGCGACAATTGATGCAGCGATGTTAACTCAAATGAATCGCCGCGGACAAATTAAAAATTGTGTCGTTGATGGACCACTTGCTTTAGATAATGCAGTATCACAAATTGCAGCAGAACATAAAGGCATAGTAAGTGATGTAGCAGGTAAGGCAGACATTTTACTCGTCCCAACGATTGAAGCTGGAAATGTGCTATATAAATCACTCGTCTATTTTGCAAATGCAAAGGTAGGAGCGATGATTGCTGGCGCTAAAGCACCGATTGTTTTAACATCACGTGCGGATTCAGCAGAAACAAAAGTATATTCATTAGCATTGGCAGTTGCGACTGCTTCAAAATAAACCAAATAGGGTAAAACAATTAGGGGGAAACGACAATGACATTAGAAATCTTCGAATACTTAGAAAAATATGATTATGAGCAAGTGGTATTTTGTCAAGATAAAGAATCTGGTTTAAAAGCAATCATTGCAATCCATGATACAACACTTGGACCAGCTCTTGGTGGAACAAGAATGTGGACATATGATTCTGAAGAAGCGGCGATTGAAGATGCATTGCGTCTTGCAAAAGGGATGACATACAAAAATGCAGCAGCTGGTTTAAACTTAGGTGGTGCAAAAACAGTAATTATCGGTGATCCACGTAAAGATAAAAGCGAAGCGATGTTCCGTGCATTAGGACGCTACATTCAAGGGCTAAACGGACGTTACATTACAGCTGAAGATGTTGGTACAACAGTAGATGATATGGATATTATCCATGAGGAAACTGATTTTGTAACAGGGATTTCACCATCATTCGGTTCTTCTGGTAACCCATCTCCAGTAACTGCATACGGTGTTTACCGTGGTATGAAAGCAGCTGCAAAAGAAGCATTTGGTACAGATAACCTAGAAGGAAGAGTAATTTCTATTCAAGGTGTTGGTAACGTAGCGTATCACCTATGCAAACATTTACACGCTGAAGGAGCAAAATTAATCGTTACAGATATTAATAAAGAAGCTGTACAACGTGCAGTAGAAGAATTCGGTGCAACAGCAGTTGAGCCAAATGAAATTTACGGTGTTGAATGTGATATTTACGCACCATGTGCATTAGGCGCAACAGTTAATGATGAAACTATTCCACAACTTAAAGCAAAAGTAATCGCAGGTTCTGCAAATAACCAATTAAAAGAAGATCGTCACGGCGACCTAATTCATGAAATGGGTATTGTATACGCACCAGACTATGTTATTAATGCAGGTGGCGTAATTAACGTAGCAGACGAATTATATGGATACAATAGAGAACGTGCATTAAAACGTGTTGAGTCTATTTATGACACAATTGCAAAAGTAATCGAAATTTCAAAACGCGATGGCATAGCAACTTATGTAGCAGCAGATCGTCTAGCTGAAGAGCGCATTGCAAGCTTGAAAAACTCTCGTAGCACATACTTACGCAACGGTCACGACATTATTAGCCGTCGCTAATCATTCATATATAACTTTTACAAAAGGTGTGGTTATCTCTTATGAGGTTTCCACTTCCTTTTAAATTTATTAGTGGAGGTAGCAACATTGTCTGTAAATCGAATTCTTGTTATTAACCCAGGTAGTACATCCACAAAGATTGGTGTTTTTGATAATGAAAGACCCGTTCTAGAAGAAACTATTCGTCATGACGTAGAACAGATTGGAAAATATAAACGAATTATCGACCAATATGAGTTTCGTAAAGAAACGATTTTAGAAGTTCTACATTCTCATGGTATTAACATTTCAAAATTAAACGCTGTTTGTGGGCGTGGTGGATTACTTCGTCCAATCGAAGGCGGCACGTACACAGTAAACGATGCGATGTTAGAAGATTTAAAAAATGGGTTTAGCGGTCATCACGCTTCAAACCTTGGAGGCATTTTAGCATATGAAATTGCTTCTGGATTAAACATTCCTGCATTCATTGTGGATCCTGTCGTTGTAGATGAAATGGAGCCAATTGCTCGTATTAGCGGTATTGCTGGTATGGAACGTAAAAGTATTTTCCATGCATTAAACCAAAAAGCGGTTGCTCGTAAAGTAGCAGATGAATTAAATCACAAATATGAGGATTTAAATTTATTAGTTACACATATGGGCGGCGGTATTACAGTTGGTGCTCATAAAAAAGGAAAAGTTATCGATGTGAATAATGGCTTAAACGGAGAAGGACCATTTAGTCCAGAGCGTGCTGGTACAGTACCAGTAGGACAATTAGTTGAAATGTGTTTTTCTGGTGAGTATTACCGAGACGAAATGGTTAAAAAACTTGTCGGACAAGGTGGACTTGTAAGTCTTATCGGTACAAACGATGCAATTAAAGTAGAACAAATGGTTGAAAAAGGTGATCCTGAAGCAACACTTATTTATAAAGCAATGGCGTATCAAGTTGCAAAAGAGATTGGCGGAGCTAGTGCTGTACTTCACGGGAAAATCGATGCAATCGTATTAACTGGTGGACTTGCGTACAGTAAAATTCTTGTCGATGAAATAAAAGAACGTGTTCACTGGATTGCAGATGTTATCGTACATCCAGGAGAAGATGAATTACAAGCGTTAGCAGAAGGAGCACTTCGTGTATTACGTGAAGAAGAAGCTCCAAAAGAATATATTGTACGAGAAAAACAAACAGTAGCTAGGGGTTGAGATAATGGCAAGAGAATATGATTTAGTCATCGTTGGCGGCGGTACTGGTGGATATGTTGCTGCTATTCGTGCATCACAACTAGGGTTAAAAACTGCACTTGTTGAAAAAGAAAATCTTGGTGGTACTTGTTTACACAAAGGATGTATTCCTAGTAAAGCTCTTTTACGTAGTGCGGAAGTATACGCAACTGCTAAAAAAGGAGAAGAGTTCGGAGTTATCGCAAGTAATGTAGAACTAAACTTTGCTAAAGTACAAGAGCGTAAAGAGAAGATTGTAACGCAGCTTCATAAAGGCGTTCAGCATTTAATGAAACAAGGTAAAATTGATGTGTTTGAAGGTATTGGCCGTATTCTTGGCCCATCTATTTTCTCTCCAATGCCAGGTACAATTTCAGTTGAACTTGCAAGTGGAGAAGAGAATGAAATGTTAATTCCAAAAAATGTACTTGTTGCAACAGGTTCTCGCCCAAATTCATTACCAGGATTAGAGTTAGACGGAGAGTATGTAATGTCTTCGGATCATGCCCTAAAAATGGAAACGCTTCCTAGCTCAATCATTATCGTTGGTGGCGGTGTAATTGGTATTGAGTGGGCATCTATGCTTGCTGACTTCGGTGTAGAAGTTACTGTATTAGAATATGCGAAAAACATATTACCACTAGAAGATAATGACGTTTCAAAAGAAATGCAACGTCTATTCAAGAAAAAAGGTATTAAAGTGGTAACTGGTGCAAAAGTATTACCAGAAACATTGGTAAAAGATAATGGAGTAACAATTCAAGCTGAACATAACGGTGAGAACAAAGCATTTAAAGCAGAAAAAATGCTTGTATCTGTAGGAAGACAAGCGAATACGCAAAATATGGGCTTAGAGAACACAGATATTGTTGTGGAAAAAGGATACATTCAAACAAATGAGTTTTATCAAACGAAGGAATCTCATATTTACGCAATTGGAGATGTAATCGGTGGCTTGCAACTTGCTCACGTTGCTTCTCATGAAGGAATTGTTGCAGTAGAACATATCGCTGGTAAAGAAGTTACACCAATTGATTATTCTATGGTATCAAAATGCGTATATAGTAGTCCAGAAGTTGCTTCTGTCGGCTTAACAGAACAAGAAGCAAAAGAAAAAGGCTATAAGTTAAAAGTAGGTAAGTTCTCATTCCGTGCAATCGGAAAGGCACTTGTATACGGAGAATCAGACGGTTTTGTAAAACTTGTAGTTGATGAAGAAACAAATGACATTCTCGGTGTTCATATGATCGGACCACATGTAACAGATATGATTTCTGAAGCTGGTCTTGCAAGAGTACTTGATGCAACACCTTGGGAAGTGGCACATACAATTCATCCGCATCCATCATTATCTGAGGCGATTGGTGAAGCTGCACTTGCTGTAGATGGAAGAGCGTTACACGCATAAAAATGTGGATTTAGGAGGTTATGAAAAATGGCAGAAGTAAAAGAAAAGCGCCATGAAGAGCTTGGCTTAAGTGATGAGCAAGTATTAGAAATGTTCCGTACGATGTTACTTGCACGTAAAATTGACGAACGTATGTGGTTATTAAACCGTGCAGGTAAAATTCCATTCGTAATTTCTTGTCAAGGACAAGAGGCTGCACAAGTTGGAGCGGCGTTCGCTCTTGATAGAGAGAAAGATTATGCATTACCATACTACCGTGATATGGGTGTTGTACTAGCGTTTGGTATGACAGCTAAAGAGCTTATGTTGTCTGCTTTCGCAAAAGCTGGAGATCCAAACTCTGGTGGTCGTCAAATGCCTGGTCACTTCGGTCAAAAGAAAAATCGTATTGTTACAGGATCATCACCAGTAACAACGCAAGTACCACATGCAGTTGGTATTGCACTAGCTGGAAAAATGGAGAAGAAAGATTTAGTAACGTTCGTTACATTCGGAGAAGGCTCTTCAAACCAAGGTGACTTCCATGAAGGAGCAAACTTTGCTGGTGTACACAAACTACCTGTTATTTTCATGTGTGAAAATAACAAATATGCAATCTCTATTCCAGTTGAAAAACAATTAGCATGTAAAAACGTATCAGATCGTGCAATTGGTTACGGCATGCCTGGATATACAATAGACGGAAACGATCCGCTTGCAGTATATAAAGCTGTAAAAGAAGCAGCAGACCGCGGTCGTCGTGGTGAAGGTCCGACTTTAATTGAAGCA
Organism: Bacillus sp. FDAARGOS_1420; assembly: GCF_019344915.1. Lineage (NCBI taxonomy): Bacteria > Bacillati > Bacillota > Bacilli > Caryophanales > Bacillaceae > Bacillus > Bacillus sp. FDAARGOS_1420. The sequence continues at coordinate 3,218,273 of NZ_JAHWJB010000002.1, read as the reverse complement.
GTATCATATCGTTTAACAGCACATTCTAGTGACGACGATGATCGTGTTTATCGTGATAAAGAAGAGGTAGAAGAAGCGAAGAAAAAAGATTCAATTATAACATTTGCAGCTTATTTAAAAGAAGTTGGTGTGTTAACTGAGGAATTTGAAAAACAAATGCTAGACGAAATTATGCATATCGTAAATGAAGCAACAGAATATGCAGAAAATGCTCCGTATGCAGCACCTGAAGATGCATTGAAGCACGTATACGCAGAATAGGGGGGAACGTTTCATGGCTGTAATGTCTTATATTGATGCTATTACATTAGCAATGCGCGAAGAAATGGAACGCGATGAGAAAGTATTCGTTTTAGGAGAAGATGTTGGTAAAAAAGGTGGCGTGTTTAAAGCGACACACGGTTTGTATGATCAATTTGGTGAAGATCGTGCGCTTGATGCACCGCTTGCAGAATCTGCAATTGCTGGGGTAGCAATTGGTGCGGCAATGTATGGTATGCGTCCAATCGCTGAAATGCAGTTTGCTGATTTCATCATGCCAGCAGTAAACCAAATTGTTTCTGAGGCAGCAAAAATTCGTTATCGTTCTAACAACGATTGGACTTGTCCAGTTACAATTCGTGCGCCATTCGGCGGGGGTGTTCACGGTGCATTGTATCATTCACAATCTGTAGAAGCGATGTTTGCAAACCAACCAGGTTTAAAAATTGTTATCCCTTCTACACCATATGATGCAAAAGGCTTATTAAAAGCTGCAATTCGTGATGAAGATCCAGTATTATTCTTTGAGCATAAGCGTGCATATCGCTTAATTAAAGGTGAAGTGCCAGAAGATGACTATGTATTACCAATCGGAAAAGCAGATGTAAAACGCGAAGGTGATGATATTACTGTTATCACTTACGGATTATGTGTTCACTTTGCTCTTCAAGCAGCTGAGAAGTTAGCACAAGATGGAATCTCTGCACACATTCTTGATTTAAGAACGGTATATCCGTTAGATAAAGAAGCTATTATTGAAGCGGCTTCTAAAACAGGTAAAGTTCTTCTTGTAACAGAAGACAATAAAGAAGGAAGTATTATAAGTGAAGTGGCAGCTATTATCGCTGAAAATTGCCTGTTTGATTTAGATGCACCAATTGCACGTCTTGCAGGCCCAGACGTTCCAGCAATGCCATATGCACCAACAATGGAAAAATTCTTTATGGTAAATCCAGATAAAGTTGAAAAAGCAATGCGTGAACTTGCGGAATTTTAATCGGGGGGACTATACATGGCTGTAGAAAATATTACAATGCCTCAGCTCGGGGAGAGCGTTACAGAGGGCACAATTAGTAAGTGGCTCGTTAATGTTGGCGATCACGTAAATAAGTATGATCCGCTTGCAGAAGTAATGACGGACAAAGTAAATGCCGAAGTACCATCTTCTTTCACTGGTATTGTGAAAGAGTTAATAGCTGGCGAAGGTGAAACGTTAGCCGTAGGTGAAGTTGTTTGTGTCATTCAAGTAGAAGGCGCAGATGAAGTAGCAGCAACAACTGTAGAGGAAAAAACGAAAGAAGAACCAAAGGCAGATATAACTACGCCTGAAAAAGCACCGAAAGCAAAACAACCAACTGATGGAAAACCACGTTTTTCACCAGCTGTTTTAAAACTTGCAGGTGAGCATAATGTTGATTTAGATTTAGTAGAAGGTACGGGAGCAAATGGCCGTATCACTCGTAAAGATATTTTAAAGCTAGTGGAATCTGGAAATATTCCGCAAGCAGGTGCCAAGAAAGAGGAAGTTGTTGCAGTAGCAGAGCGTCCAGAAGCACCAAAATCAGCGGCAGTAGCACCGGTAGCGCAAAAAGTAGAAGCTGCAAAACCAGTTTCTGTGCCGACGATGCCTGGAGATATCGAGATTCCGGTAACAGGTGTACGTAAAGCAATTGCAGCAAATATGTTACGCAGTAAACATGAGGCACCTCATGCTTGGATGATGATTGAAGTAGATGTGACAAACCTTGTATCATACCGTAACTCAATTAAAGGCGATTTCAAAAAGCGTGAAGGCTTTAACTTAACGTTCTTTGCTTTCTTCGTAAAAGCAGTAGCACAAGCGTTAAAAGAGTATCCTCAAATTAACTCAATGTGGGCTGGCGATAAGATCGTTCAGAAGAAAGATATTAACCTTTCTATCGCTGTTGCAACAGAGGATGAACTATTTGTACCAGTAATTAAACACGCGGACGAGAAGACGATTAAAGGTATCGCTCGTGAAATTACAGAGCTTGCAGGAAAAGTACGTACGAAATCGTTAAAAGCGGACGAAATGCAAGGCGGAACATTTACAATTAATAACACAGGATCATTCGGTTCTGTTCAATCTATGGGTATTATTAATTACCCACAAGCGGCTATTTTACAAGTTGAATCAATTGTAAAACGCCCAGTAATTATGGATAACGGTATGTTCGGTGCTCGCGACATGGTTAACTTATGTTTATCACTTGACCACCGTGTACTAGATGGCCTAATTTGTGGTAAGTTCTTAGGACGTGTAAAAGAAATTTTAGAAAATACGTCAGAAAATAATACATCTGTATATTAATAAAAAGCTCGCTTATGCGAGCTTTTTATCATCTTATTTCTTCATCTGCATCCTACTATATGTACAAAACTTTTCCCAGTAATCTTACAATGAACGATTATGTATTAGAAATTTACGAAAATACATTGCTGATATATGGTATATAGATATAAAATAAGAAAAGAATAATTTTTTTGGCAAATCTTACTGATGAAACTGTAGTATAATATATTGTATTGTATGAAAAAGAGAGTTATTCTATATAAGTGTTTTATAGATAATGTGTAATCAGTCGTCAAAACATGAAGAATGTTGACTCCTGGTTTTTTATTTTGCTGTAACAATGTTTCAGGAGGATGTCATGAAAAGAAGTACCGAGTTTCTAAAAAGTTTAGATGTAAAATTAATTTTAATTTTGTGTGCATTTTGTGTTATAAGTATAACTGCTATATATAGCAGTCAGCAAACCGGACAGTATGGAGATGCAAACTTTGCTATGAAGCAGGGAGTTAACTACATAATTGGGGTTGTATTGTTACTTCTTGTTGCTAGCATCGACTTAGATCAGTTGCAAAAATTGTCTTGGCCGCTTTATATTGCTGGGTTTGCTTCACTTATTCTTTTGAAAGTATTACCAGCATCAGGTTTCACACCTGAAAAGTTAGGGGCAAAAAGGTGGTTCGTTTTTCCAGTACTTGGACAAATTCAGCCATCCGAGTTTTTCAAAATCGCATTGCTTCTTGTAGTAGCAAGTATAGCAGTGAAGCATAATGCACAGTATATGGCAAGGACATTCCAAACGGATTTAAAATTAGTAGGTAAAATTATGCTAGTATCCCTCCCGCCTATGGCCGTTGTATATAGCCAACCGGATACAGGTATGGTGTTCTTATATGCAGCAGCTATCGCATGTATTTTATTTATGTCAGGAATTCAAAAGAAATTAATTGCGTTATGTACAGTCATTCCGGTGACCATATTGTCTACATTAATATTTATATTTGTAAAATATCCAGATTTCTTCTTTAATAAATTAGTTACTTTGTTAAAACCTCACCAACAATCACGTATTATAGGTTGGCTAAATCCATTTGAGAATGCAAATGAAGGCTATCAAACACAGCAATCGATTTTAGCTGTAGGTAGTGGAGGTATGGAAGGGAAAGGATTCGGTGAAGGGAACGTCTATATTCCAGAGAAACACACTGACTTTATTTTCGCTACAATTGCCGAAGAAGGTGGATTTATAGTAGCGGCGTTAGTTGTGTTCTTGTTCCTATTACTACTATATCGAACAATTATTATCGGTTATTCTGCTGATAATTTATTTGGTACATTATTATGTGCTGGATCAATAGGAATACTAACGGTTCAAATATTCCAAAACATCGGTATGATCGTTGGATTAATGCCTGTAAAAGGTATCGCATTACCTTTCTTATCATATGGGGGAAGTTCCTTATTTTCGAATATGATTATGATGGGGCTCATATTATCGGTACGGAAAACGTATAAAAAATATATGTTTTCAGTTAAGTAAAAAAGCTAGTTCGTGTAAAAACGAACTAGCTTTTTTACATATATGCCCTTAAACGTTGCAAACTAAGACAGAATAGCAGTTTGAGACGGGTAAGGAGTGCAAAGTGATGCATATGCATATTTTTGAAGGAGCACGGCATCTATCTAATGGTGAATGGGTTATTCGAGCTATCATAGCATACATATTTTTAATATTAGTTGCGAAAGCGATGGGACAAAGGTCCATCGCACAACTTCGTTTTTTAGATGTCGTATTAGTATTATTGCTTGGTGGGAATATTTCTAACGCATTATCTGATGAAAAAGTGGGGTTACTCGGCTCGATGATTACAACGTTCATACTCGTTGTACTTCACATTATAAGCTCAGTCTTAATGTTGAAATGGGATAGATGGAGACGCTTTTTAGAGCCAGCACCTATTATTCTTATACACAATGGTTCCATTGATTTTAGCAATTTGAAAAAAGCGAGAATTACGGTGGAATATTTATTTTCGGAAATTCGTATGCGAAATGTGAGCGATATTCAAACGATTAAATTAGCATTGTGGGAAGCGAATGGTGTTGTTTCTATATTTCAGTATCCAGAATATGAAGCAGTTTCGCGGCTTGATCTGAAAGTGGCGGGAAGAAGATCTCCAGTTTCTTTTGTATTAGTAAAGGATGGGAGGATTCAGCAAGATGTTCTAGCTTTAGTAGGAAAAACAGAAGAGTGGGCGAAAGAGTGTTTAGAGAAGAGTGCAGAAATCGAATCCATTATGTTAGCTACAGTAGATGAAGCGCATAAAATAAATGTTTTGTTAAAAAAATGAAAAATATACGCATTTTGTCGTTTCATACATATGATACAATAGTGTGGACAACGAAAAAGGAGGGATACGATGGGATATGTAGAGGAATTACGAAAAGTAGTTGGTCATCGCCCTTTAATTTTAGTTGGTGCTGTTGTACTCGTTATAAATGAAAGTGGATATGTATTATTACAGCAAAGAACAGAGCCGTACGGAAAATGGGGGTTGCCTGGCGGGCTAATGGAGCTTGGTGAATCACCAGAAGAAACAGCTTACCGTGAAGTATATGAAGAGGCAGGAATAGAAGTAAAGAACCTCCGATTAATCAATGTATTTTCTGGAGCGAACTATTTTTCAAAATTAACAAACGGTGATGAGTTTCAATCCGTAACGACAGCCTATTATACCGATGAATACGAAGGGAATTTTGTTATGAATAAAGAAGAAGCGGTTCAGCTTAAATTCTTCCCGGTAACAGAGCTACCTGATTATATTGTAGGATCGCATAAAAAAATGATTACGGAGTATATAAGGGCTATGGGAAATAAGATATAATATAATGAAAGAGATACAAAAACACAGTTCTGGTCGGTAGTCCAGACGCATGATTTCATGTCAGTAACCTTCCCCTCCGGGATGTCCAGTATTTCTAATTTTTTTAAAGGAGGGGCTGTCAATGGATTTGACAGTATATCACGATGGTCAATTTTTCGTAGGAATTATTACGCATAAAGAACAAGGAAAATTGTATGGAGCAAGGTATATTTTTGGAATGGAACCTTCAGATGAAGAAGTACTTATATTTGTGAATGGTCCAATGTTAGCATATTTCCAGCACGTTGCAAAATGCGGTGTGGAAGTGAAAGAAAAACAGCGTCCCAAAAATATAAAACGTATCATACGACAAGCGGCAAAAGAAGTAAATGTAAAACGTTTTACTAAGGCACAAGAAGCGATTAGTTTATCTTATGAATTGTATAAACAAGAAAAGAAAGTGCAGTCTAAAGAGAAGCGAGAAGCTGAAAAACAAAGAAGACGTTTAATTAAAGTACAAAAAGCAAAGCAAAAGCATCGTGGCCATTAAAAAAAGGTGTTAGAGCAAGGGCTCTAACACCTTTTCTATGCCTAAATACAAGTAAACTTACTTGTATTTCATAAACATTAACTGGTAAGATACAAATAGGTAGAATTAGAGGAGGGAAAAGATTGATTAACTTTAACTTTTTTATGAATGATGTTGTCCGTCAAGCGCGTGAAGAGATTGTCTCTGCGGGATATACAGAATTGACGACACCAGAAGCAGTCGAAGAAGCATTTAAAAGAAATGGTACAACACTTGTAATGGTAAACTCTGTATGTGGTTGTGCAGGTGGCATTGCTCGTCCTGCTGCTGCACATTTCGTACATTATGATAAACGCCCTAACCACCTTGTAACAGTATTTGCGGGTCAAGATAAAGAAGCAACAGCAAGAGCTCGTGAATATTTTGAAGGATATCCACCTTCATCTCCATCATTTGCGTTATTGAAAGATGGAAAAATTGTAACGATGGTAGAACGTCATGAAATTGAAGGTCATGAACCAATGCAAGTAATTGCAAAACTACAATCTTATTTCGAAGATAATTGCGAAGAACTATAAGGAAGAGAAAAAGGCGGTACGTCCACAATCAAGTGGGTGTACCGCCTTTTTTATTTAGTTTTTAAAATAATTAAACATGCAGGAATTTGTTGTTTTATGCATGTTTTTATGCATTGACAACAGCTTTAATGCTGTTATTTTATTTATTTTTATTTTAAATATTGCATAAAAATGAAAGTGCTGATACAATACAAACATCGAATAAATATTCTATTAAACTTTTAAATATACATTATTAGGGGGAAGAAAGATGAAGAAGTTATTATCAATATCATTTGCACTTATTTTAATTGTAAGTATGTTCAGTGCTTGTAGTAATGGGGAAGAAAAGGCGAATGGCAAAAATAAAAAAGTACTCGTTATGGGGACTTCAGCAGACTATAAACCGTATGAATACGTGGAAGCTTCAAAAAGTGATGAAATTATCGGCTTTGATGTTGATATTGCAAAATATATCGGAAAAGAACTTGGATATGAAGTAAAAGTGAAAGATATGGATTTTGGCGGATTATTAGCATCTCTTAATTCAGGAAAAGTTGATTTCGTTATGGCAGGTATGACGCCAACTGCAGAGCGTAAAAATAATGCTGATTTCACAGATATATATTTTGTTGCTAAAAATATGATCGTTTCAAAAAAGGGCTCTAATATTAAATCGTTAGAAGATTTAAAAGGGAAAAAAGTAGGGGTACAAACAGGGTCAATTCAAGAAGAAAAGGCAAAAGAATTTCAGAAACAAGTCGATTTCAAAGCTGAGGGACGTGACCGTATACCAGAAATCGTACAAGAAATTAAAGCTGGTCGTTTTGACGCTGCAATTATAGAAGACACGGTTGCAAAAAATTATTTAGAAAAAATGAAAGAACTACAAGGAATTGAAATTCAAGAAGCACCAGAAGAAGTAGGGGCAGCAATTGCTCTTCCAAAAAATAGTGATAAAACAGAAGAATTTAATAAAGTAATTAAGAAAATGCAAGAAAATGGAGAGATGGATAAATTAGTTAAGAAATGGTTTGGCAGCGGAAAATAAGCTGCCTTTCACTTTTCTGTGAGGGGAATGAAAAGGATGAATTTGGATTTTTCGGCAATTACGCCTTCAATACCATATATATTAAAGGGCTTAGAAGTTACATTAAAAATTGTAGCTGCATCAGCTTTAGCAGGATTTATTTTAGGGACGTTATTAGCACTTTGCAAAATTGCTAGAATACGAGCATTAAATATTGCAGCAGATATATATACTTCAATATTTCGTGGTACACCACTAGTATTACAATTAATGATTATTTATTTCGGTGTTCCGCAAATGATTGGATATGAGATACCAGCCTTTTTAGCAGCTGTACTTGCATTTAGTTTAAATTCAGGTGCATATATGTCAGAAGTAATTCGTGCCGGCATTCAAGCGGTTGATAAAGGACAAACAGAAGCAGCTATGGCTTTAGGGATTCCTTACGGGAAAATGATGAAAAATATTATTTTTCCTCAAGCTTTAAAAAAAATATTACCAGCACTTGTAAATGAATTTGCGACTCTTACGAAAGAATCGGCTGTAGTAACTGTAATTGGAGCCACAGATTTAATGCGCCGTGCTTATATTGTAGGCGGTGAAACGTTTAAATATCTTGAACCATTACTGTTTGTTGGACTTATTTATTATATGTTAGTCATTATTCTTACATTAGTCGGGAAAGCCATTGAAGGGAGAATGAAGAAAAGTGATTAAAGTTGAAAACCTTCATAAGTCATTTGGAAAAAATGAAGTATTAAAAGGAATTACAACAACGATTGAAAAAGGAGAAGTTGTTGCAATTATCGGACCGTCTGGATCTGGAAAGTCAACGTTTTTACGCTGTATGAATGTACTAGAAGCACCGACAAATGGTCAAATTTGGATTGGAACGGAAGAAGTAACGAATCCGAAAACAAATATTATGCATGTTCGTGAAAATGTCGGAATGGTATTTCAACATTTTCACTTATTCCCTCATATGACTGTATTAGAAAATATTACGTATGCTCCTATCAATGTAAAAGGAGTAACGAAGCAAGTGGCTGAGAAAAAGGCTCAGGAACTTTTGGATAAAGTGGGACTGCTTGATAAGAAAGATTCATATCCAAATCGTCTTTCAGGAGGACAAAAGCAACGTGTAGCAATTGCAAGAGCGTTAGCGATGGAACCGGAAGTTATGTTATTTGATGAACCGACCTCTGCGCTAGATCCAGAAATGGTGAAAGAAGTGTTAGAAGTTATGAAATCATTAGTTACGACAGGAATGACGATGGCAATCGTTACACATGAAATGGGATTTGCAAAAGAAGTAGCAGACCGTGTTCTCTTTTTAGATGGTGGAAAGCTCGTAGAAGATAGTAATCCGGAAGAGTTTTTTACAGCACCAAAAAGTGACCGTGCAAAAGAATTTTTGCAAAAGATATTGTAATATGTGAAGGGTACGTGAATAATAGGTAGAAAAGGATGACATTGCGTCATCCTTTTTTTATACTATTTTTAAATACATTTATACATATAGGAGTAATGATATGTTTAAAATTGGATATAGAACAGTGAAAACAGCGCTTGGAACGGGTGCTGCAGTTTTTATTGCTCAGTTATTAGGATTAGAATTTTATAGTTCAGCTGGTATTTTAGTCATTTTATGCGTGCAAAATACGAAACGAAAATCCGTTCAAGTATCGTTGCACCGTTTTTTAGCTTGTGTATTATCAATGGTATTTGCGTTTTGTATTTTTGAAACGATTGGTTATACACCACTAGCGATTAGCGTATTACTGCTTACCTTTATTCCAACTGCAGTTATGTGCAAAATTCAAGAAGGGATTGTCACGAGCTCGGTTATCGTTATGCATCTGTATTCATTAAAGCAAATTACATGGTCTATAGTTGGTAATGAAATTGCTATATTAACGATTGGAATTAGTGTTGCTTTATTAGTAAACATGTACATGCCAAGCAGTGAGAATAAACTGAAAGAGTATCAAGGAAAAATAGAAGAGCATTTCAGAACGATTTTGTTTGAAATGGTCGTTTATTTACGGAATCGAGATAGTAATTGGAGTGGGGCCGAATTAATTGAAACAGAAATGATGCTGAAAGAAGCGAAAGATTTATCATTTAAAAAACTTGAGAATGAATTTATGCGTGAAGATGACTATTATTATCGGTATTTTGATATGCGTATGCAACAATTTGAAATTTTGGAGCGCATGATACCATTAGCTGCATCACTATCTTGGACGTATGAACAAGCTGATATGATTGCAGACGTAATTGAAAATATAGGGAATTCTATTCGACCTGAAAGTACAGGGGTCATTTCGTTAAGACAACTTCAAGAAATGCGAGAAGTATTTAGAGAAATGCCTTTACCAGTCTCGCGAGAAGAATTTGAAATACGTGCAAAACTTGTTCAACTTGTTTATGAGATGGAGCAATATTTACTCATTAAAAGTCGTTTTAGGGGAAAGGATAATATAAAAGAACTTATTTAGAAGGTAGGAACTATATATGCCGTATCTTCTTTCTTTATTATTATGTCTTTCTCTATCACCGATCTGGCCTCTTGGTGATAACCCACGTGCTGGAGATCCTTTTATAATTGTAAATAAAGCAACGAATAAACTAGCTTACATCGATGATGGGAAGATCCAAAAGGTTTTTCCAGTAGCGACAGGAAAAACAAATGAATTAACCCCAGAAGGAACCTTTGACATTGTATTGAAGGCGAAGGATCCCTATTATATTGCGAAGGATATTCCTGGGGGCTCTCCAAAAAATCCACTTGGATCGAGGTGGATGGGATTTAATGCAAGAGGAACGGATGGAAGTAAGTATGGGATACACGGGACAAACCAGCCTAGTTCAATTGGAAAATATATTTCGCAAGGATGTATAAGAATGAAGAAACATGATGTGGAATATTTGTTTGATCGTATTCCAATTGGAACAAAAGTATCGATTGTGAAATCGAAAAAAACATTTCAGCAATTGGCGAAGGAAAAAGGGGCCATAGTATTTGGAAAAGTCAACGAAACGGTTGGCTTTTTCTTTTATTATAAGTTGTCTTGACATGTGTACATAACCATGCGTTAATGAGAATATATAAAGATAATTGAGTAAAGGGGTTGCTCATATGTATTTAAATCCAAAAATTTCTTACATGCAGTTTTGTGTTGGTTTTCTATTTGTTATTACATTCATATTGGCAACTTTTAATATATGTTCTTACGTTGTAGCGATTGTATTTATGGCATTACTCAATCTTACTTTTGTTATTGGGGCATTTCAGCAGAAACAATATACAAGTTTTGTAATAGCACTTGTAATGGCCTTTTCCTTTAGCATTGTAGCAATTGTAATATATATAAAATAAAATGTTCATTACAAGATAGACTATCTCGATTTCGAGATGGTCTATTTTGTATGTGTAAGCAGTAAAAAAAGGACGAGTGAATCGTCCTTTTTACCAAAACATACTTGCGCCAGTAAGTAATGTTGTTACAAGCATAGAAATTAACATTATATAAACCATAATTTTTTGAGCTTTTTTATGCATCGTTAAACCTCCTTGCAAATCAGTACAATTTCATTGTAACGAGAAATGAAATTGTGGACAAGGGGAGAGAAAGGACAAAATTCGGGAAGGGGATGCAAAATATTACAGGGAATTTGAGCATACGTAGAGAATATGTTAAAAGATAGATTATTAATTTTTTGTTATGCAAGCTGAAGAATGGAGATACAATGATGAAAATATACGAGACAGATCGTTTACATTTAAGAGAAATTGATGAGTCGTATGCGGAAAAAGTTCTTCAATATTACGACAAAAATCGTGAATTTTTAAAAGCGTGGGAAGAGTATAGACCGGAGGGTTTTTTCACGTTAGATTATCAAAAGAAAAAGTTACAAAAGGATAGAAAAGAGTTCGCGGAAGGCAAGATTATCAGGCTTTGGATTTTTAAAAAGGGTGATGATACAAAAATTATTGGATGTATTTCATTTAATCTAATTGTTCGCGGAATTTATCAATCTTGTGTACTCGGTTATAAATTAGATAAGGAAGAATTGAATAAAGGTTACACAACAGAAGCGCTTAGAAAAGCAATTCAAGTTACCTTTGAAGAATTTCATTTACATCGTATAGAAGCACCAATTATGCCACGAAATTTAGCATCTATACAAGTAGTGACGAAGATAGGATTTCAATATGAAGGTGTATCTCGAAAAATGCTAATGGTAAATGGCATCTGGGAAGATCATATGCGCTGGGTATTGTTAAACGAGTAATATAAGGCAGATGGGTATCTAGATGTGTTAACCATCTGTTTTTTGTCTTGTATTTCGAAACTTTTGCGAAATTCTGTTATAATTAATGTTGTTACATACATAATGGTAGTGCAGGAGGCGCAGTCTTATGATTAATCAAGAACGTTTAGTAAATGAATTTATGGAGTTAGTACAAGTAGATTCTGAAACGAAATTTGAAGCAGAAATTTGCAAAGTGTTAACAGAGAAATTTACTGCTTTAGGTGTAGAAGTATTTGAGGATGACACGATGGGTGTGACTGGTCATGGTGCAGGTAACTTAATTTGTACTTTACCAGCAACAAAAGACGGTGTTGATACAATTTATTTCACTTCTCATATGGATACAGTAGTTCCTGGTAATGGAATTAAGCCTTCTATTAAAGATGGATATATCGTATCAGATGGTACTACAATTTTAGGAGCCGATGACAAAGCTGGATTAGCATCTATGTTTGAAGCGATTCGTGTCTTAAAAGAGAAAAACATTCCTCATGGTAAAATTGAATTTATTATTACAGTTGGAGAAGAATCTGGTCTTATTGGCGCAAAAGCGTTAGACCGCGAGCGCATTACAGCAAAATATGGTTATGCATTAGATAGTGATGGAAAAGTTGGTGAAATTGTAGTTGCAGCGCCAACACAAGCGAAAGTGAATGCGATTATTCGCGGGAAAACAGCTCATGCTGGCGTAGCACCAGAAAAAGGTGTATCTGCAATTACTATCGCAGCAAAAGCAATCGCAAAGATGCCACTTGGTCGTATCGATTCTGAAACAACTGCAAATATTGGACGTTTTGAAGGTGGTACACAAACAAATATCGTTTGCGATCATGTTCAAATCTTTGCAGAAGCTCGTTCTTTAATAAATGAGAAAATGGAAGCACAAGTTGCAAAAATGAAAGAAGCATTTGAAACAACTGCAAAAGAAATGGGTGGTCATGCAGACGTTGAAGTAAACGTTATGTATCCAGGATTTAAGTTTGCTGCTGGCGATCACGTTGTAGAAGTTGCGAAACGTGCAGCTGAAAACATTGGTCGTACGCCTTCTCTTCACCAAAGTGGTGGCGGAAGTGATGCGAACGTAATCGCAGGACATGGTATCCCAACAGTTAACTTAGCAGTTGGTTATGAAGAAATTCATACAACAAATGAAAAAATTCCTGTTGAAGAATTAGCGAAAACAGCAGAATTAGTTGTAGCTATTATTGAAGAAGTAGCGAAGTAAGTAATAAAAAAAGACGCGTGAACCAATTATGGTTTACACGTCTTTTTTTTATTTTGATTCAATTGCTTTCACAAGGCGGATAAGCCAATATAAGAAGACCCACGGAAGTACATAAGTTGTTGTAAAACGTATGAAATGAGAGAAGATTCCTAAAGCGTAAATGTTAATGTTAAAAAGGGGAAGTAACAAATAATTAATCGCAAGGATTACTATAATAATAATAAATACATAATTGAGTTTATTATGTTGTTTCATAACGATTCATCTCCTTTACAATAATATCCATTTGTTACGTACAGTATAACAAAAAATAGATAGAGAAAAGCCAATAATTATTATAAAGTGTAAAGAAATTTGATATAATGAAGGAACAAATGTTCTTTTGGGGGTGAGTAGTATGCGAGAAATGTATCCGAAAAATGGTCGTGTCATTTTACATGTAGATATGAATTGCTTTTTCGCATCTGTTGAAATTGCTCATGACCCATCATTACAAGGAAAGCCATTAGCGATTGCGGGGAATGAAAAAGAGAGAAAAGGGATTATCATAACATGTAGTTATGAGGCGAGAGAATATGGAATACGTACGACGATGCCTCTATGGGAAGCGAAGCGATTATGCCCGCAATTAGTTGTGAGGCACCCTAATTTTACATTATATCGAGAAGCTTCATTTCAAATGTTTCAAATTCTTTCCCGTTTTACAGAAAAAATACAACCGTTTTCTATAGATGAAGGGTATTTAGATATTACAGATTGCTATGCGCTCGGTTCGCCTCTTGAAATAGCGAAGATGATTCAACAAGCGTTACTAACAGAGTTACAGCTTCCATGTAGCATTGGGATTGCCCCAAACCTTTTCCTAGCAAAGACTGCTTCAGATATGAAAAAACCTCTTGGAATTACAGTACTTCGAAAACGTGATATCCCAGAAATTATTTGGCCACGATCAGTTGCAGAGATGCATGGAATCGGAGAGAAAACAGCTGAAAAACTAAAAGACATTCATATACATACAATTGAACAGTTAGCAAAAGGAGACGAGCATATCATTCGCGCTAAAATTGGAAAGCACGGTGTTGATTTACAAAAACGTGCAAAAGGTATGGATGACAGGGAAGTTGATCCGAATCAAATGGGACAACATAAAAGCGTTGGAAATTCGATGACTTTCTCAAAGGATATGGACGAAGAAAAAGAATTACTTGATATGTTAGAAAGATTATCGAAATCAGTAAGCAAAAGGCTACAAAAACGAACTCTCGTTAGTTATAACATTCAAATTATGATTAAATACCATGATCGTCGCACGGTAACACGGAGTAAACAATTGAAAAATGCAATATGGGAAGAACGGGTTATTTTCCAATCAGCATCACGTTTATGGAAGCAACACTGGGATGGTGATTCTGTTCGTCTGTTAGGTGTTACAGCTACTGAATTAGAGTGGAAGACAGAATCAGTGAAACAGTTAGATTTGTTTTCATTCGAAGAAGATGCGAAAGAAGAGCCGTTACTTGCTGTTATTGATCAAATTAATGAAAAGTATGGAACACCTCTTTTACAGAGAGGTAGTCAATTATTGCGTAAGCAAGAAAAGTCGTTTCAGCAAAAATTAGAAAATAAGTTTATGTAGAAGGTTTTAGAGATTTAAACCCTTCTTTTTTAGCCCCATACTAAATTGAAACAAAAAGATTGAATGAGTATGGATTACTTTTAGTTATTCCTAGCGGTTGCTAATAACTTGAAAATAAAACAGAAGGTGTCATGAATATTAAATCTTCTGTTTTATTCATGACACCTTTATGATTTAACTTGCTTCTAAGTCTAGTGTTGTCTTCCACCCCGCGGCAGTAACACCGGATTCTAAAAGCATTCTACTTACTATTTTTTCAATTAAGACAGCTGCATTTGTATTGCAATGTAATGTAGCTTGTATACATACTTTTTGGTTAGAATCAACGTCTTCACTGTACAATTCTTTTAAACCGATACCTTCAGAACTTACCATGTGCATGAGAAGAAAACGAATATGTGCTTCATTTTCTTCTGAACAAGTAAGAGAAAGTAAGTAGTTTGTTTGCTCGGGTAAATCTTCTTTTGATTTATTATTCATAAATAGAGCGATTGGGCGTAGTAGTATATTTGCTAGTAAGACGCCGGCTGCACCTAGCATAGCTGCAACGAGGAAGCCAGCACCTGTAAGAGTACCAACAGCAGCTGCACACCATAAAGTTGCCGCTGTATTTAACCCTCTAATACTAAAACCGTCACGAATAATAACACCGCCTCCTAAAAAGCCAATACCACTAACAACTTGAGCGGCGATGCGTGATGGACTAGCATCATGATCAAGCATGACGGATAATAAAACAAATATACAGGCGCCAAGTGATACGAGAGCATTTGTCCGCAAACCAGCCATTCGATGTCTCCATTGTCTTTCCATTCCGATGCAAGCTCCTACAATAATTGCTATAAATAACCTTAATACGATGTCATACCATATCATCATGGTCACCTCCATACATATAAGTACATGTTATATTTTTTGAGAATGAGTGAGAAATACCCACTCATTCTCATTTTTACAACCAGCTATGGAATTTTTTAATATAAAGCTTTTTCAGGAATTGTGTTAAGAAAGCATAACCTAATAATATTCCTATGAGCCACGGGAAATAGCTTAGTGGTAATGCTTGTAAACCAATTGCTGCACCAAGTGGTGAGAATGGAATGTAAATTCCGATTGCCATAATACAAGCGGTTAATACAAGAACTGGTATTGATGCTGTACTTTTAATAAACGGAATTTTCTGTGTTCTGATCATATGGACAATTAATGTTTGAGTTAGTAACCCGACGACAAACCAACCAGATTGGAATAGTGATTGTTCTCCAGGTGTATTTGCACCGAATACATTCCACATGACAACGAATGTGATAATATCGAATATAGAGCTAATTGGACCGATGCAAATAATGAAGTTACGCAAGTTTGCAGTATCCCATTTTCTAGGCTTCTCTAGAAATTCCTTATCCATTTTATCCCATGGAATTGAAAGCTGTGAAATATCATAAAGTAAGTTTTGAATTAAGAGATGAATTGCAAGCATCGGTAAAAATGGAATGAAAGCACTTGCTATTAATACACTAAATACATTTCCGAAGTTAGAGCTCGCCGTCATTTTGATATATTTTAAAATATTGCCGAACGTAGTACGTCCCTCTAAAATACCTGCTTCTAATATAGTTAAACTTTTTTCGAGTAAAATAATATCAGAAGATTCTTTTGCGATATCGGTAGCGGTATCAACAGATATTCCAACGTCAGCTTCACGTAATGCCACGGCATCGTTAATGCCATCGCCCATGTAACCTACAGTATGACCATTACCTTGTAATACGTGAATAATACGAGATTTTTGCATTGGATTTAGTTTTGCGAACACTGTTGTTTCTTCTGCCAGTTTTGCTAATGCTTTATCTGGTAAAGAATCGATTTCGTAACCGAGGACAGGCTCTCCTATATTTAATCCAACGTCTTTACAAACCTTTCTTGTAACAATTTCGTTATCACCAGTTAAGATTTTCACTTGTACGCCGTGTTTTTGCAATGCTTGAATTGCAGAAGCAGCAGATGGTTTTGGTGGATCTAAAAAGCCGATATATCCAGTAAGGATCATAGCGGATTCATCTTGTACTGCATAAGCTTTATGATAAGGTTTGTTATCTTTCTTGTATGCTACAGCGATGACACGCATTCCTTCACTATTTAAAGTTTCGCTAAGATGTTTTACATTTGCTCTCATTTCTTCAGTGAGAGGGACAATTTGCCCATCAACTTCAGTGTAATTACAGATTGATAAAATTTCTTCTACGGCACCTTTACAAACCATTGTATGTTCACCTGAAATATCTTTCACGATGACAGACATACGACGACGAGCAAAATCGAATGGAATTTCATCTAGCTTTTGAAAAGCTGATGGATCAAATTTATGGTTTTCCTCTGTATGTTCAATAACAGCTTTATCTATTAAATTTTTCAATCCCGTTTGATAGAAGCTATTTAAATAGGCAAAGTGTAATACACGATCGCATTCATTTCCGTTAGGATCTAAATGACGAACTAGGACAACTTTATCTTCTGTTAAAGTTCCAGTTTTATCTGTGCAAAGAATGTTCATAGCACCTAAGTTTTGAATAGAGTTGAGCTGTTTTACAATTACTTTTTGTTTAGACATGTTAACGGCACCTTTAGCTAAATTAGCAGTTACAATCATTGGCAGCATTTCAGGTGTAAGACCAACTGCAACAGCAATAGCAAAGAAGAAAGCTTCTTGCCAATCTCCTTTTGTGAATCCATTAATGAGAAGGACAATGGGTGCCATAATAAGCATGAATGTGATTAAGAGCCAACTTACTTTGTTTACGCCTTTATCAAAGCTTGTTTCTGCACGTTTTCCGATAACCTTTTTTGCTAAAGAGCCGAAATACGTATCCGTACTAGTTGAAACAACAACAGCTTTTGCGCTACCGCTAACAATATTTGTACCCATAAAGCAAAGGTTTTCCATATCGAGCGGATTGTAATTTTTTTTCATGTTATTCGGTAATATATGTTTATTTTCCGTATGGTAGCAGTTTTCGTATTTTTCTACAGGAAGTGCTTCCCCGGTTAAAGAAGACTGATTAACAAATAAATCTTTTGCGGATAAAATACGCACATCAGCTGGCACGATATCACCAGCTGAAAGTGAAATAATATCGCCAGGTACAAGTTCTTCAATTGGAATTTCTGTTGTGTAATTTCGATTTAAATTTGTTACGTTTTTTGTTTCGTGTACAAATCCATCTATTCTAAAGACACTCGCAGTTGTTCGAACCATAGCCTTTAACTTATCCGCCGCTTTCTGAGAGCGGAATTCTTGTAAAAAGCGAATCGTTGCACTTAGCAGTACCATTACAGATACGACAATTGTTCCTTGTATATCATCTGTGAAAAAAGAGAGTGCTCCAAGAGCTAACAAAACAAAAATAAATGGATTTTTAAATGCCAGCAGAAATTGAATATACCATGGCAATGTTTTATTATGAGCAATTTCGTTCGGACCGTATAAAGAAAGTCTACGAGACGCTTCTTGTTTAGAGAGACCATCTTGTGTTGTTTCTAAGAGTTTTAACGCAGAGTTTACATCCTGTGTTGCAACTTCCACTAATAATTCGTTATTTGCTTTCATGCTATCTTGATCGTAAGCATGCTTTGTTTCTTGTCTTTGTAAATTTAACATTGGTAGTTCCTCCTCTTTCATGAAGGAGGAAACAATCTGTTACTCGACTATTTAAAATTGGGAGGAACAGCTTCTTTCCTACCTACATGGTGAAATATTAACGTAAAACATATGGGTATCTGGGCCGAATCATCACTTGCCACTGTTCCTCACCTCCGTACAATTAGTAGTTTCTGAATATGCTATGTTTGTTTCATAGTAAGGTGCATAAAGACATAAAAAAGACCTTTACTCAAAACGAGTAAAGGTCTGAATTCGTAGTCAAAAAGAGTCAACAACAAAGACTGTTAGTAAGCATAGATAAAAACAGTTTTTGTGTATGACAAAACATACGCACCTCTCCCTCGTTGAGTTTTAGCACTGTATAGCATAGGTACTGAAACCAGCTACGTTAAGAAAGGCCTTCATTCCGACCTTTCCTGTTGACCCATTGGCGTCTCTCGACATTTTTGGGCAGCAGCGTTTCTCTATACAGGAGCCTCACCTAACAGAGACCATATTCAATTACAAGTTGAATGTTAGCACTGTAAAATCGTAGTGTCAATATCTTTTTAATCTATTTTTTCGAAAAATCAAATAGATTTATGATGGCTATATAGTAGGAAATAAGCGGAGTTTTTGAAATAAGGCGGGAAAATAAATACTTTAATGAACATAAATAAAAAGCACTGTAATCAGTGCTTTTTTATTTTAGATTATGAGATTGTAGCATTTTCAAAAATAACAATTTCTGAACTGTTTGTTGTTGAAACGCGTTGTGCGTAATATGTTAAAGCTGAGGAAATATATGTTGGTAACGAATCATTTGTATGTGTTGTTGTATATTCATGGATTAATTCTTTTAAAGTCGTCCATTCTAATTGTGCTGGGTGATCAGAAACGAAAGAACTTACCCAGCGATCAAATGAAGATGAAAAATCAGTTTGTAAACGAAATGCTTCTTTCATAATAAAACGCTCCCTTAAAATGTAGTATAATCATTTTAACATAAAACACGAACAATTACTAAGTTTTTTGATTATAACGTTCGTGTTATATAGTTGTCTAGATGATTGGTTATGTAAATTCGATTTGCCATTTGAAATAACATTCCGTAAGATGAAAGATAGATTATATAAAGAGCTGGAGGAAAGAAAGTGGAATTTGTATTTTTAGGAACTGGTGCAGGTGTTCCTTCGAAAGGAAGGAATGTTTCAGCAATTGCTCTGCAATTGCTAGAAGAACGAGGACAGACTTGGTTATTTGATTGTGGCGAGGCGACGCAACATCAAATATTACATACATCAGTACGTCCACGCCGCATTGAAAAAATATTTATTACGCATTTACATGGTGATCATATTTTTGGGTTGCCTGGTTTATTAGGAAGCCGTTCGTTTCAAGGAGGGACTACACCTTTAACAGTGTATGGACCAAAAGGAATTAAACAATTTATTGAAGTGGCATTATCAGTAAGTACGACACATGTTAAATATCCGCTTGAAATCGTTGAGATTACGGAAGAAGGTATTGTGTTTGAGGATAATGAATTTTGTGTAGAAACAAAAAGGTTATCACATGGAATTGAATGTTTCGGATATCGAATTGTAGAGAAAGATATACAGGGAGCTCTTTTAGTGGATAAGTTACTGGGAATGGGTGTGAAACCTGGTCCAGTTTTTAAACGCTTAAAAGATGGTGAAGTAGTTGAATTAGAGAATGGCACAGTGTTAGATGGAAAAGATTTTATTGGCCCGCCTCAAAAAGGAAGAGTTATTACAATTTTAGGCGATACACGATATTGCGAAGCGAGTAGAGAGCTTGCGCAAGATGCTGACGTACTTGTTCATGAAGCAACTTTTGCGGCAGAAGATGAACAACAAGCGTATGATTATTTTCATTCCACATCTAAGCAAGCTGCGAGTATTGCACTTCAGGCAAATGCAAAACGCTTAATATTGACTCATATTAGTTCTCGTTATCAAGGAGATACATATAAGGAATTATTGAAAGAGGCAAGAGAGCTATTTTCTAATACAGAAATAGCTACGGATTTAAAATCATTTCCAGTAGACAGATAATAATGTTGTGAAAAAATGGTGACGATAGGTTGCCATTTTTTTTATTTCTAAAAAAAATTAAAAATAAAACTGTTATCATTTTATTTTTATATAGGATGAAACAGAAAGTTTTAATGATGTGAAGATATAGGGTAAAAATACATAATACCGATCATTTAGAAAAACTGTTATATAAGTCAGACGACATACGAGTGGTACAAGTAGCAAAAACGGATTTTTATTCAGAACTTTTAAAATTCATTAAAAGTAAGCGTTTTATTAAAAACAAGCTATAATGAGGGCAGATTATAATTTATCCCGCTATTTGCGGACAGTAAGACTCCCATCTCAGAATTCGGCGAATGCGAGGAAGTTAGGTGGGAGATAACTGCCCGTAAAAGCCCGATTGGTGTGGGCTAATAATCAGTGGGGGATGGACAAAACCCCACTGATTAAAGTTTCACTTTATTGTAGGCTACATGCGTTTTAGCCATTTGTCATAACAAGTGAAGTTGACTAAATCGTGAGAGAGCAACATGGAAATTATAATAGGAAGGATATTACTATTATTTGTACTAAGTCTTTTTTCACTTTTTAGCTTTAAAACATCAAAAGGTATGAAAGCAATGGGAGTTTCACTTGTTTATGCTATGCTTGTAAGGGGTTCTGTGTTAAACTTTGGATTGCTACCAGACTTTATTATGGACTATCTTATATTATTTTTAAATGCAGGTAATGCTAAGTTTCTTATTTATTATTATAACTGGTATTATTTCAGGATATATTGCTTCACTGTTATTCAAAAACTATCCAATTCTTACAGCGGAACAAATTCGTGGTACGACTGGAACAGCAACCGATTCGGTAGCTTAATAGAATAGTAAATAATTTTTTCATAGAGGTTTAGGGGGAGTTATGATGAAGTATCGCTCAGTGTTTGATATTATTGGTCCGGTTATGATTGGTCCATCAAGTTCACATACAGCAGGCGCGGCAAGAATGGGGCAAGTTGCTCGTCAGCTGTTTCGTCATGAACCAGAGAGAGTTAGCATTTCATTATATGGTTCATTTGCAAAAACATACCGTGGTCACGGTACGGATGTAGCGCTAATCGGTGGAATACTAGGATTTGAAACAGATGATTTACGTATTCCAAGTGCGTTAGATATTGCAAAAGAACGCGGGATTGAAGTGGAATTCATTGAAGAAGATGCAAATGCTCCGCATCCAAATACAGCGAAAATTCGTCTGTATAAAGGTGAAGAGGAAATTGAAGTTGTTGCTTGCTCAATTGGTGGCGGTAAAATTGAAGTTGTAGAATTAAACGGATTCGATCTTCAATTAACAGGCACGAGTCCAGCACTACTTATTGTAAATAACGATCGCTTTGGTGCTATCGCAGCTGTAGCTTCAATCCTTGCTAAGCATGAGATTAACATAAGTACAATGAGTGTTTCTCGTAAAGAAAAAGGAAGAAGAGCGCTTATGGTCATTGAAACAGATGAATTATTAGCAGATGAAGTAATTGCGGAAATAAATGGGCAACAAAATATTTGTCAAGTAACTATTATGGATTAATTGCAGGGGGGACACACCATGTTTCGGAACGCAGCGGAACTAGTGGCGCAAGCTAAAGAGCAAAATGTAAAAATCGCAGAAATTATGATTCAATGTGAAATGCAAACAAGAAATATCTCACGTGAAGAAGTAATTGCTGGAATGGAAAAGAACTTAGTCGTGATGGAACAAGCAGTAGAACGCGGTATTCGTGGTGTAAAATCACCGACTGGTTTAACTGGCGGGGATGCTGTGAAAGTCCAAGCGTATATGCAGAGTGGAAAAGGCTTATCTGGAGATACGATTTTGGACGCAGTGAGTAAAGCTGTTGCGACAAATGAAGTAAATGCGGCGATGGGAATTATTTGTGCAACACCAACAGCAGGGTCTGCTGGAACAGTGCCAGGTGTACTGTTTGCACTGCAAGAAAAATTACAGCCGACACGCGAAGAAATGATTGAATTTTTATTTACAGCAGGAGCTTTCGGTATGGTTGTTGCGAATAATGCTTGTATTTCTGGCGCGGCAGGAGGTTGCCAAGCTGAAGTAGGTTCAGCAAGTGGAATGGCAGCTGCAGCAGCAGTTGAGATGGCTGGTGGAACACAAGATCAAGCAGCTACAGCGATGGCGATTTCGTTAAAGAATATGCTTGGTTTAGTATGTGATCCTGTTGCAGGGCTTGTAGAAGTACCTTGTGTAAAACGTAATGCAGCAGGAGCTGCGAATGCCATGATTTCAGCTGATTTATCATTAGCTGGTGTAACTAGTACAATTCCATGTGATGAAGTTATTGAGGCGATGTTTAGAATTGGACAAACGATGCCAGTAGCACTTCGTGAAACAGCAGAAGGTGGCCTTGCAGCAACACCGACAGGTCGTCGTTTGCAAGAAGAGATTTTTGGTAAGAGTAATAACTAAAAGCATATCATATGATTAAAGTAAAAACGGAGCTCAAATAAAGTTGAGCTCCGTTTTTTATTTTTCTTTTGCTATTTCTTCTAATGTTTTTCCAAGATCGTGTGATCGTTTCGTTGCTTGTGTAATACATGAGATTAATGCTTGTTGAAAATTATGCTCCTGTAATACTTCAATACCTGCTTCAGTTGTTCCGCCAGGAGAAGTAATTTCTTTTCGCAAAATAGAAGGGTGTTTTTCGCTTGCTTTTAGCATTTCAGCAGAACCAATCATCGTCTGAAGAATAAGAGATTTTGCAACATCTTCTTTTAAACCAATTTTTTTTGCTGCCTCTTCCAGTGCTTCTACCACGTAATAAATATAAGCTGGCCCACTTCCGGATAATGCAGTGATAGCATGCATATCTTCTTCTTCTACTACAGAGACGAGACCAATCGTTTCAAATAAAGATGTTGCAGTGCGAATATGTTCCTCTGTTGTGTGTTCTGAAGGTGAGATAGCGGTAGCGGATTTTAAAATGGCTGCAGATGTATTTGGCATTGCACGAATAATCGGAACGTCTTTTTGAAGTAGGTTTCTAATTGAATGAGTAGAAACACCTGCTAATAACGAAATAATAAGCAAGTCATTATTTATGTATTCTTTAAGAGGAATAACCGCTTCTGCGACATCTTTTGGCTTCATAGCTAGAAAAAGAATATTTGCATCAGCAAGTAATTCCTTTTTATTATGTGTACCTTTGGCACCGTATTTTTTATGTAACTCCTGTAATCTTGTCTCGTTAGAACGATTACTTACAGTGACGTGTTCTCCCTTAACAACATTTGCGTTTAATAAGCCACCAATAATCGCTTCGGCAATAGAGCCTGCACCGAGAAAGGAAATGTTTTGCATAGACATGATGTGCCTCCTTTAAATTTGGTTAGAAATACTTATAAATGTACATACATTCGTTTTTTTATGGAAAAGACCTCTTTTTATCTGAAAATAATGACAAATTTATAGGGAAGTTGTAAACTGAAGAGGTATTCATTTTTGAACCGGAAAAAGACAGGGGGGGCTAAGCATGACGGCGATTCATCGAATGGAGATTCCTGTTCCATTTGCAGTTGAGACAGTGAATGTGTTTTTAGTTGAGGGAGAAACATTAACGTTAATTGATACAGGGACAAATACAGAAGAAGCAAAGAAAGCACTAGAAAGTCAATTAGGTGCATTAGGATATAAGATAGAAGATATTGAAACGGTAGTGATTACGCATCACCATGCGGATCATTGCGGACTTTTAAATACATTTTCTGAAAAAGTAAAGATTATCGGACATCCTTGGAATGAACCGTGGATTACACAGAATGCTGAATTTTTAAAGAGGTATCATGAATTTTTTAAAGAGACAGCCTTGCAGTTCGGCGTTCCAGCAGTATTTCTGAATGGTGAGGCGTTATTGACGACGAAGACACTTAAATATTCTTGTAATAGATCGTTAACACATACCGTGAGAGAGGGAGATCGTATAGATTCGTTACCTGGATTTATAGTGATTGAAACCCCGGGTCATGCTTCCACTCATATTTCATTATATAGAGAATCTGATGGAATATTAATTGGTGGGGATGCTCTCATTAGTCATATTTCTTCAAATCCAATATTAGAACCACCATATGAAGGGCAAACAGAAAGAGCGCATCCTTTATTGCAGTACAATCAAACGTTAAAACGTTTAAGTGAAATGAATATTTCACGGATTTTATCAGGGCATGGGGAAGATGTTCTGAATGTGAAACAACTTATTGAAACAAGATTACAAAAGCAAGAGACACGTGCTTTTAAAGTGCTTGAACTATTAAAGGAAAAGCCAATGACAGCATTTGAAGTGTGTGTAAAACTATTTCCGGTATTATATAAAGAGCAATTGCCACTTACTATCTCAGAAACTGTTGGACAATTAGACTTTTTAGCATATAATCAACAAGTGATGATTGATGAATCTTCACAACAATTGATTTATTATGCAAAGTAGGTGACAGCAATGACGGGACGTTTACAAGAAAAAGTAATCGTCATTACAGGTGCTTCTAGTGGAATTGGAGAGCAAGTTGCAATGCAGGTTGCAGAGCAAGGGGCGACGCCGGTATTAATGGCTCGAACAGAAGAGAAGCTACAAGCATTAGCAGACAAAATTAAAGTAGCTTATAATACGCCTTGCTATTACTATGTATTAGATGTAAGTGAAGAAACGAAAGTACAATCTGTTTTTTCAAAGGTATTACAAGAAGTAGGACGTATTGATATATTGGTAAATAATGCTGGGTTTGGTATTTTTAAAACGTTTGAAGATGCTTCAATGGATGAAGTAAAGGATATGTTTCAAGTAAATGTATTTGGATTAGTAGCTTGTACGAAAGCGGTATTACCTAATATGGTAAAAAGGAACGAAGGACAAATTATTAATATTGCTTCATTGGCTGGAAAAATTGCAACTCCGAAGTCGAGTGCTTATGCAGCGACAAAACACGCTGTATTAGGATTTACGAATAGTTTACGTATGGAGCTATCTAACACAAATGTGTATGTAACAGCAATTAACCCAGGACCGATAGATACGAACTTTTTTGAAATAGCCGATCAATCAGGTACATATGTGAAAAATATGGGACGTTACATGTTAAAACCAACATATGTAGCAGAACAAATCGTAAAGGCGATGCAAACGAAAAAACGTGAAGTAAACTTGCCGAAGTGGATGGGAATGGGGCCAAAGCTCTACGCATTATTCCCAGGTTTATTTGAACGCATTGCAGGCAAATCATTAAGTAAAAAATAGGAGATTTCCATATGGAAATCTCCTATTTTTTATTTTCCAGTCACATAATCGTAAACGATATCCTCAACAGCTTCGTATACATCAATTTCAGTATTTGAATGAATTATCATTTGAATATGTTTAATTAGCGTTGCCTGATCCTCTTTTGAAACAGGATTACATTGATATTGCCGAAAACTTTTTATAATCATTTTCTCAATTAATTTTTTATTCATGTTTTCCCCGCCTGTATGTATACATGTATTGTTTTATTGTACTTGAAGTGAAATAAAAATACTACTATGCACTATTTTTGCATAAAAATCCACTTATATATATCGCTTTTATAGTGAGGGTAATATTTTTAAGTTTTTAAAAATTATAAATATTTAATTGACTTTATAATTATGCAATATTATAATCAAACTTAATTTAAAGAATAGATATGAGGAGGAGCTTATGAAAGTCGCAATTATTGGAGCAACTGGATATGGAGGTATTGAGTTAATTCGGTTATTAGAGCAACATCCATATTTTTCGATAGCATCTCTCCATTCTTTTTCACAAGTTGGTGAATTTATAACAAATGTATACCCGCATTTTCGAAATGTTCTTGTCCATACGTTACAAGAAATTGATGCGGAGAAAATAGAGAAGGAAGCTGAAATTGTATTTTTAGCAACTCCAGCGGGAGTATCGGCAGAGTTAACACCAAAATTATTGGCAGTAGGTTTAAAAGTAATTGACCTATCTGGAGACTTTCGTATGATAGATCCCTCGTCATATGAATTGTGGTATAAAAGGCCAGCTGCACAGGAAGAACTTCTTAGGAAAGCAGTATATGGATTAAGTGAATGGAAAAGGCCTGAGATCCAAAATGCAAATTTAATTGCAAACCCAGGATGTTTTGCTACAGCTGCATTATTAGCGGTAGCGCCGTTAGTACGTAGCGGCATGATTGAAGAAGCTTCGATTATTATTGATGCGAAATCAGGAGTATCTGGAGCGGGCAAAACGCCAACAACAATGACTCACTTTCCTGAGTTATACGATAACTTACACATTTATAAAGTTAATCAGCATCAGCATGTTCCTGAGATTGAGCAAATGCTTGCAGAGTGGAATCGTGAAACGAAGCCAATCACGTTTAGTACACATTTAATACCGATATCACGAGGGATTATGATTACACTTTATGCGAAAGTGAAAGAGGAAATGAAAATAGAGCAACTTCAAAAGTTGTATGAAGAAACGTATGAATACTCAGCTTTCGTTCGAGTTCGCTCGCAAGGAGAATTTCCAAGTCCGAAAGAAGTAAGGGGCTCAAATTATTGTGATATTGGGATAGCTTACGATGAAAGAACAGAAAGAGTTACGGTCGTTTCTGTTATAGACAATATGATGAAAGGTGCGGCAGGGCAAGCAGTTCAAAATGCAAATTTATTAGCGGGACTAGAAGAGACAACGGGTTTACAGCATATGCCGCTTTATCCATAAGGGGGAAATTATGATTAAAGCATCGTCTATTACAAAATTAGCAAATGGTTCAATTGTTACACCAAAAGGCTTTTTGGCAATCGGTACTGCAAATGGTCTGAAAAAGGTGAAAAAGGATATGGGTGCAATCGTTTGTGAGGTGCCAGCATCATGTGCCGCTGTGTATACAACAAATCAAATACAAGCAGCGCCGTTGCAAGTAACGAAGGATAGCATAGCAGCAGAAGGGAAATTACAAGCAATTGTTGTAAATAGCGGCAATGCAAATGCTTGTACGGGGATGAAAGGGTTGCAAGATGCTTATGAGATGCGAACATTAGGAGCGGAACACTTTGGAGTAAAAGAAAAGTACGTCGCAGTCGCTTCAACAGGTGTAATTGGAGTACCTTTACCGATGGATATCATTCGAAAGGGAATTGAATCTCTTGTGCCAACAAAGGAAGTAAGTGAAGCTTATTCTTTTTGTGAAGCAATTTTAACGACAGATCTTATAACGAAAGAAACTTGCTATGAGATGATAATTGATGGGGAAGCAGTGATCATTGCTGGGGTCGCAAAAGGTTCAGGGATGATCAAACCGAATATGGCAACGATGCTTAGTTTTATTACAACAGACGCCAATATAGAGCATGAAGTATTGCAAACAGCATTATCACAAATTACGAATCATACGTTTAATCAAATTACGGTGGACGGAGATACTTCTACAAATGATATGGTCATCGCTATGGCAAGTGGATTATCAGAAACGAAAACGATGAATATGGAACATGAAGACTGGGAAACTTTCGTAGTTGCTTTACAAAAGGTATGTGAAGATTTAGCGAAAAAAATTGCACAAGATGGTGAAGGTGCTACGAAGTTAATAGAAGTGAACGTGTTAGGGGCTAGAACAAATGAAGAAGCAAAGAAAATTGCAAAACAAATAGTCGGTTCCAGTCTTGTGAAAACAGCGATATACGGTGAGGACCCAAATTGGGGACGAATTATTAGTAGTACTGGACAGAGTGAAGTAATTATTAACCCAAATACAATTGATATCACTCTTCAATCTATTGCCGTATTAAAAAATAGTGAGCCTCAAATGTTTTCTGAAGAGGAAATGACAAAGAAATTACAAGAACATGAAATAAAAATTGATGTGTGTTTACATTTAGGAGATGCAACGGGATCAGCTTGGGGCTGCGACTTAAGTTATGAATATGTGAAAATAAATGCTTGTTATCGTACATAAGGAGAGAGAAGATGAGTGATTATATTGTAGTTAAATGTGGCGGTAGCATGTTGAATCGATTAAATAGTGTCTTTTTTGATTGTATAAAGAAATTGCAAAATAAGTATAAGGTTGTTATTGTCCATGGCGGTGGCCCAGAAATTGATGCCAAGTTAGAAGACTCTAATATCGAGATAGAAAAGAAAGATGGATTAAGAGTAACGCCGAAAGAGGTTATGGATGTTGTTCAAATGGTGCTATGCGGAAGTACGAATAAAAAATTCGTAATGAATTTACAAAAACATGATTTACTTGCGGTGGGGCTTTCTGGATGTGACGGTAATTTACTTCAAGTTCAACCTGTTGGCGAAGCGATAGGATATGTAGGAGAAGTAAGTTATGTAGAAACAGCCCTATTGAAAGGGTTGATAGATATGAATTATATTCCTGTCATTGCCCCAATTGGGATAAATGGTAATGAGGTTTATAACATAAATGCAGATACCGCTGCAGCTGGAATAGCATATGCACTATCCGCAAAAGAACTCATTTTTATAACGGACGTAGATGGAGTATTACACGAAGGAAGATTGGTAAAGAAAACGGATGAATATGAAATTCTTACTTTTATAGAACAAGGCGTCATTACAGGTGGAATGATTCCGAAAGTACAGGCGGCACTTACATCGTTAAAAATGGGAGTGAAAAAGGCTAGTATCGTAAATGGTACAAAGGATTTTACTGAGGTTACAGGAGAGTGTGCTGGAACTACGGTAACAAAAGGAGTGAGTATCGTATGACAAGTCATCTTTTTCAAACGTATGGGAGAAGAACTATTGACTTTGTAAAGGGCAATGGGGCGAAAGTTATTGATAAAAGTGGTGAGCAATATTTAGATTTTACTTCTGGTATTGGAGTATGTAACTTAGGACATTGTCATCCTAAGGTTGTAAAGGCAGTAGAAAAGCAACTTAGAAATATATGGCATATATCTAACTTATTTACGAACTCCTTACAAGAAGAGGTCGCATCATTATTAACAGAAGATACAGCATTAGATCATGTGTTTTTTTGTAATAGCGGGGCGGAGGCAAATGAAGCGGCTTTAAAGCTAGCACGTAAGCATACTGGAAAATCTCTCGTAGTAACATGTGAGCAATCTTTCCACGGGAGAACATTTGGAACGATGAGTGCAACAGGGCAAGATAAAGTGAAAGAAGGATTCGGTCCATTACTTCCGTCTTTTTTACATATACCATTTAACGACATACGAGCATTAGAGGAAGTAATGAATGAAGAAGTTGCGGCGGTAATGGTAGAAGTTATTCAAGGAGAAGGAGGAGTAATATTAGCTGATCCATCCTTTTTGAAGGAAATTGAAAAACTATGTAATGAGTACAATGCTCTTTTTATTATAGATGAAGTACAAACTGGAATAGGCAGAACAGGAACACTATTCGCTTATGAGCAAATGGGAATAGTTCCTGATATCGTTACCATCGCAAAGGCGCTTGGGAATGGTATTCCAGTTGGAGCGATGATTGGCCGGAAAGAACTAGGTTCTTCTTTTACTGCCGGGTCACACGGTTCAACTTTCGGTGGGAATTATATTGCTATGACTGCAGCGAAAGAAGTATTGCAATTCATTAAGGAACAATCGTTTTTTAAAGAGGTACAGGAAAAGGGCGAGTACGTATTAAAGAAATTGCAAGAAGAATTACGACACGTTGAATGTGTTCAAAATATTCGTGGTAAGGGACTTATGATTGGAATCGAATGTAAGCATGAGGTTGCAAATGTCATAGAACAACTAGAAAAAGCAGGACTTCTCGTATTACAAGCAGGGCCTAATGTTATAAGACTATTACCACCACTTATTGTAACGAATGAAGAGCTAGAACAGGCAATATATATGATAAAAAGAGTGGTTTGTACAAAAAATGCATCAATAATATAAGGGGGAAATTTCATGTCAACTGTACAAGTACCGAAATTAAATACGAAAGATCTTTTAACGTTAGAAGAATTGACGCAAGAAGAAATCATTTCTTTAATTGAGTTCGCTATATATTTAAAAAAGAACAAGCAGGAGCCTTTATTACAAGGGAAAATATTAGGTCTCATTTTTGATAAACATTCAACCCGTACGCGCGTTTCTTTTGAAGCAGGAATGGTACAGCTCGGAGGACATGGAATGTTTTTAAGTGGAAAAGAGATGCAAATTGGCAGAGGAGAAACGGTGTCAGATACTGCGAAAGTACTATCTCATTATATTGATGGAATTATGATACGCACATTTTCTCATGCGGATGTAGAGGAGCTTGCAAAAGAGTCCAGTATCCCAGTTATTAACGGTTTAACTGATGATCATCATCCTTGCCAAGCGTTGGCAGATTTAATGACGATATATGAAGAAGCTCATACGTTTAAAGGAGTTAAATTAGCTTATGTAGGTGATGGGAATAATGTATGTCATTCACTATTGCTAGCGAGTGCAAAAGTCGGAATGAATATGACTGTGGCAACGCCTGTGGGGTATGAGCCGAATGAAGAAATTGTTAAAAAAGCATTAGCGATTGCTGATGAAACAGGGGCTGAAATTGAGATTTTGCATAATCCTGAATTAGCGGTAAGTGGAGCAGATTTTATTTATACTGACGTTTGGATGAGTATGGGCCAAGAAGGAGAAGCAGAAAAATATACTTTATTCCAGCCTTTCCAAGTAAATAAAGAGCTTGTTATACATGCAAAGCAAACATATCGTTTCCTGCACTGCCTGCCTGCTCATCGTGAAGAAGAAGTAACTGGAGAGATTATAGATGGGCCACAGTCTATCGTTTTTGAGCAAGCTGGTAACAGGCTGCACGCGCAAAAAGCTTTATTAGTGAGTTTATTTAAAAATATAGAAGAGCCTTCCTAAAAGGGAGGTTTTTTTATATTGAAATGTCGGATGTATATTTAGTTAATTATCTCTATATCATTTATAATAAAAAGAGAAAACTAAATTTGTTTTTCATATCATGTAAGGACATACTAGATAAAAAAATATAGTTAAAGAGATGATGAATTTGAAAACAACTAAGAAAACATATTCGTTTTTTCAGCGGATGTGGAGAATATTAAAGTTTCAATATTTTAAGTTGCTTCGATCGCCAGAAGGAGCAAAGAAAGTGTCACTAGGTTTTGCTATTGGATTTGGTTTAGAAATGTTGGTGATTTATACGGCATCGCTCGTATATTTAATATTTTATCCAATTGTCAGGTTAGCAAAGGGATCTTTTCCAGCCGCAGTCATTGGTAATATTATTGGGAAAATATCGTTTCTCCCAGTATTTTTATTTCCGTTTGCTTATGCGCTAGGAAAAATGATTTACCCATTTCATGTACAGAAAATACATCATGAACCATTTACGATATCAGATTTGTTTTCGAGCCATATTTTTACGATGTTAAAGAGCTTATTACAGAGTGAAGTATATGTATTAATTGGTATGACGATAATAGGAATTGTGTTTGGGGTAATTTCATATTTCGTTGTGCATTATTTATATGAAAAGAATCGTAAGTTACGTTTGAAGAAAAGAAAGAAACAAGTGAGAGAACCACTTGTTCAAATATAAAGAATGTCACATTCATTTTCTCCTTTGAATATGTTTAAGAAAAAGGGGGAGAGAATGAATGTATTATTACTACGTACCTCAAGTATATCCATATACAAATTATTATCCTGTAACTGGAGTGAGACAGCAATTCGGAGTATATCCGCAGCAACAAATGCAACAAATGCAACAAATGCAACAAATGCAACAGCCTGAGCAGCAACCTGTTCAAGAACGAAAACCGTATTTAATGACATGGCCGTATTCAAATGTATACTATGGTAATTATTACGAATCATAAAGCTGCTTCTATTTAGAAGCAGCTTTATGCGTTTGTTTTCAAAATTAAATTTTGAATGGTTTTAAGAGAATAAATGAGCTTTTCACGCTCTTCCTCAGATAATGTTTGAAAATTTTCTTTTAGTTTGCCTAAAATGAATTGCTGATACTGACTTACTAACATTTTCCCTTCAGTTGTTAGGGAAATTAAAATGACCCTTCGATCTTTTTCGCTATAATGACGCTCTATTAGCTCTTCTTGAATAAGTTTGTTTAATAGAGGGGTCATGTTAGGCCGTGAAATCGCTAGCCGCTTGCCAATTTCTGAAACTGCTAATGTACCATTTTCATGCAAAAGCAGTAACACTTGCGTATGTGATGGCGGCATATGTCTTTGAGAAGAAAACTCTCCAGGAAGCATAAATTTGCGATAAAAAAGAGGCACTAGCGAAAGAAGATGATCAACAATACGTTCCCACTCGCGTGATTCCATATAACGGCCCCCTTCCACTATCATTGTAACAAAAAAGACAAGGTATAAAAATAGAATTGTTTCATGGTAGCCTTAATATTTGTAGGATAACACTTGCTTTGTAAATGTATTGGCAATAATCGTATAACCGTTATCATTTGGGTGTACTTGGTCAAATAGTAAATCTTTTTTATCCTTCGATATTAATTTGCGAATTGGTAAAACGATAGATGGCTGATTCGCTTTTGAAATAGCATAAATAGAATCATTCCAACCATCTAAAAACATATCTGCATAACTGGCAATGGAGTCATCGAGTTGTAAAGGGTTATAGAGTTCAGAGAGAATGAGTAAAGCATTCGGATTTTGATCTCGAACGGTCTTTACAATAGTTTTTACATCCGTTTCAAAACGAGCTTTTTCTTTATTTAGCATTTTAATACCATCTATAACACCTACATCACGATTTAAGCGAAATAAATTATTTCCCCCAATATTAATAGTAATTATATTTGCTTCCCTAATTTTTTGTTGAACTTCTTCGGACTGAACTTTTTTAGCGAGACGATCTGTAGTAAGGCCATTTACACCAAGATTTTCTACCGTAATTGGTTTATGAATTTGTCCTTCTATTTGCTTAGAAGCTAATTCGGCAAATCCCCCTTGTGTAGATCCATATCCTTTGGCGAGTGAATCACCTAATACGAGATGATAAAAGGAGTCGTTCGTTTGCTTATCAATCCAACTCGGAGCAGATGTTTTTTCTGCTTTTCCTTCAGTTTTTTTTTGTTTTGTCTCATCGTTCTTTTCAAAATTAGAATAAGAAATGATCAGAAGGAGGAGACAAACAATTGTTAAGATGACTTTTTTCATAAATTCATCCTCCTTGTAATTGGTAATTGTATCATATTCAGCAGTATTAGCAATGTAAGGGCATATTATATGTTTATGAAAAGTTTATAATAACTTTACAGAAAATTTGTTGAAGTTTGTCAAAAAATATTGACGATACGAAAGAACTTTATATATGATAATGTCAGATAAGGTGAAATTCTACTTAGTGGGAGCTTTATCTCCCGTTAATTGTTAGTTTTCATCAATCGGGCGTTTAAGGGGACTACTCGTTAGCGCAAGATGAAATGAAAATCGTGTCTCTAATAGAGGAAAAAAGGTATGTGGTTAGAGACAGATAGGGGTTCATTTCATTATTTCTGGTAATTGTATAAGGGGGATTTTTTGTGAAAAAGTCAAAAAAAATGCTAGCTGGAGCAACTCTTGCTATTGGTGTTATAGCGCCACAAGTGTTGCCAACAACAGCTCATGCAGAGGAAAAAGCTGGGGAGAGTACAGTTAACTTACGAATTTTAGAAACATCAGATATTCACGTTAACTTAATGAATTACGATTATTATCAAACGAAAACAGATAATAAAGTAGGTCTCGTGCAAACTGCAACACTTGTTAATAAAGCACGTGAAGAAGCGAAGAACTCTGTCTTATTTGATGATGGGGATGCATTACAAGGTACGCCGCTTGGAGATTATGTAGCGAATAAAATAAATGATCAGAAGAATCCTGTTGATTCTAGTTATGTACATCCACTATATCGTGTAATGAATTTAATGAAGTATGACGTCATCTCTCTTGGGAACCATGAATTTAACTACGGTTTAGATTATTTAAACAAAGTGATTAGTAAAACAGAATTCCCAGTTATTAACTCAAACGTCTATAAAGACGATAAAGATAATAATGAAGAGAATGACCAAAATTACTTTAAACCATATCATATTTTTGAAAAAGAAGTAGAGGATGAATCTGGTCAAAAGCAAAAGGTGAAAATCGGTGTAATGGGATTTGTCCCACCCCAAGTTATGAACTGGGATAAAGCAAATTTAGAAGGAAAAGTAAAAGCGAAAGATATTGTTCAAACAGCGAAGAAAATGATACCGAAAATGAAAGAAGAAGGTGCAGACGTTATCGTTGCGTTAGCTCATTCAGGTGTTGATAAGAGTGGATACAATGTTGGCATGGAAAACGCTTCATATTATTTAACAGAGGTTCCTGGTGTAGATGCAGTATTAATGGGACATTCACATACTGAAGTGAAGGATGTATTTAATGGTGTTCCTGTTGTAATGCCTGGTGTTTTTGGAAGTAACTTAGGTATTATTGATATGCAATTGAAAAAGGTAAACGGAAAATGGGAAGTACAAAAAGAGCAATCGAAGCCGCAACTTCGTCCGATTGCTGATAGTAAAGGGAACCCATTAGTAAAATCTGATCAAAGATTAGTTAATGAAATTAAGGATGATCATCAAGCGACAATTGATTATGTGAATACAGCTGTAGGAAAAACGACAGCGCCAATTAATAGTTATTTCTCATTAGTACAAGATGATCCTTCTGTACAACTTGTGACAAATGCACAAAAATGGTATGTAGAAAAACTATTCGCTGAAAACGGACAATATAGTAAATATAAAGGAATTCCAGTATTATCTGCAGGGGCGCCATTTAAAGCAGGTGGCCGAAACGGTGCTACATACTATACGGATATTCCAGCAGGGACGTTAGCAATTAAAAACGTAGCGGATTTATATGTATATCCAAATACGTTATATGCTGTAAAAGTAAACGGGGCACAAGTGAAAGAATGGCTTGAAATGTCTGCTGGTCAATTTAATCAAATTGATTCAAAGAAAACAGAAGAACAACCATTAGTAAATATAGGTTATCCTACATATAACTTTGATATTTTAGATGGCCTAAAATACGAAATTGACGTAACGCAACCAGCGAAATACGATAAAGATGGCAAAGTTGTAAATGAAAATACGAATCGTATTGTAAATATGACGTATGAAGGTAAGCCTGTAGCTGACAATCAAGAGTTTATTGTGGCTACAAACAACTATCGTGGAAGTAGCCAAACGTTCCCTGGTGTAAGTAAAGGCGAAGTTGTATACCAATCACAAGATGAAACGCGTCAAATTATTGTGAAGTACATGCAGGAAACACCAGTTATTAATCCAACAGCAGATCAAAATTGGGCGTTTAAACCGATTATTGCAGATAAATTAAATACAACATTTGATTCTTCACCAAATGCACAAAAATATATAAAGAAAGATGGAAAAATATCATATGTTGGACCATCTGAAAATGAATTTGCTAAATATGCAATTGATATAACGAAGAAGAATGATGATAAGGAAACTGGTGGAGAGAATCCAACGACACCGCCAACAGGTGAAGGCAATAATGGAGAGAATCCAACGACACCGCCAACAGGTGAAGGCAATAACGGAGGAAATCCAACGACACCACCAACAGGTGAAGGCAATAACGGAGGAAATCCAACGACACCACCAACAGGTGAAGGTAATAATGGAGAGAATCCAACGGCACCGCCAACAGGTGAAGGCAATAACGGAGGAAATCCAACGACACCACCAACGGATGAAGGTAATACTGTTAATGAACCAAAACAAGATGGAAACAACGCGGGATCTGGACAAACTACAACAGATAATCAAAATGAAAAAGAAACAACGAAAGTAAGTGAAGGTAAAGAAGAACGTGATTTACCGAAAACAGGTACAAGTGTTGCTTCTACAATTGGAGCAGGTCTGGCGTTTGTTGGAGCGGGATTACTTATGTTATTTAGAAGAAAGAAAGCGAATAGATAGTACAGTATTGTAAAAAGGATTACCGTAATCGGTAATCCTTTTTTTCGTATATATTATGAAACTGGTACTGTTTTTTCTTTCTTCCATGAAAGACCAAATCCAGTGAAACCAACAATAATTGTTAAGACCGGGCAAGCTAAACAGAAGATTGCGAATGGAACGTAATCAAATGTCGGAACGCCAAGGACATTCGATAAGAATACGCCACTTACTCCCCATGGTACGAGCGGGTTAATAACTGTACCTGCATCTTCTAATACTCGTGATAAATTACGACGTTCTAAACCGACTTCATCGTATTTGTTAGCGAATGCTTGTCCTGTTAAAACGATGGATAAGTACTGTTCACCAAGTAAGAAGTTTACACCAATTGCAGTTGAAGCAGTAGAAATAATTAAGCGTGTGCTATTTTTTACAAAGCTAGAGATAATATTCATCAGCTGCGTGATAATGCCCATTCCTTGTAGTAATCCTCCCATACAAAGAGCTAGGAAAATAAGAGCAATCGACATCATCATACTTTGTAGACCACCGCGAGATAGTAAGCTATCAATGTCTTTAATACCAGTTTTAGAAACGTAGCCGTCTTGCATAATTTTCATTAAATCAGCTAAAGAAGTGCTAGGTTTAAAAATAAAGAGAATAATAATTCCTACCACAATCCCTGCAAGTAATGTTGGAACTGCTGGAACTTTTTTAAATGCGAATAGGAACAGTAATAAAATTGGAATAAGTGTAACGATAGAAATCGTTGTGTTTTGTTCTAACGTGCTAATAAAGTTTGTGAAGTCAACGTCTCCACTAGTACCGCTTCCTAAAATGAAAAATGCGATAAAAGCAATAATAAAAGCAGGAACTGTTGTCCAAAGCATGTTACGAATATGCTCAAATAAATCTACACCTGTTACAGCAGGAGCTAAGTTTGTTGTATCAGATAAAGGAGACATTTTATCTCCAAAGAATGCACCAGAAATAATTGCACCAGCGATCAGAGCTGGATCGTATCCGAGAGCACTACCCATTCCCATAAAGGCAAGCCCTACTGTTGCTGCAGTTGTAAATGCACTACCGATACTCGTTCCAACAATTGCACAAACAACAAAAACAGTAGGAACGAAAATTTTTGGAGATACAAGTTGGAATCCGTATACCATTAAAGTTGGAATTGTTCCAGCTGCGATCCAAACACTAATTAATACGCCTACAAGTAAGAAAATAAAAATAGATGGAATACCAGCTGAAACACTACTTATCATTCCTTTTTCCATAGTAGACCAAGAAATTTTTTTCATAAATCCAAATGCTAATAAAAGAACGATACCAAATAAAATTGGGATGTGTGGTGAAACTTCTAATTTGATAACACTAAAGCCAATACAGAAAAAAATAAAAATTGTTAAAAGAACAGATTCAATTTTTGAAACCATTGTTTTCCCCTCCTAAGTAATTTAAAATAGCTCTTTTTTATATAAAATTCGCCAATATTGTTTATTTCCTTCTAAAATTTAGAATTTTGTGACAAATTACCGGTAATTGTCAACATCTCAATATGATACGGAAATGATTGGGTAAAAAAACGCCCCTGCATATAATTATGCAGGGACGAAGAAATCGCGGTACCACCCTAGCTTGTGAAAGGAATGTATCACAAAATAAAGGGTCATATGATATGCGCTAATAAAATAAAAACGCCCCTGCAATATATGCAGGGACGAAAAATTCGCGGTACCACCCTAAATTGTGAAACAGTTTCGTTTCACCACTCTTTAGACATAACGGTCTAAACCGTCTTTCACTACTCCTCACGTTTCGTAAAAGAAGCTCCAGGGGGTAATTCATAAATCGCTCTGTACTGGTTCGCACCGACCACCAGCTCTCTGAAATCAGAAAACGAAATACTACTAAATCCTATCAACGCCGATTCATATGATGTTAGTTAAATTTTTATCATATATTCATCATACATGTCAATAAAAACATTCGATATTTTTTTAGGGAAATAAAGGAGAAATGTTTTTAATACTGTAAAAGTGTGCGTTATAATGAATTTGAAAGGGGAGGAAAGAGTGAAGAAAAAAATAATTCTTTTTACCACCTTACTAGTCGTTGGCGGAAGTGCTGGAATTTACACAGCTTTTGCAGCTGAATCAGAGCAGTCGAAACAAAAGCAAATACAGCAGTCAGAAGTGAAGAAAGTGAAAGAAATTGAAGAGAAGAAATCGATGGAAAAAGCAGCTATGAAACTAGGAGTTTCTACTGAGGGGAAAACAAAAGAAGAGGTTACAAAAGAAGTAGATACCGCTAGATTTGAGCAGCGCCATGATTTGTTAATTGAGCATGCTAAGCAACTTGGAATTGATACAGAAGGAAAAAAAGATGAAGAGATTATTTTAGAAATTGGAAAGATACAACATGGAAAGTAGAACAACTTATCGTATGATAAGTTGTTCTTTTTTAAGAATTATTTAATTTAAAAATAATTGACAGTCATTTATTTTTAATGTTAACTTTATTTATAAACAAGTTAACATTAGGGGTGACAATTGTGGCTGTTAATAGTAACACGAGTGAAAAATCGTCTTATACATATGAAGAATTATCGAAGAAGAATAAAGATTACGTATGGCACCCATTTACACAAATGAAAGATTATTTAGAAGAAGATCCTGTCATTATTGAACGTGGAGAGGGAAGAAAGCTATACGATGTAAATGGAAATGAATATTGGGACGGTGTTTCATCTATTTGGTTAAATGTTCATGGGCATCAAGTACCAGAACTAGATGAGGCAATTCGCGAGCAATTAAATAAAATTGCTCATTCTACTATGCTAGGACTTGCTAACGTTCCATCTATTTTATTAGCAGAAAAAATAATTGAAGTTGTACCAGAAGGTTTGAAGAAAGTATTCTATTCAGACTCTGGTTCTAGCGCCGTTGAAATTGCAATTAAGATGGCCTTTCAATATTGGCAGCATAAAGGAAAACCGAAAAAACAAAGATTTGTTACATTAAAAGAAGCATATCACGGTGACACGATAGGTGCTGTTTCAGTGGGGGCAATAGACTTGTTTCACCAAGTGTATAGTTCACTATTATTTGAGGCAATTAAAATGCCGTATCCATATACATATCGTTCTCCTTATGGAGATAATAAGGAACAAATTGTAAAGAAACATTTAGAAGAAATGGAAGAAATGCTACAAGAAAAACATGAAGAAGTAGCAGCTATTATTGTGGAGCCATTAATGCAAGGTGCTGGTGGGATGATTACAATGCCAAAAGGATACTTAAAAGGGCTTCGCCATTTATGTACAAAATACAATGTATTATTTATTACAGACGAGGTAGCGACTGGATTTGGGCGTACCGGGAAAATGTTTGCATGTGAACACGAGGATGTGACGCCAGACATTTTAACAGCCGGAAAAGGTTTAACAGGTGGTTATTTACCGGTGGCAATTACGGTAACGACAGATGAAATTTATAATGCCTTTTTAGGAGGCTATGAAGAACAAAAAACGTTTTTCCATGGTCATAGTTATACAGGGAATCCGTTAGGTTGTGCCGTAGCAATTGCAAATTTAGAACTATATGAAAAAACTAATTTAATAGAAGATGTTGCGCATAAAGCAGAATATGTAGCGGCACAATTAGAAGCTCTTAATGAATATAAGCACGTAGGAGATATTCGTCAGTGTGGGCTAATGGTTGGTATTGAACTTGTGAAGAATAAGGAAATGAAAGAATCGTTTGAATGGACAGAAAGAGTCGGTATTCAAGTGTGTAAGCGCTCAAGAGAGCTGGGTATGATTTTGCGACCACTCGGTAATACGATTGTATTTATGCCTCCTCTTGCATCTACGGTGGCTGAGATTGATGAGATGTTACGCATTTTATATAAAGCAATCTCGGATGTTACGGAGGGAGAGTAATGAGTGGTTTCTTTATAACAGCAACGGATACAGAAGTTGGCAAAACGGTAGTGACAGGAGCATTGGCAGGTATATTTCGAGAGCGTGGACATAATGTTGGTGTATATAAACCGTTGCAAAGTGGACATGTTGCATCAAATCCTGAGGGTGATGCAGCAAGGTTAAAAGCATTATCGGGTGTACCGACAGAAGAGGATGAAATTTGTCCTTATTCCATTGAAGAACCACTTGCTCCGAGACTTGCCATGAAAAGAGCTGGAAGGACAGTAACGTTAAAAGAAATTACTGCTCACTATAATGAACTACTAAAAGAGTTTAATAGCCTATTTGTAGAAGGAGCTGGTGGGCTTGCAGTTCCATATACAGAAGATGCTTTAGTGATTGATTTTGCAAAAGAATTACAGCTCCCTCTTATTGTAGTAGCGCGTCCGACACTAGGGACAGTTAATCATACTGTCTTAACAATTTCTTATGCAAAGGCACACGGTTTAACAGTAGCAGGTGTAATTTTGTCTGGTTGTAAAGAATGTGAAAAAGAAAGAGTGCAAGAAAACAAAGAAATGATTGAGGAGTTAAGTGGAGTACCTGTTTTAGGTTTATTACCATTCCTTGAAGGTGAGTTTACAAGGGAAGAATTATTGGAATCGGCAAAAGAACATATTATGATTTCAAAATTAGAGGAGCTCATCCAAAATGAATCAAATGTGGCGCACGCATCTTCAATCTAAAGTAGAACAATTAAAGGAGCAAGGGCAGTATCGTAATTTACATGTAACAGAGAAAGCGGAAGAGACATGGCTTATTCGAAATGAGAAAAGGATGCTAAATTTAGCATCAAATAATTATTTAGGGTTAGCTGGAGATGAAAGGTTGAAAGAAGCTGCCATTGCCTGCACAAGAAAATATGGAACTGGAGCGACAGCATCTCGTCTCGTTGTAGGAAATTATCCACTGTATGAAGAGGTTGAGAGAAGTATAT
This sequence comes from Bacillus sp. FDAARGOS_1420, assembly GCF_019344915.1. Taxonomy (NCBI): domain Bacteria; kingdom Bacillati; phylum Bacillota; class Bacilli; order Caryophanales; family Bacillaceae; genus Bacillus; species Bacillus sp. FDAARGOS_1420. The sequence goes on along the minus strand of NZ_JAHWJB010000002.1, from coordinate 3,176,903 downwards.
GCGATTGGAAAGGCACTGAAAAAGCTTTAATTGTAAATAGTGGATATACCGCGAATGTTGGGGCGATTTCTTCGTTAGTTGGTCGCCACGATATTGTTTTTAGTGACAAATTAAATCATGCAAGTATCGTTGATGGAATCGTATTAAGCGGAGCAGAGCATAAAAGATATCGTCATAATGATTTGGATCATTTAGAAAAGATGTTGCAAATAGCGTCACCAGAAAAGAGAAAATTAATCGTAACAGATACGATTTTTAGTATGGATGGAGATATTGCATATTTGAGAGGCTTAGTTCAGCTGAAAGAGAAATACGGGGCAATCATTATAGTTGATGAAGCACATGCAAGTGGAATATATGGAATCGGTGGAGCCGGATTATCTCATGTAGAAAAAGATATTGCTCAAAAAATTGATATACATATGGGGACGTTTAGTAAGGCTTTAGGGTGTTATGGTGCGTATTTAACGGGTGATTCCATTTATATAGAGTATTTACAAAATATGATGAGAAGCTTGATTTTTACTACAGCTTTACCACCAGGAACATTAGGGGCGATCCGAAAAGCAATTGAAATTGTGAAAGAAGGTAACGAAAGAAGAGAGCGACTTATAGAGAATGGTGCATATTTCAGGACGCATTTACAAGAAGCTGGTTTTGATATTGGGAATAGCTCAACTCATATTGTACCGATTGTAGTTGGCTCAAATGAAAATACTTTACGGTTTAGTGAAAGGTTACAAGAGGTAGGTATCGCAGCCATTGCAATTCGTCCGCCGACTGTTCCAGTTGGTAGTTCTCGAGTCCGTTTTGCAGTTACGTCACAACATACAATAGCCGATTTAAAATGGGCTATTCAGCATATTATACGCATTGGTAAAGAAGAGGGGTTTTTAGTATGAAAGAGCTAAAGCTTATTTTTATTCCAGGATGGGGAATGGAAGAAGGTGTTTGGACTTTGGTTCTGCCGTATTTTAAAGGATATTCTGTTCAATGTATAGATTGGCGTAACGTGAAAGAACAAAGTGAATTTGCAGGGCGAATAATAGATGTAGCGCAGGATGAAAATGTAATTTTAGTTGGATGGTCACTAGGAGCGTTAGCGGCAGTACAAGCTTATAAAAAGATTAAGGCCCAAGGTATGGTACTAATTGGTGGTACCGCTAAATTTACCAATACAAGTGACTATACAAGTGGATGGAATTCCTTGCATGTAGAACGTATGAAAAAGAATTTAACGAGAAAAAAAGAAGATACTTTGAAGCGTTTCTATGAAAATATGTTTACAAAAAGTGAGCTGAGGGAGAATACGAGTTTTGAAGAGATTGCGCAGAAGTTTAAAGGAGACTCGATTCAGTCTTTACAATTAGGCTTAGATTATTTAATAGAAACAGATATGAGAAATGAAGTAATAGATATGAAAGCCCCGCTGTTACTCCTTCATGGAGAGCAGGATGTAATATGTCCATTGTCTGCAGCCCATAGTATGGCGAATAATACGAATGCCAACCTAAAAGTAGTAAGCGGTGCTGGGCATGCATTATGTGTAACGAATTTTGAATATTGCGCAAATGAAATTATTCAATTTGTAGAGGGGATACGACATGATCAACAAAACGTTACTGCAAAAACGGTTTAACGGGGCGGCTGTATCCTACGATCAATATGCAAATGTACAAAAAAAGATGGCGTATTCGTTACTTTCTACATTGAAGGAACGATATAGTGAAACATCATCGATACGTATTTTAGAACTTGGATGCGGGACAGGATATGTAACAGAGCAATTATCAAATTTATTTCCGAAAGCTCATATTACAGCTGTGGATTTTGCTGATGAGATGATTGCAGTCGCGAAAACTAGAAAAAGTTTGGAAAATGTGATGTTTCGATGTGAAGATATTGAACAATTAAAATTAGAAAATTCATATGATGTCATCATTTCAAATGCGACATTTCAATGGCTTAATGATTTAAAAGCGACAGTGAAAAATTTATTTAACTATTTGTCTGAAGAGGGAATGTTATTATTTTCAACGTTTGGTAATACGACTTTTCAAGAATTGCATACGTCTTTTCAGCGTGCTAAGAAAGAAAAGGGGATACACAATTGTGCTTCAATTGGACAACGCTTCATTTCGAAAGAACAGTTAGTGAATATATGTGAAATGCCATTAGGAAATGTACATGTTTCTGAAACATGTTACATAGAAAGATTTGCAGAAGTTAGGGAGTTTCTACATTCTATTCGAAAAGTAGGAGCGACCAATAGTAATGAAGAGTCTTATTGTCAAAGCCCTTCACTCTTTCGTACGATGCTTCGTATATACGAAAGAGACTTCACGGAAAATGAAGGGATAATGGCGACGTATCATGCTTTATTTACGTATATAACAAAAGAGGGGAAGAGATGAAATGAAACAAGTACAAATAAAAAGGGATTGGAAAAAACTTGCATACGACGTAGTAGAAGAGAAAATGATTGCGAAAGAAGATGCAATTGCAATATTAGAAGCTGATGATACAGAAGTTTTAGAAATTATGAATGCAGCTTACATCGTTCGCCATCATCATTTTGGTAAGAAAGTAAAGTTGAACATGATTATAAATACGAAATCTGGATTATGTCCTGAAGATTGCGGGTATTGTTCACAGTCTATTATTTCAGAAGCACCGATTGATAAGTATGCATGGTTAACACAAGAGAAAATTGTTGAAGGAGCGCACGAAGCAATTCGTCGTAAAGCAGGTACATATTGTATTGTTGCATCTGGTCGTCGTCCGACGAATAAAGAAGTAAATCACGTTATTGGAGCAGTTAAGGAAATTCGTGAAACGACAGATTTAAAAATTTGCTGTTGTTTAGGATTTTTAAATGAAGATCAAGCAGGTCAGTTAGCAGAAGCTGGTGTGCATCGTTATAATCACAATTTAAATACGCATGCCAACAATTATGATAGCATTTGTTCAACGCATACGTATGACGATCGTGTTGATACAGTCCAAAAAGCGAAGCAAGCCGGTATTTCTCCATGCTCTGGAGCAATTTTCGGAATGGGAGAAACGATTGAACAGCGCGCTGAAATTGCATTTGAATTACAACGTATAGATGCAGATTCAATTCCATGTAATTTCCTTGTTGCTGTAAAGGGTACGCCGCTTGAAGGACAAAAGGAATTAACGCCGATAGAATGTTTAAAAGTACTGGCGATGATGCGTTTTGTAAACCCAACGAAAGAAATTCGCATTTCAGGAGGACGTGAAATCAATTTACGCTCTGTGCAGCCAATCGGTTTATTTGCAGCAAACTCTATTTTTGTTGGAGATTACTTAACGACAGCTGGACAAGAACCGACTGCAGACTGGGGTATGATTGAAGATTTAGGGTTTGAGATTGAAGAATGTGCATTATAAGATAGATAAAAAGCAAACTTGTAAAAGAGTTTGCTTTTTTGTAAATAAAATGTAATAAATAGTTGTTAATGCTTGATACTATTGGTTTTTGAGCGAAAAAAAGAATTTTGGTGGACGAATTTTCCAAGCCCTAATTGTACATAGTAAAAATGTAATTTATATCGGGTTGGAGGATTTTACATGTACAAATACATATTAACTATTATGACCTGTCTGATTTTAATAAAAGCGATAAGTGCTGATCCAGTTAAGGCGGCTGAAAATCCTGAACAAAAAGAAATGCAACAAAGAATCGAACAGCATTTTCGAACGAAAGCTGAACATTTTGGGCTTGAAACAGAAGGGAAAGATTTAAAAGAAGTGAGGAAGGAAATTTCTATTATAGAAGAAGCGGAAAAGAGAGAAAATGTGTGGAGAACAGCACAAGCTCTTCGTATAAAAACAGAAGGAAAAACGATGGATGAATTAATAGAAGATGTACGAAAAAAGGTGAGAAAATAAAAAAGAGGCCGTAGCCTCTTTTTTAAGCCCATTGTTTTGATAAATGAGCTATTTCGATCGCAGCAACTGCCGATTCATATCCTTTATTACCAGCTTTTGTACCTGCACGTTCAATTGCTTGTTCAATTGTTTCTGTCGTTAATACACCGAAAATAACTGGAATGTCCATTTGTAGTGATAAAGATGCAACACCTTTTGCTACTTCATTACAAACGTAATCGTAATGTGTTGTAGCACCGCGAATTACTGTACCTAATGTAATAACAGCATCATATTTTCCGCTATTGGCCATCTTTTTAGCGATTAAAGGAATTTCAAATGCACCAGGAACCCATGCAACATCAATATCGTTTTCTTCTACACCGTGACGCTTTAATCCATCTAAAGCTCCGCCAAGTAACTTACTTGTAATAAACTCATTAAAACGTCCAACAACAACCCCAACTTTTAATCCTGTACCAACTAAATGACCTTCGAATACCATAATGTATCTCTCCCTTAATTATAAGTTTAGTAAATGTCCTAATTTGCTTACTTTCGTTTGTAAATACGTTTTGTTTTCTTCTTTTGTTGGCATTTGCAACGGTACACGCTCGGTTACTTCTAAATCGTAACCTTGTAAGCCAGCAATTTTTCGTGGATTATTCGTTAATAATCGTAAACTTTGTAAGCCTAAATCTTTTAAAATTTGAGCACCAATACCGTAATCACGAAGATCAGCTGGGAACCCAAGTTTTTCATTTGCTTCTACAGTATCTAACCCTTCTTCTTGTAACTTATAAGCGCGAAGCTTATTCAGAAGACCAATGCCTCGTCCTTCTTGTCTCATATAGAGAAGAACACCTTTTCCTTCACGCTCAATTTGAGCAAGTGCAGCATGTAGCTGTGGCCCGCAATCACAGCGGCACGAACCAAATACATCTCCTGTTAAGCATTCTGAATGAACGCGTACAAGTACAGGTTCGCCTGTTGAAATATCACCTTTTACGAGCGCGATATGTTCTTTCATATCTAATGAGTTAGAATAGCCAATTGCATGGAAATTACCGAAATCTGTAGGTAATGTAATTGCCACTTCTCTCGTCACAAGTGTTTCGTGGTGGCGGCGATAAGCAATTAAATCTTCAATTGTAATCATTTTTATATCAAATTGTTTTGCGCACTCTAGTAAATCAGGTACACGTGCCATCGTCCCATCTTCATTTATAATCTCGCAAATGACGCCGGCGGGCTCAGCTCCGCAAAGTTTTGCTAAATCAACAGCAGCTTCTGTATGACCTGCGCGGCGAAGGACGCCACCTTCTTTCGCAATTAATGGAAAGATATGTCCAGGGCGGTTAAAATCAGTTCCTTTAGATGCGGGATTTAATAATTTCTGTATTGTTGTAGCACGCTCATGAGCACTAATGCCTGTTGTTGTAGAAACGTGATCGATGCTCACTGTAAAAGCAGTATGATGTGAATCTGTATTATGAGATACCATTGGTTCTAACTGTAGACGTCCTGCGTACCCTTCCGTAATCGGTACGCAAACGAGACCACGACCGTGTGTGATCATAAAATTAATCGTTTCTGGTGTAATGTACTCTGCTAAAGCAATAAAATCGCCTTCATTTTCTCGGTTTTCATCATCACATACGATAACGACTTTTCCTTGTTTTAAATCTTCTAGAGCTTCTTCAATACGATGAAACATTGTGCTTCCTCCTTATAGAAATCCGTTTTCTTGTAAAAAGCTTTCGGTCATTGAACCAGTTCTTTTTGCGGGCTTTGAGATAAAGCGTTCAATATATTTTCCAATCATGTCACACTCAATGTTTACGATGTCCCCGGCTTTTTTTTCTCCGATTATAGACTCGCTTACTGTGTGGGGGATGAGTGAAATTGTAATTGAAGATTCGTCTATATCAAATATTGTTAAGCTAGTGCCATCAACAGCAACGGATCCTTTATGCAAACAATAGCGTAGTAATTCATCAGAAATTGCTATTTTGTAATAGATGGCATTGTAATGTTGTTTTTTAGTTAAAATCGTACCGATGCCATCGATATGTCCGGTGACGAAATGTCCACCGAATCGTCCGTTTGCAGCCATCGCCCGTTCTAAATTCACTTTGGCACTTGGCTTTAGCATACGAAGTGATGTTGCTTTCATTGTTTCAGGCATTGCGTCGACAGTGAATGAAGTAGTCGTAAAAGTAGTTACTGTTAAGCAAATGCCGTTAACCGCGATACTATCACCTAATTTGACATCGGATAAAATTTGATTCGCGCTAATAGTTAGCTTCATTGCTTCACCACTTTGAGTCATGCTTGATATCGTTCCTAACTCTTCTACGATTCCTGTAAACATTCCGTCACCTCGCTTTTTAAGGTTGCAACAATTTTTATGTCATTACCGATTTGTTTCATCTCTTGAATTGTTAAGGAAAGTGCATCTTGTAACTTCGAAAAACCAGCTCCGCCAAATAAGGTGGGTGCATCTTTTCCACCAATTAATTTCGGGCTTATATAGGTCACGATTTCATTAAAACTATTTGTTTTTAAGAAGTTTGCATGCACCGTTTGACCACCTTCAACGAACAGAGAAAGAATTTGTTTCTCACCGAGCAGGGATAGGACATCTTGTATTTCAATTTGCTGTGTTTTCATTTGGAATACAGCTATATTGTTAGATTCATAAGACGCTATTTTCTCTTTGTTTACATCCTTACCGACAATAATCCATGTCGGAGTTAAGCCATCTGTTATGACATGAGAAGATGGCGGCGTTCGTAAGTGGGTATCTAAAATAACGCGTATAGGATGTTTACCTCCGTTTGAAATTCGTGTTGTTAAGTGTGGATTATCAGTTAGAACTGTATTCACACCGACTAGAATAGCATCATGTATATGACGATATTGGTGAACGTCAGCGCGTGCTTCTTCGCCTGTAATCCACTTACTTTCACCGGTTACAGTTGCTGTTTTTCCATCTAAGCTCATTGCTGTTTTTGTTGTTACAAAGGGACGTTTCGTTTTCATATAGTGAAAAAAGTATCGATTTAATAAAGTGGCTTCCGCCTCAAGAACACCAGTAGTTACCTCGATTCCAACTTCTTCTAATCTCCTTTTTCCATTTCCGGAAACGAGTGGATTGCAATCAAGAGTAGCAATTACAACACGCTGAACTCCTTTTTCAATGAGTAATTCACAGCAAGGTGGTGTTTTTCCAAAATGGCTACACGGTTCAAGTGTTACATAAACAGTAGCACCTTTTGCTTTTTCACCAGCCATATGAAGTGCATGAACTTCGGCATGTTCTTCACCAGCACGCAAGTGAGCTCCCATTCCTATGATGTTTCCATCTTTTACAACAACAGCACCAACCATAGGATTTGGGCTTGTTTGTCCCGATGTTCCTTGTGCTAACTGCAAGGCAATCCTCATATATTCTTGATCTGTCATTCTTTTCACCTCTCCTGAAAAAATCAAAAAACCCCAAGGATTTTATATCCTTGGGGTTTGGGAGACGTGATTTCTAGAAATATAGTTCGAATACGAAAGTATAGGAAAGAAACCTAACGATGACTGATATTTTGGCATAAGGAAAAAACCTAGCAAAATATCAAATTCTTTCAACGCTAGTCGTATCTTTTTATTTCAGTATAGAAACATAAGTATACAAAATAAAACATATATAAAGATTCAAAATGAAACTTTAAAAATATGCATACTGAAATAAAAGTGTATTCGCTATATAAAATTACTAGAAAACATATCCTTCTCCCATCCAGACTATACTGTCGGCCCTAGAGTTTCACTAGATCCACCGTTTTCGCGTTGAAAACGGGTCACGGACTTAGAAGCTATCGCTTCATCACCGCCGGTTGGGAATTTCACCCGACCCCGAAGGATGTTGTTTGCTCACATTATAGCACAAAAAAGAAAAAAGCAAAGTGGAAAATATTCGAATGTGAAGAATTGTGTGAAAATATATGCCGATTTGAATGGGGACGGAAGTAATAGAAATGTTGAAAGGGGAAGGGCTGTATAGGCTTTGATCAAAAGAAAAAACATACACAAATAAATGTGCATGCTCTTTAAATATTTATTCTGCCTCTGGTGCTCTAACAACAGACTCGAATTTTCCTTTATGCGAAGCATCGCAATAAGGCATGTTTTTTGATAAACCACAACGACATAAAGAAAATGCTGGTTTTGCTGGGAATACATTCCCTTGTGAGTCAACTAATTCCACGTCCCCTGTAACGCGAAAAGAGCCATTATCATTCACTTTAATTTGTACTTTTGCCAACGTTATCCCTCCTTTCCAAACGCTTACTCTCATCATATAATTAGGGAGAGTACTTGACAATATAAAAAGAGCACTTTGTTTGAGAGAGAAGAGAGTGTTATAATAGTTTTTATAACTGACTAGAGTAAGGTGACGAAAGATGGATAAAAAATTACACACACTACAAAATATTGCAAATGAGCGCACATGGGCATCATTTTTGAATGATAATCATCCATATAGTTTACTTCATTGGTCAATCGCAGGTGTAGGACAAGAACCGAAAGATGTTTGGTTACTTCAAGATGAGGTAACTTTTCAAACGACGGAATTCCCAACGCTAGACGAGGCAGTAAAGTGGATTTCTGAAAATATGGAACAAGTTACAGACGTTTTAGCGCAGTAAAAAAACAGGCTTATGCAAGCCTGTTTTTTGTTTCTTTTACATATGTGTTTAAAAATTGATCGATGGCATCTTCGTACTCTTCTTTATTTTCATTATAAGAGCAAGCGTGTGCACCATGTTCTGCAATATAAAGCTGTTTATTATTTTCTTTCGTTTCATAAAGTGATTTCGTCATATCAGATAAAATATAGTCATCATCTTTACTATGAATAAAGAGAACCGGATTGTTAATATTTTTTATACAATCAATTGGTGAAACTTCACGAATTGTATAGCCATCACGAACTTTTAAAAAGGCATTTGCTAAAGGTAATAAAGGCCATTTTGGCAAATGAAACTCAACTTTCAAACGATGTTGTAACTGTCCATAAAAATCAGAGAAAGGACAATCAGCAATATAAAAATCAGCACCATCTTCTACAAGTCCTGCATATTGAAGAAGAGTTGCAGCACCCATAGATTCACCATGAATTCCGAGTGTAATATTCGTTCCGAAACGATCTTTTAGCCAGTCAACTACTGACTTTAAATCATGTTTTTCATAATAGCCATAACTTGTTGTTTTACCACCGGTTTTACCATGACGGCGATGATCATAAATAAATACGTTATATCCTCTATTTAAAAATAAGTTTGCATATTTAACGGAATTCATTTTATTTACAGTCACACCGTGGCAAAAAATCATAAATTTATTGGAATGACCAGCTGGCATGTAATATCCGTGAAGTTCGTATCCGAATTGAGAAGGGATGTGAACCTCTTCTTTTTGAATAGCCTTAAAATCGTCCAAATGAAAATGCTTTTTCGTTTCGCGTTCTAAAACTTCTTCCTCTGTTTTTTTCTTCAAGTACATAACTTTATTTGTAAAGAAAATCCCAATCGCAGTTAGTGCGCCTAGTATAGTAAACAATGCTGTAAAAAAACGTTTCATACTTTACCTCATCCTCCAAATACCTCTACATGTGATACACTAACATTGTATCACAATGATGTGAAAAGGGGAGAAATCGTGTATGGTTCATATACAAAAAATCACACCAGAAATGAAAGAAGCAATTCAGGATTTTATGTGTGAAAACTGGGGAAGCTCAATGATGGTCTCGCGAGGCAGAGTACATCAATTAGAAGAATTACCTGGTTTTATTGCACTTAGAAATAACAGAATAGTAGGAATTTTAACATATAAAGTGATAGAAAACATGTGAGAAATTGTATCGTTAAATAGTTTTGAGGAAGGGAAGGGGATTGGTACAAAACTGGTGGATTGTGTATTGCGAGTGGCAAAAGAGAACGAATGTAAAAAAGTGTGGCTTATTACGACGAATGATAATATGAACGCACTTCGTTTTTATCAAAAACGTAACTTCATGATGACGAACTTATATATTGATGCGGTAAAGGAAGCACGAAAAATAAAGAAAGAAATTCCATTTATTGGTTATGATAATATCGCGATTTCACATGAAATTCAGCTGGAGTATATTTTCTCCCGCATTAACGGGCAGTAAAACTCCTACCTCAAAATTCAGTTGGAGCAAAGAAGTTAGGTGGGAGATCCACTGCCCGTAAACGCCCGATTGGTGAAGGCTAATAATCAGTGGGGGATGAACAAAACCCCCACTGATTAAAGTTTCACTTTATGAGTAGAGTGGAAATTGTGTAACAATTTTCAGAAATATAAAACAATAACCTTGACGAATGTTATATTTTGGTTTAATTTAAAATTGTAATCTATTACCATATTAAGGGGTGACGATGTGGCAACTATACGTGATGTTGCAAAATTGGCCGGTGTTTCAGTCGCAACCGTTTCAAGAGTCATTAACGAAAAAGGATATGTCCATGAAGATACGGTGAAACAAGTAAAAAAAGCAATTGAAGAATTACATTATAGACCGAATGCTACAGCAAAGCCTTTATTTAAACAGCCTTCAACGGTGATTGCATTACTTGTAGATAATTTGCATAATCCATCATACATCACTTTGCTCCGTTTCGTTGAGGAAATAGCATACAAAGAAGGGTATCAAGTAATAGTTTGTAATATAGAAAATAAGAATAGATACATAGATATGTTGGCGCAAAATAACATTGCAGGCGTTATAATGACGAAATCTGTTTTTCGAAGTATAGGAGAAATCTCACTTCCTTTCGCTGTGCTTGAAGAACGACAATCTCTTATGAGCTATTATGAAAGTGGACAGAAAGCTGTTTCTTTATTAAAAGAGAAAGGCTGCCAGTTTCTTGCTTATATCGGTGAGGAAGTAGAGAGTGAAGAAATGGAAGAGCATGTGGCAGGATTTCTAGATACTGCTTGGAAAGAAGGACTTTCTTATCGAGAGGAAATTGTACAAGGGTATACGAATCAACAGTTTCTTGAATTGTTACAAAAGCATCCATACATAGATGGGGTTGTAGCTTCAAGTGATAAGGTCGCTATTGAGCTAATCAGGGCGGCGAAAACTCTTAATATTCATATACCAGGTAAGTTACAAATCATTGGATTTGACGGGAGTGTAGAGGGTGAATGGATAAGTCCATCATTAACGACGATTGGAAGTTATATCGAAGAAAATGGGGGAATAGCTTTTCAACAGTTAATAGGAAAAATAAAGAAAAAACAAGTGCGACAAGAAGAAGCGGAAACAGAATTTAGGTGCATTGAGAGAGAAACAACAAAGTAAAAGGTGCGTTTTTAAAACGCACCTTTTATAGTGTAATTGCGGCAATAAAGCCGAATATAAGTAACGGTATATTATAGTGTAGAAATGTTGGGACACATGTATCCCATATATGATGGTGCTGACCATCAGCATTTAAACCGGACGTTGGTCCAAGTGTACTATCAGATGCTGGAGAACCTGCATCACCAAGTGCACCAGCTGTACCGATAATTGCGATTGTAGCCATGGGACTAAATCCGAGCTGGACGCATAACGGTACGAAAATTGTTGTTAAGATTGGGATGGTTGAAAAGGAAGAGCCAATTCCCATCGTAACGAGAAGTCCAATAATGAGCATAAGAAATGCAGCAAGCGGTTTATTATTTCCGATTATATGTGCACTCGTTTGCACAAGAGATTCAACATGTCCAGTTTTTCGAAGAACAGCGCCAAATCCAGCGGCAGAAATCATAACAAATCCGATAAAGGACATCATACGCATTCCACTCGTTAAAATAGCATCGGCTTCTTTAAGAGGGAGGCTACCGCTAACTGATAAGACAATAATACCTGCTAAAGCACCAAAAATCATTGATTCTGTTGCTAATTGCACAGTTAATGTAGCGAGTATTGATAATAAACCCAAAGTAATGCTTCTTTTCGTATAGGGGACGATTTCATTCTGTGCAGAATGAATTTGTTCTGTTTCATATGTACGTGGTTTTCGGTATGTAATGAAAACCGCTACACATAATCCGATAATCATACCGATTGCTGGAATAGTCATCGCTTTTGGAATAAGTGCGACATCAAATGTAAGACCGCTTTGCGCAGCATTTGTTTGCAATACGTCATGATAAATTTTTCCGAACCCTGCTGGAACCCACATGTAAGGGGTAATTAACCCAAATGTAATAAGACATGTTACAAGCCTACGATCCACCCTCAGCTCATTTAATACTTTTAAAAGTGCTGGAATTAAGATTGGGATGAAGGCGATATGAACAGGGATAATATTTTGTGAGAAGCAAGCCATTGTTAAAATGATAAATAATATAAGTATTTTAGAATAGACTTGTTTTTTCGTGTCTTGTTCGTTGCCGATCCATTTTAAAGCTGATTGGATCATTGCATCAGGAAGTCCTGTTTTTGAAAGGGAAATAGCAAATCCACCGAGCATTGCGTAGCTTAATGCGATAGGAGCACTGTTCCCAAGACCGGCTGTAAAAGTACTAATTGTTTCTGAAATACCGAGTCCGCCGATAAGTCCGCCTGTTAAAGCTCCAACGATAATGGCGACAATGACTTGGACACGTAACAAACTAAGCAGTAGCATGACTGCTACTGCGATGAGTACAGCGTTCATAATAAATGTAATCTCCCTAATTTTTATTCTGTTAAGGCAAGCAAGTGTTTGTAGTGACATATACTTGCGACATATCATTATAAAATGTTTTCTATGAAATGTAAAAGCGCCTTTTGTTATTAATGTTGAAAAGATAGTTCTTGTTTAATTGATTGTAAAGATTTAGCGAATAACTCAGGCTCTTCTAAATCTGGAGAATGTGCCGAGTTTGGAAACCAAATCATCTTTTTAATAGGAGCTTGAATGATATCGCAATATTGTTGAACGAGTGCATAAGGAGTTTGATAATCATAGCGACCAGAACAAAAATAAACAGGAACAGATAAACTTGAAATAGATGAAAAGAAATCGATTGTCAGCATCTCTTCCCATAAAACTCCGGATTTTAAATTTCCTGCGAGAAATTTGAACCAATCTAATAGCGTATATTCAGGAGAAAAGAAGCCTTTTCGTATGAAAGAAAAGGAAGATCCATTTTGGATTGCTCCTCCGAATGTACCAAGCCACTTTCTTTGAATAATGAGGCGTCTCGTATCTAAAAAGGGTGGTTTCCCTAATTTTAAAAGAGAAGCTAATGCCTTTTTATGGTCATGTTTTTTGGCAGAGCTAATTAAATGTTGATATAGTAATTCTTCATTTTGCTTCATATGTACGATTTGACCGATGCCGATGTATGCTTCTATATATTCGGGACATTGATTAGCGATTTGTAGTCCGATAATACTTCCCCAAGAATGACCAGCGAGAAATAGTTTTTGCTTATTAAAGCGTTTGAGAAGATATTGAATAACCTTTTTTGCATCTGAAAAAAATTGATCGATCGTAAGATTTGTTTGGATGTCCCGCCATAAAAAGGATTTACCTGCCCCTCGCTGATCCCAATTAATAACGATAAAGTGCTTTTCTAACTCTTTTTGAAAATGGCGAATAAAGCCGATTTGTGCCATACCAGGACCGCCGTGACAGCATAATAAAATAGGCTGTTCCACGTTTTGGCCGCGTATAAGGAGAGATTGTTTCCGGTCATTAATCATAACGCTTTCTATCGTAGCGATACTGTTAGGGATTAGTTGCTTCTTTTCGTTGTAAAACCGAGGGGTATGGCTACGAAAAAGCATATGTAAACCTCCTTTTCTTAAATGGTATGAATCGCACAGGCTCTTTCTTTTGCATATACTACTAGAAAATCATTGTATCATAACATACTGGTTTGATTTCAAGTTTAGGCGATTAAGAGAGGAGGGAGAATGTGACGATTGGAGAAATTATTGATTCTTTAAATAGACGCGAATCAATCGCTATTATAGCGAAACGGCTTGAAATGAGCCCATATACATTATCAAAGAAATTAAGGGTGATTGGATATGAATATGATGGAGAGCAGAAAAAACGTATCTTTATAGGTGATGGTGAAGAGCCACGTCATTTGCAAATCCAAGAAGCTACTGCCCTTCAATATGCAAAAACAGACTATCAATTACTAATTTATGAACAATTACAAAGCATTTATGAATTGCTAAGAAAAAGAGAAGAAGTAAGTGTTCAAATTATAAGTAAGAGCACAGAGAAAAAGAAACGAACCTTTTCGATTAATATAGAAGTATTAGCAAGACTAGATGTTATATCGGAATCAAAAGGGATTCAAAAGTCTAAAATTGTAGAAGAAGCACTACAGGAATTTTTGCAACGGTATGATGTTAATCATGAAACGTATCCAGAGAAATAAAAGAAAGGATACTATGTTCCATATAAGAGCGTGTATCCTTTCTTTTATTTCATTTTTTGTTTTGTTTCGAAAAGTAATATAGGAACCAAACGGCATGATTTTGTTCATCAGCTGCTGCGCGCCGAAATGTTTCTTTCACTTGTTGATTTGTCGTTTCGTCAGCAATTTCTAAGTAAAAATCAACTGTTCGTTGCTCATCTTGCCGAATTTCAAGGATTTGAGTTCGTTCATTTATGTCTGGAGCTAAAGTAGCTAATCTAGCATAAAAATGAATGGCGCTATATTCTCCGTTAATTGCTTTCTCAATACTACGAATGTGTTTGTCGTTTTGTCGATACAATGTATCGTCATTGTTTGATGAAAATACATACAAATCTTCCCATTATAGTTTTCTATATACTACGAAGAAACAAGGGGCTATGTGCGTATCCTTTACTGCACTAGAAGAATGACAATACGTATGACTCTAAAAGAAGAAGCTCCTTGCATATAAAAGGAGCTTCTTCTTTCGAGTGTCACGCACTAGTTTGAATAGTATTTAATTGTTTTTTTGAATACGTCCATCAATAATCGGCTGAATTGGTTCTTTCACTTGTTTTACATAATCGACTAATGCTTCAAAATCGTTTGGACCAGTTTCAGCATTTTTTCCATTTTTAAAGGATACGAATCCATCACCGCCAGAAGCTAGGAAAGCATTTGCAACTACGCTATACGTTTTAGAGGGAACTAATTCTTCACCATTTGTTAAACGGATATTCGTAACCTTTTCGTTATTTGGTTTATTTGCATCCCAAGTGTATTGAATACCTGAAATTTGAAGCATTCTCGTTGCTCCTTTTTGCCATTGTTGATTTAATATATCACGAATATCTTGACCTGTTAGATCTACTTTAATTAATTGGTTTCCGAAAGGCTGAATGCCGTATAATTCGCCCCATGTAATATCTCCAGCGTCTAGATCATTACGAATTCCACCAGGATTCATAAGAGCGATTTGTGTTTGCATAGTTTGGCGCTGGGCATCCGCAACTAAATTTCCAAGTGTAGATTCACCAGCATCGTTTTGTTTACGGTCGATAGGTGCTGTAGATTTTCCGACTACTTCATTTACAAGAGGTGCGATTTTTTCTTTATATTGATCTAACTTTTGTTTTACTTGTTTATCAGGCTCTACACCTTCATGGTACGTTGTAATAACTTCAGCTTTTTTCTTCACAATATCTTTTGTTTTTCTATCAATCGTTACATCTACATCAGAGAAAGCCATCCCGTAAGAGTTCGCCTGCACGATAAGTTTATTATTTACAGTACCATTTACGTACGTATGACTATGTCCACCGAAAATAACATCAACTTCTGGATCTGTTTCATTTGCAATTCGAGTGAGGTCTCCATTTGTTACACCAGACTCATCAGTTGTTCCGCCGACATGTGCAAGGACTACGATAGATTTAACGCCGAGACGCTTTAATTGTTGTGTGGATTTATTAATAGCCTCTACTTCATCAGTGATTTCTACATTTTTAAGCATAGTAGGCATAACGACATTTGGTGTATCCGTTGTAACAACTCCAATGAACCCTACAGGAACTCCGTCAACCATTTTTACAGTGAATGGTGGTAAAAATAAGCGGCCAGTTGATTTATTATAGAAGTTTGCAGCGACATAAGGGAAGTTTGCTCCTTTGAAATTCCCTGTTTTTTCGTGATATCCACCGTAAATGAGGCGTTTCATTTCATCGATACCTTCATCAAATTCATGGTTTCCGATTGTACCAACATCAAACTTTAAGTCATTTAAAAATTCAATTGTTGGTTCGTCTTGTAATAATGCGGAAACTGGTGGGCTGGCTCCGACAATATCACCGGCATGTACGAGAAGTGTATTAGGGTTTTGTTTTTTGCGTTCTTTTAAATAAGTAGCTAAATAATCAGCGCCACCAGCTTCTTTATTGTTAACTTTTTTTACAGTATCTAGTTGACCATGTAAATCATTAATACCAAGCATTTGTACGTCTATGTATCGGTTTTGTTCGGCAGGAGTCTGAGATGGAGGAGCGGCGAATACGCTTGAAAAAGTAATAGTACTTAAAACAGCAACAGCAGGAATAATTTTTTTCCACATAATTAATTTCTCCTTTTTTTATAATCTGACATCATACGACATAATTTTAATAGATTACTAGGATTATATCCATATAAAAATTTAGTTTTTTCGAAAAATTAACATATTTACAAAAGATAAATAATAGAGTAGGGAACCTTTTTTATTGTCGATTTCGCCGTGTATCCTCTATAATGGAGAAAAAAGTAAAAGGTGAATAGTATGAAGAAAAAGAAGCAAAGACAAACACAAAGACACTCTCAAATGAATCAACCAGAGAAAGAATCACTTACACTAGGTGATCAATTGAACGATTCGTTAATGCAACAATTAAAGAATAAGAAAAAAGAGTTGCAAGCGAGAGAAGAGAAAAAAGAGGCAGCAGAACAAGAAAGAAAGCGTAAAGAACAAAAAGAACGTGAAAAGAATAAATCATTTGAAGAACTGTTAAGTGAAAGTAGCCTTACTTGGAAAGACTTTAAATAATAAAAAGATGATCAGTGAAATGCCACTGATCATTTTTTTGACGAGTTTATAAGAAAAGGGGAGTTAGAATGAGGAAAATTGTAGTCGTTCCGTATGAAAATCATTGGAGTGAGAAATTTCAAATGGAGGCCGAAAGATTAAAATCGGCGATGCCAGAAACGGTAAAAATCCATCATATTGGAAGTACGTCAGTGCCAGGACTAGCAGCTAAACCTATTATTGATATGATCATGGAAGTAGAAAGTATCGACAGAGTAGATCATTGGAATGAACGATTTAAAGAGCTTGGTTACATCGTGAAAGGGGAAAATGGTATTTCAGGTCGTCGTTTTTTTATTCATGGAACTGAGGAAAAACGCTCGTATCACTTACACGTATTTGAAAAAGGAAATCCTGAGATAGTAAGGCATTTAGCATTTCGTGATTATATGATGGCTCATTGTGAAGAAGCAGAAGCGTATGCGACTTTAAAGAAAGAACTAGCTGAAAAATATACATATGATGGCACGTTGTATACAGAAGGAAAAAATGAATTTGTACGTAATGTTGATGAAAAAGCGAAGAAATGGATAGAAAGTTACGTGAACGACTGAGTTCATGTTATTTTCTAAAGGGGTATAAAATTATTATGTAAACTGTACGTATGTTTTGACATTTTGAATAAATCTTGTTGAAATAAAGTGGTGGTTTATAAAAAATGTAACATTGAAAGGGAGAACGACTGTGCATATTCCAACAACTACACTTCATAATGGCGTGAAAATGCCGATGATTGGTCTAGGCGTTTATAAAGCGAAAGAAGGCGACGAAGTTAAACAAGCAGTAAAAACAGCGTTAGAAGTTGGATACCGTTCGATTGATACAGCAACTGTATATGAAAATGAAAGCGGTGTCGGAGAAGCGGTTCGTGAATCTGGAATCCCGCGAGAAGACTTGTTTATTACAACAAAAGTTTGGAACGACGATCAAGGGTACGAGGAGACGCTTGAGGCGTTTGAAAAAAGTTTAAAGAAATTACAAATGGAGTATGTAGATTTATATTTAATCCATTGGCCGATAAGAGGGAAGTATGTTGATACGTACCGTGCTTTAGAAAAGCTATATGAAGAAGGTAAGGTGCGCGCGATTGGTGTTTCTAATTTTCATAAACATCATTTAGAACTGTTATTACCAAATTGTAAAGTGAAGCCGATGGTCAACCAAGTTGAACTTCATCCAATGTTAGCGCAATTTGAATTGCGTGATTTCTGTCAAGGTGAGCAAATTCAGATGGAAGCGTGGAGTCCTTTAATGAGAGGCGGCGAAGTATTCCAGCATCCAATTATTCAGGATATTTCTAAAAAATATGAAAAGTCACCTGCACAAGTTATATTAAGGTGGGATATTCAAAGTGGGATTGTGACTATTCCTAAATCTGTTACGCCATCTCGTATTAAAGAGAACTTTACTATTTTTGATTTCTCATTAACTGAAGAAGAGATGGATCAAATTAATACGTTAAATCGTAATTTACATGTAGGAACGAATCCTGATAAATATGATACGTTATAAAAAAAGACTGCCGCCTAGTGTTGGGGGGCAGTCTTTTGCTTTTATCGGTATCAATATTTTAGCGATGCAAAGCATATGAATCATACTTAACAATCTTTTGAAGTTGTACATATTCTTCTTTTGTTAAAGATAACTGTTGGCTAGCTTGTATATTTTCTTGCAATTGTTGAATAGAGCTTGCACCAGGTATAACAGCTGCAACAGTTTCGTTATGTAAGCAATATTGAATAGCTGTTCCTGTTAAAGAGCTTTCCCCGATTATTTCTTTTACACTCGCGAGTGTCGAATATAACTCATCGTAAGAATAAGAGAGGTAATCTTTTTCTTTTACTCTTTCTATCTTTCTTGCATTATTGTTAGTTAAAATCCCTTTTGCAAGTGGTCCGCGAGCAATAACGCTAATTTGCTGTTCATTAAGAAGCGGGAACCATTCTTCAGGGCGACGATTTAAAAGGCTGTATTCCATTAATATGCTAACGATATTTGATCGTTTTGCATACTCACGAATGACATTTGGACGTATAGAAGAGATACCATAATGACGAATAATCCCTTCTTTTTTTAATTCTTCAAAGGCTTCAACTGTTTCATCTATAGGATCTTCAATCGTCCCGCCATGCAGTTGATATAAATCAATATAATCTGTTTGAAGTCTACGTAAACTCTCTTTTACTTCGGCCTTTATATAAGCTTTAGAAGGATCCCAAGACCAACCGTTTTTTTCTTCTGTCCATCGATTTCCAACCTTTGTTGTAAGAACAATTTGGTCGCGTTTTCCTTTCAGAGCTTTTCCAACAAATTCTTCATTTAATCCATAATCGTATAAGTCCGCTGTATCAAAAAAATTAATTCCTAAATCGATTGCCTCATCGATAATACGCATAGCTTCAGCCTCAGATGCACCGAGAGACATACAGCCAAATCCAATTTCCGTAACATATAAATCTGAGTTTCCTAATTGACGTTTTTTCATAGGTCAACCTCCTTACCTTTATTGTATGAAAGGGGAAGGAGGTTGACAAACGTTTACTTTTTATTTGCTGTAATCCACTCTTGTACAGTTTTATACTCTTTGCCATATTGTTTTAGCTTATGACGAATTTGCCATGCTTTGCCGACTAAAGTGACGCGATTTGGTAAAATGTAAACTTTCATTTCTATCACGCTCCTTTCAATGTGGTAAAATGTATGAAGAACGATTAGGAAATAGAACAGGGAGATGAAGTAGTATGAGTAATCTTGCAGAAAGAACAGTAAAAACTGAACCGATTTTTGATGGTAGAGTTATAAAAGTTCGTGTTGATGATGTAGTATTACCAAATGGAGAAATGAGTAAACGTGAAATCGTAAATCACCCTGGGGCAGTTGCTATTATTGCTATTACTGATGAGGGGAAAATTGTACTCGTTGAGCAGTATCGTAAAGCTCTCGAAAAGGCAATTGTGGAAATTCCTGCTGGGAAGTTAGAACCTGGGGAAAAGCCAGAGGTAACAGCAGTTCGTGAATTAGAAGAAGAAACAGGATATGTATGTGAAAATATGGAGCTTATTACATCTTTCTATACATCACCTGGTTTTGCAGATGAAATTTTATATGTATATAAAGCGACAGGATTAAAACAAAAAGAAAATAAAGCAGCTTTAGATGAAGATGAATTTGTGGAATTAATGGAAGTGTCATTAGAAGAAGCGATTGATCTTATGAAAGACCTTCGCATACATGATGCTAAGACGATGTTTGCAGTACAATATTTACAATTACAAAAATAAACACTCGCCTAAGGCGAGTGTTTTTAGTTGATTTTTGCATATACACGTGCATCGCGTAAGCTGCCATCGGGTGCTAGGAAATCATTTTCCATTGTACCTTCTAAAATAAATTCTAGACGTTCTGCTAAGTTACATGCGTTTATATTTGTTGCATCAGTACGAATTTCAATTCTTCTAGCACCTAGTTTATCAAATGCAAATTGAATCGCACCTTTAATGGCTTCTGTCATATAGCCATGCTTTGTATAAGCGCTATGTAGCCAAAAGTGAAGTGAAAACTTTGGAATATCCCAGTTTTCAGGCTTGAGCGTAATAGCTCCGATGAATGTACCAGATACTTTATCGTATAAGTGGAAATCAAGTGTTTCACGAAGTAAAAACTGTCCGTGAGCTTCGCGAACAATTTCTTCAGCACGTTCTTCTGTTTCAGCTGTAATTGGCATCCATGGTAATAAGTCTTCTAGCGAAGCTTGGATTGCTTCATATACCTCTGTTCCATCACCTGGAAACGGCTTACGTACTTGCAAGCGCTCAGTTTGAAATAATGTTGGAAAATCTAATAATAATGGTTTCAAGAGAAATCCCTCCTATTCTCTACTTTTTAGTTTAGCAAAGTAGAGCGGAATTTCAATGCTAATTCGTCATACTTTTTTTCTTTCTTTCATACATTTTTAGTAAGAGTGTGAACGGAGGGAAGGAAAATGTGGCGAAAAACGTGGCAAGACCGTGTAATGTCTCACATACAGGAAAATTCTTCACTATATATATTTAATGCGGTTTTATTACTGATGGGAGTAATATTTGGAGCGATTCTTGTGAATAGTTTACAAATAAACCAAAAGCAAGATTTATCATTTTATTTACAGCGTTTTTTTGGACAAGTTTCTAAAGGAGAATTTGCTGTCGCAGGCGAAATGTTCCGAGAAAGTTACTTTTCGCAATTAAAATATATCGGCTTTATTTGGATTTTGGGGATTTCAATTATTGGGTTGCCGCTCATTTTTATCTTACTATTTTTAAAAGGGGTAGTTGTTGGATTTACAGTAGGTTTTTTAGTAAGTCAGCACGGATGGAATGGACTATTATTAGCATTTGTATCTGTATTGCCACAAAATTTAATTATAATTCCTGTATTTCTCGTAATGACAACAATTGCTGCAAGCTTTTCCTTACGCATGATTAGGCATCAATTTATTCGGAAAATAACTGAGCCACTATTACCGTTATTAATTCGCTATACATGCTTTTTTCTCGTGATTGGAGCGGTATTAGCTATTGCTTCCAGTGTCGAAGTGTATGCATCACCAGTTTTAATGAAAGAAGTTGTGGAGGCTATTAACAAACAATAAATACTTTTTGAGAATAATTATCAATTTGTTTTTATTGTTTTTCTTTTGACAGGAGCCCTTCTTCTGATATAATGGTGTAAGAGTGGCGAGGAGGGAGTAGTACCGAATGGAAGAAAGAATTGAACGAATTAAGAAGCAATTACATGCAGCGAGCTATAAATTGACACCACAACGTGAAGCAACAGTTCGTGTGCTGCTAGAAAATGAAGAAGATCATTTAAGCGCAGAAGATGTATACCTCCTTGTAAAAGAAAAGTCGCCAGAGATCGGATTAGCAACCGTTTATCGAACTTTAGAGTTATTGTCAGAGTTGAAAGTTGTCGATAAAATTAACTTTGGAGACGGTGTTTCGCGTTATGACTTACGCCAAGAAGGTGCACAGCGTTTCCATCATCATTTAATCTGTACACAATGCGGTGCTGTACAAGAAATACAAGAAGATTTACTTGGTGAAGTGGAGAATAAAGTGGAACGAGACTGGAGCTTTAAGGTGAAAGATCATCGTTTAACATTCCATGGGATTTGTAAAAATTGTCAAGAAAATGAAACGGATGAAAAATAACCTTTTCCTATTTAACTAGGAAGAGGTTTTTTATTTGAATAAGGTATAAATTGGTGAAAGCTTGGCATATGTTGTAATAACTTATATTTTGGAGGAATTTACAATGCGCCGAGCTTTAAAATTAACTTTTGATGGGATGAAAGTATTTTTATTATTTACAAGTTGTACGATTTTGTTTTATTTCGCTATACTATGGATAAATGAAGAATATGAAAGTTACCATCGTTATGAAAAGCCAAAAGAAGAGACTGTAGAAAAAGTATCAGGGAATGAGGAGCCGGAAAAGGATGCTTTCGTAAATAGAATGATGTTTTTCTATGAAAATGGGGAGTAGTGTAGATTGGAAGATCAATTAAAAGATTTTATTCATTATATGATTGTTGAAAAAGGTTTAGCGAAAAATACAGTTGTATCTTATGAACGCGATTTAAAAAGCTATGTGAAGTATTTGCAAAATGTAGAACAAACGAAGACGTTTCATGAAGTGACACGCTTGCATATTGTTAACTTTTTGCAGCATTTAAAAGAAAACGGGAAATCTTCAAAAACATTGGCGCGTCATATTGCATCGATTCGTTCGTTTCATCAATTTTTACTTCGTGAACGAGCGGTGGAGCATGACCCATCGGTACATATTGAAACGCCACAAGGGGAACGAAAATTACCAAAAGTATTATCAATCGACGAAGTGGAAGCATTGCTTCAAACACCGAAAACGGCAAGTGCTTTTGGGATTCGTGATAAGGCAATGTTAGAGTTGTTGTATGCAACAGGACTTCGTGTTTCAGAATTAATTGCATTAAATTTAGAAGATGTGCACTTAACGATGGGATTTGTTCGCTGTATCGGGAAAGGGAACAAAGAAAGAATTATTCCACTAGGAAGCTTAGCGACAGAAGCGATTCAAAAGTATATTGAAAAAGGAAGAAGAGAATTGATGGGTAAAAAAGCAGTAGATGCGCTCTTTTTAAACCATCATGGTAATCGATTATCGAGACAGGGATTTTGGAAAATTTTAAAACGGCTAGCGAAAGAAGCAAATATTGCAAAAGAGCTTACACCGCATACGTTGCGTCACTCTTTTGCTACGCATCTATTAGAAAATGGGGCAGACTTACGTGCTGTACAGGAAATGCTTGGACATGCAGATATTTCAACGACGCAAATTTATACGCATGTTTCAAAAGCTAGATTAAAAGATGTATATAAACAGTTTCATCCGAGAGCATAGTTACTATGCTCTTTTTTCATAGATTAAGAAGAGTGAACCATTTCACAGAAACTTCACAAACATTTCGTACATTGTTTTCAGCAGAAGACTAGAATATTACAATGTATTTCCTCTATACTAAGGAAAGTATGAAGGAGGAAATGAAGATGAAAAAACTTATTATTACATTATTTATCGCGATGCTAGCATTGGCTGGCTGTAATACAAACAAAGAAGAACCGAAAAAAGAAAAGAAACTTGAAGCTATAAAAGTAGCGGTTCAAACGAATCCGAAAGAAATTAAACCTGGTGAAAAAACAGAAGTACAAGCACTTGTTACACAAGGAAAAGAAAGAGTAACGGATGCTGATGATGTAAAGTTTGAGATTTGGAAAGATGGCGACGAGAAACACGAGATGTTAGATGGTAAGCATAAAGGAAAAGGTGTTTATGCAGTAGAGAAAACATTTGAAACTGATGGAGTATATCATATTATTCCTCATACAAATGCACGTGATATGCACACTATGCCAGAAGAAAAAGTTACTGTAGGGAATGCGAAAGTAGAAGATGCGAAAAAAGAAGAAGGCCATGGGGATCATAAAAGTGATACGATGATACATCTTATGGCTGGTGATATTAAAGCAAATGCTGAATCAACAATGAAAGTTCATTTGAAGCAAAAAGAAGAAGCGTTAACTGGTGCTGAAGTACAACTTGAGATTTGGAAAGATGGTGTTGAAAAGCACGAATTTATTCCAGCGAAAGAAGGAAATAAAGGAGAGTATGATACGAAACATACTTTCAAAGAAAACGGTGCTTACAAAGTGAAAGTTCATGTTAAAAAAGGTGAACTACATGAACATAAAGAAGAAACAGTAGAAGTAAAATAAAAAGTAGCTCTTTAGAGCTGCTTTTTATTTTTATATTAGGAAATATGTTATAAAATGATTAGCACTTCTTTGCAGAATGGATTACAATAGAAGGGTAAAGAAAATGAGAAATTCTACGAAAATGTATTAAAAAGAAAGCGTAAACATGTTATGATATCAATATCAGATGTCTGACATCTGACTTGGAAAAACCTAGAAATGTTTTTTATTCGTTTGAAAGTAAAACGAAAAAGTTAGAGAATGATTTAAAGCAGTACTGTTTAATAATGAGGACGAAAGATAATTCCCATTGATAACAGTTTCACTTTATAGCGTTTTGAACATACTACAAGAAGTAGAACTGAACATATAGGAGGTTGCAGTTATGAATAAATATAAACGTATTTTCCTAGTCGTAATGGACTCCGTGGGAATCGGTGAAGCACCAGATGCTGAGCAGTTTGGTGATTTAGGTTCTGATACAATTGGTCATATCGCTGAACATATGAATGGATTACACATGCCAAACATGGTGAAATTAGGCCTTGGTAATATTCGTGAAATGAAAGGAATCTCTAAAGTAGAGAAACCGCTTGGATATTATACAAAAATGCAAGAGAAATCTACAGGTAAAGATACAATGACAGGTCACTGGGAAATCATGGGCCTTTACATTGATACACCATTCCAAGTGTTTCCTGAAGGATTCCCGAAAGAATTACTTGATGAATTAGAAGAAAAGACAGGTCGTAAAATTATCGGTAATAAACCAGCTTCTGGAACAGAGGTACTTGTTGAGCTTGGTCAAGAACAAATGGAAACAGGTTCTTTAATTGTTTACACTTCTGCTGATAGTGTATTACAGATCGCAGCTCATGAAGAAGTAGTACCACTTGAAGAGCTATATAAAATTTGTAAAATCGCACGTGAATTAACATTAGATGAGAAGTACATGGTAGGGCGTGTTATTGCTCGTCCGTTCGTTGGAGAGCCAGGAAACTTCACACGTACACCAAATCGTCATGACTATGCGTTAAAACCATTTGGTCGCACAGTAATGAATGAACTTAAAGATAGCGATTATGATGTAATTGCTATTGGTAAAATTGCTGACATTTATGATGGAGAAGGTGTAACTGAATCACTTCGTACGAAATCAAATATGGATGGAATGGACAAGCTTGTAGATACATTAAATATGGACTTTACAGGTATTAGCTTCGTAAACTTAGTTGACTTTGATGCCTTATTTGGTCATCGTCGTGACCCACAAGGGTACGGAGAAGCATTGCAAGAATATGACGCACGTCTTCCAGAAGTATTCGAAAAACTAAAAGAAGATGATCTATTATTAATTACAGCAGACCATGGTAATGATCCAGTACATCCTGGTACTGATCATACACGTGAATATGTACCGTTATTAGCATATAGCCCAAGCATGAAAGAAGGCGGACAAGAGTTATCACTTCGTCAAACATTTGCTGATATTGGTGCAACTGTAGCAGAAAACTTTAATGTTAAAATGCCAGAACATGGAACAAGCTTCTTAAATGAGCTAAAGAAATAGGGGGATAAACAGATGAATCGTGAACTAATTACAAAATCAGCTTCATACTTAAAAGAGAAATTTCAAGAGACACCACAAGTAGGACTAATCCTTGGATCTGGACTAGGTGTATTAGCAGATGAAATCGAGAACGCAGTAACAGTACCATACAGTGAAATCCCTGAATTCCCGGTTTCAACTGTAGAAGGACATGCAGGTCAACTTGTATTCGGTACACTTCAAGGTGTAACAGTAGTAGCAATGCAAGGACGTTTCCATTTCTACGAAGGATACGATATGCAAAAAGTAACATTCCCAGTTCGTGTTATGAAAGAACTAGGTGTAGAAACAGTTGTTGTAACGAACGCAGCTGGTGGTGTAAATACATCATTTGAACCAGGTGATCTTATGTTAATTTCAGACCATATTAACTTCATGGGTACGAACCCATTAATCGGACCAAATGATTCTGAAATGGGTGTACGTTTCCCTGATATGTCTACATCATATACGCCAGAACTTCGCGAAATGGCGAAACAGGTTGCAGCAGATTTAAATATTAAAGTACAAGAAGGTGTATATGTTGGAATGACAGGTCCTGTATATGAGACACCTGCTGAAATTCGTATGCTTCGTACACTTGGCGGAGATGCAGTTGGTATGTCAACAGTACCAGAAGTAATTGTAGCTCGTCATGCAGGTATGAAAGTACTAGGTATTTCTTGTATTTCAAATATGGCAGCTGGTATTTTAGATCAACCACTTCACCACGATGAAGTAATTGAAACGACAGAACGTGTTAAAGCTAATTTCTTAGCATTAGTAAAAGCAATTGTAAAACAAATGAAGGGGTGACTTCACAATGAGAATGGTGGACCTAATTGCAAAAAAACGTGATGGACATGCATTAACGACAGAAGAAATTAACTTTATCGTTGAAGGATACACAGATGGTAGTATTCCAGATTATCAAATGAGTTCACTTGCAATGGCAATTTTCTTCCAAGATATGAATGATCAAGAACGTGCAGATTTAACGATGGCAATGGTAAATAGCGGTGATACAATTGACTTATCAGCCATTGAAGGTGTAAAAGTAGATAAGCATTCAACGGGTGGAGTTGGTGATACAACGACACTTGTATTAGGTCCATTAGTAGCTGCTTTAGGTGTACCAGTTGCGAAAATGTCTGGACGAGGTCTAGGACATACGGGTGGTACAATTGATAAATTAGAAGCAGTACCAGGATTCCATGTGGAAATTGAAAATGATGAATTCATGCGTCTTGTAAATGAAAATAAAATCGCTGTTATTGGTCAAAGTGGAAACTTAACACCTGCTGATAAAAAGTTATATGCGCTTCGTGATGTAACTGCAACAGTAAATTCAATTCCTCTTATCGCTAGCTCAATTATGAGTAAGAAAATTGCTGCTGGTGCAGATGCAATTGTTCTTGATGTAAAAACTGGAGCAGGCGCGTTTATGAAAACGGATGAAGATGCAAAGCGTTTAGCAGAAGCAATGGTACGCATCGGTAATAACGTTGGTCGTAATACGATGGCGGTTATTTCTGATATGAGTCAGCCGCTTGGTGAAGCAATTGGTAATGCATTAGAAGTACAAGAAGCAATTGATACATTACAAGGTAAGGGACCGAAAGATTTAGAAGAGTTATGTTTAACACTTGGAAGCCAGATGGTGTACCTTGCTGGACAAGCTTCATCTTTAGAAGATGCACGTGAAAAGTTAATTGAAGTAATGAACAATGGTAAAGCGCTAGAATCATTTAAAACGTTCTTATCAGCGCAAGGCGGCGATGCATCTGTTGTTGATGATCCTTCTAAATTGCCACAAGCACAATTTAAAATTGAAGTGGAAGCGAAAGAAGACGGTTACGTATCGGAAATCGTTGCAGATGAAATCGGAACAGCAGCAATGCTTTTAGGAGCAGGGCGTGCAACGAAAGAGTCTGAAATTGATTTAGCAGTTGGTCTAATGCTTCGCAAAAAAGTAGGCGATAGCGTGAAAAAAGGTGACTCTCTTGTTACAATTTACGCAAACCGCGAAAATGCTGAAGACGTAAAAGCGAAAATTTATGAGAACATGAAAATCGCTAAAGATCACGTAGATGCACCAACTTTAGTACACGGTATTGTAACGAAGTAATAAAGTGAAACTTTAATCAGTGGGGGGCTTTATCCCCACTGATTATTAGCCTTCACCAATCGGGCATTTACGAGCAGACCGACCCAGACCTAACTTCTTTGCTTTCGCTGAATTTTGAGGTAGGGGTCTTACTGCCCGCAAATAGCGGGATAAAAAAAGCTGAGGAGATTTCTCCTTGGCTTTTTTTACTATTTTTTGTTTATAATAGTAATGGGTGAAATTATGATTAGAATTTGTGCAATAACGAAAAAAAATGAAGTTTTATATGATGTTTCGCTAGAAGAAACGAAAAAAGAGAACATCATATGGTATTGGCTTGATTTATATAAGCCAACGAAAGAGGAGTATACATATATTTTACAAGATCACTTCAAGTTCCATCCCCTTGCAATTGAAGATTGTGTAGAGTATGTACAGAGACCAAAGGTAGATTTTTATGATGGATATAACTTTTTAGTTCTTCATGCATTCGGAGAAGACGGATTAGAACCGCATGAAATCGATTTATTTATTAGTGATCGATATATAGTCTCTTTCCATTTCTCTCATAACAATGCGATTGAAAGAGTATGGAAAACGCTCGGTGAAAAGAAACGTATTAAGAAGAGTCCTTTGCATGTAGCACATACAATTATTGACCAAATTGTAGATGATTATTTCGCACCTGTTTATTACATCGAAGACCATTTAAATGCAATTGATGATAATTTAACGGGTGAGACAGCAGGAAGTGTGCTAGAAGAAGTATTTGATATTCGTGCAGATTTATCTAAGCTAAGGCGTACGATTATTCCGATGCGTGATTTATTGTATCGTATATTAAATTCAACACGTTTTTACGGTATAAGCGATCATGAAATTTATTTTAAAGATATACATGATCATTTGCTTAAACTGACAGAGATGATTGAAGCGAGCCGTGAATTAACAGCAGATATTCGAGATAGTTACTTTTCGTTGAATTCCCACCATATGAACAATATTATGAAAACATTAACTGTTTTCTCAACTATTTTCATGCCGTTAACATTTATTGCAGGGGTATACGGCATGAACTTTGCACATATGCCAGAGCTTGGCGGGAAGTATAGTTATTTTATTTGCTTAATTTTAATGGCATTAATTGGCGGCGGAATGATGGCTTGGTTTTATAAAAAAGGTTGGTTTAAGTAAAAAAACACCGAGGATTTCCTCGGTGTTTTTTTCTTAGCCAATAGCGTGTAATACGAACATGGCTAAGAATAAGCATGTAATAATATACATGGACGGTGCGACTTCTTTACGCTTTCCAAGTGCAACTTTCAAGATAGGATAAGCGATAAATCCGAACGCAATGCCATCAGCGATACTATATGTGAGCGGGATCATAACGATAATTAAAAACGCTGGAAATCCTTCTGAAAAGTCGTTCAGAGGAATTTGTTGAATGCTTGTAATCATCAGCCCGCCAATAATAATTAAGATTGGTGCAATGGCACTGTCAGGAATTATTTTGACAAACGGAAGCGCAAACAGTGATGCGAAGAATAACAACCCTGTAACGATAGACGTCAGACCTGTCTTCCCGCCTGCAGTAATACCTGCGGCACTCTCTACTGTTGAAACGGTAGGGCTTGTGCCAAATAGACCACATGTCATTGCTGAAATTGCATTTGCTTGGTAAGCACGTGGGAATTTACGATCATCTTCTAATAAACCATGTAAAAGTCCCATGTTCTCAAAAATAAGCACCATGCTTAAGGAGAATGTTGCAATCCAAAATGGCAAGGAAGAAAGTTTCCCAAATGACATAGCTCCAAACACATCGCCATAATTAGCGAATGAAAACGAACTATTTCCCATTTGACTCGTATCAACAAGACCAAACAGCCATGCAATACCAGTTCCAATTGCAATCGTCCATAAAAAGCTTCCACGTACGTTACGCGCAAATAGTACAAGTGCGACAATAAGAGTAAGTAGTGTGGCAAGAACGACAGGACTACTTAATTTTCCCATTGCAACAGCAGTATTAGGATGCGAAACGACTAAACCACCTTTTTGCAAGCCGATGAAAGCTAAAAACAACCCGATACCGACAGTGATCGCTTCCTTTAATGACTTTGGAATCGATACCGAAAGCACGCGAGCAATCGGTGTAAAAGCAGCAATTGTAAAAATAATACCGGCGATAAAAACAGCTGCCAATGCTTCTTGCCAAGTTAAACCGAGCGTATGCACAGCAGTGTACGTGAAGAATGCATTTACACCCATACCAGGGACAAGAATAGCAGGTGCATTTGCCCAAAATGCCATGAGTAGACATCCGACAAATGAACTAAAAACAGTTGCCAAAATTCCTGCCTCAAGAGGAATGCCGGCATCTGATAAGATTGACGCATTTACAATCATAATATAAACAATTGTGAAAAATGACGTGACTCCAGCTAAAACTTCTTGTTTTGGTGATGTTTGGTGTAAGTCTAATTTAAATGTTCTTTCAAGTATTCCTTTCATGTTAAACCTTCTTTTTCATATCCCTCTCCCACCCGTGATATCTCTTATGTAAGAGCTCACCGTCCTTTATTATATCAGAACATCATGTTTTTACAACAACGAAAATGATAACGGTTACTTATAAATGAGTTTATTTATAAATACGTAAAAATTGCCCGGATAGATGAAATGATTTCTAGTTCTCCTGATTGAATGGGCGGAGCTGCTTGCGTATGCAAAGTAGCATATGATGCGATCTCCCGTGGTAATTGGGCAGATTCTTCAACGAGTGAGAGGGGAACAGGATTAATATTTAAATTGTAGGTACTCGCAATTGTACGAGCTTTGTCTACTGCTTGTTGCAGAGCTTGAATGAGAGCTTGCTCATAATATTTATTTGGATGAGATATTCGAAAACGTAAGCCTTTTGCTACGTTTGCCCCATTTGTAACGGCTATATCATATACTTCCCCTGCTTTTTGCACATTTAAAACGGTAATTTCATACAAATGCTCCACACGGTAGCCTTGTAGTAATGCTTTATCATTTACATATTCGTATTGAGGAGTAATTGTATAAGAAATGGTTTCTATATCTTTATCGGCAATACCTAGCTGTTTGAGTGCATCAAGCAATTGTTTCGATTGCACTGCATTTTCTTCTTGCGCCTGTTTTACATTTTTACTATCTGTTCGAATGCCCAGTGTTAATATGACAACATTTGGTTTTGCCTTTATAATGCCTTCTCCTTGTACAGTAATAGTAGCTTCTTTACCAGTATTCGTCGTACGGATATTATGTAAATACGGATTCATTCCACTTTGCATTTATGCTCACCATCCTTTTTTATATGTATATGTGTGAACAAAAAAGAAAATCTTATGAAAAAAGTTACATAAATGAGAATGTTGAGGGAAGAAAGCATATACAATATAGGTATTTATAGATTATAATATGTGTAAATATGATAAAAAAGGGACGAGGCTAGTGAACGAAAATAGAGAAACACTGATTTTAGATTTATCTGCATCATTTCGAAAGATGATACGTTTATTACAAAATGATATTAATACACGTTTTTCAGAGCATATGCCATATAATGAATTCTCTGTATTACGTGCGTTATTTTTAAAAAGTCCACAGATGGCTTCGCAAATTGCGAGTGAAGTAAACGTAACCTCCAGTCATATTACAGCTGTAACAGATCGTCTCGTGCGAAAAGGGTTTGTTGAAAGAAAACGTTCAAATTCGGACCGTCGTATCGTATACTTAGAAATTACTGAAAACGGACGAGAAGTAACTGAAAAGCTTGAAGCTGTGCGTAAAGAATATTATAAAGAGAAATTTAAAGGTTGGAGCGACCAAGAGATAGAAATGGTTTTAGAACTATTTGGCCGCGTATTATAATAAATGAGGATAGGAAGCGAGAGCTTTCCTATCCTTTTTCTTTTGAATAAAAATATTTTGAAACTCCGATACTTTAATTAAACAGATCGGAGGAAAGATTATGAAATATATTGCTGCACTTACCATTTTACTTGGAAGTTTTTTCTGCTTTCATACATTCATGTACGCTGATACCCCTATCCAAGTGGTGCAAAAAGAAGTGAAGTACATTGAAAACGATAATACTGTCCTGTATTCGAAATTATGGGTTCGTTCTATGCAAAACGCAGTATTATTTCATCATAGCGATAATGTTCGTAATCAGGACACTTTGCGTAATGTAACAAGTTCATCGCTCGTTAAAGCGAAGCAATTACCATTTAAGAAAGCATCAATGTACATTCCAAGATTATCGCAATACGTATCAAAAGCAGGGAAAGAAAATATTCAAGTGCACTACATTGCGGTGCACTATAATGTGAAAAAAGAAAATGCGTATCAATTAAATGGTATGAACTATTTTCTGCAAGTATTTGTGAAAGAGCGCGGCGAATGGAAAATTGCTGAAAGTGTAGTCGCACCGACAGAGCAAATTGTACAAAATGGTGATGGGTTTGGGATGAAAGAAGAGAGGGGGTATGGAGATAGGAGAGAGAATGTGAAATAACCTCCTCTTAGTGAGGAGGTTATTTTATTTGAAATTCCAAGAGACCTTCAATCTCAATATTTTAGATAGAAGAAAATAGCTAATTATGCTTGTTCCGAATAAACCAACGTAAAAATTAAGCAGCGAATGGGTCCCGCCAATTATTAAACCGCCGCTAATTCCAATACAGAAAATAGCGCAGACCATAAATGTTTTTTGAAGCTTTGGATATAGTAAGAAACTACCATTCCGCTCATTGGCTGAACGAACATATAAATATATACCGAGTGGTAATAGAATAATTATATTTACAATAGGTCCAATTAATGTTTTTGCTGAAGGGATTTTTGAAAAGTTTGGTTCGTTGTGACGCACTCCATCTGAATCGGTATAAGCGCTTTGTGGATCATAACTAAAGTTAATATGAAAATTTTCTGCTGGACCAGAAATACGTATGTTTTCCATAAGACGTTGTATATT
This sequence comes from Bacillus sp. FDAARGOS_1420, assembly GCF_019344915.1. NCBI lineage: Bacteria > Bacillati > Bacillota > Bacilli > Caryophanales > Bacillaceae > Bacillus > Bacillus sp. FDAARGOS_1420. The sequence goes on along the minus strand of NZ_JAHWJB010000002.1, from coordinate 3,143,939 downwards.
GTCATTGTCCTTATGAAATTCAGTATTTGAGTGAACAGCAATGACTCCTGAAATAAGTGATGGAAGTAACACTGGGAACATTAATAGAGCTGCAGTAAGAAATCCTTGCGATATAATATTCCCGGCAATTGTTCCTATACATAAGGCAAGTGTATAAATAGCGATTAATACAATTAACATGTATATAAAGTAACTATGAAATGGAGAAAATACTTGATATTTATTATGAAAAGTCAACTTTTTCATAATAGCAAATAGTCCCCAGTTTAAAACGATCATCGCAACGATATTACAGATTCCAAACAACCACTTTGTTATATAGAGGTGTGACCGTTTAAATGGCATAGACCATAGCAAGTCACTAGAGTTATTTTGTCTTTCCCATCCAATTAACGTACAAGCTAGAATGATAAGTACACTACCTAATAATATGACAGGGTCTATAAGTGTTAAATCAAAGCGGTAATGATATACATAGTTCCACTGTTTATTTTCTTTTAGAAAGTATTGTTGTTGAATAGAATCCATATAGTATTTATATGACAAAGTATAGAAGCTGACGAACCAAAATAGCCATACAACATATTTACTTTGTTGATACGTTCTTAACCATAGTGCTTTTTGAAACATAGGATCTCTCCTTTAAAAAACTTTATAATTTGTTAGGCGTGATAATATAAAATATGTGATGATTCCAGCGGCAAATATACCAATATAGTAACTAAACAAGAAATTTAAACTGTATATTTTATAGCCACCAAGTAAAGCGAAATATAGTGTCGTTCCCCATATCCATATTCGTAAATATTTTTGGAAAATAAATATCTTTTGACCGTTTTCATTTGGCGATCGTGCATATAAATATGTCCCAAGTAGTAAATAAAATATTGTATAGAAAATGGGGACTAACATTGATTTGGCTGAATAATACGCATGAGATGCTGGATCTCTTAAAGTAGTTGGATCTTTCTCACTCTTACGGGATTCTGGATCATACTGATAAGTGATAGAAAAGTGATCAATTGGTGCAACTATATTCGTTTTTTGATTGATTTCATAAAGCTGTTTATATAAATTGGTATTTCTAGTATCTATAGCATTTAAATGGTTTATTGTGAAAGTGTATAATAACGTAGTAAATGTAACCCCCGCTAGTAGCCACGGAATACAAAAAACAATCTGTGAAACAACACTTCCAGTAAAAGTACCGATACATAATGCAGCTGTATATACTGCAACATAAGAAACAATCGCATAAAGAAAGTATCGATGGAATGGACTAAATGATTGATATTCAAAATGGAATGTTGTTCTATAAATAACATACATAAGGATCCAATTTATAAGTAATGAACCTACAATACAAAATGAACCAAAAGCCCATTTAGATAAGAAAATATCTTTTCTATTAAAAGGCATTGCCATAAGTGTGCTATTAGATTGGTTACTACGTTCCCATCCCATTAATAAACAAGCTAAAGCAATGATAAGAACAGTTAACCAAAAACTATTACTTTGCCCTGACCAAAAGGAATAAAAATAATAATAGTGCTTTCCTTTTTCTTGTAATTCGTAATACGTAGTAAGTTGTGCTGCGGCTGCTTTATAGTATCCGACAGATAAAATATAAAATGTACTAAAGAAGAACAGTAGTACAGCATATTTCCCGCGCTTCCAATTCCACATCCACAATGCCTTATGAAACATACCCATCCTCCTCAAGTGTCGTAACGAAGACATCTTCAAGTGACATTGATAATTCTTCAATGAGTATTGGTTGCTCTTTATAAAACTTCTCCAGTGTTGTAGCCACATTTTCCTCAATTAAGATTGTATATACTTTTCCTGTTTGGTTTAATATTTTAATATTGCTTAAGTTTTCTAGTTTTTGAGGTAATGAACGTTCATAAGCAACTTGTATTTTGGCAAATCGTGATTTTGCATCATCTAGTGATGTAATAGAATCTACTGTATGTCCTTTTAAAATAATGATTGTATCGGCAATTTTTTCAACTTCATCTAAATGGTGAGTGGAGATGAAAATTGTAATTTCTTTTTCTGCTACTTCTTCAACGAGAAATTGTAGAATCTGTCTTTTAACGATAGGATCAAGTCCGTTTGTCGGTTCATCTAAAATGACATATTCTGCTTTTGCAGCGAAAGCTAAAATGATCGCAAGCAGTGCTTTCATTCCTTTTGAGTAACTACGAATACGTTTGTTTGGTAAATTAAAACGTTCTAATATTTCATAAAAATATTGTTCATCAAATGCTGTATAAACCGCTTTATAAAACTTTACGATTTCCTTCACTGTATATCCGTTTAATATGTTAGTAGAATCTGGAACGTATACAACTTTTTGTTTAATTTCAGGATGCATATGAACATCTGTATCCTCATATGTAACAGTTCCTTCATCGGGGTCTAAAATGCCGACCATCGTTCGTAATAAAGTTGTTTTCCCTGCGCCATTTCTTCCGAGTAATCCGACGATACTACCTTTTTGTAATGTGAAAGAAACATCGTCTAAAATCGTTTGGTTATCAATTGTTTTCTTCAATTTTGTCACTTTCAACATCTGTATTTCCTCCAATCTCTTTATAGTATGAATCTATCCAATCGTGAATTTTATCTTTCGTAATCCCAAGATAAGAGGCTTCTAGTAATAATTGATGAAATTGCTTTTCAACCATAGCGATTTTCCTTTCGTCTAATGTTGGGGTAATCGATTGGGCTACAAATGTTCCTTTTCCTCGTAATGTTTCAATAATCCCTTGTCGCTCTAATTCTTGATAAGCTTTACTTACTGTATTTGGATTTATAACGAGCAAAGAAGCAAGTTCGCGTACAGAAGGAAGTTTATCACTTGGAGCTAACATATTTTTTAGTACGAGCTCTTTTATATTTTGAACAATTTGTTCCCATATCGGAGTGTTGCTTCTTGGATCAAGTTGAATATGCAAGAGCAATGTCTCCTTCCTGATGAGTATTAAGTGTACTACTACGTGTAATACACTTAATACAATATAGGCAATGAATTTATTTGTCAACTGAAAATAATAGAAAAATATGGTATTAAAAATGTATAAATTGGAAAAAATAAGTTTGATATAGAATGGAGGGTTAGTCATGAAGCGAGTTTTTGGAATACTTGTTTGTTTCATGTTATTGCTTTCTGGTACTTCAGTTAGTTTCGCACAATCTGAGAAAACGAAGCAGGAAAAAACAGAAGAAACCACGCCGAAGTTAGCGGAACAAGCGTCGTCAGCGATCGTAATTGAACAAGATACAGGTAAAGTTTTGTTTGATAAAAATCCGAATGAAAAGTTACCACCTGCTAGTATGACAAAGATTATGACAATGCTATTAATTATGGAACAAGTTGAAAAAGGAAAACTAAAACTAAACGATAAAGTTAGAGCGAGTGAACACGCAGCTTCAATGGGCGGATCACAAATTTTTCTAGAACCTGGGGAAGAGATGACTGTAAATGAAATGTTAAAGGGCATTGCAATTGCATCTGGAAATGATGCATCTGTTGCAGTAGCTGAGCATATCGCTGGTTCAGAAGAAGGTTTCGTAAATATGATGAACAAAAAAGCGAAAGATCTAGGATTGAAAAATACACATTTTCAAAATCCGACAGGTCTCCCGGCTAAAGATCATTATTCTACAGCGAATGATATGGCTATTATGGCGAAAGAGTTGATGAAGTATCCACTTATTCGAAAATACACAGGTAAATATGAAGACTATTTACGTGAAAATACGGATAAGAAGTTTTGGCTTGTTAATACGAATAAGCTAGTACGTTTTTATCCTGGAGTAGATGGAGTGAAAACAGGCTTTACGACAGAAGCGAAATATTGTTTAACGGCATCGGCTGAGAAAAATGGTATGCGTGTTATTTCAGTTGTAATGGGAGCACCTACATCAAAAGAACGGAACAATCAAGTAACGAAGCTTCTTGATTATGCATTTGGACAATACATGACAAAGAAATTATATACACGTGGTGAGAAAATTAAGACTGTACAAGTAGGAAAAGGTAAGGAAGAAAAAGTAGATTTAGTTGCGTCAGACAATGTGTCTCTTCTTATGAAGAAGGGCGAAAATATGGACAAAGTTAAACAAGAAGTGATTGCTGAAAAGAAAGTGAAGGCACCGATTAAAAAAGGTGATGCACTTGGCACACTTGTTATTAAAAGAGATAAAGATGTTTTATTAAAACAAACAATTGTAGCGAAAGAAGATGTTGAGGCAGCGAGCTGGTGGGAGTTATTTAAAAGAAGTTTTGGGATGTTTTCAACATCAAAATAGCGGCGGAAATTTTGATGTTTTTCTGTTCGTATTTACTGAAATAATTGCTGAAAGGTTTCACTTTATGACGAAATAGTTCTTCTTTTGTCAGTAGGAAGGATTCTGATTTTATATCACGAAAATCTTATGTTAATGAGTAAAGTTTGAGCATAAGGAGGAAATCGTGTGAGTCTTTCCATGCATTTAGAAGTAAAACGTGACGTCTTATGTGTGAGGCTAGAGGGCGAGTTAGATCATCATACTGCTGAAGAGTTGCGAACGAAAGTCACAGATATGATTGAGACACATGGTGTTCATCATATTGTTTTGAGCCTAGAGAACTTAACATTTATGGATAGTTCTGGTTTAGGCGTTATATTAGGCCGATATAAACATGTAAAGGGATTAGGTGGAGAGATGGTTGTCTGTGCAATTTCACCGCCCGTTAAACGTTTATTTGAAATGTCAGGTCTATTCAAAATTGTTCGTTTAGAAGAAAGTGAAGCGCATGCGCTCGCGACGTTGGGGGTGGCGTAGATGAGAAATGAAATGAACCTTCAATTTTCAGCGTTAAGTCAGAATGAATCATTCGCTCGTGTTACGGTAGCTGCTTTTATTGCGCAATTAGACCCGACGATGGAAGAACTAACAGAGATTAAAACAGTTGTGTCAGAAGCGGTTACAAATGCAATTATTCATGGGTATGAAGGAAATGCAGAAGGTGTTGTTTATATTTCAGTGATTTTGGAAGAAGCGATGGTGAAACTCACGATTCGAGATGAAGGGATTGGTATCTTTAACTTAGATGAAGCAAGACAACCCCTTTTTACAACTAAACCTGAATTAGAGCGTTCCGGAATGGGATTTACTATCATGGAAAATTTTATGGATGAAGTAGAAGTTATTTCAAACGAATCTTTCGGGACAACAATCCATTTGACAAAATACTTATCAAATAGTAACGCTCTATGCAATTAAGGAGAATAGCCAATGGACATAGAGGTCAGAAATGAGAAGAAGAAACCTCAGTTAAAGGACCACGAGCTAAAAGCGTTAATTCAAAAAAGTCAAGATGGAGATCAACAAGCGAGAGATACAATCGTTCAAAGTAATATGCGTCTCGTATGGTCGGTTGTACAGCGATTTCTTAATCGAGGATACGAACCAGACGATTTATTTCAAATTGGATGTATTGGGCTCTTAAAATCGGTAGATAAATTTGATTTATCTTTCGACGTGAAATTTTCAACATATGCAGTTCCAATGATTATCGGTGAAATACAACGATTTTTACGTGACGATGGATCAGTGAAAGTAAGTAGATCTTTAAAAGAAACAGGAAACAAAGTCCGAAAGATGAGAGACGAGCTTTCGAAAGAATTTGGAAGGGCTCCAACGATTAATGAGGTAGCACAGGCTCTTGAACTAACGCCGGAAGAAGTTGTTCTGGCGCAAGAAGCGAGTCGTGCTCCTTCGTCGATACATGAAACTGTGTATGAAAACGATGGAGATCCAATTACTATTTTAGATCAAATTGCAGATCAATCGGAAACGAAATGGTTTGATAAAATTGCTTTAAAAGAAGCAATTAGAGAATTGGATGAACGAGAAAGGCTAATTGTGTATTTGCGCTATTATAAAGACCAAACCCAATCAGAAGTAGCGGAGCGCATAGGCATTTCGCAAGTACAAGTTTCAAGACTTGAAAAGAAAATATTAAAACAGATGAAGGATCGAATAGATGAATAGCTATCTATTCGATTTTTTTTGTTGTCACGAAAAGGAGAAGATTACAACTATCGCTAAAAAATTTACAGAATTTATTGATAATTTAGTTAATTTAAACTATAATCCAAATATGAACTTGTCACAAAGGGGGAAGGAAACATGGAAACGAGGCAACAATGGGGAACGAGGGCTGGATTTATTTTTGCAGCAATCGGTTCCGCTGTTGGACTAGGGAATATATGGCGTTTTCCTTATACAGCGTATGAAAACGGGGGAGGCGCATTCTTTTTACCGTACTTATTTGCATTATTAACGACTGGTATTTCATTGTTAGCTTTCGAGTTTGCTCTTGGGCATCGTCATCGTGGTTCGGCGCCACTTACATTCTTCCGTATTCATCGACGTGCTGAATTTATTGGATGGTGGCAAATGTGTGTGACATTTATTGTTTCAACATATTACGCTGTAATCATTGCTTGGTCTATTTCGTATACGTACTTTGCAATTACTGGAGCATGGGGGAAAGACACGCAATCATTTTTATTTAAAGAATATTTACATGTTGCAGATAAGCCAGGACAATTCGGGGGGCTCGTACCAGAAGTATTAATTCCGTTAGCTCTCGTTTGGATTATTGTGCTTGGTGTTGCGTTTAAAGGAGTTAAAAAAGGAATCGAAGTTGTTAACCGCATTTTTATTCCTTTACTAGTTGTTATGTTCCTTATTATCGTTGTTCGTGCAGTGACGATGGAAGGTGCGATGCAGGGGCTAGATGCATTCTTTAAACCAGATTGGAGTCGTATTTTTGATGGGAAAGTATGGCTTGCTGCTTACGGTCAAATTTTCTTTAGTTTATCTTTAGCATTCGGAATTATGATTACGTATTCTAGTTATTTACCGAAAAACTCAGATACAACAAATAATGCTTTTATTACAGGATTTGCAAATTCAGGATTTGAATTATTGGCAGGTATTGGTGTCTTTGCAGCTCTTGGATTTATGGCGAATAACATGGGGGTACCGGTTGATAAAGTAGCTAGTGCTGGTGTAGGACTTGCATTTGTAGTATTCCCGCAAATTATTAATGAGTTACCGATGTCGCCGTTATTTGGTGTATTATTCTTCTTATCTCTAACTGTTGCTGGAATTACATCACTCATTTCACTTGCAGAAGTATGCTTTGCCGCTGTATCTGAAAAATTCAGCTTGAGTCGTCAAAAGACGATTGGAATTATGGGAACGCTATTAGTATTAGTTTCTCTTGTTTTTGCAACACGTGGTGGACTTATGTTCCTAGATGTTGTTGATTACTTCGCTAACAATTTTGGATTGATTACAATTGCACTCGTTGAAGTAGTTACAATAGGACTAATCTTGCGCCGTTTACCAGTTTATCAAAATCATGCAAACTTTGTATCTGATATAAAGTTAGGAACGTTTTGGAGAGTGAGTTTACTCGTTATTACTCCACTTATGTTAGGGTATATGTTAATTGATGGTACAATCCAAAACATTAAAAAGAACTACGGAGGTTATCCAACAGAGTTTGTTGTAACGTATGGCTGGTCGATAGCGGCAGCGTTTCTTATAGTTGCACTAGTCATTAGTCTGAAGAAATGGAATGCACAAATACATTCAGACTCTGTCCAGCTTGAAAAAGAATGGAAGGACCGAGGTGTTTCATGATGAGTGGATCAGCGATTATGATGATGGTTATAGGTATGGTAGTCATTTGGGGAGGACTTGCATTAAGTATTGCAAATTTATTTAAGAAAAAGGCATAAGCTAAAAACATCTGTACCGAAATGGTACAGATGTTTTTTTTATGAAAAAATTGTATTAGAAAAAATTCCAATAACCATACTACAACTACGAGGAAGAGTGAAGGGGTGAATGAAAATTGGAACAAACGATTTATATTAAAATGCGCAATCGCTTAAAAGTGTCTCCTACGTATGAAGTAAAGCTGAGCGATGTTGCTCAACTTGCCGGAGATTCTTTTGTAGTTGAGTTGTTACAAAATGAAATAGTCTACAAAATAACAGCGCATGATAAAACACATGTTGTAATTGATGTTATGAAAGTGATTGAGATTATTAGGCAAAAAGCGGCTCACATACAAATTAATTTACTTGGTTCTGGACAAACTCTTGTTGAAATTATATACGAAAAAAAGAAAGTGCATCCGGTTTTCTTCGGACTTGTATGGTTGTTACTTTTCATTGGAGCGGCCCTTGCAATCATTTATTTCCATGAAGATGTAAGTATGCAACAAGTACACCAACGGTTATATTACATGATTACTGGAGAATTTAAGGCGCAACCACTTTTATTTCAAATTCCTTATTCATTAGGTCTTGGATTAGGTATGGTCTTATTTTTTAATCATGTATTTCAAAAGAGAATTAATGAAGAGCCGAGCCCGTTAGAAGTTGAGATGTTTCAATATCAGCAGTCGCTTGATCAATATGTAATTGTTCATGAAAACAAGGATAATATGAAACAGATTGCTGATGATTGAGTGTGCATTTGTTGTATTAATTGGCTTAGCTGGAGGGATTGCAGTAGGTAGCGGATATGTCGCGTTTTTAGCTGTACTTGGTATAATCCCTCGTTTAGCTCAATTAACGAGAAGTGGAAAGCATATTCAATACTTTGAGTGGGCGGTCATTGCAGGTACTTTAACAGGGGCTTGGTGTAGTTTGAAAAATATTACATTTCAAACGTCACAATATTGGCTTGTTATATTAGGGATATTTTGTGGCACATTCATTGGAATGCTCGCTGCGGCGTTAACGGAAGTGTTAAACGTTTTACCTATTTTAGCGAAACGAGTAAGGGTAGAGGAGAAAATTATTGTTTTACTCGTTGCTCTTGTACTTGGGAAAGTAATAGGCTCGTTGTTTCACTGGATTTATTTCGTAAAGTAGGAGGCAATATATATGGCAGGGCGAAAATTGAAGGACGATTACATAAATAAAGTGAAGGAGTACCATCCAAAATCGAACTATTTCATAAATTGTGTGAAGGCATTTCTTGTTGGTGGACTCATTTGTACAGTCGGAGAAATATTGATGAAATTTTATATACATTATTTTCACTTTAGTGAACAAGAGGCGGGAAATCCGACAGTTGCAACGCTTGTTTTATTGTCGGCGATTTTAACAGGGTGTGGTGTATATGATAAAATCGGGCAGTTTTCTGGAGCGGGATCAGCTGTACCAGTTACTGGATTTGCGAATTCTATGGCGAGTGCCGCACTAGAGCATAGGAGTGAAGGGATTGTTCTAGGAATCGCTACTAACATGTTTAAGCTTGCAGGAAGTGTCATTGTATTTGGAGTCGTCGGTGCATACATTATTGGGTTAATAAGATATACATTTCAAATTTTAATGTCTTAAAGGAGGGGTGGGTATGAGATTGACAGGAAAACAAACGTGGGTATTTCAAAATGATATCTTCGTGAATGCAACTGGTACTGCTGTCGGTCCGAAAGAAGCTGAAGGCCCTCTTGGAAAGGATTTTGATATTTCATATTCTGACTTACATTGCGGAGAGGAAAACTGGGAACTTGCTGAACGAAGGTTAATGTCAGACTCAATTCAACAAGCGATGCAAAAAGGGAATATAAAAAAATCGCAAATTGATTTCTTTTTAGCGGGAGATTTATTAAACCAAACAGTGACAGCAAATTATGTTGCTCGTGAGTATGGTATTCCTTTTTTAGGGATGTTCAGCGCTTGTGCGACGTCAATGGAAACTTTGGCGATTGGATCAGCTTTTATAGATGGTGGATTTGCGAATCGTATTTTAGCTACAGTAAGTAGTCATAATGCGACGGCTGAAAGACAATTTCGTTCCCCAACAGAATACGGAGGACAAAAGCCAGGGACAGCAAACTCAACTGTTACCGGAGCAGGGTCAATATTAATTAGCAATGAGGAGAGTGCAATTAAAATAACAGCAGCAACAATTGGTAAAGTGCAAGATTTAGGAATTGCTAATCCTTTAGATATGGGATCAGCGATGGCACCAGCTGCTGCTCATACAATTCAACAACATTTTGAAGATTTGAGAAGAAGTGCAGCTGATTATGATCTTATTGTTACTGGTGATTTATCGGCTGTTGGGACACCAATTGCGAAACAACTTTTACTTGAGGAAGGGTATGATTTGGGGAATGTATACAATGATTGTGGATTAATGATTTACAATTCAAATCAAGAAGAAGTGTTTGCAGGGGGCAGTGGTTGTGCTTGTTCAGCTGTTGTAACATACGGCCATTTATTGCGTGAAATGCAAAAAGGGAATTTACAAAGAATTTTTGTCGTTGCAACTGGAGCTCTATTAAGCCCCATGATGATGCAACAGAAGGAAACGATTCCAACGATTGCGCATGGTGTTGTGTTTGAAAGCGTTAAAGGAGAGTGAATTGTGGATTTTATATATGCATTTCTTGTAGGAGGAGCTATTTGTGTAATTGGACAAGTGTTGCTAGATTTCGCAAAGTTAACACCGGCACATTTAATGGCAACTTTTGTAGTCGCCGGAGCTATTTTAGACGGATTCGGATTGTACGATCAGCTCATAAAATTTGCAGGTGCTGGGGCAACAGTCCCTATTACAAGTTTTGGACACTCACTATTGCACGGGGCAATGCATGCAGCAGAAAAACATGGATATTTAGGAATTGGAATCGGTATGTTTAGCTTAACGTCTGCGGGGATTTCAGCAGCGATATTATTTTCATTTTTTGTTGCACTTATATGTAAACCGAAAGGATAAATCAAATGAGACGAAGGGTTGTTTTGGTCACAGATGGAGATGAATATGCAAAGCGGACAATTGAGCTGTTAACAAAGGAATTTGGGGGGAGGTGTATTTCAGCATCGCAAAGTAATCCGACCAAATTGACAGGGAAGAAAGTTGTTGAGCTTATTATGCAAACGCCATATGACCCTGTATTTGTCATGTTTGATGACAGCGGATTTATAGGAGAAGGATCTGGTGAAAAGGCGTTAAAGTATGTCGCAACACATAAACAAGTTGATGTACTCGGTATTTTAGCAGTAGCATCTAATACACATCATTGGGAATGGGCGCGTGTAGATGTAAGTGTAGATCGGAATGGGAATTTGACAGAATATGGCGTTGATAAATTTGGACTCCCAGATGGTGAAATTGGCAGGATTAGTGGGGATACGATTTATTGTTTAGATGGTCTGAATGTTCCTGTCATAGTGGGGGTCGGTGATATTGGCAAGATGTGCGGAAATGATGAATGGGAGAGAGGATCACCTATTACTAGAAAAGCGATTCAATTAATTTTGGAAAGGAGTGGCTTTTATGACGAAGCCTAAAAAAGTGAATATCCCGATTTCATCTTTTTTAAGTGATAATGAAAATTATTTAAAGCAAACAGTTGGGCTTGGTGTTACATACGATGTTGGCATTCGTAAATTTCAAATTTTAAATAAAGAAATTGGTGTGTTATTTGTAAATGGACTTTGTGATACGAATTATATTATCCCTATTTTAGAAGAAGCGGTGGATACAAATGAAATAAGGGATGTAGAAGAAGATACAGTAAAGCTTTTAGAGAATCGTTTAATTCATCAACAAGTAAGTAAAGTAAAAACGATGGATGATGTAATGCTCCAAGTATTATCAGGACTCATTGTTATATTTGTGGAAGGTGAAACTGAAGCGTTCGCAATAGATGTTCGTAGTTATCCGGGCCGGACACCCACAGAACCAGATACAGAAAAGGTAGTGCGTGGTGCAAGGGATGGATTTGTTGAAAATATCGTTGTAAATACAGCGTTAATTCGTAGAAGAATACGCGATCCACGTCTTCGAAATGAAATGATTCGAGTAGGGGATAGATCGCAAACGGATATTTGTATTACATATGTACAAGATGTTGCAAATCCGGATTTAGTTAAGATTATAAAACAAGAATTAAATAATATTGAAGTAGATGGGATTACGATGGCGGATAAAACGGTAGAAGAATTTGTAGTGAAACAAGGTTATAATCCATTCCCGCTTATCCGATACACAGAGAGACCAGATGTAGCAGCAAATCATCTGTTAGAAGGACATGTGTTAGTACTCGTTGATACATCACCAAGTGCTATGATCACTCCAACAACATATTTTCACCATTTACAGCATGCAGAAGAGTTTAGACAAAATCCAGCTGTAGGTACATTTTTACGTTGGGTACGTTTTTTAGGTGTTATATTTTCGCTATTTTTACTGCCATTTTGGCTAGTTTTTGTTTTTGATCCGACTCTTTTACCGGAAAGCCTTGCTTTCATTGGACCAAATAAGATGACGCATTTACCGATTTTATTACAAATTTTGATGGCGGAAGTCGGACTCGAATTTTTAAGAATGGCCGCCATTCATACACCGACATCATTGTCGTCGGCAGCAGGATTAATTTCTGCCATATTAATTGGTCAAATTGCAATTGATGTAGGTTTGTTTGTACCAGAAGTTATTTTATACGTAGCCGTTTCTATGATTGGGTCATTTGCAACGCCGAGTTATGAACTTGGACTTGGAAATAAGGTCGGAAAATTGTTTGTCATTATTTTAACAGGCATATTTCATGAAATGGGATTTGTCATTGGAATGACGATGTTGATTCTGTTTTTAACATCTATAAGAAGTTTGCAAACACCGTATTTATGGCCGTTTTTACCGTTTGATTGGGGCGCGTTAACGAAAATTTTACTTCGTCCAACTATGTCTAGTTTAAAGGTTCGTCCAAGTATTGTAAGACCTCAAAATGTGCGAAGACAAAAATAAGCGGGATTATGCTCCGCTTATTTTTTATTGAAAATTTATTGTTTTTTTAACAAAAATCAAACATTTTTTTTGTACAATTAGAGTAGATATTGTGTATGGAAGGGGAAGAGGACATGATTAAACTATTTGTAAGTGATTTAGATGATACACTCGTTTACAATATGAATGATATGCAAAAAGAAGATGAACGAGCGCTTTGTTGGCTAGCTGAAAACGGGACAAATATTTGTTTTGCCTCTGGTCGTTTTACTCACCGAATTGATGAGGCGGTAAAAAGGTTTTCGTTCCCGTATTACACAACTAGTTTAAATGGAGCGACAATGATACTACCGGATGGAAAAGTATTTCATGAATCGAGTTTTGAAGATGGGGTTGCCCAGGAAATATATCGATATATACATAAAAAGGGACTAGCAGATATTGTTTGTGCAAATGAGCAGCGATATACAAAAAGGAAGAATGAACATCACCATACTTTTGAAGAGTATATGGGAGTGCATATTGCTGAAATCGAAGAGTTAGAAGAGGAATTTGGGAAGACTGTACATCCTGCGAAATTATTTGTTTTTGGCGAAGAAGAAAAAATTGTAGCATTAGATCAAGAGTTGAGAGATACATTTCATAGCGAAGCGGAAGTCTTTATATCGGGTAAGCGATATGTTGACATTATGCCAAGAGGTGTGAGTAAAGGAAGCGCTCTGAAGCGATTAATGGAACATTTACAAATTGAAGCAAATGAAGTTGCATGTATTGGAGATTCTTTCAATGATATTTCTATGTTTGAAGTAACCCCACACTCCTTCACCCTCCATCATGCTCATCCGTATGTGAAGGAGAAAGCAAATCATGTTGTCCGTTCGGTTGAAGAAGCTATTATGAAATTACCGTTACTTGTATAAAAAAGAAGCTCGTCACTGGCGAGCTTCTTTTTTTACTTGAATAAAGATTTAACGAAATCAATGATACTAGAGAAGAAATCTTTTACTTTATCTAGGAAACTTTGCCCCTCTTCAGATCCTAAGAAGGCAGACACATGGTCTTTTGCTTTCTCTAATTGGCTACCAACTTGGTTCCAATCGATATTAAGATTTTTCATTTTATCAAATAACGCTACTAGGCTATCCAGCTGTTCATCTGTTAATGTAATACCGAGTTGATCAGCAATTTTTTTAATTAATGTACGTAAATCTTCAGTTGTTTTTGGCTGTTCTTTTGCAATTTCTTCTTTAATTTTTGCAACAAGTTGAACTGCTTTTTCTTCGCCGATTTTATCGCCAAGCTGGGCTGTTTGTACCATTTCTTCATTGGCTACTTTTTTTACTTCTTCAGGAATGGCTTTGTTTGATGTTGTTTCATAGGCCTTCATTAAACCTGTTAAAGCAGCAGTTCCTGAAACTTTAAATGGTGCAGTAATTTGAATCTCTGCATCTTTCACACCTGCTGTAATAAGTGCATTTGTGTACATTGCATCTGTTATCGAATTAATGTTTTTTGAGCGTACAATGAGACCTGACCCTGGTTTTGTGTATGTAATCATAGAAGAGGAAATAGCTCTCGTACCAATTTGCGCTTTTGGAACGATGCCCTCTAGAAATTTATGTTCTTCCGCATTAGATACAGTAATAATTTGTGCATCTTTTGGTGCTTTCATTTCTTTCAAAAGATCTTGTTTCTGTTGTTCAGATAAGTTTTCTCCTAGTGTAACAATTGATTCTCCCTCAATGATGTCTGCAAATGAAGCTGTTGGCATAATAAATACGGCTACAGCTAATAGCAGAGCTAGTAATTTCGTTTTCACGAAAAATCGCTCCCTTTCTCTTTCTTAAATTTTCGGGCAACACAGTTATTATAGTATATTTTTCTTATTTGTCACCTAGCTTCTTCCACATTTCAAAAAAGAAGTATGCAGATTGTCGGATTCTTTTTGTTTCTCGTCATGAATATGGTAATATAGTGCTGAGATAGTTGAAAGGAGACATATACATATGAAAACTTTAGGATACATATTAATGGAAAATGGCGAAAAAATCGATTTAGAATTTTTCCCAGAAGAGGCACCAAAAACAGTAGAAAACTTTAAAAAATTAGCAGAGCAAGGATTTTATGATGGTGTGACATTCCACCGCGTTATTCCTGGCTTCGTAAGCCAAGGTGGAGACCCAACAGGCACAGGAGCAGGTGGCCCAGGTTACTCTATCCCATGTGAAACTGATGGAAATCCTCATAGACATCTTGTTGGCTCACTTTCTATGGCACATGCTGGCCGTAACACAGGTGGTAGCCAATTCTTTGTTGTTCATGAGCCACAACCGCATTTAGATGGCGTACATACTGTATTCGGTAAAGCAACAAGCGGTATTGAAACAGTATTAAACATGCGTCAAGGCGATGTAATGAAAGAAGTTAAAGTTTGGGAAGAATAAGTTACGAGAAAAGGAGAGCGATTTTGCTCTCTTTTTTTATTTCCTATAAACAGGGATTGGTATATATTTTAAAGTATATGACACAAATAGGACGGCTACTAACGTTAAATTATATTGTTCATGAGAACACACTTTTAACAAAATACATAGAATGGAGTACGAATTATATGCTTCAATAAATGTATTTCTCTTAACATATTGCTTTTAGTAGAACTACTTTGTTCAAAAGTGGTTAATAAGTGAAATGTGATGAGAAAGGGATTTTCCTTATAGTTCCTATATAGTATTGTCTCTTTTTTGAGCGGTGTAATAGAAAGAAATAGCGTGGAAACATATATTTGACTTTCTTCTTAACGCTTTGTATGATTATCAAGTTGTTTCAGCCTCTTCTCACTCTGGTAAAAATATTGTAGAATGAATGTGATATGAAAAGAGTGATTGAGGGGATAAATAGTTTGTAACTTTTGTAAGAAGGGATAAGGGTTATGTTAATTCGTTTTAAAAAAAGTTATGAAAAAATTGCAATGGGGCTTCTTTCATTTATGCCAACTGAAAAAGATGTAAAAACATTACAATTGACAATGAAAGAATATGAAGCGAAAGAGGATTGGCAATTGTATTTGTGGAAACAAAATGAAGATTTTGTTGGGATAATGGGGATTATAAAAAAAGAAGATCAGGTATTGGAAATTCAGCATTTGAGCGTGAATCCGTCTCACCGTCATATGGGGATTGGGACGAAGATGGTTCAAGAGCTTAAGAGTAAATTTCTTGAGTTTACAATTTGCGGAAATGAGCAAACAGCAAGTTTTTGCAAAAAGTGTAAAGAGCTTGAACAAAATATACATTCATGAAAGCAGGGATAAGTGTTTATTATCTCTGCTTTCTTTTTTGTAGTTGCTCGTGTCGTTCAGAAATGACTTCTGTTCGATCACGCAATGTGTGCTTATTTATGATGTATTCATCAGGAATGACGTTCACATCTTTCCAAGAGAGGTTTTGTTTCTTACATAACTGTATGCATTGTTTTTCTAACGATACGTCTAATAAGGGTAAAAATAACGGCGTGAAAATTTCCATTTTGTGGATAGAGTGTAGTCTTTCATTTAATAAGAACATAAGTTGTTTATGATCTATTCCTAATTGATGTAAAGATGTACTGTTCTTTTCTAAAAGTGCTATTGCGCTTTTTATCATCTTCTCTGCACCATTCCAGTTGGATCGTCTGTGATGGTATAAGGAAACAGCAATTTGAATGAGACCGACTAAGTAATTGTCGCGTTCTCCTCTAGGTTTTAATTTCCAATACTCTTCTAATATTTCATGACATTCAAAATAATCATAGTCTCCGTGAAAATGAATTAAAAATTGTATGTACTCGGTAGGATACATTTTTTTCGCTCCTGTCTAACGGTTATATGTACAGTTTATCATAGAAATATTAACAATAAGCGACTAGGGAAATATCCCTAGTCGCTTTATTGCGTCCTATTAGCAGAAGCAAGCTGCTCCTACAATGATTAGTAAAATGAACAGTACAACAAGTAATGCGAACCCACCGCTAAAACCGCAATCAACGTGACCCATAGTTTTTTGACCTCCTACATTGTTCTTACTACATTGTTATCATATGAAGCGGTGGGCATTATGACATGGGCATAGGTCTATTTTTAATTAAATTTCTTAAAAAGGTTGGATAGAACATGAGTATGCTCTATACTTATGTTGTTATAGAAAAAATGTGGTGGGATGCTTTGTGCAGTATAATTTTAAAGTAGAGGCTTTTGAAGGGCCTTTAGATCTATTGTTACACTTAATACATCGTTACGAAATTGATATATATAATATTCCTGTAGCGGAAATTACAGAGCAATATCTATCTTATGTCCATACGATGAAAGAATTACAATTAGATGTTGCCAGTGAGTATTTAGTAATGGCTGCAACGTTATTGCAAATTAAAAGTAAAATGTTGTTACCGAAACAAGAAGAAGATGTACCTGATAACGGTGAAGACTTTATAGATGACCCTCGTCAAGAATTGATGGAGAGGTTAATTGAATATAAGAAATATAAGCAAGTTGCTACTGAGTTAAAAGAAAGAGAACAAGAAAGAGCACAGCTATATACACGTCCGCCAATTGATTTTACATCATTTCAACAAGAAGAGGAGACAAGCTTACCTCTTGATGTTACGTTATATGATATGTTAGCGGCATTTCAAAAGCTAATGCGTCGTAAAAAAGCAAAGACCCCCGTAACAACGCGAATTACTCGCCAAGAAATACCAATTGCACAGCGAATGACTGATATTATACAACAGTTAGAAGTAAAAGGCGGTCGTCAAAGCTTTTATGATTTGTTTGCTGATGAAGAACGTGAAATAATGGTTGTAACATTTTTAGCGGTTCTTGAGCTAATGAAAAATCAACAAATCATAATTGAGCAAGAACATAATTTTGATGAAATTTTCGTGTTAAGCTCTAATAAATCCGTATAGAGTTGGTATGTGAAAATGGGATAGAAATATTTTATCTTATGTTAGGTTTTAATGTATCGTTTGGAACGAGAGAAGAAATATTGAACCGAACGCATTTACTGTGATTCGGTTTTTTTATGTGTATTTTTATGGAAAATAGGAGGAAGGAGTTCGTAAAATGGATAGAAAAGAACAAAAAGCGATTATTGAAGGACTTTTATTTGTTGCAGGTGACGAAGGGATTTATCCGGAACAGATAGCTAAAGTTCTGGAAGTTGAAGTGGAAGAAGTAATAAACAGTATAGAGGAAATGCAAAAAGAATGTGAAGGATCGAATCGAGGGCTGCAAATTGTACAATATGCAAAAGTGTATCGTTTTGCAACAAAGAAAGAACATGCTGCATACTATCAAAAATTAATAAATACCCCAACAACGGCTTCACTGTCTCAGGCAGCTCTTGAAACGTTGGCAATCGTTGCGTACCGTCAACCGATTACAAGAACAGAAATGGAAGAGATTCGAGGAGTGAAAACAGATAAGGCATTACAAACGTTAGTTTCACACTTACTTATAAAAGAAACGGGAAGAGCGGAAGGACCAGGGCGCCCTATTTTATACGGAACGACGAAAGAATTTTTAGATACGTTTGGATTGAAAACATTAGATGATTTACCACCTCTTTCGGAAGAAAATGAACAAATGAATGAAGCAGATTTATTCTTTGGTTCTTTACAGGAATTATCAAAATAAAAGCTTAGCATTTTGCTAAGCTTTTTTTGTATATCAATTACAGAGCGTGCCATACTAAATGAAAAAAGGAGACGAGTTATGAAAGGTGTACGGAGTATTCTATTGTTGGTTTCTGTTTTATTATGTTTTTCGTTAAACAGCGCATCGGCTAAAAGATATATGATGTCTATTCATACTGCGTCTTCTATACATATGCATCGGCAACATTTTGGTAAAATGAAAGTGAGTTTTTTAAAAGTTGGACAAGGTGATGCGACACTTATTACATTGCCAAATGGTCAAACGATGTTAATAGATGGGGGCCCTTATGAAGCAGGAGAGGTTATTATTCAAAAACTAATTGAAAAAGGAATTAATCATTTAGATGTGATTGTAAGTACTCATCCTGATATGGACCATATAGGGGGGCTTATTCCAATTGTAGAACAAATGCCGGTTTCACTCGTATTAGATAGTGGAAAAACATATAGTTCATTTACTTATCATACGTATCGGAATAATATTAAAAAAAGGGGCATACCGTTCATTTCAGTGAAGGAAGGACAATATATACCGTTAGATCCACATGTTGCTATACAAGTATTAAACAATGGTAAATCGAAAGACGAGAATAACGAGTCCTCAATTGTGCTAAAGATTCGATATGGAAAAGCGGACTTTTTATTAATGGGTGATGCTGATATACGGACGGAAAATGAAATATTAAAGCAATTTGATGTACATGCAGATGTATTAAAAGTTGGGCATCATGGCTCGTATACTTCAACGAGTGAAACATTCTTAAAAAAAGTAGATCCACAATTCGCTATTCTTTCGTACGGGAGTAGAAATCCGTATGGGCATCCTCATCAAAGTGTAGTAAGACGATTAAAACAGCGTGGTATAATGATATATGGAACAAACAAGCGAACTGTGGAAATAGAAACAGATGGTGAACATATTACTATGGGGGCAAGCGGTCTTATGCCATTACTTAAGTAACTAATTATATAAGAGGTTATTATCCATTTTGGTAAAAATGGATAATATATATTAGAATGAAAAAGAAATCAATTTCCTTTTTTCGCTGAACGAAGAGGAAATTTCATTAGAATGTATAGACAACTACTTGTGTGTATATTAAGATGGAATTAGGCGAATAAGGTAATAATAATAAGTAGATATTTCATGGGAAAGGGTCGATGAAAATGAAAACGCAAGTTGTCATCAATGCCGAAATTTATACAGGTAAAGAAGTAGTGGAAAACGGATTTATTCGTTACACAGAAACAGTTAAAGAAATTGGTTTGATGGCTCAATATGTATCACAAGAAAATGAAACTGTGTTAGATGTGGCAGGAAAGATTGTGATTCCAGGTATGATTGATGTTCATATTCATGGTGGATACGATATTGATGCGATGGATGCAAATAGCGATGGATTAGTAACTCTTGGTAAAGAAATGTTAAAAGAAGGAGTTACAACTTACTTCCCAACAACAATGACACAAGCTCCAGAAGCGATTGAAGCGGCGCTAAGTGCTGCGAAGGAAGCGAAAGAAAAAGGAGCACATTTCGAATATATTCACTTAGAAGGACCATATGTTTCAAAAAAACGTGCGGGTGCACAACCACTTGAACATATTGTTCCTGCGAGTATCGAGCAATTTAAACAATGGCAGGAAGCAAGCGGTAATCTAATTAAATTAGTAACATATGCACCGGAAGAAGAAGGTGCGTTAGAGTTTGAACAGTATCTTGCTGAAACAGGTGTTGTTGGCACAATGGGGCATACAGATGCGATTGATGCACAACTGAAAAATAGAAAAATTACACATGCAACACATTTATACAACCAAATGCGTGGATTACATCATCGTGAACCAGGTGTTGTTGGTCATGTGTTATTAAATCCAGATGTAATGGTTGAAGTAATTACAGATGGTATTCACATTCACCCTGATATGGTGAAATTAGCATATAAATTAAAAGGACCGAAAAAAGTAAGTGTCATTACAGATGCAATGCGTGCAAAAGGTCTTGAAGAAGGATTATATGAGCTTGGCGGACAGCCAGTACATGTAAAAGATGGCAGTGCCCGATTAGAAGATGGAACGTTAGCTGGTAGTATTTTAAAAATGGATCAAGCTTTCCGAAATGTAATTGAATTTACAGGATGTTCAATCGAGGAGGCAGTGTTAATGACATCAGTTAACCAAGCAGAAGAATTTGGATTAAATAATAAAGGCGCGTTAGCGGTAGGTAAAGATGCAGACTTTGTTGTTATGACTGAAGAATTACATGTATATGATACGGTTCGTTTAGGAATTCATATGAAGGAAGGGAAGTAATTAGATGAATATTCTTGTTGTAAAAACTCCAGAAGAATTAGCAGAAGCAGGTTATAAGTTAATTAAAGAGGTTGTAAAATCAAAAGAAAATCCAACTTTAGGAATGGCTACAGGAAGCTCTCCATTAGGTATTTATGCAGAAATGCGAAAAAATAAACTTGATACAAGTCATGCAACCACTGTAAACTTAGATGAGTACGTAAATTTACCACACGAAGATAAAAACAGCTATCACTATTTCATGCAAGAACAGTTGTTTGATCATCTTCCATTTAAACAAACTTATGTACCGAATGGGATGGCAAGTGATTTAGAGGAAGAGTGCAAGCGTTATGAAGGCATTCTAGTAGCTAACCCAGTTGACTTACAGATTCTTGGAATCGGTGAAAACGGTCACATCGGATTTAATGAGCCAGGAACACCATTTAATTCTCCAACTAATATTGTAGAATTAACAGAATCTACACGCCAAGCAAACCTTCGCTTCTTTGAAAATGAAGAAGATGTGCCGACTCATGCGATTACAATGGGAATTGGAAGTATTATGAAAGCGAAACAAATTCTACTTGTTGCTATGGGATCTAAAAAGGCAGAAGCTATTAAAGAATTATTGCAAGGTGAATATAGTGAGGCGTGTCCTGCTACAGTTTTACAACGTCATCCGAATGTAACCGTAATCGCAGATCCAGAAGCTCTATCTTTATGCAGTGAGGCGATTGCTGATGAACATCGACAAGTATTCACCATTTCCGATCTATTATCAGATTCAAGAGTGGGTGAAACAGCTAATTGAGGAAGGCGAATGGAAGCCGGGAGATAAAATTCCATCTGAGAATGAACTTTGTGATAAGTTCGAAGTGAGTCGTATGACAATCAGACAGGCGATTAATAACTTAGTGGAACAAGGTTATTTATACCGGAAACGTGGGATTGGAACGTTCGTCCAACTTCCGAAAGTGGAGCAAAAGTTGCAAGGAATGACGGGATTCACAGAAGATATGATTTCTCGTGGTATGAAACCGAGCAGCCAGTTATTAAGTTTCCGCCTAGTTCCAGCTACTGCTAAAATAGCAGACCGGCTGAGAATACAAGAGGGAGAATCGGTTTATGAAGTGAGGCGTACACGCTTAGCTGATGACGAACCGATTGCATTTGAGACGACATATTTGTCGCCAACTCTTGTGAAAGATATTAACGAAGAAATATTGCAACAATCTTTATATGAACATTTAGAGAAAAAACTGGGCTTTAAGCTTGTTCGCGCTACTCAATCAATTGAAGCTTCAATTGCAACGGATGATGAAGCTGAACATCTGCATATTCCTAAAAAGGCGCCTGTACTTGTAATGCGTCAATGGTCATATTCAGAAGGTGAGTTACCGTTAGAGTATGTGAAATGTATTTATCGTGGGGATCGTTACAAGTTTATTACGAACATCGCACGTAACAAGTAATATATTTCAGTTTGTGAAGTACAGTGAACTTTGATGTTTTCAACATGTAAAGAAATAAAAATACGACTCATCCTTATAAGGATCGAGTCGTATTTTTATTTGCTTCTTTATTGTAAACAAGTACTTGGTTAACGGCATCTTTGACAGCATCTACTACATAGTGAGCGTGCTCTTTTACTGCGTCATCTGCTTGAGACATAGCAAAACTGTGAGGAGTTAAAGAGAACATTGGAATATCATTATAAGAATCCCCTATGCAAGCAATTTCCTCTGGTTGTATTTGAAATTCTTTTAATAAAATAGAAATAGCAGAACCTTTACTAATATTTGGTGGCATTACATCTAAACATTGTTCAGCTGAAATGAAAGTACTAACTTTTCCATGGAATTTTTCATCAATCTTTTTTTGAAGGAGTTGTAAGTTTTCCTTTGTTCCACCGATAGAAATTTTATTTGGAAAAATTGTATCATCGATTTTCTGTAATAAATTTGGTTCTTCAACAGAAGTCATTGCTACTTGTTTTTCGAGTTCATGAATAAAAGGTGTCTTTTCTTCAATATAGTAATTATGCTCATCACTTACATAACGGAAATAAGGGTCTTGATTTGTCATAGCTAGTAAATCAGGAAGAATGCTGGAATCAAAATTTGCGGATAATAGTTGCTTATTTTCATTAGTGTATACAAACACACCGTTTACACTAATACGATGGAAATTTGTATTTACAGCTTTCATTAAGTCTGCGATTTCATTATCAAGTCGTCCAGAAGCGAAGCAAAGAATAACATTTTGCTCAGCAAGACTGCGAAGTGCCGCAACATCCTGTTCATCAATCAGACCTCCATGCTGCATCATTGTACCGTCAATATCACTTACAAACATTTTAATCATGTTGCTATCTCCTTTCTATGTACAGTTGCCCTTACATTATACGCATCATATACAAACATGTCTAAAAAATGAATTTTTATTAAATGGTAGATGTTTTATATTGACGAAAAAGAAGAATGTTCTGTAACATAAAAGTAGGCTATTTAAGTACGAGGGTGGTGTTATATGAGTAATTATCTAGAAATTAAAAAAGTTTTAAATAATAATGTCATCATTGCTAGCCATCCTGAACACGAGGAAGTAGTAGTGATCGGTAAAGGAATCGGATTTGGGAAAAAGGCTGAAGATGTGTTGGAGCAAGAACAAATTGAGAAAATGTTTGTTTTAAAAAATGAACGTGATCGAGAACAATACAAACTTTTAGTACCACATGTGAGTGAAAAGCTAATTGAATTGATGAATGATATTATGTTATACATTCAAGAAAAAGCGGAGTCTCCATTAAATGAACATATTCATATCGCTTTAACAGATCATATTTCTTTTGCAATTAAAAGGCTGAAACAAGGACTTACAATAGATAATCCTTTTTTAGTTGAAACGAAAATGCTATATCCAGAGGAATATAAAATTGCTGAAGGAGTTGTGAAACTTTTAAATTCTCGTTTGCAAATTACATTGCCAGAAGGAGAAGTTGGCTTTATCGCACTCCATATTTATAGCTCGCTTACAAACTCTGATTTATCTTCTGTTAATCAAAATTCTCGTCTTATTGCACAACTTGTGTCTTTAATTGAGACAAGCCTACAAATTACATTAGACCAAGAAAGCATTCATTATTTACGCCTTATTCGCCATTTACAATATGCTATTGAGCGGGTGAAAAAAGGAGAAAAAGTAGAAGAAGCACAGAGTTTTGCTGATTTATTAAAGTTGGAATATCCAGTTTGTTATAATTTGGCGTGGAAACTAGTCAAAGTAATGCAGAAAGAATTACAACTTCCTGTATATGAAGCGGAGAGTATTTATTTAACGATGCATTTACAACGATTAGTGAAAGTAGAACATGTGTAAAAAGACATATATTTTTGTCTAAAATGAAAACGTTAAAAAAAATGATTGAATCGCTTACAATAGTTATGTATAATAACTATTGCAAAGTTATACAAAATTCGACAAACACATTAAGGTAAATAACGAAAACGTTTGCTTTAATTATAGTGAACTTATACGTAATCCTATTTTTGACACGTGTTACTGATTCGATCAGGCATGAGTGGAGAAAAGTTGGGAATGTAAGCTAAAGAAAGGGACATACTACCCTTTGTATAGCTATCGTTCTATCTTTTTTTTCCTCATGCCTTTTTGGCGTTTGTCGAAAAGTATCAATATAGATAAGAGAGGAAGGGTTTCCATGTTTAAGAAGATCTTTGGTGTTCTTCAAAAAGTCGGAAAAGCGCTTATGCTTCCAGTAGCGATTTTACCGGCAGCAGGTATTTTACTTGGATTTGGTAATGCATTTCAAAATCCACAATTAACAAATGTTATCCCTGCTTTAAAAGCAGATTGGTTCGTAATGGTTGCAAAAATTATGGAACAATCTGGCGATATTATTTTCGCTAACCTTGCGCTATTATTCGCAGTTGGGGTAGCGATCGGTTTAGCTGGTGGAGACGGAGTAGCTGGTTTAGCAGCGTTCGTCGGATACTTAATTATGAACAAAACGATGAGTGTGTTCTTAGAAGTAGATAAACTAGTGAAAGTAACAAGCACTGGAACAGACCCAGTAAAAATTGGATTTTCAGATCCAGCATATGCAAACGTATTAGGAATTCCAACGCTGCAAACAGGAGTGTTTGGTGGTATTATCGTCGGGATAGTAGCGGCATATTGTTATAATAAATACTTCAACATTGAATTACCATCATACTTAGGTTTCTTTGCAGGTAAGCGTTTCGTACCAATCGCAACTGCAACATTCTCTTTAGTGGTAGGAATTATCATGTGCTTCATTTGGCCATACATTCAGGGTGGCTTAAATACGTTCTCACATCAAATGATTGATGCAAATAGAACGATAGCAGCATTTATATTCGGTTTAATCGAACGTTCATTAATTCCATTTGGATTACATCATATTTTCTATTCACCGTTCTGGTTCGAATTCGGTCAGTATACAAATGCAGCTGGCGAATTAATCCGTGGTGACCAAAAAATCTTTATGGCACAGTTAAAAGACGGCGTAGAATTAACAGCAGGTACATTTACAACTGGTAAGTATCCGTTCATGATGTTCGGTCTTCCAGCAGCAGCTTTAGCAATGTACCATGAAGCACGTCCAGAAAATAAAAAATTAGCAGCTGGTATTTTAGGATCTGCTGCATTAACATCTTTCTTAACAGGTATTACAGAACCGCTTGAATTTTCATTCTTATTCGTAGCACCAGTATTATTCGGAATTCATGCAGTATTCGCTGGTCTATCATTTATGACAATGCAAATTTTAGGTGTTAAAATTGGTATGACATTCTCTGGTGGTTTAATTGACTTCATATTATTCGGTGTACTACCAGGTCGTACGGCATGGTGGTGGGTAATTATTGTTGGTCTTGTACTAGCAGTTATTTACTACTTCGGATTCCGTTTCGCAATCCGTAAATGGAACTTAAAAACACCTGGTCGTGAAGTAGCGAATGCTAATGAAGGCGCAGGGAAAACAGAAGCAGGAGAACTTCCACGTGAAGTATTAGTAGCACTTGGTGGTAAAGAAAATATTGCTTCGTTAGATGCTTGTATTACTCGTTTACGCGTTCAAGTTAACGAACAAAAAAATGTAAATAAAGACCGCTTAAAAGAGCTTGGAGCAGCCGGTGTACTTGAAGTTGGAAATAACATTCAAGCTATTTTCGGACCGAAATCTGACACATTAAAATCACAAATTCATGATATTATGTCAGGTCGTACACCTCATGTTGAAAAAGAAGCGCCTGTAAAAGTGGAAGAAGCTCCTCAACAGGTTGATGAAAATGAAACAATCGTTTCACCAATTGAAGGAAAAATCTTACCGATTACAGAAGTACCTGACCAAGTATTCTCAGGGAAAATGATGGGAGATGGATTTGCGATTGAGCCAACAGAAGGAACAGTAGTTTCTCCGGTTAATGGTGAGATTGTAAATGTATTCCCTACAAAACATGCGATTGGTATTCAGTCTGAAGGCGGAAAAGAAATTTTAATCCACTTCGGTATTGATACTGTAAAATTAAATGGTGAAGGCTTTGAAGCGCTTGTAGCACAAGGTGATAAAGTGAAGCAAGGACAACCATTATTAAAAGTAGATCTTGCATTTGTAAAAGAAAATGCACCATCTATTATTACACCAATCGTCTTTACGAATTTACAACAAGGACAACAAGTCGAATTGAAAAAAGATGGAAATGTTAAGAAGGGCGAAAACGCTATTATTGACATTCAGTAGGAATTTGACGCAAAATGTTTATAATTATAATAGGCGATGTGGTTGACCGAACATCGCCTATTATATACAATAGATGATGTAGTACTCACGTCTATACAACTAAAAAAATACTGTATTTGAAGGAGATAAATTATCATGGAAAAAATCTTTAAAGTAACTAGCGACTCAGGAATTCATGCTCGTCCAGCAACTCTACTTGTAAACACTGCAAGCAAATTTGGTTCTGACATTAACTTAGAGTATAACGGAAAAAACGTTAACTTAAAATCAATCATGGGTGTTATGTCTTTAGGAATTCAACAAGGCGCGGAAATTAAGGTCACTGCAAATGGTGATGATGCAGCTCAAGCACTAGCAGCTATCGAAGAAACTATGAAAAACGAAGGATTAGGAGAATAATGACTCTTAACATTCAAGGGATCGCTGCATCAAGTGGGATTGCTATTGCAAAGGCTTTCAGACTTGAGAATCCTGAATTTAACATTGAAAAGAAATCAATTACAGACGAAGCTGCTGAAATTGCACGCTTAGACGCTGCGCTTGAGAAAGCAAAATCTGAACTAGAAGCTATTAAGGACCATGCTTTTGCTGAGCTAGGTGCTGATAAAGCTGCTATCTTTGAAGCACATTTATTAGTATTAAATGATCCAGAATTAGTGAATCCAGTAAAAGATAAAGTAAATGGCGAAAAAGTAAATGCTGAATTTGCAATGGATGAAGTTGCATCAATGTTTATTTCTATGTTTGAAAACATGGATAACGAATATATGAAAGAACGTGCTGCGGATATTCGCGACGTAACAAAACGTGTTCTTGCACATTTACTAGGAATTAACTTCTCAAACCCTGGTACAATTTCTGAAGAAGTAATCATCATTGCTGAAGATTTAACACCATCTGATACAGCTCAGTTAAACCGTAAGTATGCAAAAGGTTTCACAACTGATATCGGTGGACGTACATCTCACTCTGCAATTATGGCTCGTTCTATGGAAATTCCAGCTGTTGTTGGTACGAAAGTTGTTATGGAGAAAATCCAAAACGGCGATATCGTAATCATTGACGGTTTAGATGGAGAAGTAATTGTAAACCCATCTGAAGAAACTCTTCGTTCTTTTGAAGAAAAGAAAGCGGAATTTGAAGAGCAAAAAGTCGTATGGGCAAAATTAAAAGACCAAGCAACTGTAACAAGTGATGGACATCACGTTGAGCTTGTTGCTAATATCGGAACACCAAATGATGTACAAGGTATTATCGATAATGGCGGAGAAGGCGTTGGTTTATACCGTACAGAATTCTTATACATGGGCCGTGACAATCTTCCAACAGAAGAAGAGCAGTTCGAAGCGTATAAAGCAGTTCTTGAAGGTGTAAAAGAAGATCAACCAGTCGTTGTTCGTACACTTGACATCGGTGGAGATAAAGAGCTTCCATACTTACATTTACCAAAAGAAATGAACCCATTCTTAGGATACCGTGCAATTCGCTTATGTCTTGATGAGCAAGATGTGTTCCGTACACAACTTCGTGCATTACTTCGTGCTAGCGTATACGGTAACTTGAAAATTATGTTCCCAATGATTGCAACTCTTGATGAGTTCCGTCAAGCGAAAGCAATCTTATTAGAAGAGAAAGAAAGACTTGTTCAAGCGGGTACAACTGTTTCTGATTCTATTGAAGTTGGTATGATGGTTGAAATTCCAGCTTCAGCGGTATTAGCAGATCAGTTCGCAAAAGAAGTTGATTTCTTCTCTATCGGAACAAATGACTTAATCCAATACACAATGGCTGCAGACCGTATGAACGAACGTGTAGCTTACTTATACCAACCATATAACCCATCTATTTTACGTCTTGTAAAAATGGTTATCGATGCTGCTCATAAAGAAGGCAAATGGGCTGGTATGTGTGGTGAGATGGCGGGAGATTCACTTGCTATCCCATTATTATTAGGCTTAGGTTTAGATGAGTTCAGTATGAGTGCAACATCTATTCTTCCTGCAAGAACACAACTAAGCAAGTTGTCAAAAGCAGAAATGGAAACATTAGCAGAAAAAGCATTAACAATGTCAACTGCTGAAGAAGTTGTTGAATTAGTTAAAAGCATATAATAGTAAAAAAACCTGAGTCGATTCGAAATCGATCTCAGGTTTTTTCTATAAGAAAAGTAAATCTTATTTTGTTACTATAGAGGATAAAGAACAGAATTAGATAGCGACTGCGATAATATCAGTCGGGCATACACGTAAAATGCCAGTAAAAGTATTTTGATTTTGATTGTTCTTATCGTCTTTATTATTATTATTATCTTTGTCGTTATTATTACGAGCTAAAGCAGAGAAAAGAGCAACACCGTTACAGAATCCTTCAAAAATTACATTGCGGAATGATTGATGGCCTCTAATGCTTAAAAGAGAAATTTCTGTTCCAACTGAAATAGTAGCAAGTACGTTACATACAGCAGGTCGGTGTGGTCTAACTTCTTCTCTCTCTTTCTCGCGATGGTCGCGATGGTCACACTCTCTTTCACGATGATGACATTCTCTAAAGTTATCACAGCATCCAAATGATCCAAACATAATCCTCATCACCCCCTTCACACTTATAATCTATGTAAGTTCGGCAGTCGGTGACTGGACAGATAATGGAAATTTTTCTAGGGGATTTTCTCATTTTAAATGACTAGATGGGTATTTAGTATGGAATGATGTTTAAAATAGGGGAAATGTCACAAAAAAATGTAAAGACCACCGAAATGAATGAAATAGGTAGCCTTTACACTTTTTTACTTTTATATAAAACGATGATATATACAGGAAGAGCTAAGAGTAGTGGTGCAATGGATCGTGCAGTATGTTTTTCTGCTTCTAATTGTAACGCTTCTTCTTTAGGGAATTGTAACACTGATATGTTTGCAGCATCGCCAATAAAATATAGCAGTAGTACAGTTACTATGTAACTTAAAAGTGCGATAAAGCTTCCGTATGAACTCAATGAAAATCCCTCTCTTGTTATCTATTTGTTATCATTGTATCACAATTGTAACAAAAATACACGGTTATATTCCGATACTTTAACAAATTTCGACACAAAACGTCATATTTGTTTATGGGGATAGCATGAAAATTACGATTTTTCTATGTATAGGTGTCGCATAATACATTGTAATATTACGGATGTGTGACAGAATATAAAAAAACGAAGGTAATGAAATTACCTTCGTTTTTTTATTATTTTGCCCATTCACTCACTTGTTCTACGCTCATGCGCGGTGCAGGGTGACCTTTTAAAGTTGATTCACCAATTGTAATAAGCATAATTGGTACGTAACGAGATGAAACATTGAATTCTTCCATTAATGCTTGTGGGTTGAAGCCACCAATAGCGCAAGTATCCCAGCCAGTTGCTTTAGCAGCAAGCATAAGTTGCATTGCTGCTAAAGCAGCATTTGAAAAGGCAGCATCTCGTGGGTATTGCTCCCGAGTATATGCAGATTCAATGTTTTTAGCTAAGCGCTCTTTTGCTTCTTCATTCATAAATCCTTGTTCTACAATTGGACCGTAAACAGGTTCAACATTTTTGTAAGCTTCTAAATCACCTAAAATAGCGACTACGGCAGAAGCATCAAGAATTTGTTGTTGGTTATAGGCAATTGGGTGTAATCGTTTTTGTACATCTTCGCCTTGGAAAACAAGGAATTTCCAGTGTTGCAAGTTCCAAGCAGAAGGTGCTTGCGCAGCTGCTTTTAAAATTTCATGTAACTCTGTAGATGAAATTTCTTTTTCAGGGTTGAATGCACGTGTAGATGTGCGTTCATATAAAACGTTAAAAAAGTCATTGTTTGTCATTATATATCCTCCAAATTACATATCAACTTAATATAAAATAAATGTAATATACTCTACTTACATTTTGTAAGTTATTGAATTTAAGAATATAATACCTTTATTTTAATTGTCAAGTTTTAAATAGTAAGGCAGGGCATTCATACAAACGATACAATTCATATAATCATACACTAAAAAAGGAATTTCCAGAGCAGATAAGCGAAGATAACATTCTCAATTAGCTTGTTAATATGAGTTCCTCATAATTCTTTATAAAATGATTGTGAGGAATTCAGTAGAACAAGATATATGAAGTGAGTGAAGACTAGTGATGAACATACTACATTTTTTATTAGAGAATACTGTTTTCCAAAATGTATTACAAGATCTTCAGTTGAATGTCCTTTATATAGAAGATGGATGTACACATCAGCAAACGATAGAAAACGTCCATCCAAAATGTATGTTTATAGCAAATAGTTTTGAAGAAGGAGAAATATTGTTTCATAGAACTAGACCACATATTGTAATTATGTATGTAACAGATTTTGCTCAAATAAAATATATAAAGAATATATATGATTCACGGAGTACATTCATTATCATTTGGGATCAACAGATAAACAATGAGTTTGCAGATTTACTACTGTTAGGAATACGTAATATTGTTATAGCACCAGTAACTCCACAAGTGGTACTAGAGGAAGTGAATAAGAGTTTATATCAACTTACTTTAGTGCGGCAAGTAGGTTTACAACAAGAATTGCTTCAAACGATGTTTGATTTTCAAAATGATTTATTATTTATAGTAGAAGATGATGAGATTGTTGATTGTAATACGAATTTTTTACAATTCTTCGGACATGATAATTTATTTACGTATCGTGAACAACATTTAGTGTTTGCAGAACATCTTATTAGAGAGAACGGATATTATTCGACGACTCACGATATAACATGGCTGGATGATACTTTATCAAATGGAAGAAGAATTAAAATGTACAATTATGAAGGAGAAGCATTTACTTTTCTATTACGTGCGACACCATTACCAGAAGACTTATCACGATTTATAGTAAAATGCACAGAGATTACAGAATTAGATGAAATCTATCAAGAGCAAGAAAGATTGGCTATGATAGATTCATTGACAGAAATATATAATCGCTTGAAATTCCAACAAATATTGGAGACAGAGTGGGAGAATGTATTACGTAATGATGAAAAAGTTGCACTTATTTTGTTTGATATAGATAATTTTAAATCAGTAAATGACACATATGGTCATGATTTTGGCGATTTAGCATTAGTACAACTTGCAGATCTTATGAAATCTAAAGTTGAAGATCAACATGTATTTGCAAGATGGGGAGGAGAGGAATTTATAATATTAGTGACAAATACGGTAGAAAAAGAAGCGTTTCAAGTTGCGGAATCATTGCGATTTTTCATTGAAACAAAGCATTTCTCTGGAATTTCGAAATTAACAGCGAGTTTTGGAGTTGCGTTATATGAGCAAGGGATTACAAGAGAAGAGTTAATGCAAAGAGCGGATATTGCGTTATATGAAGCGAAAAAAAATGGAAAAAATCAAGTATGTATATATAGAAAAGAAAAAATGTGATTTTTCGCAACAAATTGTTGCGATTTTTTTTTATTACTTGATAATAGAATATGGGGGACCATTTTAACCGAGAAGCTCCCAGTTCAAGTAAGCTCGCAAGAGAGACTAAGTGGTGGGTAGTTCATATGAAGTAATTACGGAGGAACAATATGATAAAAAAAATAATGGTTATGGCTTCACTGTCTGCTGTAGTTTGCGGCGGAGTATACTATTTTCTCTATAGTCCCGATTCAAAGGAACAAGCAGTATTAACAACAAAGGTAACTCCTGCTATTGAGTCAGAGGTACAGGATAATATAGAAGAAGTACAAAAAATTGATTATGCTAGTATATCTCAAAAGTTAGATCAGTATTTAGTAGGAAAGCAATTTAATGGGACAGTTTTGGTGACAGATAAAGAGCATGTTATATTGAATAAAGGATATGGATATGCTGATGTTCAAAATAAAATAGAAAATACGCCTCAAACAAAATATCGTATCGGTTCTATTACGAAAACAGTTGTTGCTACATCCATTCTACAGTTACAAGAACAAGGGAAGTTAAATATCCAAGATAATGTAAATAAATACATTCCTTCATTTCCAGCAGATAAACACATCACGTTATATCACTTATTAACGCATACATCTGGTTTACCGGAAAATGGGAAAGGGAAGGTTAATGTAGCTTCACGTATAAATTTAGTAACTTGGATTGGAAGTCAAAAATTAGAGTTTCCACCAGGAACAGGTTGGAAGTATACGGATTATAATTATATGGTGCTCGCTTATATTATAGAAAATATAACGAAAAAGCCTTTAGGAGACTATGTAAAAGAAAATATATTTACAAAGGCCGAGATGCATGAATCAGGTATGGGAAATATGGTGCCTGGAGATAAAAACTTCACGAAGGGTTATGTGAAGAAAGACCAAGATCTTGTACCAGCACAAAAATTAGGAATGGACTGGTTATATGGATCGGGTGAGATGTATACGACAGTAGGGGATATGAAAAAATTAGATGAAGCGATTATAAATGGGAAGCTTCTTTCTGAACAAAGTATACAAGCGATGTTTACACCTTCACAAGAAAGAAAATATGCATTTAGCTTTTACATATATCCAGATTATTTCCATAACCATGGTGTACTATCTGGTTGGAACACTTTCAATAATTTTAATAAAGAAAAAGGAACTTTTGTTATTTTATTTTCAAATGTGAAAAATAGTATGGATGATGATTTTAATAAAGAGTTCCGAAAGATGGTAAATGATTTATTAGAACAAAGGGGATGAGAAGATGGAGAATAAAAATTTATCAATAGGTTTCATCGGTATTGGTGTAATGGGAAAAAGTATGGTACATCATTTAATGCAAGGCGGTCATAAAGTATATGTATATAATAGAACGAAAGAAAAAGCGGATTCTTTAGTGCAAGAGGGTGCGACTTGGTGTGATACACCGAAAGCGTTAGTAAAGCAAGTTGATGTTGTTATGACGATGGTTGGTTATCCTCATGATGTAGAAGAAGTGTACTTTGGGGTAGGTGGAATTTTAGAACATGCAAATGAAGGTACGATAGCAATTGACTTTACAACATCTACACCAACATTGGCAAAACGTATTAATGAAGTTGCGAAAAGCAAGAATATATATACATTAGATGCACCAGTATCTGGCGGGGACATTGGGGCTAAAGAGGCAAGACTAGCAATTATGGTCGGTGGAGAGAACAGAATATATGATATTTGCTTACCTCTATTTGAAAAACTAGGAACAAATATTCAGTTGCAAGGCCCTGCTGGGAGTGGACAACATACAAAAATGTGCAATCAAATAGCAATTGCTTCTAACATGATAGGAGTATGTGAAGCGGTAGCATATGCGAAAAAGGCTGGACTTAATGCAGATAAAGTATTAGAGAGTATTTCGACAGGAGCAGCAGGTAGCTGGTCATTAAGTAATTTAGCTCCTCGAATGTTAAAAGGAGATTTTGAACCTGGCTTTTATGTAAAGCATTTTATGAAAGATATGAAGATTGCTTTAGATGAAGCTGAAAAATTACAATTACCAGTACCGGGTTTAACCCTAGCGAAGGAATTGTATGAAGAGCTAATCGCAGATGGAAAAGAGAATAGCGGAACACAAGTATTATACAAAAAGTATATAAGGGGGTAAATGGAATGGATCTCCAAAAGTTTGACGAGATGATTGATGCTGTGCAGCGAGCAACTTGTGTACAGATTAATGATAAGCAAAAAGAAGCTTTTAAACAAAAATACGATTTTGGACCAGATTTTGAATATGGAAGAGATGAGAAAGGGCATTATGTTATCCGAAGCTCGAAAAAGATGTTAGAGGAAATGGAGTTTTATTTGGCATTGAAATATGATCGAGATGGAATTGTCCTTTATATGCATGCTGAGATTGAAGGGACATGTCATGTATCCGTTAGCTACAGTGAAGATGCACTTCATTTGCAAGAATTGTTTCAATTTCTAGAAGAAAATAAATAAAAAGTCCTCATTTGAGGACTTTTTATTTATTTAGGCAGGCATAATATTTAAGCTAGATAATTTATAGGCTGGAAGCTCGGCGGCATCGTTCGATTGGGAATGGAATAACTTGTGCAATGTGATTAGGACCAAACTGTTTCGCACGAGCATGGCGTACTATATAAAATGCGCACAGGATAGAAATAGGAATAGCACCGTACAAACCGAAAAATAAAGCGCTTACACAAGATGCGACAAAACCTAAAACACCAACTTCTAATTCTTCCATAATAGCCCCTAAAATAACAGGAATAGCTCCGCATGAAACCCCTAGTATAAGTGCGATAAGTAAACTCATGATTATCCCCCTCTGCTTGCAATATTCTTTTCCTTCTTATTAGTTGTAGTATATCATACACAAAACAGAATTTTCAGAAAAAATTCAAAAAA
The DNA here is from genome assembly GCF_019344915.1 of Bacillus sp. FDAARGOS_1420. Lineage (NCBI taxonomy): Bacteria > Bacillati > Bacillota > Bacilli > Caryophanales > Bacillaceae > Bacillus > Bacillus sp. FDAARGOS_1420. Next base: position 3,108,965 of record NZ_JAHWJB010000002.1, on the reverse strand, counting down.
AGTTCAATAAATGTTCAAAAAATATTCCGAAATGTACTTGATAAAGTGGGATTGTGATTCGATATATTTGATTTGAACAAACGAAAGGGACAAATCATTTTAGTAAATAAAAAATCAGGCTTACTTCAATGTTATGAAATAAGCCTGTTCCATAGGAGGATGTATATATGTAGAGTGAATAAAAGGTTGGAAAAGGGGTTCCAAGTTCTTTTATTCAACTAGCTACCTTAATAAATTGGAACCCAACCTTCTGTTGTAACAAAAATACGAATAGCTACAACTTGGCGATCATCTTGTAAGGTGAAATAGTGTCTTGCATTTTCAGGCACAGATATAAGATCACCAGGCTCAAGTTCAACGTCAAAGAATCGACCATCTTTTCCTTCAATAGCGAAGATGCCATGACCGCTGACAATAAAGCGAACTTCATCGTCAGTATGATGGTGTTCTTTTTGGAAATTAATTAATAATTCATCAAGGTTAGGTGTGCCATTTGAAAGTGAAATTACATCATGAGCTTTATAACCTCGGCGCGCTGAAACATCAGCGATTTCTTTTGAAAACACAGCTAATATTTCAGCCTTGTTTTCATCTGCTAACGAATAATTTTCATTTAAATGAGTAGGAAGCTTAGAGATGTTCCATTTCTCATATAAAACGCCTTCCTCTTGTAGGAATTTAGATACTTCCACTTCATTTTCGATACGAGTATTTACTTCATGAATACGAATTTGCGCCATTAGAAACGCCTCCTTGAATTGATAATAGTTTTATATGAAATTGGAATAAAAACTCATAAGCTTCTAATCTTTTCTTTGCATCAAAGCTATCTCGGCCCCATACGGTAATACCATGGTTACGGATTAATACTGCTCCCGAATCTCCTTGTATATGCTTTCGGAAGTTTTCTCCAAGCGTTGGGATATGGGCATCATTTTCTATAATAGGAATGTTAATCGTTGCACCTTCTTCCCAAATATCGAGAGCTTTAATAATTTCTTGATTTTGAAGGGTGACTGCATCACTATATAAATTTGTGATGACATTATTATCAGTTGTATGAACATGAAGTACACACCCGGCATTCGTAATGTTATAAATATGTGTATGCAATATTGTTTCTGCTGAAGGGCGTAATTCAGTCTCTAATACGGGAACCCCTAGATGATCTACTAATAGAAAATCATCTGGAGTAGTTTTTGTTTTATCTTTACCACTTGCTGTAATAAGAAAAGTAAGTGGATCATGACTGACTTTTATAGAAATATTTCCACTCGTTGCTGGAAACCAATTCCGAGTTGTTAATTCTTTTTTTATTTCACTTAAGTCATACCATTGACGAAAAAGTTGTTTCATGATTTCACCTCCAACAAATGTTGTAATTCGACTTGAATATCGTGAAATGTGTTAAAGGATGTATAAGCAATATGATTTTCTTCACATTTTGTAATAAGGAAGTCACGGGCGAATACTTTATCTGCTTGTTTTGCTGCTTGTAAGTCAGTAATGGAATCTCCTATCACAATATGAAAATCATCTTTAGAGCTTAGTTTACGAATTAATGATGATTTACAGAGACCGCAACTATGCTGACATTGCTCGTCACAAGGGTGCGGCCATTTAACTTCAACAAATTCTCCTGAAAAGTCAGTTGCATTACAGTAAATTTGCTCTTTTGGAATGATTCCTTGTAAGAGTGGATAGACGAAGAAATCCATTCCACCTGATATAACGTAAAAGGAAATGTTATTTTCATTAATAAATTGTATGAATTCATGAAAACCTGTACGGATTTCAGCAGTTTCTTGTAAAAACTGAATAATATCATCGTGTAGATTAATAGGTATTAATCGAAATAATTGAGAAACACCTTCTTGAATAGAAAGTTCTTGCGATAAAATTTTTTGCTTTATTTCCTCTGCTTCTGGTGGTGCGAACTTTTCCATAATGGACATGATATTATCGTTATTTGTAATCGTACCATCGAAATCACAAAATACTTGAATACTCATAATTTCACCTCATGAGAAGGATTTCCCCATATTTGTAGTGCGCTATGTAAATTCACTTCATCTACCTCATGGAGTGGTTTGTTTTGTAAAGTAGCATCAATTGCAGTACGGAAAGCTTTACCGCCGCCCTGCGCGCCATTCGGATGTCCGTGTATCCCGCCGCCAGCATTAATAACAACATCTTTGCCAAAATCTCGTAGAATAAAGGGAACGAAACCAGGGTGAATACCAGCAGATGGAACAACAAAACTTTTCTTGAAAAATGCATCGTCTTCAGTTAAATGTTTTGAAATGTTGAGAGCTTCTTCTTTTTCTAACGCAACACTTCCGTATGGAGATGGGAATAATGAAAAGTCAGCCCCAGCATAGCGAAGTAGCTTTCCAAGTAATAATGGAGACGAGATTCCATATAACTTCGATGCGGAATAAGCACCACTTACAGCAGGGTGTGCCATAATGGGAACTGGGATTTCATCATCTTCTGCAAGTGATTGTAGTACATCTAGTCCGTAAGCAAATACGTTAAATAATAGAATATCAGCCCCAGCTTGCACTGCGCGTTTCGCATTTTCTTTTAAATCAAAAGTTCGTCCTGTTAAATTTACGGCATATAACGTTTTATGTCCGTATGTTTCATATACTGATTGTAAAACTTCTTTTCCAGATACAATGCGTTTCGTAAGTGGTGTTAATGTATTCTCAAATAATATTTCATCATCTTTTACTATATCTACACCACCACTTGCTTGATCGCGTAATTGCGTTTTCAAATACCCAATATTTCGTCCAATCATGCCTTTAAAAATACTCATTAAAAGGGGACGATCATGCACTTGTAAAAGATTTCGAATACCATCTATCCCGAATTTTGGACCAGGGAAATACTGTTTTAAGTCGTCTGAAAATGTTAAGTCAATTAATTTCACTTCGCCATCAAGTGATAGCTTTCCGAATGTAGTTGTTAAAATCGCTGGTAAATCTGGACTGAAGTTTAATAACGGATATTCGATTTTAATAATCCCGCGCTTTACTTTTTTACGTAAATACAAATTGGTATGTTCTTGTTCAGCTAATTCCTCAACGTGGATGACGTTACCTTTATGCTGTTTTAGTTGCTCTTGCAATAAGTGTGGCAAATGAGTCCAAGAGCCAATTGTTAAACCGAGTGCAATTTGCTCGGCCCTTTTTTCTAAGTTATGTGAATCATCATGGATTAAATACGTCGCTATAATTCCGCTCATTGTTATACCCTCCTAGTTAAATAAAAAAACCTCTCAGCTAAGGAGAGGTTTTTTTACAACCAGCTCCTTATCTGTCAGCGTAATGCTGCGAGAATTAGCACCGTGTCTACAATTATGTAGATCGGTTGCCGGGCTTCGTCGGGCTCGTCCCTCCACCTGCTCTTGATAAGAAGTATTTAGAAATGTTTAAATTTTTAAGATAACTGAATTTTGTCAGATATTTTTCATGTTGTCAATGACTTTTTGAAAATTTTTAATTTATCAATTCGATTAATTGCTTCACGTAATCGTTCTTCTGTATGTAAGAGGCCAACACGGACATAGCCTTCACCGTGCTCACCAAATCCAACGCCAGGAGCAACTGCAACGTGTGCTTTTTCTAGTAAAATATTAGAAAATTGCTCAGATGTATAGCCTTCAGGTACAGGGAGCCAAGCAAAGAATGATCCTTTTGGAATATCAACATTCCAACCGATTGCATGACAAGCTTCTATAAGAGCATTTCTGCGAGATTCATAACTATTAACAAGTTCTACTACACAAGACTGCGAGCCTAATAGTGCTTCGCGTGCTGCGTCTTGAACTGCACCGAAAATACTAACATACATATGATCTTGCAATAGGTTAATTGTTTCGATGACACTTTCATTCCCTACTGCAAAAGCAATACGCCATCCAGCCATATTGAAAGTTTTCGATAAAGTGTAAATTTCAATTCCTGTATCTTTGGCACCGTCTGCTTGCAAGAAACTAACAGGCTTTTGACCATCAAATCCGATAGCACCGTAAGCAAAATCATGAACAACTAATATATTATGTTTATTAGCAAAATGAATTGTTGCATCAAAGAAATCTTTTGATGCTGTAGCACCGGTAGGATTATTAGGATAGTTTAAAAACATTAACTTTGCTTTCTTGGCAATAGAGTCATCAATTTTTGTATAATCTGGTAAAAAATTATTTTCTGCAATAAGCGGCATTGTTTCAAAGTGCGCTTTTGCTAAAGCAACTCCGGATAAATAATCTGGATAACCTGGATCTGGAACGAGAATGGTATCGCCAGGGTTTGTAAAACAAAGTGGTAATTCTACTAATCCAGCTTTTCCGCCAAACAAAATAGCAACTTCAGTTTTTGGATTTAATTCTACGCCGTATTCACGTTTATAGAATGTTGCCACGGCTTCTTTTAAGCTTTCATGTCCGCGAAATGGCGGATATTTATGATGAATGGTCTTTTCGGCAGCATCTTGTAAAGCTTTTACGATATGCTGCGGTGTTGGTTGATCTGGATTACCTTGTCCTAGATTAATAACATCGTGACCAGCTGCAACGACTTTGTTAACTTTTGCAACAAGTGAAGCGAAAAATTGTGTTGGCAATGATGTTACTATCTCAGAAGGTTGAAATAATTTCATACTTTCCACCTCTTTTGAAAGTTGTTACAATTCTAGTGACAAATGATATAATCTTTCCAGTATTTTGTAAAGAAAAAAATTAAGAATGGGGATGACAAAATGAAAGTCGCATGTATTCAAATGGATATTGCTTTTGGAAATGTAGAAAAAAATATTGAGAGCGCTAAAAATAAAATAAGCGAAGCGATGAAGGAGAAACCAGACGTTGTCGTCTTACCAGAACTATGGACAACGGGATATGATTTAACAAGGCTTTCTGAGATTGCAGATAGGGATGGATTGAAAACGCAAGAAATGTTGAAAGAATGGTCGAAACAATATGGTGTACATATTGTTGGTGGTTCCGTAGCAAAGCAAACAGAGCAAGGTGTTACAAATACGATGTATGTTGTAAGCCGCGAAGGGCAGCAAGTAAATGAATATAGTAAAGTGCATTTATTTCAGCTTATGGATGAACATAAATATTTAGTTGCTGGTAATGAGACAGGTGAATTTACGCTAGATGATGTAAAGTGCGCTGGAACAATTTGTTATGATATTCGTTTTCCGGAGTGGATGCGTGTTCATACAGTTAAAGGTGCAAAAGTTTTATTCGTTGTAGCAGAATGGCCATTAGTTCGTTTGGCACATTGGCGCTTGCTATTACAAGCAAGAGCAGTTGAAAATCAGTGTTACGTTGTAGCATGTAATAGGGCTGGAAAGGATCCGAATAATGAGTTTGCAGGTCATTCTTTAATTGTCGATCCGTGGGGTGAGGTTGTGGTAGAGGCAAATGAAGAGGAATCTATTTTATTTGGAGAGCTTACATTCGAGAAGATTAAAGAGGTACGTAAAGGAATCCCAGTTTTTGCAGATCGCCGTCCAGAATTATATAAATAAAATGTTGACAAGTGATTTTTATTCTTGGTATAGTCTTCATCATAAAGTTAAAAATTCAAAAAAATATGCAACTCTTATCAAGAGCAGGTGGAGGGATTTGGCCCGATGAAGCCCAGCAACCGACCGTAATACCATTGTGAAATGGGGCGTTTATGACGCCAAAAGGCACGGTGCTAATTCCAGCAGGAAGTAAACTTTCTGGCAGATAAGAGGGGAGAAGATAAACTTCAAACCTCTTTCTTTGTGGAAAGGGGTTTTTCTATTTTAGAAAAACCTCTGAATGAAAAGGAGGAGAAGACGATGGGATATTATTCATTAACTGAAACAACAGCTATACAATATGCGAAAGAACACGGTTATTTTGAAAAGAAAGCAAATGTAGTTTGTCATGAAATTGGAGATGGAAATTTAAATTACGTGTTCAAATTAGATGATGGAGAGAAGTCTATTATAATAAAACAAGCACTGCCATATGCGAAAGTAGTTGGTGAGAGCTGGCCACTGTCTATAAAAAGAGCGACGATTGAAAGTAAAGCATTACAAATTTTTGCGAAGTATGTGCCAGATTATGTTCCGGTAGTGTACAGTCATGATGAAGAGTTAGCAGTTACAGTAATAGAAGACTTATCAAGACTAACAATTACAAGAAAAGGATTAATAGATGGAGAAGGATATCCACTTTTATCCCAGCATATCGGTCGTTTTCTAGCACATGTTTTGTTTTATACTTCAGATTTCGGTTTACAGTCAGAAGAGAAAAGGGTACTAGAAGGTACATTTGTAAATCCAGACCTTAGTAAAATTACAGAAGATTTAGTTTTTACGGATCCGTTTGGACATTATGATACGAATGATTATGAGTCAGATTTACAGTCAGTGATTGATGAACTTTGGAGTGACAAAACTTTAAAGCTAAAAGTAGCACAATATAAATATAAGTTTTTAACGAGAAAAGAAGCGCTTATTCATGGTGATTTACATACTGGTAGTATTTTTTCATCACCTTCTGAAACGAAAGTGATTGATCCAGAATTTGCAACGTACGGTCCATTTGGATTTGATATCGGTCAATTTATTGCAAATCTATTATTAAATGCTTTATCTAGAGAAGAAGAAAAGAGAAGTGTACTATTTTTCCATATAGAAAAGACATGGAGTTATTTTGTAGAAAACTTTACGAAGTTATGGATTGGAGAAGGTGTAGAAGCATATACGAAAGAAAAACAATGGTTACCAATTATTTTGCAAAATATCTTTACTGATGCCGTCGGGTTTGCCGGATGTGAACTGATTCGTAGAACAATTGGCTTAGCTCATGCAGCGGATTTAGATGGGATAGCAAATAAAGAAAAAAGAATTCAAGCTAAAAAACAAGCGTTATCCTTAGGTAGAGAACTAATAAAATATGAAGCTAAGTGTGCTGATATTCAACTGTTTCGAACATTATTTCAACAGACAGTTGGAGGCGTAAAAGCATGAGTACAATTATTACTATTCCGAGATCTGTAAGTTGGAAAGGCGATACAATTGCAGTATTAAATCAAACAAAGTTGCCGCATGTCACTGAATACAAAACATTAACGAATGTTGAAGATGTATGGAAAAGTATCATTATGTTAGAAGTACGAGGAGCGCCTGCAATTGGAATTGTAGCTGCGTTTGGTTTGGCGCTTGCGGCAAAGAAATACGATGCTATAAATATCTATGAGTTTCAAAAGAAGTTTAATAGAGATTGTAACTATTTAGGAACATCACGCCCGACAGCAGTCAATTTATTTTGGGCAATCGATCGTATGAGAGAATCTATTCAAGAGATTACTACAATAAAAGAAGCTCAAAAAATATTAGAAGAAGAAGCGCTTCATATTCAGCAAGAGGATGAAATGGTGTGCCGAAGTATTGGAGAACATGCTTTAACATGTTTTAGAGACGGTGATAAAATTTTAACAATTTGTAACGCTGGAAGTATTGCAACTGCTAGATATGGAACAGCATTAGCCCCATTTTATATTGGGAAAGAGAAGGGTGTGCGTTTACATGCGTATGCGTGTGAAACGAGGCCGGTTTTACAAGGTGGTCGTTTAACGACATGGGAATTGAAACAAGCAGACATTGATGTAACGCTTATTACGGATAATACTGCAGCACATGCAATTCGAACGAAAGAAATTAATGCGATTATCGTAGGGGCAGATCGAATCGTTGAAAACGGTGATACTGCTAATAAAATAGGAACATTAAATTTAGCTATATTAGCAAAGTATTTCGGTATCCCATTTTACGTTGCAGCACCGTTATCTACATTTGATACTACGAAACAAACAGGTGCTGAAATTGTCATTGAAGAAAGAGATGAAACAGAAGTTACGAAAATTTTTGGGAAACAAGTGGCGCCACTTGGAACGCCTGTATTTAACCCTGCATTTGATGTAACACCGCATGAATTAATTACGGGGATTATTACTGAGAAAGGTATTTTACGTGGAGATTATAAGCAAGAAATTACATCATTATTTGAAAAAATAAGCTAACTGCTCAGTCGCTATATAAAAAAACGGTGGAAAAGCATGTTTTTAAATGGTCGAGAGGGACTGGCTATGTATAGGAGCGGTAAGTGCCTGTTCCTACCACGCGCAACGTTTTAAAACAAAGAAAGGTAGCAAGGTGTAGGACCACTTATATCTTCATGGTAGCAATCTATATGCTGAAAAATGAAATGTATGGCTGAGTAGTTAAAAAACAAGCTAATAAAAAATAGCTTGTTTTTTATGCCTTAAGTCTTCCTTTCCTCTTATTTATGTAATGAAGGGAGGAGAGAAAGATGGAAGAGTGGATTAGGATGATAGGTAATGTGGGCTTTCCAATTGTTGTAACATTATATTTACTCCATCGGATTGAAAGTAAATTAGACGGAGTGATTGTTGCAATTGAGAAACTCCCTAAACAATTACTAAAGTAGAAAGATCCTCGCGATAAAAAGTAAAATAAAGTTTGCTCGCGAAGAGCAAACTTTATTTTTTTATTGAGCAGTATATCCACCATCGATAACGACAGCTTGACCAGTTATGCCTTTTGCTTTTTCACTTGCTAAAAATATAGCATAATCAGCAATTTCTTGTACTTGTAGCAAACGTTTCTGTGGTACAAGAGGATAAATGACATCTTCTAAAACATTTTCAAGTGGTACATTTCTTGTAGTGGCTAAATCTTGTAATTGATTACGTACAAGGGGAGTATCGACATAACCAGGACAAAGCGCATTAACAGTAATTCCGTGAGTAGCGCCTTCTAAAGCAGCAACTTTTGTTAATCCAATTACGCCATGTTTCGCGCTATTATAGGCAGCTTTTCCAGCGAATCCAACAAGTCCGTTAATCGAAGCAACATTAATAATACGACCATATTTTTGCTTTTTCATAACCGGAAAAGCATGTTTGATGGCGATAAATGGAGCGATTTGCATAATTTTAATAAGAAGCTCGAATTTATCAGTTGGAAAATCTTCAATCGGTGAAACATGTTGCATTCCTGCGTTGTTAATTAATACATCTAATGAGCCGAAGTGAGTAACTGTTTGAGAAATTGCTGCTGTAATTTCTTCTTCAGATGTAACGTCACATTTTAAACCAATGGCTTGATAGCCTTCTTTTTGCAATTGTTCAGCAGCTTCTTTCGCACGTTCTTCAAGACGATCACTAATCACAACTTTAGCACCCTCTTTGGCAAAAGCACTTCCCATTTCATAACCAATACCGCTCGCAGCACCTGTTAAAAAGACAACTCGATTTGTAACCATGATGAAAAACACTCCTTCATAATAAAAGTTCTCTTATTGCTCTATTTAGAGAGGTGATAATAAAATTCCTGCAAACATTTGGAAAAATATCGCTAGCTATCTTGTTTTGCAAAGTAGCGTTTGCTATACTATTTTGTAAAGCAAGATACTTACGCTTATCTATCTTGTAAAACAAGATAGTAGGAGGATTTCAATTATGTCGACAAGTCAAATGCTGAAAGGGATTTTAGAAGGATGCTTACTTGCTATTATTTCTGAAGGCGAAATATACGGTTATGAAATGAGTGAAAGATTAGCGAAGTATGGTTTCACAATGGCGAGTGAGGGAAGTATTTATCCGTTATTAATACGAATGCAAAAGGAAGGATTAATAACAAGTGTAATGAAGGAATCTCCATCTGGCCCAAAGCGAAAATATTATACATTAACAGAAAAAGGCGAGGAAGCACTTAATGAATTTATGGATCGCTGGGAAGCGATGCAAAGTAGTGTAGAGCGTTTACTTGAAGGGAAGGGGAGAAAAAAATAATGTTATCAAATGAAGCGCGAAATTTTTTATTAGATATGAGATTATTTTTAACTGCAAAGAGTGTGAAAGAAAGCGATATTGAAAGCTTTTTAGAAGATGCAGAGTTGCATTTAATAGAAGGTGAGGGTGAAGGAAAAAGTGTAGAAGATATTTTCGGAAGCTCACCGAAAGAATATGCAAATGAACTTGTAAAAGTAATGGAAAGGGATAGACAGGAAACGTGGAAGCAAATTGGTTTTACGGTAATGAATATCGTATCGTTTTGGTTTATTGCTTCTATCTTAATAGTGAATAATGGAATTCTACAGATTTCACTTATTCAGTGCATTGGCTATAGCTTTACATTGATTGTAGCTGTAATGGGTCCTAATTTGCTGCTTCGTAAAATGACATTTGTAACAAGTTTTACAAAAACGTGGTTTTCCATGTGGTTTTTAGTCATGATTGCGCCAATGTTTTTATTAGGAGCAGTTACGATATTAGAGGTGATATATCCTACAACGATGTTTACGTTGACTCTAGTCCAAAGTTATATATTAGCTGGAGGGATCTTTATCCTCACGGTAGCTATAAATATATATTTTGAAGGATGGTTTAAAAATTTATATTTAATTATTCCGCTTTCTATTATGTTAGTTTTTAAAACGTTCACATCGGAAGATCTCGTGCCAATGTTATTTCAAATTATTTGTTTATACGGAAGTTTGTTTGTTTTAATCTTCCTTGAAATTATGATGAAGGCGAATAGAAGAGAAACGGTTAAATAAGGGAGGGATTCTAATGCAAGTTTCTAAAGAAGGGGAAAAGTTTTTAATCGACACGAAAGTGTATTTAATTACGAAGGGAATTAAAGAAGAAGATGTAGATGCTTTTCTAGAGGATGCAGAGCTACATTTAATAGAAGGTGAGAAAAAAGGAAAGACGGTAAGTGATATATTTGGTGATTCGCCAAAAGAATATGCAGAAGAATTAGCGAAAGAGATGGAGAAGGATAAAGGCGGGAGTATAAAGAGTATTCTTGCGATGATAATTGGTATTGGCGGGTATTGGATATTAACTCATATTTTATTTAATAATCCAAATCAGCAATTTACACTAACGAATATACAGTTAATTGGCTATCCTATCGTCTTAATCATTACGATTATTGGAACCATTGTTGCGTTTAGAATGTCTTCTTTTAAAAATAAATTTGTAGAGTTCGGGATTATTTACATAATAGTAATGGTTCCCATTTTATTATTAGTATTATTGATGTTTGTTGATAAATGGTACGGTACACCTATTTTGCAATTGTCGACAATGCAAACATATATATTAGCAGCAAGTATCTTTTTATTACTTTTCGTTGGAGAAGTGTATGTCCTTGGTTGGATGGGTGTTTTGGTGCTAATTGTTCCTTTAGCGATTATGTTTATATTTAAAGGATTAGAAGAAAAAAATGTATTTTGGGGAATTGCAAAGATATTACTTATGTATGGAAGTATATATGGGTTAATGAGATGGTCTTTAAAAATTGAAGAGAGAAAAAGTGTAAACTAGTAGTTTGGAAGGAGGGAATGCGATGCTTTCTCATGAGTCACGAACTTTTTTGGAAAACACAGGAGCCTATTTAAGAGTAAAAGGAATAAGTGAGAAGGATATTAAATTCTTTTTAGAAGATGCAGAACTACATTTAATAGAAGGTGAGAAGAAGGGAAAGACGGTAAGTGATATATTTGGTCATGCTCCAAAAGAATATGCTAATCAACTTGCGGAAGAGATGGATATAGATAGAAAAGGTAATTATAAATTATTACTTTACTTTATTGTAAATTTATTGGCTTTCACGATGATGAAGAGCGTATTCTTTAGTGCAGCCGACCGTCGTTTGTCTTATTCTTTAATTGAGTTAATTGGCTATCCGATCATGATTTTTGTAGGAATTATTGTATTAATATGGGGGATGAGAACGGCATCATTTAAGCGTAAAAGAACTGAATTTTTAATTATGTATATAAGTGGTGCGATATGGTTTTTATTAATTTTTAGTATTGCATTATTAAATAAGTTTTATGGTACAACATTTATTAAGTTTACTAGTACAGAAAGCTTCATTCTTGTTGGTATAGTAGTTCTTTTAGCGGCTGTTACAAATATTAAATTTGGTGGTTGGTTTACTTTGTCGTATTTACTAGTTCCAATTGTATTAGAATATGTATTTGTAATGATAGATGTATCGAGTATTATTGGAATGTATGTACAACAAATAATCCTTTTCATTGTTATTTATATGCTTTTAAAAATTCATATAAAATTAGAAAAAAAAGAAGTATACGAATAAACAAGAGGGGCAGTTATTTATATGTATATGAGGGATTTGATTTCTAGGATCAACTATACTGTTTTCATGAAAAAAATACATGATGACTATTTTAATATTTTATTAGGGGATAAGTCTGAATGTATCTTTTTAAATTAATAGAAAAGTGGCTGCTCTGGATATACAAAAAATTATTTCCAAAGAAATACTATATTTTGATTTTTAGAGGGATTCGTTTTAGGTGTATAGTGTATCCTTTGCAGCCGGTATATCGTTTGTTAATTGGAATAAATTGTTGTAAACAGTAACAAGATCGTTACTGTTTTTTTCTTTGTAATAAAGAACTTTGTAAGGAGAGTTCCTTTTGTTCGTTTGTTAATAAGGAATGAATATGGACGTTTTCAGGACGAGGTACGATAGGATACATAAGATTTGTTGGAGAAGGGTGGTGCTCCGATCCAGTTGGAGAATGAGGATCTGCATGAGTAAGTTTTCCATGAATTCGTCTTGTAAATAAAATATGACCAATTTCGTGAGCGAGGGTGTATATATTTTTCATTGGAGCAGCTGAGTTTGTTAAAACGATGTAACCAGTAAGTTGCTGTTGTTTCGCTAGAGAGTAAGCGCAAGCGATTACTGCGGTTTCTTTGAAATAATCACTACCAATATAACAAATATAAAGGTCGCATTCAGGAGCTTCGTTAACACAAGTTTGAAAAAAGGATGATAATTTTTCCTGACTTTGAATGGAGTTTTTATAACTAATTTCCCGATTAGAAAAACGGAAAAGCTCGTTTAGTACAATTACTTCTTTAATTTGAAATGTAATGGGATGCCAAATTGATTCTGCAACTGCTAAATCTTTTGCAATACGGTCGTCAGAAATATCGGCGCCTGGAGTAATGCAAACACATATATTAACGTATGAATCCATAAGGAACACCTCAAATGAACAAATTCTTCCTATAATATATGTGGGAAAAGATTCTATGTATGGATAAACGCCTTGTTTATCGCACGAATATATATAATACAAGTCGAAAAAATTTCATAGTTCTATAACGTAGTATGGTCTGCTTTTTGATATAGTAAAGAAAAGGGGGAGAATATATGTATACATTAAAAATCGTTTCAGACAGAGAAGCTCTTTATCAATTTGCGAGCTATGTAAGAGTTGTGCAAGGGGTTGAAGATGTATATGTAGAGGTGGGAGAACCTTTATATGAACATCCATTAATGAAGTTTTATGTACATATTACAATTGAAGAAACATATGATCAGCATAAAGCATTGCAAGAAATAGCTAGGTTAGTAGAATTAGGGCGTTTTACATATGTCCATTATCATAATGAGGAAATTGAAGAAGCTTTTGAAGTTGTAAAATACGAAAGCTTTAAGAAATAAAGTGAAACTTTAATCAGTGGGGGTTTTGTTCATCGCCCACTGATTATCAGCCCTCACCAATCGGGCTTTTATGGGCAGCCCGATCCCCACCTAACTTCTTTACTTTCGCTGAATTTTGAGGTAGGGGTCTTACCGCCCGCAAATAACAGGATAACGGTAAAAAAAGGAAGTGGAAGCTTCCTTTTTTATTGAAAATTACAGCAACAAAAGAAAGAGAATTTTGTTATGATAAGGAAGGGTGAGGAAAGGGGAGTTTACATATTGGGGTATATTGAAGAGTTACGCAAAGTAGTTGGTACGAGACCACTTATTTTAGTAGGATCAGCAATTATTATATTAAATGATAATCAAGAAGTATTGCTTCAATATCGTTCAGATACATATGATTGGGGCGTACCTGGTGGGGCAATGGAACTGGGAGAAACGACAGAAGAAACTGCTCGTAGAGAATTATTCGAGGAGACGGGACTAAACGCGAAAATTATGCAATTTCTTGGCGTTCTTTCAGGAAAGGAAGTTTATTTCCGTTATCCAAATGGAGATGAAATTTTTAATGTGATTCATCTGTATCAGGCACATCATGTAAGCGGAGAATTAAAGCTCGATCATGAAGGGTTACAACTTCAATATTTTCCAGTAGATAAGTTACCAAAATTGAATGAAACGACAGAGAAGATATTACAAAAATTCTTATACGCATTGACAGAATAGAAGGTTAATTCCTTCTATTTTTATTATATTAAATATTTTGATTTTTTGGTATGTTTATAGTATGATAATTTTAGACATACAACTTATGGGATTTCACCTAAAAACTTACTAGGGTACATAAGAGAGGGGCAAGTACAAAATGCATAATGTTGTCATTACAGCTGCAGTTCGTTCACCTATTGGAACTTTCGGAGGAGCACTAAAAAATATAACACCAGTAGAATTAGCTGTTCCTGTACTTCAGGAAGCTGTAAAAAGAGGCGGAGTAGAGCCACATGAAGTTGATGAAGTAATTTTAGGTCATTGTATTCAAAGAACTGATGAAGCAAATACAGCAAGAACAGCTGCATTAGCGGCAGGATTTCCTGACACAGTTACTGGTTATACAATTCAACGTCAATGTTCTTCAGGTATGCAAGCAATTATGTCTGCTGCAATGCAAATCCAATTAGGTGTAAGTGATATTGTTGTTGCAGGTGGAGTAGAAGCAATGAGCTCGAGCCCTTATGCATTAAAACAACACCGCTGGGGACAACGTCTACAGCACGGAGAAATTCGTGATACGGTGTGGGAAGTTTTAGAAGATCCGATTCACCATATTATGATGGGTGAAACAGCGGAAAATTTAGTTGAACAATATGAAATTACAAGAGAGGAACAAGATGAAGTTGCGCTTCGTAGTCATACATTAGCGCTGCAAGCGATGGAGTCTGGATACTTTGACGACCAAATTGTTCCTATTACAATAAAAGAACGTAGAAAAGAAGTTGTATTTGCAAAGGATGAACATCCACGTGCAGATATTACAGCTGAAAAATTAGCAGGATTAAAACCAGCTTTCCGTAAAGATGGATCAGTAACTGCAGGGAATTCATCTGGTCTTAATGACGGAAGTGCCGTTTTAGTATTAATGAGTGAAGAAAAGGCGAAAGAAAAAGGCTTACAACCGTTAGCCCGAATTGTTGGATATTCAGTAGCAGGTGTAGATCCGAAAATTATGGGTATTGGACCAGCACCAGCAATTCGCAAAGGGTTAGAAAAAGTAGATTGGTCATTAGAAGATGCAGATTTACTTGAAATTAATGAAGCTTTCGCTGCACAATACCTAGCTGTAGAGAAAGAGTTAGGGTTAGACCGTGAGAAAGTGAATGTAAACGGTAGTGGTGTAGGACTTGGACATCCAATCGGTTGTACAGGAGCTCGTATTACGGTAAGTTTAATTCACGAATTAAAACGACGTGGATTAGAAAAAGGTATTGCCTCTCTATGCGTTGGAGGCGGTATTGGAGTAGCTTTATTTATAGAAGCATTATAAAAAAGAGGCAGCGATTGCTGCCTCTTTTTTATGACTCAAATAAGTGATGAAATAATCGATCGCGATTTTCAAAGAAAAGTTTCGTCGTTTGGTAATGCTCTGTTTCTTCTAATGTCGATTCGTGAATCCCTTCTTGAGTTAAAGAGTATATAGTAGATTCAGGATAAGCCATTAAAATAGGAGAGTGCGTCGCGATAACAAATTGTGAACCTTGTTCCGCTAGTTCGTGCATTCGAATAAGCATAGAAAGTTGCCTCATTGGTGATAAAGCTGCCTCAGGCTCATCTAAAATGTATAAACCTTGTCCTGAAAAACGATTCATAAATAATGAGAAGAAGGATTCGCCGTGTGATTGTTCGTGAAGTGAAACGCCGCCATAAGATTTTATAGCATCTATTTCATCGATATAAGAAGCAACGTTATAAAATGATTCAGCGCGAAGAAAGAAGCCGTCGTTTGGTGTATTGAAACTTTTTGAAATTCGAAGATATTCATGTAAAGATGAATGGGAATCGTTTGTGCTAAAACGGAAATTCTTCGTTCCACCTTCTGCATTAAAACCTAAAGCAATTGCAATTGCTTCGAGTAATGTTGATTTACCTGTCCCATTCTCTCCAATAATGAATGTTACATTTGGGTGGAAAGCTAGTGATTGCAAAGTTCGAATAGCGGGTAGACAGTAAGGATATGCGGAAAAGCTAGGGATATTTTCTTTTTTTAATGTGACATTTTTTAAAAAGGGTACGTCAATCAATATATAAACCTCAATTCATAACGGATTTTGATTCTAAAAAAGCAGCGAATACAAGTGTAATACAACTTGCTAGTAATATTGTATATTGAAGTGCGCCAAAACCAAGCCCTTCCCAGCTGAAAGTCATTCTCTTCCATATGAAAATGAAAAGAACGCTCATAAAGCCAAAGAGAGCAGGCATATATTTTATAATTTTCAAGTGCTTCCATAGAAAGAAGCCGATGTATGTACTTAAAAACAAGGTAGACAGAACAAGAAAAAATACAAGTGTTAACGACACGTGAACTCCTCCTATTTTCTGAATATTTTATGTGGATTATAACATTTAAACTATCATATTCCAATGTGAAAATAAATATTGCATAGAGATTGTTCATATCGTTATGATAATATGTATTCTATTGGAAATATGAAAAGGAGTTAAAATATGCCGTTTACATTTGCACATCCAGCAGCTGTTCTCCCTTTTGCTAAGAAACATTCTAGTTATATTTCGGTGACGGCTCTTATATTGGGTAGTATGGCACCTGATTTTGAATATTTTTTATATTTTAGGCCATACGGTATTATTGGCCATACATGGGCTGGTTTCTTCTATTTGAATTTACCACTCGTTTTTTTATTAGCATATGCATATCATCGTATTTTAAAAGGACCGTTTATAACACATTTACCTAAGCCTTTTGCTAATTACTATAAATATGTAGTAGATGCGAAGTGGGGGCTATATACTTGGAAGGACTTTTTTGTATTTTGCTATTCTGCTTTATTCGGTATGGTGACGCATGTCGTTTGGGATGCTTTTACTCATAAGACAGGCTATTTTGTTATGAAAATACCGCTGTTACAGCAAGAAGTATATAGTATTCCGATTTATAAATTTTTACAGCATGGGAGTACGTGTTTTGGTCTACTATTACTAATATATGTACTATGGAAATATAGGAGGGAAACTGATCAAGATACTAGTTTAACTTCGGAAAAAAAGAAATATTGGGCTTCATCTATCGTTGTGGCGATTATTATATTTATCGTTCACGCGTTATTAGACCCCTATTTTCATATTTTCCAAATAGGAGGTATAATAGTATCTGGACTGACAAGTTCGTTTTGTGGACTTCTTATTGTTTCTATAGTTTACAAATCAAGGGACTAATTTATATTAATGAATGATAGTGTTAGGAGAAATTAAATGATGAAAGCATGGAAAAGTATTTTTGTTTTATGCAGTTTTCTTCTTATGTTAAGTGGTTGCTTCCAGCAAGAAGAAAAGAAGGCAGAACCTAAAAAGAAAGAATCTATTCCAGAAACAAAAGAGTATGGTGGGCGTGAGCTTAAAAAAGTAGGACAAAAAGTGAAAGAAAAAGGGTGGGGGACATTTGAATTAGAACAGATTCATTCTGTGAATCAGACATTTGAAGTAGCCCCAATGAAAATTCACGTACAAGACGTTAAAGTTATCTCATTATCACAAATGAGCAAAGAGGCAAAAAATACATTGAAAGTGTATACTGCATTAACTCCTGAAGAAGTAAAGCGTAGATTGGGAGATAAAGTGAGTCAAGAAGATGCTGAATTATATGCATCGTTAAGTGGAACAGAGATTAGCGATACGATTCGGTATGTTGAAATTACATATAAGGTAGAGAATAGTGGAGATAAGAACATGCAATTTTTCTCTATGAATGATGTTGCTATAAATGACAAACAACATTTTAATGTAGCGACTCAAAACTTTTTATATGATGAAGATACGCTCGTTGGTACAAAGAGTGTTTCAAGGGAAGATTATAGGCCTGGTGAGACACGAGAAGGAATTATCGGTTTAATACTTGATGATGGAAAAGAAAAAGTAAAGGATATTAAGTTTACGACAGATGATTTAGCAGCAGGAGACACAAATGAAGCTGTTAAAGAACCGCAAACTTTTAATATTTCACTCTCTAAATAAAGTGTCTTTATAATAATTTAAGCAAAAACAGTCAGCATAAAAAGTTATGCTGACTGTTTTTTTAGCTCTTTCACATATGAATCTACACTTTGAAAAGGCACTGTAATTTTAAAAGCATCTTTTTGCTCGTTAAATTGTTTTTCATTATAAGGACCAAATCGTTTATTATGCTTTACATCGATGATCCAATAATGTTCACTTTTTTTATTTGTAATTGCTGCGTCAGGATTATTTGGATCTGATTTTTCCTCAATTTGCTTTGTGATAATGTATTTATCGTCCCAAGCAATTTCTGTAATTTTTGCAGGGATGTATTGTGTAGCATATACAGCATCCTGCGATGGGAAAAGTTCAAATGCATCTCCAGAAGTATGTATGAGTTCATATTCATCGTTAATTGTATAGGTCAAATGGTTTGTATTGCCTGTACAACCTGTTAATAAGAGTGCGGCAAATAGGATTATCCATCTTTTCAATATGGGAACCTCCTTTACAGTGCTGTTGTAACACATTGTACAAGAAAAGTAAGCGAAACGCCAGTTTACAATGTTTTTTAGAAGTGGTACGATGAGACGGGTAAAGAAGGATATGAAGGAGTCGACACAAAATGAAGTTAAAGATGCATCGTCCAGCGCTTGTAATGAATCGCATAGGTGCTTCCCTTATTGACATGTTTTTAATCTCGGTTACGTACGGTGCAGTAGTAGCTATTATTACCGGAAACTATAGTGCTATTTTCAATCGTTTTAATATAAGTTTAGGTGACTATAGATATGACCTTACACTTGTTTTCGTATTAATGGCTATAAATTTTATTGTGTTACCTTTTCTTTGGAACGGTTCTACACTTGGTAAAAAGGTAACAAGAACAAAAATAATCTCGTTAACAAGTGAAAAACTAACGTTACAAACATTAATAATACGATTTTTGGTATTATTATTACCAAGCATATTATTACTTGGAGTTCCATTAATATGCAATGTATATATGATGTTATTCCGCAAAGATAATTGTGGCTTCCATGATTTAATTGCAAAGACGAAAGTGATGAGTCTTGTATAATTAATATTTAGATTATACGTGCTACTAATGAAATAAGACTTTTTATCGTTTGTATATAAAAAGTCTTATTTTTAATTTCGTGAAAAATTTCATCATTATCTTTTTTTTGGAAAATTAGATAAATGGAATTGATATAGGGCGGATATTTCCTATATAATCCCCTCCATATTATTGATGGATGTTTAAAGAAGCTGTAGCTAATTCAAACATCCTATTTTCGTTTTAAATAGATTGAAAATTAAGAGAATGGTATAATGGATATAAATAATATCGTTATATAACAAAGGGGGATTTAGAATGACTGGAGGTAGCTTAATATTTTGGGGGATTCTTATTTTTATTGGTTTAACCTTCGATCAATATAATAGTAAGAAAAAAAAAGAAACAGAAAAGTAATCGCTTACAAGTTGTAGAGTAAACTTTTCCTGCTTGCGGACTAATATAATAAAAGAGTATACTGAATGACGGTAAGACTTATAGAAGGGGTAATGAAAATGAAGCTTGCAGGGAAAGTTGCTATCGTAACTGGCGGTGGCATCGGTATTGGACGTAATACAGCTCTTTTGTTGGCTAAACAAGGCGCAAAAGTAATTGTGACGGACATTGATCAAGAAAGTGGACAAGCAACAGTGGAGGAAATTACGAATCTAGGCGGAGAAGCACTTTTTGTATCCTATGATATGGGAAAGCAAGGAGATTGGCAACGCGTTATCAGTATTACTTTGAATGCATTTAGTCGCATTGATATGCTTTTTCAAAATGCTGGTTTATATAAAATAGATTCTATTTTTTCTCGCCAACAAGAGAACGATTCCAATGTACTTTGTATTAATGACGTTTGGATAGAGATAAAACAATTAACGTCATCTTTTATGAAACAGCAAGAAGAAGTGGTGCTGAGTGACTTACCGATTTTCGGTATTATTGGCACGAAAGGACAATCATTTCATACAGTAGAAGCCCTCGTATAATAATGAAAACCGCCCTCAAAATATGTGGACGGTTTTTTTGTGTGTATTTTCATCCATTCTAATTTCTTATCGTATAAGTAGCAACTATACAGAATACAAGTGATTTCGTACCCACTATTTTTTTGTTTTAATTTGGCACGGGGTAGGAAGAGGATCTGACCGTTTCTATGCATGGCTAGGTTCTCTTTTCTACCTAAAAAAGAAAGTGTTGTATTTGCATGTATACTTAGCGAATACGTTGTTCAGTTTGACTATCAAAGAAATGCGCTTTATTCATATCAAATGCTAGTTTAATTTGATCTCCAGGTGAAAATGCATGTCTTGCATCAACACGTGCTGCAAAATCTTGATCTCCAAGTTTCATATATAAAATGGATTCAGCCCCTAACAACTCTGCAACTTCAATTTTCGTTGTGAAAGTAGTAGATTGTGAAGCTTCTAAAAATAATAGTTCATCATGAATATCTTCTGGACGAATACCTAAAACAATTTCTTTATTTACATAGCCTTGTTCGCGTAATAACTTCATTTTTCCTTCAGATACTTTAAACTTTAGTGAACTGTCTATAACGAAATCGGTTTCAGTTAATTTTCCACGGAAGAAATTCATTGCGGGTGAACCGATAAAACCACCAACGAAAATATTTTCAGGTGTTTCATATACTTCTTTTGGAGTTCCAATTTGTTGGATTTTGCCGTCTTTCATAACAACAAGGCGTGAAGCCATTGTCATTGCCTCAGTTTGATCATGTGTTACATAAATTGTCGTTGTGCCAAGGCGGTGGTGTAATTTGGAAATTTCTGATCGCATTGCAACACGTAGTTTAGCGTCTAAGTTTGATAATGGTTCATCCATTAAGAAGACTTTTGCGTCTCGAACAATTGCTCTACCTAATGCAACACGTTGACGTTGTCCACCTGATAAAGCTTTCGGTTTTCTATCTAAATATTGTTCAAGCCCTAAAATTTGAGCTGCATGTTTCACTCGACGGTCGATTTCATCTTTTGGTATTTTTCGAAGTTTTAATCCAAATGCCATATTATCATACACACTCATATGTGGATAAAGAGCGTAGTTTTGGAAGACCATTGCGATATCTCGATCTTTTGGAGGAACATCGTTCATTAGCTTACCATCAATTGAAAATTCTCCTTTTGAAATATCTTCAAGCCCAGCTACCATTCGTAGTGTTGTAGATTTTCCGCAGCCAGAAGGACCAACGAATACGATAAATTCTTTATCTTGAATGTGTAAATTAAAATCTGTTACGGCTGTTACGTTATTATCATATATTTTATAAATATTTTCTAATTTAAGTTCTGCCATGATATTTCCCCCTAGAAAGTTTATGCAAACGTTTTCTTTGAATTTATTATAAACGAATAGATTCAAAAAAGAAATAAAAACACTATAAAAAAATAAAACGTTTTCATTATTCCTATGAATATATAATAAGTTCCACATGTTTTATTAGAAAAAGAAAATAAATATTGTAAGCGCTATTTTAAATTTGGATAGAATCTGTTATCATTCAGTAATGAAAACGTTTGCGCCTTAAAAAAAGAAAAAAGAATCAATAGTATAGATGAAATGGGGTAGCATAATGGAAAAACAATGGTGGAAAGAAAGTGTAGTATATCAAATTTATCCTCGTAGTTTTATGGATAGTAACGGTGATGGTATAGGTGATCTTCGTGGTATTCTTGCGAAGCTAGATTACTTAAAAGAATTAGGTATTGATGTAATTTGGTTATCACCAGTCTATGAATCTCCAAACGATGATAATGGTTACGATATAAGTGATTATTGTAAAATTATGAATGAGTTCGGAACAATGGAAGATTGGGATGAACTATTACATGAAATGCATAAACGTAATATGAAACTTATGATGGACTTAGTTGTTAATCATACTTCAGATGAACATAATTGGTTTATTGAATCATGTAAATCGAAAGATAATAAATATAGAGACTATTATATATGGCGTCCTGGAAATGAAGGGAAAGAGCCGAATAACTGGGGAGCAGCATTTAGTGGCTCTGCATGGCAATATGATGAAATGACAGATGAATATTATTTGCATCTGTTTTCTAAAAAACAGCCAGATTTAAACTGGGATAATGAAAAGGTAAGACAAGATGTTTATGACATGATGAAGTTTTGGTTAGAAAAAGGAATTGATGGGTTCCGTATGGATGTTATTAATTTTATTTCTAAAGAAGATGGCCTACCATCTGTTGAAACGGATGAAGAAGGATATGTTTCAGGGCATAAACATTTTATGAACGGTCCGAATATTCATAAGTATTTGCATGAAATGAATGAAGACGTATTGTCTCAGTATGACATTATGACGGTTGGGGAAATGCCTGGTGTAACGACAGAAGAGGCTAAATTGTATACAGGGGAAGCTAGAAAAGAACTGCAAATGGTATTCCAATTTGAACATATGGATTTAGATTCCGGAGAAGGCGGGAAATGGGATGTAAAACCATGCTCACTTCTTACTTTGAAACAAAATTTAACAAAGTGGCAAAAAGCATTAGAACAAACAGGATGGAATAGCCTTTATTGGAATAACCATGACCAGCCTCGCGTTGTATCTCGTTTTGGTAATGATGGAGCTTATCATACTGAATCAGCGAAAATGTTAGCGACAGTACTTCATATGATGAAAGGGACACCATATATTTATCAAGGAGAAGAAATCGGAATGACCAATGTTCGGTTTGAATCAATTGATGAATACCGAGATATTGAAACACTAAATATGTATAAAGAAAAAGTTATAGAGCGCGGCGAAGATATAGATAAAGTGATGCAGTCTATATATATAAAGGGCCGAGATAATGCTAGAACTCCGATGCAGTGGGATGATAGAGAACATGCTGGATTCACAACGGGTGAGCCTTGGATTGCGGTAAATCCTAACTACAAAGAGATTAATGTGAAACAGGCGATCCAAGACGAAGAATCAATTTTTTATTACTATAAAAAATTGATTGAGTTACGTAAAAACAATGAAATAGTTGTGTATGGAACATATGATTTAATACTAGAAAATAACCCTTCTATTTTTGCTTATGTAAGAACATATGGAGAAGAAAAGCTTCTGGTGATTGCAAACTTTACTGTAGAGGAATGTGTATTTGAATTGCCTGAGGACATTATTTATAGTGAAGCAGAGTTATTAATACACAATTATGATGTGGAAAATGTATTGATAGAAAACATTACATTACGACCGTATGAAGCAATGGTATTTAAATTGAAATAAGAAAAGCCTTATGCCACCCTGGCATAAGGCTTTTACTATTACCATTTTAAAATAGAGAATCCATACGGTGGAAGTGTAACTTGTAATACACTTGCTTCCGCTGAAAATTCTTCGTTTGTATAAATGTTAATTATTTTCTTCCTGGTAATATGAAGAGGGAGTGAAGTTGTAACTTCACTGTTAGTAGGATTTAAAACGAAAAAGATAGTTTCATCTTCATATGTTTTTGTATAAGAAATGTAATTATGTTCATCATTTGCCTCAATGAATTGAAAAATACCGTTTCCTCCAAATGCTTTATGTTGTTTCCGTAATGAAATTAATGTTTGTATATGTGTAAATAAAAGAGTATCCTGTTCTTTTTCATCCCATATCATGCATTTGCGACAGCCAGGGTCCATTCCACCATCCATACCGATTTCATCGCCGTAATAAATACAAGGAGAACCGATGAAAGAAAGGTGAAATACATAGAGTAACTTTAACTTATTTTTATCCCCATTACATGTTGCTAAAATTCTAGGTGTGTCATGACTGTCTAATAAATGAAATGCTGCTTCATTTACATTCATAGAGTAGGAATGTAGAGAATCTGTAATTTGTTTCATAAATTCACTTGAATTAATGGACTCGTTAGCAAAGTAAGAAAGTAGAGCGTTTGTAACCGGATAGCTCATTACAGCATCAAATTGATCACCTTGTAGCCATGGGAGTGCATCGTGCCAAATTTCGCCTAAAATATATACTTCAGGATTCAATGCTTTTATTTCACTTCGGAATTCTCTCCAAAAACTGTGATCGACTTCATTTGCTACATCAAGGCGCCAACCATCTATATGGAATTCCCTTACCCAATAACGACCTACTTCAAGTAAATATTCTTTTACATCTGGATGTGCCGTATTTAATTTAGGCATATATGGTGTAAATGCGAAAGTATCATAGTTAGGAAGTGGCTCGGTTATAATTGGAAATTCATGAATATGGAACCAATCTTTATAGGCGGAATTTTCACCTTGTTCCAGCACGTCTTGAAATTTATCAAAGAAGTACCCGCTATGATTAAAAACAGCGTCGAGCATTACTTTTATACCATGTTTATGACACGCCTGAACGAGTTCTTTGAAAGTTTCTTTCGTCCCAAATTGTGGATCGATTTCCATGTAATCAATTGTGTCATATTTATGATTCGAATGAGCTTTGAAAATAGGAGTGAAATATATTCCGGAAATTCCAAGCTTCACAAGGTAATCAAGGTTTTGAATAATACCAGCAAAATCTCCGCCGAAAAAATTAGTTGGAGTTGGTTCGGTACTTCCCCAAGGGAGGGTGTTTGCCGGATTTAATGTGTTATCCCCGTTAGCGAATCGTTCCGGGAAAATTTGATACCATACTGTGTCTTTAATCCAGGATGGTGCTCTGAAAACGTCTTTTGCATGAATGAATGGAAAGCAGAAAAAGTTACCGACATCGTCATTTGGAATGTTAGAAAAAAATCCTCTTTCTGTATAAATAAGAGTGTCTACATCGTTTTTTAATTCGAATCCATATCGTAAGCGTTTAAATTTCGGCTCGATTGAAACCGACCAATAATCAAATAAATCAGTAGATCCGGTTTTTTTCATCGGTGTACTCGCAGTAATCCATTTCCCATCTTGCCATTCATACGGATCACCGTAGATGAGGGCGGCGCTGTGAACATCATCTCTTCTTGTGTGTATTCGGATGTGAATTATTTTTTCGTTGTAAGCGTATGCATAATTATCTTTTGGCCTATGATAGATCGCTTCTTTAAGCATATAGAAAATCCCCCTTTAATATCTATATATATATTGTTACCTAAAATGAAATAATAAAGATTATGTTGCAAACGATTTCCTTTAACATAACTTTAATATTGCTTATAAGAGTAGTATTCATTTTATGTAAAGTCAATGAATAAAGAGTATGAGGAGATTATTTTGAAAATTAATATTTGCAAAATGAATAAAAGAATGTATAATGATAGACAAATAGCGCAAACGTTTTCATAGATTGAGATATTGTTTGCGCTTCTATTAAACCATTCAATGCAAACGTTTTCAACTTCTGGAGTACATAGACAATTTAGGGAGGTTTTTTGGGATGAAGAAAGCATTATCACTATTAACGATTTCAGCATTGTCAATCGGTATGTTATCTGCATGTGGACCGAAAGATTCAGGGAAAAAAGAAGCAAGTAAAGAGAAGAAAGATTATGATCTTCTCGTTTGGGAAGATGATAAAAAAGGTGTTGGTTTAGAACCAGCAGTGAAAAGCTTTGAGGAAAAATATAAAGTAAAAGTTAAAGTTGTTGAAATGCAAATGACAGATCAAGTGAAAAAGTTACGTCTTGATGGACCAGCGGGGACGGGACCAGATGTTGTAACATTGCCACACGATCAAATCGGAAATGCAGTAACAGAAGGCTTACTTTCTGAAGTAAAAGCAGATGAGGCTGTGAAGAGTAAATTTACTGACTTATCAATAAAGGCACAAACATACAACGGGAAATTATATGGTTTACCAAAAGCAATTGAAACACCAATTTTTATTTACAATAAAAAATTAATGCAAAAAGCTCCAGAAACGATGGACGAGCTATTTAACTTCTCAAAAGACTTTACGAAGGATGGCAAGTACGGATTTTTAACATTAGGAGATAACTTCTACTTTGCTAACGCGTTTATGGCAGGTATGGGCGGATATGTATTTGGTGAGAAAGACGGAAAGCCAAATGCAAGTGATGTTGGATTAAATAATAGCGGAGCAGTACAAGGGGCTGAATATCTTCAAAAATGGTACAAAGAAAAGTTATTCCCGAAAGGTATTATCGGTGAGTCTGGTGGCCCTGCTGCTGATGGATTATTCAATGAAGGAAAAGCAGCATCTATTATGAACGGACCGTGGGCGTTCCAAGCGATGGAAAAGAACGGAATTGATTATGGTGTTGCTCCAATGCCAAAATTACCAAATGGTCAACCGATGAAAACATTTGTTGGGGTAAAAGGATGGCATGTAACAAGCTTCTCTAAACAAAATGATTTAGCTACAAAATTCACTGAGTGGGTAACAAATGAAGAAAACGCAAAAATTAGATTTGAGAAGACAAAAGAGATTCCTCCAGTAAAATCAGTAATGGAAGATCCAATTATTAAAGATAATGAAGCTGCAAAAGCAGTTGCAACTCAATCAGAAAATGGAATTCCAATGCCGAATATTCCAGAAATGCAAGAAGTATGGAAACCAGCTGGAGACGCGCTTCAGTTAGTTGTTACAGATAAAGAGGCACCAAAATCCGCTCTTGATAGTGCAGTGAAACAAATTAAAGGAAATATTGAGGCAAATCATAGTAAGAAAAAATAAGGTGAAATTCGTGCCTCTACTATAAGAGGCACGAATTCTCTCCCAGAAAAAAGGGGGAAGGAACATGCAAACATCTATGGAACCAGCAAACGGCTTAAAAGGTTCAAAACATAGGAAAATGGCAACCATGTTATCAATCATTCCAGGCATAGGCCAAATGTATAATAAACAATTTGTAAAAGGCCTTATTTTTCTAGTATTAACAGGTTCATTTATTGTAGCATTTGCTGATTTATTAAATATGGGATTATGGGGAATTGTAACACTCGGTACAGAAGTTCCACGTGACCATTCTGTCTTTCTATTAGTAGAAGGAATTTTGGCACTTATCGTCATAGTGTTTGGACTAGGAATATATGGATTTAACTTATATGATGCATACCAAAATGGGAAGAAACGTGATATAGGAACACCATTAAACTCAGTAAAAGAGCAATACCGTAACTTATTAGATCAAGGTTTTCCATATTTAATGGTTTCACCAGGATTTCTATTACTTATCTTTGTAGTTGTATTTCCAATCATTTTTGTAATTTTAATTGGATTTACGAATTATGACTTATATCACTCTCCTCCAGCTAAATTAGTAGATTGGGTGGGCTTTAAAAACTTTATTGATATTTTCACATTACCAATGTGGAGAGAGACATTTTTAAGTGTATTTTCTTGGACTGTCATTTGGACATTTGTTGCAACAACATTACAAGTTGCACTTGGTATTTTCTTAGCAATTATCGTAAATCAGCCTGGTATTAAAGGTAAGGCAATTATTCGAACAATCTTCATTTTACCGTGGGCTGTTCCAGCATTCGTATCTATTCTTGTCTTCTCGGGTATGTTTAATGAAACATTTGGAGCAATTAATAATCAAGTATTAGCTTTATTCGGGATTGAAAAGATTGCTTGGATGACAGATCCGTTTTGGGCGAAGATTGCTTTAATTATGATCCAAACGTGGCTCGGTTTCCCATTCGTCTTTGCAATGACAACAGGTATATTGCAATCGATTCCAGGAGAATTATATGAAGCTGCTACAGTAGATGGAGCAACTGCTTGGCAACAGTTCCGCAAAATTACATTGCCACTTGTTTTATACGCAACAGCACCAATTTTAATTACACAATATACGTTTAACTTTAATAACTTTAGTATCATTTATCTATTTAACGGCGGAGGTCCTGCTGTAGCGGGGCAAGATGCAGGTGGAACGGATATTTTAATTTCATGGATTTATAAGTTAACGATGACTTCAGCGCAGTACGGAAAAGCAGCAGCTCTTACAATGATTTTATCGTTAATCGTTATTACAGTTGCGTTATGGCAATTTAAGAGAACAAAATCATTCCAAGAAGAGGATATGATGTAAATGAATATTAAACGACAAAAGATGTTACGTCTTTCATTAAGTTATTTGGTTATCTTCATAATGTGTGCGATTATTTTCTATCCATTACTATGGATTATTGGTTCATCGTTTAATCCAGGAGATAGTTTGTCTGGTTCTAGCATTATTCCAAAAAATGCTACGTTAGATCATTATCGTAAGCTACTTGATCTTGATTCAAGTAATTACTTACTTTGGTATAAAAATACGTTAAAAGTTAGTGTTATGACGATGATTTTTTCGGTGTTAGCAATTAGCTTTACTGCTTATGCATTTTCGAGATATCGTTTTGTCGGAAGAAAAAATGGTTTATTAACATTTTTAATTCTACAAATGATTCCGAACTTTGCAGCGTTAATCGCACTATATGTATTAGCGCAGTTAACAGGATTAATTGATACACATCTTGCATTAATTTTAATTTATGTAGGTGGAGCAATTCCAATGAATACTTGGCTTATGAAAGGGTATTTTGATACGATTCCGAAAGAGTTGGATGAGTCAGCCCGCATGGATGGAGCAGGACACTTCCGTATTTTTTGGCAAATCATTATGCCGCTTGCAAAGCCAATCGTAGCGGTTGTAGCATTATTCACTTTCATCGGTCCATTTACAGATTTCATTTTAGCAAGTATTATTTTACGCACGCCGGAAAATTACACTTTAGCAGTTGGATTATATGAAATGGTAGCGAAAAAATTTGGTAATGAATTTACGACGTTTGCAGCGGGTTCAGTATTAATTGCAATCCCGATTTCGATTTTATTCTTATCACTACAAAAATACTTTATTTCTGGTTTAACAGCTGGAGGTACGAAAGGATGAGAAATGGGACATTATGTCCCATTTTTCTTTTCATCTCTCTATAAAAAAATTATAGAGAGATGAAAAGAGATTTGACATCGCATATGAAAAGAAGTGAAATAAATAGTATATTATAGTATAGGAAAAAAGAGCTATATCCCTTACAATACATGGAGAGGGAGAATATGATAAGTTTTGCAAGATAGAATAAATAAATGACAGTTTATGACTTCTCCTATGACTTGCAACGGGTGCAAGATAAAATATATGAAAATGGCAGAGAAGTGAAAGGAGGGGATTTTTATGACAGTTACAATTAAAGATGTGGCGAAGAAGGCGAACGTAGCACCATCAACTGTTTCTCGTGTAATTGCTGATAATCCAAGTATAAGTGAAAAGACAAAGCGCCGTGTTCGAAAAGTAATGAGTGAATTAGGGTATCATCCAAATTTAAATGCAAGAAACCTTGCGAACCAAACGACGAAGACACTTGGTCTTGTTATGCCGAGTTCTGCAAGTAAAGCTTTTCAAAATCCGTTTTTCCCAGAAGTTATAAGAGGAATTAGTTCATTTGCACATGTGGAAGGGTATGCGCTTTATATGTCGACTGGTGAAACGGAAGATGAAATTTTTAATGGTGTTGTAAAAATGGTACAAGGGCGTCAAATCGGTGGTATTATTCTTTTATATTCAAGAGAGAACGATCGGATTATTCAATACTTGCATGACCAAAACTTCCCGTTTGTTTTAATTGGAAAACCATATGATCGAAAAGATGAAATTACATATGTAGATAATGACAATTATACAGCTGCAAGAGAAGTAGCGGAATATTTGATTTCATTAGGCCATAAACAAATCGCATTCATCGGCGGTGGATCAGATTTACTTGTAACGAGAGATCGTTTGGCGGGGATGAGTGATGCTTTGAAACTAGCAGATATTCTATTGCCGAAAGAGTATATTTTACACTTTGATTTTTCAAGAGAGAGTGGTCAACAGGCTGTTGAGGAATTAATGGGACTAAAGCAACCACCGACGGCAATTATGGCAACGGATGATTTAATTGGACTTGGCGTGTTAAGTGCGCTTTCTAAAAAAGGATTTGTTGTACCGAAAGATGTTTCGATTGTAAGCTTTAACAATGCTTTATTATCAGAAATTGCTAGTCCACCACTTTCGACAGTTGATGTGAATATTTATCAATTAGGGTATGAAGCGGCAAAAGCTTTAGTTGATAAGGTGGAGCATTCTGAATCTACTTCAAAATGCATTATTATTCCGCATAAATTATTGAAGCGTCAAACTTGTGATCATTATGCAACAAAAAGCTAAGAGTTTAACTCTTAGCTTTTTTCTTTAGAAAGGCTTCTAAACGGTCACAGCCTTCTTTTAAAGTTTCGATACTGTAAGCATAGGAAAGGCGAAGGTAGCCTTCACCGTATTCGGAAAATGCGGTTCCAGGAACAACGGCTAGCCCAGCTTCTTTTACAAGATCAAGTGCAAAATCAAATGATGAAGATGTTAAATGTCCAACATATGGGAATAAATAAAATGCACCTGTTGGCTTCTCAACCGTTAAACCCATTTGAATGAGTCTATTATACACGTAATCACGGCGTTTTTTGTATTGATAGCGCATCATCTTCGGGGCATCTTTAGCAGCTGTTAAAGCTTCGATTGCAGCATACTGAGCGATTGAAGTAGCACATGTAACATTGTATTGATGAACTTTTAATATGTGTTTTGCTAAATATTCTGGAGCAAATAAAAGTCCGATACGCCAGCCGGTCATAGAATGTGATTTTGATAAGCCGTTAATGACAATCGTCTTATCACGCATTTCTGGGAAATGAGCGATAGATGTGTGTTTTTCTTCATATACAAGTTCACTATAAATTTCATCAGAAAGAACGAAAATATTTTTATCTTTTAAGATAGATACAATATCTTCTAATTCTTCTTTTGATAAGGTAACACCAGTTGGATTAGAAGGATACGGTAAAACGACGCATCTTGTTCGTTCTGTAATTGCATGTTGCAATGCTTCAGCTGTTAAACGAAATCCAGTTTCGCGAACATCTATAAAAATAGGAGTTGCACCACATAGTCGAATAATCGGCTCGTAACCAGGGTAAATAGGAGCAGGTAAAATTACTTCCGTTCCTGGTTCTAAAATAGTTCGGAATGCAACATCGATCGCTTCACTAGCACCGATTGTAACAATGGTTTCGTTTTCAGGTGAATAATGTAAATTGTAGTTGTCCTTTACAAAGTTACAAGCTGCCTTGCGTAATTCTAGTAAACCAGCGTTATGTGTATAGCTTGTATAATTTTCTGTAATGGCCCGTTTAGCTGCTTCTTTTACTAGAGAAGGTGTAGGGAAATCGGGTTGCCCAATTGTTAAAGAGATAAGATTATCATAGTTTTGAATCATATTAGAGAACTGACGGATTCCAGAAATTTGGATGTCCTTCACTCTAGGATTAATGAATTGTTCCATTGTATCTCCCTTTCTTCCGTTTGAAAATTAAGTCCATTTTATCATATTTTCAACTATTACGCTTTGTTTATAAAATTTCCCCCGCTATTTGTGAAAGATAAGAATCGTATCTTAAAATTCAGTGGAAGTAAGAAATTATGTGAGGGTTCAAAGGTCTATAAGAGTATAAGCTGTGTGAGTTAATTAAAGTTTCACTTAAGCATAAACACAAAAAAAGCCGCTGCAAGCGACTTTTTAATAACCGTATTCCCAATCTATTTCATCTTCGTTCCAAAGTACGGAAGATACTTTGCCAAGATGGACAACGGATTCATTTACAGCACATGTACAGTCTTCGTCCCCTGCTTTATGTTGCAATTCTTCGTATACTGATTTTTCAACGTTTTCTAGCACAACCAAATTTTCTTCTTTTAAAACAAGCGTAGTACCCGCCATATTTATCTTCCTCCTACTAAAGTAATGATCACTTATTTGTAAACATAGATAGTATGGATTATATGCTGTATTTTGCGATAGTTGTCCGTCTAGTGAAGTGTTTTTTATTTTCTTTGTAATCCGTATTCATTGTATACTGCACGAAGGAAATTTGGTACAGGGTTTACAATCATTTCGGAAATTTGTAACATTTATTATTAGTTGTTAACAAATAATTAACAAAGATGTTAAGAAAAATCAAAATTTTGAAACAAATAGACTTATAAAATGATATAATCATATCAAAATACATATAGGGGATGAGAGGCTATGGAGCTGATTCGTGATTTAATGATCCAAATTGCCATCATTATTTTACCACTATTTTTATATGAAGCGATTCGTTTAAATCGTTATCAAGGAATGCTTCCGAAGCCTAATCGCTACTTTATTATGTTTTTATCTAGCGTTACACTCGTTCTCTCCATGACATACTCTATTTGTTTTGGTACCGTTTGCGGATACAATTTTCATCCAGTCCCAATTGTTAGTGGTTTTTTATATGGTGGGATTGTTGGGCTCATCCCTGCCATTATTTATGTTGCATATGAATGGATTTTTAAGGGGCTTAGTTGGTTGCCTATGGTAGAAGTTATATTTCTTTCGATAATTCCATTATTTTTGTCAAAGAAATGGTCTCTTTTTTCAAGAGATAAGAAGCTAATATTAGCTTTTATGATTGCATCATTTTATGTTCTTGTTTCATTAGTAGTCGGGATGTTGAATGTCCTTTTAGAAACAGGTTTTACACCGTACATATCTAATCTATATAGTGGGTATATATTTGCATCACTTATTATGGTTATGACAATGGTATTTCAAGTGTATTTGACTGAGTATTTAAACGAAAATGCATTATTGCGTACAGAAATGCAAAAATCAGAAAAACTTAATATTGTAAGTGAGTTAGCTGCAAGTGTCGCACATGAAGTTCGAAACCCTCTCACTGTTGTACGAGGGTTTATTCAATTGTTAGAGAGTACGGAAGACGTAAAAAACAAAGATTATATGCGTCTCGTATTAGCTGAGCTGGATCGTGCTGAACAGATTATTTCAGATTATTTAAATTTAGCAAGGCCTCAAATTGAAAAAAAAGAACATATTTGTTTATCAGCACAATTAATTGAAATGACAACTCTTATGTCATCATTTGCAGCGATGCAGGGCGTTTATTTGCAAGTTGAGATTTCTGAGAGCCTTTATACTATCGGTGATAAGACGAAATTGAAGCAAGCTATTATGAATGTTGTTAAAAATGGTATTGAAGCAATTCAAGGAAACAAAGGGTATTTAAAAGTAACAGCTATTCAAAAAGATGAATTGATAATAATAAGAGTTAAAGATAGTGGTGTTGGAATGACAAAAGAACAGTTAGTAAGGCTTGGACAACCGTATTATTCTTTAAAAGAAAAAGGAACAGGATTAGGCCTTATGGTAACATTTAGTATTTTACAAGCGCATAATGGTACATTGGAATATAAAAGTGAAAGCGGGAAAGGAACTGAAGCTATTATTATATTGCCAGCTGTACGATATAAGGAATAAAAGTTACCGATAGAAGGTAACTTTTTATTTTATCGTGCATTAGAAAAAGATACAAAATTTCATTCATTTATTTTTTCTTGTTTTGTTCGAACGAATAAACTTTTAAATGATTGAAAGAAGCTTTGCTCTTTTGAGGCGGCGACTAATCTTTTTGTTTCTTGAATTTCACGAATAACTTGCATAAGTTGTGTATCACGGTTGCTGTCTTTATTGTAAATTTGATTGACAAGTTTATTCATTTTTTCTTCTTGTTTGGATTCTCGCTTATACATATGATTCATTAATAAGTCCATCTTTTCTTTTTGGAGTGCATCTGTTTGAGCGGCGTGAACAACTAGATCTTGTAACATTTTTTCTTGTGAGCCTTCTTTTACATAAACTTGTTGCATTAGTTCATCTAATTTCTCGTCTTTTAAACGATTTTGTGTAATGAGAGTAGAGTTTTGATGAATAATTGCTTCATTTAATTGAGCAAGCATTTCAAGTTTTAGCATGAACTCCTCAAAGTTACGCCCATCTTCTTTTGGTTGCACTTCTTGTTTATCTTGAATAACAGGTACAGGTGGGGCTTCTTTTTCTTTTAAAATAATAGGTATTGTTTCTGAAATGTCCTCTTGTAATGTAGCAGCTCTTTCATGTATAGATTTCAATAGTTTTAAATCATCCAATTTATAAATACGAGCATCAGCTGTTTTTGAAATGATATAACCGTGTTCCTCTAAGAGTTGGCTATATTTTCGGACTATATGTTTTGGGATACCTGTTTTATTTGTAACATCTTTCGTTTTATAAATAGCTTCCATGATAGTTCCTCCCCAAAAAGTATCGTATATATCATTTCAACCTTTTATGAGGACTTCCTTTGAAAAAGAATGTCGGAAGGTTATTAGTTTTCTACAGCATTAGTGAAAAGATGAAGAAAAATGAATGTTTTTGGCGGAATGGAGAGGAAGAGCTAAAATAATGTCTGAAAACATACATAGAAGAAGTTTGTTATAATAACTGAGGAAAAGAAATTGGTAGGAACACGGAGGTACACATGAAGCGATTTAAAGGTATTATCATTTCAATTATTGCAATTCTTTCTCTTTTGGTAGCGGTATATGAAGTACTTGTGCCAGAGGAGACAAGTACTAAAAAAACAACTACGTATGATCAAATTCTAGAGTTCCCGAAAGAACGATATCCAGAGACCGGGAAACATATAACGGATGCTATAAAAGAAGGACATTCGGAAATGTGCACAATTGATCGTAATGGTGCAGCGGATAGAAGGAAATTATCATTAGCGCCATATCCGACGAAGAAAGGTTATGATCGTGATGAATGGCCGATGGCGATGTGTAAGGAAGGCGGAAAAGGAGCTCATATTGAATATATAAGTCCAGCAGATAACCGCGGTGCAGGTTCTTGGGTAGGGAATAAGCTAGACAAATATCCAGATGGTACGCGTGTGAAATTTGAAGTGAAATAGTAATTGGCATACATTTCATAGTGGAGGAGAGGGATAGTTATGGAATTAACAATTTCATATTCGCAATTAATGATAATGAACTATGATGGTCAGCAGCCTTATGTAGATTGGACTCCTGAAGATTTTGAAAGAGGCTATGCTGAGGTGGATGGAGCTATTATTTTTGAAGCAATCTCTGACTATACTTGTGAAGTGGAAGTTACTTGTGGAAATCATATTGAGAAAGAAGAAGTGGTTAGAACGATATCAGTTCCTTTCACAGTGAAGAATGAAGAAGTATATATAACAAGTATTCTTTCTAATAAATATCATATTCCTATTCCGAACGGGGAATATATGATAGTCTTACAGGCAACTCCTCTTGAAGAGCCATCAGACGATGAATTGTATAAAGTACAATACGACTTCTATTTTGAGAGTGTAGAATAAAAAAACGTGTTATCCTTTTTGAAGGATAACACGTTTTTTATTATGCGTTTGTTTTTAGGAGAGAACGAGCGTCTTTTGCTGCCTGAACCATGTGCTCTAAAGCAGGTATAACTTCCTCAGTTCTTCGTGTTTTTAAACCACAGTCTGGATTAATCCAGAAATATTTAGGGTCACATACTTGTAAAGATTGTTCTACGATTGTGAACATTTCATCTTTACTTGGGACACGTGGGCTATGAATATCATATACCCCTAGACCAATTCCTTTTTCATATGTTGTATGCTTTAATGTATTAATAAATTCTCCATGACTTCTTGAGGTTTCGATAGAAATAACATCTGCGTCTAACGCTCGAATTGCATCTACAATATCTTCGAAGTTACTATAACACATATGAGTATGAATTTGTGTTTCATTTTCTACAGAAGATGTTGCTAAAAGGAATGATTGAACTGCCCATGTAATGTATGCATCCCAATCTTTTTCTTTTAACGGCATACCTTCACGAAGTGCAGGTTCATCGACTTGGATTACTCTAATTCCGGAAGATTCAAGTAATTCAATTTCATGACGAAGTGCTAATGCAATTTGATATGAAACTTCTTTTCTTGAAATATCATTTCGAACGAATGACCAATTTAAAATAGTGACAGGTCCAGTTAGCATACCTTTTACTACTTTCTCTGTTAAGCTTTGTGCATATACAGTTTCTTTAATAGTCATTCCACTTATAAAGGCAACATCACCATAAATAACAGGTGGTTTTACGCAACGAGAACCGTATGATTGTACCCATCCATTTTTAGTAAAGGAGAAACCAGCAAGTCTTTCTCCAAAATATTCCACCATGTCAGTTCTTTCGAATTCACCATGTACTAGTACATCAAGACCAATATCTTCTTGGTAACGAATCCACTTTGCAGTTTCTTTTTCAATGAATTGATTATATTGTTCATTTGTAATATCGCCGTTACGCCACTGTTTACGTGTTTGACGAACTTCAGATGTTTGCGGGAAGCTACCAATAGTTGTTGTTGGTAACAAAGGTAATTGTAAAGCTACTTGCTGTAGTTCATATCGTTTTTCAAATGGAAGAGGACGTGAGAAATCATCTTCTTTAAGTGATGTACGTGCCACTTTTACATCTTCACGATTACGTGCAGCTGATGAGCGGATTGCATGATGTGCATTACGATATGTTGTTAAATCGCTACTGATGCTTTCTACACCTTTAGTAAGAGCAGAATGGATAAGGACTAGTTCTTCTAATTTTTGATTAGCAAATGCAAGTGCATCAAATAATTCACTTGTTAAGTGCGTTTCTTCCGTTTTATCAATTGGAGTATGCAATAAGCTACAAGAAGGTTGAACAATTAAACCTTTTGCTGTGATTTGATTTTGTAATGTTGTAAATAAAGAAAGTACATCATCAAGATCAGCTCTCCAAATGTTACGGCCATCTATACAACCGATAGCTAAAATTTTATCAGCTGGGAATCCGTATTTTGAAATAGCATTTACATTACCTTCTTTGCCATGAACAAAGTCTAATCCAATACCGGAAACAGGGAATGTAATAATTTCTTCATAGTTCTCTTCTACACTATCAAAATATGTTTGTAGAAGAAGATTAGCATTTGGAACCTCTTTATGAATAGCTTCGTAAAGTTCTTTCGCTTGATTAATTTCATCTTTTGTTAAAGATGCGAAGATTGGTTCGTCAACTTGAATAATTTGTGCTCCAGCTGCGTGTAATTCAGAGAATAGTTGTACATAAGGTGCAACTAGCTCTTTTAAAATAGTGGCAAATTGCTCTTCGTTATAACCTTTTGCTAGTTTTAGGAATGTATAAGGGCCTAAAATAACTGGTTTTCCATCAATGCCTAACTCTTTTTTCGCTTCTTCATATAAACGAAGAGGACGATTGTCTTTTAAAGAGATTTGTAATCCTTCTTCATATTCAGGAACAATGTAATGATAGTTTGTGTTAAACCATTTTGTCATTTCAGAAGCAACGTGATCTTTAGAGCCGCGTGCCATTGCAAAATATACATCAAGGTAAGAGGTAAACTCTGAAAAACGTGACGGGATGAATCCTAACATGTAGGCCGTATCCAGAACGTGGTCATAATATGTAAAATCGCCAACTGGAATTAATTCAATTCCCTTTTCTTGCTGTACTTTGACGTGTTGAAGGCGAATTTCTTTCATTGTCGTTAAAAATTGTTCTTCATCAATTTTATTGGACCAAAAAGCTTCCAATGTTTTTTTCCACTCTCGTTGTAGTCCGATACGTGGATAACCTAAGTTACTTGTTTGAATTGCCATTTTAAATTCCTCCCTAATTGAAAGTAAGCATTTCCGTTTACTCGGAAATACCTATAACAAAAAGCATAAAGGCATAGAAAAATAAGCCTTCCTTTTTGTTCTTAACACCTCATCATCATCCGTGAGTCTATCAGTGTTGTTAAAATAGGCAGGTATCCTGACTTATGCTTCATATAATTTCTTTCACCTTCCCGTTTTCACAGTGGCACAAAAAAGAAATCTCAGCATTTACAGTGGCGGGACCGTGTTGGAGTTTCACCAAACTTCCCTTTTAAACACGAAGTGAAATATTCGTGTACCTATTTTCCTTTTGAAAGGAATTTAACAAGCGATATGATATTGAAACAAATTCTAACACAATTTTCGGAATTTTGTCCACTGTTTTAAAATAAGAAAATTCTAAAGTTTTTATTTCTTTTTATTCGGAAGATTAAGTTTTTTTGATGTTTATTTATTATTAAAATGAGGGTATTTTGAGTTGCGAGGAATAATTATAGTGTTAAGTTTTTTTAGAAGAGGAGGCACCTCTTCTAGAAAAACTTAATCATTATCTACACCTATTTCTGAAAGACGACTTACAGCAGCATCTTGTAAGAGTGTGTTTAGCCAACGTAACTCAACGTTAATATGCTCAATTACGCTTTGTAGAATATATAGTTGAGCACGAGGGACTAGTTGTTTGTTATGATCGTATATCGTTTGCATTGTATGTAAATATAGCATTGTATCATCTCTCTTTTTTTCCAAAATAGGAACTAGTTCTTGTTCGTCGCTAAAGTGAGCGAAAGAGAGCGCAGAATAAATAGGTTTATATATTTGATTTTTCGCTTCAAATTGTTTTAATAATAAAGTGTGGAAAAGGGCTTTTCCTTCTCCTGTTATATGGAAGATTTTTTTATCTGGTCTATTCGTATCTCGAACAATATGGGTAACACTAATCGCACCTTGTTTTTCTAATTGCTCGAAGGCATAGTATAGCGATCCTTTGGCATATTTAATATAACAATCCATTTGTCGTTCTTTCATTATATGTTGAACTTCATATGGATGCTTATCTCCTTCGAGTAACAAGCCGAGAATGACTAACTTCATGCTCATGCTGTCTCAACTCCTGTATATAGAAACTTTATATATATTATAAACGGTATATCCTCTTTCATAAAGGGATATACCGTTTCATTTTTCTATATTAGCTTACTTGTTTTTGTTTTTGCTTCGTTTTCGGACCTGTTAAAAGACGTTCATTTCCCATAAATAAAATACAAATTATACTTAGTACAGCTGGGATAAGTGCCCAGAAAAATGTATTGGCAATAGATGTTGCAAGAGCATCCTTAATACCACTCAGTACTTCAGGAGGTAGTTTGTCAGCGGCATTTGGTGATAATAAAAAGCTTGTGTCTCCACCTTTAGGAGCCATTTTTGCTAGTTCAGGTGGGAAGACTGCTTTTAATTTATCAGTGAAAACATGATTTTGAATTGTACCGAAAATCGTTACACCAAGGGTCATTCCAAGTGAACGGAAGAATGAGTTCGTTGATGTAGCAGAACCGCGATCTCTCATTTCTAGTTTGTGGATAGATGCCATACTTAAAACTGAGAAGGAGAATCCAACTCCAAGTCCAGCAAGCACCATAAACGTTGTTACAAGTGTACGAGGTGTTTCCATTGTTAAAGTACTTAGTAAATAAATACCAAGAACGAAGAACACTCCGGATGCTATCATGATGTTACGATAACTTGTTCGTGAAGCTAATTGTCCGCCAGCTTGACTTCCGATTACAGATCCTACCATCATAGGTGTCAAAATCAATCCAGCATTTGAGGCTGAACCACCGAGAACACCTTGAACGAAGATTGGAATATAAACTGTACAGATGATAAAAGCGGCGCCATAGAAAAAGGCAACACCTTGGCTAGCTGCAAATAAAGGTTTTTTAAATAAATGGAAAGAAATAATAGGCTCTGTTGCGTTTCTTTCTACGAAGAAGAAGATAATAAGCGTAGTAACAACAGTTGAAAATAAACCAATAATCACATTAGAGTCCCATGCATATTCTTTACCGCCAAGTTCCAGGGCAAACATTAAGCAAACGATACTAACGACAAGTGTAATAGCACCAGCCCAGTCAATTTTTTGTTTTCGGTATTCTAGAGACTCGTTGTAGTATTTAGTAATGAAGAAGAAGGAAATAAGTCCTAATGGAATATTAATATAGAAGACCCAGTGCCAGCTTATATAATCTGTAATGTAAGCACCTAATAAAGGCCCGAAAACACTGGATGTTCCGAAAACAGCACCAAATAGACCTGTCATTTTCCCTCGTTTTTCAGGTGGGAATATATCATACATAATTGTAAATGCGATAGGCATCAGAGCGCCACCGCCAATTCCTTGAATGGCTCTATAAATACTTAGTTGTTCAATACTTGTTGCTGTCCCGCAAAGTGCAGAACCGAATAAGAAAAGAATTAGTCCACCAATAAAAAAGCGTTTCCGTCCGTACATATCAGATAGCTTACCGAAAATAGGCATACCGGCCATTGTTGCTACCATATATGCAGATGTGACCCAAACGAATTTGTCGAACCCTCCTAAGTCTCCAACGATTGTTGCCATCGCAGTTGCGACTATTGTGTTATCCATTGCTGCCATGAGAATACCAAGTAGTAAACCAGCAACAACAAATTTTGTTTTACTTGCTTCGTTTTTTGATAGTTGTGCTTCCAAAAGTAGCCCTCCTTTAATAAAAATTACACTAACTTAAGTTTTTAGATGCAGTGCATGAAAAATCTTTGTGTGTAGTTTGTTTCATTTCCTCTTTATTTATAAAAATTGAGCCTACATGATATAAAGAATGGAAATCATAGATTATATTATAGTCAAATTTGACTAAAAGGCAAATGTTTTCTATCGCCAAATTATTTTATCCCGCTTTAACTGCCCGTTAAAGCCCGATTGGTGAAAGCTAATAATCAGTGGGGGATGGACACCCCACTGATTAAAGTTTCACTTTATTATATTGACCAAAAGAGAGAGGTAAGACTTTATTTTGTTATGTAGTCAAGGAAGGAAATTGTAAAAAAATATTTAATAAAGTATAACCTGTGTCAACCTATTAAAAATGGTTTTTTCTTTATATTGTCGAATAGGATAAAAGGAAAAGAAAAATTTAATATGGTTTGTAACAAGCTAAATATTTTTTCTAAGTGTAGTTTATTGCATCGAGAGGCAGAATACAGTTGTATAGATGATATATCTGGAATGAGGTGAATATATTATGAAAATATGGAAACGAATTTCGGATCAAGGAAGGTATTCTATACCGCTACAGCCGGTTTTGTGGATTGATGGTTCTAAAAAGGACACGGAAGCATCCGATGTAGCAGTCACATTGCAAATCCGTAGTATGTATAAAGAAAAATTTTCGTATGAGATGATCTATGATGTTAATGACATACTAATTATTCGACTTGAAGTTGAAAATAAAGGCGTTGAAATGATTTCGCGAGTAGTTGTAAGTCATATGATTCGTGATTATTTCGCGTATATCCCAAACTCTTTAAAAGCAGATAAGGGAATAAGTGAGTTTTTATTTCAGCTTGTAAGGTGGCGAATCGATAATTTATCACCGAATGAAAAGGTAGAATTAATTTGTCAAATAAAAGCAAATAAAGATAAAGCTCCTCCCAATTCATTATTTCAGGCTACATATACATTTCAATATAAAGGTGTATCATATGGACCGCTACAAACAAATGAAGTGGTTGTGAGAAAATGATAAGAAGGAACCTGTGCGAAAGGTTCCTTCTTTAATGAAGATTGTGCTTCTTGAGTAATTTCTTTTGTTCCACTCCCTTTTTTCCAATATAGTTATTTTTGTATCCAAAATATAGAATGAATAGAAATGAAATAACATTTACTATAGCGTCAATTTGATCGTTTGTAATGAAGTTTATTCCGAAAGAGTTAAATAGTAATTTTAATGATAACAAAAAGCCAGCTAGTAAGCGCATAATATCTAATAGATTTTCTTTTTGAGGCATATAGGTCACTCCTTCCTAAAAACGATATATAGTATATATATGAAATAAAATAGAAAAGGTATACAAGCTTAAGTAGAAATGTACATTAAATATGTACATTTTTTATTTTATAGAAAAACATTATTGTTATAGAAACATATATTGGTATAAAAGGGGGAGAGTATGAAACATAAAGGGAAAATTAGTGGATTATTACTTGGGAACACAGTTGCGGTTACAGAATGGATTGCACTTCAGGATGTAATTGCTAAGCTAGATTCGCGATCATTTTTAACCGTCTTTATTATTTATATATTGCAAATGATACTAAGCTATTATTTTGGACATTGGTACGATAAAAGAACGAATACGCGTGTAAATATTGAAATAGGAGGAATGACAAATAACGATTTTGTCGTTGATTTTTTTGGAAAAGTAGCTGCTTTATCAGAAAGAGATTCTCGTAATATTACAGTGTATATTCTTTCCGTAAAAGAATGGGATGTATTAAAAGACACAGTGCAAGAAAAAAAGTTAGATGAGCTAGTCCAAAGAGTAGAACGTACAATTGTAAAGACAGTTCGAAAAGGTGATGTAGTTACGAGGTGGGATGAAAATAAATATGTTATCGTAGCTGTTGATAATGGCTATGAAAAGTCAACAATAACAAGTCGATTGATCAAAAATATTCAAAATGAAATAGCGAATGATTTATTAAGTGTCACACTATTATTTGGGGCTGCAAGTTATCCTATAGAAGGGAAAACTTTTGAAGATTTGTTTAGAAAGGCACAAAATCAATTGTATAATTATAGAAACTTGCAAAGTCATGAATGAAACTTTGATTTGAAGAAGTATGATATAAAGAATTTTTTGTAACATTTTTTTGTCTTTTGTTACAAGAAAACTTTTTTTTGTAACAAAAGTCTTTAAAAATATATGAAATCAGCATATAATTGTGTGTGGATGTGTCAATGCATTTTGCACAATGTTTTCAGTTTAAAAGTGTAGAGGAAAACATGCTCTACACTTTTCCTTTTTAAGAAATTAAAAGAATCTTTGTAAGAGTTGCGAGGTCCCCTTTGCAATATGTAAAATGGACAAAGAGGTTATTTGATAGAAAGTGAGAAAGGGAATGATAGACGTGAGAGGTCAACGATCATCTTTTATCAGGTGAAACATTATAGTGTTTCTTGCAGTAGGTAAGATTAAGGTAAATACCTTTATGTTTTAAGACATTACATAATTTCAAGTGCGAAAATTGTACAAGCAGTATAAATAATTATTGATGATCTTCGTAAAAAAGATGCGAGCGTGAAATAGATAAAGAAGTTACATGTTTTTCATGGGATTTTTGGCACGATGGTCGTTTATTAATAGGAGGAAAAGATGTTGAAATATAATAAATTAGCAATTGTAACTGCATTATCAATGACTTTACTAGCTGGTTGTTTCGGCCCAAAACCAGAAGAGGAGCTATATGTTGCATTTGAAAATGCTGCCAAGCAAGAAAAAACAATGTTTGAAGATGCGAAAAAATTAGAGTCATTAGAGAAAGAGGGGCAAGTATTATATAATCAAATTGTCCAAGAAGGAAAAGATAATAATCAGGCTGTTAAGGATAAGCTTGATCAAGCGGTGAAAAATACAGCTGAGCGAGAAAAAGTTATTATTAAAGAAAAAGAGGCGTTAAATAAAGCGCAAGAAGAAGTGAAGTCAGCCGATAAGCATGTGAAGAAAATTGAAGATAATAAATTAAAAGCCCAGGCGGATAAAGTAAAGAGTACTTATGAGAAACGACATGATTCATTCCAAAAGATGTACGATAGCTATAATAAATCTTTAAAGCAAGAAAAAGAATTATATACAATGCTACAAGATAAAGGTACAAAATTAAAAGATATTAGCGAGAAAGTAAAGTTAGTAAACCAAGCATATAAAGATATTGAGACAGAAAAAGATAAGTTTAATGAATATACGAAATCATATAATACAGAAAAAGTTGCATTCTATAAACAAGCGAATATTAAAATTAAGGAAGATAAAAAATAAAACAGTTTGGCCTAATATGGGCCAAACTGTTTTATTTTTTTGTATAGGTACGGCTATACCATGGAACTGCTTCGCTTAATTTTTTTTCTTGTTTTAATGCTTCAGGACCAATATAATCTTGAAGTGTTTTTTTTGCTATTGTTAAAGATAAGGTTGTTTTCGGATTTCGATAGGAGGATTCAAGGTGACCAAGATGCGGTAGGGTGCGAAAATCATCTTTCGTAGGAGGGATATGGAAAAAATAATCACCTAAACGTATAAGAACATCGGATTGTTGTTGACTAAAACGTGGATTTCTAGAAAAATGTAATCCTTCTTTGATAGCCTTTTTTTCAGTAATTAAGCGTTCTAAAGCAGTCTTTTTTAACCAATATAAGTACTTAGGGTTAGTTGCAGCTTTAGCATGACGATTCACAACGAAAATAGATTGAGCTAGTCTATTAATAGAATGTTGATTATGTAATTGAGATTGGGGTTGTGAAGGTTTCATATTGAATCTCCTTTCAATTTTTCCTTATTATAGCATAAATAAAATGGGTTTTTATTATATGCAAAAAGTAATTGTATATATTTTCAATATTAAAGCAATATTGTTATAAAAAACAACTATTTTGTATAATAGTGATAGAATATGTTTCAGAAATTTGATAATGAAAGAGTGAGAAGTTTGAAAGAAATATTAAAACTACAATATGCCATTATAGACATTGGTTCTAATACAATGCGCTTAGTTATTTATGAAAAACAAAGCGGGGGTTTTTATAAAGAGATTGAAAATACGAAAGTGGTCGCTAGGTTAAGAAATTATTTAGTAAATGGTGTATTAAGTGAAGAAGGAATAGAA
Source organism: Bacillus sp. FDAARGOS_1420 (assembly GCF_019344915.1). Lineage (NCBI taxonomy): Bacteria > Bacillati > Bacillota > Bacilli > Caryophanales > Bacillaceae > Bacillus > Bacillus sp. FDAARGOS_1420. The sequence continues at coordinate 3,064,093 of NZ_JAHWJB010000002.1, read as the reverse complement.
GTATTATTACAAACATTATTTCAATTTCAAGAAAGTACACGATTCCATAAGCTGCATCATGTACTTTGTGTTGCAACGGCAACAATTAGACAGGCTGAGAATCAAGAGGAAATTAAAAAACTTGTTGAAGGGCAAACAGATTTTACTCTTAGAGCTTTATCAGAATATGAAGAAGCACGTTACGGTTATTTAGCAGTTATGAATTCCACTTCATTTTCAGAAGGAATTACAGTTGATATTGGTGGGGGGAGTACAGAAGTTACATACTTTCGAAATAGAGAAATTTTAGAATACTATAGCTTTCCTTTTGGAGCACTTTCTTTAAAGCAACAATTTATTCAAGATGATATTCCTACTACAGAGGAGTTAGATGAGATTAGAAGGTATTTATGGTATCAATTCCGAACGCTACCATGGTTAATTGATAAAAAATTGCCTCTTATCGCAATTGGGGGTAGTGCGAGGAACATGGCGAAAATCCACCAAAATTTAATTTGTTATCCTATAGCTGGATTACACTTATACAAAATGAAAGAAGACGATATTAAAAATGTAAAAGATGAATTAAAACAATTATCATTCATAGACCTTCAAAAATTAGAAGGGTTAGCAAAAGATCGAGCAGACACAATTATCCCAGCGGTCGAAGTATTTCATATGCTTGTTAACGTTATAGAGGCATCGGCTTTTGTATTGAGTAAAAAAGGATTAAGAGAAGGTGTTTTCTATGAAGAATTAACGAAAGATTTGGGGATCTCATATTATCCGAACGTAGTAGAAGAGAGTTTGCATTTATTGTCATATGAATACGAATTAGACATGGGATTTGTCATTCAACTTATTAAACAAGGGACATTAATCTGCAAACAACTTGAAGGAGCTGGACTCATTTCTATGTCAGCGAAAGACTGGAGAATATTCCATCAAGCAGCGAAAGTATTTAATATTGGAAAATATATAGATGAAGAAGCGAGCCGCTTACATACATTTTACTTACTAGCGAACAAAACAATTGATGGTATGATGCATAAAGATCGAGTTAGATTAGCGCTTATAGCTTCTTATAAATCAAAAATGTTATTTAAACAACATTTGGCACTGTTTGAAGGATGGTTTGATAAAAGTGAACAAAAGAAAATTCGATTATTAGGGGCTGTATTACAATTTTCGGCTGCTTTAAATATACGACAAAGATCGCTTGTTGAAACAATATATATAACGGAAAGTAAAGAAGGTTTAACATTCAGGATTTTATGTGAAGAATCGGCATTGGCGGAAAAAGTTCAAGCGGAAAAACAAAAAAAACAACTTGAAAGAGTATTAAAAACGAATATTAACTTAGTATTCGAATTGAAATGTTAGGTTGTACGGATGTCTTTACAAAAAAATAACACTTTGGAATATTGTAATTTGATAAAATAAAAGTAATTAAATTATATTAAAAAAGTTTCAAAGGGAAGTGTGAAGCGAATGGAATTACTAAAGGGGAATTTAGTAAATTTAAATGATACAGCGTATTATAATAATCGTGAATTAAGCTGGCTAGCATTTAATGAACGTGTACTACAAGAAGCGCAAGATGAAAATAATCCACTATTAGAAAGACTAAAGTTTATTAGTATTTTTAGTTCGAATTTAGATGAATTTTTTATGGTGCGCGTAGCAGGTTTGAAAGATCAAGTAAGTGCGGGATTTAATCAGCCAGAAAATAAAGCAGGTTTAACACCAAAGAAACAGTTAAATAAGATTGCGATAAAATCGCATGAGTTGATGACTGTGCAGTATGAAACGTTTAAAAATTATGTATTGCCAGCGCTTGAACTAGAGGGGATTGAGCGTTTAACATTCCATGATTTGACGAAAGAGCAAAGGGAATTTATCGAGGAGTATTTTGATGAACAAATATTTCCGGTTTTAACCCCTGTATCTATTGATGCGTATCGTCCATTTCCAATGTTATTAAATAAAAGTTTGAATTTAGCTACTATTTTATATGATGAGCAACAGGCGGAGGAAGAAAATCGTACGAAGTTAGGAATTGTACAAGTGCCTTCATTACTGGAGCGTTTCATATTTTTACCGAGTGAAGGGCAAAAACATAAATTTATTTTATTAGAAGATGTAATTAGTGGTTTTACTCATAAACTATTCACAGGATATAACGTATCACCTGTTACTCGTTTCCGTATTACACGTAATGCGGATTTAACGATCCATGAAGAAGGTGCACGCGATTTATTAAAAGTAATTGAAAAAGAATTGAAAAAGCGTAAGTGGGGAGCTGCCGTTCGTTTAGAAGTTGGTAAAGAACACATTGATGAAAGAGTGTTAGCGTTATTGTATGATGTGTTAGAAGTAAAAGATGAAGATGTGTACATGATGGATGGACCGTTAGATTTAACATGTTTATTCTCCTTATATAAAAAATTAGCGCCTTTATATGAACATCTAGTATATCCGGCTCTTATTCCTCAACCTCCTCAAGATTTAGGTGATGAGGAAGATGTATTTGAAAAAGCGATAGAACATGATATTTTATTACACCATCCCTTTGAGTCGTTTCAGCCAGTCGTTGATTTTGTCCGTGATGCGGCAGATGACTCGAATGTACTTGCGATCAAACAAACATTATATCGTGTAAGTGGAGATTCTCCAATAATTCAGGCGCTGAAGGTAGCAGCTGAAAAAGGAAAACAAGTGACGGTATTGGTTGAGTTAAAGGCAAGGTTTGATGAAGAGAATAATGTTCATTGGGCTAAAGAATTGGAACAGGCCGGATGTCACGTTATTTACGGAGTAAGTCACTTGAAAACGCATAGTAAAATTACGTTAGTTGTAAGAAGAAGAAACGGAAAAATTGAAAGGTTTGTACATCTTGGAACCGGAAATTATAATGATGCAACAGCGAAGTTGTATACCGATTTTGGATATATTACATCGCGAAAAGACTTTGGTGTAGATGCAACAAATTTCTTTAATTATTTGAGTGGTTATACAAAAAAACCGCATTTTCATCATTTATCTGTTGCTCCGTTTGATATAAGAGAGCAGTTTATGGAGTTAATAGATGAGGAAATCCGTTATCATAGACAATATGGAAATGGATATATTATCGCTAAAATGAATTCGTTAACAGATAAACCGTTAATAAAAAAAATGTATGAAGCATCACAAGCTGGGGTAAGGGTAGAGCTCATCGTTAGAGGGACATGTTGTTTAAGACCTGGGATTCCGAATGTAAGTGAAAATATTCGTGTAGTTAGTGTTGTTGGAAGATATTTAGAACATAGTCGTATTTATTATTTCCATCATAATGGAGATGAAAAAATATATTTATCTTCAGCTGATTTGATGACGCGAAATATGGAAAAACGAGTAGAAATATCTTTCCCAATTTTAGATATTGAAATGAAAGCGAGAATAAAGGCAATTTTACAGCTGGTTTTAGCTGATAATGTGAAAACACGTGAACAAAATAAAGATGGTGACTATTATTATATAATTAATAGTAGTATAGAAGAAATTGATAGCCAAGTGAATTTATTTAAGATGGCGTATCAAAATACAGACGCTGAATAGTGTGAAAAAAGTAAAAACCTCTTATTGAATTTAAGAGGTTTTTACTTTTTTTCTCTACTCATATATTCTCAAAATGGAAGGATGAGTAGAGAGAATAGTTTTTATTATAGGCGTGTGATGAGTCGGTTCGTTGAGAGAAAAACGTTAGAAGAATGGTTGGTTTAAATTAATAATAGTATGGTTGTTGACAAGGCCCTCCGTAACAAGGAAAAGGTGCTGGTGGTGGGAAAGGCGGTGGATAAGGCGGATAAAACGGTCTAGGCCCGAAAGCTAATGCTCCGCCTAGCAATCCTCCAGCAATTCCAGCTAGAAATGGAACACCGAAAAATGGAAAGAAGCGTGAGTCGCCTGCTGGGCCAAAAGGTGCTGAACGAACTGGGATCGGTTGATAATATGGATACATGAACAAACCTCCTTTACTGGACTCATTTTTATCATATGGTGGACCAAGCGTGGATGAGCGCGTACAAGGAAGGATATGTAAGGAAATAGGCGAATTGTTACGAATGTTGTAGGATGAAGAGTGTAATTTCAGGTTTTGACATAAAGCGGAATGGGACACGTGTTCTTCCAATACCTCGATTGACATAGAGAGTCAAACCTTGAATGTTATAGAAACCTTCAATGTATTCTTTTGCAAGCGACGGGGTAATAATAGCACCTAAAAAAGGAATTTGTACTTGTCCGCCATGGCTATGACCAGAAAGTTGAAGATTGATTGGATATGTAGCGATTTGTGGCGCGATATCTGGTTCGTGAACGAGAACAATTGTATAAATATTTTGTTTTGCATGTTGTAAAGTTTCCGCTATTTTTGGTTTACCCAGTAGCATATCATCGAGTCCGAAAATAGAAATTTCACTATTATCCAGTAAACGAATTCGCTTTTCGCTATTTTGCAAAAGTTCAAATCCAGATTCGCGCATGATGTGATCATAGTATTCAGTTCCATATCCGCCATGGTCGTGGTTACCATAAATAGAAAATTTACCGAAGGGTGCCTGTATATTCTTTAAAATGGATGCAACAAAAGAAGCCTCGGTATATGTTTGGTAATCATCAATGAGATCACCAGTAAAAAGGACAATATCTGGATTTTCAGCATTAATCTTGGAAACGATTTGAGATAAATGTTGGAGAGAGAAATAGTATCCTAGATGTAAATCGCTAAATTGAAGGATCTTCATACCATGAAAACCTTTTGGTATGAGCGGTGATTTAAGTGTGTGTTGCGTAAAAGAAAGCAAATAGGGCTCTATATATTTAGCATAATAATAGCCGATACTTGCGGTTATAAATGAATATAGACAAGTGCGTATTCCAGATTTCAAAAAATTTCTTCTTGTAATTTTCTTCATATACAGGTTACTCAAATCTCCCTTCAGTTTTTTTAAAATATATTTTAAATACTAAAAAAGTAGTATAGATTACGAAAAAAATGAACGAAAAGAACCCCCTTTACGTTAAAATATCAGAAAAATTGAAAAATATAAAGATTTCTATCAAATAAAGTGATAAAATGAATGTGTATTCATTTTTTTGGAGGGGATGTATGTGAAAGAGAAGGTAGTTATTATAACAGGTGGATCAAGTGGAATGGGAAAAGGGATGGCGATTCGTTTTGCGAAAGAAGGGGCACGTGTTGTTATTACAGGGCGTACAAAAGAAAAGCTAGAAGAAGCAAAGTTAGAAATTGAACAGTTTCCAGGGCAAGTATTATCTGTACAAATGGATGTACGAAATACTGATGATATTCAAAAAATGATTGAACATATTGATGAGAAGTTTGGAAGAATTGATATTTTAATAAATAATGCAGCTGGAAACTTTATTTGTCCAGCAGAGGACTTATCTGTGAATGGCTGGAATTCGGTAATTAATATTGTATTAAATGGTACATTTTATTTTAGTCAGGCTATTGGGAAATATTGGATTGAGAAAGGTATAAAAGGAAATATTATTAACATGGTGGCAACATATGCATGGGATGCAGGCCCAGGGGTTATCCATTCGGCAGCAGCTAAAGCTGGTGTATTAGCGATGACAAAAACTCTTGCTGTTGAGTGGGGACGTAAATATGGAATACGAGTTAACGCTATCGCACCAGGACCAATTGAACGTACAGGTGGTGCCGATAAATTATGGATTTCAGAAGAAATGGCTAAGCGTACATTGCAAAGTGTTCCACTTGGTAGAATGGGTACACCAGAAGAAATTGCGGGTCTAGCTTATTATTTATGTTCAGATGAAGCTGCATACATAAATGGAACTTGTATGACAATGGATGGTGGCCAGCATTTGCATCAATATCCATTTTAAAAGGGATGAAAAAACGAATGATTTATTCATTTCTTTGTGGTAAAATATGACGAAATTGTGACACTTAAAAGAAATGTGTTTACAAGAGGGGATATATACGTTATATTTAAGACCTCTTTTTTCTTCATAGTAGAATTGCTAATTCCCCTTAGCATTTTACCCCTCTAATCCCTTCAGGAAAACTGAAGGGATTTTTTATTATTTTTCCGTAAATATCGTGTTATAATTTTTGAAAAGTAAAGGGAGGGAAGCACGTTGATAGATGCATTAGATGTAATGAGTAACTTGGATAAAGTCCTTCCTTATTATCAAGCTATTTTTAGTGCTGATGAGCATACAGTAATTGGATATGAAGTTGTAGGACGTATTCAAACAGAAGAGGGCATACAAAGTTTAGCATCTTTCTTCCATGATGATTCTATTCCGAGTGAGTTCCAACTTGAAGCGGATAACATCATCGTAGAAAAAGCGTTAAATAGGTATTTAAAAACGGATCAAAAATTATTATTATTTATACATCGGAATGCTAATGTATTAATGAATGATGAAGATGAAAGTTTACTTCAACTTTTGCTGATGTATGAAGAACAAGGTTTGAACTTACAACGCATTGTTCTGGAAATAACAGAACATGAATGTAAAGAAGATATAGAACAATTTAATCATTTACTCATGTATTATCGTACATATGGTATTCAAATTTCGATTAATAAAGTCGGAACGGGTACAAGTAATTTAGAGCGTATTAGCGTGTTAGCACCGGATATTTTAAAAGTAGATTTAACAAATTTAAGGCAAACTGCACTTTTACAATCTTATCAAGATATTTTATATTCCTTATCTTTACTTGCTAGAAGAATTGGTGCGACATTGTTATATGAAGAAATTGATGCTTTTTATCAACTACAATATGCTTGGAAAAACGGTGGTAGATATTATCAAGGTAATTATTTGAAAGAATGTTTACCTGATTTTATTGAAACGAATGTTTTAAAAGAGCGACTTGGTAATGAATGTCATCAATTTATTCTGCATGAGAAGAAGAAGTTGCAAAAAATTTATAATTTAACAGAGATGTTACGTGATCGAATTGGTGATGTTCTGTCAAAACAAAAAAAGAATGAAGATATAAATGATTGGTTATTACAATTTAGCCAAAGCATATCACAATATAGTTTTCGGATATTTATTTGTAATGAAGATGGTTTTCAACAATCGGGTAATGTTATGAAAAAAGATGGTGGATGGATCATTATGCCAGAGTATTATATGAAGAACTGGAGCTGGCGCCCGTATTTTCTAGAAAATATAATGAAAATGCGTTTTGAGAATAAGGCAAGACTTTCAGATTTATATGCTGATATCGAAACTGGTGAAATGGTACGAACATTTTCATTCCCGATTGATGATGAAAACTTTTTATTTATAGATTTATCGTACGAATATTTATATGAAGAAGATGTTTTATTTTAATGCACGAAGAGATTCGTGTATTTTTTTGTTTGTTTTTATCATAAATTGGTAATAGTGAAAATGATGATGAAAATGCTGTCTATCGTTGTAAAGATTTTACGAACGAAATCATCCCTTTCTTTGCATAATCATTGTTACAATGAATACTACAAAGACAAGCTCTTTTAAAAGGAAGGTGAAAAAATGAAGAAATATGGAATATGGTTTGTTCTATTTATATGTGTTGCCTTTCTAGTTGGCTATAGTGTCACAACTGTTTTAGGAAAAGAAGAAGTGAAGGTGGATCGGAAAGAAGTGTTTACAACGATACAAAAAGGTTATGAGACGCAATTTTCAATCCGCGGGAAGCAAATACCTATGAATAAGATGATAGAGACGTTATCACCATATTTTACAAATAATTTCCTTCAAGTTTTTACAGATGAAAACAGTAGAAATGAAAAACAAAGTGGTGAATATTTACTTCCAGCAAAAGAAGCTCCGTTTTCTTTTAATTCAGAAACAAAAATGTCTTATGATGAAGAACATAAAAATTTATATGTCTATGAGCGGACAAAGAGTGGACAATATCAAATTGTGACATTGCAAAAGGATAATGGAAAATGGAAATTAGCAGGGTATCATGAAAGTCAGGAACTGTTGACTGAAATAAAAAGGTTACAACAATTATGAGAATAGGAATAGGTGTCGCCTATTCCTATTCTATACCGAGTAGCTGTTGTAATTTTTCAATTTGAAAACCTGCCACAACTTCTTCGTCAATTACAACTGTTGGAGTTGAATAGGATTCATAGTCATATAAAAGACGATTGCGTGCAGCAGCGTCTTTTTTTATGTCAAATTCTTCATATACAACGTTATTATGTTTTAAAAATTCTTTTACAATGGTACAAGGTGGACAATCAGGTTGTGTATAAACCTCAATTTTTTTCATTGTAATTCCTCCCTTTTTCTGTTGTTTATTATATTCTGCCAGTATAAAAAGCGCAATAAAGAAGTAAAAAGATGCTCTTTCATCTTTTTACTTCTTATTTCGACAAATTTTAGTTGAGTTTCTTGCCAAGAACCTTTATCCTAGATTGTGGAACGTTTTTTCTGTTATGACGGATAGAATGAGTATAGCTGTAAAACCTATTGGTAGGAAGATCAGAGAAAGGAGAGATTTCATGTCTCTACTCCAAGGAATTTTAACTCGACTTGTTAGTCTACAAGAACAAGCTGAAAGCGGTGAAGTAGCACAACGCTATTTTGAAGTGAACGGTGAGCGCAAATGTAGCGTGAAATTTTTCGATAAAAGTGAAATGTATGAGTTAGAAGTGTATCAACAAGGTGAAAAACCTCAAGTGTATCAATTCGATAACATCGATATGGTTGCAATTGAGATTTACGATATCATTTCTTGATACATATAAAAAAGGTACTGCCAAATGGCGGTACCTTTTTTAGTTATATTAATTAATGGGCTATATAGGTAGTAGAAGTTGTAATTTAAGTCGCGATTAAATAAAAGAGTTTTTACAAATGTATATGTATAGGAATTTTTTATTTTTCCTACAATGATAGTAAATATTAATAGGAGGTGCAAAGGATGGAACGCTTACCGATTGTTATTTGTCCTAATTGTCACAGTCATGCTGAAATTAATCACGTATTAACCGCCCAGTCTAATCAAAATGTAATTTATACATGTAGGTTTTGTAATTATGTAATTCGAAATATTGAAACGAATAAAGGGTAGTAAGTTATAATTTTTGTTTTTGTCCCATACAATGAGAATACGAAAAGTCTGTCTAATTGAAAGGACGTGACTATGTGGACGGTGAGTATACATTTTATAATGTTTCAGAGAGACATTTGAATTTTGATATGGTATTTAACCGTATTTGTAGTTTCATTGAAAAGGATCCGCGAAATTTATATCGATTATCTATTGGGACAGACTCACAAGCGCATCAAAAGGATACGAGGTTTATTACAGCGATACATATTCATCGTGTTGGAAAAGGAGCATGGGGATGTTTGCATCATAAATCAGTGAAAAATAAGCCAGCAACGTTGCGAGAGAAAATATATTTAGAAACACAGTTTAGTCAAGAAATCGCCTATCTATTTACTCCCAATCATATACAATCGATATGGGATTTATTGCACCCATACGCTCAAGATGGAGCAGGATTCATAATGGAAATTCATTTAGATATCGGGAATGATGGTTTAACAAAAGAATTTATTTTAGATATGACGATGAAAATTCAAGCAATGGGATTAACAGCAAAAATTAAACCAGATGCTTATGCGGCATTTAGTTACGCAAACAGATATACAAAATAATGTGAAATGATGTCTATATTCGCAGTCGTTAAGTATTTCTAACAAAAACTGAATATTACATCTGTTAAATAGACTGAAAAATTTATATAATGAGAGTGATGATGCGAGTGCAAGGAGAGGAGCATATGGAAAAGGAATTTGTTTTAACAAGAGAAGAAGAAAATTTATTGTTGGATATTCTGTTTCAGCAAAATTACGCGAGCGAAATTTTAGCGGTGGAGCTTACAGACATTGAGAATGGTTTAAAACAGACAGATGTGACGCAATATAAAAAAATCACAAGATTGTTTTACCGATTAAAAAATAAAGGGTATTAAGCACTACCGGAATGGTAGTCTTTTTTTTATGTTATATGCTAAAATAGTTATGTATTTTTATTTTTATTAGAAGAATGTCAGGACAAAATAATAATATGAAAACGCTATCATAAAATGTGAATAGGATCGGAGAATATTAGCAGGAAAAAGGGAAAATGGGGGATGTAACATGATTAGTATTCCGAAAGACGAGTTTCAACAAATTCTTGTGAAGGATTTAATGATTTCATCAGATAAAGTAGCACATGTGCAAATAGGGAATGGTCTAGAACATGCTTTACTCGTTCTTGTGAAATCTGGATATTCGGCGATTCCTGTTTTAGACCCTATGTATAAACTACATGGGTTAATTAGTACTGCTATGATTTTAGATGGTATTTTAGGATTAGAGCGCATTGAGTTTGAAAGACTTGAGAATATGAAAGTGGAACAAGTGATGAAGGAAGAGATTCCAGTTCTTATGTTAGAAGATTCTTTTGCAAAAGCTTTAGAAATGACAATTGATCATCCTTTTATTTGCGCTGTCAATGAAGAAGGTTACTTCGAGGGTATTTTAACACGGCGGGCTATTTTAAAATTGTTGAATAAAAAAGTGAGACAGCATAATCGATAACGTAGGGAAAGTGACTTCACAGAAAAGGCGAAGTCACTTTTTTTCGTGCATATCAGTTGTGTATGTATTATATTTAAAAAGACATAAAGCATAAGAAAAGTTTGAACTAACAAACCGTTCTAATGTATAAAAGTATGCAATTAAATTAAGGATGAAATGCTTATTAAAATTAGGTGTATGGAAGCTAAGGAAAGAGGGAGAAAGTTGCAAATTGATGATTTTCAAATGATGGTTGTGTTAGCTCAGGAATCAAATATGAGAAAAGCGGCGGAACGTTTATTTGTTTCCCAACCTGCGCTTAGTCAACGATTACAATCTATGGAGAAACAATGGGGAATGAAATTTTTTATTCGTTCACAAAAAGGCTTAACAATTACACCTGAAGGGGAAAAAGTTGCAAATTATGCAAAAGAAATGTTACAACGGGAAGAGGGTATTAAAAGTGAACTGGCTCTTTTTAGAACCGAAACATACGGTACGTTAAAAATAGCTGTTGCATCAGTCATTGGGCAATATTGGCTTCCACCTGTTTTGAAAAAATTTGTGCATAAGTATCCTTCTGTGAAGATATCTCTGTTTACTGGCTGGAGTAGTGAAGTGCAAAAGCAATTTTATGAAGGAGACGTTCATGTTGCTATACTGAGAGGATCACAAGAATACAAAGGGCAGAAACAACAATTATTTGAAGATGAATTATATTTAGTCGATAAAGAAATAAAAGATATTTCGATGTTAAAAGAGACAAATAGACCATTTATTCAATTTAAAAGTGATTCGACCTACTATGGACAAATACAAAATTGGTGGTATGGATTATTTTCAAATCCACCTAAGCGAACGATTGTAGTTGACCAAATTGAAACGTGCAAACAGCTTGTTTTAAATGGAATAGGTTATGCTCTTTTACCTTCGACTGTTTTAAAAGAAGTGCAGGAAAATATGTATAAAACACCTGTTCAATTAACGAGAGAAACATGGTTATTGACGAGTGACTCGGCAAGGCAGTTGAAGCAAGTACAAGCATTTTTAGAAATTATAGAAGAAATTCAAATGGAAAAATAAGATTATTGTCTTGCTACTGGCTCTATCGTTTGGTAGAGTAACATTATAAATGGATTTAGGAGGCAACAAGAATGAAAATGATGGACGCTAACGAAATTATTTCGTTTATTCAAAACAGTGAAAAGAAAACTCCTGTAAAGGTATACATAAAAGGGGATTTAAAAGAGGTAACATTCCCTGAAACAGTACAAGCATTTGTAAATAAAAAATCTGGTGTATTATTCGGAGAATGGTCTGAAATTAAGACAATTCTTGATGAAAATAACAAGCACATTGTTGACTATGTAGTTGAGAATGACCGTCGTAATTCTGCAATTCCAATGCTTGATTTAAAAGGTATTAAAGCTCGTATTGAGCCAGGCGCGATTATTCGTGACCATGTAGAAATTGGTGACAACGCTGTTATCATGATGAATGCAACAATTAACATCGGTGCTGTAATTGGTGAAGGTACTATGATCGACATGAATGCAGTGCTTGGTGGACGTGCAACAGTTGGTAAGAACTGTCACGTAGGTGCAGGTGCTGTACTTGCCGGTGTTATTGAGCCACCTTCTGCAAAACCAGTTATCGTTGAAGATGATGTTGTAATTGGTGCAAATGTAGTTGTTCTAGAAGGCGTTACAGTAGGTAAAGGTGCAGTTGTAGCAGCAGGAGCTGTTGTAACAGAAGATGTACCTCCATATACAGTTGTTGCGGGGACTCCGGCACGTGTAATTAAAGAAATTGATGAGAAGACAAAAGCAAAAACTGAAATTAAACAAGAGCTTCGTCAATTAAACCCAGAGAAATAAAAAATAAAAAGCGTAAGAGCATGAATGTGCTCTTACGCTTTTTATAGATAGAGGTGCAAAAATGACAGTAAGCAAATTTGTCCAAGTTCGTAGAGATTTACATAAAATTCCGGAGATCGGATTTAAAGAGTGGAAAACACAACAGTATATTTTAGATTATATAGGAACGCTTCCTAATGAATATTTGGAAGTGAAAACATGGAAAACAGGTGTAATTGTTAAAGTAAATGGAAAAAATCCAGAAAAAATAATAGGTTATCGTGCAGATATAGACGGCCTACCAATTACAGAGGAAACTGGATATGAATTCTCTTCTGTCCATGAAGGAATGATGCATGCATGTGGACATGATTTGCATGCAACAATCGGTTTAGGACTTCTAACAGCGGCTGTAAGCGAAAGAATAGATGATGATCTTGTGTTTATATTCCAACCAGCTGAAGAAGGTCCAGGTGGTGCACTTCCTATGTTAGAAAGCGATGAGTTAAAAGAATGGAAGCCGAATATGATTCTTGGACTTCATATTGCGCCTGAATACTCTGTGGGAACAATTGCGACAAAAGAAGGTTTATTATTTGCGAATACATCAGAGCTATACGTTGATTTAAAAGGAAAAGGTGGACATGCTGCATATCCGCATACAGCAAATGATATGATTGTTGCAGCGAGTCATCTCGTTACACAACTTCAATCAGTTATTAGTCGTAATGTGAACCCTCTTGACAGTGCGGTAATTACAATTGGGAAAATTACAGGTGGTACAGTTCAAAACATTATCGCAGAAAAGTCTCGTTTAGAAGGAACAATTCGAACGCTATCAGTGGAATCAATGAAACGTGTTAAAAGCCGAATTGAGGCAATTGTTGCGGGAATAGAAGCTTCTTTTCAATGTGAAGCTGTTATTGACTACGGAGCGATGTATCATCAAGTGTATAACCATGAGGAGCTAACGAGAGAGTTTATGCAATTTACACGTGAACAAACGACTATGGACGTAATTACGTGTACGGAGGCAATGACAGGTGAAGACTTTGGTTATATGCTTCGAGAGATACCTGGATTTATGTTTTGGCTTGGAGTAAATTCAGAATATGGTTTACATCATGCGAAATTAAAACCAGACGAAGAGGTTATTGAGAAAGCAATTGTATTTTTAAATCAATATGTGAAGTGGAAGGGAAATAGAAAGTGAACTTACTCGCTAATTGTGCAATAGTTTAGAGTGGGGACTTCTTAGTTCAGAGACGAAAACATCTTTCGTATTCGTTAGTGTTAGACATCTTCATACAAATGAGTAAAGTTAAATTTGACGTCTTAATAATGAGCAGGGGGTTTTTAGCCACTGCTCATTATTAATTATTGCTAATAGGGAAGATAATTATTTAACTACCCTATATATGTTTACTTTTAGTATGAAAAGTGTGTAAAATCAATGTGATACATAGAAAAAAGGGTGGGGAATTACGTGCAAATTAGCAGTGCGATTTTATGTTTCGTCTTATATGCATATGTTATTATTGCGGCGGTTTATTTTGGGATAAGTTTTTACGCCTATCGTTTAGCAAATAATAGTGAATATGAAGAAACATACAAATGGGTGAAAAGATATTTGTCACCTGTACTAGAAATTATGAATGGATTTGTTCTTTTTTTATTTATTGGATTAATTGCTTTCTCAACGAGTTTAGTAGGGAATAAGACTACGTTATTTGTACTAGGTATCATTATTTTTATGCTATTAGGAATTCGGATTGGTAATACGGTGTTTTGGAACGAAAGAAAAATAGATGGTTGGACAGGGATGTTTATTCCATGTATGTTAGCTGCAATTGTGACGAATATAGAACATGAATATTATCAATTACATTTTTGGCTTATCATTGTTTTAACAATCCTCTCTGTTTTGTATATAAGTACTGTCGTGCTAACATACATCGCGAATGAAAAAGGAGATGCAAAAGGTGCGCACTTCTTTAGAGGGCGTGCATTATTATGGAGTGTGCCGACGATGGCAGTTATAGGAATTATTGCGATATTAGTAAATGGATATCAATTTACTAATTGGCAATTGTTTTTAGAAACTTGGTGGATCTTCATTGTTTCGCTTGTAGCTTTTTTAGGCGCAACACATTATTTATTCCATCAACATCATTACATATTGGCACTGTTATTCGCATTTACACAACTTTTATTTGCTTTTTTCGGACAAGAAACGCTATTGTTCGTTTTTGAAACATTTAGTTCATTTGGAAATATATTTGTATTTGGTATGTTAATTTTCGGTATCGCGTTTTATTTACAACAGTATTTTTATATGCAAAAACAAAAATAAGAAGTATATACAGGTTTTTGTAGTGAATTTAAAGTATGTTACAATAAAAATACATAGTATTTGATGTTATTGGAGGAATTCCTGTGGGCGAAAAAGAGAAAGAATTTGCTGTTATTGGGCTTGGCCGTTTTGGTGGAAGTATTTGCCGTGAATTAGCTCAATTAGGTATGGAAGTAATGGCAATTGACTCAGATGAGGATAAAATTAATGAGTTTGCAAATATAGCTTCGCATGCTGTAATTGCAGATTCAACAGATGAGATGGTATTAAAAAGTCTTGGTATTCGTAATTTTGATCATGTAGTCGTTGCTATTGGAGATAATTTGAATTCAAGTATTTTAACAACGTTAATTTTGAAAGAATTAGGTGTGAAAAATATTACTGTAAAAGCTCAAAATGACTATCATGAAAAAGTGTTAAGTAAAATAGGGGCAGATCATATTGTGCATCCAGAACGAGATATGGGAAAAAGGATTGCTAATAATATCGCATCAAGTAATGTGTTAGATTACCTAGAGCTTTCAGATGAGCATAGTATTGTAGAGATTATCGCAAATAAAAAAATTGATGGGCACTCTTTAATTGAATTAGATATTCGTGCGAAGTTTGGTTTGAACATTGTAGCAATTAAACGTGGAAAAGAAGTTATCGTATCTCCTCGAGCTACAGAAAACGTTCAGGCGGGAGATATATTAATTGTAATTGGTCATGACGATGAAGTAGATCGTTTTAAGCATTTTTTAAGATAAGAGAAAAGGACAATGCCGAGGAGGCATTGTCCTTTTTCTTATATTTCCATAATGATTGGTAAAATCATTGGACGACGTTTCGTTTTTTCGTATAGGAATGGTGCTAATGTGTCTGTAATCTCATTTTTAATTTCAGACCATTGTGTTGTTTTTCGCTCCATTACTTTTTCTAAATGTGTTGTAATTAATGTTTGAGCATCGTTGATTAAATCGCTGCTTTCACGCATATAAACGAAACCACGCGAGATGATATCAGGTCCTGCTGCAACTTTAAATTCTTTCATATCAATGCTTACAACTACAATAACAAGTCCTTCTTCAGAAAGAATGCGACGATCACGTAATACGATATTACCGATATCTCCAATACCATTTCCATCGATATAGACAGAGCCAGATGGGATTTTCCCAGCTACACTTGCTTCATCAGAACGTAAAGCAAGAACATCTCCATTATCCATAATGAAACAATTTTCTTCTGGAATACCACAATCATTCGCTAATTTCATATGCATACGTTGCATACGATATTCACCATGAATTGGCATGAAATATTTCGGCTTAATAAGACGTAGCATTAACTTTTGTTCTTCTTGTCCACCGTGTCCACTCGTATGAATATTTGAGAGTTTACCATGGATTACATCAGCACCAGCGCGGTACAACATGTTAATTGTACGACTTACACTAATTGTATTGCCTGGGATTGGTGAAGAAGAGAAAACAACTGTATCGCCAGGGATAATTTGAATTTGACGATGTGTACCATTGGCAATACGTGAAAGTGCTGCCATCGGCTCCCCTTGACTACCTGTACATAACATAACAACTTTATTAGCTGGTAGGCGGTTTAGCTGAGCTGTGTCTATGAATGTATCCTTTGGACACCGGATATAACCAAGGTTTTGTCCGATTTCAATAGCCGCTTCCATACTTCGACCGAATACAGCTACTTTACGATTGTTTTCAACAGCAGCCTCAACAACTTGTTGTAAGCGATGGATATTCGATGCAAAGGTTGCGAATATAATACGACCGTCTACTTTGCGGAATATATCTTGAATACTATCACCAACGCGGCGCTCAGACATCGTAAAGTTTGGCACTTCACTGTTTGTACTATCAGATAAGAGACAAAGTACACCGTCTTTTCCGATTTCGGCCATTTTTGTTAAATCTGCTGGCTCACCTACTGGTGTGAAATCAAATTTGAAATCACCTGTATGAACGACTTGTCCTTGAGGTGTTTTCACAACAACTCCGTATGAATCCGGAATACTGTGAGTTGTACGGAAGAAGGAAACAGATGTCTTTTTAAATTTAATAACATCATCTTCTTGAATTTCATAAAGTTTTGCTTTACGAAGTAATCCGTGCTCTTCTAATTTGTTTTTTATTAGGGCAATTGCTAATTTTCCGCCGTAAATTGGAATGTTTACTTGACGTAATAGATAGGGAATTCCACCGATATGATCTTCGTGACCATGTGTAATGAATAACCCTTTAATTTTATCTTCGTTTCGCACAAAATAAGTGTAATCTGGTATTACATAATCGATCCCTAGGAGTTCGTCTTCTGGAAATTTAATTCCAGCATCAATTATAATAATTTCATCTTGAAATTGAACAGCATATGTATTTTTACCGATTTCACCAAGACCACCGAGGGCAAAAACGGCAGCTTGATCATTTTTTAGGAATTTCATATGACTATACGATCTCCGCTAATATTAAATCAGCGTTTTGTTTTTCATATTCAAGATGAGCACCAGTAACAGACTGAACGAACTCGATATTATATGCGAACTTATTTAATTTTTTACGAACATCCTTTTGAGACGTAGCCTCTAAATATAAAACTTTTGTATTTTCACGTACTGGGACCTCAGTTAATTTTTCTTGATAAAATACTTTAAAAATCATTGGGAAAACCTCTCCTTGTCTATGTTTTGCATTATCTGTTACTTATTATAAAGCAAACAGTCATGATTTTCATGTTTTTTCGAATGAGAATGAAGAAAAAGCCCGAAATGGGCACAATTTAAGCGATTGTCTTCTTACGGACTAAATCGTTTAAATAACGCTTGAGCTTTTTCTTCAGCTTCTTCAGCATGATTACTCCTTCCTTTCCTTATTTTAAACATGCATATTACTAATGATAACTCCGTCTCTCATACAAGAAAGAAGATTAGAAGTGAATAGTGAATCTTGTTCTTTTTAGTATAGTGTAAGTTATCTTGTAGTAACGATTAGTAGCCGTTAGTTATAGATATAGTATGAGGAAGAATAGAAAAGAAAATTCATCCGAACAAGTATCCACATTTTTTCACTAATAGTATATGCACATTTCATAAATAAGGTCAGAAAGTGAACGCTTTCTTCACAGATGTTTAATATGTTATACTTTTTTTTGAAATTTGAAAAGTGATAATCAAAATAGGAATATAGAGTGCCAGAAAGGATTTTGACAAATGAATGATAAAATTGTCTTTTTTGATATTGATGGAACATTATTAGATCATGATAAGAAAATTCCGCAATCTACAAGAGATGCAGTAAGAGATTTACAAGAAAAAGGTGTGCATGTAGCGATTGCGACAGGGCGTGCGCCATTTATGTTTGAAGATATTCGTGAGGAACTCAATATACATAATTATGTTAGTTTTAACGGGCAGTATGTTGTATTTGAGGATGAGGTATTATTTAATAATCCATTACATCCGGATGCTCTACATAAGTTTACTCAGTTTGCAAAACAAGAAGGATATCCACTTGTATATCTTGACCATCAAGAAATGAGAGCGTCAGTGGAATATCATGATTATGTAAAAGAAGGTTTTGGAAGCTTACAATTCGAGCATCCGGCATATGAACCTGATTTTTATGAGAAACGCGATATTTATCAAACGCTTCTTTTTTGTGAAGTAAACGAAGAAGAAAAGTTTATTCATCATTATCCAGATTTTCATTTTATACGCTGGCATGCATATTCAATGGATATTATTCCTAATGGTGGTTCTAAGGCAAAAGGGATTGAGAAGTTTATTGAGAAAATAGGATTTAATCGTGAACAAGTATATGCATTTGGGGACGGATTAAATGATTTAGAAATGATTGAAGCAGTAGGAACGGGCATTGTGATGGGGAATGGTCATGAGGATTTGAAAAAACTTGCTAATTATGTGACAAAAGATGTTAATGAAGACGGTATTTATCACGGATTAAAGTGGGCTGGCTTGTTATAAGTAAGTGTGGAACCCATTTCATATAATAAAAAGGCGGAAGGTTAACTTCCGCCTTTTTACTATTATCGCTCGAGAGGTTTTGAATCATCGGGAGCCACAAATGGATTGTCTTTATTAATATGGTCATAGAACATAACACCGTTTAAATGGTCGATTTCATGTTGGAATACAATTGCTGGTAAACCTTTTAATCGCAGTTTTACGTCTTCACCGTTAATCGTTGTTGCCTTTACTGTAATTCTTGTGTAACGAGGGACATAACCAGGTACTTCACGGTCTACAGATAGACAGCCTTCACCATTTTGTAAATATGTACGTTCAACAGAATGACTAATGATTTTTGGGTTAAATAATGCGTAGCTATATAACGTATCGTTCGTATCAGTTACATGAACCGCAATCATTTTCTTTGAAATACCGATTTGCGGAGCCGCTAATCCGATTCCGGGGCGTAAATTATATTTTTCAGCCATTTCAGGGTCCTGGCTATTTATTACAAATTCAATCATTTCTTTAAGAGTATTTGTATCTTCCTCGCTAGCAGGTAAGGAGACCTCTTCTGCGACGTCGCGCAAAATAGGATTTCCTTCACGAATTACCTCATTCATTGTAAGCATATGTAATCTCTCCTTTCTCCTTTAGTCTACCAAAGGAGATAAAAAAAGTCATCGGCAAGTAAGGAAGAGCTACTTGGAAACAAATCTTCTACAGATAAGTTATGTAATAAAAAGAAAAGACGGCAAAGCCGTCTGTTTCTTTCCATAGTTGTTTCATTTTACATTAATTAGCGAATGCAAGCAGCGCCAACGATAATTAAAAGGATAAACAACACAACGATTAAGGCGAAGCCGCTTCCAGATCCGCCACAAGAACCGCCATAACCGTAGGAAGGATATGAACAAGTTGTTGGATAGCAATATGAGTATCCGTACATGAGATGACCTCCTTTATCATTTCCCGCTAATACTGCGGTTACTATAATGTATGGAGGAATGATCAGAAATGTATAGGTATTTACCTATAAAAGGAAGAAGTGTTTGTATAATTTTCTTGAGAAGAGAGAAAAACTAAGGAGAATTAAATCGTTTACATATTATTTTAAGAGAAAAAATAAGTTAAAAAGGGAATAATATAACAGCAGGTTATTGCTTACTAATACAGATGTGAAAAATAAAAACACGTTTGTGTAGAGGAAACCGGCATATTATTTATAAAAAAACGTATTCAAAGTAATTGACATCGTAATTAGAATAGTTGTAAACTAAAAAACGTGATCAAGATTGTATTAATATGTTTTTGAAAAAACATTAGTACAGATTGTTAGGTACACAAAATTATTCTCAACCGACAAACAAATTTGTTGGTTTACATTGTTGCGCTTTCAGTCTAGCTAATAGATAGTGAAAGCGTTTCAGAATATGGTTCAAGAGAGGAAGAGGTGAACGGAATGGGTACTAAAACAAAAAAGACCCTATTTAATGTTGATGAGCAAATGAAAGCTATCGCAGCTCAATTTGAAACATTACAAATTTTAAATGAAAAAGGCGAAGTTGTGAATGAAGCAGCTATGCCTGAATTATCTGATGATCAATTAAAAGAATTAATGCGCCGTATGGTGTATACTCGCGTACTAGATCAACGTTCTATTTCTTTAAACCGTCAAGGACGTTTAGGTTTCTACGCACCAACTGCTGGACAAGAGGCTTCTCAATTAGCAAGTCATTTCGCACTTGAAGCAGAAGATTTCATCTTACCAGGATATCGTGACGTTCCACAATTAGTGTGGCACGGTCTACCATTATACCAAGCATTCTTATTCTCTCGTGGACATTTCATGGGTAACCAAATGCCTGAGAATGTAAATGCACTTGCTCCACAAATCATTATCGGTGCGCAAATCATCCAAACTGCTGGTGTTGCGTTAGGTATGAAATTACGTGGTAAAAAATCTGTTGCAATTACTTACACTGGTGACGGTGGTGCTTCACAAGGTGACTTCTACGAAGGTATGAACTTTGCGGGTGCATTCAAAGCTCCAGCAATCTTCGTTGTACAAAACAACCGTTATGCAATCTCTACTCCAGTAGAAAAGCAATCTGCAGCTAAAACTGTAGCACAAAAAGCAGTAGCAGCAGGTATTTACGGAATTCAAGTAGACGGTATGGATCCATTAGCTGTATACGCAGCAACTGCTTTCGCTCGTGAGCGCGCAGTAAATGGCGAAGGTCCTACTTTAATCGAGACTTTAACATTCCGTTATGGTCCACATACAATGGCTGGTGATGACCCAACTCGTTACCGTACAAAAGATATCGAAAACGAATGGGAACAAAAAGATCCAATCGTACGCTTCCGTGCATTCTTAGAAAACAAAGGCCTATGGTCTCAAGAAGTTGAAGAGAAAGTTATCGAAGAAGCAAAAGAAGATATCAAACAAGCAATTGCTAAGGCTGACCAAGCTCCAAAACAAAAAGTTACTGATTTAATGGAAATCATGTACGAAAAAATGCCTTACAACTTAGCTGAACAATATGAAATTTACAAAGAAAAGGAGTCGAAGTAAGCCATGGCTCAAATGACAATGATTCAAGCAATCACTGATGCTTTACGCGTTGAAATGAAAAATGATCCTAACGTACTTGTGTTTGGTGAAGACGTTGGTGTAAACGGCGGAGTATTCCGTGCTACTGAAGGTTTACAAGCTGAATTCGGTGAAGATCGTGTAATGGATACTCCACTTGCAGAGTCTGGTATTGGTGGACTTGCAGTTGGACTTGCACTTGAAGGCTTCCGTCCAGTTCCAGAAATCCAATTCTTCGGTTTCATTTATGAAGTAATGGATTCAGTTTCTGGTCAATTAGCTCGTATGCGTTACCGTTCTGGTGGACGTTGGACTGCTCCAGTAACAATTCGTTCTCCATTCGGTGGTGGTGTTCATACTCCTGAACTACATGCTGATAGCTTAGAAGGATTAGTGGCACAACAACCTGGTCTAAAAGTTGTTATTCCATCTACTCCATACGATGCAAAAGGTCTTTTAATCTCTGCGATTCGTGACAACGATCCAGTTATCTACTTAGAGCATATGAAATTGTACCGTTCATTCCGTCAAGATGTACCAGAAGGTGATTACACAATTGATTTAGGCAAAGCTGACATCAAACGTGAAGGTACAGATGTATCTGTTATCGCTTATGGTGCTATGGTTCATGCTGCATTAAAAGCTGCTGAAGAACTTGAAAAAGAAGGTATCTCTTTAGAGGTTGTTGACTTACGTACAGTTCAACCATTAGATATCGAAACAATCATCGCTTCTGTTGAAAAAACAGGCCGCGTAGTTGTAGTTCAAGAAGCTCAAAAACAAGCTGGTATTGCAGCTAACGTTGTAGCGGAAATTAACGACCGTGCAATCTTAAACTTAGAAGCTCCAGTTGTACGTGTTGCAGCTGCTGATACAGTATTCCCATTCTCTCAAGCTGAGAGCGTATGGTTACCAAACCATAAAGATATTGTTGAAGCTGTTAACAAAGTAATGAACTTCTAATTTTTAGTTTTTCATGTGCAAAAGAAATCAGCACATGCTGGTTTCTTTTGTACATATTCCATAATAATGAAATGAATCAGGGGGCTGAATTCCGTGGCATTTGAATTTAAACTACCAGATATCGGTGAAGGTATCCACGAAGGTGAAATCGTAAAATGGTTTATTAAACCAGGCGATGAAGTAAATGAAGACGATGTACTTCTTGAAGTACAAAATGATAAAGCAGTAGTAGAAATCCCTTCTCCTGTTAAAGGTAAAGTACTTGAAGTACTTGTAGAAGAAGGAACAGTTGCAATTGTAGGAGATACATTAATTAAATTTGATGCTCCTGGATACGAAAACCTTAAATTTAAAGGTGACGATCATGATGAAGCTCCAAAAGCTGAAGAAGCAGCAGTAGAAGCTCCAGCAGCGGAAACTACTCCAGCAGCAACTGCAGAAGTAGTAAATGAGCGTGTAATCGCTATGCCATCTGTTCGTAAATATGCTCGTGAAAAAGGTGTAGATATTCATAAAGTAGCTGGTTCTGGTAAGAACGGCCGTGTTGTGAAAACTGACATCGAGGCATTTGCAAATGGTGGACAAACTGTAGCAGCAACTGAGGCTCCAGCAGCAGTAGAAGCTACTCCAGCAGCAGCGAAAGAAGAAGCACCAAAAGCACAACCAATCCCAGCTGGTGAATATCCAGAAACTCGTGAGAAAATGAGTGGTATCCGTAAAGCGATTGCAAAAGCAATGGTTAACTCTAAGCATACAGCTCCTCACGTAACATTAATGGATGAAGTAGATGTAACAGAACTTGTTGCTCACCGTAAGAAGTTCAAAGCTGTTGCAGCTGACAAAGGTATTAAATTAACTTACCTTCCATACGTTGTAAAAGCTTTAACATCTGCATTACGTGAATTCCCAATGTTGAATACTGCTTTAGACGATGCTTCTCAAGAAATCGTTCATAAACATTACTTCAACATCGGTATCGCAGCTGATACAGACAAAGGTCTATTAGTACCAGTTGTTAAAGATACAGATCGTAAATCTATCTTTACTATCTCTAACGAGATCAATGAACTTGCTGGTAAAGCACGTGATGGTCGTTTAGCTCCAACTGAAATGAAAGGTGCTTCTTGCACAATTACAAACATTGGTTCTGCAGGTGGACAATGGTTCACTCCAGTTATCAATCACCCAGAAGTAGCAATCCTTGGTATCGGCCGTATCGCTGAGAAACCAGTTGTGAAAAACGGTGAAATCGTTGCAGCTCCAGTATTAGCATTATCTCTAAGCTTTGACCATCGTTTAATTGACGGCGCAACTGCTCAAAAAGCATTAAACCAAATTAAACGTCTATTGAATGACCCACAATTATTAGTAATGGAGGCGTAATAACAATGGTAGTAGGAGATTTCCCAATTGAATTAGATACAGTCGTTGTTGGTGCAGGTCCTGGTGGATACGTTGCGGCAATTCGTGCAGCACAATTAGGTCAAAAGGTAGCGATTATTGAAAAATCTAACCTTGGTGGCGTATGCTTAAACGTTGGATGTATTCCTTCAAAAGCGTTAATCAATGCAGGTCATCGTTATGAGAATGCAATGCATTCTGATGATATGGGTATCACTGCAGAGAACGTAAAAGTTGACTTTACAAAAGTTCAAGAATGGAAAAACGGCGTAGTTAAGAAATTAACTGGCGGTGTTGAAGGCCTTCTTAAAGGTAACAAAGTTGAAATCATTCGCGGTGAAGCTTACTTCGTAGATGCTAACACATTACGCGTAATGACTGAAGATGCAGCACAAACTTATACGTTTAAAAATGCTGTTCTTGCAACTGGTTCTACACCAATCGAAATTCCAGGATTCAAATACTCTAAACGTGTTATCAACTCTACAGGCGCTTTAAGCTTACCTGAAATTCCTAAAAAACTTGTTGTAATCGGCGGCGGTTACATCGGTATGGAATTAGGTACTGCATATGCTAACTTCGGTACAGAAGTTACTGTAGTAGAAGCTGGCGACGAAATCTTAGCTGGTTTCGAAAAAGCTATGAGCTCTGTTGTTAAACGTGCTCTACAGAAAAAAGGTAACGTAAATATCCATACAAAAGCTATGGCTAAAGGCGTTGAAGAAACAGAAACTGGCGTAAAAGTTAGCTTTGAAGTTAACGGTGAAATCCAAACTGTAGAAGCAGATTACGTATTAGTAACTGTAGGTCGTCGTCCAAACACTCAAGAAATCGGTCTTGAGCAAGTTGGAATTAAAATGACTGACCGTGGCATTATCGAAATTGATGAGCAATGCCGTACAAATATTTCAAACATCTATGCAATCGGTGATATCGTTCCTGGACCACCATTAGCTCACAAAGCTTCTTACGAAGGTAAAGTAGCTGTTGAAGTAATTAGTGGCCATGCATCAGCAATCGATTACATCGGAATTCCTGCAGTATGCTTCACTGATCCAGAATTAGCATCTGTTGGTTACACTAAGAAACAAGCTGAAGAAGCAGGAATGACAGTAGCTGTATCTAAGTTCCCATTCGCTGCAAACGGTCGTGCGTTATCATTAAACAGCACTGACGGTTTCTTACAACTTGTAACGCGTAAAGAAGATGGTCTTCTTGTAGGTGCACAAGTTGCAGGTGCAGGTGCTTCTGATATTATCTCTGAGATTGGTTTAGCTATCGAAGCTGGAATGACAGCTGAAGATATCGCTCAAACAATCCATGCTCACCCAACATTAGGTGAGATCACAATGGAAGCAGCTGAAGTTGCTCTTGGAATGCCAATTCACATTGTAAAATAATTTAAGTAATGTAAATACCCCATCTCTTATTTAAAGAGATGGGGTATTTTTATTTTCATGAAATGACTTGCAAGGTCTTTATATGTACTTGTCGAATGAATATATAATACTTTAAATGAACCGTTAGCATATATGCCGTTATATAATATGTAATTGGTTCAAACTTAATCCCATATATTAATAAAATAGAGCATGTCAAAGGAGAAGGTTCCATGAGAATATTACATGTTATATTTTATCATTTTCTATTATGGAGTGGTTTTTCCATTGTATTAACATTATCGAATGGTGATAAGTTTCATTATAAAGTAATTCTCTTTTTCGTATTTCTTTATTTGGCATATGTGATTGCATGTTTTGTATTACACGTAAGAAAGCAGGCGTTATTCCTTACGTGTTCAAATTGCATACTTTTTTTAATCATATTCTCTATTTTTTAAATTAACGTTTATAGAAATACATTGTTCTTCCATTAAATAGTTGTAACTCTCCTTCTAATTTCTTCGCTAGAAAACGGCTAAATTCATTTGCTTTTCCTTTATCACCAAATGTTGCTGTAGTAGGCAAAGAAACCTGAATAAAAGATTGTTCCTTTTCTATTCCAATCCCAACATAAATAGAATCATATCGATCGTGACTCGATTGGAGTTTTAATGTTGTTGCTGATGTATCTAATATTTCATAAGGAAAAGCTGTATTTGTATAAGCATAATTAATTTGATCACCAGTCTTGGAAGTAACGGTTTTATAGTTATGAAAAAGGTGTTTAACATCTTCTATTGAAACAGATTGTTGATTGGATTTAGGTACAAGTGTGATAAAGGCGTGTTGCATACAAATTCCCCCTTAGCTTAGTAGAATAATATCATTCTACATCCTACTGAATTTTTTGACAATTAAAAGGAGTATTACTTTTTTTGTTTAATATATTAATGAGTAGGAAGTGTTATTTAGAAAGGTGGAAACTCATGTTTGAAAAATTGTATGATGAGCATGAAAGTGTGAAGGTACGATTTTTAGGATTTATGACGCATGATACACGTTATGATTTTGGGGTTATTTATACAAATATGTTTTTTGGAAAGCCACTTATTGTTTGTATGCAAACAGGGAGATCTACTTTGCTTGGGAGAGATGATGTAGAAAATGTTCCATATATACAGGAAACTTTTAAGTTAGGATCGGAAGAGGAGGCGGAGGAGTTAGCTCAGTTTTTTAAATTTCTTGTTCCGTCTACTTCTTTGCATGCGGAGTATGAAGAATAATTAACAAGAAACAGTCGTACGTATGAGATATGGCTGTTTTTTTGTGTTAATATCGCATACTAATTTAATTTTAAAATATTTAATGTGTTATACTAAAAACCTATTGACGTAAAAAGTATAACATATTAAAATAAAGACAGAAAGTTAAGCGGTTACAAAAGTTTTTGGGATTATAAACTTAGGGGGAAATGAAAAATGGGAACAATCGTATGTCAAGATTGTGAAGGTACAATTGCACACTTCGAGGATGAGAAAGTAA
This sequence comes from Bacillus sp. FDAARGOS_1420, assembly GCF_019344915.1. NCBI lineage: Bacteria > Bacillati > Bacillota > Bacilli > Caryophanales > Bacillaceae > Bacillus > Bacillus sp. FDAARGOS_1420. The sequence continues at coordinate 3,037,410 of NZ_JAHWJB010000002.1, read as the reverse complement.
CGGTACTTTACGGGAAATGTGGATCTTGCGGATGTGATCACACAGAACATACAAAAGCCCAATAATTGATAGGAAATTGACAGCTAAAAGTTTTTAGGACCATAAACTTAGGGGGAAATGAAAAATGGGAACAATCGTATGTCAAGTTTGCGAAGGAACAATCGGACATTTTGAGGATGAGAAAACGACAGTACTTTATGGGAAATGTGGTTCCAATTGTGACTGTGCTAGTAGAGACAATGCGAAAGCTTAATCATATATAAGTAGATTATTCTTAAAAATCAGGGGGAAATGAAGATGGGAACAATCGTATGCCAAGTTTGTGAAGGAACAATCGCACATTTTGAAGATGAAAAATCAACAGTACTTTATGGGAAATGTGGATCTCATTGCGAATGTGACCATAAAGAACATACAAAAGCTTAATAATTAAGAAAAAACGCCTACACATGTAGGCGTTTTTTTAATAGATTGTAGTTGTATGTCCGACTGTTGCAACGATTGCATCATCTCTAATAGGAATAAATCCTATTGATGTTTGTGGCGTGTTAGGAGGGGCGTATTGACTCATCATACGGCTATCAATACGAGTAATAAAATCGGTTAAATAAGCTGAAATAAAAGCATAAGGAATCCTTCGTTCATTTAATGAATAAATAATTTCCTCTTTCGTTTTTACGCCTACGCCATGTCCGTAAAAAAAGAAGTTTCCTAGATAGATTGTATTTTCTCCTTGCCACTCAATCGTAGCTGGATTAACTTGTGGGTTTTTAAAGTAAACGAGGTCACCTGGAACGATATCGCCACTCGTTTTTGTTATGAGCTTTAAGTCGCGATCGTAGTCCCATGTATAAAGTAAGAGGTTTGCGAATAGACGGTTGAAAGTTTTTTCCTCATATAATGATAGTAATGCTTTGTAAAAAATGATAATCATTGCGGTGGCACATTCAGTTCCATATAGTTTTCCGTTTTTAAAAATATCTTGGATGGCACTGGAAGGGGCTATGTTTGGGAGTAGTTGAAATCCGCCAAGTGATGTTCTTTCCCAAAACTGAGGGTTGCAAAAAGATTGTTGAAACGTACGAAACTGAAATCCACTTTGAAAAAGTTCTAGCGCGGAAGTAATAATATTAACTCGTAAATTAAGATCAAAGCTGAGTTCATCGGCTGTTCGGAAGGAATAAACTTCTTGATTTCCCGCCATTATGGATAAAATCTGTTGTTTTTCAGCTGCAAATGGCTCATATTCATTTGTGATATAAGGGTGTACAATAGAACGGCCTATCACAATCATAATGGTATCCCCACCTATACGTTACAGATTTCGCGATACGGGAAAGCCTATATTGGACTTTAGACATAGGGTGAAAGTATCGCTTTTTCATAGAAAAACATTTATCCCGCTATTTGCGGGCAGTAAGAATTCCACCTCAAAATTCGGCTGGAGCCCTGCTACCCGTAAACGCCCGATTGGTGAAGGCTAATAATCAGTGGGGATGAACAAAACCCCACTGATTAAAGTTTCACTTTATATTCTGGTAGACTTTAACTACAGACAAGTACAAGTCTTTAAAACGCCAATGTGTTCTTTGAAAAAAGATAGCATAGGGAGTTCGATAGCCGAATTCAAGCTATCGGTAAAATGATATGTGTCGTCAAGAACAAGACGCTAAAACACCTGAACACGAATCTGTACGGTATGGTATAAGTACCGTAGCTCACGAACCTATACGATCTGTTGTGAGAGTGGTGATGGCACACCGCAATCTTGCACGTCAGCGATACCAGAAATGGACTTCGCCTTAGGTAGCAAGAATCCCACTGATGTTAGTCAGCTTGCCCCATTAGGGTGGGAATGTCAAATTCTTTAGTATCGTATGAAAAAAAGAGAAAAAAGGTGAAAGAAAAGCCTATCAACTGATAGGCTTGTACTCTTTAATAACACGTAATGTTTGTAATGTCATATCTTCAGGACCTTGTACAGGTAACCCAGCTTCTAAATTTTTAAGAATATACTCTAAGTTATCTTGTGTAATAATTTCCCCCGGAGTAAAGATTGGAATCCCTGGCGGATAAACCATAACAAAATCAGCTATAATACGACCTGCTGCGTTTTCAAATGGAATGACTTCTGTTTCTGAATAAAAAGCATCTCTAGGAGAAAGTGCTAGCACAGGTATTTCAGGTATTTCTACTTGTACTTGAACACCTTTGTCTGCTCTATTTCTATATGTTGCTGCTAAATCTTGTAATGCTGTAATAAGTGTATCTGTTTCACTTTCTGTATCTCCAAATGTGATAAGACAAAGTATGTTATATAAATCAGAGAGTTCTACTTCAATGTTGTAATGTTCTCTAAGCCATACTTCAGCCTGATGGCCTGTAATACCTAAATCTTTTACAGATACAATTATCTTTGTAGGATCATAGTTAAAAGTAGCATCTGTTCCTAGCATTTCTTTTCCAGGACAATAAAGATGCTCAATAACATTTATAGCATCACGAACATGCTCAGCTAATTGTATTGTTTGTCCTATGAGAGCTGTTCCTTCTGTAGCAAGACGTTTTCTAGCAACATCAAGGGATGCTAACAAAATGTAAGAAGTTGATGTAGTCGTAAGCATGCTAATAATGGATTGGACATGCTTTACGTTCACAAGACCTTCTTTTACATTAAGAATAGAGCTTTGGGTTAAAGACCCACCTAATTTGTGAACACTTGTTGCTGCCATATCTGCACCTGCTTGCATAGCTGATATTGGTAGTTCATCATGAAAATGGATATGAACACCGTGAGCCTCATCAACAAGTACAGGAATATCGTAAGAATGAGCTAATTCTACAATCTGCTCTAAATCTGCAGCAAACCCAAAATATGTTGGATTTATAACAAGTAAGCCTTTCGCATCTGAATGCTCTTCAAGAGCCTTTTTGACAGATTGAATTGTGATCCCATGTGAAATACCGAGCTTCGGATCAATCTCAGGATGCATGAAAATTGGTTTTGCACCTGAGAAAATAATAGCGGACATTACTGATTTATGCACATTCCGTGGCACGAGGATTTTATCCCCAGGACCGCACACGCTCATCACCATTGTCATAATTGCACCACTTGTACCTTGAATAGAAAAGAACGTATGATCTGCACCGAAAGCAGCGGCTGCTAAATCCTGTGCTTCTTTAATCATACCTTTTGGATGATGTAAATCATCGAGCGGCGCAATATTAATTAAATCAATTGCTAATGCATTATGCCCAATAAATTCGCGAAATGTAGGATCCATGCCCTGTCCTTTTTTATGACCAGGAATATGGAATTGAACTGGATTTCGCTTACTGTGCTCAACTAAAGCGGTAAACAATGGTGTTTCGTATTGGGACAATCTATACACCCCTTCTTCTTCGTAATATTTATTAGAGTTTGTTTTATATGATTTCATCTCATTCTAAAAGGAAATTAAGATGACAAACTTTTAGAACTTGACTTGTTTTTCTGCCATTCGCAAAAGCCTTTTTGGGGATGGTAGTCTCACTTTATTCTCTATAAAACAAAAGCATTATATCACCAATAATTATAGATGTATAGAAAAATCGCATTTTCAAGGTGAGTATGTTTAATAGTTATATTTTAAATACTGCAAAGAGGAAGACAATTCCATTGAAATGGATAAATGGTGTATAATGCAGAGTGGTTATAGTGAAGAATAAAAGGCTGTCTTAAAGGTAGCATAATGGAAAAAGAAAGAATACTGAATGAGGTGCAAAAATGGAATATCAATATCCACTTGATTACAATTGGTCAAATGAAGAAATGGTAGCAGTTGTAAAGTTTTATGAAGCGATTGAAAAGGTATACGAAAAAGGAGTTTTGAGAGAAGATTTGATGGAATTATATCGTCGTTTTAAAGAGATTGTGCCATCGAAGGCAGCGGAGAAAAAAATTGATAAAGAATTTCAAGAAGTAAGTGGATATTCTATATATCGTACGATTCAAAAAGCAAAGGAAGTAGCAGAAAAAAAGATTGTTAAAATGTAAAAATATTTTGAAAAATAAAATATGAAGTGCTATAATGTGATAACAACTAAAAACGGACAATATAAATTGTCCGTTTTCTACTATCGATTACAAAGTGCATATAAAGGAAGGAGTGGTTGCATCGTAGATTCAATCTTAGCAAGGAATTGTTCGTTGGTCATTGCTGAAAACTCCTCTGGTGATATATGAATACCGACTAATAACTCTGCTTTTTTCACAGTAGCTAAACGTTCAATCATCTTTTGTAAGTCTTCCGTTTCAAGCGTTTTATGTAGTTTTACACCTGGTTTAGTATGGTCAATGGACCAAACGAAGTCATTTGGAATATTTGTTTTTAAATCATTTAAATGTTCTAAGAAGGCGTGAGCCGTCTCCACTTTTTGTGGACACTCATAGATTAAACCAAAGTATATGAAGGCGTGAGTACCCCATAAACCAATTTGAAAGTGTGGTAACATTTTATATCCACGTTTATTTGTTGAAAAAGCAACCCAAGTATCGTTTGGTGGATTGACTTTGCGGCGTGCATGTTTTGCTACATGGTAGAAAAAGTTTTCATCAGTTTGTTGTGATAAATATTCTGCAAATTGTTCCCCTAAAGCTTCTAGCTTAGGATGAATATTCGTTTTAATTGCGCTCATTCGTTCTTCAAGACCATCAACAGTAAAGACTTCAAAATCAGTTGATGTGAATGTTTGTAGTGTCATGATTGTTCCTCCAACTCCTATTTTGTTTTAATTTTAGCATAGCTTGTACTATTCATAAAAAAAACAGCACAAAAAAATTTAAATAAAAAAATATAATTGTGTTGCATAGATGATTTATCCAACATAGTATAGTATAAAACAAAAAATCAGAAAATTGAATCAATTCTAGTCCGAGGGCAGACGAATATTGGGAGGAGGCAAAAAAATGAGACAGGTGATTAATGCGTTAAAGAGAACAGATGCTGAAAAGAGAATTCCGGTGCTACGTTTGGAGCTAGATTATGAATTAGCAACTTTATATGATGCGATGATGGATAACGACAAACAGAAAAAAGAAGAGTGCGTACAAAAATTAGAAGTGTTAAGACTTGAAATGATCCGTTTAGAAGCGTAATAATAGTATATGTATAAATAATTAGTTGGTGCGAACCTTATAAAGGGTTCGTTTTTTCTGTGAACAGTATAGATCGGAGTGTTTAAACATGCAAGAAGTATGGAAAGACATCGATACACACGCGAAACAGTGGATTCGAGAAGCTGGAGAACATTTAATGGCGTCACTGAAAAAAACACTTATTATAGAAACAAAGTCAAATGCAGCTGATCTAGTAACAAATATGGATCGAGAAACGGAGCAGTTTTTAATTGGGAAAATTAAAGAAACATTCCCACATCATAATATTTTAGGAGAAGAAGGCTACGGAGATGAGATTACCTCTTCTAATGGGGTTGTTTGGTTAATTGATCCAATTGACGGCACGATGAACTTTGTTCATCAAAAAAGAAATTTCGCAATCTCAATCGGGATTTATGAGAACGGTATCGGAAAGATTGGTCTTATTTATGATCCAGTTCATGACGAACTATATCATGCGGTAAAGGGAGAAGGGGCTTTTTGCAATGATTTAGCTATTCCCATGTTGGAAAAAGGAACGGTAGAGCATGGAGTTATAGCTTTGAATGCGATATGGCTTACTGATAATCCATTGCTTAATATGGAAAAAATGATGATGCTCGTTAAGAAGGCGAGAGGTACGAGGTCATATGGTTGTGCAGCGTTAGAAATGGTATATGTTGCAACCGGAAGATTAGATGCATATGTGACACCGCGCTTATCACCATGGGACTTTGGCGGGGGACAGATTATTGTAGAAGAAGTTGGCGGTAAAGTGACAACGTTCTTGGGAACGCCTCTTTCTATTGTAGAGAAAAGCAGTGTGTTAGTTGCAAAACCAGGAGTATACGAAGAATTATTACCATTTGTATCGCAATAATGAAAAAAAGTAAGAGGCATAAAGAAGCTTCTTACTTTTTAATGTTATTGCGATTTACGCATTTTTCTTTTTGTTACAAAACCGTATCCAACTGTAACAAATGTGCCGATAATGCAAATAATAATGCCGATGGGACTATTTTCAGCAACCATAATTCCGATACCAATTAAGAAGATAACACCGATAATTGCTGTTAATAAAAAGCGATATTGAATGTGTTCCATTTCTTCACCCTCCAATCTTATTTTACTTTCACAAAAGTAAGAATACAACTATATTTTCATTCTTGATTTTATTTTGATTGCCATTGTATCCCCTTCGCTCTTATAATAGAGAAGGATTAAAAAGACATTAGGAGTTGGACATGTTGAAAAAACGACAAGATTTACGAAATATAGCAATTATTGCCCACGTTGACCATGGTAAAACAACACTTGTTGACCAGTTATTACGTCAAGCGGGGACGTTCCGTGCGAATGAACATATTGAAGAACGCGCAATGGACTCAAATGATCTAGAAAGAGAACGTGGTATTACAATTTTAGCGAAGAATACTGCGATTCACTATGAAGATAAAAGAATTAACATTTTAGATACACCTGGTCACGCTGACTTCGGTGGAGAAGTAGAACGTATCATGAAAATGGTTGATGGTGTTCTACTTGTTGTTGATGCATATGAAGGTTGTATGCCACAAACACGATTTGTTTTAAAGAAAGCTCTTGAGCAAAACTTAACTCCAATCGTTGTTGTAAACAAAATTGACCGTGACTTCGCTCGCCCTGATGAAGTAGTTGATGAAGTAGTCGACTTATTCATCGAACTTGGTGCAAACGAAGATCAATTAGAGTTCCCAGTTGTATTTGCATCAGCAATGAACGGAACAGCAAGCTTAGATTCAAATCCAGCAAATCAAGAAGAGAATATGAAATCATTGTTTGACACAATTATTGAACATATTCCAGCACCAATTGATAACAGCGAAGAGCCACTTCAATTCCAAGTAGCACTTCTTGATTACAATGACTATGTTGGTCGTATCGGGGTTGGACGCATATTCCGTGGTACAATGAAAGTAGGACAACAAGTTGCATTAATGAAAGTTGACGGAAGTGTAAAACAATTCCGTGTAACTAAATTATTTGGTTATATTGGATTAAAACGTCAAGAAATTGAAGAAGCAAAAGCTGGAGATTTAGTAGCTGTTTCAGGTATGGAAGACATTAACGTAGGTGAAACGGTATGTCCGGTTGAGCATGAAGAGGCTTTACCATTATTACGTATTGATGAGCCAACACTACAAATGACATTCCTTGTAAATAATAGCCCGTTTGCAGGTCGTGAAGGTAAATTCATTACTTCTCGTAAAATTGAAGAGCGTCTTCGTTCACAATTAGAGACAGATGTAAGTTTACGTGTAGATAATACAGATTCTCCTGATGCATGGATCGTATCTGGACGCGGAGAGTTACATTTATCTATCTTAATTGAAAATATGCGTCGTGAAGGTTATGAACTACAAGTATCTAAGCCAGAAGTAATTATTAAAGATGTTGATGGCGTAAGAAGCGAGCCTGTAGAGCGCGTACAAATCGATGTGCCTGAAGAATACACTGGTTCTATTATGGAATCAATGGGCGCACGTAAAGGTGAAATGTTAGATATGGTGAATAATGGAAATGGTCAAGTTCGCCTTACTTTCATGGTTCCGGCACGTGGTTTAATTGGTTACACAACAGAATTCCTAACATTAACTCGTGGTTACGGTATTTTAAACCATACATTTGATTGCTACCAACCAGTACATGCTGGACAAGTGGGTGGACGTCGCCAAGGTGTTCTAGTTTCACTTGACACAGGAAAAGCATCACAATATGGTATTATGCAAGTTGAAGATCGCGGTGTAATCTTCGTTGAACCAGGTACAGAAGTATATGCTGGTATGATCGTTGGAGAACATACACGTGAGAATGATTTAACAGTTAACGTTGTAAAAATGAAACAACAAACTAACATTCGTTCTGCGACGAAAGATCAAACTTCATCAATGAAAAAACCACGCTTAATGACTTTAGAAGAGTCATTAGAGTACTTAAACGATGATGAGTTCTGTGAAGTAACTCCAGAATCAATTCGTCTACGTAAAAAGATTCTTGATAAGAGTGAGCGCGAAAGAGCTGCTAAGAAAAAGAAATCTGTTGAAGCATAAAATAATAGAACAGCTACCTTTTATAAAGGTAGCTGTTTTTTTTGTTTTTTGTTTATTTTTTTAGAATATTTACTCTTTTTTGTGGACAGTATTTTTTTTGCGAGTTACTCTTGTATTAAGTACATAAAGAGAATTTGTTTCATGAGAAGGGGTGAAAGATAGTGTTAGAAAGAATGTCATTTTTCGCGAAACTTTGTAAAGTTGATGAAAATCCAGAGTTAGGGATGTGGTTGCTTTATGGAACAATAATTTTATTAAGTGCACTTGTATATAATTTAGGATTTGCAAGGAAGCTATCGGTACTAAAAAATATAGTGATATATATTTCTTTAGCAATTGGATGCACCGTATTAACTTTTTTTGCAGTTTTTTTACCCGTTGGAGAGGGGCTCGTTGTAGCGGCAATTGTACTTGGAATTTATAGACTGCGTTTACGTCAAGCTAAACAACAAAAAACAGGGTGAAAAAAGGAGGGGCTTTCATGCGCTCAGTACAAGATGCATTATATAATTGGTTAACAATTAAAACGGTTGCGGAAGCACGTCCAGATGATAGAGCTGCACAAGAAACGTATGTATTATTTCAAAATATGATATATGAAGAGCATAAATTACGAAATGTAGAAGTTGAAAAGAACGAGGAAATGTATTTGATTACATATGAAATTGATGGAGAAATAAGGTGTGCAAGATTTCCGGTAGAAGCCATTGATTGTTTTTTGGATCAGATGAATCGTGAACCAGAAAAATACAAATAAGTCCTTATCTATATGATTAAGGACTTATTTCCGGTTTACCAATCGTCTTCTACTTTTTTATCACGATATAATCGGAAATTACCACTCGCATGGCGTTCCGTAGTACGCTCTGCAATTCGTTCCGTACATTCCATGCACATATATGTATGAATAGGGCGATTACGCAGTTTTTTTGCCATAGGATTTTCGTCATCTAACATATCTTTTTTATCACAAATCATACATTTGACTCTCATTTCGTCACCTCAATACGAATTCTATCAGTATAAGTATATCATGGAAGTATAATGTTTTTGAATAATAGCGGGAAAAAATAATATTTTCGCAATTCGAAAAATAGGTTATGATAAGGATATATAAATAATATTTGGAGGTGGAAATATGGCGAATGTAGTTGAGCCTACATTGACAGGTGATTTAGTACAATCTTTGCGTAAAGAGTGTATCGTTATGATAGCAACAACAGATTTCGAAAAACAAATTCCTAACGTAAGTGCTATTTCTTGGGTATATGCAGTGAGTGAAACTAGTATTCGATTTGCGGTAGATCAACGCTCACGTATTGTGGGGAATATACGGCATAGTGCAGGGGTTGTATTGACTATAATGGCGAATGAATCCGTATTTTCCATAAGTGGTGAAAGTGAAATTTTAACAGATAGAATGGAAGGGATTCCTCTAAAATTAACGGTAGTAGAAGTGAATGTACAAGAAGTTCGTGATGTTATGTTTTATGGTGCGAAACTTGCTACTGAACCAACATATGAAAAAACATATGATCTTCGAGCTGCTAAAAAGCTTGATAACCAAGTATTAGTAGGAATGAAAGAATTATAAAGAAGATGAATAGGAACATCGTTCATAAACTTTTACAAGTGAGTATTGTGATTTAATGTGAAAAATTATAATAAAAAGTAATATATTGAATAGAAATGAATAAAAAATAAAGAAAAGGTTTAATTTCTATGAATTTCGATTCTACCTCGTTTTTACGGTACATATAATTATAACAATGGTTCGTCCATATTTTATGGATGAAACCCTTGTTCTACAAATTTAAAAGTGGAGTCAGGGGGTAACAGGTTGGATAAAATTTATGTGTTAGATACGAATGTACTTTTGCAGGATCCTTTATCTATTTTTTCATTTGCAACAAATGAAGTAGTGATTCCAGCAGTTGTATTAGAAGAGGTTGATTCGAAAAAACGTTATATGGATGAAGTAGGACGAAATGCTCGCTATGTATCTAAGTTAATCGACAAATTTCGCGAAATAGGAAAGCTGCATGAAAGTATTCCGTTAGAAAACGGCGGTACATTTCGTATTGAATTAAATCATCGCTCATTTGTTCAACTGCAAGATATTTTTGTAGAAAAAACAAATGATAATCGAATTTTAGCGGTAGCGAAAAACCTCTCTTTAGAAGAACAAGAAAAAGAGGACGGGAAATCAGTTATTTTAGTAAGTAAAGATGTACTCGTAAGGGTAAAAGCTGATGCAATCGGATTGCAGGCCGAAGATTATTTAAGTGACCGAGTAATCGAAGTGGAAAATATATATTCAGGATTTTTAGAAGGGTATATATCAAAAGAACAGTTAGATTATTTTTATGAAAAAGGTGAACTACCTTTATCTGAAATCGCAAATCATCCTTTTTATCCAAATCAGTTTGTTGTAATGAAAGATGCACTAGGGGGTTCTAGTTCTGCACTTGGGATTGTGGATCATTTAGGTAAGAAGGTAAAAAAACTTATTTTTCACAATGAACAAGTGTGGGGGATACGCCCACGAAACGTGCAGCAAATTATGGGATTAGAATTGCTACTTCGGGAAGATATTCCACTTGTAACGTTAACAGGAAAAGCAGGTACAGGAAAAACGTTACTTGCATTAGCTTCGGGACTAATGCAAACGGAAGATTTAGGTTTATATAAAAAACTACTTGTAGCGAGACCAATTGTACCGGTAGGAAAAGATATAGGTTATTTACCAGGAGAGAAAGAGGAAAAATTAAGACCGTGGATGCAGCCGATTTTTGATAATCTAGAGTATTTATTCAACACGAAAAAGCCTGGGGAGCTAGATGCTATTTTAGCTGGGATGGGTTCGATTGAAGTAGAAGCGCTTACCTATATACGCGGGAGAAGTATTCCAGACCAGTTCATTATAATTGACGAGGCACAAAATTTAACGAAGCATGAAGTGAAGACGATATTAACAAGGGTAGGCGAAAAAAGTAAGATTGTATTAATGGGGGATCCTCAGCAAATTGATCATCCGTATTTAGATGAATATAATAACGGTTTAACATATGTCGTAGAGAAGTTTAAAGAACAACGTATTAGTGGTCATGTAAAGTTTGTTAAAGGAGAGCGTTCTAATTTAGCACAACTAGCAGCGGATTTATTATAAAAAGGAGTGAGCTTAAGCTCACTCCTTTTTTGCCTTTTAATTATACAATTTAAATGATTGTAAATTTACGGATGTTACGAATCGGATTTTGTCTATTAGATCCATCATGGAAATATAGATGAACAGGCCCGTCTTCTCGTAATGGTTTACCTTCTTTTGAAAAACCGAGAATAGCTTTATGGGCTGTTTCTAACGGAAGTGTAATTGTATTGTCTGTGGTTTCTATTTCGACATGAGTAGCATCTTCTAAAATTTCAGCATTTTTTAGAAATGGATGAAGTGGTATGCCAAATGTCCCGTTAATAAGCTGTTCTTTTTTATATTTCTTTACACTTTGTTGTATTGGCGGGAAGGCAGCACCATCACGGATTTCGCGATCCCAATGCTCTGAAGTATGTTTTAAGTATGTTTCTAATTCGGATGAGTCTTCTCTAGTTTCATCAAAGTAAGTTGTCAAATCTATTTTTCGATCATCGAAAATCCATACAGTTGGATCGATAGTGATTGGAAAACGAACTTTTCCATTAATAAATAAAATTTCGCTCATTGTTGTTCCCCCATTTGTGTTATACTCCCACTTTTCAGTATAATAGTATTAGGCACTGTTGTCACAAAAAATGTTTCTATTGCAATTTATTAAAACTATCGCTAATATTAATAGATATGAGAGAGTAGGACGGAAACGGAGGGAATCAATTTGGCGTCTGAGACAGTATCAAATCATCAGGAAAAGGCACTAGCCCTTCTACAAGCGGATGCAGAGAAGATTTTAAGACTTATTAAGGTACAAATGGACAATCTTACAATGCCGCAATGTCCATTATATGAAGAAGTTTTAGACACACAAATGTTTGGACTATCCCGCGAGGTCGATTTTGCGGTTCGCCTTGGTCTTATTGGAGAAGAACAAGGGAAAGCAATGTTAGGAGAGCTCGAACGTGAGTTGTCTGCACTTCATGAAGCATTTACAAACAAACAACAATAACGGGTTCAAATAAGGGGGCTCAAACTGAAATAGTTTGGGCTTTTTATTTGTATAATAAAGAAGGAAGAACCTATATACATATGGAATACAACAATAATTAAATTGAAACAGAAAGAGGAAATGAAATGAAAAAAGTATGGAAATCGATGGATTATTCCTTATTACTTCCTCTTGTTATCTTATGTGTGCTGGGAGTTATAATGGTATATAGTTCTAGTTCCATTGTTGCGATTTCGAGGTTTGATAAACCAGCAAATTTCTTTTTTAAAAGACAATTAATGACTTTGGCTGCTGGGACAATCATATTAATAATTATCGCTACTATCCCATATAAAGTGTGGAGGAAACGAATTTTTTTATTGGGGAGTTATGGTATTAGCATTGCATTATTAGCGGCAGCTGCATTTTTCACTAAGACAGTAAACGGCGCAAATGGATGGATATTTGGAATACAGCCTGCAGAATTTGTGAAGATAACTGTTATCCTCGTATTGGCTCATTTTTTTGCGAAAAGGCAAGAAACGAATACGCCTGTTTTGAAAGGATCGGGACCGGTACTTTTTGGTGTTGGTTTAATCATGGTTTTAATTTTAAAGCAAAATGATTTAGGTACCGATTTGTTAATTGCAGGAACAGTAGGAATTATGTTTCTTTGTTCGGGAGTGCGGATTAATTTATGGATTAAACGAATTGTTTTAACTTCTATAGTATGGGTTCCGGCACTATATATTCTCGGTAATTATGCATTAAATCCATATCAAAAGGCACGGTTTTCAGTTTTTCTTGATCCATTTAACGATCCTCAAAATGATGGGTTCCAATTAATAAATTCTTTTATTGGAATTGCTTCAGGAGGGCTAAATGGTCGAGGGTTAGGGAACAGTGTGCAAAAATATGGATACTTACCAGAACCGCAAACAGATTTTATTATGGCAATTATATCTGAGGAGCTTGGTTTTATAGGTGTAGCTGTCATTTTAATCTGTTTGTTACTTATTATTGTTCGAGCATTTAGGATTGCACAAAAGTGCAAAGATCCGTTTGGAAGTTTAATAGCAATTGGAATTGCAAGTTTGTTTGGAGTTCAAACTTTTATAAATGTTGGTGGTATGTCTGGGTTAATACCGCTTACAGGGGTACCATTACCGTTTGTAAGTTATGGTGGTAGTTCTTTATTGGCTAATTTACTTGCAATGGGTATACTGTTAAATATTGCTAGTTATGTAAAACGACAAGAGAAACAACAAAACGAATTGACTAATGAAATAGAACAAGGTGGACCGCATCTTGTTGTTGTAAAATAAAAAACGCATTGAGCTCTAGAGTTCAATGTGTTTTTTATTTTTTTAGGTTTTAAATGTGATACAATATTAATTCTCTTGAAACAAAAAAGTATATTACATTTAAGTGAATGTGATATACAATATTGTTGTTAGAAAAGGAAGAGGTATGCTATACTATTTTTGTGAAACAAATTGAACAGAAAACTTATCATTTGTTGAAAAATAAGGTATGATGGATAAAAATAAAGTGAAGCTTTCTAAGTATAATATAATGTAGAAAGTGAAGAACTTCACGCTCTGTAGAGTGTGTATGTATTTTATCTCTAGAGTGGTAGGAAAATAGAGGGGGAAAATCATGACAAAGCTGCAACGTATTCAAAAAGTATTGGTAGCTAACCGTGGAGAGATAGCAATTCGTGTGTTCCGAGCATGTTCAGAACTTGGACTAAACACAGTTGCGATTTATTCTAAAGAGGATAGCGGTTCTTATCATCGCTATAAAGCCGATGAGTCCTATTTAGTTGGGGAAGGGAAAAAGCCAATTGATGCTTATCTAGATATTGAAGGCATTATTGAGATTGCGAAAAGTAATCATGTAGATGCAATCCACCCTGGATATGGTTTCTTGTCAGAAAATATTCAATTTGCAAAACGTTGTGAAGAAGAAGAGATTATCTTTATCGGTCCAAAAAGTAAGCATTTAGACATGTTTGGAGATAAAGTTAAAGCAAGAACACAAGCGCAGCTAGCACAAATTCCAATTATTCCTGGTAGTGATGGTCCAGTAAATTCAATAGAAGAAGTTGAAGAGTTTGCTGAAAAGTATGATTACCCGATTATTATTAAAGCATCCCTTGGTGGCGGCGGTCGCGGTATGCGTATTGTACGTACTAGTGAAGAATTAAGAGAATCGTATAATCGCGCGAAATCAGAAGCAAAAGCAGCCTTTGGTAATGATGAAGTGTACGTTGAAAAATTCGTTGAAAAACCTAAACATATAGAAGTACAAATTTTAGCAGATGAAGAAGGTAATGTTGTTCATTTGTATGAGCGTGATTGCTCTGTACAACGACGCCATCAAAAAGTAGTTGAAATTGCACCGAGCGTGTCGCTTTCAGATGATTTGCGTCAGCGTATTTGTGATGCTGCAGTAAAGTTAACGAAAAATGTAAATTATTTAAATGCTGGAACGGTAGAATTCCTTGTAAAAGGTGATGAGTTTTACTTCATTGAAGTAAACCCACGTGTTCAAGTTGAACATACGATTACAGAGATGATTACAGGAGTGGATATCGTTCAATCGCAAATTTTAATAGCTGATGGACATGCATTACATAGCAAAATGGTAGGTGTTCCTAAGCAAGAGGAAGTGGTTGTGCATGGATTTGCAATCCAATCTCGTGTAACGACTGAAGACCCACTAAATAATTTCATGCCGGATACAGGGAAAATTATGGCGTACCGATCAGGCGGTGGTTTTGGTGTTCGTCTTGATACAGGTAATAGTTTCCAAGGTGCAGTTATTACACCGTACTACGATTCTTTACTTGTAAAAGTTACTACTTGGGCACTTACTTTTGAACAAGCCGCTGCAAAAATGGAACGTAACTTAAAAGAATTCCGTATTCGTGGTATTAAAACAAATATTCCATTCTTAGAGAATGTAGTAAAACATAGAAACTTCTTATCGGGAGAGTATGATACTTCATTTATTGACGCGTCACCTGAACTATTCTTGTTCCCGAAACGTAAAGACCGCGGAACAAAAATGTTAAATTATATTGGTACAGTAACAGTAAATGGCTTCCCAGGAGTAGGGAAAAAAGAGAAACCAATTTTCCCAGATGCTCGTATACCAAATGTGATACACTCAGAGCCAATGCAAAATGGAACGAAACAAATTTTGGATGAGCGTGGAGCGGATGGATTAGTAAAGTGGGTACAAGATCAAAAGCGTGTACTTTTAACTGATACAACATTCCGTGATGCACATCAGTCATTACTTGCAACTCGTGTTCGTACAAAAGATTTACATCACATTGCAGAGCCGACAGCGAGAATGTTACCAAACTTATTCTCAGCGGAAATGTGGGGCGGTGCAACGTTTGATGTTGCATATCGTTTCTTGAAAGAAGATCCATGGGAACGATTACTAGATCTTCGTGAAAAAATGCCAAACGTTTTATTCCAAATGTTACTTCGCTCTTCAAACGCAGTAGGTTACAAAAACTATCCAGATAATTTAATTCAAAAATTTGTGGAATGTTCTGCTCAAGCTGGAATTGATGTGTTCCGTATTTTTGATAGCTTAAACTGGGTAGAAGGCATGAGAGTTGCAATTGATGCTGTACGAGATACTGGTAAAATTGCAGAAGCGACAATGTGTTACACAGGAGATATTCATGACCCGTTACGTAGTAAATACGATTTAAATTATTATAAAAACTTAGCAAAAGAGTTGGAAGCATCAGGAGCTCACATTTTAGGAATTAAAGATATGGCGGGCTTACTAAAGCCAAACGCAGCATATGATTTAGTTTCAGCATTAAAAGAGACGGTGTCGATTCCAATTCACCTGCACACACACGATACGAGCGGAAATGGTATTTTAACGTATACAAAGGCAATTGAAGCAGGTGTTGATATTGTCGATGTAGCGGTGAGTTCAATGGCTGGTCAAACGTCACAACCAAGTGCGAATACACTATACTATGCGTTGGGTGGAAACGAAAGACAGCCAGATGTTAATATAGACTCATTAGAAAAACTATCTCATTATTGGGAAGATGTACGTAAATACTATGCTCCATTTGAAAGTGGTATGAATGCTCCTCACACAGAGGTATATATGCATGAAATGCCGGGTGGACAGTATAGTAATCTTCAACAACAAGCAAAAGCAGTTGGCTTAGGAGATCGCTTTGATGAAGTTAAAGTGATGTATCGCCGTGTTAATGATATGTTTGGCGATATTGTAAAAGTAACACCATCATCTAAAGTTGTCGGTGATATGGCATTATTTATGGTTCAAAATCACCTAACAGAACAAGATATTTTAGAACGTGGACATGCTATGGACTTCCCAGGATCTGTTGTTGAAATGTTCTCTGGAGATTTAGGACAACCATATGGTGGTTTCCCGAAAGAATTACAAAAAATTATTTTAAAAGGGAAAGAGCCATTAACAGTAAGACCGGGTGAATTATTAGAACCAGTAGATTTCGATGCTTTAAAAGAAGAGTTATTCCACAAACTTGGACGCGAAGTAACAATTTTTGATGTAGTCGCATATGCATTGTATCCAAAAGTATTTATGGACTACGAAAAAGTTGCCGGGATTTATGGAAATGTATCTGTGCTTGATACACCGACATTCTTCTATGGTATGAGACTTGGTGAAGAAATTGATGTGGAAATCGAGCAAGGTAAAACATTGATGGTTAAACTAGTTTCCATTGGGGAGCCACAGCCAGATGGAAATCGTGTGCTTTACCTGGAGTTTAATGGACAACCGCGTGAAATCGTAGTGAAAGATGAAAGCGTGAAATCAACTGTTGCACAGCGTGTGAAGGGGAATCGTGAAAATCCAAATCATATTAGCGCAACGATGCCGGGAACTGTTATTAAAGTAGTTGTAAAAGAAGGCGATGAAGTGAAAAAAGGTGATTCCATGGCAATTACAGAAGCTATGAAAATGGAAACGACGGTTCAAGCGCCATTTAGTGGTAAAGTGAAAAAAGTATATGTAAATGATGGGGATGCAATTCAAACGGGAGATTTACTCATTGAATTAGATCATTAAAATAAAGAAAAAGAGCTGTGCGAAAGCAGCTCTTTTTTGTGTGTAAATAATACCTTGCCGAATTGGCAAGGTATTAAAGTTTTACTTTATTTTGTTTGCTTAGAAGTTGATTCAGTTTCTTTTGCATTGACTGTACTTCTTGTACCTATCATAACTAAATAGCATAGTACAGCAAACAGGCAAGAAATGAAGAGCGAATGTAATAATGCCATTGCTAAACTAGCATTTGTAAATACGACTAAAATCCCTACTATAGCTTGAAGTGTAACAAGGATAAATGAAATAATCCATCCCCAGTATACTACACGCTGCTGCTTGTAATGGCGAATAGCGATAATCATCGCATATAGTATCCAAGCGAAAATTAACATCGCTGCAACTCTATGCCCCATTTGAACCCACTCATGTAGTTGAGTTGGCATAGGTCTATTTTTGCTACATAAAGGGAAGTCTGGACAGGCTAAGGTAGCTCGTTCGTGACGTACTAAAGCTCCTGTGTAGACAACGATATAACTGTAAATTGTTACACCATAAATATGAAATTTCATTTTTTTGTCCATAATAAGTGAACGTGCATCAAATTTCTGATCAATTTCAAAAATAAGACACGTTAACAAGATGACAGAAGCAAATGAAATTAAGGAAATACCGAAATGAATAGCTAATACAGCAGGCATTTGACCCCAAACAACCGCCGCCGCCCCCATTAATGCTTGTGCAACTAAAAATACGAAGGATAAAATTGCTAACGTCTTTGTTTCGCGCACATGTTTATAATATTTCCAGGACAAGATACAAAGAAGAGTAACAAGGATTCCTGCTGATCCAGATGTTAAGCGGTGACTTAGCTCAATAATAGTCTCCATTGATAAATTAGATGGAACAAATTCACCGTTACAAAGAGGCCATGATTTGCCGCATCCTTGGCCTGAACCCGTTTTTGTAACTAAAGCGCCTCCTAGTAAAACTACTAATAAATCGAGACTTGTAATGACTGCTAACCATTTAATAAAGCGTTGCAATCTCTTTCACCATCTTTCTGCTATGAAGTTATTGCGAAATATTTTCATTCCATTATGTATAGAATAAAACGTGCTACAGTCCTATGATATATAAAAAATAATAAAATAGCAAAGAAATGGAGGGCGAGGACAACGTACGTATTATAAAGAAAAAAATGGGATTTAAAATACATATTTTAGGAGGAATTCGGGCTATTTTGAAAAGAAATGGGGAGAATACATGCTAAATATGACAAAATAGTTTATTATAGAAGATAACATCATGTTATGATAAGGATAAATTAGAATAAAGTTTTTTAACGTTCGACACAAAAAGTTCATGTTTTCTTCACAAAATGTTCGGGAAATGTGATTTAATATATTGGAGTATGGGCGTAGATTAGTAGTAGAATGGGTTAACAATATTTCTACTGTAATAATATTGCTATATAGAAGCGGAATATTTCACATGAAATATATGCTTAGAAAGATGATAGGTTTAAGAGGGGGTTAAAGTGATGAACCATGCAACAAGTGAGCTGCATGATGAGTCAGCTGTTTCAATTGTACCGGAAACAACTCGGTTACAAGATTTATCAGCGCTCGTTAAAATGGGGATTGTAAACTCAAATACACTTACTGTATTTACAGGATTTTGGTTGGCTTTACATTTTAATGGATTGAGTGTTATGGACAATCTAGATAAGTTATTTTTCACAATCGTTGGTTCGGCATTAATTATGGCAGGGGTATGTTGTTTAAATAACTACATTGACCGAGATATCGATCCATTAATGGAAAGAACAAAAAACCGTCCAACGGTAACAGGTAAATATAAACCTGGCTTTGCACTTGCATTTGGACTTGTAATTTTACTTCTTGGCTTTGTATTTTTATTACTTACTACACCGATGGCAGTGTTAATCTCATTTATTGGTGCCTTCACATATGTTGTTTTATATACGTTATGGACGAAGAGAAAATATACGTTAAATACTGTTGTAGGTAGTATATCAGGAGCAGTTCCACCTTTAATTGGATGGGCGGCAATTGATCCGTCTTTAAATCATCCAATTGCTTGGATGTTATTTTTAATTATGTTTATTTGGCAAATCCCACATTTCCTCGCATTAGCGATGAAGCGTGTTGATGAATATCGAAATGCAGGAATCCCAATGCTTCCTGTTGTACAGGGATTTGATATTACGAAACGTCAGATTATGATTTGGACAGTATGTTTATTACCACTACCATTTTATATGAGTGGACTTGGAATAACATTCATGGTAATTGCAACATTGCTTAACATCGGATGGATCGCATTAGGGCTTTATGGCTTCCGTCAGCAAGATGACATCAAGTGGTCCGTAAAAATGTTTGTTTATTCCCTGAATTACTTAACAATCTTATTTGTGTCAATGATTGTAGTTACATTCTTCTAAGACAACGACATGATTGGATTTCTTTACGTTGAGATTTACTTTACTTAACTATAAAGTACAATCTAATTCACAAAGAAAGTGGGGGTTGTTTGTATGAAGAAACAGTGGCGACTGCTTTCGTTCGTTTCACTGCTGGCTTTACTGTTAGGGGGATGCGGTAAAGCTTTTCAGTCTACTTTAATTCCGCAAGGGGAAGTAGCAAAAATGCAATATGATTTGCTCTTACTAGCGAGTGCAATCATGGTAGGAGTAGTACTTGTAGTTACTATTATTTTCTTATATGTAATTGTGCGTTTCCGACAAAAAAAGGGTGAGGAAGATTATATTCCAGAGCAAGTTGAAGGAAATCACAAACTAGAAATTATATGGACAGTCATTCCGATTATTCTTTTGTTAATCTTGGCTGTTCCGACTGTTACATATACATTCAAGCTTGCTGATGTAAGTGCGATGGAGAAAAAGAATATTGATAAAGATACTATCGTTGTTGATGTAACAGCGAATCTTTATTGGTGGGAATTTTCTTATAAATCAGAAAAAATAGTAACTTCTCAAGATTTAGTTATCCCCACAGGTAAGAAAGTGTATTTGAATTTGAAGGGTGCCGATATTAAACATTCGTTTTGGGTTCCATCTTTAGCTGGGAAAATGGATACAAATACAGATAATGTAAACAAAATGTGGTTAAAGGCAGATAAATCGGGCACTTATAATGGTTTTTGTACAGAATTTTGTGGCCCATCACATTCTTTAATGCAGTTCAAAGTGAAAGCTCTGGATGAAAGCGAGTACAAAAAGTGGCTTGCTGACATGAAGAAGATTGATGGAAAAAAAGAAGTAGCTTCTACAAAGGCGCAAGAGGGTCAAGAAATATTTAATAAAAGCTGTATTGGTTGTCATGCAGTTGGATCAAATGATAGTAGACCACCTTCTGCTCGTATCGCACCGAACTTAGCAAACTTTGCAGATCGCGATATGGTTGCTGGTATTGCCGAAAATAATGAAGAGAACTTAAAAAAATGGCTCAAAGATCCTGAAAATATGAAACCAGGTAATAAAATGACTGGTAAATATGGCAACTTAACGGATGATCAAATTAATGCATTAAATGCATATTTACAAACGTTAAAGATTGAAAAATAAAGAGGGATCATTTGCGAAGGGGAGGTTGAAAACGTGAGTTCTGTAGCAAAAAAACAGGGGATGGGTGCTGTCATATGGGATTATTTAACGACAGTAGACCATAAAAAGATTGCCATTCTCTATTTAATTGCAGGTGGATTGTTTTTTGTAATAGGTGGAATAGAAGCACTATTTATTCGCCTGCAGTTAGCGATTCCTAACAATGCTTTTCTTGTTGGGGAT
Organism: Bacillus sp. FDAARGOS_1420; assembly: GCF_019344915.1. Classification (NCBI taxonomy): domain Bacteria; kingdom Bacillati; phylum Bacillota; class Bacilli; order Caryophanales; family Bacillaceae; genus Bacillus; species Bacillus sp. FDAARGOS_1420. Next base: position 3,016,134 of record NZ_JAHWJB010000002.1, on the reverse strand, counting down.
GCTTATAATCAAGTATTAACGATGCACGGTACAACAATGATTTTCCTCGCAGCTATGCCACTCGTGTTTGCATTTATGAACGCCGCTGTACCACTTCAAATTGGAGCACGTGATGTGGCGTTCCCGTTTTTGAATTCGCTCGGATTTTGGTTATTTTTCTTTGGTGGATTATTTTTAAATTTAAGTTGGTTTTTAGGAGGAGCGCCTGATGCAGGGTGGACATCATATGCATCTTTAGCTTTAGCCTCTAAAGGACATGGTGTTGATTTTTATGTACTCGGCTTGCAAATATCAGGTATTGGTACATTAATTGGAGGTATTAACTTCCTTGTTACAATTATTAATATGCGTGCGCCAGGGATGACGTACATGCGCATGCCGATGTTTACATGGACAACATTTGTAACATCTTCACTTATTTTATTTGCATTTCCACCATTAACTGTAGGATTAGGACTTTTAATGTTAGATCGTTTATTTGGCACAAGTTTCTTTAATCCGGCACTAGGTGGGAACACGATTATATGGGAGCATTTATTCTGGATCTTCGGTCATCCGGAAGTATACATTCTTATACTCCCAGCTTTCGGAATATTCTCAGAAATCTTCGCCACATTTTCGAAAAAACGATTATTCGGTTATTCTTCTATGGTGTTCGCGACAGTATTAATAGGGTTTTTAGGATTTATGGTATGGGCGCATCATATGTTTACTGTTGGTCTTGGGCCTGTTGCAAATGCTATCTTCTCGGTTGCAACAATGGCGATTGCAGTTCCAACGGGTATTAAAATATTTAACTGGCTCTTTACAATGTGGGGTGGAAGTATTAGGTTTACAACACCAATGATGTGGGCGGTAGCTTTTATTCCATCCTTCGTTATGGGTGGAGTTACAGGTGTTATGCTTGCTTCTGCACCAGCTGATTATCAGTTTCATGATAATTATTTCGTAGTAGCACACTTTCATTATGTAATTGTTGGTGGTGTTGTATTTGGTTTACTTGCAGGTGCGCATTATTATTGGCCACTTATGTTTAATAAAGTATTAAATGAAACGTTAGGAAAGATAACATTTTGGTTATTCTTTATCGGTTTCCATTTAACGTTCTTTATTCAGCATTTCCTAGGTCTAATCGGTATGCCGCGTCGTTACTACACATATCTAGAGGGGCAAGGATTGGAAATGGGGAATATGATTAGTTCTATTGGAGCAGTGTTTATGGCTCTTGGAACGATTGTTCTTTTATTCAATGTAATAAAAACAACGGTATCAAAAGAGAAGGCTGGTCGTGATCCGTGGGATGGACGTACATTAGAGTGGACAATGCCAGCACCTACACCGGAATATAATTTCAAACAGTTACCATTTGTTCGTGGATTAGATCCGTTTTGGATTGAAAAGCGTGAGGGTAATAAAGAGATGACAGCAGCGGAACCGGTCGGTGATATCCATATGCCAAATTCTTCATTTTCACCGTTTATTATTTCTCTAGGTCTATTTATAGCTGCTTTTGGTGCGATGTATATGCAGGGTGGCAAAGATAAATTTTGGTTATTAGTAGCGATTATCGGTTTAATCATTACGTTTGGTACAATGTTCCTTCGTTCAGTAATTGATGATCATGGATATCATATTCATAAGGAAGATTTAGATGATAAGGGGGGCAAGGCGTAATGCATGTAGATGAGAAATTAACGAATGAAACATTTCCAGCAGAGCCTGAAAAAGCAACCCTTGAGGGGAAAAATAAGTTTGTTGGTTTTTGGTTATTTCTTGGAGGCGAAACAGTGTTGTTCGCTTCATTATTTGGCACATATTTAGCGTTAAAGAACTCTACAAATGGTGGACCAACATCTCAAGAGATGTTTCAAATGCCACTCGTTTTCATTATGACGATGCTTTTGTTAACAAGTAGTTTAACGAGTGTATACGCAATGTATCATATGAAAAATTTTAACTTTAAGAAAATGCAACTTTGGTTACTTATAACAGTGTTGCTTGGCTTAGGATTTTTGGGGTTTGAAATATATGAGTTTTATCATTATACGCATGAATTTAAGCATACTATGAGAAGTAGTGCGTTTGGTTCTGCATTTTATGCTCTTGTTGGTACACACGGGCTCCACGTGTTGTTTGGATTATGTTGGATTTTAACATTAATCTTTAGAAACGCGAAGAGAGGCTTGAATTTATACAACGCACCAAAGTTTTATGTTGCATCAATTTATTGGCACTTTATTGACGTAGTTTGGGTGTTTATTTTCACTGTAGTATATTTGATGGGAATGGTGGGATAAACAATGGCGGTTAAGCAAACGAATAATCCTAAGGTGGATCTTGTTTATCGGAAGAGAAAAAGTGCAGAGGAAATGAAGCACCAAGTTGTTACATTTTCACTAATGATTTTTTTAACATTAGTTGCATTTGCAGCGGTGGCATATCCGAAAACATTTAGCCCGATTTTTTCGGTTCCATTTATATTATTGTTAGCAGTCATTCAAGTTATATTTCAGTTATATTATTTCATGCATATGAGTCATAAAGGGCATGAAGCGGCGAGTTTCTTCTTATACTCTGGATTGTTAATTGGTTTATTAACAATATTAGCCTTTATGACAATTGTGTGGATTTAAACAGTGATAGTAGGGGGCTCTGATTTATCATAGCCCTCTTTGTATATGAAATATAAGGATTTTGAAAAGGTAGGTGTGGAAATGGAAAACTTATGGGTATTTGGTTTTCAAGCTTTATGGAGTCCGATTTTTTTATTATTTATGATCTCGATTCTTATTAGTTATTTTTTAGTTATTGGACCATATAGAACGCGATTTGAAAATGCGACGAAGGTAAGTAAGAAGCAAATTTTTTATTTTACGACCGGGATTGTTCTTTTGTATTTTGTAAAGGGAGGACCTATTGATTTAATTGGTCATATTATATTTAGTGCACATATGCTTGAGATGGCAGTAATGTATATTGCGGTGCCTCCGTTATTACTGCTTGGTATACCCGTATGGTTATATCAATATATTACTTCTTTTAAGTTCGTTCAAATTGTGCTAAAGGTTTTTGGAAAGCCACTTATTGCGTTGTTGGTATTTAACGGTCTGTTTTCCTTTTATCATTTGCCAGTTGTTTTTGATACAGTAAAACAAAGTCAAATAGCGCATCCTATTTGCCTTGCTATATTGTTTTTTGCAGCAATGATGATGTGGTGGCCGATGTTAAATCCGCTACCAGAATATCAAACTTTAAGTGATATTAAGAAGCTTGGTTATATGTTTGCTAATGGTATTTTATTAACGCCAGCTTGTGCGTTAATAATTTTTGCGACTGCACCATTATTTGCAACATATACAGATCCGGCCGCTTGGATGAAGGCAATGGAGCTCTGTGTACCGGCGGGGACTTTATCAGATTTAAATATAACTGGACCAGAATTTTTACATTGGATGCCGGTAGTAGAAGACCAACAAACAGGCGGTATCATTATGAAAATTGTCCAGGAAATAGTGTACGGTACGATTATCGGTTATGTGTTCTTTAAATGGGCACGTAGAGAGCGTGAAAAGGATAAAGAGCAGTTGCAACAATTGCCGCCGTATTTACAGACTAAGTAAAAAAGTGTGTGGGATTCCATACACTTTTTTCTTCTTTGGTTTTAGCTAATTATAAAAGATTGAATTTTCAAACTTTTCATGTTAAGTTAGTGTAGGCATGTACTAAAGTGGATATAAAACTTACTACTAGCTTTAATACGTAATAATTCCATATGTAGTGCAAGTTTTTTAGAGAATTACAAATTTATCCCGCATTAAGGGGCAGTAAGACTCCCACCTCGAAATTTGGCGACTGCGAGGGAGTTAGGCGGGAGATCAACTCCCCGTAAAAGCCCGATTGGTGTAGGCTAATAATCAGTGGGGGATGGACAAAACCCCCACTGATTAAAGTTTCACTTTATATTGTTATCTTTAATAAACATGAACTATTTTAAGGGGGAATTTAAATGGGTAGTAGTGGAAGCATGGTAAAGCCGATTAGTGGTTTTTTAACAGCGTTAATTCAATATCCAGTACCGGTAGTAGAGTCGCGTGCAGACATTGATAAACAAATTAAACAGATCATAAAAACAATTCATTCAACGAAATCAGGTTATCCTGGATTAGAATTGATAGTATTTCCCGAATATAGTACACAGGGGCTCAATACAAAAAAATGGACTACAGAAGAGTTTTTATGTACAGTTCCTGGACCAGAAACAGACTTATTTGCTGAGGCATGTAAAGAATCTGAAGTATATGGTGTTTTTTCTATAATGGAAAGAAATCCTGATGGTGGAGAACCGTATAATACAGCAATTATTATTGATCCACAGGGTGAAATGATTTTGAAGTATCGTAAGTTAAATCCTTGGGTGCCAGTCGAGCCTTGGAAAGCTGGAGATTTAGGCTTACCTGTTTGTGATGGACCTGGAGGAAGTAAATTAGCTGTTTGTATTTGTCATGATGGTATGTTCCCTGAAGTAGCCCGTGAAGCGGCCTATAAAGGTGCAAATGTCTTGATTCGTATTTCCGGATATAGCACACAAGTTAGTGAACAATGGATGTTAACTAATCGTTCAAATGCATGGCAAAATTTAATGTATACATTGTCAGTGAACTTAGCGGGTTATGATGGTGTATTTTATTACTTTGGTGAAGGACAAGTATGTAATTTTGATGGGACTACTTTAGTGCAGGGACACCGAAACCCTTGGGAGATTGTTACTGCCGAAGTATATCCGGAGCTAGCAGATCAGGCTAGATTAGGATGGGGTCTCGAAAATAATATATATAATTTAGGTTCAAGGGGATATGTAGCGACTCCTGGTGGGGTGAAAGAAAACCCGTATACGTTTGTAAAAGATTTAGCTGAAGGTAAATATAAGGTTCCTTGGGAAGATGAGATTAAAGTAAAAGATGGATCCATTTATGGGTATCCAGTCAAAAAGACGATTCATTCTTAGGTAAGAGAAATAGAACAAGCGCATCGATATGATGCGCTTGTTCTATTTACTCAATAATTTGAAATTCTTTCAACTCTTTTTCAATATTTTGTAGGAGTTGTTCGCTTTTTTGAAGTACATTCGTTGGGAAAATCTCATCATCGCCATATTCAACGCCATGAGGATAATAATGTTTTCCTAATAAGGGTGGCAATAGTTTTACTTGAGCGTGTCTGCCGCCGATGTCACCTTCAACAGCAAATCCTTGTACACGTAAATAATAAATATCCTTTAATATTTCAAATTTATAATCATATGTAACGCGTTCGTAATCCCATTGTCCGGCAAGTACAAAATGATTGTTTTCCATAATCTCAGTTAAAAGAGTTAGATCAACGACTGCATCAGTAAAGTTTGTATTTGTAAATTGCATAGAATACCTCCTTATTTTAATGTTAGTTCATTATTTTTATAATAGTACGAATAATAAGAAAGTGCAATTCGTATTGCGAGAAAAGGGATAATCCAGACTTTTTTCGTGAAAATATGATATAGTGAAAAGAGTACGGTACACACAAAAAAAGGAAATAAAAGGATTTGTGTATATCTCGATTTTATGCTTTGTTCAGGAGGTATATCGTTTGAAGAAATTATTGCGTATCGTAATGATTACATTTTTAATTTTAGCTGTTGATTTATACGGGAAGTTACTCGTGTCACAATATATATTAACCCCATCTCACTCTAAGCAAGAAAATAAAATTGTGAAAAAGAAGAAGCAAGTAAATGAAGAATCCACAGACACTGTTTTAAATATGCTTGGCGGGGACTCTGAGAATTTATTAGCGAAGTGGGGCGAACCATCTCGAATAGAGCCGTCTGCTTATGGATATGAATGGTGGGTGTATAATCAAGATTTAGCTCAGTATGTTCAATTTGGAGTTGCTGAACGTAAAGTTGTAACGGCGTATGTTGCTGGTGAGCAAGTTAAGGTGGCTCCCTATTATATAAATGAAAAGTATGAAGAGGTATATAAAAAGAATCCACTTTCACATGAGATTTCATTAAAAAGAGGAAAGAATAGTTATCAATTTGAGTTATCTGATACGGAAGTAATGGAACAACCGCTAGTACCTGTAGAAGATGGATGGGCACAATTATACTTTGATCACTTTACACATGAGCTTGTTGGTCTTCGTTATATGGATGATGAAACGTTATTACGACAAAGACCATATCAACTTGTTTATTCAGGTGAATTAATAGCGGAACAGCCGCTGACGCCAGAAAAAATGAAGCAAGTAGAAAATGGAAATATGCAACAAATTCTCGATTTAACAAATATTATTCGGAGTCGTCATCAATTACCGTTGTTAACATTGGATCAACAAACTGCAGATGTTGCATTTGGCCATAGTAAAGATATGAAGGATAATAATTATTTTTCGCACGATTCACCTACTTTTGGTACGTTAGGAGATCGCTTGCAACGTGGGCAAGTGGCTTTTCAACTTGCTGGTGAGAATATAGCGGCGCAACATAGTGATGGAATTGCGGCGGTACAGGGTTGGTTAAATAGTGAGGGGCATAGAAAGAATTTATTAAACGAACAATTTACTGGATTAGGTGTTGGGGTATATGATAAATTTTATACTCAAAACTTTATCCGAAAATAAAATGAAACTTTAATCAGTCGGGGCATCCTTCATTGATTATTAGTCTTCACCAATCGGGCTTTAATTGTCCACAAATAGGAAGATAAAAAGGTGCATGAATCGTCTAAAAATAGGCGAACCATGTGCCTTTTTTTTCTTACAATATAGTAGATATACATGAAGAGGTGAGGATTATGCCAACAACAAAAGGGCCGTTACATCCATCGGTTCAACAGTTTAAAGAGTTTGTAAACCATCACCCTAAAATGGTTCATGAGGTTAGAGGTGGTCAAAAAACTTGGCAGCAATTTTATGAAGAATGGTACTTACTTGGTGAAGAAGATCAAATATGGACAGCATATAGACCTGATGGAGCACCTGCTTTTTCTTCGGTAAAAGAAAATAAAGAAGAAAAAGAAAATCGAACAGAAGAGGAAAAAACTGCTGATGTGATGGGGCAAATGCTTTCTTTCTTTAAAAAGCTAGACGTAGAACAAATGCAACATCATTTAGCAAATGTAACGAGTGCGATTGGTAGCGTGCAACAAGTTATTCAACAATTTCAAGGAAACCGTGCGCAGCAAGAACAAAGTACTTCTGAAAATAATCCTTTTTTCTTTCAAAAGGATTAGGGGGAAAGAGAATGAGAGCAGAGCTTATGGAGTTTATAAAAGCTGATGAGGATTTAGCTCGCTATATTCGGGAACAGCCATACTGGTACCGGAAATTGACGCGTAACCCAGAAGAAAAAGAAGCTTTTGAGTTAGCTGCCATGCAGCATTTCAAAAAAACGATACCAGATAAAGTGGAAAAATTTCAAAATCAATTGGCCGTTGCTTCAATTATGATTGATATGTTCCAGTATATGAAGCAGCAAAATACGACGTAATTGGAAGGGAAAACTATGTCCGTTATGCAAAACTTTTGTTACAATAGAATCGGATTATTTAAAAAAGGAGTTGCAGCATGACGGAAATTTGTTTAGTACGACATGGACAAACTGATTGGAACTTTCAAGAGATTATTCAAGGGCGCGAAGATATTCCACTCAATGAAGTTGGGAAGAAGCAAGCGAGTCAAAGTGCAGCTGCCTTGCAAGCGGAATCGTGGGATATAATTATAAGTAGCCCGTTAATTAGAGCGCAAGAAACAGCTAAGGAAATTGCTGGGGCTATTGGATTACCATCTATTTTATTAGATGAGCGATTTATGGAACGTAATTTTGGGGAAGCTTCCGGGAAACCAGTTGCGGCCGTTAGAGAGTTAATTACAGAAGGTAATGTAGAAGGAATGGAACAGGATGAAGAAATTCTAGAGCGCTGTTTTACGGCTTTACAACAGGTTGCAGCAGCACATGGAGATAAACGTATTATCATTGTTGCGCATTCACATGCAATAAAAGCTATTTTACACGCAATTGCACCAAATGAAATTACATTTAAAACGCCGTTAAAAAACGCATGTATTAGCTACGTGAAAGAGAATAGCGGGAAATGGGATGTTCTTAAATATAATATTGCGGAGCATATTAGTATATAAGAGTGCAAGGAGATTGTATGAAAAGTAATTAGAATCATATCTTTCTTTTAGGTGAGACACTTCAATTAGTAGTTCTGTTCCAAATGTGTTATGATGAATACTCGGAGGTGTCTCTCATGATTGTAGCGACGCTGGAAAGCGTATTGATTTTAGATAAGGCAGAGCAGCTTGCAAAAGCGATCATCTGTTCAGATATAGCAGAAGATTACCGTAAGTATTATAAGGATTTACAAGAAGATATAGAAGTCCAGACGCTAATTCAGCAATTTACAGCGATGAAAGAGCGATACGAAGAAGTGCAACGTTTTGGTAAATATCATCCTGATTATACTTTCGTTTCGACGAAAATGAGGGAATTAAAGCGTTCTGTAGATATGCATGATAAGGTTGCAACTTTTAAAAGAGCAGAAACAGCTTTACAGAAGTTATTAGATGAAGTTAGTGTAGCAATTGGTTCTGAGGTATCTTCTTCCGTTAAAGTTCCAACAGGAAATCCGTTTTTTGATGCGGGTGGCTGTGGCGGTGGTTGTGGTACCGGAGGCGGTTGTGGTTGTAAAAAAACGGGGTAATTTACCCCGTTTTTTAGAATATAGAAGAAAACGTATACAGAGTTTGTTCTTTAATGTCATAAATTTATGATTGGTTTTCATAAAATATAAGAATATAAGTTTTTAAAAGGAGAAGATGGAGAAGATTATGTTCGGGCAACGACAAAGTATGATTGTTTATTTACATTCATTGAAACATGCCAAGATTTTAAGGAAATATGGTAACATTCATTACATATCAAAACGTTTGAAATATGCCGTTGTATATTGTGATATGGAACAAATTGAGCATATGATGCAAAAATTGAATAAACTTCCTTTTGTAAAAAAAGTAGAACAGTCGTATCGCCCATTTTTAAAAACGGAATTCGAAAATTCGCGTCCTGATCGGGCAAAAGAATACGATTATAGCTAAGTAAAAAAAATCCCCTGCTAAATTTAGCAGGGGATTTTTTTTACTTGAAATAACGTGTTATTTCATTGGAGGAATGAAATTGTTCATTCGTAAAATACCGATTAGATGATTAAAAAATAGTTCTTTTTCAGGGAAAGTTGTTGATGGTTTTACAGTAAAGGGAGTAACTTTTTTCCCTATTTGTTCCGCCATTTCTTCAAATAAAACGACACGTTTACTTTTTTTATTTTCAAGTACAGGAATGCCTTCACGACATATGTATAATGGTTGGAAATCACCAGTAGTTGTCGGTTTTAGTATTACAACAAGTGAACACACTTTTTTTTCGTTTTTTACAGTTTCGAATTGTAACATATGTGTTACACGTTCTTGGTTTGTTTTGGCAATTTCAAGTAATTCATATAAGTCAGAGTAGCCTTCTCCGAGTTCTATAAAGCGTTGAATCATATTTTTTCCTCCTCTTTCTTTTACTGTACCACCTCACTTTTTAAATGAAAAGTAGACAAATAAAAAAACCCTGCAAAGCAGGGCCCTTCTAATACTAGTATGTACTACTAGTAAGAAGGCAAAGGGAGAGGAGAAACCGGAGGAAGAACTTATGGGGAAACGTAAGTCTTCTCCGCGGTTGGCAACAACATCGAAAATGATGTTGTTATATTTATTTATGTCCAATCTAAAATGAAGATATACATAATGAAATTAAAATTTATGTTAGGCTTTTTATTTTTCTTTTTTTTATTTTATGATAGGATAAAAAAGGTAAAGTGGAACTGATGTACATAGAGGGTTGTTGCTTGCAAATAGTGAAATGGATATGAAAGAAATAGCGAGCGATTATTTTAACTGAGGTTTTCAATTAGTTAAATAACAGATTAATGAAAAAATGTATGAAATAGTATGAATCGGTAGCGGTTACCGAATTGAAATGAATTTGCTGTAATCGCTCTATAGATTGAAATAAAGGTAGTGACAACAGATGAGAGTAGTTTCAGGAAAATGTAAAGGGCACCCACTTAAAGCGGTACCTGGTAATACAACGCGTCCAACGACAGATAAAGTGAAAGAATCTATTTTTAATATGATAGGTCCTTATTATGATGGTGGTATCGCTCTTGATTTATTTGGTGGTAGCGGTGGTCTTGGAATTGAGGCCATAAGTAGAGGGATTGATAAAGCGATTTTTGTTGACCGAGATAGTAAAGCGATAAAAGTCATTCATCAAAATTTAGAAAGCTGTAGACTACAAGAACAAGCTGAAGTGTACCGAAATGATGCAGAGCGTGCGGTAAAGGCGCTTATAAAGCGTGAAATATCATTCGATCTTATACTAATAGACCCTCCATATAAAGCTCAAAAAATTGTGTCTTTAGTTAGTGTAATGGATCAACATGGATTGTTAAATAAAGATGGCATCATTATGGCAGAGCATGGGGATGACGTGGTTTTACCTGATTCTATAGGAGAACTTGTAAAAGTACGGGCAGAAAACTACGGGATTACAGCAATTTCGATTTATAAGTATGAAGGTGAGGGGACAGAATGACAAGTATAGCTATTTCTTCAGGGAGTTTTGATCCAATTACCCTTGGACATTTGGATATTATTAAAAGGGGAGCAAAAGTATTTGATGAAGTATATGTAGTTGTTTTAAACAATTCATCAAAAAAACCATTCTTTTCGGTAGAAGAACGCCTAGAGTTAATTCGAGAGGCGACAAAGGATATTCCGAATGTAAAAGTTGATTCACATAGTGGATTATTGGTGGAATATGCAAAAATGCGTAATGCAAATGCAATATTACGTGGTTTACGAGCAGTTTCTGATTTTGAATATGAGATGCAAATTACTTCAATGAATCGAAAACTAGACGAAAGTATCGAAACTTTCTTCATTATGACAAATAATCAATATTCATTTTTAAGTTCAAGTATTGTGAAAGAAGTTGCGAGATATGGTGGAAGTGTAGTAGACCTTGTTCCTCCGATTGTAGAGCGTGCTTTAAAAGAAAAGTTTAAAACCCCGTTAAAGTGAACGGGGTTTTTCTTTATGAATGCGTAAAAACAATAAGATAACATATAAATATAAACAAAATAAGGTGAAGATTGGTCCGTAGTGTATAAATGATGTCCAAATATCAGTTAGTGTGTAAGAATGATTCAATAAAAATACGGGAAGATCTTCTTGCGTAGGCGAGAAAGAATGAACTTTTTCATAAAATGGCCCCCAAAATATAAAAGTGAGAATAGGAGCGAGAATACTTTGGATAATTCGAGCTAAAAAATAAGGTTTAAAGCGGATATCTGTCTCCGCTAATATGCTTGCTACTTGTGCCTGAATAGAAAGGCCGCTAAATGCTAGAATGAAGCTTGTTACCATCGCTTGTTGAAGAAGTGTTGATTCATTAATTTGACTAATCATTTGGCTTCCAAGCGTCATTTCAAAAATACCGGATAATATCGGAATATTAAATTGGGATGTAAGTTGGAAGAATGATAAAATATGTTGCATAATAAAAGAAAGCGCTTCTGTAATTTCGAAAACAGTAATCATTTTATTTAAAACAGAGAATAAAATAATAAACCCACCAATCATGAGCAATGTTTGAATAGAAGAAACGATAGCGTCACCGAGTAGTTTTCCAATCGGTCTTTTTTCTTGCATACGTGTTTGGTGGAGGATGGAAAAAGGGTTTTGAAAGGCACGCTTTTGATTCGTATGTTTGTCTTTTATGTAAGTATCGTTATTACCATAAAAGCGCATAAGTAATCCGACGATAAAGTTACTTATATAATGTGCTGCTGCTAATACGAGCCCTAATTTCGGATTATTGAAAAAACCAATAGAAACCGCTCCGAAAATAAAAAGTGGATTAGAAGAATTTGTGAAAGATACGAGTCGTTCCGCTTCGATTTGTGTTAGTTGATTGCTCTTGCGTAGTCTAGCGCTTAATTTGGCGCCAGCGGGGAATCCTGAAGCCATTCCCATTGCCCAAACAAATCCGCCTACCCCTGGAACACGAAACAGTGGACGCATTAGTGGTTCTAATATAACACCGATAAATTTTACAATACCAATACTGATTAGAAGTTCCGCAATGATGAAAAACGGTAGTAGTGAAGGGAATACAACTTCCCACCATATATTTAACCCGCGAATTGAAGCTTGCAAAGCATCTTGGGGGTGAAGTACAAGAGAAAAGGTTAAAAATAACATTGATATGGTAAGAAAAGCAGTTTTCCATTTTTCGTACATGTAAGAAAATCCCCCTTTGTCCCAAAAACGTTCATTTCAGTATACGTGGATATGTGGTGAATTTAGACCATAAGTATGAAAAAGGAATGAAAAAAATTAAAGGGTGAGAAAAATGAAGGAACCAAAAATCGGTTTAGCGCTTGGATCCGGAGGTGCAAAAGGTTTTGCTCACATAGGGGTAATAAAAGTGTTAAGGGAAGCTGGCATCCCTATTCACATGATAGCAGGTAGTAGTATAGGAGCATTAATTGGTACATTTTATGCAGCGAGTTGTGACGTTGAAAGACTGTATAGATTGGCCGCTGTTTTTAAAAGGAAATATTATTTGGATTTTACAGTTCCTAAAATGGGATTTATTGCTGGAAAACGTATCAAAGATATGATTAAAATGTTTACATATAATAAAAATTTAGAAGAGTTAGATATCCCGGCGGCTGTTGTGGCTACTGACATTTTGAAGGGGGAAAAAGTTGTTTTTACAAGCGGTCCGATTGCGGAGGCGGTTCGAGCTAGTATATCTGTGCCGGGGGTGTTTGTTCCAGAGAAAATAGATGGGCGCTTATTAGTGGATGGAGGGGTAATTGACCGTATTCCCGTATCGGTTGTAAAAGATTTAGGGGCTGATATTGTTATTGCTGTTGATGTATCTCCAATTAAGGTGAATGGAGAGGTTACATCGATTTATGATGTGATTATGCAAAGTATTGAAATTATGCAACATGAACTCGTGATGAATCGGCAAATAGCATCAGATTTAATGATGCGGCCAGCAGTAGAACAATTTAGTTCGCGTGCTTTTACACATATTGAAGATATCATTCGGGTCGGAGAAGTGGAAGCAGAAAAACACATTTCAAACATTTATTTACTAATTGAGCAGTGGAAGGAGAAACATAATGTTTAAGCGTTTTCGGTTTATATATGCAATTTTAATAGGGGTTATATTGGCGATGCTACTTGTTTATGTGCGTTTGCCGTATTATGTGACAAAACCAGGTATGGCGGCGAAATTAGCGCCATACGTTCAAGTAGATGGTGGAACGAAAGAGTCTGGTGATTTCATGCTTGTCACTGTCTCAATGGGACCTGCCAATGTGGTGAACTTAATAGCCGCGCAATTTAATAAATATACACACGTTTCAAAGGCGGAAGAAATATTGCAAAAAGGCGAGAGTGATGAAGAATATCAATTTCGCCAAAATTATGCAATGAAAGATTCGCAAAATGCAGCGATCTATAATGCTTATAAACGTGCAAATCGCTCTGTTTCTTTTGAAAATAAAGGTGTACTAGTTGCTGGTGTAGCAAAGGGTATGCCGTCAGAAGGAAAACTTAAGCTTGGAGATGTTATTATTGCTGTCGATGGAAAAACATTCGACAAGACGGAACAATTTATTGAGTATATGACAGGGAAAAAAGAAGGGGACATAGTAAATATTGAATACAAGCGGGGCGGAAAACAGTTTAAAGAAAATTTAAATGTAAAGACGATCCCTAATGGGAATGGACGCGTCGGTATAGGGGTCTCTATCGTTACGGAAAGAGAGTTAGTGGTAGATCCGAAAGTGAAAATTGATTCCCATGAAATAGGAGGCCCGTCAGCAGGGTTAATGTTTACACTAGAAATTTATAATCAGCTCGTTGAAGAAGATTTAACAAACGGACATGAAATAGCTGGAACAGGTACAATCAATGATAAAGGAGAAATTGGTCCAATTGGTGGTATTCAGCAAAAAGTAGTAGCTGCTAGTGATGCGGGAGCTGAAGTGTTTTTTGCGCCAAATGAAAAAGGTGTAGAGAAATCGAATTATAAAGATGCTCTTGAAGCTGCGAAAGATATTAAAACAAAGATGAAAATTGTACCGGTGGACACACTGGATGATGCATTAACGTATTTAGAAAAAATGGGTAAAACAAAGTAAACCTCTCTGAAGAAGAGAGGTTTTTCTTATAGGAATTTTTTCATTATTTCATCATAACGAATTGGGTGATGCGTTGCGTCTTGTTTTAGCAGTTGTGTCCGCAAAGGTTCTTGCATTATGCAGAAATATACAGCATTTGATTTTCGTTCTATGTCTAAAGTTGGATGTTCGAATGTTTTTGTATGAGTAAGGATTGGGAGTTCAATTTTTTTCTTATTTCTAGAAAGATAAGTTTGTCCTTTTTGTGACATTCCGAGAAGACGGATATACGGCGCATGTTGCTCTATATTTGCTTTGTGTATTTCTTCCTTCGTTGTATTTGTTAAAATATGTGTACAAGCTCTTTGCAATCTAGTCCATGTATAACGTTTTGTTTTTAATGCTTCCATGAATGAATAGAAAGATGAACTGTTTTGTATTTTTGATAAAATACGATGCTCTAAACCTTCTTCCATTTCATATATATGCTGTAAGTCCTCTGAAGACATCGTCATAAGTTTGTATTTAAAAAATGAAAAGTATTTTTCCCAGTTATGTAACGTCCCGTAGTTTTGCTTGTAGTTTTCTAAAAGAGAAGCAGTCATTTTCGGGATAAAAGGCTCAATAGTTGTAGAGGAACTGTTTTCATTAAATAGCTGTTTGCGAATACTTGTTGCACTTGCAATATGTTGATCGTGAAATGTTTCATCATGATAATGAGAGGCGAATCTTTTTATAGTTTGTGCTTGCATCGAACTGTTTTGTAAGAGAATTGCTTTAATGTACTGTAAGCCTAAAATGTTATTTGGTTGTGACATATCTACGTTTTTTTCGGATGGTAAGATGTGTAGAAAGGCTTCAGATGTAGCTTTTGCATAACTATTACCTGCATTCATAAATTGCTTCACAAGACGATTAAAAGTCTCTTCTTCATTTTTTTGTATAGCGATGGTATTGTAGAAATTTTCAGCTTGTCCATCTTCACTACCGAAACAAATTTCAGAAACACCAAGGGCGTTTAAAATCGAAATTGCGCCATTTGCGAAAGTTTCGGCCTTTTGTGTTGCGAATGCATATGGAAGCTCTACAACAAGGTCTACGCCGTTTGTTAAGGCCATTTTAGTACGATACCATTTGGAGATGAGTGCGGGCTCACCACGCTGCAAAAAAGGACCACTCATAACGGCGATAATAATATCAGACTGTGTTAACTTTTTTGTTTGTTGCACATGATAAGCATGACCGTTATGAAAAGGGTTATATTCAACAACAATACCACTGGATTTTATGGTAATCTCTCCTTTCGATGTAGCATCTTTTTGGAAAACGTGATAGTCTATATATTATTTCCTATGATGACTTCATTATAGTGTAAAGAAAAAACATTGACAAATATAAAATGGCTAGCTATAATTTTGTTTGTTGCCTTGAGGTGATATGATATGAAATGGTCCATCCATCAATTGAATAAATTGAGAAATAAAGGATTGACATTAAATGAAATGGTAGATGTAAGTGAGCTAAAAGAGGTCGAGAAAGATATTCGTGAAATTAATCCTGCTCATGTAACAGGAAGAGTTGATTTTGGCTCCGGTAAGTTTACGTTTCATCTACATATAACTGGAAGCATGGTTTTACCATGTTCTCGCTCTTTAGTAGATGTGACATTACCATTTGACATTAAAACAACTGAGGTGTTCCAAACTTCGGAAGAAGAATTTGAAACAGAAGCTGAAATTCATTGTTTAGAAGGAGAAGTACTTGACTTACTGCCCGTAATCAAGGAAAATATACTTTTGGAGATTCCAATGCAAATTTTCAGTGATGATGTTTCTGGTGGAGCACCGATGCAAGGTCAAGACTGGCAAGTGATTTCGGAAGAAAACAAAGAAAAGACTGTTGATCCACGATTAGCAGGACTTGCAAAGTTTTTTGACAAATAATCGGAAGACTGGTTTAGGCCTTCATATGAAAATAACTATTTCTTTTAAGGAGGTGGGAAGAATGGCTGTACCTTTTAGAAGAACTTCTAAAACAGTAAAAAGAAAGCGTCGTACGCATTTCAAATTATCAGTACCTGGTATGGTAGAGTGCCCAAGCTGTGGTGAAGCGAAATTAGCTCACCGTGTATGTAAAGCATGCGGTACTTACAAAGGTAAAGAAGTAATCAGCAAGTAATTGCGGGAAAATAAACGTAGAAGATATCTTCTACGTTTATTTTTTTTTGTCTTATTCTTTATTTGTTGTATTCTATCTTTTCTAGTAACTGCATATGCTTAATAAAAAATGCATAGGGAGGACTAGAGAGATGGCGACAACAAGACAAGATGCTTGGACTGATGATGAAGATTTGCTTCTGGCAGAAGTAGTACTCCGGCATATTCAAGAAGGTGGAACGCAACTTTCTGCCTTTAAAGAAGTGGGGAGACATTTGTCTCGCACGCCAGCAGCATGTGGATTTAGGTGGAATTCTTATGTTAGAAAGCAATACAAAGAACGTATTGAAGAAGCAAAGCAACTTCGTAAAGTAGAAAATTATGAAGTGAAAGAGACAAAGGTATTAGAGCCTACATCAATTACATTGAATGATGTTATTGAATTCTTGCGAAATTATAAAGATGAAAGCTCTTTAATGGTGTTGCAACAACAAATTGAATCGTTACAAACAGAGAAAGAACGTCTTCTGGAGCGATTATCAGTATATGAGGAAGAATATAGAACATTACTTGATTATATCGATCAAAAAAGAAGTGTAATGGTAGCGGAAAGAAATGGCGCTCGCTCGAATGGAGAATTAGAAAAATTAAAGAAATAAAAACAGCTGCGTAACAGCTGTTTTTTTTGTTTCTTATGCAGATTCTTCGTTTGTAATCGCATTCGAATTTGTTTCTGGATGCCAAATATAAAAATCACCATCAGTTACTGATACTGGCTGGAAACTTAATTTATCCCAAAAACCAGATGACTGGATACGTGCTATCGTTTTAATTGGGAATTGTAGTTGTTTCGCATAATTAACAAGCATTTGTCCGAATCCTTGTTTTTGAAAAGTCGGCAATACTTCAAGTTTATAAAGTTCTAGGTAAGTACCTGTAATTTCAAATGGTTCCCCGCCGTTCCTTTTCATATATAGACTCATACGTGCGATTAGTGATCCTCCATAATAAATACCGTAAAATGGAGACTCACTATCATTTTCAATAATGTTTGCTTGTAATTCTTCCAACATGGATAGTTCTTGAGCTCCGCACCCTTTGAATTTTTTAAATTCATCTAATGTTTTATAATTGATGAGCAAGCGTTCAACTTTTGGGAATCCCATTACATCACGTCCTTTTCTTATCTTGTTGAATGCAGAAAAGTTAAAATATTTATAATAATATTATAACTCATTTTTAAATTTTTATGAAGAAGATAGAATATTTCTTTCATTATTTTTTTGAGGATTTGCTAAACTAAGAATAGAACTATGTATATAGGTAGTATATACGTAGTGAAAGAAGAGGTTGCATTTGTTAAAAGATAATTGAATCCTCAACTATGTAATTGTAATTTAATAAGATATAAAGGGGGAAAGGCAAGGGAACTTATATCACTTGTTAATATGAGTTCTTTGTGTGAAGATGAAAATTGGAATTGTTGGACCGGGAGCTATTGGTCTCCTATATACATTTTATTTACAAAAAAGTAATCAAGATGTTACGTTGTTTACAAGAAACGATAAGCAAGCAGAAGAATTAAACTTAACGGGTGTAACTTGTATTAGGAATGGAGAACGTGAAACGGTATTTCCATCTATTTTACCGATAGAAAGTATGCTGGATAAACAGTTAGATTATATATTTATTGCTGTAAAGCAATATCATGTAACTGATATATTACCTTTTGTGCAGGGAGAATCGTCATTAATCTTTTTGCAAAATGGAATGTCACATCTTCACGTTATGCGAAAAATAGGAAATGAACGTATAGCAGTCGGGATTGTGGAGCATGGTGCAAAAAAAGAGGATGGACATACAGTTCGTCATACTGGAATAGGTGTTACAAAGTTTGGTGTAGTGCGTGGTCAATCTAGTTGTTTTAAAAAGGTATTTAATTGTTTTCCTTTTGATTATTTTCCGATTCAGATAGAAGATGATTGGAAGGGAATTATGCGTAATAAATTAGTAGTCAATGTATGTATTAATCCGTTGACGGCATTATTACGGGTTGAGAACGGGGAGTTAATTTCAAACCCGCTTTTTTATCAAATGATGGAGCAAGTATTTCAGGAAGTTGCATTTCTTGTTAAAGAAGAAGATAAGGAAATGCTATGGAAAATGGTATGCCAAGTATGTGAAAAAACATCCCATAATACTTCATCTATGTTAGCGGACGTAAGGGCGAATAGACAAACGGAAGTTAATGCAATTGTTGGATATGTATTAGAAGAAGCTGAGGAACAACAACAATCTGTTCCGACACTTCGATTTTTGTTCAATGCAATAAAAGGAATGGAATTATAAGTGTTTTTCTTTGCTTTTACGTGAAACATTGAATACAATGTGGGTTGGTGAGAGAACAGGATACGAAAGGAAGAATTATATGGAGATAAAAGAAATCTCTGTTCCACTACAAGGTGTTGTAGCGGACTATATGAACGGTAAAAAAGAGATACAGTCATGTTTTGATTATCTGTTAACAGAGGATGCTTTTAAACAGCGTTTACATGATTTACGTGAGAGAGAGTTTTTCCGTCAAGATTTAGTAACGCATTTATTAGAATATAATACACAATTGCAAGCGGGAGAATTTACAATTCAAAATATAAAAGCGCTTGAAGATGAAAATACATATGTAGTTATAGCTGGACAACAAGCAGGGTTATTAACTGGTCCGCTGTATACAGTTCATAAGATCATTTCAATTTTACAGCTTGCAAAAGAAAAAGAAGAGAGCTTAGGGGTTCGGGTTGTTCCTGTCTTTTGGATTGCTGGTGAAGACCATGATATGGATGAAATTAATCATACATTTGTAACGAAAAATAAAAAAATAAAAAAGACCATTTTTCATGATCGTTATCCGAAAAAGGCGAGTGCTTCTGAGTCTGAGTTTTCTATTGAAGACTGTAGAAAATGGGTCGAAGAGATTTTTAAAACATATCCGGAAACGAATTTTACAAAGGATGTATTACAATTTGTTGATGATGCTTTAGGTAAATCGCATACATATGTAGATTTCTTTGCGCACCTTATTACGAAAATGTTCGCAAATTCTGGTTTAATTCTTGTAGATTCACATCATCCTGCATTAAGAAAATTAGAAGTGCCGTTTTTACAACAAATTATAAGTAAATATAAAGAAATTCAAGTAGGGCTTCGTAATCAACAGGAAGTACTTAAGGAATTAGGATTTAAACCGATTATTGAAACGAAGACAAATGCAGTACATATATTTATGGAAATTGATAATGAGCGAGTATTGCTTGAAGAGAATCAAGGGAAGTTTATTGGAAAAGATGGAGTGCATTCATTTTCGTATGAAGAATTGATGGAAGAGATGGAAAGAAGTCCAGAACGTTTTAGTAATAATGTTGTAACGCGCCCTCTTATGCAAGAATATGTGTTTCCTACGTTAGCGTTTATTGGCGGTCCAGGGGAGTTAGCTTATTGGAGTGAATTGCAACAAGTGTTTCATACGGCAGGTTTCCAAATGCCACCTGTTGTTCCGCGCCTTACAATTACTTATATGGAGCGAGATATAGCGACAGATTTATATGATTTAGATTTGCAAGAAATTGATCCATTTCTAAATAATATAGATAATCTGCGTGACAATTGGCTTTCTAATCAAATAGAGGAACCGATAGACGAGCGATTTATAGAAGCGAAAAGAGAAATAATGGATATTCATACATCATTACAACAATTCGTGAAAAAAATAGATCCAGGGTTAAATGAGTTTGCTGGGAAAAATGAACTGAAAATTAATGAGCAAATTGAACTGTTAGAAAAAATGTTGAAAAGAAATGTTGAGAAGAAACATGAGGTTCAACTGAATAAATTCCGCCGTTTACAATTTGCGCTTCGTCCATTAGGAGCACCGCAAGAACGTGTGTGGAATGTTTGTTATTATTTAAATCAGTTCGGCCTTGATTTTGTTGACCGGGTAATGGAACAATCTTTTTCGTGGGATGGAAAACATCATGTAATAAAACTATAGAATCTTGCTCTTTTGAGCAGGATTTTATTTTTATTCTGTTGAATTAACTGTGAAGTGAAATATTTCTGAATTATCCATCTTATGTTAATGTAATGAATCGCTATGTATCAGGTATATATATATGACAAAATAGCACAAAATGTAAACGGATTATTATCTTTTTCGACAGGTTTTTGTTTAAATTCCCGCAAAAAATGATAAAATTTAGTATATAATAAAATAAAATAGCGATTTGTATAGCGTACTACCTTGTTGGAAGTTAAATGAGTCGTTCTTTAGTAGCATTTCATCCTCTAGTAGTAAATTGTGTTTGTAGAGTGAGAAATGTATTTAACATAATTAATTGGAAAAAGAGTAGGTGCAGCAATGTTCAAACACGTAACAGTACTTTTGAAAGAAACAGTAGATGGCTTAGATATAAAACCGAGTGGTACATATGTAGATTGTACACTGGGTGGAGGAGGACATAGTTCTTATTTACTATCTCAGCTAACAGATGGTGGAAAGTTAATAGCATTTGATCAAGATGAAATAGCGATTCAAAATGCGAAGGAAAAATTTTCTTCTTATGGTGAACAATTTGTAACAGTGAAGAGCAACTTCCGTTATTTATCTGAAAAACTACATGAATTAGGTATTACAGAAGTAGACGGGATTTTATTCGATTTAGGTGTTTCATCCCCACAATTAGATACACCAGAGCGTGGCTTTAGTTATCATCATGATGCACCGTTAGATATGCGGATGGATCAAGATGCCCCATTAACAGCATATGATGTTGTGAACAGCTGGTCATATGAACAACTCGTAAGAATTTTCTTCCAATACGGAGAAGAAAAATTTTCAAAGCAAATAACAAGGAAAATTGAAGCTTATCGCGAGAATAAGGCTATTGAAACGACAGGAGAATTAGTGGAATTAATTAAAGAAGGTATTCCAGCTCCGGCACGTAGAACAGGTGGACATCCTGCGAAGCGAGTATTTCAAGCGATTCGTATTGCTGTAAATGATGAATTAAAAGTATTTGAAGAAGCGTTGGAATCTGCAATTGATATGGTCAAGCCTGGTGGAAGAGTTAGTGTTATAACATTCCATTCTTTAGAAGATCGTATTTGTAAAACGACGTTTAAGCGAAATAGCACAACGCCGCAATTACCACAGGGACTACCGATTATTCCGGATGAATTTAAGCCGAAATTAAAGCTTATTACAAGGAAACCGATTTTACCTTCTGACATTGAATTAGAAGAAAATAATCGAGCGCGTTCTGCGAAGTTGAGAATCGCTGAAAAACGATAAAAAGGAGAGAGAGGTATGACTAATTTAGCTGTAAAGTATAAACAACAGGCGCAAGAAGAGGTACAAATTCAAGCGCCGCCACAGCAGATGGTTAAGCCAAAAGTTAAAACGAAAATTACAAGAATTGAAAAGCTATTGTACGTAACGTTTATTGGATTTTTATTATATGCCTGTGTAGCTTTTATTGGGAATAAAGCGGGCCTATATCAAGTTAATGTAGAAGCAGCGACGATAGAAGAACAAATTGTAAAAAAACAAAAGGAAAATCAAGAATTGCAGGCTGAAGTAGAGAAGTTAAGTCGTTATGAACGTATCGCTGAAGTTGCAAAAAAACACGGGCTAGAAATTAATGCGAATAACGTGAAAGGCCTAAAGTAAGGCAAATAGGTGTGAAGAAAAGATGAAGAGAAATATGACCAAATTTCATACCAATAAGGGAGCAGGTTATTTTATGATATTTTTCCTCCTGCTCTTTTTGCTGTTATTAGCCCGATTTTTTTACATACAAGTAACAGGAACAGTGGACAATCATGATTTGAAAAAACTTGCTGAGCAGAAACATAGTAAAAAAGGAGTTCTCGAAGCGAATCGAGGAACAATTTATGATCAAAATGGTCATGTACTAGCGCAAGACGCAAATTCTTATAAACTTGTAGCCGAGTTAAAAGGAGCTAACGCCGTTAAGGATAAAGAGGATACTGCAAAGAAAATCGCAGGAGTACTCGGAAAAGATGAAGATAAAATTTTAGCTACTTTAAATAAAGAAGGCAAAAGTCAAGTGGAATTTGGAACATTGGGTAAAGACTTGACGAAAGAAAAGAAAGACCAAATAGAAGCATTGAAATTGCCGGGAATATCTTTTATTACCGAAAATGCGAGAGTTTATCCAAACGGTGATTTTGCATCTTACGTCATAGGTCATGCGAAACCTGATGAAAATGGAATCTCAGTCGGTCAATTTGGCTTAGAAAAGAGTTTGGATAAATATTTAGGTGCTTCTAATGGTGAGGTAGCTTATACAGGTGACCGTAAAGGAGTATCTCTTGACGGTGGGAAAGTGAATGTAAAGGCACCTAAAAATGGAGATAATGTGTATTTAACGCTTGACCAACGTATTCAAAGTTATTTAGAAGACGCAATGAAAGAAGCGAGTAAACATTATGAACCAGAAAATTTAATAGGGATTGTTGCGGATCCGAAGACAGGGAAAATATTAGCGATGTCTAGTAAACCTAGTTATGACCCTAATGATCGTCAAATTAAATATTTCTTCAACGACGCCATTGCAAATGCGTTTGAACCGGGATCAACAATGAAGATTTTCACATTAGCGGCGGCCATTAATGAAGGTGTATACAATGGGCAAGACTTTTATCAGTCTGGTACATATCAAGTTGGTAATCGCAAAATAAAAGATCATAACGGCGGCGCCGGATGGGGTTCTATTACTTTTGATGAAGGGGTAGAGCGATCTTCAAACGTAGCGTTCGCAATTTTAGGGGATCAAAAACTTGGTCCAGAGCGTTTTCGAAAATATATTCACGGTTTTGGATTAGATGAAAAAACAAACATTGATTTATCTGGTGAAGGGTCAAATACAATTTTATTTGATCAACAAATACAACAAGTAACAACGGCATTTGGACAAGGTTCTACAGTTACACCAATTCAACTTGTACAAGCTGCAACAGCAATTGCAAATGATGGTAAAATGATGAAACCTTATACAATTGATAAAATTGTGGATCCAATAACAGGTAAAGTACAGCTAGAGCATAAACCAGAAGAAGTAGGAAAACCTGTTACCAAAGAGACAGCCGCACAAGTAAGGCAATTACTAGAACGTGTTGTTACATCACCGAAAGGAACAGGAACTGCATATAAAGTTGATGGGTATTCAGTCGGGGGGAAAACAGGTACAGCACAAATTCCTGACGGGAAAGGTGGCTATATGACGGGAAGAGAGAATTATATATTCTCATTCTTAGGTATGGCACCGATGGACGATCCGCAACTTGTTGTGTATGTGGCCGTTAAACAACCAAAATTAAAAGATGATGAAAACGGGGCTAAACCTTTAGCTGATATCTTTAAATATGTAACGAAAAATAGCTTAGAGTACTTAAAGATTAAGCCGAATGAAGTAAAAGACCCGAAAAAATATGTGAAAGAACAACAAACTGTCGTTCCAGATGTAACCGGAAAAACGATGGAAGAAGCGAAAAAAACAATTGATAAAGCAAAACTTCGTCCAATCGTATTAGGTGAAGGTAAAGTGCAGCAGCAAGTGCCAAAAGCAACTGAACAAACATTAAAGGGTGATCGAGTCTTCTTAGTAGGAGATAAGCCTACAATGCCAAATATACAGGGATGGGCACTGCGTGATGTTATGAATTTAGCAAAAACATTAAAGCTTAACTTAAAACCTTCTGGTACAGGATATGTAACGGAACAAAGTGTGGCGGAAGGGACATTGTTGCAACCTGGTACAGAATTAGGTGTAACACTCGTACCACCACTTGAACCGCAACAAGAAGCAGAAAAGCCATAATGGTAATAGGGAAGAAGTTCTAATTAAATAAGTACAAGCATATATTGGAACAAGCTAGGCGTAAGGGAGGCTTGTTCCAATATGCGTGTATCAAATGTAACAGTTAGAAAACGACTTATTTTTATACTTATATCGGGTATACTCATTTTCACCATTATCGATATTCGTCTTGGATATGTGCAATTTTTTCTTGGAAATATGTTAACGGATCGTGCGAAGGATTCATGGAGTCGTAATATTACTTTTGAACCAGAGCGAGGGAAAATTTTAGATCGAAATGGTGTGGAGCTTGCTACGAATAAAAGTGCACCGACCGTCTTTGTTGTGCCGAGGCAAATTGAAAAACCAGCAGAGACTGCAGAGAAGTTAGCTGCAGTATTAGGTGTGGAAAAAGATGATGTTTATAAGCGGATTACAAAAAAAGAATCGATTGTAAGGCTTGATAAAGGCGGAAGGAAAATATCGCATGACAAAGCGAAAGAAGTACGTGGATTAAGTTTAAAGGGTGTGTACATCGCAGAGGACTCTATCCGGTACTATCCATTCGGTAATTTTTTATCACACGTATTAGGATTTGCGGGCAGTGATAATCAAGGGCTTATGGGACTAGAGAAATATTATGATAAAGAGCTAAATGGTGATAAAGGTCATGTGCGATTTTTTGCAGACGCGAAAGGACAGAGAATGCCTAACGTTGGAGATGATTTCAAAAAACCAGAAGCCGGCTTGAATTTAGGATTAACAATTGATTCACGCATTACGAGGATTATGGAAAGAGAAATGAATATTGCGGAATCAACGTATAATCCTGACGGTATGATAGCAATTGCAATGAATCCGAAAAATGGTGAAATTTTAGGTATGTCAAGTCGACCAAGTTTTGATCCAGCAGATTTCCAAAGTGTTTCTCCGGAAGTATATAACAGAAACTTACCTGTATGGAGTACGTATGAGCCGGGGTCAACATTTAAGATTATTACATTAGCTGCAGCCTTGAATGAAAATTTAGTAGACTTAGAGAAAGATACATTTTATGATGATGGGGCAGCTGAAGTTGGTGGAGCTAGATTGCGGTGTTGGAAAGCTGGAGGCCATGGTAGCCAAACGTTTTTAGAGGTAGTTCAAAACTCTTGTAACCCAGGATTTATTGAACTCGGTGATCGGCTTGGTAAAGATCGATTGTTTAAATACATTCGCAATTTCGGGTTTGGACAGAAGACCGGAATTGATTTACAAGGTGAAGGTAGCGGGATTTTATTTAATTTAGATAAAGTTGGTCCAGTCGAGCAAGCGACGACTTCATTTGGGCAAGGTGTTTCTGTTACACCGATTCAACAAGTAGCAGCTGTAGCAGCCGCTGTAAATGGTGGAACTTTGTATCAGCCATATATAGCGAAGGAATTTATTGATCCGAAGAATAATCAAGTTGTCAGCAAAAAGACACCTGTTGCGAAAAGGGAAGTTATTTCCAAGGAAACTTCAGAGAAAGTTCGTTACGCATTAGAGAATGTTGTAGCGAAAGGTTCGGGTAAAGGGGCTTATATTGATGGATATCGTGTAGGTGGAAAAACTGGAACTGCTCAAAAGGTGAAAGATGGAAAATATTTAGATAATAACTATATTGTATCATTTATCGGTTTTGCTCCAGCTGACGATCCGCAAATTGTTGTTTATGTAGCAGTGGATAATCCAAAAGGAGTCACTCAATTTGGTGGAGTTGTAGCAGCACCTATTGTTGGGAATATTCTTCGTGACGCACTTCCTGTAATGGGAGTGGAACCGAGAAAAGAGCAAGTTGAGAAAGAATATAAATGGGGCGATACACCAACTGTGGAAGTTCCGAATTTAATTGGTATGAAAAAGAAAGATTTACAAACGCAACTTGTAGACTTGAAGCTTGATATAAGTGGTGATGGTGGGAAAGTAATTAAACAATCACCAGAAGCAGGAGCTAAAGTAAAAGAGGGTTCAAAAGTTAGAATTTACTTCGGGAATTAAAGGTAACTGATTGTGTTTTATGGTACAATTGGTGGAAGTGAGTTCTTTATAGAAAAATTGCTTTATTTGAGACGATAAGTGTCTCATTAATAAATAAATCTATTGATTAGACTATAGTAGCACTTACCTCCTATTTTTATATAACTAGGAGGTAACGTGTTACTTGCTAAAATAAGAGATAAATAAACAATGTAGAGAGGGTTTAGTGAAATGAAGTTGCATACACTTGTATCATGTTTGCATGATTTTCCAGTTGTTCCAACAGAAAATCCAGAAATAACATCTATTGAAGCGGATTCACGTAAAGTGAAAGAGGGAAGCTTATTTATATGTATGAAAGGATATACGGTTGATAGCCATGACTTTGCTAAGCAAGCAGCCGCACAAGGAGCGGCTGCTATTGTTGCGGAAAGACCAATTGATGTTGACGTTCCAGTTGTACTTGTGAAAAATACTTTTCGTTCGCTAGCGGTTTTAGCTGATTATTTTTATGGCCAACCAACACACAAGTTACATTTAATCGGTATTACAGGTAC
This sequence comes from Bacillus sp. FDAARGOS_1420, assembly GCF_019344915.1. Taxonomy (NCBI): domain Bacteria; kingdom Bacillati; phylum Bacillota; class Bacilli; order Caryophanales; family Bacillaceae; genus Bacillus; species Bacillus sp. FDAARGOS_1420. The sequence goes on along the minus strand of NZ_JAHWJB010000002.1, from coordinate 2,989,255 downwards.
AAATGGAAAGACAACAACATCGCATATTATGGATGAAATTATGCGCGCACATGGTCATAAAACAGGGCTAATTGGAACGATTAATATGAAAATCGGTGATGAAACATTTGAGGTGAAAAATACAACACCAGATGCACTAACACTTCAACAGACATTTTCAAAAATGGTTGAACAAGGTGTGGATAGCACAGTAATGGAAGTTTCGTCTCATGCTTTAGATCTTGGCCGTGTACACGGGTGCGATTATGATGTTGCAGTATTTACGAATTTAACACAAGATCATCTAGACTATCATAAAACGATGGAAGAATATAAACATGCGAAAGGGTTGCTTTTCGCACAGCTTGGCAATAGTTATCATCATAATCGTGAAAAATACGCTATATTAAACAGTGATGATCCAGTAGCAGAAGAGTATATGAGAAGTACAGCAGCTACTGTTGTAACATATGGTATAGATGTTGCAAGCGACATTATGGCACGAGATATCGTAATGACGAGTGGCGGTACAACATTTACACTTGTAACACCGTATGAAACTGTAAATGTTACGATGAAATTAATTGGTAAGTTTAATGTATACAACGTGTTAGCTGCTACAGCAGCAGGTCTTGTTTCAGGAGTGAGCTTACAAACAATTATTGATGTAATTAAAGAGCTTGCTGGCGTTCCTGGACGTTTTGAAGCTGTTGATGGTGGACAAAATTACACAGTTATTGTTGACTATGCGCATACACCTGATAGCTTAGAGAACGTACTAAAAACAGCAAAACAATTTGCAAAAGGCGATGTATATTGTATCGTTGGTTGCGGTGGTGATAGAGATAGAACGAAAAGGCCAATAATGGCAAGTGTCGCAACCGAATATGCAACTCACGCAATTTATACATCAGATAATCCAAGAAGTGAAGATCCGAAGGCTATTTTAGATGATATGGTAAATGATGTAAATAGGGATAATTATGAAGTAATTGTCGATCGAAAAGAAGCGATACGTTCCGCTATCTCGAAAGTAAAAGCAGAAGATATTATTATTATTGCTGGTAAAGGGCATGAAACGTATCAAATTATTGGTAAAGAAGTTCATCATTTTGACGATCGTGAAGTTGCTAAAGAAGCAATCACGGAGCGTTTAAACAACGAAGTGTAACAGCGTGAGAGGAGGACTACATGTGCTTGAACAAGGTTTATTAGTAACGGCTGGGGTAGCATTCTTAATTTCTGTTGCCCTTTCGCCATTATTTATTCCATTTTTAAGAAAGCTAAAGTTCGGACAGAGTATTCGTGACGAAGGACCGAAGTCACACCAAAAGAAATCAGGGACACCAACGATGGGTGGTATTGTCATATATGTATCTATGATGGTGACTACGCTTATTATGGCGATTAAATTTAACAATTTAGGTGCAGAAGTATCATTGTTATTATTAGTTACATTTGGGTACGGATTAATCGGATTTTTAGATGACTACATAAAAGTAGTAAAGAAAAGAAATCTTGGTTTAACATCAAAACAAAAATTGATTGGTCAGCTTGTAATTGCTATTGCGTTCTTTTTAATTGGAAAAGGGCAAGCATTTCACACTTATATCATGATTCCGGGAACTGATGTTAAATTTGAATTAGGTTGGGCGTATTTTGTTCTCGTATTATTTATGCTTATTGGTGGATCAAATGCGGTTAATTTAACAGATGGTTTAGATGGTTTATTATCAGGAACAGCTGCTATTGCATTCGGAGCATTTAGTATTATTGCTGTAGCTCAAGAACAATTTGGGGTAGCGATTTTCTGTATGGCAGTTGTAGGAGCTGTACTTGGATTTTTAGTATTCAATGCGAATCCAGCGAAAGTATTTATGGGGGATACAGGTTCTCTAGCTTTAGGTGGTGCTATCGCAGCTGTAGCGATTTTGTTAAAACAAGAATTGTTACTCGTTATTATTGGCGGTGTATTCGTAGCGGAAACTTTATCTGTTATTATCCAAGTTATTTCGTTCAAAACAACAGGAAAGCGTGTCTTTAAAATGAGTCCATTACATCATCATTATGAATTATGTGGTTGGTCAGAGTGGCGCGTTGTTGTAACGTTTTGGTCTGTAGGATTTTTATTAGCTGTGCTAGGAATTTATATCGGGGTGTGGATGTAATTGAAAACTGTAACTGAATATCAAAATAAAAATGTTCTTGTATTAGGTATTGCTAAAAGTGGTTATGCAGCAGCTACTTTATTAAAAAAATTAGGGGCAAACGTCATTGTAAATGACGGGAAACCATTAGCGGGTAATGTGCTTGCAGCTGAGTTACAAGCGGAAGGAATGGATGTTGTATGTGGTGGGCATCCATTAGAATTGCTGGAGAGAAACATTTCACTTGTCGTAAAAAATCCAGGAATTCCATATTCTAATCCACTCTTAGTGGCGGCGAAAGAAAAACAAATTCCAATTGTAACTGAGGTTGAATTAGCATATTCCATTTCAGTAGCACCGTTTGTTGGGATTACGGGATCTAACGGTAAAACAACAACGACAATGTTAACGTTTGAAATGTTAAAAGAAGGACAAAAGTACCCAGTTATTGCGGGGAATATAGGTACTGTAGCTTGTGAAGTTGCACAATTGGCGAAGGAAAATGAAGTTGTCGTTACGGAACTTTCATCGTTTCAATTGATGGGAGTGGAATCGTTCCAACCAAAAATTGCAGCCTTTTTAAATTTATTTGAAGCGCATTTAGATTATCACGGGACGAAGAAAGAGTATGGTTTGGCGAAAGCGAATATTTTCAAAAACCAAACTGAAACAGATTATAGTATAATTAACGCAGATGATGCAGATGTCATGGCGTTATCGGCATATAGTAAAGGAAAGAAAGTATTATTTTCGGCGACGAAAATAATTGAAGATGGTGCGTATATAAAAGATAACGCTCTTTATTTTAAAGGCGAAAAAGTAGTTAAAGTAAGTGATATTGTTTTACCTGGTAAGCACAATTTAGAAAATATTTTAGCAGCAATGAGTATTGCTAAATTATTAGGTGTTTCTAATGAAGCAATTACTGCTGTGTTAAAAAGTTTTACAGGTGTAAAACATCGCTTAGAATATGTAACAACGATTAATAATCGTAAATTTTATAATGATTCAAAAGCGACGAATATGCTAGCGACAGAAAAAGCATTATCTGCATTTACACAACCGATTGTATTATTGGCTGGTGGACTTGATCGTGGTAATGAATTTGATGATTTAATTCCATACTTTAAACATGTCAAAGCGATTGTGACATTTGGACAAACTGCACCAAAATTAGTAAGAGCGGCAGAAAAAGCAGGATTAGATGTAATTGAAAGTGTCGATACTTTAGATGATGCAGTAGTGAAGGCGTATGCTCATTCTACCGATGGTGATGTTATTCTTCTTTCACCAGCATGTGCAAGCTGGGATCAATTTAAAACATTTGAAGAAAGAGGAGACATTTTTATACAAGCTGTGCATAAACTTATATAAAGTAAATCAAAACATCAGTAGGCTAACACCTACTGATGTTTTGTTACATAGGGCAAAGGTTCTGCCCAAAGAGGTGGTGTTCATGGGTAATGAAGAAAACGCCTGATTTTATTCTCATCATCGTTACACTTGCATTGTTAACAATTGGAATGATTATGGTTTATAGTGCGAGTGCGGTTTGGGCCTCTTATAAAATGGGGGATTCATTCTTTTTTGCAAAAAGGCAATTGTTATTTGCAAGTCTTGGGGTAGTAGCTATGTTTTCTCTCATGAAAATTGATTATTGGGTGTGGCGTACGTATTCAAAAGTAATTTTACTAGTTTGTTTCGTTCTTCTTATTCTCGTTCTTATTCCTGGAGTAGGTCTCGTTCGTGGAGGGGCGCGAAGTTGGATTGGAATCGGAGCATTTTCTATCCAACCGTCAGAGTTTATGAAATTCGCGATGATTATTTTCTTAGCAAAATTTTTAGCGGAACGACAAAAATTAATTACATCTTTTAAACGAGGTTTACTACCGGCTCTTAGTTTTGTATTTCTTGCTTTTGGGATAATTATGTTACAGCCAGATCTTGGTACGGGAACGGTAATGGTTGGGACATGTATTATTATGATATTCATTTCGGGAGCAAGGGTCTTTCACTTTGCAATGTTTGGTTTGCTTGGTGCAGCGGGATTTGTAGGGTTAATCGCATCAGCACCATATCGAATGAAACGCATTACATCATATTTAGATCCGTGGTCGGATCCGCTCGGAAGTGGATTTCAAATTATCCAATCGTTACTCGCAATTGGACCTGGTGGTTTATTTGGGCTTGGACTTGGACAAAGTAGACAAAAATTTCTTTATTTACCTGAACCACAAACAGACTTTATATTTGCGATCTTATCCGAGGAATTAGGTTTTATTGGTGGTTCATTTGTGTTATTATTATTTAGTCTATTATTATGGCGCGGGATTCGTATAGCATTAGGAGCGCCAGATTTATATGGTACGTTTTTAGCAGTAGGTATTGTGGCGATGATTGCGATTCAAGTAATGATTAATGTTGGTGTTGTAACAGGACTGATGCCTGTTACGGGTATTACTTTGCCATTTTTAAGTTATGGTGGATCAAGTTTGACCTTAATGTTAATGGCAGTAGGTGTATTATTGAATATAAGTCGCCATTCTCGCTATTAAACCCTGTTTAAAAGACAGGGTTTTTCGTGTGTGTGTGAAAATGCAATATGTATATAGAAATAAATACGATTGAATAAGAACAGAGAAGTGGAGGAATCAGTAGTGCGAGTATTAGTAAGTGGTGGGGGTACTGGAGGACATATTTATCCAGCTCTTGCTTTAATTAGAGAAATAAAAAAACTAAATCCTGAAGCAAGATTTTTATACATTGGTACAGAGAATGGATTAGAGAGTACCATCGTACCGAAAGCGGGTATTCCGTTCCAGTCTATTGTTATAAGTGGATTTAAACGAAAAATATCTCTTGATAATGTAAAAACAGTGATGCGTTTCCTAAAAGGTGTTCAAGATAGTAAACGATATATTCGTCGTTTTAACCCTGATATTGTGATTGGTACGGGTGGATACGTATGTGGGCCAGTTGTATATGCTGCGGCTAAATTAGGTATTCCGACTATTGTCCATGAACAAAATAGTGTACCTGGTGTAACGAATAAATTTTTAAGTCGTTATGTCGATAAAGTTGCAGTTTGTTTTGAAGCAGCTGCAGAACATTTTCCACAGTCAAAAGTGGTTATGACAGGTAATCCACGTGCATCAGAAGTAATGGACCAAAATGGAATGAAAGGAAAACGTTCGGTAGGACTATCCCTTTCTAAAAAATCCGTGCTTATTTTTGGTGGGAGCCGCGGGGCTAGACCGATTAACGATGCTTTTGTAGAAGCGATTGAACAATTTGGGAATAAAAGTTACGAAGTATTATATGTAACAGGCGAAGTACATTATGATAAAGTTATGGAAGCCGTGAAACAAAAAGGGAATCCGAATAATGTTATTATTAAACCTTTTATTCATAATATGCCAGAGGTACTGACGGGTGTAGATCTTGTTGTTTCAAGGGCAGGGGCTACAACGCTTGCAGAATTAACAGCGTTAGGAAAACCGAGTGTATTAATTCCAAGTCCGTACGTAACAAATAACCATCAAGAAAAAAATGCACGATCAGTTGTTGATAAAGGAGCAGCTAAAATGCTACTTGAAAAAGATTTAACATCTGAAACGCTTATTCGTGACATTGATGAGATTTTATTGGATACACAAACATTACAAAATATGAAACTGGCTACTAAGCAACTTGGTATTCCAGATGCAGCAAATAAGCTATATGAAGTAATGAACAAGCTTATTAAAAAATAACATTAGGTGAACGCCCTGCATATTACTGTAATAAGGAGACTTGATATGGGGGAGATTGTCTATGGAACAATTAGTAAAAGAGCTTTTAGAAGCAAATGTTGGTCGCGTGTTAGTTAATGAACCGTTAGCGCGTTACACGACTATGAAAATAGGCGGACCAGCTGATATTTTAATTGTACCAAAGCATGTTGCTGGTATTGAGAAGACTCTAGAGTTAGTAAAGAAGTACAAGACAGGGTGGACTGCAATTGGTCGTGGTTCAAATCTTCTCGTATCTGATCAAGGTATAGAAGGTGTGGTTATTCGTTTAGGAGAAGGATTAGACCATTTAGAAGTCGAAAAACATAGAGTAAGAGTCGGTGCTGGATATCCCCTTATTAAATTGTCAACTTTACTTAGTCGACAGGGATTAGCGGGCCTGGAATTTGCAAGTGGTATTCCAGGAAGTGTTGGCGGTGCAGTGTATATGAATGCAGGCGCTCATAAGTCCGACATATCGAGTGTATTAACGAAAGCTCGTATTTTGTTTGACAATGGAACAATTAATTGGTTGACGAATACCGAAATGGGCTTTTCTTATCGCACATCTGTATTGCAAATGAAACGCCCTGGTATTGTTTTGGAAGCTGAATTCCAATTGGAGGTAGGCGAACGCGAGGGAATTGTAAGAAGCATGCAAAAGAATAAAGAGTATCGCCGTGAAACGCAGCCTTGGAATCACCCTTGTGCAGGAAGTATATTTCGAAATCCAGTCCCCTATTTTGCAGGAGATTTAATAGAAAAATCAGGGCTTCGTGGTTATACAATAGGTGGAGCTCAAATTTCTGAAATGCATGGGAATTTTATTGTTAATACTGGTGTGGCATCAGCGCAAGATGTATTAGACTTAATCGCATTGGTAAAGCGTACAATTAAAGATAAATTTGGTGTTGATATGCATACAGAAGTAGAAATAATTGGAAGATAACGGTTGTTCGTTCCGCTCATTATCATTTATGTTATAATAAGAAGATAAGAACGGCATGAGGAACATGCCGTTCTTTATGTTACATAGGGGGATCGTACATGAAAAATAGTAAAGTGATTAAACTACAAGATCGTGTACCAAAATTAAAGAATCAAAATAAAAAAAATAAGAAACCTGTTAATCATCGGTTAATTTTATACATATCGATTTTATTTTTATTAGTACTCTTTTTAATTTATTTTCGGTCTCCGCTTAGTAATATAAAAAAGATAAGTGTCTTTGGAAATCATTATATGACAGATGAACAAGTTATGAAGGAATCAGGTGTGACATATGATACGAGTTATTTCCGAGTAACAGCACATAAAGCAGAAGAAAACTTAACGAAACGAAAAGAAATTAAAGAGGTAAATGTAAAAAAACGTTTCCCAAACAAAATTGATGTTCATATCGAAGAATATTTAACAATTGGCTATATAAACAAAGATGGGAAATTACAACCGTTATTAGAAAATGGGAAAACACTCGATGTACTTCCGAACGGAAAGCTTCCAGTTGCAGCACCAATTTTTGAACCATTTAAAGAGGAAAAAATGAAGGAATTAATTGCAGAACTAGAAAAATTAACGCCAACTATTTTAAGGTCTATTTCTGAAATTCGTTATACACCAACGAATGCAAATGAAGATCATCTTACTTTATATATGAATGAAGGATATGAAGTGAGCACCACTATTCAAAATTTCGCAAAGCGAATGGAAGCTTATCCACTTATTTTAAAAACAATTGAACCTGGTAAGAAGGTTTTAATTGACTTAGAAGTGGGTGCATATACGAAGGAACTAGGTGCTGAAGAAAAGAAAGAAAAGAAAGAATAGAATGATAGTTTTTACTGCGTTATTACGTATGAAATGAAACAAACGTTCTTTTATATGGATGCTAATTTGCAAGAATGCTTAATTTGATGAAAAAAATGTAAATTTTCTTAGATTCATACTAGGATTGGTACAAGTTTCACTTTTCTACAAGTACATCTTAGTGTAGACTTATACTTGGCGGTAATCTTTACACTTGAAATATAATTATTTCAAGATAGAGCAGTTATTTACAGGTTACTGCGATATTCTTAAATGAATGTTAAATAAAAATAAGAAAAATATAGGGTTAAAAAAGGGAAACGTATAAAGACGTTGAATATTTTTCTTATAAATAGTAAAGTTGCGATTGTTGTTCCATATATTGAGTTGTATGGTATAAATAAAGAAGGAGGTGCCAAAGAATGAACAGCAATGAAATATATGTTAGTCTTGACATCGGTACATCCAATGTTAAAGTCATCATTGGTGAAATGGTTAATGATAGCTTAAACATTATTGGTGTTGGAAACGTAAAATCAAATGGTTTGAAAAAGGGATCGATAGTTGATATAGATGAAACTGTTCGATCAATTAAAAAAGCAATTGAACAAGCTGAGCGCATGGTGGGTATCCACATTGAGCAAGTTGTAGTAGGTGTCAATGCAAACCAGGTACAGTTGCTCCCGTGTCACGGAGTAGTCGCTGTTTCAAATGAAGATCGTGAAATCGGGAATGAAGATGTCTTACGCGTTCTAGATGCAGCGCAAGTTGTGTCAATTGCTCCTGAACGTGAATTTATTGATGTGGTACCTCGACAGTTCATTGTAGACGGTCTTGACGAGATTAACGATCCACGCGGGATGATTGGTGTAAGATTAGAAATGGAAGGTACACTTATTACAGGCTCGAGAACTTTACTACATAACCTACTTCGTTGTGTAGAAAAAGCAGGTCTTGAAATTGTTGATATTTGTCTGCAACCTTTAGCGGCAGCGACAGTTGCGTTATCTTCGGATGAAAGAAATAGAGGGGTAGCACTTGTTGATATGGGTGGAGGATCTACAACCTTATCTATTTTTAAAGATGGAGAGTTGCAAGCAACGAGCGTATTGCCATTAGGTGGAGATCATATAACGAAGGATATAGCGATTGGGCTGAAAACTTCAACAGAAAATGCAGATCAAATTAAGCTGAAATATGGACATGCTTTTTATGATACAGCATCTGAAGAAGAGATGTTTACGGTTCCTATTATGGGAAGCGATCAAACAGAACAATATTCTCAGTTGGAATTATCGGATATAATAGAGGCTCGTGTAGAGGAAATTTTAATGTTTGTTCAAGATGAAGTGCATAAGTTAGGAGTAAAGCAAGCTGCTTCTGGATATGTACTAACTGGTGGGATAGCTTCTATGCCAGGTGTTCTTGATCTTGCATACGATATTTTACATGAAAATGTTCGTATAGCAACTCCTGATTATATTGGTGTTCGTGAGCCTCAATATACAAGTGGAGTTGGATTAATTAAACATTCTTATCAAAAAGCTAAATTACGTGGGAAAAATGTGCAGGAAAAGCAAGAACATTTTGAACCAGTACCAGCACCAATGCCGGTACAACAGCAACCTGCGAAACAAAAAACTCGTAATCAAAACAATACTAATCAAAATGATGACCGCATGATGTCAAAAGTAAAACGTGCATTCCGTTATTTATGGGATTAAAATTGGACACGAAAAATGAGGTTCTAGGGGGATTTCGACATGTTAGAGTTTGATACTACTCAAGATCAATTAGCGAATATAAAAGTTATCGGTGTCGGCGGTGGCGGAAACAATGCTGTAAACCGTATGATTGAACACGGTGTACAAGGTGTAGACTTTATCGCTGTGAATACTGATGCACAAGCATTAAATCTATCAAAAGCTGAAACGAAAATGCAAATTGGTGGAAAATTAACGCGTGGACTTGGTGCAGGCGCAAACCCTGAAGTAGGGAAAAAAGCTGCAGAAGAAAGTAAAGAACAGATTCAAGAAGCGCTTCGTGGCGCGGATATGGTCTTCGTAACTGCTGGTATGGGCGGCGGAACTGGAACTGGTGCAGCTCCAGTTGTTGCTCAAGTTGCAAAAGAACTAGGCGCGTTAACAGTTGGTGTTGTAACACGTCCATTTACATTTGAAGGGCGTAAACGTGCAACTCAAGCTGCATCTGGTATTGCGTCATTTAAAGAAAATGTAGATACACTTATCGTAATTCCAAATGATCGCTTATTAGAGATTGTTGATAAAAATACGCCAATGTTAGAAGCGTTCCGTGAAGCAGATAACGTATTACGTCAAGGTGTTCAAGGTATTTCTGATTTAATTGCTACACCAGGTCTAATTAACTTAGACTTTGCAGACGTAAAAACAATTATGTCTAATAGAGGTTCTGCTTTAATGGGTATCGGTTCTGGTAATGGTGAAAATCGTGCTGCTGAAGCTGCGAAAAAAGCGATTTCTAGTCCATTACTAGAAACATCTATTGATGGAGCTCAAGGTGTTATTATGAACATTACGGGCGGCGCAAACTTAAGTTTATATGAAGTACAAGAAGCAGCAGACATTGTAGCTTCAGCTTCGGATCCAGAAGTAAATATGATCTTCGGTTCTGTTATTAATGAAGGATTAAAAGATGATATCGTTGTCACTGTAATTGCAACTGGTTTTGATGATAGTGCTTCGACACAACCACCAAAACCAATTATCCGTCCGACTGCGAATCACACGCAACAGCAACAACAGCCAGTAGCTCAACCTTCAAAACAACGTGAAGTTAAGCGTGAAATGAAACGTGAAGAGCCGGTTATGCATGATCGTCATACAGATTCAGATGACATCGATATTCCAGCATTCTTACGTAACCGTCGTAGACGATAAAAGAAAAGGAGCTTTCATGCTCCTTTTTTTTGTTGTCTAAATGGAAAAGATCTGCTAAGCAGATCTTTTTTTATTATTTTGCATATGGAGAGCCCAGTCCTATTTTTAAGCCATAAGCTGTGATAAATAAATTGAAACTTTAATTAATCGGGGGTGTTCATCCGAAAATGATTGTTAGCCCGACTCTCACTTAACTTCTGTACTTTTTTATAGTTGAATTTTGAGGCAGGGTCTTACTGTCCGCAAATAGCAAGATAAACTTTGTATATATATAATTCAATTATTATGTATACAAGTAAGAAATTTATATTATTCTATGAAAAATACATTTTTATTTTTTACCGACAGATTATGTCTAGAAATCACAAAATAACAAAAAAACCCCTCCACCAATTGACACACTTTCCTATTGGATATGCATTATACTAGTCTCAACTCAAAAAAAGAGGTGAATTGTTTGGTTGTTTACGCCGACATTGTTTGGTTGTTAAACGCCTGCATTGATTTTCTTTTACTTTTATTAACAGCCACCGTGTTAAAAAAGAGAATCAAAAGATGGAGGCTTGTGTTAGGGGCATTTATAGGTTCAACTATTGTTATTTTCGCCTTTACGCCTTTTGCTTCTATGATGACACATCCAATTATGAAACTATTGTACTCGTTACTTATTGTGTATACAGCATTTGGGTTTTCGACATTTAGAAATTATACACAAACTGTTTTTACTTTCTATTTTGTAACCTTTATGGTTGGTGGAGGATTAATTGGAACGCATTACTTTTTGCAAACGAACGAAATGGTAAATGGGTTAGTTCAATCTAAATCAGTTTCTTACGGTGATCCAATTAGTTGGTTGTTTGTTATTTTTGGTTTTCCAGTAATTTATTATTTTTCTAAAAAGCGTATAGAAAGCGTAGAGGTCACAAAGATACACTATGATCAAATCGTGAAAGTGAAAATTCAATTAGCTGGAGAGGAACTAGAACTAGCAGGTCTAATTGATAGTGGGAACCAACTTTATGACCCGTTAACGAAAACACCCGTTATGATTATGCATATTTCATCATTAGAACATTGTTTGCCAGCTTGGTTAACAGAACAAATTTATTCCAAAACAGAAATTCCTCAAATACCAGAAAATGATTCTGGGTGGGCGACGAAACTACGTTTAATTCCTTTCCGAGCAGTAGGAGTAGAGAATCAATTTTTATGGGCAATTAAGCCAGATTGTGTGCAAGTTCATCATGAAGGTTTGGTTGTTGTAAACAAAGTACTGATTGGATTAAATACACAACAATTATCTACCAATGGAGAGTATCAATGCATTGTACATCCGAAAATGTTGATTTCGCAAAAGATGGTAATTGCTTAATTATGAGAGGCGGGATAATATGGTGAAATTTAAATTTTATTTGGTATACCTTTGGTATAAAGTATTGCTGAAATTAGGAATTAAGACCGATGAAATTTATTATATTGGTGGAAGTGAAGCGTTGCCACCGCCGTTAACGAAAGAAGAAGAGGCAGTTCTTTTGAATAAATTACCAAATGGAGATCAAGCTGCGAGGTCGATGCTTATTGAACGTAACCTAAGGCTTGTTGTATATATAGCAAGAAAATTTGAAAATACAGGGATCAATATTGAGGATTTGATTAGTATAGGAACAATTGGTCTTATTAAGGCAGTGAATACATTTAATCCAGAAAAGAAAATTAAATTAGCAACATATGCATCTCGTTGTATAGAAAATGAAATTTTAATGCATTTGCGTCGAAATAATAAAAATCGTTCGGAAGTTTCTTTTGATGAACCGCTTAACATTGATTGGGACGGAAATGAACTGTTATTATCAGATGTTTTAGGTACAGATGATGACATTATTACAAAAGATTTAGAAGCTACTGTAGATCGTCATCTTTTAATGAAAGCATTGCATCAATTAAATGATCGTGAAAAACAAATTATGGAGCTTCGGTTTGGACTCGCTGGTGGCGAAGAGAAGACACAAAAAGATGTGGCTGATATGCTTGGGATTTCACAGTCTTATATTTCTCGTTTGGAAAAAAGAATTATAAAAAGATTACGAAAAGAATTTAATAAAATGGTGTGAAGAATAAGACCAGTCGGTATCTAGACTGGTCTTATTCTTTTTTTGTGCATTAGGAAATATGATATTTGTGAAAAATGATGGAAAAACCGTATGCATAAAATCCCCTTCAAAGGAAATACTTTACACTGTACAGCAACTCCCGATAGGAGGGAACACTTTGACGAGAAACAAAGTAGAAATTTGCGGTGTTGATACAGCTAAACTTCCAGTACTAAAAAATGAAGAGATGCGTAAATTATTTCGTGAAATGCAAAGTGGAGAGATAAGCGCCAGAGAGAAATTAGTGAATGGAAACTTACGTCTTGTACTGAGCGTCATCCAAAGATTTAATAACAGAGGAGAATATGTTGATGATTTATTTCAAGTTGGTTGCATTGGACTTATGAAATCCATTGATAACTTTGATTTAGGTCAAAATGTAAAGTTTTCAACGTATGCTGTGCCGATGATTATTGGAGAAATACGCAGATATTTGCGTGATAACAATCCAATTCGTGTATCTCGCTCATTACGAGATATTGCGTATAAAGCGTTGCAAGTAAGAGAAAAATTGATTGCTGAAAATTCAAAAGAACCAACAGCAATGGATATTGCGAAAGTTCTTGAAGTGACACATGAAGAAATTGTTTTTGCGTTAGATGCTATTCAAGACCCAGTTTCATTATTTGAACCGATTTATAACGATGGAGGAGATCCTATCTTTGTTATGGATCAATTAAAGGATGAAAAACAAAAGGACGAGCAGTGGGTTGAAGAACTAGCGTTGAAAGAAGGGATGAAGCGTTTAAATGATCGTGAGAAAATGATTATTCGAAAACGGTTCTTCCAAGGAAAGACACAGATGGAAGTTGCCGAAGAAATTGGGATTTCTCAAGCACAAGTATCACGTTTGGAGAAGTCTGCTATTAAGCAAATGAATAAGACGATTCAAGGATAAGGTCCTCACCAGCTATGGTGAGGCCTTTTTTATATATAATATTTTGCGCTCATAGTAGAGTGGGGAGGTTCATATAATGAAAATAAAATGGATGTTCTATTAGTAGCGGTTATATACTGTTTATCCACTTCAAAATTCGGCTGAAGTAAGAAGAGCCGGAGCTACCCGTAAAAATCCGATTAGCATGGACTAATAATCAGTAGGGATGGGGAAAATCCCACTGATTAAGGTTTCACTTTATTTGAGAGCGTACTTACGATTTATGATATAAGGGAGAGGATGGAACATGATACGAATTTCGGATTTTCAAATGAAGGATGTTGTAAATATTTCAGATGGAAAAAAGCTTGGAAATATTGGAGATATTGATTTTGATATAGACACAGGAAAGATTAGGGCAGTTATTATTTCCAAGCAGACACGTATGCTTGGGCTCTTTGGAAAGGAAGTAGAATTTGTGATTCCTTGGGAGCGAATTATGAAAATTGGGGAAGATGTCATACTTGTTAGAGTAGATAATATTAATTCTGTAACAGAATCAATACAAACACCGACAATTTCATAAAGAATATTACAAATTCCTCTTTTTTTTCAGTTGTCATTATGAAAAAATAAAAGTATGGTAAAATAGACAGGAAGTACCATGCTTTTTTCTGTTATTTTAATTAAAAGGAGTCGCTTTATGAGAGAACCATTTAAATATGCGGACGGTATACTGTATTTACAAGCGTGGAAAGAACTTGGAAACATTACTGTTGGATTTACGACAAAAGATGGTGGAGTAAGTACAGGCTCCTTTCATGCGATGAATTTAGGATTACATGTGAATGATATCGTGGAGAATGTTCATGAAAACAGACGCATTTTAGCGAATAAGTTACAAAAACCATTAGAAAAATGGATTTGCTCTGAACAAGTTCATGACCATCATGTTGAGAAAGTAGGACTGCAAGAAAAAGGGAAAGGCGTTTATTCATATGAAGACGGTATTCCGAAAACGGATGGCATTTATACGACTAACAAAGATGTTCTCTTAACATCTTGTTACGCTGATTGTGTTCCGCTCTATTTTTATGCACCATCACATGATATGATAGGACTTGCGCATGCTGGGTGGAAAGGGACTGTAACAGAGATTGCGAAAGAAATGATTCAAAAGTGGAATGCAGAAGGTGTTTCAAGTGATGAAATTCATGTCGCAATTGGTCCTGCAATCGGATCATGTTGTTATGTTGTTGATGATCGTGTATTAACAGCAGCAAAGCAAGTAGTAAACGGATCTGTTCCTTATAAATTAATTTCTGATGGTCAGTATGCAATTAATTTAAAAGAAGTTAATCGTATATTATGTGTACAAGCAGGCATAAAAGAAGAACATATTGTAATGTCATCTCTTTGTACAAGCTGTGAAGAACAATTATTTTTCTCTCATCGTCGTGATCAAGGTAAGACGGGGAGAATGTTGAGTTTCATAGGTTTTAAGGAGGAGTGAAGTAAGTGACAGTGCAAGGGAATTTAGCAGATGTAAACGAAGTAATTAAAGAATCTTGTGTACGAGCTGGACGTTCGATGAAAGATATTAAGCTCGTTGCAGTTACAAAAACTGTAGGGATTGAAAAAACAAGCGAAGTAATTGAAACAGGAATTATTGATTTAGGTGAAAATAGAAATGAAGGTTTCTTACAAAAATACGAGCATTTCGGTTCAAAAGTGAATTGGCATTTTATTGGATCATTGCAAACGAGAAAAGTAAAAGAAATCATTAATGAGATTGATTATTTACATTCATTAGATCGTCTTTCGCTTGCAAAAGAAATTCAAAAACGTGCTGATAAGAAAGTTAAATGCTTTATTCAAGTGAAAACATCATCTGAAGAATCAAAGCAAGGATTGGCGATAGAAGAAACAATTTCTTTTATTCAAAGTTTGCAAGAATTGGATAAGATTGAAGTGGTAGGATTAATGACAATGGCTCCGTTTACAGGAGAAGAGGAAGAGATTCGTCGCTGCTTTAAGGAATTGCGCATGCTACAGACAGAGGTGCAGGAGCTAGAATTATTACATGCACCATGTAAAGAATTATCAATGGGAATGTCAAATGATTACACGATTGCAATTGAGGAAGGCGCTACATATATTCGTTTGGGAACGGTTTTAGTAGGAAAAGCGTAGGAGGAAGGAGAAAGTTATTATGAGTTGGTCAAAAGTAAAATACTTCTTTTTTGACACACCGGAAGAAAAAGAAGCAGCTCAATATAGTTATGAAAAGGAGCAAACAGACATGAAAAAGCAACAAGATCCCCCAGAACAACAAGATGTTCCGTTTGCGAAAGTGCAACCGAAGCAAAATGTAGTGAGTATTGAAACAGCGAAGCAATCTTCAAAAGTTGTTTTACTAGAACCACGTACATATTCGGAAGCGCAAGGCATTTCGGATCACTTAAAAGGTAGACGAGCTGTTGTAATTAATTTGCAAAGAATGTCTACAGATCAAGCTGTACGTATCGTTGACTTTTTAAGTGGTACTGTATACGCTATAGGCGGGGATATTCAAAAAATAGGCCCGAAAACATTTATGTGTACACCTGAAAATGTTGATATCGTTGGTGCGATTTCAGAGTTATTCGGTGAAGAAGAAGAGACAAATATAAAGAGGTGGTAATACGCCATGACAACAGTTTTAACAGTGTTACTTACTGCTATCGAGATTTACTCGTGGGCACTAATTATTTACATTCTCCTATCATGGTTTCCTGGCGCAAAGGAATCAGCTTTTGGAGATTTTCTTGCGCGTATTTGCGAACCGTATTTAGAGCCGTTTAGGAGGTTTATTCCACCATTTGGTATGATTGATATTTCTCCACTTGTTGCTATTGTTGCCTTGAAACTTGCTAGAGGTGGTTTAGTGAGTTTATTCAACTATTTTTTATAGTGTGAGGTTAAATACATGAGCATCTATGAGCATTTTAGACCTGATGAAGAGGTCTTTGTGGATAAAGTATTAGAGTGGAAACAGGCTGCTGAGTACCATCAAGTCAAGTTAACAGATTTTCTTGATCCAAGACAGCAACAAATTGTTTCTATGGTAATAGGGCAAGGAGATGTAGCTGTACGGTTTGATGGTGCGATGCCTGAAGCCGAACGGAAAAGAGCACTAATTTATCCAGATTATCTAGAATTAAATGAAGAGGAATTTCAAGTAGAAGTATTAGAAATTGACTATCCTTCCAAGTTTTTTACGCTAGAACATAGGCAAATATTAGGTGCATTCATGTCGCTTGGTTTAACAAGGGAAAAATGTGGTGATATTTTGCTTCAAGAAGACCGTGCCCAAATTGCAGTTGCCAAAGAAGTTGTATCGTATATTGAAATGAACTTACAATCAATAGGGAAAATGAAAGTCACACTCTCTCCTATACAAGTAGAGAAAATTTTGCGTGTAGGTGAAAAATGGGGAGAAAAATCTGGGACTGTTTCGTCACTTCGTCTAGATGTTTTATTAGCTGAAATGCTACATATATCTAGGCAGAAGGTACAGCCTCTTATAAAAGGTGGCTTAGTAAAAGTCAATTGGAAAACAGTAGAGCAAACTTCGTATGAATGTTTTCCGGGGGATGTTTTCTCGGTTAGAGGGTATGGACGAAGTAAATTATTTTCTGTAGAAGGTAAAACGAAGCGCGACAAATGGAGAGTTTTGTATGGTATACTAAAATGATTGGTTTTTTAGAAGGAAATTCTCTTATTTTGTCGAAGAAAAGATATAATTGAAAGAGGAAATTTAGATAACTACTTGGAGGTGGCGTTGTGCCGTTAACACCATTAGATATTCATAACAAAGAATTTGGTCGCGGGTTTCGTGGCTACGATGAAGATCAAGTAAATGAGTTTCTTGATCAAATCATCAAAGATTATGAATTAGTCATTCGTGAGAAAAAAGCTTTAGAAGAAAAGGTTGCACAATTAGAAGGAAAGTTAGATCATTTTTCTAATATTGAAGATACGCTGAACAAATCTATCATTGTCGCACAAGAAGCTGCTGAAGAAGTGAAGCGTAATGCACAAAAAGAAGCAAAATTAATTGTACGTGAAGCAGAAAAAAATGCAGATCGTATCATTAATGAAGCGTTAGTGAAATCAAGAAAAGTTGCTTTTGATATTGAAGAGTTGAAGAAACAAGCGAAAGTATTCCGAACTCGTTTCCGTATGTTATTAGAAACACAACTTGAAATGTTAAACAACGATGATTGGGATAAACTAATTGAATTAGAAGACGAAGTGGACGAACTGTTGAAAAAAGAAGAAACAGTGTAAGCTTGACGTTTTTCTCATTATTACATATAATTTTAAACAACATATTTATTAAGAAAAACGAAGATAGGGATAAGTACCTTTTTCATACCTTATATAGCGAACTGAGGATGGTGTAAGCTCAGGATAAGGAGATGATGGGAATATCACCCTGGAGTTCCGCGCTGAACAAATTTAGTAAGCGTAGGCGTATATTCGCGTTAAGAATATAAAGAGGACCTTATGCATTTGTATATGGTCTACTAGGGTGGTACCGCGGGAGACTTTCTCGTCCCTTTTTGGGGATGAGAGGTCTCTTTTTTATTCCCTTTTTTAAGGTCTGTCGTTTATATATTTAAGGAGGAATTGAGCATGGAGTACAAAAATACATTACTAATGCCAAAAACAGAATTCCCGATGCGTGGGAATTTACCGAAACGTGAGCCTGCAATGCAAGAAAAATGGGCTGAAATGAATATTTATGAAAAGGTACAAGAACATACGAAAGGCCGTCCTTTATTTGTACTACATGATGGACCTCCATATGCAAATGGTGACATCCATATGGGACACGCACTAAATAAAGTGTTAAAAGACTTTATTGTTCGTTTTAAATCAATGACTGGATACTGTGCACCATATGTACCAGGTTGGGATACACACGGTTTACCAATTGAGCAAGCTTTAACAAATAAAGGTGTAAAGCGTAAAGAAATGACAGTTGCTGAGTTCCGTAAGTTATGTGCAGAGTATGCATATGAGCAAGTAGAACGTCAACGTGAACAATTTAAGCGTTTAGGTGTACGTGCAGATTGGGATAATCCATATATTACTTTAGAGCCAGCTTATGAAGCACAACAAATTAAAGTGTTTGGTGACATGGCGAAAAAAGGTTATATCTATAAAGGACAGAAACCAGTTTACTGGTCTCCAACGAGTGAATCAGCTTTAGCAGAAGCTGAAATTGAATACCAAGATAAAAAATCAGCATCTATTTACGTAGCATTCCCTGTAAAAGATGGAAAGAACGTATTAGAAGGTGATGAGAAATACATTATTTGGACAACAACGCCTTGGACGTTACCTGCAAACTTAGGTATTTCTGTTCACCCAGAACTTGAATATGCTATTGTGAAAGTAAATGATGAGAAATATATCATCGCTTCTGAACTATTTGAGACAGTTGCAAAAACGTTAGAGTGGGAAAATGCTGAAGTTGTGAAAACGGTAAAAGGTAGCGAACTTGAGTATACAGTTGCAAAACATCCATTCTACGATCGTGACTCATTAGTTATGCTAGGAGAGCACGTAACAACAGATGCAGGTACAGGTTGTGTTCATACAGCACCAGGACACGGGGAAGATGACTTCGTTGTTGGTAAAAAGTATGGCTTAGAAGTACTTTGCCCAGTTGATGATAAAGGTGTGTTAACAAATGAAGCACCTGGATTTGAAGGCTTATTCTATGATAAAGCTAACAAGCCAATTACGGAAAAATTAGAAGAAGTAGGCGCGTTACTGAAACTAACATTCATTACGCATTCATACCCACATGATTGGAGAACGAAAAAACCAATTATTTTCCGTGCGACAGCGCAGTGGTTTGCATCTATTGAAGCGTTCCGTAAAGAATTATTAGAAGCTGTTGCTGAAACAAAATGGGTACCAGCATGGGGAGAAACTCGTCTTCATAATATGGTTCGTGACCGTGGTGACTGGTGTATTTCTCGTCAGCGTGCATGGGGTGTGCCAATTCCTGTATTCTATGCAGAAAATGGTGATCCAATTATTACAGATGAAACAATTAATCATGTAGCAGATTTATTCCGTGAGCACGGTTCTAACGTATGGTTCGAGCGTGAAGCGAAAGATTTATTACCAGAAGGATTTACACATACAGGTAGCCCAAATGGTGAATTCCGTAAAGAAACAGACATCATGGATGTATGGTTCGATTCAGGTTCTTCTCACCAAGCGGTATTAGAAGAGCGCGAAGACTTACAACGTCCAGCTGATTTATATTTAGAAGGATCTGACCAGTATCGTGGTTGGTTTAACTCTTCATTATCAACAGCAGTTGCTGTAACTGGTAAAGCTCCGTATAAAGGCGTACTAAGCCATGGTTTCGTACTAGATGGTGACGGACGTAAAATGAGTAAGTCGATTGGAAACATCGTCGTACCGAAGAAAATTATGGATCAATTAGGCGGAGACATTTTACGCTTATGGGTATCTTCTGTTGACTATCAATCTGATGTACGTATTTCAGATGATATTTTAAAACAAGTAGCAGAAGTGTATCGTAAAATCCGTAACACATTCCGTTTCTTATTAGGAAACTTAGATGATTTTAATCCAAGTGAAAATACAGTAGCGGTAGCTGAACTTCGTGAAGTAGATCGTTACATGTTAGTGAAGTTAAATGACTTAATTACAAAAGTAAAAGATGCATATGAAACATATGACTTTGCTGCTGTATATCATGCAATTCACAACTTCTGTACAATTGATCTAAGTTCATTCTACTTAGACTTTGCAAAAGACATTTTATACATTGAAGGTGCAGATCACGCGGATCGTCGTGCAATTCAAACTGTATTATATGATGTTCTTGTTGCATTAACGAAACTTGTAACGCCAATCTTACCTCATACAGCTGATGAAGTATGGCCATATGTTCCTGGTGCAGAAGAAGAAAGCGTACAGTTAACTAATATGCCAGAAGCTACAGAAGTAGAGGGTTCAGAAGCGTTAAGAGCAAAATGGGATGCATTTATGACATTACGTGATGACGTTTTAAAAGCGTTAGAAGTAGCTCGTAATGAGAAAGTAATTGGTAAGTCATTAAATGCGAGCATTACGCTATATCCGACTGCAGAAATGAAGGCTATGTTAGAGTCTATTAGCGAAGACTTAAAGCAATTATTCATCGTCTCTGAGTATAAACTTGGTGGTACAATTGAAGAAGCGCCAACAGAAGCACCAAAGTATGAGCATACAGCTGTAGTTGTAGCACAGGCGACAGGTGAGACGTGTGAACGTTGTTGGGTTGTTTCAGAAACAATTGGTAAAGATGCAGAACATGAAACATTATGTGAGCGTTGTGCAACGGTTGTTAAAGAAAATTATGTAAAATAATGAAAAAAGCTGACTGCTCATAATAGCAGTCAGTTTTTTGTTGATGATATATCGAAATAACTTTCACTCTCTTTCCTATGAAGGAAAAATGTGTGTGAGGTAAGCGTGGAAATTTCGGACACACTAATTGTACATTGCAGCTGGGAGGAATGTACACGTGAATGAAATTTATATGGAAATAAAAGAAGAATTGCAATTGATGAGAAAAGAGTTGCAAGATAGACTGGCTAAAGAAGCAATGCACACATACTATATGGAATTTGGGCAAGAACTTGGATACGAAATAAAGGAAGAGACAAAGAAAAAATTGCTATTACATGATATAAAAGAGGATTTAAAAGATGTAGAACGTGCATTGTTTAAAATGGAAATAGATATGTACGGTATTTGTGAAGAAACTGGAAGAGCGATTTCTACAAAACAAATGAAAACAATGCCGACTGCTCGTACTATTCATGAATTTTTCTATGAAAAGGTAAATGTATGAATACGCACAACGATATTATGTTACCTTTTTTTAATTTATTTTATTCTTCTACAAAGGTTCATTGTGAAAAGGTAGCAGCTATGCTAAAATTTTGAGGTACACTGTCTTTGTGGGGGAAATGAAAATGATATATTATGTAATAGCGTTATTTGTCATTGCCATCGATCAAATATCGAAGTGGCTAATTGTAAAGAACATGGAATTGGGTACGAGCATTCCGATTATCGATAATGTATTATACATAACATCTCATCGAAATAGAGGAGCTGCCTGGGGTATTTTAGAAAATAAAATGTGGTTTTTCTACATTATTACAGTCATTTTCGTAGGATTTATCGTATTTTATATGAAAAAATATGCGAAAACGGACAAGCTTCTAGGTATTTCATTAGGTCTAATTTTAGGCGGAGCAATTGGCAATTTTATTGATCGTGTATTTAGACAAGAAGTAGTGGATTTTATTCACGTGTATATTTTCTCGTACAACTATCCGGTATTCAATATAGCTGACTCAGCATTATGTATTGGAGTTGTATTAATTATTATTCAAACAGTATTAGAAGGAAAGAAAGCGAAGGAGTAATTGAATGAGTGAAGTAGTACAAGTAACAGTTGCAGAAGAACAAAAAAGCGAGCGAATTGATAAATTCGTTGCAGAAATAAACAGTGAATGGTCACGTTCACAAGTGCAGCAATGGATTAAAGATGCTGTTGTGACAGTAAATGGGAAATCAGTTAAAGGGAATTATAAAGTAAAAGGAAATGATGAAATTACAGTAACAATTCCCGAGCCAGAAGAGTTAGATATTCAACCGGAAGATATGAATTTAGAAGTTTATTATGAAGATGCCGATGTACTAGTTGTAAATAAGCCGCGTGGCATGGTAGTACATCCAGCACCAGGGCATACGAAGGGTACGCTTGTAAACGGACTTATGCATCATTGTACAGACCTATCAGGTATTAACGGTGTAATGCGTCCTGGTATAGTGCACCGTATTGATAAGGATACATCTGGATTATTAATGGTTGCTAAAAATGATGTGGCGCATGAATCACTTGTAAATCAACTTGTAGCAAAAACGGTAACAAGACGCTATAAAGCGATTGTACATGGTGTAATTCCACATGATAAAGGAACAATTGACGCTCCAATTGGTCGTGATAAAAAAGAACGTCAAAGTATGACTGTTGATGAAAATGGTAAGAATGCAGTTACACATTTCCAAGTGTTAGAGCGATTTAAGGATTTCACACTTGTAGAATGCCGCTTAGAAACGGGACGTACACACCAAATTCGTGTTCATATGAAATATATTGGTTATCCACTTGCAGGGGATCCAAAGTATGGTCCGAAGAAAACATTAGATATGAATGGACAAGCACTTCATGCAGGGATTTTAGGTTTCGATCACCCTCGTACTGGTGAATATATTGAGTTTGAGGCACCGATTCCAGAAGTGTTTGAAGAAGCGCTAAATATTTTACGGAAATAGTATTGACAAATCATAAGAAAACTGAGATACTGACAACAGTTAAATAATGATCCTTTAACACAGCCCCGTGAGGTTGAGAAGGTAACGGTTTGAAATACTTAGGGTATGTTGTACCCTTTTTTCAAAAGTCCTCTCGCACACGCTGAGAGGACTTTTTTTATACCATTACTCTCACGCAAGAAAAAAAGCTTGGAGGTGTAGAGCATGCAAGAGAAAGCTGTCGTTTTAGATGACCAAATGATTCGCCGCGCTTTAACACGAATTAGTCATGAAATCGTGGAACGAAATAAAGGTGTCGATAATTGTGTTCTTGTCGGAATAAAAACACGTGGAATTTTTATTGCACAACGTTTGGCAGAACGAATTGGTCAAATTGAAGGAAAAGAGATGGAAGTAGGAGAGTTAGATATTACGTTGTATCGTGATGATTTAACACTACAATCGAAACATAAAGAACCACTTGTAAAAGGTTCTGATATTCCTGTAGATATTACGAAGAAAAAAGTTATCCTTGTGGATGATGTGTTATATACAGGAAGAACAGTTCGAGCAGCAATGGATGCTCTTATGGATTTAGGTAGACCATCACAAATCCAATTGGCTGTTCTTGTTGATAGAGGTCATCGTGAATTACCAATTCGCGCTGATTATGTAGGAAAGAACATTCCAACATCTAGTGAAGAGCGTATCGAAGTTGATTTGCAAGAGACAGATCAACAAGATCGAGTAAGCATATACGATAAGTAAAGCCCTTTTAAATGTAGTCCTGTGAGGCTGCCAAAGGGTCTTGGCTTTCATATGTCAAATTTGGCATACGAAAGTGTAGGACTCTTTGTGCACAGGCACAAAGAGTTTTTTTATTGCAAAGAATTAAACTGAAGGAGGATGTAACAATGGAACAAAAGCCAGTATTAGACGTTAATGAAGTACCGAAACCGGGAAAATGGTTATTTTTAAGTATACAACATTTGTTCGCGATGTTTGGATCAACAGTGCTTGTTCCGTTTTTAACAGGATTGAATCCGTCAGTAGCATTAATATCAAGTGGATTAGGAACGCTAGCGTTTCTTCTTATAACAAAAGGTCAAGTACCTGCCTATCTAGGATCATCATTCGCCTTTATCGCACCGATTATAACAGCGAAAACAGCAGGTGGACCTGGAGCAGCAATGCTCGGTGGTTTGTTTGCAGGACTTGTGTACATCTTAATCTCACTCGGAATTAAGAAGTCAGGATCAGGGTGGATTATGAAATTACTTCCGCCAATCGTAGTTGGTCCAGTCGTAATGGTAATCGGTCTAGCTTTAGCACATACAGCAGTTAATATGGCGATGAACGGTGCGGATGGTAAGTATAGCATTACACACTTTTCAGTAGCATTAGTAACATTAGCAATTACAATCATTTGCTCCATATTCGGGAGAGGATTTTTCAGTATCATACCAGTGCTACTTGGAATCATCGGCGGGTATATATTCGCTTACTTCCAAGGGCTAGTAGATTTAAAGCCAGTAGCTGAGGCAAAATGGTTTGTCATACCAGACTTCACAGTACCGTTTGTAACATACACTCCGGAGTTTTCATGGAAAATTGTACTCTTAATGGTACCAGTTGCACTAGTAACAATTTCAGAACATATCGGACATCAAATTGTACTTGGAAATGTTATTAAAAGAGATTTAATTGAAAAACCAGGCTTACACCGTTCAATATTCGGTGATGGGGTAGCAACATTAATCGCATCACTAATAGGTGGACCACCGAATACAACGTACGGTGAAAACATCGGTGTGCTAGCAATTACGAGAGCATACAGTGTATACTTATTCATCGGTTCAGCAGTGTTCGCAATTATGTTTGGATTTATCGGGAAAATTTCAGCACTGATTCATTCGATTCCAACACCAGTTATGGGTGGTGTATCAATCTTACTATTCGGTGTAATCGCATCAAGCGGTTTACGCATGATGGTAGATGATAAAACAGACTTAAGTGACAAACGAAACTTAATGATTGCATCAGTAATACTAGTAATCGGTATTGGCGGGGCGGTACTGCACGTAGGTGAATCGTTCCAAGTAGAAGGAATGGCGCTAGCAGCAATTGTAGGTGTACTATTAAATCTACTACTACCGGAAACGAAACAAATAAAACAATCTAAGCAGATTGCTTCATAATAATAACCTTTTAATTCAGTCCTGTGAGACCGGAAAGGGTGGCTTCTTTCATGCACCCTAGTCTCACACGACTAGGGTATTTTTATACAGGTATTGTTATAAAAATACAAAAGTGGTAACATAAAAATCAGAAAGATGAGGGATGACGATGAGCCATTTGTTAACGATGAGTGAATTATCGGAAGTAGAAATTTCAGAAATTCTAAAAGACGCAGAAGATTTCGCGAATGGAAAAGAGAGCAAAACGACAGAGCAAACATTTGTTGCGAACTTGTTCTTTGAGAATAGTACGAGGACGAGATTTAGCTTTGAAGTTGCTGAGAAGAGATTAGGACTTGAAGTATTAGACTTTTCCGCAGATGCATCTAGCGTACAAAAAGGAGAAACTTTATACGATACGATAAGAACACTAGAATCAATCGGAACAAAAGCGGTAGTCATCCGCCATGAGCAAGATCGTTACTTCGATGAATTAAAAGATCAGGTGAATATCCCAATCTTGAACGCTGGAGATGGATGTGGAAATCATCCAACGCAATGTCTACTCGATCTTCTAACAATTAAACAAGAGTTTGGAAGATTTGAAGGTTTGAAGATTGCAATAGTTGGGGATGTTCGTCATAGCCGAGTAGCACGTTCTAATGCAGAAGCATTAACGAAACTGGGCGCGACAATTTACTTTGCAAGCCCAGAAGAGTGGAAAGATGAAGAGAACACATTTGGAACGTACAAGAGTTTAGATGAACTTGTTCCAGAAGTGGATGTGATGATGTTACTTCGTGTACAACATGAGCGTCATGACCATTATGAAACAGACATTATGAAAGAGTATCACGAGCAACATGGGTTAACAATTGAAAGAGAAAAACGTATGAAAGAAGGAAGCATTATTATGCATCCAGCCCCTGTAAACCGTGATGTTGAAATTGCAAGTGAACTTGTCGAGTGTGAACGCTCACGCATATTCAAGCAAATGGAAAACGGGGTCTACGTAAGAATGGCTGTACTAAAACGCGCATTACCAAATGTATTAGGAGGAATGAAACATGAATTATTTGTTTAAAAATGGTCGTTATATGAATGAAGAAGGAACAATTGTAGCAACAGATCTTCTCGTACAAGACGGTAAAATTGCGAAGGTAGCAGAAAATATTACGGCAGATAATGCTGAAGTAATCGATGTAAATGGAAAGTTAATCGCACCTGGATTAGTAGATGTACACGTTCATCTTCGTGAACCAGGTGGTGAACATAAAGAAACAATTGAAACAGGAACACTTGCAGCAGCAAAAGGTGGATTTACTACAATTTGCGCAATGCCAAATACACGCCCAGTACCAGATTGTAAAGAACATATGGAAGACCTGCAAAAGCGTATTAAAGAAAAAGCACATGTAAATGTATTACCATATGGAGCAATTACAGTACGTCAAGCAGGTTCTGAAATGACCGATTTTGAAACGTTAAAAGAACTTGGAGCGTTTGCTTTCACTGATGACGGTGTAGGCGTACAAGATGCGAGCATGATGTTAGCGGCTATGAAGCGTGCATCAAAATTAAATATGGCAGTAGTTGCGCACTGTGAAGAGAATACTCTTATTAATAAAGGTTGTGTACATGAAGGGAAGTTTTCTGAGAAACACGGATTAAACGGTATCCCATCAGTATGTGAATCTGTACATATTGCAAGGGATATACTGCTTGCTGAAGCGGCAAATTGTCACTACCACGTATGTCACGTAAGTACGAAAGGATCTGTACGTGTAATCCGTGACGCGAAACGTGCTGGAATTAAGGTGACAGCAGAAGTAACACCTCATCACTTAGTGTTATGTGAAGATGATATCCCATCAGCTGATCCTAACTTTAAAATGAACCCACCGCTTCGTGGAAAAGAAGATCACGCAGCACTAATTGAAGGTTTATTAGATGGAACAATCGATATGATCGCAACTGATCATGCACCGCATACAGCGGAAGAGAAAGCACAAGGAATTGAAAGAGCACCATTCGGAATTACTGGTTTTGAAACAGCATTCCCGCTTCTATACACAAACCTTGTGAAAAAAGGAATTATTACATTAGAGCAGTTAATTCAATTCTTAACAGAAAAGCCAGCTGATACATTCGGCTTAGAAGCAGGTCGCCTGAAAGAAGGTAGAACAGCTGATATTACAATCATTGATTTAGAACAAGAAGAAGAGATTGATCCAACAACATTCTTATCAAAAGGAAAAAATACACCATTCGCAGGTTGGAAATGCCAAGGATGGCCGGTAATGACAATCGTTGGTGGTAAGATCGCATGGCAAAAGGAGAGTGCATTAGTATGAAAAGACAACTTATCTTAGAAGATGGAACAGTATTAATTGGAAAAGGTTTCGGAGGAGAAATTGAAAAGTCAGGTGAGGTTGTATTCACAACAGGAATGACTGGATATCAAGAAACATTATCTGATCCATCATATTGCGGTCAAATCGTAACGTTTACGTACCCATTAATCGGAAACTACGGCATCAACCGTGACGATTTTGAATCGATTCACCCATCTGTAAATGGTTTAATCGTAAATGAAATTTGTGATCACCCATCAAACTTCCGTAATGAAATTTCGTTAAATGATTACTTAAAAGAAAGAAACATCCCAGGATTAGAGGGAATTGATACGAGAAAATTAACAAGAAAAATCCGTCAATATGGAACTTTACGCGGACGTCTTTGCAATATGGATGTGGATGTAGAGGACATCGTTAGCCAATTGAAAGCAACTGTCTTTACAGATCATGTGAAACGCGTATCAACAAAAGATCCATACCCAAGTCCAGGCCGTGGACACCGAGTTGTACTTGTAGACTTCGGAATGAAACATGGTATTTTACGAGAATTAAATAAGCGTGATTGTGATGTAATTGTTGTACCTTACAATACAACAGCAGAAGAAATTTTACGCCTTAGCCCAGATGGAATTATGTTAAGTAATGGACCTGGGGACCCGAAAGATGTACCAGAAGCAATTGAAATGTTAAAAGAAATTATTGGTAAAGTTCCTTTATTCGGGATTTGCCTAGGACATCAATTGTTCGCCCTGGCATCTGGTGCGAATACAAGTAAGTTAAAATTCGGTCACCGTGGTTTAAATCATCCAGTAAAAAATCTTGCAACTGGAAAAGTGGCAATTACATCTCAAAACCATGGTTACGCAGTAGAAGAAGAATCAGTTGGAAATACAGAACTGGAAATTACACATGTTGCTTTAAATGATGGAACAGTAGAAGGTCTTCGTCATACGAAGTTCCCAGCATTTACAGTGCAATACCATCCAGAAGCTTCTGCAGGACCAGAAGATGCAAATGATTTATTCGAAGATTTCTTAGCAATGATTGAAAACTTCAAGAAAGAAGGGGAAGAGTTATGCCAAAACGCCTAGACATTAACACAATTTTAGTAATCGGATCAGGACCAATTGTAATTGGGCAAGCAGCAGAGTTTGATTATTCTGGAACACAAGCTTGTCAATCTCTTAGAGAAGAAGGTTACAAAGTAATCCTTGTTAACTCTAACCCAGCAACAATTATGACAGATACTGCAACAGCAGATAAAGTATATATAGAACCATTAACATTAGAATTCGTAAGCCGTATTATTCGTAAAGAACGCCCAGATGCACTCTTACCAACATTAGGTGGTCAAACAGGCCTAAACATGGCGGTTGAACTTGCGAAATCAGGCATACTTGAAGAGTGCGGAGTTGAAATTTTAGGAACAAAATTATCAGCAATCGAGCAAGCCGAGGATCGTGATTTATTCCGTACATTAATGCAGGAATTAAATGAACCAATTCCATCTAGTACGATTATTCATACGCTGGAAGAAGCACATGAATTTGTAAAAGAAATTGGTTATCCAGTTATTGTTCGCCCAGCATTTACAATGGGGGG
Source organism: Bacillus sp. FDAARGOS_1420 (assembly GCF_019344915.1). Taxonomy (NCBI): domain Bacteria; kingdom Bacillati; phylum Bacillota; class Bacilli; order Caryophanales; family Bacillaceae; genus Bacillus; species Bacillus sp. FDAARGOS_1420. The sequence goes on along the minus strand of NZ_JAHWJB010000002.1, from coordinate 2,960,064 downwards.
AACAGGTGGCGGAATCTGTAATAATGAAGAAGAACTAATTGAAATCGTATCAGGTGGATTAAAACATAGTCCAGTAACACAATGTTTATTAGAAAAGAGTATTGCTGGTTGTAAGGAAATTGAATATGAAGTAATGCGCGATTCGAATGATAACGCGATTGTAGTATGTAACATGGAAAATATCGATCCGGTTGGGGTTCACACAGGTGATTCTATCGTTGTAGCACCGAGCCAAACATTAAGTGACCGTGAGTATCAAATGTTACGAAACACTTCATTAAGAATTATTCGTGCATTAGGAATTGAAGGTGGATGTAACGTTCAGCTTGCACTTGATCCACATAGCTTCCAATACTATGTAATCGAAGTAAACCCGCGTGTGAGTCGTTCGTCTGCACTAGCATCTAAAGCAACTGGATATCCAATTGCAAAGCTAGCGGCGAAAATTGCAGTCGGTTTAACATTAGATGAAATTATAAACCCAGTAACACAAAAAACATACGCTTGCTTCGAGCCAGCATTAGACTATGTTGTTTCAAAAATTCCACGTTGGCCATTTGATAAGTTTGAATCAGCAAACAGAACACTTGGTACACAAATGAAGGCAACTGGTGAAGTTATGTCAATTGGACGTAACTTAGAACAATCATTATTAAAAGCGATCCGTTCTTTAGAGCTTGGCGTTTATCACCTAGAGTTAGACCACTTAAAAGAGCTTGATAAAGAAACGATGAAAAAGCGTATTATAAAAGCTGATGACGAGCGTCTGTTCGTTGTAGCAGAAGCGATCCGTCAAGGTGTAACGAAAGAAGAAATCAACGAATGGTGTGAAATGGACTTCTTCTTCTTACAAAAAGTTGAAAATATCGTAAACATGGAACGCGAAGTAAAAGCGAATGTAGGAAATATGGAAGTGTTACAATCTGCAAAAGAAATGGGCTTCAGTGACCATTACATCGCCAATGCTTGGAACAAAACAGAGCGTGAAATTTACGATATGCGTAAAGAAAGCAATATGACTCCTGTTTATAAGATGGTAGATACTTGTGCGGCAGAGTTTGAATCTGCAACACCATACTACTACAGCACATATGGTGACGAGAATGAATCGATTGTAACAGATCGTAAGAGTGTAGTTGTACTAGGATCTGGTCCAATCCGTATTGGTCAAGGTGTTGAGTTTGATTATGCAACAGTTCACTCTGTATGGGCAATAAAAGAAGCTGGGTATGAGGCAATCATTGTTAATAACAACCCAGAAACAGTTTCAACAGACTTCAGTATTTCTGACAAATTATACTTTGAACCATTAACAATCGAAGATGTAATGCACATTATCGATTTAGAAAAGCCAGAAGGTGTTATCGTCCAATTTGGTGGACAAACGGCAATTAACTTAGCGGCTAAATTAGAAGCACACGGTGTGAAAATCTTAGGAACATCACTTGAAGATTTAGACCGTGCAGAAGATCGTGATAAGTTTGAAGCAGCTTTAACAAAGCTTGGTATCCCGCAACCAGTTGGTAAAACAGCAACGACTGTAGAGCAAGCAGTAGCGATCGCTGACAAAATTGGTTACCCAGTATTAGTAAGACCATCTTACGTACTAGGTGGACGTGCGATGGAAATCGTATATCGTCAAGAAGAATTACTGCACTACATGAAAAATGCGGTTAAAGTTCACGCAGATCACCCAGTATTAATCGACCGTTATATGGTTGGTAAAGAAATTGAAGTAGATGCAATTTCAGACGGTGAGAATGTATTCATTCCAGGTATTATGGAACATATCGAACGCGCTGGAGTTCACTCTGGGGATTCAATTGGAGTATATCCACCACAGAGCTTATCTGAAAAACTAAAAGAACAAATTATTGAACATACAATTGGGCTTGGAAAAGGTTTAAACATTGTTGGATTACTAAACATTCAGTTTGTAGTATTCAAAGATGAAGTGTATGTAATTGAAGTAAATCCACGTGCGAGCCGTACAGTACCATTCTTAAGTAAAATTACAGGCGTACCGATGGCAAATATCGCAACGAAAGTTATTTTAGGTCAAAACCTTGTAGAACAAGGATATGGAACTGGCTATCACCCAGAAGAGAAGGAAGTGTATGTAAAAGCACCGGTATTCTCATTTGCGAAACTACGCTCAGTTGATACAACATTAGGGCCTGAAATGAAATCAACAGGGGAAGTAATGGGTAAAGATTTAACGCTTGAAAAAGCATTATATAAAGGACTTGTTGCTTCAGGAATTAACATTCCAACGCACGGATCAGTAATCATCACTGTAGCGGATAAAGATAAAGAAGAAGCGCTGGAAATTGCAAAACGCTTCCATGAAATCGGCTATAACTTATTAGCAACAGCAGGAACAGCACAATCGCTAACAGAACAAAACATTCCGGTGCAAGTTGTAAACAAAATTGATTCTGAAGACTACAACTTACTTGATATTATTCGTCAAGGGAAAGCACAGTTTGTAATCAATACATTAACAAAAGGCAAACAACCAGCGCGTGATGGTTTCCGCATTCGCCGTGAATCAGTAGAAAATGGTGTGGCTTGCTTAACATCACTTGATACAACGAGAGCAATCTTGGGAGTATTAGAATCTATGACATTCTCAGCTCATTCAATGAAAGAAATTACGCAAACGAAGCGTCACGAGGTGGTACATGCATGATGCAAAAGCAAAATATGATCGTCGTTAACCAAAAAGAAATCGCAAAAAACATTTACGAATTAGTGCTTCAAGGGGATTTAGTGCAGCAAATGAACGATCCAGGGCAGTTTGTACACATTAAGGTAGCAGAGGGCATTACGCCCCTTCTGCGCCGCCCAATTAGTATTTGTAATGTCGATCAAGACAAGAACGAATTTACAATGCTATATCGTGCGGAAGGACAAGGGACAAAAACATTAGCGAAAAGAAAACAAGGTGAACTTGTAGATGTGTTAGGACCACTTGGTCATGGATTTCCTGTAGAAGAAGCGGAATCTGGACAAACGGCTCTATTAGTTGGTGGAGGAATTGGTGTACCACCACTATATGAATTGTCACAGCGTCTTGTAGCAAAAGGAGTACGCGTTATTCACATCTTAGGTTTCCAAACGAAAGATGTTGTCTTCTATGAAGAGAAATTCGCAGAACTTGGTGATACGTATGTTGCAACTGTTGATGGTACACATGGTACAAAAGGGTTTGTAACAGATGTAATCGATAGCTATGGAATTGACTTTGACATTCTCTACTCATGTGGACCTTTAGCGATGCTTCGTGCATTAGAAGGACGCTATAAGGAGAGAAAAGCCTACATTTCATTAGAAGAACGTATGGGCTGTGGTATCGGAGCATGTTTCGCATGTGTATGCCATTTGCAAGCAGATCCGAGTGGACATTCTTACAAGAAGGTGTGTAGCGACGGACCAGTATTTCCAATCGGGGAGGTTGTACTATGAACAGATTGCAAGTTGAATTACCAGGGTTATCATTAAAAAATCCAATCATCCCAGCATCTGGTTGTTTCGGATTTGGTCGTGAGTATGCACAGTTCTATGATTTAAGTGTACTTGGATCAATTATGATTAAAGCGACAACAGAACAACCTCGTTATGGAAACCCAACGCCTCGTGTTGCTGAAACACCAGGCGGAATGCTAAATGCAATCGGGCTTCAAAATCCTGGATTAGAAAAGGTAATGAATTCTGAATTACCTTTTCTCGAGCAATTTGATCTTCCGATTATTGCAAACGTTGCGGGTTCACAAGCTGAGGATTACGTAGCGGTTGCGAAGGCGATTTCAAAGGCACCTAATGTTCATGCGCTAGAATTAAATATTTCTTGTCCAAACGTAAAAACGGGTGGTATCGCTTTTGGTACAAATCCTGAAATTGCTGCTGATTTAACGAAGCGAGTAAAAGAGGTTTCTGAAGTACCGGTATATGTGAAATTGTCACCGAACGTGGCAAACATTGTGGAAATTGCAAAAGCAATTGAAAATGCGGGTGCGGACGGTTTAACGATGATTAATACATTGCTTGGTATGCGTCTAGATTTAAAAACTGCAAAACCAATTTTAGCAAACCGTACGGGCGGACTATCAGGGCCTGCGATTAAGCCAGTAGCAATTCGTATGGTACATGAAGTAAGTCAAGCGGTTAACATTCCGATCATCGGAATGGGTGGTATTGAAACAGCGGAAGATGTAATTGAATTCTTCTATGCTGGCGCAAGCGCGGTTGCAGTTGGAACGGCGAACTTTATCGATCCGTTCGTATGTCCAACAATTATTGAAGAGTTACCTGCATTACTAGATGAATTAGGATTTGATCACATTTCGGAATGTCAAGGAAGGAGCTGGAAGCAAACATGTCACAGTCGCTAATCGTTGCACTGGATTTTCCAGGTAAGAAAGAGGTAGAACAATTCTTACGTCACTTTGAAGGGGAAGAGTTATTTGTCAAAGTTGGTATGGAGTTGTTTTACAAAGAGGGTCCTGCAATTATTACGTACTTAAAAGAAAAAGGACATAAAATCTTTCTAGATTTAAAACTTCATGATATTCCGAATACAGTAAAAAGCGCTATGCGTAGCCTAGCTAGTCTAGATGTAGATATGGTAAATGTTCATGCTGCTGGGGGAAGCAGTATGATGAAAGCTGCGATTGAGGGATTAGAGGAAGGTAAGCAAGAAGGAAAAGAGAGACCGATTTGTATTGCCGTTACACAATTAACAAGTACTTCGGAAGCTATGATGAAAAAAGAGATTGGCATTGAGAAAACGTTAGAAGAAGCGGTTGCTCATTATGCAAAATTAACGAAAGAAAGTGGACTTGATGGCGTTGTTTGTTCAACACTTGAAGTACCAAAATTACGTGAAGTATGCGGAAATGAATTTGTAACAGTAACACCGGGGATTCGTCTTGCAAGCGATGATGTAAATGACCAAGTGCGCGTAGCAACACCGAAACGTGCGAGGGAACTTGGTTCAAGCTACATCGTAGTAGGACGTAGTATTACAAAAGCAGAAAATCCGCTTGAAGCGTATAAAACAGTAAAACAACAGTGGGAAGGTGTAACAGTATGAAAAAAGAAATCGCATCGCATTTATTAGAAATTGGAGCAGTATTTTTACAACCGAATGACCCATTTACTTGGTCTTCTGGTATAAAATCACCAATTTATTGTGATAATCGTTTAACTTTATCTTATCCAAAAGTACGCCAAGCGATTGCAGCTGGATTAGAAGAGTTAATTAAAGAGCACTTCCCAACTGTAGAAGTTATTGCAGGAACAGCAACTGCTGGTATTGCACACGCTGCATGGGTAAGCGATCGTATGGATTTACCAATGTGCTACGTGCGTAGTAAAGCAAAAGGTCACGGTAAAGGGAACCAAATCGAAGGAAAAGCTGAAAAAGGTCAAAAAGTAGTAGTAGTAGAAGACTTAATTTCAACTGGCGGTAGTGCAATTACATGTGTAGAAGCACTTCGCGAAGCTGGCTGTGAAGTATTAGGAATCGTATCAATCTTCACATACGAGCTTGAGTCAGGAAAAGAGAAACTAGAAGCAGCAAACGTAGCATCATATTCTTTAAGTGATTACAGTGCATTAACTGAAGTTGCAGCAGAAAAAGGTATGATCGGACAAGCTGAAACGAAAAAGTTACAAGAGTGGCGTAAAAATCCAGCAAACGAAGCTTGGATTACAGCGTAACACGAAAAAAGACGACCGCGGGGGAACGTGGTCGTCTTTTTTATATCATTGCTAAAATTGTATGTAAAGTTCCATCGATATCAAAGAAAATCATATTACAATCTCCTCACTAATAACTACTTATTGTTTTCTGCAACTTCATATCCTCTCACAAACAATAGAGTCATATAAGAAATAATAAATGAGAAGATACTATACATACCGACCCAAAAGAAAAACTTTGGAGGGAAGGCGATAGCACCTACTATTAAAAAACTAGCAAACGTTACAATTGGCATTACATAGTACGTTCTCGTTCTACGTGTTCCAATAACAGAAACGATAAAGATAAGTAATGGACAAATTAATAAGACAAAAATCAATTCATTCATAGTTATGTCCCCTTTTCTAATTGAAGTAATCTGTTTCTCGTAAACGTTTTGAAATAAATACTCTCTTAATATAATTTCGCTACGTAATAAATAAACCCTTTTGAAGGTTAGTATGTTTCAATATTTAACCTAAAAAGGCGTAAGCAAGTATTATCTTGCTTACGTTACAGGATAAACATCGCAACGATCGTGGTGACGATTAAGCCAATCACAACTGGTAAAAAGTTTCGGCGTGCAAGTTCAAACGGATCTACTTTGCATATGGCAGCGGCAGGAATAAGCGCCCAAGGAATTAAAGTGCCACCGCCGGTCCAGATTGCTGCAATTTGCCCGAGTGCTGTTAATGTAGCTGTTCCATGCCCAAGTGCTGTTCCGAAAAGGTTTGCAATCGAACCAGCAAGTGATATACCGGAAAATCCAGATCCATCTAAGCCTGTTATGACACCAACGATAGTTAATGTTCCCGCCGATACATATTGGTTTAAAGGAACAGTTTGAGATAAGGCGATTCCTAAGTCGTTAATGATTCCATGTGAACCTTTCGGTAAATAGTCCCCGATAATTTTCACAAAGCCGCTATCTCCTAAATAAAAGAGTGCAGCAATTGGGATAACTGGACCAAAGATTTTAAATCCAAATTGGAGCCCTTCTATAAAATAATCGGTCGTTTTATTCAGTCCATTACCTTTGTAGGCGATGAGAGAAATGATGATAATCATAATAACAGTCGTCCCGCCGATAAGTGCAGTGGCGTCGCTTCCTTGTAGTTTAAATTGAATCATGCAAAGAATATCTATGGCATATACGATCGGAATACCAATAGCGAGCCATTTTTTTGTCCGAGAAGATAATGAAGTGAGCGTTTTAGAAGACTCAGTTAATGGAATAGATTCTTGTATAGATAAGCCTGTATGAAATTCTTTTCGTAAGAAGAAAAATGCGACGGAAGTTGTCACAATACCCATAACAATAACGAGGGGAACACTGGCTGAAACAACGCTGGAAACAGGAAGACCAGCAGCGTCTGCAGTTAATTTCGGTGCACCTTGAATTACGAAGTCACCAGATAAGGCGATGCCGTGTCCGAATAAGTTCATAGCGATTGCGACTCCAATTGGCGGAAGGCCGACGCGTACAGCGACTGGTAATAAAATGGCCCCCATTAAGGCGACAGCTGGAGAAGGCCAAAAGAAAAAGGAAATTGTCATCATTAAAAGACCGATAATCCAGTAGGCATGTGCAGGTGTCCGAATCATCTTTGTAAATGGTGAAATCATCGTATCATTTATGCCGGTATGAACGAGTAGATTGCTCATTGATACGATAATGGAGATGATTAATATAGTTGGTAATAGCTCAGTAATGGCGTAAATGAAACTTTGAAAAATACCGCTAATAGCAAGAGGGATAGAACTTGTAGCGGTTAATGCTAATAAAAAGATGAAAACGATACAAATGATCGTCGTATCTTTTCTAAAAATAAAAAAGGTAATAATAGTGAGTAAACAAAGAACATAGAGAGCATGTAAAAGCGTTAATTCAACTCCCATAACATTCACATCCTTTAGGCATTCGTGTAGTTCATTGTATGGAAGCAGTGAAAGTATGTGAGTATAGGACAAAGAAAAAAGTGAAATTTCATGTACTGTAATGGTAAGAACAATAAATGGATGTTACAATACAATTAATCCTAAAAATGGAATTAAAGGAGGGCTTATGCGCAAAGAAATTGGATTTTGGGGATTCGTTATATCTTGTAGTCTATTAATCATTTTAAACCTGTTTACAAACAATGAATGGATCAGTATCATACCTGTTTACAAACAATGAATGGATCAGTATCATACCTGTTTTCGGATTTGTATTTATCCTTTTATATAACTGGGATGATATGAAACAATATAGTAAGAAAAGTATCGGAATTATGATAGGTATCATTGTTGTTTGCTCATTTTTCGTAGGATTTATTTTAATAGAAGGGCAGAAGCAAATGGAGAAAATGTCTATTTTTCAACAATGGATGTCGTCTGCAAAAGGTCTTTATATTGTAATTGTAGTAGTTATTTTTCTGAAATTTGTTATAAGCATAGCGAGTTACATATTAAAGGGGAAGTAGAATGGGGGAGTACGAATGAGAGAGAAAATAGGATATTATGGTGTGCTAGGTTGTTTACTATTATCAGTTATTTCGGGGCAATTTCTTAAAAGTGAATGGGTACCAGTAATATTATGTATAGGAGTATTGATTTTTGCTCCTATGTATCGCTGGGATGAATGGAAAGCATATAGTCGAAAAAAGAAAATTGTTTTCAGCATCGAGTTTGTCATTATAATTAGCACGATTCCGTTTTTGTTATTGAAAGGAAATGAGATAATAGATGGAATTGTAATGTTTCAAGGGTGGTTATTTATTTCGAAATTGCTATATTTAATATGCATTTTAATATCGGTAGCGGTAGTCGCTAAAAAAGTAAACGAAAAGTTATTCGTTAATGAATAAAAGAAAATGCCACCTTATTCGGTGGCATTTTCTTACTTTACTGAATGAGCTTTTTGCATCTTTTTAATTAAACGAATTTGTCCGCGATGGTTGATCTCATCTTCAAATACGTGAAACCACTTAAAGTAGTTATGAAAAAGCTCCTGTTAAAAAGTTCATGATTTTTAACAGGGAATGACAATTAGTTCCCGATTTGCCTTTGTAATAACCTCATAGCCCTCTTTTGTGATGACAATATCATCTTCAATTCTACACCCGCCCCAGTTTGGTATATAAATACCGGGTTCAACTGTAACAACCATACCTTCTTCTAAAGTAGCCTTACTTTCTTGGGATAGACGGAGAGGTTCATGAATTTCTAATCCAAGCCCATGACCAGTAGAGTGGCCGAAATATTGACCGTATCCATGTTCTGTAATGTAATCTCTCGTTATATCATCGATACTTTTCGCAGTTTCTCCAGGTTTAATGGCTGCAGTTCCACGCTTTAATGCTTCTAATACAACATTATATATTTTTTTGAATTCTTCCGATGGTTCGCCAATCGCTACAGTACGTGTTAAATCGGAACAATACCCGTTATAAAGTGCACCGAAATCTAAGGTAACGATATCGCCGTGCTCGATTATTTTATTCGATGCAACGCCATGAGGAAGTGAAGAGCGAACGCCAGAAGCTACAATAATTTGAAATGATGAGGATGTAGCCCCTTTCTTTCGCATGAAAAATTCTAATTCATCTCGGACATCAGTCTCACTTATTCCTGGCTTTAGAAACGTAAGGATGTGGTGAAATGATTCGTCAGCAATATTAGCCGCAATTTTCATTGTTTCTATTTCAGGTGTGTCTTTAATAATGCGAATATCTTCGATGATTTCGCACACTTGCACCATTTCCGCATGTATGTATTTTTGTAAGTTTTTATATTGTTGTAATGTCATGTTATTTTCTTCAATTCCAAGTTTTTGAATGTTTAATTTCGATACTTGATTTGCGATTTCTTTTTCTAGATTTCCTTTATGCATAATAATTTCAGCTTCTTTTATTTGTGATTTCGCTTGATCTACATAGCGAAAATCAGTTATAAAAACCGCTTTATCCGCAGAGATTAAGACGACGCCAGCGCTACCTGTAAAGCCTGTTGCATATTGGCGATTTTCTTTTTTAGTAATAAGTAATCCGTCAATTTCATATTTTTGTAGTTGATTTTGGATTTTAGTAATTCTTAAATTCATGTTAATTTCCCCCTTTTCACAGTATTGAATAAAGCAAATAGCGTGCCAAAAGATAACTTTAGAGAAAGGATAGTGGGGAATATATATAAGGGAAGGTAAAGTAAAGTTCTGTCCGCTATTTGTGGGAAGGACTATTTGAAAACTACGGATTGCTTCAAAATATTAGTGAGCAAATGAAAAGAACATCGAATCGTTTTTTTTACACACTGTAAAATTTTTTATACAAATACGAGAAAATAATGTCAAATTTTTTGGAATATCGAAGTCAGGAAAGAAAAGGATAAGCGATGTTTAGAGTGTATATTTGAAAATAACATTAAATTTATTGTTTATTTTAATATAAAAATTAATATATAAATAAAAAATTATTGATACAATAGGTAATTGTTGGGTTTCTCTCGAAGATAGGGATACGTAACGAATAAATAGGATTAAGGAATGTGAGTATATGAAAAAATTAAGTAAAGTAATGTCATTTTGCTTGGTAGTTAGTATGTTTGTTCTAGCAGGTTGTGAAAAAAGTGAAAACAAAGTTCAAGTAAATGAAAAGATTGAACAGCTTGATGAAGCACCAGAAGTGACAGGAAAAGAAGCGAAAAAGATTGTACGAAAGAGCGTAGATAGGATAGCAAACGCTTTTAGTGAGATGGAAAAAGAAAATGGATGGAGCCGAAATAATCCTGGAGATATGGAGACAGCGAAAAAAGGAGTTAAGGGATTAGTTACAGATAAGTTTGTAGAAAATCAGCTTCCTAAGTCGCTTGACACATTTAATAGGTCTAGAGAGACGGATATGTTGCCATTCCCAATTCATATTGAGCCAGACGTGAGAATAACTTGTTCACAGAAAAATGATGTTTTAAAGATTGAGACGCTTATCCTTGCAAATGATATGGGGAATGAAGCGGAGACGTGGGAATTTGTTTTAGTTTATACTGATGGAAAATGGTTAATGGATAAATGGTCATCAAATACGCCAGTAGATTTAAAGTTAACTAAAGAAGAAGCTAACGAAATTCTTAGAGTTCAAGGTTTCAAGAATGTCTCTTTCGTTAGAGAAGAGAATAGTGGAAATAAGAAATATATTTTTAAAGAAAGTAACGGAGTAGTTGCTGTGGATGCCCAAACATCTGTTATTACTCACAATGTAGATGATGAAGAGCAAGAAAAGGTAACGAAACAAGATTTTATTCAAGAGCAAGAAACAGCTAAGGGAAATGATTCCAGTACGTATACTAGTTCAAAAGAAGAGAAGCAGCCAAAAAAAGAATCTTCTTCAGTATTAGGTAAAACTAAGGCTCTAAATAAGTTAGTTGCTCTAGAAAACGAAGAAAAACATACAAATGTTATGTCAACAAATGACATAGTAAATGAAATAGAAGGAAATTATCAACTATGGGATAATAAACTAAATGAAATTTACAGTACATTAAAAAATACGATGTCAGCTGATGCATTTCAGTCATTAAAAACAAAACAGATTGCATGGGTTAAAGAAAAAGAAAGTAAAGTTACAGCGATTGGTACAGATCCAAATAATGGAACGATGAGACGTATAGAGGCTTCGGAAGAGAAATATAAGATGACAAAAGAAAGATGTTATGAATTAGTGAATGGTTATATGAACTAAGCTGAATACATAGAAAAATGCGTTGCTTGCTAGCAACGCATTTTTAAGTATTTACGCTTTTAATTTCATTACTGTATCAGCATCTGGTGTTACATATAATGTTTGTTGATTGTCATATGTAACAAATCCAAGTTTTGCACCGCTCGGTTTTTTGACATGGCGTATCTTTGTGAAATCTACAGGAACAGAACTAGAATCTTTTGCTTTACTGTAATAAGCAGCGATTTTAGCGGCCTCTTGTAAAGTCTCTTCCGTAGGTTCAAGAGAACGAATGACAACGTGGGACCCAGGTATGTCTTTCGTATGTAACCAAATTTCATCACGACGGGAGAATTTCGTTGTTAAATAATCATTTTGCTTATTGTTTTTACCGACGAAAATTTCTGTGCCATCACTAGCTAAATATTTGTCCAATACTGGTTTTGTCGGTTTTTTCTTTGTGTTTTTCTTCTTACGATTACGTACATAACCTTCTTCGGTCAGTTCTTCACGAATCTCTTCAATATCTTTTGAAGAAGCAACTTCCATTTGTTGAAGTAAGCTATCGAAATAAAGAATTTCTTCATTTGTTTTTACGATTTGTTCTTCTACAATAGCAACTGAATTTTTCGCTTTTTGGTACTTTTGGAAATAGCGTTGTGCATTTTCAGATGGTGTTTTTAAAGGATTTAATGTGATTTTTACAGTCCCACCATTTTCGTCGTAATAGTTAACGACTTCTATCTCTTTATCACCTTTTTTCAAAGCGTACATATTGGCTGTAAGTAGCTCTCCAAATAGTTGATATTTATCTGCTTTTCCGGCATCTTGTAATGTTTTTTCTAGTTTAATTAGCTTCTTTTCGTTTTTTGTTTTTTCATTTTGCATAAAGCGTTCTAAATCGTGAGCTTGTTGTTTTACACGATCGCGCTCTGCTTTACCAAAGAAGAAACGATCTAATAATTCACTAACAGATGAAAATGTTTTTTCGTTTCCTTGTAAGTGAGAAAGAGGGAATAGGTAAAAGAACTCTTTTCCATTTGCTGTTATCATTGCTGGCACGTACTGATGTGTTAGCAAAGGTTTTTGCAAGCTGAAGAAAGCTTCAGATAATGCTTTTTCATTTGCCATACCTGCTTTTTTTACAACTTCTTTTGCAAATAATGGGGAAATTCCCATGAATGCTCCGACAAGTTGTTTGTCCATGTTGCCAGATAAAAAGTCTAGCGGTTTAATAAAATCATCTTCTGTTTCGATAAGAAGCGGATTAACTTTATGTTGTGCCGGTGGGGCAACATATTCAGCTCCAGCATATACAGTACGATGTCGGTTTACCGCTAAAGAAACGTGTTTTAAGCTATCTAAAATAACATTTGTTTTCGTATCTACTAAGATAATATTACTGTGTCGTCCCATTATTTCGATTACTAATGTTTTTACTGATTCGTCACCGATTTCATTGCGACTGCGGACTGTAATTTGAATAATACGTTCTAAGTCAATTTGTTCAATTTTTTCAATAAATCCACCTTCTAAATGTTTGCGAAGAAGCATACAAAACATCGGCGGTAGCGCTGGTGAATTGTAGTTTTGATTTGTTAAGTGCATACGCGCATATGTAGGGTGAGATGAAAGAATTAGCTTTTGGTTTTTTCCGTTTGCTCGAATATGTAATAAAACTTCATATTTTGAGGGTTGATATATTTTTGAAATTCTTCCTGTTTGAAGAGAATTTGCAATTTCATGTGTAATTGCTCTTGTAAATAATCCATCGAATGCCATGAATGAACACTCCTTTCTAACTAAAAGTTAATTATAGCATTTTTTTGGACGAGGCTGAATAAGCTTTCATTAGAGTATGTCTGGAATCAGGAGGTCGATGGCAGGATGAACTGGTATGAAATGCGAGCACATGAAGTGGAGGAAAGAACGAATACGAATGTGGAGGTAGGTCTTACAGAGCAAGAAGCAGAGGGCCGATTAAAGAAATTTGGTACAAATGAATTGCAAGAAGCAAAGCGGCCTTCTGCGCTTATGGTGTTTTTAGCGCAATTTAAAGATTTTATGGTACTTGTTTTATTTGGTGCTACAATTATTTCAGCTTTTTTAGGAGAGTATATTGATTCGATTGCAATTGTTGCAATTGTTATTATTAATGGTGTCCTCGGTTTCTTTCAAGAGAGGAAAGCTGAAAAATCGTTGGAAGCTTTAAAAGAATTGGCAGCTCCTCAAGTTACTGTACTAAGAAATGGGAAGTGGATAAAAGCGCCGTCAAAGGCGCTTGTACTAGGTGATATTATTAAATTTTCTAGTGGTGACCGTATTGGCGCGGATGTTCGCCTTGTGGAATCTTCAAGTTTATATATTGAAGAATCGGCTCTTACAGGAGAGTCATTGCCTGTACAAAAGAAGGTAGAGGCGTTACAAGGTCAAGATGTTTCAATTGGTGATCAAAAAAACATGGCATTTATGGGGACGATGATAACGAGAGGTGCTGGAACAGGGGTAGTCGTAGCAACTGGAATGAATACAGCTATGGGGCAAATTGCAAATATGTTGCAAAATGCTGAGCAAATGGAAACGCCATTACAAAGAAGATTAGAACAGCTTGGAAAAATTTTAATTATTGTTGCTCTTATTTTGACGGCTCTTGTTGTACTAGCTGGTGTATATCAAGGGAATGAAGTGTATCACATGTTTTTGGCTGGGGTTTCGCTTGCTGTTGCAGCTATTCCAGAAGGATTGCCAGCTATCGTTACGGTTGCGCTATCACTTGGCGTACAGCGTATGATTAAAAAGAGGGCAATTGTGCGAAAGTTGCCAGCTGTAGAAACGTTAGGCTGTGCTTCTGTTATTTGCTCAGATAAAACAGGAACAATGACACAAAATAAAATGATGGTAACACATATGTGGTCAGGCGGAGAATTGTGGAAAGTAACAGGTCAAGGCTATGAGCCAACAGGTTCGTTTATGAAAGGTGAAGCAGTAATTGACCCTACTAAGACGAAATCACTGTATCAACTACTTACATTTGGCTGTTTATGTAATAATGCGAATGTTATTCAAAAGAAAAAGACGTATGTGTTAGATGGAGATCCAACAGAGGGAGCTCTCGTTGCTGCTGCAATGAAGGCGGGAATCTCACGTGAAGCTCTTAAAGGAAAGTTTGAAGTCATTCGTGAATTTCCTTTTGATTCAACTAGAAAAATGATGAGCGTTATCGTTCGTGATCGTGAAGGCAAAAAATTTGTTATTACAAAAGGAGCACCAGATGTTCTTTTGCAGATGAGTCAAACAATTTTGTGGGGAAATAAGCAACAGCCTTTAAGTGAAATGTATCGAAAAGAAGTGCAGGCAGCGATTCATAGTTTAGGAAGTCAAGCTTTACGAACGATTGCAGTGGCATTTAAACTGTTAAAAGCTACAGATTCAATTGAACATGAAAGAGAAGTCGAGCAGGATTTTATGCTTGTTGGAATACAAGGAATGATAGATCCGCCAAGACTAGAAGTGGCGCAAGCGGTGAAAGAGTGTAAGGAAGCTGGTATTAGAACGGTAATGATTACGGGAGATCATAAAGTGACGGCAATGGCAATTGCGGAACAGCTAGGGGTTTTACCGGCGGGTGGACGCGTTGTTGAAGGTGTAGAACTTGCGAATATGGATGTAGAGGCATTAGAAGATATTGTAGAAGATACGTATGTATTCGCTCGTGTGTCTCCTGAGCATAAATTGAAAATCGTTAAGGCGCTACAAAATAAGGGACATATAGTAGCTATGACAGGTGATGGAGTGAACGATGCTCCAGCTATTAAAACAGCTGATATAGGGATTGCGATGGGAATTACAGGGACAGATGTTGCAAAAGAAGCTTCGTCACTTGTGTTGTTAGATGATAATTTTGCTACGATTAAATCGGCGATTAAAGAAGGTAGAAACATATATGAAAATATTCGGAAGTTTGTTCGGTATTTGTTAGCATCTAACGTTGGTGAAATTTTGGTTATGTTATTTGCGATGTTACTTGCACTGCCATTGCCGATGGTTCCAATTCAAATTTTATGGGTGAACTTAGTTACTGACGGTTTACCAGCGATGGCATTAGGTTTGGATAAGGCTGAAGGAGATGTGATGAAGAGAACACCACGCCATCCGAAAGAAGGGGTGTTTGCTAGAGGGCTTGCGTGGAAAATTATAAGTCGTGGTTTTCTAATCGGAGCAGTGACATTAGTAGCGTTTATTATTGCATTTAACCAGCATCCGAATGAATTGAAGTATGCACAAACGGTAGCCTTCGCAACATTAGTACTGGCTCAGCTTATTCATGTATTTGATTGTCGTAGTGAACATTCTATATTTCACCGCAACCCGTTTGGAAATATATATTTAGTAGGGGCGGTTATTATTTCTTTACTGTTAATGCTTGTAGTTATATATTATCCACCATTACAGCCGATTTTTAGCACAATGCCGATACAAGCACGAGATTGGTTGTTAATTGGAGGATTATCATCTATTCCGACCTTCTTATTAGTAGGATCCTTATTAACAAGAAAAAAGGAGAAAAAGAAAAAGCCGCTGTTATATAAGAAGGGATTAAACTTGAAATAGTCAATGATATGAAAATATGATATAATTTACAGAAGGTAGTAGAGCCTTGTCTCTATTGCCTTTTTCATTGAGTTATTTCATGGCTTGGATGTGATAAAGATGATTTGTAGTATGACAGGATTTGGAAGATCGAAGGTAGAAAACGATACTTTTCAAATAACAGTAGAAATGAAGTCAGTGAACCATCGTTTTTTAGAAATGAGTATTCGGCTTCCGAAGCAAATGATGGCGTTTGAAGACAAGATTCGTAAAATAATTGCAAAGCAAGTTCGCCGTGGACGTATTGAAGTGTCTATTAGTATAACAGGTGAAGGGCTTGTTGAAAGAAAATTAACTGTGAATTGGGAACTTCTCAAGCAGTACCAATCCATTATGGAAGATATAAAAGGGAAATTTCAATTACAAGATTCTATTACACTCGGGCAACTAATGGGAATGCCAGAAGTAACGGCAGTTGAAGAAATAGAAAATGTAAATGAACAATTTGAAACCGGTTTATATGAAGCTGTTCGCCAAGCTGCTCATATGTTGAAAACGATGAGAGATGGCGAAGGAGAACGATTACATAAAGATATAGCATATCGTTTGCAAGAGATTCATAATTGTGTAAATGCAATTATTCCACATGCACCAATTGTTACACAAAAATATCGTGAACGATTAGAAAATCGCTTAAAGGAATTACATAATCAAGATTTAGATGAACAACGATTGTTGACAGAAGTAGCAATATTTGCAGAGCGTTCAGATATTCACGAAGAATTAGTTCGATTACAAAGTCATTTAGATCAATTTCGTGAAGCACTGCAAATTACAGAGCCTGTTGGAAGGAAAATGGACTTCATCGTGCAAGAGATGCATAGGGAAGTTAATACGATAGGTTCTAAGGCAAATGACTTAACAATTTCAAAATATGTCGTAGAAATGAAAAATAACCTTGAAAAAATTCGTGAACAAGTACAGAATATTGAGTAGCTTTCAAAAAATATATAAAGTTATACGTGGTGGAGAAATCGGATAGACTTACTAGGAGGCGCAAACTATGGCCATGCGGTTTTTAAATATTGGATACGGAAATATTGTATCTGCTCATCGAATTATTGCTATTGTAAGTCCGGAGTCAGCTCCTATTAAACGGACAGTACAGGAAGCGCGTGAACATAATGCTTTGCTTGATGCTACGTATGGGAGAAAAACAAGGGCGGTTATTGTTATGGATGATGGGCATGTAGTATTAAGTCCAATTCAGCCAGAGACGATTGCACATCGTTTGAATAATAAAGAAGATTTAAGTGAGGAAGGGTAGGTTTTACATATTTATGAGAAGTAGAAGAGGATTGCTCATCGTTCTTTCGGGACCTTCTGGTGTCGGGAAAGGAACGGTTCGAAAAGAGCTGTTTAGCCATGAAGACACACGTTTTCAGTACTCTATTTCAGTAACGACACGTAAACCGCGTGAAGGTGAAGTAGATGGTGTGGATTATTTCTTTAAAGAGAGAGAAGAATTTGAAGAAATGATTCGTAATGAAAAGTTACTTGAATGGGCTGAGTTCGTTGGTAATTATTACGGAACACCGATTGATTATGTTGAAAAAACGTTACAAGAAGGAAAAGATGTGTTCTTAGAAATTGAAGTGCAAGGAGCAATTCAAGTTAAGAAAGCCTTCCCAGCAGGTGTATTTATTTTCTTAGCACCTCCAAGTTTATCTGAACTAAAGAACCGAATTGTCGGCCGTGGTACAGAAACTGAAGATGTTATTGAAAATCGTTTAACTGTAGCGAAAGAAGAAATCGAAATGATGGACGCTTATGACTATGTTGTAGAAAACGATCAAGTTGAATTAGCTTGCGACCGAATTAAAGCAATTGTGGTTGGTGAACATTGCCGCCGCGAAAGAGTGGCAAAATACTATAAAGAAATGACGGAGGGTCTATAATTATGTTAAATCCATCAATTGACTCATTATTAACAAAAATCGATTCTAAATATACACTTGTAACAGTAGCTGCAAAGCGTGCACGTGAAATGCAAATTGCTGACAATTGTGTTATTGAAAAGCCTGTTTCTTATAAATGTGTAGGTAAAGCATTAGAAGAAATCGATTTAGAAGTATTAAAATATGTACCAAGCGATGACACAATAATTGATTAAGACATTCTTTTCGACAAATTAAAACATAGACTTTATAATTTTCTATGTAACGGTAACAACCTATTTACAAGTAGGTTGTTATTTTTTTATGATAGGGAAGAAATAATCGTAAAAAGGTGGAACAACATATTGGTACTGACGAGCTGAAAATTCTATTTCAGTAGAATAAGTTTGAAAAAGAAAGAGGACGAGTCATATGCTAAAAGGGAAAAAGATACTTCTATGTGTAACAGGAGGCATTGCAGTTTTTAAAGCAGCTGCGTTAACGAGTAAATTGACACAAGCGGGTGCTACTGTAAAAGTAATGATGAGTGAATCGGCAATGAAGTTTGTTACACCTCTTACATTTCAAGCGCTTTCTCGCCACGATGTATATACGGATACGTTTGATGAAAAAGACTCAGCAGTTATCGCTCACATTGATTTAGCGGATTGGGCAGATGTTGTACTTGTGGCACCTGCTACAGCGAATTGCATTGGAAAGTTAGCTGGCGGTATTGCTGATGATATGATTACAACTACTTTGTTAGCTACTACAGCTCCAGTTTGGATTGCACCTGCTATGAATGTGCATATGTATGAAAATAAAATTGTTCAAAAAAATATGATGACGTTAAAAGCGTTAGGATATACATTTATTGAGCCTGGCGAAGGCTTTTTAGCATGTGGTTATGTAGCTAAGGGAAGACTGGAAGAACCTGAAGTGATTATTAGAAGGTTAGAAGAGGTTTTCTCAGAACAAAAACCATTGCAAGGAAAGCGAATATTAATAACGGCTGGCCCGACACGTGAAAAGATTGACCCAGTCCGTTTTATGACGAATTTTTCTTCTGGAAAGATGGGGTATGCGATCGCAGAAGTTGCAGCAAGCTTAGGTGCTGATGTCATACTTGTTTCAGGACCGACAGCATTAGAGTCACCATTACATGTCACAACAATACAAGTAGAATCTGCACAAGATATGTTAGAGGCAGTCCTTCAGCATTATCAGAGTGTGGATGTTGTTATCAAAACAGCGGCAGTTGCAGATTATCGCCCAAAATATGTTCACGATAATAAAATGAAAAAGCAAAATGGCGATGCTGTAATTGAATTAGAAAGAACAGTGGATATTTTAAAAACGTTAGGTGAGAAGAAGGACCGACAGTTACTTATCGGTTTTGCAGCTGAAACGACAAACATAGAGGAATACGCAACGAGAAAATTACGTGAGAAAAATGCAAATATGATTGTTGCGAATGACGTGAAAGCGCAAGGAGCTGGGTTTGGTACGGATACAAATATTGTGACAATGTATAGAAAAGATGGAGAAATCATTGAGCTGCCACTTTTAACGAAAAAAGAAGTGGCTCGTGAAATATTAAAGCAAATAGAAATGATGTTAGAAGATGATTATGTATGAAGTTTGCAAGTGTAATTGTTGATGTACCTGCACGTCAAACAGATCGACCGTTTGATTATATTATCCCTAAAAAATGGGAAGATATCGTGCAAACAGGAATGCGTGTAGTAGTCCCATTCGGTCCGAGGAAATTGCAAGGTTTTATTATTGGCATAAAGGATTCGGTTGAACTAGAAAGTAAAAAGTTAAAAGCGTTGTATGAAATATTAGATGTCACTCCTGTTTTAAATGATGAATTATTAAAACTTGGGTATTGGCTTACAAGTGAAACGTTATGTTATATGATTTCAGCTTTTCAGGTGATGCTTCCGACGGCGATCAAAGCAACATATAAAAAGCGTCTGCAACTTCGTAACCGAGAAGAAGTAGCACCAGAAATTCTTTCTTTATTTCAAGGGAAGGAAACGATAGATTGGGAAGCTATCGAAGCACAGCCGCACCTATATCGCACTATTCAACAAGAAATTAAAAATGGTACGACTGAAGTGGTTTATCAAGTAAAGGATAAAGTGCAGAAGAAGAAACAAAGAGTAGTTCAACCGGAGTTGCCGGCAGATAAATTGGAATTAGCAGCATTTGAACTGAAAAGTAAAAAACAACAAGATGTACTCTATTATTTTGTAGAAAACTACAAAAGTGTACCGTTAAAAAATTTAACAGAAGAATTACAAATAACAGATGCTCCAATAAAAGCACTTGTTAAAAAGGGTCTAATCTCAGAAAAGTATGTAGAGGTATACCGGAGTCCGTATGACGATGATGATTTTGAACAAACGAAACCATTTCCGCTTACTGAGGAACAAAAACAAGTAATTACACCGATTTTGTCATCAATTACAAATGAAACTTACAATCCATTTTTACTATATGGTGTTACAGGAAGTGGTAAGACTGAAGTGTATTTACAATCTATAGCAGCGGTGCTCGAGAAAGGAAAAGAAGCAATTGTGCTTGTTCCTGAAATTGCGCTAACGCCCCAGATGGTAGATCGCTTTAAAGGTAGGTTCGGTTCGCAAGTTGCAGTTCTTCACAGTGCGCTTTCTGTTGGCGAGAAATATGATGAATGGCGAAAGATATTAAGAAAAGAAGTGAAAGTTGTAGTTGGTGCGCGTTCAGCTATTTTTGCTCCATTCGAAAATTTAGGAATCATTATTATTGATGAAGAGCATGAATCAAGTTATAAGCAAGAGGATAACCCAAAGTATCATGCAAGAGATGTAGCAGTGTGGAGAGGACAATACCATAAGTGTCCAATCGTTCTCGGAAGTGCAACGCCGACACTTGAATCGTTTGCTAGAGCGAAAAAAGGTGTCTATGGGTTGCTTACAATGGAAAAACGTATGAACAAACAAGCTTTGCCGACTGTAGAAATTGTTGATATGCGTGAAGAGCTTCGTGATGGAAATCGCTCAATGTTTTCAAAGGCACTGCATGAAAAAATAGCAGATCGATTAGAAAAGAAAGAACAAATGGTTCTCTTTTTAAATAGAAGGGGTCATTCTACGTTTGTGATGTGCCGTGATTGTGGGTATGTCGTACAATGTCCGCATTGTGATATTTCGTTGACATATCACAAAATGAACCATCGTTTAAAATGTCATTATTGTAGTCATGAGGAAAATATGCCAACGGAGTGTCCTGCTTGTAATAGTACGTATATTCGTTTCTTTGGTACAGGGACGCAAAAGGTTGAAGAAGAAATCACAAAACTATTCCCTGAGGCGCGGGTCATTCGAATGGATGTGGATACAACAAGCCGTAAAGGAATGCATGAAAAATTATTAAAGGCGTTTGGTGAAGAGAAAGCAGATATATTACTTGGAACACAAATGATTGCAAAAGGGCTTGATTTTCCGAAGGTGACGCTTGTTGGGGTTTTAACGGCGGATACGATGCTTCATCTACCTGATTTTCGGGCGAGTGAAAAGACGTATCAGCTATTGACACAAGTGAGTGGACGTGCAGGAAGACATGAATTGCCAGGGGAAGTTGTAATTCAAACGTATACGCCGGAACATTACAGTGTAGAATTAGCAAAGAATCAACAATATGATGTATTTTATGAGCACGAAATGCAAATGAGGCAAATGAGACAATATCCGCCATATTACTACGTTGTACTTGTAACTGTATCTCATCCGGAATTATTAAAGGCAGTCCAAGTGACGGAAAAAATTGTCGGTCATTTACGAACGCATTGTTCAAGGAAAACGATGGTGTTAGGGCCGGTTGCTTCAGCAATTCCAAGGATAAAAGATAGATATCGTTACCAATGCATGATAAAATACAAACGGGAACCAAACTTAAAGAACGTGCTCAAAATGGTAAATGAACATTATCAAGCAGAAATGCAAAAAGAGCTACAAATCTCAATTGATTTTAATCCAACAATGTTAATGTAGCGGAGGGAAATATGTCAGTTTTAGAAATTGTAAAGCATCCAAATGAAGTGTTAGAAACACCATGCGAAAGAGTAATTAACTTTGATAAAAAGTTAGTGAAATTGTTAAAAGATATGCATGAAACAATGTTAATTGCAGACGGAGTTGGTCTAGCTGCGCCACAAGTGGGTGTAAGCTTACAAGTCGCTGTTGTTGATATAGGTGATGATACGGGTAAAATTGAATTAATTAATCCTGTTATTTTAGAAAAACGTGGTGAACAAGTAGGTCCCGAAGGCTGCTTAAGCTTTCCGGGACTTTATGGTGAAGTGGAGCGCGCAGATTACATTAAAGTACGTGCACAAAATCGTCGCGGTAAAATATTTTTATTAGAAGCGGATGACTTCTTAGCGCGTGCAATTCAGCATGAAATCGATCATTTACACGGTGTTTTATTTACATCTAAAGTGAAAAGGTATTATGAAGCAGGCGAATTAGAATAGGTTTAAAAGGAGCGGTTTTTGAATGATGAAAGTAGTATTTATGGGGACACCGGACTTTTCTGTGCCGGTGCTTCGTCGTCTTATCGAGGACGGATATGACGTAGTTGGTGTTGTAACGCAACCTGATCGTCCAGTTGGTAGAAAAAAGGTTTTAACACCTACTCCTGTTAAAGTAGAAGCGGAAAAACATGGTATTCCAGTAGTACAGCCGTTAAAAATTCGTGAAAAAGACGAATATGAAAAAGTATTAGCACTAGAGCCAGACTTAATTGTAACAGCAGCATTTGGACAAATCGTACCGAATGAAATTTTAGAAGCGCCAAAGTATGGATGTATTAATGTCCACGCATCATTACTTCCAGAACTTCGCGGTGGTGCACCAATTCATTATGCGATCATGGAAGGTAAAGAGAAAACAGGTATTACAATTATGTATATGGTAGAAAAATTAGATGCTGGCGATATATTAACGCAAGTAGAAGTAGAAATTGAAGAGCGTGAAACAACAGGTTCATTATTTGATAAGTTAAGCGAAGCAGGAGCACACCTTTTATCTAAAACGGTTCCTTTACTAATTCAGGGTAAACTAGAACCAATTAAACAAAGTGAAGCTGAAGTGACGTTTGCATATAATATAAAACGTGAGCAAGAGATAATTGATTGGACAAAAACAGGTGAAGAAGTATACAATCACATTCGCGGATTGAATCCATGGCCAGTTGCTTATACGACTTTGGCAGGACAAGTTATTAAAGTATGGTGGGGAGAGAAGGTCTCTATTGCAGAGAAAGCTGAACCAGGTACAATAGTAGCTCTTGAAGAAGATGGATTTGTTGTTGCAGCAGGGAACGAGACAGGCGTTAAAATCACTGAATTGCAACCATCTGGTAAAAAGCGTATGAGTTGTTCACAATTTTTACGTGGAACAAAACCTGAAATTGGTACGAAGTTAGGAGAAAATGCATGAGACAAAATGTTCGTGAGTTAGCTCTGGATGGCTTAATTCAAGTAGAAAAAAGTGGTGCATATAGCAACTTACTTTTAAATAATTTGATTGAAAAAAATACAATTGACAGAAAAGATATTGGTTTATTAACTGAAATGGTATATGGAACAATTCAACGTCGTGACACACTAGATTATTATTTACAACCATTTTTAAGAAAAAAGGTTGAAGCGTGGGTAAGAGTGTTGCTTCGCCTATCTCTATATCAAATGCTATATTTAGACCGAGTTCCAGAAAGAGCGGCTATTCATGAAGCAGTTGAGATTGCAAAGCGTCGTGGGCATAAAGGGATTTCAGGCATGGTGAACGGAGTATTGCGTTCAATTCAGCGAGAAGGTGTACCTTCGTTAGAAGAAATTGAAAATCCAGTAGAACGACTTGCGATTGCAACGAGTCATCCAATGTGGCTTGTACAAGAATGGGCATCCGAATATGGTTTAGAGACAGCAGAGAAAATGTGTGAAGTAAATATGTTGCCACCTGTACCAACAGCACGTGTAAATGTTGATAAAGTAACGGTAGAAGAAGCGGTTGCGTTATTAGCTGATGAGGGTATAGAAGCAAAACGTGGCGAATTGTCAGAGGATGCAATTCAAATTGAAAGAGGAAATGTCGCACATACAGAAGCGTTCAAAAAAGGTTTCCTTTCTATTCAAGATGAAAGCTCAATGCTTGTAGCACGTGCTTTAGAACCGAATAAAGGAGATACAGTTCTAGATAGTTGTGCTGCTCCTGGCGGAAAAACAACTCATATTGCAGAGCGTTTGGACGGAACTGGTAAGGTAATGTCGCTTGATTTACACGCACATAAAGTACGTTTAATTGAACAACAGGCGAAGAGACTTGGTTTAGAAAATGTAGAAACGATGGCTTTAGATGCTAGAAAAATTCAAGAGCATTTTGCAAATGAATCTTTTGACAAAATATTAGTAGATGCACCATGTTCTGGATTTGGTGTTATTAGACGTAAACCTGATATTAAGTTAGGTAAAGATAAGGGCGATAGTGAAAGGTTATCAACGATTCAACTTGCGATACTAGAAAAAATAGCACCATTGTTAAAACAAGGTGGTCGCCTTGTTTATAGTACGTGCACAATTGAAAAAATAGAAAATGAACAAGTAATAAAGCAATTTTTACAAGAGCATCCTGAATTTGAATGGGATACTACGATAAAAGATCGCATGCCAGAAAAGTTAAATCCGTATATTGATGAAGGTCAAGTACGAATTTTACCGCATTATTTTGCAACAGATGGCTTTTATATTGCTTGTTTAAGAAAGAAGGTGTAGCATCATGGAAACGACTGTAAAAAAACAAAAGAAAAATCTAGAAACAAAGAAACCATCAATTTATTCTTTACAACTTCATGAAATGCAAGATTGGTTAAAGGAACAAGGGGAACCTAAGTTCCGTGCAGGACAAATTTTTGATTGGCTATATAAAAAACGTGTAAAAAATTATGAGGATATGTCAAACCTTGCTAAAGGATTGCGCGATAAATTGTCGAATTCCTTTGATATTACAACTTTAAACACTTTAGTAAAACAAACGTCTTCGGATGGAACGATTAAATTCCTATTCCAGTTATATGATGGGTACTCTATTGAAACTGTACTAATGCGACATGAATATGGAAATTCCATTTGTGTAACAACACAGGTGGGTTGCCGCATTGGCTGTACATTCTGTGCATCTACACTTGGTGGATTAAAACGAAACTTAGAGGCTGGAGAAATTGTAGCGCAAGTAGTAGAAGTTCAGCGTGCGCTTGATGAAACAGAAGAACGTGTAAGTTCTCTTGTTGTTATGGGAATTGGAGAACCATTTGATAATTATGATAACTTAATGTCATTCTTACGCATTGTAAATCATGAAAAAGGAATTCATATTGGTGCAAGACATATGACAGTTTCAACAAGTGGAATTGTTCCAAAAATTTATAAGTTCGCTGAAGAAGATATGCAAATTAATTTTGCGATTTCATTGCATGCTGCAAATACAGAGATACGTTCAAAATTAATGCCGATCAACCGTGCTTATAAGCTACCTGATTTAATGGAAGCTGTTAAATACTATGTAAATAGAACAGGGCGTCGTATTACATTTGAATATGGCTTATTTGGAGGAGAAAATGACCAAGTTGAGCACGCTGAAGAACTTGCTGCGCTCTTAAAAGGTGTAAAATGTCATGTAAACTTAATTCCGGTAAACTACGTGCCAGAACGTGATTATGTACGTACGCCACGAGAGCAAATTTTCTTATTTGAAAAGACGCTAAAAGATCGTGGAGTGAATGTAACCATTCGCCGTGAACAAGGTCATGATATTGATGCAGCCTGCGGTCAGTTGCGTGCAAAGGAGCGCAAAGAAGAGACGAGGTGACTAGATGAAAGCCGTGTTTCTATCGGATAAAGGAAAAGTTCGTCAACATAATGAAGATAGTGCAGGAGTTTTTCGCAATTTAGATGGAAATATTTTAGCGGTAGTAGCAGATGGAATGGGAGGTCATCGAGCTGGCGATGTAGCTAGCTCGATGGCTATTCAATTATTCCATGATTATTGGAAGCAAACGCATAATATGAATGAGCCTAAAAAGGTAGAAAAGTGGTTACATACTAACGTTGGAATTATTAATGAGCGCATATATGCTTACTCTCAGCAGCATGTAGAATGTAATGGCATGGGAACAACGGTTATCGTGGCGATTTGTACACCTAGTTTTGTAACAATAGGTCATATAGGAGATAGTCGTTGTTATATGGTATCAGAGGGAGAAATATCGCTTGTAACGGAAGACCACTCACTTGTAAATGAACTTGTTAGGCACGGTGAAATTTCAAAAGAAGATGCAGAATATCACCCGAAAAAGAATGTTCTGTTAAGAGCGTTAGGAACAGAAGAAAAAGTCGGACTAGATGTTAAAACATTGGTGCTCGAAGAAGACGATCAATTGCTTCTTTGCTCTGATGGATTGTCTAACAAAGTCCCTATGGCTGATATGCAACAAATTTTACAATTGAATGAACAGCTCGAGGCGAAGGGAGAGCATCTCATTCAATTAGCAAATGATCGTGGTGGAGAAGATAATATTACCCTCGTTATTATTGATTATACGGATTCGACAAACGAAAGTAGGTGAAGTGCAACGTGCTGATTGGAAAACGCTTAAATGACCGTTATAAGCTGCTGAAAATGATTGGCGGTGGAGGAATGGCCAATGTATATTTAGCTCATGATGATATACTTGGTCGAGATGTAGCGGTAAAAATATTAAGACTCGACTATTCAAATAATGAAGAGTTTATTAAACGTTTCCATCGAGAAGCGCAATCTGTTACAACGTTGTCGCATCCAAATATTGTGAATATGTATGATGTTGGGGAAGAGGATGATATATATTATCTTGTAATGGAATATGTACCTGGACGAACATTGAAGCAATACATAATTGATCGAGGGATGTTACCGATAGGAGAGGCTCTTGATATAATGGAGCAGTTAACGTCCGCTATGGCACACGCCCATCATTTTGAGATTGTACATCGCGATATTAAACCGCACAATATTTTGATTCGAGATGACGGAGTGGTCAAAGTAACAGACTTTGGAATTGCGACAGCTACAAGTGCAGCAACGATTACACATACAAATTCGGTGCTCGGTTCGGTGCATTATTTATCACCAGAACAAGCGCGCGGCGGTATAGCGAATAAACAATCAGATATTTATTCACTTGGAATTGTTATGTTTGAATTGTTAACAGGAAGACAACCGTTTTCTGGTGAATCTGCTGTTGCAATTGCGTTAAAACATTTACAAAATGAAATGCCATCTCCAAAAAGATGGAATGAAAATATTCCACAAAGTGTTGAAAATATTATATTAAAGGCAACTGCGAAAGATCCGTTCCATCGATATCAATCTGCTAACGCGATGAAACGAGATATTGAAACAGCACTATACCCAGAACGAATAAATGAACAACCATTTTACATACCAGAAGATATGGAAGCAACGAAAGCGATTCCAATTATTCAACAAGAACAACTATTTCAAAATGTAAGTGATGAAACGATTGTATTAAAAGGAAGTAAAGTGGATGAACAAGTAAGAAAAGAAGAGACCAAATCAGGTAAGAAGAAAAAGCGAAATAATAAATGGCTGAAAGTTTTAATTACAACATTTTTACTTTTAGCGATAGGGATAACCTTAGCACTTACTGTTATTCCAGGCTTCTTTATTCCGAAAGATGTGAAGGTTCCTGATGTGGCTGGTATGAAATATACGACAGCTGTAAATACATTAGTTGAAAAAGGTTTTGAAGTTACTGAACCTAATCTTGTATATACAGATGATGTTGAAGCCGGAAAAGTGATAAAAACAGATCCTATAGCAGGAAGAGTAGTGAAAGAAAACTCTAAAATTACTATCTATCAATCAGGTGGGAAAAAGAAAAGCAAGATGCGTGATTTGACAGGAAAAGATTTCGAGAGTATAAGAGCTGAGTTAGAAGAAAAATATAAACAAGTTACAATAAATTATATTGAAAATGATAAGCCGAAAGGTGAAATTGTAGAGCAAATACCAACGCCTGATCAAATGGTTATAGAGGCAGAACAAGAACTGAAAATTTGGGTAAGTAAAGGACCTTATCAAATAAGACCAGGTGACTTTTCAGGATGGACTGAAAATAGTGTAAAAGGTTATTTAAATGAAAGAAAGCTTGTTTCTGATATAAAAAGAGAGTATTCAGATACGGTTGATAAAGGTCTTGTTATTTCACAGTTACCAAAGCCTGGGACACCTTTAAAAGAAGGAGATAAAGTATCGATTGTTATCTCCGATGGTCCGAAGCCTAAAGTGACGAAAACGGTAAAAGTGGATAACATTTCTATCCCATATGAAGCTTCTGCAACAGGTGAGAAAAAGCCGCAAACAATAGAAATTTATAAAGAAGATATGCAGCAAAAAATGGATAAACCAGTTGAAACGAGAACAATTACTGAGTCAGCGATTATTTCTTTAGAATTTGTAATTCAAGAAGGTGCAAAGGGACACTATAAAATTGTCCGAGATGGAGTAACGATTATGGACAAGGAAGTACCATATCCAGCTCAATAATAGTGAATTCCATCGTCCTTATATAGAAGATGGAATTTATTACTCTTGCCTGTTATGCTGTCTACATCGTGGACTGTATAACAGGCAAAAATATATGATTCAAAAAGCTGTAAAAGTGATACTGTTGTAAATAATATTTCAAATTTGATGGTAGATTAAATATATGAACCTGGATATATATTTGGTGGGCTTTGAAATAATTGTTTAAAGAACGCTAGTCTATTCATATTTAATTGCAGTTTCATTTTATACAAAATAAAGGAGAATTATATGCCAGAAGGAAAAATTGTAAAAGCTCTAAGTGGGTTTTATTATGTGCAGAATGAGGAAGGGATTACACAATGTCGTGGGCGTGGTGTATTTAGAAAGAATAAAATTACGCCACTTGTAGGAGACCAAGTTGTTTTTCAAGCGGATAATCCGAGTGAGGGTTATGTGTTAGAAGTATTTGATCGGAAAAATGAACTTGTTAGACCTCCTATTGCTAATGTTGATCAAGCTATTCTTGTTTTCTCAGCGGTAGAACCAGATTTTAATCCAGGACTGTTAGATCGATTTTTAGTATTAATTGAATATCATAACATCAAACCAATTATTTGTATTAGTAAGATGGATTTAGTAGATGAAAAAATGAGAGAAACTGTTGAATCTTATGCAAATGATTATCGTGAAATGGGTTATGATGTGTTGTTTACTTCTATAAATACATCGGAAAGTATTGATATTCTGAAACCATTCTTAGAAGGTTGTATTTCCGTCGTTGCAGGCCAATCTGGTGTTGGGAAATCTTCAATGCTAAATGTATTACGTCCAGATTTAGAATTGAAAACTAATGATATTTCTTCACATTTAGGACGTGGAAAGCATACGACAAGACACGTAGAATTAATTACAGTTGGAAGCGGACTTGTTGCGGATACACCTGGTTTTAGTTCGCTTGATTTCATAGATATAGAGGTAGAAGATCTTACATATTGTTTTCCAGAGTTGAAAGAAGCGAGCCAATACTGTAAATTTAGAGGGTGTACACACCTTGCTGAACCGAAATGTGCGGTGAAAGCTGCGGTTGAAGAAGGAAAGATTACCGAATATCGTTATAAGAATTACAAACAATTCGTAGAAGAAATTAGAGAGAGAAAGCCGAGGTATTAGTCATGATTAAAATTGCACCATCGATTTTATCAGCAGATTTTTCAAGATTAGGGGAAGAGATTAAAGATGTAGAAAAAGGCGGAGCTGACTACATTCACGTCGATGTAATGGATGGGCATTTCGTACCAAATATTACGATTGGACCATTAATTGTAGAAGCAATCCGTCCGATTACATCATTACCGCTAGATGTACATTTAATGATTGAAAATCCTGATAACTATATCCCAACTTTCGCAAAAGCGGGAGCGGATATTATTACTGTTCACGTAGAAGCGTGTCCTCATTTACATCGTACAATTCAGTTAATTAAATCTCATGACATTAAAGCAGGGGTTGTATTAAATCCGCATACTCCAGTTTCAACGATTGAGCATGTATTAGAAGATATAGACATGGTATTACTTATGACAGTAAACCCTGGATTTGGCGGACAGAAGTTTATTCATTCTGTATTACCGAAAATCAAACAAGTTGCAGAAATGGTTAAAGAGCGAAATCTAGAAGTGGAAATTGAGGTTGATGGTGGTGTCAACGCTGAAACGGCAAGACTTTGTATTGAAGCAGGAGCGAATGTTCTTGTAGCGGGATCAGCAGTATACAATCAAAAAGACCGCGGTGAAGCAATTCGTGTAATTCGCGGATAAAGAACGAACCTTTATCCTAGTGAAGCTTCTAGTTCATTAAGACTTCACTATTTATACATGTTAGAGTGACAAATAAGGAGAAAGGCAATCTACCGAATGGCAGATTGCCTTTTTACAATAGAAGGGGAAGGAAAAATGATTATTCATATTTTAGCGGGAGGACCTGCAGAATACTGCGCAGATTTTTCTCGGTATGAAAATGAAGAAGTAGTTTGGGCGGCCGTTGATAGAGGAGTGTACCGTTTGTTGAAAAGAGGGATCACTCCGGCTGTTGCGTTTGGGGATTATGATTCAGTTACTGATGAGGAATTAGCATGGATGAGGCAGCAAACAAATGAATTACATATTGTCCCGCGAGAAAAAGATCAAACAGATTTAGAAATTGCAATTAGCTGGGCTTTAGAACAGAAACCAAAGTTAATTCGTATTTTTGGTGCTACTGGTGGAAGACTTGATCATGGTTTAGCAAATATTCAGATGCTTTTAAAGGGATTAGAAGTAAACATAGAAATGTGTATTGTGGACAATAAAAATGAAATAATGGTGAAAAAGTTTGGTATGTATATAATTGAAGGAAACGAACATTTTCCATACGTATCATTTGTACCAGTTACTGAAAGGGTAGAAGGTATTACACTTCACGGTTTTAAGTACCCTCTTACTAATAAAACAATAGAGTGGGGATCGACACTTTGTATTAGTAATGAACTCATTGAGGAAAAAGGTAATTTTTCATTTACTTCTGGCATATTAATGATGATAAGAAGCACTGATTGAAGAAACAATTTTGCTCCTTGCATCATATAGTGAACAAGTGGAGTAATGGGGATTAGGAGGGAAACCATGAGATTTTATACAATTAAGTTACCTAAATTTCTTGGTGGAATTGTTCGTGCGATGTTAAATACCTTCAAAAAAGACTAAAAAAAGCACCTATTACCGGTGCTTTTTCCAATGGTATAATAAAAAAAGAGCCTAGCGGCTCTTTTTTTTATTATTAAACACGTTCGATTTTGCCAGATTTTAATGCTCTAGCAGAAACGTAAACACGTTGAACTTTTCCGTCGATGCGTACGCGAACTTTTTGAAGGTTAGCGCCCCATTTACGTTTTGTAGCGTTCATTGCGTGAGAACGAGAGTTACCAGAACGAGCTTTTCTTCCAGTGATAGCACAAACACGAGCCATTTATATTTCCCTCCCTTAACTACCGTAACATACGTAATTTTTCAATGTTAGTCTTTTATGCGATGCTAAAAACACTACTATAATTTAACACAACTAAAAAGAGAATGCAACACCGTAGGAAAAAGAAATCAAGAAAAAATACTTGACACTATATGTCAATGAAGAAAAGGTGAAATCAAGAAAAATTGCTTGACATATTATAGTGGTACATGTTGTATAATAACAATGGACTATTTTGCTCATCATAAAAAAATGTAATTTAAAACATAAAATATGAGAGTGAAAAAGAAAGAACGATGGAATTTTCTTTAAAAAGATTATATGATAGTAACTAAAGTAGTCTAGCTCACTTTCACCATTTATGAAGGGGGAAACGAGATGTCAATTGAAATTAAAACGAAGTACGGTCAAATTGATATTAGTACAGATGTAATTGCAACAATTGCTGGAGGTGCCGCAGTAGATTGCTACGGTATCGTAGGCATGGCATCAAAAAATCAGTTAAAAGATGGATTAACAGAAATTTTACGAAAAGAAAACTTCACTAGAGGCGTTATTGTTCGTAAAAATGAAGATGAAGTACATATTGATATGTATATTATTGTGAGCTATGGTACGAAAATTTCAGAAGTAGCACATAACGTGCAGACTAAAGTGAAATATACATTAGATCAAACTGTAGGACTAGCAGTAGATTCTGTAAACATCTACGTACAAGGAGTTAAAGTAATAAACTTGTAATGTGCATTAAGGAGGAAAATCTGTGTCAATTCAAAAAATTGATGGAAAACGTTTATCACAAATGATCATTCAAGGAGCCAATAATTTAACAAATAATGTTCAGCTTGTTGATGCATTAAACGTATTCCCAGTTCCAGATGGCGATACCGGTACAAACATGAACTTATCAATGACTTCAGGCGCGCGTGAAGTGAAAGCAAATCCTTCACAGCATGCTGGTAAAGTTGGTGTAAGTTTAGCCAAAGGATTATTAATGGGAGCTCGTGGTAACTCTGGGGTTATTTTATCTCAGTTATTCCGTGGTTTCTCTAAATCCATTGAACAAAAAGAAGAATTAACGACAGTTGATTTTGCTGCAGCTTTAGAAGCTGGAGTAGAGGCAGCTTACAAAGCGGTTATGAAACCAATTGAAGGAACGATTTTAACGGTTGCAAGAGAAACGGGTAAATATGCAGTGACAGTTGCGAAAAAACAGCGCGACTTTGTTTTGTTTATGGAAGACGTTGTAAAAGAAGCGAACGCATCGTTAAATCGTACGCCAGATTTATTACCTGTATTAAAACAAGTTGGCGTTGTAGATAGCGGTGGTAAAGGTCTTGTTGTTGTATATGAAGGGTTTTTAGCTGACTTAAAAGGAGAAACGATTTCTTCTAATATGCCTGCCCAATCATCTATGAATGACATGGTACGTGCAGAACATCACCGTAGTGTACAAAGCCAATTGAGTACAGAAGATATTAAGTATGGATATTGTACGGAATTCATGGTGAAATTAGAGCCTGAAAAAATGAAGGAACATAATTTCTCTGAACAAAAATTCCGTGAAGATATTAGTGTGTACGGAGATTCACTACTTGTTGTATCGGATGATGAGGTTGTAAAGGTTCATATTCATGCGGAACATCCTGGAGATCCTATGAACTATGGACAACGTTACGGTAGTCTAATTAAGATCAAAGTAGAAAATATGCGTGAACAGCATACTGCTTTATTAGATGAACCTACCATGGTACCTGAACAAACGAATCAGCCAATAGAGAAACAACCGTATGGTATTGTAACTGTAGCTATGGGATCGGGTATTAAAACTCTATTTGAGAGCATTGGTGCAACGAAAGTTATCGAAGGTGGCCAAACGATGAATCCGAGTACGGAGGATATTGTGAAGGCGATTGAAGAGGCGAATGCTGAAAAAATCATCATCTTACCAAATAACGGGAATATCGTGATGGCAGCAGAACAAGCAGCGTCAGTTGTAGAACAAGAAGTTATTGTTATTCGTTCAAAAACAGTTCCTCAAGGTATGGCTGCAATGTTAGCATTTAATCCAGTTGGAACGCTAGAAGAGAATGAAGAAAACATGAAAGAAGCTTTAGCTCATGTGAAAACAGGTCAGATTACGTATGCTGTTCGTGATACGGAAATTGACGGTGTAGCGATTCAAAAAGATGATTTCATGTGTATTGCAGATGGAAAAATTGTATCTACAAATGCTGAGAAAGTAGGAGCTGCAAAGCAATTACTAGAAGCGCTAATTGATGAGGATTCTGAAATCGTAACGATTCTACAAGGTGAAGATGCAACAGATGAAGAAGTGGCTAAATTAGTTGCGTTTGTAGAAGAGAACTTTGAAGATGCAGAAGTAGAAGTACATGCAGGGAACCAACCGGTGTATTCTTTCATCTTCTCTGTAGAATAAGAAAAGATTCGATTTGAAAATAAATGGGTTACTTACTTGCTAATGGATAAGGAATAGTGATATGAAGTTTATTACTAGTTTTTATTCAAAAGGCTAGCATATTGATGATAGAAAAGAGCCTTGCTGCTAATAGTGAGGCTCTTTTCTTACGTATTGTACAACTTTGTTTTATCCCGCTATTTGTGGGCAGTAAAACTTCCACCCCCTATATTCGGCTGGAGCAAAGAAGTTAAGTGGGAGAATAACTGCCCGTAAACCCCCAATGATTATAGTTTCACTTTATATAGAGGGATTAGAGTAGTTTCTCTTAGAATGCCTATGATAGAATATATAAGGTGAAAGAGAGCGATTACAGATGTCAATGATATTAATGGATAATCAATAGAATGAATCAAAGAAAATAATGTGACGGAGCGTGAGAATCTTGAATGAAGTTGTACAAGTTCCTGTTACGGATGTAAAGGGAATCGGAGGAGAAACATCTGAGTTGTTACACGAGATGGGAATTTATACAGTTTCTCATCTATTAGAACATTTTCCGTACCGCTATGAAGACTATGCGATGAAAGATCTTGCTGAAGTAAAGCATGACGAGCGTGTAACGGTTGAGGGGAAAGTTCATAGTGCTCCTTTACTGCAATATTATGGGAAGAAGAAGTCACGTCTTACAGTTCGTGTTCTCGTCGGTCGTTATTTAATTACAGCTGTATGTTTTAATAGACCATACTATAAACAAAAGTTAAATTTAGATGAAACGGTAACGATTACTGGTAAATGGGATCAGCATCGCCAAACAATTGCTGTATCAGAACTGAATTTCGGACCGGTTGTACGACAACAAGAAGTAGAACCTGTATATTCAGTGAAAGGAAAACTGACAGTAAAACAGATGCGCCGGTTTGTTGCACAAGCATTTAAGGAGTATGGAGATTCTATAGTCGAAGTGTTACCAGATGGTTTGTTAAGTCGATATAAATTATTATCACGCTATGAAGCGCTCAGAGGGTTACATTTTCCAGTGGGACAGGAAGACTTAAAGCAAGCGCGTCGCCGTTTTGTATATGAGGAGTTTTTCTTGTTTCAGTTGAAAATGCAAACATTACGGAAAATGGAAAGGGAAAACTCGAAAGGGACGAAAAAGGAAATTTCATTAGTAGAATTGCAAGAGTTTACTGATGCGCTTCCGTTTCCATTAACTGGCGCACAACGCCGGGTTGTAGATGAAATAATGAAAGATATGATATCTCCGTACCGAATGAATCGATTATTGCAAGGGGATGTAGGTTCTGGGAAAACAGTTGTGGCTGCGATTGCTCTTTATGCGGCGAAATTGGCTCATTATCAAGGTGCTTTGATGGTTCCTACAGAAATTTTAGCCGAGCAACATTATCAGTCGCTCGCGGAGACGTTTTCACATTTCGGTATGA
Source organism: Bacillus sp. FDAARGOS_1420 (assembly GCF_019344915.1). Lineage (NCBI taxonomy): Bacteria > Bacillati > Bacillota > Bacilli > Caryophanales > Bacillaceae > Bacillus > Bacillus sp. FDAARGOS_1420. The sequence continues at coordinate 2,924,594 of NZ_JAHWJB010000002.1, read as the reverse complement.
AGGTTGAATTGCTAACAAGTTCTGTTAAAGGTGCGAGACGTCGAGAAATTTTGTCGAGATTAGAACAGGGAGAAGTAGACATCCTTGTTGGAACGCACGCTTTAATTCAAGACGAAGTTATATTTCATAGGTTAGGTCTCGTTATTACCGATGAACAGCATCGATTTGGTGTGGGGCAGCGCCGGATTTTACGTGAGAAAGGTGAAAGTCCAGATGTATTGTTTATGACGGCGACCCCAATCCCGCGTACGTTAGCTATCACTGCATTTGGAGAGATGGACGTTTCTATTATTGACGAAATGCCAGCTGGTAGAAAGGTAATCGAAACGTACTGGGCAAAACATGATATGTTAGATCGTGTCCTCGGCTTTGTGGAGAAAGAGATAAAAAAAGGAAGACAGGCATATGTTATTTGCCCTCTTATTGAAGAGTCTGAGAAGCTTGATGTACAAAATGCTATCGACTTACATAGTATGCTGACTCATCATTATCAAGGGAAATGCCAAGTTGGATTAATGCATGGGAGACTATCATCTCAAGAAAAAGAAGAGATAATGGGACAGTTTAGTGAAAATAAAGTGCAAATTCTTGTGTCGACAACAGTTGTTGAAGTAGGCGTGAATGTACCAAATGCGACTGTTATGGTTATTTATGACGCGGAACGTTTCGGTTTATCGCAGCTCCATCAGCTGAGGGGGCGTGTTGGGCGTGGTAGTGAACAATCATATTGTTTATTAATTGCGGACCCGAAATCAGAAACAGGAAAAGAAAGAATGCGCATTATGACTGAAACAAATGATGGATTTGTATTGTCAGAAAAAGATTTAGAGTTACGAGGTCCTGGGGATTTCTTTGGAAGTAAGCAAAGTGGTCTACCAGAATTTAAGGTTGCTGATATGGTACATGATTATCGGGCGTTAGAAACGGCAAGACAAGATGCAGCGATACTAGTTGATTCAGAAGCGTTTTGGCATAATGATCAGTATGCTTCGCTGCGTACTTATCTTGATGGGACAGGTGTGTTCCAGGGAGAGAAGCTCGATTAAAAGTAGTCTGCAAAAGTTTTTGTTGCATTCTACTTTTAATGATTATATACTACTTTTAGTACCTAGTCATAAAAATGGATGGTGCGGTATGAAAAAAAGAAGAAGTAAAAAAGAAAGACAAGAATTATTACAACAAACAATAGAAACGAATCCTTTTATAACGGATGAAGATTTAGCGGAAAAATTTCAAGTGAGCATACAAACTGTTCGTCTTGATCGTATGGAATTATCTATTCCTGAATTAAGAGAACGAATTAAGCATGTGGCTACAAAACAACATGAAGAAGATGTGAAATCTTTACCGTTAGAAGAGGTTGTCGGAGAAATTATTGATATAGAATTAGATAGACATGCGATTTCTATCTTTGAAGTAAAGGTGGAACATGTATTTAAAAGAAATCAAATTGCTCGTGGGCATCATTTGTTTGCACAAGCAAACTCACTAGCTGTTGCGGTTATTGATGAAGAATTAGCTTTAACTGCAAAGTCCACCATTCGATATATTCGTCCTGTAAAATTAGGAGAGCGTGTTGTTGCAAAAGTACGTGTTGAAGATGTAGAGAATGATAAAGGACGGACGGTTGTCAAAGTGCGTAGCTTTGTTGGAGAAGAACTTGTCTTTACAGGCACTTTTGAAATGTATCGATCTAGTAATTATAGTGAGGAAGGTAACAACTTATGAAAATCGCAATAGATGCAATGGGCGGCGATCATGCACCAAAGGCTGTAGTATTAGGAGCAATGAAAGCTATTAAGGAATACTCAGATTTACATATTACGTTAGTAGGGAAAGAAGAGGGGATTCGTCAATATTTAACGAGTGAAGAGCGAATTACTATACTTCATACGGACGAAAAAATCGAATCGACAGACGAACCAGTAAGAGCGGTTCGTCGAAAAAAACAAGCTTCAATGGTACTAGCGGCGCAGCAAGTAAAAGACGGCGTAGCGGATGCTTGTATATCAGCAGGTAGTACAGGAGCTTTGATGGCAGCTGGATTGTTTGTTGTTGGTCGTATGGAAGGAATTGAACGACCAGCTTTATCGCCTACAATGCCAACTGTTGATGGAGAAGGTTTTGTTATGTTAGATGTTGGAGCCAACGTTGATGCAAAACCAATTCATTTATATCAATATGCAGTAATGGGCTCTGTTTACGCAGAGAAGGTAAGAGGAATTAAAAATCCACGCGTTGGACTTTTAAACGTTGGAACAGAGGATGGTAAAGGAAACGAGCTTTCAAAACAAGTCTTTGCTATGCTCAAGGATGCACCAATTAATTTCGTTGGAAACGTTGAATCAAGAGATTTATTGCAAGGTGTAGCAGACGTTGTTGTATGTGATGGTTTTACGGGTAATGTAGCGCTAAAATCATTAGAAGGAACAGCACTTGCGTTATTCTCTATGTTAAAAGAACAATTAATGAGTTCGTTTACGAGCAAATTAGCAGCAGTGGTATTAAAACCAAAACTTATGGTATTGAAAGATAAAATGGATTATTCGGAGTATGGAGGAGCGGCGCTGTTTGGATTGAAAGCTCCTGTCATTAAGGCTCACGGTTCTTCTAATGACCAATCGATATTTAGTGCGATCCGTCAAACGAGAGAAATGGTAGCGAAAGAAGTAATTCCTACAATTTCAAGTGTAATGGAGAAGGAGCCGCTTCAATAAGAGGAGGATTTGAAATGGGAAAAATAGCATTTCTTTTTCCGGGCCAAGGTTCACAGGCAGTTGGAATGGGTAGACAGTTAGCGGAGAATAATAAAGAGGTTGCGAAAGTGTTTGCAAAAGCGGATGAGGTTTTGCATGATTCTCTTTCAGAAGTGATTTTTGAAGGACCGCAAGAAAATTTAACATTAACGACAAATGCGCAGCCGGCACTATTAACAACGAGCTTTGCAATTTTAACAGCTTTGAAGGAGTATGATATTACACCTGATTTTGTCGCAGGACATAGTTTAGGTGAATATAGCGCTCTTGTAGCTGCTGGTGCATTAACATTCGAAGACGCTGTATATGCTGTAAGGAAACGCGGGGAATATATGGAAGAAGCTGTTCCAGGCGGGGAAGGTGCAATGGCAGCTATTTTAGGTGCGGATCCGGATATGCTGAAACGAGTTACAGCAGAAGTAACAAGTGAAGGATATGCAGTACAAATTGCTAATATGAATAGTACGAAGCAAATTGTTATTTCTGGAACAAAGCAAGGAGTAGAACTTGCTTCTCAAAGAGCGAAAGAAAATGGTGCTAAAAGAGCAATTCCGCTCAAAGTAAGTGGACCGTTTCATTCCTCGCTTATGAAACCAGCTGCTGAGAAATTCCAAAGTGTTTTAAATGAAATTACAATTCAAGACACGAATATTCCTGTTATTGCAAATGTTACGGCAGATGTTATTACGAGTGGTACAGATATTCAAGCAAAGCTAATTGAACAGCTCTATTCGCCTGTATTATGGTACCCATCTATTGAGTATATGGTGAATCAAGGGGTAGATACATTTATTGAAATCGGACCTGGAAAAGTACTTGCTGGTCTTATGAAGTCGATTGATTCTTCAGTGAAAGCATATGCGGTATATGATGAAGAGACATTAAAAGATACCATTTCAAATTTGAGAGGAGAAAGCTGATGTTAAAAGGGAAAGTAGCATTAGTAACTGGTGCTTCACGTGGGATTGGTCGTGCGATTGCTATTGATTTAGCGAAACAAGGGGCAAATGTTGTAGTAAATTATGCTGGTAATGAGCAAAAGGCGAATGAAGTAGTTGATGAAATAAAGAAATTAGGTCCAGATGCCATTGCAGTAAGAGCAGATGTTGCAAATGCTGATGATGTTACTGCAATGGTGAAACAAACTGTAGATACGTTTGGACAAGTGGATATTCTTGTAAATAACGCTGGTGTAACAAAAGATAATTTATTAATGCGTATGAAAGAAGAAGAATGGGATACAGTTATTAATACAAACTTAAAAGGTGTTTTCTTATGTACGAAAGCAGTATCGCGCTATATGATGCGTCAACGTCATGGACGTATTATTAATATCGCTTCTGTTGTTGGTGTAACAGGAAACCCAGGACAAGCAAATTATGTTGCTGCTAAAGCTGGTGTAATTGGATTAACAAAAACATCAGCAAAAGAATTAGCGAGCCGAAATATTACTGTAAATGCAATTGCTCCAGGGTTTATTGCGACTGATATGACGGATGTATTAGATGAAAATATAAAAGCCGAAATGTTAAAATTAATTCCTGCAGCTCAGTTTGGAGAAGCACAAGATATCGCAAATACTGTAACGTTTTTTGCTTCTGATCAAAGTAAATATGTTACAGGTCAAACGTTAAATGTTGATGGCGGTATGGTAATGTAATAAAAGAATCGATTTCACCTAGTTTTTTTGGACAATATTTTATATAATATTTGAGGGGAGGTGAATAGAATGGCAGATGTTTTAGAGCGTGTAACCAAAATTGTCGTTGATCGTTTAGGAGTAGAAGAAACTGAAGTAGTACCAGCTGCAAGCTTCAAAGAAGATTTAGGCGCAGACTCCCTAGATGTAGTAGAACTTGTAATGCAATTAGAAGATGAATTTGAAATGGAAATTTCTGATGAAGATGCTGAAAAGATTGCTACTGTTGGCGATGCTGTGACTTACATAGAGAGTCATCTATAATGCTTAAGTGAAGTCCCGTTTTTTAACGGGGCTTCTCGGCTTATATCTGGAGGGACCTATGCCGTACCGAAAACATAAAGAAAAAAAATACGAAGCAAAATATCGTGAAGCTTTTAAAGTATTTCAAGAAAAGATAGGTATTACGTTTACAGATGAAAAATTATTGATTCAAGCATTTACGCATTCATCGTATGTGAATGAGCATCGAAAAAAACCGCATGAGGACAATGAGCGTCTTGAGTTTCTTGGCGATGCTGTATTGGAACTCACTGTATCACAGTATCTGTTTCAAAAATATCCGACAATGAGCGAAGGAGAGTTAACAAAACTACGTGCAGCTATTGTATGTGAGCCATCTCTTGTTCGTTTTGCAAACGAAATGTCATTTGGTAGCCTTGTTTTATTAGGGAAAGGTGAGGAAATGACGGGTGGACGTGAACGACCAGCTTTATTAGCGGATGTCTTTGAAGCGTTTATTGGTGCCCTTTATCTTGATCAAGGGCTAGAAACAGTTTGGGGATACTTAAAAGAAGTTGTATATCCAAAAATTAATGAAGGTGCTTTTTCTCATGTGATGGATTATAAGAGTCAATTGCAAGAATTGATTCAGCGTGATGGTAGTGGCAATATTGAGTATCAAATTTTGCAAGAAAAAGGACCGGCCCACAACCGAGAATTTGTGTCCCGTGTAACTTTAAATAATGAGGCATTAGGTCTTGGAAGTGGTAAGTCAAAAAAAGAGGCAGAGCAACAAGCTGCTGCAGAAGCATTGAAAAAATTAAAAGAACAATCATGAGGAATCCCCCTTTGAATGAGGGGGATTCCTTATGCATAGAATGAAACTTTCCTTTTATTTATAAATAAAAGGAGTGGGAAATCCGTATAGTAGTTTGTTTTCGTACAGACAACGTTTACAACAACGGAGAATAGGAGGAAGGCCTTTCGTGTTTTTAAAAAGATTAGAAATAGCAGGATTTAAGTCTTTTGCTGAGCGTGTATCTGTCGATTTTGTTCCAGGTGTAACTTCTGTAGTAGGACCTAACGGGAGCGGGAAAAGTAATATTACTGATGCAATTCGCTGGGTACTTGGTGAACAATCTGCAAAGTCATTACGCGGTGCAAAGATGGAGGATATTATTTTTGCCGGCAGTGATACGAGAAGAGCGGTTAATGTTGCTGAAGTTACATTAACTTTAAATAATGAAGACCAACGCTTACCGATTGAGTATAACGAGGTGTGTGTAACGCGTCGTGTATCTCGTTCGGGTGATAGTGATTTTTATATTAATAAACAATCTTGTAGATTAAAAGATATTATTGATTTATTTATGGACTCTGGTATGGGAAGGGAAGCTTTTTCGATTATTAGCCAGGGGAAAGTCGAAGAGATTTTGAGTAGTAAATCAGAAGAACGTCGTGGTGTATTTGAAGAAGCTGCGGGTGTGCTGAAATACAAACTTCGTAAAAAGAAAGCTGAAGGGAAATTGGCGGAAACACAAGAAAACTTAAATCGTGTACAAGATATTATTCACGAATTAAGTAGTCAAGTAGAACCACTAGAAAGACAAGCTTCTATTGCGAAAGATTATCTTGAGAAAAAAGAAGAATTAGAGAAAGTAGAAGCTGCGCTTATTGTACATGAAATTGAAGAATTACATGAAAAGTGGGAAGCGCTTCGAAATCAATTTGGGCATAATAAAGATGAAGAAGCTAAAATGTCGGCGAACTTACAAAAAAGTGAAGAAGAGCTTGAGGAATTACGCGGGCAATTACAAGCCGTTGATGAATCTGTAAATTCCTTACAAGAAGTTCTACTTCTGTCTAGTAAAGAACTAGAAAAACTAGAAGGGCAACGCGAGCTGTTAAAGGAAAGAAAGCAAAATGCAACGACACATTGTGCGCAGCTTGAAAAGCTAATTGTTGAGTTGACAGAGAAAACTACAAGTTATGATGGCGAAATTGAAACAAGTACAGAAGCTTTAATGCAATTTGTGAATCAAGTAAAAGAATTGGAGAAGAAATTGCATGATAACGAGCAATTACTTGCGACTTTTGCTGAGAATTTAGAGGAACAAATTGAGAATTTAAAAGGTGACTATATTGAACTTTTAAATCAACAAGCAAGTCTTCGTAATGAATTATCTATGATTGAAGAACAATCAAAACAGCAAAACTCTAAAAACGAACGACTTGATGAAGAAAATGAAAAGTATGTACAGATGCGTGTGGAAATTACAGCAAAAAAGGCGAAACTTGTAGACAGTTATGAGCAAGCGAGAGAGAAAATAGCTGGCATTATTTCTAACATACAGAAGACAGAAACGGCACTTGGGAAATGTAAGTCACAGTATAGTGAAAATGAAACGAAACTGTATCAAGCGTATCAATTTGTGCAACAGGCGCGCTCTCGGAAAGAAATGTTAGAAGAGATGCAAGAGGACTACTCTGGCTTCTATCAAGGGGTACGTGAAGTATTAAAGGCTAGAGAAAATAGACTACAAGGTATTGAGGGAGCTGTTGCAGAACTTCTGACCGTGCCGAAAGAATATGAAATCGCAATGGAAATCGCCCTTGGGGCAGCGATGCAACATATCGTAGTACAAACAGAAGAGCATGCTCGTAATGCAATTGCATTTTTAAAGCAAAATAAACATGGCCGTGCAACGTTTTTACCTCAAGCTGTTATTAAAAGCCGATCGCTATCATTTGATCAATTACGCATTGTGAATCAGCATCCATCGTTTGTCGGTGTAGCGGCAGAACTTGTGCAGTACAATAATAAATATGAGAATGTAGTTTCAAGTTTATTAGGTACAGTTGTTGTTGCGAAAGATTTACGCGGAGCAAATGAGTTAGCGAAACAACTGCAATACCGCTATCGTATTGTAACACTCGAAGGTGACGTAGTGAACCCGGGTGGTTCTATGACGGGTGGAGCTGTAAAACAGGCGAAATCCTCTTTATTGGGACGTCAACGTGAACTGGAAGAGTGGACTAAGAAACTAACTGACATGGAAGAAAAAACAACGAAGCTAGAAAACTTTGTTAAAGCAGTAAAGCAAGAGATTCAAGAAAAAGAAGTACAAATACGAGAGCTACGCCAAGGTGTAGAGACCGAACGTGTAGATGAACAGAAGCTAAGAGAAGAAATTAATCGTTTAGAATTAGATGAACATCGTATTAATGATCGTTTATCGATTTACGATTTAGAGATTGAAGGATTTTTACAAGATCAAGTAAAAATGCAAGGGCGCAAAGAAGAGTTAGAAAAGATTTTAGCGACTCTTCAAGCTGAGATTGGGGAATTAGATAGCAAAATCGTCGTTTTAACGAAACAAAAAAGTGAACAATATTCTTCAAAAGAAAAAGTTCAGAAGGAAATGACGGAGCTAAAAGTACAAGCTGCTGAACAACAACAACGTTTGTCTAATCAAAAAGAAAAAGTCGAACGATTGACGAAGGAAAAAGAAGAGACTGATGCGACGCTTGTAAAAACGAAAGAAGATTTAGCGTTCTTAAAGCAAGAGATGACATCTAATTCAAGTGGCGAAGAACAAATTACGAATATGATTGAGAAGAAAGCGTATGATCGTAATCAAACTTCGGAGTTAATTCGTTCTCGTCGTGAACAACGCGTATCATTGCAAGAAAGAGTCGAGCATTTAGAGCGCGGTGTGAAAGAAACAATAGGTAAACATAAATATATTCTTGAGATGCTGAAAGATCAAGAAGTGAAAATTAACCGACTTGATGTAGAGCTGGAAAATAGATTGCAACATTTACGTGAAACATATACTATTTCATTTGAAGCAGCAAAACTTAAGTATACAATGATGATGCCTGCAGAAGATGCACGTAAAAAGGTGAAACTAATTAAACTATCCATTGAAGAGTTAGGCGCAGTAAATGTAGGGGCAATTGATGAGTATGAACGTGTAGCAGAGCGCCATACATTCTTATTAGAGCAAAGAGATGACCTAGAAGAAGCAAAATCGACATTGCATCAACTTATTACGGAAATGGATGAAGAGATGAAAAAACGCTTTTCTACTACGTTCGAAGGGATTCGAACAGAGTTTCAATCTGTATTCTCTGAATTATTCGGGGGCGGTAGAGCGGATTTAGTAATGACAAACCCAGAAGATTTACTAAATACGGGTATTGATATTGTAGCGCAACCACCAGGAAAGAAACTACAAAATTTAGGTTTACTTTCAGGGGGAGAGCGTGCTTTAACGGCAATTGCGCTCTTATTTGGTATTTTAAAAGTACGCCCAGTTCCATTCTGTGTTCTAGATGAAGTGGAAGCAGCTCTTGATGAGGCAAACGTTGCTCGTTTTGCGCAGTATTTAAAGAAATTTAGTGATGAAACGCAGTTTATTGTAATTACACACCGAAAAGGTACAATGGAAGAGTCTGATGTATTGTACGGTGTAACAATGCAAGAATCAGGGGTGTCGAAGCTTGTTTCTGTTCGTTTAGATGATGGCGAAGAACTTGTTGCAAGTAGATAGGAAGGATGGGAAGTATGAGCTTTTTAAAAAAATTAAAAGAAAAAATTTCAAAACAAACGGATACGGTAACAGAGAAGTTTAAACAAGGATTAGAAAAAACGAGAAATTCATTTGCTGATAAAGTAAATGACTTAGTGTACCGTTACCGCAAAATAGACGAAGATTTCTTTGAAGAATTAGAAGAAATTTTAATTAGTGCGGATGTCGGAGTTTCGACAGTGATGGAATTAATTGATCAGTTGAAAGAAGAAGTGCAACGTCGTAACATTCAAGATCCGAAAGAAGTACAGGCTGTTATTTCTGAAAAGCTAGTGGGCATTTACAAAGGTGACAGCGATTTTAGTAATGAAGTTAATATACAAGAGGATCAATTAACAGTAGTTTTATTTGTTGGTGTGAATGGTGTGGGGAAAACGACGACGATTGGTAAGCTTGCACATAAATTTAAATCAGAAGGTAAGTCTGTCCTATTGGCGGCAGGAGATACATTCCGTGCTGGGGCGATTGAGCAATTAGAAGTATGGGGCGATCGTGTTGGTGTAGAAGTAATTAAGCAAGGATCAGGATCTGATCCAGCGGCTGTTATGTATGATGCTGTACAAGCGGCAAAGGCCCGTAAAGTGGATGTATTGCTATGTGATACAGCGGGACGCTTACAAAATAAAGTAAACTTAATGAATGAGTTAGAGAAAGTGAAGCGTGTAATTGAGCGTGAAGTACCAGGGGCTCCTCATGAAGTATTACTTGTTATTGATGCAACAACAGGGCAAAATGGTTTAAGCCAAGCGAAAACATTCCGTGAAGCAACGAATGTTACTGGTATTGTTTTAACGAAGTTAGATGGAACTGCTAAAGGTGGTATCGTCTTAGCGATTCGTAACGAAATGGATGTTCCGGTGAAATTTGTTGGGCTAGGAGAGCAAATGGATGATCTGCAACAGTTTGATCCAGAACAATATGTTTATGGTTTGTTTGCGAACGTAGTAGAAACAGAAGAAGTGTAAGTGAAAGAAGTGGTATTTCCGCTTCTTTTTTTATAAAAATATGTGATGTTAAGAAAAAAACTTGACACTCTTTTATACTCCATGTAAACTAAGTCATGTAAAGGGAAATCACTTAACAAAGGATGATCCAACATGCTCGAGAAAACAACGAGAATGAACTATTTATTTGATTTTTATCAATCGTTGTTAACGCAAAAACAAAGAAGTTATATGTCGCTTTATTATCTAGATGATTTATCTCTTGGTGAAATTGCGGAAGAATTTGATGTAAGTCGCCAAGCCGTGTATGATAACATTAAACGGACTGAAGCGATGCTTGAAGAATATGAAGATAAATTAGTATTACTTCAAAAGTTTCAAGAGCGACAGCGACTTGTTGCAAAGCTAAAACAGCTACTCAGCGAAGAAGAGCATGTGAATGAAGAAATGAAACAAGTTGTTGAAGCTATCGAAAAATTAGATTAGGAGGGCGGCAATATGGCATTTGAAGGATTAGCCGACCGACTTCAACAGACAATGCAAAAAATCCGCGGCAAAGGAAAAGTTTCTGAAGCCGATGTAAAAGAAATGATGAGAGAAGTTCGTCTAGCTCTTTTAGAAGCGGATGTTAACTTTAAAGTAGTAAAAGATTTTATAAAGCGTGTGTCTGAGCGTGCTGTCGGACAAGATGTAATGAAAAGTTTGACACCTGGACAACAAGTAATTAAAATCGTACAGGAAGAACTTACAGAACTTATGGGCGGAGAGCAAAGCAAAATTGCTGTTGCTAATAAGCCACCTACTGTTATAATGATGGTTGGTCTGCAAGGTGCGGGTAAAACAACGACGACAGGTAAGCTTGCAAATTTGCTTCGTAAAAAGCATAATCGTAAACCGATGCTTGTTGCAGCGGATATTTACCGTCCAGCAGCGATTAAACAGCTTGAAACATTAGGGAAGCAATTGGACATGCCTGTTTTCTCTTTAGGAGATCAAGTAAGTCCGGTTGAAATTGCGAAACAAGCGATTGCGAAAGCAAAAGAAGATCATCACGATTACGTTTTAATCGATACAGCGGGTCGCCTGCATATTGATGAAGAACTAATGGGTGAATTAGCGAAAGTCAAAGAAGTTGCGAAGCCGGATGAAATTTTCCTTGTTGTCGATGCGATGACAGGACAAGACGCGGTAAATGTAGCACAAAGTTTCCATGAACAGTTAGGATTAACAGGTGTTGTACTAACGAAATTAGATGGTGATACGCGCGGTGGTGCGGCATTATCTATTAAGGCTGTAACAAATACACCAATTAAATTTGCTGGTATGGGTGAAAAACTAGATGCAATTGAAGCGTTCCATCCAGAACGTATGGCATCCCGTATTTTAGGGATGGGCGACGTCTTAACATTAATTGAAAAAGCGCAAGCTACAGTTGATGAAGAGAAAGCAAAAGAACTTGAGCAAAAAATGCGTACGCTTTCGTTTACGCTTGACGATTTCCTAGAACAACTTGGACAAGTGCGTCAACTTGGACCACTTGACGAATTGTTAGGAATGCTTCCTGGTGCAAATAAAATTAAAGGGCTGAAAAATGCACAAGTTGATGAAAAACAAATTGGGCATATTGAGGCAATTATTCGTTCTATGACTAAAGTAGAACGAGAACAACCGGAAATAATCAATGCTAGTCGTAAAAAGCGCATTGCCAAAGGTAGCGGTACAACGGTACAAGAAATCAATCGTCTAATCAAGCAATTTGATGATATGAAAAAAATGATGAAGACGATGACGGGAATGCAAAAAGGTAAGAAAAAAGGACTAGGTGGATTGAAGTTTCCATTCATGTAAGGAAAAAAGATGGCTCTGTTAAGAAAAAATACTTTACAAAGCAATAGTCTTTTTGCTAATATAATTATCTGTGTGAAATAAATTCGGAGGTGCTTTATAAATGGCAGTTAAAATTCGTTTAAAACGTATGGGAGCTAAAAAAACTCCTTTCTATCGTGTAGTTGTTGCAGATTCTCGTTCTCCTCGTGACGGACGTTTCATTGAGGAAATCGGTACTTACAATCCGGTTGCTCAACCAGCGGAAGTTAAGATCAACGAAGAAGCAGCATTAAAATGGTTAGGAAATGGTGCTAAACCATCTGATACAGTTCGTAACCTTTTCTCTAACCAAGGTATCATGGAGAAATTCCACTTATCTAAACAAGGTAAGTAATTGAGGCAATGACAATGAAAATGTTAGTCGAGACAATTGTTAAACCTCTTGTGGATCATCCTGGAGATGTAAAAGTTACACAGGAACTTTGCAACGGAGAAATAAAGTATCGATTAACTGTACATCCTGAGGATGTTGGAAAAGTCATTGGAAAGCAAGGGAAAGTTGCGAAAGCGATTAGAATGCTCTTGTATTCAGTGGGACATCATAATGATGAGAACGTCACACTGGAAATTCAATAAACGTAAAAAGGGCGAGGAGTTATTTCCTCTCCCTTTTTTAACATTTAAAGAGAAATTGCATGTTCCATATATAAAATGGAAATGCTTAATTTATATAGAAACCAGGGGTGACATACTATTTATGACAAAGTGGTTTAATGTAGGGAAAATTGTAAATACTCATGGCGTAAAAGGAGAAATTCGTGTTATTTCTCGTACTGATTTTCCAGAAGAGCGATATAAAGTAGGGAACACGTTATACATATGGGATGAGAAAGGTACAGACTATCTTACAGTGAAGGTAACTTCTCATCGTCAACATAAGACATTTGATTTATTAACACTTGAAGGATACAACAATGTAGATGAAGTAGAGAAGTTAAAAGGTTCTTTAATAAAAGTGCCAGAAGAGCAGTTAGGCGAACTAGCTGAAGGCGAATACTACTACCATGAAATTATTGGTTGCAACGTTGTAACGGAAGAAGGAGAAGCGTTAGGGACAATCAAAGAGATTCTATCTCCTGGTGCGAATGACGTTTGGGTGATTAAACGTCCAAAGGGTCAAGATTTGTTAATTCCTTATATTGATGACGTTGTACTTCAAGTTAACATTGAAAATAAATTAGTAACCATTCATGTAATGGAAGGGCTACTATAATGAAAATTGACATTTTAACATTGTTTCCAGATATGTTTACGGGTGTATTTGGGTCTTCAATTTTAAAGAAAGCACAAGAAAAAGAAGCGGTAGAGCTTCGTGTTGTCAATTTTCGTGAGTATACAACTAGTAAGCATAATAGTGTAGATGATTATCCGTATGGTGGGGGCGCTGGTATGGTATTAACCCCACAGCCTATCTTTGACGCAGTAGAAGAGTTAACGAAGGAAACAGACCGTAAGCCGAGAATCGTCTTAATGTGTCCACAAGGAGAGCGTTTCACGCAGAAGAAGGCAGAAGAGCTTGCTGGAGAAGAGCATGTTATTTTTGTATGTGGCCATTATGAAGGATACGATGAACGAATTCGTGAGCATCTTGTAACAGACGAGATTTCTATTGGGGATTACGTATTAACGGGTGGAGAATTGGCTTCTATGGTAGTCACTGACAGTGTTGTACGTCTTTTGCCAGGAGTGCTTGGGAATCAAGCGTCACAAGTGGAAGACTCTTTTAGCACAGGTTTGTTAGAACACCCACATTATACACGTCCTGCTGATTTTCGTGGTATGAAGGTACCGGATGTACTAATGTCAGGAAATCATAAAAACATTGATGAATGGCGCCATAAAGAGTCACTACGTCGTACGTACACACGTAGACCGGATTTACTGGAAGAACGAGAATTATCTAAGCAAGAAGAGAAATGGCTGGAACAGATTAAAGAAGACCGATAAGGGCTTGATATATTTTCTATTGCAACAGTCCTAGCAATATGCTATTATAACATTTGTGCTACTGAAATCAGTAGCCGTATTAACGATGTTCCGCTGTAATTTAATAAGACTTTATAAGAGCATCTGTTTAAAGGAGAGAATTTAATATGCAACAATTAATCACAGAAATCACAAAAGGCCAATTGAAAACTGACCTTCCTTCATTCCGTCCTGGAGACACTTTACGTGTACACGTAAAAGTAGTTGAGGGAACTCGTGAAAGAATTCAGCTTTTCGAAGGTGTTGTAATTAAACGTCGTGGTGGCGGAATCAGTGAAACATTCACAGTTCGTAAGATTTCTTACGGTGTAGGTGTTGAGCGTACATTCCCAGTTCACACGCCAAGAATCGCGAACATCGAAGTACTTCGCCGTGGTAAAGTACGTCGTGCTAAGTTATACTACTTACGTAACCTTCGCGGTAAAAAAGCACGTATTAAAGAAATTCGATAAGACATGTATGGGAGCTTGTAAATACACAAGCTCCCTTTTTCCAATCTATATGAAATTTTGGTATAATACGAGCAGCTTACATAACAGTGGAGGGGAAAGCATGAAGAAAGAGAAGAGCTCACTTTGGGAATGGATCAAAGCAATTTTGATTGCTGTTGTATTAGCGGGCGTAATTAGACAGTTTTTCTTTGCCCCAATTCTCGTAGACGGTGTATCGATGTCGCCGACTTTACATGACCGTGATCGAATGATTGTTAATAAAATTGGCTATCACATAGGTGATCCGAAACGCTTTGATATTATTGTATTCCGAGCGACGGAAGAAAAAGATTATATTAAGCGTATTATTGGCCTGCCAGGCGACGAAATCGAATACCGTAATGATAAACTATATGTTAACGGGAAACCTTATGAGGAGCCGTATTTAGATAAGCAGAAAAAACAACTTGCTGACGGACCGCTTACATATGATTTTACTCTTGAAGAAATGACAGGAAAGAAAATTGTTCCAGAAGGTCAATTATTTGTTTTAGGCGATAATCGTCGTTTTAGTAAAGATAGCCGTTCGATTGGTACAATTTCAATGGACCAAATGATAGGTAAAGCAAATATGCTATATTGGCCGTTAAAAGATGCACGTATTGTGAAATAAAAGAAAAAGAAGGTGGCAACATGGTAATTCAATGGTTCCCAGGACATATGGCAAAGGCTAGACGCCAAGTAACAGAAAAATTAAAGTTAATTGATGTTGTAATTGAGCTTGTAGATGCTCGATTACCTTTATCTTCTCGTAATCCAATGATTGATGAAATTATTACACATAAACCAAGGCTTGTTGTTTTAAATAAAGCGGATATGGCGGATGATCGTCTTACAAAGCAGTGGATTGCATATTTTGATGAAAGAGGTCAAAAGGCAATTTCAATTAATGCGCAAGCTGGACAAGGTATGAAAGAAATTGCAGCAGCTTGTAAAGTTCTTGTCAAAGAAAAATTCGATAAAATGGTTGCTAAAGGTATTAGACCAAGAGCAATTCGTGCTTTAATTGTAGGTATTCCAAACGTTGGTAAATCTACACTGATTAATAAATTAGCGAAGAAAAATATAGCAAAAACAGGAGATCGTCCTGGTGTGACAACGGCCCAGCAGTGGATTAAAGTTGGGAAAGAAATGGAATTATTAGATACACCAGGTATTTTGTGGCCTAAATTTGAAGATGAATTAGTTGGTCTTCGTTTAGCGACGACTGGTGCAATTAAAGATTCTATATTAAATTTACAGGATGTAGCTATTTATGCGTTACGTTTTATGGAAAAACATTATCCAGAACGTTTAAAAGAGCGATATAATTTAAATGACATTCCAGAAGAAATTGTGGAGTTATTTGATGCGATTGGAAAAAACAGAGGTTGCTTAATGGGCGGCGGAATGATTGATTATGATAAAACATCTGAGCTTATACTTCGTGAGCTTCGTGGTGGAAGATTTGGAAAAATGACGTTTGAAACACCAGAAGAGTTTGCAGAGCAGGTAGAAGATGTGGAAAAAGTAGAAGAAGTATAAGACGTGCGTTTGTACGTCTTTTCTTTTTGGTTACGTTTAAAAGGAGTGTAAATAGATGCAAAAAATGACTATTCAAGAAGTTGAATGTTTGCTGCAAGAAATTATGAATGAAGAAGACGAGCGTTTTCAAATGTTAGTGAACGATGAGCGAAAAGGTGTTCAAAAACTAATTTTGAAGTGGTATAAACAAAAAGAGTTAGCGCAAAAAGAAAGAGAAAAATTTCTAGAAATGTCAAAGTACGAAAATGAGTTACGTGAAAAAGGGCTCACATACATTGCTGGTATTGATGAAGTGGGTCGTGGGCCGTTAGCAGGACCGGTTGTGACGGCGGCTGTCGTCCTTCCGGAAGATTTTTATATTCCAGGATTAAATGACTCGAAAAAATTAAGTGAAGCGAAACGTGAGCGTTTTTATGATGAAATTAAAGAGCATGCAATTGCGATTGGAGTTGGAATTATATCACCACAAGTTATTGATGAAATAAATATTTATCAAGCGACGAAGCAAGCGATGTTAGATGCCGTTGCTAATTTATCGTGTACACCAGAATATTTATTAATCGATGCGATGAAGCTTCCTACATCAATTCCGCAAACATCAATCATTAAAGGTGATGCGAAAAGTGTCTCTATTTCAGCTGCATCTATTATTGCGAAAGTGACGAGAGATCGCATGATGAAAGAGTTAGGAGGAAAGTATCCTGCATATGGATTTGAACAACATATGGGATATGGGACGAAACAACATTTAGAAGCGATTGAAGCGCATGGAGTATTAGAGGAACATCGAAAATCATTCGCGCCAATTAAAGATATGATTCAAAAATAAGCTGTATATTCACAGCTTATTTTTTATTTTGGTATATAAACATTATTATTTCCGAAAAAGAATAAAGCGATTTCAGTTTTCTGACACTTTATTGTAGACAGCGTGCCAATCATCTTATACAATGGCAATGTAATGTTTTTTAAACATTAAAAAACTTTTCGAGTAAAACAGGAAAACAGGGGAGGATGGGACCATGAATATCCATGAGTACCAAGGTAAGGCAGTCCTTAGAAGCTATGGGGTTAGCGTTCCGAACGGGAAGGTTGCATTTACAGTAGAAGAAGCTGTAGAAGCAGCGAAAGAATTAGGAACGGAAGTATGTGTAGTTAAAGCGCAAATTCACGCTGGTGGACGCGGCAAAGCTGGCGGTGTAAAAGTTGCGAAAAATTTAGAAGAAGTTCGTACATATGCAGAAAGCATTTTAGGAACTACACTTGTGACGCATCAAACAGGTCCTGAAGGTAAGGAAGTAAAACGCTTACTTATCGAAGAAGGTTGCGATATTAAAAAAGAATATTATGTAGGTCTTGTATTAGATCGTGCAACTTCTCAAGTTGTTTTAATGGCATCTGAAGAAGGTGGAACAGAAATTGAAGAAGTAGCAGAAAAAACGCCTGAAAAAATCTTTAAAGAATATATTGATCCAGCAGTAGGTTTACAAGGTTTCCAAGCGCGTAGAATCGCGTTTAACATCAATATTCCAAAAGAACTTGTAGGACAAGCTGTGAAGTTTATGATGGGCTTATACAGTGCGTTTATCGAAAAAGATTGCTCTATCGCTGAGATTAATCCACTTGTTACAACAGGTGACGGTAAAGTTATGGCGTTAGATGCAAAATTAAACTTTGATTCTAATGCGTTATATCGCAATAAAGATATTTTAGAACTTCGTGATCTTGAAGAAGAAGATTCAAAAGAAATTGAAGCTTCTAAATATGACTTAAACTACATTCCTTTAGATGGAAATATCGGTTGTATGGTTAATGGTGCAGGTTTAGCAATGGCTACAATGGATATCATTAAACATTACCATGGTGACCCGGCTAACTTCTTAGATGTTGGTGGCGGCGCAACAGCTGAAAAAGTTACAGAAGCATTCAAAATTATCCTTTCTGACAAAAATGTAAAAGGTATCTTCGTTAACATTTTTGGTGGCATTATGAAGTGTGATGTTATCGCAGAAGGTGTTATTGAAGCGACGAAGCAGGTAGGTCTTGAGTTGCCTTTAGTTGTACGTCTTGAAGGTACAAACGTAGAGCTAGGAAAGAAAATTTTAAATGAGTCTGGTTTAAATATTGTTGCAGCAGAATCTATGGCAGACGGTGCACAAAAAATTGTTTCACTAGTGGGCTAATAGAAAGCGGGGGAGAAAAATGAGCGTATTAGTTAATAAAGATACAAAAGTTATTGTTCAAGGTATTACAGGTTCTCAAGGATTATTCCATACAAAGCAAATGATTGAATACGGTACGAAAATTGTAGGTGGTGTAACACCAGGTAAAGGTGGCACTGATATTGAAGGCGTACCAGTATTTGATACAGTAGAAGATGCTGTGAAAGCAACAGGCGCAAACGCTTCAGTTGTATACGTTCCACCCGCTTTTGCGGCTGATGCAATTATGGAAGCAGTTGATGCAAAGGTTGATTTAGTAGTATGTATTACTGAAGGAATCCCTGTATTAGATATGGTAAACGTAAAGAGATATATGGCGGGTAAACATACACGTTTACTTGGACCAAACTGCCCTGGTGTCATTACACCTGACGAATGTAAAATTGGTATTATGCCAGGATATATTCACAAAAAAGGTCATGTTGGTATCGTATCTCGCTCTGGTACATTAACGTATGAAGCTGTACATCAGTTAACGCAAGAAGGTATTGGCCAATCTACTGCTGTAGGTATCGGGGGAGACCCTGTTAACGGTACGGACTTTATTGATGCGTTAAAAGCATTTAATGAAGATGAAGAAACGCATGCTGTAATTATGATTGGTGAAATCGGCGGTACGGCAGAAGAAGAAGCAGCAGAATGGGTACAAGCTAATATGACAAAACCAGTTGTAGGCTTCATTGGTGGTCAAACAGCGCCTGAAGGCAAACGTATGGGTCATGCTGGGGCGATCATTTCTGGCGGCAAAGGAACTGCTGCTGAAAAGATTAAAACAATGGAAGCTTGTGGTATTAAAGTAGCGGAAACACCAGCTGTTATGGGTGAAACATTAATCTCTGTTTTAAAAGAAAAGGGATTATTTGAGACTTGTAAAAACTACTAATCTTTTTGAAAGGCACCTTCTTATTAGAGGGTGTCTTTTTACACATTTTTTGTTTACATAATAAAAATTATGGGTAAGGAGAATTTGGATGAAAAGAGAACGTTTATTGCACCTTCATTACATGTTGGCGGATCATTGGAAGGCGATGGAGAGACTACTATATCTTGATCCAGAACTGAAGGGAATATACAATTTTAGTCCGAAACAATTTGAATATCACGCTGGAATATCCTCGGAAAAATCTTTAGAACTAGTAAATTTTCTTCAAATTTCAAATCTCCAACAATATGTATCCCAGTTAGAATAAAAGAGAATATTTTATATAACAATATGGGATAAGGACTATCCACAATTACTGCGAGAAATACAAGATCCCCCTTTTGTTTTATACGGAAAAGGAGAAAGAGATTTTCTAAATAAAGTAAATAAATTAGCAATTGTTGGAACGAGAGAACCGTCTTTATATGGAAAGGAGAGTATGAGGTTTATCTTACACCCTTTGCTTGAAAAAGAATGGCTTATTGTTAGTGGGTTTGCAAGAGGGATAGATACAATTGCTCATGAAATTACAGTAAGGCAGCATTGCCCGACCATTGCAATATTAGGACACGGATTATCTTATATGTATCCAAAGGAGAATAGAGGTTTGTATGACATGTGGAAAGATTATATATTGTTATTGACAGAGTATCCGCCTCATTATGTGCCGAAAAAATGGTATTTCCCCAAAAGAAATCGAATTATTAGCGGTATAAGTAAAGGTGTTCTAGTTGTAGAAGCAAAAACGAGAAGTGGATCCCTTATTACTGCAGACCTTGCGCTAGAACAAAATAGAGAGGTGTTTGCGCTTCCTGGACCTATATTTATAGAGAGTGCAGCGGGAACGAATCATCTAATTCAACAAGGCGCAAAGCTAGTAAGAAATGCGGAGGATATCCTTGAAGAAATTTTAAATTAACCATATATTTTTATGTTTTTATTAAACAATTATTGACAAATGGTAGATTGTCGCTGTATGGTATATTCATTCTTGATTGACAAAAACAAGAGAAATCAATAAGATTGATGAAGACTTGAATCCACCTCTTAAGGAGGCACTAGCATGTCAGATTACCTCGTAATCGTGGAGTCGCCTTCTAAGGCGAAGACCATTGAAAAATATTTAGGGAAAAAATACAAAGTCGTCGCGTCCATGGGACATGTCCGCGATTTACCTAAAAGCCAAATGGGGATAGAAGTAAAGAATAACTTCACCCCGAAGTATATTACCATTCGTGGTAAGGGTCCCGTTTTAAAAGATTTAAAATCAGCGGCAAAAAAAGCAAAGAAAGTCTATCTCGCGGCCGATCCGGATCGTGAAGGAGAAGCAATTGCTTGGCATTTAGCAAATACGTTAAATGTGGACGTTGAATCAGATTGCCGAGTTGTATTTAATGAGATTACAAAAGATGCAATAAAAGAATCATTTAAATATCCTCGTGCAATTAATATGGATTTAGTAGATGCACAACAGGCAAGGCGTATACTCGATCGTCTTGTTGGTTACAATATTAGTCCTTTATTATGGAAGAAAGTAAAAAAAGGATTAAGTGCAGGACGCGTACAATCTGTAGCAGTTCGTTTAATCATCGAACGTGAAAAAGAAATTCAAAGTTTTGAACCTGAAGAATTCTGGACAATTAAAACAGAATTTGTGAAAGGGAAAGACACATTTGAAGCAAGCTTTTACGGTGTAGATGGTGAAAAAGTTCAATTAACGAACGAAGCACAAGTGAACGAAATAATCGAAAAGATGAAAGACAATGCGTTTTCGGTTGAAAATGTAACGCGAAAAGAGCGAAAGCGTAACCCTGCATTACCGTTTACAACATCTTCCTTGCAACAAGAGGCAGCGCGTAAGTTAAATATGCGAGCAAAGAAAACAATGATGCTTGCACAGCAGCTGTATGAAGGGATAGATCTTGGAAAACAAGGGACTGTAGGTCTTATTACGTATATGAGAACTGATTCAACACGTATCTCAGAAACAGCTCAAACAGAGGCTCGTGATTACATTACTGAGGCGTTTGGTGCGGAATACATAGGAACAGAGAAGAGGAAAGAAACGAAAAAGTCGAAAGCACAAGATGCGCATGAGGCGATTCGTCCTACTTCGGTAATGAGAAAGCCAGAGGAACTAAAAAGTTTCTTAAGTCGTGATCAACTCCGTTTGTATAAACTGATTTGGGAGCGATTTGTTGCAAGTCAAATGGCATCTGCTATAATGGATACTGTTACAGCGAAACTCATTAATAACAATGTTCAGTTCCGTGCAAGTGGATCAGTTGTAAAGTTCCCAGGATTTATGAAAGTGTACGTAGAGTCGAAAGATGATGGTGCGGAAGAAAAGGATAAGATGTTGCCACCGTTAGAAGTAGGTGAAACTGTATTTTCAAAAGATATAGAACCAAAGCAACATTACACACAGCCTCCGCCGCGTTATACAGAGGCTCGTCTAGTAAGAACACTTGAAGAGCTTGGAATTGGGAGACCGTCTACTTATGTACCGACACTTGAAACAATCCAAAAACGAGGATACGTTGCTTTAGATAATAAACGCTTCGTTCCGACTGAGCTTGGTGGAATAGTAATCGAACTTATTTTAGAGTTTTTCCCAGAAATTATTAACATTGAATTTACTGCCAATATGGAGCAAAGCCTTGATGAAGTAGAAGAAGGAAATGCAAATTGGGTGAAAATTGTTGATGATTTCTACGTAGGATTTGAACCGCGTTTAGAAAAAGCGGAAAAAGAAATGCGTGAAGTGGAAATTAAAGATGAACCAGCTGGGGAAGACTGTGAATTATGTAGTCACCCGATGGTTTTTAAAATGGGTAAATATGGGAAGTTTATGGCTTGTTCAAATTTCCCGGAATGTCGTAATACAAAACCGATTGTAAAAGAAATCGGTGTTACTTGTCCGAAGTGTGATAAAGGGCAAATTATTGAACGACGTAGTAATAAAAAGAAACGCCTTTTCTACGGATGCGGTACGTATCCAGAATGTGACTTTGTATCTTGGGATAAGCCGATTGGTCGTAAATGTCCGAAGTGTGAAGGTATGCTCGTAGAGAAAAAGTTAAAAAAAGGCGTGCAAGTACAATGTATTTCGTGTGATTATGAAGAAGAACAACAAATGTGAGCGTAACTGCTCACATTTTTTTCGGGAAGAAAAGGAAAGGTGATATATATGACAACACAAGTAGTAAACGTCATTGGCGCAGGTCTTGCAGGAAGCGAAGCAGCTTACCAAATTGCAAAGCGTGGTGTCCAAGTAAAATTATATGAAATGAGACCAGTAAGGCAAACACCAGCTCATCATACAGATAAATTTGCTGAATTAGTATGTAGTAACTCACTTCGTGCAAACACATTAACAAATGCTGTTGGTGTTATTAAAGAAGAAATGCGTCTAATGGATTCTGTCATTATTCGTGCAGCTGATGAGTGCTCTGTACCAGCAGGAGGTGCTTTAGCTGTAGACCGTCATGAATTCGCGGCGAAAGTGACTGAATATGTGAAAAATCATCCGAACGTAACTGTAATGAATGAGGAAATCACTGAAATTCCAGAGGGACCAACTGTTATTGCGACAGGTCCACTTACGTCTCCGGATCTTTCTGCACAATTAAAAAAATTAACAGGTGAAGATTATTTTTATTTCTATGATGCTGCAGCGCCGATCGTTGAGAAAGACAGCATTGACATGAATAAAGTATATTTAAAATCCCGTTATGATAAAGGTGAAGCGGCATATTTAAACTGTCCAATGACAGAAGAAGAGTTTGATCGTTTTTATGAGGCTTTAATTGCTGCTGAGACAGTGCCTTTAAAAGAATTTGAAAAAGAAATTTTCTTTGAAGGTTGTATGCCAGTAGAAGTTATGGCAAGTAGAGGGAGACAGACGTTAGTATTTGGACCGATGAAGCCTGTTGGGTTAGAAGATCCGAAAACAGGGAAAACACCGTACGCGGTTGTTCAGTTACGTCAAGATGATGCAGCAGGAACATTATACAATATTGTAGGCTTCCAAACACATTTAAAGTGGGGGCCACAAAAAGAAGTGTTACAGCTAATTCCAGGACTAGAAAACGCAGAGATTGTACGTTATGGTGTAATGCATCGTAATACGTTTATTAATTCGCCTAATTTGCTTCGTCCAACATATCAATATAAACAACGTGATGATTTATTCTTCGCTGGTCAAATGACTGGTGTAGAGGGTTATGTTGAATCAGCAGCATCAGGATTATTAGCGGGTATTAACGCTGCTCGACTTGTACAAGGTGAAGAGCCAGTTGTATTACCACCTGTAACTGCAATGGGAAGTATGGCGAATTATATTACTGCGACAAATGCGAAAAACTTCCAGCCAATGAATGCAAACTTCGGTTTATTTACACCGTTAGAGAAGAAAATTAAAAAGAAACAAGAGCGAAATGAAGCATATGCTACACGCGCTTTGGAAACAATTCAAAATTTTGTAAATATTTAATTAAATTTCTTGCAAAGGCTACTAAGTTGTGATACGATTTAGTAGCCTTTATTGAGGTGAATTATATGGATGTGAATGTGAAGAAATTGTTACAATTATTCGTTGGATATTTACAAATTGAAAGAAATTATTCAAAATATACAATTGCAAGTTATCAAAATGATTTAGAACATTTTGTGCAATTTATGGAGCGAGAAGGCATATCCTCTTTTTTAGATGTTACATACGCGGATGTTCGTTTATACTTGACGACGTTGCACGATCAGAAGTTAGCCCGTAAATCTGTCGCAAGGAAAGTATCAAGCTTACGAAGTTTATATCGTTTTTTGATGCGTGAAGGTTATCAAAAAGATAATCCGTTTGCACTTGCGTCACTTCCCAAGAAAGAATTGTCAATCCCAAAGTTTTTATATGCTGAAGAGTTAGAGGAATTGTTTGAAGTTTCTGATACAGGGGCACCATTAGGTCAAAGGAATCAAGCTTTATTAGAGTTGATGTATGCAACTGGGATTCGTGTAAGCGAATGCGTTAATTTGCAACTTACCGACATTGACTTTGCAGTGGGAACAATTTTAGTGATGGGAAAAGGGAAAAAACAAAGATATATTCCGTTCGGAAGCTATGCACAAGATGCTTTAATTACTTATATAGAGAACGGGAGAAAACAGTTAGCTCAAAAGACTGAAGAACAATCTCATATGGTATTTTTAAATGCGAAAGGTAAGCCGTTAACAGATCAGGGTGTACGTTATGTTTTGAACGAACTCATTAAGAAAGCTTCACTTACAATGCGAATAAGTCCCCATATGTTAAGGCATACATTTGCTACACATATGTTGGATGAAGGAGCGGATTTACGTACTGTGCAGGAGCTATTAGGTCATGAGAATTTGTCAACCACACAAATTTATACGCATGTCTCTAAAGAAAGATTGCGTTCTGTGTACATGAAGCATCACCCGCGGGCATAAATTGCTTTTAAGGCTATAAAAACATATAAAGGAGTTTTTTCTATGGGAAATTTCCACGCTACAACGATATTTGCAGTTCATCATAATGGAGAATGTGCAATGGCTGGAGATGGTCAGGTAACGATGGGGAATGCTGTTGTAATGAAACATACAGCTCGCAAAGTTCGCAAACTTTTCCAAGGGAAAGTTTTAGCTGGTTTTGCAGGATCAGTTGCTGATGCATTTACTCTTTTTGAAATGTTTGAAGGAAAATTAGAAGAGTATAATGGCAACTTGCAGCGCGCTGCAGTTGAGATGGCGAAACAATGGCGTGGTGATAAAATGCTACGTCAGCTAGAAGCAATGCTCATTGTCATGGATAAAACAACGATGCTCCTTGTTTCAGGTACAGGAGAAGTGATTGAACCAGATGATGGTATTTTAGCAATTGGTTCAGGCGGACATTATGCACTTGCTGCTGGTCGTGCTTTAAAGCAACATGCAAGTGAACATTTAACAGCGAAACAAATTGCGAAGGCCAGTTTAGAAATTGCAGGCGATATTTGTGTTTATACGAACCACAACATAATTGTTGAAGAATTGTAGAATCGTAAGGGAGGCATTTTATATGCATTTACATTTTACTCCGCGTCAAATTGTGGAAAAATTAGATCAATACATCATCGGTCAAAAAGATGCAAAGAAAGCGGTTGCTGTAGCTCTACGAAATCGATACCGTCGCAGTAAATTAGTTGAAAATTTACGTGATGAAATTGCACCTAAAAACATTTTAATGATTGGACCGACAGGTGTTGGTAAAACAGAGGTAGCACGGCGAATGGCGAAACTCGTTGGAGCACCTTTTATTAAGGTTGAAGCGACGAAATTTACAGAAGTTGGATATGTGGGTCGAGATGTAGAGTCGATGGTCCGCGACCTTGTTGAAACGTCTGTTCGTATTGTGAAAGAGGAAATGGTAGTTAAAGTTCAAGATAAAGCAGAAGAGCAAGCGAATCAACGTCTTGTTGAAATTTTAGTGCCGAGTCCGGAGAAACAATCTGGATTTAAAAATCCATTAGAAATGCTTTTTGGTGGTAATCAAAATTCAAACCAAACATCTGATGCACAGGAAGATGATGAAATCGAAAAGAAACGTCAAGATGTGGAAAGAAAGCTTGCGGCAGGCCTTCTTGAAGATGAAGTGATATCGATCGAAGTGACGGAACAACAGTCTTCTATGTTTGATATGTTGCAAGGAACTGGCATGGAGCAAATGGGAATGAATTTCCAAGATGCACTAGGAAGTATCATGCCGAAAAAAACGAAAAAACGTAAACTTTCTGTAAAAGAAGCAAGAAAACTCTTGACAAATGAAGAGGCACAGCGCTTAATTGATATGGATGAAGTTACACAAGAGGCTGTTTATCGTGCTGAACAGCTCGGGATTATTTTTATCGATGAAATTGACAAAATTGCTGGTAAGCAGTCGAATAGCGTAGATGTATCGCGTGAAGGTGTGCAACGTGACATTTTACCGATTGTAGAAGGGTCGAATGTAGCAACGAAATATGGATCAGTAAAAACGGATTATATTTTATTTGTTGCAGCTGGAGCGTTCCATATGTCTAAACCGTCGGATTTAATTCCGGAATTGCAAGGGAGATTTCCGATTCGAGTAGAATTAACAAAATTATCGGCGGATGATTTTGTTAAAATATTAATCGAGCCTGACAATGCGCTAATTAAACAGTACACGGCGTTATTAGCGACTGAAGGTATAGAAATTGAATTTTCAGACGAAGCTATTCGTAAGATTGCTGAGATTGCTTATCAAGTTAATCAGGATACAGATAATATTGGAGCGAGAAGACTTCATACTGTTATGGAGAAGCTCCTTGAAGATTTATCGTTTGAGGCATCTGAAATTACGTTAGAGAAAATAACGATAACACCTCAATATGTTGAGGAAAAATTAGCGACAATAGCTAAAAATAAAGATGTGAGCCAGTTTATTTTGTAATAGTGTCATCAGGTGACTCGCCCTAGTTTCCAAGTGATGAAAAAATATGTAAGTAACATGTAGGAGGAAATTTTGAAATGGAATTATTAGCAAAAACGAGAAAATTAAATGCGTTATTACAGAGCGCAGCAGGAAAGCCTGTAAACTTTAGAGAGATGTCTGACACAATGTGTGAAGTAATTGAAGCGAACGTGTTCGTTGTAAGTCGTCGCGGTAAATTATTAGGATATGCGATTCACCAACAAATCGAAAACGAACGTATGAAGCACATGCTTGCAGAGCGTCAATTCCCAGAAGAGTATACGCAAAGTTTATTCAATGTTACAGAAACATCTTCAAATTTAGGTGTGGATAGTGACTACACAGCATTCCCAGTAGAAAATAGAGAATTATTCGGTCAAGGTTTAACTACAATCGTACCAATCGTTGGTGGCGGTGAGCGTCTAGGTACACTAGTGTTAGCTCGTCTTGGTCAAGAGTTCTTAGACGATGATTTAATTCTTGCTGAATACAGCTCAACTGTTGTAGGTATGGAAATCTTACGTGAAAAAGCAGAAGAAATCGAAGAGGAAGCACGTAGTAAAGCTGTTGTTCAAATGGCGATTAGCTCATTATCTTACAGTGAGTTAGAAGCAATCGAGCATATCTTCGAAGAATTAAATGGAACAGAAGGTTTACTTGTTGCAAGTAAAATTGCTGATCGCGTAGGAATTACTCGTTCGGTAATCGTAAATGCACTACGTAAATTAGAAAGTGCTGGTGTTATTGAGTCTCGCTCTTTAGGTATGAAAGGAACATACATTAAAGTGCTAAACGACAAGTTTCTACAGGAACTTGCTAAATTAAAAACAAACTAATTTATAAAGAAACTCTCCTCGCTTGAGGAGAGTTTTTTGTTTTTCAAGTGAATGATTTTGCTTACGTAAGGCGTCATGACAACATTCATTAGAAAACTATTAATTAACCTTCAATTCCTTGCTTAAAGGAATTGAAGGTTGGTAATACTAGGATTTGAGCGTGAAAAAAAGAAAGTTTTACATTGTTCGCATTTTCGACTTGATTGTAATATTTCAGTATGATATAGTAAGCAGTGGTGTCAGTACAAAGTACACACGTTTACTGATTTAAGTGTTGGTGCTACGTTCGTAGTTTCGCTTAGAGATGAAGTAAACGGAGGATATCAAAAAAACCATTTAGGAGGAACTAAATTATGTCAGTAATTTCTATGAAACAATTGCTTGAAGCTGGTGTTCATTTCGGACATCAAACTCGTCGTTGGAACCCAAAAATGAAGCGTTACATCTTCACAGAGCGTAACGGTATCTACATCATCGACTTACAAAAAACTGTGAAAAAAGTTGAGGAAGCTTACAGAACGATGCGTGACATCGCTGCTGAAGGTGGAGACATTTTATTCGTAGGTACTAAAAAACAAGCACAAGAAGCTATTAAAGAAGAAGCAACTCGTGCTGGTATGTACTTCGTTAACCAACGTTGGTTAGGTGGAACTTTAACAAACTTCCAAACAATCCAAAAGCGTATCAAGCGTCTTAAAGATATCGAAAGAATGCAAGAAGATGGTACTTTCGAAGTACTTCCTAAGAAAGAAGTTGTTCAACTTAAAAAAGAGTTAGAGCGTCTTGAGAAATTCTTAGGCGGTATTAAAGATATGAAAGGTCTTCCAAGTGCATTATTCATAGTAGACCCTCGTAAAGAGCGTATTGCAGTTGCTGAAGCACGCAAATTACACATTCCAATCATCGGTATCGTTGATACAAACTGTGATCCGGACGAAATCGATCACGTTATTCCAGCAAACGATGATGCAATTCGTGCTGTAAAACTTCTTACATCTAAAATGGCAGACGCGATCCTTGAAACAAAACAAGGTGAAGAAACTGTTACTGCGTAACAAATTTGGAAAGGTGATAAGGGGTTCGGCCTTTTATCACCTTTTTTAAGGTATAAACACCTTTATAAAAGGTATAAATACATATTTTAGGAGGATGAAAAATATGGCAATCACTGCACAAATGGTAAAAGAACTTCGCGAAAAAACTGGCGCAGGTATGATGGACTGCAAAAAAGCTTTAACAGAAACTAACGGCGACATGGAGAAAGCAATTGACTTCTTACGTGAAAAAGGTATTGCGAAAGCTGCTAAAAAAGCAGACCGCATCGCTGCTGAAGGTTTAACTTTCATCGAAACAAACGGTAACGAAGGTTTAATCTTAGAATTAAACTCTGAGACTGATTTCGTTGCGAAAAACGAAGGTTTCCAAGCGTTAATTAAAGAATTAGCTGCTCACTTATTAGCTAACAAACCTGCTAACGTTGAAGAAGCTATGGCTCAAACAATCGAAGGCGGCAAAACAGTAGAAGAGCACATCAACGAAGCAATCGCTAAAATTGGTGAAAAACTTACACTTCGTCGTTTCGAAATCGTATCAAAAACTGATGCTGATGCATTCGGCGCTTACCTACACATGGGTGGACGTATTGGTGTATTAACAGTTCTTGAAGGTTCTACTGACGAAGCAGCTGCTAAAGATGTAGCAATGCACATCGCAGCAGTTAACCCTAAATACATCGACCGCGATGCTGTAACAGCTGAAGAAGTTGAGCATGAGCGTCAAGTATTAACACAACAAGCTTTAAACGAAGGCAAGCCTGAAAAAATCGTTGCGAAAATGGTAGAAGGCCGTCTTGGCAAATTCTTTGAAGAGATTTGCTTACTTGACCAAACATTCGTTAAGAATCCTGACATGAAAGTTCGTCAATTCGTTGAGTCTAAAGGCGGAACATTAAAAGGATTCGTTCGCTACGCTGTTGGTGAAGGTATCGAAAAACGCGAAGACAACTTTGCTGAAGAAGTAATGAACCAAGTAAAAGGTAACAACTAATACAGATTAGGGAACACATTGTGTTCCCTTTTTTAAAATAAAGATGTAAGCAATTGGAGGTTCATTATGAGTAAACCGAAATATAATCGTGTCGTTTTAAAGCTGAGCGGAGAAGCTTTAGCTGGCGAGCAAGGATTTGGAATTAACCCAGCTGTTATTAAGTCAGTTGCGGAACAAGTGAAAGAAATTGCAGAACTTGATGTAGAGGTTGCTGTTGTTGTTGGTGGCGGTAACATTTGGCGTGGGAAAATTGGAAGCGAAATGGGCATGGATCGTGCAGGAGCAGATTACATGGGCATGTTAGCAACAGTTATGAATTCATTAGCTCTTCAAGATAGCTTAGAGAATATTGGAATTCAAACTCGCGTACAAACTTCAATTGAGATGCGTCAAGTGGCAGAGCCTTACATTCGTCGTAAAGCAATTCGTCACTTAGAGAAAAAACGTGTTGTTATCTTTGCTGCAGGTACAGGTAACCCATACTTCTCTACAGATACAACAGCAGCATTACGTGCAGCTGAAATCGAAGCGGACGTTATTTTAATGGCGAAAAATAATGTGGATGGCGTATATAGTGCAGATCCATCTATTGACCCAACAGCTACGAAATACGAAACACTTACTTACTTAGATGTATTAAAAGCAGGTTTAGGTGTAATGGATTCTACAGCTTCTTCTTTATGTATGGATAATGATATTTCATTAATTGTATTCTCGGTTATGGAAAAAGGTAACATTAAACGTGCCGTTTTAGGCGAAAATATTGGAACAGTTGTAAGGGGGAAATAAATTATGGGACAACAAGTATTGAAGTCTTCAAATGAAAAAATGGAAAAAGCAGTTGCTGCTTATTCTCGTGAATTAGCAACAGTTCGCGCTGGTCGTGCAAGCTCGTCTGTATTAGATAAGGTACAAGTTGATTACTATGGTGCACCAACACCAGTTGTGCAATTAGCGAACATTACAGTTCCAGAAGCACGTTTGCTTGTAATTCAACCTTATGATAAAACTTCTATCGGTGATATTGAAAAAGCAATTTTAAAAGCAGATTTAGGCTTAAACCCTTCTAATGATGGAACTGTAATTCGTATTGCATTCCCTGCATTAACAGAAGAGCGTCGTCGCGATCTTGTAAAAGTTGTGAAAAAATATGCTGAGGAAGCAAAAGTTGCTGTTCGTAACGTACGTCGTGACAGTAATGATGACCTTAAGAAGCTTGAAAAAGCTGGCGACATTACAGAAGATGATTTAAGAGGATATACTGAAGATATCCAAAAAGAAACAGATAAATATATTGCAAAAGTTGACGAAATCGCAAAAAACAAAGAAAAAGAAATTATGGAAGTGTAATAGCGATAATTTCGCAAATATGACCCTCTTCTTAAGGGGGTCTTTTTACACTTTTAGGCATACGTCTGCTTGTTGGAGGGTATGAATGATGTTTAAAAAGTTTCCTTTTTTTAAAAGTAAAAAGGTCACATCGTTTGATCATCTCATTGAAAAAGTGAAAAAAGGATATATCCCAGAACATATTGCTATTATTATGGATGGTAATGGAAGATGGGCAAAGAGAAGAGCCATGCCTCGCATTGCTGGTCATCATGAAGGTATGCAAGTTGTGAAGAAAATCACAAAATTTGCAAGTAAACTTGATGTGAAAGTATTAACTCTTTATGCTTTTTCGACTGAGAACTGGAAAAGACCGAAAAAAGAAGTTGATTATTTGATGAAGCTTCCAGAAGAATTTTTAGGTGCATTTTTACCAGAGTTGATTGAAGAAAACGTACAAGTCCGAGTAATAGGGCAAAAAGATCGTCTTCCTACGCATACGCGCAGAGCGATGGAAAAAGCCATGGAAGATACGAAAGAGAATACGGGATTAATTCTTAATTTCGCGTTAAACTATGGAAGTCGAGATGAAATCGTTTCTGCTGTGCAACATATGATGAAAGATAGTGAGGAAGGAAAAATTCGTTCGGAAGAAATAAGTGAAGAAAAGATTTCTTCTTACTTAATGACGAGTTCTTTACCTGATCCAGAGTTGTTAATCCGTACAAGCGGAGAGCTACGTATTAGTAATTTCATGTTATGGCAAATTGCTTATTCGGAATTTTGGTTTACAGATGTGTATTGGCCAGATTTTACCGAGGAACATTTGCTAAATGCGATTACAGACTTTCAACATAGAGGGCGCAGATTCGGAGGCGTGTAGAAAGAGAGGGTTTGGTAGTGAAACAGAGAATTATTACTGGAGTGATTGCTGCCGCGCTATTCATTCCCATCGTAATTTACGGTGGCGTGCCTTTTACAGTTTTAGTGTATGCACTTGCTTCTATAGGTTTATATGAATTAGTTCGTATGAACAAGCTTACGCTTATTTCGGTACCAACAGTTTTAGCTGCAGTATTATTGTGGATTATTTTAATTCCGAGTAGTGCATCAGAACTGTTTACGTGGATTGGGTTAGGTAAATTAGAAATCACATTTGTGATTGTTTTATTACTTTTATCATATACAGTCCTTTCTAAGAATACATTTACTTTTGACAATGCTTCATTTTTACTTATGGCAACGACATATGTTGGAATGGGATTCTTATATTTAAATGAAACGAGAATATTAGGAATCAAATATGTGTTCTGTGCACTATTTGTCATATGGGCAACTGATTCAGGTGCATATTTCATAGGAAAAGCATTTGGAAAAAGAAAATTATGGCCAGAAATTAGTCCGAATAAAACGATTGAAGGTTCATTAGGCGGTATTGTTTGTGGAATTGTTGTTGCACTTGTTTACAATATGTTCTTCCCAGTTGAAGCGAATGTAGGAGTTTTAATCGTTCTGACGATTATCATTTCTATTTTTGGACAAATTGGTGATTTAGTGCAATCTGCATTTAAACGCCATTATGGTGTAAAGGATTCAGGTACAATTTTACCTGGACATGGTGGTATTTTAGATCGAACAGATAGTTGGTTATTTGTGTTACCAATTCTATACTTCTTATTACAATACAATTAATAAATGAACGAGGGGTTGGAGTCATGAAAAACATTAGTTTACTAGGTGCAAGCGGATCAATCGGTACACAAACATTAGATGTGTTACGCTCGCACCCAGACCAATTCCGTCTCGTTGCTTTTTCTGTAGGGAAAAATGTTGATTATGCAGTAAAGGTAATTCAAGAATTTTCCCCGCAAATTGTCTCTGTGCAAAGAGAGGAAGATGTTTTAAAATTACAAGCTGTTTCTGGTAATACAAAAGTAGTATATGGTAGCGAAGGCTTATTAGAAGTAGCGCTGCACCCAGATACAGAAATTGTAGTGAATGCTGTTGTAGGTAGCGTAGGGTTGTTACCGACACTCCGCGCAATTGAGGCGAAAAAAACAATTGGAATTGCAAATAAAGAAACGTTAGTAACTGCAGGGCATCTTGTAATGGAAGCAGCACGAAAACATAATGTATCGTTACTTCCAGTAGACAGTGAACATTCAGCTATTTTTCAATGCTTGAATGGTGAAAATGAAAAAAGAATCTCTCGCTTAATTATAACTGCTTCAGGCGGAAGTTTTCGTGATAAAACGAGAGATGAATTGCATCAAGTGACCGTAGAAGATGCACTTCGTCATCCAAACTGGTCAATGGGTTCGAAAATTACAATTGATTCTGCTACAATGATGAATAAGGGGCTAGAAGTAATTGAAGCACACTGGCTTTTTGGTATCCCTTATGAGCAAATCGATGTTGTTCTACATAAAGAAAGTATTATTCATTCTATGGTTGAATTTGAAGATCGTAGTGTAATGGCACAGCTTGGCTCACCTGATATGCGAGTACCGATTCAATACGCGCTTACATATCCTGATAGATTACCTCTTTCAGACACGAAACAGTTAAATTTATGGGAAATGGGAACATTGCATTTTGAGAAAATGAATCAAGAGCGTTTCCGTTGTCTACGTTTTGCGTATGAAGCTGGAAAGACAGGTGGAAGTATGCCGGCTGTAATGAACGCGGCAAATGAAGTAGCTGTTGAAGCTTTTTTACAAAAGAGAATTGGTTTCTTAACAGTGGAAGACCTCATTGAAAAAGCAATGCACCATCACACTGTCATTGCACGTCCGAGCTTAGAGGAAATTCAGGAAATTGACGCAGCCACAAGACGGTTTGTGATGGAACAAATTTAGCAAAGGTGGTTATGGAATTGAATACAGCGATTGCCTTTATATTAATTTTCGGTGCACTCGTATTTTTCCATGAGCTAGGGCATCTATATTTCGCAAAAAGAGCAGGTATTTTGTGCCGCGAGTTTGCGATTGGTTTTGGTCCGAAAATATTCTCATTTGAAAAGAATGAAACGGTGTATACGATTCGATTACTGCCCCTTGGTGGCTATGTAAGAATGGCTGGCGAGGATGCGGACACAGTTGAGTTAAAACCTGGAAAAAAGGTTGGACTTGTATTAAATGAAAAAGACGAAGTTGTGAAATTAGTTTTTGATGGACATGAAAAGTATCCAAATGTTCGTGTCATTGAAGTCGAACAAGCTGATTTAGAGCATAATCTTACAATTTTGGGTTATGAAGAGTACGAGGAAGAGCTGCAAACATTCCGAGTGAATGAAAAAGCTCGTATCATTTCTGCGGGAGAAGAAATTCAAATCGCTCCGTACAATAGACAATTTGGCTCTAAAAAATTGGGCCAACGTGCTCTAACAATCTTTGCAGGTCCTGCAATGAACTTTATTCTAGCATTTGTTATTTTTGTGATTCTTGGATTTGTACAAGGAGTTCCTGTTGACAAACCGATGGTCGGAAAAGTAATGGAGAATAGTGCTGCAGAACAAGCTGGATTAAAAGAAAACGATACAATTCAAGCAATCAATGGGAAGAACACTAGTACATGGAAAGATGTTGTAACGATTGTACGTGAAAACCCAAATAAAGAAATTACGTTACATGTAAAGCGTGATAGTGAGCAATTTAATGTGAAAGTAACACCAACGCTTGATAAAGAAGGAAAAGACGAAGTTGGTAGAATTGGTGTTTATTCTCCTGTAGAGAAAACAGTGATGGGTTCTATTAAATCAGGGTTTGAACAAACATACGAATGGACGAAACTAATTTTTGATTCTCTTGTGAAATTAGTAACGGGTCAATTTTCTATTAATGAGTTGTCAGGTCCAGTAGGAATTTATAATCTAACAGATCAAGTTGTAGATTATGGATTTACGCGTGTACTAAGTTTAGCGGCAGTTTTAAGTATTAACCTTGGTTTATTTAATTTATTACCAGTCCCAGCTTTAGACGGTGGACGTTTGTTCTTCTTCTTAATTGAAGCGTTACGAGGAAAACCAATTGATCGTCAAAAAGAAGGAATGGTTCACTTTATTGGGTTTGCATTATTAATGTTGCTTATGTTAGTTGTAACATGGAATGACATCCGTAAGTTTTTCTTGTAAAATAAGAAGAAGGTTATAATGAAATAGAGCTCATAGAATAAAATCCCTCACCTAACTCGAGGTGAGGGGTTTTATTGCGTGTAAGAGTAAAATGAAGAGGTGCGAATAAATGAAACAAAGTATGGTATTCAGTCCTACATTACGTGAAGTTCCAGCAGATGCTGAAATTAAGAGTCATCAATTATTACTTCGCGCAGGGTTTATGCGTCAAAATGCTTCTGGTATTTATAGTTTTCTACCATTTGGTTTAAAAGTGTTACACAAAGTAGAACGTATTGTTCGTGAAGAAATGGAGCGCGCAGGGGCAGTAGAACTATTAATGCCAGCTATGCAAGCTTCTGAATTATGGCAAGAATCAGGCCGTTGGTATTCTTACGGATCAGAATTAATGCGTATGAAAGATCGTAATGCTCGCGAGTTTGCGCTAGGGGCAACTCATGAGGAAGTAATTACAGATCTTGTACGTGATGAAATTAAATCATACAAAAAATTACCATTAACATTATATCAAATTCAAACAAAATTCCGTGATGAGCAAAGACCACGTTTCGGTTTATTACGCGGAAGAGAATTTTTAATGAAAGATGCGTATTCTTTCCATGCAACACAAGAAAGTTTGGATGAAGTATATAGCGGTTTATACAAAGCGTATTCTAATATCTTTGCTCGTTGTGGTTTGAATTTCCGTGCAGTTATAGCTGATTCTGGAGCAATGGGTGGAAAAGATACACACGAATTTATGGTGTTATCTGATGTAGGTGAAGATACAATTGCGTATTCTAATACATCTGATTATGCGGCAAATATTGAAATGGCTCCTGTTGTTGCTACATATACGAAGAGTGATGAAGTCGAAAAAGCACTTGAAAAAGTAGCAACTCCAGATCAAAAAGCTATTGAAGAAGTATCTGCATTCTTAAATATCGCAGCGGAAAAATGCATTAAATCTATGGTGTTTAAAGTAGATGCGAAATTAGTAGTAGTACTTGTTCGTGGCGATCATGAAGTCAATGATGTAAAAGTGAAGAATGTATACGGAGCTTCAGTCGTTGAGCTTGCTTCACATGAAGAAATAAAAGAGTTATTAAACTGTGAAGTGGGTTCTTTAGGACCGATTGGTGTTACAGGGGATATCGAAATTATCGCTGACCATGCTGTAGCATCAATTGTCAACGGATGTTCAGGAGCGAATGAAGAAGGATTCCATTATGTAAATGTAAATCCAGAACGTGACTTTAAAGTAAGTCAATATACAGATTTACGCTTCATCCAAGAAGGAGACCAATCTCCAGATGGAAATGGAACAATTCTTTTCGCACGTGGAATTGAAGTTGGTCATGTATTCAAATTAGGAACTCGTTATAGTGAAGCAATGAACGCAACGTTCCTAGATGAAAACGGAAAAACAAAACCACTTATTATGGGTTGTTACGGTATCGGTGTATCTCGTACAGTGGCAGCAATTGCAGAGCAGTTTAATGATGAGAATGGTTTAGTTTGGCCAAAATCTGTTGCACCGTTCCATGTGCATGTAATTCCAGTAAATATGAAATCTGATGCACAACGTGAAATGGGTGAAAATATCTATAACTCATTACAAGAGCAAGGATACGAAGTATTACTAGATGATCGTGCAGAACGTGCAGGTGTTAAATTTGCAGATGCAGATTTATTCGGCCTTCCAGTTCGTGTTACAGTTGGTAAAAAAGCAGATGAAGGTATTGTAGAAGTGAAAGTACGTGCTACAGGCGAGTCTGAAGAAGTGAAAGTAGAAGAACTTCAAACATATATTGCTAATATTTTAAAATAAGAAGAGGTACCTCGTAATGAGGTACCTTCTCTTTCTTTGTAAACGTATTTTGTAAAAGAAGAAGGAAGAAATCTTTCTTTGTAGTACGTTTCAATTTATAATAGCAAATGGAAGGAGAGTGCTTATGTCATTAACAAATGAACAACAAGAGCGATTTCAAATTTTGCTCCAACAGTTGCAAATACCAGAAGACCTTATAAATCAATATTTACATGGCGGTGGTATTGAAAAGCTAGTTATTGATAAAGCGAATAAAAGTTGGCATTTTGACTTACAAGTGCCACGTATTTTGCCGACAGAATTATATGAGTTGCTAGAAACAAAGCTTAAGCAATCATTTTCTCATATTGCAAGAACAACATTTGCATTAGAAGCAGAGAATAAACAATTTACAGAAGAAGAAGTGAAGGCATATTGGCCGCTTTGTACAGAACGAATTACATTTTCACCTATGTTCGCGTACTTAAAGAAGCAACTTCCGCAGGTCAATGGCGTGAAGTTGCTATTAAATGTGAATAATGAGCTGGAATCTACTACTTTAAAGAAAAACGTTGCGAAACCAGTAGGTGATCAATACGAAGCTTTTGGATTCCCGCGTTTTCAGTTAGACACACATATAAAGCAAAATGCAGAAGAAATGCAAAAGTTTCGTGAGCAAACACAGGAAGAAGATCGTCAACGAGTTATACAGGCTATGGAAGAGATGGCTAAAAGGCAAGCTGAAGAAAGTGATGTTGTTCATGAAGGACCAGTTGTGCTTGGTTATCTTATTAAGCCAGATGAAGAGATTACGCCGCTGCGTGAAATTCAAGATGAAGAAAGAAGAAAAACCGTTCAAGGGTATGTTTTCCATGTAGAGACGAAAGAACTTCGTAGTGGACGTACATTATTAACTTTAAAGATAACTGACTATACGGACTCTATTATGATTAAGATGTTCTCACGTGATAAAGAAGATATCCCGATGTTACAATCTTTGAAAAAAGGAACTTGGGTAAAAGCGCGTGGTTCAGTTCAAAATGATACATTCGTGCGCGATTTAGTTATGATCGCAAATGATATAAATGAAATAACGGGACCTTCTCGTAAAGATAAAGCAAAAGAAGGGGAAAAAAGAGTAGAACTTCATCTTCATACTCCAATGAGTCAAATGGATGCTGTTACTTCTGTTTCTAAGCTCGTTGCCCAAGCCGGAAAATGGGGGCATGAGGCTATTGCAGTTACAGACCATGCTGTTGCACAGTCGTTCCCAGAAGCATATTCTGCTGGTAAAAAGGCTGGAGTTAAAGTTCTATATGGTGTAGAAGCAAATTTAGTTAATGATGGTGTGCCGATAGCATATAACGAAGCGCATCGTCTACTTGCAGAAGAAACATATGTTGTCTTTGACGTTGAGACAACAGGGCTATCTGCTGTATATGATACAGTCATTGAGTTAGCTGCTGTAAAGATAAAAGGTGGAGAAATTATTGATCGCTTTGAATCTTTCGCAAATCCTCATCAACCATTATCGGCGACGATTATTGAATTAACAGGCATTACAGATGATATGTTAACTGATGCACCAGAAGTGGACGAAGTGTTTAAAAAGTTTGAGGAATGGATGGGTGACCATACACTTGTTGCTCATAACGCAAGCTTCGATATGGGCTTTATTAACGTAGGTTTTAAAAAGGCTGGGATAGAAAAAACGAAAAATCCAGTTATTGATACGTTAGAACTTGCACGGTTCTTATTCCCAGAAATGAAAAATCATCGATTAAATACGATGTGTAAAAAGCTTGATATTGAATTAACGCAACATCACCGTGCGATTTATGATACAGAAGCAACGGGATATTTACTTGTGAAGATGTTAAAAGATGTGATTGAAAAGGGATTTGAATATCACGATCAACTAAACGATAGTATGGGACAAGGGGATGCGTATAAACGTGGGCGTCCAAGTCATATGACGTTACTTGCCACATCAGATGTTGGGTTGAAAAACTTATATAAACTTGTTTCATATTCTCACCTGAATTACTTTTATCGTGTACCACGTGTACCACGATCACTATTAAAAAAATATCGCGAAGGCATTTTAGTAGGAACAGCTTGTGACAAAGGTGAAGTATTTGAAGCTATGATGCAAAAAGCGCCTGAAGAAGTAGAAGAAATTGCACAGTTTTATGATTACATTGAGGTTATGCCTCCAGAAGTGTTACGTCATTTAGTGGAACGTGAACTCGTTCGAGATGAAGGACAGTTAAAAACAATAATTTCTAACTTAGTAAAACTAGGTGAGACGTTAGATAAGCCAGTTGTTGCTACTGGGAATGTGCATTATTTAGATCCAGAGGACGCGATATATCGGAAAATTTTAGTCAGTTCGCAGGGAGGAGCTAATCCGTTAAATCGCCATTCATTACCGCCTGTACATTTCCGTACAACAAATGAAATGCTAGATTGTTTTTCATTCTTAGGTGAAGACAAAGCAAAAGAAATTGTTGTGACAAATACAAACAAGATCGCATCATTAATTGGTGATGTTCGTCCAGTAAAAGATGATTTATACACACCGAAAATTGAAGGTGCTGATGATGAAACACGTGATATGAGCTATGTAATGGCACGAAGTATCTATGGAGATGAACTACCGGAAATTGTAGAAGCTCGTTTGGAAAAAGAATTGAAAAGTATTATTGGACATGGATTCGCTGTTATTTATTTAATTTCACATAAGCTTGTGAAAAAATCGTTAGTGGACGGTTATCTAGTAGGTTCGCGTGGATCGGTAGGTTCATCATTTGTTGCAACGATGATGGAAATTACAGAAGTAAACCCATTACCACCGCACTATGTATGTCCAAAGTGTAAACAATCAGAGTTCTTTAATGACGGTTCTGTAGGTTCTGGTTTTGATTTACCAGATAAAGAATGCCCAACATGTAATGTTCCATATGTGAAAGATGGGCATGACATTCCTTTCGAAACGTTCCTTGGATTTAAAGGGGATAAGGTACCGGATATCGATTTGAATTTCTCCGGAGAATACCAACCACGCGCCCATAACTATACGAAATTACTGTTCGGTGAAGATTATGTATACCGCGCAGGAACAATTGGTACGGTTGCGGAAAAAACCGCTTATGGGTATGTGAAAGGTTATGCTAATGATCATAACTTAACAATTCGAAATGCAGAGATTGATCGCTTAGTTGCGGGATGTACAGGTGTAAAGCGTACGACCGGACAGCATCCAGGTGGTATTATCGTTGTACCAGATTACATGGATATTTTTGACTTTTCACCAATTCAGTTTCCGGCTGATTCAATAGGTGCTGAGTGGAGAACAACGCACTTTGACTTCCACTCAATTCATGATAATTTATTGAAACTTGATATATTAGGACACGATGATCCGACTGTTATTCGTATGCTTCAAGATTTAAGTGGTATTGACCCGAAAACAATCCCAACGGATGATCCAGAAGTAATGAAAATTTTCTCTGGTCCAGAATCTTTAGGGGTAACGGAAGAACAAATTAACTGTAAAACAGGTACACTTGGTATACCAGAGTTTGGTACGAAATTCGTAAGACAAATGTTAGAAGAAACGAAACCAACAACGTTTTCAGAGCTTGTCCAAATTTCTGGACTGTCCCATGGTACAGATGTATGGTTAGGTAATGCGAATGAATTAATTTATAATGGTACGTGTACACTGAGTGAAGTTATCGGTTGTCGTGATGACATCATGGTATATTTAATTTATCAAGGCTTGGATCCATCATTAGCCTTCAAAATCATGGAGTCGGTGCGTAAAGGTAAAGGTGTACCAGAAGAATGGGAAGAGGAAATGAGAAATAACAATGTACCAGGTTGGTATATTGATTCATGTAAGAAGATTAAGTACATGTTCCCTAAAGCCCATGCGGCTGCTTACGTACTTATGGCTGTGCGTATTGCATACTTTAAAGTACATTTCGCACTTTTATTCTATGCGGCATATTTTACAGTTCGTGCAGATGACTTTGATGTAGAGGCGATGGCGAAAGGTTCAGCATCCATACGTGTAAAAATTGATGAAATTGCACAAAAAGGATTGGATGCAGCACCGAAAGAGAAGAGTTTATTAACGGTACTAGAAATGACACTTGAAATGTGTGAGCGTGGTTATTCATTCCAAAAGGTTGATTTATACCGCTCGCATGCAACCGAATTTATAATTGATGGGGATACTTTAATTCCTCCATTTAATGCAGTTCCTGGTCTTGGTACAAACGCAGCTTTCAGTATTGTTGAAGCTCGTAAAAATGGTGATTTCTTATCAAAAGAAGACTTACAGCAGCGCAGTAAGGTTTCTAAAACGATTATTGAGTATTTAGATGGTCAAGGTTGTCTAGGAGATTTACCGGATCAAAACCAATTGTCACTGTTCTAATAGGTAGGAAAAATCTTTGCAAATCAACATTTGCTATGGTATACTATAAACTGAGATAACCATGTCATGTATATTTTGTGAAAAAGAGAGTGGGGAAACCCACTCTTTCGTGTTACTATCTACATTTTGCTTATGTAGATAGTAATGATATTTCTGTCGTATATACATATTTTGTTACAAGTTTTACTTCTTAAATTTGGTAATACTAAGACAGATATTCCCTGCTTAACGGCAGGGGCTTTTGTTAGCTAACGAGAAAGAATAAGATAGACCGTCTTTATGAACGGGATCTTTTCTTGTAAATGGTACATGGCGGCAGGAAGGAGGCTGTTTATGGATAAGAAAGTCACAGAAATTGTAGAAGCATTTGCGCAGCCAATCGTTGAAGAGTTAAATCTTGAACTTGTAGATGTAGAGTATGTGCAAGAAGGACAAGACTGGTTCTTACGCGTATTCATTGATTCTGAAAAGGGAGTCGAAATTGAAGAATGCGGTGCGGTAAGTGAACGTTTAAGCGAAGCTTTAGATAAAGAGGATCCAATTCCTCATCTTTACTTTTTGGATGTATCATCTCCTGGAGCGGAACGCCCATTAAAGAAAGAGAAAGACTTCCAGCAAGCGGTAGGAAAACAAGTGGCAATTAAAACATATAAGCCGATTGATGGTGAGAAGATGTTTGAAGGAAAGCTACTTTCCTACGACGGTACTACAATTACACTACTATTAACAATTAAAACACGTAAAAAAGAAATCCAAATTCCAATGGATAAAGTTGCAAATGCGCGACTTGCTGTTACGTTTTAGTAAGAAGGGGGATCTTCATGAGCACTGAGTTGTTAGATGCTTTGCTCGTATTAGAGTCAGAAAAAGGTATTAGCAAAGATATTATTATTGATGCGATTGAAGCAGCATTAATCTCTGCTTATAAACGCAATTTTAACCAAGCACAAAACGTTCGTGTGAGCTTTAACCCAGAAGTGGGAACAATTCAAGTTTTAGCACGTAAGGACGTTGTAGATAATGTGTTTGATCCACGTCTTGAAATCTCTGTAGAAGAGGCAAGACAAATTAATCCAAACTACCAAGATGGTGACGTACTAGAAATTGAAGTAACGCCAAAAGATTTTGGTCGTATTGCAGCACAAACTGCAAAACAAGTTGTAACACAACGAGTTCGTGAGGCGGAACGTGGTGTAATTTATTCAGAATTTGGTGATCGTGAAGAAGACATTATGGTTGGTATTGTACAGCGCCAAGATGCTCGTTTCATCTATGTAAGCTTAGGTAAAGTAGAAGCTTTATTACCTGTAAGTGAGCAAATGCCAAATGAGCAATATAAACCACATGATCGTATTCGCGTATTTATTACAAAAGTAGAAAAGACAACAAAAGGACCACAAATTTACGTATCACGTACACATCCTGGTCTTTTAAAACGTTTATTCGAAATGGAAGTTCCAGAAATTTATGATGGAACTGTAGAAATTCGCTCTGTAGCACGTGAAGCAGGCGACCGTTCTAAAATTTCTGTATATGCAGAGAATATCGATGTTGATCCAGTAGGTTCTTGTGTAGGACCGAAAGGACAACGTGTACAACGCGTTGTAGATGAACTAAAAGGTGAAAAGATTGACATCGTTCGCTGGTCGAATGACCCAGTTGAATATGTTGCAAATGCTTTAAGTCCATCACAGGTTGTTAAAGTACTTGTAGATGAAGCAGAGAAAGCAACAACTGTTGTTGTTCCAGACCACCAGCTTTCATTAGCGATTGGTAAGCGTGGACAAAATGCGCGTCTTGCAGCTAAATTAACAGGCTGGAAAATTGATATTAAAAGTGAGTCTGATGCGAAACAACTTGGTATTGTGACAGAAGAAGATAGCGTAATCGCATTCGGATTCGATTCAGCTGAAGACGAAATCGAATAGAGGTGATGAGTATGAGCAATCGAAAAGTTCCGTTACGAAAATGTATTGCGACGCAAGAGATGAAATCAAAACGAGAGCTAGTTCGCATTGTTCGTTCCAAAGAGGGCGAAGTGTCTATTGATTTATCAGGAAAAAAATCAGGACGAGGTGCATATTTATCAAAAGATAAAGAAAGCATTATTCAAGCCCAAAAGAAAAACATTTTGGAACATCATCTAAAAGCGAAAATCGACAGTTCTCTGTACGAAGAGCTTCTTGAGCTTGTTGAGAAGGAGTCGAAATAAGTGTCTGATTGGAAATCATTTTTAGGACTAGCAAACCGCGCTCGAAAAATTATTTCGGGTGAAGAACTCGTTTTAAAAGAAGTACGAAGTGGCAAAGCAAAGCTAGTATTGCTTTCTGAAGATGCGTCAGCGAACACTACAAAACGTATCATTGATAAAACCACGTACTACAACATACCAATGAGAAAAGTCGAAAATCGACAACAATTAGGGCATGCGATTGGGAGAGACGAGCGAGTCGTTGTAGCTGTTTTAGATGAAGGCTTTGCGAAAAAGCTACGTAGCATGCTCGATACAAATTACCGGGGGTGAAGGTATGAGTAAAATTCGAGTACATGAATATGCAAAAAAAAATAATATCTCAAGTAAAGATCTTATGACAAAACTAAAAGAGATGAATATCGAGGTTTCGAATCATATGACAATGTTAGAAGATGAAGTAGTAAACAAATTAGATAATCAATATAGCGCTGGAGCGGAAAAACCTTCTGTTGCAGATGAGTTTGAAGTAGAAGAGAAAGTTGTTCGCAGTAAAAAGAACAGCAATAAGAATAAGAAAAAAGGCAAAGCAAATGAAGATAAACGTCAAGATAACTTTGCTGGAAGACAACAAACACCAATAGTAGAAACACCAGATAAAATCACTTTCTCTGGAAGCCTTACAGTAGGTGACCTTGCTAAAAAGTTAAGCAAAGAGCCATCTGAAATTATTAAAAAGCTCTTCATGCTAGGAATTATGGCGACAATTAACCAAGACTTAGATAAAGATACAATTGAGTTAATTGCTACTGATTACGGTATTGAAGTAGAAGAAGAAGTAGTTGTAAGTGAAACTGAATTTGAAACATTCATCGATGAGCAAGATGATGAAGAAAACTTAAAAGAACGTCCAGCTGTTGTTACAATTATGGGACACGTTGACCATGGTAAAACAACATTGCTTGACTCTATCCGTAATTCAAAAGTAACTGCTGGCGAAGCTGGTGGAAT
Source organism: Bacillus sp. FDAARGOS_1420 (assembly GCF_019344915.1). Classification (NCBI taxonomy): domain Bacteria; kingdom Bacillati; phylum Bacillota; class Bacilli; order Caryophanales; family Bacillaceae; genus Bacillus; species Bacillus sp. FDAARGOS_1420. Next base: position 2,880,079 of record NZ_JAHWJB010000002.1, on the reverse strand, counting down.
TACTCAGCATATCGGTGCATACCAAGTTGATGTAAATGATAAGAAAATTACGTTCTTAGATACACCAGGTCACGCGGCATTTACAACAATGCGTGCTCGTGGTGCACAAGTAACAGATATTACAATTCTTGTTGTTGCAGCTGATGACGGTGTTATGCCACAAACAGTTGAAGCGATTAGCCATGCGAAAGCAGCTGGAGTACCAATTATTGTTGCTGTGAATAAAATGGATAAACCAGCGGCAAATCCTGATCGTGTAATGCAAGAATTAACAGAATATGAATTAGTTCCAGAAGCTTGGGGCGGAGACACGATTTTCGTACCAATTTCTGCGATTCAAGGCGAGGGAATTGACAACTTACTAGAAATGATCCTTCTTGTGAGTGAAGTAGAAGAATATAAAGCAAATCCAAATCGCTATGCAGCTGGTACTGTAATTGAAGCACAGCTTGATAAAGGTAAAGGAACTATCGCGACATTACTTGTTCAAAACGGTACACTTCGAGTTGGAGATCCAATTGTTGTTGGAACATCATTCGGTCGTGTTCGTGCAATGGTAAGTGATATTGGTCGTCGTGTAAAAGTTGCTGGTCCGTCAACTCCTGTTGAAATTACAGGTTTAAATGAAGTGCCACAAGCGGGAGATCGTTTCATGGCATTCGCTGATGAGAAGAAAGCTCGTCAGATCGGTGAATCACGTGCACAAGAAGCGCTAGTTGCACAACGTGGTGAGAAATCTAAATTCAGCCTGGAAGATTTATTCCAACAAATCCAAGAGGGCGATGTAAAAGAAATTAACTTAATTGTGAAAGCAGACGTACAAGGTTCTGTAGAAGCAATGGCAGCATCACTTCGTAAAATTGATGTTGAAGGCGTAAAAGTGAAAATTATCCATACAGGCGTAGGTGCGATTACAGAATCTGATATTATTTTAGCTTCTGCATCTAATGCAATTGTAATTGGATTTAACGTACGCCCCGATGTGAATGCGAAGCGTACAGCTGAATTAGAGAAAGTTGATGTTCGTTTACACCGTATTATCTATAAAGTAATCGAAGAAATTGAATCAGCAATGCAAGGTATGCTGGATCCAGAATTCGAAGAAAAAGTAATCGGTCAAGCGGAAGTTCGTCAAACATTCAAAGTAACAAAAGTTGGAACAATCGCAGGTTGTTACGTAATAGACGGTAAAATTACACGTGATAGTGGCGTTCGTATTATCCGTGATGGCGTAGTAGTCTTCGAAGGAAAACTTGATACGTTAAAACGTTTCAAAGACGACGTAAAAGAAGTTGCACAAAACTATGAGTGTGGTATTACAATTGAGAGATATAATGATCTTAAAGAAGGGGACATCATTGAAGCATACGTTATGGAAGAAGTGAAGCGATGATTATCGCTTCACTCTCATTCGAGTGTATGATTTACGATGTGCATTCTTTAAAAGAGAAACGAGCAATTTTGCAACGTGTGTTAACTCGTGTGAAACAGCGCTATAATGTAGCTGTTTCTGAAGTTGGGCATCAAGATGTATGGCAACGTACAGAAATTGCAATTGTTTCCGTATCCTCAAATCGTGTTGTCTGTGAAAAAGAAATGAATCGTGTACTTGAGTATATCGATTCATTTCCTGAAATTGAACGTACGATAACACATTTGGAATGGTATTGAATGAGGTGAAGAGTTATGAAATTACGTGCGAACCGTGTGGGCGAGCAAATGAAAAAAGAATTAGGCGACATTATCAGTCGTAAAATTAAAGACCCACGTATTGGATTTGTTACAGTAACAGATGTACAGGTAAGTGGAGATTTACAAATTGCTAAAGTATATATTTCTGTTTTAGGTGACGAAGAACAGAAAGAAAATACATTAAAAGGTTTAGCGAAGGCAAAAGGCTTTATTCGTTCAGAAATTGGCCAACGTATTCGTCTTCGTAAAACACCGGAAATTTCCTTCGAGTTTGATGAGTCTATTGGATATGGTCATCGAATTGATACACTTTTACATCAAATTAATAAAGACGGTAAACGTGAAGAATAATGGATAGACATTTGTCTATCCATTTTTTCAATGTAAAATAAGTTTTGCATAATTGCAATTACTATAAAAGAATAACGATGAGGTGAGTATATGGAAGGTGTAGTATTATTACATAAGCCAAAGGGAATGACATCACATGATTGTGTGTTCAAATTAAGAAAGATATTGCGTGAGAAACGAATTGGTCATACAGGGACACTGGATCCAGATGTAACAGGAGTATTACCTATTTGCGTTGGGCGTGCAACAAAAATTGCGCAATTTTTAACAAGTGAAACAAAAACATACGAAGGTGAAGTGACATTAGGATTTTCAACAACAACAGAAGATGCTTCGGGTGAAGTTGTGGAGAAACAAGATGTAGATCGTGTCATTACACGTAAAGAAGTAGAAGAGGTACTAGCGGAATTAACAGGGACAATTGAACAAATGCCGCCGATGTTCTCAGCTGTAAAAGTTAACGGGAAAAAACTATACGAATATGCAAGAGCAGGACAAGAAGTTGAACGTCCAGTTCGTACAATTACAATTCATGAATTTGTATTACTTGATGAACGTGAAGTTTTTGAAGGGGAAAATATTTCATTTCGTTTCCGTGTAACGTGTAGTAAAGGAACATATGTAAGAACACTAGCAGTAATGATAGGTGAAAAACTTGGATTTCCATCACATATGTCTCATCTTGTAAGAACAGCATCTGGTGAATTTTTACTAGAAGATTGCATATCATTTGAAGAAATTGAAGAAAACGTGCAAAATGGAACAGTAGAGTCTATTTTCATCTCAATTGATGAGGCGCTAAGTAAGTTTCCAAAAATGGTTGTAGATGAAAAGCAAGCTGAAAAAATAAAGAACGGTATGTTCTTAAAGAATGAATTAGAAACAACAGCGCCATTTATTACAGTATTTGATAAAAATGATCGTTGCTTAGCAATTTATGAGCATCACCCAAAACACCCTGGAATGCTAAAGCCAATGAAAGTACTTGTGAATAATCAAGAACTAAAGCTATAATGAATTATTGGAAGGATTATTACAGAAAAAGGTGAATTCAAGCGTGAAACTTATTCATTTAACTCATCCACATGAACAAAATAAAATAGAATTACCACCTACTGTAATGGCATTAGGATATTTTGATGGCATTCATTTAGGACATCAACGTGTGATTCGAACAGCGAAAAAAATAGCGGATGAAAGAGGATGTAAAAGTGCTGTCATGACATTCCATCCACACCCATCTGTTGTATTAGGAAAAAAAGAAGCGCATGTGGAGTATATTACACCGATGCGCTTTAAAGAAGAAATCATCGCAAGTTTAGGAATTGATATCTTATATGTGGTGAAATTCGATGAGCCATTTGCTGGATTATTACCACAGCAGTTTGTCGATGAGTATATTATTGGTTTAAATGTAAAGCATGTAGTAGCAGGCTTTGATTATTCATATGGACGTTTAGGAAAAGGGAAGATGGAGACTTTACCATTTCATGCAAGAGGGGAGTTTACACAGACCGTGATCGAAAAAGTTGAATATCAAGAAGAAAAAGTAAGTTCTACTTCATTACGAAAGTTAATTCGAAACGGTGAAATGGAACAAATTCCATCTATTTTAGGGAGAGCTTACACGGTAGAAGGAACAGTTGTACACGGTGATAAGCGTGGACGTCAAATTGGTTTTCCAACTGCAAATGTAGGTTTAAGTGATAAATATTTGTTGCCACCTGTAGGTGTATATGCGGTAAGGTTGAAGGTTCATGATGAATGGTATGATGGTGTGTGTAATATCGGATATAAACCAACTTTCAAAGAGAATGAGCGTCAATTATCTATTGAAGTGCATCTATTTGAATTTAATAAAGACATATACGATCAAAGTGTTACAGTGGAATGGCACATGCGTATAAGAGAAGAAAAAAAGTTTAATGGAATTGATGAGTTAGTTGCGCAAATCGCTCAAGATAAAAAGGTTGCCGAAGAATATTTTGCGAGCGTAAAGAATATACTTGCTTTTTCAAATGAAAAGTAGTATTCTATGTTATGTACTTTATGACAACCATTACTTGGCATTGCGACTCACCGATGCTTGCTAGGTAACTGGGGGTTTAATTATTAGGAGGTGAAATAGGATGGCTTTAACACAAGAGCGTAAAAACGAAATCATTGCACAATTTAGAACTCATGAGACTGATACTGGTTCTCCAGAGGTTCAAATTGCTGTCCTAACGGAGCAAATTAACACTCTAAACGAGCACTTACGTACTCACAAGAAGGATCATCATTCACGTCGTGGTCTATTAAAGATGGTTGGTAAACGTCGTAACTTACTTACTTACCTTCGTAATAGCGATATCACACGTTACCGTGAATTAATCACAAAGCTTGGCTTACGTCGATAGTCAAAGAAGCGGGAATATTCCCGCTTTTTTGTTAGGTAAAAATATATCTTCTACTCTTTATAGCTTACTTAATTTTCGGCAATACTAGAGGAAAGAATATTGTGATATACTACCCATTTACATAGAAGAATTGAATATTTTAAATTGAGAGGGGTACTTAAATGAGTCAGGAAAAGCAAGTCTTCTCGATAGATTTAGCTGGTCGTCAGCTAACAATTGAAACAAGTCAGCTTGCAAAACAAGCAAACGGAGCAGTATTAGTAAGATATGGCGACACAGCAGTTCTATCTACAGCAACTGCATCAAAAGAGCCAAAAAATGTAGATTTCTTCCCGCTTACAGTAAACTATGAAGAGCGTTTATATGCAGTTGGAAAAATCCCAGGCGGTTTTATTAAGCGCGAAGGCCGTCCAAGTGAAAAAGCAATTTTAGCAAGTCGTTTAATTGACCGTCCAATCCGTCCACTTTTCGCAGATGGTTTCCGTAATGAAGTACAAGTTGTCAGCATCGTAATGAGTGTTGATCAAGACTGTTCTTCTGAGATGGCAGCTATGCTTGGTTCTTCATTAGCATTATCTATTTCAGATATTCCATTTGAAGGTCCAATCGCAGGTGCGACAGTTGGTCGTATTAATGGCGAGTTCGTTATTAATCCAACAGTAGAACAGCAAGAACAAAGTGATATGCACCTTGTTGTAGCTGGTACGAAAGATGCAATTAACATGGTTGAAGCAGGAGCGGATCAAGTACCTGAAGAAACAATGTTAGAAGCAATTATGTTTGGACACGATGAAATTAAACGTCTAATTGCATTCCAAGAAGAGATTGTACAAGCTGTCGGTAAAGAGAAAACAGCAGTGAAACTTTATGAAGTGGATGCTGATTTGAATCAAGCTGTACGTGAAATGGCTGAGACAGATATGCATTCTGCAATTCAAGTGCACGAAAAACATGCACGTGAAGATGCAATTAGCGTAGTGAAAAAGCGTGTAATTGAGCATTACGAAGCTCAGGAAGCTGATGCTGATACATTAGGACAAGTAAGTGAGATTTTATATAAAATTGTAAAAGAAGAAGTACGTCGTCTTATTACAGTTGAAAAAATCCGCCCAGATGGTCGTAAAGGTGACGAAATTCGTCCTTTAGCATCAGAGGTTGGCATTTTATCTCGTACACATGGTTCTGGTCTATTCACACGTGGACAAACGCAAGCATTAAGTATTTGTACATTAGGTGCATTAGGCGATGTGCAAATTTTAGATGGTCTAGGTGTAGAAGAGTCAAAACGCTTTATGCACCATTATAATTTCCCTTCATTTAGTGTTGGTGAAACAAGACCAATGCGTGGACCAGGTCGTCGTGAAATTGGTCACGGTGCACTAGGAGAACGTGCTCTTGAACCTGTACTTCCATCTGAAAAGGATTTCCCATATACAGTTCGTCTTGTATCTGAAGTATTAGAATCAAATGGTTCAACTTCACAAGCGAGTATTTGCGGTAGTACATTAGCGATGATGGATGCGGGTGTACCACTTAAAGCACCAGTTGCTGGTATTGCAATGGGTCTAGTGAAATCTGGTGAGCATTACACAATTTTAACAGATATTCAAGGAATGGAAGACCATTTAGGTGATATGGACTTTAAAGTAGCAGGTACTGCAAAAGGTGTAACTGCACTACAAATGGACATTAAAATCGATGGTTTATCTCGTGAGATTTTAGAAGAAGCATTACAACAAGCGAAAGTTGGTCGTATGCACATTTTAAATCACATGTTATCTGTTATCGCGGAACCTCGCATTGAGTTATCTGCGTATGCTCCGAAGATTATTACAATGGCAATTAACCCAGATAAAATTCGTGATGTTATTGGACCAAGTGGTAAACAGATCAATAAAATCATTGAAGAAACTGGCGTTAAAATTGACATCGAGCAAGATGGCACAGTATTCATTTCATCAATTAATCAAGAGATGAATGAAAAAGCGAAGAAAATTATCGAAGATATCGTTCGCGAAGTACAAGTAGGCGAAATCTACTTAGGAAAAGTTAAACGCGTTGAAAAATTCGGTGCGTTCGTTGAATTATTTAGCGGTAAAGATGGACTTGTTCACATTTCTGAACTTGCACTTGAGCGTGTAGGTAAGGTAGAAGACGTTGTGAAAATCGGTGATGAGATTTCAGTTAAAGTTATCGAGATTGACAAACAAGGTCGTGTAAACTTATCTAGAAAAGTATTGCTAAAAGAAGAGCAAGAAAAAGAAGCAGCTAAAGAAGAAGCAGCTAAAGAAGAAAACGCACAAGAGCAACAATAAGTGAAAGCCAGTTTAGCTGGCTTTTTTTGTTATGTAAAAAATGTGATTCATTTAGATTTTTATGTGAGTATAGGTATAGTTTTCATCATAACGCTCAAATTAACAAAGATAAGAAGAAAATGGTTTCTTTTTTATAGTTAATGGGAGGGTTTATATGAAAGCTCGTATATTAGCGTACATATTTATATTTTCTTTATATATGGGTTGTGGCTCTTATTCCGTTTTTGCGCAGGATAACTTGCATGAAGAGATTCAAAAGCATGTAAAACAGTATGAGATTATGCCGCAAAATGCGATGATTGATAAGATTTGGAAGGCGACGCCTGGGTATAATGGAAAACAAGTGGATATAGAAGCGTCCTATAATAATATGAAGAAAATCAAGAAGTTTGATCAAAAACAACTTGAATTTAAGGAAGTATCACCGAGTGTTCACTTAGAAGATTTACCACCGGCTCCCATTTATCGAGGACATCCACATAAAAAGATGGTGGGATTAACAATTAATGTGGCCTGGGGTAATGAGTATTTGCCACGTATATTAGAGATATTGAAAAAACATGATGTGAAGGCGACTTTCTTTTTAGAAGGACGCTGGGTGAAAGAAAACTTACGATTTGCCAAAATGATTGTCGATGCAAATCAAGAAGTAGGAAATCATTCTTACACACACCCTAATATGAAAACGCTGTCTACAGATGAAATACGAGATCAATTACAAAAAACGAATCGAATGATAGAAGCAGCTACAAATCAGAAAGTGAGATGGTTTGCTCCGCCAAGTGGAAGCTTTCGGGATGAGGTAGTAAAAATAGCGGATGATTTCCAAATGGGGACGATTATGTGGACTGTAGATACAATTGATTGGAAGCGGCCAGAACCGGGTGTGCTATTGCAGAGAGTAATGCGAAAAATACATCCAGGTGCTATTGTGCTAATGCATCCTACTTCATCTACAACAGAAGCGCTAGATACTATGATTAAAAATTTGAAGGAACAAGGATATAAAGTGGGGAATATTACAGAATTACTAGATGAAAAACGTGTGGATTAAATACATTTGCATGACATTCATCTCTAAACTTGTTATCATTAAATAATAGCAATTATTTAGAGAAACTGGCATTAGGAGGAAAGTTTTTGATTAAAAAATATACGTGTAAAAATGGTGTAAGAATTGTTATGGAGAATATACCAACTGTACGCTCGGTTGCGATTGGTATATGGATCCACGCAGGTTCAAGAAATGAAAATGAAAAAAATAATGGGGTTTCGCACTTTTTGGAACATATGTTCTTTAAAGGGACAGAAACGCGAAGTGCAAGAGAGATTGCAGAATCATTTGATAGCATTGGTGGACAAGTAAATGCTTTTACTTCAAAAGAATATACATGTTACTATGCGAAAGTGCTAGATGAGCATGCTAAATATGCATTAGATGTTTTAGCAGATATGTTCTTTAATTCAACATTTGATGAGGAAGAACTGAAAAAAGAGAAGAATGTTGTATTTGAAGAAATAAAAATGTACGAAGATGCGCCAGATGATATTGTGCATGATATGTTAACGAAAGCGACATATGAAACGCATCCGCTTGGATATCCTATTTTAGGAACAGAAGAAACGCTTGAAACATTTACAGGTGATACGTTACGTCAATATATGAAAGATCATTACACACCTGAAAATGTTGTTGTATCAATTGCAGGGAATATTGATGAAGCATTTTTACAAACTGTAGAGCAATATTTCGGTAGTTACGAAGGGACAACAAATCGTGAACAAGTACATAGCCCAATTTTCCATTTCAATAAAGTAGCACGTAAGAAGGAAACAGAACAAGCTCATTTATGTTTAGGATATAAAGGCTTGCAAATGGGACACGAAGATATTTATAACTTAATTGTATTAAATAATGTTTTAGGCGGTAGTATGAGTAGCCGTTTATTCCAAGAAGTACGTGAGCAACGTGGGTTAGCGTACTCAGTATTTTCTTACCATTCTTCTTATGAAGATACAGGTATGTTAACACTTTACGGTGGAACAGGTAGTAAACAATTAGATACACTGTATGAAACAATGCAAGAAACGTTAAATACGTTGAAAAATACAGGTATTACAGAAAAAGAGCTTGTTAACAGTAAAGAACAATTAAAAGGAAACTTAATGTTAAGTTTAGAAAGTACGAATAGTCGTATGAGCCGTAATGGTAAAAACGAATTGCTTCTTCGTAAACATCGTTCTCTTGATGAGATTATTGAAAGTGTAAACACTGTAACAAAGCAAAATGTAGACGAGTTAATTCGCAATATGTTTACCGATGAATTCTCTGCGGCACTTATTAGTCCGGATGGAAAACTGCCAAAAGGAATGAAACTTTAATCGATCTTGTAATTCATTCGCTTTCGGAAATAACCGTATCTCTTTTATATGAGATACGGTTATTTTTTTTATATATGCAGAATAGGTACTTATTATAGGATAACCTTCATAAAAAGTAGGATAGGGGGAGATTTAATGCGTTTAAGTGAATTAAGTGGCAAAGAGATTGTGGATTTAGAAAGAGCAGAAAAAATGGGAGTTTTAGGTCATGCAGATTTAGAAATTGATGAGAGAGATGGAAAAATACAAGCGCTTATTATACCTGCTGGGAAATGGGGAGGTTTTAAAAGAGAACAGCAAGAAGTGAGAGTAGAATGGAGCAAAATAAAGAAGGTTGGAAATGATATGATACTTTGCGATCTTACGAACCATTCAAGATCATAGTGAAAGATGACCATTTTGGTTGTCTTTTTTTTATCTTTATATAAAGAAAATAAATCACGTGTGCTTTTTGTTTTTCAATCACCTCAAACGCGTACATTACATATGATGTGGAGGAAAAAGAAAAAGTAGGCATTTTTCTTATAAATGAAAGAAAAAGAAGGTGAATTAGGGAATGTTGACTGAGATGCATATTGCTGTCATAGGAGGAGATGCACGGCAGCTAGAAGTAATTCGCAAGCTAGTCGAACTGGACGCGAAACTTTCATTAATAGGGTTTGAACAGTTAGATCATGGCTTCACAGGGGCAGCAAAGGAAAGTATACAAGATTTAAATTTCACTTCTTTAGATGCGATTATTTTGCCGGTTGCAGGGACGAATGCCAGAGGAGAAGTAGATACTATTTTTTCAAATGAAAAAGTTTCCATAACGAAAGAACAAATTGAAAAGACGCCAGAAAACTTCACTATATATTCAGGTATTGGTACACCTTACTTGGAAAATCTCGTAGCTACTACAAATCGCAAACTTGTAAAATTATTTGATCGTGATGATGTTGCAATCTATAACTCTATTCCGACCGTAGAAGGTACACTAATGATGGTTATTCAACATACTGATTACACAATTCATGGATCGAATGTAATGGTTTTAGGATTTGGTAGAACTGGTATGAGTGTTGCAAGAGCCTTTCAATCATTAGGAGCACATGTCAAAGTTGGAGCGAGACGTTCGGAACATATTGCTCGTATTACAGAAATGATGTTTTCTCCTTTTCATATGCAAGACATAGAGAAAGAAGTAGGTAATATCGATATTGTTATTAATACAATTCCACATCTCGTTGTGACAGCGAATGTTATTTCAAAAATGCCAGCTCATACGCTAGTTATTGATTTAGCTTCTAAGCCAGGTGGCACGGACTTTCGCTATGCGGAGAAGCGTGGAGTGAAGGCACTATTAGCACCTGGTCTTCCTGGGATTGTTGCACCGAAAACAGCAGGACAAATATTAGCGAATGTTCTTTCTCAGTTATTAATAGCAGATGCAATCGCAAAGGAGGATGATGAGAAATGAGTTTGAAGGGAAAACGAATTGGTTTCGGATTTACAGGCTCACATTGTACGTATGAAGAAGTTATGCCACATTTAGAGAAGTTAATTGCAGAAGGTGCAGAAGTACGTCCCGTTGTTTCTTATACTGTCCAATCAACAAATACTAGATTTGGCGAAGGGGAAGAATGGATTAAAAAGATCGAAGAAATAACCGGTTTTAAGGCAATTAATTCAATTGTTGGCGCAGAGCCACTAGGACCGAAAATTCCACTAGATTGCATGGTGATTGCACCACTAACAGGGAATTCGATGAGTAAATTTGCAAATGCAATGACAGACTCTCCAGTATTAATGGCAGCAAAAGCGACGCTTAGAAATGGGAAGCCTGTCGTGTTAGCTGTTTCGACGAATGATGCTTTAGGGCTTAATGGAGTAAATCTAATGCGCCTAATGGCTACAAAAGACATCTACTTTGTACCATTTGGCCAAGATGCACCAGAGAAAAAACCGAACTCAATGGTAGCTCGTATGGAGTTACTTGAAGATACAGTATTGGAAGCGCTACAAGGAAAACAATTACAACCTGTTGTTGTAGAAAAATTCAGATATATGAATTAAAAAACGAAAAAAACGTACAATTTTTGTTGAAACCATCATTCTTACTGTAGAATATGATAAAATTAACGTTATTAAGATTAGAGGGGGCATTGTAAGCTCCTTCTAATTCTAAGTTATAGAAGGATTGGTATCTAGAAAGGGGCATAGTGATGGAAAAGCAAAAAACTTTTCATGTCGCTGTAGTTGGAGCAACCGGCGCAGTTGGTGAACAAATGTTAAATACTTTAGAGAAACGAGAATTTCCAATTGGGAAGTTAACGTTACTTTCATCTAAACGATCTGCAGGTAAGAAACTTGTATTTAAAGGCGAAGAATTTACAGTTCAAGAGGCAACTCCTGAAAGTTTTGAAGGAGTAGATATTGCACTATTTAGTGCAGGTGGATCTGTATCGAAACAATTAGCGCCAGAAGCAGCAAAGCGCGGTGCAATTGTTGTTGATAATACAAGTGCATTCCGTATGACAGAAAACGTGCCACTTGTTGTACCTGAAGTAAATGAAAATGATTTAAAAGAACATAATGGTATTATTGCAAATCCAAACTGTTCTACAATTCAAATGGTAGTAGCTCTTGAACCAGTTCGCCAGCAATATGGTTTAAAACGAGTAATCGTTTCCACATATCAAGCTGTATCAGGTGCTGGTGCGGCAGCTATTGAAGAACTTCATGAACAATCACAAGCAATCTTAAATGGCGAAGAAGTAAAGGCGAATGTTTTACCTGTATCAGGTGACGAAAAGCATTTCCAAATCGCTTTTAATGCTATTCCACAGATTGATAAATTCCAAGATAATGGATTTACATTCGAAGAAATGAAAATGATTAATGAAACGAAAAAAATTATGCATATGCCTGAATTAGAAGTAGCTGCGACATGTGTACGTTTACCAGTTGTATCGGGTCATTCCGAGTCTGTGTACATTGAAGTAGATAAAGAAGGCGTAACAGTAGAAGAAATGAAAAACTTACTTGCAAATGCAGAAGGTATTGTACTGCAAGATAATCCAGCAGAGCAGTTATATCCAATGCCAGCTACTGCAGTAGGTAAAAATGAAGTATTCGTTGGAAGAATCCGTAAAGATTTAAATAATGATAAAGGATTCCACCTTTGGGTCGTATCTGATAACTTATTAAAAGGCGCTGCATGGAATTCTGTTCAAATTGCAGAGCGCTTAGTAAAATTACAATTAGTGTAAACGGCTAAGAGAAGGTGCAAAATATGAAAATTATTGTTCAAAAATTTGGTGGTACATCAGTACGTGATGACAATGGGCGCAAGCATGCGCTTCACCATATAAAAAAATCGTTAGCTGCTGGTTATAAAGTAGTTACTGTCGTATCAGCAATGGGCCGTAAAGGTGAACCGTATGCAACTGATACGTTATTAAGTCTTGTAAATCAAGAGGAATCTAATATTTCTAAACGTGAGCAAGATTTATTATTATCATGCGGAGAATTAATCTCAGCAATTGTTTTCTCTAACATGTTGAATGAGAATGGTATAAAAGCAGCAGCATTAAATGGTGCGCAAGCTGGTTTTGTAACGAATAATGACTTTACGAATGCTAAGATTATTGAAATGAATTGCGATCGTATACATGAAGAGTTACAAAATGTAGATGTTATCGTCGTGACTGGATTCCAAGGTCAAACGAAAAATGGAGATACGACAACACTTGGACGCGGAGGTAGTGATACCTCAGCTTCAGCATTAGGTGTTGCGCTTCATGCTGAATATATCGATATCTTCACAGATGTTGAAGGTGTTATGACTGCGGATCCTCGTATCGTAAAAGATGCACGTCATCTTCAAACTGTAACATATAATGAGATTTGTAACATGGCTTATCAGGGTGCGAAGGTTGTTCATCCGCGTGCGGTTGAAATTGCGATGCATGCAAAAGTACCACTTCGTGTACGTTCTACGTATTCGGATAGTGAAGGTACGCTTATTGCGGCATATGATGGTGCTACAAAAGGGCAGGATGTAGAAGAACGTCCTGTTACAGGGATTGCCCATGTGTCAAACGTAACGCAAATTAAAGTGCTTGCAAAAGAAACTGCATATGATTTACAACAACACGTGTTTAAAGAAATGGCTAATGAAGGAATTAGTGTGGACTTAATTAACATTTCTCCTACCGGTGTAGCTTACACAGTAAAGGATAGTGTATCAGCGCGTGCAGTTGAGGTTTTAAAGCAACTTGGATATGATCCAGTTGTGACAGAGCATTGTGCGAAGGTTTCTATCGTTGGTGCTGGAATGGCAGGTATTCCAGGGGTTACAGCGAAAATTGTCACAGCTTTAGCGGAAAAAGGTATTCAAATTCTGCAATCAGCAGATAGTCATACGACAATTTGGGTTCTTGTAAAAGAAGCCGATTTAGTGGAGGCTGTGAATGCATTACATAGTGCATTTGAGCTTTCAAAAGAAAAGCAACTGGAACAATAAGGAGTGAGATCATGATAGATTTTGGGACAATTGCAACCGCGATGGTAACACCGTTTGATAAAAATGGTAATATCGATTTTGCAAAGACAACGAAATTGGTAAATTATTTAATTGATAACGGTACAACAGCAATCGTGGTAGGAGGGACGACTGGAGAATCTCCTACATTAACATCAGAAGAAAAAGTAGCGTTATATCGCCATGTCGTATCTGTTGTCGATAAAAGGGTGCCCGTCATCGCTGGAACAGGTAGCAATAATACGCATGCTTCTGTTGATTTAACAAAAAAGGCAACTGAAGTTGGTGTTGATGCAGTTATGCTAGTGGCACCGTATTATAATAAACCGAGTCAAGAAGGGATGTACCAGCACTTTAAAACAATCGCTGAAAGCACTCCGCTTCCGGTAATGCTATATAATGTTCCAGGACGATCTATTGTACAAATCTCCGTTGATACAGTTGTTCGTTTATCAGAAATCGAAAACATTGTTGCGATTAAAGATGCAGGCGGCGATGTATTAACAATGACAGAAATCATTGAAAAAACAGCGGACGACTTTGCAGTATACAGCGGTGATGATGGTTTAACATTACCAGCTATGGCAATTGGAGCAAAAGGTATTGTTTCTGTAGCATCTCATGTTATCGGGAATGAAATGCAAGAAATGATTGCTGCATTCCAAGCTGGAGAGTTCAAAAAAGCGCAGAAATTACATCAATTACTAGTAAAAGTAACGGATGCACTATTTATGGCGCCGAGCCCAACACCAGTAAAAACAGCATTACAAATGGTGGGATTAGATGTAGGTTCTGTACGTTTGCCACTTCTTCCATTAACGGAAGAAGAAAGAATAACGTTACAATCCGTAATGCAATCTATTCCTCGTTAATAAAAATGACCTAGTGTGAAACTAGGTCATTTTTATTTTGACTAACTATATGTAAGTGATGAAAATTAGCTATAGTTAATAGGCTGTAATAAGAAGGGGATGGCAGGGGGGAGAATTAGTAAGAAACTGATTACAGAGATAAGGTTTTTTTAGTGAATATCGTTTCATGTTTATGTAAAGAATTTACATGAATATTTTTCCATCAAACTCTTATTACGTAGGGAAAATAGTAAAACCGATATGAATTTTGCCCTCTTAAATTATAATCTCATTTTAGTGTCTTCTCTTGTCTTTCGCATAATTTAACTTGTGTTCTATTTCTTGTATCAGTTATAATATGGCTAAGTAGCTTAGTACGGGTATGCTTAGCAAAATTGGTAAAAATTACGATTTAATGAAATTTTCATATCATATCGAATAAGATATTTGATTTATATAATGAAAGAGAGGTGAAACCTGGTTTAAAAAATTAACAAGGACATGATATCGCATAACGGTAAGGACATTCGTCTTGGACGGTGAATATATGGTGGTTGTAGAGTTTCCCCTGGTGTCTCTGCAATTTTAGTGAAATCAGTGTTTGCAAGATTTTTAAACCAGGCAACAACATGAAGAGAAAAGAGAATGAGTCTGTTAAAGTATTTGCTCTTGGCGGAGTAGGTGAAATCGGTAAAAACATGTACTGTGTTGAAATTGATTCTGAAATCTTTATTGTAGATGCAGGATTGATGTTCCCGGGAGATGAAATGTTTGGGATTGATATTGTTATTCCTGACATTACATATTTAGTAGAAAATCAAGAGCGAGTAAAAGGACTATTTATTACCCATGGTCATGAAGATCATATTGGTGGAATTGTTTATGTGCTTCGTAAATTATCTATTCCAGTATATGCGACGAAATTAACGGTAGGACTTATACAAGAAAAGCTTGGCGAAGCAGGAATGTTAGGCCGTGTAGACTTAAAAACAATTGACTCGAATTCAACAGTAGAGTTTAATTCAACAAATGTGTCATTCTTCGGAACGACACATAGTATTCCGGATTCTGTGGGTGTTTGTTTCCATACATCAAAAGGTGCTGTAGTATATACAGGAGACTTTAAATTTGATCAAACTCCAATCGGAAATAGTGGAGCAGATCTTGGGAAAATGGCGCAAATTGGAAATGAAGGCGTACTTTGCTTGTTATCTGATAGTACAAACGCTGAACGTCCTGGTTATACAGGTTCGGAAAAAGAAGTTGGTATAGAGATTTCTAAAGTATTCTATAGTTCAGAAGGGCGTATTATTGTTGCTTCATTTGCCTCCAATGTACATCGTATTCAACAAGTGTTTGATGCAGCTGCTGAAACTGGAAGGAAAGTAGCGGTAGTAGGACGTAGCATGGTGAAAGTGGTAGATATTGCAAGACGTCTTGGTTATTTAGATGTTCCAGAAGGTATGGTTATTTCATTACAAGAAATAGACAATTTCCCGGAAAAAAAGGTAGCTATCTTAACGACTGGTAGTCAAGGGGAACCGATGGCAGCCCTTTCTAGAATGGCGAAGCAAGCTCATAAACAAATTTCAATTCGTAAAGGTGATACTGTTATTATTGCAGCTTCTCCAATTCCAGGGAATGAAGTATCTGTATCAAAAATTATTGACTTGTTATTTAGATCTGGTGCTGAGGTTATTTATTACGGCGAAAGAAAAGTTCACGTTTCAGGTCATGGTAGCCAAGAAGAATTAAAGCTGATGATAAATTTAATGAAGCCGAAGTATTTTGTACCCGTACATGGTGAGTTCCGTATGCAAAAAGCACATGCGTATTTAGCGGAAGATGTAGGTATTGCGAGAGAGAATATCTTTATCGTAGAAAAAGGCGATGTAATTGCTTTTGGTGACGATGAAGCAAAATTAGCTGGTAAAGTGCAAGCTGGTAATGTTTTAATTGATGGATTAGGTGTAGGTGACGTCGGTAACATCGTTCTTCGAGATAGAAAGATGTTATCTCAAGATGGAATTTTAGTTGTTGTTGTAACACTAGGTAAGGATGAAAAGAAAATAATCTCTGGTCCAGAAATTATTTCACGCGGCTTTGTATATGTTCGTGAATCAGAAGCATTAATCGAACGATCCACAGATATTGTACGTATGATTGTTGAACAATCAATTAAAGAATATACAATTGAATGGTCTATGTTGAAACAAAATATTCGTGAATTATTAGGGCAGTTCTTGTACGAAGAAACGAAGAGAAAGCCAATGATTTTACCGATTATTATGGAAGTATAAAGAAGGTCACCTTTACAGGTGATCTTTTTCTTTTTTAACCCTATCGAATGAAATTCATAACTTAAGAAATAATAGTTATATACGAGTGAAAGGGGATGCGATATGACAGAACGTGATCGTTATACAAATGAAGAAAAAGAAGCTGAGCCGAAAGAAGTTCCAAAAGAGGCTTCTATAGTGGAGAAAATTCAGCAACTTGGACAGACAAATGTACCACAAATGAATGAATCGCGTATTCATTGCTTAACAATTGTTGGGCAGGTGGAAGGTCATATTCAGTTGCCACCACAAAATAAAACAACAAAATATGAACACATCATTCCGCAAATTGTCGCGATTGAACAAAATCCAAAAATTGAAGGCTTACTGTTAATATTAAATACAGTTGGGGGTGACGTTGAAGCTGGATTAGCGATTTCTGAAATGGTGGCTTCGCTTTCAAAGCCAACTGTATCTCTTGTTTTAGGAGGAGGGCATTCAATCGGTGTACCGATTGCGGTCTCAACTGATTATTCATTTATTGCCGAAACAGCGACGATGACAATTCATCCGATTCGTTTAACAGGTCTTGTTATAGGTGTGCCACAAACATTTGAGTATTTGGATAAAATGCAAGAAAGAGTCATTCGATTTGTGACAAAGCATTCGAAAGTAACGGAAGATCGTTTTAAAGAGCTTATGTTTGCAAAAGGGAATTTGACGCGAGATATTGGGACGAATGTAATAGGTGGAGATGCAGTGAAGTATGGTCTTATAGATGGTGTCGGTGGTATTGGTAGCGCACTTCGAAAATTAAACGAATTAATTGATGAACGCAAGGATAATAGTACAGAAGGGACAATGCTACAATGATTTTATATACAATTATGCCAGAGCAACTTGTGTATCCGGCCGATTATTCACAATGCGAAAGCCAAAAAGTTGTGAATATAAATGGCGTGGAATTAGTGGTTTCTGAGGAGGATAATCAATGTTACTCTATTGTACGTGTATTAAGTACGAATCCGTCTCACTACCTAGAGTTTGAGCCTGGACAGAAAATTACCTTTTAGCAAAAAGAAGGATTTTGTTTAGGAGCTATGGTATAATATAAAAAACAAGACGGTTGAGCAGCCATGAGTAGGCTGCTTTCTTCTGTTTATTTAACATTTTACAAGAAGTGTAAAAATAGAAGATATAAAGACCTGAAAAATAGAGAGAAAGACATGTAAGTAGAGCTTTTTTATAAGAAAGTTGTACTTAATTTTTAGAACACGAGGTGAAGAAATGGCAAAACAAAAGCAAAGAGGGACGAAGGCTAAGGCAAGACGTACGATAAAGCCAACTTTGTATTATGAAATCGTCGGGTTGACTCTTTTTGCACTTTCGATTATTACGATTTTACAGCTAGGTGTTGTAGGGAAATCGTTTGTGTTATTTTTTCGCTTCTTCTTTGGTGAGTGGTACATAATTGGTGTGTTAGGTGTAATAGCTTTATCTGTTGCGTTTGTAATAAAGCGGGGATGGCCCAACCTTTTAAATAAACGGCTAATAGGTGTTTATTTAATTGTACTAGCAATATTAATGTTTAGTCATATTACATTATTTAACCTGCTTACGAAAGATGGAGCTGTACAAAATACTTCTGTAATTGTTAGTACAAAAGATTACTTCTTCCTTGAAATGAAAAAGGGCCCGGATAGTGTTCATTTAGGTGGTGGTATGTTCGGTGCATTGATGTTCGCAACGTGCTACTTCTTATTTGACGAAGTAGGGGCATATATCATTGGAATTATTTTAGTTATTCTTGGAATACTTTGTATAACAAATAAACATATTGGAGAAGTACTTGCTCCGGTAGGGAGAATTCTTAGAAGTCAGTTTCAAGTAATGCAAGGGGATTATAAAGATTGGAAATCTCAAAGGGTCGCCGAGCAAACTGAAAAGAAAAAAACAACAAGAAGCAAGAGGCGTGAACGTGTTGCTGAACAAGAAGAAGCTATTGAGCCAGTAGAAGAAATAGAAATTGGTCCACCAATTATTTCGAATTTTACTGAGAATTATCCAGTACGTGAAGAGACGGAAAAGCAGATAGAAGAAAATGATTTAATCACTCCTCCGTTTATTGAAGAGGCAGTTCCGCCTGCGCCAGAAGAACAACCTCACAAGAAACGAGGAGAAAAAATCGTTGAATCGCTAGAAGGTGAAACGAAAGCACCTCCTATGCAATTTTCTAATGTGGAAAATAAAGATTATAAGCTTCCTTCGCTTGATATATTAAAGTTTCCCCAAAATAAGCAAGTTACAAATGAAAATGCGGAAATTTATGAAAATGCTCGTAAATTGGAACGTACATTCCAAAGTTTTGGTGTGAAAGCGAAAGTAACAAAAGTACATAGAGGTCCTGCAGTTACGAAATATGAAGTGTATCCTGATATGGGAGTAAAGGTAAGTAAAATTGTTAGTTTAAGTGATGATTTAGCGCTTGCTTTAGCAGCGAAAGACATTCGTATTGAAGCACCTATTCCCGGGAAATCAGCTGTAGGGATTGAGGTTCCGAATTCAGAAGTTTCTATGGTAACGCTGAGAGAAGTTCTTGATTCAAAGGCGAATAACCACCCAGAAGAGAAGTTATTAATCGGTCTTGGACGTGATGTTACAGGAGAGGCTGTATTGGCACGTTTAAATAAAATGCCCCATTTATTAGTAGCTGGTGCGACTGGTAGTGGAAAGAGTGTATGTATTAATGGAATTATTGTAAGTATTTTAATGCGTGCAAAACCGCATGAAGTAAAATTAATGATGATTGATCCGAAAATGGTAGAGTTAAATGTATATAACGGTGTTCCGCACTTATTAACACCAGTCGTAACTGATCCGAAAAAAGCATCACAGGCTTTGAAGAAAGTTGTGAGTGAAATGGAGCGTCGTTATGAATTATTCGCGCATAGCGGTACGCGTAACATTGAAGGATATAATGATTATATTAAAGAACATAATAGCCAATCGGAAGCGAAACAACCTGAATTACCATATATTGTAGTAATTGTGGACGAGTTAGCTGATTTAATGATGGTTGCTTCTTCGGATGTAGAAGATGCGATTATGCGTTTAGCACAAATGGCACGTGCTGCTGGTATTCATTTAATTATTGCGACTCAGCGCCCGTCAGTTGATGTTATCACAGGTGTTATTAAAGCGAATATTCCATCGCGTATTGCATTTGCTGTATCTTCCCAAATAGATTCTCGAACGATTCTTGACGGTGGTGGTGCAGAAAAGTTGCTAGGTCGTGGAGATATGTTATTCATACCAATTGGTGCATCGAAACCTGTTCGTGTACAAGGGGCGTTTTTATCAGATGATGAAGTTGAGAGAGTCGTAGAATCTGTTATTGCGCAGCAAAAAGCGCAATATCAAGAGGATATGATTCCACAAGATGTTCCTGAAACAAAGCAGGAAGTAGAAGATGAATTATATGATGAAGCGGTTCAGCTTGTAGTAGAAATGCAAACAGCATCTGTTTCTATGTTACAACGTAGATTTAGAGTAGGATATACGCGAGCAGCTCGTCTAATTGATGCCATGGAAATGAATGGTGTAGTAGGTCCTTATGAAGGTAGTAAACCAAGGGGAGTACTCATTAAAGATGTACAAGAAAAAAGTTCTTAAAAAAAGCCTAATTGTTTTACAATTAGGCTTTTTTATATGCTGTTTTTGTTATATACTATATTCAACAGAAAAGAAAGCGCTTACATAATAGGGAGCTCTTTAGAATACGAATGCTTATCGTTTTGGTTTTCGAAACGTTCGATATTTAATGTAGAAAAATGTTGAATTCTGTTGACACATATGGGAGCAAGTGGTAAGATTACTTCGAAAAGAATCACTGCCTCATATAATCTTGGAGATAAGGTCCATAAGTTTCTACCTGGCAACCATGAATTGCTAGACTATGAGGGGAAAAGTGTGTAACAAAGGATGTAAGGAATCTTTGTGCCGAACTTTTTCTCTATATGAGAAATGTTTATGGTACAAAGTTTTTTTTATGGAATAAAGTGTGAAAATTTCATCTTGAAAAATTATTAATATTTATTCGATAATTACGCTTATTTTTAGTATTTAGTAATTTATACTATGTTGTAAGTTGAAAAAAGAGAGAAGAAGTCTTACATCAGAGGTCGAATAATTGAAATGCGGGGGAGTCTTATGTCAGTAAAATCCGATAGTCGTCACCTATATTTGCGGGTGATTGATCACATCAAAGGAAAAATTAAAGATGGGGCTTACAAAGAAAAACAAAAGTTACCTTCAGAGTTTGATCTAGCGAAAGAACTTGGTGTAAGTAGGGCAACTTTAAGGGAAGCACTACGTATTTTAGAAGAAGAAAATGTTGTTATTCGTAGACATGGTGTAGGGACATTTGTAAATGCGAAGCCGTTATTTTCTTCTGGAATAGAGCAACTTTCTAGTATTACAGATATGATTTCTAGTGTGGGGAAAACACCAGGAACAATCTTTTTATCATCATCTACAACAACTTTAACAGAAGAAGAAAAAGAGAAATTTAATTGTGAAGATGCTTTTAGCGCAGTAATGATTGAACGTGTTCGTACAGCGGATGGGGAACCAGTTGTATATTGCATTGATAAACTGGCAAAAGAGATATTACCAGATTTATCGGGATACAATGAGGAATCGCTGCTTACAGTAATACATAATAATACGCACAAGCGTATCACATACGCAGTTGCTCACATTGAACCGATTGGTTATCACCCGAAAATTTCACCGATTTTAGAATGTGAACCTGAAACGGCACTGCTAGTTTTAAAACAAATGCACTATGATCAAAATGATGAGCCAATCTTATATTCTATTAATTACTTTAGAGCTGATAAGTTTAGCTTCCACGTATTAAGAAAACGTATGTAGGGAAGTTCCTTTTTAGGGAGGTGACAGCAAGAAGTAAGGGACAGCAGCGTATGAATCATTAGACAAAACATTTCAGGAGGGGTTTCTAGTATGAAGAAAAAAACAGGTCTTTTATTATCGTTAACGTTAGCAGCAAGTACAGTGTTAGGTGCATGTGGTAACTCGGATAAAGCGGATAGTGACAAAAAAGGGGATAAAGAGTTTAAGGTTGGTATGGTTACAGATGTTGGGGGCGTTGATGACAAATCATTTAACCAATCAGCTTGGGAAGGTTTAACGAAATTTGGTAAAGACAACGATTTAAAGAAAAATGAAGGATATCGTTACCTTCAATCAAGTAAAGATGCTGATTACATTCCAAATTTAACGAAATTTGCGAAAGATAATTATAACACAACATTTGGTATTGGATACTTAATGGAGAAATCAATTGAAAAGGTGGCTGAACAGTATCCAAAAGAGCAATTTGCGATTGTAGATACAGTTGTAAAGAAGCCGAATGTAACAAGTATTACATTTAAAGACCATGAAGGTTCATTCCTAGTTGGAGCTGTAGCAGCGATGACAACAAAATCAAATAAAGTTGGTTTTGTTGGTGGTGTGAAGAGCCCGTTAATTACAAAATTCGAATCAGGTTTTAAAGCTGGTGCAAAAGCAGTAAATCCAAATATCGAAATTGTATCACAATATGCTGATGCATTTGATAAGCCAGAAAAAGGATCTGTATTAGCTTCAGCAATGTACGGTCAAGGCGTTGACGTAATTTACCATGCTTCAGGTGCAACTGGTAACGGTGTATTCACAGAAGCGAAAAACCGTAAGAAAAAAGGTGAAAATGTTTGGGTAATCGGTGTTGACCGTGACCAAAATCAAGAAGGCATGCCTGAAAACGTAACTTTAACTTCAATGGTAAAACGTGTTGATGTTGCAGTAGCAAAAGTAGCGCAAGAAGCGAAAGATGGTAAGTTAAAAGGCGGTAAAGTAGAAGAGTTCGGCTTAAAAGATGATGGCGTTGGTATTGCGAAAACAACTGATAATGTGAAAAAAGTAAACCCAGAAATTTTAACAAAAATAGAAGAGTTTGAGAAGAAAATCACTGCTGGTGAAATTAAAGTACCTGCGACTGATGATGAATATAAAGCATACGAAGCTGCTCTAAAGAAATAATGATAGAGCAATAGCAAAGGTTAGTTCTTAGAACTAACCTTTGCATATATAAAAATACTTTTAATAGAGTGTAATTAGGGAGTGTTCCCTGCTAGAAGGAGGAACAAAATGGAATACGTAATTGAGATGAACAATATTACAAAAGTATTCCCAGGCATTGTAGCGAATGATGATATTACGCTGCAAGTAAAACAGGGAGAGATACACGCTTTACTTGGAGAAAATGGTGCAGGGAAATCAACGTTGATGAATGTACTGTTCGGTTTGTATCAACCAGAACAGGGCGAAATTAAAATTAAAGGAAACCCTGTAAAAATTACAAATCCGAATATTGCAAATGACCTTGGAATTGGGATGGTCCATCAGCACTTTATGCTTGTTCATAATTTTACAGTTACAGAGAATATCATTCTTGGAAATGAGCCGAAAAGAAAAGGGAAAATAGCTGTTGAAGAGGCTGCAAAAGAAATTAAACAATTATCTGAACAGTACGGTTTAGCTGTTGATCCAAATGCAAAGATTGAAGATATTTCGGTTGGGATGCAGCAAAGGGTTGAAATATTAAAGACGCTTTATCGTGGTGCGGAGATTTTAATATTCGATGAACCGACTGCAGTGTTAACTCCTCAAGAAATTCATGAGTTGATTCAAATTATGAAAAAGCTTGTGCAAGAAGGGAAATCTATCATTCTTATTACACATAAATTAAAAGAAATTATGGAAGTTTGCGATCGTTGCACAATTATTCGTAAAGGTAAAGGAATTGGTACAGTTGACGTTGCGGAAATGGATGAACATAAACTTGCAGAATTAATGGTCGGACGTCAAGTGAATTTTAAAACAGAAAAAATAGGGGCCAAACCGAAAGAGGAGGTTCTGTCTGTTGCGAATCTTGTCGTTCATGATGCACGCCAATTACCTGCTGTAAAAGGCCTTGACTTAACTGTTCGTGCAGGAGAAATCGTTGGTATTGCAGGGATTGATGGAAATGGTCAAAGTGAATTAATAGAGGCGATTACTGGTTTACGAAAAGTTGAGTCAGGTTCTATTGCAATTAAAGGAAAAGAAATAACGAATTGGCCTGTTCGAAGAATTACAGAGGAAGGAATAGGTCATATTCCAGAAGACCGTCATAAACACGGGCTAGTTCTTGATTTTTCTGTTAAAGACAATATAGTTTTGCAAACATACTATAAAAATCCATTTTCAAAGAAGGGGATTTTAAACTTTAGCAAAATCACAGAGAAAGCAAAGGCGCTTATTGAACAGTTTGATGTACGTACACCTAGTGAACAAACATTAGCGCGTGCTCTATCAGGTGGAAATCAGCAGAAAGCTATCATTGCACGTGAAGTAGATCGTAATCCAGATTTATTAATTGCAGCACAACCAACACGTGGTTTAGATGTAGGTGCAATTGAATTTATTCATAAAAAATTAATCGAGCAGAGAGATAACGGGAAAGCGGTATTACTTCTATCGTTAGAACTGGATGAAATTTTAAATGTAAGTGATCGAGTTGCTGTTATATATGAAGGGAAAATTGTAGCAATTGTCGATGCGAAAGAAACAAATGAACAACAGCTTGGTTTGTTGATGGCTGGCGGAACGGAGAAAGAGAAGGTGAATACAAATGGCTAAAAAATTTTTAACGGAGCGAACAATTAACATTTTAGTTCCTGTATTATCCGTTATTTTTGGTTTACTTGTTGGTGCCATTGTAATGTTAGTTAGTGGATATGATCCAATTGTTGGGTATGCAGCGCTTTGGGAAGGAATGGTTGGAAATCCGCAGGCTATCGGTGAGACGCTACGTACGATGATTCCACTCGTGTTAGCTGGTCTGTCTGTTGCATTTGCGTTTCGTACAGGTCTCTTTAACATTGGGGTAGAAGGACAATTATTAGTTGGATGGCTTGCCGCTGTCTGGTTTGGATATGCAGTATCGTTACCAGCATTTTTGCATATTCCGTTATCTATTTTAGTAGCCGCGATTGCCGGTGGTTTATGGGGATTTATACCTGGATATTTAAAAGGAAAGCTTAAAGTAAATGAAGTAATTGTCACAATTATGATGAACTACATTGCACTTTATGTTACGTATGATCTTATTAAACGTTTTATACATGAAGGTAATGAGAAATCTTATGATGTACAAGCGAGTGCTTCATTAGCTTCTGATTGGCTATCTTCATTGACAGATGGATCTCGTTTGCACTGGGGAATTGTTGTAGCTATTTTAATTGCTATTGTAATGTGGTTCGTATTAGATAGAACTACGTTAGGATATGAGTTAAAATCGGTTGGTTTTAACCAAAATGCATCGCAATATGCAGGAATGAAAGTCTCTCGTAATGTTGTATTATCAATGACAATTGCTGGCGCTTTTGCTGGAATTGGTGGGGCAATGGAAGGTCTAGGAACATTCCAAAGTATGACGGCAATGACATCGTTTACTGGTATTGGATTCGATGGGATTGCGGTAGCTCTTCTTGGAGGAAATAATCCGTTTGGTATATTATTATCGGCTTTACTGTTCGGTGGTTTGAAAAGTGCAGCCCCGCAAATGAATTTTGAAGCAGATGTACCTTCTGAGTTAATTAATGTTATTATCGCATGTATTATTTTCTTTGTTGCTTGCAGTTATGTTTTACGCTGGGCACTTACACGCATGAGCAAGGAGGGGAAATAAATGAGCTTTATAGATATTTTAGCCATTCTTGTGACTGGTACGTTATATACGGCAGCGCCACTTATTTTTACGGCGTTAGGTGGAGTGTTCAGTGAACGTTCTGGGGTTGTAAATATAGCCTTAGAAGGTTTAATGTTATTTGGTGCATTTACTGGTATCGTTACAACGTTATTAATGGGTGATACGTGGGGAGCAATGACTCCTTGGATTGCACTATTATTTGCAGCTATTGGTAGTGGATTATTTGCACTTCTTCACGCAGTAGCGTCCATTACATTCCGCGCGGATCAAGTAGTAAGCGGGGTAGCGATTAACTTTTTGGCGCTCGGTTTAACAGTATTTGCGATTAAGAAAATCTTTGGTAAAGGACAGACTGATTTTATTCAATACCGAATTGAAAAAATCGATGTTCCAGGACTTTCGGATATTCCGGTAATCGGGAAAATCTTTTTCTCAAATGTACCGTTAACATCGTATATTGCCATTATTTTAGCATTTGTTGTTTGGTACGTTATTTATAAAACACCGTTCGGTCTTCGTCTTCGTGCTGTTGGTGAACATCCAATGGCAGCAGATACGATGGGAATTAATGTATATAAAATGCGTTATATTGCAGTTTGTATATCTGGAATGTTTGCAGGAGTGGGTGGTGCGGTCTTCGCAATGTCGATTTCTGGTAACTTCTCAGGTGCTACAATTACTGGACAAGGTTTCTTGGCACTAGCAGCTATGATCTTTGGTAAATGGAATCCACTTGGTGCTCTTGGAGCAGCGCTGTTCTTCGGATTTGCTCAATCACTTGGGATAACAGGTGGTACAATTCCTATATTAAAAGAAATTCCAAGTGTATTCTTAACGATATTACCGTATGTATTTACAATATTAGCACTCGTTGGTTTTGTAGGCCGATCTGAAGCTCCGAAAGCATTAGGAACGCCTTATGAAAAAGGAAAACGATGAGTATTTAGAAAGTATAAAAAAAGCTCGCACATTAGTGCGGGCTTTTTTACATAGAATATATTTAATACGGAATTTTACTATGTTCCTTACATATTAAAGTTTTTAGAAAGACTCAAATGTAAGCATAATAAGGAAGAAAAGTTGATTTTTTATTTCTAAAAACTGTATATTGAAGAGGAATATTCCTACATACGTAAAGGAGGGCTATTAATGAAACTAATGGAACAGCAACTGCATGAATTAGGTGGCTTGCGAGTACATATTATTCCGACTGATAAATTTAAAACAAATACCTTTGTATTTCGTTTTAAAGCACCTTTAAATGAGGAGACGGTGACAGAGCGTGCCCTATTGCCGTACGTATTGCAAAGTGCGACAGAAAAACTGCCTTCTGTAATTCGTCTTCGTCAATATTTAGAAGAATTATATGGATCTTCTTTAGCGGTAGATGTAAGTAAAAAAGGGGAAGACCATATCATCTCTATTTATGTAGACATTGCAAATGAAACATATTTACGCGATGCACCACCGTTATTTGAAAAAGCGCTTTCTATGTTATCTGATATTGTTTTACATCCAGCAACAGAAGGGGACGGTTTTCTATTTTCTATTGTAGAAAGTGAGAAACGAGCACTCTTGCAACGAATTGAAGCTACTTATGATGATAAAATGCGTTATGCAAACGAGCGTTTAATTGCAGAAATGTGCAAAGTAGAACCATATCGCTTAAGTGCAAATGGAAAAAAAGAAAGTGTTGCTTCTATTACAAATGAAAGTTTGTATCAATATTATCAAAAAGTGTTAGCTGAGGATGAAATGGATTTATATATCATTGGTGACATTTCAGAAGATGCTGTGGAGCTTGTAAATAAGTATTTTTCGATTTCACCTCGCGCTATGAAAGAGAGAAATGTACTTCTTCATAAACGAAATAATGAAGAAAAAGAAATTGTTGAAAAACAAGAACTAAAGCAAAGTAAATTAAATATCGGCTATCGCACATTCATTACGTATAAAGATGAAGATTATTTTGCATTACAATTGTTTAACGGATTATTTGGAGGGTTTTCTCATTCGAAGTTATTCGTAAATGTCCGTGAAAAAAATAGTTTAGCGTACTATGCAGCATCGAGATTTGAAAGTCATAAAGGTTTGCTCTTCGTTATGTCTGGAATTGAAGCGAAGAACTTTGAAAAAGCTGTTGAAATTATTAAAGAACAAATGAAAGCAATGCAAAACGGTGATTTTTCAGAGGAAGAGATTAAGCAAACGAAAAGTGTAATTCAAAATCAAATCTTAGAGGCAATTGATACACCACGTGGTTTTGTTGAAATGCTTTATCACGGGGTGATTTCAGAGCGTACGCGTCCAGTTGAAGAATGGCTAACGGGAATAGAAAGCGTGACGAAAGAAGAGATTGTGAAAGTTGCTAATAATATTGAACTAGATACAATTTACTTTTTACATGGAACGGAGGGAGAATAAATGGAGAAAATTGTGTATGAGCAATTAAAAGAGACGCTATATTATGAAAAACTTCCGAATGGATTAGACGTATATATCTTACCGAAACAAGGCTTCAACAAAACATTTGCAACATTTACGACGAAGTACGGTTCTGTTGATAATACATTTGTACCGCTTGGAAAAGAAGACATGACTCGTGTACCAGATGGAATTGCTCATTTCCTTGAGCATAAATTGTTTGAAAAAGAGGACCATGACGCGTTTCAATTGTTTAGTAAACAAGGTGCTTCAGCGAACGCTTTTACATCTTTTACAAGAACCGCTTATCTCTTTTCCTGTACATCAAATGTAGAGAGAAATTTAAATACGTTGTTAGACTTTGTACAAGAACCGTATTTCTCTGAAAAAACGGTTGAAAAAGAAAAAGGTATTATCGGTCAAGAAATTCAAATGTACCAAGATAACCCAGACTGGCGTTTATACTTTGGGTTAATCGATAGTTTGTTTGTGAAACATCCAATTAAAATTGATATTGCAGGGACGATTGAGTCTATTAGTAAAATTACAAAAGACCTACTGTATGAATGTTATGAGACTTTTTACCATCCGAGCAACATGTTATTATTTGTTGTTGGAGCGATTGATCCTGAAAAAACAATGGATTTAGTTCGTGAAAATCAAGCGAAAAAAGATTACGAAAATCAACCAGAAATCGTTCGCTCTTTTGAAGAGGAACCAGAAGAAGTAAATGAAAAGAAAAAGATTATTTCAATGCCTGTTCAAACTCCAAAATGTTTAGTTGGTATTAAGGCAACGAATTTAAAAGAAAAAGGGCAAGCTCTGTTAAAACAAGAAATTGCACTTACATTACTTTTAGATTATTTATTTGGAAAAGGGTCAGTTCATTACGAATCTTTATATAATGAAGGTCTTATTGATGATTCGTTCTCGTATGACTATACAGAAGAAAATAACTTTGGTTTTGCAATGGTTGGTGGAGATACGAAGCACCCTGATGAATTGGCAGAGCGATTAAAAGGTATTTTACTACAAACGAATTATGATCAGTTAGATGAGACTGCACTGGAACGGGTGAAGAAAAAGAAAATTGGCGGATTTTTACGATCGTTGAATTCACCTGAATATATTGCAAATCAGTTTACACGATATGCGTTTAATGAATCTAGTTTATTTGATGCTCTTACAGTGTTAGAAGGATTAACTGTTCAAGACTTACAACAAGCAGCAAAAACATTATTGATTGAAGAGAAAATGAGTGTCTGCCAAGTGTTACCAAAAAAATGAAGTAATATGTGAATAAAAAACGCAGTATCTATATCCCTCATCTAACGTTTGGTTATTGCCAAATGGTAAGATGAGGGTATTATTTATTTATACATAAAAAGATAAGAGAGGGAATTTATGAAAAAGTATGCATTAGTAACTGGAGGAAGCGGAGGGATTGGCTCTGCTATTTCGAAGCAGTTAATCGAGGATGGTTATACAGTCTATATTCATTACAATAAAAGCGAAGAGAAGATAAGGGGGTTACAAAAGGAGTTTGATGCAGTGATTCCTGTGCAAGCAAATTTAGCTTCTATCGATGGAGCAGAGAAATTGTGGGGACAAATCGAACATCCTATTGATGTTATTGTATACGCAGCTGGAAAGAGTATATTTGGATTAGTAACAGATGTTACTAATGAAGAATTAGATTATATGGTGGAGCTTCAAGTGAAGAGTGTATATAGACTTTTATCGATGGCGCTTCCACCGATGATCGGGCGGAGAAGGGGTAATGTTGTTGTTATTTCATCCATTTGGGGGCAAATAGGAGCGTCTTGTGAGGTGCTGTACTCAATGGTGAAAGGTGCACAAAATTCATATGTGAAGGCTTTAGCGAAAGAAGTTTCTCTAAGTGGATTGCGCGTTAATGCGGTAGCGCCAGGTGCAATCGAAACAGAAATGTTAAATGTATTTTCAGAAGATGATAAAAATGAAATTGCTGAAGATATTCCATTAGGTAGAATAGGACTACCCGAAGAGGTAGCAAAAACAGTCTCCTTCCTCGTTTCGCCAGGAGCTTCTTATATTACGGGGCAAATTATCGGAGTGAATGGCGGTTGGCATTGCTAAAAAATTCTTACATAAAAAACAAGAAATTGTACAAATTAAGCATGATTCTATTACTAAAATAGTGAGGTGCTTAAACATGTCAGTGTTAGATAATTTTGATCAGTGGAAGAGCTTTTTAGGAGAACGTTTAGAACAAGCGGGGGGAAAAGGGCTTGATGGTGGTGCCGTATCAGATATGGCATTTCGTGTTGGTGATTATTTAGCAAATGAAGTAGAAGCGCGCAACGATCAAGAAAAATTATTGTCTGAGCTTTGGAAAGTTGCTGATGAACAAGAGCAACATACAATTGCAAATTTAATGGTGAAGTTTGTACAACATAAGTAAAAGTAGAGAGGAGAAGCTCCTCTCTACTTTTTTTGTATAGTAATTAGGAGGAATAGATTATACATTTAGCTTCCCTATTAAGATGAAATCATATAATATAGTACGTAGGTGTAAAGTAAGCGTAGGGGAGTGATCTTGGATGATTGAATGGTATTTTGAATATGAAATACATAAAAACCGACCTGGCTTACTTGGTGACGTTTCTTCGTTAATCGGTATGCTTGGCATCAATATTGTCACAATTAATGGTGTAGATAATGCACGACGTGGACTTTTGCTTATGTGTGATAATCAAGAACAAATCTCTAGACTTGAATCAATTTTAAATACGATGGATAATATAACGGTAACGAAATATCGTCCGCCAAAGCTTAGAGATAAGCTAGCAGTTAGACATGGTAGGTACATACAACGAGATGCAGATGATAAGAAAACATTTCGATTTGTGCGTGATGAATTAGGATTGCTTGTAGACTTTATGGCGGAGATAATGAAAAAAGAAGGTCATAAATTAATTGGGATACGAGGAATGCCCCGTGTCGGAAAAACAGAATCTATTGTTGCCGCAAGTGTTTGTGCAAATAAGAGATGGTTATTCGTATCATCTACTCTCATTAAGCAAACTGTTCGTAGCCAATTGATTGAAGATGAGTATAGCGACGATAATATTTTCATACTAGATGGAATTGTGTCGACAAAGCGTGCAAATGAAAGACACTGGCAGCTCGTTCGTGAAATCATGAGATTGCCTGCAACGAAAGTTGTGGAACATCCGGATGTGTTTGTGAGTCAGTCAGAATACACATTGGATGATTTTGATTATATTATCGAATTGCGTAACGATTATGATGAAGAAATTCAATATAATTTAGTAGATGAAATTGAGCAAGGTACGCAAAACAATTTCTCTATGTTCGACTTTTAAAGAAATATTGAGGTGTTAGTAGTGACGGAATTAGGACAAAAGCTGACAGAAGCAAGAGAAGCTAAAGGCTTATCTATTGATCAGCTGCATGAGATTACAAAAATTCAAAAACGCCATTTAGTAGCGATTGAAGAAGGCAATTATGATGTGTTGCCAGGAGCTTTTTATGCGCGTGCATTCATTAAACAATATGCAGATGCTGTTGGATTAAATGGAGAGGAACTGCTTGTAGAATATCAGAGTACGATACCACAGTCTGAAAAACGTGAAGTTCCACAAGTATCAACTGGACAAAAAACACAAGAAACAATGCAAAAATCTTCATCATGGCCAATTGCGGATCATATGCCCAAAATTTTGATTGCGTTGTTAGTAATCGCATTTGGAGTGGTAGTCTGGTTTGTTATTCAAGCGTTAACTGGAAAAGATGATAGGCAAGTTCCAAATGCTCAAAGTGAGAAAATTGAGGTTCAAAAAGCAAAAAATTCTCCGCTAGATACAAAGAAAGATGAAGCGAAAGCGGAAGAACCAAAGAAAGAAGAACCAAAAAAAGAAGAGCCAAAGAAAGAGGAACAACCAGCACAACCAACTGGACAGCAAGAGATAAAAGTAGTTGGAACAACTGGTAAGGTATCTACTTTGGAAATTCATAATAATAAAACATTAGAACTGGAAATATCGGGTAAAGGTGCGAGTTATGTAGATGTTAAAGATGATGCTGGGAACGAAATTCTAAACACTACAGTACAAGGTGGCCAAATAGAAAAACGTGATTTATCAACAGTAAAAGAAGTGCGACTTAATATTGGAAATGCAACGAATGTTGAAGTTAAACTGAATGGTCAAGTGGTTGCTTTCCCATTGGATCCAGCAAAAGAACTTCACCAAAGATTGGTGATAAAAAACCAAGGGATAGGGCAAGCTGCGCAATAACAGTCATCGCTTCGATGACTTTTTTCAATGAACAAATGTTTTTGACATGATGGAGGAATAGCTGTGAATTTACCAAATAAAATTACAATATCTAGAATCTTCTTAATTCCAATTTTTATGGTAATTATGTTAGCGCCCTTTGAGTGGGGCTCATTTATAATTGGTGATGTAGAGTTACCAATTCAACATTTAGTAGGGGCACTTATCTTTATTATTGCTTCGGCTACAGATTGGATTGATGGACATTATGCAAGAAAGTATAATCTTGTAACGAATTTAGGGAAATTCCTTGACCCGTTAGCAGATAAATTACTTGTTTCGGCAGCGCTTATCACATTGGTAGAAATGCAATATGTACCTGCTTGGATCGTTATTGTAATTATAAGCCGTGAGTTTGCAGTAACAGGTTTACGCCTTGTACTTGCTGGGACAGGGGAAGTAGTTGCAGCAAATCAGCTAGGGAAAATTAAGACATGGACACAAATTATTGCGATTGCAGCATACTTATTACATGATGTACCGTTAAATCTACTTCATATTCCAGTTGCAGATATTTTCATATGGATTGCATTATTCTTTACCGTTATTTCAGGATGGGATTATTTCTGGAAAAATAAAGATGCTTTTGTAAACTCAAAATAGAAGTTTATGGGGGAATTGGGATGAATGCTGAAATTATTGCGGTTGGAACGGAATTATTACTTGGACAAATTGCAAATACAAATGCCCAGTTTTTATCTGAAAAGTTAGCTTCAATCGGAATTAACGTGTACTACCATACTGTTGTTGGGGATAATAACAAGCGATTACAGAAGGCAATTGAATTGGCTGAAGAACGAGCTGATATGCTCATTTTTACAGGTGGATTAGGACCGACAAAAGATGATTTAACGAAAGAAGCAATAGCGTCTAGTTTAGATGAAGAGCTTGTGTATGATGAAAAGGCATTAACATCGATAAGCGATTATTTTAAGCGTACAGGCCGTGAATTTACGGAGAATAATAAAAAGCAGGCGCTCGTTTTAAATGGATCGACTGTATTTGCGAATGATCACGGTATGGCGCCTGGTATGGGGTTAAATAAGAACGGAAAAGTTTATATTTTATTACCAGGACCACCAAAAGAAATGAAGCCGATGTATATAAGTTACGTAGAGCCTTTTTTATGTAAGTTTACAACGGGGGAAAATATTTATTCTCGTGTTCTTCGTTTTTTTGGTATTGGGGAATCTCAATTAGAGGTGAAAGTTCAAGATTTAATTGATGGACAAACGAACCCAACCATTGCACCACTTGCAAATGATGGAGAAGTGACATTACGTTTAACTGCCAAACATCATGATGCTGATGAGGCGGAGAAACTGATTCAGCATGTGGAAGATTTGATTTTAGAAAGAGTAGGAGAATTTTTCTACGGATATGACCAAGATTTCCTTCATTACAAGGCAATAAGGCTATTGAAGGAAAAAGGGTTAACTTTAGCGTGTGCAGAAAGTTTAACAGGTGGTCTTTTTGGAAATCAAGTAACAGAAAATGCTGGTGTTTCGTCTGTATTTAAAGGCGGTGTCATTTGTTATCAAAATGATGTGAAGCAACAAATTTTACATGTACCTGAAGAAGTGTTGCGTACTGATGGCGCGGTTAGTAAACAGTGTGCTCGCTATCTTGCTGAAAATGTAAAGGAACTGTTAAAAGCAGATATCGGAATTAGTTTCACTGGGGTGGCAGGACCGGATGCTTCAGAGCATAAAGAACCAGGAACAGTATTTATTGGATTGGTGATTAAAGATGAACCAGCTGTAGTCTTCTCGCTTAATTTAAGTGGAAGTCGTCAACAAATTAGAGAACGCTCTACAAAATATGGATTTTATCATTTATTTAAAAAGCTAGAAGAGATATAAATTTCTTCTAGTTTTTTTTGTTGGAAAACCTAGTTTTATTCGATATAAAATAAAAAATCGAATAAATGTTCGATTTTTGTTGGCAAATTGAATTGAAAATAGGTATAATAAGATTAGCAAGTTAGTTAAGGAGGAATTTTGAATGAGCGATCGTCAAGCGGCATTAGATATGGCGTTAAAACAAATAGAGAAGCAATTCGGTAAAGGCTCAATTATGAAATTAGGAGAACAAGCGGAGCGTAGAATTTCTACATTTTCAAGTGGTTCTTTAGCACTTGATGTGGCACTAGGGGTAGGCGGATACCCACGTGGCCGTGTTATTGAAATTTATGGACCTGAAAGTTCAGGTAAAACAACAGTTTCATTACACGCAATCGCGGAAGTACAGCGTCAAGGTGGACAAGCAGCGTTCATTGATGCCGAGCATGCAATGGATCCTGTATATGCACAAAAATTAGGTGTTAACATAGATGAATTACTATTATCACAGCCTGATACAGGGGAGCAAGGACTAGAAATCGCAGAAGCACTTGTACGAAGTGGAGCGGTTGATATTATCGTAATTGACTCTGTGGCAGCTCTTGTACCGAAAGCTGAGATCGAAGGGGACATGGGTGACTCTCACGTTGGTTTACAAGCACGTTTAATGTCACAAGCACTTCGTAAACTTTCAGGTGCAATCAACAAATCAAAAACAATCGCAATCTTTATCAACCAAATTCGTGAAAAAGTTGGGGTTATGTTCGGAAATCAACTACAAGTTGCTTAATCAGAGTGTAGTACTTGAATCTTTATTTGTTTTCTTCATTTAAGTCTTTATAAGGGATTTCTTATAAGGAGAGATTAAAATGGCAGTGACAATTGGAAATAGAACTTATCGAAACATAGAACAATGGCAAGTGGATTTTATTGCGACACATGCGGATAGAAAATTAAAAGATATAGGTAAAGAAATTAATCTTGATGAAAGGCGAGTAGGTGAAATATTAAAGTTACTCGGAATTAAAAGAACCAGACATTGGAAGATTTACTTACCTAAAACCGCAGAAGTTGAACAAGAGTTGAAAAATCCATATTTATCACATGTTGAAATTGCCGTTAAGTATGGCGTATCCGATACATGTGTTGCTAAAAGGAGAAAAGAGCTTAATGTAAAGGTCAGAAAGAAAAATTATGATACTTTACTGGAACAACAGGTTGAACAGATATTGTTAAGCTTAGATTTGGTGTTCATTAAGCAAAAAAGAATCGATAAGTGGTCTATTGATTTCTACTTAGGTAGAAAATATTGTTTAGATGTCCATGGGAAATGGGCACACTCACTCAAAAAAATAAAAGAACGAGATAAAAGAAAACTTTTATTTATGGAAGAGAGCTGCTATAAATATCTTGTTATACATGAAGAAGAACTAGCAAATAAAGAAAAAGTCGCGCAAAAGATTAAGGAGTTTACCATGGGTTTCCCTTGCTAGTGATAGCATGTTAAAAAACCTTGTGAACCTTATTGCCTAAGGGTGTAACTATTTATATAGTTGCTAACGGTGAAGCCCACCATTAATTAGGGTAATACCGTGCCAAGCTCCATAGTGATATGGGGAAGGTGTAGAGACTACCGAAAAGGAC
Organism: Bacillus sp. FDAARGOS_1420; assembly: GCF_019344915.1. Taxonomy (NCBI): domain Bacteria; kingdom Bacillati; phylum Bacillota; class Bacilli; order Caryophanales; family Bacillaceae; genus Bacillus; species Bacillus sp. FDAARGOS_1420. The sequence goes on along the minus strand of NZ_JAHWJB010000002.1, from coordinate 2,844,221 downwards.
TTTTAGTTAACTGAGTAGGGTACGGCAGATGATAGGCTACTGCTGGAAGTGCAAGGCTCTCTGCAAAGAGATGAAGAGATAGTCCGGACTATAGAGATGGAAAATCTATAGATAGTGCCAGAAACAACTCCAGGTGGTCGTGCGTTGAAATTCTATTCAACTGTCCGTCTTGAAGTACGTCGTGCTGAGCAGTTAAAGCAAGGTAACGATATTGTTGGTAATAAAACGAAAATAAAAGTAGTTAAAAATAAAGTAGCACCGCCATTCCGTGTTGCTGAAGTTGATATTATGTACGGAGAAGGTATTTCAAGAGAAGGTGAAATCTTAGATATGGCTTCTGAACTTGATATCGTTCAAAAGAGCGGTGCTTGGTACTCTTATAATGAAGAACGCTTAGGACAAGGTCGTGAAAATTCGAAGCAATTCTTAAAAGAGAATACGGATTTAAGAGAAGAAATTGCCTTCTTTGTTCGTGAACATCACGGAATTGGTGAAAACTCTGGTGTTGAAGACACGGAAGATTCAACTCGTCAAGATTAAAAAATAAAAGACACGGTCCCGTGTCTTTTATTTTTTAATCCACTATGAAAGCGTTGTATATAGCTGGAGATAAAATATTTATTCTATCCAAAAGGCTATGTATAAAGGAGAATATTCATATATTTTAAGTGAATGAATTCGGATTTTCTAAGGTTTTCCAGGATAATATGCCGTCTGTTTTTTTAATCCATATAAGATTCAGGGCTGAAGGTAAAGAAAGTAAAAGTAGACAACGCTTGACAATGAAAATTGCGATAGATACAATGAGAATGTATATTTTTTCTTATATACGATATACTCTTCTCAAGAAGAGAAGTAATATTCGGAGTAAGACTTAAATCTTGCCGAAATAATAATATGACATTTTAATTGTGAAATGAAGAAAGTCCCTTAAAAAAGCGGGACGACGGTCTTTGCTGTACGTTGTAATTCAATGTACATGCCGACAGTCTTTTTTCATTCATAGTAAGGGGAGGTGAAATCATGAGTAGTAGTACAGTTTGGATACTCATCTCCATTTTGCTTGCAACAGTCGGTGCAGTTGTTGGCTTTTTTGTTCGAAAGTCTATTGCTGAAGCGAAGATTAATGGTGCAGCTAATGAAGCAAAACGTATTCTAGACGAAGCGAATCGTGATGCTGAAGCACTTAAGAAAGAAGCGCTTTTAGAAGCAAAGGATGAAATTCATACACTTCGTACAGAAGCTGAATTAGAAATTCGTGACCGTAGAAGCGAATTACAAAAACAAGAAAATCGTTTAATGCAAAAAGAAGAGAACCTTGATCGTAAAGACGAAACGCTCGATAACCGCGAGCGACAGTTAGAAAAGAAAGAGGAATCTCTTGTAGCGAAACAACAACAGATTGAAGAGTTGGAAAGCAAAGTGGGAGAGTTAGTTCAAAAGCAACAAACAGAATTAGAGCGCATTTCCAATCTGACCCGCGAACAAGCGAAAGCAATTATTCTTGGTAAAGTGGAAAGTGAAGTTTCTCATGAAATTGCCGTTATGGTAAAAGAAAGTGAAGTTCGCGCGAAAGAAGAAGCGGATAAGAAGGCAAAAGAGATTTTATCTCTTGCAATGCAAAGATGTGCAGCTGATCATGTTGCTGAAACAACCGTTTCGGTTGTAAATCTTCCAAATGACGAAATGAAGGGACGTATTATCGGACGTGAAGGTCGTAACATTCGTACGTTAGAAACGTTAACAGGTATTGACCTTATTATCGATGATACACCAGAAGCGGTAATTCTATCTGGATTTGACCCGATTCGTCGTGAAACAGCTCGTATCGCTCTTGATAAACTAGTACAGGACGGACGTATTCACCCAGCGCGTATTGAAGAGATGGTCGAAAAATCAAGACGTGAAGTGGACGAGTATATTCGTGAAGTCGGAGAGCAAACAACGTTTGAAGTGGGTGTTCATGGCTTACATCCAGATTTAATTAAAATTTTAGGTCGTTTAAAATACCGTACAAGTTACGGACAAAACGTCTTAAAACACTCTATGGAAGTTGCATATTTAACTGGACTTATGGCAGCGGAGCTTGGTGAGGATGAAAAACTAGCAAGACGTGCTGGTCTATTACATGATATCGGAAAAGCAATCGATCATGAAGTAGAAGGTAGCCACGTTGAAATTGGTGTTGAACTCGCAACGAAATATAAAGAGCATCCTGTTGTAATAAACAGTATCGCATCTCACCATGGTGACACAGAGCCAACTTCTATCATTGCAGTTCTAGTTGCTGCAGCAGATGCATTATCAGCTGCAAGACCGGGAGCTCGTAGTGAAACGCTTGAGAATTACATTCGTCGTCTTGAAAAGTTAGAAGAAATTTCAGAGTCTTATGAAGGCGTAGAAAAATCTTTCGCAATTCAAGCAGGACGTGAAGTTCGTATTCTGGTAAAACCAGATACAATTGATGATTTAGAAGCTCATCGTTTAGCTCGTGATATTCGAAAACGTATTGAAAATGAACTGGATTATCCAGGACATATTAAAGTAACTGTTATTCGTGAAACACGTGCAGTGGAATACGCAAAATAAAGTGGTGAAACACCACTTTATTTTTTTGTGTTGGAATTGGGTAAAATAAAGAAAATTATTTATGAGCAGTATGCAAGTGAAAGAAACTTATAATAGATAAATTGTAACTGTTGTAAGGAAATAGCTTTAAGTTATAGTATGGTAATAAAAAATGTAGTACATAGAAAGGGTAAGACATATGAGAATATTATTTGTTGGGGATGTAGTAGGATCTCCTGGTAGAGACATGATTCAACAGTACGTACCGGCATTAAAGAAGAAATATACACCGACAGTAACAATTATTAATGGAGAAAATGCTGCGGGTGGACGTGGAATTACGGAAAAAATATATCGAAACTTTTTAGAGTGCGGGGCACAAGCGGTTACGCTTGGAAACCACGCTTGGGATAACCGTGAAGTATTTGAATTTATCGATGATGCAAAATATCTTGCAAGACCAGCTAACTTCCCAGAAGGAACGCCGGGTAAAGGGCTTATCTTTGTAAATTGTAATGGAACAGAAGTTGCAGTTATTAACTTACAAGGACGTACTTTCCTTCCTCCAATTGATTGTCCATTCCGTAAAGTGGATGAGTTAATCAGTATTGCAAAAAAACGTACAAACATTATCTTTGTTGATTTTCATGCTGAAACAACAAGTGAGAAGCAGGCGTTAGGTTGGTATGTAGACGGTCGTGCTACAGCGGTAGTAGGTACACATACACACGTTCCTACAGCTGATAATCGTATTTTACCAAGCGGAACAGCTTATATTACAGATGTTGGTATGACAGGCCCATATGATGGGATTTTAGGTATGGATCGCGAAGCGGTATTGAAGAAGTTTTTAACGAACTTACCAGTGCGTTTTGAAGTGACGAATGGTAGAACACAATTAAGTGCAGTGTTAATTGATGTGGATCCTAATACAGGGAAAGCGAAGAAAATTGAGCGCATTTTAATTAATGATGACCAGCCATTTTTTGACTGATTTTCAACGAAAAGTTAGAGAATTCGTTATATTTTAATTTTTTAGAAAAATTACAGAAGTTTAGCAGGAATACGTGCCATTCCTCGTGAATATAAGTTAAAGTGAAATAATTGCTATTACTTTTTATAGAAACGAGGAGGAAACGCGGAATGGAAATATTAAAAGTTAAAGCAACGTCGGTCCCTAATTCTGTAGCTGGTGCACTTGCAGGTGTTATTCGCGAACGCGGAACAGCAGAAATTCAAGCTATTGGTGCAGGTGCATTGAACCAAGCGGTAAAGGCAGTAGCAATTGCAAGAGGATTTGTAGCGCCTAGCGGTTTGGACTTGATTTGTATCCCAGCGTTTACAGATATTATGATTGATGGTGAAGAGCGTACAGCGATAAAATTAATTGTAGAACCTCGTTAAGTTGAAACAACCTGTTTGCATGTATGCAAACAGGTTGTTTTTGTAATGGAGGAATGAAAATGAAAATTTTTGATGCGCATTGCGATGTACTCTTTCAGTTATGGAGTGCAAAGGGAAAAAAAGACTTTCAAAACGATTCACAATTACATATTACATTTGAACAATTAATGAAAAGAAAAGGAAGTATACAATGCTTTGCTATATATATACCAGAAACAGTAGCGTATGAAAAGCGTTTTGAAGTTGCGCTGCAAATGATAGATATTTTTCATAATGAAATTCTATCGCTACCAGGAATGAAGTTTATTCAGACAAAAAACGATATTAACATGCTAAAACAGGACGAGATTGGAGCATTATTAACATTAGAAGGATGCGAAGCAATTGGAAAAGAAGCGATGAAATTACGTTTGTTTTATCGCTTAGGTGTACGTTCCTTTGGATTGACATGGAACTATGCCAATCTGTTAGCTGATGGAGCGCTAGAGGCACGTGGAGCAGGTTTAACTACATTTGGTAGACAAGTTGTACAAGAACTTAATACGTTACATTTATGGACCGATGTGTCTCACTTAAATGAAAGAAGCTTTTGGGATGTTATTGAAATTGCTAAAAACCCAATTGCATCTCATTCAAACTGTTATCAACTTTGTGGGCATCCACGCAATTTAACCGATGAACAAATAAGAGCCCTTATAAAGAAAAATAGCATTATTGGTATTACTTTCGTACCGCAGTTTTTAACGAATGAAAGACAAGCGAATATAGCAGATATATTAAGGCATGTGGAATATATTTGTTCATTAGGTGGAGAAAAAAATATAGGGTTTGGTTCTGATTTTGATGGGATTTTAGAAACTGTTGTAGGTGTAGAAGCATATAGGGATTATGAAAATATAATGAATCAATTGTGTAAAAAGTATAATGAATCAACTGTAGAGCGATTTTTGTATAAAAATTTTGTTGACTGTATAACGTTCTAAAAAATATGTTTTAAAAATTCAGAAAAATTAAAATAAATTTACTTGAATTTATTGATTTTTTTAAGACCTAATACTAGAATGGTAAACGAAATAGCATTATACTAAAGATTAAGGGAAATCAGAAGAGGCATAATTTGCGTCCATTGTAGTTTATTTGCATAAAAAATGCTAAACTATTACTGTAAAAAAATACACTACAATGAATGCAGCCAAAAGGGGTGTAGGAGATGATTAGTCAACTTTCATGGAAAGTTGGAGGCCAACAAGGTGAAGGAATTGAAAGTACAGGAGAAATCTTCTGTATTGCATTAAACCGATTAGGATATTACCTATACGGTTACCGCCACTTCTCATCACGTATTAAAGGCGGCCATACAAATAATAAAATTCGCGTAAGTACAACAGAAGTACGTGCGATCTCAGATGATTTAGATATTTTAATTGCTTTTGATCAAGAAACAATTGATTTTAACTTCCACGAACTACGTCCGGGCGGAATTGTAGTTGCAGATGCGAAATTTAATCCGACAATACCTGATAATACAGATGTAAATCTATATGTGATACCATTTACGGATATCGCTTCAGAATTAGGCACATCTTTAATGAAAAACATGGTTGCTGTTGGGGCATCTAGTGCGGTATTAGGATTAGACGAAACAGCTTATTTAGAGGTTGTTGAAGAAATCTTTGGTCGTAAAGGAGAGCAAGTCGTTCAAAAGAATATGGAAGCAATTAAACGCGGCTCTCAATACATGAAAGAATTGCTTGGTGAGAAAGTAAACATGATGCAGCTTGAAAAAGCTGATGGTCAGAAACGCATGTTTATGATTGGAAACGACGCAATCGCATTTGGTGCGGTAGCTGGTGGTGCTCGCTTTATGTCTGCATATCCAATCACACCTGCATCTGAAATTATGGAATATTTAATTAAAAAGTTACCGAAAGTCGGCGGAACAGTAATCCAAACTGAGGATGAAATCGCAGCTTGTACAATGGCGATCGGTGCAAACTACGCTGGTGTTCGTACATTAACAGCATCTGCTGGTCCTGGTCTTTCTTTAATGATGGAAGCAATTGGTTTGGCAGGTATTACTGAAACACCGCTAGTTATCATTGATACACAACGCGGTGGCCCAAGTACGGGCTTACCAACAAAACAAGAGCAGTCTGACTTAATGGCTATGATTTACGGAACGCATGGTGAAATTCCAAAAATCGTAATGGCGCCAAGTACAGTTGAAGAAGCTTTCTATGATATTGTAGAAGCGTTTAACTTAGCAGAAGAATATCAAGTGCCTGTTATTTTCTTAACAGATTTACAGCTTTCTTTAGGAAAGCAAACAGTAGAACCACTTAAGTTAGATAAAGTGGAAATTCGTCGTGGTAAGCTTGATTTAGAAGTAGAATTACCAGAACGTGAAAATAAAGCATACTTCAAGCGTTATGAAATAACAGAAGATGGGATTTCACCACGTGTTTTACCTGGTATGAAAAATGGTATTCACCATGTTACAGGTGTAGAACATGATGAAACGGGTAAACCATCTGAATCAGCGTTAAATCGTAAAGATCAAATGGACAAACGTTTCCGTAAAATGGCGAATTTACAGTTTAATACCCCTATTTACAAAAATGCTAAGCATGATGACGCAGACGTATTGTTAGTAGGCTTTAACTCAACTCGTGGTGCGATTGAAGAGGCAATGCAGCGTTTAGAACAAGAAGGAATGAAAGTAAACCATGCCCATGTACGTTTAATTCATCCGTTCCCAACAGCTGAAATCGATCCACTTGTGAAAAAAGCGAAGCGTGTTGTAGTAGTAGAAAACAATGCAACTGGTCAGCTTGCTAACATTATGAAAATGAATCTTGGCAATGGTGAGAAAATTTCTAGTCTTTTAAAATACGATGGAAATCCATTCTTGCCGAAAGAGATTTACAACGAATGTAAAAAAGGGGTTGTATTAAATGGCAACATTTAAGGACTTTCGTAACAGTGTAAAACCAAACTGGTGCCCAGGTTGCGGAGACTTCTCGGTGCAGGCTGCGATTCAGCGTGCGGCAGCTAACGTTGGTTTAAATCCAGATGAGCTAGCTGTTATTTCTGGTATCGGCTGTTCCGGTCGTATTTCAGGGTATATTAATTCATATGGTTTGCATAGTATTCACGGACGTGCTCTTCCGATTGCACAAGGTGTGAAAATGGCAAATCGTGATTTAACAGTTATTGCATCCGGTGGTGACGGTGATGGTTTTGCGATTGGTATGGGACATACAATCCATTCTATTCGTCGTAACATTGATATTACGTACATCGTAATGGATAACCAAATTTACGGATTAACAAAAGGTCAAACTTCACCACGTAGTGAAGCTGGATTTAAAACGAAAAGTACACCACAAGGTTCAATTGAACCATCACTAAATGTTATGGAAATGGCTTTAACAGCTGGTGCGACATTTGTGGCGCAAAGCTTTTCAAGTGATTTAAAAGAATTAACGCAAATTATTGAAGCTGGTATTAATCATAAAGGCTTTTCATTAATTAATGTATTTAGTCCATGTGTTACTTACAATAAAGTAAATACGTATGATTGGTTTAAAGAGAATTTAACGAAACTAAGTACAGTAGAAGGATATGATCCATCTAACCGCATGATGGCTATGCAAACATTAATGGAAAAGAACGGGTTAGTAACAGGTTTAATTTATCAAAATACAAAGCAGCCCTCTTACCAAGAGCTTGTAAAAGACTATAGTGAAAAACCTTTAGTGCAAGCTGATTTGAATATGGATCAGAAAATGTTTGATGAGCTTGTTGCTGAATTTATGTAATGATCGGAGAGAAGGTTGCCACTTGGTAACCTTCTTTTTGAGTGAATAAAAATAATTAATAGATTTGTTTACTTAGAAAATTCAGAATGATAAAATAATATATAAATCGTTGTATAAAAATAGCATGTTCATTAACTGTGAAATGAAATATAGGATAAGAAGCCTTCTTCGTTAAAGTTGGCTAAAGGCTCTATACTATGATAATGTGTATAGGGATAAAGCAATATGCTTTTGGGTAGGACAAGATGAAATAATAAAAAGGGAATGTCTATTTGTGTGGGGAAGACTTCATTCTTACGGATGATTAGATCGATTACTCAAGTTTCAAAGGGCAAGTTATCTCTCATGCTATCTAACATCATTGAGATGGGTCTAAGCGCATTAAAATGGACTACAGAGTGTGTGTATAGTTAAGGGTGAAAGGAGATTACCGATGAACGAGCAACAACGATTAGCAAGTCGACAAGCAAATTCCTCTACGAAAAAAGAAGAGAAAGATTATAGTAAATACTTTGAAAGTGTATACCAACCACCTTCCTTGAAATTGGCGAAAAAGCGTGGGAAAGAAGAAGTTAAAATTGAAAGAGATTTTGGCCTACCTGAAGAGTTTCGCAATTTTGGCGCAGGAAGAAAGTTTTACATTCGTACATATGGCTGTCAAATGAATGAGCATGATACAGAAGTAATGGCTGGGATTTTTACAACGCTTGGATATGAGCCAACCTTTTCAACTGAAGAGGCAGATGTAATCTTATTAAATACTTGTGCAATTCGTGAAAATGCTGAAAATAAAGTGTTCGGTGAACTTGGTCATTTAAAATCATTAAAGCGAAGAAATCCGGATCTTATAATTGGTGTATGTGGTTGTATGTCTCAAGAGGAATCTGTTGTAAATAAAATTATGCAAAAAAATCAGCATGTAGATATGGTGTTTGGTACACACAATATTCATAGATTACCGTATATCCTAAAGGACGCAATGTTCTCAAAAGAGACGGTAGTTGAAGTTTGGTCAAAAGAAGGGGATGTAATTGAAAACCTTCCGAAAGTACGTCGTGGTGATATTAAAGCTTGGGTAAATATTATGTATGGCTGTGATAAGTTTTGTACATATTGTATTGTACCGTATACACGCGGAAAAGAGCGCAGCAGACGTCCAGAAGATATTATTAAAGAAATTCGCCATTTAGCTGCGAACGGTTATAAAGAAATTACGTTACTTGGACAAAACGTAAACGCATACGGTAAAGACTTTGAAGATATACAATATGGTCTTGGCGATTTAATGGATGAACTTCGTAAAATCGATATCGTGCGTATTCGTTTTACAACAAGCCATCCACGTGATTTTGACAATCATTTAATTGATGTTCTTGGAAAAGGTGGTAACCTAGTAGAACATATCCACTTACCGGTTCAATCTGGTAGTACAGATATGCTTAAAATTATGGCGCGTAAATATTCGCGAGAACACTATTTAGAGCTTGTACGAAAAATTAAAGAAACAATTCCGAATGCAGTGCTAACGACTGATATTATCGTTGGTTTCCCAAATGAAACGGATGAGCAGTTTGAAGAGACGATGTCGTTATATCGTGAAGTAGGATTTGATACGGCATTTACATTTATTTATTCTCCGCGTGAAGGTACACCAGCTGCAAAAATGCAGGATAATGTTCCGATGGAAGTGAAGAAAGAGCGATTACAACGCTTAAATACACTAGTGAATGAATATGCAGTTAATAAGAATAAGCGTTATATAGGTCAAATTGTAGAAGTATTAGTTGAGGGAGAAAGTAAGAATAATCCTGAAGTACTTGCGGGATATACACGTACGAATAAACTTGTAAACTTTGTTGCTTCAAAATCTTTAATTGGTCAGCTTGTGAAAGTAAAAATAACGGAAGCAAAAACTTGGTCTCTTAACGGGGAATTGGTTAAGGAGCCGATTGAGGTGAAATAATAGATGAAAGTATATACGAAAGATGAAATTGTTGAGCAAGCGAAAGAATTAGCGAAAATGATCTCTGAAACAGAAGAAGTCGATTTCTTTAAGCGAGCAGAAGCACAAATTCATAAAAATGAAAATGTAAAGCGAGCAATTGATGAAATAAAAGCTTTGCAAAAACAAGCAGTAAACTTGCAACATTATGGGAAATGGGAAGCTTTGAAAAAAGTAGAAGCTGAAATTGATGCACTTCAAGATAGGTTAGATAATATCCCAGTTGTACAGGAGTTTAAATCTTCACAAACGTATGTAAATGACTTACTACAGCTAGTTGCTAGTACCATTTCTAACAATGTAACAGATGAAATATTAGTTTCAACTGGCGGCGATGTGTTGAAGGGTGAAACTGGTGCAGCAGTAGAAAGTAAAAAAGGAAATTGTGGTTGTTAAAGAGATGTCTTATTGACATCTCTTTTTTTTAGTGGGTTATATCGGAAATTCTTCTCAAAAAAAAGAATGACACATTCCGCTATTGTCACGCATATGATTAAGTGAATAGTGATTGAGGAGGGTTACGAATGTCCGAATTTAGAGAGATTATTACAAAAGCAGTGGTTGGAAAAGGACGTAAGTATACAAAGTCAACGCATACATGTGAATCGAATAATGAGCCAACAAGTATTTTAGGGTGCTGGGTAATTAACCATTCGTACGAAGCGAGAAAGAATGGAAAACATGTGGAAATTGAAGGTTTCTATGATGTAAACACTTGGTATTCATTTGATGGAAACACAAAGACTGAAGTTGTAACAGAACGTGTTAACTACAATGATGAAGTAAGTATTGGGTATCGTGATAAAAACTTCTCTGGTGACGATTTAGAAATTATCGCTCGTGTAATTCAGCCGCCAAACTGTTTAGAAGCTCTTGTATCGCCAAATGGTAATAAAATTGTTGTGACGGTAGAACGTGAATTTGTAACAGAAGTAGTTGGGGAAACGAAAATTTGTGTAAGTGTAAATCCTGAAGGTTGCGTAGAATCAGACGAGGATTTCCAAGTCGATGATGATGAGTTTGAAGAATTAGATCCGAACTTTATCGTCGATGCAGAAGAAGAGTAAGAGAAAGCTAGGGAGAAGTTCTTCCTAGCTTTTTACAGTACATAAGTGGTTCTGCATGAACATGATTCCTTATGAAATGTGCTATAATGAGGAAAGACTCCTGGAATAGGAGATATGGATGTCCGTGAAGTGTGACATATATGAATATAGATTATTATGTAAGAATTATGGAGGAAAGACATGACGCAATATACGCCTATGATACAGCAATACTTAAAGGTTAAGGCAGACTATCAAGATGCCTTTTTATTTTTCCGATTAGGTGATTTTTATGAAATGTTCTTTGAAGATGCGGTTAAAGCAGCTCATGAACTTGAAATTACATTAACGAGCCGAGATGGTGGTAGTAGTGAACGTATACCGATGTGTGGTGTACCGCATCATGCAGCTAAAAATTATATTGAACAACTTGTTGAAAAAGGATATAAAGTAGCTGTTTGTGAGCAAGTGGAAGACCCAAAAACAGCTAAAGGTGTAGTACGTCGTGAAGTAGTACAACTAATTACGCCAGGAACGATGATGGAAGGGCGTACAATAGACGAGAAGGAGAATAACTTCTTAGCAGCATTAACACATTTCGAAGATGGATCTTATGCGCTAGCTTGTAATGACTTAACGACTGGACAAAATACAGTCACGTTATTAACTGGTTCAGTAGAAGATATTTTATTAGAAGTGTATGCGACTGGTTCAAAAGAAATTGTTGTAGATTCTACATTTTCAAAAGATGAATTAAATAAATTAACTGAAACATTAAAAATGACGATTTCGTATGAAGATGCAACAACTATTCCAGAAGGATTAGAACATCTTGTGAAAAGTGTTTCCCAAGCAAAATTAATTAAAGCAATTGGACGCTTATTTAACTATGTGATAAGAACACAAAAACGTTCGTTAGATCACTTGCAACCAGTAGAAATTTATTACACGAATCAATTTATGAAAATTGATGTGCATTCAAAACGCAATTTAGAGTTAACAGAGACTCTTCGCACGAAGGAAAAGACAGGCTCATTATTATGGCTATTAGACAAAACAAAAACGGCTATGGGTGGGCGTATGTTAAAACAGTGGATGGAACGTCCACTTATCCAGAAAGAAAAAGTTGAAGAGCGTTTAGAAATGGTTGAAATGTTTGTAAATGATTACTTCTTACGTGAAGATTTAAAAGAAAAGTTAAAAGAAGTATATGATTTAGAGCGTTTAGCAGGGAAAGTTGCATTTGGTAATGTAAATGCACGGGACTTATTACAATTAAGACGTTCTTTACTTCAAGTACCAGCTATTTTAGAAGCGATTAGTCTTTTAGATAATGCTTATGCAGCAAGGTTAATTCAAGGTGCGGATCCATGTGAGAGCTTAACTGAATTACTAGGAAGAAGTATTCAAGAAAACCCACCGCTTTCTATTAAAGATGGAGATATTATTAAAGACGGTTATAATGACAAGCTTGATCAATATCGTTACGTTAGTAAAAACGGAAAAACGTGGATTGCTGAGCTTGAAAAACGAGAGCGTGATATTACAGGGGTTAAATCATTAAAAATTGGGTACAACCGTATTTTCGGCTACTATATTGAAGTGACGAAGGCTAATCTTGCAGCACTTCCAGAAGGGCGCTATGAGCGTAAACAAACGCTTGCTAATGCAGAGCGTTTCATAACAGATGAATTAAAAGAAAAAGAAACATTAATCTTAGAAGCAGAAGAGAAAATTGTACAATTAGAATACGATTTATTTACAGCGCTTCGCGAAGAAGTCAAAGTATTCATTCCGAAATTACAGCATTTAGCGAAAGTAATTAGTGAACTAGACGTACTGCAAAGCTTTGCGACAGTTAGTGAAGAAGAGCAGTTTGTAAAACCTGTTTTAACAAATAAGCGCGAAATCTTTATTAAAGATGGTCGTCATCCTGTCGTTGAAAAAGTATTGAACGGGAAATTGTATGTACCGAATGATTGTATTATGCCGGAGAAGATGGATGTCTTTTTAATTACAGGACCGAACATGTCTGGTAAAAGTACGTATATGAGACAATTAGCACTTGTTACTGTTATGTCACAAATTGGTTGTTTTGTACCAGCGACAGAAGCAGTATTACCTGTCTTCGATCAAATCTTTACGAGAATTGGTGCAGCGGATGATTTAATCTCAGGTCAAAGTACATTTATGGTTGAAATGTTAGAAGCGAAAAATGCAATTGCAAATGCATCAGAGAGAAGTTTAATTTTATTCGATGAAATTGGACGCGGTACATCTACGTATGATGGTATGGCACTTGCGCAAGCAATCATTGAACATATTCATGACCAAATTGGTGCGAAAACATTATTCTCTACACATTATCATGAATTAACAGTGTTAGAAGAAAGTTTAGACCAACTAAAGAATGTACATGTTTCAGCAATTGAAGAGAATGGAAAAGTAGTTTTCCTTCATAAAATTCAAGATGGAGCGGCTGATAAAAGTTACGGAATTCACGTTGCTCAACTTGCCGAGCTTCCAGAGAGCTTAATCGCTCGCGCGAAAGAAGTGTTAGCACAACTAGAAGGACAGGAAGAAATTGTTATTCCGAAACGAGTAGAAGTGAAAGTGCCAGAAGTCGCTCCAGAACCAGTTGTTGTAAAAGAAGAACCAGCAGAAATACAAGAGACGAAAGTAGAGACTGAGGAAGAATCGCAATTATCATTCTTTGGTGGAGAACAGTCTTCGAAAAAACAAGACAAGTCAGTTCTAGATGCAAAAGAAACGGCAGTACTTGCACAAATTAAAAAGATTGATTTACTCGATATGACGCCTTTAGAAGCGATGAATGAACTGTATCGTTTACAGAAAAAGTTAAAGAAAGGATGAGTAAGTAGATGGGGAAAATTCGCAAACTCGATGATCAACTCTCTAACTTAATTGCGGCAGGGGAAGTAGTAGAGCGCCCTGCCTCAGTTGTAAAAGAACTCGTGGAAAATTCCATCGATGCGAATAGTACATCTATTGAAATCCACTTAGAAGAAGCTGGATTATCGAAGATTCGCATCATCGATAATGGAGATGGTATTGCTGAAGAAGATTGTATCGTTGCATTTGAACGACACGCAACGAGTAAAATTAAAGATGAAAATGATTTATTTCGTATAAGAACGCTCGGTTTCCGCGGAGAGGCCCTGCCGAGTATTGCCTCAGTGAGTGAATTAGAATTAATTACGAGCACAGGTGATGCGCCTGGCACACACCTTATTATTAAAGGTGGAGACATTATAAAACAAGAGAAAACGGCAAGCCGAAAAGGAACAGATATTACTGTACAAAACTTATTTTTTAATACACCAGCGCGCCTTAAATATATGAAAACGATTCATACAGAGCTTGGGAACATTACAGATATCGTGTATCGTATTGCAATGTCACATCCTGAAGTATCGTTAAAACTGTTTCATAATGAAAAGAAATTGCTTCATACATCAGGAAACGGTGATGTAAGACAAGTACTTGCATCGATTTACAGCATTCAAGTTGCGAAGAAGCTGATTCCGATTGAAGCTGAGTCTCTAGACTTTACCATTAAAGGCTATGTAACATTACCAGAAGTAACGAGAGCGTCTCGTAACTATATGTCAACGATTGTAAATGGCCGTTACGTTCGAAATTTTGTATTAATGAAAGCAATTCAGCAAGGATATCATACGTTATTGCCAATCGGAAGATACCCAATCGGCTTCTTATCAATTGAAATGGATCCAATGCTTGTTGATGTCAACGTACATCCAGCAAAATTAGAAGTTCGCTTTAGTAAAGAACAAGAATTGCTAAAGCTTATCGAAGAAACATTGCAAGCTGCATTCAAAAAAATACAACTCATTCCAGATGCTGGTGTAACAACGAAGAAAAAAGAAAAAGATGAAAGTGTGCAGGAACAGTTCAAGTTTGAGCATACAAAACCGAGAGAATCATCTATGCCTAACATCGTTTTACCGACTGGTATGGATGAAAAACAAGAAGAAACAACGACTGTGAAACAACCAGCACAACTTTGGCAACCGCCGAAGCAAGAATGGCAACCACCACAGTCACTAGTAAGAGAAGAGCAAAGCTGGCAGCCATCCTCTAAGCCGGTAATAGAAAAAACGGTTCGAGAGGAAAAGGAATGGACTAGCAACGATGACGATTTTGAATTAGAGGAATTGGAAGAAGAAGTTCACGAAATAAAAGAGATTGAAATGAACGGTAATGATTTACCACCGCTTTATCCAATTGGACAAATGCACGGAACATATATTTTCGCTCAAAATGATAATGGGTTATATATGATTGATCAGCATGCTGCGCAGGAGCGCATCAATTATGAATATTTCCGTGATAAAGTGGGACGAGTTACGCAAGAAGTACAAGAATTACTTGTACCGTACCGCATCGATTTATCTCTTACCGAATTTTTACGTGTCGAAGAGCAGTTAGAAGAACTAAAAAAAGTCGGATTATTTTTAGAGCAGTTTGGCCATCAATCCTTTATCGTTCGTTCGCATCCAACGTGGTTCCCGAAAGGACAAGAAACAGAAATCATTGATGAGATGATGGAGCAAGTCGTCAAACTAAAAAAAGTTGATATTAAAAAATTACGTGAAGAAGCAGCTATTATGATGAGCTGTAAAGCTTCAATTAAAGCAAATCAATATTTAACGAACGATCAAATATTCGCCTTACTTGAAGAACTTCGTACAACAACAAACCCATATACATGTCCGCATGGAAGACCGATTCTGGTGCATCATTCTACTTATGAGTTGGAGAAGATGTTTAAGAGGGTTATGTAGGGATTAATATAATTTTTGAAATGAATTAGTAAAAAAGAAGCGATGATACATCGCTTCTTTTTTTATTGGATTTAATTTAAAAGTTTTTCTTTCTGTTTAATAAATTCTTTATCTGTAATGATTTTTTTATCTCTTAAAATGGCCAACTTTTCAATTTCATCTGCGACAAACATGTTGTTAGGAAGAGGGGAAATATTTGTTTGTTCTTCACTGTCAGTCATATATTCTTGGATAATTGAATCTATTATCTGCGGTTGCATAACTTTGGATTCAATTTTTTGATAATATGTTGGGGTATGTACTGCAATTCTTATATTCTCTAGGGCCTGAGTAAGGTGTCGGGTGTCCTTTAATTGGGAAGAAAACATTTCTTCTAAAAACCCTTGACGAATAGGTGCCCAAATGAAAAATATAATTATGAGTATAAGGGCACAAATTCCTAAAAAATAGCCTATTGCCTGAGAACTAGTAACCAATATTTCATTATTTGGATTATTCATCCATTGATTGAAGGCTGTCCAAGTAGGAATGATGAATAGTAAAGCTAATCCACTATAGGTTGAAAGGATAGGTGCCCACCCTTTTTTCTCGAGTTGGTCAATGCGTTTATGCAAAATGTTTATTAGAAACTCTAATGTTTTTTCGTCTGTTTCTGGTTTACCAATTAGTATGTTGTTTTGAATTAGAAAAGATTTAATTATTAAACTAATGGATTCATTCCAATAAGGGCTTTTAATATCTATCTTATATTTTTTATAAGCTTGTTTTTGGGCAGGTATAATCACTACTTTTTTGAAAAGTTGAAAAAATGCAACGGTAATTAAACAGTATATAATAAGATGCATAAAAGGGTTGTATAAAATAGTTTTATTATTTGTTGAAAATACAGCGTAAAGATATAATCCTATAAAAATTAAAGTAATAATGGCGAAAATAGCTTTAAAAATTTTATATTTTAAAGAAATAGGTTTATATATTAAATTCCAGCTAGTTAGTTTGTTTTTGTAAAAGTCTGATAATTGTTTCTCGATCAAAGTTACTCACTCCCCTGTTCCAATTTAATATTTTAAATATTATTAAAAATATTATATCATATTAATAGGATTAATTAATTATATTTTGGGAGTATTAGTAACATAGTGTTAGAATGTTATTTGATCATTAATATATAATATAGCATGAACTAATAAATTATATGAGTATTGGGTATTAGAAGAGTGATCAACACGGATTTTACGTTTTTGTTAGAAGTAGAATTGTTAATTAAAAGTTAAGGAGTATAAATTATGAATCTAGGAGCAGGATTAGGGGATCCCTATTTTTATGAATGGACTATTGGTTTAGACAAAATTACATCAATGCTTATACCAGAAAAAGAAATAAAATCAGTTGTTCTTCAGGCTACCGTTGATACTTTGGATGAGCAACTATAAACTAGAAATAACCTATTTGTAATGTATATGTGCTTTCTCATTTTTTTGTAAGGAAAGGGGTTTTTAATTTACAGATTTATCGGAATTATGTAAAGTGTAGATAAAACCATAAAATGGGGTGTTCTTTATGTGTACTAGTTTGACATTACAGACAAAAAACGGTCAGCATCTTTTTGCAAGAACGATGGATTTTACATTAGATATGAATCAAGAAGTAATAATCATTCCTCGGCATTACCAGTGGAATAATATAACTGGTGAAATCATTAATACGAAACATGCTACGGTCGGAATGGGAATTAATCATCAAGGAAGGATCATTATGGCGGACGGAGTAAATGAAGCAGGTATGACATGTGCAACACTCTATTTTCCAGGATTCGCAACTTATAGTCAAAGCATAGATGACAACAAAACGAATTTGGCTCCATTTGATTTTGTGACTTGGAGTCTCACACAATTCAATTCTGTCAAAGAGTTAAAGAAATCTGTAGATAGCCTTACCTTTTTGGATATACCATTACCGGATTTAGGACTTACGCCACCACTACATTGGATTTTAGCGGATAAATGGGGAGATTGCATTGTACTGGAGCCGACAAATGAAGGATTAAAAATGTATGACAACCCACTAGGAGTGATGACGAATAGTCCAGAGTTTAATTGGCATTTGCAAAATTTAAGACAATATATAGGCCTTAAATCGCAGCCATTCGCGCCAACTGAGTGGAGTAATGTACCATTAAGTGCTTTTGGTCAGGGCTCAGGTTCAATGGGACTTCCAGGGGATTTCACCCCGCCATCAAGGTTTGTGCGGGCAGCATATGGCAAACAAAACATTCAAGGTATAGATAGTGAAGAAGAGGGAGTATCGGCCCTTTTTCATATCTTATCAAATTGCGAGGTTCCTAAAGGCGGAGTAATAACAGAAGACGGTGCATTAGATAATACCATTTATACAAGCGTAATGTGTATGGAGTCCGGAACATATTATTATCATACCTACGATTGTAGACAAATTATGGCCATTCATTTATTTCATGAAAATTTAGATACAGATGAGATTAAAGCCTATCCGTTCCAACGGAAACAAAAAATATTTTATGAAAACTAAGTAGCTTTGAAACAACGTTTGGTAAATTTTTAAATATATATAATAGAGCAATAATGCTTATAAAAAGTAGGGGTCGGAAGGGATATAATTGATAATCTAATAAGTAACCTGAATAAATATCCCTTAAGAAAAAATAGACGTAAAATATTCAAGGTATTATATAAATTCAATCCAACGACTTCTAGAAGGGCCATTAAAGTGCTATTATGCAAAGTAAACATGAGCGTACTCCATTTATAAATAGCAAAGAACAAAAAAGGTATGGAAAAAAATCCATACCTTATATTTATAATTCAAGTTCTTCCATTATCTATGTATAAAAAAGCGCTGTATATCAGCACTTTTTAAAAGGTACGTGGATTTTAAAATAAAGGTTGTACATTATTAAAAGCGTAACTATGCACGGCTAAACATAGATTCTTACTTTGTTAATTGTTATAAGGATCTATATGATTATTTATTTTTATTATTATTATTAATTTTTTCAGTGTATAGAACTTGTTCTTTGTAGTGTTTTTTTATTGGGAAAGTATGTGTACCAGAGCCGTTTTTGTATGTTTTATTGATGGGGTTTTTTAGAGGGATTGTTGTAGTTTCAGTAAATTCATATGGGTAGTTTATTTTAGATTTATCTTCAAACATGAAAATGCCTCCTTTTAGGATTTCCTGAATTCTTTACTATAACATGATATGCATATAGATTTTTTTTGGACTAGTTATTTATATAGGTTAATGGAATTTAATTACGTAACTACTGAAATATTTCAAAGGAAAACAATGTGAGAAATATATTATAACGATTTCTTTTATTTATTAGCGAAGGGAGTCTTGCATATATATTCGTTATAGATTGTTTTTATAATGTAATATATATAGAGTTTTCCTGATAATATAATGTGAAATATTATATTATTATTAGGTTATTAGGAACATTTAATGTTGTTTCACAACTGAAAGGGAATTGAAAAAAAACTGAAACTTTTCTCATAAAAATTCAATCTTACTTGAAAAATGAAAGGAAAATGAAATTTTCTAAAAGGAATTCTTTGTTAAGATAAAAAGCATACATACAAAAAAGTATTGACATATCTCAAAAAATGTATTTTCGAGATATAGTGGGGGAAAAGATGAGATTAGAAAAACAATTAATAAAAAAGATGTATTATGAAACATTCCTAATGGAGAATGAAACACACCCACCTCTTCAAGTACTTGGAGAAGCTTATGTAAACGAAGAAAAAAATGAGATTTCTGATGGATCTTATATTCGTTTTGCACAAGGTGAATTTTATTATCACCATCAAGATTTTGAAGCAGCTATTTTTAAATGGGAGAAAGTTAGTAATGAATTAGCGCCATGGGCACAAAAAAATATTGCGGATGCTTACTTCGAACTTAACCAATTATCAGTTGCGGAAAACGTGTATACTTCTATTAATACTGATAACAAAATACTGATGACCGAAATTGTACTGCAATTACTGTCTCTTTATATCGAGCAAAATAATTTTGATTCAGCTTTCGCTGCTATTAAAGAAGCAGTTTCTTTAAATCCCGATTATCCAAACGTTACAATAATTGCCCGTTCCTTTTATGAAGAACAGCAAGATTTTGATAGTGCAGTAGAGCTTGCTGTGAACGAGTTAATTCGAACAGAATCTTATCCGTGGTTTGAGGTTCTAAAAGAATATATCGATAAAGGATTTACTAAAAATATTTCACCAGACTATTTTTATAAAGTATTAGTTACATTAAATAATGTAGATCAAGTACAATTTACGCAAATTGTTTCATCACTTTGGCACAGCTATAAAGATGAACAAAATTACTTATTATGGCTCAACACAATAAATGAATTTTTCATACATATCGAAATACATTCGTCCGATATATGGGACGAAATTTCTTCTCTTTACGAAGAAACATACTTTGAATTAATTCAAGGTCAATATATGCTTAGACAATTACACGATATCATTCCAAATCTGTTAACAAATTGGTTAAAGGTAGTCAATCCCTCTCATGCTGTATTTCCATCTGCAGCAGTATTGGCATGGGATGAGATTTTTCCTTCTAAAATAGATTCAGCGGATATAAAAGATGCGGAAAAACTACTTTCATATTCTATTAATCATGTGAATGGCTTAGAGTATAGTTTACATCTTTTTGAATCCATTACACACTGGGCACAAGAACATGATTTAGAAATGGGTCACCGATTTAGCTGGTTAGTTGGTGAGCTTGCAGATTTAAGAACAAATCGCCTATTAGTAACTGGAACTTCAGGGAACGGAAAAGCTTCATTTATTAACTCTATTTTAGGAGAAAATATATTAGAAAACTCAATCTCAAATGTAGTTGTTTTTAAAAATGACGCTTATACAAAAATTAACGCTATAACAGATTCGGAAATTACAACAACTGAGAATTTCTCTGATTTCCATAACATGATGGCAGTGCACCGTCAAACATATAGAGATAGAGCATGTGTTGAATTTAAGTTACCATGCAGATTTTTAAGTGAAAACAAACTTACATGCGTTGTTACACCTAGCTTTAATAGGAACAATGATGCGAGAGATGAGGTGTTTGAATATTTAAATTCTGTAGATGAATTATTATTCGTATTGAATGCGGATTCACCTTTTACTGACAAAGAACGTGACATTCTATTGAGTATCCAAGAACATACACCAAATCTACAAGTTCATTTTTTATTAAATAAAATTGATAACATTTACAATGAAGCAGAAGCAAAAAGAGTTATACAAGATACGCAAGTGAGAATTAACACATATTTCCCTAATGCAAGAGTTTTCCCTTATTCTTCGTTATATACAAATAGTAAACAACTAAACGATTTAACTGAGTTTATTCATTTTAACTTTAACCATAAAAATATTGATGCAGAACGTACTGAAAGGCTATTGTTTTTCATTCGAAAAACAATTACATATCTTTTGGATAAACGCGTCGAGAGGGAAAAAGATTTAGTGGATTCTATTAATTGGAATGAAGATATGTTAGTTAAACTTAATGGTTGTATTAATAACCTTACTGCTTTTGAGAAGGAAAAAATTCATTTAATTACAGAATCATATCGTACGATGAAAAGCGAAATTACTAATGATCTTAAAGAACATATTCCGAAACTATTGCAGAGTTGTTCCGATTTAATTAGTGAAGAAAGCGATTTTAGTCACATTGATATTGAACTAAACACAGCGATGAATGGAAGAGTGCAACAATATCTAGAACAAACTGTATTACCTAATCTTGCTCGCTCTATGCAGAATTGGATTGCGACTTCTAATAACGAGCTCCTTCAAAGTCAATTGTACTTAGCAGAAACCAGTGAAGGACTTAATTCTTTATTTGGAGAAAATCGAATACAGTTAGAATGTGACTTTAAAGTAATTGATGATTGGCGCAGAGATACTGATAGAATGACAACTAGAATACAAATGGAAGAAGTAAATATTTTACGCCGATTTACACCGGCGCAATTTTTACTGAAAAGTGCCGGTAAATTATTTGGAGTTCTTCCTAAAAATAAAGCTATGCTATATAACAAATACAAACAGTATTTAGAAAATGAAGATTATACCGATGTAACGACTTCTATTATGAAGAAGTTTTTCTTGCAATTTGAGCTGTTTGAAAACACACAAGAGCGGGATATTAATATGTTCTTTAGAAATCCATTTGGTGCGTTGGAACAAGCTATAGAAAACACTCATTTAGAAATAAAAGAAAAACAAGATAAATTGCATAAAATGAAATCAAACCCTGAAGTTTACCATGATCCTATAAAGCTCTTTGAATTGAGATTACGTCAATGTGAAGTAATCTTGAATATAGGTGAGGTTAATTCCTATACAGATGTAACTTTAGAAACAAGCGTAGAATAAAAGTAAAATATATCAGGTTTTTTATATAAAATTGCACCATGTGTTATAAGAAAGTAAAAAGGGAGCAACTTTTAATAAGTTGCTCCTTTGCCATATAGATTATTTTTCAGTTTCTTTAATTTTAGTTTTTACTTCTCCAGTTTTAATTTTATTACTTTCTGAGAAACGTAATAAATCGCCTTCAATAATTTTGTCAGACATTCGTAATTCATTTTGTGCACGGTTAATCATTTCTTGAGCTTCTTTTTTTGGTAAATCTACAACCTCACCTGTTTCTCGATTATAAAAAGTATGATTTGTATATGCATACTTGTCTGTAATAAAGCTACCATCACGTAAAACAACAAAACCGGTATATTCATCTGAAAACATATCATGGCCAAAACGGATATCGTTAGTAGTATCAATCCCTAATAAATTTAGAATAGTAGGTTTCATATCGATTTGTCCCGTAGGCTTTGAAATAGTTTGACCTTCTGTTTGGCCAGGGATATGAATATATAAAGGTGTGCGTTGTAAATTTAAAGTATCAAATTCTGTTATTTGATCTTTTTCTAAAAACTGTGCCATTGCGCGATTATGTTTTTCAGAAATGCCGTAATGATCACCGTATAACACAATAATAGAATCATCATACATTCCCTCGGCTTTCAAACGCTCAATAAATTTTTTAATTGATTCGTCTAAGTAACGTGCTGTTACGATGTAACGATCAAATACGCCATTACCAGAGTTGTATGGTTCAATGAATTTTGTATCTTCATCATACGTAAATGGATAATGGTTTGTTAAAGTAAGGAAACGAGCGTAAAATGGTTGATCAACAGTTTTTAATATATCTACTGATTGATCAAAGTATTCGATATCTTTTAATCCCCAATTTAAATTTGTTTCGGGCGTAATTTTGTAATCAAGTTCATTATAGTAACGATCATAACCAAGAGCGGAGTACATAATATTACGATTCCAGAATGTTGCGTTATTCGCATGGAATACAGAAGTGAAATAGCCTTGCTGACGTAAAATTTCTGGAGTCGCAGTATAATCGTTGTTACCGTGCGTGAAGAATACAGCACCTCGATTTAATGGATACAACGATGTATCTATTAGAAATTCAGAATCCGATGTTTTTCCTTGACCAGTTTGGTGGAAAAAGTTATCGAAATAATAGCTTTCATTTATGAATTCATTTAAGAATGGCGTAACTTCTTGACCGTTAACTGATGCACCTATTAAAAAGGTTTGCAAAGATTCAAGAGTAACGACAATTACGTTTTTTCCTTTCGCTGCACCAAACATATTAGGATTTGGTTCACTTTGGTTTGATTTTACGTAGTTTTCAGTTTCTTGTAATTTACTACTATCTGCAAGTGCCTTTTGGGATCCAGCTTTTACTTGTAGTGTTAAATCATATACTTGATGAGTGTATAGTCCTAAATTTTTTACAAGCATTACGCGGTCGAAGGATCTCGTTAATAATTCAGGTCGTTCTTTTTCTGCAAGCTGTAGATTTGCAAAAAATACACCAATTGTTAAAAGAAAATATAATAAGCGTGCAGAATGAGTTACACGTTCTGTTTTAAAGACTATTGCTTTCTTTTTTAATAAAATAAAGAAGAAAATAATGTCTACGAATGCGAGTATAATTTTGTAGTTCAATATTTCTATAATACTGCCGCCTAACTGTGTAAAGTTAGATGTTTGTCCAAGTACTGGCAACGTAACAAAATCACTATAAAAATCATAGAACATTACATTTCCAACGAGAACTATAGTTAATAAGACATTAATACATAGCGCTATATAATTTCTCTTTTCACCAGTTGCAAATAATGCTAATCCAACAAATGCTAACGATGCAGCGAGAGGGCTAATAAACAAAATAAGTTCTTGTGTAGAAGACTCAATTTTTAAATCAAAACTGAATCGCGTAATAAGGTATGTTTTTAACCATACTGCTAAAGCAATTATTATAACAAAGCTTATATTTTGCATTTGTAAATTTATTTTATTCTTCATTTTTACACCTTCTTTATATGGATTATTTAACCAATGTTATATATTATATTTTTATAACTATTAGAGTGTGGTGAACCATTTAGATTATATTTTCCTAAAGGTAATAATTTGAAGTATTCATATACATATAATGGAGAATTTTAAAGCGAAGTAACATAAATCCAATTTTTTTAGAAACGGAGCAGAAAAAGTCATAGTTGTAGTAAAAAATACTTATAGACATCCTAACATATTAAACACTACGGCGATGTTACAAAATATCGAACAAATAAAAGTGAAAATGAATAGAGACTTGTAAAACTATTGACATTCAATTTGTTAGAATTGAATGTCAATAGTTTTACATACATGGTTATATTAAATATGTATCTTGTAAAATCCCGATTCTTTGTGGGTTAATCAGTAGCACGGGAAGGATTTCATTCATGCTATTACTACATAATAAAGTACTGGTGAAACTCAAAATGTTTGATTGGTATCTAAATTATAGCAATTAAATGTCAGACAAGTATTTTCCAACATACAGGCCACTTGCAGCTGCTTGAGATAATGAATGAGTGACGCCTGAACAATCTCCAATTAAAAATAGCCCATTCATACTTGTTTCAAAATGGTTATTGATTTTTATTGTAGGAGCGTAGAACTTGCCATCAATTCCATATAATAAAGTATCTTGATCGATAGGTTCTTGGATAAATTGTTCTAAACGTAATAAAAATTTTTTGAGTCCTTCAATATATAGTGAAGGAATTTCTTTATTCAAGTCTCCATAATCTCCGTGTAGTGTAGGCTGTATACGATTATGTTTCATGTTGTTCTCCGCTGTAGGTTGTTTCTTTATTAAGTCCTCTAAACGCTGTATAACAATCCGATCTCGTCCTTGGTTAATGTTTTTAATAATTGAACTTGCGTATACATTTGCTTCTTTGAGAGTTGGAAAATAGCGCGGGATAAATAAAGTGAAATTTAAGTTAGAAGTGCCAGTTTCTTGCTCTCGGAAATTTTGACCGTCAGGCATAATCAAGCCGTCTTCGTACTTTCGAATAATGCGTCCTTTTGGATTCATACAGTAAGTAGTAGCCGTGAAAAGTTCATGCTCATAAGAAAGTTTCGTCTCAAATGTATTTTTTAATATAGAACGTAATTGGTGTTCTTTCATCTCTACTCTAATACCTAAATCTACACGAGTTTGCTCTTGAGAAATATTTAGAGAAGTGCACATTTCTTTTAACCAATCCGCCCCGGAACGTCCTGTTGCAAATACGAGTTGCTTAGATTGAACTATTCCTTGATTGGTATCTATTTTAAAATGATCTTTCTGCCTTATGATATGTTCTACATCTATATGGAATCGGATATTTATTTTCGTAAGTAAAAATTCGTAGAGCTGCTGAAAAATATTACTTGAAAGTGTAGTGCCAAGATGCCTTACTTCTGTTGTGAGCATTTGTAAACCACACGTTTCAGCTCTCTTATTAAGGGTTGGATTTTCTGTAGAATATTTTGAAACAGAATTTCCTCCGAACTGACATAGAATCTCATCTACTTCAGCCATAAGTTGTAAAAAGCCTTCTTTACCGACTTTTTGCTCAAGTTCTCCGCCAAATCCGTTTGTATAATTAAATTTCCCTTCAGATTTTCCTAAACCACCAAACCCGAAATATTTATCACATGTAGTACAATTACACACTTTTCCTTGGTCTAAAGGACAATGGCGATCTTCTAGCGCTTTACCTTTATCAAGAATTAAAACCTTTTTATTATTTTTAGCTAGTGAATAAGCCATAAAAATGCTACTCACTCCAGCTCCGATAATTGTAACATCATACATATTCTTTCACCTGCTAACGAATAGTTTGTTTTTTATTTTCTTAGTGTATAACACTTTTATGAAGTTAAGAAATAGCTTTTATTAATAAAGTCATAGTTGTGGATTTGATACTTTCTCAATTACTCTAAATGATGAATGAGATACAACAGTTTTTTATTTGAAAAGAGAGATACTTTTAAACAATCATTTTATCATATGGTTAATAAAAAGCTTAAATATAAAAAGAACAGACCTTTTAAGTAAAGAGGTCTGTTAATCATTTGAAATAGTTGTTAAGTGTATAAATTTGAAGGGAATTATAGTTTTATTTAGCGAAGACGTGGTTACCGATTACTGCTACTGTTTGACGTGTCGTAATCCATTTGTCTGTTGATGTTTTTGGGTTGTAGAAATAAAGCCAATCAGAATGTATTCCACTTGTGGAGATAGCCTCTTCTACAGCCATTTTTGCTTCAGCGCTTGCAGGCTGATTAATTCTACCATCGGTAACAGGAGTAAATGCATATCCGCGTTTAATAGGTTCATAAATAACACCTGTTATTGTATTTGGAAATCCTTTTGCATTTACTCGATTTAGGATAACTTTTGCTACAGCTACTTTTCCTTTATATGATTCGCCACCTGCCTCCGCGGTAACTAAGCGTGCCATTAAGTCTTTTTCTTTTTCGGAAATACTGGAATTAATTTTCAAATGTTGTCCTGTATAAAGCTTGTTACCGACTGTGTTGTTAATTTGTTTTATAGATTGAACGGTTACGTTGTAGCGCTTTGCTATCGTTTCTAATGAATCTCCCGGTTGTACTTGGTAAATAATTTGTCCAGAAGTGTTCGTAGTTTTTTCGTTTTGATGAACTGTAACCTCATTTGATTTCATAGATTCTGGAATATGTAACTGTTCTCCAATAAAAGCTTGATCGTTTCCTTTATTATTCGCTTGTTTAATGGCCTGTATGGAAACGCCATATTGCTTACTGATGCCCCAAAGTGTATCATTCTTTTTTACTGTATGTATGGTGGAAGCTTCAGCTGTACTTTGATTACATACGAATGTAAGTGCTACTGCAGATAAAGGAATTATATGTTTTATTTTTAATAATTTCATTGTAAATCCTCCTAATAAAAAATTAAGTTTTAGCTATTGAATAATGTAGTTCAGAGTATATAAGGTACGTATTTATATTTTAATATAAGTATATTAGCACGTATGGAATAAATAATCATCATAAGTTTTTTATTTATATCATGTAGGACCCAAATATGAAATATTGCATATGAAAGCCCATTGAAGTTTATGTTGTTGATTACTATAATTTATCTAGTAGAAAGGGACTTTAAATTTTCCTAATACATTGAGAATATGTGAATGTTTTTTTATTAACTACCCTATATTACATTCAATAAGTTTGATATAAAAACAGAAAAAGAGAGGAATAATAATGAGCAATAAGAAATTTTTTTTGAAATTATTCATATGTAGTACTATATTTAGTACATTTGTATTTGCTTTAAATGATAAGCAAGTAGTTGCAGCTAGCTCTATTAATGAACTTGAAAATTGGTCAAAATGGATGCAACCTATACCCGATAACGTACCGTTAGCACGAATTTCAATTCCAGGAACACATGATAGTGGAACGTTCAAGTTGCAAAATCCGATAAAGCAAGTATGGGGAATGACGCAAGAATATAATTTTCGTTACCAAATGGATCACGGATCTAGAATTTTTGATATTAGAGGGCGTTTAACAGATGATAATACGATAGTTCTTCATCATGGGCCATTATATCTTTATGTAACATTGCATGAATTTATAAATGAAGCGAAACAATTTTTAAAAGATAATCCAAGTGAAACGATTATTATGTCTTTAAAAAAAGAGTATGAGGATATGAAAGGGGCGGAAAACTCATTTAGTAGTACATTTGAGAAAAATTATTTTCGTGATCCAATCTTTTTAAAAACAGAAGGGAATATAAAGCTTGGAGATGCTCGTGGGAAAATTGTATTACTAAAAAGATATAGTGGTAGTAATGAATCTGGGGGATATAATAATTTCTATTGGCCAGACAATGAGACGTTTACCTCAACTATAAATCAAAATGTAAATGTAACAGTACAAGATCAATATAAAGTGAGTTATGATGAGAAAGTAAACGCTATTAAAGATACAATAAATGAGACGATTAACAATAGTGAAGATGTTAATCATCTATATATTAATTTTACAAGCTTGTCTTCTGGTGGTACAGCATGGAATAGTCCATATTATTATGCCTCTTATATAAATCCCGAAATTGCGGCATATATTAAACAAGAGGATCCAAAAAGAGTTGGTTGGGTTATCCAAGATTATGTTAGTGATAAGTGGTCCCCGATTCTCTATCAAGAAGTTATAAGAACTAATAAGTCACTTTAATTTTTACCATAATTTCATAAAAACAATGTAACTCTATTAAAAGTCTTGTGGAATTCCTATAAGACTTTTTAGTATTTGATACGATGAGAATCAAAGTTCTTTGAATAGATTTATATAGTTTATATAATAATTTAATGTGTTTATAAGATTGATTTGAAATAAATGTCGATAAATGTCGATAATTATTGTAATATAAAACATATAAACATAATATATAGATGAGATGAATTTATTGTCTTTTATTAAAAATAGTAAAATTGGAACGAAATTAAATGTGTTAGTCATTATATCGAGTTTGGCTTGTATCATGTTATCTTCACTGGGATTTTTAGGGCTTCAAAAAGGTGAAAATACATCTTCTAGTATGTATGACGAAAGGCTATTACCAATTCAATGGATAGGAAGTGTAGAATCAAATTTTTACCATGCTAATATGAATTTTATGGAGATTATGATATCGAAAGATGAAAAAAGAATGAAAGAACTAATATCTGAAATAGATAAGACTAGGAAAGAAAGTGATGAGTTATTAAAACAATTTGAAACTAGAATTAGTTCTCATAAAGAAAAGGACTTGTATAATGCATTTCAAAGTCAATTCAAAGATTTAAGAATACAAATGAAGAAAGCACAGGACTTGGGATTGACTAATAATGAAGAAGCGTATAGCTATTATTTAAAAGAAATTGAACCTAATATGAGAAAAACAATTCAGTCTATTCGTGAACTTATTTTATATAATAATACCGCGGCTGAACAACTACAAAAAGAGAATATTAATAGTGTGAAAAATACAATAATAACATTTGTAATTATTTCATTTGTTGGAATCATAATAATCATTTTTATTGGTTTTATAATAAAAAATGTTATAAAAAAACCAATTGTATTATTACAAAAAGATATGGAACGAGTATCTGCTGGAGATTTAACAATTCGAACTTCTTATAAATCAGAGAACGAATTAGGCCGTATTGTACAATCCTTTAATAGTATGTTAGATAACTTGCAACAATTAGTCGGTCAGGTGAAGGTTACAGCGAAAGAAGTGATTATTTCAACTGAAAATATGCTACAAGAGACAAAAACGGCAGCACATATATCAAACGAGGTTGTTCGAACTACTTCTGAAGTAAATAAAGAAATAGAGGGACAAGTGACTAGTATTCAAGAAAGTTCAACTTCGATGGAAGAAATTGCAACTGGAGTTCAAACAGTAGCTGAATCTTCAGCGATGGTTGCGGAAGTTGCTGTTGCAACAATAGATCAAGCAAATTCTGGTAGTGAAGTTATAAAACAATCTATTCGTCAAATGAATAGTGTGAATGAAGTTGTCGAAGAAACTTCTAAGGTCATTGATAGACTTGTTACGCGTACACAACAAATTGAAGAAGCACTAGATATTATTACTAATATTGCGGAACAAACGAATTTACTTGCCTTAAATGCAGCAATTGAGGCAGCACGCGCCGGAGAAAATGGAAAAGGATTTGCAGTAGTTGCAGCTGAAGTAAGAGGTCTGGCTGAGAAATCTAAAACATCTGTAAATGATATAAATAATTTAATACGTTTTATACATCAAGATACACAGGATACAGTTCATGTAATGAAAAAAGGTCAACAACAGGCTAGCGGTGGTAAAGAAGCAGCACATAAGGCAGAACTCGCATTTTCATCTATTATGCAAGATATTAATAGAATAACGTCCCAAATTCAAGAAGTGTCTGCTGCCACAGAAGAAATGTCTGCTGGGACAGAAGAAGTGAATGCCTCTTTATCAATAGTTTCTGAAACTGCAACACAAGTCGCACAAGAAACGAATCGAACGGTACAATCAATTCAAGCACAAGCCACATTGATTCAAGAAATAACGACGAAATCTAATGAAATGAAAAAGAAAGTCGAAAATTTAGAAATGCTAATTTCACAATTCATTATTGAAGAATAAGTCTGTTAACATTTATCATTAGTATAAACTTTAAGATACTTAATATAGTGCTGCGTTGCACAATGTGAAAAAGGACCTTCATAGGTTCTTTTTTTTTATGGTGTGAATGCTATGTTTAAGTATAGTGAAAAGCAGAAACTTATTATATGATAAATTTTTAGATTTGTACCTATAAATTTTATATGTGATAATGAATTTGATTTATTCTAATGAAATGGAGGTATATACTATGAAGTTTCCACATGATTTTTTATTCGGAGCTGCTTCAGCTTCTTATCAAGTAGAAGGTGCATGGAATGAGGATGGAAAAGGTGTTACGAATTGGGATGAGTTTTCAAAAATTCCTGGCAAAACATACGATGGAACAAATGGTGATGTAGCGGTTGATCATTATCATCGATACAAGGAAGATGTTCGTTTAATGGCTGAGATGGGATTGGAATCGTATCGTTTTTCGATTTCTTGGGCGAGAATATTGCCGACTGGAGATGGAGAGGTAAATGAAAAAGGAATTGAATTTTATAACAATTTAATTGATGAATGTTTAAAGTACGGGATTGTACCGTTTGCCACTTTATATCATTGGGATCTACCATTACCGTTAGAAAAAGATGGTGGGTGGACGAATAAACGAACAGCAGAGGCTTTTGTAAAGTATGCAGAAATTTGCTTTAAGGCATTTGGTGATAGAGTGAAACATTGGATTACTTTCAATGAAACAGTAATGTTTTGTGGATTAGGCTATTTAAAAGGTGCACATCCACCAGGAATACAAAATGATGTTCCAAAGTATTTTCAAGCGACTCATTATGTATTTTATGCGCATGCGAAAACAGTTGCGGTGTACAAGCAGCTGAAACAGTATGGGGAGATTGGGATTACACATGTTTTCTTACCTGCTTATAGCGTGGATGATCAAAAAGAAAATATACTAGCAGCAACTCATGCGAATGAATATGAAACGTATTGGTACTACGATCCAGTTTTAAAAGGTGAGTATCCGTCTTATGTTGTACAACAATTAAAGGAAAATGGGTGGACTCCTAATTGGACGGTTGAAGAATTAGAAATCATTAAACAAAATGCCGAAAAAAATGATTTTATCGGCTTGAATTATTATCAGCCAATACGAGTAAAAAGATATGATATGGATATAAAGAGCGAGGAGCATTCTCGAGAAAACTCAACACTTGCTCCAGGTAATCCTTCTTTTGATGGTTTTTATCGAACAGTAAAAATGGATGATAAAACATATACCAAATGGGGTTGGGAAATATCTCCCGAAGGTTTCTTAGATGGATTGCATATGTTGAAAGCGCGTTACGGTGACATAAAGATGTATGTAACGGAAAATGGACTTGGTGATGAAGATCCAATCATTGACGGAGAAATTGTAGATGTTCCGCGAATTAAATTTATTGAAGAGCATTTAAAAGTAATGAAGCGTGCAATTCAAGAGGGAATTAATTTAAAAGGTTATTATGCATGGTCAGTTATTGATTTGTTAAGTTGGTTAAATGGATATAAAAAGCAATATGGCTTTATTTTTGTCGATCATAATGATAACTTAAAACGTAAGAAGAAACTTTCTTTTCATTGGTATAAACATGTGATCGAAACGAGAGGAGAAGAGTTATAACAGATAAAAGAGTATTTTAGGAGAAAGTGTATGAGTGCAAAGTATAAACAAATTGCAGATGTGTTAGAGCAAAACATTCGAGATGGGCTTTTTAATGAAACGAAAAAATTACCTACAGAAGAAGCGTTGATGAATCGATTTGAAGTAAGCCGTAATACGATACGTAAAGTAATTAGTCAACTTGTGAATAGAGGTTATATTTTTCAAGTGCAAGGTAGTGGTATGTTTTTACGTGAAACTTCTGTAACAGATTACATTAATTTAGGAAGTTTACGTGGATTAACGAAAAATCTCGTTTCACAAAATATTGAAACGAAAGTGCTAGAGATTGAAGTAATAGAGGCAAATGAAGAGATAGTAGAACGGATGCAATGTGAGATTGGAACTAGGCTATATTTTTTGAAGCGCTTAAGAATTGTAGATGGTAAGCCATTCTCTATTGAAGTAAGTTATTTCAAAAAAGATATCATCCCATATTTGAATGAAGAAATAGCATTAAGTTCTGTATACAGTTATTTCATTGAGGATTTACGATTAAATATTGGCTTTGCCGATAAAGTTATTAGTTGTGAAAAAATAAATAAAGAAAATGCAAAGCTTTTAGAACTAAATGAAGGTGATCCAGCGCTTCTTATTGAAAATACAGTTTATCTTGTAAATGGAACAATTTTCGAGCTATCTCAATCAATGTTTCATTATGAAAAGACTAAACTTTTAAATCGGATTAATTTTAATTGAAAATGAATATAAGTAGCCTTGTAAAAAAGCAACTGGTCCTAAGTGAGCAGTTGCTTTTTATTTTTAAAGTGGATGAGCAAAAAAACACAAAAGTGGTTGGTCCGTTTTTTATAAACTTCTATTATGATAAGAGAAGAAAGGTAGTATTTTATTCATGCTTTAAAATAGACTGGCCTTAGCGAGGTGGAAGACAATGAGTTTTGCGATTTCACTAGTTGTTATTATTGTAGTTGTATCACTGTTTGGGACCGTACTAGTCGCACGAAATGCAGAGGAGAATTACGGTAAGTCTACAAAGAGGAATGTGAAAAACTTATCCGCTATCTATATCATTCTTCTTTTAGTGCTTCTTGTAGGAGTTACTTGGTATGCGGTCGTTATTTTATAAAGTTTGTATATGATGAAGGAGTTAATATATTGATGAAAAATGAGCGCCACGTTTTAGTTGTTTTCCCGCATCCGGATGATGAGTCGTATTGCGTGGCTGGAACAATTTTGGCTTATACTGAGCAGAAAGTCCCTCTTACCTATGTTTGCTTAACGTTAGGTGAAATGGGGAGAGCGATGGGAAATCCTCCTTTTGCAACACGTGAATCCTTATATGCTATAAGAGAGAAAGAACTAAAGAGCGCTACTAATATTTTAGGGATTAAAGATTTATGTATGATGGGATATCGTGATAAAACGCTTGAATTTGAAACTCCTGGAGAATTAAGAAGTGTAATACAAAAATATGTGGAAGAATTGAATCCTTCGTTAGTCATTTCTTTTTATCCGGGATATGCAGTGCATCCAGATCATGATGCAACAGGAGAAGCGGTAGCCGGGGCGTTAGCTAATATTCCAGAAAATAAAAGGCCAACATTTTATGCTGTAGCTTTTTCAAATAATCATGAAGCAGAAATAGGACCTCCAAGTTTTAAAAATGAAGTAAAAGAATATGTTCCAAAAAAGCTCGAGGCATTGCAAGCACATGCATCACAATTTGCGACTAAGGTAACGGAACTGAAAAGAGAGTATGAAGATGGTGTTCCAGAAACAGTTGAGTGGTTAGAAAGAGAACCGTTTTGGATATATTCATTCAAAGATAAAAATATGTGATGCTACATCTGAAGGTGATGAATATGTATTTTGAATATAAGAATCGAAAGATTTTTTACAATATAGAAGGATCGGGTCCTGTCATATTGTTTTTACACGGTCTTGGAGGAAATTCGAATAATTGGTTATATCAAAGAAAATACTTCAAGAAGACATGGACCGTAATCTCACTCGATTTACCTGGACATGGGAAATCCGAAGGGATGGAAATTAGTTTTAAAGAATATTCAAATGTTTTATATGAGTTATGTAATCATTTAAAGCTAAAATCAGTAACAATTTGTGGTCTTTCAAAAGGAGCTAGAGTGGGTATCGATTTTGCTATTCAATATCCACGTTTTGTTTCTAGCTTAATTGTTGTAAATGCATTTCCCTATTTAGAACCGGCAGATCGTAAAGAACGACTTGAAGTATATGATCTACTTAGCTTGCAGGATAAAGGGAAAACTTGGGCTGATACGTTATTGAGAGCAATGGGAGTAGAAGATAATGATGCAATTGTCCGAGGATTTCATCAATCCCTACAAACGATTCATCCGATTCATATTCAAAGGTTATTTGCTGAATTAGTTGATTACGATCAAAGACCATACCTCTCTAACATTGCATGTCCTGCATTAATAATACGAGGAGAGAATGATTATTTTGTTCCGGAAAAGTATGTGAGAGAATTTGAAAAACACCTGAGAAACGTGACTTTCGTTGAGTTGAAAAATAGTGGGCACTTGCCTTATTTAGAACAGCCTACTAGCTTTAATGTGACGGTAGAGGCATTTTTAAATTATGCGCTTGATTAATACCATTTTTGCAGTGAATACTGTTATTAATGAGTTCAGGACACCAGCTTGGAGAGGAGGGAACTAAATGGAATGGCAACCGAATCGTGAAGATAAGATACCAGTTTATAAACAAATTGCTGATTACATTGAAAGAGGCATTTCTACCGGTGAATTCCCTTCTGATAGAAAATTACCTTCCGAGCGTATGCTAGCACAGAAGTTACAAGTGAACCGGAGTACAGTAGTAGCTGCTTATGAGGAATTAAAATCACTTGGGGTAGTAGACCGGCAAAAAGGAAGCGGCACCCGCGTGAATACAGACATATGGGGTGTGTCACATAAACGAATACCGAACTGGGGTAGGTACGTTGAGGATGGATCGTTCTTACCTAATGTACCACTTGTTCAACAAATTCGAACGGAAACACAAAAAGATGATTTAATCAATTTAGCGAGTGGTGAATTGTCATCAGATTTAATTCCGAGTGATAGATTTCGAACAATTTTGTCGGAGAAAACATTTATGGGAAATCTCGGTTATGACCATCCGCTTGGAAATGAAATGTTGCGAAAAACCATTGCGGCACATGTCGAGCAATATAAACAAATAGAAGCAGATTCAAGCTCTATTCTTATTACATCTGGAGCTCAGCAAGCACTTAATCTTATCGTTCAATGTTTGTTAAAGCCTGGAGATGCGATTGCAATTGAGGATCCCTCCTATTGTTATTCACTTCCGATGTTTAAATCAGCAGGTTTAAAAATATTCCGTTTACCAGTTGATCAGCATGGTATGAATCCAGATGACTTAATCGATTTGCACAAAAAGCATCGCATTCGTATGGTGTTTTTAAATCCGGATTATCAAAATCCAACTGGAACGGTACTTTCATTGGCAAGACGTAAAAAGGTTTTAGAACTATCTTCTGAATTTGGTATACCGATTGTAGAAGATGATCCGTATAGTTTGACTTCTTTTAATGGAGAAGTGAATCCGACATTGAAATCGATGGATCAAAATGAGAATGTTCTTTATGTGAGCTCATTATCAAAAATTGTTGCATCAGGATTACGTATTGGTTGGGTAATTGGCCCCAAGCGCGTAATTGAGAGATTGGCAGATGCGAAGCAGCAAGTTGATTTCGGTCATAGTGTATTTACACAGTGGGTAGCAAACCAATTTTTAGAATCTGAGGATTTTCATACGCATATTACGATGCTTCGTGGACAACTGAAACAAAGAAGAGATGAGTTAATTGGAAAGCTTGAAGAAATATTAGGGGACCAGATTGAATTTTTCGTTCCTGAGGGCGGAATACATTTATGGTGCAAAGTGCAAGGAACGTTTGATGAATATCATTTACTAGGTGAATCTATACAAAATGGTGTAGCATTTGTCCCAGGAAGCGTCCTAGGTTCGAAAAGTGAATATATCCGATTTACTTTTGGCAGAGCGAATGTAGAACAAATTCAGCTTGGAGTTACAAGGTTTGCGGAAACATTAAATGAGATTTCATAATAGTGAAGCGTAATATGGAAATGAGGGAAAGAAATGAAGTACGTGACGCTTTTACTTCAAGTAGGCGTGCTATATGTGTTTAGCTTAGCTGGTACGTGGATTCAAGGAGTATTCCATCTGTCGATGCCAGGAAGTTTAATAGGGATGTTAATATTGTTTCTACTCCTTTCTACTCGTGTTTTTCCATTAAAGTGGTTTGAGGTAGGGGCAGAAAAGTTAATAGTATTTTTACCGTTATTTCTAATTCCTTCGACAACAGGATTAATGGAATATGGATCTTTTCTTTTAAGTAAGGGGAGTGTTATATTCCTTTTAGTAGTTGCAAGTACGGTAGTAACATTGATTGTTTCAGGGTATGTAAGTCAATTATTAGTAACATCAAAAAAATAAAATCGACAAGGTGCACGATTCAAATGGTCTTAATTATTATTACTGTAGTAATTTATTTATTGGCGACAAAGTTATATAAAAAATTTACGTTTCCATTTACGTTACCGGTATTAACAGTTACAGCAATTATGATTTGCTTATTTTTGATATTTGGTATTTCTCATCATGAGTATAAGGAAAATGGGGGAGACATTCTTTCAGGTTTTTTGAGTCCTGCAATTGTAGCGTTAGCCATACCTCTATTTAAAGAGCGAAAGATACTTATGAAAAACTTTTTAGCGATACTAATCGGCGTAGTGATAGGTATAGTGGCTTTAACGAGTATGAATGTAGTGATTGGTAAAGTTGTTAATATAGATAAGGAACTTATATTAACAACTTTACCACAATTAGCGACAATGCCTATTGCCATTTCATTAGCGGATCAAATTGGTGGCATTCCATCTATGACTTCTAGTTTTGTAGTTGTTGCAGGAATAACAGGTGCTATTATCGGACCGACAGTACTTAAGTTTTTCCGTATAACAAGTACGATTGGAAAAGGAGTGGGGATGGGCTGCGCATCACATATTATTGGTGTGAGCCGTCTAGTGAAAGAAGGAGAGAAAGAGGCAACTATCGGTTCGGTAACGATGATTGTAACAGGGATACTTATTAGTATATTAGTACCTTATGGAGTGAAATTTTTATTTTGAAAATCAATGAATCGTAATAAGGAGCATAACACTACTCATTTTAGAGCGTAATGGAGATGATTAAAATGACAACATGGTTTATAGTTACATTATGTATTTTTGGTGCTCTTAAAGTACTAGTTTCTAGTATGCCAACTTCTGTTGTAGAATCAATTATTAGTAGATTTGAGTTACACCAAAAACTTGATGAGGAAAATACTACTGTAACGGTAGATGGGGAAAGTATAGAAGGAGAAATGAAACTTCAAGTTATTCATGAATTTAACGAGGCTTTATTTTTAGATAAACATTATTTTCCGCCGCAAGGGAATGGTACACCGATAGTCATGGAGACGAAGAAAGGAAAAAGAGAGATTAGATTTTCTATATATAGCTACGAGGAACACGTTGATGTGGTAAAGCAATATAAGAAGAAAGTAGTTGCATATCGTTTGCGATCAAAAAGCCTTCAAAGTCGTTCAGTAGCAGTAACTGAAGATTATGCTTAAGGAGAGGCCATTGTAAAAACGGTCTCTTTATTATAGGTAGGATGTATATAATTAATTATTCATATCGTAGTCCATTGGAAAGTTCTTCAATAGCTTTCCAATGGACTACGATAATTTGTTTGTTATTTTTATGAATTATATCGTTAGCTATTAGTTTTTCAATGACTCGATTAAGATGACGGGTAGTAGTCCCGATTAATGAGGCGATTTCATGATGATCTTTAGTATGAATTTCTCGCCCAAATAAATTAGAAGGATTTCGGGCTGTACATAAATAACTAGCAAAGCGTGTCTCCACAGAAGCCAGTAAATTGATACGTGAAGCTGTTGTGCAAGTTTGGAGTTTATAAGTGACATGATGAATTAGCTCTTGAAGAAAGACTACATCGTGTAATAAGTAACTTGTTACATAATTTTTATCGATAAAAAGAAAATCAGACTGTTGTTCGGAAATTACATGAGATTGTATGTCTACGGATTGAATTAATTCAATATCCCCCATGATAGAAACTGCAGAACAAAATCGTAGTAATAATGCTTTACCTGTAATTACACTTGAAGTTATTTTTGTACGTCCTGACATTTGAATGTAGAGGCCGTCGATAGCTGCACCTTCTTGTAGTATAGTTTCTTTTGCTGCATATCTGCGAATCTCAAATGGATGATTGAATTGTTGGAATAGCTTCTTTATGTACTCATTATTTAAGTAGCTTAATAATAAGGTATTATCTGCAATCTTTTGCATAATGTTTCTCCTTTTGGGACATCTGTCCTATCTATTATAAAATAATTCATATACATTAAAAAGAAAGGAGTGATGTATATGAAATTTATTTTTGATATTGATGGTACTATTTGTTTTAAAGGAAACGCAGTAACGAAAGAGATTATTCAAGCGCTAGACGTTTGTCATAGTATAGGACATGAGATTATATTTGCATCTGCTAGACCAATTAGAGATTTATTACCTGTTCTACCAACTCATATGCATCATTATTCAATGATTGGTGGAAATGGTGCTTTTATCGCAAAGGATAGAGAAATTGTTGAAGTTATACGTTTTGACATTGAAACAGTAAGTGCTATGCGTTCAATCATAGAAAAGTATAGTCTTTCCTATTTGTTAGATAGTCAATGGAACTATGCTTATACAGGAAGTGAGAGTCACCCTATCTACAAAAACATAGACCCTAATCAATTGGCTATTAATATGAATATTGATGAAATTGGTGAAGTAGTAAAAGTGGTTTTATTTCCTGATAATATAAAAAAAGAATTAATCATAAATGCGTTGGAAGAACTTCCTATAAGAATATATGAGCACGATAAAGAGGGGATTATTGATATAAGTCCGCCACATATTGATAAATGGGAAGGTTTAAAACGATTAGGTATAAAAGAGGGAGAATTCGTAGTGTTTGGTAATGATTCGAACGACTTATCAATGTTTATACATGCTAAGGAAAGTATTTGTGTTGGGAGTCATGAAGTATTAATAAATCATGCGTCCGTATGTTTAAAGGTTGACGAGCAAAGTATTGTTGATAAAATTATTGAGTTAGCAGAGTCATATGCATAAAAATGTGTATGTGAAACATAATAAAAACGGGTACTAAAAGGATTGTTAGCCTTTTAGTACCCGTTTTTATTAATGATTGACTGATAGACTTTCCATATGAAAAATAAAAACAACATATATCCAAACAAAGAATAACTATGCTGCCAATCCGTACTATGTACAAATAAGCCTAGCCTCTCAGCAACTTGTTCAAAAATACTAGCACAAAGCCCTATTAAAATAATAAATAGAGTTCTAGAAACTGCAGATAATGTTTTTGAAATTTGTATGAAAATGATTGTTAAAATTGGTAGCACAAACAACGTAAAGCCTATGTTAACTGAAAATATAGATGAGAAAGGTCTAACTGGAAAGGAATATATTTGTGTATGCACAAAGAAAGCATCTAAGCAAGTTCCAATAATAGAAAAAAGTAAGACTGTAACTAATAATGCTAAAAAATCATTCTTCTTCTCGAAGGAGGACATTTTTCTTCGCGAGAATTGCGAGTTCAATTTTTTCGAGTGTTTTGCAGTAGTCTTCTGTAATTTGTCCATTTATATTTTCCTCCTTATCAACTAAATAATTTACAACTTGCCAATCGTTAAACCAATCTTCATTTTCAACTTCTTCATGTTTCATATCCCGCCATGCATAGATGAGTGCAGGGCTGTATATACGATACGCGTCACTACGTAACTGGCATTTCTTTATTCGGCGTTTATAAAACTCACGCGAAAAAGATTCATTTACACTAGAAAATAAATGAGGCCAGTAATCTTTTCTTGAGCCTGTATGTGGATGGTGATCGACCCAGTTTATTATTTGAGATAAAATATGTGTATCCCGAAATAACAATGAATACAAACGTTTTCCAAGTGAAATTCGTTCATGCAAAGAAGTGAAATGTTTCATTGTATCACCAAATAGTAATACTTTTTGCTTTTTATCATTTTCGTAAAATGGGAAAAGGATATGATTGAACTGAAAAAAATCAAAGAGTTTAAATCCAATACTATTTAATACAGTCTTTTTAAAGTGTGCATTTTGAATAACTCTTTTTTCTAAGTAGTTTTGTTCATTAACAATAGTTGCGATCGCTAATGTTTTTTTGTTACCTGTTTTCCAAAAATCGTTCCACATTGTTTCCATAAATGTAGAAACATTTAAGTGAGTGAGAAGGTGAAATAGCTTTTTTGATTTTTTTACACTTTGCTCATATAGTAAAAATTGAGGATATACATCTTGGAAAATGAGCCAATTCCCTCTTTCTAAAAAAGAGAAAAATGTAATTTGATCTTTCTCGGATAAAAGCCTCGTATATAAATCTCCCTTTAAATCTGTCATATTCCAGCCACCGTTACGTGATACGATATGCCCAAGTAGTGCCCAATGTATTTCTGGATATTGAATGTAAAATTGGTAGTATGCACGTGTTCTTGTGACGTTATTTTTATTTAGTTCTTTTGTCTGAGCTTTAATTTTATCGATGATAAGTTGCTCTTCTTTCGTTAATTTATATATGGTAACAGAAGAGATGAGATCGCTTTTTTGTTGTAACTCGTTTTTCACGTCGAATAGGGAGAGAGGGAGTGCTTTTGAGAATTCCTTAGATGTATTGTTTGAATTGCTTTGGTACATTCCATTACCTCCCTTTGCTATGAGTTTAAATGTGGTATTGGTTATGAATCATTCCATTTATCCCGCTATTAACGAGCAGTAAGACTCCCATCTCAAAAGTCGGCTAAAGCAAAGAAGTTAGGTGAGGGTGGGGCTGCTCGTAAAAGCCCGATTGATTCAACTAATAATCAGTGGGGGATGGACAAAATCCCCACTAATTAAAGTTTCACTTTATTTTATTACGAGTATAAGAAATAAATGAGCGGTGTTTTTTAAATCAGTAATATAGTGATCATTCAAACAGTATAAAGAAAATCTAATTGCTAAGAAGTGAAATGAAAAACAGAAACTATTAAAAAATAGTTTCTGTTTTTTTATTTTGTCAATTAAATG
The DNA here is from genome assembly GCF_019344915.1 of Bacillus sp. FDAARGOS_1420. NCBI lineage: Bacteria > Bacillati > Bacillota > Bacilli > Caryophanales > Bacillaceae > Bacillus > Bacillus sp. FDAARGOS_1420. Next base: position 2,802,961 of record NZ_JAHWJB010000002.1, on the reverse strand, counting down.
TAACAAACGACGATTATGATTTGAATCAATTGAAAATAATTCAATAACCTTAATAAATACAATTTGAATTGAAATGTATGGTAGGAGGAAAAGGAATGCTTAATAAAATAATTTTAATTACTGGTGGTACAGGTTCGTGGGGACATGAACTTATAAAACAACTATTAGAAAAATCACCGAAAGAAATTAGAGTTTTTTCAAGGAATGAAACGGTTCAGTTTGAAATGCAGCAACAGTTTATAAATGAAGAGAGATTAAAATTTATTATTGGAGATATTCGTGATAAAGAGCAACTAGTATATGCTTGCCAAGGTGTACATTATGTATTTCATCTTGCAGCTTTAAAGCATGTTCCAGTATGTGAATATTATCCTTATGAAGCTATAAAAACAAATATACATGGTACGCAAAATGTAATTGAAGCATCTATCCAGAATCAAGTTGAGAAAGTTATATATGTTTCAACTGATAAAGCGGCCGATCCATCAAATACGTATGGGATGACAAAAGCAATTGGTGAAAAATTAATGGTTCATGCGAATGTGCAAACGAAGAAAACAAAATTCATTTGTGTTCGTGGCGGAAATGTTTTAGGAACGAGTGGAAGTGTGGTACCGCTTTTTAAAAAGCAAATTAAGCAATCTTCAAAAGTAGGGATTACCGATGCAAATATGACTAGATTTTTCTTAACCATTGAAGATGCTGTTGGATTGTTATTTAAAGCAGCATCTGAAGGAAGAGGAGGAGAAATCTTTGTTATGAAAATGCCAGCATGTAAAATAACGGATTTAGCGAAAGTATTGATTGAAGATTCAAAAAAAGAAAGCGTGAAGATAAAAGAGGTAGGAATAAGACCTGGTGAAAAATTAAGTGAAATGCTTTTATCTGAGGTAGAGAGTAAAACAAGTATTAGTTTTGATCAAAATTATTTTGTGGTACTACCGACTATTCCTATAGAAGGACTTCAAGAATATTATGCTAGTTATCCGCTTGTGGATGTGAATAGTTTTAGTTCTCAACAAGACTTACTTACAAAATACGAGGTGAAACAAATGTTAGAAAAAGGAGGGTTTTTACGATGAAAAAAAATGCGAGCCTTTTAATAACTGGTGCAAATGGCTTCACAGGACGTCATGCTTACCAATATTTTTTAGAGCAGGGCTTTCATGTAATTCCTATGTTTCAAAATCGTTCACATAGAGAAAAAATCGAAAATGGTATTACTTGTGATTTAACAAATAAGAGTGAAGTAATGAAGGTAATTAAACAAATAAAACCAGACTATGTATTGCATTTAGCAGGAAGAAACTCAGTTAATGAGTCTTGGACAGCTTCTCTGGAATATATAGAGATTAACGTAATAGGGACTTTATATTTATTAGAAGCCATTAAGCAGGAAGCCTCGCATTGTAAAACATTAGTTATAGGATCTGCATTGCAAGCAGATAGTATGAAAAACATAAAAGTTTCAAATCCATATAGTTTAAGTAAAACTATGCAAGTCATTATTGCAGAGGCTTGGGGCGGATTAATGGATTCAAATATTATCATTGCAAAGCCCTCAAATTTAATTGGTCCAGGAGTATCGAATGGCATTTGTTCTATTCTTGCAAAAAAAATGATAGATATACAGTTGGGGAAAAGTGAACCAATTATTGAAATAAACAGTTTGAAAGATAGTAGGGACTTTCTGGATGTACGTGATGCAGTTAAAGCGTATCATGTGTTATTACGTGATGGTATAAATGGAAAACAATATAATATTGGATCAGGAGTAAAACGCTCTTTATTAGATGTATTGGAGCAATTTAAAGGATTAACACAGCTGAATTTTACTATAAAAGAAAAAGAGAATAGTGGGAGCAGCTCAAATGAAAATTTATTATTAGAGGATATAAAAAAATTAGGATGGATCCCAGAAATTCAATTTCAGCAATCATTAAAAGATGTACTTGAATATGCGAAGTGTAGTGAAATCTGCATTCAATAAAAATATAAAAGGATGTAACAAATATATGAATTGTTATGAAGCGATAGATAATCAAAGTACGCTATTTCTTTCGATTGTGGATACGTTGGATTGGAAAGATGAAGAAGAACATGTTTTGCGCATCTATGAGGCGATAAATACATGTCGAGCATATGTGGAAAAGGTTAATCGAAACCCCAAAACAATATATACAGGAACTAGGCCTGTAATCCAAGTCTTTACTCAGTATGAATGTAGTGAGTATGGAAATGATTTTTATGAACTCATTAAAGATCTTTTGCAAGACATAGGTCTGGAGTTAAAGATTTATATAAATCATAGTAAGTTAATGTACATTTGAAAGATTACTATAAAGCTAGACTTTTAATGATAAAGGTGGATATAAGTTATGAATAAAAAGATTCTCTTTACTGGGGGCGGTACAGCCGGACACGTAATGATTAATATGGTATTGATTCCTAAATTTATAGAAAAAGGATGGGGAGTTGAGTATATTGGATCTCAAAATGGAATTGAAAAATTATTAGTTCAGAATGTTAAGTATAATAGTGTTTCAACAGGAAAACTTAGGAGATATTGGGATTGGGAGAACTTTAAAGATCCTTTTAAAATTATAAACGGTTGTTTACAAAGTTATAAATTAATTAAGAAAATGAAGCCTGACGTTATCTTTTCGGCAGGAGGATTTGTTTCAGTTCCTGTAGTTATAGGGGCATGGTTAAATCGTGTACCTATAATAATACGTGAACCAGATAGTACGTTAGGGTTGGCAAATAAAATAGCATTACCTTTTTCTAAAAAACTATGCACAACATTTCCTCAAACAGGGGGTAATGTAAGTACTGAGAAGAAGGTTTATGTAGGGCCAATTGTAAGGGAAGAAATTGAGAGAGGCAACGTATTACGAGGAAGAAGCTATTGTAAATTTCAGCAAGATAAACCGGTATTGTTAATAATGGGTGGGAGTCAAGGTGCTAAGTGGATAAATGATATGGTAAGGAAAAGTTTAGATACATTATTATTAAATTTTAATATTGTTCATATGTGTGGTAAAGGGAAGGTGGATCCTTCTATCGGAATGGAAGGTTATATACAATTTGAATATATAGGGGAAGAGTTGCCACATATACTGAATATGGCAAGTGTTGTAGTTTCCAGGGCTGGTTCTACTGCTATTTCTGAATTGTTATTTTTGAAGAAACCGATGTTGCTTATTCCGTTAACTAATGGTTCCAGTAGAGGGGATCAAGTTTTAAATGCTGACCATTTTGCACGACAAGGATATGCGGAAGTTTTACTTCAAGATAGAGTAAACAGTAGTACATTTACACATGCAGTAAATAAGTTGTATACAAATAAGGAGAGATATATTCAAAACATGAATGGATATAAGAAAACAAATGATGAGGGGATTAATCAATTAATAGATATAATAAATGAAGTGGTGAAGTAATAGAAATTTAAATAGAAATACAAAAGGAAAGAAGGTATCTTCTTTCCTTTTTACTATAGTTGCTCAAATTCATTATTACTTATACCGATTAGCTATGTACTATTGGTGAATACCGATTTCTAATAGCTCAGTAAATGCATTAGTATGAATAGGTTTACTGTAATAGTAACCTTGAATAAACTGACATTTATTTTTTTGAAGGAAATTTACGTGTTCTTTCGTTTCTACGCCTTCAGCAATGACAGACATTCCTAATGTATTTGCTAATGTGATGATTGTTTTAATGATTTCCATTCCATCTTCACACGTTTCAGACATTGTAATAAATTCTCTTGGGATTTTTAACGTATCGATTGGATATAAAGGTAAGTAGGCTAGGGAAGAATAGCCTGTACCAAAGTCGTCGATTGAAATGTGAATCCCTAAACTTTTTAGTGTACGCAGTTTTATCAATGTTTCTCTCTCATCCATCATTGCAATTCGTTCTGTTAATTCTAGATCAAGGGAACTTGCTGGTAAGCCTGTAGTTGCTAAAGTAGAAGAAATAGATTTTACAAAGCCGTCTTGTTCAAATTCTTTAGCAGATAAATTTACCCCTATTTTTAAATGCGAATATCCGAGTGCGTGCCAACGTTTCATTTGCTCACAAGCCTGCTGTAATGTCCATTTTCCTATTGGAATAATTTGTAGTGTTTCTTCTGCAATCGGAATAAACTCGTATGGAGAAATAACACCTAATTCAGGATGATTCCACCTGATTAAAGCTTCTGCACCGATAATTTTATTAGATTCACTATCAACTTGAGGTTGATACAAAAGGAACAATTCTTCATTTTGTATTGCGTTTGGTAAATCTTTTTCTAATCGTAATCGTCTTTCGATTTTTTTAGCGATTACATCGTCATAAATAGAGACAGAGTTGAGCTCTTTTGCCTTTGCATCATACATTGCAACATTAGCGTTTTTCAGAAGTGTAGCGGTATCGATTCCGGAATGTGGATAAATGGAGATACCGATACTCAGTGATAAAGTTAATTTATGCTCATGTATGACAAACGGCTTTTCCATGCTTTCAAATAATTGGTTACATAACTCGAATAAGGAATCTTCGTCAGTATAGTTTTCAATTAAGATTGTAAACTCATCACCACCGATTCTTGACAGATGAGTATGTGATGGAAGACATGATTGGAAACGTTTTGCTACTTCTTCTAATATGTAATCACCTGACGAATGTCCAAGTGTATCGTTAATTACTTTAAAGCGATCTAAATCTAAATATAATAATGCAAACTCACTTTGTGTTGTTTGAGCATTTTTTATAAATTTTCTTAGCTTCCTATGGAAAAAGGATCGATTCCCAATTTTCGTTACAGTATCGTGGAATGCTAAATATTTTATTTCTTCTTGTTGTTTTTTTAGTGCGGTAATATCCTTTACCATAATATAGCTTCCTGAAATTTGTCCATCTATCATAATAGGAACGATGGTAACGTATAAAAAATAAGTAAAGCCATCTTTATATTGAGAACTAAGTTGTAAGGATGCTGATTCTTGTTGTTTAACTTTTTCTAATGCAGATATCAGTTTATGTTTATCTGCATCTAAAATAATAGAAAAACATGTCTCACCAAGTAACTCGTTCGTTGGTGCTCCAAGTAGTATGCTTCCTGCTTTATTTACATTTAAGAATATTCCATTTAAATCAATCGTAAAAATGGGATCAGGATGATATTCATATAATGATTTGAATTTTTGTTGTTTCTGAGATAGGGCCTCTGATTTATGGACTAAATCAGAAGTTCTTAAAGTAACTTTTTCTTCTAGTTGAGCATTAAATACTTGTAAACGTTTTGTTAGGGTGTCGTTTTGCATACGCACAATAGAATGGCGAATAAGTACGAAAACAAAAGCGATACAATTTCCTGTAATGAGAGTTGAAGATGATGTTTGTTCTTTTAACGTAAACCCGATTAGTATTGCAACAGCAAGATAGGGAAATACGACTAAAACTTTCTTTCCTAGTATAGGGTTTACAATGAAATAATTTTTATGGCTATTATCATCTTCTGAAATAGACCCAGCTATTGCGATAAGCAATATAGGTATTCTATATAAAAGACGTAAAAATGTTATAGTGTCAGTTGATAAATGGGTATTTAAGTAAAAATAAATATAGTTAAAAGTTGCAGAACTAATTAATACAAAAATAAAGATATAAATTTTCCGCTTGGACTTAAAAATTGTTGGGCGGAAAAAGAGACTAACACCTAGTAGAAGAAATAATAGATCTGCAATTGGATATAGAAATGAAAGGAAAATATCTGCGAGTGAAAGTGAGAATATATTTAAATTTGGCTGATTAAATAAATACCATTCTAATGTGAATATGGAAGTAAGTACTATACATATATCACAAATAAAGAAAGCTTTTTCCCATTTATTGCATTCTTTTAAGATCTTATAGCAAAAAGCGATAAGGCAGAAGAATAGAAAAAACATGTAAAATACATCAGAAATAGTAAAATGATGTATTGGAAGTTCGAAAAAGGTATCTTGATACGTATATACTACTTTTCCTAATAAAAAACTACCAATTGCAATTGTAATACATATCCAAAAAGGATTTGAACTAACTTTTTTAGAGTATATAGAGTAAATTAGCGATATAAATGTAATGACTTCAACGATGAGTGAAGCGAAGCGTACATTGAAATTTGAAAAATTAGTAGGGAATAGAAAGAAAAACATAAAATAGATTGAATAGCATATTAATGTTGTGATTAATATACATAGCTGTAAATTTTTATTTAATTTCAAAAAAATCACCTTCTTTAAGTATGTACTATATTCGTAATATCTATACATAATAATATTACTTAAGGATTGTATCAGATTTCCTTATAAAAAGCATGCTTATAAGGAAAAAATGAAGAATGTAATACTTCTTAAAATTGAAAAAGTATTGAGTTCAATGATTTTTCAATTTATAAGGAATGCAGATAGAATTTGTATATTTAGTCATCCTTTAGATTTTAAAGGTTTTTTAGTGATTTGCAAGCGGAGATGTAAAATTGCATATAAAGTGATGGGAACTTCTCTCTAGATGAGGGGAGTTTTTCGTTATTAAAGTGTATTAAGTAAGACCTTTGTATGTACCTATTCTCATACTAATGAGGGATTAAAGAAACGTGTTGATTATATACAATAATATGTAATACAGTAATTGATTTTTAATATGGAGGGAAAATCACGATGAAATGGGTGAAGTTTAGAATAGCACGTCCAACTGATAAATTTGAAGAGGTTATTGCATTCTATGAAGAAGGATTAGGTTTAAAACGTATAGGTGAGTTTTATGATCATGATGGTTATGATGGAGTCATGTTTGGTCTACCGGATGAAGAATATCATTTAGAATTTACAAGACATATAGATGGAAGCCCATGTCCTGCTCCAACAAAAGATAATTTACTTGTATTTTACATGCGAGAAGATAGTGAAATGAAAAAAGTGAGTAAAAGGCTGCATGCAATGGGATACGATGAAGTAGAACCAGAAAATCCATATTGGAAAGAAAAGGGGATTACTATAGAGGACCCAGATGGTTGGAGAATTGTATTGATGCAAATAGAAGAATGAGGCTAGAGAAATTTCGAATTTTGATAGAGTATAAGAAAATATAAAAAAGTTTCCTTGGAGGAGATACACTCATAGGGAAGCTTTTTGTATTTGTAATCTGAAAATTAAGATTTGAAATTAACTTCTGAAAAGATGTAAAATGAGAACGTGTATTCTTTTGAGTTTGAGCGGGTTGTTTTTAAAGGTGAATATAAAAATAGGGAGGTTTTTTTATGATATGCCGGATTAGGGATGCAGAAGTATACTATGAAATCATTGGAGAAGGAAAGCCAGTACTTATCATACATGGGTGTTCCCCTGACCATAGATTAATGAAGAAATGTATGGAAACAGTGTTTCAGAAGTCTGTAGGATATCAACGAATTTATATTGATTTACCTGGAATGGGGAAATCGAATGCCCCAGATTGGATAAATAGTTCAGATTGTATATTAGAACTGTTAACTGCATTTATTGAGAAAATCATCCCAACTAAAGATTTTTTACTAGTAGGAGAGTCTTACGGGGGATATTTAGCTAGCGGGATACTTTCAAAGATGTTTGATAGAGTTAATGGATTATTGTTAGTATGTCCTGTTGTTGTAGCGCAACGAGAAAAAAGGCTTCTCCCAGATAAACAGGTAATTGTAAGAGAGGAAGAATTTTTAAATACGCTTACTTCAACCGAAAGGGAAGAATTTTGTGAGTTAGCAGTGGTTGCGAATGAGTATACATATAAGCGTTTCAAAGAAGAAATTAAGCCTGGGCTAGATATTGCTAATGATGGGTTTATTGAAAGATTACAAAAGAATTACTCTCTTACTTTGGACTTCCAGCATAAAAAATATGAGAAACCTGTTCTTTTATTAGCTGGAAGACAAGATATATCGGTAGGTTATCAAGATATTGTAGGAATCATTGAAGATTATCCAAGAGCGACATTAGCGGTATTAGATATGGCGGGACATAATTTACAAATTGAACAGCCTGAATTATTTGAGAATTTAGTTTGGGAGTGGGTTAGACGAACTGCTCAGCAAAGTTCATAAAAAAAGAATAAATTAATATTTTGATTGTATTCAAGTTTTGATACGGAAAAGATTAAAGTAAGTAATTAACTTATAAATATTTTCAAGGAGGAATTATGAATACATATATCTATATGGTTAGGCATGGTGAATCACCAAAATTAGAAGGAGATGAAAGAACACGTGGATTAACTGAGAAGGGAACTTTAGATGCCCATAAAGTAACTGAGATATTAAAAACAGAGGGGATTGATACTTTCATTTCAAGTCCGTATAAGAGGGCAATGTTAACAATAGAAAAGTTAGCTAATTCCCATGAAAAAGAAATAGTAGTATATGAAAATCTCAAAGAGTGTAGATTTTTAAGTGAGGATAAGATTATATCAGATAAGGAAGTGTATCCACTCGTAAAGAAGATGTTCTCTAATCCAGATTTCACACTAACTGGAGGAGAGTCGTATGTGGATTGTCAGAGAAGAGTAGTGAAAATATTAAAAGAAATATTAATAGATTTTCAAGGACATAAAATTGTAGTTGGTACACATGGGCTTGTAATGACATTGATGATGAACTATTTTGATAACCAATATGGGCTTGAATTTTTAATGAATACATCAAAGCCAGACGTATATAAGCTGGAATTTAAAGACGAGCAATTAATAAATGTAGAGAGATTATGGAGAGAAGAATGAAATGGGATATATGGAGTGTGTGTTAAAAGTTACTTTTAACACACACTCTTTTTTTGAAGAGAAAGCATCTTTATCAACTATTTTTAGAATGTTAAATCAATAAATAATTATTCAGTTTTTGAATAGTTTATTGAGAAATTGGTTTAGGGAAACAATTTTAAATGTGACAAAACTCCAAACGCTGGATTTATATTCAATAGGAGAAAAAAATGTAGAATTTTGTCTTACTGTACACGTTTACTTTTCATTTCTTAACATATAGGCTTTGTGGTGTAAGGGGGGACATCGCCTTTACACTAAAATTATAAGGAGGTCATTGTGATGAAAAAAATGAAAAAATTTGCAGGAGTAGCTCTAGCGGGTTCAATTGGATTAAGTGGATTACTTTTTTTAGAACCAAGTGTAAGCGCTGCAGAAACAATGCAAGTGAAAGAGGAGAAGTTCAATACTATTAATGTAGCGATGAATCAAAGTGAATCTTATTTATTGAGTGGTAGAAGTATTGATATTCTTTCAGGAGATAAAGAAGCGGTACAATTAAGTAATTATACAGTTCAGTTCAATAAACCGGGTAAGTATGTTATTAGAGTAAATGGTTGTATTTATAATGATGTATATACTTTTATTGTGAATGAGTAGTATATGCTCTTGATGTTTAATTAAATATATATTATCGGATGAAAAAAGAAACACCCTATTTGCGGTGGGAATCGTAAATAGGGTGAATTATTTGTAAGAAAGTTAATGAAAAGAGTAATTGGTATTAAGTTATGTTTTATATATTTTCATTAATTTGCTCTTTGTTTTTGCTATGTAAAGTATGTAAGAGTGCTTGAAATACCTTAAATGAATGCTGGAATATTGGACTTTGAATAAAAGTGTATAGAAAAGTTACGATAAAAATAGGACCTCCTAGCATGTATCCAATGACTAGTACAAAGCATTCTACAATGATTCGAGCACGACTAATAGATAACCCAGTTTTGTCAGAAATAGTAAGCATGAATCCATCGCGAGGTCCAGCACCAATCCCAGCCGCAACGTACATACCGCCCCCAATTCCTGTAATTGCGATACCAGAAAATAAAATGAGTAAGTTTATCCATAAATAATCACTAGCGTTTGGAAGGATGTTTGATCGTAAGAAAAAGTCCATAATAGGACCGATAAGTAGTGCATTTAAAAATGTACCTACGTTTATATATTTTGGATCTACTAATAAAGAGATAAGAACGAGGCATAACCCACATATGACACTCCAAGTACCAAGTGTCCATCCGAATCGTTCATAGAGAGCCATATTTAATACTTCCCAAGGATGTAAACCGAGGAATTTAACTTTGACTGCGAGAGCATTTCCAAGTCCAAAAAAAATTAATCCTAGGAAAAAAAGAAAATAGCGAAAGAGAGTTAGCCTCATCTTTAAAACCTCCCAATATATAATGATGTATATTACATGTTTGAATTTTAATGTACAAATATTATGTCTTTTTATGATTTATTAAAAATGTAAATGGATATATATTTTCACAGTCAAAAAAGTTAAAATATTTCGTTTTAAGGATTATAATGGAGAAAGAAACAGAAAAGGGAGTGAACGAACTTGAAACAAGAACTTATTGAAAGATTTACGAGATATGTAAAAATTGATACCCAATCAAATGAAGAAAGTCATACAGTACCAACAACACCTGGACAAATTGAATTTGGTAAGTTATTAGTGGAAGAGTTAAAAGAGATTGGATTATCAGAAGTGACGATGGATGATAATGGTTACGTAATGGCAACATTACCTGCAAATACAGATAAAGATGTTCCTGTAATCGGCTTTTTAGCGCATTTAGACACAGCAACAGATTTTACAGGGAAAAACGTAAACCCACAAATTCATGAAAATTTTGATGGTAATGCGATTACGTTAAATGAAGAATTAAATGTTGTGTTAACACCTGAACAGTTCCCGGAATTACCATCATATAAAGGACATACAATTATTACAACTGATGGTACAACACTTCTTGGAGCAGATGATAAAGCTGGTCTTACAGAAATCATGGTAGCAATGAACTATTTAATACATAATCCGCAAATTAAGCATGGGAAAATAAGAGTAGCATTTACACCGGATGAAGAAATTGGTCGTGGACCAGCGCATTTTGATGTAGAAGCGTTTGGTGCATCGTTGGCTTATACGATGGACGGAGGTCCATTAGGTGGTTTAGAATATGAGAGTTTTAACGCCGCAAGCGCTAAATTAACTTTTAAAGGGACAAATACACATCCTGGAACAGCGAAAAACAAAATGCGTAACGCAAGTAAACTCGCTATGGAATTCGATAGACAGTTGCCAGTAGAAGAGGCGCCAGAATATACTGAAGGGTATGAAGGTTTCTATCATTTACTCTCTTTAAATGGTGATGTCGAGCAAAGTAAGGCTTACTATATTATTCGAGATTTTGATCGTACTCATTTTGAAGCGCGTAAAAATAACATTAAAGATATTGTGAAAAACATGCAAGAGAAGTACGGTGAAAATGCGATTGTTTTAGAGATGAATGATCAGTACTATAACATGCTTGAAAAAATTGAACCAGTGCGAGAAATTGTTGATATTGCATATGAAGCGATGAAAAGTTTAAATATCGAACCGAACATCCATCCAATTCGTGGTGGAACAGATGGATCACAATTATCGTATATGGGATTACCAACGCCAAATATTTTCACTGGTGGTGAAAACTATCACGGTAAATTTGAGTATGTTTCGGTAGATACTATGGAAAAAGCTGTTCAAGTAATTGTAGAAATTGCAAGACGATTTGAAGAACAAGCTTAAAAAGAGAACCAAGTAGTAATGAAGTGCTACTTGGTTCTTTTCTATAGTAAAAAATACAAAGTGAAACTTGTTACAAGACGTTTGTAAAAGGGGGAAATGTTATGAGTGAAAATCAGTTTCATGGTTATATAGGGACATATACAAAAGCAGAGAGTAAGGGGATTTATAAATTTATACTTGATACGAACATCGGAGAACTTAAAGGGATTGAATTAGCAGCTCATATAGGAAGTCCGACATATGTAACGATTAGTCATAACAACGAGTACCTTTATTCTGTTGCGAAAGATAATGGGTTAGGTGGAATTGCTAGTTTTTCCATTCATAATAAATCCGGTAATCTAAATTCGATTAACATGCAAGTTTTAGAAGGGGTATCGCCGTGCTATGTAAGTGTGAATCGGGAGAATAGTATAGTAGTAGCAGCGAATTATCATAAAGGAACAGTTGAATCTTATATAGTGAAAAAGGGTAGTGGAAGTATAAATACTGCTACGACAATTGTAGAACATAAAGGTTCAGGACTGAATAAGGAAAGACAAGAAAAGGCGCATGCTCATTATGCGAATTTTACTCCTGATGAAAAATATGTAGTAGCAGTTGATTTAGGAATAGACAAGGTGATTACATATAAAGAAAGTGACGGAGGATTAATGGAAGCTGCTTGTTTATCTGTTAAACCTGGTAGCGGTCCGAGACATCTTGTATTCCATCCCAATAAACATCTTGCATACGTTATGACGGAACTAAGTTCGGAGATTATTGTACTGCAATATGATGCACATAGTGGTAGTTTTAAAGAAAAACAATATATCTCTACATTACCTGAAGATTATAGTGAAGAAAGTTATGGAAGTGCAATTTATATCTCTTCAGATGGCAAATTTGTTTACGCAGCAAATAGAGGGCATAATAGTATCGCAGTTTTTCGAGTAAATGAGCATAATGGAGAGCTAACTTTTATTGAAACAGTATCGACAGAAGGAGATTGGCCACGGGACTTTTCTTTAGATCCGACAGAAAGATTTTTAATTGCTGCGAATGAAAAATCTAATACATTGACTTTATTCTCTAGAAATGAATTAACGGGGAAATTAGTGCTCTTACAGGATGGAATAAGTGCGCCAGAACCGGTATGTGTGAAGTTTTTGCATGTGAAAAAGTAGATAGGAGAACATTTATGAATTTCAAAGATTATAAGGTCTGTCATATATATGGACAACAAATGTGGCATGATCAAGCTATTATTATTGGAAATAAAGAAGGGTTAGAGCAATTAAGGGATATGATTGATTTGGCAATAAATGAAAATCAAAGTGAAGAAGTTTTCTTTCCAGTTGATTTCGAAGGATATACTTTAAAAGTCATGTGTGTAGAAGACGATGAGAAGTTAGAACACTTATCTTTACCATATCATGATGAAAACTATTATACAAAAAGCGATGATGAAATATCACCTGAAAATATATTAAAAAAAAGCACTTAAAAATGCTTTTTTTTAATATAGAACACGCCACAAATAAAAAGTCGCGTAAGACTCCCAATGTATCCAATTTACTTCAAATTCTTTTATTTCATTTTTAGTCGGTTTCTTTTCGGAACCTGTTATAAATTTAATTGCATTATGCAAACCAACATCATCAATTGGAAAAGCTGAAGGGAATCGTAAACAACGCATCAAAACATAGTGAGCTGTCCATGGCCCTATACCGCGAATGCTAGTTAATTGTTTTTCAGCTTGCTTCACATCTTGTATTTGTAATAGAGATTCTTTTGATAATTTACCTTCTGTAATGAGCTGCGCGACGTCAATTAAGTATTCGCACTTTCTTGTAGTCATTTTTAACATTGCGAGATCTTCTACACGTAGATTTGCTATTACTTCAGGTGAGGGGAATATCCAATGTTTTCTATCGTTCCAATCTACATAATCGCCAAAATTTTCGACTAATCTTCTTTTTAGAGTATAGGCATATGTGAGGTTGATTTGTTGACCTAGAATCCCCCAGCATAGTGCTTCAAATAAATCCGGAATTCCCAAAGTACGAAGACCGTAAAATTCTTTAATGGGTTTTTGAAGGAGTGGGTCGTGTTTAGCTAATTTATAGAAGGGAGCTAAATCAGTAGTTAAATCAAACCACTCTTTTACATAGTTAGATACGGCATCGTGTGCCCATTTTTCAGAGACATATGATTCTCCTAAAAAACGTATTTGAATATTACTATCGGCATTCAAACCAATTTCAACTAATGGATTTATGTTTTGAACAGGAATGACTTTATAGATTTTATTGTTTTCAATATGAAACATACATTCATTTTTAGAACGCGATAGATAGCGTAAGTTTTCTTGAAAACTAAATTCTTTTGGAACGACTAAAGACAATATTTCATTACAGCCCTCTGTCATATTTACTCCTCCCGAAGCGCTTCTAATTTGAGCAATTCTTTTTTCATTTCTAAACCACCTCTAAAACCGGTAAGTTTACCATTTTTCCCAATAACGCGGTGACAAGGAATAGTGATAAGCAGAGGATTTGCCCCAACGGCAGTCCCAACTGCACGTACAGCGTTAGGTTTTTGAATTCTTTCCGCAATCTCTGAATAAGAATGTGCCTCCCCATAAGGAATTTCACGTACTGTATTCCAAACAGCTAATTGAAATGCAGTTCCGTAAACATCGATAGGAATTGTAAAGGTTTCTAGTTTGGTTTCCAAATACTCGATAAGTTCTTTTGTATATGTTTGCAGATGATCTGGATTTTGGATGAATGTATGTTGTGGCAGTTTTTTGCTAGCCCACGTATTTAGTTCTTCAAAAGTTTCATTTTGCGATCCGATGAAGCATAATCCATTTGAAGTAGCTGCAATATGCATACGCCAATGTTTATGAATAAGCAATGTCCAATATATAGTTTTATTTTCATATGGTTTCATTATTTCATACCTCTCTTATTCCGTTCTTTTTTCGATATTCAGTAGGGGTAAATCCTGTCTTCTTTTTAAATAAAGTCGCGAAATACTCCGGATTTTCTATCCCGACATCAGTACTAATTTCCATAATGGATTGATTTGTATGTGAAAGGTATTCTGTCGCTTTTTTAATTCTGAATTGCTGTATATATTCTATTGGACTAATCCCTACAATTTTCTTGAAAGTGCGTTGTAGATGATAAGGGCTACCATGGCATATTTCTGCGAGTAAGTCGAGGGTTAACACGTCACAATAATGTTTTTGGATATATTCTTTAATTTGCTCTACCCATTCTTCATTAGGTAAAGTTAGCCCGTTTGGTTTACAACGTTTACACGGACGAAAATTTTCATGTAATGCTTGCTCTGCCTTAAGAAAAATACGTACATTGTTTTTATTCGGCATTCTCGATTTACATGATGGTCGGCAAAAAATACCGGTTGATTTTACAGCGTAAAAGAATTTGTCATCATATGTGGAGTCATTATGAATAATTGCTTGCCAATACTCATTTGTTACTGTGAACTCTTCATTATGCACAGAACATCACCTCTGGCATTAGTATAACCTGAATAAAGTACGTATGTACGTATTTACGAATGTAAGAGCAAGATTACAAAGATGAAACTATGATAGGGTATCTATTTTGTGTTAGCATGAAAATTGAAAATGCACATCAAGAGGAGGAACATAGATGAAGTTGATTTCATGGAATGTAAATGGTTTGCGAGCAGTTATTGCAAAAGGTGGATTTCTAGAATACCTAGAAGAATCTAATGCAGATATATTTTGTTTACAGGAAATTAAATTACAAAGTGGACAAATTGATTTAAATCCCGAGGGATATTATACATATTGGAATTATGCTGTGAAAAAAGGCTACTCAGGAACGGCTATTTTCACGAAAAAAGAACCGATTTCTGTTACATATGGTTTAGGGATTGAAGAGCATGATCAAGAAGGACGAGTTATTACGTTAGAATTTGATGATTTTTATATGATAACGCTGTATACACCAAATTCTAAACGAGGATTAGAACGTTTAGATTACAGAATGGAATGGGAAGATGATTTCAGGGCGTATATTAAGCGGTTAGATGAGAAGAAACCAGTTGTTTTTTGCGGTGATTTAAACGTTTCTCATAAAGAAATCGATTTAAAAAATCCGAAAAGTAATCGGAAAAATCCTGGTTTTTCGGATGAAGAAAGAGAGAAATTCACATGTGTTTTAGAGGCGGGATTCATTGATACGTATCGCTATCTTTATCCTGATCAAGAAGGAGCGTACTCATGGTGGTCATATCGTATGGGTGCAAGAGCGAAAAATATCGGTTGGCGTTTAGACTACTTTGTGATTTCTGAAAGGCTAAAACATAAAATTACCGATGCGAAAATTAATAGTGAAGTGATGGGATCGGACCATTGTCCAGTTGAATTACATATAGATTTCTAAAAAAAGAAGTATCTTCCTGAAAAAAGGAGATACTTCTTTTTTGTTCAATTTGTTAAAATTTTTCAAATCATTCTTGAAATAATCTGATATTAAATATATACTTAATAACGATAATCATTATCACTGTTAGTGATTATCGTGGGATGAGGGTTGTAAAGAATTTAATACTAGGGGAAGTGAACGAGAATGGCTCTCCATTTTACGTAGATTTATTAATGATGTGAAATATAGATGAGGATTATGTTTCATATAATTAAGTTTCATTGTTGAAATAATATATTTGAAGATTTCGAGAGGAGATATATAAAGATGAACAAGAAGTTATTTACATTAGGGATGGTTACAGTTTTAAGTGTTGGTTTAGCAGCATGTAATAGTGCAGACAAAACTTCTGGGGAACAAAAACAACAGACAAAGGCTACGGAAACGAAAAAAGACGAAAAGCGAAAGATTACATATTTAGGTAAAGAATATACAGTACCAGCAAAAGTAGATAAAATTGCGACAGCTAGTTTAGAGTCAATGGAAGATGCGGCAGTACTTGGAATTAAACCGGTAGGTGCAATTACGGTTGGTGGGAAATTACCAGGGAACGTTGCAAAAGATTTAGAAGGTGCGAAATCTGTCGGTGAGAAAATGGAACCCAACTTTGAAACATTACTTCAATTAAAACCTGATGTTATTACATCAAGTACGAAATTCCCAGCAGAAGCGGCTGAGAAATTTATGAAGGTAGCTCCAACAATCCCAATATCACATGTTTCTACAGATTGGGAAGAAAACTTAAAATTAATGGGAGAACTATCTGGTAAAAAAGACAAAGCAGAAAAAATTATTAAGGATTATAAAGCAGACGCTGAAAAAGCGAAAGCAAAAATTGGAGATAAGTTAAAAGATAAAAAGGTACTTGTAATAAGATTAAGAGCGAATACATTATTCGTTTATCCAGAAGGAGTATACTTCAACCCTGTAATTTATAAAGACCTTGGATTAACTGCTCCAGAACAACTTAAAAATGTAAAAGCGCAAGAGAAACTCTCTTTAGAACAACTGGCTCAAATAAATCCAGATTACGTATTTTTACAATATGAAGCAAGTGAAAATAATAAACCGAAAGTGCTAGAAGAAATAGAAAGTAATCCAATTTGGCAAAGTGTAAATGCTGTAAAAGAGAAGAAAGTATTTGTAAATACTGTAGATCCTATTGCACAAGGTGGTACTGCTTGGAGTAAAACAGTATTTTTAAAAGAAGCAGTGAAAAATTTGACTAAATAATAAAATTAGTAAGGTGCGTTGAATGATATGCGGAAAATAAATTCACTTCCAATGATAATTTTATGCTTAGCACCCATATGTATTTTACTTACTGTTATTTTATCTATCTTATATGGGACAAAAAATATCGATTTTGAAACGACGTGGAATGCATTGTTTCATTTTGATTCGAGTAATGTAAATCATAATATTATTGTTACATCTCGTTTACCAAGGGTAATTGGAGCTCTTTTAGTTGGAGCTTTTCTAGCCATATCAGGAGCACTTATGCAGGGGATGACAAGGAATTATCTTGCATCCCCTTCTATTATGGGTGTGACGGATGGTTCTGCTTTTGTTATTACAATGTGTATGGTATTCCTTCCGGGAATGTCTTCAGTCAACATGATTTTATGTTCTATGCTGGGTTCAGCATTAGGTGCGGGAATTGTTTTTGGATTTGGTTCACTGCTTAGAAACGGATTGTCACCTGTAAGATTAGCAATTATAGGAACCGTGATAGGGACATTCTTAAGTAGTCTTTCTGCCGCAATTGCTTCTTATTTTCAAGTCTCTCAAAATATTAGTTTTTGGTACAACGCGAAATTAGATCAAGTAGATCCCAATATACTTAAATTAGCAATTCCTTTTGGTATAGTTGGTATTATTTTAGCACTTCTCATTTCAAAATCTATTACAATCCTTTCACTGGGAGAAGAAGTGTCTATTAATTTAGGGCAGCGTACGAAAATTATAAAAGTGACTGCAATTTTATCTGTTGTATTTCTGACTGGTACAGCAGTTGCTTTAGTAGGGAAAATAGGTTTTGTAGGACTAATTATTCCTCATATTACCCGCTTTTTAATCGGTGTAGATTATAAATGGATTGTGCCTTGTGCTGGAGTAATTGGTGGTGTGTTTCTTGCTTTATGTGATGTGTTAAGCAGATTTGTAAACTATCCATTTGAAACACCAATAGGCGTTGTTACGTCTCTAATTGGAATTCCTTTCTTCCTTTATTTAATTCGTACAAGAGGGGGAGAGAGACATGCTTAAAGGCTCAAATCAGCGTTTTGTAATGACTATGGGGACTATTATACTTTTAATTTTATGTACCATTTATATTAGCTTAACGAATGGTACATTTGATATTACAATTATGGACGTCTTTCGAACAATTTTTCGGATTGATCCAGTCCCAGAACATGATTTAGTTATATTTGATTTTAGACTGCCGCGAATCATAATTGCTGGCCTAGTAGGATTAGGTCTAGGGATAGCTGGCGCTGTTATTCAAGGGATTACGAGAAATGGTTTAGCAGATCCGGGTATTTTAGGAGTAAATGCTGGTGCAGGAACTGCAATTGTAATTTTTATGTTCTTTTTCCAAGGACAAATAAAGAGTACGGATTGGATTTCTATAATGATGATGCCGATGTTTGGCTTAGTTGGAGGGTTAGGCGCGGCTATATTAATTTATATATTTTCTTGGCGAAATGGAAAGTTAGATTCACAGCGTCTGTTACTAACAGGGATCGCAATAGGGTCAGGTTTCGGAGCGCTTTCTATGTATTTATCATTGAAAATGAAAGCAACTGACTTTGAAATGGCAGCTGTCTGGGTTTCAGGTAGCATATATAATGCAAACTGGAAATACATTATTGCAATGTTGCCATGGCTTATTATATTAATTCCAATTATAAAAAAGAAAGCTTATTTGCTAGATTTATTTCAATTGGAAGAAACGAGTATTACAAGTCTAGGTGTTTCAGTAGAAAGAGAGAAGTCTATTCTATTATTAAGCAGTATTGGACTTGTAAGTGCATGTGTTGCTGTTTCAGGAAGTATTGGATTTATTGGTCTAATGGCGCCACATATAGCCAAAAGACTTGTTGGCATTCAACATAAATATGTAATTCCTACATGCGGAGTAATTGGGATGCTACTTGTAATTGCTTCAGATTTTATCGCAAAAACAATTTTTATGCCTGCAGAACTGCCTGTAGGGATTGTTATTGCTATTGTCGGTGTACCGTATTTCTTATATTTACTTTATAAGGCGAAAGCGTAAGAGGAGGAAACATAAGTGAATATTTTAAGTGCAAAAAACTTGGAAGCAAATTATGAAAAACTTACAGTGTTTCGCGATTTAAATGTGGAAATACAAAAGGGAAAAGTAACGACAATTATAGGTCCAAATGGATGCGGAAAATCGACATTATTAAAAACGATGGGAAGAATTTTAAAACAAAAAAGCGGTAAAGTATATTTACAAGGACAAGATTTAAATACGATTTCAACGAAAGAAATCGCGAAACAGTTAGCTTTGCTTCCGCAAAATCCGATTGCCCCAGGAGAGATTAAGGTAGAAGAGTTGGTTTCTTATGGGCGTTATCCACATCGTAATAACGTGAATAAGTTAACTTCAAAAGATAAAGAAATGATTGATTGGGCATTAGATATTACCAAAACATCAGCGTTTCGAACGAGACAAATTGCGAATTTATCAGGTGGACAAAGACAAAAAGTATGGCTAGCAATGGCCTTAGCGCAAGAGACGGAAGTTTTATTATTAGATGAGCCAACGACATACCTTGATATGTCACACCAATTAGATGTACTGCAAATCGTTGAGAAACTGAATAAAGAACATAATTGTACGGTCGTAATGGTATTACATGATATTAACCACGCAGCTAGATTTTCAGATAAAATTATCGCAATGAAAGAAGGAAACATTATTACAACTGGTAGTCCTATAGAAATTATTACAAACGAGGTGCTAAAAGAGGTATTTCATATCGATGCGCGTGTCATGATAGATCCATATAACGGAGCTCCCGTTTGCTTCGGTTATGATAGTGTATTTCAAGAGGAAAAAGTAGAGATGTATGTAACGAGTTAAGGGGGGATGTGCATAATGAATACTGCTATTGAAAAACAACAAATTATTGTATCTAATACCGAACAGTGGAAAATGTATTCGACATTAGAGAATCGTGAGTATCAAATTCATATTTCAAAACCGAAGCAGCCAGCACCGGATTCTGGTTATCCTATTATATATGTATTAGATGGGAACGCCTTTTTCCAAACGTTCCATGAAGCTATTAAAATACAATCGGTAAGAGCAGAAAAAACAGGTGTGTCACCAGCAATTATAGTAGGTATTGGTTATCCAATTGAAGGCGCATTTTCAGGAGAAGAAAGATGTTATGATCTTACACCTGTCGTAATTTCAAAAGATGCCCCGTTAAAACCGGACGGTAAACCGTGGCCTAAAACAGGGGGAGCACATAACTTCTTTACTTTTATTGAAGAAGAATTGAAACCACAAATTGAAAAGGAATTTGAGATTGATAAAGGAAAGCAAACGTTATTTGGACATTCTTTAGGTGGTCTATTTGCTTTACATATACTATTCACAAGCGTAAATGCCTTTCAAAATTATTTTATAAGTAGTCCATCTATTTGGTGGAATAACCAATCCGTGCTTGAAAAAGAAAAGAATCTTATAAATGAATTAAACAATGCTAAGGTTGAAACGGGAGTATTCCTTACAGTTGGGTCATTGGAACGAGAGCATATGGTTGTAGGTGCAAACGAATTATCAGAGCGCCTTCTCCAAGTAAAACACGATCAGTTTAGATTTATGTTTTATGAAGCTGAAGGGGAGAATCATGCATCTGTTGTGCCGACTTCTTTAAGTAAAGGATTGAGATTTATTAGTCAAGTGTAGAAGATGTATATGAAAAAAGGTAAGCAATTGCTTACCTTTTTTCATTATTGTTTTATTGCTACGTATCCATCAATTAAAAGGCTTGTGAAAAAGCGATTGATTTGAGTAAATCCACATTCCTCCATGATAGCTAGTAGATTCGTTTCGGAAATAGGAAATATTTCTGTTTCAAAAGAATTTTCAAATCGGTTCCAATCTTCTAATGGAATTTGATTTTGCATCATGTGGTTGCGCCAAGCATTCAATTGTGCAGAAAACATACTTGTATGGGGTACACCATTTATTGTAGAGAGAAAGAATGGAGCACCAGGTTTTAAGCGACTACTGATTTCATTAAGAAGCTCTTTTTTCTCCTTAATAGTTGGTATGAAATGAAGAACAAGCATACAAGTAGCAGAGTCAAATAATGGATTGGTTAATAATGAATGGACAGTTCCATGTACAAAGTGAATTTGATTTTGTATGCCTTCGCTTTCAATTCTTTTTTTAGCTAGCTGTAGCATGCTTTCAGATGGATCAACACCTGTAAAAGATAAGTTGCCATTTTGTTTGCCTATTGAAAGAATTTCTTGTCCGCCACCAGCACCTATAACTAGTAAATTTGGATTCATATTTTCTTTAGGGAGTGTAGTAAACAAGAAATGATTCATCATTTCATATAGGTTGTAGTAGCCTGGGATTTTACATGGAATTCTTTGTTCATATGAATTTACGGTAGTATCATTCCAATTCATTTTTAACCTCCTAAGTATGTGTATTATAGGTTTATTATGGAATGAAATTATGAAGGGAAACAATCCCGTAAATCTGGGGGGAAGAGGATGTATGAAAAAATAACGAAAGAAATTACAATGGTAGCGAATCGTATAAGTTCTATAAGGACATTTCAAGAGTCATTTCTCCACTTAATACGTAAAGTCATTGATTTTGACGCCGCTTGTTTTACAGCTATAGACCCAATTTCTTTTTTATCTACTGGGGCATTTACGGATGAAAGTGTTGAAAAGATTCATCCACAATTGTTTATGAATGAATTTCTAGAAGATGATTTTAATAAATTTAAATATTTATCAGAACACTATCCTCATGTTGCTTCTCTTAGTATGGTGACAAATGGTGAACAAAAGAAAAGCTCTAGATACCGAAATATTTTAAAACCAGTAAGTTTTGGAGATGAATTAAGAGGCGTTTGTATGAGTAAAGGGAACTGTTTTGGGCATCTTAGTTTATTTCGAGGGAGTACAAGTCCCGCTTTTCATATAGATGATTGTAAGTATTTGGAAATGATAGTCCCGATTGCTGGAGAGGCTTTAAAAAAGGCATTTCCTAAACCTTTTTCAGAAGATAAGGTAATAGGGACAGGCACGATTATATTAAATGAGGATTTTAATTTATTATATTGGAATCAAGATGGCAGCGATTGGCTTTCAAATCTTAGAAAGTATGAACAGTTAAATATAAAAGAAATACCAAGGCCAATACGTGCGGTTTGTTCGAAAGTAAAGGCTAACGAATATAATGTAGGTTGTATGAATAGAGAAGAAAAAGTTTGTATACCTTTAGCCTATGGACATTTTTTAATCATTCGGGCCAGTAAGTTAGAACGTACAAGTAGTTTTCAGGGTGGTTATGTTGTTCTATTCGAAAGAGCAAGACCGGAAGAAATCTTTCCGCTTATTACGGAAGTGTATAGTTTTACAACACGTGAGAAGCAAGTAATACGTAAAATTCTTACAGGTATGTCGACAAAGGAATTAGCCCATGAACTTTGTATATCTATATACACGGTACAAGATCATTTAAAATCCATTTTTGAAAAGACTGGGGTAAGTAGTAGAAATGAACTCGTGTGGGAAGTTTTTTCAAGATTTTGTTTTGATGTCGATGAATAAAAATAAAATAACTCTACAAAAATCACATGAAGTACGGTGGATGAGTTGTAGAATAGGGCTGAAAAAAGGTTATGGATGAAACATTCCATAACCTTTTTTTTATAAGTAGAATTGTCCTTTTTGAAAGTTTTGTTTCAACTTTTCGTCTAAATAGACAAAAAGTTGTCACAATTCGGTCACAATTAGCATAAACATAAAATAGACGAAATGAACTTATTTCCAAAAAGGCTTGATTCATTCCATTCATGATTAATAGAGCTGAAAAAGCATGGATTAAAAGTTCACTATATTCTCAAGGAGGTAGATCGTATGAAAACTATTCTTGCTATCGCTGGGCTTATTTGGGTTTTATCACATGGTATTCCAATTTATGAAGGAGAACAAATTCGCAGTGCTCTGAATAAAAATTTTAATGACTATCATATCATTGATCGGCAAGATAATGTTGTGACAGTTCGTGTAAATGACTGTTTTCATACGGTAACCGTTGAAGGAACTTCAGTAGTGAATGATACAAAAGTATGTGATCAGCAATAATTATATATAGGAAGAAAAAAGTCTCAATTTACACGTGTGAAAATTGAGACTTTTATATTTGTGGATGAATAATAAGCGGGGATGGACAATCCCTGCTTATTATTGTTTTTTTGAAAAAAAGAAAGGGTATCATATTAATTGAGACTGAGAAGCTAATGATGTGTTAAGAATAATCATAAAGCGAAAATATACTCATATGGGGTATCCTACATAGATATTTGATGATATAATTGGTATACTCATAAAAGCAATTGTTTTATTGGATGAAGAGAAACTTTAAGAAGGTGATAATATGGATCATAAGGACCATGAATCAGTAACACATAGATCAGAAAAAGAAAAAGAACAAATTATAAATAGATTAAAGAGAATTGAAGGCCAAGTCCGTGGTATTCAAAATATGATTGAAAATGATCGTTATTGCGTGGATATTTTAGTTCAAATTTCTGCGATTAATGCAGCGATGAAAAAAGTAGGAATGGGTGTCTTAAAAAATCATACGAGTCATTGTGTTTCAGGAGCTATTAAAAATGGTAATGGTGACGAAGCAATTGAAGAATTAATGACAGTATTTGAACGTTTTTCAAAAGCATAAAAGCCAAGCTAGTATTTGACTAGCTTGGCTTTTGTTTATATAGGAGAGGGTATATAAATTCATAATTGGAGCAAAAAAATAAAGATTTTAGAAAAGAATTAAAATCATGATACAAAACCATTGATTACCTTAGGGGGGTATGGCAAAATGTAGTTGTGATTAACAAACAATGAAGAAACAAGAGGAGGATTTTAAATGGAACAGTTAACATTACAAGTTGAAGGTATGTCTTGTGGACATTGTGTAAATTCTATCGAAGGCAGCGTGAAAGAACTAAACGGTGTTGAACAAGTGAAAGTTCAATTATCAGAAGGAACTGTTGAAGTTACTATCGACTCATCAGTTGTAACGTTAAAAGATATTGTTGCTGTAATTGAAGATCAAGGATACGATGTTCAATAATTATTTTTAGATACGGAAATAAATCGTACTTTAAACGAAGTACGATTTATTTTGCTAATAATTATACCTTATAAGGGTATATAGAGGTGAGAGACATGAATGAACAAAAAGAGGCCAATCTTCAAATATCAGGAATGACATGTGCAGCATGTGCAAATAGAATTGAAAAAGGCCTGAAAAAAGTAGAAGGTGTTCAAGATGCAAATGTAAATTTTGCACTTGAAAAAACAAAAATTATATACGATCCAACTAAAACTAATCCGCAACAATTTAAAGAAAAAGTTGAATCGTTAGGATATGGAATTGTAAGTGATAAAGCTGAGTTTACTGTTTCGGGAATGACATGTGCAGCATGTGCGAATAGAGTAGAAAAACGTTTGAATAAGCTAGAAGGTGTGAATAAAGCAACAGTAAATTTTGCTTTAGAATCGGCTACAGTTGACTTTAATCCTGATGAAATTAATGTGAATGAAATGAAGAGCGCGATTACAAAGTTAGGATATAAATTAGAAGTAAAATCAGATGAGCAAGATTCATCAACAGATCACCGCTTAAAAGAAATTGAGCGACAAAAGAAGAAGTTTATTTTTTCGTTTATTTTATCATTTCCGTTATTGTGGGCAATGGTGAGTCATTTTTCATTTACATCTTTTATTTATTTACCTGATATGCTTATGAACCCTTGGGTGCAGCTAGCTCTTGCAACTCCAGTTCAGTTTATCATTGGTGGGCAGTTTTATGTTGGAGCTTATAAAGCGTTACGTAATAAAAGCGCCAATATGGATGTTCTCGTGGCACTTGGAACGTCTGCAGCATATTTCTACAGTGTGTATTTAAGTATTAGGTCGATTGGTTCTTCGGAACATATGACAGACTTGTATTTTGAAACGAGCGCAGTACTTATTACATTAATTATTTTAGGTAAATTATTTGAGGCGAAAGCAAAAGGACGCTCGTCAGAAGCAATTAAAAAATTAATGGGACTACAGGCGAAAACCGCTACTGTTGTACGAGATGGAACAGAAATAAAAATTTTAATCGAAGAAGTGGTAGCCGGTGATATCGTTTATGTGAAACCAGGGGAAAAAATCCCGGTAGACGGGGAAATTGTAGAAGGAAAGTCAGCAATAGATGAATCGATGTTAACAGGCGAGAGTATTCCGGTTGATAAAACAATTGGGGATGTAGTAATCGGTTCTACAATAAATAAAAATGGCTTTTTAAAAGTGAAAGCAACTAAGGTAGGAAGAGATACTGCATTAGCTCAAATTATTAAAGTAGTAGAAGAGGCTCAAGGTTCAAAAGCTCCTATTCAAAGGGTAGCAGATCAAATTTCAGGTATTTTCGTACCGGTTGTAGTTGTGATTGCTATTATCACATTTGCAGTGTGGATGCTATTTGTTACACCTGGTGATTTTGGCGGAGCACTTGAGAAAATGATAGCAGTACTTGTTATCGCTTGTCCGTGTGCTTTAGGTCTTGCGACACCTACATCTATTATGGCTGGATCAGGAAGATCAGCTGAATACGGTATTTTATTTAAAGGTGGAGAGCATTTAGAAGCAACGCATCGATTAGATACGATTATTTTAGATAAAACGGGTACAGTGACAAATGGAAAGCCGGTATTAACGGATATAATTGTAGCAGATGGATTTGAAGAGAAGGAAATATTAAAATTAGTCGGTGCAGCAGAAAAAAATTCTGAACACCCACTTGCAGAAGCGATTGTAGAAGGAATTAAAGAAAAGAAAATTGTTATCCCAAGTTCAGAAACATTTGAAGCGATTCCGGGATTCGGCATCGAATCAGTTGTAGAAGGGAAACAATTATTAATTGGTACACGTCGATTAATGAAGAAATTCGATATTGATATTGAAGAAGTTTCTAAATCGATGGAAGCGCTAGAACGAGAAGGAAAAACAGCAATGCTTATTGCGATTAATAAAGAATATGCTGGTATAGTGGCTGTTGCGGATACTGTAAAAGATACTTCAAAAGCAGCTATCGCAAGACTTAAGAAAATGGGTCTAGACGTTGTTATGATTACAGGAGATAATACACAAACTGCTCAGGCAATCGCTAAGCAAGTTGGTATTGATCACGTAATTGCAGAAGTATTACCAGAAGGAAAAGCAGAAGAAGTGAAAAAACTGCAAGCGCAAGGTAAGAAAGTAGCAATGGTTGGAGATGGAATAAATGATGCTCCTGCACTGGCTACGGCGGATATCGGTATGGCAATTGGAACCGGAACGGATGTAGCAATGGAAGCGGCAGATATTACGTTAATCCGTGGCGATTTAAATAGTATTGCAGATGCAATTTTTATGAGTAAAATGACGATTAGAAATATTAAGCAAAATCTATTCTGGGCGTTAGCTTATAACGGCCTAGGAATTCCAATTGCGGCGCTCGGTTTCTTAGCTCCTTGGGTTGCAGGTGCAGCAATGGCATTTAGCTCTGTATCAGTCGTATTAAATGCATTAAGATTACAAAGAGTTAAATTGAAATCTTAAACACTTCCAGCTATAAAGCGAATTTAATATGCTTTTTACAATAAACAATACTTTGTATAAGTATTGTTTATTGTTCGTTTAGAAAGAAAAGTCGATATAATATAGAAAGAGCAGAAGTAGAATCATATATAGTGGTAGAAACTGTTTCGAAAATAAACACGAAATAATTATCGGAATAACCGAAATAAAAGAGTTAGTTTGATAAGGAGTTTTACATATGTTTAAAGATATTAAAATTAGAACATTCCAGAAAGAGGATTTAGAGCAAGTATTACAATTGTTCTATGAAACGGTTCATACGGTGAATGCAAAAGATTATAACGAGTTACAGCTACAGGCGTGGGCCCCAGAGCGATTAGATAGAGAGAGATGGCTACAGTCTTTAGAAAAGAATATTTGTTACGTTGCTGATTATAAAGGTGTGATAGTGGGATTTGGGGATTATAATGATGATCATTACGTAGATCGCTTATTTACGCATAAAGATTATCAAGGAAAAAGGATAGCATCATACATACTACAGAAGTTAGAAAAAGAAGCAGTGAACTTGCAGCATAGGGATATATATACAGAGGCGAGTATTACAGCAAAACCTTTCTTTGAAAGCAAAGGTTTTATTTGCATAAAGGAACAAAATAAGCAGCATAATGGTCAAATTTTTATTAATTATGTCATGAAAAAAATAGCCTTCTCATAAATGAGAAGGCTATTTTTCATTATTTTACAGCTTCTTTTAGTTCTTTACCAGCTTTAAAAGCAGGTACTTTAGAAGCTGCGATTTGCATTTCTTCACCCGTTTGTGGGTTACGGCCTGTACGAGCAGCTCTTTCACGAACTTCGAATGTACCGAATCCGATAAGTTGTACTTTTTCGCCAGCAGCTAAAGAGTTAGTGATTGATTCTACTACAGTTTGTAAAACTACAGTAGCTTCTTTTTGAGAAATCTCAGCGTTTTGTGCTACGTTTTTGATTAATTCTGTTTTATTCATGTTTTCACCTCATATGTAAATAATGCTATTTAAGTTGTTATTATAACGTATAAAACATTCGAGAACAAGTGTACGCACATATATTCGTAAAAAAAATGAAATTTGTAATATTTTTTAGGACCAATTTATAGACATTCAATTTAAGCGGATACAGATTTTTTCTTTAATGCAGTTTGCTCTTTATTGGAAGGTAGTTTCTTATTATAAGATATGAAATAAGGTAATGCTACAAATAACATACCCCCTACTAAGTTTCCGAAGAAAACAAAAATGAAGTTTGGAAAATATTTAACCCAAGTTAAATGACCAGAAAAAATTGCAGCTGGGATGACAAACATATTGGCTACAACGTGTTGAAATCCAATCGTAACAAAAGTCATAACAGGGAACCAAATACCGACAATCTTTCCGATAAATTCTTTACTTCCCATACTGAGCCAAACAGCTAAACAAACGAGCCAATTACACCCGATTGCAGAAATGAAGGCTTGCAGTGGTGTATCTTGTAGTTTAGCTTGTGCAATAGAAACTGTTTTTGCTAAAAAAGCTCCCTCCGTTAAGCCGACGATATGACCAAAAAAATAAGCGACGAATATAGCACCTATGAAGTTGCTAAACGTAACAATAACTAAATTTCGTATGAAGTGAAATAAGTCGATTTTTTTGTGAAGCCATGCCATTGAAACGGTCATCATGTTGCCAGTTACTAATTCACCGCCTGCAAGGATAACGAGTATAAGACCGATAGGGAATACGGCAGCACCTAAAAAGCTAGTAAATGATCCCCAAGATTTTGGCATTGTTCCGATAACATGGATATCAAGTAAATATCCTAATGCTATGAAAGCACCACCAAAAAAACCGAGAATTAGCATAGGGAGCAATGATAAATGAGCTTTTTTTCTTCCAGAATTAGCAGCAAGTTCCGTAATTTCTTCTGGTGTAAATACAGACATGAATAACCTCTCCTCAATAGAATGATGGAATGAATAGAAGAAACATTTTAAAGAATCTATGTATGATAAAAATATGATATGACTTCTGTATAAATTTGTCAAAGTGAGTGGGGATGAAATTGGATATAACGAACATTGTTCATGTTGTCACATTAATGTAACAATAAGGATTTAAAGTGATTTTAGAGGTGAAAACATGAATACGCATCATGTAAAAAAAGAACGAAAAAAATCAATCGTAAAGATATTTATTATTAGTTTCATAAGTATATTAATGATACCAGTAAGTTTGTATTTCTATGCGACTGAAATAGAAAGAAGACTAGTAACAGTTACGTGGAATGAAATAGAAGCTCCTACAATTCCTAAAGAGTTTAATAATAAAAAAATATTGCAGTTCTCAGATGTACATTTAGGACCAGATTTTACATTGAAACAACTAGAAAATTTGGTGGAGAAGATGAATGAATTACATCCAGATATAGTAGTTTTTACAGGAGATTTAATAGATAAGTTTGGATCCTATAGTGCGGAAAGAGAAGAAGCAAAGGTTATTTTGCAGAAAATTAAAGCTCCCCTAGGAAAATATGCTGTGTTTGGGAATCATGATAGAGGTGGGGGCGGTAGTTTATTTTACAAAAAGTATATGGAGGAAGCTGGTTTTTCTGTGTTAGTAAATGAAGTGCAGAAAATTAAAGCGGAAAACGGCAAGTATATTACAATATCAGGTTTGGATGATTTTTTATTAGGGAAGCCACAAATAGACTCGACTTTAAAAAACTTAAGACAGCAAGATTTCAATATGCTATTAATACATGAGCCGGATGTTGTAGATAAAGTATCTCGTTATCCAGTCGATTTTCAAATGTCAGGACATAGTCACGGAGGACAAGTTCAAATTCCTTTTGTAGGTCCTTTAATTACTACAAAACTAGCTGAGATTCATGTTGAAGGTATGTATGAATTAGAAGGAACGAGTAAGCCGTTACATTTATATGTAAATCGAGGTATTGGAACGACTCGAATGCCTGTTAGATTTTTGAGTGTACCGGAACTTTCACTATTTGTATTGAAGCAAAGTAGTGACTGAAGTAGAACGTTTAATATTTTGAAGAATTAAGAGTACTTTTAAAGAAAGTTCTCTTTTTTTATTGATTAAATACAGAATATTATGTATTTTTTATTTAAACTGTTAAAAAGAAAGGGGAATTTCTATGATAGAAACATGGCATAAAGAATTGGAAAGTTTATATAATCAAATGGTTTCGTGGCGAAGAGATTTTCATCAATACCCAGAGCTATCATTTCAAGAAATAGAAACACCGAAAAAAATAGCTGGAATTTTAAAAAGTTTTCATATTGATGTGAAAACAGATGTCGGGGGAAGAGGGGTAATCGGCGTAATTGAAGGTGGAATACCTGGGAAGACGATGGCGCTACGTGCTGATTTTGATGCACTACCTATTCAAGATGAAAAGAAAGTTTCATATAAATCAAAGGTTCCTGGTGTAATGCACGCTTGTGGCCATGATGGACATACAGCAACACTTTTAGGAGTTGCAAAAATATTAAGTGATAACAGAGACCAACTTTCAGGGAAAATAGTCCTTATTCATCAACATGCAGAAGAGAAAGAGCCTGGCGGAGCAATTGCCATGATTGAGGATGGTTGTTTAGAAGGAGTAGATGTTGTTTTTGGTACACATTTATCTTCTCAGATGCCTTTAGGAATTGTTGGAACGAAAGCTGGAGCAATGATGGCGGCAGCTGATACTTTTGAAGTGAAGATTCAAGGGCGAGGCGGTCACGGCGGTATGCCACATCATACTGTAGATGCTATTATCGTTGCAACACAAGTTATTAATCAGTTGCAACTTTTAGTGAGTAGAAAAGTCGATCCACTTCAATCAGCAGTTTTAACAGTTGGTACATTCCATGCCGGGCAAGCCGATAATATTATTGCGGATACTGCTACGTTTACAGGAACCATTCGAACGTTAGATCCTGAAGTGAGAGAATATATGGAGAAGGAATTTAGACGAGTTGTTGAGGGGATTTGTCAGTCCCTTCATGCTGAAGTTAATATTCAATATAAACGAGGCTATCCAATATTAATAAATCATGTAGCTGAAACACGTCATTTTATGACGGTCGCGGAACACGATCTTGGCAAAGAAAGGGTCATGGAAGTACCACCTATTATGGGCGGAGAAGATTTTGCATACTACTTAGAACATGTTCCAGGAGCATTTTTCTTCACAGGTGCCGGTAATGAAGAAATAGGGGCAACATATCCACACCATCATCCTCAATTCGATTTTGATGAACGTGCGATGTTGGTTGGTGGGAAGTTGCTTTTAAGTCTTGTGAATAGTTATTCAAGAGATGGAAAAGAATTTCTTCATCATGTAGAAGTGAAAAAGTAATTTACATAAATAAAAAACAACAATAGGTCATATAAAACCTATTGTTGTTTTTTATTATTTTTGCAAGGAAAGACTATCAAAATATGTTCTATAGTTATTAGAGAATTCAAAGTTGTTTTTTGCATCCCAATTAATAGACCAAGACATTAGGCCACGGAATGCAGGATAGCCACTCTGACTTGAAAGTTTATACTTTCCTCCGAAAGGAATTCCTTTAATGATATAATCTAAAGCTTTTTTCATTTCAGTTGGAGAAATATATCCGCCACTTGGAGCGGCCGCTGGTGCTGCAGGAAGTCCTATCATGACTTGATCCGAACGAAGAGGCGGGAAAATGTTATTTGCATTACCACCTACAGGAAAACCATGTAAGAGCATATCTGCCATAGCGACTTCGTAGTCTGCAGTACCTTGATTGTAGTTATTACCGTCCATTCCAATCCCGCTACCAGCGTTGTAGTGTTGAACGTGAATGTATGTTAATTTGTCTTTCACTCCGTAAATAATCGGTAAATATGCACCCCAGATGCTTCCATATGCGCTATAGCCGCCTTGAACATAAGCTGTTTCAGGAGCCATGCTTAATAGAAAATTTGGACCATAATGATCTGAGATTGTCCGAATAGCCGAAATAAGATTTACGATTTGAGGAGTCGTTGGGTTTTTGAAATTAGTGTCATTACCGTTTAAGTAAATTCCTGATTCAAGGTCAATATCTATTCCATCAAAACCGTATTTATCAATTAGAGATTGTATAGAATTAATAAAACGTTGCTTAGCGGCATTATCAGGAAGTAAAACGACCCCATTTTGTCCACCTATTGAAAGAACTACTTTCTTTCCTTTACTTTTTAAATAAGCAATATCTGATTTGAATTCTGCATCTGTACCATACACAGGAGAAAATTCAACAGTGGAACGATCACCACCAGTTTCACCGAAAGATACATTGAGTACATCCCATTTTGGTGAAACGTCTCTTAATTTAATAATGCCAGTACCGTTATCAAAGTTATGCCAGTATCCAACGAGTAATTTTGATCCTAAATTGTTTGCTGCTTGTGCTTGAAAGGGAGCTAGCGGTAGCAGTAAGAAAATTACTAAAGTACAACAAATGAATTTGAACTTGTTTAACATATCAACACTCCTATACAAAAAGTTGTCTAGATGTATAATCTTGTTTATTTAATGATATCTGAAAATTCATTCTCTTGTAAGGTGACTATAATTTTCTCAACAATTGTGTATGGGAAATTATTAAACCTAATGAAATAATTTTTGAAGGAGGTCGAATTGCGATTGTTAAATTCAGAATATTTTGATATATTTTAAAGTATAGGATAAGATTTTTCACATAATACTCTTACATAAATTTCAAAATTAAGTTTGGAAGGGGATGTACAAGAGTTGGATAAAAATCTTAAGAAAGACCTCAAAATACGCCACATTACAATGATTTCCATTGGTGGCGTAATAGGAGCTGGTTTGTTTGTTGGAAGTGGTGCGGTTGTGCATTCAGCGGGTCCAGGTTCTATCGTTTCATATGCATTAGCAGGACTTCTAGTTATTTTCGTTATGAGAATGCTAGGAGAAATGGCAGCTATTAATCCGACAAGTGGTTCATTTGCAACATATGCAAGAGAGGCAATTGGTCCATGGGCAGGTTATACAATTGGGTGGCTATATTGGTTTTTCTGGGTAATTGTTATTGCAATAGAAGCTACAGCAGGTGCTGGTATTATTCAATACTGGATTCCAGAAATCCCACTCTGGTTATTAAGCTTAATATTAACGATTTTATTAACGTTGACGAATGTTTTCTCGGTGAAATCATTTGGAGAATTTGAATATTGGTTTTCATTTATTAAAGTAATAAGTATTGTTTTGTTCCTTTGTCTTGGACTAGCTGTTATTTTAGGATTTGTACCAGGAACGGAAGCACCTGGCACTTCGAATTTGGTAGGTCAAGGAGGATTTATGCCAAATGGTATAAGTTCGGTGTTACTTGGAATCACCGTCGTTATATTTTCATTTATGGGATCTGAGATTGTTGCAGTGGCCGCTGGAGAGTCTGCCGAACCTGTAAAGGCAGTCAAAACAGCAACAAATAGTGTAATTTGGCGTATTCTCGTATTTTTCATTGGATCGATTGCTGTAGTTGTTACACTCCTTCCGTGGAATTCGGCGAACATACTAAAAAGCCCATTTGTGGCGGTACTGGAACATATAGGGATACCAGCGGCAGCGCAAATTATGAATTTTATCGTTTTAACAGCTGTACTTTCTTGTTTAAATTCGGGTTTATATACGAACTCAAGAATGCTTTTTTCAATGGCAGAAAGAGGAGATGCGCCAAAGGCATTTTTGAAATTGAATAGTAGTGGTGTTCCAGTTCGGGCGGTTTTATTTGGAACCTTCTTTGCTTACATTGGAGTTGTTTTTAGTTACATATCTCCAGATAAAGTATTTTTATTTTTAGTGAATGCATCTGGCGGGATTGCGTTACTCGTTTATCTCGTTATAGCAGTTTCACATTTCAAGATACGTAAAAAAATGGGGAATGCGGAACAACAAAATTTGAAAGTGAAAATGTGGCTTTTTCCATATGTAACATATGTTACAATTGCTGCGATTATAGCAGTTTTAGTTGCCATGCTCGCAATTGAATCTTTACGTTCACAAGCGCTTTTAACAATGCTTGTTACTGTTCTTATAATAATTTCTTATTTTATTTTTAATAGAAATAAAAATAGTACATTGTTGAATCCTAAAAGTAAGAATGAGGAAGCTGTTCGATTCTAATTTCTTGTTTTAGAAGAGAGTTACACCCAATCATTGCTATAAAAGAATCATATATAATCATAGAAACAAGTAGTTACTATTGTCATAGTGAATATAAACTTTTTTCTTGACTTTTTATATGAAGGCGAGCAAAATGGTAAAAAAGGAAGGGGGGATGACGATGGAAGAGTACGTATTAGAGCTGTATAACTTTTTATATACGACAGAATGGCAAGATATTGTTTCATTTCTAGGAATAATGTTTTGTATGAAAATTGTAATTGTATATATGGAAGAGCAAGGTATGTTCTATTCCTTCTCATCTCCGTTCGATGTGCAGCGCGAGCCGTTGCCAAACTATGCCAAGGTAAATTACGAACAATTTCCTTTTGTGATTTTCTTTATGATTCGATTTATAACAGCAATTGTAAAGAAAAAGGAAAGTGACGATGAAGAGTGCCACCCAACTTGTAATATAGCGACTGCTTTTTAAGCTAAATACAAGGAGGAGATTTATATGTGGTTTCGATTTCTTATGATTGGTTTCTTTTCATTAACGGCAATTTCATTAATGGGATATCAAGTGTCTGAAATATATCAAGCGTATAGCAGTACGTTTTTTAACAAAAACTAATCGCATTGCTATTTGAATAATAAAGCGATAAAATCCTTCTTAAGAAGTATTGTTAAGAAGGATTTTTTCTTTGCCCTGTCTTACTGTGTCAAACTATTGTCACATTTACACCGTGAATAATATGTTAAAATAGTGAGGTTAATTATACATATTTGAAAGAAGAGGAGTGACCAATTTGGTGGATCAATCAACGAATCAGAAAAGCTATGCTCCTATTGTGATAACGCTTTCTGTAATTGTAAATGCGATTATTTTGTTTTTGTTCTTTGGACCTGTTGGCTATGAAGGGGAAGTACATTTTGATGTAACTATCTTACCAATGTTAAACGCAATTTTTAATAGTTTTACGTTTGTATTTTTATTAGCAGCTTTATACTCTATTATTAAAAAGAATGTAAAGATGCACCGTGGTTTTATTCTTGCAGCATTTACAACGACTTTATTATTTTGTGTGTCATATTTATCGTACCATTACTTGGCACCGGCAACACATTTCGGTGGAGAAGGATTCATTAAATATGTGTATTTCATCATTTTAATTACACATATTATCCTTGCGGCGATTATTGTACCCCTTGCATTGTTCGCACTTGTATTTGGTTTTACGAATCAATTAACACGTCACCGTAAAATTGTACGTTGGACGATGCCGATTTGGTTATATGTAAGTTTATCTGGTGTTATTGTTTACTTAATGATCTCACCTTATTATCAATAAAAAAATCTCAGCCTGTAGGCTGAGATTTTTTATTAGGCAAATATTTTTGTGAAATGAAAAAATTGTGGTATACCAAAGTATAGTTGCTTTTTATATAGAAGGGATGGTAAAGGTATATGCAAAATTTTGTATTTCGTAATCCGACAAAACTTATTTTTGGTAAAGGACAGTTAGAGCAGTTAAAAACGGAAATTCCACAGTTCGGTAAAAAAGTTCTTCTCGTGTATGGAGGAGGCAGCATTAAAAGAAATGGTATTTATGATAATGTAATTTCTATTTTAAAGGATATAAATGCGGAAGTATTTGAATTGACAGGTGTTGAACCAAATCCACGTGTATCAACTGTAAAGAAAGGGATTCAAATTTGTAAAGATAATGGTATTGAATTTATTTTAGCAGTTGGTGGGGGAAGTGTAATTGACTGTACGAAAGCAATTGCAGCTGGTAGTAAGTACGATGGAGATGTGTGGGATATTGTAACGAAAAAAGCATTTGCTAGCGAGGCGTTACCATTTGGTACTGTGCTTACGCTTGCAGCAACAGGATCTGAAATGAATGCAGGATCTGTAATTACAAACTGGGAAACGAATGAAAAGTACGGCTGGGGCAGTCCAGTTACATTCCCTCAGTTTTCAATTTTAGATCCACTACATACTTCGTCTGTGCCGAGAGATCAAACGATTTATGGTATGGTCGATATTATGTCGCACGTATTAGAGCAATATTTCCATCACGGCATGAATACAGAATTACAAGATCGTTATTGTGAATCTGTTTTAAGAACAGTAATTGAAACAGCTCCTAAGCTTTTAAGTGATCTAGAAAATTATGAGCATAGGGAAACAATTTTATATTGCGGTACTATGGCGTTAAACGGCATTTTAGCGATGGGAGTAAAAGGAGACTGGGCAACTCATAATATTGAGCATGCAGTTTCTGCTGTTCATGACATACCGCATGGGGGCGGACTCGCGATTCTATTCCCGAATTGGATGAAGCATGTTATAGATGAAAACGTGAGTCGCTTTAAACAGTTCGCTATTCGTGTATTCGATGTAGAAACAGATGGGAAGACAGATAAAGAGGTTGCATTAGAGGGAATTGAGGTGTTACGTCAATTTTGGACTTCAATTGAAGCTCCAGTAACATTAGCTGATTACGCTATTAGAGAAAGTGAAATTGACTTAATGGCGGATAAAGCGATGGCTTATGGTGAATTCGGTAACTTTAAAAAATTAAATAAAGACGATGTTTTAAGTATATATAAAGCTTCTTTATAAGTGAATCGAAAAAAGAAACCCATTTGATATAACAATCAAATGGGTTTCTTTTTTGTTGTCTATAACCGTTTGTGCCTGGTTTTGATTATTTATGAATGTTTATGGTTGATTTTTGTGATCGTTTTCATTATACTGTAATCAAAGAAGAGGTGAATAAAATGTTAACTCCTGAACGTCATCAAATGATATTGCAACTTGTAAAAGAGCAGAAGGTTGTTAAATTACAGCAATTAGTGGAAAGAACAGAAAGCTCTGAATCAACAATTCGTCGTGATTTAGCGCAATTGGAAAAGCAAAGGTTATTAAAAAGAGTTCATGGTGGTGCCTCTGTTTTAACAGGAAAAGGACAAGAGCCAACGATGGTTGAAAAATCATCCAAAAACATTCAAATAAAACAACAAATTGCCAAGTATGCGGCTAGTATTGTTGAACAAGGGGATTGCGTTTATTTAGATGCAGGAAGTACAACATTTGAAATGATTCCATTTTTAATAAACAAAGATGTTACTGTCGTAACGAATGGACTTATGCATATTGAAGCTTTAGTTGAAAATAATATTCGTGCGTATTTACTAGGCGGGATGATGAAGAGTAGGACGAAAGCTTTAATTGGTGCTATGGCACAGGAAAGTATGCAGAAGTATCGCTTCGATAAATCTTTTTTAGGAGCGAATGGTGTACACGAACAGCTTGGTTTTACAACACCAGATCCAGAAGAAGCGCTCTTGAAGCAACTGGCATTAACATTAGCAAATGAAGGATATTTCTTAATTGATGAAAGTAAGTTTTCAGAAGTTGCATTTGCAAAAATTGCAAATGTTGAAGATGCAAGTATTATTACAAACCATTTAGAAATTGATTTAGAAAAATATAGAAGACAAACAAATGTGATTGAGGCTGATAAACAATGATCTATACAGTTACTTTAAACCCATCTATTGATTATGTAGTACAAGTTAATTCTTTCGATTTAGGAACAGTAAATCGAGCAGAGAAAGATATGAAGTTTCCTGGAGGGAAAGGGATTAATGTTTCTCGCGTTCTTCATCGTTTAGGTGTCGAAAATGTAGCGCTTGGATTTACGGGTGGATTTACCGGTCAATTTATTAAAGGTGTATTACATGATGAAGGTGTAACAACAAACTTCGTCCAAGTAGGTGGAGATTCTCGAATTAATGTGAAAATAAAAGGGCAAGAAGAAACGGAGTTAAATGGACAGGGTCCTATTGTGACAAATGAGCAATTTGAACAATTGATGAAAAAAATCGAAAGTATGCAATCTGGAGATTGTGTTGTACTAGCTGGAAGTGTACCAGCTTCTATTCCAAATACCTTTTATGAATCAATCGCAGCGTTTGGAGCCGAAAAAGGTATTCGTGTAGTAGTAGATGCAAGTGGAAGTGCACTGCAGCATGTAACTAAAAATAAGCCATTTTTAATAAAGCCAAATCATCATGAACTTGGTGAGTTATTCGGAGTGGAGCTTTCAACAGTAGAAGACATTTTACCGTATGGAAGAAAATTAATCGAACAAGGTGTAGAGCACGTTATCGTATCAATGGCAGGAGATGGAGCTTTATTATTTACGGCAGAAGGTATATATGAAGCAACTGTTCCAAAAGGTGTTGTTATTAATTCGGTTGGGGCAGGAGATTCTCTCGTTGCTGGATTTGTAGGTAAATATGAACAGACAAAAGATATTGAAAAAGCATTTCAATATGGTGTTGCAACAGGAAGTGCAACAGCATTCTCG
Source organism: Bacillus sp. FDAARGOS_1420 (assembly GCF_019344915.1). NCBI lineage: Bacteria > Bacillati > Bacillota > Bacilli > Caryophanales > Bacillaceae > Bacillus > Bacillus sp. FDAARGOS_1420. Next base: position 2,764,442 of record NZ_JAHWJB010000002.1, on the reverse strand, counting down.
GCGGATTTATGTACAAAGGAAAAAGTAGAAGAATTATTGTCGCAAGTAATTGTAGCTAAGCGATAGGGGGAAGCAACATATGAAAATTACAGAACTATTAAAAAGGGATACAGTCATTATGAATTTGACAGCTTCAAATAAAGAAGCTGTCATAGATGAATTAGTTGAAAAGTTAAGCGGGGCAAATCGTTTAAATAGTAAAGCTGAATTTAAAGAAGCTATTTTAAAGCGAGAGTCACAAAGTACAACAGGCATTGGTGAAGGTATTGCTATACCTCATGCGAAGACGAATGCCGTTAAGCAACCGGCGATTTGTTTTGGTAGAAGTGTAAGCGGTATCAACTATGAATCACTTGACGGACAGCCTGCACATTTATTCTTTATGATTGCTGCAAGTGAAGGGGCGAATAATACTCATTTAGAAACGTTGTCTCGTCTATCTACATTATTAATGGATGAAGGTTTTCGTAAACAATTATTAGAAGCAAAGGATGAAGAGGAACTTCTTCGTTTATTTGATGAAAAAGAGAGTGAAAAAGAAGAAGAAGTTGAAGTAGTAAAGCCGGAAGGGAATGAGCCATACGTATTAGCTGTTACAGCTTGTCCAACTGGTATCGCTCACACATATATGGCTGCGGATAGTTTAAAAGCAAAAGCAGCAGAGTTAGGAATAGCGATTAAAGTTGAAACGAATGGATCAACAGGTGTTAAAAACGATTTAACGAAAGAGGACATTGAACGCGCAACGGCTATTATTGTAGCTGCAGATAAACAAGTAGAAATGAATCGTTTTGCTGGGAAGCATGTCATTCAAGTACCAGTCGCCGACGGGATTAGAAAAACTGAAATCCTTCTTAATCGAGCTATAAAACAAGATGCACCAATCTTTAAAGGTGTAAAAGAGGATGGGAAGGCAGAAAATGTAGAGAAAGAAAAAGGGCTAGGAATTTATAAGCATTTAATGAGCGGTGTAAGTAATATGCTTCCGTTCGTTGTTGGTGGTGGAATTTTAATTGCACTAGCATTTATGTTCGGTGGAATTAAGGCGGAAGGTCCTATTGCTGAAATGTTAATGAATATTGGCGGTGGAGAAAAAGGAGCCTTTTTATTCCTTGTACCTATTTTAGCTGGATTTATTGCAAGTTCTATTGCTGATCGTCCTGGTTTTATGCCTGGTGTTGTCGGTGGATTTTTAGCAGCACATGCGAATGCTGGATTTTTAGGTGGATTAATTGCTGGTTTCTTAGCTGGATATGTTGTTTTAGGATTGAAAAGATTATTTTCAGGATTACCAGTACAGTTAGAAGGAATTAAACCTGTTTTGTTATATCCAGTCTTTGGATTATTGATTACAGGAGTTGTAATGCAAAAAGTAGTAAACCCGCCTGTAGTAGCATTAAATGAAATGTTAACAGGATGGTTAAATGGTTTGAGTGGTACGAATGCTATATTATTAGGACTTATTTTAGGCGGTATGATGGCAATTGATATGGGTGGTCCAATTAATAAAGCGGCATTTACATTTGGTATTGCTGCAATAGAAGCACAGAATTTTGGAGTGCACTCAGCAGTTATGGCTGGTGGTATGGTACCGCCACTTGCGATTGCATTCGCAACCACATTCTTTAAAACAAAATTTACAGAAGCAGAACGTAAATCTGGTTTAACAAATTATATTATGGGAGCATCGTTTATTACAGAAGGTGCGATTCCATTTGCAGCTGCCGATCCGGTTCGAGTAATAGTAAGTTGTGTTGTTGGTTCAAGTATCGCGGGTGCCTTATCTATGTTATTCCAAATTACGTTGCCGGCACCGCATGGTGGATTGTTTGTTATCGCATTAGTGAATAAACCGTTGCTATACATTTTCTCTATATTAATTGGGACGATTGTTTCAGCTATTATGATAGGTGTTTGGAAGAAGAAAGTTAAATAAAAGATAAAAAGGGACAGCTAATAGGAGTTGTTCCTTTTTTGTTACAAAAAGTAATTTAATAATTGGATTATGATGGATTTTGGTAAAAGATGTAATGGAAAGTGGTTTTTTTGTAACAAAAAAGTAATACTGTAATTTTTTCTGGAAAAAAATTCTTATACTAATTTGTGAGAAATATATGAAAACTATTGCTAATTTTGGTAGAAATACAATTCTTTAATATGGAAATTTATGTTACAAATCATTAATCGTTTATTACGAATGCTTTGTAATTGTGTGATTTTCGAAATTCTACAAAAAACTGTTGCTATAATGAGAACACGAAAACAAAGCAAATGGAGGCTATTCATGAAAAAATTATTAGGTATAGCAACAGCAGCAGTTTTTGGTCTTGGGATTTTTGCAGGTTCTGCTAAAGCGGAAACGATTGTAACAACAGATGTATTAAACGTTAGAGAAAACCCAACTGTAGAATCAAAACTTGTAGGTAAAATGTTAAGTGGAAATAAATTAGATGTTATAAATACAGAAAACGGATGGTCCAAAATTAAATTAGATGGTAAAGAAGCTTTTGTAAGTGCCGAGTTTACGAAAAGTTCTTATTATGTAACAGCAAACGTATTAAACATTCGTGCTGGAGCGAATACTGATTCAGAAATTCTTGGCACGCTTAAAAAAGATGACTTGATTGAAACGACAAATCAAGTACAAAACGAATGGTTACAATTCGAATATGGCGGGAAAGCGGCGTATGTTCACATACCATTTTTAACAGGTACAGCACCTGTTATTGAAAGAAAAGAAGTTCCAGCTCAAGATGAAGCGCCAACTAAGGTGAAAACGGCGGTTAAAAATGATACATCAGTTAAGGAGAAAGCGCCGGCTAAAAATGATACGGCAGTTAATGGAAAAGAATCAGTTAAAAGTGGAGCATCAAGTAAACCAGTAGCGCAAGCGAATCCGGCAACTAAGCCAGTGGCGAAATCTACTGAAACAAGTGAACCTGCTGGTCGTGAAATAACAGTAGAAGCGACAGCTTACACAGCTCACGCGAGTGAAAATGGCACATATGGTGGTCGTGTGTTAACAGCGATGGGGCATGATTTAACAGCGAATCCAAATATGAAAGTTATTGCTGTTGATCCGAAAGTAATTCCTCTCGGATCAAAAGTGTGGGTGGAAGGATATGGAGAAGCGATTGCTGGAGATACTGGTGGCGCGATTAAAGGAAACCGTATTGATGTTTTAGTTGGTTCAGATAGCACTGCTGATAGTTGGGGTCGTAAATCCGTTAAAGTGAAAGTTATAAAATAATTTATTAAAATAAAAAACGGCTGCTTGAAAATGTCTAAGCGGCCGCTTTTTTTTATAAGAATTATTGAAAAGGGTAAATTGTTTTACCTGTAATAATTTTATACGCGGTGCAAAATTGAGTTTGCATATACTCTGTATTTTTATTTTCTGGATGTAACGTTGTTTCTTGAATAGTAGAATGAAAGGAACGTAGTAAACAATTTAGTGCGAAGTATAATTCTTCTTGTGAACAATTTTGTTCTTTTATAGCAGTAGCTAAAATAAGGTCTTTTATTAATAATGGAAAATCGATAGTCGCTTGTTTCATAGTCATTGCACCCTCTCCGAGCTATTTTTTATCATGTATATGCAGAATTGGACAAGCTATGCTCTTTTTTTGTGTAATTTCATGTACTAGATTCAAAGAACTTGCAATCATGCCGTTAAAATTGGTAAGATTGGTTATAATCAATAGATGGAGTATATTACATAAAGAGAGTTGAATGATATGGGAGAAGTGCAACGTGAAAAAGTTGCTGTCATCATTGGGCCAACTGCTGTCGGAAAGACGAAGTTAAGTATCGATCTTGCAAAAGCGTTGAATGGTGAGATTATTAGTGGTGATTCCATGCAAATTTATCGTACGATGGATATCGGGACTGCAAAGGTGACGATAGATGAGATGGACGGAATTCCGCATTATATGATTGATATAAAAGATCCGGAAGATTCATTTTCTGTGGCGGAATTTCAAGAACGTGTCCGTAAGTGCATTCGAGAAATTACAGAGCGCGGGAAATTACCAATTATTGTTGGTGGAACCGGTCTCTATATACAATCTGTTTTATTCGATTACCAGTTTACAGATGAGGCTGGGGATGCTACATACCGAGAACAGATGGAAAAGTTAGCATTAGAACACGGTGTGGAATATGTACATAAAAAGTTACAAGAAGTAGATCCAGAAAGTGCGGAGCGTATTCATGCCAATAATGTAAGGCGTGTTATTCGGGCGTTAGAAATTTTTCACACGACGGGTGAAAAAATGAGTAACCAGCTCGAAAAACAAGAAAATGAGTTACTGTACGATGTTTCATTAATTGGCTTGACAATGGATCGAGAAATGCTATACGATCGCATTAACTTACGTGTTAACCTAATGATTGAACAAGGTTTATTAGAAGAAGTAAAAGGTTTACATGAAAGAGGAGTGCGAGATTGTCAATCTATTCAAGCGATTGGTTATAAAGAGATATATGATTATTTTGAGAATCGTGTATCTTTAGAAGAAGCGGTATCACAATTAAAGACGAATTCACGCCGTTATGCAAAACGTCAATTAACGTGGTTCCGTAATAAGATGGATGTCGCGTGGTTCGATGTTACTGATGGTGAAAAAACGTCAGAAATTTTACGATACATAGAAGGAAAGCTACAACTAAAGTCGAATAATAGTAAGTAGAGAAAAAGAGGAGGATTCGACATGAAGCAATCAATCAATATTCAAGATCAGTTTTTAAATCAACTCCGTAAAGAGAATACGTTCGTCACGCTGTACTTATTAAATGGTTTCCAGCTTCGTGGATTAATTAAAGGATTTGATAATTTTACAGTCCTGCTGGAAACAGAAGGTAAGCAACAGCTTATTTATAAACATGCAATTTCTACATTTGTACCACAAAAAAATGTTTCAATTGAATTAGAGTAGTAATGAATTATTGTACATAATAAAAAAGAGCGAGTTTCTCGCTCTTTTTTTTATTTTCCATAAACGATAAATAGTGAAATTTAAGCGATTCTAAATACAGTAAGACGAATGTTAGTGTTTCCTGTTGCAGGGATCGTAATCTCGCTAAGCGTAGATTGGACAGAAATGTTTGCTCCAGCAGCTAATGTTTCGATTGTAGTAAATGAAAGTGAGTCGCCTATTAGATTTGAAGAGAAGTTGTCAGTAGCAACTGCTCCATTAATTGAAATTCCTACTCCAAGTGGAGCGCATCCTGGCGCAGTTGTAGAAATAGATACGCTAATTACATAAATACCAGCGTTAATAACAGTAACTGTATTTGTGCCGTTAAAGATAATATTGTTTACGTTAATTGCAGTACTAAAAATAAAGTTATTAAATTGGAGTACTGTTTGTTGGATGTTGTTTGTTACAACGATTGTTGCTACTGGGAAGCTAGGTCCAGTAGGTCCGGTAACTCCTATACCAGTAGCACCCGTTGGTCCTTGAACACCTTGAGGTCCGGTAGCACCCGTGTTACCTTGAGCGCCTTGAGGTCCGGTAGCACCCGTGTTACCTTGAGCGCCTTGAGGTCCGGTAGCACCCGTGTTACCTTGCGCGCCTTGAGGTCCGGTAGCACCCGTGTTACCTTGCGCGCCTTGAGGTCCAGTAGCACCCGTGTTACCTTGCGCGCCTTGAGGTCCGGTAGCACCCGTGTTACCTTGAGCGCCTTGAGGTCCAGTAGCACCCGTGTTACCTTGAGCACCTTGAGGTCCGGTAGCACCCGTGTTACCTTGAGCACCTTGAGGTCCGGTAGCACCCGTGTTACCTTGAACACCTTGAGGTCCGGTAGCACCCGTGTTACCTTGCGCACCTTGAGGTCCAGTGGAACCAGTAGCACCAGTAGCACCCGTGTTACCTTGAACACCTTGAGGTCCAGTAGCACCCGTGTTACCTTGCGCACCTTGAGGTCCAGTAGCACCCGTGTTACCTTGCGCACCTTGAGGTCCAGTGGAACCAGTAGCGCCTGTGTTACCTTGCGCACCTTGAGGACCAGTGGAACCGGTAGCACCTTGCGTACCTTGAGGTCCAGTAGCACCCGTGTTACCTTGAGGTCCAGGAGGCCCAGGAGGCCCACCAGAAGGTCCAGTAGGTCCGGTAACTCCTATACCAGTAGCACCCGTGTTACCTTGAACACCTTGAGGTCCAGTAGCACCCGTGTTACCTTGCGCACCTTGAGGTCCAGTAGCACCCGTGTTACCTTGCGCACCTTGAGGACCAGTGGAACCAGTAGCACCTGTGTTACCTTGAACGCCTTGAGGTCCAGTGGAACCAGTAGCGCCTGTGTTACCTTGCGCACCTTGAGGTCCAGTGGAACCGGTAGCACCTTGCGTACCTTGAGGTCCAGTAGCACCCGTGTTACCTTGCGCACCTTGAGGTCCAGTAGCACCCGTGTTACCTTGCGCACCTTGAGGTCCAGTGGAACCGGTAGCACCTGTGTTACCTTGAACGCCTTGAGGTCCAGTAGCACCCGTGTTACCTTGCGCACCTTGAGGTCCAGTAGCACCCGTGTTACCTTGCGCACCTTGAGGTCCAGTGGAACCGGTAGCACCTGTGTTACCTTGAACGCCTTGAGGTCCGGTAGCACCCGTGTTACCTCTAGGACCAGTGGAACCAGTAGCACCCGTGTTACCTTGAACGCCTTGAGGTCCAGTAGCACCCGTGTTACCTTGCGCACCTTGAGGTCCAGTGGAACCAGTAGCACCAGTAGCACCCGTGTTACCTTGCGCACCTTGAGGTCCGGTAGCACCCGTGTTACCTTGAATACCTTGAGGTCCAGTGGAACCAGTAGCACCCGTGTTACCTTGAATACCTTGAGGTCCAGTGGCACCTGTATTACCTTGCGCACCTTGAGGTCCAGTGGTACCGGTAGCGCCCGTGTTACCTTGAACGCCTTGAGGACCAGTGGAACCAGTAGCACCTGTGTTACCTTGAACGCCTTGAGGTCCGGTAGCACCCGTGTTACCTTGAATACCTTGAATACCTTGAGGTCCAGTAGCACCCGTGTTACCTTGCGTACCTTGAGGTCCAGTGGAACCAGTAGCACCTGTGTTACCTTGAACGCCTTGAGGTCCGGTAGCACCCGTGTTACCTCTAGGACCAGTGGAACCAGTAGCGCCCGTGTTACCTTGAATACCTTGAGGTCCAGTAGCACCCGTGTTACCTTGCGTACCTTGAGGTCCAGTGGAACCAGTAGCACCCGTGTTACCTTGAACGCCTTGAGGTCCAGTAGCACCCGTGTTACCTTGCGTACCTTGAGGTCCAGTAGCACCTGTGTTACCTTGCGTACCTTGAGGCCCAGTAGCACCTGTGTTACCTTGCGTACCTTGAGGTCCAGTAGCACCCGTGTTACCTTGAACGCCTTGAGGTCCAGTAGCACCCGTGTTACCTTGCGCACCTTGAGGTCCAGTGGAACCGGTAGCACCTGTGTTACCTTGAATACCTTGAGGACCAGTGGAACCAGTAGCACCCGTGTTACCTTGAATACCTTGAGGTCCAGTGGCACCTGTATTACCTTGAGGTCCTTGAGGTCCAGTAGCACCCGTGTTGCCTTGCGCACCTTGAGGTCCAGTGGAACCGGTAGCACCTGTGATACCTTGAACGCCTTGAGGACCAGTGGAACCGGTAGCACCTGTGTTACCTTGAACGCCTTGAGGACCAGTGGAACCAGTAGCACCCGTGTTACCTTGAATACCTTGAGGTCCTTGAGGTCCAGTAGCACCCGTGTTACCTTGCGCACCTTGAGGACCAGTGGAACCGGTAGCACCCGTGTTACCTTGAACGCCTTGAGGTCCAGTGGAACCGGTAGCGCCCGTGTTACCTTGCGTACCTTGAGGTCCAGTAGCACCTGTGTTACCTTGCGTACCTTGAGGCCCAGTAGCACCTGTGTTACCTTGCGTACCTTGAGGTCCAGTGGCACCTGTATTACCTTGAGGTCCTTGAGGTCCAGTAGCACCTGTATTACCTTGAGGTCCTTGAGGTCCAGTAGCACCCGTGTTGCCTTGCGCACCTTGAGGTCCAGTGGAACCAGTAGCACCTGTGTTACCTTGAACGCCTTGAACGCCTTGAGGTCCGGTAGCACCCGTGTTACCTTGAATACCTTGAGGTCCAGTGGCACCTGTATTACCTTGAGCGCCTTGAGGTCCAGTGGAACCGGTAGCGCCCGTGTTACCTTGAATACCTTGAGGTCCAGTAGCACCCGTGTTACCTTGAACGCCTTGAGGTCCAGTGGAACCGGTAGCGCCCGTGTTACCTTGAATACCTTGAGGTCCAGTAGCACCCGTGTTACCTTGAGGTCCAGTAGGTCCTCTGCCGAACGAAGCTGAATTAACTAGAGTAGTTTGTAACTCTGCAATTAATTTAAGGAGTTCTTGGAGTGTACAAGGATCAATTCGGAATAACTTTGTAATGTAAAGTAAATAATTAATTAAAATTTGAAGTTCAACAAATACAGCACTTGCTACGAAGGTTGGATTTTTTAATATAGTTATTAAGTTTTTAATGATGGCTAATCCTTGTGCTTTCAGAGCGGAAGTAGTGTCTAGTGAACAGATGAATTTACTTAGTAGGTGCAATGTATCTATTAGATCCTCTATGTTTTTGGAAGATGGATTGGCGAAAAGTTTAGGGATTATTTTTATTAAATCGTTAATGATTGCGCGGAATGTTCTAATTTGCGCTTTAGTAATTGGAATCGTTGGGGTAGTTGGAATTCGTCCAGCGCTAGTTGGAAAGCATGGATTGGAGTATTTATTTTGATTGTCATTAAAGCGAGACATTAAATCTCTCCTTTCTAATAAGAATGTGAACGAAACTCATCATAGTAGATGCAGAGAGTAGTTAAATGGTCATAGTGAAATGGGTTCTTTCGAGAAAAAATAAAAAAAAACGCCTTATTATAGGGCGTTTTTTTTATTTTCAGCATACTGATAATACCGTTTTAGTGAAATTTTTGATTTGAAGCCAACTAATTTTATGATCTCTGGCTCTGGGGTTTGTTTTTTTATTAGGCGTAAAATAAATGTGTTCCGGAAATGTTGTCCAGAAATGCCTTTACGTAAATTCGCTCTTGCTACTTCAAGTCGGATCATTTTTTGAATAGCGATTTCTGTTAGTGCTTTTGGTGCGTCGTTTTCATATACCCATCTGTATGTTCCGCGGTTAAAATCGAATGCAACAAACAACGGGTCATTACTATGGTATTTAGGGCGAACTGGTTCTGGAATACTTTTATAATATGTGTACAGTTGTTTTTTGTCTTCGATTGCTAATGTGATTGTTCTTTCTACTCCTGCGGTTGCTGGAATAGAAAGTGTATTAGTTTCAAAATGAACGTGATGCATAGTTAATGCTGTAAGCTCTTGTAAGGATAGTCCGTAGTCGATTAATATACTTAAAATCGTGATATTACGATCCATTAATAACGGACGAACGGGACGTTGTTTTTCTGAAAGTCCTTCTAATGAAGTGACTATATGCTTTAATCTTTTTTCCTCATCGTATGAAATGAAATCTTCATTGCGCAATGCACGGTTTGGCTGAATAGTAATTTCCATATCCTTTAATGGATTCGGAATGTTAAGAAAATGATGCATTCTATTTAATACAATAAATACACGATGCATTGTTTTCTCAGAGTAGTGTCGATTCTTTTTTAAGTCTGAAAAGTAATCTTCATAGTCTTTTGTACAAAGTGTTGCCCATATATTACTGGAAGGGAGCTTTTTGTTTTTTTCTAACCAATGTCCAAAATCTTCAATGTCATAAACATAACGTTTAATGGTTGAAGACTTTCGGCCTTTATTCAATAAAAAAATAGAAAAGGCTTGTATTGTATCATGGAATTCCGTTGTTTCCATAGTCCCACCACCTTGATTATTTCTTATATTATAGCAAACTTTTCTGAAAATAGGCATTTGCAAGAGGGACTGGAATAATAATATTTGGTGAGTGGATAAAATGAGGTGATTGTATGGAACAATCGATGCGTAAGAAAAATAACAATCAAATTAATATTGTATTAAACCATCGAAAGAAAATTTCGTTACCGGCATCAGAAAATAAAACGGTAATTTCAAGTGAAACCACTACTAAACATGAGATGTTGCAGAGAATTGAAGAAGAGATGGGAAAGCTTGTTGGGATGGATGAAATAAAAAAGATAATAAAAGAAATTTATGCTTGGATTTATGTAAATAAAAAAAGACAAGAGATGGGGTTGAAATCTGAGAAGCAAGTGCTTCACATGTTATTTAGGGGGAATCCCGGTACTGGGAAGACAACCGTTGCTAGAATGATAGGGAAATTATTGTTTGAGATGAATATTTTATCGAAGGGGCATTTAGTTGAAGCAGAACGTGCTGATCTTGTGGGGGAGTATATCGGTCATACAGCGCAAAAGACGAGAGATTTAATAAAAAAGGCCATGGGAGGTATTTTGTTTATTGATGAGGCGTATTCTTTAGCGCGGGGGGGAGAGAAGGATTTTGGGAAGGAAGCTATTGATACACTTGTGAAGCATATGGAAGATAAGCAGCACGGTTTTGTATTAATTTTAGCTGGATATTCAAGAGAGATGAATCATTTTCTTTCATTAAATCCAGGGTTACAATCTCGTTTTCCATTTATTATTGAATTTGCGGATTACTCCGTAAATCAGCTGTTGGAAATTGGAAAGAGAATGTATGAGGAGCGTGAATATCAGTTATCTAAAGAAGCGGAGTGGAAATTTCGAGATCATTTACATGCGGTAAAGTATTCGTCGCAAATTACATCGTTTAGTAATGGGCGATACGTACGGAATATTGTTGAAAAATCGATTCGTACACAAGCTATGCGATTGTTACAAGAGGATACGTATGATAAATATGATTTAATTGGGATATCAAGTATGGATTTAATGCTTGAAGAGGAGACGCACAGTACGTAAACTGTGCGTCTGTTTTTATGCATAAGTTCGTTTACTCTTTTTTTGCTTTTTCTTGGTGAGTTTTATGAAGACGTTCCATTTTAGCGCTCTTTTCGTGCGCTGAATTTGGATCATGTCCAAATTGGTTTACTGAGCTTTTTTGAGCTCCTTTATTAACATGGTTTGTCATTTGCATTCACCTCGCTTTAAAAATTAGTATAAACATTATGTAAAGAAAAACTCGTTAGAAAAGAAAAACCTCTTTACGATATGTAAAGAGGTTAGATTGTTATTTATGCATTGAGCGCTCCTTTGTATCGATGCGTCTATGCGGTAAATGCCATTTGTAATGAATAGAAACCATGCGGAAGCAAACAATTAAAATGAATAAGGTGTATAGAGCCCAATCGCTAACGATGACTTTAGCGCCAATCAAAAAACCGGCTAAGATCGTCCAAAACGCATATACATCAGCTCGAAGGACGAGAGGTTTTCTACGTGCTAAAAGATCACGAATAATACCGCCGCCAATGCCAGTTAAAACAGCAGCTACAATTGTAGCGCTAATGGGTAAATTTAATTTTTGGGCGTATAGAGCTCCTTGTACGGCGAACGCTGATAAGCCGATGGCATCTGTGATGTTTTCCCACTTTTTCCAATGCTTAATTAATTTATTAGGAAAAAGAAAAATGATCGTCATTGATAATAGTGCGATTTGGAATAACATGTCTTGTTGCCAAAACGCGACGATTGGATAACCGATTAATAAATTACGAAGGGCACCTCCCCCAAATGCGGTTGCCATTCCTAAAATATATACCCCGAAAATATCATAATCCTCTTCCATTGCAACAATGGCTCCGCTTAGTGCGAAAGCGATTGTGCCTATGATGCTAAAAATCTCCCATGCCATGAATTTTCTCCCCCGCTAACTAGATGAAATGTGCTTCCTCTGCTATTATATTAGAAGGTTTAAATTTCGAAAAGGATGAGTGAACATATTTGATGGAAGAAAAAGAAAAAATCATATTAGTTGGCTGTCAATTGCCACAAGATGATGATGAAAAATTTATGCATTCCATGAAAGAGCTTGCATCGCTAGCGAAAACTGCGCGAGCGGAAGTGTTAGTATCAACGACGCAAAAGCGCCCGAAGTTTCATCCGGCGACTTATATAGGAAAAGGTAAACTAGAAGAGCTTGCAGCGTTGACGGAAGAATTAGAACCAGCTGTTATTGTTTTTAATAATGAGTTAACACCAAGTCAAATTCGGAATTTATCTTCAGTATTAGATGCGAGAGTGATTGACCGAACGCAGTTAATACTAGATATTTTTGCGCAACGTGCGAAATCGAGAGAGGGTAAGCTTCAAGTAGAATTAGCTCAATTGCAATATACAATGCCGCGCCTTATGGGACAAGGTCTTGCTTTATCACGTCTTGGTGGTGGAATTGGTACAAGGGGACCAGGAGAGACGAAGCTTGAGACAGATCGTCGTCATATTCGATCTCGTATTGATGAAATAAAGAGACAACTTGCGGTTGTTGTGGAGCATCGAAAAAGATATCGTGAGAGAAGAAAAGATAATAAAGTGTTTCAAGTTGCGTTAATTGGGTATACAAATGCAGGGAAATCTACGTTGTTTAATAGATTAACGGAAGCTGATACGTTTGAAGAAAACTTATTGTTTGCAACGCTAGATCCGACGACAAGAAAGATGCCGTTACCTTCTGGTTATACAGTGCTTTTGACTGATACGGTTGGTTTTATACAAGATTTACCTACGTCACTAATTGCTGCTTTTCGATCTACGTTAGAAGAAGCTGGGGAAGCGGATGTTATTTTACATGTTGTTGATTCAGCAGATCCTAATTATGTAGGGCATGAGCAGACAGTAAAACAATTATTGTCGGACCTTGAAATTAATCATATTCCTATTATTACGTTATATAATAAAAAAGATAAATTGCATCAAAACTTCATTCCATTTCCGAAAAGTGATTTCTTAATGACTAGTGCTTTTGAAGAAAGTGATTTACTGCGTATAAAAGAAGCGATAGAAACGAAGATGAAGGAAGAAATGGATGATTATAAAGTGGAAATTCCTCCGAGTGAAGGTAGGTTGTTAACACTTTTAAAGACGGAAACGTTATTAACTAAAATGGATTTTCTAGAAGATAAATTTGTATATGATTGTACAGGGTATATATTTGCTCATTCATCGCTTAAGGGGCAATTAAAGAGATTTTTAGTGGAAGAAGGAGAAAATAATGTTTGATCGTTTGAAAAATGGAGAAAAAATTGCTCCAATCGTAAAAGAAGTAGAAAGTCAAATTACAGAAGTACATAAACATGTGGATGAAGTGATTGAGAGTAACCAATTTCGTGTATTAGAAAGTTTTCGTAAACATAAAATTAGCGATTCGCATTTTATTCCGACGACAGGTTATGGGTATGATGATATTGGTCGTGACACGTTAGAAAAAGTGTATGCTGATGTATTTGGGGCAGAAGCGGGTCTTGTTCGTCCGCAAATTATTTCAGGTACTCACGCAATTTCGACAGCTCTATTCGGTATTTTACGTCCAGGAGATGAACTACTATACATAACAGGAAAACCATATGATACGTTAGAAGAAATCGTTGGTGTACGCGGAAAAGGTGTAGGCTCATTTAAAGAATATAATATTGGTTATAACGCAGTTCCGTTAACTGAAGAGGGATTTGTGGACTTTGAATATGTTGCAGCTGCGATCCGTAGTAATACGAAGATGATTGGTATTCAGCGTTCAAAAGGATATGCTACTCGTCCGTCGTTTACTGTTTCACAAATTAAAGAGATGATTGCGTTTGTGAAAGAGATTAAACCTGATGTTGTTGTATTTGTAGATAACTGCTATGGCGAATTTATTGAAGAAGAAGAGCCATGTCATGTTGGTGCGGACTTAATGGCAGGCTCTCTTATTAAGAATCCTGGCGGTGGAATTGTTAAAACTGGTGGTTACATTGTTGGTAAAGAGCAGTATGTTGAAGCGTGTGCATATCGTCTAACATCTCCAGGGATTGGTGCGGAAGCAGGGGCATCTTTATACAGTTTGCAAGAAATGTATCAAGGTTTCTTCTTAGCGCCGCATGTAGCGGGACAAGCGCTAAAAGGTGCGATTTTTACAGCTGCATTTTTAGAAAAGTTAGGGATGAATACATCACCAGCTTGGAATGCACCAAGAACGGATTTAATTCAGTCTGTTCAATTTGATGATAAAGATCGTATGATTGCGTTCTGTCAAGCGATTCAATATGCATCTCCAATTAATTCTCATTTCACTCCATATGCAAACTATATGCCGGGTTATGAAGATGATGTAATTATGGCTGCGGGGACGTTTATTCAAGGTGCAAGTATTGAGCTGTCGGCTGATGGTCCGATTCGTCCGCCTTATGTTGCTTACGTGCAAGGTGGGTTAACTTATTCGCATGTAAAGATTGCGATTTGTTCTGCGATTGATGCGTTAATTGAAAAAAAACTATTAACAATTTCTTAAAGGAAAGCTGTCGATTTCGGCAGCTTTTTTCGTGTGAAAGTAATGATTTGTGCCATTAGAAAAAAAATGAAAAAATTTACAAAAAAATCATGTAAGAAAAGCTAACATCTATTGACACTAAACATAACATGGTATAAAATGAGAAACAGTTAAGGCGAAGGAGGAACTGAAACAATGAAAGAAGATAGACGTTCTGCTCCGCTGTTTCCAATTGGTATTGTAATGGATTTAACACAATTATCTGCACGTCAAATTCGCTACTATGAAGAGCATAATCTTATTTTTCCAACCCGTACAAAAGGGAATCGTAGATTATTTTCATTTAACGATGTAGATAAATTGTTGGAAATTAAAGATTTGTTAGATCAAGGCTTAAATATGGCCGGAATTAAACAAGTATTGCAAATGAAAGAAAATCAAACAGAAGCAGTGAAAGTAAAAGAAGAAACGAAAGAAATTTCAAAATCCGAGCTTCGCAAAATTCTTCGAGATGAACTACAACATACAGGTAGATTTAATCGGACCTCATTGCGACAAGGTGACATTTCAAGGTTTTTTCACTAAAGATAACTGATTCTGAAGGTGTTTAGAGGGACTAAGGAGGAATTTATAATGGCTAGGTACACAAAAGAAGATATTTTCCGTTTGGCGAAAGAAGAGAATGTAAAGTATATCCGTCTGCAATTTACGGACCTTTTAGGGGTAATTAAAAACGTAGAAATTCCAGTGAGCCAATTAACAAAAGCTCTTGATAACAAAATGATGTTTGATGGATCTTCTATTGAAGGTTTCGTACGTATTGAAGAATCTGATATGTATTTATATCCGGATTTAGATACTTGGGTAATTTTCCCTTGGACAGCTGAAAAAGGTAAAGTAGCTCGTTTAATCTGTGATATTTACAATGCTGATGGTACTCCATTTGATGGCGACCCACGTAACAACTTAAAGCGTGTGTTAAAAGAAATGGAAGCATTAGGATTCTCAGATTTCAATCTTGGACCAGAGCCAGAATTCTTCCTATTTAAAGTTGATGAAAAAGGAAATCCAACATTAGAATTAAACGATAACGGTGGATACTTCGACCTTGCGCCGATGGATCTAGGGGAAAACTGTCGTCGTGATATCGTTCTTGAACTTGAAGAAATGGGCTTTGAAATTGAAGCATCTCACCATGAGGTTGCGCCAGGTCAACATGAAATTGACTTTAAATATGCAAATGCAATTCGCTCATGTGATGACATTCAAACATTCAAGCTTGTTGTAAGAACGATTGCTCGTAAACATGGTTTACACGCAACATTTATGCCGAAGCCATTATACGGTGTGAACGGTTCAGGTATGCACTGTAACTTATCGCTATTTAAAAATGGTGAGAACGTATTCTTCGATCAAAACGGTGATTTACAATTAAGTGATGATGCTCGTCACTTCATTGCAGGTATTTTAAAACATGCGCCAGCATTTACAGCGGTAGCAAACCCAACTGTAAACTCTTACAAGCGTTTAGTACCTGGATATGAAGCTCCATGTTACGTAGCATGGTCTGCACAAAACCGTAGTCCATTAGTGCGTATCCCTGCATCTCGTGGTATTAGTACACGCGTAGAAGTACGTAGTGTTGACCCAGCTGCGAACCCGTATTTAGTAATGGCTACATTATTAGCAGCAGGTCTTGATGGAATTAAAAATAAATTAACTCCACCAGCTGCAGTAGACCGTAACATCTACGTAATGACAAAAGAAGAGCGTGAAGAAGCAGGTATCGTTGACTTACCAGCAACATTAGCGCAAGCGTTAGTTACTTTACAAGCTAATGAAATCGTATGTGGTGCATTAGGTGATCATTTACTTGAGCACTTCATTGAAGCAAAAGAAATTGAGTGGGATATTTTTAGAACGCAAGTTCACCAATGGGAACGCGATCAATATATGTCTCTATACTAAGAGAGAAAAAAGCCCTAATACTACGGTATTAGGGCTTTTTCGTCATTTATCTACAGTGAAAAAACACGAATATTGTCGCATTTTTTTAGTGTCATCAGGAAGTAATTTATTGAAAATAATTTGTGTTGACTCGTTCTGTATAAAGAACTAAAATGGCATTAACTAGAAATGTTTGTATATTAAAAAGAATAAAAATATTGTTTTTTTCTTAAGTTTTTGATGCCAATTTCAAGTTGAAGCTCATTGGTTTTAAATGAGGAGGGAAGTTATGGATAAGGAAATAAATTTGAAAAATCTATTTACTATTATACGGAAAAGAATTTGGATCATTCTATTATTTACAACTCTCACAACAGTAGCAGGAGCGATGTATACTATATATGTAAAAACACCATTATATGCCTCTTCAGCAAGGGTTATTGTTCAAGCTAATGCTGAAACGATGAATACATTGAAAGAGATGGTAAATGAGCCTGTAATATTAGAAAAAGTGGCTGCTGAATTGAATATTAACAGATCTGCAGGTGCATTAAGTGGACAAATAAGTACAGAAAGTGTACAAGGGTCCCAGATTATGAGAATAAATGTAGTGGATATAGATCCTGTGCTTGCTCATAAAATTGCAAATACTACAGCCGTTGTTTATAAGAAAGAAGTAGCGAATATACTGAATTTTAATAATGTGAGTATATTACCAGAAGACCCAGTTCAAAAAAAATCTATGCCTATAAATATAAATCACTTTAAGACGATACTAATTGCATTCTCTATAGGTATGGTGCTCAGTATTGGATTCATTTTTTTATTGGATTCACTTGATGAGAGAATCAAATCGGAACGGCGAATTGAACAATTGTTAGATGTCCCTGTTTTGGGCGGAATATCTAAAATGAATAGAAAAAATGTGAAAGACAAATTCAGTAAAAAAAATACGGTATTATTGGGGGAGGGAACGGAGTGGCTTACAAAAATAGACGAAAAACAAATAAAGTTAAAGGAGAAAGTATAATTGTACATACCGCTCCAAGATCGAAAATTTCGGAGCAGTATCGTTCGCTTCGAACAAACCTTCAATTATCTTCATCTATTCATAAAAGCAGAACTATAGTTATTACTTCTCCGAGGTATGGTGAAGGAAAATCAACGATTACAGTTAATTTAGCAGTCTCAATAGCACAAAAAGGTGAAAAAGTATTGGTAATAGATGCAAATTTACGAACACCAACGATTCATGAAATGTTTGGAGTAGAAAATACAATTGGATTAATTGATATATTGAACGGAAAAACAACTTTAGAGGGCGCCGTGAAAAAAACAGAGATGGAAAGTCTGGATGTATTAACTAGCGGACCGGTACCATTCAATCCATCCGAAGTACTTAGTTCGAGTGCAATGGATATGTTAGTTCAAAAGGCAATGGAACGATATGATATTATATTATTTGATTCTTCTCCTGTACTAGAAGTAACAGATACAAGTGTATTGGCTGATAAGTGTGAAGGTGTATTATTGGTGATACGTTATAATCGTACTGTGAATGAAGATGCGCTTGAAACGAAAAGGGCGTTAAGTTTTACGAAAAGTAGGATATTAGGTGCGATTTTGAATGGAAAAGTATAAATAACATAAATGGACTTTTAAAAAAAGAATTTAATATCCTTATATTAAGATGTTCTTTATAAAGAATTTTTTAAAGAGCTACGATGTGGTGATGTCTCCTTACCGCTATCAACGGAGGCACTCGATTATGCTGTGGGTTGTGAAAACAACCTTAGATGCGAGTCATCAAGAGTGTAATGTGAGGCCGGGTTAGATGCCCATGTTTTATTAAAGTTTCTAACTATGTGCTTTTAATAAAGAGAATATAGTTAGAAACTTTAAATTTGAAAGAGTTAAGTATGGAATTGATTAAAGGAGGAAGTTACATGACGTATCGGCGGAGGATATCGTTATTGCTTTTAATGGATTCAATGATTGTGTTAAGTGCTATTTTCTTTAGTTATTTCTTTGTAAATGCTAGCTTTAGTGTTATCACTTTATCATCAATTATTAGCTCTATCACTCTATTAGTCAGTCATCATTTATTTGCTTTAATGTATAAGTTGTATAATAAAGCTTGGGAATATGCAAGTATAGGAGAATTACTCATTATATGCAAAGTTGTTACATTTTCTATAATTGCTACAGCAGTTGTGCAGCAACTAATCATGCAAAAAATGTATTTTCGGCTGTTAGTTGTAACTTGGATGATTCATATTTTATTAATTGGTGGTTCACGTTTTATATGGAGAATGTACAGAGATATTTATTATGTAAAAAAGGGTGATAAAAAAAGAACGTTAATTGTTGGTGCGGGATCTGCTGGGACAATGGTTGCAAGGCAGTTGTTAAAGAATAGTGCTGCCGAATTAATGCCAGTCGCATTTATTGATGATAATGTAAAAAAACATAACCTTGATATTTGGGGTATTCCAGTAATTGGTGGTAAGAATCAAATTGAGTATGTTGTTAAAAAACTGAATATTGAAATAATAATTTTGGCAATTCCTTCATTAAACAAAAGAGAGCAAAATGTTATTTTGAAAAGATGTTTAAAAACAGAAGTGAAAACTCAAATTCTTCCGATGTTAGAAGACTTAGTAACGGGTAAAGTATCGGTGAACGAATTCAGAGATGTTCAAGTAGAAGATTTATTAGGGCGCGATCTTGTAGAACTTGATGTGGATGTTATTTCAGATTATATAACTAACAAAGTTATTTTAGTTACTGGTGCAGGAGGTTCAATTGGTTCGGAAATTTGTAGACAAATTGCAAAATTTAGGCCGAAAAGGTTGATTTTACTAGGGCATGGGGAGAACAGTATTTATTCTATAGAAATGGAATTAAACAGAAAATATGGAGATATGAAAGGCACGTTTATTCCTGAAATCGCAGATATACAAGATGAAAAAAAGATGAATTTAATAATGAATAAACATCTTCCAAATGTTGTATATCATGCAGCTGCACATAAACATGTACCACTAATGGAGAATAATCCTGAAGAGGCTGTTAAAAATAATTTGATTGGAACTATGAATGTATCAGAGGCAGCGAGAGCACATGGAGTAGGAACGTTTGTTATGATTTCCTCTGATAAAGCTGTGAACCCGACGAGTGTTATGGGAGCAACAAAGAAATTAGCTGAGATGGTAATTCAACATAAAGATAAAATAAGTCATACAAAGTTTGTTACTGTACGCTTTGGGAATGTCTTAGGAAGTAGAGGGAGTGTTATACCTTTATTTAAGAAGCAAATTCAAAATGGTGGCCCAGTTACAGTTACCCATCCTGAGATGGTTCGGTATTTTATGACAATACCAGAAGCATCTAGGCTTGTAGTGCAAGCTGGTTCTTTAGCTAAAGGTGGGGAGATTTTTGTGTTGGACATGGGAGAACCAGTAAAAATAGTCGATCTTGCCAAAAATCTCATTCGGTTATCAGGAAACTCTGTGGATGAAATAGGAATAGAATTTACTGGTATACGCCCAGGAGAGAAACTTTTTGAAGAATTACTAAAAGAAGATGAAATGAATGAGAAGCAAGTTCATCCGAGAATTTATGTAGGGCAAGAAATGAATGTTCGTATAGAAGAGGTAGAAGAATTCGTCTCTATATATGAAGATTTGAATGAAGCGGAATTGCGAGATAGATTATTATATTTAGTTAATCATCGCAAGCCTTTGAAAATATTAATTCCAGTATCAGGATAATGGTGTGTGAGCTTAATAAGAATAAAATAAGATGGGTGCGTGGGAATGATGTCTAAAAAAGTTCTGTTTTGTGCAACTGTGGATTATCATTTTAAGGCGTTCCATTTACCGTATATGAAATGGTTCGCAGAGCAGGGATGGGAAGTGCATGTTGCAGCAAATGGTAACATGCAACTTCCATATGTCAATCAAAAATACAATATCCCTTTTCAAAGATCACCTATTAGATCACAAAATTTTCATGCATACAAAAAGTTAATGTCAATTATTGATAAAAATAAATATAACATTATTCATTGTCATACGCCCATGGGAGGAGTAATAGCGCGTTTAGCTGCTCGGAAATCAAGGAAGAAAGGAACGAAAGTCGTATATACAGCACATGGATTTCACTTTTGTAAAGGATCACCGCATATGAATTGGTTGCTTTATTATCCGATTGAAAGAATTCTAGCTTCTCATACGGATTGTCTAATAACAATTAACCAAGAAGATTATGATTTAGCAGTTAA
The DNA here is from genome assembly GCF_019344915.1 of Bacillus sp. FDAARGOS_1420. Lineage (NCBI taxonomy): Bacteria > Bacillati > Bacillota > Bacilli > Caryophanales > Bacillaceae > Bacillus > Bacillus sp. FDAARGOS_1420. Next base: position 2,743,767 of record NZ_JAHWJB010000002.1, on the reverse strand, counting down.
ACATCGCTTTCCAGTGAAAGATATTAAGCTAGTTCACGGTGTAGGAATAGATGTACAACGGTTTACTCCTGTAACTGAAATTGAGAAACGAGAATTAAAGTTACAATGTGGCTATAAACCACAAGATTTTTTAATGTTTTATGCTGCTGAATTTAATAAGAATAAAAATCAAAGTTTTTTAATCCATGTATTAGCGCAATTGAAAAATGAAATGCCACATGCAAAGCTTTTGCTTGCTGGTGAAGGGCCATTAATAGAAGAGTGTAAAAAAATAGCGATGCAACTAGGCGTGAGTAGTATGGTGCACTTTCTTGGTTATAGAAATGATATAGCCTCTTTGCTGCAGATGTGTGACCTAGCTGTTGCATCGAGTTACCGGGAAGGTTTACCAGTTAATATTATGGAAGCTATGGCTTGTGGACTTCCGGTTATCGCTACGGACAATCGGGGACATAGGGAGCTAATTATTAGTAATAAAAATGGTTGGATTATAGATCGTGATGATATAAAGACAATGTCTGAAAGAATAAATTTTATTTCTAAAAATACTAAATTACAAGCTCAGTTTGGGCAGTGTGGACGTACTATTATTACAAGTAAATATTCAGTTAATGAAGTATTGAAAGAGAAACAAGAAATTTATACAACATATATGGATGAAATGGAGGATTTAAATTGGGCACTCCATTAAGAGTATTACATGTAGTCGTAAATATGAATAGAGGCGGCGCCGAAACACTAATTATGAATTTATATCGCAATATAGATCGTTCCAAAGTTCAATTTGATTTTTTAACATGTAAAGAAGGAGTGTTTGATGAAGAAATAGTAAAGTTAGGCGGGGAAATTCATAGAATTCCATATGTTACAGACGTTGGTCATAGAGGCTATATAAAGACGCTAGATACCTTCTTTAGCTCTCATACGCAATATAAAATCGTTCATTCACATAAGGACAAAATGAGTGGATTTGTCCTTCGTTCAGCTAAAAAAGCAAGGGTACCAGTTAGGATTGCGCATAGTCACAATACTAGTAGTGAAGGTGGTGCTACTGCAAAAATCTATAAATGGTATGCAGGAAAATCTATAGGTACATGTGCAACGCATTTGTTAGCATGCTCAAATGCAGCTGCGAGATGGTTATTTGCAGATAAAGCTGATACAGCTAGAATCTTAAAAAATGGAATTGATTGTGATAGGTTTTTGTTCATTCCAGAAATGAGAAAACATGTAAGAGAAGAATTACAGCTTGAGCAAGACTCTCTTGTTATTGGCCATGTTGGAAGATTTGCTCATCAAAAAAATCATGCTTACCTTATAGAATTATTCGCGCAGTTAACTCGATTTAGGCCGAATTCAATTCTTTTATTAGCTGGCGAAGGGCCACTTCGTATGGAAATTGAAAATCAAGTGAGGGAATTAAATTTGGAGAAGCATATAATGTTTCTTGGGATACGAGCTGATATAGAAAGGATACTTCAAGCATTTGATGTATTTGTTTTTCCATCCATACATGAGGGATTGCCACTTACTCTCATAGAGGCGCAAGGAGTTGGTTTGCCTTGTATTATATCGGATGCTATTACGAAAGAAGTGGATTTGGGAATGAATCTAGTTGAACATGTTCCTCTAGCAGATAAAATGGCTTGGATAGAAAAAATGAAAAATATAGAAACTAGTAATTTTCCGAGGGAAATACCAGCTCAAGTATTTTTGGAGAAAGGCTACGATATAAAACATACGGCAGAATTAACTCAAGACTATTATTCCGTACTTTCGAGGTGAGTAATTTGGAGAATTTAACGATTTTCACCCCTACTTATAATAGAGCATATTGTCTTACAAATTGTTATGAGAGTTTAAAACGTCAAACATGTAAGAATTTTATTTGGTTAATAATAGATGATGGATCTAGTGATAACACAAAAGAATTGGTGGATAGCTGGATTACTGAAAAATATATAAAAATTATGTATCATTGGCAACAAAATCAAGGGATGCATGGTGCTCATAATACAGCATACGAAATGATTGATACGGAGTTAAATGTTTGTATTGATTCTGATGATTATATGCCAGACGATGCTGTAGAAAAAATCCTTTCTTTTTGGAGTAGATATGGGAATGAAGAAGTTAGTGGGATAATTGGATTGGATTTGTATACAAATGGGCAAATAATTGGTTCAAAGTTACCAGAAAACCTTAAATATTCCACGTTGTTTAATCTTTACAACAAACATGGTGTCACAGGTGATAAAAAATTGGTCTATCGCACAGAATTGACTAAGAAATATCCATACCCTATTTTTAAAAATGAAAAATATGTAGGATTAGCATATAAATACTATATGTTAGATCAAAAATATGAAATGTTATTAATGAACGAAGCACTTTGTTATGTGGAATACATGGCTGATGGATCATCAATGAATATGCTAAATCAATATCGTAAAAATCCAAAAGGTTTTGCTTTTTATCGCAAGGAACTTATGAAATTGCCATTTACTAATCGACTATTTAAATATAGGCAAGCTATACATTATGTATCTAGTAGTTTTATAGCGAAAAATAAAAGATTTATGCAAGAGTCGCCATGCAAAGGTCTTACGATTTGTGCATTACCATTTGGAGTTATTCTTTATAGTTACATTACAATGAAAACAAGAATGGAAGTAAATATATAGGGATTTACTTAGTAAGTAAATGAGAGGACATAATAATGACTATACTTTGGATGAATCTTTTTATCGTATTCATACTCGCATTTTTTGCAAGGTACTTTGCTATTCCTGTGACTAATAGTCTTACATCGATAAAGCCAAATCAGGTTCTAATTTTGATGGCCGCTCTATCCCTTGTACTAGTAGCGGGTCTTCGGAATAATATTGGGGATACTTATTTTTATATGCATGCATATAAAATTACTGAATTTAATTGGGAACATATTCAGAACAATAAAGATAAGGGGTTCTATATTTTTCAAATGATTTTAAAGGGGTACACGGACGATCCTCAAGCGATGGTTTTTATTACAGCGTTGATAACAAATGTGTTAATTGTACTTACTCTATATAAATATTCAAGGTTAATTGAGATAAGTCTTTATGTATATATAACATCCGGAATGTATTTAGTCTCTATGAATGGAATAAGGCAATATTTAGCCGCTGCGATTATCTTCGCTGCGACTAAATATATTTTCGATGGTAACTGGAAAATGTATATTTTAATAGTTCTTATTGCTTCAACTTTTCATCAAAGTGCGTTAGTACTTATTCCTTTATATTTTTTAATAAGAAGGAGAGCATGGTCAGGGGTAACATTCCTACTTCTTTTTTTAGCCGTACTTATAGTTATAGGGTTCAATCAATTTACAGAGGTTTTATTTAAAGCCATCGAAGATACTCAATATAGCCAATATAAAGAATTTCATGAAGGTGGAGCTAATATACTGAGGGTTGCTGTAGATTCGGTACCGCTTATTCTTGCGTACATTGGTAGAGATAGACTGAGAGAGATTTTTCCTGAGAGTGATTATATCGTAAATATGGCTTTACTTGGTACGGTATTTATGTTTATTTCGACACAAAACTGGATTTTTGCAAGATTCTCTATTTATTTTGGATTATACCAACTAATTTTAATTGCATGGGTTGTAAAATTATTTACAAAAAATGATCGGAAATTAATTTATTATAGCATCCTAGTATGCTATTTTATTTATTTTGTTTATGAACACCTCATTACTTTAGGGATAGTTTATAGAAGTAGTTATTTATGAGTGATAGGGAAATATAAAAAGTGAGTGGGGGAATTAAGGTGGGAAAGGCCGAGAAAATTCCGCGCAAAATACATTATTGTTGGTTTGGTGGGAAAGAGAAGCCTAGTATAGTTGAAAAGTGTATTACGAGCTGGAGGGAGAATCTACCCGGATATGAAATCATAGAATGGAATGAAAAAAATTTTGATATAAATTGTAATTTATATGTAAAAGAAGCGTATGAAAATGAGAAGTATGCATTTGTAAGTGATTATGCAAGAGTTCATGTTTTGTATGATTTTGGTGGAATTTATTTAGATACTGATGTTGAGGTATTTAAATCCTTTGATGATTTATTGCATCACCATTCTTTTTGGGGTTTTGAACAGGCAGATTATATAGCTACAAGTACAATCGGAGCAAGAAAAGGGAATCAGCTTATTAAGGTGTTTTTAGATTCTTATAAAGAGAAAAAATTTATAAAAAAAGATGGAAGTTATGATGATTTGACGAACGTTGCTATTGTATCAAAAATTTTACAGAATCAAGGATTAAAGCCAAATGGAGAGTACCAAGAAATAGAGGATGTAGGAGTTTTTTATCCACAAACATATTTTTCTCCATATGATTATATAAATTGTAGAAAATTTATAACTAAAGATACGTATGCAATGCATTATTTCTATAAAAGTTGGTTGCCATTTCGTATTAGGTTGAAGGTAAAACTAAAAGTAATGTTGTCTAAAATAATAGGTGGAGATAATATTTTAAAATTAAGAAAAATATTATCTAAATAATGGGGGTTTGAATTTGAATTTAAGTGTTGTGTATTCAAGTGATGATACCTATGCCCAACATGTAGGGGTATCATTGATATCGTTGTTGCAGAATAATAATCATTTTAATACCATTAATATTTATCTTATTGAAAATAACCTTTCATCATATAGTAAAAAAAATTTAAATTCCATATGTAAGAAATATAACAGAACTATTCAATATATAAATTTTAATGTTTTGTCAGATAGGTTAGAACTTAATATTGGTGACTCAATTGCAATAAATTCATATGCTAGATTATTTTTAGCAAGCGTCATTCCAGAAGATTTGGATAAAATTATTTATTTAGACTGTGATTCAATAATCAATAGTAGTTTAAGTGATTTATGGAATACTGATATTACAGAATATTTCGTGGCAGGTGTTTGTGATACGGTTAGTAATCAAACTAAATTTAGGATAAATATGGATAAAAACGATAGATATATAAACGCTGGTATGCTCTTAGTGAATCTTAAGAGATGGAGAACAGAGGGGATTGAAAAACAGTTTATAGAGTTTATTAATAAATATAATGGTCAAGTGTTCCATCATGATCAAGGGGTTATAAATGGGGTATTAAAAGGAAAGGTGTTATATCTTCATCCTAAATATAATGCTATGACCCCTTTTTTTACTATGGGTAGATATGAAATTATGCAATACTATGGTCTGCAAAATTATTATAGTGAGAGTGAATTAAGAGAAGCAATAGAGGCTCCAGTGTTTATACATTATACTCCAGCATTTGTAAACAGACCTTGGGTTAAAGGATGCCGGCATCCACTAACTGCATTGTATGAGGAGTATTTAGCAATGACACCATGGAAAGAGACTAAGCCATGGAAAGATAGGAGAGGAAAAGGAGAGCGGGTTATGTCTTTACTATATAATAACTTGCCATTTCGTGTAGCAAATCGCATATGTAACTTTATATTTAATTAGATGCTAAATCCGAGGAGATATTTATGAAGAAAAAAATATTAATAAGTATGTACTCTTTAAACATAGGTGGTGCTGAACGAAGTTTAATAGGGCTATTAGAATCCTTCAATTATAAAAAATATGACGTAGATCTATTTTTGTATAGGCAAGAAGGAGATTTTTTGGACCTTGTTCCTGAAGAAGTTAATTTATTGCCAGTAATTAAGCAGTATACAACTTTTGAAAGATCAATCAAAAACATTGTGAAAGAGGGACATATTTATTTAGGAGTGATGAGGATATTAGCTAAGCTGAAAGCTAATATGAAGAATAGAGAACAAGAGAAAGAAAAACGGACATATCGACAAATGCAATATACATGGCATTATTCTATCTCTCTGCTCCCTAAGTTGGTTAAAAAATATGATGTGGCAATTAGTTTCCTCGGTCCTCATAATTTTATATTGGATAAGGTAACAGCGAATATAAAATTAGGTTGGAATCACACAGATTACTTCACAGTCGTTAATCCGGACGAATCATTAGATGAAAAGATGTGGAACAGATTAAATTATATAGTTAATGTATCTCAAGACTGTCAAGAATCTTTTTTGAAGGTATTTCCTAATTTAAAGGAAAAGTCAATCGTTATAGAAAATATTTTGTCACCTGCGTTTGTAAAGGATCAAGCGAAAAAAGACATAAAAAATGAGATGGAGAGTGACAATTCGATAAAAATCTGTTCTGTAGGAAGATTGAGTAGTGCGAAAGGATTTGATCAAGCAGTATACGCATGTAAGAAATTAGTGGAATTAGGATATGACATAAAATGGTATGTTGTAGGATATGGAAGTGAGGAATCTCGAATTAAGCAATTAATAAAAGAAAATAATATAACTGATAGGTTCATTTTGTTAGGAAAAAAGGTGAATCCGTATCCGTATGTTAATAAATGTGATATTTATTGTCAGCCATCGAGATATGAAGGAAAAGCGGTAACGGTGAGGGAAGCGCAGATTTTAGAGAAACCCGTTATAATAACCAATTTTCCTACGTCCAAAAGTCAGCTGTGTCATAATTTTGACGGGTGGATAACTCCGAATGGGATAGATGGAATAGTGAAAGGTATAAGGGAAATGATTGAGGATATGGAACTAAGGAAGCGATTAATGATGAATACGATGAAAGTGGATTATGGAAACAGCAATGAGATTGAAAAGTTATATAAGATTATTGATGAAGAGAGTTAAGTTTGTTTATAATTTTTTCTACAAGTATGAAAATTTAATTGAGAAAGGAAAGAGAAAGTGAATCCAAAGGTAAGTGTTATCGTACCTGTTTATAATGGTGAAAAATATATTTCAAGATGTTTAGATAGTATAATTAGACAGAGTTATCTTAATATTGAAATAATAATTATTAATGATGGGTCCAATGATGAAAGTGAAAGTATAATAAGGTTGTATAAAAAGAGAGATAGTAGAATAGTTTATTATTCTCAGCAAAACAAAGGGCCATCTGAGGCACGTAATAAGGGTATTTTAAATGCAACAGGAAAATATTTAGTTTTTATTGATGCAGATGATACAGTAGATAAATATTATGTTGAATTTTTGTTGAACAAAATGATTGATTCAAATTCTGATTTAGTTTGTTGTGGATATCGAGATATTTCTAAGTATGGAATATTAAATTATACAGATTTTGATTTTGAAAAGAATATATCTAGACAGAACTTTATGGAAATGATTTGTCAGGGAACAGGTGGTGTTTTGTGGGGGAAAATATACAAAAAAGAGATTATCACTAAGTATGATTTTAAGATGGACAAAGAGATATTTATGTGTGAGGACTTAATTTTTGTTTTACAATATGCCTCAAGATGTAAAACGGTTAGTGCCATAAAGGACTATTTATATTATTATAATAGATTAAATGAAAACAGTATAAGCTCTAATATTTCCATACATTATATTGAAAACTATATAAATGTATGGAAACGAATCGAGAGGATTTTTCATTCTGTTCCTTTAGAGAAGAATAAGATAAATGAAATACTTACAAAGAGAATTCAAGATTTTGTATTAGGTTTAATAGAGCAAGAAAGTGTGAGAATGAGAGCAATTGGAATAAGAAATGCGACATCAAATATAAAAGAAATCTTATCTATTTACGAAATTAGTAATTCGGTGCATTTATTTTCATCTAGCAATGTAGTCTATAAGGTATATATTTTTCTGGTGAAAAAGGACTTTATAAGATTGAGCATTTTTTATGGTGTATTTTTAAATATGCTAAGAGATTTTAAAAGAAGAATAAAAACAGGGGGCCAGATTGATTCATGAAAAAGAAATTGCTCTTTGTTATTGATTCATTAAATATAGGTGGGGCGGAAAAGAGTATAGTTTCGTTGTTAAATTTAATTGATTATTCGAAGTATGAAATTGATTTTTTATTATTTAAAAAAGATGGTGATCTTAGAAAATATGTACCGAATCAAGTGAATATGTTACCGATACCAGAGTATTTTCAATACATAAGTAATGAAAATATTCCAGTAAATAAAAGCATTCTGTATTTCTATTATAGAATAAAAACTACTGTTCACTTAAGGATAAATGAATATAAAAATCATGTTTTACATAGCGAGCAAGTAGTATTCCGAAGCCTTGAAAAAATAATTGCTCCAGCTCAAAAGAAATATGATGTAGCAATCGCATATAGCCAAGGAATGCCGACATATTTTGTTGCCAACAAGGTATATGCATCAAAAAAAATGGCGTGGATAAATACTGACTATGTCCATACATTATACGATAAAGAGCTTGACTATGAATCGTATAAAAAAATCAATAAAATAATTACTGTTTCGAGGAATACTCAAGATTCAGTATCTAAAATTAGGAAAGAATATAAGGATAAGGTAGACCTTCTTTTTGATATAGTAGACCCCGATATAATTAATCAAATGGCTAATGAACATGAAGTTAATGAATTTGATCAATCGTTTATTAATATTGTGACGGTTGGTAGATTAGTAACAGCGAAAGGGTATAGTACTGCCATAGAAACAGCGAGGTTATTACAACAATCAGGCTACAAATTTAAATGGTTTGGAATTGGAGAAGGTCCAGAACGCAAAAAACTTCAGGAATTAATAAATAAATATAAATTGAACGATTGTTTTATGCTACTTGGGAAAAAATTGAACCCATATCCCTATATAAAAAATTGTGATATATATGTACAAACATCTATAAAAGAAGGATTCGGTCTCACGGTAAGTGAAGCGAAAATTTTAAGGAAGCCTATTGTATGTACAAACTTTCCTACAGCGAAGGAAATAATAAATCATAATGTTGATGGTTTACTAGTTGAGAAAAATATAAATGGAATATACAAAGGGATTAAAAAATATTTGGATGATGTTAAATTTAGACAACAAATAATAAAAAAATTGAATACTACAGAACCGTATAGTTCGATAAAACAATTAAGGGAATTTTATGCATTGATAGAAAAATAATGTGTGGTGATAATGAAATGAAAAAAGTTTTTGTAGATATATATTTGATGTTTAACTTAGGAGATGACTTATTTTTAGATATATTACTGAAAAAATATCCAAATAGCATGTTTACCGTTAATTATCTGGGGAAAAGTTATGATCAACTTATTTCAAAATATAGTAATGTAAAGAGAAGAAAGTACACATTTTTTGATAAAATTGGGCAAAGGCTTAAATTATCTGATTCTATAACAAACTATGATCAAGTTGCGGAAGAGCATGATGTCTTGTTATTTATAGGAGGTTCAATTTTTAGAGAAGAGGAGTATCATAAGTCGTTATATGAAGATAGGATGAGGATGGTAAAAGAGTTTAAGAAAAGAGACAAGCAAGTTTATATACTAGGAGCAAATTTTGGACCGTTTACAACTGATGAATTTTTAGAAGATTATAAAAGGTTTTTTATGTTATGTGATGATGTATGTTTTAGAGATATGAACTCATTTCAATTATTTGAAAACTTATCACAAGTTAGGTATGCGCCAGATATTATTTTTAGTATGAATGTAGATGGATATCGTAAAGAAAAAAAATCAAATAAAATCGGATTTTCAATTATTGATGTGCGGCATAAAAAAGGATTATCAACTTATTATAATCAGTATGTACGAAATACTGTAGAAGCATTGGAGTTATTAATAAGTAAAGGGTATAAATGTTATTTAATGTCATTTTGTGAACGAGAGGGAGATTTGGAAGTAATAAATGTAATAAAATCCCGCCTCTCGTCTAGAGCGTTACAAAATATTATAATCTACAGTTATAATGGGAATTTAGAAGAAGCTATCGAATTGATAGCTTCTTTTAAATTGTTAATTGCAGCGAGATTTCATGCAAATATACTAGGGTTATTATTAGATGTTGGGGTTGTACCTGTAATATATAGTCAAAAAACTAGTAATATGCTTAATGATATAAAGTTTAAGGGTACTTTAATAAATATGGATAATTTGCATATGCAATACGATGAAAATATTATAAATAAGTCATTATCTTATAAATTAGAACGGAATATTATAAGTGGTAGAGCTGATAATCATTTTGAAAAACTAAGTAGATTTTTAGGAACATAAAAATCTATATTGGAGGAAATATGAAAAAAAAAATCATTTTTATGGTTATAAATATGAATGTGGGCGGAACTGAAAAGGCATTACTTAATATGATAGCAGAGATGCCGAAAGATCAGTATGATGTAACGATTTTAATGTTGGAAAAATACGGAGGGTTTTTAGGTTCAATTCCTAGAGAAGTTCAAGTTAAATCTTTGGAAGGATATCAAAATATAAAAGATACACTAAATAATTCACCGTATATAGTTTTTATAGATTTACTAAAAAAAGGAAAGGTTATAAAAGCTTTTAATGTTATTTTTTTTCACTTAATATGTAAGTTAATGAAAGATAGAAGTCTTTTTTTTAAGTATGTATTAAGGGATTATCCGGTAATTGATAATGAATATGATAGTGTAGTTGCCTATGCTGGACCTATGGACTTTATAAGTTATTTTGTCGTAAAGAAGATAGTGGCCAAAAAGAAAATTCAATGGATTCATTTTGATGTAACAAAGGTTTCTTTTAATAAAGTGTTTTCAGCGAATATATATAAGGAATTTGATCAAATTTTTACAGTATCAAATGAAGCGAAAAACAAGTTGATTAGCATTATACCTTCTATAAAAAAGAAAACAGACGTATTTCCAAATGTGATTTCCTCAAATTTGATTCAAAAACAAGCAAAAGGTGGAAAGGGATTTAGTGATAATTTTACTGGGTTGAGGATATTGACAGTTGGTAGATTAGCAAACGAGAAAGGACAAGATTTAGCTATACGAGTATTATCTAGATTAATTGGTGAGGGTTTCAAAGTTAAATGGTATTGTGTAGGTGATGGGAGTTCAAGAAAGCAGTATGAAGAACTTATAGAGCATTATTCGCTTAAAGATACATTTATTTTACTAGGAGAAAAAAGAAATCCATATGTTTATATGGATGAATGTGATATATATGTACAGCCGTCTAGGCATGAAGGGTATTGTATAACACTTGCTGAAGCAAGATACTTAAATAAAGCTATTGTGACAACGAATTTTACTGGTGCTAAAGAACAAATAAGACATGAGGAAACAGGACTAATTGTAGATGTAGATGAGGATGATATTTATGAAGCTGTAAAGAAATTGGTAATTAATCAAAATTTATGTGAATATTTTTCTCGGAATTTAGCGATAGAAAATTATGATCAAGGCATCAAAAAAAAGAAAGGGATTTTAAAATCAGAAACTTCTAATTGTTTATAAAGGGACATAAAATTAAATTTTTAAAAGTAGGTTAGGGATTAGTAAAATAATAATACTGCTGAAGATGAGGGCTCAATTTGGAGGGGAACCATCAATAATATGTTAGATAGTGTTGATTAATTAAACTATTAATTATGTTAGATGAAAGGTAATTTGTTAAGATGAAAAATCAACTTAAAGCCGGTGCATTACTATCATATGTGGCGTTATTTATTAATAGTGTTATGTCAATAATATATACTCCAGTTATGTTGAATTTTCTAGGTCAATCAGAATATGGTGTATATAGTTTAGCATCTTCGGTGGCAGGTTATGTGGGGATATTGAACTTTGGATTAGGAAATGCAGTAATCAGATATACAGCAAAATATAGAGCTTTAAAGGATGATGAAGGAATCTCGAATTTATATGGAATGTTTTGTGTGATGTATGGAGTATTAGGAATATTAGCATTAATAGCTGGCACAATATTAACTATAAATGCTGATAGCATGTTTTCACACTCTTTAAGCATGGATGAAGTTCATACGTTAACAATTTTAATGTGGATAATGATAGTGAACATATCTACAGGAATAGGATTTGGTTTTTTCAGTGTTGTCATGTTAGCTTACGAACGGTTTGTTTTTCAGAAAGTGATAGGTATAGTGTATGCCATTATAAATCCCCTTATAATGGTACCCTTTCTTATTAAGGGTTATGGTTCTATTACAATGGTGATAGTGACAACACTGTTAAACTTGATGGTAATTTTGATTAACATATACTATTGCTTCAGAGTGCTTAAAATTAAAATTTTATTTAAAAAGGTTGAAAGAGGGTTACTAAAAGAAATAATAGTATTCTCATCATTTATTTTTCTGAATTTAATGATTGATAAAATATATTGGTCTACGGATCAAGTTATATTAGGGATATTTAGCGGAGCAGCGGCAATTTCAGTATATTCAATTGGAGCATCTTTTACAGGATACTTTTCGGGTTTTTCAACAGCAATATCCAATGTGTTTTTAAGTAGGGTGACAAGTATGGTAACAAAAGATGTAACAGACAAAGAAATCTCGAATTTATTTATTAGAATCGGTAGAATTCAATATATTATATTAGCATTTGTTTTTAGTGGATTTATTGTTTTTGGGCGAGAGTTTATTCATTTATGGGTTGGTAAAGAATATAATGATGCTTTTATTATAGCTATTATTATTTTGGCACCCATGATCGTATCGTTAATGCAAAGTATAGGGGGGATTATACTTCAAGCGAAAAATATTCAAACATTCAAATCGATAGTCTATGCTATTACAGCTGTAATTAATGTACTGATAAGTATTGTATTTGTAAAATGGTGGGGAGCTATAGGTGGTGCTGTAGGAACTGCAGTGGCATTCACTTTAGGTAATATAGTGATAATGAATATATATTATTGGAAAAAAGTTAATATAGATATACCTAGGTTTTGGAACAATATTATGAGGATGAGTTCTACTGTTGTAATAAGTGTGGTATTTGGGGCGATAATGAATCATTTTTTTCTTGAATATAGTTGGGGGTTATTAATTATTAAGATTAGTATATTTTCTGTAGTATATATTTACTTACTATGGTTGTTTGGGACGAATGAATATGAAAAAGATTTATTTATGAAGCCAGCAAAAAATATAATATCTAAATGTAGAAAGCGAATGTATAGGGTACATTAGGGATAATGTACAGGATTGGAGATCAGGGGGGATTTATTTTTAAATACAAATAAAAATGGTTAATCCCCTTTAATCGTTCTTAATATCGAATGTAATGGTTCATTATGTTGATTTTGTGGGGGCTAATTATGAACAAAGATATGAGAGAGAACTCGAAAATACTATTGGAATACGATAAGAGTTTTAGAAGTAAACCACGAATAGCATATATTTTGCAAGGAAATTTGATCGAAGTGTAGATGAAGAGGTAATAGGATACTTTGCGAATAAATACAAGACATAGTTTGTAATATCCCCATTTGTCCAGCGTTAGAGAGGTTTAGTCAAGGAAGTAGCACATCTATCCATACAATAGATCCACTAAATGAATATGATAGTTATTAGAAGATTATATACAATATAAGCGGATATTAATGGGGGTAGATGAATTAAATGGTTATATATATGGTTGAACTCAATCGCTGGGGAATAAAAAATGATGCAACTTCTCCTTTGCAAACTACACAGGGCATAAATAATGCTTTTGTATGGGCAAGGGATAATGGCTTTCAAACTGTTCAGTTACCTGAGGGGAAATATTTAATAGATAAAAATAATGCAATAAACTTTTTTGATAATACAACATATAGACTTTATAAGTGTATATTTATCAAGGAATCTAATAATCTTCCGAAATACAACATATTATTATGTGATGGAATAAAAAATGTGAACATAGAGGGAGCAATAATAAAAGGTGATAGAGAAACTCATGACTATTCAAGTGGTGGTACACATGAATGGGGGCATGGGATTGAATGTAGAAATTCATGTTATAACATAATAATTAAGGATTGTGAGATAAGTGAATGTACAGGGGATGGAGTTATAACATCTATGGATTTTTCAGCACTAGGTGGTATGCAACACCCTGCGCATTTTGCACAAGGAGATTTAAATAGTAAAGGTGAATTAGACAGTACAAAGTCTGATTATACAACAGTAACCAAATTTTTTGATGTTACAGGAAGCCTAGTAAAATCTGTTGGATATTTTTATTATTCTGGAGATGGATACGGTGGGTATGGAACAGGGAGTAATTTAAACAAAACTATTATTAAGGTACATTTTTATGCGGAAGATGGATCATATTTAGGGTATAGAAATACAAGAACGTATGAATTTGTGTATTTGAATTCACTTCCTGCTAATACAAAAAAAGTAAGATTTTCATTTTTACAAAATTATGCATTGATGAATGGGAATTTACATTATGTATTGTGTGCCAAAATACCACAATATATTAATATAAGTAATAGTAAGCTTTATGAAAATCGCAGGCTCGGGGCTTCAGTTAATGGAGGAAGGTTTGTGACGTTTGACAGTTGTGAAATTTTTAATAATAGCAATCCAATGAGCCGTTCTGTTGGGTGTAATCCAGGCTACGGTATAGATGTCGAAGATGGATATATGACAAATCAAAAAATTACGGTTAGAAATACTCACGTTTATGATAATCGAGCAGGTGCATTTATATGTATAAGTACACGGGGTGTTTTTTTAGAGAATAATAAATTTAAAGGAATTGTTAGTTTCGGGGGGAGTGGGGATGATTACGCATCTTTAAATAATGTTTATTATGGACCAATATCAGGAAGGTCTATAACAAGTGGATTAGAAGCTGATGGAACTTTTTGCTCGTTCACAAATGATTCTATATTTGGACAAATGTGTAATATAGCAGGAGGAAATACGACTTTGGATGGTTGTGTTTTTTCAAAAAGTACAATTTCTTTAAGTGGAGAAACTATAAAAATTAACAACTGTAAATTTACTTTTGACGATCCGGATGTAAATGGAGTGTTAGATTTTAGAAGTAAAAATATAGAAATATATAATTCCTTATTTGATATTAGGAGAGCGAAAGGAATTGCAACAACTGGTTATGCTCAAACAGAAAATGCTATATTCTCTAATGTGAAATTTTTAACTACTGAATCAAGCGGTGGTCATTATGTTGGTGCTAAAAGATTAATTCTTGAAAAGTGTGAGTTTATTCATAAAGGAGAAACACCTAATTATAGTCGTATGATGGCGGCCGAATTTATGAGAGTTGAGAATAATATCTTTATAAACCAATCTTTTAGATTTGATGGTGGAGATATATATGGTAATGAGAATTTAGCGAAAGATACGGGGTATCCAACGCATAGTTTTAGAAATAATCGGATTGTTTGGGAAAAACCTTATAGTTTAGCAGTTCATGAAGCAAGAGGACCAGGCGTATCGTTTATTTATATACCAAGATTAGAGGTTATGAATAATAATATAGAGGTAAATGGCAAAGTTACTTCGCTTGGTTCACAATATACGCTAAGGGTGTTCACGGAAAATTATTTGAATGTTTCAAACAACAATATTGTTACGAATAATGAAATTGGAATTAATACGATGGGAACAATAGTGATCGAAGGAGCTTACAGAAAAAAAGATTCAGTGTTGCCGACACCAAGAACAACTATAATATCTCAAGGTAATAATTCAGTTAATTCAAATATAATCTTTACGAATAATGTTAATTCACAATTAGAAAAGAATATAATAGGAAATATACCGCTTTCATCTACAGCAGCAGTAGAACCTAATTATGGAAAGTACATTCGTGGAGAAGTAGTATTTAATGCTACTCCAATTATTGGTGGATATATTGGGTGGGTTTGTATAAGTGCTGGTACAGCGAATGGAAACAAGTGGACGGCGGGTAAAGAGTATTCAGTAAATAGTTTAGTAAATGCCAGTGGAAAAGTGTATAAAGCTATAACAGCAGGTATTAGTGGTGCGAATGCTCCTTCGCATAATAGTGGTATAGGCACAGATGGAAAGCTAGAGTGGCAATATGTTGATATGTTAGCAGTATTTAAACGTTTTGGTTTGATAGAAGGTTAGAATAATTTTATTCTAACCTTTTTTATGTTTTTTATGTAGATAATATGAATTGATTAATAGGTGAAACTTTCGAGGAAAAGATTGAAAACAAATAAAGGGTTAGGAGAGTGATAATAAATGAAACGGTGTTTTGATATGTTTATTTCTCTATTTTTATTATTGTGTTTTTCTTTTGTTATAGCTTTAATAGCCATTTTTGTTAAGTTTAAATTGGGGTCTCCAATATTCTTTAAACAAGAGCGTCCAGGTTTATATGGAAAGCCATTTAATCTTTATAAATTTCGTACAATGACTAATGAAAAAGATAAAGATGGAAATTTACTGTCAGATGAAATTAGATTAACTTCTTTCGGGAATTTTTTAAGGAAGTATAGTTTAGACGAATTACCACAACTCATAAATGTTGTAAAAGGTCACTTAAGTTTAGTGGGGCCTCGACCATTATTAATGGCATATATACCTTTATATTCACAGGAACAGGCAAAAAGACATAATGTAAGACCGGGTATTACTGGATGGGCTCAAATCAATGGTAGAAATAGTATTTCATGGGATGAGAAATTTAAACTAGATATTTGGTATGTTGAGAATAAGAGTTGGTATTTAGATTTGAAAATTTTATTTTTAACTTTTGTGAAAGTCTTAAAATCAGATGGGATACAGAATAGTAATCATGCAACTATGCCGGTTTTTAAGGGGAGTATAAACCATGGGGGGGAATAACATGAATATTTTGTTTACTAGCTCAGGTAGGAGAGTAGCTTTAATTGAAAAATTTAAGGAAGCACTTAAACAAGAAGGAATCAAAGGGAAAATCTTTACTGCAGACTTAAAAGAAACTGCTCCTACTATTTACTTTAGCGATAAGCATTTTGTTGTTCCACGTGTAAATGAAGAAGGGTATATAGATGAGTTATTAAAGATATGTAGATTTGAAGAAATAAAACTAATAATTCCGTTAATTGATACAGAATTAATCCTTTTGGCTAATAATGCGAAGGTTTTTGAAAGTATCGGTGTAAAAATACTAGTTTCTAGTTTGGAATTAAATAAAATAGCTAATAACAAAAAATACACGTATAACTTCTTTGTTTCTAATAATATACCAACGCCCAGAGTATATAGTGATGAAGAAATTGAAAGAAAAGAATATCAATTTCCATTATTGATTAAGCCTTATGATGGAAGTTCTAGTAAAGGTGTAACAAAAATAATGAATGAAAAGGAATTGGAATTCTTTAAGGAGTATATACCTAACGCGATGATACAAGAGTATGTTTCAGGGGAAGAATATACTATAGATATAATGGTAGATTTTTATGGGAATATAAAAACGATTGTTCCTAGGTTACGTATAGAGACACGAGCAGGTGAGGTAAGTAAAGGGATGACCAAGAAGGATAATGAAATTATCAAAGCTGCCGAAAGTGTAATAAAAGCTCTTCCTAATCCTGTTGGATGTATTACTTTACAATGTTTTAAAAAGGAAGATGGGCAAATTACGTTTATTGAAATAAATCCTCGTTTTGGTGGAGGGATTCCGTTATCGATCGAAGCGGGAGCAAATTTTCCACTATGGACAATTGAAATGTGTCAAGGGGAAATGTTTACGGAGCGAGATTTCAATTGGAGAGAAAACTTAACGATGCTTAGATATGATGAAGCGGTTTTTACGGAGAGTACTTAACATGGTGATTAAAGCAATTGTCTTTGATATGGATGATACTTTATATAAAGAAAAGGATTATATCGTAAGTGGTTTTAAAGCAGTGGATGAGTGGATTGAAGAGAACTACAAGAAAACTGGATTTTATAATGCTGCAATTCAATTATTTGATTTTGGGGAAAGAGGGTTTGTGTTTAATAAAACGCTTGAAAAGTTAAACATTCCTTACGATGAAAATTTGATTAGTAATTTGATAGAACAGTATAGGTTTCATAAACCAGATATTCAATTGTTGGATGAAGCGGAGTGGGTACTAAATAATTTAGTTAATACCGTTAAAATAGGACTTATTTCAGACGGATATTTAGTTACCCAAGAAAAGAAGATTAATGCATTAAAGTTAAAAGGGAGATTTCATTCGATAATTCTCACTGATAAGCTTGGAAAAGAATATTGGAAACCGAGCCAAATTCCTTATGAAAAAATAAGTAAGGAACTACAGGTTCCTCATCAGCAGTGTGTTTATATAGGAGATAATTTAAGTAAGGATTTTATAACTGCCAAGAAACTAAATTGGATAACAATTCATATTAATAGAGAAGATGGGATTTACCGTAATCTTATAGTTGAGCAAGATTATAAAGCGCATTATACAATAAATGATTTAAGAAGACTTCCTGATATACCTGTATTAAAGCATATGTTTTTAGATACATAATTTTAAAAATATGTATAAAGGATGTGTTCACATGCAAACCATTCAGCATAAAAAACGAATCTATCTCTCTTCACCGCACATGGGCGGAAATGAACAAAAATATATTCAAGATGCATTTGACTCAAACTGGATTGCCCCTCTTGGCCCAAATGTAGATGAATTTGAAAGAGAACTTGCATCTTTTGTAGGAGTTAAAGGTGGGACTGCAGTTAGTTCAGGTACGGCAGCCATTCATTTAGCTTTACGGTTATTAGATGTTCAAGAGGGAGATACAGTGTTTTGTTCAAGTTTCACCTTTGTAGCGAGTGCGAATCCGATTGTTTATTTAGGGGCTGAACCGGTATTTGTTGACTCAGAACCGGAAACATGGAATATGTCACCACAAGCGCTAGCGCATGCCTTATATGATGCTAATAAAGCAGGGGAATTACCGAAGGCTGTTATTCTTGTTCATTTATATGGTCAAAGTGCTAAGTTAGATGAAATTCTTTCGCTTTGTAATCAATATGATATTCCTATAATCGAGGATGCAGCAGAATCTCTAGGTTCTACATATAAAGGGAAAGCAAGCGGTACATTCGGGAGGTTTGGGGTTTATTCATTTAACGGAAATAAAATCATTACGACTTCGGGTGGTGGAATGCTTGTATCTGATGATGCGGAAGCATTAGTGAAAGCAAAATTTTTAGCGACGCAAGCAAAGGATCCAGCACCACATTATGAACATAGTGAGATAGGATATAATTATCGAATGAGTAATATTTTAGCAGGTGTTGGGAGAGGGCAATTAGAAGTGTTAGAAGATAGAGTGAGGGCGAGAAGGCGTATATTTAATCGGTATTATGAAGAATTATCTCACATACCTGGATTTTATTTTATGCCGGAATTAGAAAATACTCGCTCGAATCGTTGGCTTACAACTATGATGATTGATGAAAAGGAATCTGGTATCTCTATTGAAACATTATTGACAACTTTAGCAGATGAGAATATTGAAGCACGTCCTACGTGGAAGCCACTACATATGCAGCCACTTTTTAAAGAAAGTAAGTATTATTCTCATCAGAAAGATAATGATGTATCAGCAAGGTTATTTGAAAAGGGGATTTGTCTTCCTTCTGGATCCAATATGATGGATGAGGATCAGTGGAGAGTTATTCAGGCGATTATAAACATTATATAACATGGAATAATTCACAGAGAAACAAGTACATTAAGGTTCATTATAATGAACCTTAATGTTGTATATTTGGTTTATATTCCCATTTATATATTGACGAAAAATTAATATAATGATAATTTAAATGTATATATAACTAGGTTTATGGGTGATTTAGAGTGTGTGATTGATTGGGAGTTGAAATGTGTAATTTTGTTCTTTAAAAAGAATTAAATCAAGGGCGAAGTTGTATTAAATAAAAAAGAACCTTTGCGGTAACTTGTTGTATAAGGGGTGGGGAAAATGAGTGCTATAACAGGTATTATTCATTTTAATGAAGAAACTATATCGATTCAGCATGGCACGCAGTTAATGAGTTATTTACAAAAGTACCCTGCTGATGATATTCAAATATGGCATAAAGAAAATGTTTTTCTAGGATGTCACGCACAGTGGATCACACCAGAATCTGTTGGTGAACAATTACCCTTTTATAATTACGAAAAGCAACTGGCAATTACAGCAGATGCTATTATTGATAATCGTAATGAGTTATTTGAAAAATTACAAGTGGATTATGCAGATAGAAAAAACATGACAGATAGTGAGTTGATTTTACTCTCTTATCAGAAATGGGGGGAAGCGACTCCAAAATATTTGGTAGGCGATTTTGCCTTTATGATTTGGGATGAGAAAAAACAAACCCTTTTTGGAGCCAGAGATTTTTCGGGAAGCCGAACCCTTTATTTTTATCGTGGTGAGGAAAAGTTTGCTTTTTGCACTATTATAAATCCATTATTTACTCTACCATATGTTGAGAAAAAATTGAATGAGCAGTGGATTGCTGAATTTTTAGCTATACCTGTAAATTTCGAATCAGTAGATTCACAGCAAACAGTTTATAAATATATAGAACAGGTGCCTCCATCACACACTATTTCGGTAAAGAATGGCAAAGTTAATTTTTCGCGATACTATACACCAACTACTGGGAAAATGCTTAATTTAAAATCAAATGAAGAGTATGAAGAGGCATTTCGAGATGTGTATCAAAGTGCAGTGAAGGCACGTTTAAGAACACATCACAAAGTAGGAGCTCATTTGAGCGGAGGGCTAGACTCTGGTTCTGTCGTTAGCTTTGCTGCAAAAGATTTACGTGCTGAAAATAAAAAATTACATACGTTTAGTTATGTCCCAGTAGAAGGATTTGTAGATTGGACACACAAAGGTAGGATAGCCGACGAAAGACCATTTATTCAATCAACTGTAAAGCATGTAGGGAATATACAGGATTATTATTTAGAACTGCCGGAGAGAAGCCCACTATCGGAAATTGATGATTGGCTGGAAACAATGGAGATGCCATATAAATTTTTTGAGAATACTTTTTGGTTGAGCGGAGTTTATGAAAAAGCATCTCAGCATGGAATAGGGGTACTCCTTAGTGGTCAAAGAGGTAATTGGACAGTATCGTGGGGGCCTATTTTAGATTACCAGGCAATGTTGTTAAAAAAGCTACATTGGATGCGTTTTTATCGTG
Source organism: Bacillus sp. FDAARGOS_1420 (assembly GCF_019344915.1). Lineage (NCBI taxonomy): Bacteria > Bacillati > Bacillota > Bacilli > Caryophanales > Bacillaceae > Bacillus > Bacillus sp. FDAARGOS_1420. Next base: position 2,722,689 of record NZ_JAHWJB010000002.1, on the reverse strand, counting down.
AACTATATTTATATAGTAGAAATCTAGGAGTGAAAAAATCACGTGTTTTTGAAGTGGTAAGAAGAAAGGCATTTCCATTTTTGCATCAGTTACTTTCTTCAGAGGAACAAGATGTTTTTCCTAGGATAATCAATCCGGAATTTGCAAAAAAAATGAATGTTTTTGATGTTCTCAAAGAACAGGATATTGATATAACAGGTACCTCTATCTCAAATGCATATGACATGAAAAGAGAACAGTTTGAAAAAACATATTATTGGAGCATAAATGGAACGTATGAAACGAAATTATCGTTACGTTATGCTTTATGGGATCGTGATCCTACAAATGACTTACGGATTATTCAATTTTGTTTGTCAGTCCCGGAAGAACAGTATGTTCAAAATGGTTTAGATCGATCTCTTATCCGGAGAGCCACAAAAAATTTACTTCCTGATAAAGTACGATTAAATCAACGCGTTCGGGGTGTTCAAGGTGCAGATGGTGTGTACCGTATGGCTCCTTTTTGGAATGAATTCATTGAGGAAGTTGAAGAACTTAGTGTAGATCCAATAATCTCTGAATTTCTAAATGTAGAGGTAATTAAGAAAGCTATCTCGAAAATCTGTAAAGAACCTCGACCAGAGTATGCATTTGATCTAGATTTTAGAGTTTTAATGCGCAGCCTAATCTTCTATAGATTTATAAAAAAATCAATATGAAAGGAGGTGATACGTATGAAAAAGGAATGGAAACAACCTGTATTAGAAGTACTTAATATTAATATGACTATGGCGGGGCCTGGACATAAATATCCTGATGCTGCTCAACCTGATCCAGATGATCCGGTGAAGTATAGTTAAGTCACTGGAAAATAAAGCTCTTATATAACTTTGTTATATAAGAGCTTTCAAAAAATTGACAATGTGGGGTGAATAGGATGTTCAATTCGATGGGAAATGTGTTATACAAAGCCTTCGGGTTAAAAATAGTAAGTGAAATCCCATTACCCGAATTGTCTCAGCTGAATGAAAAGAAAGAAATGGCGGATGTTCAAATTGAAATAACGGATTTATCTGAACAATGGGGTAAATATAGCGAAGAACAGCAAAAAACAATTGTAGTGGAAGATGATGTAGTGATGTTTCATGTTCCTCAGACTGCAATATTTTCTGTCCAATCGGGCGAGAAAATTACGTTTTCACCTATGCCAGGGGCGGAAGAAAATAAAATCCGACTATATATTCTTGGGACTTGTATGGGGGCACTTTTAATGCAACGCAAAGTACTTCCGTTGCATGGAAGTGTAATTGCTATAGATGGGAAAGCATATGCTTTAATTGGTGATTCAGGGGCTGGAAAATCAACTTTAGCCTCGGCTTTTTTGAGTAAAGGATATCAAATTTTAAGTGATGATATAGTTGCTGTGTCTCTTTTATGTAAGAATACCCCGATAGTTGATCCGTCTTACCCACAACAGAAATTATGGAAAGAAAGTTTAGATGAGTTTGGAATGGAAAAAGAGCAATTTAGCCCTTTGTTCGAAAGGGAAACGAAGTATGCTGTTCCTGTTAATTCTCAATTTTTTCCCGATCCATTACCTCTTGCTGGTGTTATTGAATTAGTAAAAACGCAGGGAGAAGATATTGAGATGACCCGTATTGAAGGTCTCGCACGCTTGTGCAAATTATACCAACATACTTTTAGGAATTCTTTGATTTCTAAATTAGGATTGATGGAATGGCATTTTGAAACTTCATCTAATATTGCAAGTGGAATGGAAATGTTTCAATTAAGACGCCCGGCTTCGAGATTTACAGCTCATGAGCTTGTGCAAGTTATTTTAAATACTATACAGAAAGGGAGTATGGCTGATGGTTGTTCATTCGAGAAAAATATCATTAGAACATAATGTTGTACAGAGTGAAGGTAATATAGTAAGCGATATGGATGGAGAAAAAGTTATGTTAAATGTCCAAAAAGGAAATTACTATAACTTAGGAGAAATAGGCGGAGAAATATGGGAGCTTATTGAAAAGCCGATAATAATTAATCAGCTTGTTACTATGTTAGTATCTAAATATGATATTGAACGAAAAGGTTGTGAAGAGCAAGTTCTTTCCTTTTTAGAGTGTTTGTTTCAAGAAGGTTTAATTCAAATAAAAGACCATCCTAATAAGTAGATTCATAACTTTAAGAGAATTGTTAGGGAGGGATTAATGAATATTGTGAAAAGGTTAAGGGTATTTTTATCATTGAACACACAAACAAAGCTTTTATTTTTAGAGGCTTTTATTTTTTTAGGGTGGGCGCGTGTATTAAAAAGTATTACCTTTTCCAAAGTTGCACCTTCTTTAGGGGATTACATGAACGAAACACCAGTTGCTCAAGTTCCGCCACACGGGGATACACTAAAGAAGGTGTCTGAAGCTATTTCTATTATGAGTCGTTATACTTTTTGGGAAAGTCAATGCCTTGTTAAAGCTATAGCTGGGATGAAAATGCTCGAAAAACGTCATATTGAGAGTACTATTTATTTAGGAACCGCTAAGGATAATAATGGGGAATTAATTGCGCATGCATGGTTACGGAGCGGTTCTTTTTATGTTACTGGATTAGAAGGAATGGAGAAATTTACTGTCGTTGGATCATTTGCAAAGAGGTTAAGTGAGGACACTATTAAAGGAGAATAAAATGAGGAATGATTTTGATCTTGATGTAGAGTTCATGTCTAAGGAATTGAAATTTCTTTTTGCAATTTTGAAGTTACAAGATGACGAAACACTGCAAACTTACAGTAGTGAATGGTTTGCAGATATTGATTGGGAGGTTTTTCTTGAGCAAGCTATGCATCATCGTGTTTATCCGGTGATTTATAAAAAACTTAAACAGGTAGATGAGGAACGAATTCCTTCACATGTTGTACAAACTTTAAATAGAAAATATAAAAATAATACATTTCAAATGCTTTATTTAAGTGCTGAAATGGAACGAATAAATAAACTTTTTAATGAAAAAGAGATTCGTACGATGTTTCTAAAAGGACCTGTATTATCCCAGGATTTATATGGAGATATTTCTTTGCGAACATCCTGCGATTTGGACGTTCTCATTCCTATTCAAAATTTAGAAAAAGTAGAAAAACTACTTTTAGAGCAAGGATATGTGAAAGATGATTATATTCAAACGATATTAAGTGATTGGAAATGGAGGCATCACCATACAACATTTTTCCATCCAACAAGGCGGATCAAACTTGAAATTCATTGGAGGTTAAATCCCGGACCGGGTAAGGAACCTGGGTTTGAAGAGCTTTGGAAGCGAAAGAGAAAAAGTACACTTACGAGTAATTCGGTATATATGTTAGGAAAGGAAGACTTATTTTTATTTCTTGTATCTCATGGTGCCAGACATGGTTGGTCCAGGTTACGTTGGTTAGTAGACATAAAAAAAATTGTCGATCAAGATCTTAACTGGAATGAGATTCATAAATTAATGAGAAAATACCAAATGCTTCATTTGGGAGGACAAGCATTAATTTTGGCATCACAGTTGCTAGGTACACGACTAAATGAAAGAATGACGGAATTAGTAGCTAAAAAACATTCGAAGCAGCTAGCACAAGAAGCACTGTTTTATTTCAAGAAAATGATAAACTTGCATTCTGAACCTGTTCCTGAAGAAGTACTTGCTTATCATAGTAGACATTTATTTTCACTGATGTCTAATCAGCAAAAAATTATATTTATTTTGAGCCAACTTTATCCTTATCCAATTGATGCAAAAACATTACCGTTACCTAAATCTCTTCATTTTTTATATTTTCCTTTACGTCCGTTTCTATGTCTTTGGAGGAAAACAAAGGAGCTTGCTTTGTCATAGGAGGAACATCGATGAATCATATTATATATTTTATGAAGAAATTATATTCTTCTGCAGGGAAAATTCTGTATGTGAATTTGTTTGGTATGGTTTTAATAAGTTTACTTGAAGGGATAGGTATTATTTTATTAATTCCTATGATAAGTATGACTGGAATAATCAATGTAGGTGAGGAGACTGCTTTTATTGCACCTGTCTATAGATTTTTACAGGATTTCCCTAAAACAACAAGTCTAATGTCTATTTTAGGTATATATATACTAATAGTGTTAGGTCAAAATCTACTACAAAGAAACATAACGCTAAGGGATGCGAGAACGCAACAAGCTTTTGTACGAGAATTAAGAATAGAAACATATAGTATGATTCTAAAAGCGAAGTGGAGTTTTTTTTTAGAGAAAAGGAAAACAAATCTAATAAATATATTAACTACAGAATTAGCTCGCGTAAGTTATGGGGTTAATTTAATTTTACAATTGTTAGCTGCTATTCTGTTTACATTCATACAGGTGGGGATTGCGTTTTTATTATCACCCCAAATAACTATATTTGTTTTGGTCTTTGGCTTATTATTCTTGGTAGCTTCTCGTGTTTTTATAAAAAAAGCACGAATACTAGGCGGTAAGACCTCAAAATTGGCACAAGGCTATCTTTCGGGTATAACAGATCATTTTAATGGAATTAAAGATATAAAGAGTAATACTTTGGAAGCATCACGTTTAGATTGGTTACAATCTATAACAGGAAAGATGAGTAACGAACAAATGGAGTATATGAGAATAAGATCGAACTCTCAATTGTTTTATAAAGTTTCAATGGCTATTTTAATTGCATTTTTTATATTATTATCAGTAAGTATATTTAAAGCTCAACCGGCCCAATTACTATTAATCATACTCATCTTTTCGAGGATATGGCCAAGATTTATGACGATTCAATCAAATTTAGAACAACTAGCTGCAAGTATTCCTGCTTTTAAGTCATTATGGGAGTTGCAAGAGGAATGTAAGGAAGCGATTGAAATACAGGATATACATCAGCACAAACAAATAAAGCCGATTTGTATTGAACAAGGTATTGAGTGTAAGGATGTTCACTTTCGTTATAATAAGCAAGAATCTTTATACGCACTTCAAAATATTAATGTACAAATTCCAATAAATAGTATGACGGCCATTGTGGGGCATTCTGGTGCAGGAAAAAGTACATTAATTGATGTATTAATGGGATTAATCCAGCCAGAAAAAGGTCAAGTGTTAATAGATGGTACTCCCCTTACAACTGATAATTTATTGTCATTAAGGCGGGCTATTAGTTATGTACCACAAGATCCTTTCTTATTTAATGCGAGCATAAGAGATAATTTATTGATGATTGAACCGAATGCAAATGAGGAAGAAATTTGGGATGCATTAAGTTTTGCAGCCGCCGCTGAATTTGTACAAACGCTACCAAATGGGCTTGAAACACTGATTGGAGATCGTGGGGTGAGGCTTTCAGGTGGTGAACGTCAGCGACTTGTACTAGCTCGGGCTATTTTAAGAAGGCCATCGATTTTAGTATTAGATGAAGCTACGAGTGCATTAGATACTGAAAATGAAGTGAAAATCCAATCAGCAATAGAAAGGTTGAAAGGAACAATGACAATTATTGTGATTGCGCATCGTTTATCTACTATACGCAATGCAGATCAAGTCATTGTCTTAGGAAAAGGTGAAATTGTCCAAAAAGGTGAATTTAATCAATTGGCTAAAGAGAGAAAAGGTGTATTTCGAAGTTTGTTAGGGTCACAAATGGAAGTTGGTTCTTAGAAGGGAAAGGGTGAATGAATTTTTGTATTCATACAGTTCGAATCGAATAAAAGCCCGAGTAATGGTCAGTTATAACAGGATCTTATTCGTGTTTTTATTTGTGCGTTTTCTAAATTTAGGGAATAAATATAATTCAGTACCTTGCAATAAACAATACTAAGTGGTATATTATGGATAAAATAGGTGTCGTGTACTGAACAGTACTAAAATGAGAAAGGGGGATTGTCCTTGAACGTTCAGTTTAAAAAAGGTGTGTTAGAACTATGTGTTTTGGCACTAGTGAAACGTAAAGATAGTTACGGTTATGAACTTGTTCAGCAAATCTCTAATAAATTTTTAATATCGGAAGGTTCTGTATATCCGTTATTACGTCGTTTAACGAAAGAGGGATATTTTCAAACATATTTAAAAGAATCGACGGAAGGACCGCCCCGTAAATATTATCAACTAACAGAGCAAGGGGAGATGCAACTTACGTTATTAGTAACAGAGTGGCGTGATTTTGCTAAAGGTGTTCAAGAAATTATTGAAGGGGTGGAATGGGATGAGTAAAGAACGGTTTCTTAAAGAATTATCAAGTCATCTTAGAAAGTTACCAGAAGAAGAGCGACAAGATATTTTATTTGATTATGAAGAGCACTTTCAGTTTGGGATGGAAGAGGGGAAAACTGAATCAGAAATAATAAAGGGACTTGGCTCTCCGAAAGTAATTGCGAAAGACTTACTTGCTTTGTATCGCTTTGATGAGATGAAAAAGGATCCATCGACTTCGAATATAACAAGAGCTGTCATGGCAGCGGTTGGACTTAGTTTGTTTAATTTTATTATTGTGTTAGGCCCGTTAGTTGCAATTATCGGTTTTATATTTTCTTTTTGGGTCGGTGGGATTGCTAGTGTAGTGACACCATTTTTCGTTATTGTAAAAGTATTTATGGGCACTTTTATATGGTTGGATCTTTTCGTTAGTATAACGTTTGTCGGAGTAGGTTTGTTGTTATGTATTGTAGCTTATTATAGTACGAAGTGGTTTAAAAGATTATGTGTACGCTATGTAGTCTGGAACTTCAAAATGATAAAAGGGGAGTAGATGATGAAAAAGATATTATTAGTAGCTATCGCTTGTATCATTATTGGAGTAATAGGGATTTCACAAACATATGAAAAAGCAGTGCAAACTGCAGAAAAAGGAGATAAAGAGGACGTAATTAAAAACGAAACGCTAAAAAATGTAGAAGTTAAGTTAGATGCTGGAGATATTGTTGTCCAAAAATCTCCTGATTCCTCTTTTTATGTAAAGCAAAAAGGAGACGTAAGTAAACAGGAGATTCGTATTGCTGAAGATGGTGATACATTAAAAATCATAGGGGAAATAGAAAAAGGTGTTTCATTTGATTTTTCATTTTACAATTTCGGATTTCAAACGCCTACATTGACTATATTAGTACCTGAACGTTCTTATCAAGAGATAAAAGTAAATTCATCCGCTGGACAAATAGAAATAAGTAATGTGAAAAGTGACCGCGTAAGTGTTGAAACACTCGCCGGAGAAGTGGATTTGAAACATGTAACAGCAAAGAGTGTGGAGGGGTCTACAAAAGCTGGTGAGGTGAATTTTAAAAAAGTAATAGGGAAAGTAACAGCAAAAACGGCTAGTGGGGATATAGATATTATTGATCATGATTCTAAATATGATTTAGAGGTAAGTTCAACTGCTGGAGATGTAGATATTACTTTATTGGAAAAACCACAAGATGCAGTTATAACTGGGCAAACTGCTGCTGGAGACGTGACAATTTTTAATGAAGACAATAAAAATATAACGATTGGTAATGGTAGTAAAAAGATTAGCGGTAAAACCGCTGCTGGAGATGTTACTATTGAAACGCGTTAATAATTAATGAAACGCATTCTTTTGAATGAACGGAAATCTATCAAAATATAAAAAGAAGATAATTACCTATATAAATAAGGGAATTATCTTCTTTTTATTATTTTTAATGTAAATCACGATATACGCCAATTACTTTTCCAATAACTGACACTTGTTTTAAAATAATAGGTTCTAGTGAAGAGTTTTCCGGTTGTAGACGGAAATGATCTTTTTCTTTATAGAAACGTTTAACAGTTGCTTCGTTATCTTCTGTTAAAGCAACTACAATTTCACCGTTGTATGCAGACTGTTGTTGGCGAACAACAACTAAATCACCATCAAAGATACCGGCTTCAATCATGCTATCTCCAGAAATGCGTAACATAAACACTTGATCTGCTCCAGCAACGATACTAGCTGGAAGTGGGAAGTGATCTTCTACACTTTCGACTGCTGTAATCGGTAAACCGGCAGTAACTTTTCCGATGATTGGAACTTGAATAACAGATTGTGTTTCCGTTCGGTTGTCACCTAAAATTTCAATTGCGCGTGGTTTTGTTGGATCGCGTCGAATATATCCCTTTTCTTCTAGTCGTGATAAATGTCCGTGCACTGTAGAACTAGAAGCAAGGCCGACTGCTTGACCGATTTCACGTACGGAAGGTGGATATCCTTTTTCTTGTACTTTTAGCTTAATAAAGTCGAGAATGTCTTGCTGGCGTTTCGTTAACTTTTCCATGTTTTCTAACACCTCGTTTTCTTTCATTTTTCTTATTATTAAGTATAACATGCGAAAAAACATTCTACAAACATAAGTTCGAACGAAAGGCAAATTTATGATACACTATAAGGAAAATATAGTGAGAAAGAAGGGTTCAAAATGAATGCAATTATTTATGCACGTGTGAGCACAACAAAAGAAGAACAGGAAACATCATTATTGCGTCAAAAAGATGAATTATTGCATTTAGCTGAGCGCTATCAAATGGATGTTACAAAGGTAATTGAGGAGCAGGCTAGCGGTTATACAATTGAACGTGATGGCATATTAGAAGTGCTAGATACAATTCGAGATGAACAAGTTGATGTACTACTTATACAAGATGAAACGCGTCTTGGTAGAGGAAATGCAAAGATTGCATTAATGCATTGTTTACATAAAGAGGGGATAAAAGTTTATACGCACACGCATAGTGGTGAATTACAGCTTTCAGATTCTGATTCGATGGTGCTAAATATAATTGGGATCGTTGAAGAGTATCAAAGAAAGATCCACAATTTAAAAATTAAACGTGGCATGCAAAGAGCAGTGGAGAAAGGATTTCGTCCAGAAAATAATTTGAAAAATCGTCATTTAAGCGTAGGACGTGAGAAAAAAGAAGTGCCAATTGAGGAAATTGTACGTTTGCGCCGGAATGAATTAACTTTTGAAGAAATTGCAGCAACACTTCGTGGTTTTGGTCATGATGTTTCAAAAGCAACTGTACATCGAAGGTATGTAGAATATACAAAGCAATTGCTTGATAAAGAGGAATAACTATTGTATGATAATAATCAGTTTTGAGTAGAAGGGGGATTCGAGATGCCAAGTCAAGAACTCATTGAACGCATTAACTTCTTAGCGAAAAAAGCAAAAGCTGAAGGCTTAACTGAAGAAGAACAACGTGAGCGCAAATCGCTTCGTGAACAATATTTAAAAGGATTTCGTCAAAATATGTTAAACGAATTAAAAGGAATTAAAGTCGTTAACGAAGAAGGCACGGACGTTACACCGGCGAAATTAAAAGCTTTAAAGAAGCAGGATAATGCAAAATTAAATTAAAAGATGGGCATAGCCCATCTTTTTTTATTTGTTAAAATTGTTATTTAATAACTTTCCAGTTTTCATTTTTCGTTGCTTCTATCCTTTTATGCTTCAATATATAGTTAGCGATAAGTTCAGACATATCTGTTGGTATGTCTTTTACTACTGGTTTATTTTGAAACATAAAGAAGTTCCCGCCACCGCTTGCACGATAATTATTCATAACAACGTCATATTCTTCATTCATATTAAGAGGAGCGCCTTTATACTGCAAAGACTCTACTCTCTCTCCAATTGGTTTTGAAATGTTTAATACATACGAAATCCCTTCCCACATATCGTAATTAAAGTGTTGTGGTTTTGGCTCTATATAGGCAGGGTTTACGATGATGGTTCCATCTGCTTTTAATGTGAAATAAGAAGCAGAGAGTTCGAGAGCATCTTTTATATCCGCTCCGGTTATTCTAATTACTTTTAATGTATTTGGATAAATATAATTAGAAACGATGTCACGCATTGTTACATGTTTCGGGAAACCAGGAGATGTATTATGAAACAAACTTGTACAAGAAATTGAAACATTAGCTATATCCATCTGTATTTTATTTATGAATTCAATAAAAGGATGGTCTTGCAAACGTGTTTGCATAGCATCGGAAATTTGCATATCCCCATAAATTATTCCAATAGGTTTATCAAGCCAATTTTGTGTTTTCTCTTCATAATTGGCAACCAAGGAAAGAACATCTTGGTCTGCCGCAATTCCTTGTACGGACAATAACTCTGAATAACTCTCTTTTTTCACCCATTTTTGTTCTGCTTTTTCGAATGTTACTGTTACTTTTCCAACTGAGTGTCCATTGCATCCAGTCTGTAAAATTGTTACACCATTAATCACGGTGTGAGCGATTTCTCGGTGTTGATGGCCTGTTAGTAAAATATCTATGCCTTCAATTTCATGGCACATTGCATATCCTTGGTTTTCACCTGTTAAAACTTCAGTCGGTACTCCGGTTTGTAAATCACGTTCAAATCCCCCGTGATAGGCTACGACTAGTAAATCTGGTTTTTCATGTTTACGGATGTAAGAAACCCATTTTTTTGTTGTTTCAAATGCATCTTCAAATTGTAAATCTTTAATATGATGTGCTTGTTCCCAATGGGGGATGTAATGCGTTGTCACCCCTAAAATAGCAATTTTTATATTTGATTCAATATGTTTTATTATATATGGTTTCCCGAAATAAGGTTCTTTTCTGTTTTTATCTAAAATGTTTGCTGATAGATAAGGGGAATTTGCAGTAGCCACAGCATTATTTAATATATCCATTCCATAATTAAATTCATGATTTCCGATAATTGCAATGTCATACTCTAAGTAGTTGGCTAATAAGGACATTGGGTTTTCCATATCTTTTTCGTATGTAGCGTAATGATAAGTAAATGGTGTTCCTTGAATGAAGTCCCCGTTATCAATCAGAAGAACGTTTGCATTTTGAGAACGTTCTTTTTTTATGAGAGTAGAAATTTTAGCTAAACCAATTTCTGCTTTGGAGTTATCTTGGTAGTGAATTGGATACACAGTACCATGTACATCGCTTGTTAATAAAATATTTAAAGTTACAATTTGATTTTGATTCAACACCATTCACCTTTTCTATAGTTATCTTTCAATTAATCATATCAAATATATGAAAAGAATTTTAATGTGAATGTATAGAATGTGTAAAGATTCTGTAAATAAGCAATTATTTGTAAAAATATGTGATATATTTCTTCATGTTTATGGAAGGTTATTTTATAACAACGAAAAATGGAGGCATTAACATGTTGAAAAAAGTTTTTGCAATGAGCACAACAGTTGTACTAGCAGCGGGATTATTAAGTGGATGTGGAACGAAGGAATCAAGTGCAAGTAAAAATGAAGATACGAAAAAAGGTTATGTACCGAAGACGCTAAATGTTCAATTTGTTCCTTCTCAAAATGCAGATACGTTAGAGGCGAAGGCAAAACCATTGGAAAAGCTATTAAGTGATAAATTAAACATTCCGGTAAAAGTTAGTATTTCAACGAATTACAATACAATTGTAGAAGCGATGGCATCTAAGCAAGTAGATGTAGGCTTTTTACCTCCAACAGCGTATGTGTTAGCGCATGAGAAAAAGGCTGCAAACGTAATTTTACAGGCGCAACGTTTTGGGGTAGATGATGAAACTGGAGCTCCCACAAAGGATTTAGTAGATGTTTATAAATCAGAGTTTGTTGTTAAGAAAGATTCTAATATTAATAGTGTAAAAGATTTAAAAGGTAAAAAAATTGGCTATCAAGATGTAACATCATCAGCGGGTTATGTATGGCCTGCGGCTGTATTGTTAAAAGAGGGAATCGATCCGCTAAAGGATGTGAAACCTGTTACATTAAAAGGTCATGATCAGTCACTTATTGCTCTTTTAAATGGTGATGTAGATGCAGCTGTTGTATTCCAAGATGCTCGCAATATTGTAAAAAAAGATTATCCGAATATATTCGATCAAACGAAAATAGTAAAATTTACGGAGAAAATTCCAAACGATACGATTTCTGTACGTTCTGATTTAGATGCAGAGTGGAGCAAGAAATTACAGGATGCTTTCATTGAAATAGGAAAGAATGAGGAAGGGCACAAAATCATTAAAGAAGTATACTCACATGAAGGATACGTTAAATCTGATGATAGTAAATTTGATATCGTTCGTGAATATGGAAAGAAAGTGAAAACGCAATAATACATATGGAAATGGCGACTAACTGGAAAGTGTGTGATTTCAGTTAGTTTGCCGCTTTTCAGTTATTGATAATACATAGAAGGTAGGTAAGATGTGTGATAGAGTTTCGAAATGTTTCTAAAGTGTATCCGAATGGTACAAAAGGATTGAATAATATAAACTTGGAAATTCAAAAAGGTGAGTTTGTTGTAATGGTCGGGCTATCCGGGGCTGGAAAATCTACACTTCTCAGATCGGTAAATCGCCTTCATGAGATCACAGAAGGAGAAATCATTATTGAAGGGGAGTCTATTACTGCTGCAAAAGGAAAAGGATTACGACGCATGCGCCGAGATATTGGTATGATTTTTCAAAGCTTTAACCTTGTGAAGCGATCAACGGTACTGAAGAATGTATTAGCTGGGCGGGTTGGATATCATTCTACATTGCGTACAACGTTAGGTCTGTTTCCGAAAGAGGATGTGGAGCTTGCATTCCAGGCGCTGAATAGAGTGAATATCTCAGAAAAAGCATATGCACGAGCTGATGAATTATCAGGGGGACAACAGCAACGTGTATCAATTGCTAGAGCATTGGCACAAGAAGCGAAAATCATATTGGCAGATGAGCCTGTTGCTTCGTTAGATCCTCTGACAACAAAGCAAGTAATGGATGATTTGAAGAAAATTAATGAAGATTTTGGAATTACGACAATTGTAAACTTACATTCTATTGATTTAGCGAGGCAATATGCTACTCGTATTATTGGATTACATGCTGGTGAAATTGTTTTTGATGGGTTAGTAGAAGAGGCAACGGATGAAAAATTCGCTGAAATTTATGGGGACGTAGCTCAGAAAAGCGCATTATTAGAGGTGGCAGCTAAATGAATGAAGTGACGATATATTCGAAATCGATACCGAAGCCGCCGAGTAAACTGAAACATATGTTAACTGTTATTTTAGTTATTTTACTGTTGTGGGGTAGTAGTGTACAGGTCGACGCATCATTTTCAAAACTAGTAGTTGGTTTTCCAAATATGATGGATTTATTGAAGGAAATGGTGCCACCAGATTGGAGTTATTTTCAAATTATTACAACAGCAATGTTAGATACAATACGTATGGCGATTATTGGAACGACTTTAGGGGCGATTTTAGCCATTCCACTTGCACTATTTGCGGCAAGTAATGTATTTACTAGTGTATTTTTGTACAGTCCAGCTCGATTGATTTTAAATTTTATACGAACAATACCAGATTTATTATTAGCGGCTATTTTTGTAGCGATTTTTGGAATAGGACCACTTCCAGGTATTTTGGCTCTTACTTGTTTCTCCGTTGGACTCGTAGCGAAATTATTGTATGAGTCAATTGAATCAATTGATCCAGGTCCATTAGAAGCGATGACAGCTGTAGGAGCGAATAAGGTGCAATGGATAGTTTATGGGGTCATTCCGCAAGTGAAAGCGCACTTCGTCTCCTATGTACTTTATACATTTGAGGTGAATGTACGTGCAGCAGCTGTTCTAGGTTTAGTAGGAGCAGGTGGGATTGGATTATATTATGATCGCACACTTGGATTTTTACAATATCAACAAACTGCTTCTATTATTATTTATACCCTTGTTGTTGTATTGCTAATTGATTATATAAGTACAGTGTTGCGGGGGAAATTATAATGAGTAAAACGACAATAATCGTACCAAAACCGAAGAAACCGAGTATATATCGCTGGATTATTTTTATAGCACTTACAGTTATATATGTATGGGCCTTTTCAGGAGTCCCACTAGAGGGAATAAAGAATACGGCGGGAGAAATTACAAAAGCAATTATGACAGGCGTATTGAACCCAGATTGGTCGTATGTATCTTTGCCAGATGGTGAAGATTTATTACACGGTTTAATTGATACGTTGGCAATTGCGATATTAGGTACATTTATTTCAGCTTTTTTATCTGTTCCATTTGCTTTTTGGGCGGCAACGAATATGAGTAGTGGAAAATTAACTTCAGGAACTGGGAAATTTGTACTTAGTTTTGTTCGTACATTTCCTGAATTAGTTATGGCTCTTTTATTTATAAAAGCTGTTGGTCCAGGCTCTTTTGCCGGAGTTCTAGCTTTAGGGTTACACTCTATCGGAATGTTAGGGAAACTATATTCGGAAGGAATTGAAAATATAGATAAGGGACCGACGGAAGCGTTAATAGCAACGGGTGCAAATCGGTTTCAAATACTTTGGTATGCCGTATTACCACAAGTGTTACCGGATTTTCTATCGTATACGTTATACAGGTTTGAAATTAATGTACGATCCGCTGCGATTTTAGGTGTTATTGGAGCAGGTGGTATTGGTACGCCATTAATTTTTGCACTTAGTTCACGTAATTGGTCTCGTGTGGGAATTATTTTATTAGGTATCATTTTAATGGTAATTATAATTGATTTTATTTCAAGTTCTATTCGTAAGCGGATTATTTAATTTGTTTTAAAAGCATCTAATTCAGATGCTTTTTTGTATTTTTAAAGGTTATCAAAAAGGAGATATATCAGAAATTAGTATATTTGTATAAATATACAGATAATTATATTTATTTTTAAAATAAAAACAATTAAAAAGTATGTCATATTGAATGCCCATACATTCCCTGAATCACTGTGTTTTTTATGAAAAATCAAAAAAACATCAACATATTTGTCGATACATGTTGTATAATCTTGCGTGGGAAGCTATCATATAAATGTATAAAACGTTTACTAACATACGCGAAGGGAAGAATAGCATGTCACATTCAATCGAACAACTTTCTATCAACACGATTCGCACATTATCCATTGATGCGATTGAAAAAGCAAACTCTGGTCACCCAGGAATGCCAATGGGTGCAGCACCAATGGCTTATACATTATGGACTCAATTTATGAAACACAATCCAAATAACCCAACGTGGTTTAACCGCGATCGTTTCGTATTATCTGCAGGTCATGGCTCAATGTTACTATACAGTCTACTTCATCTATCTGGTTATGACTTAACAATGGATGATTTAAAGAACTTCCGTCAATGGGGAAGCAAAACTCCAGGACATCCTGAGTATGGTCACACAGCAGGTGTAGACTCAACAACTGGTCCACTTGGACAAGGTATTGCAACTGCTGTAGGTATGGCAATGGCTGAAAGACATTTAGCGGCTAAATACAACCGTGATGCGTATAATGTAGTAGATCATCATACATACGCTATTTGTGGTGATGGAGATTTAATGGAAGGCGTTTCTGCTGAAGCATCTTCATTAGCTGCTCATTTACAATTAGGTCGTCTTGTTGTACTTTACGATTCAAACGATATTTCATTAGATGGCGATTTAAATCGTTCATTCTCTGAAAGTGTAGAAGATCGTTACAAAGCATACGGATGGCAAGTAATCCGTGTTGAGGATGGAAATGATATTGAAGCAATCGCAAAAGCAATTGAAGAAGCGAAAGCTGACGAAAAACGCCCAACGCTAATTGAAGTAAGAACGACAATTGGTTTCGGTTCTCCAAACAAATCAGGAAAATCAGCTTCACATGGTTCTCCACTTGGTGTAGACGAAACAAAATTAACGAAAGAAGCATACGCTTGGACTGCTGAACAAGACTTCCATGTAGCAGAAGAAGTATATGACAACTTCCGTAAAACAGTACAAGATGTTGGTGAAACGACGCAAGCTGCGTGGAACACGATGCTCGGTGAATATGCACAAGCATATCCAGAATTAGCAAACGAACTGCAAGCAGCAATGAACGGTCTTCTTCCAGAAGGTTGGGAACAAAGCTTACCAACTTATGAATTAGGATCAAAAGCAGCAACACGTAATTCTTCAGGTGCTGTAATTAATGCAATTGCAGAGTCTGTACCATCATTCTTCGGTGGATCTGCTGACCTTGCTGGTTCTAACAAAACATACATGAATAACGAAAAAGACTTTACAAGAGCTGATTACAGCGGAAAAAACATTTGGTACGGTGTACGTGAGTTCGCAATGGGTGCAGCAATGAACGGTATCGCACTTCATGGCGGTTTAAAAACTTACGGTGGTACGTTCTTCGTATTCTCTGACTACTTACGTCCAGCAATTCGTCTTGCAGCATTAATGCAATTGCCTGTAACGTATGTATTTACACATGACAGTATTGCTGTTGGTGAAGATGGTCCAACACATGAACCAGTTGAGCAATTAGCAGCGCTTCGTGCAATGCCAAATGTATCTGTTATTCGTCCAGCAGACGGTAACGAATCAGTTGCAGCTTGGAGACTAGCTCTAGAATCTACAAAAACACCAACTGCATTAGTGTTAACTCGTCAAGATCTTCCAACATTAGAAGGTGCAAAAGACGATACTTATGAAAAAGTAGCAAAAGGTGCATATGTAGTTTCTGCAAGCAAGAAAGAAACTTCTGATGTAATCTTAATTGCAACTGGATCTGAAGTAAGCTTAGCAATCGAAGCGCAAAAAGCTCTAGCAGCAGACGGCGTTGATGCAGCTGTTGTTAGCATGCCATCTATGGATCGCTTCGAAGCTCAAACTGCTGAGTACAAAGAATCTGTACTACCAAAAGCAGTAACGAAACGTTTCGCAATTGAAATGGGTGCTACATTCGGATGGCACCGTTACGTAGGCCTTGATGGAGATGTACTAGGTATCGACACATTCGGTGCTTCTGCTCCTGGTGAGAAGATTATGGAAGAGTATGGATTTACTGTAGAGAACGTTGTTCGTAAAGTAAAAGAAATGCTTTAATGATTTTAGAAAAATCTCTCCAGCATGGGGAGATTTTTCTATGTAATTGAGTTTTTTCGACAGGAAAAGTTTTTTCTCTCTCCGTAGTCAGACAATCATTGCAAATCTTCTCTTATATAATGTAGGGAAAAGGTTGTCCAGATCGGGAGGGGAAAAATGAAAACGTATGAATTGTATTTAATTCAAGAGGATATTGCGAAAGCTTACTTTGGTCGTGAATATTTGTTTTTTGATTTATTTGCTCGATTTTCAGAATCTGGGTTCCTTTCGGAGAAGAAAGTATTATATAAACAAATGACGTATATTACGATGCCGTTACAAGTAATGAAAATTCATCATAAATTAGAACAAGCTTTGCGTGTTCTTGGTAAATATGAAAGAACAAATCATACTCATACGCTTTATACAGGAGCCGAATACGGAGAAATAATGGTGAAACCACAATATATTCGAATAAATACTTCTGGAAATGTATCCATGGAAACAACTTTCTTTGAGGTGCTTAGAAAGTGTGAGTTAACATTTTTAGCGATGGATTATGAAAATAAAAAGTACGGTTGGTTAAATCCTCTCAAACAAGTACGAACATATGTGTAAAAAATGTCGAATAGTATCTTGTCTTATTGAAAAGGTTTTAGTACACTGTAAGGTAGACAACATGAAGGAGGAAAAGATATGCCAATGTGGTTAGGTATTCTAGTGGGCGTAGTAGCACTAGTAGCAGGCGTGGCGTTAGGATTTTTCATTGCCCGCAAATACATGATGAATTACTTACAAAAAAATCCACCAATTAACGAACAAATGTTAAAAATGATGATGATGCAAATGGGACAAAAACCTTCCCAAAAGAAAATCAATCAAATGATGAGCGCGATGAACAAGCAACAAACAAAATAAGCGCCAAAGGGCACTCTTACCGAGTGCCCTTTTCTTTTGGTTATAAAACATATTTAAAACTTTTAAATATTCTGTATTTTTGTTACACTGAAAACATCGCTCATTTTAAGGGAGGAGGATAAATATGAAAGTGTTTTTTAATTTAGCTTGGTTTTTTAAGCAAGAAAAACGAGCGTACATAATCGGAATTATTATGTTATTTGGTGTCGCGCTTCTTGAACTTGTAGCGCCAAGAGTACTAGGGATTGTAGTAGATGAAATTAATAGTGGAACATTAACGTCTGAAAAATTGTTGAACTGGGTTATTCTATTAGTAGTTGTAGGAATTATGATGTATATATTACGTTACTTATGGCGTATTATGATTTTTGGATCTTCTTTAAAACTAGCTCGTCAACTGCGAAAGAATCTATATGAACATTTTACTAAGATGAGCCCATCCTTTTATCAATCACGTCGCACAGGCGATTTGATGGCACATGCGACAAATGATATTCAGGCGATTCAGCAAACTGCGGGGGCAGGTGTTTTAACACTCGTTGATTCATTAGCTGTTGGAGGATGTGTACTCGTAGCGATGGGATTTACAATTAGTTGGAAGTTAACGTTATTAAGTTTAATTCCGATGCCAATTGTAGCTATTTCTACAAATTATTATGGAACTTTATTGCATAGAAGATTTCATAAGGCACAGCAATCGTTTTCTGAAATCAATGATAAAGTACAAGAAAGTATGAGTGGGATGAAGGTAATTCGCTCACTTGGACAAGAGAAAGAGGATTTACAAGCGTTTCGGAAAAAATCTGAAGATGTCGTACATAAAAATATGCTAGTTGCACGTATTGACTCGTTATTCGATCCAACGATTTCCCTAATTGTCGGATTTTCATTTTTGATCGCAATTTGTTACGGATCATTATTAGTCGTACGAGGTGAATTAACTGTAGGGGAATTAGTAACATTTACAACGTACTTAGGGACACTTGTATGGCCAATGTTAGCTTTTGGATGGCTATTTAATATTATGGAGCGTGGACGTGCTTCGTATGATCGTGTGGAGAAAATATTTTCACAAACTTCAGATGTAGTGAATAAGGAAAATGCTATACACGCTATAGCAAGTGGTGATGTTTCGTTTGCTGTTGATTCGTTTTCTTATAAAAAGAATGAACTATTAAACTTAAAAGATATTTACTTTAACTTAAGAAAAGGTGAAACGTTAGGAGTTGTAGGGCGTACCGGTGCAGGGAAGACGACGTTATTAAAATGTTTAATTCGAGAGTATGATCATTTTAATGGTGAATTAAAAGTTGGGGAGCGGGATATTCGAGATTTAACACTTCACGGTGTGCGTTCTGCAATTTCATATGTACCGCAAGATCACTTTTTATTTTCAGCGAGTATTGGGGAGAACATTGCTTTTGGAAAGGCCGATGCTACATATAAAGAAATTAGCAGGGCTGCTGAGATTGCTTGTATTCATAATGATATTATTCAATTTTCGGAAGGATATGAAACGGTAGTAGGAGAAAGAGGGGTTTCGCTATCAGGAGGCCAAAAACAGCGGATTTCAATTGCACGTGCGTTATTAACGAATGCTGAAATTTTAATTTTAGATGATTGTTTATCAGCTGTAGATGCAAAAACAGAAGAAACTATTTTAACTGCATTGAAACGAGAAAGAGCAGAAAAAACGACGATTATTACTGCGCACCGTTTAAGTGCGATTCAGCATGCAAATCTTATTCTTGTTATTGATGAAGGTAAGGTTATGCAGCGAGGAACACATGAACAACTAATGAACGAAAATGGTTGGTATAAGGAAATGTATGAAAGCCAGCAGTTAGAGGCGTTGGTGGAGAAAGGAGGCGTATGATGGCTGAGAAAAAGCGGAGTGATTTAAGGCGATTGCTTTCTTATATGAGACCATATAAAAGGTTATTAGCGCTAGCATTTTTATTTCTAGTTGGTGCAACTGTAACTGAAATGATGGGTCCTTTTTTAATTAAACAATTTCTTGATGAACACTTAGTACCACGTAACTTTGAACAATCAGCACTTGTAACCCTATTTGTAGTGTATATTATTGCTCATTTATTAAAAGTATTATTTACTTATTTAGACTTATTGTACTTTCAAAATATCGCTTTTAAGATTGTCCAAGATATGCGAGTTGAAGTGTATGAACATGTTCAAAAATTGTCATTAAGCTTCTTTGATCGTACGCCGATTGGTACGCTCGTATCTCGCATAACGAATGATACAGAAGCGATTAAGGATTTTTATGTTAGTGTACTATCAACATTCGTGAAAAATGTAGTCTTTTTAGTAGGGATTTTAGTAGCGATGTTTTTATTAGATGTAAAATTAGCGCTATTTTCGCTCATATTAATTCCGGTAATGTTTGCAATTATGGTGTTGTATCAACGGAAAAGTGCAGCTTTTTATTTAGAGGTACGTAATCAGCTGAGTATATTAAATGCAAAGTTAAATGAGTCCATTCAAGGTATGAATATTGTTCAGGTGTTCCGGCAAGAAAAGCGGATGAGAAAAGAATTTGAAGAAGTGAACAATAAACATTTTAGTGCTGGACGTCGTACATTGAAATTAGATGCATTACTTTTACGTCCAGCAACAGATCTTGTTCATATTGTAGCAATTGCGTTAGTACTTGGTTTATTCGGAATCGATGCTTTAAAGAGTCCTGTTGAAGTAGGGGTTTTATATGCTTTCGTTAACTATATTCATCGTTTCTTCCAGCCGGTAAATGAGATGATGATGAAACTATCTTTCTTCCAACAAGCGCTTGTTTCATCATCGCGTGTATTTCATTTAATGGATGATAAAGATTTAGCTCCTGTTCAAATGGGGAGTGAACAGCCAGGAATAGCTAATGGGGAAATTCAGTTTAAAGATGTTACTTTTTCATATGATGGAAAGCGTGACGTTTTAAAAAATGTATCTTTTCACGTAAAGCCAGGGCAAACGGTTGCTTTCGTAGGGCATACTGGTAGCGGAAAGAGTACGATTATGAATTTATTAATGAGATTTTACAATATTAAATCAGGAAATATTGTAATAGACGGAGTAGATTTAGAGAAGTTTGAAGAACAAGAAATTCGAAAGAAAATTGGTCTTGTGCTGCAAGATGCATTTTTATTTGCTGGAAATGTAAAGCAAAACATTCGTATGTATAATGAAGAGATTACGGATGAAGAGATAGAGGAAGCAGCGCGATTTGTGCAAGCGAATACGTTTATTGAAAAATTACCAGAGCAGTATGATACAGAAGTAGTCGAAAGAGGAGCTGCATTTTCTAGTGGTCAAAGGCAATTAATTGCTTTTGCTAGAACGATAGCAACTAATCCGAAAGTATTAGTGTTAGATGAAGCGACGGCAAATATTGATACAGAAACAGAGGAGGCTATCCAAACGGCATTGCAGCAAATGCGAAAAGGCAGAACAACGATAGCGATTGCGCACAGATTGTCTACAATCCAAGATGCGGATCAAATATTTGTTATGCATGAAGGGGAAATTGTAGAAAGCGGAACACATCAAGAGTTACTTAGTAAACAAGGACTTTATTACAATATGTACTTACTGCAAAATAAAGGTAGTTTGCAAAAGGCTTTGTAATTACAAGGCCTTTTTTGCGGTGTTAAAAGTGTATTAATGGAGTTTTTGGTGAAGGGTGGTTTCAATTTCACTTTTTTCTTAAACAACTCGACAAAATAAATGTATTAGAACTTTATTACTATAGCATAAAAGTCGTGTCCTCTAACCGAAGTTGTACATATTGTATACGGAATAAAAAAATTTGATAGGAGCTTTTATATGCAAAATAGATCCAGTTCAAATGTTACGTTTATCGATGTGTCTCATTGGGAAGGAAACATTGATTGGAATGCTGTGAAGTCATCTGGTATTCCAGCGGCGTATGCAAAAGCGACGGAAGGTGTGAACTATATTGACCCTACTTTCGTTCAAAATGTACAAGCTGCGAGAAATGCGAATGTATTAATTGGTGCATATCATTTTGCGCACCCAGAACAAAATGATGCCATTTCAGAAGCGAAATATTTTGTGAATATATTACAGAGTAATCAGACGGACTTAATTCCTGTTTTAGATTTAGAATCGCCAACGGATACTAGCAATAGTAGTTTAACGGGTGCGACTATATCGAATTGGGCAAGAAGTTTCGTAAATTATGTGAAACAAGCTACTGGGAAAAATGTAATGTTATATACAGGAGTTTGGTATATTAATGAATTTGGAATTAGCGGATTAAGTGACATTCCACTATGGATTTCCAGATATTCTAGTATACCGCCTGCTGATGCTGGTGGATGGACAGAGTGGACAGCATGGCAGTACACAGATTCTGGGCAAATTTCAGGTGTAGGAAATTGTGACGTATCAGCAGCTGTTTCATTAGAAGCTTTACAAGGAAATGGAGCAAGTGGTGGAGGGAATGTTTCCACGCCTAATAATGCGACTCCAGTATACGGAGTTGCTGTAATTAATGGAGATAATGTGAATTTACGAAGTGGACCATCTTTACAGTCTAGTGTAATTCGCCAATTGAATCGTGGCGAATCATATGAAGTTTGGGGAGAACAAAATGGATGGCTCTGCTTAGGGACAAATCAGTGGGTATATAATGATTCAAGTTATATTCAGTATAAACATTATGTAGCAACTATTACTGGCGATAATGTGAATCTGCGAGATGCTCCATCATTAAACGGGAATGTTATAAGACAGTTACATCATGGTGAATCATATCGAGTATGGAGTAAGCAAGATGGATGGCTTTGCTTAGGGACAAATCAATGGGTATACTATGATTCAAGTTATATTCAGTATGGTGTACAATAAAGTGAATCTAAAAGGTATCTCGACTGAGGTGCCTTTTATGAAAAATATATAATTTTTACAAAGTATATATTGATAACATAGTATAATGTAATTGATATATGTTTAAAAATAATCGGAAATGAAATAAAGGAGTAATAATATGGAGTATGTGCTAATAGGTGGGATTTTAATATTATTAGCTGTAGTGTTTGTACTGTTTTATAAAAATAAACAGTTAGAATCAGAGAGTCAGCAAGTAGAGTTTGAAAAGAAACAAGCGATTGAAACGTATGAAAATGAGATTGCAGCTACGATTACAGGGCATAAAGAACAACAGGATACTTTAAAGAATATGGAACAGAAAAAATATAATGATTTACAAGTGAATACAGCTAGAGAACTTGAAAATATGCGTATGATGAAAAATCAATTGGCTGTTCAACATAGTAAAGAACGTAGTGAAATGCAAGATAAGCATAGTAGTGAAATACATATGTTTCAAAATTTAATTGCGGATTTACGAGAATATACCAAAAATGGTGCTGAAGTGAATGCGCATGAAACATTACATTATATGAAGCGAGGTTTCGTTGAGCAAGGAATAATACTAGAAGAAGAGTTTCATATTATACCGAACGTTTTTATGATACGCAATAAATATAGAGATAAACGTGACATAAATGATAATCGAATTCATCACCTTATCTTATGTAAAACTGGTATTTATCTACTTGAGACGAAAGAATGGACAGGGAAATTAATCCATGGCTTAACGAGAGAAAATGCGGGTATATATTCATTTATGATTGAGGAAATTGGTAAGTATCAACATGAAATTGAAAAAGAAGAGACATTTGAATTTATTACGGATGGAACTTCATTAACTTTGCAAGTAAGAAATGAAGGGAATCCAGCGTATAAAGCGAAAATGCTATCTCAAACTTTATATAATTGTTTGGAAGAAATGCAAGTAGATATTGTAAAGGAAAAAGTAAAACCAATTGTATATTTTGAAAATGAGAGTGGAAAAGAAGTTATTGATCTTTCTAATGAAGAATTGCCGAGATTTAAAGATAGAGAGCAAATTGTAATGTTTTTCAGAAATGAAGTTTTAACAAGTAAAGTAATATATACAGCACGAGAACTACAAAAGATTAGAGATATGATTGGCCAGATGAATTATGTTGCGAAGTGAAAAATAAAGTAAAACTTTAATTAGTGGGGGTTTATGGGCAACACGACTTCTACCCTTTACAGCCGAATTTTGAGGTGGGAGTCTAACTGCCCGCAAATAGCGGGATAAAGTAGGTGTTATTTGGGTGGAGAAAGGTAAAAGCTCTATATTGTGGGGAATGTTGTACATTTATATTTGTTTGCATATATTAATGTACATTGCGTTTATTTTCGTTATTGATATGGTTCATGTGTCATTGAGTGTAATGAGTATTTTGGTGGTAGTAATGCCTTTTATTTTATTAGTTATTATTCAAAAGTCTATCTTACATGTTTCGGCAAGACGTGATAAAGGTAAGAAACAACTGTTCACTATAATGATGGTAGGTCTCATTCCATTGCTAGTATGCACCGTACAATTAAGTATAAATAAATACACTTCAAATTTTAATCAGGATCGGTGGTTAAATTATGAAGAAAAACGAGTACATATGGTAGATGACCTATTACAGGAGCATAAATTGATAGGGAAATCAAACGAGGAAATTACAAAATTGTTAGGGGCCCCTACGAAAACAAGCAGTTTGGAAACGGGAATTACTACACTATACTATCTTGGGAATGAACGTGGTTTCATTCCTATAGATAGTGAATGTCTTGTTTTGCAATTTGATAAAGATGGTAAAGTTGTGAAATATGAGATGCAAAGAGATTAATGAGATTTAAAGAGAAGCTATATATTATAGCTTCTTTTCTATATTCCAATATAGAAAAAATAGGCAAATAGTAGTCATTCCTATCTATACGAATGAGATAGAGTTTGTTATATTGTAAAGGGTTATTTAGTTTAGAAGTCTGCTAGATAGCCTTAAATATTTTAGATTAGGGAGGGAAGTTAACACGAATTAAGATATAAACGTGTTAAATAATTAGTATGAAAAAAGAATTTTATAATGTTTTAGCTGCATCAATTGTATTTAGTATGGTAACGATTCCAAGTTTTTCCTATGCAGACACAGTAGAAAAGACCGTAACAATTTCAACAGACGAGCAAGCATTAAAAAGTATTGAAAGCCATATGAAAGATGAAGATGGACGTGGAGAGAGCAAAGGAATAACAAATGAAGTACAAGGAGATTTTTTTGTACATATAATAGGTTCAGCATCTTTATTTGATTCTGCTGAATTACAAAAAGCGACAGGTGTTCAGCTTTCTAATCAAGTAGTGAAAGCCGAAAAACAAAAAGGAAACGCTTACTATATACAAACAGAATCTGGAACTGGGTGGATACAAAGTAGTGAAGGAAATGTAGAGGTTAAGGAAGTTTATCACTTGGCAAACGAAAAGTTAGTAATTAATGAAGAGACAGCTACATATTCCGCACCATTTAATTCATATAAAGAAGAGAAAGTGTTACAACCGCAAACAATTATTGCAATTGGACAAGTTGGAGAGTGGTTCCAAGTTCAAATAGATAATGAGGTGAAATGGATTTATTCACCTTCAGCAAAATTTGAGGGTACAAAAGCATCTCTTATTCAAAGCACAACTCCAACTCGTACGAAACGTGCAGCGGTTATGTATACTGCACCAATAGAAGAGAAAACAGCGGATATTTACGGTGTACCATTAAAGGAAATGATTGTACCAACAGGTAATGAAAATATTCGTCCAGGTTATGCGATGAAACCAAAATACATTACAATTCATGAGACAGATAATTATAGTGTTGGAGCAAATGCTAGAAACCATGCACAATATTTATACAGTCAAGCAACAGGAACGACTGACCGTTCAGCATCTTGGCATTTTACAGTAGATGATAAAGAAATTTATCAACATCTACCATTAAATGAAAATGGTTGGCATGCTGGAGATGGATCAGAAGGAACCGGTAACAGAGAATCAATTGCAATTGAAATTGCTGTCAATCAAGATGGTGATTATAATAAAGCTGTGGAAAATGCTCGCAAACTAGCAGCCTATTTAATGGGGGAATTAAATATTCCTTTAGAAAATGTGAAAAAACATCAATTTTGGAGCGGAAAGAATTGTCCGGCCATTATGATAAGGAATAATGCGTGGGAGCCATTTTTACAGGGAACGAAAGCTTATTATGATGCGAATCATAAAGATGATATAACTGGCGGTTGGTATGAAGCAGATATTCGTGAATTAGATAAAAGAGGTATTATGGTTGGAGACGGTAAGGGTTCTTACTGGCCAGAACGTCTTGTAACACGTGGTGAATTTGCGAATTTAGTTTCAAGATCATTGCAATTACCAGAGGGGAAATCGAATTTCAAAGATTTAAGCACAGCTCATCCATCGCTAGTAGATGGTATTAATCGTGCAGCTAGTGCTGGGATTATAAGTGGACGAGGAAATGATATATTTGCTCCGAATGATACGATTAAACGTGATGAAGCTGTCATTATGATTGATCGTGCATTGCAATACAAAAATATTAAAGGTAATTTAGTTCCATTACCATTTACGGATCAAAATTTAGCGTATGATAAACAGGCGGTTCAACGTGTTTATGGGTTAGGTATCGTAAAAGGGAATGAGAATAATGAGTTTATGCCAAAAGGTTCTGCAACACGTGGGGAATCGGCAGCATTTATTAATAGAATGTTAAAAGTAATAGAGAGTAAATAATGGAAAGGCATTCGCTTTGGCGAGTGCTTTTTATTTTTCAATATGTTATAGAAAGGGGATGTGAATTTTGGCTGGAATAAGGAATGAAAGTGGAGGTGATGCATATATTTAGATGCATTGGGTAGTTTTTTGTAATTTCGTATAAAATGAAAAGGAGGTAGGGCGGTGAAATCAATACCGACTGATGTCCTGAGTAAGGAATTGATGGAAAGAGAAGGGGTTATATCTATTACAGTGATGGAATTTGAAAAGATAGAAGTGGCTGGAGTAGTTGTTTCTGGTCCAGCTGTTATTTTGATTAATCAAGAGTAAGTACATATTATTAATATAGAAAAGTAGAAAGAGCATCCATTTAGGATGCTTTTTGTTTGTATAGAGGTGCGCATGTGATAGATAATTGGAATATTGGAGGGGGAATATGTGGCAATTATTATAACAATGCTATTAATGGGAGTTTTATTAGGGTTTGTCGGAGCAGGAGGAGCTGGATTTATCATCGCGATACTCACTGTAGTATTCCATATCCCTATTCATGTTGCTCTTGCAACATCTCTAACTGCGATGGCATTTACGACATTATCTGGAGTAGTAAGTCATTACCGAGAAGGGAATGTTGTGCTTGTAATAGGCGGAGTTGTTGGGGGATTTGGCGCGTTTGGATCCTATATTGGTTCAAAGTTTGGTTCGTTAATACCAGCACATCTGTTGCATTGGTTTACAGCTGGTATGTTATTTTTATCGGCAATTTTTATGTTTATTCGGTTGATTATGTTTCAAAAAAGATCACAGTCGTCTTTAAAAGGGCATAAAGAACTTTCGAAAGATAACGTGATTAAATGTATATTCCTCGGATTGGTGACTGGAATTTTAGCAGGTGCATTTGGTATTGGCTCAGCACCTTTTATCCAACTCGGATTAATGGTTCTATTAGGTTTAACAATCCGTCAATCTGTAGGGACGACAATGCTCGTTATATTACCAATCGCAATTGGAGGTGGGTTTGGATATAGTTCGGAAGGGTATTTAGATTATGTATTATTAGTACAAGTTTTAATCGGGACAATGTTAGGAGCATATATAGGAGCTAAGTTTACAAATTATGCACCTCGCATGCTTCTAAGGTTTTCGATGATTATGACACCAATATTAGCTGGATGTATGTTGTTAGTAGAGTAAAGAAAACTATTAATATATTTTACGAATGAATTATATAAGTAATTCATATTTCTCATATAAAAGGATTTGCTTTAATATAATGAGTATAAAGTTCGAGTATTCGAAGTATTACTTGAATTATATCCCTATCCCTTTTCTAAAAATGCGAACAAGTTTTGCCCTATTCTATTCAATAGTTTATTGTATAGAAATATATTGTTCGATGACCATTATGGAACGCACATAATGGGTAAATCCCGATCCTTAAAGAGGATGCCCCTAATCTTCATGTGAAAATATGATCGGATAAGAAAGCTGGCCAATTTATGGTCAGCTTTCTTTTTGTTCAATGAGTAAGTCTTCTTTAATTTCTGTTTGCAGTAATAAAGTTTTTCCGAAGCGACGTTTACATTCAGCTCGTACTTTTTGAATGGCTAGTAGCTGAGAAGTAGCAGGCACTGTGACAATGGCTTGCCGAGGTTTTCGGTTTTCTTCACAAAAAACACATTCCACAACATATTTAGAAATCATAATTTCATCCTTCCGGTTTGAATTTCTAAGAAGGGACTGCTCATGAAGTTGATGTAAACTTTCGGCATCTTTTTACTTATTTCCTCTTTTTTTTCAAAGGGGAAATAAAAAAGAAGGTGAATTTTAGTAGGGGAGGGATGTATATGGAGAGATGGATAGGTACGGCAGCTATTTGTATGAATGAAAGAAATGAAATTTTAATGGTATTGCAAGGAAAAGAAGGGGAAGAAAAAAGGTGGTCTGTCCCAAGTGGAGGACTTGAAAAGGGAGAAACACTAGAAGAATGTTGTATCAGGGAAGTTTGGGAGGAAACAGGCTACAATGTGGAGGTTGTAAATAAAATATACGAAAAAGAAGGTATTACATACGGGATTCCGGTGTATGTTCATTATTACTTTGTTAAAAAAATAGGCGGTAATATGAAAATCCAAGATCCGGATGAGTTAATACATGAGATTGATTGGAAAGGGATACATGAAGTTGGAAAATTATCGTTAGCTTTTCCGGAGGATTACGAGCTAATATACCGATATATAAATAAAAAAGCAAGTGTGTAAATACTTGCTTTTTTAGTGTATCCAAGATAAGAAAAGTGGAACGATAACTAAACTAGCTCCAGCTGTTAAAAGCATTGATAAACTTGCAATTGTACCTTCTACAGGACCGATTTCAAATGCTTTTGATGTTCCGGTCCCATTCGCGCTAGTACCTAGCATTATACCTTTTGCGAGTGCTGTTTTAATACGGCATATGCGTATGAGTGTAGGGCCGAATAACGCTCCAGTTAAGGCAGTTAATACAACGAAAACTGCTGTTAATTGTGACATGCCGCCAATCATTTCTGAAATAGCCATTGCAATAGGTGTTGTTACAATGTGCGGTGCTAAACTTTGTTCTATTGTAGAGTCAATTTGAAAAAAATTAGCTAGTAGTGCGGAAGTAATAACAGATAGAAAAGAACCGACAATGACATTAATTAAAATAGCAGTGCCGTGTTTTTTTAATAGATCAAAATGTTTATAGATTGGCCATGCGAAAGCAACTGTTGCAGGTTTTAATAATTCTGTTAGCCAATGACTACCAGATTCGTAGGTTTCGTATGGTGTATCTAATCCAAGTAATAAAGCGATTAAAATGATTGGGCATACAAGAAGGGGAGAAAGCAAACTCCAATTCCAGCGTTGATACATTTTTTTAGATACCCAATATGTGAATAGTGTTAATAGTAAACAAAGAAAGCCGATCATTGTGTTGATCCTTTCCGCTTTAATAGCAATTCTGTTAAAAGTCCTGTTACGAGAGTGACACAAAGTGTACTAATCACGATAATTAAAATGAGATCGATTCCATACTGTGATAATGTATCTTTGTAACGAATGACAGCGACTGCAGAAGGGATGAAAAATAAAATAAGTTCTTTTAATAAAAAGTCTGCACCGTCTTGTATCCATTCTTTTTTCACTATATTAAATTTTAATGAGATTAACAATAAAAAAATACCGATTATACTTCCTGGAACTGGGAGGTGTGCCTGTTTTGCAATCCATTCACCTGTCCAAGCGAAACAAAATAATAATAAAATTTGTCCGCTTAACTTCCACCATTTCATACAGTAACCACCTCTTTGTTTTTTACATAAAAATTGTAAAAAAGAATTAACAATTTCTACTATACGTTCATTCGAAATATTTGTCTAATATATAAATTATATGTTATTAATATATTAGATGTATTAATCGAAAGTGAAAAGGGTGTCCAAAATGGAATTACGGCATTTGCAATATTTTGTTGTAGTGGCAGAGGAATTACACTTTGGACGAGCAGCTGCTCGTTTACAAATGACACAACCACCGCTTAGTCAACAAATTCAGCAATTAGAAAAAGAAATGGGAGTTATGTTATTTTCAAGAACGAAGAGAAAGGTTGAATTAACAGAAGCAGGAGAAATGTTTTTAAAAGAAGTAAAAAAAGCGTTTGAACAAATTGAAAAAGCAGTAGAAGTTGCACAAAGTGCTCAAAGGGGAGAAGTTGGATCACTTTCAATTGGTTTTGTAGGTGCGGCGATATATGATATTTTACCATCAATCGTCAGAGAGTATAGAAAGAAATTTCCGAGAGTTTCTGTAGCATTACATGAATTGTCCACACCGGATCAGGTGCATGCACTTCATGATAATCGAATTGATATTGGATTTTTACGTCCGCCAATTCCAACGCAATTACTTGAGTTAGAACCAATTCAAAAACTTTCATGTACGTTATGTTTACCGAAGGCACATCCTCTTGCTGAAAAGGACGAAATACATATCGAAGATTTAAGGGATGAACCGTTCGTATTTATTACGAGACCAGTATGGCCAGCGTTATATGATACAATTTTATCGCTTTGCCGTGATGTAGGTTTTAGTCCGCACATTGTACAAGAAGCAACGGAGTATCAAACTGTTATGGGGCTTGTAGCGGCAGGTATTGGAATTACGGTAATACCTGTATCCGCAAATAAATTGTATAAAACAGAAGTTGTATATAAAGAGTTATGTGATTCTAATTTTGTTGCAGAAATGTCAGTGGCTTATAAAAAAATGAATAACAATCCAGAGTTGTTAGAGTTTTTGAAAATTGCAAGAGAGAAAAAAAGGATTGAAGTGGAAGATGCGAAGGCTGAATAGTTGATGAAGTTACAAGGTAGTCATGATAATTAAGTTATATAAAGATTCACCTCGTTAAACAAAAAACGGAAATGTAACTAAAGTGCATTTCCGTTTTTTGTTTTTTTGTTCAATGCTAAAGAGGTAAATATGCTTGGTTTCTAGGACTAAAGGCTTAGTAAAGATTCCGATTGAAGTGCGATGTTTAAAATGTCATATTCTTATACACTAGTAGTATAGAATGCGTATGTTATGAAGTAAGGTAGGGGGAAATTATGTCTTTATTTCGGTTAGCGAGAAAAAATATACAAATATTTGCTACCAAAAGGTTAAAACAATTTATGTGGATTGCTATGAATACAATGATTTGTTTTTTTATGATATCATTCCGATTTAATGAAGCTGTAATAAGTAAAGCGGAATATACACCTATGTTTGTAAAGTGGTTTTATGCTATGTTTCTATTTATAGTTTTTGTGTGTATTTTCGTTACATATAAAATGACAACCTCTCTTTTACAGGTAAGAAGAGAGGAGTTTAAATCGTATGAAGTAGTGAAGATGACAAGAAAAGAAATGTTATGTTTATTATGTCAGGAGCAATTATTAACTTACGGAGGAGCTTTTGTTTTCGGATTAATTCATGGTATGTTATTTTTGAAATTATTTATTATTATTTTTATGAAAGCAGTAGGAATCCAAGGGATAACCAATGCACCGATTACGATGTATGCGGTAGTGATAACAGCAGTTGTTATGATAACCGTCATTATAATATCAATGTGGCAATGTTGTAGGTTTACACAAAGGTTAAAGGGTGAAAAGTCATATGAAACGAGGAGAAAGGCATGAGAAATCATGGCTTTTTCTTCATTTTACACATGTTATTAATCATGATACAGTGGGAAGAACTGAAAAAAAGAGTTAAGAAGAAAGGTTGTATGGAATGATAAATGAGCAAGCGATCGTAAAAGTTGATCGATTAACAAAGCGAATTGGTTCAAAGACGTTAGTAGAAAATATTAGTTTTGAAGTGAAAAAAGGTGAAGTAGTTGGCTTATTAGGACCAAATGGTGCTGGAAAAACGACATTAATGCGAATGATGGTCGGAATGATCCGTATGACAGAAGGGGAAGTATGGATTGATGGTCAATCTGTAAAACAGCAATTTGAAAAAACTGCTGCGAAAATTGGTGCTGTAATTGAGACACCAGAATTTTATCCTTTCTTAAGCGGCTATGAAAATTTAACATATTTCGGACGAATGAATGGGAATGTGACTGAAGAGCGTATCGATGAAGTAGTGCAATTGTTAGGAATGGGACAAGTAATTGACCGTAAAGTAAAAGCATATTCACTCGGTATGAGACAGCGTTTAGGAATTGCTCAGGCACTTATACATAATCCAGATGTATTAATACTAGACGAACCGACGAACGGATTAGATCCTAGTGGTATACATGAAATGCGGATGTACATAAAGAAAATTGCGCATGAACAAGGAAAAGCTGTCCTTGTTTCTAGTCACTTACTCTCAGAAGTTGAATTAATGTGTGACAGGGTTATTATTATTCAGCATGGAGAATATGTCGCAACACAAAATATTCAAAGTGATAAAAAGGAAGAAACAGAAGAAATACATATACGTGTAGATGATGCGAATAAAGCGGCAGAGGTTTTAGAATACGATGTTTTAGTAAAAGAAAACGAATTAATTATAAACGTGAAAGATGAAGAAGTTCCAAATATTCTTCGTACATTGATGGAGAAAAACATTCAAGTTTATCGTGTATATGAAGAAAGAAAAACGCTAGAAGAGCAGTTTTTAGAATTAACAGGAGGAAAAGATATTGTTTAATTTAGTTTATAACGAGCTGTATAAAATATTTAAGCGAAAGCGAACGATTATTCCTTTTGCAGTTATTGCGGTATTAATTATTGGATTAGGATGGGTTACGGTAAAATATTTAGAGCCAGAAACAAAAGGGTGGAAAGCGGATTATACAGAACGCACTGTAGAAATTGAGAAAAAGCTCGGCATGAAAAAAGAGGATATTTTAACAGAAAAGTCAGGAGACGAGCTTGTAAAGGAATACCAGCTTAAAATGAAGCATTTAGATACGAATACAGCGCCAGCAAGTA
Organism: Bacillus sp. FDAARGOS_1420; assembly: GCF_019344915.1. Classification (NCBI taxonomy): domain Bacteria; kingdom Bacillati; phylum Bacillota; class Bacilli; order Caryophanales; family Bacillaceae; genus Bacillus; species Bacillus sp. FDAARGOS_1420. Next base: position 2,689,742 of record NZ_JAHWJB010000002.1, on the reverse strand, counting down.
GTTCTCCGCTTTCATTTATGAGAGATACAGGTTTTATCGTATTTCCAATTTTACTTCCGTTTATTCTCGTATATGCGAGTACGATTTTTGCGAATGAATATAGCTGGGGAACATATAAATTTTTAACAATTCGTCCAGCGAGCCGATTTAAAATTTTAACATCTAAGTTTTTGGCAATCGTTATATTTGCGGCATTATTATTTATATTTAATATGATTTTTTCCGTATTATGCGGGTTGATTATTTATAAATTCCAACAACCAGCTTGGGCTGAATTTGTCGTTCAAAATGGAAATATAATAAAACAAAATATTTTCGTAGAAGCAAGTAAATATTATATTTTATCTTGGTTACCAACTCTTGTGTATGCTGCATTTGCCTTTATGATTTCCGTTTTAACGAGATCGAGCGGAGGTGCAATCGGGATTTCTTTATTTCTTGCATTATCAGGGGGAATAGCGCTAATTCCGGCAGCAAGATATGAATGGGCGAAATATTTATTACCAGCGAATACAGATTTATATGGGCTTTTAAAGGGTGGAAGCTTTATTGATGGAGTAACATTCCCATTTGCTTCTTGTATGCTTCTTCTATACTTAGCTGTATTTTTAGGGGTTTCCTATACTGTATTTATAAAACGAGATTTAACAGCATAAGCAAAAGCCGTTAAGGGTAACTTAACGGCTTTTTGTTTGTAATAATTGATGAATAGCTTCTTCGGCTAATAGGGCGAAATACTCTGCGCTAATAGGCAATGCTTTTTCATCTACTGTAAAAGCTGGATGATGCCATTCATGTGTACCACTTGTTCCCATAAAGACGAATGAACCTGGTATTTCTTGTTGGTAAAAAGAAAAGTCTTCTCCTGCCATTGATGGTGTAGGAGAGATAACGTTTAGATTCATTTTCTCTGCAATATGAATAGAAAAATCAGTGAGTACTTTATCGTTTTGAACGGCAGGAGGACCTGGATAAAATCGGAATTCTGTTTTTACACTTAGTGCATCAGAAACGCCTTTAATGATACGTTTCATTAATGCCGGAATCTTTTCACGTGTTTCAGCTTGGAATGTACGGACAGTTCCTTCTAATATTGCTTTTTCGGGAATAACGTTCCACGTATTCCCTGAATGAATGTTTGTTACACTTACGACAGCGTTATGAGAAGAACTAATATTTCGGCTTACAATCGTTTGAAGTGCCATAACGATTTGAGATGATGCAACGATAGGATCGACGCCGGCATCAGGCACAGCTGCATGTGTACCAACACCATGGATTTCAATTTCAAATCGATCAACTCCGGCCATTAGTGGCCCATCTTTAATGCCGATTGTACCTACTGGTAAATCAGGTTTATTATGCATACCGAAAATAGCTTGCACGCCACGTAAATGCCCAGCTTCAATAACTTTGCAAGCGCCATTACTACTTTCTTCAGCTGGCTGGAATATAAGGCGGACAGTTCCGTTAAGAGAAGATTCTTTTTCCTTTAATAAATAGGCTGCACCAATAATAGCAGCTGTATGAAAATCATGCCCACAAGCATGCATTTTACCTTGTATTTTTGAAGTGTATGGAAGGTCTGTTTCTTCCTGGATAGGAAGGGCATCGATATCAGCACGAAGCGCTACAACCGGTCCGTTTTTATTACCAGAAATTTCAGCGATAACTCCTGTTTCTAAATTGGAATCAATAATAGTGATATTGGCCTCGTCTAACCAATTTTTTATCGCTTTTGTCGTTTCAAATTCTTCGTATGATAGTTCTGGATTTTCATGTAAATGCCGGCGAATGGAAATAAGTTTTTCTGTTAATTGATCAGGAATAGATGCCACTTATTATGCCCTCTTTCTTAAGTGAAATATTTGTATTAATTATACAATAATAAAAGAGAGGATTCTCAAATGAAAATCCTCTCTCGTTTTATGCTGCAACTTTTTTATGAGTATGCTGTTTTTTATAACGTCCACGCATTGCGTATGCAATTTGCGGAATTGCGATACCGATTAAAATAAGTGATACACCGATCCATTGTGAAGATAGTACAGCTTCTTTTAAAACGAATACAGACATAATTGTTGTAACTGGCAGTTCTGCTGCACCAAGAATAGTTGCTAATCCAGAACCGATTTTTGGAATGCCAATTGTAAAGGCAATAGATGGAATAACGATACTAAATATTCCTAATCCTAAGCCGTATTTCCAAAGGCCTTGAGAGATCGCCCCATTAAAAATAAATGTTGGCGGGAATACGATCATGACTAAAGTTAAAGCGCCAGCCATTAAAAGGACACCGCGTGTTAATGAAGGTACTTCAACGGCAACTTTCCCGCTTACGAAAATGTATGTTGCAAATGTAACAGCAGATAATAAGCCTAAAATGATTCCAGTCGTATCGAAATCACCAGCTGATGTTTCTAATAACCCACTTGATAAAAATGTACCTGCAAGTAAGAAGATTACTGAAATAACTTTTTCTCTTGAAGGTAATGTTTTTGTTGCGACTGCTTCAATGATAATCCCAACCCAAACGAACTGGAATAAAAGTATAATTGCAATAGAAGCTGGTACAGTTTTTAAAGAAGCGTAATAAAAAATTCCAGTAAAACTTGCAGACGTTCCTGCGACGAATAAAATTAACATTTGTTTTAGTGGAACACGATGTCTAGAAAATAGAAGTGTAATAGCAAGTAAAATAATCCAACCGAACAAATACTGGCTACCAATTACCTCTCCAAGTGAAAACCCTTCTGCATATGCAAGTTTAACAAAAATAGCTAAAACCCCATAACTACACGCTCCTAATAAAACTAAAAGAGAATAACGAAGCATGAAAAATTCCTCCCATCTATATGAAATTGTTCCGTGACGGACATATATAACTAGAGGGAAGTATACAAAATTAAAAATGAAGGGTCAAATGAAAGAAAAGTGCAAAATTTTATAGAATAATAATAAAAGTATGATATTTATGCATAATCTTGAAATTAATAATAATTAAAGTATTGTAAAATCAGCTTTATGTTGTATAAAGACAGCATTTGAAAAAAAAATTTAAGGCCAATAGGTGTGAAGTCAATTGTAATGTGCTAATCATTTGAGAAACTGTGGAACCTTTGTTATGTTAGTAACAATTAGAAAGAGTTTCATAATTCAATTGAGATTTTTCTATATAATAGAAGGGAATGAAAACGTTTTATTAGAAAATGTGTGAAAGGGTAGTTTTTCTTATTGTCATGTTGGAAAAGTGAATTCATGAAATGTCCATAGTATTTTCAATTGTTTTTGCTACAATATTGAAGAGGAGAGGAGTGGAATAATGCAAGATATTAGTATTTTTTTAGCGTTTGGAGCTGGGTTCTTATCATTTATATCCCCATGTTGCTTACCGCTTTATCCGGCATTTTTATCATACATAACAGGTATGTCGGTTTCTGAATTGAAAGAAGAAAATGCAATGCTTCGCAAAAGAAGTATGATACATACAGCGTTTTTCTTACTTGGTTTTTCAATTATTTTTATTGCAATTGGATTTGGTACAAGTTTTATTGGAGGCATCTTTACAAATTATAAAGATTTAATTAGACAGTTAGGCGGTATATTTATCATCGTGTTCGGTCTTATTATTGTCGGTGTATTTAAGCCGAAGTTTTTAATGCAAGACCGTAAATTTACGTTTAAAAATCGTCCGAGTGGCTATTTTGGATCCGTTCTAATTGGGTTGGCCTTTGCTGCTGGATGGACACCTTGTACTGGGCCTATATTAGTGTCTGTCATTGGATTAGCAGCAACAAATCCAGAATCGGCAATGATTTATATGATTGCTTACATACTTGGATTTGCTATCCCGTTTTTCGTACTTTCATTCTTTATTACGAAAATGTCTTGGATTAAAAGAAATAGTATGAAATTCATGAAGATTGGAGGATACGTTATGATTGTCATGGGTATCTTCCTATATTTTAACTGGATGACGAAAATTATCGTATATTTCTCAAGTTTATTTGGTGGTTTTACCGGTTTTTAGTATTATTCTGTGAAAATGTTGGAAATACTAACGGAAAAGCATATAATAAAATTATATTTTGCATATAGCCACAAAAAAGGATGAGAAAATATGAACATAGTTCTGTTATCAAGTATCGTTGCTGTTTGTATGGCTGTCGGTGCGATGTTTATTCGTTTAAAAGCAGCTAAGAAACCTGCAACATTGAAAAAAATTATACTTCCCCCATTTTTTATGAGCACGGGAGCGTTGATGTTTGTTTTTCCTGAATTTCGATTAACTCCAGCAGAAATGTTAGAAGCAATTGGCGTCGGTTTGTTTTTCTCTATTTTTCTTATTAAAACATCTAAATTTGAAATTAGAGGACAAGAGATTTATTTGAAGCGTTCAAAAGCATTTGTTTTTATACTAATTGGATTACTTGTCGTGCGGATTGTATTTAAAACATACTTAAGCCAATCTCTTGATTTAGGACAACTTAGTGGCATGTTCTTCTTACTTGCGTTTGCAATGATCGTTTCATGGAGAATTGCAATGTACCGTTCCTTTACGAAATTACAGAAGGAAATGGAAAAAGAAGATGGTTTTTATAATGAAAAAGATATGAAGTTAACGTAAAGAGTGTTATATGTATAAAGAAACAACGTCTGATTAGACGTTGTTTTTTGTTAATCACTGAAAGGTAACTTCCTCAATTCTAGTTGTGATGTATAAATTGTCGACCATCGAAGAAGGAATTTAAGTTTGACGTTACGAATGGACCGATATAAGGAATACTATTTGGTTTGAAGTTTTATCACCGGTAATTGATGGCTAAGTTAGATTAGGTTGGATCGTATAGGAGACGTTCCTTCATTAACAATTACTCCACTTGATGGTACTGATACAACATGAAAGTGGAATGTTAATGACGAAATTTCACTTAGCTTAAGTGTCTTGAGCCGAATCTAATATTGCAAATATAAATGCAACAGGATGAATTGCTGCGAATACAACATATACCTCTGTAAATATTACAGGTACTGGTGATACGATTTATACGAGTGCTGTAGGGTTACAGATAGATTTAGCGAAAGCGAGATTAATTGCTACAAAATCAGTAACTGTAAGTTGAGCTTATAAAAAAGATTGCTATAAAATAGCAATCTTTTTTTACGAAGGGTATTTTGTTAGTAAAGATTGATAATGAGAATAATCAATCTTTTTTTCTTGTAGTTTTTTAACTAAAAATTTATGATCACGCTTTGGTGTGGCGATGATATATCCTTTAATAATTAAATCTTGTGTAATTTTAGAGGCATTTTCTTGTAATGCTAGTTCTCCGATTTTGCCAGCAATTTTTGACTTAGCAACATCGCGAAATAATTCCGGAACGGGACTTACTAGTTCTTCTAACAATTGTTTTTGTTCGTCAGCCCATAAGTGTCTTGTTTTATTAATATAGTGATCTTCCCAATCCAAAATGGACATACCGTCTTCTTTCGGTAACCGTTTTAGGAATTTTCTGAACATGAAATATCCACCAATGGACATAAGCCCTAATAATACAACAGTCCAAACGACTATAAACCAACTAAACCATCCTTCAAGCAATTGTATGCCCTCCTTTAACGAAAGCAATATTTTGTATTTTATTTATATTATAAGCAATGAGATTCATAGAAAGCAAGAACGCTTGGTCAATTTGACCAAGCGTTGTAGTTTAAACGAAGTATAGTTGTTCAACACATAAAATATCATTGTCATTTTCTACATATTCAATGATGAGTGTGCCAACTTTACGATCTTTATCTTCAGTTGTGAAAATAGAGTAAGAAGTAAAACGTGCTGTTGATAGGCCGCTTATATGTGTAGGTAAAGGAATGTAGTCGTTATCGCGGAAGAATTCCATTAGTTCAGTATCTTCAAATTCTTTTCGGTCAACTTGTTTGTTTGTATAGCGGCGTTGAAGTTGTTTTAAAGATGCATTCCAAGAAATTGCTTTTGTGTCGTATACCATTGTTCTATCTCCTTACTGTATGTAATTATTAAGAACATACGTTCTAATCTAGTATACTCTTTTTATAAGAAAAGGGAAAGCAAAAAATAATGTAAGCTTGGATTTCCAAGCTTACATTATTGATGCGTCCGTCATAATCTCTATTTTTTATTATAAGTTAGATAAGAATAAGAAACAAGATGATATGTATCTTGTTGATAGTTTTCAAAATTCTGTTTATTATTTATGTATTACAGTACAAGGGAATGAGAGAGATGACATACGTAATTTCACTCCAAGGACCGATGACAAGTGGAAAAACAACATTGGCCAAAAGCTTAGAGCGATGTGGGCTTTCAGTTATATATGAAAACCCTTATCCAATTGTAGAAAAGCGGAAAGAATTAAATTTGGATATTTACACAAAAGAGGGGTTTATTACAAATCAAAAAATGTTTATTGAAGCAAAAATAAAAGAGTTTCAAAATGTGAAATCAGTCATGATTTTTGACCGCGGACCAGAAGATATTGAATTTTATACACTCTTTTATCCGAAGATGATAGGGAAAGAGTGGGATATAGAAACAGAATTAAAAGATGAATTGTATAAATTAAGAGAATGCCGTTCGGATGCAATTTTTTATTTAGATGTTTCGAAAGAGAGTTTGTATGATAGGAGAAATAATGATAGGACAAGAAATCGAAGTACATTTGAGGAACAATTTAAATTAGTAGAAGTTGAAAAAGAATGGTATAAACAATTTCCCGTAACTTATGTGGACACTAATATATTATCAGTGGACGAATTAGAGGCATATTTTATAGGGTGGCTAAGGGAGAAAAGGCTATGAAAAAAATATTATTATTCGTATACCCGACATTTGCAGAGTTTGAAATAACGGTAGCAACAGCATTGCTGAAAAAGAAATATGAAATCATTACAGCGGGTTTAACAAAAGAAATGATTATAAGTGAAACAGGCTTACAAGTACAGCCGCATATAGAATTAAGTGAAGTGCGTGTAGAAGAATATGAGGGGATTATCATTCCGGGCGGAGATGAAATACATATGAAAGAGGCGAAACCGCTTTTTTCAGTTATTCGTCAATTTTCTGAGCAAGGAAAATTAGTGGCAGCGATTTGTGCTGGACCGTATGCGTTAGCAAGAGCAGGTTTATTTAAAGAAATCTCTTATACAGTGACCATAGATTATCAAAAATTAGATTGTTTTCCAGTAGAAAATTTTGTGTATACAGAAGTTGTACAGCACGCAAATATTATTACAGCACAAGGACATGCATTTGTGCCATTTGGACTAGCGATTGCCTCCTATTTTGGAGTAGTGAATGAACATAATACAAATTTTTATAGTGGAAATGGCAATATAATGATGGAGAATCTTTTACCGGAAAACGTGTAAAAGCTAGCGAATGCTAGCTCTTTTCTTTTTTACATCGATAAATCACTAACGTTTTCGGATCGCGCCATATACCGTTATGAAATGATAAATCATTTTCTATTTCTTCTTTTAGCCATTCCTTCATTTCGGTGTGAAGGGACATATTATCAGGTATATTCAGCGACGGGAACATGCTAGAAATATAGTTAACGATTGGAGTGGCATGATGAAAAACAAGTGCATTATGAATAATTGTTTCTTCAACAGTTGAAAAAACAGAGTGTAATAGATCTTTACCATTTTCTAAACAAAATGGAGCTACTGACGGTGATGTTTTCGGTAAATCAAATGTGACTAACATTTTGTTACACATTTCATCTATACGAGGTAATGAAACTTTAGAATTTGTTGTAGCTAAAAGGGCGCCGCCAGGACGAATTATCTTATGGAATCCTTGAATAGTTTTTTCGACATCTTTCATGTGGTATAGCATATGCCTTGCGATTAGCAGGTCATAACAATTAGCTTCGAAAGGAAGTTTACTAGCGTCACCGAGTTTCCATTCAATCATATTATTCGTTATAGCAGCTTCAGAAAGCATAGTTTCGGATTGATCAAAACCAGTTAGATGTCCTTTATGACCATTAGTTTGCAAAAGGGAAAGAAATTTTCCGTTAGCACACCCGACCTCTAATATTTTTTCTTCACCTTGGAGTTGTAAATGTTCAATGACGACTTCATCTACATTCACTTGTTTTTCTTCGTAATGTTTATGCGTATCGATACGTGTTTGTAAATGGTTACTTACGTTGTATTGGCGTTTTACATCATTCATTTTTTCACATTCCACCTTTATGCAAAATTGCTGAATCGCATGTGTTAATACATCTGTTTTATTTAAACCTTCGTAATGGAGTGCGTCTTCAAACCTTGTAAGTAATTTTTCTTCAATTCGAAAATGAATATCTTTTCGCTTCGCCACTGAAATTTTGCCCCTTTGCATCTGTTAGTGAGACTATAGCACGTCTGAAAAAAATCTGTAAATAAATTGTGTACACAAGTACAAGTATGAGAGGGATAAAAAATTGCTTGAATAATATTTTAAACTATTGACGATTTAACCGTTTTCATATATTCTTAAATTAAGTAATATTCAAATAATTCAAAAGAAATGAGAGAGTCACATGCTTCTTCAAGGAACACATCGAATTGGTCGTATGGCCATGCTGTTGGCACTTGCGGATGAGAATGAAAGTCCCGTATTATCTATTCCGAAAGGTTGGAAATATTGTACTGGGAAAGTTGGTTCTATGAATTCGCAAAAAGTAGTAGCAGCAATGGAAACAGCGGCTAAGAGCAACCGAGTTATTGAAACAGATGTTTACAGAGAAACACATGCACTTTATCATGCAATTATGGAAGCTTTGTACGGAGTGACGAGAGGTCAAATTCAGTTAGCAGACGTTCTTCGTACAGTAGGACTTCGCTTTGCGATTGTGCGCGGTACACCATACGACGGAAAAAAAGAAGGCGAATGGGTTGCTGTTGCACTTTATGGAACGATTGGTGCACCTGTAAAAGGATCTGAGCATGAGGCGATTGGTTTAGGAATTAATCACATATGATTTGCCCATAGTCTATTAGTTAGAAGGGGGCCTTATTTTTTAGGACAGGAGTCTGTCTTAAAAAGATAAGGTCCCCTTTTGCCTTTATAAGGAGGAAAAAGAATGATTACGTTAACAGGACACACATTGACAGTTGAAGAAATGAAGAGGTTGTTACTTGAAGGTGAAGGTGTAACAGCTTGTCCAAATAGTATGCAACAGGTAGCAGAGTGCCGCGAAGTAGTTGAGAAAATCGTAGAGGACGGAAAAGTCGTTTACGGTATTACAACTGGATTTGGAAAGTTTAGTGATGTGCTTATTCAAAAAGATGATGTAAAAGCACTTCAGCACAACTTAATTCAGTCACATGCGTGCGGAATAGGCGATCCATTCCCTGAAGAAGTATCACGCGGTATGTTGATTTTACGAGCTAATACGATGTTAAAAGGAGTATCGGGTGTTAGACCACTTGTTGTAAACATGCTTCTTGAGTTTGTAAATCGTAAAATTCATCCAGTCGTTCCGCAACAAGGATCACTTGGTGCGAGTGGCGATTTAGCACCTTTATCTCATCTTGCTCTCGTTTTATTAGGTGAAGGTGAAGTGTTCTACAAAGGAAAACGAGTTCATGCGATGGTTGCTCTTACAGAAGAAGGACTTGAACCTATTGAACTTGAAGCAAAAGAAGGTCTTGCGTTAATCAATGGTACGCAGGCAATGACAGCGCAAGGGGTTCTTTCTTATATAGAAGCTGAAGCAAGTGCTTATCAATCAGAATTAATTGCATCGATGACAATGGAAGGATTACGCGGCATTATTGATGCATTCGATGAAAATGTTCATAAAGCGCGTGGTTATAAAGAGCAAGTCGAAGTGGCAAGCAGAATTCGTGATATTCTTCATGATAGTAAACTTGTGACAAAACAAGGAGAACTTCGTGTACAAGATGCATATTCACTTCGTTGTATCCCGCAAGTTCACGGTGCTTCTTGGCAAGTTTTAAATTATGTGAAAGAAAAATTAGAAATTGAAATGAATGCAGCAACAGATAATCCACTTATTTTTGATGGCGGGGAAAAAGTAATCTCTGGTGGTAATTTCCACGGACAACCAATTGCATTTGCAATGGACTTCTTAAAAGTAGGGATGGCGGAGCTTGCAAATATTTCAGAGCGCCGTATTGAACGCCTAGTAAATCCGCAATTAAATGACTTACCACCATTTTTAAGTCCAGAACCAGGACTTCAATCAGGTGCCATGATTATGCAATATGCAGCGGCTTCACTCGTTTCAGAAAATAAAACGTTAGCTCATCCAGCGAGTGTAGATTCAATTCCGTCTTCAGCTAACCAAGAAGATCACGTAAGTATGGGAACAATCGCTTCACGTCATGCGCATCAAATTATTCAAAATGCAAGACGCGTTCTTGCAATTGAGATGATCTGTGCGATGCAAGCAGCAGAATATCGCGGAATTGAAAACATGAGTACAGTTACAAAAACGTTCTATCATCAAGGTCGTCAGCAAGTGCCATCTATTACAAATGACCGTATATTCTCAACGGATATTGAAAATATCGCGCATTGGTTAAAAACGAATTATTCAATAAAGGAAAGATTGGATGTAAATGCAGCACTATAAAACGAGAAAAGGGAGAGATTGAAATGGAAAAAGTACAACAAACAATTCGTGCGGCAAGAGGTACTGAGTTACAAACGAAAGGATGGGTTCAAGAAGCTGCACTTCGAATGTTAATGAACAATTTAGACCCTGAAGTAGCTGAAAAACCAGAAGAATTAGTTGTATACGGCGGAATTGGCCGTGCAGCTCGTAACTGGGAAAGCTACCATGCAATTGTTGATTCATTAAAAACGTTAGAAAACGATGAAACGTTACTTGTTCAATCAGGAAAACCGGTAGCAATTTTTAAATCACATGAAGATGCGCCTCGCGTTCTTTTAGCGAACTCAAACTTAGTACCGAAGTGGGCGAACTGGGATCACTTCCGTGAATTAGAGAAAAAAGGTCTTATGATGTACGGACAAATGACAGCGGGTAGCTGGATTTACATTGGGACACAAGGGATTTTACAAGGAACATATGAAACATTTGGTGAAGCGGCACGTCAACATTTCGATGGTTCATTAAAAGGTACTGTAACGATTACTGCTGGTTTAGGTGGCATGGGTGGCGCACAACCGCTTGCTGTAACGATGAACGGCGGTGTTGTAATTGCTATTGATGTAGATAAGCGTAGTATCGATCGTCGTATTGAAAAGAGATATTGCGATAAGTATACAGAATCATTAGAAGAGGCATTGGCTATTGCAAACGAATATAAAGAGAAGAAAGAGCCTATTTCAATTGGATTATTAGGTAATGCAGCAGAAATTTTACCTGAGTTAGTAAACCGTAATATTATCCCTGACTTAGTTACGGATCAAACTTCTGCCCACGATCCATTAAACGGTTATATTCCAGTAGGTTACACAGTAGAAGAAGCAGCGAAGCTTCGTGAAGAAAATCCAGAACGTTACGTACAATTATCAAAAGAAAGTATGAAAAAACATGTAGAAGCAATGCTTGCAATGCAAGAAAAAGGCGCGATTACATTTGATTACGGAAATAACATTCGCCAAGTTGCTTTCGATGAAGGATTAAAAAATGCTTTCGATTTCCCGGGATTCGTTCCAGCATTTATCCGTCCATTATTCTGTGAAGGAAAAGGACCGTTCCGCTGGGTAGCACTTTCTGGTGATCCAGAAGATATTTATAAAACAGACGAAGTTATTTTACGCGAGTTCGCGGATAATGAACATTTATGTAATTGGATTCGTATGGCACGTCAGCAAGTTGAGTTCCAAGGTCTTCCATCACGTATTTGTTGGCTTGGTTATGGCGAGCGTGCGAAATTTGGCCGCATTATTAATGAAATGGTGGCTAATGGTGAATTATCAGCACCGATCGTTATCGGCCGTGACCATTTAGATTGTGGATCAGTAGCATCTCCAAACCGTGAAACAGAATCTATGAAAGACGGTAGTGATGCAGTAGCAGACTGGCCAATTTTAAATGCATTAATTAACAGTGTAAACGGTGCAAGCTGGGTATCTGTTCACCACGGTGGTGGCGTTGGTATGGGGTATTCACTTCACGCTGGAATGGTTATCGTTGCAGATGGAACAGAAGCAGCGGCAAAACGTATTGAACGCGTATTAACTTCAGACCCTGGTATGGGTGTTATTCGTCACGTTGATGCTGGCTATGACTTAGCGGTTCAAACTGCGAAAGAAAAAGGCGTTAACATTCCAATGATGAAATAAGGAGGAAGAAACATGCTGGACACTTTACTAATAAATATCGGTCAATTACTAACAATGGATCAAGAAGATGGCTTGTTAAGACGGGAAGCGATGAACACGCTTCCTGTTATTGAAAACGGTGCTGTTGGAATTGAAAATGGCGTGATTACTTTCGTTGGAACAGCGGAAGAAGCTAAAGGATTACAAGCGAAAGAGGTTATTGATTGCGGCGGGAAAATGGTTTCTCCTGGTCTTGTAGATCCGCATACTCATCTTGTATTTGGTGGATCTCGTGAAAATGAAATCGCGCTAAAATTACAAGGAGTTCCATACCTAGAAATTTTAGAACAAGGTGGAGGTATTCTTTCAACTGTAAATGCAACGAAACAGGCATCGAAAGAAGAACTTGTTCAAAAAGCAAAATTCCATTTAGACCGTATGCTATCTTTCGGTGTAACAACCGTAGAAGCGAAGAGTGGTTACGGATTAGATGATGAGACGGAATGGAAACAATTAGAGGCAACTGCACAATTACAAAAAGAGCATTCAATTGATTTAGTTTCAACATTTTTAGGCGCTCATGCAGTTCCGAAAGAGTATAAAGGAAGATCGAAAGAATTTTTACAATGGATGCTAGATCTATTACCAGAAATGAAAGAGAAGCAATTAGCTGAGTTCGTTGATATTTTCTGTGAAACAGGTGTGTTCTCTGTAGAAGAATCAAAAGAATTTTTATTAAAAGCGAAAGAGCTTGGCTTTGACGTGAAAATTCACGCGGATGAAATCGACCCTCTAGGTGGTGCAGAAGCAGCAGCTGAAATTGGTGCAGCATCAGCGGATCATTTAGTTGGCGCTTCTGATAAAGGAATTGAAATGCTTGCGAATTCTAATACAGTAGCAACTTTATTACCAGGAACAACTTTCTATTTAAATAAAGAAAGCTTCGCACGCGGCCGCAAAATGATTGATGAAGGTGTTGCAGTTGCTTTAGCTACAGACTTTAACCCAGGTAGCTGTCCAACTGAGAATATTCAGCTTATTATGAGCATTGCGATGCTGAAACTGAAAATGACACCAGAAGAAGTCTGGAATGCGGTAACAGTGAACTCATCTTATGCCATTAATCGAGGCGATGTAGCTGGGAAAATTAGAGTTGGTCGTAAGGCGGATTTAGTTTTATGGGATGCTTATAATTACGCTTACGTACCGTACCATTACGGCGTAAGTCATGTAAATACAGTATGGAAGAATGGGAATATCGCATATACAAGAGGTGAACAATCGTGGAGCACGGCCACTATTTAAAGAAAAATGCAAAGTTTATCGATCGTGAAGTGACGAAATGGAGCGAAATGATTAAAAATTGGGAGGAAGGAGTGGAAATATTCGGTGCTGCCTTAATTGGAGCGCCCCTTTCTAAACCATCTATTAGTCATTCAGGAGCATGTTTTGCGCCAAAAACAATTCGTTCAATGTTGGATGCATATAGCACGTACGCAATTACAGAAGAACACGATATGAAAGAAAGTGTTCTTCATGATTGCGGTGATATTACGATGCATGTGACAAATATAAAAGAGAGTCATAACCGAATTGCGAAAACAGTTGGTCACTTGACGAGAGTAAATCCGAAAATGATACCAATCGTTCTTGGTGGTGATCACTCGATTAGTTTTCCGAGTATAACTGGTTTTGCAAATAGTAAAGGGAAGGTCGGTATTATTCAATTTGATGCTCATCATGATTTACGTAATTTAGATGATGGTGGTCCATCAAATGGTACACCGTTCCGTAGTTTGCTAGAAAATGATGTGATTACAGGAAAACAACTCGTTCAAATTGGGATTCGTAATTTTTCAAATGCACGAGCGTACCATGAATATGCAAAAGAGCATGGCGTGACAGTGTATACAATGAAAGATGTAAGAGAGCGAAAAATAAAAGATCTTATTTCAGAAAGTATTGAAGTATTAAGAAAACAAGATGTGACTTCTATTTATATTTCCCTTGATATGGACGTACTAGACCAAGCGTTTGCGCCAGGCTGTCCAGCAATTGGCCCTGGTGGGATGGATAGTACAACTTTACTTGATGCAATTGAATTCCTTGGTAAAGAGCCACTCGTTCAAGGGATGGATATAGTAGAAATTGATCCAACTCTTGATTTTAGGGATATGACGAGTAGAGTAGCTGCGCAAGTGATTATGAGTTTTCTTTTAGCGCGAGAAACGATTAGTAAACAGGTTAGTATATAAGCGAAGGATCGTGTGTGAAGTTTTGAAGCAACCGTCTTTGTCAGTATATGAAAATACATCGCTACTTATATGTAGTGATGTATTTTTTTGTTTTACAAGGTATATAAAATTGGAGAAAATGGGTGTAGAAATGTAACAAAATCGCGGGTTTTTTAGTGTTTCTGTACAGCTTGAATTTTTATGTGTAAATAAATTGACATAGAAAATAATTTTGTGATATTATAAAAATTTTGCTAAAAAAATAAATGTGTGTTAAGATTGAGAAGGTTACCATATATGGAGGTGGATTATTTGTTTCAAATTGGCGATAACATCGTTTATCCAATGCACGGAGCAGGTATAATTAAAGCCATAGAAGAAAAGGAAATCTCAGGAGAAAAAAGACAGTATTATGTTATAAAAATGTCGGCTAGTAATATGGAAGTAATGATTCCTATGGGGAAAATATTGAGTTCAAATATACGACCAGTTACAGATATAAAGGCATTAACAAACATAATAGATATTTTTCAGCATGGGGAATCAGATAGATTACTTACGTGGAAACAAAGGTATAAATTAAACACTGATAAAATAAAAACGGGTAAAATACAAGAAGGTGCTGAAGTTGTACGTGATTTATTACGTATGCAGAAAGAAAAAGCACTTAATGCAAGCGAAAAGAAAATGTTAGATAACGCACATGAATTTTTGATTAGTGAGCTGGGATTAATTGAAGGTATCACAGAAAATCAAATAAAAAGCTTTTGTTAAGATTCATTGTAGATAATGTATTACATCCCAAAAAAGATCTTGAATTTTTTGGGAATATAATTATAGAAAATCAATCATTTCAAAGACATTCAACTCTTTCAAACCACTTTTAGAGCATTAACCTCTTTTGTTATTACTACAATTTAATCCATTTTTATTTTTTAATTTCTTTTACGAATGTTCGAAGTTTAATTAAATAACTCAATAAAATAGTTACTTGATTTTTGCAATCCTGATTCACACTGGCACGGACGAGGAGCCGTAAGGATGAAAGAGAGGTAGGGCTTTCATTGTTTTAGGTATATAAGTTATTATTTTTAGAAGAATACTGAACCACTCCCACTTCTATTGTTAAGAGATTTTCCATATGTGAGGAGATAATAATTGCTTATTTTCTTTAT
This sequence comes from Bacillus sp. FDAARGOS_1420, assembly GCF_019344915.1. Taxonomy (NCBI): domain Bacteria; kingdom Bacillati; phylum Bacillota; class Bacilli; order Caryophanales; family Bacillaceae; genus Bacillus; species Bacillus sp. FDAARGOS_1420. Next base: position 2,674,041 of record NZ_JAHWJB010000002.1, on the reverse strand, counting down.
TTAAAAGAGATAAACGAATTGTTAGCCTTATATGGTCAACTAAAAAAGGTTTCCTGCTTAGGAAACCTTTTTAATTTTTGTTTTTATCATTTTATTTGTTTAATATTCGAATATTTAGTGGTAAAGACGTATAAATTGACGTTACTATCTAAAAGTAAGTATGATGCGATTATAGTTAGATTTTTTTAGGGGGAAGAAAAATGACAAGTTCAAATAATAAAGCGGCAAGTATTTATGAAGGAACAAATATAAACGCTTGGGGGTCTTTTGAAAATATTGAAGAAACGAAGTTATTTCATCCGATTCAAATTGGATCTTGGTCTCTTCGTAATCGCATAGCGATGGCACCGATGACGAGATGTTTTGCAAATAATGAGACTGGGGTAGTTGGCACTGATGTAGTAGAGTATTATCAAAAACGTGCTGCTGATGGGATTGGATTAATTATTACAGAAGGAATTGTCATTAGCCCGAGAGCAAAAGGGAATCCGGGAGTACCAGGTATTTATACACAAGCGCAAGTCGATTCTTGGAAACCTGTTACAGAGGCAGTACATAAAGAAGGTGGAACGATTATTGCTCAAATATGGCATGTTGGACGTATGAGTCATCACGAAATAATTGGTGGTCAAATGCCGCAAGCGCCTTCTGCTATTGCTGCGGAGGGGAATGTTCCGCGTTTTCGTAAACCGTTTGATACACCAGAAGCAATGACAATAGAAGAAATAAAAGAAGTTATCGGTCAATATGCACAAGCCGCAAAGAATGCGATAGAAGCTGGATTTGATGGTGTAGAAATTCACGGTGCACACGGATATTTAATTGACCAATTTACTTATGAATTTGCGAATAAGCGTACTGATAAATACGGCGGTGACTTAAAACAAAGGTTAACGTTTATGAAAGAAGTTGTTCAGGCTGTAATTGAAGCAGTTGGAGCTGATAAAACGCTTCTTCGCTTCTCTGCCTTTAAAGGTGATAATCCTACTTATATGTGGGAACATCCTGAACTTGCAATTGAAACGTTTGTAAATATGTTTAAAGAAGTTGGATTAACGATGATTGACCCTTCAACGATGAATTATACGCAAGTTATTGCTGACGGCAAGAATTTTCATCAATTAGTAAGAAAGTATTGGGATGGTACTATCGTAGGAGTAGGTAATTTGAATCCGAAAGAGGCAGAAGAAACACTGCAAGAAGGAACAATTGATGTAGCGGCGTTCGGAAGACCATTAATCGCTAATCCAGATTTTGTTCAGCGAATTAAAAATGCTGAAAGTTTGGTTGAATATGACGCGAAAGAGCATCTTGCTACGTTAGTGTGAATAAGGATAAAAAGAGAACACATGGAGTGTTCTCTTTTTATTATGGAATTTCATATATAGGGGGAAGCGGAATGAGTGAAGCGCTACTCATTATTATTAGTATATTGCTCTTTTTGATGCTACTTTTAATTGTCTTTTTTATCATTACATTTTTTATTAAAAAACGGACGCATCATTCTATATTAAAACTGCATCCATACTTAGGTAGAATGCGCTATTTGCTCGAAAAAATAGGCCCGGAATTTCGGCAATATTGGTTTGATCATGATACTGACGGAAAGCCCTTTTCGCGCTACGATTTTCAAAGTGTTATGTTTCTAGCAAAATACCGTTCTGAAATACTTGGTTTTGGATCAAAACGAGATTTTGAGGAATCTGGCTATTATATTGCTAATACATTATTCCCCACATTAACAGATGAATTAAGTGTGAATCTCACGCAAGAACGTGAGGGGAAAAAATATATGATTCATAAAGAAGGGTTATTTTCAAGAAGAGAAAAATTGACAGCGGATACAACAAACCTTTGGTTGTATGAAGAAGAAGATGCAATTATAGTCGGCGAAAATCGTAAATATCCATGGAAACTGTATGGGATGTTTGGAGCGTCAGCGACATCTTACGGTGCGATTGGAGAAAATTATATTTTATCAGCTGGGTTTGGTGCAAAAATGGCAGGTGGTTCGTGGATTAATACTGGGGAAGGGGGCGTCATTCCAGAACATTTACATACGGGTGCAAATATCGTTGCCCAAATTGGTCCGGGATTATTTGGATACCGTGACGAGGACGGGAATTTTTCGATGAAGGAATTTATGGAGAAGGCGAAAGAAAGTAATATTAAAGCGTTTGAATTGAAATTTGGGCAAGGAGCAAAAATACGTGGTGGTCATTTAGAAGGACAGAAGGTAAATGAGAAAATCGCTTCCGTTCGGAAAGTACGAGAAGGAGAAACGATTAATTCGCCAAATCGTTTTTCATTTATTAGTAGTGCCGCAGAGGCTTTATATTTTATTCAAGATTTACAAGAAAACGGTGGTAAACCAGTAGGTATGAAAATTGTAATTGGTCAACAGAAGCCTTTGGAAGATTTATTAAAAGCAATGAAAGAATTAAACATCTATCCAGATTTTATTACAATCGACGGTTCAGAAGGTGGATCAGGGGCAACATATAAATCGATGGCAGATAGTATGGGGCTTCCGCTTATACCGGCACTACTTACATTTATTGATACAGCAAATCATTACGGTGTCAGGGATAAATTAAAGGTGTTTGCCTCCGGGAAATTAATCACGCCAGATAAAGTAGCGATTGCTTTAGCTATCGGTGCAGATGCCGTAAATTCAGCACGTGGATTCATGATGGCAAGTGGTTGTATTATGGCACTTCAATGTAATTCAGGGCAATGCCCATCGGGGGTTGCAACTACGAATCCACACTACCAAAAAGCATTAGATCCGTATGAGAAAAAATGGCGAGTAATGAACTATGTTATTAGTATGAGATATAGTTTGTTTTCATTAGCGGCAGCAGCAGGGGTAAAGAGCCCACGCCACTTAACGAGAGAGCATATTGTGTTTAAAGATGAGATGGGGAGAGTAGTTCCACTTTCGGAATTGTTTCCTTCCGTAATTGGGAAGTAAATATGTAGCTGAACAAAAAATAATCAAAAAAGTCATACATTTGTATGGCTTTTTTTGTTATAGGAAAAGTAGAAATTTATTACATGAATGTTCCCGCTTTTCGGTTGGTCTTTTTCCAACAGATTATTTGATGGATATAACTTATCAGAATATTGTTTTTGATGAAAAAATGAAATGATATCCGCATTGACAATAAAAACTAATTAGACTATAATAAATCTCGAATTCAAGATATTTTTTGAAGGATAGTCAAAATCATAAAATCAATATTTAAAATATAATCATAAGAACTATAGTTTTTTTGTGGATTATCTCGAATTCGAGATAATTTTTGAACTAAATGAAATGTGTTAGTTTTTTAGAGAAATACCTCAATTTTGAAAAAGATAGTATTGCGGATTGAACTTTATCATATGGACAAAATGAATAATGAATTTTAGCGAATAAACGTTTTTTGTAATGAAATAAAAAAAGGGGTGGAGAAAGTGGAAAAGAAAACGATGGGAATTCATCACATTACAGCAATCGTAGGTCACCCACAAGAAAATGTAGATTTTTATGCAGGTGTATTAGGATTGCGTTTAGTAAAACAAACAGTGAATTTTGATGATCCAGGTACGTATCATCTTTATTTTGGTAATACAGGAGGAAAGCCTGGAACAATTATTACGTTTTTCCCATGGGCAGGTGCTCGTCAAGGTATTATTGGGGACGGTCAAGTAGGCATTACGTCTTATGTCGTACCAAAAGGCACAATGGAGTTTTGGGAAAATAGATTAGAAAAATTCGACGTACCGTATACAAAAATGACTCGGTTTGGAGAACAGTATATAGAATTTGATGATCCACATGGTTTGCATATAGAATTAGTTGAAAGAGAAGAGGGCGAATTAAATAATTGGACTTTTGGGGAAGTTACGCCAGAAGTAGCAATTAAAGGATTTGGCGGTGCTGTTCTTTTATCTGCACAACCTCAAAAAACTGCTGAATTGCTAGAGCATGTTATGGGTCTTGAGAAAGTAGGAGAAGAGGGAGAGTTTATGCGGTTCCGTTCTTCTGCTGATATTGGAAATATTATCGATTTGAGATTATCAACAATTGGACGTGGGCAAATGGGTGTTGGTACAGTTCATCATATTGCTTGGAGAGCGAATGATGATGCTGATCAATTAGACTGGAAAGAGCATGTGTCTCGCTTTGGATATGGTGTAACCCCTGTACAAGATCGAAACTATTTTAACGCAATTTATTTTAGAGAACACGGCGAAATCTTATTTGAAATTGCAACAGACCCTCCTGGTTTTGCCCATGACGAATCTTTAGAGACGATGGGTGAGGAGTTAAAATTACCGGATCGATATGAACAACATAGAAAACAAATTGAACAGACACTCTTACCATTTGAAGTGAGAAATCTAGATTAAAGTGATTGAAAGGGGAAAAGGAATATGATGAAACATGTTTTTCAAAAAGGAAAAGATACGTCAAAACCAGTGTTGTTATTGCTTCATGGTACAGGAGGAAATGAATTAGATTTATTACCGCTTGCAGAAAGAATTGATCGGGAAGCTTCTGTATTAAGTGTTCGTGGAAATGTATTAGAAAATGGGATGCCTCGTTTCTTCCGCCGATTAGCAGAAGGTATTTTTGATGAAGAAGATCTTGTTTTCCGTACGAAGGAATTAAATGAATTTTTAAATGAAGCAGCAAAAACATATGAATTTGATAGAGATAATATCGTAGCTGTTGGGTATTCAAATGGAGCAAATATTGCGGCGAGCCTATTATTCCATTACAAAAATGCATTAAAAGGTGCAGTCCTTCATCACCCCATGGTGCCTAGAAGAGGAATAGAATTACCTAATTTAGCAGAGAAATTCGTATTTATCGCTGCTGGAACAAATGATCCAATTTGTTCACCTTCTGAGTCAGAGGAATTGAAGATGCTATTAGAAAATGTAGATGCTAATGTAACAATGCATTGGGAAAATAGAGGACATCAATTAACGATGAATGAAGTAGAGAAGGCAACAGAATGGTATGAAAAAATATTTTCACATGCATAAATAGTAGACTAAATCGAGTGTAAAATCATAAAGATTTTATACTCGATTTTTTTGTTGCAATTTAAGGGGTTAAAAGAGAATAGGAAAGTTATGTTAAAATATAAAGAAAATGTAGAATAATGGAGGGGAAGTATTAGATGTCAAACTACGAAAAGGAAGAAATGCTAACGGGAGGGAATGTCTCAAACGTATATCGTTCGGAAGATACTGTTCGACGAGAATTAAAGCAAGGCAGTACCAAAATTCATAAGCTATTAAATCATTTGGAAAACAAAGGTTTTAGTTATGCACCAAAGTTTTTAGGTATTGATGATAAAGATAGAGAGATATTATCATTTATTGAAGGAGAAGCTGGTAATTATCCTTTAAAAAAGTATATGTGGTCTAATGATGTTTTAAAAGAAATAGCGAAGATGCTCCGTCTTTATCATGATGCTGTGAGTGATTTCCCGTTATCAGATGATTGGAAACCGATGGATAATACTCCAAATAAAATAGAGGTTGTATGCCATAATGATTTTGCAATATACAACATTATTTTTAATAACGAAAAGCCAGTAGGTATTATCGATTTTGATGTTGCTGGTCCTGGACCAAGACTTTGGGACATAGCCTATACTCTTTACACTTGTGTCCCATTAAGTAGAGTTTATTATAAGGAAACAGGTGAGGCAGTTTATTATAGTTCATTACAGCATGCAGACCGCATAAAGCAAAGAGTTAAATTATTTTTTGAGTCCTATAAAAGTGATGGCATCGCCGAGGATTATTTGGAGATGGTACTTCTACGATTAGAAGGATTATGTAAATACATGAAAAGAAAAGCACTAGAAGGCGATATGAACTTCCAAAAGATGATAGATGAAGGGCATCTTGAACATTATGAAAATGATATTCAGTTTATTCGTAAACATGGAAAAGAGTGGATTTAATAAAATAAATCGTATACAAAAATAAAGCTCAGAGTCATATAGGGACTTTGAGCTTTTTAGTGTAGATGTTTTCCACAATAACTGAACTACTTATAATATCTTGTAGATGTATAGTTAAGAGTTTGTTACAGGATGAGCTGTAGCAATCGGTAATTGGATATCGACAGTTGTTCCTATGTTTAATTCACTGGAAATGAATAATTTCCCGTGATGCTCTTGAATGATTTTATAGCACATCATTAAGCCAAGGCCAGTTCCTTTTTCTTTCAAGCTATAAAAAGGTTCGCCAAGACGAGCCATGCGCTCTTCAGGAATCCCACAACCTTCATCCATAATGCGTATTGAAACAAAATCATTTTCTAACGAAGTTGTTTGAATGAAAATGTTACCACCATCAGGCATCGCCTCGATTGCATTTTTTAATATGTTAATCAAAACTTGTTTTAATTGATTACTGTCACATTGAATGTCAGAAATATAATCGAAATGATCCATGATGATATGAACGCTATGCATAATTGCTGTTGGTAAAATAAAAGTTACAACTTCTTCAATTAATGTTTGTACGTTGCATGTATGAATAAATAACACTTGTGGTTTAGACATCGCCATAAATTGGCTTGTTATAGATTCCATTTGTGAAATTTCACTCAACATAACGTCCACATACCATTTATTTTCCTCATTTATTTCTGGATGTAATAACGTTAAAAATCCTTTTAATGAAGTGAGCGGGTTTCTAATTTCATGGGCAATTCCAGCTGTCAGTTGTCCTACTACTGCAAGTTTTTCGGATTTCCGTAATAACTTTTCAGTTTCTTTTAGTTCGGTAACGTCTCTTCCCATCACTATAAGACCTTTGCGTGAGCCATCAGGATGGAAGAGTGGGACTTTTGAAATGCTTAAAACTAGGTCGAAATCATTTCTATGTATAATAAATTCCTCTCCGTGAAGAATTTGTCCTTTTTGCCATGTTAGTTCATCGACTTCTTCACAATGCAAAAAAGATTCGCGGTATGCTTCGTTATATTGAATGAGTTCATTATCTCTTTTTCCATGATAAGGAACGTTATGGAAATTGAAACAAGAAAGCGCATAGTCATTCGCTTCAAGCCAGCGTCCTTCATGGTCCTTAAAAATAACAAATGCAGGCATTGAATTCATTAATGTGCGTAATCGTTTCTCACTCTCTTGTAATACTTTCTCAATTCTTTCTGATTTTTCAAGGGGTTTCATAATGGCGTATACACCTGTTAAACGGTTTTTAACAAAAATAGGAACTAATTTTGTTACGACATCTAGTAAATATCCGTCTTTATGATAAATAGAGACGATATACTCTTTTTGATTGTCAGCTGCAGCATTTTTTATGTATTGTAGCACTTGATCAGAAATATGTGCTTCTAAAATAGAAGTGATTGTTTTCCGCTCTAATTCGTTAGAAGTATAACCTAATATTCTTTCCGCAGAGGGGTTAATATGTAAAATAACTCCTTCTAAATTCAATGAAATAATACTATCAGGGTTATGTTCAAAAAGAGATGCATACATTTCTGCTAAAGAACGATTTTGTATATGGTTTCGCAAGCGCTCCGATACGTTTGGGTGACGCTTTTTTTGCGTAGATGAATGTTTTTTACGACTCATAATATTTCCTCCGTACAACTAGCATCTAAAAAAGATGAATCTAGTACTAACTATAATATAGGTGCAATGTGTATTTCTATAAAAAATGGAAATTATATAATAAATTTTCTTTTTTATTTTTAGTGGAAGGTAAAAAAAGGTAGTAATAAGAGAATCTTATATTGCTTTATTAATATTTTCTAAGTTACATGAATGTATTTTCGTTATAACATTAGAATAGAAGAGGGGGAAGGAATATGAAAAATTATATTCAAGGAATTGATCATGTACAAGTAGCGGCGCCAGTAGGATGTGAAGAAGAAGCACGAGAATTTTATGGTAATAAAATTGGTATGGAGGAAATCCCAAAGCCAGAGGAATTAAAGAAGCGTGGTGGGTGTTGGTTTAAGTGTGGAAATCAAGAGATTCATATCGGAGTTGAGCAAAATTTTAATCCAGCTAAAAAAGCGCATCCAGCTTTTTATGTTTTGAAAATTAATGAATTTAAACAAGGGTTAATAAAGCAAGGTATTGAAGTAATAGATGATCATGCGCGACCAGATGTAATCAGATTTTACGTGTCAGATCCGTTTGGAAATCGAATTGAATTTATGGAAAATAAAAACTAGGTGGAGATCTACCTAGTTTTTTACACTTTTCTAAACAATCCTAATACTTCAACAGTCTCCGTAATATTAACGAATGCATGAGGATCAATTTCCGAAATCGTTAGTTTCATACTTGCTAATTCTTCACGTGAAACGACTGTCATAAGTACACGTTTTTTCTCGTTTGAATAAGCACCTTCACCATCAAGTAACGTAATTCCACGTACTACAGTTGAAAGAAGCTTTTTTTTCATTTCTTCCGCTTGATTTGTTACAATCATAAGTGTAACTTTACGATGTTTTGTATGAACGGCATCAATTACTTTACCAGTTACATAAATTGAAAGTAAGCTTGTAAGGGCAACATCCCAAGTGAAGAAAAATCCTGCAATGACAACAACAACTGTATTTAATGCAATAAGGAATCCACCAAGTTTAATATCTCGCTTGCGAGATAACAACATACCGATAATATCAAAGCCACCAGTTGAACCATGGCAGTTAAAGACAAGGCCAATACCAGCGCCGGCGATGACACCGCCAAATACAGATGATAAAAGTGGGTCTGTTGCTACGACTTTTATTGGAACATAGTATAATGCAACAGATAATACAATTACAGAAACAACCGTGTTAAAAATCACTTTTTTTCCAAGACCTATGTATCCTAAAATAAGGATAGGTAAGTTCAATACAAAGTTAATAATACCTGTGTTTACAGGGGTTACAATCCCTAAAATAATAGCAATTCCGCCAATTCCACTACTTAAAATTTTATGGGGGATAAGGAAAAGATTAAAGGCAATTGCGATAATAATAGAACCAAAAATAACACCAAGAAATCTGACCATCTCTTTCCCGTCCTTCACTAAATAATCATATTATTTCAAGATTATATATGAAATTGAAAGTTTTCGGGAAAAACAGTTTATTTCGGAAAATTAGATTAATCTAAATAGTTAGAGTGTTTGATAAATTGGGAGGGGATACAGATATGAAGATAACGACGTATCAACAGAAGAGTCCTTTAAAACAAGAGTGTGAGGATTCATTTTTTTGGAATGAAGATAAAATAATTTACGGTGTATGCGATGGAGCAACACCGTTAGTTCCATTTTGTGATGAAGAAGGACATAATGGAGCATACATCGCTTCACATTTATTTGCAAGTCATTTTACTTCGCTACGAGAGATCAATAGTTTACAAGATGAAGTTGCAAAGGCGAATGAATTATTGCAAAACAAGATGCTAGAGTACAAGGTTGATACGAGAAAAAAAGACCATCTGTGGTGTACATGTATTGCAGCAGTTCAAATAGAAGGCGATAAGCTTGAATATGCACAATTAGGTGATTGTATGATCGTTGCAATATTTCAGGATGGAGCGATAAGAGTATTAACGAAAGATACAGTTAAGGGAATTAGTAAACGCGCAAAAAAGAAGAGAGAAGAGGATCGTAAAAAAGGATTACCAGTCCCGGAAGAACATGTTTTTCAAGATGTTCGGGAGCAGTTGAAATACAACCGCTATCTTGCGAATGTGCCACACGGTTACGCAGTTGCAAATGGGATGAAAGAAGCGATGACTTATTTACAACATGGGGAATTACATGTAGCTGATGTAAGTGGGATCTTTATTTGTTCGGACGGATTGTTCCATCCGGAGTGGTCGTTAGAACAAATTGTGATATATATAAGAAAGAATAGTATAAAAGAATATGTAGCAATCATTGAAAGGCTAGAAGGAGAAAATAGAATAAGACCAGATGATAAAACAATTATTATAATTGATTTTTAAGGGGAGGAAGTTCAAATGGAAATTAAATGTGTAAATTTAACATTTCAAAATGAGTTAGTTCCTTTAGAAAAAGTAAATAAACTGATCATCCACCATACGTCAGAAGATGGCTGGGATGTGTATAAAACTCACGAATTTCATCAAAAGGTAAGAGGATGGAGCGGGATTGGTTACAATTATTTTATTGAAGAAGATGGAACTGTAGTCGAAGGACGAGGTTTACATATTGGAGCACATGCGAAAGATAATAATAGTGATACAATTGGAATATGTATGACGGGGAATTTTGATAAATATGATCCAACTGCTGCACAAATGAATTCATTATATTCTTTATGTAAAATGTTTATGAAGCAGTTTGCCATAGAGAAAGAAAATATACTCGGCCATAGGGAGTTAGAAGGGGTTACAAAAACTTGTCCAGGAAATCGCTTTTCTATGGTAGAGTTAAGAAAAGTATTATCTTAAATATAGAGGAGTAACGAATGATGATGAACATAAAAATACCGACTGATAAAAAAGAAGAGCTTGTAGCACAAATTCAGCAATTTTTCGTTGAAGAAGATTTAGATGAAATTGGACGTTTCCAAGCAGAACGTTTAATAGAAGAAATGATAAAGTTAGTAGGACCATTTGCATACAATCAAGCAATTGGAGATGCAAGAAAACTTGTAAGTGAGAAATTAACGAATATTGAAGAAGATTTATATGTGTTAGAGAAGAATGAAGGGAAATAAAAAAAGACTAGAAATTCTAGTCTTTTTTTATTTGATTAGCAGAAAAAAACATGGAAAAAACACGGAAAGGACATTGGAAGTACATCTTTTATTTTTAGAATATTCTTAGTTTTAAAATATTTTAGAAAGGAAGATTGTAATGAGATTAACTCCAAGAGAAATTGATAAACTGCTGGTAGTTGTTGCGGCTGATTTAGCTTATCGACGAAAGGAGAGAGGGCTTAAGTTAAACTATCCAGAAAGTATCGCTATTATTACGTATGAAATTTTGGAAGGAGCAAGAGATGGTAAAAATGTAGCGGAATTAATGGAGCTTGGAAAAAATATTTTAAGTGCTGAAGATGTTATGGATGGGATTGCAGACATGATATCAGATATTCAAGTTGAGGCAACTTTTCCTGATGGAACAAAATTAGTAACTATTCATCAACCAATTCATTAAAGGAAGTGAATGTTATGATCCCAGGGCAATATATCCTTGCGGAAGAAGACATAGTATGTAATGGAAATAAAAAAGCAACGAAAGTTAAGGTGTTAAATCAGGGAGATAGACCGATTCAAATTGGGTCTCATTACCACTTTTATGAAGTGAATGAGGCGTTAAAATTCAATCGTAGTGTAGCAATTGGACAACATTTAAATATTCCAGCGGGTACAGCGGTAAGATTCGAGCCTGGGGATGAAAAAACGATTGAATTAGTTCCGTACTCAGGGAAGCAAGAAGTATATGGATTTAAAAATAAAGTGGATGGCGATATTGAATCTTATAAAAAAAGAGGGAGATAGCATGAGTTTTAAGATGTCACGTAAACAATATGCTGATTTATATGGTCCAACTACAGGAGATTCTATTCGTTTAGCGGATACACAATTATTCGCACATATTGATCAAAATTACACCGTATATGGTGATGAAGCTGTCTTTGGTGGAGGAAAATCAATTAGGGATGGTATGGGACAAAATTCGCAACTTACAAGGGAACAGGGTGTTGTGGATGTTGTTATTACGAATGCAATTATTATTGATTATACAGGAGTATATAAAGCGGATATTGGTATAAAAGATGGAAAGATTTCAGCAATTGGTAAGAGTGGTAATCCTTCAGTTATGGATAATATTGATATCATCATTGGAACATCAACGGAAGTAATTTCTGGTGAACGAAAAATCGTTACAGCTGGAGGTATTGATACACACGTGCATTTCATATCCCCACAACAAATTGATACAGCATTAGCTTCAGGTATAACAACTTTAATTGGGGGAGGAACAGGACCGGCAGAGGGTACTAAGGCAACTACAATAACGCCTGGATCTTGGAATTTAAGAAAAATGCTAGAGGCAGCAGAAGCTTTTCCTATAAATCTTGGGTTTTTAGGGAAAGGAAATAGTTCAAGTTTACCTGCCCTGGAAGAACAAATATTTGCAGGAGCTATTGGATTAAAAATTCATGAAGATTGGGGAGCGACTTCTTCAGCAATTAATCACTCGTTACAGATTGCTGATAAATATGATATTCAAGTTGCTATTCATACTGATACGTTAAATGAATGTGGTTTTGTGGAAGAAACGATAAAGGCTATTGATAATCGTGTTATTCATACGTACCACACTGAAGGGGCTGGTGGTGGGCATGCACCAGATATTATAAAGATTGCTGCACTGAATAATATTTTACCTTCTTCAACGAACCCGACCTTGCCCTATACAGTGAATACGTTGGATGAACATTTAGATATGCTCATGGTATGTCATCATTTAAAAGCAAATATTCCAGAAGATGTAATGTTTGCGGATTCAAGGATTCGAAAAGAAACAATTGCGGCAGAGGATATTTTGCAAGATTTAGGGGTTTTCAGCATGATTAGCTCTGACTCGCAGGCGATGGGAAGGGTTGGAGAGGTTATTATTCGCAATTGGCAAACCGCCGATAAAATGAAAAAGCAGATTGGTAGTTTAGAGGGAGATAAAGAGTATAACGATAATAATAGAATTCAACGCTATATAGCTAAGTATACAATTAATCCAGCTATTACACATGGGATTTCAGAATATGTCGGCTCTATTGAAGTTGGGAAATATGCAGACCTTGTAATATGGGATCCACAATTTTTCGGTGTTAAGCCAGATATGGTTTTGAAAAACGGGATGGTAGTGATGGCATTAATGGGAGACGAGAATGCTTCGATCCCCACACCACAACCATATTATGAAAAAAAGATGTTTGGTGCATATGGAAAAGCGGTACAGTCAAGTTCGATTACATTTGTATCTAAAGTAGCTTATGAGAATAATATTAAAGAAAAATTAGGTTTAAATAAAGTTGTATTACCTGTTAGAAATACGAGAGAGATTTCTAAGCAAGATATGAAGCTGAATAATGCAACACCAGAAATTGAAGTAGATCCGCAGACATATGAAGTTAAAGTTGATGGACAAGTTATTACGTGTGAAGCAGTAGATGTATTACCTATGGCTCAAAGATATTTTTTATTTTGATATAACGGAGGAGATAAAATGATTATTGAAAAAATTAATAACAACGTATGCAATATGAATGATTTTGCAAATACAAAAAAGCATCTTGATAGAATATTGATTTCTAGTGAGCTTTTACTAAAGAGGGTTCAGAAATTATATTCAGAATCTGGTTTTGAAATTGGGGTGTCTTTAGATAATGGAGAAACATTAAAGAACGGTGATATTTTATATGAAGATGAACATCGTATTGTATATATTGAAGTGTTACCAGAAGAGGTAATTGTAATTACTCCAACGTCAATAAAAGAAATGGGAATTATTGCGCATAACTTAGGAAATAGACATTTGCCAGCACAATTCGATGAAGGGTGTATGATTTTGGCGAACGACTACTTAGTAGAAGATTTACTCAAAAAGGAAGGTGTTCCTTATCAAAAAGAAAATAGAGTATTACCCAAACCGTTCAAGCATGCTTCACACAAACATATTTAACCTACTTAACCTACTCCAAATTAGTGATTCGAACTTCCCAACAGGAAGTTTTAGTCACTCTTTTGGATTAGAAACATTTATTCAAGAGGGACAAGTTACAAATAAAGGAGAATTTTTCAAATGGATTAATCGATATGTAAAAGTGCAATTAACACACACGGACGGCTTAATTTGCAAATATACTTACGAAGCCACTAAGAATAATGATGGAAAACAAATTACATTTTTAGATGATTTAATAACAGCACAAACATTGCCTTTTGAATGTAGAAGAGCAAATAGAATGATTAGTAAAAGTACTTCTAAACTATTGTGTGAACTGTTCTCATTTGCAAATTTAAATATATACAAAGAAGATGTTATGGGTAATAAATTAGAAGGTCATCCGAGTATCGTATACGGAATATTAGGGGCGGAATTGAAAATGACAGTAGAAGAAACGCTCTTAGTTTTCTTATATTCAAGTGTTGGAAGTATAATTCAAAATGGTGTGAGAGCCATTCCTCTTGGACAAACAGATGGTCAAAAACTATTACAAGAATGCCATGAATTGATCTGTGAATCTATTGATAGAATTCAAATACTTTCATTAGATAATTTTGGATTGAATGATCCTGAATTCGAAATAAATCAAATGCAACATGAAGATGTAAATGTAAGAGTCTTCATGTCATAGGGAGGAAAAATAAAATGATAAAACCTATTAAAATTGGTATTGGTGGCCCCGTAGGTGCTGGGAAAACAATGTTAGTTGAAAAGTTAACAAAATATTTAAATACAGATTATGAAATTGCAGCAATTACAAACGATATTTATACGAAAGAAGATGCAAAGATTTTATTGAAAACGGGTGTTTTACCAGAAGATAGAATTATTGGTGTAGAGACAGGAGGGTGTCCACATACAGCAATTCGAGAGGATGCTTCTATGAATTTTGAAGCAATTGAAGAGCTCATGATTAGACATAGTAATTTAGATATTATTTTTATTGAAAGTGGGGGTGATAATTTAGCTGCCACATTTAGTCCAGAGCTAGTGGATTTTTCAATTTATATTATTGATGTAGCACAAGGAGAAAAGATTCCTCGTAAAGGTGGACAAGGAATGATCAAATCTGATGTATTTGTGATTAATAAAACGGATTTGGCACCTTATGTAGGGGCTGATCTTGGAGTTATGGAGCAGGATACGAAAAATTACCGACATAATAAACCATATTTTTTTACAAATTTGAAGGATGAGGAAGGCTTACAGGGATTAATAAATTGGATGCGACAAAACATCATGTTAGAAGGATTGAAGAAATGAAAGCCCCTACAGGTGTCTTAAACATTGATGTGATGGAAAAGAGACATAAAACGGTACCTATTAAGGTTTATCATAAAGATGCCTTAAAAGTAACGCAGCCAATATATTTGGATGATTATGGTAGAGCATATTGCTATATCATGAATTCTGGTGGAGGTTATTTAAAAGGAGACTTCTATTCTATAAATATAAATGTTCATGAAGATGCGAAAACATATATAACAAGCCAATCAGCAACGAAAATTTACAAGACTCCAAATAGTTATGCTTTGCAAGAATTGAATGTTTATATTGGTGAAAATGCTGTTATGGAGTATTTACCAGATCCGTTGATTATGTACAAGGATGCAGCATATAAGCAAAAAACAAATATATATATGCAAAATAATTCTACATTGATTTTATGCGATTCAGTTACGCCTGGTTGGTCTCCAAATATGGAGAAGTTCACATACCAGTATTTTGATTCGCTAACAAAAATATATATGGAAAACAAACTTGTAGTTTACGATCATCTATTGTTAAACCCTTTCAAAGAGCCGCTAGATCAAATGGGAATATTAAATCAATATTCCCATTATGGTACTTTCATGGTTATTAATGAGAACATTACAAATGATTTAATTGCAGCATTGAAAACTTCGCTTTCTAACACTAACAATATGAAGATTGGAATATCTTCTATGCCATGTAAAGGCTTTGTCATACGCATACTTAGTCATAATACAGAGGATATGGAGTCTATATTTTTTCAGTGTCATCGTTTTGTTAGAAAGAATTGTCTGCATGAAGAATTAACATCCTATCGAAAATATTAAGTAGGAGAAGGGGATACTATGACTAATGTGGGATTATTATATGTCGGTGCAGTTCTATTTATGAATGCACTAGCAGCTTTTAAACTCATTGATAGCAAAAGTGTAGGGTACTTCAATTTATTTGTAGGGGCATTACAAACTTTGACACCACTATATTTATTATTTACAGGAAGTCAATCTAATGAGTGGACTATCCTATCTAATGGAACTATTTTTTTATTTGGTTTTACTTATTTATATGTTGGCCTTACGAATATATTAGAACTTGATTCTTCAGGTGTAGGCTACTATTCTCTTTGGGTTGCTATTATTGCAACGGTTATGGGAATAGCGAATCAATTACATGAGAGTGGAAGTCTACAAAGTACAATAATTTGGTTCTTTTGGGCGTTCCTTTGGTTTTTATTTTTCTTGCAAGATGGGTTGAAAAAGAAGATTCATATTTATGTAGGGATTGTTTGCTTCATTGAATCCTGGATTACTGCAACGATACCAGCCCTGTTAACACTTACAAATCATACAGGCATGTTAAATGATTTTGTAATTATTTTAGTGACTATTATAACGATTGTAGTTTTTATTATGGCACTTTTCTTTTTCAAGAGTATTCAATCTAAAGTAGAAAGGGTTAGTAACTATGTGGAAAAGTGAACTGAAAAAAGCAACTAATTTTTTTGTTATTATTATATTTCTTCATGTGCTTGGAATTCTCTTATTATTACCTGCACTGTATAAAGGCAATAGCATAATTGGAATGGCTATTATTGCATATTCTTTAGGATTGCGTCATGCGTTTGATAGTGATCATATTGTCGCAATTGATAATACTGTTCGGAAATTAATTGAAAAAGGTAAAAACTCACAGGGGGTGGGGTTTTACTTCTCATTAGGACACTCTACTGTAGTATTTGTGATGATCGTATTAATTGCTTTAATTGGAAAAACAGCAAAACATGGAATGGAGAGTTTTTCTACTATAGGCGGTATTATCGGCACAATTGTTTCTAGTACATTTCTTATTATTATTGGGCTTACCAATCTGTTGTACCTTATTAAAGTGTTACCAAGCCAAGAGGATAAGCAACCAGAAAACTTAGGATTTATATATCGTTTCACGCAGCGCTTATTTAGGTTTATTGATAGTCAAAAGCAATTGTATATGATCGGTTTTTTATTTGGGCTTGGTTTTGATACAGCAAGTGAAATCGGATTAATTGCTCTTTCTACAGTAACTGCAACAAGTCAATCTATCCCGCTTGTAAGTATATTTGCTTTTCCCATTTTGTTTGCTGCAGGAATGTCGTTGATGGATACATTAGATAGTACATTCATGAATACGAATTATAAGTGGGCAATGGAAAATAGTCGAATTAGAAATTCATATAACGTATTAATTACCTCAATATCTGTTATAACGGCTTTTTTAATAGGGGGTTATCAACTATTATCTTTACTTATTGAAAGCTATAATTTACAGGGCCCGTTTTGGAATCTCATTCAGGTAGTTAATTTTGATTATTTGGGTATATGTCTTGTTGTATTCTTTATTATTTCTCTTATTGTTTTTGCTGTATGGAATAGAAATGCATTTAAAGAACCACTTACAAAGAGTATAGAGAAATAAAAATATACCGTGTGATATTTGGTTAATTATGTATATAAACTGAAATAAAAAACACGCTAGATGAAAATGCATCTAACGTGTTTTTTTATTATTTATGTTCCTTATATTCATGTGCTTTTTCTTTTATATTACCAACCGTATCTTTAGCAGTGCCTTTCACCTTATCCCATTTTCCCTCGGCTTGTAATTTTTTATTGTCAGTTACTTTCCCGACAACTTCTTTTACTTCACCTTTTACCTTATCAATGGCACCTTCTACTTTTTCTTTTAAACCATGATCATGCTTTGTCATACATTTCTCCTCCTTGTATTTTGATTAGAATTCTCTTTTCATATTGCAAGTTGAATGATGTATCTAGTAATAGCGTAACAAATTTAGTTTGAATATTCAAATGAGTAACAGGATAGAAAGGTAATTGTCATAAAATGTATACATTCGTAATAGAAAGAAAAAGAAAGTTAATTATATGTCTTTCGCAGTCCATATTGATTTTGTATAAGCAATTTTCATATGGGCACGTTCCATATTATTTTGACTGCCGCTACCGAATCTTGCTTGTCCAACTATTAAATTACAATTGGATGCAACAGCGGTCTCAATTCGTTTTTGAATTAATAAGGTATGACAACCTTTACGTTGAAATTCTGGCAAAGTAGCAGAAGCAGCTAATGAAGCAACACCTTTATTTATATAAAGTACCCCTATACTAGCAGGAGTGTTTTGAACTTCGGCTATGAAAAAATGCCATCCTGGTTTATTGTAAAGAATTTCATTATTTTGACGAACACCATTTTTTGTAAAGGTAACGCCTTTTACTGTGTTAAAAGCAGGACCAGCAATTATTTTTGATGAAAAGGCAGTGGCACTCCCGAACTTTTTCATTTGTACTTGCATTGGGTTGCCGCTTATTGTTTGTAGTGCCTCTAATCTAGAAGAAAGCATATGTATTTCTGCGTTTTCAATTTCTTGTGCTGTATTGACTGTCATAATTGTACTCATACGATTCCTCCGTCAATTAATATAGTTCATAGTACATATACGATTTTTCTTCTGAGATTCCTGTTGAAATGTAAGAGAATAAGAGGTTTTTTGGAAGGGAAATGGAAGCGAACTGTCGAAGGGAGTGGAAACAGATTAAAGGTGGTGCTCTCATGAAACAGAAAGACGTGCAGACATGCTCTCATTGCGGTTCTCAAAACATAGGAGAAGGTGAGTTTATCGGTTATGCACAAATACGGAAAAAGGAAACGATGTTCACATCTTCACCAGTGGATGCTTATATTTGTACAGATTGCGGGAATATCCTTTCATTAAAAGTACGGAATTATGAAAAGTTTAAGCAGAAGCCGTTATGATTGTTAAGAAGTGGTAATATAAAACGTCGTATACGAAAGATCTTACATTAAGTTAATTTAATATAAGTGACATTTTACATATATATGAGTACGCCTTAAAAAAAGAGATAAAAACATATACTGTATGAGATGCTCATCATTCATTACATGACACAGAAAAATATATAGAAGAAAAAGTAGTCATCTTAGAATGGTTCATAACGAAAACTCCTTTAAATGAATAAAGGAGTTTTTTTGTTTTTTTATAACAATAATTCCCTTTAATTGTTATAATTGGTCATTGAGAGTAATTATTTTATTAACGCCATAATTATAGAAGAAAAACAGCTAAATCGTATTTAAAACCGCTATATAACACAATCGCAACCGTAAGTTGACAAAGTGCAACCACAGGAAGATAGAGATAAGAGCAATGTTTACCTACAATTTAGTTAAGAAAACAAAGGGGGACACACATATGGAATTTGGTGAGAAGCTTTTTAAATTAAGAAAGGAAAAAGGCCTTTCTCAAGAAGCGTTAGCTGAGAAATTAAACACAACAAGACAAGCGGTTAGTAAATGGGAAAATGGTCAAGGTTTTCCTGAAACCGAAAAACTAATAATGATTGGAAATGTATTTGAAGTATCTCTTGATTACTTATTAAAAGAAACTGCTGAGCAAAGTAATGAAAAGGAAAATGGTTATTATGTAAGTAAGGAAATGGCGGAAGGGTATATAGTGTATGGGCAAAAAATTTCTAAATATATCGCATTAGGATTTAGCTTGCTTATTTTATCTACAATACCGTATTTATTATTTAAAGAAAATGCAACAATGTCTACATTCCTTGTCATTATCATTGCTGTCCTTGGAATTGGAGCAATGATGGTACCTGTAACTATAGAAGAGAGTCGATACAATGTATTAAAAAAAGAAGAATTACTATTTGATCCAAACTTTTTAAAAGAATTGACAAAAAGATATGCGACTATTAAAAAGAAGTATGCTGCAGTAGTAATTGTTGGACTTTGTTTCATAGCAGCAGGAGCGATACCATTTTTATTTGAGAAAAAACGAATTACTTCAGGAGAGCTCGTGCAGTATTATCCTTATTGTGTTGTACTTATTGCTATCGGGTTTTATCTTTTTGTTCGTGTTTTAGGAGTGTTAGAGACGTATCGGATTTTAGTAGAAAATAAAGAATATAGTAATCGTGTCATTTTTAAATTAAAAAAGAAAGTAAGAAAAAAGGTAGATAGTTTTTAAATAGGAGAGAACCATGTTTTGTATCGTATGTATTCAAAACATGGTTTTTATTTATTAGAATTATTTCCAAAGAAATAATTCAGAAAATACAGAAAAATATCGTAATTATTTGTAGAAGTCTGTTATAATATACAGAAATGAAAACGCTTTAAAGGGAGGCTATAAACAATATGATGATGAATGTACCGCTAACAATTAGTTCTATGATGGAAAGAGCAGAGAAACTGTTTTCGAAGAAAGAAATTGTTTCACGGACACATGATATAGTTACGACGTTAACGTATAAGCAGTTAGGTGAAAGGACGAGAAGACTTTCAAGTGCGCTAAAAAAATTAGGAATTAAAGAAGGCGAGCGTATAGGAACGTTAGCGTGGAATCATCATCGACATGTGGAGGCGTATTTTGCTATTCCAGGTATTGCTTCCGTTTTACACACAATTAATATTCGTTTATCTCCTCAACATATTTCATACATTATTCAGCACGCAGAAGATCGCATTTTACTCATTGATGAAGATCTCGTACCACTTGTTGAAAATATTCAATCACAATTATCAACTGTACAAGCCTACATTATTATGACTGATAAAGACGAACTTCCAAAAACTACACTGGAGCCTGTATATCATTATGAAAAGCTATTAGAAGAAGGCGATCCCAATTTCCAATTTGTAAAAGATATTGATGAAAATACACCTGCTGGTATGTGTTATACGTCAGCGACTACAGGGAATCCAAAAGGTGTTGTTTATACGCATCGTAGTACGGTTTTGCATTGTATGGCACTCGGTTTAGCCGATACAGCTGCTTTATCGGAAAGTGATGCGGCTATGGCAATTGTACCGATGTTCCATGTGAATGCTTGGGGGCTTCCTTTTGCAGCTACTTGGTTTGGAACTAAACAAGTTCTGCCAGGACCAATGTTTACTCCGAAAATTTTATTAGAGATGATTCAAACTGAAAAAGTAACGATAGCAGCAGGTGTGCCGACAATTTGGCTAGGTGTATTACAAGAGTTAGAAAATAATAGTTACGATTTATCTAGTATAACGAGAATATTATGCGGTGGTGCTGCTGCACCGAAAAGTGTTATTAAAGCATTTGAGCAAAAATATAATGTTCCTTTCGTACATGCATATGGTATGACTGAAACAAGCCCACTCGTAACACTTGCACGTTTAAAAAGTTATGAAACAGAATTATCATATGAAGAGCAATTAGAAATCCGCTCAAAACAAGGATATCTTGTCCCTGGTGTAGAGATGAAAGTAGTCGGTACAAACGGTGAAGTGAAGTGGGATGGTACTGAGATGGGAGAGTTATGCTTACGAGCACCTTGGATCGCTGAAAGCTATTATAACGATGATCGTACTGTCGAAGGATTCCGAGACGGTTGGTTATATACTGGTGATGTTGTTACAGTTGATGAGGAAGGCTGCGTGAAAATTGTTGATCGTACGAAAGATGTTATTAAAAGCGGAGGAGAATGGATTTCTTCAGTGGATCTTGAAAATGCTTTAATGGCACATGATGCTATATTTGAAGCGGCTGTCGTTGCAATTCCTCATCCGCAGTGGCAAGAACGCCCAGTTGCCTGCGTTGTTCAAAAGAAAAATAGTACGGTTACAAAAGAAGAAATATATGAGTTTTTAAAACCGCAGTTTGCGAAGTGGTGGTTACCAGATGATATTGTATTTATGGAAGAAATACCGAAAACATCTGTTGGGAAGTTTTTAAAACAGGCACTTCGAAAAGAACTTGAGCATTTGCATAAAGAGAAATAACCGAACTTTTATTTGTAAACTTATTTTTAGTTACGGTTGACAAATGTCGAAGGGAAAGATAATATAACTCCTATAATATGTTATCTAAAATCTGATTTAAGTTTACAAATAGGAGAAGCAAATATGAATACAAAAAACTTAGTTTTCGTCGCTTTATTTAGTTCTATTATGGGAGTGTTAGGGTTAATACCTCCAATTGCTCTTGCTATTACACCAGTTCCAATTACATTACAATCACTCGGTGTTATGCTTGCTGGTGGGTTGTTAGGCTCACGGCTCGGTGCGTTAAGTCAGCTTATTTTCTTACTTATAGTTGGAGTTGGAGCACCATTACTTGCTGGTGGGCGCGGGGGACCAGGTGTATTTGTTGGGCCAAGTGCAGGATATTTACTTGGTTATATCGTTGGAGCGTTTGTCATTGGATATTTAATTGAGCGTTTGCGTGAAGTTTCTATTATAAAAGTACTATGCATTAATATAATTGGTGGTATTTTCGTAGTTTATGTATTTGGTATCATTGTCCAAGCTTTCGTAATGGATATTTCCGTATGGGAAACGATGAAAGTAAGTGTCGCATTTTTACCAGGTGATTGCATAAAAGCGACTATAGCAGCGATTCTTGTGACAAGATTACATCGCTCATTGAAACATATTATTACGCCTGCTTTGAAGAATAAAAAAATTACAAATGCAGGGTAAGAAAAAGGAAAAACACGTTACTTGCGTGTTTCTTTTTATTATTTTGTAAAGGAAGGAAGTCTCATATGGGGATTACAAAAGAATATAAAAAGTATGCCTCTTTACAACCAAATAAAATAGCGATTAAAGAAAATGATAGAGTATTAACATATAAAGAATGGTTTGAGTCAGTTTGTAAAGTAGCAAACTGGTTGAATGAAAAAGAATCGCAGAATAAAACGATAGCAATTTTATTAGAGAGTAGTATGGAATTTTTACAACTATTTGCTGGTTCTGCTATGGCTGGATGGGTTTGTGTGCCGCTAGATATAAAATGGAAACGAGATGAACTTAAAGAAAGAATAGCGATTAGTAAACCGGATATTATTGTGGCGGAGCAGTATAGGCTTAGTGATATATCGTGCGAAGAAGGAAGGATTATTGAGATTGAAGAATGGAAAGAAATGATTGAGAACTATCTTCCTGCATATCATTCTGTAGAAAATGTACAAAACGCTCCTTTTTATATGGGATTTACATCAGGATCGACTGGAAAAGCAAAAGCGTTTTTACGTGCTCAACAGTCGTGGGTACATAGTTTTGATTGTAATGTACATGATTTTTATATGAAAAAGGAAGATTCTATTTTAATAGCTGGGACGCTTGTTCATTCTCTTTTCTTATACGGGGCAATAAGTGCATTATTTCTAGGACAAACGGTACACATAATGAGAAAGTTTGTACCAGTTCAAGTGCTATCTAGTATAAAGATAGAGAATATTTCTGTAATGTATACAGTTCCTACAATGCTTGAGTCTTTGTATAAAGAAAATAAAGTAATTGAAAGTGAAATGAAAATTATTTCGTCAGGAGCGAAATGGGAAGTTGAAGCAAAAGAGAAGATGAAGAATGTGCTTCCTTATGCAAAAAGATATGAGTTTTATGGTGCGTCTGAGCTAAGCTTTGTAACGGCATTGGTTGATGAAGAGAGTGAAAGAAAACCGAATTCAGTAGGGAAACCTTGTCATAATGTACAAGTTCGAATATGTAATGAAGCAGGAGAAGAAGTACAGACAGGTGAGGTAGGAACTGTGTATGTGAAAAGTGATCAGTTTTTTATGGGCTATGTATCGGATGGAGCTATAATCCCGCAATTGTCCGAAGGTGGCTGGATGACAGTGCAGGATGTGGGCTACCAAGATGAAGAAGGCTTTATATATATTGTTGGTAGAGAGAAGAATATGATTTTATTTGGAGGAATCAATATTTACCCAGAAGAGATAGAAAGTGTGTTATATACGCATCCAGCTGTTGAAGAAATAGTTGTGGTTGGTGTAGAAGATAGTTACTGGGGTGAAAAGCCTGTCGCTATCGTAAAAGGAAGTGCTACAAAGCAACAATTAAAGAGTTTTTGCTTACAACGATTATCATCTTTTAAAATACCGAAAGAATGGTACTTTGTTGATGAAATACCTTATACAAATAGCGGGAAAATAGCTCGCAATGCAGCAAAAAGTATGATTGAAAACCGGGAGAAGATATATGAATAGGGCGGTTATTGTAGAAGCGAAGAGAACACCTATTGGTAAAAAAAATGGGATGTTGAAAGATTATGAAGTTCAGCAATTAGCAGCAACACTTCTTACGTTTTTAAGTAAAGGAATTGAGAGAGAAATAGACGATGTTATATTAGGGAATGTTGTTGGACCGGGAGGTAATGTTGCAAGATTATCTGCTTTAGAAGCTGGGCTTGGTTATCATATTCCTGGTGTAACGATTGACCGGCAATGCGGCGCTGGATTGGAAGCAATTCGTACTGCGTGTCATTTTATTCAAGGGGATGCAGGTAATTGTTATATTGCTGGGGGCGTAGAGAGTACAAGTACGTCACCTTTTCAAAATAGAGCGCGGTTTTCGCCTGAAACAATTGGGGATCCTGATATGGGAGTGGCAGCTGAGTATGTTGCAGAGCAATATAACATAACAAAAGAGATGCAAGATGAATATGCTTGTCTTAGCTATAAAAGAACGCTGCAAGCATTAGAAAAAGGATATATACAAGAAGAGATATTACCTCATTATTTTAATGGATTATTAGATGAATCTATAAAGCGAGAAATGAATTATGAAAGAATGATTAAGAGAACGAAACCTGTATTTTTACAAAATGGAACGGTAACAGCAGGGAATTCGTGTGGTGTAAATGACGGGGCATGTGCTGTTCTTGTAATGGAAGAGGGGCAAGCTCGGAAATTAGGGTACAAGCCAGTTCTTCGTTTCGTTCATAGTGCTGTAGTTGGAGTTGACCCAAATCTTCCAGGAACTGGTCCGATATTTGCCGTACAAAAACTACTTAGAGAAATGAATTTAGTAATAGAAGATATTGATTGTATTGAGATGAATGAAGCGTTCGCCGCTAAAGTTGTTGCATGTGCGCAAACGTTACAAATTCCGTATGAAAAGTTAAATGTAAATGGTGGTGCAATAGCACTTGGTCATCCGTACGGTGCGTCTGGAGCTATGCTTGTAACGCGCTTGTTTTATCAGGCTAAAAGAGAGTATATGAAATATGGAATTGCTACATTAGGAATTGGGGGAGGGATAGGGCTTGCTCTATTATTTGAGAAAGTAGAAAACTAGCAAGATAACTAGTTTTCTACTTTTTCAGGAATATAGACGTTGTTACCAGGTTTTGCTTTTATTTTGTTCCAAGCAGCGATAGCATCTGTTTTTGATTTTCCTTTGTTGTATGGGTCTTCGAAAAAAGCGCGAGTAAAACGATTGTATTCAAACTGTGTACCGATAGTTGTTTTATAGGATGGTTCTTTTTTACGTTCGTTTTCTTCGTACCAAAACGTTATCGCGTCTTCATACGTTTTTCCGGTATTCTTTTTAAAAAACTTTTGAAGGGCTACTGTAAAGCGGAAGTTTGCTCCAATTTTTTCTTTGAAAAAAGCACGCACATCTTCACTACAGCGGTGATTTTCAGTAATAATTGTTTGAAGAGAAAGATCTTTATAAGAGAGGGAAGCTTTACTTACCTTTTGATGAGAACAGTTTTTTAATATTTTACCTGTAGTTAAATAGTGTGAGATACGCTCGGTTATTTCGATTTTAGAGCCACTAGCTGGTAAATCATGCTCACGACAAAATGTTTGCAGTTCTGTTTTTAACCAATAATAGTTTTGGAAATCTTCAAGGGATATAGGCTTTGTTAAAGGTGGGCGCATGCATATAACAACTTCTTTCTTCCATAATTTTCTTTAATTATAAAACGTACGTTCTTTTTGTGGAAGGATTAATTTATAAATTTAATAGGAAGAGGAGATTACATATGGAAAATGTAATGCAAGTTCGTGTTACTGGGATTTTAATTGAAGGTGAAAAGGTATTGCTAGTAAAACAAAAAGTTGTGAATCGGAATTGGTCTTTACCTGGGGGAAGAGTAGAGAACGGTGAAACGTTAGAAGAAGCGATGATTCGAGAAATGAGAGAAGAAACCGGATTAGAAGTTAAGATTAAGAGACTACTCTATGTTTGTGATAAACCAGATGCTACCCCATCTTTATTACATATTACATTTCTGCTTGAAAGGATTGCAGGTGAAATCAAGCTTCCGTCTAATGAATTTGATCTTAATCCAATTCATGATGTACAAATGGTAGCGATAGAAGAATTGAGTAGATATGGTTTTTCTGAGAAGTTCATTAAACTTGCATCTGAAAAGTTCTTGAACGCAGGAAGTTATCAAGGATTAAAACAAAATATTGGTTTGTAAACATAAGAGGAGGCTGTTATTTTAGAACAGCCTCCTCTTACTCTATAAGTTGTGTTTATTCTCGTATTTTGTTGGAAAATCGATATTTCTTATAGAATCGTTGATATATTTTGATTTATGATAGATATATTTGAAAAATCGTTAATATAATTTCATTTACTGTATTACTATGTATGAAGCAAAGCAGCAAAGAGGATATCATCCAGTTCAATGACATCCCATTCATAAAATAATTTACACTGCTGACTGTAAAGAAGAAACAAGTTGATTTAAAAACTCGTTCCCAGTCATAACCGCTTTTCCTCCGCCGCGAGCACTCTTTTTATTTCCTCCGCCTTTTCCTTCAATAGAAGGGAGGGCATCTTTTAAAAGTGTATTCATATCGAGTGTCACTGCTTTACCACAAGCAAGAATACATTGTAATTTTCCCTCATTTTCAATAACGAAATATGTAATTGCGTGTTCTTGTTGTTCTGTAATAATAGCAGACAGTTTTGCAATTTCTTGCATAGGGCGGTTTGTAAATACTTTAGAAATAAGTATTCCACCGTGTATTTCTAAAGGCTGTTGCAATAGTTCATTTGCTTCTACAAATAATAGTTTTTCATTCATTGCTTGTACTGCCTTTTCGTTTTCTTTTTGAGAGGTAAGAAGTTGTGCCACTTTTACTGGAATATCAGTTTCGCTACTGTTCAATTGCTTAGAAACATCTGTTAATATTTGTTGATGTTGTCCCATTAATTTAAGAGAACGCCAACCAGCAATAAATGTTAAGCGTATACCACCTTTATTGCGCTCCCATCCTAGTACTTGAATAGGGCCTACTTCACCTGTATGTTTCGGGTGTGTTCCACCACAACCGTTGTAGTCATAGTTTTCGATGATAACAACCCGTATATTTTCTGTCATAGTCGGTTCTTTGCGAAGGGGGAATGCTTTGGCCTCTTCTAAGTTCATCCATTTAATACGAATAGGGTGGTTTTCAAAAACAATTTGATTAGCAATTTGTGCGGCCTTCTCAACAGTTTCTGTAGAAAGGTTAGCAGTTTCTAAATCAATGGTTATAGTTTCTTTTCCAAGATGGAATCCGATCGTCGGTATGTTAAAATGATCCCAAAAAGCAGCAGATAAAATGTGCTGAGCTGTATGTTGCTGCATATGATCAAAACGGCGCTCCCAATCTATTTTACCCTCTACTTCTTCTGTATGTAATTGTTCTATTATGAAATGACGAATTTCTCCATTTACTTCTTCAACGTTACTTACCGGAATACCATTTAAGGTTCCAGTGTCGTGTGGTTGCCCGCCGCCTGTTGGATAAAATGCAGTTTCATTTAAGACAACATATAAGTTTCCTTCTGTATCATGCTCTTGTTTTATAACTTTAGTTGTAAAGGTTTGCTGATAAGCATCGATGTAATATAATTTTTTCTCCAATTTTCTTTCCCCTTTCGTGTTAGCTAGTTTCATTGTAAAGCAATTGAAATTAGTTTCCTAATATTTCAGAAGAAAGAAACTTTTTTTAGAATTTTCTTGCTATAATAAGAAGAAAATGCGGGGGGGAATGAAAATGCCATATGAAAACGGCGTAGATAAATTGCTTAGTTTAAGCAGAAATATTTCCGAATTATATCGAGAATTAAATGAGATGACCCGGATTTTAACGGATTGTAATCGAGAAAGTGTGAAATTTGATCGGTTATATGTAAAGGAGTTACTTTGGAAAAAAGAAGATGTGATAGAGAAGTATGAACAATTACTCGTCCAGCTTTGTATTAATGAATGCTTTGATTTAAAAAGTGTAATTACTGGCGAATATAAGTATACATATGAAGAAGTAGAAAGCATTGTTTTAGAATTTAATGAAAAGTATAATGTAGCTATTTTGATTAAAGATGTTTGTAAAGAACTACAGTTTACATATGGAATTGATATGGAAATAACGAGAACAGCTCGAGTATAAACATCTCAAGTATAGAAAAAGGAAAAAGAAAGCAGATCCTTTGCTTTCTTTTTTTATGTAAGAAAAGGGAGAGTAGGTTTAAAGATGAAGGGGAAGTTACAAAATATTCATCCACTTGGAATGAGTATCATTATAGGGACATTATTTGCTAGGTTTGCAACTTCAATGAGCATTCCTTTTTTAGCGATTTATTTAACGACTGTTAAAGACGTATCGGCTGGAATGACCGGTGCTATCATTGGAACGAGTGCGCTTGTTGGAGTGTTTGCTAGTTTTATTGGGGGCAATTTATCGGATCGATTTGGTCGAAAGATGATTATAATATGGTCCATGATTGTTTGGGTGTTTGTATTTATAGGATTTTCAGTTGCAGAGCATGTTTTGAGTTTCTTTCTATTAAACGCTTTGAATGGCTTATGTCGTTCTTTTTTTGAACCGACATCAAGAGCTTTATTATCAGATTTAACGAAACCAGAGTATCGTTTACTCGTATATAATTTGCGTTACGGTGCGATAAATGTTGGAGTAGCGATGGGTCCACTTGTTGGATTACAGATTGGAAGTGCAAAATCAACGATTCCTTTTTTAGTAGCCGCTGGAGTGTACATTTTATATACAGTTATATTAGCGTTTCAATTTAAGAAATATCCACTTGATAAAAAGAAAGTAGCTACAGAAAATCCGGTCACAATGTTAAGTGCGGTTCGGATTTTGCGAAAAGACATAGTATTTTTAGTTGCTTTAGTCGGAATCATTTTGAGTAATAGTGGTTTTTCACATTTAACGACGACACTATCTCAATATTTTGCAAACGCACATATATTTCAAGATGGAGTAAAGTTGTTCTCATATATGCTAACTTTAAATGCGATTACAGTAGTAGTTATTCAATACCCTGTTATTCAAATGTGTAAAAAGTATACGCCGTTAGCATCTATTATGGTTGGAACGTTATTTGTGAGCGGGGGATTGTTTGGATTTGGACTAGTAGAATCTATGTTAGGGGCTGCTATATGTACAATTATTTTTACATTCGGAGAAGTATTAATGTTTTCAATGACAGATGTATTTATTGATGAGATAGCTGTTCCACATTTGAAAGGGACATATTTTGGAGCTATGGGATTTTCAGGAATTGGAGTAGTAATTGGTCCTTGGTTTGGCGGGATACTTCTCGATCATTATGGATATCAAAATGGCTTTATAGTATTTTTAATATTAGCTATATTTTCAAGCATAGCGTTCCCAGTTCTTTTAGTGACAAAAGGTTTAATGAAAAAAAGATATATTAGAAATTCTAAAATAGAAATACATGCGAAATAACATGAGCCCGAGCAAACTAAAAGGTTGCTCGGGCTTATATTTATATCAATCGTTAATTCGAAAAAAGACTTTCTCTTCATGTTTATTGGCAACTTCGTTTTTGGAAATATGAATGGCTAAACATCCATTCTCTAAACAGGCTAGCATCTTGTTATAAATGATATTAGTAGGTAAAGGAACAATCCGCTGTAAAGAAGTGTTTTTATAAAGTATACAAATGTTTAGGCCTGTCTCCATCTTTTTAATGAGTACATTTTGTGCAATTGCATTTGGTACATCTGTTTCCAAAATGTATTCTTGTTCTGTTTCACAAAGGTCAATATGAATTTGATTTGGAAAACTAAAGTTGCTACAAGAATCAGAACAAAATTGATCCATCCATTCTTCGAAACCATCAACATGAAAAAGACAATCCTTCTTTTTCTTGCCCATGAAAGACACCCTCCGTAAAATCTCAATTCATACTATGTTATGCATGAATGAAATAGAGGTGAAGAACAAATAGAAAAATATAAACATTTTATGTGAAAGATACAGTGTGTGTGAATGCTTTTGCTTTACATATCATGATGTGCATGATTTTTTTGACGTGAATGATTATGATTTTTAACTTTGTGAGATCCACTTAAAGGTTCGGGCTGTCCAGAAGATTGCCCTTTTTTCTCGTTTTGACGATTAGATTGATTATTGTTTTTACCCATTGTATTTTACACCTCCTCTCCCTATTTAGAATGAGAGAAGTTTGCGAATTTATACGAGAATGTTTTTTGAGAAACGGGTAAAGATAAGTAGGACTAACTCATATAGGAAGGGGAAAGTGTTATGCCATATCATAAAGATAAGCAACAGGCTTTTCAGGCCGCGCAGCAAGGGGTTGTTCAAGCGGAAAATATATTCAATAATATTGTGAAAAATGACCCGAATTACGGCCATGATTTAAAAGAGTTACGCCAAGAAGTGCAAGAGGCGTACGAACAAATTCAAAATGCACTTGAAGTAGCATCAGAAACGCAGCGTCCACAACTTGAGCAATATGAAAGTAATCTCCAAAATATTATGCGAAATGTAGATCAAATAGAAAAGTGAAAAGGTTGTTGTGAATTCAACAATCTCATTACTTTTAGTGCTACTATGCTGAAACGAAAAATTATTCTATCAATTTTTTCTTTAATTTGTGCAGTACATATATTTCAAGTGGACAAAGTGGAAGCTAAAATGTTGTTAAGAAAAGAGCTAGAGCCAACTGGCTATGTAACATGGGAAGTACCAAATAATGAAAAAATTATCGCAATTACATTTGATGATGGACCGGACCCAACTTATACACCGCAAGTATTAGAGTTATTACGTCAATATAAAGCGGAAGCGACTTTTTTTATGATTGGCTTTCGAGTTCAGCGTAATCCGTACTTAGTAAAGCAAGTGTTGAAAGAAGGGCATGAAATCGGAAATCATACGATGAATCATTTGTATGCGAGTAATTCATCAGATGAAAAATTAGAACATGATATTTTAAATGGAAAGAAATATTTTGAAAAATGGGTGAAAGAACCTTTATTGTTCCGTCCGCCAGGTGGATATATTAATGATGCTGTATTTACTACGGCAAAAAAAGCTGGGTATCAAATTGTTCTATGGTCATGGCATCAAGACCCTCGTGATTGGGCGAATCCAGGTACAGAATCCATAGTAAATCATGTTGTGAAAAATGCTAAAAGTGGAGATATTGTACTGTTGCACGATGGAGGAAGTGATCGTAGTCAAACAGTGGCGGCATTAGCAAAAATTTTACCTGAGCTGAAAAAGCAGGGGTATCGATTTGTAACAGTTTCGGAGTTGTTACGTTATAAACATTAGAGAAAATCCCAAAAGGTATACCTTTTGGGATTTTTCGTTACTGATTCTTTTTTCGTTTTTTATTATTTTGTCGCTCTGCCGGAGTTAAAGGTTCATTTGCGAACTCTTCGTTATAACCAGTTCCTTGTCCTTGTGCGGATGCAGCATTCATTCCTGAAATAGTATGATTTGCTTTTCGTTTACCCATTTTTTCTCACCTCTATAATATTTTTTATAGATGAATCATGAGTTGTTCATAACATATATGAACGTAAAGTAGAGTGCTTTACTTTACAATAATAGTATTTATAAGGAGCATGGACACTATTCAAATTTAGAAAGATAAAGAAAACTTATTATAATCCATAAGTTTCTTATTATTTACTTATTTAGAAAGTTGTAATAAGATATTATCGTAAGGTATTGAAAAGTTTGTCTACATTTTATATTCAGACAAATTAGTCACGTTTAACAGGGGGGAAACATAATGGTCAAACATAATCCATTTCAATCACGTGCAACTTTTGAACTAGATGGAAAGACGTATCATTATTATCAATTGAAAGCGCTTGAAAACGCAGGGGTTGGCAACGTATCTCAATTACCATATTCCGTGAAAGTTTTACTTGAATCTGTACTTCGTCAAGTAGACGGACGCGTAATTACAGAAGAACACGTTACAAATTTAGCGAAATGGGGAACGAAAGATGTTCAAGATATCGATGTTCCGTTTAAACCATCTCGCGTAATCTTACAAGACTTCACAGGTGTTCCAGCTGTTGTAGATTTGGCTTCGCTTCGTAAAGCAATGGCAGACATGGGTGGGGATCCTGACAAAATTAATCCTGAAATTACTGTAGACCTTGTAATTGACCACTCTGTACAGGTTGATAGAGCGGGTACGGCAGACTCGCTTGCATTCAACATGGACTTAGAGTTTAAACGTAATGAAGAACGTTATAAATTTTTAAGCTGGGCACAGAAATCATTTGATAACTACCGTGCAGTTCCACCAGCAACAGGTATTGTACACCAAGTAAATCTTGAATATTTAGCACCGGTTGTTCATGCGGTGAAAAATGCTGAAGGTGACTTAGTTGCATACCCAGATTCATTAGTTGGAACAGACTCACATACAACAATGATTAATGGTATCGGTGTTCTTGGATGGGGCGTTGGTGGTATTGAAGCAGAAGCAGGAATGCTTGGACAGCCTTCATATTTCCCAGTACCTGAAGTAATTGGTGTGAAATTAACTGGTACACTTCCAAGTGGTACAACAGCAACTGACGTTGCATTAAAAGTAACACAAGTATTACGTCAAAAAGGTGTAGTTGGTAAATTTGTTGAGTTCTTCGGTAATGGACTAAAGAGCATGCCTTTAGCTGACCGCGCAACAATTTCAAATATGGCACCAGAATACGGTGCAACTTGTGGATTCTTCCCAATCGACGACATTTCATTAGAATACTTACGTTTAACAGGTAGAGATGAAGAGCAAATTCGCGTTGTTGAAGAATATTGTAAAGCAAATGGCTTATTCTATACAGCAGACAGCAAAGATCCAATCTATACTGATCTTGTTGAAATTGATTTAAATACAATTGAATCTAATCTTTCTGGACCGAAACGTCCGCAAGATTTAATCCCACTTTCAAATATGAAAGAGGAGTTCCATAAAGCTGTTGTAGCACCAGTTGGAACACAAGGACTTGGATTCAATGAGCAAGAGTTCGATAAAGAAGTGAAAGTTACATTGAAAGATCAAGAAGTAACGATGAAAACAGGTGGAATTGCAATCGCTGCAATTACAAGCTGTACAAATACGTCAAATCCGTACGTGTTAATTGGAGCAGGGTTAGTTGCGAAGAAAGCAATTGAAAAAGGACTTAAAGTACCTGGTTACGTAAAAACATCGTTAGCACCAGGATCTAAAGTTGTTACAGAGTACTTAGATAAGTCTGGTTTAACAACGTATTTAGATCAATTAGGTTTCCAAACAGTTGGTTACGGCTGTACGACTTGTATCGGTAACTCTGGTCCATTAGCAGAGGAATTAGAAGAAGCAATCGCAGCAAATGATTTATTAGTAACATCTGTTTTATCTGGTAACCGTAACTTTGAAGGTCGTATTCACCCACTTGTAAAGGCAAACTACTTAGCATCACCACCACTTGTTGTGGCATATGCACTTGCAGGTACTGTTGATATTGACCTGAAAAATGATGAAATCGGTAAAGATGTAAATGGTAATGCTGTTTACTTTAATGATATTTGGCCATCAGCTAAAGAAATTGAAGATGTAGTTCAAAGTGTTGTTACATCTGAATTGTTCAAAAAAGAATATGCACAAGTATTTAACAGCAATGAACGCTGGAATGAAATCCAAACTTCAAATGAAGCTTTATATACTTGGGATAATGATTCAACATACATTCAAAATCCACCGTTCTTCGAAGGATTATCTAAAGAGCCGGGTGAAGTTGAAACGTTATCAGGTTTACGCATAGTTGGTAAATTTGGTGATTCTGTAACAACAGACCACATTTCACCAGCAGGTTCAATTGGTAAGCACACGCCAGCTGGACGTTATTTACTAGAAAACGGCGTACAACCAGTTGACTTTAACTCTTACGGTTCTCGTCGTGGTAACCATGAAGTTATGATGCGTGGTACATTCGCAAACATCCGTATTAAAAACCAAATCGCACCAGGAACAGAAGGCGGATATACAACATATTGGCCAACTGGTGAAGTAACATCTATCTATGATGCTGCTATGAAATATAAAGAAGATGGCACAGGCCTTCTAGTTGTTGCTGGTAAAGACTACGGTATGGGAAGTTCTCGTGACTGGGCTGCGAAAGGTACAAACTTATTAGGTATTAAAGCAGTAATCGCAGAAAGCTTCGAGCGTATTCACCGCAGTAACTTAGTATTAATGGGCGTATTACCATTACAATTTAAAGATGGCGACAGTGCTGAAACATTAGGTCTTGTTGGTGATGAGTCATTTGAAATTCAAATTGACAAAACGGTTAGACCACGCGATCTTGTAAAAGTAGTTGCAATCGATGCAGAAGGCAAAGAGAAGCAATTTGAAGTAGTGGCTCGTTTTGATAGTGAAGTTGAAATTGACTACTACCGTCACGGTGGTATCTTGCAAATGGTTCTTCGTTCGAAAATCGAAGAGTCTAAAGTGTCAAACTAAATAATTGAAATGAATGATAAGGAAGCTAACATTTGTTAGCTTTCTTACTTTATGTACAGAGGGAAAGGGATGAAACCACTTGGTTTCATCCCTTTCCTTTTATTATGCAAAATTGGAGGAATGACAATGAATGAGTATAGAAGAATAATGTTGCCGCTGTTGCAAGAAAAGCTATTGCTAATTAGTGCGATTTGTAGCGGAATAGTAGCTGCCATTTTAAATTTATCCCGTCCGCTATTTATGGGGCTAATTGTAGATAACCTTATTCAGCGGGACTTAAAAGGTACGTATGTATATATTGCTTTGTTTGCGGGGAGCCGCTTTTTGATGTGGGTGAACAATCTGTTATTTGATTATGTAAGCTCAAAAGTAAGTCAGCGAATATTACGAGAGAAGCGTATAGATGTATTACGTCATTTTTTCTTATTACCGTTTGAAGAAAGTGAGAAGGTAAAACAAGGGGAGTTAGAAACATTAGTCGTTTCTGATATTCCGAATTGGGTAAGGTTATATGGATCTATATTAATAGAATACATCCACGCCATTGCACAATTTATTGGTGCGTTCATAGCTCTACAACATATCGATGTACAGTTCATATGGTGGATAACCCCGTTTTTATTTTTAAGTGCAATTGTTCCAATGATTATGGGGGAAAAAGTAAGAAATATTGCAAGTATTGCTCAAAAAAATCAATCAAGTGTTGTAGAGATGATGTCACAGTTTGTAAAAGGTATACAAGATTTACGTAGTTTACAAAAAGAAAAATGGGCAATTCATTTGTTTAAAGGAGTGACGGCACAATCTTATAAAACAGAAGTAAAGAAGACGATGATACAACATTGTATTGGGATAGTTGGAACGGTAATAGAAACAGGAGCATATATAGTTGTTTTTATTGTAGGAGCAAAAAAAATAATAAAAGGGGATATGGAAGTCGGTTCGCTTGTGGCGGTATTAGCTACAATTGAGATGTTATTTTTCCCCGTTCGTTATGCGAGTGATTTATTGATGATGACACAAGTTGCTATTGCTTCGGCAAATCGAGTTTTTGGCTTTTTAGATATACCGGCTGAATACAGAAATGTAGAAAGAGCGATGGGAATGAAATTAACAAACGTTTCATTTCAAGAGAACGGTGAAGAGAGATGTAGAATTAAAAATATACATTTGCAAATTAATCCTGGCGAACTCGTTATTATTGTAGGAGAAAGTGGTGCAGGAAAAACAACGCTTTTAAAATTAATAACGGGTTTGTATAAACCATCTAACGGTAGCATTGTTTATTATGGTAATGGGGCTCGTATGACTACAGTGTGGCAAGAACCTCGTTTCTTTCGTACGACAGTAAAAGAGAATATGTATTTTGGGGAAGGGGTCTTAGAAAAACAGTTAGAAAAAAATATTGAACTTGTAAATGCGAAGTCAATTATTAGGAGTTTATCTAAAGGGATTCAGACTGTACTACATAAAAGCGGTGAAGAGTTTTCGGGAGGAGAGAGAAAGCGTCTTGCGTTATTGCGAGCGATTGTATCAAATCCGAATCTCATTATTCTAGATGAACCGACTGCGGGATTAGATCTGAGCAATCAAGAAGTGGTTTGGAATATGCTTAGAGGGCTAGAGGGGAATGTAACGAGAATTGTGACGACACATGATGTCGAGAGGGCGATGATAGCGGATCGGATTGTTGTCATGAAGAATGGGATTATTGTGGAATGTGGGGATCCTAGAGAATTATTAAATTGTAAGTCATTGTTTAAAGAGATGCTAATAAAAAGATAAGAGCTATATAGCGCTCTTATCTTTACTCGGCATTATTAAGTTGATACGTATAGGAATCAGGGTCATTAGTACTAAATTCTTTGACTAGAGTAAGTTGATTCGTATCTGGATTATATTTAAAGATTTTGATTGTACGTTCGCTACTTAGTGATGGATTATATTCTTGAATAGCAAATGTATTTTCAGCAATCTGTGTCATATTACTGGTTGAAACGTTTTCTACGGCATCATGATTTGTAGAAATTTTAACAACTCTTTCACCGTTGAAAAATAAAAGAACGATTACTAAAACAACTAAACATATTCGTATATAGCGAAGTTCTTTACTTATAGGATGTTCTCCCAAAAATAATCATCCTTTCTATAATTATTGTATAGTAGTGGTGGTGATAGTCATTGTGAAGAAACTAAGAATACCGAGGCCGGCTAAAAGGATAAATGAGATTAAAGCGATATAGAGACAAATACGTCCAACTTGCTTTTTTTCAGGATCTTTACTGAAGAGCGAGATGATCCAAGTGATAATCCCGATTGGGGAAAATATAAAACTAAGAATATATAATAGTATTTTTTCAAATAAATTCATAAAAATCCCCCTTTTTGAAAGTTCTACATGTGCAGTTTTCTTCGTATTAGCGCTGCCGTTATGTAGGAAAGTACAGAATAAACAGCACTATAAACAATCCAAGCGTCTAAGTTTTGTAAAGCTAGGTGTATATTAAATTTAGAGACGATAATGAAAAATATAAGTGGAACAGTAAAAGAAATAATAATTGCAGCCCATTTGAATTTGTATAGTAAGGTGCTAAAAAAAATACATAGTAATGGTAAAGTGAAAAAAACAAAAGTGAAAGGGTTGATAAGTAATTGTAAAATACATATCACCTCGCAAGTTTTGTGTTTATTTCTAATTATATGGTCAACTACCCCCACTGAGATAAAGCGTTTCAGTGGGGGCTTGAGTTAGAACGCTAGGTCTTTTCGTCTATCGCTAGACAGTTGACGCTCTAGAATTCATGCCACCTTATGGTAACACCCCAAGTAAGTTTTTGGTTGGTACTAGAAACGAACAATCGTTTCCCCACTTGCACCACCCTTTCGAAAAAGAGCAGTTCTTCCTTATGGAAGAAGCCACCACTCAGATGAATCCGGCGTGTGCTACAAGCCCCGACAAGTCGAGTACACATGGATGGTTGACGCACCCACTAAGCTATGCGCGAAGCAACAGCCTTACGTGTTTGCACTTCTAATAGAATCGGCGTTTTCACTTTAAGATTTTCATCCAATTCTACAACTTTTGATTTTTGCAATGTATTCAATGCACCATTAATATCAGCATGGATACATGTTCCTGCTTTACTTTGGTACAGACCACGAGTGATTCGTTTGCCACTAAAGTGATAATGCGTCCTATCCTCCTTAGACCAAACTGGAACCTTATCTTTATCAAGAAAACTAGCTTTTGAAGTATAGCTTTCTTCTTGTTTTAAAAATCGGATGCCTTCTTTTATACATTTATTCTCAATCGCTGCAATCAGTTTATGAAACGGGATTTGAACAAATTTTTGATTATTCTTTTTTCCCATATCAGATTTTTGTTTCCAACCCGCGTTATACCCTACGACAACCGTATCTATGTTGCATGCTTTCACTTTTTTGAACAACAGGCCTACAGTTTGTGAAATGTAACCATTTATTTGTCGTTCTCGTTCTCGTTTATGCCAAAGTGCAGCCATTTGGTTCGTTACAACACGTTTTGAAAGTCCATTTTCCATATTTTTCAGTTGTAGATTACGTATCATTTTGTTGAAGTATTGGTTAATGGATTTAAGTTTTTTTCCATCAATTAAAAATGTATCACCTGTATTTGTCGCACAACTTACTAATCTGTCTACACCTAAATCGCAACTCAAAGCATTACTAGTAGTCGTGAATGGTTTCTTCATTTGAGAAACGTGCATCTCATATGTGTAATGCACCTCAAAGAACCGACCTTTTTGCTTCGGTACAATCTCAATGTAGGAGATTTTCTTATTTCTTACATTTTTAGGCATACGTATTTTAATGGAACCGAATTTTTTCCTGAATGCAACATTCATTGGAATCATCCAATACCCGTTATCATCCACCTTTGGAACTTGATAGATTTCAATAATTCGTTTGTCAGTTGAACGAGAATAATTCGGAAACTTAGGACGACCTGTGAAGGTTTCAGGTTTTTTCTTCCACTGTTCCAATGCTTTAAAAAAGCTTTTTACTTCTGTAAATAAGGCTCTACGAATCGCTTGAACAGAGTTTGATTGGACGCCCGAGTAGTTCATATCGGCTTGCATGGCAGTGTCCACTTCTTTTATAGTAGCCATCTTGTTATTATTCAGATAACTTTGTTTAATCGTGTACAATCCAACATTTCGCAACGCTTTTGAACTATGTGACATGCGTTGCAGTAAGCGGAATTCTTTAGCTGTAAGACAAGCTCGTCCGATATTCTGTTTCTGCGTGAATCGTTGCATGGTTTCTCTTTTCTTTTGTTTCCGTAATACTTTCACTGCTTTCTTTCTAACCATTGTTTTCACCATCTTTCGTAGAGAGTTCATTACTTTTGACAAATCAATATTTGAAACGGAACGGAACAAAATTTGAACATGGCCTTCATCATAATTCCTTTTGCCTCAAGTAACCAAATGATTATTATTATCCAATTTCGTTGTCTTACGATATATTCCCTCCTTATCTAGGGGCAGATTATATCGTAAGACAAAAGAAACAAATATTCGCCCCGGGAAAATTGTTATGAACGAAACAAAAGCGTTCAACCTACCTTCTGACGGCAATTCATCTCCACCTGAATTGTTGGGTTTCACCCGTAACACAAATCAGATGGAGTCTTCTTGCCAAAAAGGATAAAAAGGGAAATACTTCATCTTAGTTAAAAATATTCCGACTATTTCGACTGTGAATATTTCCAAGCTTGTCCGTATAAGCTAAAATAAGGTATATAGTATGTAGTTAATTATGTTATAAGAAGATAAACACGTAAGGGTGATATAATATGTGGCGGAAGCTTACCATTATTGTAGTGTTACTTTGTTTAGCGGGATATGCAGCTTATGAACAGTTTGGTAAAGAGGATCAAGTAATGCAAGAAAAGCCTGCCAAAAGTGAAGCTGCTATGAAAGAGATTTTCGCAAGGAACGGTATTGAAATTGGAAAGAGCGCACCAGATTTTGAATTAGCAAAGATAGATGGAACGAATGTAAAGTTATCCGAGTTAAAAGGAAAGAAAGTTATTTTAAACTTTTGGGCAACGTGGTGTGGGCCTTGTCAGCAAGAAATGCCTGATATGGAGGCCTTTTATAAAGAACATAAAGAAAACGTAGAAATTTTAGCTATAAACTATACTCCTTCAGAAAAAGGAGGGGGAGAAGAAAAGGTAAGGAACTTCGCTAAAGAAAAAGGAATTACTTTTCCTATTTTATTGGACAAGAACATTGATGTGACAACAGCGTATAAAGTAATTACCATTCCAACTTCTTATTTTATTGATACAGAAGGTGTCATTCAAGATAAGTTCATTGGACCGATGACGCAAAAAGAGATGGAGAAACGGATTGCTAAATTAAAATAACGGTGAAAAGGTAGAGGTGGAAAGTTACCATTTCTGCCTTTTCTTTTTCACGTAGTGATAGCAGCATGTTATGATAAAAGAAATATAAACGTTTAGAGGTAAAGGAGTGTTTGGAGTGGGGAATATATCCTTACCGTTAGATTATGTTGTAATTGATTTTGAAACAACAGGATTTAACCCTTATAATGATAAAATTATTCAAGTCGCAGCAGTGAAATATCATAATCATGAACTAGTAGATCAATTTGTTTCTTATGTGAATCCAGAGCGTTCAATTCCGGACCGAATAACAAGTTTAACAGGTATTACAAATTATCGTGTTTCAGATGCACCGACGATTGAAGAAGTATTACCTTTATTTTTAGCATTTTTACATACAAATGTTATTGTCGCTCATAATGCATCTTTTGATATGCGTTTTTTAAAAAGTAATGTAAATATGCTTGGACTACCTGAGCCTAAAAATAACGTTATTGATACTGTGTTTTTAGCGAAAAAATATATGAAGCATGCGCCTAATCATAAACTTGAAACGTTAAAACGAATGCTTGGAATTCGATTAAGTTCTCATAATGCATTTGACGACTGTATTACGTGTGCGGCTGTTTATCAAAAATGTGCAGCGGTTGAAGAAGAAGGAAAAAGAAAAGCGAATAAGGAAGTACTTGATGAAACAGCGGTATTTGAAGCAGTAAAAGAAATGCTTGTACGAAATAAACGTGATATTGAGTGGATTCGTT
The DNA here is from genome assembly GCF_019344915.1 of Bacillus sp. FDAARGOS_1420. Classification (NCBI taxonomy): domain Bacteria; kingdom Bacillati; phylum Bacillota; class Bacilli; order Caryophanales; family Bacillaceae; genus Bacillus; species Bacillus sp. FDAARGOS_1420. The sequence continues at coordinate 2,633,248 of NZ_JAHWJB010000002.1, read as the reverse complement.
GTATGAATGTTGGGAGTTATTTAGATATAAAAGCCTTTTACCCAATTATAAGGTTAAAGGTCAAAGGGCGAAAGAAATATGTGTTAACAGAAAAAATGGAAGACGATGTAAGAGAAATTTGTACGAGCTTAACATACGAGGCAGCATTGAAAAGTGAGATTGGCAACACGAGAATTATGATTGACAGTGTAGAGGACATTTTGAAGCTAGAGAGCTACATTGTAGAAGAATACGATTCTGTATTACGAGCGCTGGATGAATATAGAGCAAATAAAGTAAATGCGGATGAAGAAATTAAAAAATATTTAAATATGATGGTGTAAAAAATCCCATGTGCAATATATGCGCATGGGATTTTTTATCAAAACATAAAATTTTCTTGCAAATCTGATTAAAGAGTTTTTCATTTGCTCATACTATGTAATAAGAAAGCGTTGAAGAAAGGGTGAGCAACATGAGAAGAAGTCGCCGTAGATCGTTTGAAGAACTTGTAAATGAAAATAAACAACAATTATTAAGCGATCGTGATGCAATGGATCGAATTGAAAAACGAATTGAAAAACGTTATGAAATGAAACTTTTTAAGCAGGCTGAATAATTCTTAACACTAGTACGATACTAGTGTTAAGGAGGCGATAGTAATGGGTAATCCGAAAAAAAATTCAAAAGACTTTGCACCAAATCAAATTGGAACACAATCGAAAAAAGCTGGTGGCAATAAAGGGAAGCAAATGCAAGACCAAACTGGCAAACAACCAATTGTTGATAACGGTTAAAAAAAGGAGAATGTCATCATTCTCCTTTTTGTGCGTTTGGATAATATTGTAAAAATATTTAAAAAGCTGACTTTCGTCAGCCTTTTTTCGTAATTGTAAAGTTTTCAACGAGTAAACGCCAATTTTGTGGGAATGGTAGACCAATCTTCCAATAGCTAATACCGCCAATGCCTTGTTCTTTCATTAAATTGAATTTACTTTGAATAGACCTCGAATCTTCAAACCAAACCTCGTGTTGTACGCCGTTTTCATCAAAGTAATTAAAATGTGGAGCTTGGGCTGTGAAATCATAGCGGATAGGAACATTGTATTTACGAGCAAGTGCAACAGCTGCGACAGAGCTAACTGCTTTTGCGGGTGGATTCCCTTGTTTGAACGGAAGTTTCCAATCAAATCCATATAAATTTTGCCCCATCATAATTTTTTGTGGAGGCATTTGAGATTTTGCATATTGAAGTACTTCTTTCACAGGACCAATAGGGGAAATCGCCATTGGTGGGCCACCTTGCCAACCCCAGTCGTATGTCATAATGACGACGAAATCAACAATTTGTCCTTGTGCTTTATAATCGTGAGCCTCAAAAAATTTCCCTTTTTGATTGGAACTTGTTTTCGGTACAAGCGTTGTACTTAATGTGTACCCGCTAGGTAAGCGTGTTTTCACATTTCGTAAAAAACGATTATAGGCTTCGCGATCTTCAGGTGCCACACTCTCGAAATCGAAATGAATGTCTCGCATGCCATATTTTTCAGCTGTTTGCAAAATGTTAGTAATAAACTTGTTTTGAATTGTTGCATCGCGTAAAATAACCGAGGTCAGATCGGCACTGAAATTTCCATTTTCGATATTTGTAATAACGAGCATAGGGATGGTTTTACCTTGCGTTGCAATATTAGCGATTTTCGCTGTTTCGGTTGGTTCTTTTAATGTACCGTCTCTTTTTGCTTCAAAACTAAAGTAGGCTAAATATGTTAAAAATGGGTTGATAGCACGTGTAGCAGTTACTAAACTTTCTTTTATCGGTATTGTTGAAGGTTGTAAATAAGCAATGGATTCTACTGCTCGTTTTGTTCCTTTCGGTATATATAATTGCTGTCCGACATGGAGAATAGATTTTAATGAAAGGTTATTAACTTTAGCTAAACTGGCGAGAGGAACGTTATACGTTTGAGAAATTCGATAAAGGCTGTCGCCAGGCTGTACATAATAATTATTGCCTTTCGTATTAACGATAAGTGCCTGACCAACAACGAGTGTTTCGGCTGGATTTAGTCCATTGTCTTTTACAATCTCTTCAGGTGTAGATCCATATTTTGAGGCTAAACTATATACGCTATCACCGCTACGAACAGTTACAATTTGAATCATGTGCTTGCCCCTTTCGGTAAAAGATTCACTGTTTTTATTTTATTTTTGATTCCACTGTATTATGATTAAATGTATGCAAGGGAACAGAAGTGAAAGAAGGCGAATAGAAATGTTTGTAGCAGAACATGAAGTTGAAATCCGTTATGCGGAAACAGATCAAATGGGTGTTGTTTACCATTCAAACTATTTAGTGTGGCTTGAACTAGGGCGCACGAAACTTATACAAGATTTAGGATTTTCATATGTTGAAATGGAGAAAGAGGGAATTATTTCTCCTGTGTTAGACTTACAAATTTCATATCGTAAAGCGATGCGTTATGGAGAAAAAGCTATTGTGAAAACGTGGGTTGATACTGTGAGCCCGCTCCGCGTTGTATATGGATATGAAATTTATAATGGTGATGGCGAACTTTGTATTACTGCAAGCACGACGAATATTTGTGCGAAAAAAGAAGGGTTCCGCCCTGTATCATTTAAAAAATTATATCCTGAGTGGTATGCGAAATATGAGGAAATTAAAAAGAAATAAAAAAGCGTGGCAGAAGCCACGCTTTTTTATTTTTCATAATTAAATTGAGGGAAATCATCACCGTCGTTAAGTGTAACTAATAAATTATGTCCATCGAAGAACCACTCATCATCGCTTTCAATAAAGAAGTTAATACCTTCTTCTTGAGTTTGAACAGCAGGGTGCGCAGGGTCATCTTTACGAATACCTAAAGAAAGTCCTTTTTGCACAGTACTGCAACCGCCGTATTGTACGAAAAGGCGTATTGTTTCACCCGATTGTAAGTTTAATTCGTTTTTATACCATTGTGCTGCTTCTTTTGTTACGGAAAGATTCATGTATAGTTCCTCCAAATTATGTTGCTTTTTCTTTTAGTATAAAAAATAACGCAAAAAGACGCTATTAATATGCTTCACGTTTTCTTTTTGCGTTATGTGGGTTACGATCTTATTTTTGCTTTTTTGAAAAGTTTGCTTTTGGTTCAGTTTTATTTATAATTCGTCCGATATTTGCACGGTGTTTATAAATAACCATACCTGCTAATAAACACATCGCAATAATGAAGATTTTATCCCCGCTAACAATGGATGCAATAACAGCAACGACAGCTGTTATCATAGAAGAAAGTGATACGTATCTTGTTGTAAATAAAAGGCTGAAAAAGACAACAGCTAATATTGCAAAAACAACTGGTGAATAGCATAATAGCACCCCAGCAGAAGTTGCAACTGCTTTCCCCCCGCGGAATTTTGCGAAGATCGGATAGACATGTCCAAGAACAGCGGCTAATCCAAACCATAGTGGGTGAATATCTGACCCGAAAATAATCGGTAGACCTGTTGCTAATGTACCTTTTAAAATGTCAGCAATTGTTACGATAAAACCTGCTTTTTTCCCTAATGTACGGAATGTATTTGTTCCGCCTAGATTACCGCTTCCATGCTCACGAATGTCGATTCCATAACCAATTTTTCCAACGACTAATGCAAATGGAATCGAACCAAGTAGATAGGCAACGATAAATAAAAGATATGTAATAACCATGAGTTCAGTCTCCTTTATACAAATGTGTTGATAAAGGGTAAAAAGAGTTTTTCCCATTTATTGTACCATACATTTGTAAAGAGCACATTTCTTTTTTATAAATGAAAAAGTCATTAATTTTTAAAAAAACTTTCACAGGAATGTTACATTTTTCACAGGAACAGAAGAACTATATGTTGTATGATTTTAATCAAAAGACAACAACATGTTGGTGGAGGGTTATGAATGTTGAAACAAAATGTACGTGGAGAAGAATTAATGAAAGTATTTGAGACAATTATCCACGGTAATGAACAAGATTTAATGCAGGAAAATGCAAATGTAGATGGTCGATCTCCAATGGGAGTAATGGGAACGTTCGCATCTGAGAGCGCAAAGTATTATGCAGTAGAAAAATTATTATCAGATCAAGTGAAAAAAGCGATAGATCAAAATATATTATATCCACATGATTTAGATTTTTATGCAACAGGAACGACGACTTGTTCGCAAATTCCGTTAGCGCAAATGCTAGCTAACGGTTTTCATACTGGCCATGGACATATGAGACAACCGCAAGACATTAAAAGTGCGTTGGCGCTTTCTTCAATTATTTTTCAGGCGAATCAAAATATGCAGCACGGTGGTCAATCGTTTGCACTCTTTGATATTGATTTAGCTCCATATGTGAGAAAAACAGTAAAGAGACATAAAAAACGACTACAGTCATATCCGCTTACGAAAGAACAAATAGAGGAATTTGCATGGAAAGAGACAGAAAATGATACGTATCAGGCGTGTGAGGCTTTCGTTCATAATTCAAATAGTATGCATAGTAGGGGCGGGGGACAAGTACCATTTATTTCTATTAACTACGGAACAGACACATCGAAAGAGGGAAGACTTTTAATTAAGCAACTTTTAAAAGCGACGCAAGCTGGACTTGGTAAAGGGGAAACACCGATTTTTCCTATTCAAATTTTCAAAATGAAAAAAGGCGTGAACTTTGAAGAGTGTGATCCGAACTATGATTTATTTGAATTAGCGTTAGAAACGACCGCTGAGCGATTATTCCCTAACTTTTCGTTTTTAGATGCTCCGTTTAATGCTGTGCATTATGACGGTCGACCTGAAAGTGAAGTATGTTATATGGGGTGCCGTACTCGTGTTATGTCTAATATACATGGGGAAGAAACAGCAATTGGAAGAGGGAATTTATCGTTTACTTCTATTAATTTAGTGAAATTAGCGCTAATTAGTGGTTCAAAAGAAGCGTTTTTTGAAGCGCTAAGTTATTATTTAGATTTAGGCGTTAAGCAATTATTAGAGAGATTTGCTTATCAATGTACAAAGAGAGCAAGAGATTTTCAGTTCTTATATTCACAAGGTGTATGGCGCGGTGGAGAGACGTTACAACCTGAAGATGCTGTGGCACCGATTTTAAAACAAGGGACGTTAAGTCTTGGTTTTATCGGTCTTGCAGAATGTTTAGTAGCGTTAACTGGAAAGCATCATGGAGAAAATGAAGAATCGTGGAAGCTTGGATATGAAATTATTTCCTTTATGAGAGAGAGAATGGATAAGGCGATGGAAGAACATCAACTCAATTTCTCTGTAATTGCAACGCCAGCAGAAGGGTTATCAGGAAAGTTTGTGAAAAAAGATAGAGAAGAATTTGGTGAGATTAGCGGTATAACGAACCATAATTACTATACGAATTCATTCCATATTCCAGTTTATTATAACATTCAAGCGATAAATAAAATTCGTTTAGAAGGACCTTTCCATGCCCTATGTAACGGGGGACATATTACGTATATTGAACTAGACGGAGCAGCTATGCATAACAAAAAGGCATTAAAGCAAATTGTGCAAGCGATGGCAGAGAATGGCGTTGGGTACGGTTCAATAAATCATCCTGTTGATCGTTGTAAGTGCTGTAGTTATCACGGAGTTATTGGGAATGAATGTCCAAGCTGTGGAAATGAAGATGAGGCTAATATAGAAAGAATTCGCCGCATAACGGGCTATCTTGTAGGAGATATGTCAAAGTGGAATAGCGCGAAACGTAGTGAAGAGATGGATCGGGTGAAGCATAAATGAAAGTTATGAATATCATTCATGATAGTGTAGTAGATGGAGAAGGGTTGCGGACAGTCGTGTTTTTTGCGGGCTGTCCGCATCGTTGTTTCGGATGCCATAACCCGAAATCTTGGAATGTTTGCAATGGAACTGAAATGACGGTAGAAGAAATTGTGAAAGAGATTGAAAGTAATTCATTAACAGATGTAACATTTTCAGGTGGAGATCCATTCTTCCAAGCTGCTGAAGTGAAAAAAGTAGCAAAAGCTGTGCAAGATTTGAAAAAAAATCTATGGATGTATACAGGTTATACGTTAGAAGAGATACAGAGTTCTCGAAATAATGATATGATAGAGTTGTTACAGTATGGGGATGTTTTAGTCGATGGAAGATTTGAAATCGAGAAAAAAGATTTAACACTTCCATTTCGCGGAAGCTCCAATCAACGTATTATTCGATTGAAAGAGTAAAAAGGCGGGATAGATTATATGAATAAAACAGTATTACTTGTTGAAGATGAAAGAAGATTACGTGAAATTGTTAGTGATTATTTTCGTAATGAAGGCTTTGAAGTAATCGAAGCGGAAGATGGAAAAAAAGCGCTAGAATTATTTGCTGAACATACAATTGATTTAATTATGTTAGATATTATGTTACCAGAAATAGATGGTTGGTCTGTTTGTAGACGAATTAGAAAAGAGTCAGCGGTACCAATTATTATGCTGACAGCACGTTCTGATGAGGATGATACATTACTAGGCTTTGAACTAGGGGCAGATGAGTATGTAACAAAACCTTTTAGTCCGAAAGTGTTAGTAGCTCGTGCAAAGACGTTATTGAAACGTGCGGATGGAGCAGTAGGAGTATCAGAAGAAAATACTATGTCTTTAGCTGGAATAGAAGTGAATCGACTATCTAGAACAGTTTTAGTAGATGGTGAAGAAATTATATTGACACATAAGGAGTTTGAACTTCTTGTTTATTTAATGGAGAACAAAGGAATTGTGTTGTCACGTCAACATTTATTAGATCAGTTATGGGGATATGATTACTACGGTGATGACCGAACGGTTGATACACATATTAAAAAACTGCGAAATAAGCTAGGAGATAAGGCGAAGCATATCGGCACTGTTATTCGAGTAGGTTACAAATTCGAAGAATAACCTTTAAGCTACTATGCATCCCGGCTTTGGGATATAGCAAATTTACACTCTCCTTTGTAGGTGGAATGTACAAAAAATACGTTTCTTGTCTACAATGGTAGATAGGAGTATTTTTTTAATTGGATTTCACGATGAGTTCACAAGAAGGACACAAAATGTGACTATACTGAAAGTACGAATTCACCAGGGAGGGGAAATAAAACATGGGATATTACGACGGACCGAATTTGAATGAAGAGCATAGTGAAACGAGAGAAGTGAAAAAATCAGGTAGTAAAAAAGGATATTTTTTCACAGGTTTAGTTGGAGCTGTAGTCGGGGCGGTTTCGATTAGTTTTGCAGCACCGTACATGCCATGGGTGCAAAATAATGATGCAGCTGTTTCGTCATTCAATTCTAATAAACAAGTAGAAGGAACTGTAGTTCCAGTTGTAAATAAAGCGAAAAATGAAACTGATTTACCGGGAATGATCGAAGGCGCGAAGGATGTTGTTGTAGGTGTGATTAATATGCAACAAAGTGTTGATCCATTTGCGATGCAACCGACAGGTCAAGAACAAACAGCTGGTACAGGCTCAGGTGTTATTTATAAAAAAGCAGGAAATAAAGCATATATCGTAACAAATAACCACGTAGTAGATGGTGCAAATAAACTTGCCGTTAAACTAAGCGATGGAAAGCAAGTCGATGCAAAATTAGTTGGTAAGGACCCTTGGTTGGACTTAGCTGTTGTAGAGATTGATGGATCTAATGTGAATAAAGTTGCAAGTTTAGGTGATTCCAGTAAAATCCGTGCGGGTGAAAAAGCAATTGCAATCGGTAATCCATTAGGATTTGATGGAAGTGTAACGGAGGGTATCATCAGTAGTAAAGAGCGTGAAATTCCAGTTGATATTGATGGTGATAAACGTCCTGATTGGCAAGCACAAGTTATTCAAACAGATGCAGCGATTAACCCTGGTAACAGTGGTGGTGCACTATTTAACCAAAACGGTGAGGTAATCGGTATTAACTCAAGTAAAATAGCTCAGCAATCAGTAGAGGGTATTGGTTTTGCAATTCCAATTAACATTGCAAAACCAGTTATTGAATCACTTGAAAAAGATGGAGTGGTGAAACGTCCAGCACTAGGAGTCGGTGTCGTTTCATTAGAAGATGTGCAAGCTTATGCAGTAAATCAATTAAAAGTGCCAAAAGAAGTAACAAATGGAGTTGTATTAGGTAAAATTTATCCAATATCACCAGCGGAAAAAGCTGGTTTAGAGCAATATGATATAGTAGTAGCGTTAGATGATCAAAAAGTAGAAAATTCACTTCAATTCCGTAAATATTTATATGAAAAGAAAAAAGTAGGCGAGAAAGTAGAAGTTACATTCTATCGCAATGGTCAAAAAATGACGAAATCAGCTACGTTAGCAGATAATTCAGCTACAAAGAATCAATAATCGGAATAAAAGAAAGTCTCTTTCATGTTGAAAGAGACTTTCTTTATCGGATATACTAAAGGAATAGGAGGGATAAATTATGACAATTGAAAACCCAACTCGTACGGAAATTGGTGAAGTATTAAAGAAAAGTAAAACGATTGCAGTTGTTGGATTATCAGATAAGCCAGAACGCACATCGTATATGGTTTCAAAAGCAATGCAAGATGCTGGGTACCGCATTATTCCAGTAAATCCAACAGTAGATGAAGTACTCGGAGAAAAGGCGGTTTCTTCACTGACGGATATTAAAGAACATGTTGATATTGTAAATGTGTTTCGTCGCTCGGAATTTTTAAAGGATGTTGCGGAAGAGTTTGTAGAGATTGATGCAGATGTTTTCTGGGCACAATTAGGAGTACAAGATGAAGATACATATAAACTTTTACAAGAAAAAGGCTACACAGTAATAATGGATCGTTGCATTAAAGTAGAGCATGTAATGACAAAATAGTATAGATTTTAAAGATAGAAAGATTGATTCAGCCCTCGCTTTTTACATAAGTAGGGCGGATGAACGAGGTGTTCATCATGAGATTTTTTAAAGGCTGTTTTTGGGGATTATTACTTGTTATCCCATTTTGGATATTGATCATTTGGATCATGATAAAGGTTTGGAATGTATAATGTTGGAATACATATCCATTTCTCGTTGACAAACGATTATTTTTCTGAAATAGTAGCCTAGAGGAATCCTTGTGAAAAAAACAAGGATTTTTCTATTGAAAATAGTATATAAAAGAGATAAGATAACTTGCCAAAACTATAGTCGAGGCGTTATTCTATAATAGAAACATATGTTCTGATTTGATTAGGAAAGGGGCAAGGAGTTTGGCGAAGCATCAGTTCCAATATAATGAAGATGCAATTCAAGTGTTAGAAGGACTTGAAGCCGTTCGAAAACGCCCGGGTATGTATATCGGGAGTACGGATAGCCGTGGATTGCATCATTTAGTATATGAAATAGTAGATAACTCCGTTGATGAAGCATTAGCGGGATTTGGCGACGAAATTTCTGTCGTAATACATAAAGATAATAGTATTAGCGTAATTGATAAAGGGCGAGGAATGCCTACGGGAATGCATAAGCTTGGAAAGCCGACACCTGAAGTTATTTTAACTGTACTTCATGCTGGTGGTAAGTTTGGCCAAGGAGGCTATAAAACGAGTGGTGGTTTACACGGTGTTGGGGCATCAGTTGTAAACGCCTTATCAGAATGGCTAGTAGTAACGATTAAGCGAGATGGTAGCATTTATGAACAACGCTTTGAAAATGGTGGTACTCCTGCAACGACGTTAGAGAAAATCGGGAAAACGAAAGAGTCTGGTACAACGATGCACTTCAAACCAGATACAACTATTTTCAGCACAACAAATTATAATTATGAAACATTATGTGAGAGATTACGTGAATCTGCATTCTTATTAAAAGGAATGAAAATCTCGATAAAAGATGAACGTAATGATTTAGAAGATGTGTTTCATTATGAAACAGGAATTGAGGCTTTCGTTTCATACTTAAACGAAGAGAAAGATTCGATTCATCCAGTTGTATATTTCTCGGGTGAGCAAAATGGAATTGAAGCAGAGTTAGCGTTTCAGTTTAATGATGGTTACTCAGAAAACATTCTTTCGTTTGTAAATAATGTACGTACAAAAGACGGTGGTACACACGAAGCTGGATTTAAAACAGCAATGACACGTGTGTTCAATGAGTATGCTCGTAAAGTTTCTTTATTAAAAGAAAAAGACAAAAATTTAGAGGGTACAGATATTCGAGAAGGATTAGCTTCGATTGTTTCTGTACGTGTACCAGAAGACGTACTCCAGTTTGAAGGGCAAACGAAAGGGAAACTAGGTACAAGTGAAGCTCGTTCTTCAATTGATGCAATTGTATCTGAGCATTTAGCTTACTTTTTAGAAGAAAACCCGGATGTAGCTACACTTCTTGTGAGAAAGGCAATTAAAGCAGCACAAGCACGTGAGGCTGCTCGTAAAGCGAGAGAAGAAGCGCGTACTGGTAAGAAGAAGAAAAAATCAGAAGGTACTTTAAGCGGGAAGTTAACACCTGCACAATCACGTAATCCTCAGAAAAACGAATTGTATTTAGTAGAGGGTGACTCGGCTGGCGGTTCAGCAAAGCAAGGGCGAGATCGTCGTTTCCAAGCGGTGCTACCATTACGTGGTAAAGTAATTAACACGGAAAAAGCAAAGCTTGCTGATATTTTTAAGAATGAAGAGATCAACACGATTATTTACGCAATTGGCGGCGGCGTAGGGAATGAGTTCGCGGTTGAAGATATTAACTACGATAAAGTTGTTATTATGACCGATGCAGATACGGATGGAGCACATATTCAAGTGTTACTACTGACGTTCTTCTATCGTTATATGAAACCACTTATTGAAGCTGGTAAAGTATTTATCGCACTTCCACCTTTATATAAAGTAAGTAAAGGAAAAGGGAAAAGTGAAGTAATTGAATATGCATGGTCTGATGAAGAATTAGGTGGTGTAACGAAAAAGGTCGGTAAAGGCTACATGTTGCAGCGCTATAAAGGACTTGGCGAAATGAATGCCGATCAATTATGGGAAACAACGATGAACCCTGAAACACGTACGTTAATCCGTGTGAAAATTGACGATGCATCAAGAGCTGAGCGCCGAGTTACGACATTGATGGGTGATAAAGTAGAACCTCGTCGTAAATGGATTGAGCGTAATGTACAATTTGGTATGCAAGAAGAAGGAAATATTTTAGAAAATGAAATGATTATGGAGACGGAGGTGGAATAACATGCAGGCAGAGAAGTTTCATGACCTCCCGCTTGAAGACGTGTTAGGTGACCGCTTTGCACGTTATAGTAAATATATTATTCAAGACCGCGCGCTTCCAGATGCGCGTGACGGTTTAAAACCGGTACAAAGACGTATTTTATATTCTATGTATGTAGAAGGAAACGTACATGATAAAGCGTTTCGTAAATCAGCTAAAACAGTAGGTAATGTTATCGGTAATTATCATCCACATGGTGATTCCTCTGTATATGAGGCGATGGTCCGTTTAAGTCAAACTTGGAAAGTACGTAATGTTTTAGTTGAAATGCACGGAAATAACGGTAGTGTTGATGGGGATCCAGCAGCGGCAATGCGTTATACGGAAGCACGTTTATCACCAATCGCATCTGAGTTATTACGTGATCTTGATAAAGAAACAGTAGAATTCGTGTCAAACTTTGATGATACGAGTGAAGAGCCTATTGTATTACCGGCAATGTTCCCGAACTTATTAGTGAACGGATCTACAGGGATTTCCGCTGGTTATGCAACAGAAATTCCACCGCATCATCTTGGAGAAGTAATTGATGCTACAATGATGCGTATCGATCAACCGAATAGTTCTGTGGATGACTTGTTAACAGTTATTAAAGGACCAGATTTCCCTACAGGTGGTATTATACAAGGGATAGATGGCATTAAAAAAGCGTATGAAACAGGTAAAGGGAAAATTATTATTCGCGGAAAAGCAGAGGTTGAAACGATTCGTGGCGGGAAGCAACAAATCGTTATTACAGAAATTCCGTACGAAGTAAATAAAGCGAATCTTGTTAAGAAAATGGATGAATTACGTATAGATAAAAAGCTAGATGGAATTGCTGAAGTACGTGATGAGACAGATCGTACAGGTCTTCGTATCGTTGTAGAATTAAAAAAAGAAGCGAATGCTGAAGGTATTTTAAATTATTTATATAAAAATACAGATTTACAAATTCCATACAACTTTAATATGGTAGCGATAAATAATCGTCGTCCGACACTTATGACATTACCTAAGATTTTGGATGCATATATTGGACATCAGAAAGAAGTTGTTACAAGACGCTCACAATATGAATTAAGAAAAGCAGAAAATCGTCAGCATATTGTAGAAGGTTTAAAGAAAGCATTATCAATTTTAGATGAAGTGATTGAAACGATCCGTGGGTCTAAAGATAAGCGTAATGCGAAAGATAATTTAAGTGCGAAATTTGGATTTACAGAGGCGCAGTCAGAAGCAATTGTTTCACTGCAATTATATCGTTTAACGAATACAGATATTACAGCGCTAGAGCAAGAAGCAGCGGAACTTAGTAAGAAAATTATAGAGTTACAGTCAATTTTACAAAGTGAAAAAAGACTTTTTCAAGTTATTAAAACAGATTTGAAGAGAGTAAAGAAAACATATAGTGATAATCGCCGTGCGATAATTGAAGAGGAAATTGAAGAAATTAAAATCGATGTGGAAGTTATGATTCCGCAAGAAGATGTCATCGTTACTGTAACGAAAGAAGGCTATGTGAAACGAACAGGTTGGCGTTCGCATAATGCATCGAACGGGAAATACTTCGGTATGAAAGAGGGTGACATCTTACTTGAGCGTTTCGATACAAATACGACAGAAACCGTTCTTTTATTTACGAACAAAGGAAATTATATTTATCTTCCTGTGTATGAAATGCCAGAAATTCGTTGGAAAGATTTAGGTCAACACGTTGCGAATCTTGTTTCACTCGAGCGAGATGAATCGTTAATTTGGGCAACAGTCGTACCGAATTTTGAAGAAGAAAAACGATTTATCGTATTTGTTACACGAAACGGTATGATTAAGAAAACAGAATTAAACCAATATAAAGTGCAGCGTTATTCACGGGCATTCGTTGCTGTAAACTTGAAAAAAGATGATGAAGTTGTTGATATATTTGCGACAGATGGGACAAGTGATATTGTTCTTGCAACACATGGTGCATATGCACTTGTATTCAATGAAGAAGAAGTAAGTCCAGTTGGTGTCAGAGCAGCTGGTGTGAAAGCAATTAATTTAAAAGAAGATGACTATGTTGCTTCTGGTAAACCGTTAAATGGTGAAAAAGATCAACTTATTCTCGTTACGCAGCGAGGTGCTGTGAAACGTATAAAGGCATCGGAAATTGAGAAATCAACGAGGGCGAAGCGAGGCCTTGTAATTTTTAAAGAGTTAAAACGTAATCCGTACCGCATTGTCGGTATTGAAATTGTTCGAGATGATGAATTAGTTTACATGAAGACAGAGAAACACGTTGTAGAAGAAATTGATCCGAAAGCGTTTCGAAATAAAGACCGGTATAGTAATGGTAGTTTAGTACTAGATGTTAATGATACTGGTGAAGTAATTGAAACGTGGACAAAAAAACGAACAGAGTAAATGTGAAAAAACCTTGCTAGTGTATAACTAGCAAGGTTTTTAGTTATGAAAAGGTATGTATGAGCAAAACGTTATGTATATAAAAATAATCTTGTTATAATAATGAGATGAAATCGTTCTCATAAAGTGAAACTTTAATCAGTGGGGGGGGTTCTTCATCCCCCACTGATTATTAGCTTTCACCAATCGGGCTTTTACGAGCAGTTGATTCCTCACCTAATTTCTTTGCTTTCGCTGAATTTTGAGGTAGGAATCTTACTGCCCGCAAATAGCGGGACAAATGGAGGGGCAACATGAAAAAAATAGGTGTAGGGATTGTAGGATTTGGATTTTCTAGTACAACATTTCACATCCCGTTATTACAAACGATAGAAGAATACGATATTCGTGCTATTTTATCATCAAAAGAAGAAGTAGTGAAACAAGCATTACCAAATGCTGAAGTTGTTGGTACAATTGATGAATTAGTAAACCGAGCTGATATTGACTTAGTGGTTATTACTTCGCCGAATACAACCCATTTTCCATATGTAAAAGAAGCAATTGTACACGGCAAGCATGTTGTTGTGGAAAAACCATTCGTTGTTTCAATTGAAGAAGGAGAAGAACTTATTTCATTAGCGAACCGACATAATGTCGTTTTAAGTGTGTATCATAATCGCCGTTTGGATAATGATTTCTTAACGATAAAGAAATTGTTAGAAGAAAAAAGAATAGGGAATGTATACGCATATGAAGCGCATTTCGATCGTTTCCGCCCACATGTACGTGATCGCTGGAGAGAAAAGAATTTACCGGGATCAGGAATTTTATATGATTTAGGCTCACATTTAATTGATCAAGCATTATCATTATTTGGGAAACCAGATGCGATACATGCTGATGTAATAAAGCAACGACCAGGTGCAGAAATTGATGACTACTTCCATGTTGTACTTCACTACGGAGTAAAGCGTGTCATTTTACATAGTAGCAGTTATGTGAAACAAGCTGGACCACATTTTACACTGCATGGAGATAAAGGTTCTATCGTGAAGTATGGTATGGATTCACAGGAAGAACAATTAAAGACTGGAATGAAGCCGGGAGATAATGGTTATGGAGCAGACCCTGAAGAGAATTTTGCTACTTTAGAAACAGAAGAAAGCTTAGAGCGTATTCCAACAGAAGTCGGCTGCTATGACATGTATTATAAAGGCGTGCGAGATAGCATATTAAATGGTGAAAAACTACCTGTAACTGCTCAAGAAGGTTTAGACGTTATTAAATTGATTCAATTGGCGACTGAAAGTAGTGAAACGGGTAGAGTCATTGCGGTAAAATAAAAAAGACACGAATTTCGTGTCTTTTTTATTTTTGTGGAACAGAAAGACCGTAAAAAAACATAGTGACTATATCTTGTATATGTTTTTCTCGATCTCCTTCAAGAAGTTGTGCCCCGAAATCATCACCTAACTTAGTGAACATTTGAATGTATAGTAACATCATTTCTTTAGTAAGGTGAGGGTTAATTTCATTTTTTTGCTGTGCTTGTTCTAGTATTTCTAAATACCAAGGCAGGATTTTTTCGTTTTGATAACTATAAATAAACTCTCGGAGCTCTTCATCCCTTTGCATCATTTGTAGTAACATATCTGGCTGAAATAACCCACCAGTATTCATTTTCCTTACAATCATTTTTTGCATCATATCATGAAAAGGTAAGTTTTCTTCTGCAAGATCTTTATAATATTGAAATTCAGATATTATAAATTCTTGTATGAGCTCTCTAAATAACGCATCTTTACTTCCAAAATGATTATAAATTGTAACTTGAGAAACGTTTGCTTTTTTTGCAATATGTTCTATTTTCACTTCATTAAATCCACGTTCTGAAAATAATGTAAAGGCCGCATCTTTAATGGCACGTTTTTTCTTTTCTTTCACTTTTTCAAAGCCGTTCAAAGCAATCACCTCATTTAAAATATACAAGAAAAAATAATTGAAAACAATATTTTTGAAATATGGACATATAAATATTTCAAAAAGTTGTTGCGAATATGAAAGATGAGGAGTACAATAATTTTGAAATATCATACATTAAATATTTCAAAAAATGAGGTGGGCTTATGATTTCAGTTCAAAATGTCACAAAACAGTTTTCAAATGGAAAAGGCTTGTTTGATATTACATTTGAAGTGAAAGAAGGGGAAGTTTTTGGCTACTTAGGACCAAATGGTGCTGGGAAATCAACAACGATTCGTAATTTAATGGGATTTATAAAACCGACAGCTGGTAAAGCGACAATTTTCGGATTAGATTGTTGGGAAGATGCTGCGAAAATTCAAAGAGAAGTTGGCTATTTGCCAGGAGAGATTTCTTTTATTGAAGGAATGAATGGATTAGAGTTTTTAAATTTGATGCAAGGAATGCGTGGGTTAAAAGATATAAAAAGACGAGATGAATTGATAGAACGTTTGCAGTTCGATGTGAAAACACCAATTCGAAAAATGTCTAAAGGAATGAAACAAAAAGTAGGTATAGTTGCGGCATTTATGCATGATCCAGAAGTGTTAATTTTAGATGAACCGACATCAGGACTCGATCCACTTATGCAACAAGTATTTATAGATTTAATATTAGAGGAAAAGCAAAGAGGAAAAACAATCCTTATGTCATCACATATTTTCACTGAAATTGAGAGAACTTGTGACAGAGTAGCTATTATTAAAGATGGTTGTCTTGTAACCGTTGAAAACATTCATGATTTACAAGGCATGAGAAGGCAGGTGATAGATGTAACAGTATCATCTCAAGAAGAAATCGAGTCTCTTAAACAATGTGATTTGCAATTTGAAGCGGTGAAAGGAAGAGAAGCATCGATTATTGTACAAGGAAACTATCAAGCTGTTTTACAAATACTTTCAAACTATAATGTAACGGCACTTCAAACGAGAGCAATGGATTTAGAACATTTATTTATGCATTATTACGATAAGAAAGAAGGGGTAAAGCATGAATAAGCAATTGTTTTTAGCTAGTTTGAAAGAAACACAAAAAAGTATTTTGAGTTATGCAACTGGTGCAGCTCTTTATTTATGGTTATTAATTTGGATATTCCCATCGATGGTTTCAGCGAAAGGGTTAAATGAATTAATAAGTGCCATGCCTGATAGTGTAAAAAAAATTGTTGGAATGGAAAGTCCAATTCAAAATGTAATGGATTTTTTAGCTGGTGAATATTATAGCCTATTGTTTATTATCATTTTAACAATCTTTTGTGTCACGGTTGCAACGCATTTAATTGCTCGTCATGTAGATAGAGGGGCGATGGCATATTTATTAGCAACACCTGTATCCAGGGTGCAAATTGCTATTACACAAGCGTCTATTCTCATATTGGGACTACTAATCATAGTAACTGTTACGTATGTAGCGGGTATAGTAGGTGCAGAGTGGTTTCTACAAGATAATAACTTAAATAAAGAATTATTCCTGAAGATAAATGTAGTCGGAGGACTAATATTTTTAGTAGTTAGTGCTTATTCATTCTTCTTTTCTTGTATATGTAATGACGAAAGAAAGGCACTAAGTTATTCAGCAAGTTTAACTATCTTATTTTTCGTATTAGATATGGTAGGTAAATTAAGTGATAAGTTAGAATGGATGAGAAATATATCCTTGTTTACATTGTTTCGTCCGAAAGAAATTGCTGAAGGAACATATAATATATGGCCAGTAAGTATAGGCTTAACTGCTGGAGCGCTTAGTATCTTCATAGTAGCAATTGTAGTGTTTAGGAAGAGAGATTTGCCGTTGTAAAGTAGAAAGTCCACTTAATTAGTGGGCTTTTTTCGTTTGTAAATTCGAAGGGATATCTTTTAGAGAAACATTTAAGTAGATAGTCAAAATTGAATGTTTACATTTTTTCTTGTAGAAATATTCAAAAAGAAGGGAACCTTTTTCTAGGATACTCCGTCTAATATGTGTAAAGTTTAATTAATAGTGAGGCTGAAACAGGAGGACCAATTGTGAAAGTAATTCCTTTATATAAGATGATTGTAAAAGAAGAAACGGATGTTTCTTTAGCAAAAAAGGGTAATCATGAGGCTTTTATGACACTTATACATACAGAAAAAGTAAAGATGTATCGCATTGCGAAGGCGATGTTACGTAATGAGACGAATATAGAGGATGCAATGCAGGCAACAATTTTAAAAGCTTATGAAAATATAAAAAAACTGAAAAAAGAAGAGTTTTTTCAAACGTGGCTAATTAGAATTTTAATAAATGAGTGTAACAATATAATTCGCTCTTATAAAAAAGTAATTGTAATTGAGGATCATGATAGTAATATGGTGGCGTTCGATCGATATGAAGATATTGATCTTTGTTATGCTATTCAGTCTTTAACCGAAGAACTAAGAGCTGTAACCGTACTTTATTATTATGAAGATATGAATCAAGAAAGTATTGCAACGCTTTTAGAAATTCCAAAAGGCACGGTTAAATCAAGATTGTCACGTGCAAGGGAACAATTAGAAGAGCGATTAAAGATGGAGTAGGAGGTGGTTAAAATGGATAAAGAAAAATCATTTGATGAAAAATTAAAAAAGAGAATAGAAAAGGATAATACCGTATTGCCACAGGCACTAAACGAAAAAATTAATGATACACTTCATAATCTTCCTGTAAAAAGAAAGAGTTATAGAGTACATATGATGTTTATTAGTGCCGCTGTTCTAACGCTATCAATTGTATCTATGTCTGAGTTTTCTATACAGAGCTTTGCACAAAATGGAGGGATGTTTAATTACGTAAAGAAGAATGCATTTTCTGATTATGAGAATGAAGAAGAAATAAAGTCGAACGTCAATTATCCAGATAAGGAAAAGATTCATCAAAAGATGCTTGATTCAATTGATCATTTCCAAAATGTTTCAGGGCAATTCGAAGAATATTCTAGCTCTACAAAAATTGCTACAACATATAAATATGCGATTGATACGGAGAAACAAAGTGGTATTTCATCTAAAGAAGACAAACTATCGAAAAAAAGCACGATTATTTATAACGAGGGCGGAAAAAAAGAGTTTAATGATAAGAATAATACGTATAAAGAGACGAGATGGAGCCCAAAAGAAAGAAATAATGAACTATTAAAGTTAAACCCTACGGAAAGGTTGTTGAGAAAATCAGGTGAGAAGAAACGGTATGATGACGAATATGTGGGATTCGCTAAGTACAGTATTCAATCAGAATTTGCTGATCTATTAATTCGATATAAAGATTGGAGTTATAAAGAAACGAAGTATCTTGGACTCGATTGCTACAAAATAGAAGGGGTAATAAACATAGAAATGCCTGTAAGTATATCTGAAGATTTGAGTGGGAAATTTGAAATGGTTGTAGATAAAAATACGGGGATTATGTTGAAGTTCCTTAGTTTCCATGAAGGTATGATTCAATATTCGATTACGACTGAATGGATACAAATAAACAAAGGATTGAAAGAGAATGTATTTCAAAAGGATAGCACTAATTATGAAAAATCGAAAAACATATTAGATGAATAGAAAACGGAGGGAACTATATGGAGAATACCTCTCCTTCAAGAGAAAAGAAAAATAAACGAAAATATAAAAAGACAACGATAATAAGTGTATTGTTAGGAGTATTACTATTTGGCGGAGTTGGGTATGGTGCTTATGTATATATGAAAACTTCTAATCTCGTACAAAAATCTAATTTGAACTTATCGCGTGGTGAAAAATCAAATTTACGTGAGAAAGCTGTAAAGCCAATTACACACAACGTTTCAATGTTAATTATGGGAATTGATGAAAATCAAGAACGGCAAAAGGGGTATAATGGTACATTTCATACGGATGCATTATTGTTAGCTACGTTTAATAAAGAAGATAAGACAGTGAAGTTAACCAGTATACCACGAGATACATATACATATGTTCCAATCGAAAAGAAAAAGGATAAAATAACACACGCATATGGAAGTGGTTTCGTTAAAAACGGAAAAGATGGAGGGCCACAAGCTTCTGTTGAGGCAGTAGAAAAGTTACTGCAAGTACCGGTAGATTATTTTGTGAAATTTAATTTTGGTTCATTTATTAAAATTGTTGATGGGCTCGATGGTGTTGAGGTAGATGTCCCGGTTGAATTTACTGAACAAAATAGTAAAGATGAACCTGATACGATTCACTTGAAAAAAGGGGTTCAAAAATTAACGGGAGAAGAATCACTTGCTTTGGCGAGAACTCGTCATATTGATAGTGATGCAATGAGGGGGCAGCGCCAACAACTTGTTATTGAGGCGATTTTAAGTAAATTAAAAAGTGTAGGGTCTATTACAAAACTGGAGAAAATGGTTGAGGCCGTCGATGGCGATTTTAAAACAAATTTAGCATTGGATGATATTTTATCTTTTTATAAATATGGTTTAGATTGTTCAGTTGAGAAGATTCAACTGAACGGTGATGATTTATATTTACCAAATGGCCCAAATGGGAAGCGTGTATATTATTATAATCCTAATAAAAAAGACTTGCAAAATTTGAGTAATACACTCAGAACACATCTTGGATTAAGTGAGAAGCAAATTGAGGGAAATTAAAGCGGATGCTATATCTGCTTTTTTGTTTTTGTAGGAAAGAGATTTCTAAAATATACATTATTTATTAACGACAATCTACAGTCTATTTATTGGGAAGTATCATTAACACTATTAAATTAGTGTATATGTAACGATAAAAAACGATGTTAAAAAACTATATGGAATTTTTATGAATATTACTGTAAGAAAATAATTTTTTAATAATTTTCAATAATAACACTTTACAAATTTTAAAAAATTAGTAGAATAAGAAGTAGTAAGAATCGTCTGATAAATATATAAAGAAAAACAGAATTATCAGAAAATTCTTAAATAGCTATCGTTTAGAATTAGGGAGGGTACAAAAATGAAAAAGAAAAAAATGAAAAAACTAACAGCAGTTGTAGTACCGGTTTTAGCAATGAGCATGGCATTAACAGCATGTTCTACATCAGGCGGAGATAAAAAGACAAGCACAAACTCAAGTGGAGATAGTAAATCAGGAGAAAAACTAGCAGCGAAACAAGTATTAAATCGAACAGAGACAAATGAAATTCCAACGATGGATACTTCGAAAAATACGGATACACTTGGTTCACAAATTTTAGGAAATACAATGGAAGGTTTATATCGCCTAGATAAAGATAATAAGCCAACCCCAGCTGCAGCGGAATCTAGTACGAAAAGCGAGGATGGCAAAAAATATACATTTAAATTACGTAAAGATGCAAAATGGTCAAATGGTGATCCAGTAACTGCGAAAGATTTCGTATATGCTTGGCAACGTCTATTAGATCCAAAAACAGCTGCTGAGTATGCATTTATCGCATTCCCAATTAAAAATGCAGAAGCGGTTAATAAAGGAGAAAAACCTGTAACTGAATTAGGAGTGAAGGCGGTAGATGATAATACGCTTGAAGTTGAATTAGAGCAAGCAGTGCCGTACTTCTTAAACTTAGTTGCATTCCCATCATACTATCCATTAAATGAAAAATTCGTAAAAGAAAAAGGGGATAAATACGGTTTAGAATCTGATACAGTAGTGTATAATGGACCGTTCGTTCTTACTGAATGGAAACATGAGCAAGGTTGGAAATTGAAGAAAAATGATCAATATTGGGATAAAAAGACTGTAAAATTAGATGAAATTAACTATAGCGTTGTAAAAGAGCAAGCAACTCGTGTGAATTTATATGATAGCGGTCAAGTTGACTTTGCTTTACTAAATGGTGAGTTTGTTGATAAATATAGAAATAAGAAAGACGAATTTGGAACATATTCACAAGTGAGTACGTATTTCATCCGTCTGAACCAAAAACGTGGTGGACAAGATACACCATTAAAGAGCAAAAAATTACGTGAAGCAATTGCGTTATCAATTGATAAAAAGAATTTATCAACTGTTATTTTAAATGATGGCTCACAGCCAGCTGATTTCTTAGTACCAAAAGGTTTAGCGACTGGACCAGACGGAAAAGACTTCCAGGAAACATTTAAAAATGGTTTGAAACAAGACCCTAAAAAGGCAGCGGCAGCATGGGAAGAAGCGAAAAAAGAGCTTGGCAAAGATCAAGTTACGATTGAATTTTTAAACTATGATACTGGTAATGCGAAAAAAGTTGGAGAATATATAAAAGATCAAATTGAGAAAAATTTAAAAGGTGTAACAGTAAATATTAAACTTCAGCCATTCAAGCAAAAACTAAAATTAGAAACTGAGCAAGATTATGATATTTCGTTTGCTGGCTGGGGACCTGATTATGCAGATCCAATGACATTCTTAGATATGTTTGATTCTAAGCATTCTCATAACCAAATGAGCTTCTCTGATCCGAAATATGATGAAATGATCAAAAAAGCGGGCGGTGAATTAACGAATGATGCGAAAAAACGTTGGGAAGAACTAGGAAAAGCAGAGAAATTATTACTTGAAGAGGATGTAGTGCTTGTACCTATATACCAACGTGGAGATGCTTACGTTTTACAACCGAATATAAAAGGCATTGTTCACCATAATATTAGTCCAGAGTATAGCTTTAAATGGGCTTATGTAACTGAGAAAGACGGGAAATAATGGAATTTAAAAAGCATTGCAAAAGTGGCTAATCTACTTTTGTAATGCTTTTTTATTGAGCTTAAAATACTAATTTGTAGTGCAAGTAAATAGAGAAGCATAAGGGGTATAGTACGTACATATAGTAGATGGGGGATAAATCATACTAAATTACGAATATTAAAATCAGAATATTTAAAATAAAACTATTTACAAATGCGAAAAAAAGAGTAGAATAATATTAGTTGTAATTTTCAGAAAACTAATTGTTAGCAAGGGGTCTCTCAAGGGTTGGTAATGTACATATAATTAGGGAGGGTACAAAAATGAAGAGAAAAAAGATGAAAAAGTTAACAGCGGTTGTAGTACCGGTTTTAGCAATGAGTGTTGCATTGACAGCATGCTCTGGTTCAGGTGGGGAGAAGAAAACGACTACTACATCTAATAGTGGGGAAGAAAAAAAATCTGATATTAAATATGCAGCGAAGCAAGTATTAAATCGTACAGAAAATCAAGAAATTCCGACGATGGACACTTCTAAGTCTACTGATACGTTAGGCGCACAAATTTTAGGGAACACGATGGAAGGATTATATCGTCTTGATAAAGATAATAAGCCTATTCCAGCTGCTGCAGAATCAAGTACGAAAAGCGAAGATGGTAAAAAATATACGTTTAAACTGCGTAAAGATGCGAAATGGTCAAATGGAGATCCTGTAACAGCGAAAGATTTCGTATACGGATGGCAGCGCTTACTTGATAAAAACACAGCGGCAGAATATGCGTTTATTGCCTACTATATTAAGAATGCAGAGGCAATTAATAAAGGTGAAAAACCTGCAACAGAATTAGGAGCAAAAGCTGTAGATGATTATACACTAGAAGTAGAATTAGAAAAACCGGTACCGTACTTCTTAAACCTATTAGCATTCCCGTCATATTATCCTTTAAATGAAAAGTTTGTAAAAGAAAAAGGAGAGAAATTCGGTTTAGAAGCAGATACAACATTGTATAACGGGCCATTTGTAATGGCATCGTGGAAACATGAACAAGGTTGGCAGCTGAAGAAAAATGATAAGTATTGGGATAATAAGACTGTGAAATTAGAAGAAATTAATTACAGCGTTGTAAAAGAAGTGGCTACAAAAGTAAATTTATATGATACAGGATCGATTGACTTTACATTACTGTCAGGAGAATTTGTAGATAAATATAAATCGAATAAAGATGAATACGGTGAGTATGCAGAATCAAGTACATTCTTCTTACGTTTAAATCAAAAGCGTAACGGACAAGATACACCGTTAAAGAGCAAAAAACTTCGTGAAGCAATTGCGTTATCAGTTGATAAAAAAGGTTTAGCAAATGTTATTTTAAATAATGGATCAAAAGCAACAGATCAATTGGTTCCAAAAGGGCTTGCGACAGGACCTGACGGTAAAGATTACCAAGATACGTTTAAAAATGGTCTGAAACAAGATACGAAAAAAGCAGCAGCTGCATGGGAAGAAGCGAAAAAGGAACTTGGAAAAGATCAAGTTACAATTGAATTACTAAGCTATGATGATGGAACTGCGAAAAAGATTGCTGATTATGTTAAAGATCAAATTGAGAAAAATTTAAAAGGTGTAACAATTAACACGAAAATTCAGCCATTCAAACAGAAATTAAAATTAGAATCAGCGCAAGACTATGAAATTTCCTATGCAGGCTGGAGTCCAGACTATGCGGATCCGATGACATTTATTGATATGTTTGAATCGAAGAGCCCATATAACCAAATGAGTTATTCGAATCCGAAATACGATGAAATGGTGCAAAAAGCAGGTAATGAATTATTATCTGATCCGAAGAAGCGTTGGGAAGCGTTAGGAAAAGCAGAAAAATTATTCCTTGAAGAAGATGCAGGGTTAGTTCCTTTATATCAAACAGGAAGATCGTATGTAATGAAACCGAATGTAAAAGGAATTGTGAAACACAACATTAGTCCAGAATATAGCTTTAAGTGGGCGTATGTAACTGAGGATGGCGGAAAGAAATAATATGAAAGCATTTCAAAAGCGGCTAATCTGCTTTTGAAATGCTTTTTTTGTATGAATAAGAGAATAAGGCACATGGAAATTAGAAAGGAGTTCAACAATTGGATAGATAAATGATAGCAGAGATTTCATATTGATGAAAAAAATATAGAACATAGCAATAGAGAAGAATAAGAGGGGATATGTTTACATATAGTAGACGGGGGATAATTCATATAGTAGTAATAGTAAAATAGCAAGTTATTATCATAAAAAAATAAACATTTAGAAAATTTACAAAAATACTTTACAAAACTGAAAAAAATAGTAGAATATTAATTAATAAGAATTTTCTGATAACGAAAGTTAATAGAGAATCTCTAAATGTTAATATCGTACATATAATTGGGGAGGGTACAAAAAAATGAAGAGAAAAAAGATGACAAAATTAACAGCGGTTGTAGCACCAGTTCTAGTAATGAGTATGGCATTAACAGCTTGCTCGGGATCAGGGGATAAAGATAAGGCAAGCACAACGCCGAAAAGTGGCGAAAAAGAAGGCGGGAAATTAGCTGCAAAGCAAGTACTTAATTTAACGGAGAGCCAAGAGATTCCATCTATGGATTCTTCTAAAGCGACAGACCAAGTATCGTTTCTTGCTTTAAACAACGTAATGGAAGGTTTATATCGACTTGATAAAGATAATAAAGCAGCACCAGGGGTTGCTGAATCATATAAAAAGAGTGATGATGGTAAAAAATATACATTCACATTAAATAAAAATGCGAAATGGTCAAATGGAGAACCTGTAACAGCGAAGGATTTCGTGTTTGCTTGGAAACGCGCGGTAGATAAAAATACAGCAGCGGAATATGCATACATTATGTTTGATTTAAAGAACGCAAAAGCAATTAATGAAGGAAAAGCAGAGCTTGATACGTTAGGAGTAAAAGCTGTAGATGATTACACATTAGAAGTAGAATTAGAAAATCCAGTTCCTTACTTTGTAGAATTAACTTCATTCGGAACATTCTATCCGTTAAATGAAAAATTCGTAAAAGAAAAAGGTGAAAAATACGGTTTAGAGTCGGATACAACGTTGTATAACGGACCGTTTACATTAACAGACTGGAAACATGAACAAGGTTGGAAATTAAAGAAAAATGCACAATACTGGGATAATAAAACAGTTAAATTAGAAGAAATCAACTTTAACGTAGTAAAAGATAGCGGTACACGTGTCAACTTATATGAAAGTGGACAAATCGATCGTGCAGCACTTGCATCTGAAATGGTTGACAAATATAAATCAAATCCAGATTTCTTTACACAAAAAACACCGTCAACGTTCTTCTTACGATTAAACCAAAAACGTGGTAATCAAGATACAGTGTTAAAGAGTAAAGATTTACGTTTAGCGATTGCAATGGCATATGATAAAAAAGGCTTAACGAATGTAATTTTAAATGACGGATCTACACCTGCAGATTACTTAGTACCAAAAGAATTTGCGAAGAGTCCAGATGGAAAAGACTTCCGTAAAGATAACGGAGATATTTTAAAAACAGATGTGAAAAAAGCAAAAGAGCATTGGGAAAAAGCGAAAAAAGAACTTGGAAAAGAGCAAGTAACTGTAGAGCTATTAAACTACGATAGCGATAATGCGAAAAAAGTAGGTGAGTTCTTAAAAGGAGAGCTTGAGAAGAACTTACCGGGCTTAACAGTGAATTTGAAAAACCAACCGTTTAAACAAAAATTAAAATTAGAATCAGATCTAGATTATGATTTATCTTACGCTGGTTGGGGACCTGATTACTTAGATCCAATGACATTCATTGATATGTTCGTTACAAATGGACCTCATAACCAAACTGGATATTCAAATCCGAAATACGATGAAATTGTAGAAAAAGGTAAAGGCGAGCTATTAACGAAAACGAAAGATCGTTGGGATAGCTTACTGAAAGCTGAGAAAATGTTACTTGATGACGCTGTAATTGCACCGTTATATCAACGTGGTGATGCTCTTGTTCAAAGACCGAAAGTAAAAGGTATTATTCACCATCCAGTTGGTGGAGATTACAGCTACAAATGGGCATATATTGGTGAAGATAAGTAAGAGAGAGGGCGCGCGATGCGCCCTTTTTTTATGCACTTTTCTTCCTTCCTGGAATATATAAAATAAAAAAGGGAGAATCGTATGGAACGGAATACTTACATCGACTTCTTAGCTTATTACGGAATAGGGAGTGCTCATCCTGGGGGTTTTACGTTAACGAAGCAATTACTATCTCAATTGCCACTTAGACACGGAGCAAATGTTCTTGAGATAGGTTGCGGCACGGGGAAAACAGCGGCGTATATGACAAAAGAATTGGGTTATAAAGTGACAGCGGTTGAAAAGAATGAAATTATGATTCAAAAAGCGAAAGATAGATGGTTGTTTGATGGTTTAAATATACAATTGATTCAAGGCGATGTAGAAGGGTTACCGTGTTTAAATGATTATTTTGAGCTTGTACTTGGAGAATCTATACTCGCTTTTACAAATAAAGAAAAGGTTATTTCGGAATGTTATCGTGTATTACAAAAGGATGGGAGACTTGTTGTCATTGAAATGATTACCGAAAAACATATTGAGAAGAAAGAGGAGGAAAAGATTGGACAGTTATACGGTATGAAAGAATTATTAACTGAGAATGAGTGGGTTCATTTATTTCAAGCGGCAAATTTTAAAAGAATTACAATTGCGGGTGGCGGAACTATTGCAGAAACAGTTGCAGGACATGTGGAAGAGCCAGAGTGGAATGTATCACCGTTTATTCCGGAAGAATTGTATGAGGCGTGGGTGCAACACGAACAAGTACTGCTTATGTATCAACATATTTTAGGGCATCGGATTTTTATATGTGAAAAATAGAAAAAGAGTTGGCTAAAGATAGTCAACTCTTTACTATGTTAGATGAAAAATAATGCAGCCAAAGTAATTCCAAAAATAAAGCCAAATCCGAGTTCAAGGCCCCAGCCACCGCCGCCACAACCACCGCAACCACGACCGCCGCAACCACAGCCACTAAATCCACCACCGAATCCACCACCGAATCCACCACCGAATCCACCACCGAATCCACCACCGAATCCAAATCCACAGCTGTCACATCTACTAAGACCACCGCAAATATCACATCCACCGTTTGAATATGCGTCATAGTATCCGAATCCTGTATCAAAAGATGAGCGCTGTTGCATTGGTTCAATCCAAACAGAATCGTTTGTTACATCGATTATTTTGCCTAAGTGAATGCGACCATCCCGATCTTCAATTCGAACAACTTTACCGAAATAACGTTGGCATGTATCATAACATCTTTTTCTATGCATGTTCTTTCCTCCTTCCCCATTACAGTAATACGATATGTAGGGGGGACAAGTGCGGCTTGTATGAATGACCTATCTATCATAATTGTTATACGAAAGGGGAAATATACGAACAGGATACATAACGAGGAGGAAGAGAAATGAAATCTACAGACCAATTTCAGACGTACGAAGTTCCTTGGGAGGAATTAATAGAAGCACTGCGAGGTGAAATGAAGAAACAAGTAGGAGCGGATATTATTGATACGGTCGTATGTAATTTGAAAGATGGTTTTGAAGTGTATACATATGTGCAGGGTGATTTGGATTTCGAGTATACAGAAGCTCTTGAACGAAAATATGGGAGTGACGGGAAAATCCCTAATTTGTTAACAGTTATGCTGGTAGCTAGCATTTATAATACGGGTGAAGAGAATATACGTTTACATGCAGATAATAAAGAAAATCCAATTGTTGAGGTATATGTGAAGCAATGAAACACGCTGTGAAAGGCGTGTTTTTTATTTATATGATAAAATGTTAGAAAATTAAGAAAGAAGGCGAGTGAATTGAAAATTAATCATCTTAATTTAACAGTTATAGATGTAACAGCTGCTAGAGAGTTTTTAGAAAAATATTTTAGTTTAACTTGTAGTGGAACAAGGGGGAATGCCTTTGCGGTTTTTGCGGGATAATGATGGGTTTATATTAACTTTAATGAAAGGGAAAGAAGTTCATTATCCGAAAACATTTCATGTAGGATTTCCACAAGAAAATGAAGAACAAGTTAATAAAATTAATCAAAGATTGAAGGAAGACGGATTTTCAGTCGAACCGCCTAAACATGCACATGCGTATACGTTTTATGTCGAAGCACCTGGAGGATATACAATTGAAGTGATGTGCTAATTAAAAATCAAACTTTTTGCTAGGAGTTTTTAATTTTAAAAGTAGGAAAAGTCTGTTTTAAGGGTGGAGCTTAAACAGGCTTTTTTACTTATATAATTGGATAGAAAATGCTAGAAGGAATATTACCAAGTTATATATCTATTTACATAATAAAGTTATGGTTCGTTCGTTGTCCTAAAATACAAGTCATATATCTTGTTTCCCCTCATAAATTTAAACATAGGAATTTGTCTACAAAGGTGGCGAAGCCTCATCATGAAAATTCGAATTTGTGCCACGTTCATGTTGTTTCTATTTATATGTTTACCTTTTTCAGTTTTTGCAAAAGGAGAGGAGGCAAAGGAAAGGGTCGTTTCACTTGTATATGATGATTCGGGCAGCATGAGAAATAACGATCGCTGGAAGTATGCCAATTACGCCTTGCAAAGTTTAGTTGCGCTATTAGATGAGAAAGATAAATTTTCTTACGTTCCAATGAGTAAGCCAAATGATCCGTTAAACATTTCGTTAACAAAGGATCAAAGGCAAACAGAAATTAATGGAATCGGCGCGTGGAAAACATATTTAAATACTCCATTTAGCGCAGTAGAAACGGCGATGCAATCTATAGAGAAGGAAGCAGATATAGATGGGAAACGTGAATTTTGGCTTATTGTATTAACTGACGGGGCATTTAATGATTTGGAGAAAGATAAGATTGGCGGAAAAGAACAAATTACACAGAAGTTAGCGCAGTTTAAGAAAGAGATGGATTCTAAAAAGATCTCTTTACACCCAGTCTTAATCACGATGGAAGAGGATTTAGGGCAGCAAGAAAAAGAGCAGTTAAATACGTTTAAAGAGATTTGGAAAAAAGAAATGAATGGAGTTGTCATGCCGTCTAGCGGTGAGGATGGTATTGTACAAAGTGTGAATCAAGTGGCAGCATTAGTTGCAAATCGTGATCCATTTTCTTCTGTTGAGTCGATTGTCAAAACGAAAATAGTAGGGAAAAAAGTAGAGATTACAACACCATTTCCATTAAAGCGTATGACGCTTGTACGACAATCACCTTCTTTGTCTAATTATAAAGTTATGCAACTTTCCAAACCGTTACAATTGCAGTCTTCTTTTTCTATACATGCACCAGGAGAAGCTAAATTATTCGGAAATATAGTGCATGTAAGTACAGCGAACCAGGAAGTGATTAAGCCAGGGACATATACGATAGAAGTGGATCAGGACATTGAGAAAGAGGGATTACAAGTACTTGTTGAACCAGCGCTTAATTATACTGTTTCTACGTACGACAAAGATGATAAAGATAGAAAAACGCTTGAAAAAATGTATGAAGGTGTGACAGCTGTTATTGAAGCGAAACCTACTGAATTACCAATTCAAACTTCTTATTTCGAAGCAGAAGTAGAAATAGACAGAAAGCAGTATCCGATGAAGTGGGATGATAAAAGACATGTGTTTTATTACGAGACACAGGTTGGTAAAGAGTTAGTACGCGGGAAAGTCCATATGAATATAAAGGGATTTTATAGACAGACGAAAGAATTCAAGATTGAACCAGCTGAAAAACCAAAATTAACACTTCAAGCTGTTACGAAAGATTATGAAGAAAAGGTAACAAATTTAGAAAATAGTAAACCATTTATTTTACAGCCCCAGTTAAATGGTAAACCGATGACAGAAGAGGCTGTAAAGAAACTATTAAAATCTACTGGTGTCACATCGAATCAATCGATCAACTATGAATTAAAACAGCATGGTAGTCAAGTTTATGTTTATCCTCGACCTTATTACTCCGACACATTCAATTTTACAGATACCGGCACCGTAGAGGCTACCATCACGATCAATGATTCAACATTACAAGAAGTAAAGGAAAAGATCGTACTGCACATTGAAAATGCGCCGTTTTTTGAGAAGTATGCGCTCATTTTTAAATTTGTAATTCCTATCACTTTATTACTTTTAATAGTAGGAATTATTATTTTAGGATGGGTTGTTCGTCCGAGATTTCATAGGAAAGCATTACTATATTACGAATGGGATCAAGAAGTAGCGAAAGATTGGCTTTATCAATCTGAACCAGAGTTACTTAAAAATAAATGGTGGAAGCACTATTTTGGCATTCCATTCCGAGCAGAAAGAAAGACTGTGCAATCTGTAACATTAATAGCGAAAAAAGGATCGAAATCTATATTTGTAGCAAAAGAATCGCAAGTAGTTGGGATGATTATTGATGGGATGTTTATAACAGAGGAAGAGGTAGGAATGGAGCATAAGACGTTGTATCCAAATGAACTTTTAGTAATTGATAGAGGATATGGTAAGGAGATTTACCGGTACGAATGTGAATAGTAGATAGGCTGTAAGAGGGGCGGAGGAGGCCCGTCTCTCTTTATTCTTCTTTTCAAACAAGCAAGAATAGGAAGGTGGTTCACATGACATTACAAGTTCCAACAATTTTAATTGGCTTAGGTGGAATCGGTAGTACTGTCACACATCAAATATATGAAAGATTACCTGAGGAGCGTCGTAAAAAGGTAGCAATGCATGTATTTGATACAGATGTGAATACATTGAGTAAATTTGATCATATTCGGAAGTTTAAGACGCAAACGAGTTCGAGTAAAACGCCGAGAGAGTATATTGCGGGAGATCCAACGATTCCAGAGTGGTTTCCGATGGACCCGACTATACTGGATAAACCGTTAACAGAAGGAGCCGGACAGTTACGCGTCATTTCACGTTTAGCGTTACGTGCTGCGATGAAAGAAGATAAACTCACATCGTTTTGGCAAGAAATCGAGAAGATTTTTCCAGTTACAAGTGATCAGACGGAATATGGTGTACGTGTCATTATTGTAACATCACTAGCCGGCGGAACAGGTTCAGGGATGTTTTTACAAATCGCATTATATTTGCGTGAGATGCTCCGGAAGAAATTGCAGCATCATAACATTTTAATTCGCGGTGCGTTTTTAATGCCAGATGTTTTAGTTAAGACGAGAACGGTTAGTGCGAAAGAGTTTGAAACTGTGCAAGCGAATGGTTATGCATCGTTAAAAGAGTTGCACGCTATTACGCTTGGATCGACTGGTGAATTATCCAAACGAGGCGGCGTAACGATTGAATTAGAATATCGTCCTGATCAAGTGGATGAAGATGGAAGAACAAATCATACGATAAAGCAGCATCATTTACCGTACAATTATTGTTTTTTATATGATTATGAAAATTTACATGGGCACCATTTGCACAATTTATCGGATTATATGGAGCAAATGGCAAATACGATTTATTTACAGTTATTTAGTCCAATGTCTGCAAATCATTTTGCACAAGAAGATAATCAAATTCAGCAATTGGCAGAATCGAGTGGGAAAGGGAGATATTGCGGAGCAGGAACGGCGAAGCTCATTTATCCGTATGAGCACGTTTTGAAATACTGTGCTTTAAAATGGGCGGTGCAAGGTTTAGATGAATCGTGGCTTCATTTAGATCAACTGTTTCAAGAGAAGAAGCAAAGATACGATCAAGATGTAAAACGTGGTATGCAGCGTGAACAGCCAGAGCGTGGGAAAAGTTATTTAGAAGATTTAGAGCATCTTGCTACTCGTCCAGAACAGGCTCATATTTTTTATAGACAAATGTTCAATGAGACGCGCGAAGGAGCAGAGGGCAGTAAGGTTGGTGTCGCGAAGTCTAAGTTGTTTTTAGAGGCTGTCGAAAGCTATGTACACCGTACAGTGCAAAAAGATGAAGAATTAAATCGCCTGCAGCATGAGTGTAAAATATCGGCTGCGAAGCTTAAAATGATGGAACAAATGAAGGGGGAAGTAGCGAGAGTTGATCATGCGGTTCGTTTATATGCTTATGCCATTCCGAGCCGTGTACATGAGCATGTGACTACTCTTTTATATGACATGATCGAATCAGATCGTTTTACACCGAGTGGCTCAGAAGGACAGTCTTATCAATTAAATACATGGTTTTTAAAGAAAACGGATCCTGTCCATCCAGTCGCAGCACGTTTTATGCTGTATGAAATTCGAAAGCAGTTAGTAGAGAAGATGAATCGACTGCATGAAAATAATGAACAAAAGCGTAATTTAATTCAAAACTACGATAAGAAATTTAATGTGAGTAATATTGATGGAACGGTAACGGCTGTTCGCCGCGTTGAAATTGCGCAGCAACAAGGCTGGGTCGGGAAAATGTTTTACAATCAGCAACGTGTGTTCAAAAAAGAATTTGAAGATATCGTAACGCAATATGTCCACAAATTAAGTGAGTATCGTAAAGAAATGTTATTAGAACTCGTGTATCAATCGCTATACCAAGCAGTTGATAAAATGATTCAATATTGGGAAAGGTTCTTTGATAATTTACACGAAACACGTGAAAATTTATTGTTTGAAATCCAAAAGCGAAGCAAGGAATTTGAGGGGAAAACGAACCCGACGAATGTATACGTATTAGCTGAAGAGAAATTGCAAGAAAAGATTTGGCAAGATATGCAGCAGCATTTAAATTTAGGTGTATTACCGAAAGATATATCGTCCGAAATTTATATGAGCTTGTACGGGGAATATTGTCGTGATGCGAAAGCCGAAGAAATTCAGTCGAAAAAGGTGGAAGACTTCTATCGTGAACATATATTGAGTTATTGTTATGATGAACTTCAAGTGCGCTATCGTGACAAACTAGAGCTTAATATCGTTGAAGCATTGCGAAAAGAAGCAGATTTCAAGAAACGTGATCGTGATGAATACGTTCGTGAAAAAATTGAAGATCTTTTCCATTTAGCAAGTCCGTTCGTTCCGAAAGTTTCTCATCATAGAGAGTTACAATATTGGGGCGTACATCCTTCTTTAAAACAAGAATTGCAAGAAGAGTTATTGCAAGAAATGTTTAAAGAAAAAGATACGGTAAACGAGGCGTTTTCACCATTTGAAGTGATTTGTTATCGTGCTCATTACGGATTATCGCTACAAGATTTTCCTAAGCTTTCATCTGGACATATTGCGAATGGCTTTATGAACGATAAAGGTGATTATTTTCAATCGTATTATCGCCGCGTGAACAAATTAAATAGTAAAAAATCTAGTTTGACGCCGCATTTAGATAAATATTGGCACTTACCAGCCTTTATGCCAGACTTGAATGCAACGCAAACGAAGTTAGATTACGATAAATGTAATCGTGCTCTTCTGTACGCGTATATGTATCGCTGGATTAGCCTAGTGGCTGTTGATGGACAGTTCGTGTATCAATATAACGGTGTTGGCCGTAGCTTTTTAATTCAGTCGATGGGGAAAAATATTTCAAGTGAAAGTTATAAGTTGCACAGAGCATTGCTTCATAATCCGTTTATTTATGAAAACATCTTGTCACGATTTGAAGAAGAACAAGAAAAGGCAATGATACAAGGTGGACATTTATATACACATGCATTTGTATTAGGCGCTCAAGATATAAGATGGCTCCGTAAAGAGCATGTTCATAATATTTTAGATATGATTTTAATGTATGACCGTGAGGCAAAATATGACCCGACGTTAGAAGAAACATCTGACGATTTGTTAAGGCTATTCCTTGATGAAATTGAGCTGTATTTCCAAAACTATTACGGAACAGGTGCAGATATGGTTGCGAAGAAAGAGAAAGAGATGTTTATGAAACAATTGTGGGATCGTTCGTATGCGAAAGGGTATGTGGATCCAAATAGTGCGCCTTATAAAAAATGGCAAAATATATTACATGTTCCCGATGAAGAAGAAGTGCCAAAAACGAATGTATAATGAGTGAAAAGGGAATCCTTAAGAATGACAATACAACTTTAGAAATGAGGGATTCCGATGCCATTTTTAGGAAGTGTATATCAAATATTTGGATTATATCCAGAAATTTATTATGGAATGATTTCAGCGGAAATCGCTGAACAACAAATGGAAGAACAGAAAGAACAAGAAAATCAAGAGACTGAATTATAAAACCATGCAGGCTACTCGCCTGCGTGGTTTTTTCGTGTTACAATAAAGCGAATTTTTTAAGGGAGAGAATAAGATGAAATGGATATACTTTATTATTATTAACGTTATAGCATTTAGTATGATGGGGCTTGATAAGCGAAAAGCGAAGAAAAAGCAGTGGAGAACGCCAGAAAGTACGTTGTTTTTATCAGCTGCAGCTGGAGGAGCGGTTGGAGCTTGGATTGGTATGTATATGTTTCATCATAAGACACATAAAAGTAAATTTGTCTTCGGTATTCCAGTGCTCGTTATTATAACAGTAGGAGTGTTTTTATACATATAAAGGATTTGCAAAAGGAATGTCGAAAGAAATGCAGATTGAATATTGGTAAAGTAAGCATGTGAGACTTTATAATGAAGAAAAAAAGAGAAGAGGAGAAAAAGGAAGATGGGGAGTCAAACAGCAGAGCAAAAGCAGGGGATTATATATGCAGCAGGTGCGTATACGATGTGGGGAGTCCTTCCGATTTATTGGAAATGGGTGGAGGAAGTACCGGCAGATGAAATATTAGCGCATCGCATCGTTTGGGCATTTGTTTTTATGTTGTTAGTTTTAGGAGTAACGAAGAGGTTTCGTCAGTTTGGTGGGGAGTTAGTGGCCCTTTTTAAACGACCTAAATTATTAATGTCATTAACAATTGCTTCGGTACTTATTAGTGGAAACTGGTTTGTATACATATGGGCCGTAAATCATAACCATGTAATCGAAGCAAGTCTTGGGTATTATATTAATCCACTTATAAGTATTTTACTTGGTACAGTTGTTTTAAAAGAGAAGCTTAATTTTTGGCAATATGTTGCGGTTGGTTTAGCTGGATTGGGCGTTGTTATTTTAACGATACGTTTCGGATCAATTCCATGGGTCTCTCTTTCACTTGCTTTTTCATTTGGATTATATGGATTAACGAAAAAATTATTAAATTATGATGCAACAATTGGGCTTACGATGGAAACGATGTTAGTGACGCCATTTGCACTTATATATTTGTTTATGACAGGAGTTCATGGCTTTGGTTCGTTCGGTTCTATTTCGGCAATATCAACGTTTCTTTTAATAGGGGCAGGTATTGTTACAGCGTTACCACTCTTTTATTTTGCTAAAGGAGCACAACTTATTCCGCTCTATATGATAGGGTTTTTACAATACATCGCGCCGACTATTAGTTTGATTTTAGGTGTGTTCGTTTTTGGTGAACATTTCACATCTACTCATATGATTGCGTTTTTCGGTATATGGATTGCTTTATTTGTCTTTTCAATGGCGAAAACAAAGTTTCTACTACAGAAGCAACCAAAATTCATTAAAAATAAATCAGCAAAAGTATCATAATGCGTAGTATTTTCTACGCATTTTTCTTTATACTTATATTATATAGAAATTCCATTATAGTCAGTGAGGAGCTGAAAAACATGGAAACAATTTTACATAATGATCCACTTATAGCAGCTATAATTTCTTGGTTTTTAGCACAGTTAACGAAAGTCGTTTTTAAATTAATAAAAACAGGCGAGTTTGATTTTGCTAAGTTCTTTGCTTCAGGTGGAATGCCAAGTTCGCATGCTTCGACTGTTACTGCACTTGCTACAGGTGTCGGAGTGGTGGAAGGTGTGGAGAGTCCAATATTTGCGGTTGCCGCTATTTTTGCCATTATTGTTATGTACGATGCTTCAGGAGTAAGGCTTGCGGTAAGTAAACAAGCGAAAATATTGAATGATTTTTTTCATGGTAGACAAACAGAATATAAAAAGTTAAATGAGCTCGTTGGACATACACCGTATCAAGTTGTTGTTGGTGCACTATTAGGAATTGTTGTCGGGGTTGGGTATTGTTTGTAAGCAGAATGTGTGTAATACACGTTCTGCTTTTCTTTGTTTTCATACATATTTAGATGAGTTTTCGAATATCGTATACGGACTTAGAAAAGGTGGGTGAGCGGTGTGCTACTATATGACAAAGTGCATGAGGAGATAGGGCGGAGAACGACTGCACTTCAAACGATGCAAAGGCAAGACGGAACGTGGCAATTTTGTTTTGAAGGAGCTTTGCTAACGGATTGTCACATGATTTTTTTACTCAAATTATTAGGGCGAAATGACGAAATAGAACCGTTTGTGAAAAGGTTAGTATCTCTTCAAACAAATGAAGGGACTTGGAAATTATACGAAGATGAAAAGGGAGGGAATTTATCCGCGACGATTCAAGCATATGCTGCTTTACTTGCTTCGGAAAAATATTCGAAAGAAGATATGAATATGAGGCGAGCTGAAATGTTTATTAAGGAACATGGGGGAGTTTCTCGTGCTCATTTTATGACGAAATTTTTATTAGCGATTCATGGAGAATATGAATTTCCTGCGCTTTTTCACTTTCCAACGCCAATCTTATTTTTACAAGATGACTCCCCCCTCAGTATATTTGGGCTAAGCAGCTCAGCGCGTATACATTTAATTCCGATGATGATTTGTATGAATAAGAGATTCCGTGTAGAGAAAAAGTTATTGCCAAATTTAAATCATATTGCAGGCGGGGGTGGGCAATGGTTTCGAGAGGAGCGGTCTCCGCTGTTTCAATCGTTGTTAGGTGATGTGAAAAAGGTAATATCTTATCCATTATCGTTACATCATAAAGGATACGAAGAAGTAGAGCGCTTTATGAAGGAGCGTATAGATGAAAATGGAACATTATATAGTTACGCCAGTGCTACGTTTTATATGATTTATGCTTTGCTTGCATTAGGGCACTCTATTCAGTCTCCAATTATTGAAAAAGCTGTGATAGGATTAAAATCTTATATATGGAAGATGGACAGAGGAAGTCATTTGCAAAATTCTCCTTCTACCGTATGGGATACCGCTTTACTTAGCTATTCATTGCAAGAAGCTAAAGCTACAAATGAAAATAAGATGATTCAAAGGGCGACGGAGTATTTATTGCAAAAACAACAAACTAAAAAGGTAGATTGGAGCGTACATGCATCATCACTTGTAGCTGGCGGTTGGGGATTTTCAGATGTTAATACGACGATCCCTGATATAGACGATACTACAGCTGCCCTTAGAGCGTTAGCGCGAAGTAGAGGGAATGATAGAGTAGATGATGCGTGGGGAAGAGGTGTGGAATGGGTAAAAGGATTGCAAAACAATGATGGAGGCTGGGGAGCTTTTGAACGAGGGGTAACGAGCAAGTTACTATCGAATTTGCCGATTGAAAATGCGAGTGATATGATAACCGATCCGTCCACACCAGATATTACAGGTAGGGTGTTAGAATTATTCGGAACGTATGCACCGAATGAATTGCTTGAAGAGCAAAAAAAGAAAGCTATCAAATGGTTAATGGATGTACAGGAACAGAATGGATCATGGTATGGAAAATGGGGGATATGTTATATATATGGGACATGGGCAACGATGACAGGCTTACGTGCATTAGGAGTGCCTTCTACTCATCCATCGTTGAAAAAAGCAGCTTCATGGCTCGAACATTTGCAGCATGAAGACGGAGGGTGGGGAGAATCCTGTCAAAGTAGTGTAGAGAAAAAATTTATTTCTTTACCTTTTAGTACGCCGTCACAAACAGCGTGGGCACTTGATGCACTCATTTCTTACTACGATCAAGAAACACCGATTATTCGAAAAGGAATTTCATATTTGCTTGCGCAGTCTACTATGAATGAAAAATATCCTACTGGTACAGGGTTACCGGGGGGCTTTTATATTCGCTATCATAGTTATGGGCATATATATCCGTTACTTGCTTTAGCGCACTACGTAAAGAAATATAGAAAATAAACCGAGAGATACTCTCGGTTTATTTTGATGGGTAGTAGGTCCCTGTTGAAAAGAATAAGGAACGTTGTAGTGCCTTATTTTTCTGTTGATTGGCGTTTTTGACGTGCATCAGCGGCATTTGCACGTGCGTTTGCTTCTAAGTCATTGTGGTCAGCGAGTTCGCGAGCGAACTCAACATCAATGCCATCGGCAGCTTTGTTTCGATTTACATTCTTTTTTTTCATTCGACACAATCTCCTTGTGTTTTATGCGGTGTTGCAAAGTTAGTTTGACACAAATAGACTTTTTTATACAAAGAGGATTTGGAAAGCATAGAGCCGAAATATACAATATAACTAATAGAAATGGGGGATAGAGATGGAATCATTGAATGGGAAAACAGCTGTTGTAACGGGTGCTGCGCAGGGGATTGGAAAAGAAATCGCACGAGTTTTTGCAAAACTAGGGGCCAAAGTATTAATTAGTGATGTAAATGAAGAGAAGCTACAAGAAACGACACGTGAATTATCAGATGAAGGGTATGATGTGAGTTTATATCGATGTGATGTGAGTAATCAAAATGAAGCGAAGTCGTTAATTGAATATGCGGTGCAAAAATTTGGTACATTACATATTTTAGTGAATAACGCTGGAATTACAAAAGATGCAATGTTACATAAGATGGAGAAATCAGCTTGGGAACAAGTATTACAAGTGAACTTAACTGGCGTTTTTTACTGTATGCAGCCAGCGCTTCTTTATATGAGGCAACAAGGGTATGGGCGGATTATTAATATTTCTTCTATTAGTAGGGAAGGAAATATTGGACAAGCAAATTATGCGGCTACAAAAGCAGGGGTTGTAGGTTTAACAAAAACAGCAGCGAAAGAGGTTGGGAGTTTTGGTATTACGTGTAATGCGATTTGTCCAGGATTTATGGATACTGATATGACAAAAACAATACCGGATAAAGTAAAAGAGAAAATGGTTGGAGCGATTCCAGTTGGAAGAATCGGAACGCCGGAAGATATTGCAAACGCAGCTGCCTTTTTAGCATCAGAGTATGCGTCTTACATTACAGGAGAGGTATTAAATGTGAGCGGTGGGTTGCAAGTGTAAATGAATACATAATGAAAAGAACCTGACCGAGTAGGTCAGGTTCTTTCTCGTTAATTTAAGTTAATCCAAACGCTCTTCACTTCTGTATAGTTGTTCAGCGCGTAAGATCCCATTTCGCGGCCAAGACCGGATTGTTTAAATCCTCCAAATGGAGATGCTGCATCAAAGACGTTATAACAGTTTACCCATACAGTACCAGCACGTACTTTACTTGCAACATAGTGTGCTGTTTTAACATTTTCTGTCCATACACCAGCCGCTAAGCCGAATTGTGATTTATTTGCACGTTCAATTACTTCATCAATATCGTTAAAAGGTATTGCAGAAATAACTGGACCGAAAATTTCTTCTTTTGCGATCGTCATTTCGTCATTTACGTCAGCGAATACTGTAGGAGAAACGAAGTAGCCTTGATCGAATGGATTATTTCCTCCGCAAAGTACTACAGCGCCTTCTTCAATCCCTTTTTCAATGTAGCTCATTACACGTTTTTGTTGTTCTTCGGAAACGAGAGGACCGATTGTTGTTTCAGGGTTAAGACCGACACCTTGATTTAGTTTTTTAGAATAGAGGACGAGATCAGCCATGACATTATCATACATTTTCTTTGGAATAAATAAGCGTGATCCAGCAGAGCATACTTGTCCTTGGTTAAACATAACACCAGAAAGTGCACCAGGAATCGCGCGAGATAAGTCGGCGTCTGGTAAAATAATGTTCGGTGATTTACCGCCAAGCTCTAAAGTAACACGTTTCAATGATTCAGATGCTTGTCGCATAATTTGTTTACCGACTGGAGTAGAACCAGTAAATGCAATTTTATCAACGAGTGGATGATTAACAAGTGCTTGTCCAGCTGATTCACCGAATCCAGGAACGATATTAATAACACCTTTCGGGAATCCAGCTTCTTCAATTAATTCAGCTAAGTATAGAGCGGATAGTGGAGTTTGTTCTGCAGGTTTTAAAACGATTGTACATCCTGTAGCAAGCGCAGCTCCCATTTTCCACATTGCCATAAGAAGTGGGAAGTTCCAAGGGATAATTTGACCGACGACACCAACAGCCTCATGGCGTGTATAGTTAAAGTAATCACCGGAAACAGGAATTGTTTGACCAACAATTTTCGTCGCCCAGCCAGCATAATAGCGCATATGCTCAATTGCAAGTGGTATGTCTGCCGCCATTGTTTCACGGATTGGCTTTCCGTTATCTAACGTTTCGAGCTGTGCGAGCTCTTCTTTATGCTCTTCCATTAAATCAGCGAGCTTGTACATAAGACGGCTGCGTTCAGCAGTGCTCATGCGTGACCAAGGACCTTCATCGAAAGCCATTCGAGCAGCTACCACAGCTTTATGAATGTCTTCGCGACCAGCTTCAGCAACGATAGCGAGTGTTTCACCAGTTGCTGGGTTAGGAGTTTTAAAAGTTTTTCCGGAAGCGCTTTCAATGAACGCTCCGTTCACATATAGTTTCTTTGTGCCTTGAAGAAATTTCTCTACCTTTTCATGAAGATTTACAGCTAGTTGACTCATTGTATAACCCCCTTGAAAATATAATTTAAACGCAGTACGAGACGGCGTTTATTCCGAAATCAAGGATGTAGGAACTAGATGGAAAGCCTCTAATTTAAATCATAATTAACAAATGCTGAAAATTCAAATTTCATTTGTGTTACAATTGTAAAAAATATGTAATGTAAGAGGGTCTTCTATATGATTATAAAAAATCCTGCTTGTTTTTGCTTTCTAGTAGGAAAAACTAGAAGAACAATGGTACAATTATACATCGTGAGAGGAGGGGGAAAATGAAGAATTATCATGATGATCCGCGCTTTCGAGTTGCCCATAGAGAAGCGTTAATTGGTCTTGGATTAGCTATTATTAATTTTATAATATGGTATGGATTTGCTTATGGGCTTGGAAGTAAGGATCCGAGTGAATATACATATGTATTAGGTTTTCCAGCATGGTTTTTTTATAGCTGTATCGTTGGATTTATCGTAATGGTTATTTTGCTTATTTTAGTTGTTCGTTTTTTATTTCAAGATATTTCACTCGATGAGGAAGAAAAAAGTGAGGAATGATAGATGAATTGGTATGTAATAATCCCAATGATAATTTCTTTTATCGTTGTGTTTTTAATTGGTGTATATGCATCAAGACGTGTACAAGCAACCGCTAATAATAAATTTTTACAAGAATATTTTCTTGGTGGGCGTGAACTTGGTGGCTTATTATTAGCTATGACGATGATTGCTACGTACGGTAGTGCAAGTAGCTTTATCGGCGGGCCTGGTATTGCTTACAATATGGGTCTTGGATGGGTGCTGTTATCAGCGATTCAAGTTGTAACAGGATATATCGTTTTAACGGTTATTGGTAAAAAGTTTGCTATTATCGCTAGAAAGATGGAAGCAATTACGCTTATTGATTATTTAAAGGGCAGATACAATAATAAAGCGGTAGTTGTTCTTTCTGCGTTATGTATTATAATCTTTTTGTTCTCAGCAACAGTAGCCCAGTGGGTTGGCGGCGGACGATTAATTGAGTCGCTAACAGGACTTTCCTACACAACGGCACTATTTTTATTTACATTTTCTGTACTTGTGTATGTGTTAATTGGTGGATTTCGTGCAGTCGCTTTATCAGATACGTTATTAGGAATCATTATGTTAGTCGGAACAACAATCATTTTAATTGCTACTGTCATTGCTGGTGGCGGAGTTGAAAAGATTATGCAGGAACTTATTCAAATTAATCCGAATTTAATAACACCGTTCGGAGCGGATGGAAGTTTAACGAAATCATATGTCACATCATTTTGGATTTTAATTGGAATTGGTGTCGTTGGATTACCGCAAATTAGTGTGCGTGCTATGTCTTATAAAAATTCAAAAGCTATGCACCAAGCATTAATCATTGGAACGGTTGTCGTCGGTACAATTATGATTGGTATGCATTTAACAGGTGTGTTTGCAAGAGTAGTCCTTCCAGGCATAACGGTACCAGATAAAGTAATGCCGCTACTCGCGATGGAAGTGTTGCCACCTTGGTTAGCTGGAGTTTTCTTAGCTGCACCAATGGCAGCGATAATGTCTACTGTGAATTCATTGTTATTACTTGTAAGTTCGTCAATTATTAAAGATATATATGTGAACTACATAAATAAAGATGCCGCGGATAGTACGATAAAGAAAGGTAGCCTATTGATTACTGGTATCGTAGGATTACTCGTATATGCTGCCGCTATTAAGCCACCAGACTTTTTAATTTGGTTAAATTTATTTTCTTTCGGTGGTTTAGAAGCAGCGTTCATTTGGCCGATTGTGTTAGGTTTATATTGGAAAAAAGGAAATGCAACTGGAGCTCTTGCATCTATTCTAGTTGGAGTAGGCTCCTATATGTTAATTCATCTTTGCTTCCCTAATCCATTTGGTATACATACAGTTGTTTTCCCGATTTGCTTGGCGTTTATCGCTTACATCA
Source organism: Bacillus sp. FDAARGOS_1420 (assembly GCF_019344915.1). Taxonomy (NCBI): domain Bacteria; kingdom Bacillati; phylum Bacillota; class Bacilli; order Caryophanales; family Bacillaceae; genus Bacillus; species Bacillus sp. FDAARGOS_1420. The sequence goes on along the minus strand of NZ_JAHWJB010000002.1, from coordinate 2,590,286 downwards.
TTGGAAGTATGAGTGTTGTGAAAAAAACAGTATAAGTTAGAAGAAAAACGTAGTCCATATAGGACTACGTTTTTCTTCTGAATTTGTTCTTTTCTATTCTGTATATCCATGGTTATTCATAAATTAATAACAACTGAGGGGATGGAGTTGAGGTCAATGAAAAAAGTGTTGTTTTTGGGAGACCCGGGAATTGATGACTCTTTAGCAATTATGTATGGATTATTGCATCCTGATATTGATATCGTTGGAGTCGTAACTGGATATGGGAATGTAACGCAGGAAAAGGCGACGAGTAATGCGGCGTATTTATTGCAAATAGCTGGCAGGGAAGATATACCTGTTATTAATGGTGCTAAAATACCTTTGTCTGGTGATTTTGTGACGTATTATCCAGAAATTCACGGCGTAGATGGCTTAGGACCTATTAAACCCCCAAAAGCTTTTTCACCAAATATAAAACCCTTTTGTGCATTTTTCGATATTCTTGAAAAGTATAAAGGAGAATTAATTATTGTTGATGCTGGTAGGTCAACAACATTGGCAACAGCTTTTATTTTAGAAAAACCGATGATGAAGTATGTGAAAGAATATTATATAATGGGCGGTGCGTTCTTAATGCCTGGAAATGTTACACCAGTCGCAGAGGCGAATTTTCATGGTGATCCTATTGCGTCACAATTAGTTATGCAAAATGCAAAAAATGTGACAGTAGTGCCGCTTAACGTTACATCCGAAGCAATTATTACACCAGAGATGGTAAAATATATTACGAAAAACTCTAAAACAAGTTTTAATAAGTTAATCGAACCGATATTTACGTATTATTATAAAGCTTATAAAAAGTTAAATCCCAAAATAACAGGTAGTCCAGTACATGACGTTGTTACAATGATGGTAGCGGCAAATCCATCTCTTTTAGATTACGTGTATCGTCGTGTTGATGTAGATACGATTGGAGTTGCGAAAGGGGAAAGTATCGCTGATTTTCGCCCGCAACCTGAAGCAAAAGCGTTGAAAAATTGGGTTAAAATTGGCTGGTCTTTACATTATAAAAAGTTTCTAGAGGATTTTGTGAAAATTATGACGTAGACATAATAGGAACATACAAGTTAAAATAATGGAGATGATTATTTAAATAATCATCTCCATTATGTTGTTTTTAAAAGATAAATAGAGAAGAGTTACACAATAGGAGAGGAATTTTACTTGAAAAAAACTATAGTATGCGCAGTGGTTGTGGGTATTTTTGTTTTGCTAATATCAGGTAACTTTTTAGTGAAAAAAGTTTGGAGTTCAAATAATGATGATGCGGAATATATAGCATCCTTTATTGAAGAACATAAAGATGAAAAAAATAGCGCGCTTCTAGTAAAGAGAAATGATAAAGTTGTTTATTCTGTAAATCCAAATGTTGTATTGCCAGTTGCTAGTACGATGAAATTAATTGTGGCGCTTGAATATACGAAACAAGTTACCGAAGGGAAAATTGATCCGTCTAGTTTCGTCTCAATTAATGATGTGAATCGTTATTATGTACCAAATACAGATGGTGGTGCACAAGACAGGTGGCAAAATTATTTGCAAAAAACAGGGAAGATAACTGAAGGAGCGGTTTCTTTAGAAGAAGTTGCAAAAGGAATGGTTAAGTTCAGTTCAAATGCAAATACTGAATATTTAATGGAATTGTTAGGGCTAGATAACATTAATCGAAATTTACAAAGCTTATCGCTCCCTGCACACCAACCACTATTTCCGATTGTTTCATCATTATATATTCCAGGATATTTGCATAAAGAATTACATGTTCCAAAATATAAAATAGAGAAAAAGTTAAAAGAAATGTCCCAAGAGCAATATCGAGAGTATGCCATGATTATTCATGAACGCTTAAAAAAGAAGGGACCATTATTACAGAAGGAAATTCCTCTTTATTTAGAGGAACGATACGACAAAATTTGGTCGGATAGATTGCCTGCTGCTTCGGCAAATGATTATATGGTATTGCTTCAAAAGGCAAATCATAAGGGTGGTCTTACAGAAGCTGAAGAAAAAGTGTGGGCGAATATCGTTGAAACAGATATGAGCGCAAAGAAATATCGTAAAACATTCAGGCATGCTGGACAAAAGAATGGTTATACACCATGGACGGTAACTAAAGCAGTTTATGCAATGGATAAACGCGGAAACTGTACAGAAATTGTTTTCTTAGCAAATAATTTAAATGAAGATGACAGTGCTGAAATACGTAAACACTTAGCAAATTTACATTTCCAAGTGTTGCAAAGTGATAAGTATGATGCGACTTTTATTAAATAAACTCGGTGCTATAAGCACCGAGTTTATTTTTACGTACAAGCACTTTTTTGCCATCCCTGGGTATGATGGGTAGTAATACTTAGTTGAGAGGGGAAAAGGTGATGAAACAGAGTAAAGAAGAGTTTATAAAGAGTGAAGGCGCTGATTTCCCTGGGAAAACATATGTGGATTGTGTATTACAGCACGTATTTAATTTTCAGCGTAATTATTTATTAAAAGATATGTTTCAAGTGCATAGGGCACATATTACTATGTTAACTGAAGAAAAGTTAATGAAAAGAGAAGAAGCGAAAGTTATATTAACCGCACTTAAAAAAGTAGAGGGGATTCCAAAGGAGAGGTTGCTATATACAGAGCAACATGAAGATCTTTTTTTCTTAGTTGAACATTTGCTTTCTCAAGAAGCAAAGTGTGAATTTGTAAGTAATATGCATATCGGTAGAAGCAGAAATGATATGGGTGTAACGATGTATCGCATGAGTTTACGGCAATTTGTATTGCGGTTAATGGAACATCATTTATTGCTGCAAGAAAGTATGCTGGAGCTCGCCGGTGAACATATGGAAACAATTATGCCCGCGTATACACATACACAACCGGCGCAGCCGACAACATTTGGTCATTATGTTTTGGCAATTTATGATACGATGCAACGAGATTTAGAAAGAATGAAAAAAGCGTATCATCTTTTAAATCATTCTCCAATGGGGGCAGCTGCCCTTTCTACAACAAGCTTCCCAATTAAGCGAGAACGAGTGGCGCAGTTACTTGGGTTTACAAATGTAATTGAGAACTCATATGATGCTGTTGCTGGAGCGGATTATTTATTAGAAGTTAGCTCGTTACTAATGGTAATTATGACGAATACGAGTAGGTGGATTCATGATTTTTTACTATTAGCGACGAAAGAATATGATGGGATTACTGTAGCGAAGCCATATGTGCAAATAAGTAGTATTATGCCGCAAAAACGAAATCCTGTTTCAATAGAACATGCCCGTGCTATTACGAGTAGTGCTTTAGGGGAAGCATTTACTGTATTTCAAATGATTCATAATACACCATTTGGCGATATTGTCGATACGGAGGATGACTTGCAGCCGTATTTATATAAAGGAATCGAAAAGGCGATTCGTGTTTTTTGTATGATGAACGCAGTTATTCGAACGATGAAAGTAGAAGAGGAAACGTTAAAAAGTCGTTCATATAAACACGCGATTACGATTACAGATTTCGCAGATGTTTTAACAAAAAACTATGAAATACCATTTCGGCATGCACATCATGCAGCAAGTGCGATTGCGAATATGTCATTGGAGCAGAAAAAGGAGTTACATGAATTAAATTTCAAAGATATAAATGTATACTTACAAGAAAATTTGAAAGTAAATTTATTAGAAGAAGAGTGGAAAGAAATTATATCGCCAGAAGCTTTTATTCAAAAAAGAAATGTATATGGTGGACCGAGTAAAAAAGAGATGGAGCGTATGATTAAAAATCGAAAAGAGTCATTTCAAAAAGAAGAAGAGGTATTTGAAAAGGAAAAACAAAGAATTTTACAAGCTGAAAATGATTTGAATACGTTAGCTTCGAATATTATTGAATCGTAAAAGAAGGATTTAATGAATTAATCGCCAATACTTAATTTAAATATAAATCGAGGGAAGAGATTGTCGATGATTCAACTACATGTATATGAAGAGATTCTTAATTTTACAGAAGAGGTTACACCATTTTTAGAGAAGAATGAGCAGGAAAATAATCTCATATTAGGTGTATTACAAATGGTCCAAGAACCGATATTTATAGGAGTAGCAAAACAAGAGGAAGAAATTGCAGCTGTATTTCTTCAAACAGAAGAAAAGAAACAAATAATTGTTGCTACGTCTGAGATTTCGGCAGTAGCTATTAAGGAACTTGCAAAAGAGTTAACGAAAGTATATCCAAATATTCCTGGATTGATTGGTAATAAAAAAATCGTACAGAAATTAGCGGAAGAGATTGCAGTGTTAGAGAATAAGAAAACTAATGTTGCAATGGAGCAAGGTATATATGAATTAAAACAAGTAAAGAAAAAGTGGAACGGAGATGGAATCTTTCGAGAAGTAAGTAGTGATGAGCTAACATTAATAGAGCAGTGGATATATCAATTTTGCGAAGATGTGAAGCTTCCTACTACGAAAGAAGAAGCGAAACAAACTGCTCATACATTAATTACTAATCATCGTCTATTTGGTTTAGAAGTAGACGGGAAGATTGTTTCTGTAGCTGCAAAAACGAGACCGACTACAAACAATATAACAGTTAATTTCGTATATACACCGAAAGAAGCTCGGAAAAAAGGGTACGCATCTAGTTGTATCGCTGCACTTAGTCAACGTATGTTAGATGAAGGCTACAAAACAACGACATTATATACGGACCTGGCAAATCCAACATCAAATAAAATTTATCAAGAGATTGGTTATGAGAAGATGATGGAGTCTGTACTCATATTTTTAGAGAAATAGAATGAAAAGGCACGCTATTATAGCGTGCCTCTTTGTTATTCATCAATTCGAATTACTTCACCCTGCGGGAAATTCTCAGTTTCTAGTAAGTTACGAATAGCTTTCGCAACATATTCAGGTGACAGTAGCTTTCCTTCTTCTTTTAATGCGGTGAATCGATCTAAGTTAATAAAGTCTTCCTTATTTGTTTCACGAATTTGTGCTTGCATATTTGTATCAACAACACCAGGTGCGAAAGCGACAGTTTTTACAGGATATTCTTTCTCCACTTCTTCAGTAGCTGCGCACTGTGTAAACATATTTACACCGGCTTTCGTTGTACAATAAGCTCCCCATCCGAAATAAGGATTTTTTCCTGCGCCAGATGAAATATTTATAACGCGTTTATCTACTTTCCAGTCTTTCGTATGTTTCATGAAAGCGGAAGTAAGGATCATCGGTGCAAGTAAATTAATGTGAACGTTCGTAATGAATTGGTCGCTTTCTGCTTTTTCAATCGGCTTCATAGGTGCAACTGTACCCGCATTATTAATTAAATGAATAGAAGATACATTGTCTTCTTTAATAGATGAAATGATTTCGTTAAAGTTAGTTTCTAAATTATGTACATCTTGAAGATCTAAGGGATGGAAAATGCATTTGCTGTTATATTGTTCTGCGAGTTTAGTAAGCTCTTTATTTTCTCTTCTAGAAATAGAGATGATACTCGTGTTTTCTTCTAACAATTGCGCGGCGATTGCCTCACCTAAACCTTGTGAAGTTCCTGTTACGATAACGTAGCGCATAGTGTAATAAACTCCTCTCCATATATGTGGAATTTTGTTGGACAACGTACGTTGCATAGTTTGTCTACATTTTATAGTATAGAGCACTTTTTACTATAAATGAAATGAGATGATTATGTGCCTTTTATGAATCGCTTTACAACGACAGTACCTGGTGCAGTCACGTTCACTGGGAATACGTTAGGGCTTAGCCCTACATCGCCTGCGCCAGGTAATATTTTTGGTACACTTGCTGTATTTACAACGGTAAATACAGCGCTACAAGTACCAGGATTCCCAGCAGGAACAACGGATGAATGGCAATTGAATTCTTCAAGTGCAATTTTAAATCTTCCGGCGGGGAGTAGTGTGTTATATGCGGAATTAGTTTGGGCTGGTACTTACCGGACTGATACGGAAGATGTTTTACCGTTTTTAAATGATGATATTACATTTACAACACCATCAGGGACGTTTGCTGTTACGCCAGATCCCGCTACCGCGCAGCAAGGTTCAGTAGGAAAGCAGTTTTATTATGCTCGCTCTGCTAATGTAACGAATCTTGTAAGTGCAGGTGGGGCAGGCACATATACAACAGGTGCCGTGCCAGCTGCAAGAACTTCAGCTGATCCAACAATCAGTCGTTCTGCTGGTTGGACACTTGAGGTTGTTTATCAAAATGCAAGTTTACCACTTCGGAATTTGTCAGTATATGCAGGCCAAGAAATTATCGATGCTTCATCCCCGCCAGTTGATGCTACTATTTCAGGGTTTGCTACTCCAGCTACAGGAGCTGTTACAGGAAGAGTGCTCGTAACTGTTCAAGAAGGAGATTCTAACATTTCTGGAGATCAACTTCGCTTTGGTCCGAATGCAAACGCTACAGTTGCATTATTCGGACCGAGAAATCCCGCAAATAATTTCTTTCAGTCTCAAATTTGTAATGATATTGGGGAATTAGATACAACCGGGACGTTTGGAGATTTGAATCAGCCGTTAGGGATAGCTTTGGCCGTTCGAAGACAAGGGTGGGATATTACAAACGTAGATGCTTCATCGTCATTAGTTAATAATCAAACTTCAGCAACTGTTCGTTTCGTTACAAATGGTGATGGTTATGCGGCAGCTGGTTTTGGTGTTCAAATTGATGCGACGGGGCCGATTATAAATCCTGTTAAATCAGTTGATAAAACAGTTGCAGGAATAGGAGATATTCTCACCTATACGATTACCGTTCTGAATACAGGAACAGGAAGTGCAGAAAACGTTGTATTACAAGATAGTATTCCGAACGGAACAACATTTATAGCTGGTAGTGTAACAGTAGGTGGAGTAACACAACCGAGTGCGAATCCCGCGAGTGGGATAAATTTAGGTACAATCCCAAATAACACGCAAAGAATTGTTACATTTCAAGTTCGAATAACATCGTTTCCGAACCCAAATCCTATTTCAAACCATGCAATGGTGTCGTACCAATTCCGTCCTTTCGTCGGAAGTCCTCCTATCACAAGTACAGCTTCTTCAAATACAGTACAGACGACGGTAAACCGTGCAAATCTAAGTTTGCAAAAATCTGTAGATCTACAGACGGCAACACTTAATGACATATTAACGTACACAGTGAATGTCACGAACAATGGGAATGTCGCTGCAAATAATGTTATTTTTGTCGATAGTATACCTGCTGGAACAATGTTTGTAACAAATAGTGTTACGGTAAATGGAGTAGCTCGACCAGGAGCGAATCCCGCAAGTAGTATTAATCTTGGAAGTATTAATGCTTCGCAAACGACTGTAGTACGCTTTCAAGTTCGAGTGACATCTAATCCTCTTGTAAATCCAATTCCGAACCGTGCAAGTGCAACGTTTAACTTTATTCCGGTTCCTGGTCAACAACCAGTTTCAGGCCAAGCGACAAGTAATACAGTATTTACTACAATAAATATAGCTGATATAAGAACGAGAAAAACAGTGGATAAAGCTTTTGCGACGGTTAACGACGTTCTTACGTATACCGTTACAATTGAAAATACAGGAAATGTACTGGCGACGAACGTTATTTTTCAAGATCCAATCCCAATTGGAACGACTTTTATACCAAATAGTGTAACTGTTGATGGAGTTTCGCAACCTGGGGCAAATCCAGCGACTGGTTTTACGGTAGCGAATATATCTCCAGGTGGAAGTAGAACGGTGACTTTTCAAGTACGAGTTACATCTACCCCATCAGGAGGCACGATTGCGAATCGCGGTAATGTATCTGCTAATTTCGTCGTTATTCCGAATCAACCGCCAGTAACGATTAATAGGCAAACGAATACCGTTGTAACACAAGTTAATACAGGTGGTTTAAATGTAATAAAAGAAGTGAATACAACGCAAGCAGCAGTAGGGGATACTTTAACGTATACGATTTCCGTTCAAAATACAGGAAACGTTCCGCTAACAAATGTATTTTTCCAAGACCCTATTCCTTCTGCTGTTTCATTTGTTGCAAATTCTGTAACAATTAATGGAGTACCGCAAAGTGGATTGGATCCGAATCCAGGATTTTCTCTTCCAAATATTCCTGCGGCTCAAACAGTTGTAGTCACATTTGACGTATTAATTGTACAGGATCCAGAAAATGAAGATATTTTAAATCAAGCAAATGTAACAGCAAGTTTTCAAGTGAATCCGAGTGAACCACCAGTAACAATTAATGTTCCTAGTAACATTGTTAACACAACTGTACAATCAGGGGATTTTGAAGTTGTGAAATCAGTCAATACGGATGTTGCAACGGTAGGGGATGTTTTAGTATATACAATCGAAATCATAAATGCAGGTAGTGTACCAGCGACAAATGTATTTTTCCAAGATTCAATTCCGCAAGGGACATTATTTATTGAAAACAGTGTATTAGTTAATGGTGTTTTACAAGAAGGAGCAGATCCAGAACTTGGATTCCCACTAAATAATTTGCCTACTGGCGCAAGTGTAATTGTTTCGTTTGAAGTATTAATTGATGAAATTCCCCAAGGAAATAATGTCGTAAATAATGCGAATGTAACTGGAGATTTCCTTGTAAACCCAACAGAGCCACCAATTACTGTAACAGTACCAAGTAATACTGTTATGACAGTTGTGAATTCTTCAGGGCTAAATGTAATGAAGAGCGTAAGTGCTAGTGAAGCCGGTGTAGGAGATACGTTAACGTATACAGTTCGTATACAAAATAGTGGAACAGTAGCAGCGACAAATGTATCATTCCTTGATCCGATTCCATCTGGAACAACGTTTGTTGCGAATAGTGTAACAATAAACGGGATATCTCAACCTGGTTTAGATCCGACAACTGGATTTCCGCTTGCTAATATTCCGGTAGGTACGATGGTAACAGTTACTTTCCAAGTGTTAATTACAAGTGTACCATCAAATAGAGTTCTTCCGAATAATGCGAATGTCACTGCTGATTTCCAAGTAAGTCCTCTCCAGCCACCAATTACAATTGTAACGATTAGTAATATTGTTGTGACGCGAGTGAATGTAGGATCACTTAATGTAATGAAGAGTGTAAATACACCACAAGCAGGTATAGGAGATACGTTAACGTATACGATTCTTATTCAAAATACAGGAACTGTTCCTGCAACAAATATCATTTTTCAAGATCCAATCCCAACTGGAGCTACATTTGTAGCGAATAGTGTAACGATAAATGGAGTTGTTCAGCAAGGTGCGAATCCTATGACAGGTTTTCCAGTACCAAATATTCCAGTCGGGCAAACCGCTACAATTACGTTTCAAGTTACAGTGACGAGTGTTCCAAGTGGAGGGAATATAAGAAATCAATCGAACGTTACTGCAAGTTTCCTTATAAATCCAGCAGGACCTCCTATAACGACTGTTACGAATAGTAATTTTGTAGTGACACAGGTAAATACGGCACAGTTAAATATACAAAAATCTTCATCTGTACAACAAGCAGCACTTGGAGAGACTTACACGTATTCTGTTGTCATTCGAAATAATGGCACAGTACTAGCGACGAATGTTTCTTTCATTGATCCGATTGCAACAGAAACAACATTTGTCGCAAATAGTGTAACGATAAATGGAACGCCTCAACCTGGCTTTGACCCAAATGTTGGTTTCCCGCTCCCTAATATCGCAGCTGGAACATCATTGACAGTAACGTTCCAAGTTACGGTAGTTGCACCGTCTACACGTGGAGCAGTATTAAACACAGCATCTGCTACAGCCACTTTTTTATTAAATCCTTTACAACCGCCTGTAACAACGACAAATTCAAGTAATACGACAGTAGTTACAATACCGTTACCTCCTCCTGGTGAAGTAACAGCAACAAAAACTGTAAATGTTGCTGCTGGAGCTGTTGGAGATGTATTAACGTATACCGTTCTAATAACGAATGTAGGAATTATACCTGTTACAGATGTACTCTTCCAAGATGTCATTCCAGAAGGATCAACATTTGTCGCAAATAGTGTAACGATAGGTGGAATACAGCAACTTGGTTTAAATCCTGAAATAGGATTTACAGTTACTCCGTCATTAAATGCTGGTGGAAGTATTACGGTAACATTCCAAGTGACGATTACAGAGATTCCAGATAATGAAGTCATATTAAACGATGCTGACGTTACATTTACTTCACAACCAAATCCGCAGGAACCACCGATTACGGAAACGATATTAACAAATTTAGTCGTTACGACGATTAATATAGCGTCTATTTTCCCATTAAAACTAGTAGATAAAGAGGCAGCAACGGTTGGAGAAATATTAACTTACGATGTACTAATTTTTAACTTTGGAACAGTGCCGGCAACAAATGTTCAATTTCTTGATTCTAGTACGAGTGGTGTAGCATTTGTTCCAGGAAGTGTGAGTATAAACGGAATACCAGAGCCTGGATTAGATCCGTTCATAGGCTTTACAGTTCCAGATATACCTGTAGGTGATTTTGTACTTGTCACATACCAAGAGATGGTAACGAGCATACCTCAAGGTGGAACAGTTGTTAACTTTGTGGATGTTACGGCTACATTTGCTGTAAGTGAAACAGAGCCGCCTATTACTGAAACAACGACAAGTAACACGACATTAACGAAAATAAATGAATCTGGTTTGAATGTTTTAAAATCAGTAAGTGAGCCGGTTGTTGCAGTAGGAGATACAATCACATATACAACAGTAGTTCAAAATACGGGAACAGTGACAGCGACGAATGTTCAATATAGTGATGTATTACCTTCCTCTATAACATTCATACCGAACAGTGTAACGATAGACGGTGTGTTACAACCTGGATTCAATCCTAATAATGGATTCACGCTTCCAGATATAAATCCAGGTGAAAGTGTAGAAGTAACCTTCCAAGTAACCGTCGTCAGTGTGCCATCAAACGGAACGATTGCCAATACGGCAAATGTGACTGGAAGCTTTATATTAGTACCAGGAGAACCACCAGTTATAGTAAACCAACCAAGCAATACAACACTCACAACTGTAAATAGAGGACGATTTAATGTTATAAAACAGGTGAACAGGGCTGCGACTCTCGTTGGCGATGTATTAACGTATACAGTGCAAATAACGAATACGGGAACAGTAACAGCTAACAATGTTCAGTTTATTGATACGATTTCAGCAGGAGCGTCATTTGTCCCAAATAGTGTAACGGTAAATGGAACTCCGCAACCTGGTTTGAATCCGATTACTGGGTTTGGAATTGGCGATATACTTGTTGGCAATACGACTATAGTGACGTTCCAAGCGACAGTGACAAATATTCCATCTTCAGGAACAATAACGAATGTTGCAAATATAACAGGAAGTTTTACTTTAGTACCAGGAGAACCACCAGTTGTAGTAACAGAGCCGAGTAATACGACAATAACAAGGGTAAATAGAGGGCGATTCAATGTTATAAAAACTGTCAACAAACAGGCGACACGATTAGGAGATACGTTAACGTATAGTGTGCAAGTTACAAATACAGGAACGGTAACAGCGACAAATGTGCAATTTATTGACGTTCCATCACCTAGTTTAGAATTCGTTCCAGGGAGTGTACAGATAAATGGGATTCCGCAAGTAGGTTTAGATCCTTTTGTAGGCTTTTCATTACCGGATCTTGCAGTAGGGGATGGCGTTTTAATAACGTTCGAAGTAACTGTAATCGCAATTCCGCCTTCTAATAGTATTATGAATTCGGCGAGTGTAACTGGTGATTTTGAATTGATTTCAGGAGAACCTCCATTTACGATAACTAATTTAAGTAATACGACAGTAACACCAGTAAATAGAGGCAGTTTAGATTTGTTAAAAGAAGTAGATCATCCAATTGTTGGAGTAGGAGAAAAGGTAACGTATACTGTTCGTATATTAAATACTGGTACGGCTGATGCGATGAATGTTCAATTTATAGACGTGTTATCTCAGGAAGCTGATTTTGTCCCAAATAGTGTAACGATAAATGGAATACCACAGCCGGGGTTAAATCCACAGATTGGATTTACGATACCAGATATCCCAGTCGGTGAAACGGTGATTGTAACATATGAAGCTACGATTACAAGTTTTCCTGATGGTGGTACGGTAGTGAACGTTGCTGGGGCATTAGCAGAGTATATTTTAGTACCAGGAGAGCCACCAGTTACAGTGATGGACACAAGTAATACAGTTATTGTAACGGTAAATACTGCAATTTTATTTGTTGCAAAAGGAGCGGATTTTGAAGTAGCAATGGTAGGAGATGTTGTCACTTACGGAATTGCTGTTATAAATGATAGTACAGTTCCTGTGACGAATATTATTTTAACAGACATCATTGACCCAAATACGTTATTTATAAATGGCACGGTAACAGTAAATGATGTACCTTTTCCATTTGCCAATCCGAATACTGGTATCCCTTTAGGTAATTTTCAGCCAAATGATGCAGCGATTATTAATTTCCAAGTTGTAATAACAGGGGGGCAAATAAATAATTTAGTTACAAATACAGCTACAGCGAATGGGCTTGCAACTGTAAATCCTAATGAGCCGCCAGTAGTAGTTGAAGGCGATAGTAATACAGTTGTTATCCCGTTTATTCCTCAAAATGTTTCAACAACAGTCGTAAAAACGGCAGATCTTCAATCAGCAACGATAGGCGATGTTATTACGTTTACGACAGTTATTACGAATACGGGGGATACAGCGATACAAAATATTCGTTTTCAAGATATGTTAGATAGTAGTTTTCGATTTGTTCCTGGAAGTGTAACTGTTGATAATACGCCAGTGCCAAATGTAAGCCCAGTATTAGGGTTTCTTATAGGAAGTTTAAATCCAGGTGAAGCACGGACAGTTTCGTTCCAAGTAACAGTTCAGAGTGCACCAAGCGGTTCAGGAAATTATATTAATCAAGCGAGTATTCGCTTCGAACATCAAGTAGGCACAGTATTGCCACCTGTTACACAAATAATAGATAGTAACATAGTTGTCATTCCATTTGTTCCAACGATAGAACAAATTTGTGAAACAAACTTTAATTGTTTAGACAAAATTCCATTTCACTGTTCCCCGTGTAATCAGTTGCGAATAAATAAAAAATAAACACAAAAAGAGCATCCTGAAAGAATAGGATGCTCTTTTTGTTTAGATCAAGTAGCTTCTTCTTCGGGAGAAGTGAAAAATTCGTTGACTTTGTTGGAGAGTAGAAATGGAATAGCTCCTTTTATAACGGAAATGTCCCAGTCCCACCATGCAAGGTTTTCTAGTTTTTCAATGATTTCTTGCGGGAAACGATATCGAACTAGTTTGGCAGGATTACCAGCGACGATTGCATATGGAGGTACGTCTTTTGTAACAACACTCTTGGCCCCGATAATGGCCCCGTTACCAATTGTAACACCAGATAAAATGCAGGATTGATAACCAATCCATACATCATTGCCGACTACGATATCACCTTTTGAAGAAGGATGACCAGTAATGTGTGCTCCTTCTTCGAAGAGGACATTAAATGGATAAGTTGTTATCCAATCAGCACGATGTTCACCGCCAAGTACGAAAACGACTTCTTCTCCTAATGAACAAAACTTACCTATTTTTAATTTTGTTTCATCATTCCAAGAAAAAATAATAGGGCCTACTTTACTGTAAGTATAATCACCGATATCATATTTATTATATTCAGGTTTTTGATTTAAATATAACATACCAATTTTAGCATCCTCTCTAAAGAAAGTAATGGATATGGAACATTATATGCAAGGTGAAGTAAGGCGAACTATGTTGTATGAAATAGTAATGTGCAAAAATGTTAGTAGGCAAGATGAATAAAAGGGAGTGAAATGTATGAGATACGAAATGGGATTATATAATAAACCTTTTCAGTCGATTCAATTAGGAAAAAAAGTATATGAAGTACGCTTATACGATAAAAAACGTCAACTTATAAAACAAGACGATGAAATTGTATTTACGAACCTTACGACAGCAGAAACGATGGCTGTAAAAGTAACGGAGATAAAACGATACGAAAGCTTTAAAGCAATGTACGAACAAATTGATAAAAAATTATTTGATTGTGAAGAACTTAGTATAAAAGAAATGTTAGAAAGTACATACGGAATATATACGAAAGAACAAGAAAAAGAATGGGGAACAGTTGCGATTGGTGTTGAGGTAATAAAGTGAGAAGAAATCGCGGTGCAGCTATAATTATACAAGGTGGTAAAATCGCTCTTATAAAACGTGTTCGAGAAGGTGAAATGTATTTTGTTTTTCCAGGTGGGGGAATTGAAGAAGGAGAAACACCTGAAGAAGCAACGAAGCGAGAGGTCTATGAAGAATTAGGGATACATATACAAGTGAAGAATCTGATTGCAAAGGTGGAGTATAAAGGTACGGAGTATTATTATAATGCCCATATTATAGGTGGAGTTTTCGGAAGTGGTAAAGGCGAGGAGTTCGAGCTGAAAGATAGAGGGAGTTATATTCCTTTATGGATGCCGGTAAATGAGTTGCCAAATTTAAATGTAAAGCCTTATGATGTGGCCAAATGTGTATTTGATTATTATGGAATATAAGGTCTGACAACATACAAAAAAAACCATTGACATAGCCTTCTGATTTAAGTATTGTATTCGAGTATGTTTATAATCAGGAGGTTTATATGAGCAATCAAACTACTACACATCATGTGAAAATGACAACAGCAGATCCATCTGGAATTGGTCTATTTGGATTAGCGATGGTAACACTTGTAGCATCATCTCAAAAGTTAGGCTTAACAGATGGCGTTTCACTTGTATTACCATGGGCAATCTTTTTAGGAGGATTTGCACAAATCTTTGCATGCATTCACGATGCAAAGCATAACAATACGTTCGGTACAACAGCATTTGGTGCGTACGGCCTATTTTGGTTAGGTGTTGGAATGACTTGGTTAATTCAACTCGGAGTATTTGGCGAAAAATTAGCCCAAACTGCAGATTCAAAACAGCTTGGTGTAGCCTTTATCGGATACTTGATTTTCACGATCTTTATGACAATTGGTGCAATGGAAACACATAAAGTATTATTTATGATTTTCGTCCTTATTGATTTCTTATTTATCGGTCTTTCATTAAGTACTTTAGGTGTTATGCCGCACGCAATGCATAATTTAGCAGCGTATTCTGAACTATGTATTTCATTATTATCTTTCTATGGTTCAGCAGCAGCCGTGTTAAATACACACTTCGGAAAAGTTGTATTACCAGTTGGAAAACCATTTGGTATTTTTAAAAAGTAATAAAAAAGAACAGATGATTGTATAGTCATCTGTTCTTTTTTATTTATTTATTGCTACAGCAGTAGATCCTGTCATTTCGGAAATCTTTTGAGAGCTTGCTGGGCTGCCATCTATCGTTACATGAACTTGTTGCTTAGGGTTCGAGGTAACAACCCAGGCGTTTGGTAAATAGCGTGATTTATGAGATAAGGTTGAAGGGATGTTTAAAATGTCTCCCATTGCGTACAATGTTGCTGACGAGCCCCCGTCCATTGCCATTGCATTTATGGCCCCTTTTTCATAAAGAATATCTTGGCAGTCTCTTAAAGAAGCTCCGATACTATGAGGTTGTCTTCCATCAATGATGAAAAACATAATTGATCCATCTTTTTTCTGAGCCATAATACTTCGGGGACCATAGCCCCATCCGCCATCATTTGTAATCATTTTTTCGCCATTTACAATTAGTTGAGGCATAAAGCCAGCAGCGGAAACGACATTCTTATTTAACAGTTGATTAGCAGAAAACTCTCCTGAAACCATTTGTCCGTATTTTGTAAGTCCACTGACGAGAGTAGGGGTATTAATGTCTTGCGGTGTGTTGATAACTTTCCCGTTTTCAATAACAATACCGATGCCTGTTTTACCACCACCATGCCCCGTTTCATCCCAGAACCCACTAGCATTTACAGCAGCAAGTGCATGGTTTCGTTTTGCCATGACATATATTTTTTCTCCAACGTCTTTCCCTTCTGAACCTTGTTGTGTAACGAGCTTTACATTTAATGGATTACTAATAGTCATTAATTTACCTTCAAAAAAATGATCATTGTATTTTTTCTTTATCGTTTCAATCGAAACGTTTAATGGTGCATTTTTCTTTCGCTCTAATTCTTGTTTTGAAAGTTTAGTATTGGCAAAATCGCTATTTTTCCATTTTGGATTTGTAATGGATTGAGAAATATCATTTAACTCGTTATCAGACAGTAATGTAATTTTTGCGTATTGCGGATGTTGAGACGTTAAAATACTTTCCGCTGCGATGACACGTAAATTATGGCCGTATGAAGTGCCAAATAGAATAATGGCACCCACTGTTAATAATAGTGCTGTCAAAAGGGATGATATTTTTAAAAGTCTAATAAAAAATTTTTTCATTAGAAAGACTCCTCTTTTTGTAAGATCGAAATTGTTTGTTACCTAAAAATAATGAAATGTGTAAATGGCCTTTCGCATTATATATGCAACATATTAAATGTGAAAGGATGTATATACAATAAGTTGAGAAACTAGATTTGGCAATAGATGAATATGAATGTTAATACTCAAAATGAAAAGGGAATAGTCAGATGTACCATTTCTTTTAACATAAATGAAAAGGATATAAATTGAATGAAAATAATAATTGAAATTGATTCTCATTATTAATATAATGAGAATGAGAATCAATTATTGTAAGAGGGGGATGCCAAAGTGGCGAAAATTTTAATAGCGTATGCAAGTATGTCAGGGAATACAGAGAGTATTGCTGACTTAATTAAAGTAAGTTTAGATGCCTTTGATCACGAAGTAGTATTGCAAGAGATGGAAGGTATGGATGCTGAAGAATTATTAGCTTATGATGGAATCATTTTAGGATCTTATACGTGGGGTGATGGTGAATTACCATTTGAAGCGGAAGATTTCCATGATGAGTTAGAAAATATAGATTTAACGGGTAAAAAAGTGGCTGTTTTTGGATCAGGTGATACGGCGTATGAGCTGTTTTGTGAAGCGGTAACGATATTTGAAGAACGTCTTGTAAAATGCGGGGCAGAACTTGTACAAGAAGGATTGAAAATTGAATTAGCTCCAGAAGATAAAGAAGACGTTGAAAAATGCAGTGATTTTGCAATTGCTTTTGCCGAGAAGTTCTAGGAACGGGAGTGTCAACGTGGAAACAATGTTAAGTGCAACTGCTATTACAAAGTTAAGAGATGGAAAGCTTTTGTTAGCTACTACATATAATGGTTTATTCATTGAAAAAGATGGAGAATGGAAACAGGCTTTAACTGGTTTCCAAAAACGAATTCGAGATTTACATAGTGAAGGTAACGTAGTTTACGGAGTAGGGGACGAAGGAGTTTTTATTCGTAGTATGAATGGTGGAGAAACGTGGACGATCCAGCGCTTTCCAACGAAAGCAACGAGCTGGAATGTATGTAGTAATGAGAATGGAACAGTAATTGCTCATGGAGATAAAACACTGTATCATTCTAATAATTTTGGTTCCACATGGGAGACTATTCAGCCATTTCTTAATTACGGTAGTGAGGCACCATCTATTCGATCATTATTTTTATATAAACATTACTTATTTATCGGTACGAAAATACATACTAAATATGGTGGTGTTTGGCTTTTTGATTTAGAGACACGTAAATTAAAAAGGATTAAAATAGCGATGAATCAGATGATTTCTGCGTTGACTATACATAATTCCTATTTAGTAGCGGCAAGTGGATCGTGCAAGGGAATTAGCGGAAATATTTCTTTTTGCAGAATAGATGAGAGTATCGAAAGTGATAAAATAGGTTGGCATACATGTCAAAGTGAACAAAAAGCGAGTAGTTATTTAGATTTAAGTGTGGATCAACATGTGTTATATACAACGTCAACGCAAAATAAGGCGGGAATTAGCACTGTTTGCCGTGTGCTTCTTGAAGAAGGAATTGTTACAGTATGTGATTCGGTTAAAGGGCATGGTTGGCGCATTGTTAATGAAAAAGAAGGCTATGTTGTAGCTGGATCAGGTGAATTAAAAGCGATGCAGTGGAAAAAAAAGCTGTATAACTTTAAAAAAACTTTACTTTTATTATATTGGTATGATATAGTTACTTTAAACCATTTTACTTTTAATAATATAGAGATTTAAATGAGCTGTAACTTCCGAGGAGGATAGCAATGTTAAATCTCCTCTGGGGTTGCAGTTTTTTAATATATGATGTATTATTGTAAAGTGGTTGAAAATGAATATGTACATATAGGTACATTGTAGGAGGATTTTTTAAATGCAAAACGGTAAAGTAAAATGGTTTAACGCAGAAAAAGGTTTCGGTTTCATCGAGGTTGAAGGCGGAGAAGACGTATTCGTTCATTTCTCAGCTATCCAAGGCGACGGATTCAAATCTTTAGAAGAAGGTCAAGAAGTTACTTTCGAAGTAGAACAAGGTAACCGTGGACCTCAAGCTACAAACGTAAACAAGAAGTAATTATGAAAAAAGAAGGGCTTGCCCTTCTTTTTTTTTTGCGTTTTTATTGAATATCCTCCTATGTACATGTAATAATAAGACTGAATTTTTGATTTTTATGTGAAGTTTTTCATGCATAAAGTGCATTAATAAATAAATACTGAAAATAAAGTATGTGTGTGAAAAGGAATTTAGAAAGAGGTAAATAAATTGAAAAACGCTACACACTTCATTGTGTTTGATATTGAAAGGAATTTTAGGCCGTATAAATCAGAAGATCCGTCAGAAATAGTTGATATTGGAGCTGTAAAAATAGATGTGAGTACAATGAAGGTTATTGGAGAATTTTCAGAGTTAGTAAAACCAAGTGCCCCATTAACTCGTCATACAACAAAATTAACTGGAATTACAAAGAAAGATTTAATAGGTGTAGGGAATTTCCCTCAAATTATAGAGAAATTTATTCAGTTCATCGGAGAAGATTCTATATTTATTTCATGGGGAAAAGAAGATTACCGTTTTCTATCTCAAGATTGTACATTATACGGTGTAGAATGCCCATGTATGGAAAAAGAGAGCAGATTTGATGTGCAAAAATTTGTTTTTCAGGCGTATGAAGAATTATTTGAGCATACACCAAGTTTACAATTTGCAGTGGATCAGCTCGGCTTAACATGGGAAGGGAAGCAGCACCGGGCTTTAGCAGATGCTGAGAATACAGCAAATATCTTTCTGAAAGTATATGGCGAGAGAGATATTAACAAGCGATACAAGAGACATGGTGAGCTTGAACTTGTAAAGAACGGAAAACTAACAGAAAAAGCGAAAAAAAGGATGCGGAAATGGGTGTTTAAAGAACTGAGAAAAAATACAGAGCGTCCTTTTGTATGGAGTGCATTTGAAAGCAGTGACACGTGGGAAAGTATAACGGAAAGATATTATATAAGTGAATCAGCAGTAGAACTTCTGAAAAAACACTTTCCTACTGCGGTGAGAAAAGCGGAGCGGCAGCTTAGGTATTTGGCTGAGATGGAGAAAGTAGTAGAAGGAAGTTAGTAATAAAATTTATTTTATTCATATGTACAACTAGACTTTAGGATTAAGTTGCTGAAGTTTAGTTGGAAAATTCACGGCTTGTCCTGTATTGTTAATGGAATATTTTGTTGTTTTTAGTACGGATATACATAGAAAAGAGTGTAGTTTAATGGAAGCAATCTTTAACATTTTAACCATTTTAGTTTTTTTGATAATATTTACCACACTATTTGCACTAATTACACTTCCTTTCATAGCAAAGAAGAAGAATTGGAAAAAGCTTAATATATCTTTAACTCGTGGTGTATTAAAGATTAAAATCGAAGAGTAAGGTAAGAGTCTTATACAAGGGAGGTGTGATAGTGATAGACTTGGAAATCAAAGATGTCACCGTACAGATGGAATTAAATGGTGTCTTTTGGAATGAGGATGGAATTGCTGAAATGATGGTGACTACAAAAGCGGAGCATTCTCTTATTCTTCGTCTAGTAGTTGACTTAGAAAGTAAAACGATTCGTGCGATGAATGCCGAGATAGTGGGTGGGTTCTGTCCTCTATGTAAACAGAAAAGGAACGAATGTAGTGAACTTAATGACGTGCAAAATAAAATGGATATTTTAGAAGAAGCCTACGATTGGTTGAGAGAGCATCCGGAATATCGTTTTCAATTATCTTTTTACGAATACAATAAATTTGAGGTAGTAAAGTGAAATTTTCATTTTAACAACATACATAATGACTAAAAGGAAAAACACCAAAAACTTATAGAAGGACTTGGTCAACTAGAAATATTGAAGTAGATGTCTCTCATGGAAATATGCTTGATTCTACAAGAAATGTCATCTTGGAGCAAAAATATTTTTTAAAAATAAGCATATTTGTTATAAAGAAGAAAAACCGATTCTTAGTAGAATCGGTTTTTAATATAAATGTCAACTATGTCCCAAATAAAAGAGCGCTTGTTAATAGAGCTCAGTAAAAATAGGTATATGGAAGCATTTATTCAATCCCATTCGGATCATAAGAATACTGCTGTTTATTCTCAATTCGCTTAATCACATCTTGTAATTCATCTTGCCTCAGAAGCTCAATATAAGAGAATCCTTTCTCAATACTTTTAACTACTTGTCTCCAAAATAGCAGGGCGTACATAAAATACTGTATATATGATTTTAAAGGAGATGTTTTCTTGACGAAAAGAAATTGTAGGAGCCATAATCATTCGTTTGCTCCCTTCATCAGCCCCAATCCCATCACCTCATTTAATCGGGTTAAACGTTATCCCTAAATTGATAAAACAGCTTTTATAAGTCCGTTTTCTAGTGTAATAGGAGATGTGAGAATTAAAGATAATGTATATGTAGCTCCTAATGTAAGCGTTCGTGCGGATGAAGGAACTCCATTCTATATTAGTTCAAACACAAATCTGCAAGACGGAGTTATCTTACATGGTTTATTGAATAAATTTGTTTCTGTTGATGATAAAAAGTATTCCATCTATATTGGAAAAAAAGTAAGTGTTGCGCATGGCGCTCTCATTCACGGTCCTTGTTATATAGGGAATAAGGTGTGCGTCGGTTTTAAATCAATTGTGTATAATGCGATTATTGGAGAAGGAACGTTTATTTCATATAATGCAGTAGTAACAAACGGTGTGCGTGTTGCGACGAACAGGTTTGTGCCGCCTGGAGCCAATATAGATACACAAGAAAAAGCAGATGCGCTCATTCGAGTACCAAAAGACGAAGAAGAATTTGCACGAGAAGTACAACGTGTAAATCAAGAATTTCCTGCTTCCTATAACTTATTATTCGGTTCGCATCGTTGTTCTTGCGGAATGCCGTACAATCATTAAAAATTAGCAGTTTTTGAGATGAAGTGTTTATTATGCATGAGAGTGGTTTAAAAGACTCGTATCCATTGAGAGATGGTGCTTCATTTGAAAAAAATGCCGGATCATACAATATAACATTAACAGATATACAAGACGGACACGTTACAGCGCATGTTCTTGATACGAAATGTTTTCGATAATAAAAAGACAATGATGGAATTTAACCCATCATTGTCTTTTTTACATTATTCTATTCAATTTCTCCTGATCCATAGCTATACTGTTGCTTATTCTCAATCCGCTCAATTACGTCTTGCAACTCATCCGGCTTCAGAAACTCAATCGGAGAGAAGCCTTTTTCAAACGTAAGTGTGTCAGCCTCAATCATTAATACATAGCGGTCGTTTACCTTTGCGATATGTATTAGGTCTCCAAAATCAGCAAGCAACGCCTTTACAGAGATATGATCTGCTTTTAACTTTAATTCTACTTCTACTTCAGGGGCGTGCTCGACGATTTGAGCAGTAGCTTCCATTACTTCTTCGGTTGAAAATTGTTCCATAATTTCGCGTTTCGGACTGGCAGCCCATACTTCCATCGCTTGGTCGAATTGTTCGCGTTCTTCAGTACCTTCTTCAAATACATCTTCAATTTGGTCGTATACCATGTCCATTACTTGTGTTTTCATAATTTCAGGCATGGAGCGTTCGTATTCGACGAATTTTAAGAAGTCTTCAAAGTAGCGGGCGTGTGATGCTTGGTGTATTTTTAGTTCGCCAGGCTCCACCATACCTTCTTCAGGCATGTATGGGTACTGAATAGATTTCATATTCTTTGTTGTGATGGCCATTTCAACGTTACGAATAAGTGTTGATTCATCAGAAATGGAAGCAACCTTTGGTTCGAAGTCACATTTCATTACGAATACGAATGGATCATCAAAGTATTTGCGTAGTTTTGCTTGAGCGATTAAAAACACACCACCACGTACAGCGCTTGTGTCAAGGTATGTATAAACGAGAGGTTCGCTCATATCTTTGAAGTTTTCTTTTGTTTCTGCAAAGCGAATACGATTAAATAAGTTGTAATGAGGGTTTGAATCGAGTTCATGCCCTTCTTCTACAATAAAGCGACCAATCTTCGTTGGGGCTTGTTCTGTTTTTGCGTGACGTTCTACTTTTCGCTTTGAAATTTTTAATAATTCACCATTCAAAAATTCTTTTAAAGAGCTATCTTCATACTCTTCAGCGTCTAATGTTTGAAAATGTTTATAGCGCTTATCAACTGCTTCACCTTTTCCTTCTACTTGTACTACATAAAAGGAAAGAAAATTTATTTCAAAATCCATATTTATCACCTTGTTTCATTTCATTAACTCTTATCAGTATAGAGATGGAAAAAACTTTCGTCAATTTATATAAGGAAGGGGGAGTCCCTTCCTTATATATTTGTTATTTTCGAAATTAAAATCCGTCTTCTAATGCTGAAAATGGAATGTTTAGCCTGTTTTCTACTGTACGTAAACGCTGATTTAAGCGATTTAATCTACGTGTATGACGCTCAACTGTGTTTTCTAGTTGACGTACTCTTTGCTCGAGCTCATTTACTCGTCTTTCTAATTGACGGTTTCCAGCACCAGGAAAAGAGATTGGAAGTTGAAATTGGCGATTTGGATCATATGGATTAATTTGCTCTGTTTGATCTATATATTGTTGGTATTGTGCCTGTAAATCATACTGAGGTTGGTAACCATATTGGTTATATGAATCATAAGGGTTGTAGGGATACATAAAAAAATCCTCCATTTCTTTATAATAGGTTAAATTCACCATAATGTATGTGCAAAAGCGGAGTAGTGGCACGGAAAATACCTATATACACTGAAGCGAATGATTGTTTTTACCTATAAAAGCTCGGTTTAAGTTGTTTAATAATGATCACATATGAAAAATCGGTATTACGGTTTCTAAAGCATGCAGGTGAATAAAGAGGTGAAATGAAAGAGTTTTACATTTGTATTTTATCTGTTAAATGGTATATACTGGATGAGGATAGGTTGCATAAAAGTTACAATCTTATCAAACTCGAAAATTTATATAAATATGTATAGACATTTACAAAAGAAAAGAGTAATTTTAATAGAGTAAAAAACAACTTGTAACATTTTCTAAATATATTGTAAAATGATTGTAACAAAAGATACATAAAAATGAAATAATACATAAGAAATAATGTTGGGGAAAAGGAGAGAGTATATTGTTCCGAAAAATAAAGGGTATATTAGTAGGGGTGCTATGCGTAGCTGTAGTAAGTGGTTGTGGAACAAAAGTAAGTGATGTGGCATTAGTAAGTGATTTTGGAGGGAACGTTGTAGAGGCTAAGGCTGATGTACAGGATTCAATTAGCTTAGTGGATGGGCGTACTGGTACTGAGGTGAAAAAATTAGATTTATCGAGCTTAGGTTATTTTGAAGATGAAGCGAAATTCAAAGCAGCGGTAACGAAGGTTGCTAGTGAAGTTGGTAAAAGTGTCGATAAAAAGATGGTACCTTCCCGTTTGGCACCTGATGGAACGTGGCAAGAAGGAAAGCCTGCTTATGAGTTAATGGAAAAAGAATTAGTGGCTAAATTATTAAATGTGGGTATGTGGGATTCTTCTTATCAGTTACCAATTGTGGAGAAAAAACCGGTTGCAACACTTAGTGATGCTCAAGGAAGTGGTACTGTAATTGGTAGATATGAAACGAATTTAGGTGGCTCAGCAGGTGGTAGAGTTGAAAATATTCGTTTGTCTGCCGCGAGCATAAATGGGGTTGTTTTAGCGAAGGGAGACCGTTTCTCTTTCAATGCATTAATCGGTGATACAACACCAGATAAAGGGTATCAATTAGGAAAAGAAATTGTGGATGGTAAATTAGTAGATGGTTATGGTGGTGGCGTTTGTCAAACATCATCAACGCTATACAATGCAGCAGATCAAGCTGGTTTGAAAATGGTAGATAGAACTACACATTCTAAAACAGTAGGTTATGTCCCGCAGGGAAGAGATGCTACAATTGCTTATCCATATTTAGACTTAGTATTTGAAAATACGAATGATGCTCCTGTTAAGCTTTATATGGGCATTCAAGGCGGAAAGTTAGTTGCTGAAGTACATAAGATGAAATAAATATGTAGTTAAAGGATAATAAAGTAAAATATTTATAGTTTCTATAATTGAAGCCATCTCTTCTGAATTTCAGAGGAGATGGCTTTTGTGTACAGTTTATTAAGAATAGTAAATTGATGTATTACTAGTATGTTCGAAAAAGGGTTGAGTTTAATTCTTAGTTTTCCTATTGACATTGTTTTAAAATGGCTGTATTCTTCATAATAACAACT
Organism: Bacillus sp. FDAARGOS_1420; assembly: GCF_019344915.1. Lineage (NCBI taxonomy): Bacteria > Bacillati > Bacillota > Bacilli > Caryophanales > Bacillaceae > Bacillus > Bacillus sp. FDAARGOS_1420. Next base: position 2,565,442 of record NZ_JAHWJB010000002.1, on the reverse strand, counting down.
TAATAAATGGAAAAATTTATTAGTTTTCTTATCAAGAGAGATGGAGGGACTGGCCCGATGAAATCTCAGCAACAGGCTACAAAAGTACTGTGCTAATTCCAGCAAACGTATGAGGCGTTTGGAAGATGGGGGGAAATGGATTAACATTCAACTCTTCTTATATGTGTAAGAAGAGTTTTTTTGTTTAGAGAGGGGGGAGAAAATGAAATTTGATGTAACGTATTTTTTAGAAAGTTTTCCGCAATTATTTAAGTATGTATACATAACTTTAGGGATTACTGTTGTTTCCATGATTATTTCTTTCTTTATAGGGATTGGCTTGGCAATCATAACAAAAAACAAAACGAAATTTTTATATCCAATTGCAAGGGTGTATATCTCTTTCTTTAGAGGAACACCGTTATTGGTTCAATTGTTTGTGTTGTATTTCGGATTGCCACAAATATCTCCGGCTTTTACAGTACTTACAGCTATGCAAGCAACTTTAATTGGTCTCAGTTTAAATAATGCTGCTTATTTGTCAGAGATCATTCGAGGTTCATTGAATGCTGTGGAATCAGGGCAAATGGATGCTTGTTTATCAGTTGGAATGACAAAAGCGCAAGCGATGCGACAAATTATCTTTCCGCAGGCTATTCGTGTAGCAGTGCCGTCACTTGGAAATAATTTTGTTGGATTGTTAAAAGAATCTTCGTTATCTTTTGCACTTGGAGTGGCTGAAATATTGGCACAAGCGAAAATGCTGGCGGCACAATCGTATCGTTATATGGAAAGCTATTTAGCGGTAGCGATTGTGTATTGGATTATTACAATCGTAATCAGCTGGGGACAGAAAAGGTTGGAGAAGAAACTTGATGCACCGTATTTATAAGAGAAGTGAGGTGATATATGTGATTGAGTTAAAAAAATTGTATAAATCTTACAAACATAATGAAGTGCTGAAAGGAATCTCACTTACTGTCAAAAAAGGGGAAGTGGTAGTAATTATTGGACCTTCTGGTTCAGGGAAATCGACATTACTACGATGTTTAAATTTATTAGAACAACCGGATGATGGCAGTATTAGAATTGAAGATTTAGAGATTCATACGAAGAAACTTTATCAAAAAGAAATCATAAAATTACGTCAAAAAACAGCTATGGTTTTTCAAAACTATAATTTATTTAAAAATAAAACAGCATTGCAAAATATTACAACAGCATTAACGGTTGTACAGAAAAAAAGTGAAGAAGAGGCAAATGGAATAGCGAGAGAAATATTAAAACAAGTAGGCTTAGCTGATAAAGAAGATTTTTATCCGGCAATGTTATCAGGTGGACAACAGCAAAGGGTAGGGATTGCTAGGGCAATGGCTCTAAATCCAGCTGTATTATTGTTTGATGAACCGACTTCAGCACTTGATCCAGAATTAGTTAATGAGGTATTACAAGTTATTAAAGATTTGGCAAGACAACATATAACGATGGTTATTGTTACACATGAAATGAATTTTGCAAAAGAGGTGGCTGATCGCGTTATTTTTATGGCTGATGGAATTGTCGTAGAGCAGGGAACGCCAGAAGAGATTTTTCGAAACCCACAAAATGAACGTACGAAAAAGTTTTTACGGCAATTAAATGCATCTGAAGAAGGAAATCATTTCGTTATTTAGGAGGAAGAGTTATGAGAAAATCGTCATTATTACTAACATTAGCATTAACACTATCAGTTGGAGCTTTGTCTGCATGTGGTTCTAATGCAGCAAGTAAAAAGACAGATGGAAAAGTAGTGAAAGTTGGGACTTCTGCAGGTCGTAGCCCATTTATATTTAAAGAAGGTGAGAAAGTAAAAGGTTTTGATGCTGAAATTATTGAAGCGGCTGCTAAGAAAGCTGGATATAAAGTAGAATGGAATGTTTCTGATTTTGAAGGATTATTCGGTTTATTAGATTCAGGCCGTATTGATACGATTGCAAATGAATTATCCGTTTCTCCGGAAAGAAAAAAGAAATATGACTTTTCGATCCCGTATGTGTATTCAGGTTCTGTTTTTGCGGTGAAGAAAAATAATAATACAATTAAATCGCTAGAGGATCTAAAAGGAAAGACTGTAGGTGTTGGACTTGGTACAGCAGGAGAGCAAGAGTTAAAAGCTTTAAATAAAAATAATGCTTTTACGATTAAAACGTACTCAGAGGACCCAACGGCGGAATTGAACGAAGTAGGCTTTGGACGCGTCGATGCTTATTATAATGATAAAGTTCAAGTGGAAACAACAATAACAAAGGCGAAACTAGATAATATCAAAGTTGGATTTGGCCCACTTGAATGGGGAGAGATTGCATTTCCATTTGCAAAAAAGAGTGAAAAGTTAGAAGATATAAATAAGGCGTTAAAAGAATTAGAGCAAGATGGAACATTAAGTGACATATCGAAAAAATGGCTAAAAGTTGATGCTACAAAAAAACAAAATTAAGGTGTATTCGTTGAATGGGCCTATTGCCTATCAACTTACATAAAAAACTAAAGGGAACTGGAGAGGAAGTTATTCATGGTACAAATTCATCCGAAAACACGTATTGGTCATGTTGCATTTAAAGTAAAAGATCTAGAGCGTCAAATTGCCTTCTATGAAAATGTAGTAGGATTAGAAGTAATTAAACAAGAGGAGAACAAAGCACACTTAGCTGGAAAGGGTGGTAAGAATACGTTACTTGTTCTTGAGCAGTTGGAAGATGCAGCGCTACAAGAACCGAGTACGACGGGTATATATCACGTTGCCTTTTTAGTTCCGACTCGTGAAGCTTTTGCTTCGGCACTATTTGGTGTTATTCGCAATAAAAAGGTAATTGATAGTCCGGCTGAGCAAGAAGGGCGTTATACATATTCAAATGAAATTTTACCAATTTCAAGGTTTAATAGCGCAAGTGATCATACGTATAGTGAGGCATTTTATTTACAAGACTTAGAGGGTAATGGTATCGAAATATATGCAGACCGTCCGCGTGATCAGTGGGGAGAAGGGCCAGGAGGAAGTACGCCACTTGATTTAAAAGAACTAGCAGTGCTCGTTGATTATGAGTTTGATGGCTTACCAGCCGAAACGGTGGTTGGACACGTACATTTACGAATAGCTGATGTGGAGAAGTCACATGAGTTTTATGTAGATACAGTAGGTTTTGAAGTACAACAGCGTGAAGATGATTGCTTATTCATTTCGGCAGGAGGCTATCATCACCATATTGGTGCAAATACGTGGAACGGGGTAAATAATCCACATCCATCAGCACATGCAACGGGACTAAAAGTGTATACGATAGTACTACCGCATAAAGAAGCGTTAGATGAAGTGAAAGAAAGATTAATAGAAAAACAACATGAAATAAATGAAACTACAAATGGATTTACTGTAGTAGATCCAAGTGGTATTACAGTGCAGTTTGAAATAGAAGCAGTATAAAGTGAAACTTTAATTAGTGGGGGTTTTGTTCATCCCCCACTGATTATTAGCCTTCACCAATCGGGTGTTTATGAGCAGTTAATCTCCCACCACTATGAGAGGTAAGTGAAGGAAACCGATACAGCTTGTGCGTATGCAGTGCATTTTGGTCTGGGTCACAGTCTTTTAACGTGGTCGAACTATAGGAGGAGTAAGCATGTTCCCGATGGATCCATTTCCATACTTCCATTATCTAGGGAAATCCCCCAGTATCCAAGACTAAATTTTACCCATACATCATTTTTTTGATGTAGCTCTTGAAGATAAAAACTATTTAATTTTCAAGGAACAGTTATTAACTTAAAACTTATTATACGAGGAGGGTGTATCATGAAAAAAATATGCTTTGTATTAATTGTCGACGCTGGTATAAATTATGGTTCAATATTTTCTCTACCATTTTTAAGGAATCAGGATGATTTGAAGGAATATTTTTCTAAGTATTATGATGTTTCAATTAATTATATTAGGGATAAAAACTCAGTTGACTATTTGGTAGTTCCCAAACCGTGTCCACCTTTTGATAATGAAAATAATCTTCCAATAATTGAAGTACCAGCAATCTTATTTATGGAAAAGGATTTTGAAAAAATAAAGACTTATATAGACAATTATTTTTCTAATAACTCATAAAGAAAATAAAAGTACAGTAAAAAGAAGTCCGATAAAAAACGAGTGGCGTAGAATATTTCTATTAATCATTCGTTTTTTATTATATTTACATATATTTTTTAAAAGAGGATTATAGACGTTCTGAAAAAAATTAATTATAACAAGAACAGTGTTCGTGCTACTATCTACGGTTATTTTTTGTACTAAGTACCCCTTTAACTAACAAGACAACAAAAAATAATTAACATATTAAAGTGAATAATGTTACAAACAATGTAAGGGCTTTCTCTTTGAGTTTTAGCTCTGAATAATAAAGATAGTTAAATCACTAAATGGAGGAGAAAGTAATGACTAATTTATTGCGTAAACTAGCAGATGAAGAAATGGAAACGTCGCTATCTAATGGAGGAGCAGGTCAATTTTGTTCCTTGTATAGTAAATTGTTACCTATCTCTATTGCAGGTTGTATGGCAGGTAACAGTAGCAGTTGTAGCGAAATGCAGCATTACACAGAATATCTTCATAAATACTGTTAATAATAATTATTTTTTCAAAGTAAGATAATACAATAATATGGAGGAGCAGGTAAAGGTGCTACCATTTATCGCTTTGTGAGTGATCAATTCTCTAGCTTTTATACAAAAGTGATTAATACGAATGCTAGGGATGCCGTTCATGTCATTGATGGTTTACTACATCACGAAACAGATTTACATATTGAAGAGCATTATACTGATACAGCTGGATATACAGATCAAGTATTCGGTCTTACTCATTTGCTAGGGTATCGCTTTGCCCCAAGATTAAGAGATATTTTGGACTCGAAACTCTACACATTTGAAAAGCCTGAACAATATCCTGATATGGAGAAATTGTTACGCGGAAGGATTCATAAAAAAGTCATTCAAGAGAATTACGATGATGTGTTAAGGTTAGCACATTCCGTTCGGGAAGGAACAGCGTCTGCGTCTCTTATTATGGGGAAGATTGGTTCTTATTCTAGGCAGAATAGTCTTGCAAAAGCGATAAGAGAAATGGGACGAGTTGAAAAAACTTTATTTATTTTAGACTATATTTCTAGTGAAACGTTACGCCGGCGCATTCAAAAGGGATTAAATAAAGGAGAAGCAATGAATGCCTTAGCAAGAGCTATTTTCTTTGGAAAACATGGTGAACTTCGAGAGCGTGCACTGCAAGACCAATTACAGCGTGCCAGTGCATTAAATCTTATTATAAATGCAATTAGCATTTGGAATACCGTATATTTATCCCGAGCGATTGAGCATATGATGGAAGTAGGAAAACATCAGGAGTCTTTACTTGCCCATATTTCACCTTTAGGTTGGGAGCATATAAATTTCTTAGGTCAATATAAATTCGATATTAACAGTTCCCATTCTATTCGATCATTACGCCCCCTTAGAACATAAATGAAGCCCTTGATTTTCTGCTTAGCGTAGACAAATCAAGGGTTTTTCTTTCAAAATCTTTCTTAGCGTATAATTTCCGCGTTTTGTCGGCAGGACCCCTTAAAGGGCACTATTGTTGAATAAACCTTAGATTTTTAAACGACTTTATTGTTATATTTTCGAGTACAGTGAAGTATCTTATATCGAAAATTAAACAACTATATTTTAACCCCGTCCTAAATTTAGAACGGGGTTATGCTTGTTTTAGTCTTTAAAATTTAATAGCTTTATTGTCTTTTTACAGTTAATTGAAGAAGAAAGGACATAACATATTAGTTATATAAAATATGTTATGTCCTTTAATTTATCAACTTTTTTTCAATTTAGGTCTTGATAAGGGATTCACTTTCTGGCTTGTTTTTGATTATTTAGAGCTCAATCCAATACCTTCTCACAACATTCCCATCTTCTTCAGTGTAATCTTCATCCCGGAGACCGCCGTTATGTAAAATCGTTTTCTCAGAAGCCGTATTCACTTCGTCACAAACGACAAGTGCTTTCGTGATGTTTAATTCTTTCGTTTTTTCTAATGATAACTCTAGTAACTTTGTAGCATAACCTTTTCTTCTTTCAGAAGGGCGAATACCATAACCGATATGGCCTCCAGCATTAAATAAATGCTCCGTCAAACTATGACGAATATTAACAACTCCTACAATTTTATTTTCATTTGTAACAAGCCAATAAGTAGAATCTGGTACCCAAGTTTCAGGAATATTTATTCCGTTATGTGCGTCGTGTAATTCTTGAATCATTGCCGTGAAATTAGAAGGATTTTTTGAAATAACGAATGGAATCATCGCTTCACCGCTATCTTTCCATTCGTTATAAAAATCTAAGTATTCTTCTTGTAAATCGGTAGTAGGTGTAAGTAAAGAGATGTTCATTGTTAGTAAGCTCCTTTTATTTATGTTTTTTTCCACAAAAATTATGATATAAAATGAAAGCGTTTTCTGACTTTCTCAACCTCATTTCACGCAACTCATATGCCATTTTTAACTGAAAATAAGTTAGACGTTGAACTTTAAAGGTTTTTTGTATGAGAAGTAGGATGTTTTATTTATGTTAATATTTAAAATATTAACATAAAATCACTGGGATATTAAATGTATTTTAATAAAATGCTTTTATATCGATGGGTAGATGCATGTGATAATTTTTGTTTTATCTCTCTATAATGAATAAAAGGGGGAAGTGCTTGTGAGCTTACATATTGATTTTATTATACGAATCGGTGTTGCTGGTTTGTTAGGGGCGATAATCGGTATTGAAAGGGAAATTCGCTCAAAAGAAGCTGGATTAAAAACACATTTCCTAGTAGCCGTAGGGAGTGCTTTAATAATGGTCGTTTCGAAATATGCTTTTTCGGATATTGTGATTGAAGAACATATGGCTCTTGATCCGAGCCGGATTGCAGCGCAAGTTGTTAGTGGAGTTGGATTTTTAGGTGCAGGTACAATCATTATTCAAAAGCAGGCAGTGAAAGGATTAACGACAGCGGCTGGTTTATGGGCTACAGCAGGAATAGGGTTAGCAATTGGAGCAGGTATGTATGTTGTAGGGATTGGAGCGATGATTCTCGTTTTGATTGGTTTAGAGATTGTAAGTCGTATTTTTAAGGTGCAATTTTTATTTCCGCAAAATATAACAGTGCAAATGTGTATAAATAAACACGAAGCGGTACAACAAATAGTAGAGACGCTACGAGTGAAAGGTATTCCAATACTTTCATATGAAGTGGAAGCTTTACAGCAAGATACAGAAATAGTTTATAAGGTAGGAATGCAATTGAAAAATATATCGTCAGAAGAAAAGAATGCATTTATTCAGCATATGCAAACATTGCCGGAAATTACGTTTATAAAGTTAAAATCATAGTGTTGAAATAGAGGATAGATGTAGCAGGAATTTCGCTATTATCTATCCTTTTTTGACATAAATCACATGTGAAGTCAAGTGTTAATTTCAATTTGAATGGATACATGTGTGAACGTTCCCTTCTTTTTTCTCAATACAGAATAAATAGTCAGAATAGTAAAATAATGGAGCGGGACACTAAAAAATGTAAGGTAGGGGAGAGCATGAAAGGCTATTCAAAAAAAGTTTTAGTAGGGGTAAGTTTTGCTAGTTTAATGTTAGGGAGTTTTCAAGGAAGCATATTGGCGGAAGATACTAAGGGAGAGCAAGTTTCATATCGAAATGTGCTAAAAATGGAGCCGATTGGTGTACAACTGCCCATGGAAGAATTAGCTCATTCATCGAAAGTATTAGAAAGCAAGTCTTTTGAGAAAAGGCTACAATTTGCTGATTTATCGCAAAGACCACCGGAAGTAAAAAAGGAAAGTAAGCAATTAGCTGTAGCGAAAACTTATACAATTGCTGAATTAAATCAATTAAGCAATCAACAATTAGTAGATTTACTTGTAACAATCGATTGGGAGCAAATTACGGGGCTATTTCAGTTTAATAAGGACAGTCTTGCATTCTATCAAAATGATAGTAGGATGCAGGCAATTATTGATAAATTGAAGCAGCAAGGACAAGCTTATACGAAGGATGATTCAAAAGGGGTTGAGACATTAGTAGAGGTATTGCGCTCTGGATTTTATTTAGGTTTTTATAATGCAGAATTAAGTAAACTTAATGAGCGGAGCTATCATGACAAGTGCTTGCCGGCGTTAAAAACGATTGCGAACAATCCAAATTTCAAGCTCGGTACATTGGAACAAAATAAAGTTGTATCATCATACGGAAAATTAATAGGAAATGCTTCGAGTGATGTGGAAACGGTAACATCGGCTGCAAAGATTTTTAAGCAATATAATGATAATTTTTCTACATTGGTAGATAATCTTTCAGCTGGAAATGCGATTTACGATATTATGCAAGGTGTCGATTATGATATTCAATCGTATTTGTACGATACGAGAAAAGTACCGAAAGATACAGTATGGTACCAAAAAATAGATAGTTATATTAATGAGTTAAGTAGATTTGCGTTAATGGGAACGATTACAGAGAAAAACGGATGGCTTATTAATAATGGCATTTATTATACAGGTAGACTCGGCACATTCCATAGTACAGGGACGAAAGGATTACAAGTTGTAACAGACGCGATGAAAATTTATCCTTATTTAGGTGAGCAATATTTCGTAGCAGCTGAGCAAATTACGACGAATTATGGCGGGAAAGATGCAAACGGTAACGTTGTTAATTTAGATCAAATACGAGAAGATGGGAAGAAAAAGTATTTGCCGAAAACGTATACGTTTGATGATGGTGCAATTGTTTTAAAAGCCGGAGATAAAGTGACTGAGGAGAAAGTTAAACGTTTATATTGGGCAGCAAAAGAAGTGAAGGCACAATTCCATCGTACGGTTGAAAGTGACCAACCGTTAGAAAAAGGAAATCCAGATGATGTATTAACGATGGTTATTTATAATAGCCCAGCTGAATACCAATTTAACCGTCAATTGTACGGATATGAAACGAATAACGGCGGTCTTTATATAGAAGGAACAGGTACGTTCTTTACTTATGAACGTACGCCACAAGAAAGTATTTATAGTTTAGAAGAATTGTTCCGACATGAGTTCACTCATTATTTACAAGGTAGATATGAAGTGCCAGGACTTTGGGGGCAAGGTAAGATGTATGAGAATGAGAGATTATCTTGGTTTGAAGAAGGGAATGCTGAGTTTTTTGCAGGTGCAACGAGAACGGACAATGTCGTTCCAAGAAAGAGTATTATAGGAGGACTATCTTCGAATCCAGCAGAACGTTATACGGCAGAGCGAACGTTAAATGCAAAGTATGGAACGTGGGATTTCTATAATTATTCCTTTGCTTTACAATTGTATATGTACAATAAGAGATACGATATGTTTGATAAAGTTCATGATCTTATTAGGAAAAATGATGTAACAGCATATGATGCATACCGCTCTGCTTTAAGTAAAGATGCGAATTTAAATAAAGAGTATCAAGACTATATGCAAATGTTAGTAGACAATCGTGAGAAATATAATGTTCCGTTAGTGTCAGATGATTATTTAGCAACTCATGCACCGAAACCAGTTTCAGATATTGCCGCAGAAATTACAGCGGAAGCAAAATTAAGTAATGTATCAGTAAAGAAAAATAAATCACAATTCTTTAATACATTTACACTGCAAGGAACATATACAGGAACTTCTGCAAAAGGAGAATATGAAGACTGGAAAACAATTACGCAAAACGTTAATGATACGTTAAAACGTTTAAGTGCAAAAGAATGGACAGGCTATAAAACAGTAACAGCTTACTTCGTGAATTACCGTGTAAATGCATCAGGGCAATTTGAATATGATGTTGTGTTCCACGGTATTAATACAGAAGAAGGTGCTGTGAATAAAGCGCCGGTCGCGGTTATAAATGGTCCGTATAGCGGACATACGAATGAAGCAATCTCGTTTAAAAGCGATGGATCAAAAGATGAAGATGGGAAAATTGCTTCTTATAACTGGGAGTTCGGTGATGGTGCGGTAAGTAATGAGCAAAATCCAACTCACGTATATACAAAAGAAGGAACGTATACGGCGAAATTAACAGTAACAGACGATAAAGGATTAACTAATACTGCTACAACAAGTGTAACGGTTCAAAAGAAAGAAGATAACAGTGTAGAAAAAGAGCCAAATAATTCATTCCAAACGGCAAATAAACTGCAGTTAAATCAAGTTTTACGTGCTAGTTTAGGAAACGGTGATACGAGTGATTACTTTGAAATAAATATAGAAACTGCGAAAAATCTTCAAATTAATGTAACGAAGGAAAATAATATCGGAGTAAACTGGGTTCTTTATTCAGAAGCAGATTTAAATAATTATGTTACGTATGCACAGCAACAAGGAAATAAATTAGTAGGTAGTTACTATACGTATCCAGGGAAGTACTATTTACATGTATACCAGTATGGTGGTGGAACAGGGAATTATACGGTAGAAGTGAAGTGAAAAAAAGGGTCGCCATTCATGGCGATCCTTTTTTGTTATGCGTTATACCCGAATAATTTTAGATCTTCTCCTGAGTCTGAAATTATTTTTTCGAATCGCAATCCTACTTTTTCTAACAGCGTACCTGAAGCAGCATTATCTATAGAAGTAATTGCTACAATTCGTTTCATTCTTAGCTTCTGTACACCGTATTCTATTACAGCAGAAGCTGATTCATAGCCGTATCCTTTCGAACGGAATTTTTCTAAAAAGGCAAAGCCGATATCAACATCTTCTAATGAATCTCTTTTAATAAGGCCGCACATACCAATTGGTGTGAGATTTTCTTTTTGTTCAACTAAGTAAAGACCAAAGCCCATTTTATTATACATATCGACGGGTCCATTTAAGATGTATTTTTTTGCATCTTCTAAGTTTTTAATACCTTTATCACCAATAAATTGAATCCATGCAGGATCATTTACTAATTCAAGAATAAACGGAGCATCTTTTACATCGAGCCAGCGAAGAGTGAGTCTTTCAGTTTCAAGAACTATCAATCTATTGCACCACCTTTAATAGTTATAACAATTAGTATGGATTGCGAAATACAAAAGTGCAACATATTTTAATAGAGCCCTGCTTGTTCACATAAAGTTCGTTTGTTTTGTATAAAAGGATATTTTATAATTAGAATTGATTGTAAAGAGTGAGATACTTATACAATGACTCCTAGGTAACTAGGAGTTTTTACTATATAACTATCATTATTACTAAATATGACGCACTACACATTCTACTTAAGGAGGTACATAATGAAGAAATTATATAATGCATCGTTTACTTATTTGATTATCGGTTTATTGTCAGGAATATTTGCTAGGGAGTATGGAAAATATAAAGGGATTTTAGGATCTACTTTATTAAATCTTTTGCATACGCATACGTTAGTACTTGGCTTTTTCTTCTTTTTAATTGCTTTAGGATTAGCGAAAGTATTCGCGTTTCATGAAGTGAAAGGATTTAATAACTGGTTTATTTTACATAATATCGCATTAACTTTAATGTTAGGTTCGCTAGCAGCGAGAGGACTTCTTCAACTAAATGGAGCGGACTTTAAAGGGTTAACTTATATTGTAGGGTTCTCTCATTCTATGATGGCATTTACTTTAGTTTGGTTTATGATTCTGTTGAAAAAATCATCTAAAATATAGTTTTAAAAAAGAACTTGTAGAAAAAGTGAATATAGGGTAAATAGTATAATAAAACAAATCCAGACCTTATACTTAGAGTTTTTGAGTTTGATTATATATAATCAAACTTTTTATTTGTATGGGGTAGCACCACATACCCATCAAGCTAAAATTTTATAGTACCCCCCAGACCGAAATTTTGTGCTACCTTATAGGGGTAGCACAAACAAAACGCGAATTTCGTACGCTAAGGATATCCAATATAAAAAATCCCAATCTCTCAGTGATATACATAAGAAATTGGGATTTAATTATTTAACAATTGCACTCAACTGTTAAATAATATCTATTTTTTTCATACGCTTTACAAACCTATAACCTGTTATCTCGTAACCAAGGAATTTATATAGTTCGTGTGCCTTTATCCTCTGTTCACTTTTTCCACTTAGAAGATAAATAAAATTAGAACCCCTTTTCAAAGACCATTCTTCCACATATTTAATTAATGCTTTCGCAATACCTTGACCACGATATTCTTTCTTTGTAACTAGCGATGTTATTTGAATCTTTTCATCATTGTTTGTGTACGTTGTATGAATTGTTATTCCTATCATCCCTACTAAGTTATTATCATTTATTGCAACAAAGGTGTAGTAATTTGTATTGGATTCGATACGTTGCATTCTTACTTTCATTTCATCTAATGAACTGGGATAACCTAAATCTGGCATTAAATCTGTAAATTGTTTGATGTCATCAGAATTATATTTTCTTATCTCCACTAAGGAACCCCCCACATTTTTTCTCCAATTATATCATCTTTAATATTACAATATTTGTCTTAACGTACAGAATACGCGTTATGTTGGTGCTACCCCATGCCCATCAACTTAAGAATTTAGAACTCCCCCAAAAAATTATGAGTTTTTTGTTACAAGTTATCACAAAATTTTCGTTTTTTGGGTAGTTTTATTTTCTTAGCTTGATTGCGATGAGCGGTACCCCATAAAGGCCCCTGATACATAATTGATGTTCTGCCATTTGTAGAAAACAATCCACTTATACCATTTTAACAAGAAGAAATATCTCGTCCATGTTGTAATATTGGCTTACGTTAAGCTTGTGAAAAAAACATATTCATGTATAATACAATTGATGTATGATACATTAGTTGTAGGAGGGTGACCTATTTGAAAAGAGAAGATGCCTTAAAACTAAGAACAGATATTAAGAAAATGATTATAATAACTGGGGTTTTTGAATCTCAAAATTTGCCCAATGGACCATTTGAAAAACCTTTACCAACTTCTCAAATGATGGCGTTAGAGGAACTAGAGGTGGAAAAATTAACTGTTTGGCAACTATCCAATAAACTTAGATTAGAGACTTCAACTGTAAGTAGATTGGTAGATAAGTTAGTAAAAAAGGGGCTTATTTATCGTGAAGTAAATGAAAAAAATAGAAGAGAACTTTTTCTGCACCTCACAGAAAAAGGTCACATAACTGTTAATTGCTTAAGAGAGCAATCCATTACATTTTATCAAAGTATTCTCAATAATTTATCAGAATCAGAACAAAAAATAGTTGTGGATGGTTTTGAATTATTTATTGATTCTATTTCTAAGCCTTTTGATTAGAGTGAGGTAAATCATAACATTTGGAGGGTAAAATGAGTTTGGATTTTGAACGTCCTATTATTGAATTAAAAGAGAAATTTGATGAATTAAAGAAAATTATGAAAGAAAATAATGTAGATTTATCGCCAGAAATTCATGTATTAGAAAAACGTTTAAATAAAATGCAAGATAAAATTTATTCTAATATTACACCTTTTCAACGAGTTCAAATTGCAAGGCTACGTAACCGGCCCACGACATTGGACTATATACCTTTATTGTTTACAAACTTTCTCGAACTTCATGGTGATCGATTATATGGTGATGATAAAGCAATGATAGGTGGTATTGCAAAATTTAAAGGGATGCCCGTTACGGTTATTGGTCATCAAAGAGGTAGAAATACAAAGGAAAATATAGAAAGAAATTTTGGAATGGCACATCCAGAAGGTTATAGAAAAGCGCTAAGACTTATGAAACAAGCTGATAAATTTAATCGCCCTATTATTACATTTATTGATACAATAGGCGCCTATCCAGGGAAAGGGTCTGAAGAACGTGGAATTTCTGAAGCGATAGCTCGAAATCTATTTGAAATGGCTACACTTAAAGTGCCAATTGTTTGTATTGTAATTGGAGAGGCATCAAGTGGTGGAGCTCTTGGCATTAGTGTCGGTAACCATATCCATATGTTAGAGTATTCATGGTACTCGGTAATTTCGCCAGAAGGAGCAGCATCTATCCTATGGAAGGACGCTAAGTATGCTCCAGAAGCTGCTGAACATATGAAAATTTCAGCAAAAGATTTAAAACATTTAGGAATTATTGATGAAATCATTCCTGAAATTAAAGGTGGAGCACAAAATGATATAAAATCACAGGCAAAAGTGATTGAATCTGTAATCGAATCATCTCTAAAAAAATTGATACTATTATCCTCGGAAGAGCTTATACAACAGCGGTATGAAAAGTATAGACAAATAGAGAATTATAAATGAAAATATTTAAAGTCCGTATTACATTTCGGAGGATTCTCGCAAAAAAATTCTAAATATTTTGTAAGTAACCTCTTAAACTGGGATATGCTGATACTATTACTCTACAAAAGATGTGTGATCGGTATGGAAAAGGAAAATTTGTTCAAATGGAAGCATTATCACATACCCATCAACTTAAGAAATTGATTGTTCCCCAAAACGAAAAAATGAGCTGAATTCTCATAAATAACTGTAAAAAGGTGAAAATTTCGGTATGGGGGTATCTCAAAAGCTTAGGTTGATGGCAATGTGGCGTGACCCCTGTATTTTTTTTATTTTTCATTAAGAATTTTTTGTATGGCAGTTATATATCCTGCCTTATATACCTGAATGCCGTTTTCTTTTACTCTGCCATATTTATCGGTAGTCCATCCCTGATGGTTCATAAATTCGTTTGATATGGCATTTCTCAGCGCATCTATTTCGGTATCTGTCAGATTATAAGAAGGCTCGACTATAACGACATCCTTATTTTTACTTATATCGTTTATAGGACGCAAATCAATCGTAAAGGTTGTTTGTTCCTTAAGCAGAGAGTTTTCTCTTTTGAGCTTTTTATTCTCTGCCATAAGCATACCAACCAATGCTTTGGTTGTTGGTTCGGAGATACTTGCTAAGATATCATCGTTTACGGTTGTTCTCTTTTCTTTTTTAGGCTTTTTAGTGGTAGTTTTATAGTATTCAGCCCACTTGCTTATCAAAACCCTGTAATCCTCGGCATTTTTGTTTCTAAGTGCTTGTTCACTTGGACCGCCATCATCTGCTATCAGTCTGGCTATGGTGCCAATGGAAAAATCTTTTATGTCAGACTCGGACTGTTTTTTTACAGGCATTATTTATGAGTTCTAATGTTTTCTTTTTCCTTGTAGAAGCGTTCTCGTAAAACTTTAAGAACAGTTCATCTGGATGCATTTCCATCATATATCCTCCTATACCTACATTTTGATTATTATATTACATATAATACCGTAGATATTTAAATGTAACTACAATAAAAAAGGCACTACATCATTAAAATGTAATACCTTTTTAGTAGTTTGATTATAAATATTTTACCCTAGATAAGGAATACTGCAAGTTCTTTTTTGTATATAAAATTATAGGAATCTTACTATTCAGATTATTTTGTATAAAAATGGTATAATTAATGTGGCGTAAATAATATAAAAGGAGAGTACGTAATGGAAATAACAATTGAACGTTTAGTAAATGAATTAAAGGATGTACTTCCTGAAGAGCAAGTAGTGGTTAATAAGACAGTAAGAGAGTTACATAGTAAAGATGAATCTTACCATTATAGTAGTTTACCTGATGTAGTTGTTTTTCCAAAAACGATGGAAGAGGTTAGAGCAATAATGAAAGTAGCGAGTGAGCATAAAAAACCTGTCATTCCATTTGGAGTAGGTTCTAGTTTAGAAGGTCATATAATTCCTTATGAAAAGGGGATTACAGTTGATTTTTCATTAATGAACAAAATACTTGAAATAAGAGAGAAAGATTTTCTTGTGAAAGTACAACCAGGAGTGACTCGTTCTCAGCTCAATAAAGAATTGAAAAAGTACGGTTTGTTTTTTAGTGTAGATCCAGGTGCAGATGCAACGTTAGGGGGCATGGTTGCTACGAATGCGAGCGGAACGACAGCGGTTAAGTATGGCGTAATGCGTGATCAAGTTCGTGATTTAGAAGTGGTGCTTGCTGATGGGCAAGTGATACATACTGGCAATTTAGCGGCGAAGTCATCATCAGGTTATCATTTAAATGGTATTTTCGTAGGATCAGAGGGTACGCTTGGATGCTTTACAGAGCTAACATTAAAAGTATACGGCATACCAGAACATGTTATGGCTGTGAGAGCATCGTTTCCAACTATAAATGATGCAGTAGAAGCTGTTATTAATATACTGCAAGCTGGCATTCCAATTGCGAGAATAGAACTTGTTGATGAATTATCTATGAAACAAGTAAATCATTATAATGAGACAAATTACAGAGAAGAACCAACACTGTTTTTAGAGTTTCACGGAAATGAAGCAGGGCTAACGCAAGATATCGAGTTTACGAAGGAAATTGTTTTTGATCATAAATGTAAAGAAGTCGCTTTTGAAACTGAAACTGCGGCAAGAAATAAATTATGGGATGCAAGACATAACTTAGCTTATTCTTACGTTCATAGTTATCCTGGTAAAAAGCTAATGAGCACAGATGTATGTGTGCCAATTTCAGAGTTAGCTGGCGCGATTCAAAATGCGAAAGAGACGTTAGATAAGGTGGGCCTTGTTGGTGGTATTCTTGGCCATGTAGGAGACGGGAATTTTCACGTGCTCTTAATGATTGATCCAAATGATAAAGATGAAGTGAAAAAAGCGGACGAAATAAATGAAAGTATTGTACTGTATGCTCTTAAGCGTGGCGGAACTTGTACAGGAGAGCATGGCGTTGGAATAGGAAAGCAGAAGTATCAAGAAGAAGAACATGGTGCGGCATTATTGGTAATGGAGAAAATAAAGAAAGCTCTTGATCCGCAAAATATTTTAAATCCGAATAAAATTTTCAAGCTAACAGATAAGGAATGATGAAGTTTGGAGAAACGAATTATACACTTTGAAGGATTGGTCGTCTTATTAGCTACGATTTATATATATGCATTATGTGGATTTAGTTGGTTATTATTTATCGTATTACTTTTTGCACCTGATTTAGCAATGGTGGCGTACTCTATTAACAAACGTATCGGTGCACAAATATATAATCTATTTCACACATATATCATATCAATATTACTTGTTTTAATAGGAGTCTATTTAAAGATGGATACAATTTTAATGGTTGGTTTAATATGGACAGCACATATTGGCATGGATCGAATGCTTGGGTATGGATTGAAGTATGAAACTGATTTTAAGGATACGCATATTCAGAGGTTATAAAAGTGATTTGAGAAGGGTGGTCAATTGAAACAATTTATTACTGTTGAGAAATATAATACACAATGGGAAAGTGAATTTTGTAAATTACAGACGTTGATTAATAACGTAATGGGAGAACTCATTTTTTCTATAGAGCACGTTGGGAGTACATCTGTTAAAGGCCTTGCTTCTAAACCGATATTAGATGTCGATGTTGTAATAGAAGATTATGATGTTTTTCCAAAAGTAATAAAGAGACTTGAACAGATAGGTTATTTTCATCAAGAAGAGTGGAGTTTTAAGGGGAGAGAGGCTTTTGGGCGAAAGGGTCAATATGTTCCGAGGGACGGGAAGAATACAATTTGGATGGAACATCATTTATATGTATGCGATAAGAATAGTGAAGAGTTAAGAAGACATGTAGCGTTTCGTGAGTATCTTCGTGGAAATCCAAACGTTGTTATTGAATATGGGAAGTTAAAGAAAGAGTTAGCAGAAACGGCGGAAAATCGCTCAAGTTATAGCTTAGGTAAAACAGAATTCATTGAATATGTATTAGAAAAAGCTATGAAGGATAGTTGAATAGAAGAGTTTGTATCAATACGAAAATAGACTAAGGTGGCAGAAATTATATAATGCCACCTATTGTTTTTGAAGAAGAGGTTTTACTATATGAACTGACCTTATAAAACAATTACAATCTGCCCCTGCCAAATAATAAATCTCGTAAATATAATGGGAAATAAGAAGATAAGAAAAGAGGGAGCTTATGTACATACCAAAACATTTCACTATACAAGATGAAGAGACGAAGTACGAAATGATTGAACAAAATAGCTTTGCAACTTTATTTTCTCAACATAACGGGGAACCATATGCAACGCACTTACCGTTGTTATTAAATAGGGAGACTCTAACTTTACATGGCCATTTCGCACGTCCGAATGAACAGTGGAAAGATATTGAGAATCAAGAAGTATTAGCAATATTCCAAGGACCACACAGTTACATATCGCCGTCGTGGTATAAAACAAACAAAGCTGTACCAACGTGGAACTATGTTGCGGTGCATGTATATGGAGAGTTAGAAATTGTTGAAGATGAACAGGAATTAATAGATTCTCTTCAAGATTTAGTACATAAATATGAAAATCCAAAGAGCGCCTACTCACTGAACGATGTAGATCCAAATTATATGGAAGGATTAAGTAGGGGAATAGTTGGATTCAAAATAAAGATAAATAAAATAGAAGGAAAAGCGAAGTTAAGTCAAAATCATTCTGTGGAGAGACGAGGGTTAGTTATAGAAGAACTTGAGAAAGTTGGGAGTGAGGGGAGTAGGGGGATTGCAGGGTTGATGAAGGAAATAGAGTGAGAGAGAGAATTTATGTGAAATAAAGGGATGGTTCTATTTTTGTAGAAATATATTTTACTTGAAAAAACTGCCTCCGTAGCTCTAGAAGGGAAGAGCGCCGGAAAACAGTGTAGAACCGGGTCGCAAGGCGAAGGTTTCAGAAGCACCGAAAAGCAAATGAGCTGAGACAGGTGAAACTCCTGTCGGTGAAATTCCGTAGGGAAGCGTGTTCCCCTTAGCCTATGCTTACGAAAGGAGTGCGGGTTCGAATCCCGTCGGAGGCATATTGAAAACCCTATATTAAGAAATAGTTTGTCTTTATTATACCTATTTAATGGTAAAATTAAGGTTAGGATATTTTATAGTGGGAAACAAAATGGAAGTGTTTTTAGTAGCCGCTTTTTCAGCTATGATCATAATGATGACAGTTTTTGTTATAATAAAAGCTTGTTTTACGGGGTACAAGAGGAATGATATATCATTTCGGAAATTTATTTTTTTATCAAGTGTTTCAATTATGCTAGGCTGTTTAGTATCATGGGTATTACCATTTGGCTATGAAAAAATATTGGATTATATTAACTAAATAAATGCATTTAAAAAGACCTTCTTAATTGAAGGTCTTTCATTTTTTAAAGTGCTTTTTCAGCTGTTGTTGTGTTGTAGTCTTTGCTTACGTCAACGGATTGAACAAAGTCAGGTTTTTGTGGTGCAGGGAAATCTGCATGACTTGCTTGATATGTAAATGAACCATTTATTCCAAGGGACACAATTCCGATGACAGATAATCCTAAAATAGCAGAACTAATTCTTTTAATCATTTTAATGCTCCTTTCTCAAATGTTTTTTCTTTTGCTTGTAACGCTTTATGAAAATATTCACTAGCCTTTACATGATTATTTTCATCATAAAGTTTGACGGCGAATTTCTCTGAATATTCTTGAGTGTAGTTATATAAAGATTCTTTGTCGAAATACGTAATTCCTTCAATAATAATTTTTCTAAGTCTTCAGTTGAATCATTATTGTTTAAAGACTTTAAAATTTTAAAGTGGAGTATATATTCCTCATTATTTAGTTCTGTACAAAGCTTTAATCCTTTTGTAATAAATTCTTCTGCAATATTTGTTTCGCCAAGTTTAGAATGTTCTCGTGCTTGTAAGAAAATCGCTTTAAAATGGGTTGGCATTTTTGTTGTTACTTCAGATAAGTGACGAATAGCTAACGTTGATAGGTTTTGATTGGCATATAGCCAACCTAAGTTATTACGTACTCTTAAAAGTAAAGATTCTTCATTTTGTTTTTGTAAAACATTTATTGCTGAATTGTAGTGTTCTTCAGCTTGTTCGTATTGTCTTAATTGTACACAGGAGGCACCTAAAACGCTGTCACATGAAGCAACAGTTTTTTCATAATCTCTATGTGTGATAAGTACTTCTCGAGCTTTATTAGCATATTGAATCGCTTCAATAGGTTTATAAAAATGTTGATTAAAGATAGCGAATCGGTAATTAAATTCTGCTTCCTCTAGTTTATCTGAAATATTGACTAATAGTTTCTCAGCCTCTTCATAATGTTCACATGCTAAGTTATAATTTGTTGTTAAAGTAGCATAAATTCCTTTAAACAAATGATAATAATAAGAAAGTTGATTGTTAGAAGAGATAGAATAAGAATCAATTTTTTCAAAACTATCTTTTGTAATGCTTAAACTATCTGTTAAAATTTTATAGCGAAAATCTAGTAAGGAATAGTATAATGCTAAATTTTCGTCTTCTTTAAAGTTTAGTTCCTTTTCCTCAATTTCATGCTTTAAATTCTTCGCCTGTGAAACATCTTGCTTTAGCATGGCTAAATACCAATCATTAAATAGTTTTGTAACTTGTTCATTACCTTGTAGTTGAACGTTCATAAAATCCCCTCACTTTTTGAATATTCTTATAAAATATATTATCAAAAATAACAATATTTAGAAATGGAGTTTTATATTTCTCAATATTTGTTTGGTAGATTTACTATTAAATAAATTGGAATAAAGATAGTTTTGATATTTAGTTTAAGGAAGGAGGGAGTGGAATATAGTAAGGGTAGCTAAAGAGTGATTCAGTCTGTTTATTTGGAAGGGAAATGTATAAAAAAGGTGTGTTCAAACAATTTGTATGAACACACCTTTTTACATATGAAACAATCACGTCCCGCAAAAAGTACGATAAGGACGATTAGACGGCACAGGAGGCGTGCAGTAATCCGCTTGTTCTTGAGAATATTCATAAGGATTTGCTAAAGCTTGAAGAAGTTTCTCCATTACGCTATAGTCTCCATCTTTAACAGCTGCTTCTAGTGCTTCTTCTACTCGGTGGTTCCTGGGGATGATTACTGGGTTGTTATTTTTCATTAATTTGTATGCATCATCTTTCGATTCTTTTTGTCTTTCTAACCGAGATTGCCATAGCTCGTACCATTCTTTAAATTCAGGACTTTCAAATAAAGGTGTATTTTCTAATGTAGTGTCAGTTAATGCACGGAATGTATTTGTATAATCTGCTTTATATTTTTCCATTGCTTTTAAAAGTTTCTCAATAAGTGATTGATCTTGCTCTTCATTGCTAAATAGTCCTAATTTCTTCTTCATTCTGAGGAACCAATTGTTTTCGTACTGCACGCTAAACTTTGAAATTTCATCTTGTGCAATTTTTAGTGCTTCATCTTCATCTTCGTGTAGAATCGGCATTAAAGATTCAGCTAATCGTGCAAGGTCCCATGCAGCCATATATGGTTGATTTCCGTATGCATAACGGCCTTGTGTGTCAATAGAGCTAAATACTGTTCCTTGATTATAACTATCCATAAAGGCACACGGACCGTAATCAATCGTTTCACCGCTAATCGTTATATTGTCAGTGTTCATTACGCCGTGAATGAAGCCAACGAGTTGCCATTTTGCGATAAGGCTTGCTTGTCTCTTAATGACTTCTTGTAGTAGTGCGACATATGGATTTTCAGTAGATTCAACTTCTGGATAATGTCTTTTTATCGTATAATCAGCTAAAGCTTTGAGATCTTCGATTGAGCCTCGAGCTGCGGCGTATTGGAATGTTCCAACGCGTATATGACTGCTTGCAACTCTAGTTAAAATAGCTCCAGGTAACTTCGTTTCGCGATAGATTGGTTCGCCAGTTGAGACTACTGCTAAACTGCGAGTAGTTGGAATATCAAGCGCGTACATCGCTTCACTAATAATATACTCACGTAGCATCGGACCGAGTGCAGCGCGGCCATCACCACGGCGCGAATATGGAGTTGGACCGGAACCTTTCAATTGAATATCAAACCGTTCGCCTGAAGGAGTAATTTGTTCTCCAATTAAAAGGGTACGACCATCTCCTAATATGTTGAAATGACCAAATTGGTGCCCAGCATACGCCTGAGCTAGTGGATGAGCTCCTTCTGGGATTGCGTTACCAGCTAAAATGGCAACTTCGGTTTCTTTTTTAAATTCCTCAGGAGTAAAGCCAAGAGATATTGCTAAAGAATTATTTAGTTTAATTAACTCCGGTGAGTGTACAGGAGTTGGGGTGATTTCTGTATAAAATGATTGTGGTAAAGTCGTATAACTATTATCTAAATTCCAACCTGCTTCATTATTTTTAGTCATTTTATCTCCTCCTTGTTTATTTTTTTATTATGTATTTGTACGTATGTATTCTTTGTAAAATTAGCTAAAAGTATAATATGATATTTCCCCTTGAAATCTATTGTAAGGACTTCATTGCACTATGTCTATTTAACAGCAAATAATAAAACTCCATTTTAAAAAAATGGAGTTTTATTATTATTTGATTTTTACAATTATCTTTCCTTTTGCTCTTCCAGACTCTGAATATTCCATTGCTTTTTGAGTATCTTCAAAAGGGAAAATGCGATCGATTATAGGTTTGATTTGTCCAGATTCAATATGCTTTGCAATTATACGTAATTGATCTCCGCTTGGTTTCATAAACAAAAACGAATATTGAGCATTATGCTTTTTTTCAAGTGCAGTAAGTTTTTTGCTTGCTAATGAAAATAAGAGTGTTTTGAAAAAT
Organism: Bacillus sp. FDAARGOS_1420; assembly: GCF_019344915.1. NCBI lineage: Bacteria > Bacillati > Bacillota > Bacilli > Caryophanales > Bacillaceae > Bacillus > Bacillus sp. FDAARGOS_1420. The sequence continues at coordinate 2,542,717 of NZ_JAHWJB010000002.1, read as the reverse complement.
CCTGAACCAAATTCTTTACCGAAGCGAGCATTCGGCATTCCTGAAACGGAAACAATGTTCCCTTCGCTTTTTATAATATCGAATGATTTTTCAAGTGTTGTACCGCCAAGTGTATCAAATACCGCATCATAATTTTTCAGTATATCTTCAAACTTTTCTTTTTTGTAATTAATAATTTCATCTGCGCCAAGAGACTTTACTAAATTTTCACCAGCTTCACTAGCAGTTGTTGCAACAGTGGCACCCATTATTTTTGCTAACTGAATTGCGAAAGTACCAACACCGCCGGATCCAGCGTGAATCAAAATCTTTTGTCCTTTTTGTAATTGCATGATGTCATGTAATGCTTGATATGATGTTAAGCCAACGAGAGGAATCGACGCCGCTTCCTCAAAAGTTAAATTTTTCGGTTTTAAGGCTATATCATCTTCATGAATGGCTATATATTCCGCAAAAGTACCGATCTTATCTTTTCTTGGACGTGCATATATTTCATCACCAACTTTAAATTGAGTCACCTTTGTTCCGACTTTTACAATGACACCAGAAAAGTCATTACCAAGAATAAGGGGCATTTTATATTTAAGTAACAACTTCACTTTTCCATCGCGTATTTTAAAATCAATTGGGTTAATGCTAGCTGTATGAATTTCTGCGAGCACCTCATACTCATTTATTTCAGGGGTGGGCATCTCAGTCATACGCATTGGAACTTTCCCGTACTTATCAATCACCATTGCTCTCATTTCTTATACCTCCAAAGTTCAATAAAAGTTTTGCAGTAGCTTCTCAATATCTAATACAAGGTTTTTTAATAATCCTAATTTTGTACGTATGTCAATATAATAAAAGTTCTTTGTACCTTCTTTACGCATTAAAATAATACCAGCTTCTCGTAAAATCTTAAGGTGATGTGATACTGCTGGTCGAGAAAGGTGTGTTTGTTTAGTGATTTCGCCAACACGTAATCCAGTTTGACATTCTGTTTTCATTAGAACTAACAAAATAGCTTGACGTGTTTCGTCACCAATTGCCACTAATACTTTTTGACAATTAATAAAATCTTCTTTAATAACATTTAATTGTTCTTGTTTATTCATTTCAATCACTATACCTCCAATAATTAGTCGAAAGGTTTAAGATGATGAACCATTACATCGATACGGTAATGCTACATGAATGTTGTATGAGCTGCAATATTGAGAAAGAAAATCGAGACGAATCCATTTTTACGTATTGAAAATTATGGAGTATTTATTATAAGGAATAGAAGGATATATATATATTTTCTATAGTAATTAATGAATTCAAAAGGTAGGAAATGATTTAACAATGCGTTGTCTGCCGAGGATAAAGGGTAGCCATTTAACAATAAAATAAGCGGTCGTAACCTTGTATAATTTACAAGGTTACGACCGCTTATAATGTTTTTATTATTTTTGATGTCTATATCAGAGAATAGTTCAAAGTAAAGTAGGGCCTTCTTTTTTATCCTTTCATACGCACACAAATTAAGTGACTTGTAGATGTATGAAAGGATAAAAGTAATTTGGGGCGTAATCTATCTATATGATAATTCAAAATGAAATATAAGTCTATATTTTTGTTGGTTTTTTGATTATATTTATGTCACTGAGCTCAGAAGAATATATGTGGAGGGAAAATGTATGGAATCGAAACATGTACCAGTTTTAATTGTTGGAGGGGGATTATCAGGATTATCGTCTGCATTATTTCTTGCGAAACATAACATTGATTATGTACTTATTGAAAGGCATCTGTCTACTGCGATTCATCCGAAAGCGGGTGGAATTACATTTCGCACAATGGAATTATTCCGAGAACTGGGTCTAGAAAAAGGAATTAGATTAGCTGGTAAAGCATTAGAGAATTGTCACGGGAGAATTGCAGTTCAAGCAATAGCTGAGGTAAAGCATGAAGAGTTGGAACAAATAAGGGCGGCGCAGTATGAAAATAACGAAAATTCATTTCGTAAAGTGGAAGAGATTAGCCCATCAAAACAAACTGCTTGTTATCAAATTACTTTAGAAGAGATGATGTTACAGTGCGCGAAAAAATTAGGCGGAGAGCTATCTTTTTATCATGAACTGGTTTCTTATGAACAAAATGAGAACGGAGTAATAGCAACTATTCGAAATCGTGACACGAAAGAAGAGAGCATGATTCATTGTGATTATGTAATTGCAGCAGATGGAGCGAAAAGTAAAATACGTGAACAGCTAGGTATTCTAACTGAGGGCCGTGGTACAATCGGTGGTTATTATATGAACATATATTTTGAAGCGGATTTGAGTGAATTTATTAAAGGAGACGCATTCGGTTTTACTATGATACTTCATCCAGAAGTAATTGGTGCGCTTATTCCAGTCGATAACGAAAGTAAATGGATTTATCATGTAGCTTATGATCCAGTAAAAGGGGAGCGACCAGAGGATTTCTCTATAGAACGCTGTAAACAAATTATTCAAACTGCAATTGGAAGTACGGATATTAAGCCAGAAATAGTAAGTGTTTTGCCGTGGGAAGCGAGTGAAAGTACAGCGGTAAAATTTCAGGACAATCGCATCTTTTTAGTTGGTGACTCGGCGCATATTATGCCGCCAACAGGAGGATTCGGTTCAAATACAGGAATACAAGATGCACATAATTTAGCTTGGAAATTAGCGGCTGTTATAAAAGGGAAAGCAAATCCAAAATTGTTAGAAACGTATCATGACGAGAGATATCCTGTTGCAAAATTAACGACGGACCATGCGAGTAGTATATTATTTCGTGCTGCGAATAGAGAGGAAGGTAATTTGAGTAATATGGATAGTTTAGCTGTCACTGCTGGTTATCAGTATTGCTCAGAAGCAATTATAGACGAATGTAACACATCGCATAGAATGAATATAGTTGATTTGAACGGACGCCCGGGAACGCGTGCGCCACATTTTTGGGGAACTTATGAAGGAAAAGAAGTTTCTATACTTGATCTATTTGGTAGCGACTTTGTGTTACTTACTGGAGCAGAGCCTAGTACTTGGACTGAAGCTACAAATGTTGTTTCATCTGGATTAGGAGTAAAGATAAAAGTGTATCAGGTAGGTTTAACTGGTGATTTTATCGATCAAGGTAACTTTTTTAGAAAACTATACGGGATAGAAAATGGAGGAGCGGTAGTAATAAGACCAGATGGATTTATTGGATGGCGTACGGAAAATGAGATAGTAAAGCCGGGTATATTACTTGAAGAGATAATGAATCGTTTATTATGTAATTAAATATAAAAACACCGCTTGTATTTCAAAAGCGGTGTTTTTATTGCTTACAACTTACAAAAATAAAATATTGTAAGTTGTAAGCGGATGTGCTAATCTTATAACCTACTTGAAAGATGAATTTTTTTGATTACAACTTACAAATAATAAAAAATGTAAGTTGTTGAAATAACAGAAGATAATTTTATTATATAAACAAAATGGATGGTGAAAGAAATGACTGAAAAGGCATTGACGAAAAATGTTGTTTTGGATGCAGCGGAAAAGGAATTGATTAAATATGGATGGAGTAGGACGACACTCGTTAGTATTGCGAAATCACTTGATGTTAGTCATGCAGCTTTATACTCTTATTTTCGTAGTAAGGCAGCACTTCGAGACGCTATTTTGGAAAGATGGTTATTAAAGTATTCGGATCAACTTGAGAAAATTAGTGGGAAAGACGGAGAAACAGCAGTGATTTTACAAGAGTGGTTCTTATGTTTGTTCCAACTTAAACAGAAAGAGTTACTGGAAAATGAAGAGCTATTTACATTGAATAGTTCGTTAGTTCAGCAAAAAAATGCTGTTATCCAAAAACACGAAGAAAGATTAGTTAGACAACTGGAGAAGGTTATAAATCAAGGGATAGAGCGTAACGAGATTGAAAAACAAGACAGTTTATTTTTAGCGCATACGATTTTTGGACTCCTTTCACCGTTCTACCACCCTGCTTTTTCTGAGCGATGGAAAGAAGAGAAGATAAACGAAGAATTTCAAAAGTCATGGGAAATTGTTGCGCGTGGTATTTTTCAAAAGTAAAGAACTTCGTATCATATAAGGCTTTCAATCAGGAAACGTAATGAGAAGGGGAGATTATATGAGTCATTATAAAGAAGAACAACAACGTGTAAATGTAGTCATTGAAAAAGTAGACGAGGAACTGAATGAGCTGGACAGCCGAGTTGGTTCGGTGAAGTCTGAAATTGTAAATATAAGAAAAAACTTTTGGGAAGATGTAAAAGTAAATATAGATAATATTAAAGAGGCGGTTGAAACGGCGGCTAGTATTAGGCAAGAGGCCGAGATTCTTTCGGAAAGGGAGCATACCCATCGACATGCGAAAAATGAATATAATCTTTTAACGAAAATAAAAGATACACCGTACTTTGGAAGAATTGATTTTAAAGAAGAACAAGAGGTGGATACTGATGAGATCTATATTGGTATCGGCTCTTTTTATGATAAAGAGACAGATGAATTTTTAGTATATGATTGGCGCGCACCTATTTCTAGTCTTTATTACGATTATTCTTTAGGAAGTGCAAAGTATATAGCGCCAATGGGGACAATATCAGGTGACTTACTTTTGAAACGTCAATATATTATCCGAAATGGTAACATTCAAAGTATGTTCGATACAGGTGTAACGATAGGGGATGAACTCCTTCAAGAAGCGTTAGGAAGAAATGCAAGTGAACAAATGAAAAGTATTGTAGCGACAATTCAAAAGGAACAGAACAAAATTATTCGAAACGATAAAAGTGATGTACTAATTGTGCAAGGGACGGCTGGAAGTGGGAAAACTTCAGCAGCTCTGCAACGGGTTGCGTATTTATTATATCGTTACCGCGGGACAGTAAACGCGGATCAAATTTTGCTATTTTCTCCGAATGAGTTGTTCAATAGCTATATTGCTAACGTCTTACCAGAGCTTGGTGAGGAGAATATGCAACAAACAACTATCCAAGCATACATGGAACATATGATTGGGAAAAGTTTTACTGTAGAAGATCCTTTTTCGCAGTTAGAATACATGTTAACGAAAGAACAGGAAAACGTGTATGAAACGAGGCTAAAAGGAATTCAATATAAATCATCAATTGAATTTATGGGGCTGATTGAAAAGTATGCGAGAAACCTTGGTGAAAAAGGGATGCAATTTCATGATGTAACATTTAAAGGGGAAATAATCATACATGCAAATGCAATATATGATTATTTTTATTCCCTAAACACAGCCATTTCAATACCGAATCGAATGCAACTTGTAACGGAATGGATTAGTAAAAAATTAAATAGCTTTGAAAAGAAAGAAGCGAAAAAAGAATGGGTAGAGCGGGAAATTCAATATTTAAATAAAGAAGATTATAATCGTTTGTATGAAAAGTTAGAGAAGGATAATCAATTTGATTATTACGAGAAAGAGCATGAAGTGTTAACGAAATATGTAGTGAGAAAGCATTTCCGTTCGGTGCGAAGAAAGGTGAAATCTTTAGCTTTTGTAAATCATTCTGCAATATTTCAGCAGTTCTTTGAAACGATCCAGAAAGATGTTTTCGCACCGGATGGTTGGGAAGAAATATGTAAGCAAACAGTAAAGTGTTTAGAGGAAAAGCGGTTAGCATATGAAGATGTAGCTCCTTATTTATTTTTAAAAGAATTAATAGAAGGTTTTAAAACGAACCATCTTGTGAAATTTGTATTTGTTGATGAAGTACAAGATTATACACCATTTCAATTAGCGTTTATGAAACGACTGTTTCCGAAGGTAAAGTGGACGTTGCTCGGTGATGTAAATCAAAACATTTTCGCTCATGCTAGTAATAGAGGAACAAATATAATTTCAACGTTGTTTGCAAATAGCAAAGTAGAAACCATTCAGTTAAATCGTAGTTATCGCTCAGCAAAACCTATTATTGAACTTACAAAACATATCATTCCGAACGGGAAAGAAATCGAAGCTTTTAATCGGGATGGTAAGAAGCCGTTATGTATAAAAGTGAATGATGAACAAGAGCGTGTGGAAAGTATCATTGATAAAGCAAGAGATTTGCAAGAGAAAGGTCATAAATCAATTGCGATCATTTGTAAAACAAATGAAGAATGTATGAAGGCTATGGAGTTAATAGGGGATAAATTAGACTACCATTTTGTGCAGAAAGAAAATACGACTTATGAGAATGGCGTTGTTATTATTCCTGCTTATTTAGCAAAAGGGATAGAGTTCGACGCTGTTATTGTATTTGATGCTTCAAGTGATATTTACAGTAAAGAATCTGAACGGAATTTATTTTATGTAGCATGTACACGAGCGATGCATGAATTATATGTATATTATGCTGGAGAGATTATGGCAATTCTTTCGAAAGTACCGAAAGAATTATTTCAAAACGAAACGAGTAAAGGGAGAGATGCTTAATGGCTAATCAATTAAATGCTTTTCAAAACTGTAGTAAGGAAGTTTCAATGTTATTACCAATTCCGAAGTATGTAAAATTAGTGCATGAGCATGAAGAACTACGTGATGGTGTAAATGTTGAAATACATCGTTATCAAGCAGAAGAACCACTGAATTATGGTGGCTCTCATATTACAACTATTACTTCTCAAAAGAGTAAGTATCTTTTAAGCTACACGAATATGATGCCAGTATACGCTAATAAACTACCTCATAAGGATGAGGCAGAGAAAATAGCGATGGATGTAATGGAAAAGGTTGATCGACAATATGCAAAGGGCCTAACTTTACTTCGTATAGAAAAACAAACTAGACATTATGTTGACGGGGGACAAACTGTGGAGTTTCCTGTACTATGGATAAAGATGATGCATAATAACGGAAGTTTTAACTGGGTGACAATTGGTGGTGACGGACAAATCATTGAATTTGAGCGAGAAGTGCGCTGGGATTATATGATGAGTCGTCGCCAAACAGAAATGTGGTATTACGATGATTGGGTATTGGCGCGCATCGGGAAAGGACCGCAATTATTGCCGCCAGCTGCGTTGGCTTAATATGTGTACAATGGTAGGCGTCTATGATAATATATCGCTAGTTATGCCTTATCTGTATAATAAAATAAACATAAAGGGCTGAGCGTTATGAGAAGAAAAGGTTATTTTATAGACAATGAGAGTAAGCGGTTATACAACAATGACATCGTAGTCTCAAATAAAATATATTCTAATAATCCTACGTTGGCAGAACTGAAACAAATGATTTATAACGGTGGAATAGAAGAAGTGTTTATATCTAATTATTTTGACGATCGAAAAAGTAATTTAGAGCGTGAATCAATAGATGATGTGAGAGCCGAATGGGATACAAAATATCACAATAATATTTGTCTTACTGATGAACCAGTATCTTTAGAAGATTTCCCAGATGAATATCTCTTCTTTGTTGAAATATGGGAAAATGAAAAAGGAAAAGTAATTTTAGTGTTATTTATGCATCATTAGAATGTTCGGGGAGCCTTTATATTGGCTTCCCGATATTTTATATGTTGAAAAAATATTATGCAAGATGTTGGTAATATGATACGTATTTTTCTAACCCTTCAATCTCTTTCTCAGGAGGTTCAATTCCACCTTTTCGGCCGTAGCAAACATTTCTCAAGTATTCACCGAAAATCATAGAGCGACTTTTCTCATTTTCCATCCAATTATATCTATTAATTATAAAATCACCATCAAAACTTGTATCAAATGTATATGGAATACAAGTTATATGTTTTGGTAAATGTTTTTTTAATACTCTATATTGCCGGCCTGCTCCTAAGCTTTTACATACAAATAGTAAACTATTAATTGTTGTAAAATCATTATATAGCGATTTTGTTTAGTAGAAAAAGGGAAGTTTTTCATTTGACAGTTCCCCTTTTATGATAACTCTCCTATAAACAAAAGTTCTCCTTCATCATAAAATCCATCTTCATCATTGATTATCTCTTGGAAATACAATGTTTGGACACTGTTAGAAATTGATATTTTCCATTCATGCCCGAAGTCGGAAGCATTGGAGAGGGGAATCCATTTTTGAAATTCGTTATCTCTATTGAAAAAATTTTGAAAGTAGTCATCGTTTTTAAATATGATGATTTGTGAGTTCCATAAGCTTGCTATTTTGATCATAACAACGACTCGATATGTATTTGTATCGTTCGGTTTCATTGTCATTAATTGATTCGCTTGATTTAACAGGGCTTGAATGCACAATCGCTTTACTTTCCTAGGTGTTGTACTAGAATCGATAAAAGCTTGAGAGCCTGGTAAAGGCATATGCCAGTATTCATCGTTATAGAAAGTAGACGGAAATGCTTTAGTAGAGTCTTCAATTCTTTTTATAAGAGTTTGTGTTCTTCGTTTCATACCACGTATTTTCTGTTCACGCATTGTTGATCATCTCCATAAATTTTTGCAAGGCAGCTGAGTGAAAAATGTCTTTTCGAGTAATAAAGGTAGTAGGAACCTTTTTAAAGTGATTTGGTAATGTATTTAAAGATACACCATGTTCATAATCTGGAATAATGGATTTCATCATAATAGCCGCGCCCATACCTGATTTTACACATGCAAGTATTGCTTCAATTGTTCCGAACTCTAGTATTCTTTTAGGTGAAACCCCTTCTTCTTGAAGCCAGTTTTCTAATAGTTTTCTGTAATAACATCCTTGACTAAAAGCGAGTAAATTCAGTTCTCCTATTGTTTTAAAGGAAGATAGAGGAGTCTTACTAATGAGAACGAGTTCTTCTTCTCGAAATAAAAGTGTATGAAGTTCAACATGCTGAATATTTCCAGCGATGAATGCTCCATCCAGTTGACGGTCTAAGACGAGTTGAGTTAACCGTTCGGTCGTATTTGTTTCTAAAATAAATTCGACTTCTGGATACTTTTCATAATAGGTCGTTAATATAGGTGTGAGACGAACGGCTGTTGTAGATTCTGTGCACCCGATTTTTAATGTGCCTTTCGGATGGGTTCCGCTACTTTGAACAGCTTTAATGGATTGATCCATTAAGTGGATGATTTGTTTTGCATATGTTAATAAAATTTCTCCGTTAGAAGTTAAAGTAACACCTTTTCCGTTTCGATAAAATAGTGGTACGCCTAATTCATTTTCTAGTTGTTTTATACGCATCGTTACACCTGATTGTACATAGTTTAAGTTTTTAGCGGCATGAGATATATTTCCTTCTTTCGCAACTTCGAAAAAAACCGTTAAATCTTTAATGTCCATTTATTATCACCCCGAAAAAGGTATCAATTTTTTTGATGGATTCTATTAATAACACTTATTTTACATGATATCAGAACCTTCATACAATGAAAGGTATATGGGGGAGATAACGTTGATAAGTGAAGAAAAAATTGAAAAGTACAGTAGTTCTAATAAATGGATCATGTTAACTTTGGCAACGGTAGCACAGGCAAGTGCAACACTTATAACATATGGAGTAGGGGTACTCGCTTTATTTTGGAAACAGAAATATGCACTTTCGAATATGCAGGTTGGGTTGTTAATAAGTGCTGTAAATATTGGTCCGCTGTTTTGTATGCTTTTTGCCGGAAGGTTACTTGATCGATATAATGAAAGAATATTAATTGGAGCGAGTGCTGTATTACTTGGCGGGGCGCTGTTACTTGCTCATACGGCAAGGGGATTTATTGGGTTATTATTTGTTCTTCTTTTAATAGGGACCTTTTATAGTGTATCCCAGCCAGGTGGAAGTAAAGTAATCTTGAAATGGTTTCCGAAAGAAACACGCGGATTAGCTATGGGAATAAGGCAAGCGGGTATACCTATTGGCGGGGCATTAGCAGGAGTAATAATCCCTTTGCTTACAATTAAATTTAGTTTAGCTTATACGATAAATGTTATTGCAACTATATGTATAGTAGGCGGGTTATTGTTTTTCATATTTTATAAGGAATCGTACGTACGAGAACACACGAGCCAAGAAAATGTAAGTATTTCTTTTTGGATGCAGTTAAAAAAGGTAATATGTAAAAAAGAGCTGTATCCAATTTTTATTACAGGTATTTGCATGATTTCTTTACAAATGATATTAGTCGGACATTTTATAAAATTTTTAGTCATTGAAAAATCGATAACACCTATTGTAGCAGGGAAAGCATTTTCAGTTATGCTAGTTGCAGGAATGATAGGCCGAATTATATTAGCTACAATAAGTGATACATATTACAAAGGGAATCGTCGTACACCGTTGTTTATATGTGCATGTATTTCTTTTTGCTTAATTTTAGTTGTTGTGATGAGTATACATACAATGAGACTTGGGGCATTATTTGTGGCAAGCGGACTGTTAGGTTTTTTTGCAATTGGTTGGTTTAGTCTTTTTATGGTCGAAGTTGCTGAGTCTGCAAGTGAGGAATCGGTAGGCGTAACAGTGAGTTTTGCGCTTACGCTTAATCAAATTGCTATTATCTTTGCACCTGCTTTGTTTGGTTATATAGTAGATGGAAAAGGCTACACATATGCATGGATGGGGATAGCTGCATTACTAAGCGTTTCAGCAGTGAGTTTATGTAAAAGTAAACGAATATTAAAAATGTAAATCTTTTATGAAGAAAATCTAAAGAAATGTCGTGGGAGTGACATTTCTTTTTTTATATGTTGTATAATCAAGTTATAAATGAGATTCGTTTTCATTAACGCTCATTTCCTCTTTTGAAATTACCTGTAATTTTGGCCATAATAAGCTGTTTTTCTTTTTCGTTACTTGCCCGATTTATTTTGTTTAAAAATTTTTCAGCATCATTTCCTTTTAAAATAATAATCCATTTTCCGTAATATTCAATTGAAACTATATTGTTTTTTGTTACTCGATAATGAAACATCATATCATCTAAACGATTGCGCTTATCGGTCTTTTTCAAATTAACGCCTCCATTCTTGTTAATGTGTAACGAATGTTACATAAAAAATTAAAATTAAAGTTGGATGTATCCGATTGTAAGGTGGAAATTTTGTAAAAAAGAACTACAATAGAGAGTAGTTAAAATTTGAACGTTAGAAAAAGGAATCTAGTTTACTATGAGGAATAATAGAGTAGATAGATTATAAGATATTTAAAAACTAAAAGATATAGAATAGAATGGAAAAGTATAAAGTGAAACTAGATAAAAGAGGGTTCCCATATGTTTAAGAAATGGTTAATTGCTTTCTTTGTTTTTGCTATTTTTTGTGGGAGTGTCGCTGCACTCATACATGCAAATAAAGAAAAGAAATACAGTTTGAAGGCATTTTCAAATTTTGAGGATAAAGTTGGAAATGTTCAACCGAAAGTTGATGCGAATCAGCAAAAACGTTATGATATTGCAGCAACGAAACTCGATCAATATTTAAAAGATAAAGGATTTAACGGGACGGTTCTCGTAACGGATAAAAATAATGTGGTTTTACGAAAAGGCTACGGGTATGCGAATGTAAAAGATAAAGTTTTTACAACGCCAAGAACAAAATATCGCATCGGTTCCATAACGAAAACAGTAGTTGCAATATCTATATTACAGCTAAGAGAAAAAGGGAAATTGAATATTGAAGACAATGTAAATAAGTATATTCCATCGTTTCCAGCAGATAAAAACATTACGTTACGAAATTTGTTAACACATACGTCCGGGTTACCAGATCAGGGACAAGGTAGTGTTGATGCGGCATCACGTTTAAAGTTAGTAACGTGGATTGGAGCGCAAAAGTTGCAATTTCCTGCAGGGACAGGATGGAAATATACAGATTATAATTATATGGTACTTGCGTATATTGTAGAAAAGATATCGAATAAACCGCTTGCTGAATATGTGAAAGAAAACATTTTTACTCCTGTTGAAATGAATGAATCTGGTATGGGTGCAACTCTCCCTGAAGATATTTTCTTAGCAGAAGGTTACACGAAAAAAGATAATGAGTTAATAGCTACACCCCGCTTAAAAATGAACTGGCTGTATGGTTGTGGTGAAATGTATACGACCGTTGAAGATATGAAAAGATTAGATGAGGCTATTATGGATGGAAAGCTGATTTCTAAACAAAGCTTATCAGATATGTTTACAGTATCACCTGCGAGAAAATATGGATTTAGCTTCTATATTTACCCAGATTATTATCATAACCACGGTGTATTAGCTGGCTGGAACACTTTTAATAATTTTAACTGGGATAAAAGAACGTTTGTAATATTATTCTCTAACGTACAAAATGGTATGAATGATACATTTAATCAAGAGTTTAGGAAATTAGCGAATGATTTAATAGAAGGAAAATAATTATTTTAAAATCGGTATTGATATGTAATTATCAATACCGATTTTTTTATTTAATAATGTTTTATTTAGTGAACAAGCAGGTATGAGAGTGGATTAGTACTAGAATAAATTTATGAAGGAAGTCAAATGATATTAATGTTAAATATAGGAAATATACTTTGTGAATGTCATCTATTTGTATTGAAATTATGTGATTATCATGCGGAAGAATAATTGGTAATTTTTACATTGATGAAAAAGCTTGAGCTTCACACTATGTTAAGCCTTACAGTATTGTAGACATGAACAGGAGGTTGAAAAATGAAAAAAATAGTAAATTTTTGTTTAATAGCTATATTATCTACAACGATTATTAGTGGATGTTCTTTTGAAGGGAATAATGAAAATGCCAAAGGGAAAGAGAAAGAGGATAAAAAAGTAGAGGTACAGAAAAACGCTGGAAAATATACGATGCCGGATGAAAAAGATAAACATGAAGGTACATGGCTACAATGGCCTCATGAATACACATATGGTCAAGAGTATAAACAAGAAGTTGAACCTATTTGGATTAAGATGGCAAGTGCTTTAACTGAGGGTGAAAAAGTCCACATTGTTGCATATGATGAGGAAGAGAAAGAGCGAATCAATAAGCTTTTAATAGATAAAGGGCTGAATATGGATAAAGTTGATTTCTTTATCGCTCCTACTGATGATGTGTGGGCAAGAGATAGTGGACCGATTTTTGTTTATGACAATAATAAAAATCTGAAAATATTAGATCCAGCATTTAATGGTTGGGGAAAGAAAACTCCATATAAAAATGATGCCCGTATACGTGAGAATGTTAGTAAACAATTAGGGATTGAAAGAATTGATTGGGGGAAATTTGTCCTTGAAGGTGGCGCAATTGAATTAGACAGCAATGGGACTGCTTTATTAACTCGAAGCGCAGTAACGAATAAAAATAGAAATCCTGATTTATCAGAAGCGGAAATTGAAAAATATATAAGTGACCTTGGGGTGACAAACTTTATTTGGTTAGATGGAGTGCCTAATTTAGATATTACTGATTTTCATATTGATGGATTTGCTAAATTCCATGATAAATCTACAATCGTAACGATGGCAGAAGATGACTTGGCTGAATGGGGCTTGTCAAACAAAGATATGGATAAATTGTTAGATGCAAAAAATGCTTCAGGACAGAAATATAAGTACGAATACTTACCGCTTAGTAAAGATAAAGTTACTTTAGAAGGTGGAAAAACTCTAGATTATAAGGGGTCGTATATCAATTATTATGTTGGGAATACAGTTATATTGGTGCCTAACTATAATGATCCAAATGACAAAATCGCAAACGATACGATTCAGAAATTATACCCGGATCGTAAAGTAGTGGGAATTGATGTGAGAGAGCTTTATAAAAATGGCGGAATGATCCATTGTGTGACACAGCAACAACCGATTCAATTGAAGTAATCGATTATAGTTTCGTTATGTTGCTTTATAGACAAAATAGGTGAAATGCTATCTTTACTTATTTTGTCTTGTTTTAACATCTGTAACAAGAATGAAATGTGTAATTTTAATGTAACGATAATTAAATAAAAGTATATTGTCATTATTGTTTTATATGGAAAAGGAGAAAAATGTTTGTGTTAAAGAATTTAAAAAGAGTATTTTCGTTTTTCCCTATCGTTCTACAGTACATTATAAATGTAGCTTTGATCTGTTTGGGAATTGTTTTAAGTGTGTTTCTTATGAAAGAAGTCATTCAATTTATACAAGAACTTAAATTAAATAGTGAGGAATCTAGTTATCATTTAATTGATAGCATTGTCGTATTCTTTTTATATTTTGAATTCATCGTAATGATTATAAAGTACTTTCAAATGAATTTTCATTTTCCATTACGTTATTTTATATATATAGGTATAACTGCTATTGTTCGTCTAATTATTATAGACCATGATAGTCCAATGGATTCATTGATATATGCTTGCGCGATTCTTGTATTAATTAGTGCTTTATTCATTGCAAATTCTAAAATAATGCGTCGTGATTTAGAAGAGTGAACGTTTGTTGTTTAAATCAAAAAAGATGTTTTATCTTTTGGTAAAAAGGAGTAACAGTATTGAAAGAAATAATCTTAACCAGTTTTATAATAATAGGGTTTATGATTCTGCTATTTAATTGTATACTTTCATAATTTAAAAGAATAAAAGGTTAATAAGGAAAGAGGTTTTTGTAAGTATGGTTCATTACAATAATCAAAATAGTTTACATCAAATATTTACATTAAAAGGAACGGTTGTAAGAGATATTTTCCCGCAAATTTTATTATATATATGTATTTCAACGATAGTAACTGTGATTAATTATTATTATGTAGAAATAAAAATTAATCAAACTCCTTGGGTAATTGTTGGAGGAGCTTTAGGTCTACTGTTAGTTTTTCGTACTAACACTGCCTATGATAGGTATTGGGAAGGTAGAAAGTTATTTGGAACGGTTGGTGCTTGTACTAGAAATTTGGCAGTTAGTTTTTTATGTTATTGGGAGTCTGAAGGGAAAAAGACGGATCAGGAAAAATTAAAATTTTTACATTTGTTAATTGCTTTTCCAAAGATAGCGAAAGGACATTTGAGAGACGAAAAAGATTTATCCGAAATAAAAGCATTGTTTGATATTTGTTCTGAGAAGGAAAAAGAAATGTTGGCTGAGTCTATTCATTTACCGATTAGTATAGTTTTTATGTTAAAAACTATACTATCAAAAGGTTTGAAAACGGGTCAAATTCACCCAAATGCAATAATTAATATGGAAGCTGATTTGAATACTCTGCTTACGGCTGTGGGTGGATGTGATCGGATCAAAACAACGCCTATTCCTTTTGCATATTTTGCTCATATTAAAATTTTACTGCTCATATTTTGCGGGACTTTATCGATTGGTCTTGTTGATAGTCTTGGATGGTTTACAGTACTTGCAACTACGTTTATAAGTTTTGCATTTATAGGGATTGAAGCAATAGGAGTTGAAATTGAGGATCCATTTGGTCAAGATCCAAACGATCTTCCGCTAGAAGGGATTTGCATTGGGGTAGAAACGCATTTAGTGAATTTATATAATCAAAACGCTCTATTAGAAGTAATGGATTTGAATCTTGATAAAAAAGTCATCTAATCCTTCATTGTGTACGACGATTAAAATTTAAAAATCTTGTCAAGAGTCAGTTTACGGCTTAACGACGTCTTTATATTTTTTATATAAATATATAATATTTCTCCGTGCTATAATCCATTCATGAAATGTGCACGTTTCAAAAATTGTAATGAAAAGAGAAATGAATTGGGGAATAGTTGGCTTATTGAAAACAGTTATTCAATCATTATTAAAAAGCGAGGTAAGTAATATGGAACAAAAACATAGTGGCATTATTTTTACTGCAATACCAGATGAATCGAATGAATATTATCGACCATTTTATGAAGACATTATTTATTTTAATGAATACTTAAATGCAAATAAAGCATTTACCGATCAACTTATATCTTTATCTGTTGAAGAGCAAGACTTTCATACAAACTTTTTTGAGTATGATGATATTTGGCTAAGAGATGTTGCACCAGTTGTAACAAATCATCTAGTCAAATTCAAATATCAACCGAATTATTTACCGAAAGATCAAGGACGATATTTAGATCAACAATTTAATAAATGGTTGAAAAAAAACGACTTTGAATTTGTGACATCTCCATTGATATTAGACGGTGGAAATCTTATTTGGAATAAAAAAGATACCGTTATATTAACGGAACGCATATTTGATGATAATTATGATTGGACGGAAGAAGAAATTATAGAGCAACTGGAATGGGATTTAGATGTGAGTCGGGTTATTATTATTCCTGCTGAAGAGGGAGATGTACTTGCACACGCAGACGGGATGGTTAAATTTATTGATGAACATACAATGTTTATTAGTGATTTTTTAGGGGATCATGAATTTAGATATAAGGTTCAAGAGATTATTCAAGAGCAAATGCCAGAGGCTGAATTTATAGTTGTTCCTTCGTCATATACAGAGAAGGGTCAATACGATGAAGAGATAGCGTCAGCAAAAGGTTTATATATAAATATGTTAGAAACATGTGATACGCTTTACGTTCCTAAGTTTGGATTAGCTAAAGATGAGGAAGTTTTACGATATATTCAACAGCATACTGAGAAACAAGTTATTCAAAGTCATGTAGGAGAAATATCGACAATGGGAGGCGCGATGAATTGTTTAACGTGGTATTGTCCTAGTCATTTGTTACCTTCAAAAATGAAAAGGCTGAACGATCAGAATGAAGGTTCTTCAATCAGAAAAATATTTGATTGGTTTTAATAAATAAGCTTATATATAAGAAAATGTATTCAAGGGGTATTTATATGTATACAATTACTGAATTTTCACGGATTTGTAAAATGAGTACACGAATGTTAAGGCATTATGATAAAGAGGAAATATTGAAACCAGCATATGTGAACCCAGAAAATGGGTATAGATATTATGAGCAAGGGCAGTTAGAAATAGCGTTGAAAATTAAAAAGCTAAGAGAGTACAAGTTCCCTTTACCGAAAATTAAAATAATTCTTCAATCATCAGATCAAGATTCATTTATTAAACATATGCAATCGCAAATTATAGAGTTGTCTCATGAGGTGAAACAAAATTTACAGGTTATTTCAGAAATGAATGAAATGGTAAATATGAATCATGGTTTAAATATTGCTCGCCATAGAAGTTACGATATATTAATTGGAATGAGAAATGAAATGACGGTAATTGCTCAAAGACTGCAAATAAATATAGATGATATGGATGATTATTTTTATGACTTATATGAAAAAGTACAAAAGCATAACTTACAAATGGTTGGTTCGCCCTCTACGGTCTTTTATGATGAAGAGTATATTCCAAATGAAAGTGATGTTGAATTAAGGATTCCGGTCATGCATGGGAACAATAAAGATGTAGTACAAGAATATGAAATAAAAAAATTAAATCTACATCAAATCGTTACTACTATGCATTATGGAAGTTATGACTATATAGGCTACGCTTATATTGCGTTAGAAAAATGGATTGAAAGAAATGGTTATGTAATAGATGGTTCACCATATGAGGTCTACATAAAGGGACCTGAATGTGATTGTTTAGTAGAGGAGTATGTGACACAAATTTGTTTTTTAGTTATGAAAATAGACTGAGAATAAGGATTGACATTAACATTATGTCAATCCTTATTCTATTTATGTAAGTAATTCATCATAATAAAAAGGAGAAAGAATATGAAAAGAACAATCACGATTATTTGTCTGATTCTAAGCATGACATGGGTTTCAGCGTGTACTCCTGGAGTAGGAGAAGGTGAGAATGGTAGCTTCGTTCTACCTAATCAGTTGCCCAAAAATGTAGTGTTTAAAAATGGTACAATCTATACTTCAAATGACAAGCAAGACATTGTAGAGGCTGTAGCCGTTAAAGAAGGGAAAATTACATTTGTTGGTTCAAACAAAGATGTAGAAGGATTTATAAATGAAGATACGAAAGTGGTGGATTTACAAGGACGTTTTATTCTCCCTGGTTTTGTGGACAATCATAATCATATATTTGAGGCGAAATCACCAGCAGCAGGGAATTGTAGTGTCTCACCAGATGCTGCGCTGCAAGAACAACGATCGTATTTAAAAGCTTGTAAAAAAGATATAAAGACAGGGGAATGGATAAGTGGAACAGGGTTCAGTTTGGAAGAGCTGTTAAAAGATATGGATGAAAAATCAGAACATCAAACCCCATTACAAGTTCTTGATGAGCTATTTCCTAATAACCCGGTATTAATTATGGAAAGAACCTCTCATTCTGTATGGGTTAACTCAAAGGCATTGGAATCAGCAGGAATAAATAAAGAGACGAAAGATCCGCAAGGCGGAAGAATCATCCGGGATCCAGAGACAGGAAAACCTTTTGGAATTCTGTATGATACAGCTGGGGATATCGTGATGGAAAAAGCATGGAATTCTCAGCCTAATCTCTTTGGAAAAAATTATGAAGGTTTGTTAGACGGTTTAGATGAGGTTGCGAAGAATGGAATTACTACAGTCGGCGATGGACGTCTCTATTGGAAACGAGGCTGGTTAGATGTTTGGAATAAAGTAAATGATGAGAAAAAGTTAACATCGCGAGTAGTACTTCGTCCGTGGGTATATCCGAACTTAAATGAAGCAGAACAAATGGAGTATTTCAAAAAAATTAAGCGTGATGATGTATCATCTCGAATGCTTATTAATCAAGTGAAAATGTATAGTGATGGAATTAGCATTAACAGCACAGCTAAAATACTAGAAAAATATAAATTTGAGTGGTTTAAGGGAACACCGTATGGCTTGAACTATATTCCAGAAGAAAAAATGAAATGGTGGTTAACGGAACTTAATAAACTTGGTTACGGTGCACTCATTCATACGATTGGGGATGGCGGGGTAAGAGAGAGTTTAAATGCAATTGAAGCAGCGAAAAAAGAAGGTGCAAATCAGCCTTATACGCTCACACATGTTGAGATGGTAGAAGATAGTGATATAAATCGTTTTGCTAAGTTAGGTATTAGCGCTGATTTTCAAGTAGGCCATGATTTTGCGGAAGATCCTAAACAAAGCGGGGCAAGTACGTATTTTACAGATCAACAGATGAAACGAATTATGCCGTTAGGGCGAATTTGGAAAACAGGAGCAAATGTATCGCTTAGTAGTGATTGGGATGTAAATGAACTAAATCCACTTGTGACAATTTCGAATGCATTAAGTATTGAAGAGAAAGGCTTATCTGATATATATGCAGCTATTGATGCTTATACGATTAAGCCCGCCAAAGCATTAGGCCTTGATAATGTTACTGGTTCAATTGAAGTAGGTAAATCAGCCGATATGGTATTACTAAATGAAGATATCACTAAAATGAGTGTCGATAAGATTCCGAATGCGAAAGTTTTAGTGACGGTTTTACAAGGGGAAGTAGTGTATCACAAAGAGAAATAAAGAGACACCTTATAAAGTAGTTACAAGTAAATGAATATATTCCTGTTGACCTTAACACGATGTCAAAGTTTAGACTGAACTTACATTCGAAGAAGGGGTGAACATGTATGAGAAATATGGAAAATAGTTTGTTTTATATGCCAGCTGAGTGGGAAAATCATGAGGGGACATGGCTCCAATGGCCTCATGATAAAGCTCATAGAGGTGAAGGTTACAAAGCTAAGCTAGATGATATTTGGGTAACGATGGCAAAGGAGCTTCATTACGGTGAAAATGTGCATATTGTTGTATATGATGAGGAAGAAAAAGTACATGTCCAATCGAAGTTAATGGAAGCGAAAGTGGATATGGATAAAATTGATTTCTTAGTTCAAGAGACGGATGACGTGTGGATAAGAGATAATGGACCGATCTTTGTAAAAGATACGGAAGGCAATCTCTGCTTAACGCACTGGATTTTTAATGGTTGGGGAGATAAATATCCGTATGAAAATGATGTTGTTATTCCGGAAAAAATAAGTGAAATGTATAGCATTCCAAAAGTTAAATCTAGTGTTTGTATAGAAGGTGGAGGAATAGAGATAAATGGAAATGGCACCTTAATGGCGGCAAAAACTTCTATTATAAATGAAAATCGAAATCCTACACTAAGTCAGGAAGAGATTGAAATAGAGTTAACGAAGTATTTGGGAGTAACGAATTTTATATGGATAACTGGTATTCGCGGAGAGGATAATTATGATGAAGATACAGATTACCATATTGATGGGGCAGCGCGTTTTGTAAATGAAAATACAATTCTTTATGAATATGATCCTTTCGGGGAAAGCGAATCATACCTTTTGGAGGCGTACGAAAAGCATTATCAAGAATTGAGACAAGCAAGAAATATAGATAGAAAGCCATTTCAGCTCATACCAGTACCGGTGACAAGAAAAGTGGTAAAAGAAGCAGACTGTAAGGGCTCATATTTGAACTTTTATATTGGAAATGAAGTTGTATTAGTTCCTATATATGGCGATGAACATGACAAGTTAGGGCTTCAAATCATTGAAGGGCAGTTTCCAGGAAGAAGAATTGTCGGTGTTTATGTAAATGAACTGTATGCGTATGGTGGTATGATTCATTGTGTGACGCAGCAACATTTAGTATAAAGTAACCGAAATGAAAAAAGCATGCAGATTCTATAATCTGCATGCTTTTTTCTATAATGCTGAAAACTCTTCAACAAGTTGGGTGAATCGATTTAATGCACTTTCAATCGGTTCTGGCGTAGTTAAATCAACGCCAGCTTTTTTCAGTAGATTTAATGGATAGTCTGAACTACCGCCTTTAAGGAATTCAATATAGTTTTTCTGAGCATTTGGATCGCCGCTTAATAATTTATCGGCGATTTGAATGGCAGAAGCGAAGCCCGTTGCGTATTTGTATACGTAAAATGGACGGTAGAAATGAGGGATTCTAGACCAGCCATATTTTACTTCTTCGTCAAATACAAGTGAATCACCGTTATATTCTCTAAATAACTTTTCATAAATTTCGCTAAAGACTTGGGCGTTTAGTGGTTTACCTTGTTCGGCCATTTCATGTGTGATTTTTTCAAATTCTGCAAACATGATTTGTGTAAAGAAAGTACCTTTAAAGCTATCGATAAAGTAGTTAATTAAATGATTACGTACGTTCGTTTCTTTTGCTTCTTTTAATAAATAATGAATTAATAACACTTCATTTACGGTAGAAGCGACTTCCGCTACGAAAATGGAATAGTGTGCAGAAATTCTTGGTTGGTATCCGTGTGAGTAATGCGTATGCATACCGTGTCCGCATTCATGAGTAAGGGTGAAAAGGCTATTTAAATCATCATGATGATTTAAAAGAATGAAAGGATGAACACCGTATACACCAAAATTATAAGCACCAGAACGTTTTCCTGGTGTTTCTCTCACGTCTATATAGCGTTTATTTTTAAAGTTTTTTAATGTTTCGATATATTCTTCACCTAAAGGAGCTAGTGACGCGATCATTATATCAAACGCTTCGTCGTATGGAATGTCTTGTTTTACACCTTTTACTAAATCAACACTCAAGTCGTATTGTCTTAGTTCATCTACATTTAATTTTTCTTTTCTAAGTTCATTATACGTATGTAATGATTGAATGTTTTTTTTCGTCGTATCGATTAAATTTTCATATACTTCTTTCGGAACCATGTCGCCAAATAATGATTTTTCTAAAGCTGATGGATATTTTCGTAGCTTTGAGACAGTAACATTATTTTTAATAGCTGCGGACAAAGTAGAAGCGATAGAGTTTTTTAACTGAACATACGGCTTGTAATAAGCTTTATATGCTTCTTCACGTTTCTCACGATTCTCATCTTCTATTAGCTTTGAATACATTCCACGTGTTAAGTTTACTTTTTCTCCATCATCAGTAGTCACTTCACCAAAAATTATATCTGCATTATTTAACATGCCAAATGTATGCTGCGGGGAGGAGAGGGCTTCACCCATTTGTGATAAAATCTCTTCTTGGTCTTTATTCAAAACGTGTTTTTTATAACGGTATAGCTCAAATAAGTCTTCTTTATAATAGTGTAAGCCTTCTGTTTCTTCTATGTAAGAATGTAATGTGCTTTCATCTACACTAAGTAAGAATGGGGAAAAGAAAGATTTAGCCGCACTTACTTTCACGTGTAATTGTGATACTTTATCGACAAGGGATTGAGCGTCAGTATCGCGTGTATCAAGATCAGATTGTAATCGTGCATAAGCGAACATTAAAGATATTATGCTAGATATTTCTTCACTCTTTGTTAAATAAGCTAATAAACTATTGCCATCGTGAATATTTCCATTAAACTTGTGTAATTCATTCGTTAATACTTCAATTTTATGAAAATCGCTTTCCCAATCTTCAATTGTATGGTAAATATCCGTTAAATCCCATTTTTCTTTATCAGCTACTTGTAGTCGATCTTTAAGTTCTGTCATAATCATTTCCTTTCTAAATATGTAGTTATATTCCTATATAACTATGAAATACAACAAATTGCAAAAAATCCCTGCTGGAAAATAAAAAGCCTTGCCGAGAATGGCGAGGCTTTAAAAGTTATAATGTAATGCCGAACGTTGAATGAAGGAGGTTTGTATATTGCTCTTTTGTAATTGTTTCTTTTGTTTTATTTCTATTTTTCGTTACTGTAAGGCTATCTTTTGTTAATGATGCGTGCCCGTCATGAGTAAGTTTTACAACAAGAGGTACTTTGTTAAATGGTGAACCTTCATGTTCAACAATAATTTTTTGTGCTGCATTTGCTTTCGTTTCATCCACTTCTTCCAAGTAAAATGCATAACCTACTGTCCAATCATCAGTAGAAGATTGATCTAGAAACTCATTGCTTTTACGCATTTCTAAAATATAATTACCTTTTTCAGTCGTTTCTTTACGAATACGATAGTCGCCTGTTACAGAATGAACGATCTCACCTGAGAAAGGAACAGGGGAAAGGGGTAAATATGATCCGAAACCTACTTCAATTAAGTAAAGTTCATTATGATGTTGTAAAACAGTTGCGATATGCCCTGAATCTACAGCCCATATAGAATTTGTAGCGTTATAAACTGTTCCTGAAACGAGATGGACATCGAATTTAGAGTCTTTAAGGAAGTAATACATAGCCGGATTCAATTCATAACAAAGGCCGCCACGGTTGTTTATTAAAATTTTTTCTTTTAGATTTTCTTTTGATATTTCTTTAAAGTTGTTTTCGAGAATATTTAAGTTTTCAAAAGGGATAGATTGTGACATTGCGTACATAATGTTAGGTAAATCTTCAAATGAAACTGTTTCTTTTTCTTCTATATTTAATCGTGCGAAAAATTGTTTTTGAAAGTTTGTCATGAAAATCCCTCCGTTATGATTTTATAGGTAAATTGTAAACAATCTTGAATAAGATGTGAAATTTAAACTATGTGGGGGTACTTGTGGAATATGTGAAGTTACGTGAAAAATAATGTGAGAGATTAAAAGATTACTACTTTACTAACTGTAGAACGAATATTATAATAATTTTAATAAATTATGCAAACGTTTTCTTGAAGGGGATGGTGTAAATATGTTGAAAAGGATTATGGTAGTCTGTTTATTGTTTACTTTACTTTTTCCTAATATATATGAGGGGAATAAGGCAGAAGCAGCAACAGTGAACAATGGAACATTAATGCAGTATTTTGAGTGGTACGCTCCGAATGATGGGAATCATTGGAATCGTTTGCGTTCCGATGCTGAAAGTTTAGCTCATAAAGGAATCACATCTGTATGGATACCACCTGCATATAAAGGGACTTCGCAAAATGATGTAGGGTATGGGGCCTATGATTTATATGATTTAGGGGAGTTCAATCAAAAAGGAACGGTGCGGACGAAATATGGGACGAAAGCACAGTTGAAATCTGCAATTGACGCTTTACATAAGCAAAACATCGACGTATACGGTGATGTAGTTATGAATCATAAAGGTGGGGCTGATTATACTGAAACCGTAACAGCTGTTGAGGTAGACCGTAACAATCGAAATATTGAAGTATCAGGTGATTATCAAATTAGTGCATGGACGGGGTTTAATTTTCCAGGGCGCGGAGATGCTTATTCTAATTTCAAATGGAAATGGTATCATTTTGACGGAACGGATTGGGATGAAGGAAGGAAATTAAATCGAATTTATAAATTTAGGGGTGTAGGTAAAGCGTGGGACTCGGAAGTGTCTAGCGAGAATGGGAATTATGATTATTTGATGTATGCAGATCTTGATTTTGATCATCCTGATGTTGCGAATGAGATGAAAAATTGGGGAACATGGTATGCGAATGAATTAAATTTAGATGGCTTTCGTTTGGACGCTGTTAAACATATTGATCATGAATATTTACGCGATTGGGTAAATCATGCCAGACAGCAAACGGGGAAAGAAATGTTTACAGTAGCTGAATATTGGCAAAATGATGTTCAGGCTTTAAACAATTATTTAGCGAAAGTCAATTATAATCAATCTGTGTTTGATGCACCGCTTCATTACAATTTTCATTATGCTTCAACAGGAAATGGGAATTATGATATGAGAAATATTTTAAATGGAACAGTAATGAAAAATCACCCTGCACTCGCAGTTACTCTCGTTGAGAATCATGATTCACAGCCTGGACAGTCATTGGAATCTGTAGTAAGCCCGTGGTTTAAACCGTTGGCATATGCATTTATTTTAACTCGTGCAGAGGGCTATCCTTCAGTTTTCTATGGTGATTACTATGGAACAAACGGAAATAGTAGTTATGAAATTCCAGCGTTAAAAGATAAAATTGATCCGATTTTGACGGCACGAAAAAACTTTGCATATGGTACGCAGCGTGATTATTTAGACCATCCAGATGTGATTGGCTGGACAAGAGAAGGTGATGGTGTACATGCTAATTCTGGTTTAGCGACATTACTCTCAGACGGACCAGGAGGATCAAAGTGGATGGATGTTGGAAAGAATAACGCTGGGGAAGTATGGTACGATATTACGGGTAATCAAACAAATACTGTAACAATTAATAAAGATGGATGGGGGCAGTTCCATGTAAATGGAGGCTCAGTTTCAATATATATTCAGCAGTAAATTTGTGATAAAAAAGAAGGGGCAGATTGAAATATAAGTTCTCCTCTTCTTTTTTACATTCTGCATAGTTATTAAAGTATGACACCTTTACTTCTTATAAAACATATAGTATGATGATTTCAATAAATTAGATTTCAATGAACATAA
Organism: Bacillus sp. FDAARGOS_1420; assembly: GCF_019344915.1. NCBI lineage: Bacteria > Bacillati > Bacillota > Bacilli > Caryophanales > Bacillaceae > Bacillus > Bacillus sp. FDAARGOS_1420. The sequence continues at coordinate 2,517,511 of NZ_JAHWJB010000002.1, read as the reverse complement.
AATATAAATTAATGAGAGGTGCTTTTTGTGAGTGCGGTAGGTACTAAATAGGAAAAATTTAATGAAATAAATCGGATAAGACCAGGGGATTTTTATGTATATCATACCCCTAATTTTGTCATGCATTTATTTCGAAACCTATGAAGATACCTACAATACTTTATAAAGCGTGTAATAAGGGGATTGCCATCTGTTTTTATGGCTTATTTTCTCATATGTTATTACACATGCCTTGTAAATGTAAAAGCTGCGGTATCCCCGCAGCTTTTTTGTATATGTTTTTAATGTATAAAAATGATAATTGAATAATGTAGAACTCATTGGAATCTAATGAGTAGGTATCTTCATTGATGATAAAAACCAATCATAGTGAGGAGAAACAAAATGAATATGATGACTTTTGAAAAGTTACAATATAACGAATTAAAGGATATAGTGAAATCTTATTGTGTAAGTGGATTAGGTAAGGAATTATTAAATAAATTAGAGCCGAGTACGAGTATAAAAGTAGTGAGAAATCGCTTAAATGAAACGACAGAAGCACGAGCTATAGTAGATGCAGAAGGACATGTGCCTTTCTTCGGTATTTCAAATATTGCTAGTACAATTCAAAAATTAGAAAAAGGGATGATTTTAGACCCAGCAGAGTTAGTGAGCGTTTCAGACTTTTTACGTGGGTGCCGAAAGATTAAAAAGTTTATGCTAGATAAAGAATTTTTTGCGCCAGTATTAGCTTCTTATGCAAATTCAATGACTGAATTTAAAAGTATTGAAGAGGAAATTAACTTTTCAATTAAAGGAAATAGCATTGATGCAGCGGCTAGTAAAGAGTTAAAACGAATTCGAAATAACATTGATTCTGTAGACGGAAAAATAAAAGAGCGCTTAACGAAGTTTTTAAATAGTAGTGCAAATAAGAAGTATATTCAAGAGTTCTTTATTAGTAAGAAGGATGATAGGTATACAATTCCAATTAAATCTTCTTATAAAAATCAAGTTGCGGGAAGTATAGTTGAAGCGTCCGCTAAAGGCTCTACTGTATTTATAGAACCACATACGGTTACAAAGTTAAATGCGGAACTCGCAAGTTGGAAAGCAGAAGAAGCGATGGAAGAGTATCAAATTTTAGCGACATTATCAGGAATGGTATTAGAAAACATTTATCATATAAAAATTAATATGGAACTAATTAGCCAATATGATATGGTATTTGCGAAAGCGAAGTTTAGTAAATCAATCGATGGAATAGAGCCGAAGCTAAATGATCATGGCTACATTCATTTAGTAAATTGTAAGCATCCGCTTTTAAGTGGGAAAGTAGTACCGTTAAACTTTGAAATCGGTCAAGAATACCGTAGTTTAATTATTACAGGACCGAATGCAGGCGGAAAAACGATTGTGTTAAAAACAATCGGATTGTTAACATTAGCGACAATGTCAGGCCTGCACATCGCTGGAGATAAAGAAACAGAAATTGCTATTTTCGAAAATGTATTTGTAGATATTGGTGATAATCAAAGTATTGAAAATGCACTAAGTACATTCTCATCGCATATGAAAAATCTATCCGAGATTATGAGGATGTCAAATAATAATACATTACTACTATTTGACGAAATAGGAAGCGGTACAGAACCGAATGAAGGTGCGGCGCTTGCGATATCTATTTTAGAAGAATTTTACCTTGCGGGATGTATTACAATTGCGAGTACGCATTACGGTGAAATTAAGCGTTTTTCAGAAATGCATGGTGATTTTATGAACGCAGCAATGCAATTTAATAGTGAAACACTAGAGCCACTTTATAAATTAGTGATCGGTAAATCAGGTGAAAGTAATGCACTTTGGATTGCGAATAAAATGAATGTGAGAGACCATGTACTGCAAAGAGCGAAAGAGTATATGGCAAATAAAGAATACGCTCTAGAAAAAGTGAATGAAAGTAAAATTAGAAAACCAAAATTCGTGCAAGAAAAAAGAGAAAATGACTATGAATATAAAATCGGTGACCGTGTGAATTTATTGGATCATGATGATTTTGGTATCATCTATAAGGAAAGAGATAATTTCTATAATGTCGTTGTATATTATAACGGTGAATTCGTTGAAGTGAATGTGAAACGTATTACTTTAGAGGTAGCGGCGAAAGAATTATACCCAGAAGGATATGATTTAAATACACTATTTGTCGATTGTAAAGAAAGAAAAATGCAGCACGATATGGAGCGCGGATCGAAAAAAGCGCTTCGTAAAATTGAAAAAGAAATAAGAAAGAATAGAGGATAATATAGAATGGTAACGATTAGACAAGAACAACAAAATGATTGTAGTAAAACTGAAGAAGTTGTAAAACAAGCATTTTCAAATGAAGAATTTAGTGATAAAAAGGAACATGAACTTGTAAAACGTATTAGAGAATGTGACGCGTTTATTCCTGAATTATCAATCGTTGCAGTAGATGAGGAAATAGTCGGGCATATTATGTTATCAAAAATTAAGATAGAACAAGACGGAACTTCTGTAGAATCATTAGCACTCGCACCAGTTTCAGTTGCTAGGGGCCATCAGAAAAAAGGAATTGGCGGAAAATTGATCGTAGCTGCTTTAGAAAAAGCGAAAGAACTAGGATATGAATCTGTTGTGGTATTAGGACATCCAGAGTACTATCCGAAATTTGGATTTAAAAAAGCAAGTGATTGGAATATAAAAGCACCATTTGAAGTGCCAGATGAAGTGTTTATGGTGATGGAATTAAGAGAGAATGCTCTTCAAGGTGTAGAAGGAGTTGTACAGTATTCGAGTGCTTTTGCTGAGTAGGAGAATCGATTAAGGAATAATCATAAAAGATGCTATCTTTTTGTAGGGATATACAGAAAGATAGCTTTTTTTATTAAGCAAATTCACTTACGTATATTTTGCTCAATGAATAATTGAGATGGTAAAATTGATATAGAAATGTAAAGGGAGAGAATATGATGAAGAATCGAGAAACAGATAGCAATGAGAATGTAGTTACGTTATATGTTACAAGACATGGAAAAACAATATTAAATACGAACCAGCGCGCGCAAGGTTGGGCAGATTCTCCGTTAGTAGAAAAAGGTGTGGAAGTTGCCTCTAATTTAGGAACAGGATTAAAAGATGTTCATTTTGCGAATGCGTATAGTAGTGATAGCGGCCGAGCGATTGAAACTGCTAATTTAGTATTAAAATATAGTGAGCAATCAAACTTAAAACTTGAGCAAAGGAAAAATTTACGAGAATTAAATTTTGGTATTTTTGAAGGTGAAAAACTTGAAAATATGTGGGATGTGGTTGGAAAAGCTGCGGGCGTTGCATCACCAGAAGAACTCATGAAGTTTTCTATTCAAGAAGTGATTAATCTGATTAGAGCAGCAGACCCTACGAAACAGGCGGAAGATTGGGAATTATTTTCTACTCGTATAAAAACAGAGATTGATAAAATTAGTGAAGAAGCTGCTAAAAATGGAGGTGGCAACGTTTTAGTTGTCGTTCATGGGCTTTTGATTACTGCCTTAATAGAAATGTTAGACAGTACCAAAACAAAACTTGGAGTAGAGAATGCAAGTGTAACGAAAGTTGTATATCAAGATGGGGAATATACAGTAGAATCAGTTGGGGATATGAGTTATGTTGCAAAAGGGAAAGAAAGTGTGGAAATTTAACAGGGTGTATTACGATTCCTTTTAGATTTTCAAAATGGGGGGAATAATGGATTTTCAAGATTTGATGGAATTTAAAGGATATATATATTTAAACAAATTGATTGAACCTGAAGAAAATTCACTGAGGGTACTTATTGATAGGTGCAAAGTTAACAAAACTAAGGGACTTATGAAAATTACAAATGAGGTTGAAATAGAAGGGTCATCCATTGATGTTGATGACAATCTACCAATTGTGCAATTGGATTTTGAAACGTATGTTGCTTACTCCATTACTAATGAATCGTTTACTGTAATGGATGACTACGAAATTTCAGAAGGTAGAATTTTTAGGATTTACTCAAAATCAAGATATTTGGATTTCATTAAAGCAGGAACAATTGCTGAATTTATATTTCCTGAAGAGCAGTTCGTCCACTATCAAATTCCTTGTTTGAACCATATCATCGACATTATTTCATATGATGAGCCGAAAATTACTGGAATAAAAAGAAACTAATAAAATTCCATACTAAAAGAGCATCGGAATCGATGCTCTTTTATATGCTTATCTTTTCCTTTTTAAAGTAGAACGGTTATGGAATTAATAAAATCTTCCCAGTACTTTTTCGGCTCTCTAATAATTCATGTGCAAGAGCACCATCTTGTAAAGCGAATGTAGTTGGACTCGCGATATTTAATTCTCCTGCAGTGATCCAATCAAATAATTGAGTAGAGCGTTGCTTACGTTCTTCATACGTAGTAAGAACGTTCCAAAGGTCTCCGCCAGTTAAAGTTTTCGAAGTATCCATAAGCATACGTGGATCAACTGGCGCAGGATTACCACCGGCCATTCCGTAAAATACGACAGTACCACCAGTTTTAGTTGCTTTAAAGCTTTCCGCGAGCGTAGAACCTACGGATTCATACACAACATTTACTCCGGCACCATTAGTCATTTCAAGTACATTCGTATGCCATGCTTCAGTATATAAAAATACGTGATCAGCACCAGCTAACGTGGCTATCTGTGCTTTTTCTTTTGATGACGTAAGACCGATTACTTTTCCGCCTTGTAGTTTAATCATTTGGATGAGAAGTTGACCAACACCACCAGCTGCGGCATGTACTAAAGCTATATCACCCTGTTTTATTTGATAGCTATCTTTCGTTAAATAATGTGCTGTTAATCCTTGTAATAAGACAGAAGCGGCTGTTTCAAAAGAAATAGAATCTGGAAGCGTAATTGCTTTTTCAGATGGAACGGCAACTAATTCTGCATTTGAGAATGGAACGTCAGCAAATGCAATACGGTCTCCAGGATTGATAGTAGTAACGTCTGCTCCTACTTTTTCAACAATACCAGCGCCTTCATAACCTAATATATAAGGCGGGTTACCAGCGAGATGATAATCACCGCGGCGTCTATAAATATCAGCGAAATTTAAACCGATTGCTTTTGTACGAACAAGAATTTCATTTGAATCTATGATTGGATCAGGTATTTTTTTATATTGTAGTACATCTGGACTTCCAAACTGTTCGAAACAAAGTGCTTTCATATGGAATACCTCCATTTTATTGTTTGTCGATGCTATTTATCATACAATACAAATATCAATAGACAAAGAGGATTATTTCGATGAAATCAATCGGAAATACCGATTGAAAAGAGGGATGATAAATGGAGATAAAACAATTAATTACATTTAAAGTAGCAGCGGACACTTTGAACTTTACGCAAACTGCGAAGAAATTGAACTTTGCTCAATCGAGCGTAACGGCGCAAATTAAAACGTTAGAAGCTGAGCTAGGTACGCCGTTATTTGAAAGATTAGGAAAACGTCTTTTCTTAACTGAAGCAGGCAGGAAGTTTCAACTATATGCTGATAAGATGATTGCACTCAGTAACGAAGCGAAAATGGCTGTGAAAGATGATGAGGAAATAGCGGGTACGTTAATAATCGGTGCACAAGAAAGTCAATGTACATATAGGCTTCCATCTATATTAAAGAAATTTAAAGCACAATTTCCGCAAATAAAGCTTATATTTAAACCTGCGCATTCAAATAAAGATGCGAAGGAACAATTGATGGAGGGGAAAGTAGATCTTGTATTTATTTTGGACGAATGTAAAACAGAGGATGTTTTACATGTGGAGCCGCTTATGAAAGAAGAATTAAAAGTAGTAGCTGCTCATACGCATCGTTTACTTGAACAACCTTCCGTTTCTACAAAAGATTTAGAAAGCGAAACACTTTTACTAACAGAACTAGGTTGCTCGTATCGGACTTTATTTGAAGAGTTATTCCGTGCGGAAGATGTATACCCAGCAAATAAGATTGAATTTGTTAGTGTCGAGGCAATTAAACAATGCGTTATTGCAGATTTAGGTATAGCAGTTTTGCCAGCAATAGTAGTAGAAAAAGATATACGAGAGGGAACGATAAAGGAATTAGTCTTAAAGAATACAATCACTCCGATCTATACGCAAATTGCTTGGCATAAAGATAAATGGATGACAGCGCCACTGCAGCAATTTATTGAGGTGACGAGGGAGTCTTTTGCAAGGAATTAAGTGGAGAAATATTTGTTTTATATGTAAGAAAAAATGGCACTTTTGTATAGAGAGAACCGATACTTGGATGAAACAAGTATCGGTTCTTTATAGCATATTTTTATAATCATTTTTAAGTATTGCCATAATAATTTCATCCGAGTACGTATCATTATAAAATAAGGATTGACGTAAGGTTCCTTCTTTTACAAACCCAACCTTTTCATAAGCTCTAATTCCACGTAAATTATGGCTAAATACTTCTAACTGTAAACGATTGAATGTGAGTTGTTCAAAAACAAATCTTAAAACTATTTTCATAGCTTCAGTTCCGTAGCCTTTCCCTGTTAATGAAATAGAAAGCATAGATATTCTGAATCCAGCTCTTTGGTTCTCCTCATCGATATCTAAAATCGATAACTCTCCAATCATTTCGTCAGTGCTGTTTAAACAAATAGCGAAATCATAGCGATTTGAATCATTATTTATATTATCTATATGTGCTTTAATTTGCTCCAATGAAAAAGTAGGCTTGGTTCCAGTCATATATCTTATTTCTTCATCCATTGTACTTTCTAATATAATGGGCGCATCTAGCTCGCAAAGGGGCCTTAAATAAATTCTTTCACTCTCTAATCTCATTATAAATTTCTCCTTAAGGTTGGTGATAGAGTATATAAATATTTTTGATATACATTGAAGAAGAGTTTTATTTTGTGTATCGTTTGAAAAGTATGTATCTTACTTTGATGTTACATGAATTTTATAATGGTATGGTATACCTAAAACAAATAATAAAAGTTTTATACACAACAAAATGTATCAACAAGTTTTTTGATAATACTATTATTATTGCTTTTCATTCCACTTTTAAATGAACATGAATTTTTTATAAATATTTTTAGTGGAAAATAAGCCTTTCCCACTAATTTGCACCGTAGTTAAACAAGAATTAAATAACGTTATTGTCACTTTACAAGAGCATGTTTTGATTGGTTCTCAAAACATGCTCCTTCTTTTTGTTTGTTTATCCCGTATTAACGGATAGTGAGACTCCAACTTCGAACCTTGACCGAAGCAAAGTAGGTAGGAGTCGGCTTATCCAGAAAAGCCTGATAGAGTAGGGAGGTTCCTTTAATGTTTTGGAATAATTTAGCATAAGTGATTTTCATATCTCTAAATTTATGCTCTAATTAAAATAAAGGAGGCAAGTAAATGGGGAATGAGATTAAACGATATGTAATACGAACTTTTATATTTACATGGATACTATGGGGGCTATTAATTAGCTTAATAAAATTAAACATTACGACATTTGGTACACCGCTAGCGATGATATTATTTGTTTTCGGGGGAATCATGCCGGCAATCGTTGCAATTAGTTTAAAGAAAAAATATGGATCAAAAGAAGAGTTCAGAGTGTTTATTAAAAATATTGTTAATCCTAGGCATCACTTTGTATGGTATGTTCTAATCGTTGTTCTAGCTTTTATTAGCTGTTATCTTCCAACGATATTTGGTGGAGCAACGATGCAAAAACCATTATACGTGGCATTACTTAGTTTTCCAACAATGATCGTTGGTGGTGGTCTTGAAGAAATTGGATGGAGAGGATTTTTACAACCTGCCCTTCAGAAAAAAATTCGGCATTTTTTAGTACGGTTATTGTGAGTGTTATATGGGCTATTTGGCACTGGCCGTTATGGTTTATTCCAGGCACGAATCAAACTCAAAGGGATTTTATAGCCTTTATAATTACGACAATTGCCGTATCTTTCTTATTAACTACAATTTTTAACGCAACTAAAAGTATTTTTATGTGTCTAATTTTTCATGCGCTTCTTAATTCTTTTTGGAGTGTGTACGTGCCAAATGATAAAGTGTTACCAGCATTTCCAACTTTTATTTTCGGAATTTTCGTATTTATCGTGTATAAAGTCATAATAAAAAGAAAGAACCTCTTATTGATTAGGTAACTGAAATAATAAAAGGAAACATATTAATATATTTTTTATGGATATGAAACTAATTAATAAGAACACGACACAAACATAATTAAAATATAATACAAGTTTGTGCCGTAAAAAAATTTGCAAAACTATAAACAATATCAAAAAGAATGAAGAGCCTTTCCGTATACATAAACAATGCTAACGACAGTTATAGTAATTCATTTGTTAGAACAATTGAATTAACTAAGGTCTGTGTCAGGAGGAGTATATCCAAGGTGACGAGTCATTGATACAATTTGGCCTTTATGATGAAATTCATGTGTCTCCGTATGAGTTAAAAGCCATAGCGGAGTTGTGCTCCAAGGTTCTTTTTGCCATTTCACTTCATTTGCTATATTTTCGAGCCAACGGTCATTGTATTCATCTAAAAAACGCATTACAACCTCATCGACTAACTTAAATCTAGCACGAACTTTCTCGACATCTGCATGCTCAATTTCATAATCACTAGCGAATGAAAAATCTGCTCGTTTTTGCTTGAATGCGAATGATCCAAGCCAGTATCGGTAGCAATCAGCTACATGAATATGGGTTTTTAAAATGCTGCCACTTCCGAAATTAGGAACTATGCTGTGCAATTTTTCTCGTGGAATTTCTTCCAAAAATGTAAATAGATGTTCCCTTGTAGCACTAATAAGATTATATTGTTGTTTTAAAACATCTACCATGTAATTACACTCCTCTTTTGTTTACTAAAATATTTGCGCTGTAAGTAATTCTATATTTACGGGGGTTGTACCTTTTTAAAAAAACATATTTCCGAAGTGCGTTAAGCATATTAGATGTTTTTCTTAATTGTTTCTGATAGATTAAACAAGGTGAAACTTTAATAAGTTTAACATCCTTAGTTCATAATAAATTGTACATAAAAAAGGGGACGATAAAATGAATAGAATAATTGGTTTAAAACAATTTGAAATAACGCGTGGGGCATTACTTAAATTTATGGAAACGTTAGATGACAAAACTGCGGATACGCAGCCGGAGGGCTTTAACAATACAATTCGCTGGCATATCGGTCACGTGTTAACGGCGGCAGAAGTTTTCATGTTTGGAAAAGAATTCAAACAATTACCAACTGAATATCCAGGTATGTTTGGGTATGGATCAAAACCGTCTAAATGGAAAACAGAAGGGCCATCATTAGAAGTGTTAACGGTTCAATTAAAAGAACAAGCGAAGCGCATTCAAGAAATTCCAGCAGAAGCATTTGAAAATAAACTTCCAGAGCCATTTTTAGGGTTGGAAACAGTTGGAGAGCTTTACGGTATGATGCTTTATCATGAAGCAGACCATATTGGGCAAATGAAGGCGATGGAACGTATTATTAAGGCTCTTTAGTTTTTGGTAATGTTAAATAATATATAGACAAAAAAGGGGTAGATAATTTATTATCTATCCTTTTTTGTTGTTGAACTTCTTGAAGGATTAAGGATTATGAACGCTAATCATCGTGATGCTGATGAAGAAGGAAAGAAAACCAACCAATTAGGATAAAGAAACATCCTAAGTTTTATGGTAGTTATTATTTTTTTTGTATTACTTAATAGAAAAATATTGAAAATAATACAGAAGAAAGTATAAGGTTGCAAAATCTGTATGAAATAGGGTATTCCTAAATATGGAATATACGTATAATAAAAGAGAGGAACTAGAAAATGGGGGAATACTATGATTACATTGGAACAAAAGTTGGAGCAATACACACATACATATGCACAGTTAAAGGGAGAACTAAAATGGAAAACAAGTGATTCTCGAACAGGTATGATGATTGCTGCTATGTATGCAGGTAGTGATAAACTGTTTGATCTCGGACGTTTTTTAGAAATTAGTAGTTATATTAAGAATCAGGTAGGGATGTTTTCATACTTAAAGTCTTATCATCGCTTTGTGGTGGCCGCAACATTAGATATTCACTTTACAGATTACAAGGAAGCTTTTCGGAGGTTTTTAGATTTATATGAACAATTGGTCGCTGGTGGCTTTAGCCGGAGTATATTTACTTATCTCGCAGCAGCTGTGCTTTTAACAGAAGAAAATGAACAGCATGGCACGCACATTCAGCGTTCGATGCAAGTATATAAACGGATGAAAGAGGATCATCTTTTTCTTACAGGTACAAATGATTATCCACTCGCGGTTTTACTAGCAGGACAATCAGAGAATGTAGAAACACTTATGGACCGGGTAGAACGTCTTTATCAGAAACTAGCGAAAGCTGGTTTGCGTAAAGGGAATGATCTTCAGTTTTTAAGTCATATCCTCTCACTAAAGAAGGATGTCCGTGAAGAAATGTTAGTTGCAACATGTACAAACATATGGAATTTGTTAAAACAAGAAAAGGTAAAAGTGAAACAGATGCATTATCCAGCTATCGGGCTACTAGCGTTACTTGAGGATGGAGAAAAAGAGATTCATTCTATTAAAGCGTTGATTGAAAAATTGCAAGGGGAGAAATTTTTCCGTTGGCATACAGATACGAATATTCTTATTGCTATTCAACTGTTCGTAAGTCAGAAAGGTGAGGAAAGTAAAGCTACCAACGCAGGTTTACAAACAATGATAGAAGTCCTCATACAAGCACAACAAGCAGCTATGATAGCAACGATTGCCGCTTCATCTGCAGCAACCTCTTCTGCTAGTACTAGTTCATAATGTGTAACTGCTTATGCGCTTGTAAATTATGATGAACCTATAACCTCTTTGATGAGAACGGTTTAAAAAATATTAATAAAAAAGGCCCATCACTCTCTAATGAGTGATGGGTTAACTATTTTTACAGAGTGGATTTTTTTATTGGGTAAGGAAGATAAGTTGTTATTTTAATGTTTTTACATAATTAGCATTATCTTTTCGACTGCTTAAAATGTTTGAGTTGTGTAACAATCATAATGCTAATAACAACGAGTAAAAACCATGAGCTAATTTTGCTTAGGTGAACGAGATTCCACGTTTCCTGTTGATTTGGATATTGCCATGCTCCGAAAAATGTTGCAATGTTCTCTGCAATCCAAATAAAGAAACCGATAAGGAAAAAGGAGAGAACGAGTGGCATTTTATATGTAATGCCTTGTAATGAAAATTCCACAAATGTGCGAAAGAATACAATGAATAAAAGTAAGGTTAATACCCATCTAAAGTCATATAGAAAATGATGTGTGAAAAAATTGAAGTAAATCATAGCTCCTAACGGTATTGCAAAAATAGCCCTCGGCCAATTATACATTTGTAAATGCAATCTTCTCCACGCTTGGCATATGTAACTAGCAACACTCGCATACATAAAACCGCTGTAAAGCGGAACTCCGAAAATTTTTGAATATGCCTCTTCAGGATAACTCCATGAACCGAAATGTACTTTATATATTTCTAGTAGAAGGCCGATGAGGTGAAAGACAGTAATTACTTTTAGTTCGTCTTTTGTTTCAAGACCAGTCTTGTACATAATCCACTGCATAAGAAGACATACGATGAGTATGAAATCATATCGGTACAGCCCTGGAATCGAAATGATTTTTGAAAGAGCAAGTGTTAAAAAAATAACGACAGGGAACAAACAGGATAATGCTTGTTCATAAGTAAAATAGAGTAGTTGTTTTACATAAAACATGTTTTCACCTTCAGGGTTATTATTTGAAAAATCAAAATAATAACTTAGTATACTACAAATTTGAAAATAAAACAGTACGTCATTTTGCATGTATTTGGAAGTTTTAGAAGGGAATTGTAATAAGTATTTTGATAGTTTAACAAAGTAAAAAAATAGTTTGCTATTTAAAAAAAGTGGGGATATAATATCTAAATGAAAATGATAATTATTATCAATAATGATTATAAATAAAAAATAATTATAAAAAAGAACTGAATATAAAGGATGAAATGAAACATGTTACATAAGTTTACTGTACATGCTGGCAATAATCGCTGGATACATATTAAGTTCGTATGTTTCATGAGCTTAACAATTTTATGTTTAATCGGATCTATATTTTTAGCTATTGCATTCGGGGCAAAGGATATTCATTTGCAAACGGTGTGGGCAGCGGTTTTTGATTATAATCCGAAATTAACACAGCATCAAATTATTTATGAATTAAGGCTCCCAAGGGTAATTGGCGCAGCAGTTGTAGGAGCTGCTTTTGCAGTCGCTGGAGCTGTTATGCAAGGGGTAACACGAAATCCTTTAGCTGATGCAGGTGTACTCGGAATAAATGCAGGTGCGATGTTTGTAGTAGCACTTAGTTTTGCTTTTTTCCCGCATATGCCGTATTCCTATTTAATGATTGTCTCCTTTATTGGAGCAGTTTTAAGTACAGTACTCATTTTTATTATTGGATCAGCAACATCAGACGGTTTAACGCCGATGAGGTTAACGATTGCAGGGGCAGTTATGGCCGCGCTTTTACATTCGTTAAGTTCAGGTGTCGCGATTTATTATGACTTAAGCCAAGATTTAGCATTTTGGTATGCTGGTGGTGTTGCGGGGGTTAAGTGGGAACACTTGAAATTTTTAGTGCCTATTATTCTCATAACAATTGTTTTTGCGACAGCGCTAGGGCGATCTATTTCACTCATATCGATGGGGGATGATGTCGCTACAAATTTAGGTGTAAAAACGAACCGAACGAGAATACTTGGGATGATTATGGTAGTGATTCTAGCAGGTGTTTCTGTTTCAGCTGTTGGTTCCATTGGATTTGTAGGACTAGTCATTCCGCACATTGCTAGAAAATTAGTAGATGTTAATTATCGACGAATTATTCCTATGTCAGCATTATTAGGAGCTATGTTATTAGTTTTAGCTGATTTAGGGGCAAGAACAGTAAATCCTCCTAAAGAACTTGCGATAGGGATTATGGTAGCTCTTGTTGGAGTTCCGTTCTTTCTCTATATAGCACGTAAAGTTGGGAGTGAGCTATAAGTGAAGAATCTTTTTAACAAGGATAAAAAGAGGGCTATTACTGTAACTACAATTTTCGGATGTATAAGTATCGCTGTAATTTTGATTAGCTTAAATACGGGGACGCTGAGCATCGCGCCGCTCAAAGTAATTCAAACGCTTTTTGGCTATGGTGATTTTGAGAGTGCAACCGTGCTATACGATTATCGTATGCCAAGAATTATAATCACAATGTTAGCAGGTATTGGCCTTGGAGTTTCCGGTGCGATTTTGCAAGGGCTATCTCGTAATGCACTAGCAGATCCCGGTATTCTTGGATTACATTCGGGTGCTTCTTTCGGGCTTATTGTATTTGTTACTTTCTTTCATTCTATTAACGAGAGTGCATCGATTTTAATACCGTTATTTACATTTGGCGGAGGAGTGCTAGCTGCATTTCTTATTGTTTTGCTTGCGAGTGATCGGTCAAAAGGTTTACTTCCCATTAGACTTATTCTTGTTGGTATTGCAGTTTCAGCTGGTTTTAGTGCACTTTCGTTATTTTTCTCGCTCAAGTTAAATGATGAGACGTATACATTCGCTTCTAGGTGGTTAGTTGGTAACGTGTGGGGAAGAGATTGGATTCATGTCCTAGCATTATTACCTTGGATTTTGATACTAACTCCGTACGCATGGCTGAAATCCAAAACGTTAAATGTACTGTCACTAGGTGATAGTGTAGCAGCAGGGCTTGGTGTATCTGTTCAAAAAGAACGGTTACTGCTTTTAGCTACAGCGGTAGGATTGTCTTGTGCAAGTGTATCAATGGCAGGGGGAATTGGCTTTATCGGCTTAGTTTCTCCGCATATCGCAAGAAAGTTAGTAGGTAGTACATATCAACATTTCCTTCCGTTAGCTGGCATAATTGGAATGATTATTTTAGTACTCGCGGATACGATAGGACGATCTTTATTTGAGCCAAACTCTATTCCAGCTGGCGTAGTAGTAGCGGCTTTAGGTGCGCCATATTTTCTTTATTTACTTACAAAAACAAAATAAATACTTCAAAGAGGAGAACATATGAAAAAGAAACTTACTATTTTATTTAGCATTATGTTTATTTTAGTATTATCAGCATGTGGTCAAACGAAATCTAGTGAAGAGGCAACTAAAAAAACTGAAAAAAGTAATGATCCAAAAATTGCTTCTATGTCTATTCATTTAACGAATAACTTACTTGCATTAGGAATTACACCGGTAGGTTCTGTAATTGGTGGAGATTTAAAAGATTTCTTACCTCACGTGAAAGAACAGTTGAAAGATACGAAGAAACTTGGCGTTGTAACAGATCCGAATATGGAAGCATTACTACAATTAAAGCCATCTGAAATTTATGTGGATGAAAAATATGCTGGCAAAGATTTAGCGAAATACGAAAAAATTGCAAAAACACATTCTTTTAATTTAGATGAAGGTACGTGGAGAGATCATTTAAAAGAAGTTGGTAAGCTTGTAAACCGTGAGAAAGAAGCAGATAAATATATTCAAGATTATGAAGAGCAATCAAAACGAGTAAAAAGTTTAATAGATAAAGAGCTAGGTAATAATGAGAAAGTAATGGCAATTCGCGTTACTGCAAAAGAATTACGTGTATTTAGTACGAAAAGACCGATGGGACCAATTTTATTCCAAGACTTAGGATTACAACCTGCAAATGGTGTAGAGAAAATTGATGGAGACCGTCCTTTCGAAGTCATTTCACAAGAAGTATTACCTGACTTTGATGCGGATGCTATTTTCGTTGTTGTAAACAGAGACGATAAAGCGAAAGCAGCATTTAAACAACTTCAAGAAACACCAATTTGGAAAGACTTAAAAGCTGTTAAAGGCAAGCACGTATACATTATCAATGACCAACCATGGCTTGACTATTCTGCTTTAGGCAACAAAATGGCAATGGATGAAGCGGAGAAAATGTTTACGAAATAATACAGTTTTACTATTAGGAAAGGCCCTCTAAATTTGGAGGGCCTTTTTATTGTTGTTATTGTTAGAATAAATGAAAAATTATACAATGAAGTTAATTCAATGCAAGGGAGATGTGCCAATGTCAGCGCTTATTGTAAGTATCCCGTTAAAAAACAGTTTATGGAACAAGGGGATAAAGTGAAACTTTAATCAGTGGGGGTTTTGTTCATCCCCCAGTGATTATTAGCCTTCACCAATCGGGCGTTTACGGGCAGCCCGACTCCCACCTAACTTCTTCGCTCCAGCTGAATTTTGAGGTGGGAGTCTTACTGCCCGTTAATGCGGGATAAATAGGCTAAAATAATTATCCCCGCTATTTAATAAAGGGGGAGTTTGAAATGACGATGAATCTTTTTCAAAATAAAACTATTAAATTATCAGCTATTAGAGCGACAGATGCTGAAGTAATGGCTATGTGGCAAGAGGATAGTGAATATTTAAGAAATGTAGATACAGACTTAGCATTCCCGCAATCGTTACATGAAATAGCGAGTGATGGGCTATTAAAGGGACGGAGATCGAATAGTGTTTCTTTCATGTTAAGAACAGTTCAAGATGATCGCTTAATTGGTTTTGTTGCAATTCACGGCATAGAGTGGAATAACAGAACAGGTCTATTAGCAATTGGTATAGGAGAGGCAAATGATAGAGGGAAGGGATATGGGAAAGAAGCGATACATATTATTCTAAAGTATGCGTTCTATGAAATGAATTTACACCGCGTCGGTCTCGATGTTATTTCTTATAATAAAGCAGCCATTGCGTTGTATAAAAAGATGGGTTTTCAGATGGAAGGGTGTATGAGAGAAGCAGTTCAGCGAGACGGAAAGTGTTTTGATCGTATGATTATGGGGATATTGCGGGATGAATGGATAGAGCTGCAGAACTAGCAAAAACATACAGAATAATTGTGTAGTGTAGAGTGAAAAGTTGTAATATTTGGGTAATAATGAGCGGAGGAGTGTACTAATGGAAGGTTTATCTTCATTAAGAGAGTGTTTATATCAGCTAGAGGAACGATTACTTAAACCAGGGGTTCGCACATCTCAAAAGGAGCTTAAAAAGATACTTGCCGCTGATTTTTTTGAGTTTGGGAGTTCTGGTAAAGTTTTATATAAAAATGAGGATATCGATAAAAGTGGAATTGGTGTGGTAAAAATGACTTTGAGTGATTTCGAAGTACATCCATTATCCAAAGATGTAGCATTAACTACTTATCGAATATTCAATGAAATAAATAATCAACACTCGTTACGTAGTTCGATATGGAAATTTAGAGAAGGAAGATGGCAAATGTATTTTCATCAAGGTACACCTGCTAAATTTTAGTGAAGCTTTTTGTATGAAAAAGAAACTATAAAGAATAGAATTGTTGAATATATTAGTCCTTTATATATATAAAGAACTAATGAAAGTTGTCTTTTTAAAATATCTAAATTTGTTCTTAAAAGGGTCTTGTTAATAAAGGTACATTCCATATTATATATGTAGTATGCAGGAGATATAACGATAATTGGCGAAATTTTACAGTGAACTGATTGAATTTATAAGGAGTTATGCGAGATGAACTTAGAAAAAAGTAAGCCAGTAAATGAAGAGGTCGCTGAATTAAAAGAACTAATCAAAGAATTACATGGAAGTGTGCACCAACTTCAAAGTGAAGTGCAGCAACTAAGGCACGAAAGGCCGGTTGTTGAAGTGAGGAAAGGTGTTCAATTATCACCAACAATCATCGGACAAATTGGTGGTATGATTTTAGGTGGATTAGCAATTATAGGTATATTTTGGTGATGGAAAAAGGTATGCGGCGTAGTGCTGCATACCTTTTTTGTTTGAAGATATAATTTCATATAATACAGCTTTTACATTAAATAACGTAAATATATATAAGCATGTGATAACAATAGAGCAATGATCGTTAAGGGGAAACCGATTTTTAAGAAGTCCATATAAGAGAACCCATGTCCTTCACGTTTTGCAATACCAGCAACGACTACGTTTGCTGATGCTCCAATTAATGTTCCGTTGCCTCCTAGGCAAGCTCCAAGTGATAACGCCCACCATAGTACTTCAATTTGCGGAGAATCGACAGATAGTCCGAGTCCTGTAGCTAAATCTTGAATAAGTGGAATCATCGTTGCGACAAATGGGATGTTATCAATTGTCGCAGATGCGATGCCAGATACCCATAAGATAAGTATAGCAGCGAAACCGATATCGCCATTTGTTACGTCGAGTACTTCTTTTGCGAGTGAAGAAATAAGTCCGATATCAATTAATCCGCCAACGAGAACGAATAGTCCAGCGAAGAAGAAAATTGTTACCCATTCAACGTGGGCAAATACATCTTCAATATCATGTTCTTTCACACCGATTAACATAAGAAGTGTAGCACCTGTCATCGCAATAACGGCAGCGTCTACATGAATAATAGAATGAAGTACAAAGCCTAAAATAGTTAGTCCTAAAATCGTAATGGATTTTAAAAGGAGGCTCTGATCTTTAATATAATCTTTTTCATTTAATGCCATTAGCTTTTCGATTTGCTCAGGCGTTGTTTTTAGTTTGTTGCGATACATGAAGTAAATAATGCCAAGTGTAACGATAGAAATAATGATTACGATTGGAGCTAAGTTTAGTAAAAAGGCATTAAAGTCTAAATGCTTATTAGCTGATCCAATCATAATGTTCGGTGGGTCACCAATTAATGTTGCTGTTCCACCTATATTTGAAAATAGTACTTCTGAAATCAAATAAGGAACAGGATTTACTTTTAAAATACGTGTAATGGATAGTGTAACAGGTACGATTAATAATACGGTTGTTACGTTGTCCAAAAATGCAGAACCGACAGCGGTTAATATGGATAGTAATAATAAAATGCGGATTGGTTTTCCGCCAGCTGTTTTTGCTGCTTTAATGGCTACAAATTCAAATACGCCTGATTGACTCGTAATATGTACGAGAATCATCATCCCAATTAAAAGGGTGATTGTTTCCCATTGAATATGTGATGTGAAAGCAGTATGTAAATCTACAATTCCAAAAATAATCATAATAGCAGCACCGAATAGTGCGATTACAGCACGATTCAATTTCTCAGAAATAATAAAACCGTACGTGACTAAAAATACGGCAATTGCAAAATAATATTGCCAATTTGCTACTTCATGTGCTGAATGTTCCAAACATGTCACCTTCTTTAAAGTATGTATTCAATTGTAAAAATGCATCCCTCTGCGTAATTTATATTGTAGCAAATTCAAAAAAGAAAGAAAACTATTTAACAAAGTGAAGGAAAAAACATCAATTCTACATATGATATAAAAAAATAAAAAAACACAGTGCAAATTATTAGGAAAAGTGAGCGTTGTCCTCTAATATAGAGATAGCAATTTACATTATTTTTGCGTAAAATGGTTTAAAGAGGTGAATTCCGATGGAAATAGTAAAAGATAGTTCTCTTATTCAAAATGAAATCGAACGTTTTGTAAATAAAGATGTATATATTCATTTAGAAACGACAAACGGAGCGTATGCATCACACATAAATGAAAAGATGATGACAGTTGGAGCATTCATTCGAAATGCAATTATCCGTTTTGAGCGCGGGAAAATAACTGGAACAAACCCATACCGAGTTGGTCTGAAAATGGATCATGGCTGGGTATATGCTGAAGGTATTACGCATTGGGAAGTAGATGATCAAGAGCGTTTATTATTAGCTGGACATGATAATCTAGGCCGCCTAGCAGTTGCGCTTGAATTAAGCTTAACACCATTTAAGTAAGAAGGAGGGAAACTTATGGAGAGACATGTACTTGTTGTATTTCCGCATCCAGATGATGAAGCATATGCTGCGGGAGGAACAATTCGCTTATTAACAGATCAAGGAGTACCTGTAACGTATGCATGTGGTACTCTTGGACAAATGGGACGTAATATGGGGAAAAACGTATTCGCTAACCGTGAAACGATTCCAAATATTCGCGAGAAAGAATTGAAAGAGGCTTGTGAAGCGATGGGCATTCAAGATTTAAGAATGCTTGGTTTCCATGATAAAACGTTAGAGTTTGAAGATGTTGATTTCGTTGCAGACAAAATTGAAGCAATCATTCAAGAAGTAAATCCATCTCGAATTATTACATTTTATCCTGAGCATGGCGTACATCCAGACCATAATGCATTTGGCCGTGCTGTCGTTCGCGCTGTATCACGTATGCCAAAAGAAGGGCGTCCAGTCATTCATGCAGTTGCAATTACGAAAAATCGTGAAGCAGTACTCGGTGAGCCGGATGTTGTAAATAATATTAGTGAAGTATTTGAACATAAGTTAACTGCACTAGGTGCGCATCGTTCACAAACAGAAGCGATGCTGGAAGACACGCATGCAAAAATAAAAAATAAAGATGCAGCAACATTAAAATGGCTGCAACTTGAACAGTTTTGGACTTATAAATGGGAGTAGGCTAGAAGGGTATCTTCTAGTAGCTCTTACATAGAAAAAGCGCCGTCACTTGTGATGGCGCTTTTTCTATTAAAGACTATATATTTCTTAGAGCCGTACTTCAAATTTTAAAATTAGCGTGCAGTATAGCCTCCATCAACAAGAAGTGTTGTACCATTAACAAAGCTAGCATCATCACTTGCTAAAAATAAGACAGCTTTGGCTATTTCTTTTGGTGTTCCAAGTCTGCCTTGTGGATGAAGTGAAGCTAAATATTCTTTCTGTTGAGGATTAACACTACCAAGTAAAGGGGTGTCAATATAGCCAGGGCACACCGCATTAATACGTATTCCATATTTAGCGTAGGCAGTACATAAATTTTGAGTTAATAGTTTCACACCACCTTTTGCAGAGGAGTATGCTGTTGGGGTAGGTAATGAAACAAAACTATGAATCGAACCAGCGTTAACGATGACACCGCCTGTACCTTGTTTAAGAAATTGTTCAATCGAATATTTATCAGAGAGGAATACCCCAGACAAGTTAATATCAATGGTTCTTTTCCATTTTTCATAGGACAGTTCGTTTGCCGGTGCATCATCAGCAACGCCGGCATTGGCATACATAATATCTAATTTACCGTATTTACTTACTGTCTCATGGATTAGCTGTTTAATATCTGCTTCTTTTGTTACATCAGTTTTAATAAATAATGTATTATATCCATGTGCATTCAATTCATCTGATAGGCCTTTTCCACGTTCAGAAAAGTCAGCAATAACTACTTTTGCACCTTCTTCAATAAAAAGGCGAACAGTGGATTCACCAATTCCACTTGCACCACCAGTTATGATTGCTACTTTGTCTTTTAATTTCATATAAACCTCTCCATTCATCAATGAATTTAAGTCAAATTTTTTAGTCTGGTTATATCACTATTAACCTTAAATAATAAGTAGATAGAAGAAAAAATTAGAGTTTACTTAATTGTGAGAGTACTAATTTTTTTCTTTATTTACTTTCTTTCTTTTTTGCACTTAATCCTTTTAGAAATGATATTTAGTAATAGTGTATAAGAAGCGTATATTTTGAATTATTTAATAGATTGATATATATTTATATTGATTAAATGATTTTAGTTTGTTAAAAATGGGGAAATCGATATGAAGATTAAATTTGCTGTAATAAAAGATGAAAATTTTGATTTTATTCTATTAGAAACAAAATTATTGAAAACCTTTAAAGAAGTGGATAGTAAAGCTGATATTGTAAAAGTTGAGGATGAAATTTTTGAAAACAATGCTATTCAAACACATTTAGTGGAAATCAGCATTAATGTTCATGGGAAAAATATCGGATATAGATCTGCTTCAGCTAGTATATTTCTTGTACTAGAGAGTTTATCAATACAGCTAGTTCATATTAATATTAGTATACATTAAGTAGCTAAAAAAGATGATTTTTAAGAAGAGAATACTGACTATATTGAGTTTTAAATATGAGAATGGTGATTTAAATAATAGTAATTATCGTAGGTGCTACCGCATGTTGGATTGCATCTTGTTTGTTGTTAAAAAAATAAAAAAGGCTTTAAATATGCTACAGGTCTTTATGAAACGGCATATAAAGAGTACTTAGAATACATTATTAAAGTAGAATAATGAGATTTCTTTTTATACCACATATTATCTAAACGAAGACTTATATATAGGAGAATGGAAACGTGTAAGTAATTCAATTAGATTGTACAAATAATTTGGTGTGCGGATATACGGAATGTATTCACAGGTAAGAGGGTTGTCTCATAATATATATATATATAGTTTTTTCTATTGAGATGAACAGATGGTGTAAAAATATGGAAGGCGTTTACGCTAAAATTGACAGTCTCAAGGCGGAGCAAAAAGAAATTATGAGAGACATTCGTAATTTAGAAACGCGTACCACTATTAATGAGAAAGACATAGCAACAATCAATAAGCAATTGGAAAAAATAAGTACAAACATAACTTGGATTTTGCGAATTATTATAAGTGCAATAGTAATGTCAGTTTTGGGGTTGATATTAAAAGGGATGATTTAATCTTGTGAAATAGGACGATATAAAAGAAAGAGGGGAGCTTCCCCTTTCTTTTATGTAAATGAGAAGCTATAAATTTTCCGCTTCTTTTTTATCTGCATATTTTTCCTCTAAGGAAATTAATAGAGGAATTGATATAGTTACAAGAATGATTAAAGTGGTTATAAAAGATTTAGAAAGAGAAAAAGAACCTTCGATTAAAGGTGATAAAAACTTGAATGAAAGTATACTTGTTATTAAGGAAACTACTAAAAAGCTAAAAAGAGACACATTTTTATTTTTGATAGATGTTTCTATAAAATCTTTAAGACAGCTTATGACGACAAATATAGTTAATATAATAAGAGAAATAAAATAATGTGTTAAATTTGTCATACTAATAGTAGAGTCGTCTATTATGTAAGCAAGTAACTTAGATACTAACATACCTCCAAACAATAAAATAATAAAAGCAAGTAATCCTTCTGATATATAAGTGCTGAAATTATCTTTCTTGTTAAAGAGTTTATAGTTTAGAGTAGATTGGATTATTTGAATTAGAAATAGGGTAATAATCCATACATAATATACAAGTGGTAATTCTCCTGAGAAGAGAGCAATTAGGAAATTTATTACTGTCCTTAAAATTTCAATCATTACAAAAGTCCTCCTGTTTGTAAGCTTTACGACATTACAAATATGCTAGTCTATCATGCAATAATTCGATCTATCAATTCAAACTATTACTAATTATTCCATAAAATAGTGACGGTATCAAGTTATCCTTCTAACAAATCCTCCAAAGCTCAATACTAGAAAAAGAAACGCAATATGTAATATAATTGAAAAAGTATATTTTAAAATCAATGTTAATATTACCCTCCTATAAGTATTAACATACGTAATTGAGGTGTTTTGTTTGTTGTTTTATGATCGAATTTCTATAATGGCCCCTCCTGTTCCGTAGCTAAGGAAAGTCTATTCATTTCTGAGATTTTCAAAGTTATAGGAGGGTATTAAAAATGAAAAAAGTCTCAGTACCATCGCTTTTGTTAATGATAATTCTTGTGGCATTTCCGCAAATTAGTGAAACGATTTACACACCGTCTTTACCTGACATTTCAAAGGCGTTGCACGTAAGTAATAATGAGGTACAGTTAACACTTAGTGTTTATTTTGCTGGATTTGCTTTAGGTGTATTTTTTATTGGATGGTTATCAGATATAATTGGTCGTCGCCCAGCAATGTTATTTGGAATTGTAGTATATGGCGCTGGAAGTTTCTTATGCTATATTGCAAATTCTATTGAATTTTTATTGTTTAGTCGTTTTATTCAAGCATTTGGAGCAAGTGCTGGTTCAGTTGTGACACAAACGATTCTTCGTGAAAGTGTAGAAGGGCATAAGCGCCACGTTATGTTTGCTCAAATTTCAGCAGTCATTGCTTTTACACCAGCGATAGGTCCACTAATTGGGGGCTTTCTTGATCAAATGTTTGGATTTAAAATAGTATTTTTAAGTTTAGTTGTTATGAGTGTTGGGATTTTGTTATATACGTTTGTTTCTCTTCCGGAAACAAAAACGGAATCAGTAACGGATAAAATAAATGTGTTTTCCGTAGCGAAAAGGTTGATTACAAATCCGAAAGTAGTAACGTATGGATTATTAATTGGAGGAGCAAATGGTGTTTTATTTAGCTACTATGCAGAAGCGCCGTTTATCTTTATTGAATACTTTCAGTTATCGCCTAGTATGTACGGATTTCTAGGAATTGTTGTTGCTTCCGCTTCTATTATTGGAGCGAAAGTTTCAAAGCGGTTACTTGCTACTTATAAACCAGAGAAAATTATATATATCGGTTGTCTTGTAATGGCAGGGGGAGCTATCCTCTTAACTGTTATTACTTCATTTGGATCAAATCCAAACATAATATATATGATTGGATTTTTAGTAGCGATGTTTATATTGCTATTAGGAATTGGGGTAGCATTACCTAACTGTTTAAGTTTAGCATTAGTAGATTTTCAAGATGTCATTGGTACAGCTGGAGCATTATTTAGCTTAGGGTACTATGTAATTGTAACGATGACAATTTTGGGAATGAGTCAGCTGCATACGGGCTCGTTAATAGTGATGCCACTTTATTTTCTTGTTATTGTAGTTATAATGATGGTGTTTACTAAGGTGTTTATTTTTGGTAAGAAAACTTCAAAATCGATTTAAATATGAAATCGTAAAAGAGTCTCATTTTTTAATGAGACTCTTTTATATTTTATGAACATAACTATAGGAATGAATATGTAATTAATATTAAAATATAACAAAGTTGTATAGTTATAGTTATTGGGGAGGGTGAAACTATGTTAATGAACCTAGTATGCGCTCTACTAATCATTTCCGGACTTATTATAGTTGTGAGAAAAAATTTCATTTTAAATCATTATCTTTGTAATTTAATGGCATTCTTTTGTGCTTATATGACATCATCTACCTACGTATTAGAGCAACTTTCATTAACAAAAACAATGTTTATACTATGTTTGTTGTTTATAACTTTTGTTCTTGTATACTCACATTTCGATATTAGAGGGCTAACTTTTAACGATTATACAGTATTTAATCTGCCTTCTAGACGAGTGAATATATTAGTGAAAGAAGGGCTTACTGAAGCGGACATAGAATTTACTTTGAATAAAAATAATATATATTTATCAGGATCTCCTGTGAAAATCCGAATATTACATAGACCGTTACATACAACTAATATTTTATTTAGGAAATGTCCAGAGAATATGAGGACAGAAATTAAAGGTATTATTGAGAAAAAGATAAAAGCTGAAGAAAAGAGTTTTCCGCTTTCAGGTGTAGTGTTGATTGTATTAAGTATAGTTATATTTTTCTTAAAATAGGAGATGGGAAAGAGAAAATTTATATGTAAGCATTGGGTAAACAAGAGAGGGAGAAGTTAGTAATATTATAGTTTTACTGATATATTAAATTCCCTGCATGATTTGTTAATCAAACATGCGGGGAATTACATTATGAACTATAAAGATTGAAGTACATGAGGTATGAAACCGAGGCGGATATTTTCTCCTCGGTTATTTATATTGTAATAATATTCACACTAGAATCATATTGAATAGATGTATTTTATTGTTAATTTAGTTAAAAATTAATCAAACTAATATATAATAATTTACTGAAAAAATAATTGAACTTTTCAGATAAATGAATTAATATAAAGTGAGCAATTTTAAGTTTTATAGAAAATAGGAAGATGAGGGGTTTTGGGAATTTTATAAGAGGCAAAATGAGATTTTAGGATAGCTTTAAAGTTAGTCTAAAATGACGTTTGTTTCATCATTTTCAGGGCCAAACAGGAATTAGGGTACACCATCTTACTTTAAATGCGGCTATGAATCATCTAAGAGGGGGAAATGAAGTGGCAAACAAAGAATTGAAACGAGGTTTAGAAGCACGTCATATTCAAATGATTGCTTTAGGCGGAACAATTGGTGTTGGTTTGTTTATGGGGTCAGCCAGCACGATTAAATGGACGGGTCCGTCAGTAATGCTTGCATATGCAATCGCAGGTGTTTTCATCTTCTTCATTATGCGTGCCATGGGAGAAATGTTGTATATGGAGCCAAGCACAGGTTCATTTGCGACATTTGGTCACAAATATATTCATCCGTTAGCTGGTTATATGACAGCGTGGAGTAACTGGTTTCAGTGGGTTATTGTTGGGATGTCAGAGATTATCGCAGTTGGAGCGTATATGAAATATTGGTTCCCGGATTTACCAGCTTGGATACCTGGTATTATCGCGATGGTTATTCTTGGTGCGGCTAACTTAATTTCTGTTAAGTCATTTGGTGAATTTGAATTTTGGTTTGCGATGATTAAAATCGTTACGATTCTATTAATGATTATTGCGGGATTTGGACTTATTTTCTTTGGAATTGGTAACGGCGGAGAAGCGATTGGCATATCTAATCTTTGGGCAAACGGTGGTTTCTTTACAGGTGGTTTTTCAGGATTCTTCTTTGCATTATCACTTGTAGTTGGAGCGTATCAAGGTGTGGAATTAATCGGGATTACTGCTGGTGAAGCGAAAGATCCGAAGAAGACACTTACTAGAGCAATTCAAAGTACAATTTGGCGTATTTTAATTTTCTATATTGGTGCTATTTTCGTTATTGTAACTGTTTATCCTTGGGATCAATTAAGTTCAATTGGTAGTCCGTTCGTAGCGACTTTTGCGAAAGTTGGTATTACGGCAGCTGCGGGACTTATTAACTTCGTTGTTATTACAGCCGCAATGTCTGGTTGTAACAGTGGTATTTATAGTGCTGGACGTATGCTTTATACACTAGGTGTAAATGGACAAGCACCGAAATACTTTACGAAGATCTCTAATAACGGTGTACCTTTATTCGGTACAGTTGGTGTAATTATCGGTTTAGCGGTTGGTGTTGTTTTAAGTTATATTGCACCAAAAAACTTATTCGTATATGTATATAGTGCGAGTGTACTTCCTGGTATGGTGCCATGGTTTGTCATTTTAATTAGTCAAATTCGTTTTAGAAAAGAAAAGGGAGCAGAGATGAAAGATCATCCATTCAAAATGCCATTTGCTCCTGTTACAAACTATTTGACGATAGCCTTTTTAATTATGGTATTAATCGGAATGTGGTTTAACGATGATACACGTATTTCACTAATTGTAGGTATTGTTTTCTTAGCTATCGTAACAATTAGTTTCTATGCTTTCGGAATAGGGAAACGAGCTCCGTTAGACGTTAAAAATGATCAAGAGATTTCAAGTAAATAAAGATAGTAAAAAGTCCGATTTCCCGTTTAGAAATCGGACTTTTTATTATTAAAATTTCTCTACAACGATCTTTCCAATTGTACGCCCACTTTCAAGTTGTGCATGTGCTTTCTTTATGTTTTCAGCGTTAATTGGTGTGAATGTTTCATTTAATGTAGTCTTTAAAATACCTTCATCTAATAGCTCGCTTACTTTATTTAATAGTTCGTGCTGCGTACTCATATCACCAGTTTCATACATCGCTTTTGTAAACATAAACTCCCAAACGAATGTAGCACTTTTACTTTTTAAAATTCCCATCTCAAGAGGGTGTTCATTTTCTACGATAGAGCAAATTTTACCTTGTGGTTTAATGATGTCACCCATCGCGTGCCAATGCTGATCAGTATTGTTTAAGCAGAAGATATAATCTACATCTTTTAGCCCAAATTCTAATATTTGATCTTTTAAAGGTTGGTGATGATTAACTATATAATCGGCACCGAATTTTTCCACCCAGTGTATAGTTTCGTTGCGGGATGCGGTTGCGATTACGTTTAGTCCAGCCCATTTAGCTAACTGAATAGCAATCGAGCCAACACCACCAGCTCCGCCGATAATTAAAATGTTTTTAAATGAATTTTCATCTTTCTTATTATAATCAATCCCTAAACGTTCAAACAAACCTTCCCATGCGGTAATGGCTGTTAAAGGAAGTGCTGCAGATTCAGCATCACTTAACGTTTTTGGTTTTTTACCAACAATTCTTTCATCAACTAAATGGTATTCACTGTATGTACCTTGCCTTGTAATGCTTCCAGCGTAAAACACTTCATCGCCTTCTTTAAATAACGTACAACCATCGCCAGTTTGCACGACAACACCACTAGCATCCCAGCCAAGTATTTTTGCTATATCTTCTTTTTTATCTTTTGGAGATCGAACTTTTGTATCAACTGGATTAACGGAAATAGCGTTAATCTTTACAAGTATATCTCTTCCTGTGGCAACAGGTCTTTCAACTTCAATATCAATTAAACTGTTTTCTTCTTCAATAGGTAAGTATTCATGTAAACCAATTGCTTTCATTTTTATTCCCTCCATTAAAGTAAGAGTATTTTTCTCTTTTATTATAGATGCAGAAAGGTTGTTATGTAAAAAAGTATACTCATTTTTATACTGTCATTTGATTGGTTTTAAAATTCTGACAAATAATATACAATTAGTATAGAAAATAATGCGAGGTGAATGACTAATGACCGCAAAACTAAGAAAAAGTGATTATGTAATCGTCATGGCAATTATTATAATGTATTCGTTAATTGGTCACGTATTAAATTTAGATATCTTAAAAGTGATGGCTATTCAACAAAATGGATTTAGTATTAGTTTTGTAGGTATTGCTATATGTTATATCACAGCTAGGTTATTGTTTTTTGCTATTCGGAAATTTAAAAATGATAAGTAATGCTGTAATGAAGAATTTGTGAACAACCTAAAAATAATAGTTGAAACAATGGAAGAAGAGAAGGAGTTTATTTCTCATAAGCGAAATATAGTATTGTTTTATCCTAAATTATTTGTAAAGGTGGATACATAATGACAGTAAAGAAGCTTTATTTCGTCCCAGCAGGTCGTTGTATGTTGGATCATTCGTCTGTTAACAGTACATTAACACCAGGAAAATTATTAGACTTACCGGTTTGGTGTTATCTTTTGGAGACTGAAGAAGGACCTATTTTAGTAGATACAGGTATGCCAGAAAGTGCGATTAATAATGAAGGCCTTTTTAACGGTACATTTGTTGAAGGACAGATTTTACCGAAAATGACTGAAGAAGATAGAATCGTGAATATTTTAAAACGCGTTGGTTATGAGCCGGAAGACCTTCTGTATATTATTAGTTCTCACTTACATTTTGATCATGCAGGAGGAAATGGTGCTTTTACAAATACACCGATTATTGTGCAGCGTGCTGAATATGAGGCGGCACAACATAGTGAAGAATATATGAAAGAATGTATATTGCCGAATTTGAAATACAAGATCATTGAAGGGGATTATGAAGTCGTACCAGGAGTTCAATTATTGTATACACCAGGACATACTCCAGGGCATCAGTCACTATTCATTGAGACAGAGAACTCTGGCCCAGTGTTATTAACGATCGATGCATCGTATAGGAAAGAAAATTTTGAAGATGAAGTGCCGTTCGCTGGATTTGATTCGGAATTAGCTTTATCTTCAATTAAACGTTTAAAAGAAGTTGTTAGGAAAGAGAACCCAATTGTTTTTTTTGGACATGATATAGAGCAGGAAAAGAGCTGTAAAGTGTTCCCTGAATATATATAAATAGAAAAAGTCATGGGCCTAGTTGAAGTAGCTCATGACTTTTTCTATTAAATAACCTTTTTAAATAAGTTATATACTTTTTTCGAATTACCTTCATTTAATTGATAATAAGTAAGGTCTACGTCATCAGGAGTGTTTTGATGGGCAATCATAACTTCACTACTGTTGTTATCTACTATCCAAATTAAATATTGTTTATAAGTTCCATCTTGGAAAGTAATCCACATGTTACAATCTACTAGATCAGAACCTTCTTCATCTAGCGTTAAATCGCCTTTTTTTGCTGTATCCATACTGTTAATGAATGTTTTTAATTCATCTGTTTTTGTAAGGAAGATAGATTTTTTTGTCTTAAGCGACTCTACATGTATATCTTTTATTTCCTGTTTTCCTAAAAAAACAGGAGGTGCATTTGGGTCTCTTTGAGTTGAAATAATAGTAGCTTTCTTCTTTGGTTTACTTGCTGTATAGAGATCTTGAATAGATTTTCCAGAGTTTAAAAACCATACGGTTCCAAAAACAATCAATGCGCTACCTATCAATAAAATGATTTTCTTAATAGGGTATTCTCCTCTCTATGGCTTCATGTGAAGAGCTTTTCTATTAATATATGATAGGTAAGCGTAAAGTATTATAGTTGAACGTGGTTATGCTTCACGGTTTTTATAGGGCGATCAACGAGTAAATTGTAAGTAAGCCCTATTAATACGAGAATTCCACCGATAATTTTTCCGGGTGATAGTTCGTGTGACAGGAAGAAATCGATGATAGTCCCCGTAAACAATTGTCCGATAAAGATGAGTAACGTTAAATAAAATGCTGATATTTTAGGAGTAATATAGTTTGATAATGAGATAACGATAACGCCTACTAATCCGCCTAAGTATACGGCGATAGGTATGGATTGTAACGTATGACTAGAAATATACAACGAATCTGAACTGAAAATTAAAAAGAACATGGAGAAAAATAATCCAGTAATATAATTGAAAAATGTGCCTTCCCAATTTCCAATTTCCTTTGCTAAATTCGCGTTAATAATTCTAGCAACAACGATAGAAACACCAGCTAAAATAGCGATACAAATATATAACATTTTCTTACCTCCATTAGTAAATTGTCATGACTATAATTCCAGAAGAGATGAATAATAATCCAATTAATTTTTTCTTATCAAACTTCGAAACTTTCATTTCTAATAAACCGAAATGATCAATAACTATGGAAGCGATGGATTGACCAAGTAAGCTTAATGCAATCGTAATAGAGGCACCAAGAGCAGAGAAACTTATATTATTAAAAAGAACAGTGAATACTCCAATTGCCCCAGCGCTATATAAAAAAAGTGGAATACCTTTATCAAAATGGATTTTATTTTTGTTTATGATTAAAACGAAAATAACTGCTATTAAACCGACAAGATGAATGACAACGCTTGCTGTATACTTGCCAATTAACTCAGATAAAATCCCGTTCAAAGGAAGCATAATGGCGATAAGCACGCCAATAAAGACAGAAAAAAAGTTATACAATGTAATATCCCCTTTATATTTCATATTTGTAATGACTGTATCATGCTGAAATTGTGTATTACTATGACATATGTCATAGTGGAAGAAGAAAATTTTAATTACAATGGGGATAGTTGTAAAGGCGGGGAAACTATGAAGAAAGTATGTAATTCTAATAAATTAGCAGAGTATATGAAGCAAAATAATATCGATTCATTTTTTAGTAGTGATATGAAACCGTATATGGAACTTATATTTTTTAAAAAGAATGAGTTTATTTGTAGAGAAAATGAAGAGATAGATTATTTATATTTTTTTGTTGAAGGAAAAGCGAAAGCGTTTAATACATTAAGTAACGGGAAATCTGTATTATTATGTTTTTATGATAGTTTGCAGTTACTAGGAGATGTGGAGTTAATTCATTCTCAAAAGACTGCTTCAAACGTACAAGTGATGGCAGATTCGTATTGTGTTGGGCTACCTTTAGGGAAAGTGAGAAATCAATTATTTCATGATGCGAAATTTTTAAGATGTATTTGCGGATCGTTAGCACATAAATTAAATCGACTTTCAAAAAATAGTACAATTAATTTACTGTATCCACTTGAAAATCGACTTGCGAGTTACATGTTAGCAGCAGGGGAACGGGCGGTTCAGCACGGAAATAGAATTGTGTTTAGTGGGAATTTAACGGAAATAGCTGAATTGTTAGGGACGAGTTATCGGCATTTATTACGTACATTAAATGTTTTTTGTGATAAAGAAATTATAAAGAAAAGCAATGGTTGTTTTGAAGTGATGAATGTAGATGTTTTGCGGGAATTGGCGGCGGATGTTTATAAATAGGAGGGTATTATAAATGATTACACCTATATTTAGAATTTTTGATATTGAAAAGGCTCAGTTATTTTACTTGAATTTTTTAGGGTTTAAACTGGATTGGGAACATCGGTATGAGGAAAATATGCCATTATATATGCAAATTTCGTTAAATGATACTGTAATACATCTATCTGAACATCATGGGGATGCTTCACCAGGCGGTGCAATTCGTGTGAAAATAGAGGATTTAAAAAGTTATTATGCTATTTTATCAAGTAAAGATTATGCGTATTCAAAACCTGATATAGAGAGAACACCTTGGGATACAATTGAATTAACTGTGATTGATCCGTTCTCAAATAGAATTACATTTTATGAGGAAAGGGTTTAGAAATTGAGGTGTTATAAATAATTTATCAAAGTAGGGGTTACAATGAAGAGAAAAATAGCGATGATTTCAGATATTAATGGGAATAGTCACGCTTTAAAGGCGGTATTAAAAGATATTCGAAATGATAATAAATTTAGGTGATAGTGTGTATGGGCCGTTAGATCCTTTGGGGACAATTGAAATATTAATGAGTAACGAGATGATACATATTAAGGGGAGTTTACTTTATAGTGAACTGCTCTTTTTTATTTTGGATAGATATTGAATTATAAAAAAATAAAATGTTATGATTATGGAAACGTATGAACATATGAACATGTATTCATGTGTTTGTGAGAAGGAGGAATTGGAATGAAAGATATAATTATCGTTGGAGCTGGTCAAGCTGGATTAACAATGGGATACTACTTGAAGCAGGAAGGATGTAGTTTCTTATTACTTGAGGCGGGAAACCGAATTGGCGATTCTTGGAGAGACCGCTATGATTCTTTGCAGCTCTTCACACCAAGGGAATATAGTAGTTTACCAGGTATGATATTAAAAGGAGAAGGGAGTGGATTTCCATGTAAAGATGAAATTGCAATTTATTTAGAAGAATATGCAAGGTATTTTCAATTGCCGGTACAATTACAGACTCAAGTTTTAAAAATAAGAAAAGAGAAAGAAATATTTGAATTACACACTCCTACAGAAATTTTACAATCGAAAAAAGTTATTATCGCATCAGGTGGTTTTCAGCAACCATTCATCCCCTCATTTTCACAACATCTTTCATCACATATTTTTCAAATACATTCATCACAATATAAATCACCATTACAAATTCCAAAGGGAAAAGTACTTGTAGTAGGTGGTGGGAATTCAGGCATGCAAATAGCAGTAGAACTTGCAAAAACTCATGAAGTTACAATGTCTATAAGTCATCCGTTAACCTTTTTACCGTTATATCTTTTTAGAAAAAGCATTTTTAATTGGTTAGAAAAAATGGGTTTATTGTATGCCGAAATACATACAAAGAGAGGAAGGTGGTTTCAGAAGCGAAAGGATCCCATTTTTGGTTTTGAAGGTAAGGAACTTATTCGTAGTGGAGCAATAAAACTACAGGGAAAAGTGGTAAGTGCATCAGGAAATAATATTATGTTTCAGAATGGTGGCACGTATAGTGCACAAAGTATTATATGGTCAACTGGTTTTGTTCAAGATTATAAATGGATTGAAATAGAAAAGGCAGTGAATATGAATGGATTTCCTAATCATACAAAGGGAATGAGTCCAGTAAGAGGATTGTATTATATTGGGCTGCCGTGGCAATCTCAAAGGGGTTCTGCGCTTATTTGTGGTGTAGGAAAGGATGCGGTGTATTTGCTTTCTGAAATCAAAAAATAGATCAGTAGCAACAGCTACTGATCATCCATATGTACATGAATTAGGAGAGGTCAAACATTTCAAACGTTTATTAGCTTTAGTATAATAGATTTTCATGAAATAAAAAACTGAAAATTATAATTTTTTTGTTGAGAAAGTTTTTTGTATCGAAATATATAAAAAAACGGGAATTTCTATTGAAAGAAAATATGATATTTATCCCGCATTAACGGGCAGTAAGATCCCCCACCTCAAAATTCGGCACATGCGAGGAAGTTAGGTGAGAGATCAACTGCCCGTAAAAGTCCCTCTGATTAAAGTTTCACTTTATATTTTAGTAAAGTATGATATAGTCTATATAAGATTGATTTCCTTAAAATATCTTTTTTGTATAGTAATTACATTCACAGTTGGGAAGGGGAACAGATTGTGAAGTTTGATGATCAACGTCTACTAGGAATACGATTAGGTTCTGTACTCATAACAGAAGAAAATCAATATTTAGTAATTAAGAAGAAAGATCATTATGCACTATTAAACATACATAATTTAGAATGCACACATGTCGAAGTGCAGTTAGAACATATTGAAGAACTGCTGCATGAAGATTTCCAAGAAAGTATAACGGAAATTATCGCACCAGAACATATTAAAATTGTGGTGAAAAATGTTATATAAAGAAAGAAGCTGGGAGAATCAGCTTCTTTCTTTGTTTTACTTCGTTAATTATAAGGATAACATTTTTAAAATCTCACCAATAATTCCATCCTTTTGATGAACACCTAAATCCGAGTTCGTCATAATAACAGCGCCATCACCTCGGTATGGATTACATACCATCATACATTGAAATCCAACACCCCAGCCAAGTGAATAAATTTGTAAGTCTTCATTAGAATACTCTAGAAAAACACCTAATCCAGTCCATTTAGTGCATCCTTGAGGAGAAATCATATCTTGTACTGTTTTTTGAGAAAGTTTCAGTTTGCTATTTCCCTGTAAGGACTGAATGATTTCAATAATTAAAGTTGATAAGTCAGTTGGTGTTGTCCAAACGCCTGAAGCTGCTGCGAATGGATAAAATGGATACTTCTCATTTGTTACAGTTCCATCTTTATTATGCCCGCAAGCAAAAGCATCGGTTTTATCTATGTCTTCGGGAGAGAAGAGTGTACTATTTTTCATTTGTAGTGGCTGAAAAATAAATTCTTCAAGTAAAAGGTTGAACGATTTCCCAGTAATATCTTCAAGTAGTTGTTCGATAATACAAAAATTTGCGTCAGAGTAGTGGAATTGGCTTTCTGGTGCATAAGTTACTTCTATAGGTACTGGGCAATATAATGTTTTACCAGCAAGGAGCTCATCCATTTTAGGTAGTTCTTGTGCAAGTGTATAATGTTCAAAACTATTGGGAGGATCAATGATTCCAGATTGGTGACTTAATAAGTTTCGCAGCGTTACTTTTTTCTGTGAAGTAAATAGACTGGTAGGGATGTTCCAAGATGTGAGTCTATCATTTACGTCTTCATCTAAATGTACGATTCCTTGATCTGATAACGTTAGTACAAGCATTGAAGTGATGAATTTGCTAATAGAACAAGAATTGAATATGGAATTCGTAGTGACAGTTCTAGTTGTTCCAGTTTCAAGTGTTCCGAAGGCAGTAGTTTCATCAAGTCTACCGTCACGTATAACGGCAAAGCTTAATCCTGCAACGGAATATTGGTTCATTTTCTCATATATATTGTTGTTTTTTAAGTTCATGGTGACCCCTTCCCTCCAAAAGACAGAATATTAGTTTTATTATACAGTAATAAATAGAGAGAAGGAGAGAAAAAGAAAACACTTCATCTATTATCGATGAAGTGTTTTCTTAGTTTAAGTTAATTCGAAGTAAAGGCTTTGAAAAATTTATCTCGGTACATGTACATAAGCCATGAGGTTGTTAGTAAGGAAATAATGATTTGTTTGTTTTTAATTGGTGCATTGAAAACAAGCCAGCCAACGATATCAAATAATAAATGTAGTGCAATTGAAAGAACTACAAATTGTAGTAATGTCTTAAAAAATCTTTTCATAAAGTGTCCCCCTAAAATAAAAGGTTTTATCCCGCATTAACGGGCAGTAAAACTCCCACTGATTAAAGTTTCACTTTATCAACAGTGTTGTATATTACTATTATACATTAAATGTGTCATGTGGTAAAATTTACATAAGTTACTTAAATAAAACATATGAAAGCTAGTGAGGAGGAATAGTCATGGAATTTTGGATGATCATACCGATAGCGGTCTTTGGGTTTATTTATATAGTTGAAAAATTAAATAAAATCGAAAAGAAAACGGATGCGCGTTTAAAGCGGATGGAAGATAGATTACAATTAATTACGAAAGAAATGGGAATTGTAGATAGAGAACCCGAAATTAATAAAGAGTTGCGGCAGCTTATGGAAGAAGGAAAAACAGTTACGGCAGTTAAGAGAGTAAGAGAAGCATTTGGTTTTTCAATACTAGAAGCGAAGCAATATGTTGATAAGTTATAAAAAGGTCATCCATTTGGGTGATCTTTTTTCACTGCACCATACGTGTATTTACATAAGCAGCTATTATAACGTGGCCAATTATAATGATAGGAAATACGATTTTTGCATTAGGGGTAGTGAAGACACTACCAATTGTGGCGATAACACCAGCGGTTAAATTATAAAGACCAACTATCTTCGATAACTTAACTTTATCTGACACACGGCGTTCATTGAATCTTGATAAGAGCCAAGTGTATTGTTTTACTCCGATGAAATAAGCTAATGCAAATGAAATGATTGCTAGTATGAATAATGATGGAGAAGCGAAGAGAGTCATTGAGAACACCTCCGTTAATGGACTATAAATAAATTATAGTATGATTTTAAGTTTATTAAAAATGAGATATTTACGATGAAGGGAGATTACATATGAATATTTCGGAATTCCAGCAATATGTATCGAGTTTCAGTAAAGAAAAAGGATTTCAAGATACAACAATTGAAGAGCGTACGATGTATGCGATGGCGGAATTAGGTGAATTAGCGGAAGTTATATTAAGGCGTGATAAAATACAAGATTCGAAAAGAGAGATTGGTTTAGAAATGTTTGATGTAATTTGGAATGTATGTGATTTAGCAAACAAGTTAGAAATTGATTTAGAGAAGGCATTCGAAGAAAAAATGATGATTAATAAAAAACGTGAATGGTAAAAGGAAAGTTAAAAAGCGCACAAAATTTTGTGCGCTTTTTATTAATGGTATGAAAAATATGTAAAAAAAGATGGAACAAACATTTGAGATGAACTGTCTAATATAGGTAATAACTATTTAGTTTGAAAGAAAGGGTGGAGAAAATGAAAAAGAATACATTATTAAAATTAGGGGTATGTGTTAGTTTGCTAGGAACAACCCAATTTGTTAGCACAATTTCTTCTGTGAAAGCGGAACAAAAGCTAGAGCAAAAAGTAATAAAGAATGAGACAGGAACTATTTCAATTTCTCAGTTAAATAAAAATGTATGGGTTCATACTGAGCTAGGTTATTTTAATGGAGTAGCAGTTCCTTCGAGTGGTCTAGTTCTTACTACTTCTAATGGGTTAGTACTTGTCGATTCTTCTTGGGATGATAAGTTAACGAAGGAACTAATAGAGATGGTAGAAAAGAAATTTAAGAAGCGCGTAACGGATGTTATTATTACACATGCGCATGCTGATCGAATTGGCGGAATTAAAACGTTGAAAGAAAGAGGCATTAAAGCGCATAGTACAGCATTAACTGCGGAACTAGCAAAGAAAAATGGATATGAAGAGCCACTTGGAGACTTACAAACAATTACGAATATGAAGTTTGGAAATATAAAAGTAGAAACGTTCTATCCAGGGAAAGGGCATACAGAAGATAATATTGTCGTATGGTTACCGCAATACAACATTTTAGCTGGAGGCTGTTTAGTGAAATCTGCGGAAGCTAAAGATTTAGGGAATGTTGCTGATGCATATGTAAATGAATGGTCCACATCGATTGAGAATGTGTTGAACCGATACGGAAATATGAACTTAGTAGTGCCTGGTCATGGAGAAGTAGGGGACAGAGGATTACTTTTACATACATTGGATTTGTTGAAATAAGAAACTGTGGGAATATAAAAGCGAGGAGAAATAATTTTCTCCTCGCTTTCTTCTAACTATATTTAAATGCGAAGCTATCAATTATGCCTGCATAAGTTACTGAGATTTTAATTCCAAGTATACAAATACCAGTACCGTCATAATTGCTATAACAACGTAAGTAACATCAAGCATTATAAGTGTCTTTAAAGTTTCAGTCATCCTAATTCACCCCTGGTATGAAAATGTAACATAATCTCTTATCAATCAGTTAAGAGATTATAAAGATAACGATGTACATGAAATTTCTTAAGTAGTTTCTATATAAATATATCATATAAATAATGTAAAAAATGTTAAGATGGTGTAAATGTATTGTAAATAAAGAGGTTTCCTCTAAAATCTTTAATCAAAAAATTGATAGTTCTTCAAAATGAAAAAATGCTATTCTTTCTGTTGAATGATAGAAAGAATAGCGTTTTTGTATGCTTATTAGTTGCTAATAGTTCTCTAAATCAATCATCTAGCTATTTGAAAGTATTAACAAAGGTGTCCGTTTTTTAGCGCCAATAAAAATATTATGTCAACAATATGAACTGTCACAAATTTATATATATTATTGTGATTCATATCACATCCTTTTTTCCTAATGGGTATTATGCTTGATTTGTAAGGAATGATTGGGAGAGGGTGGGATGATATGTTTTGTTATCAATGTGAACAAACGCCAACAGGCGGATGTAAAGTGATGGGTGTTTGTGGTAAGAATGAAACAATTGCAAGTTTACAAGATACGATTGTGTTTGGATTAAAAGGAATAGCGGCTTATCGTACACATGCTGCGCAGCTAGGGTATACAGATGCATTTGTAGATGCTACAACTCAAGAAGCGCTATATATGACATTAACAAATTCTAACTTTAATGAACAAGAACATATTGATATGGCTATGAAAGTAGGGGAATCGGCTTTACGAGTAATGGAGTTATTAGATGAGGCACATACGAATCACTTTGGTGTTCCGGAGCCTGTTCAAATTACACAAAACCATGTAGAAGGTAAGGCAATTGTAGTTACTGGTCATAATTTATTTGCATTAGAAGAGTTATTAAAGCAAACAGAAGGAAAAGAAATTAACATTTATACGCATTCTGAAATGCTACCAGCACACGGATATCCACAACTGAAAAAATATAAACATTTAAAAGGAAACATCGGTAAGGCATGGTACGATCAACGACGACTTTTCGAAAAATTTACAGGTGCCATATTAGCGACAACGAACTGTGTTATGCCAATTAAAGGATCATACTCTGATCGATTCTTTTCATATGATATTGCAGGCTTAGAGGGCGTACAAAAAATTGAAAATGACGATTTTGCACCATTGATTCAAAAAGCGCTAGAACTTCCAGAAGTACATATGGAGTCGGATGAACAGTTAGTAACAGGGTTTCACCATAATACGGTATTATCATTAGCTCCAGAAATTATTGAGGCAGTAAAGGAAGGGAAAATAAAGCGTTTCTTTGTTATCGCAGGTTGTGATGCCCCAGGAAAAGGCGGGGAATATTATCGTGAATTAGCAACGTCACTTCCGCCAGAAACGGTTATTTTAACAACTTCTTGTGGAAAATTCCGCTTTAATGATGTGAATTATGGGGTTGTACCTGGTACGGAGATTCCGCGTTACATTGACTTAGGACAATGTAATAATTCAATTTCGACAGTGAAAATAGCGGCCGCTTTAGCTGATGCTTTTCAATGTGAAGTGAATGAATTGCCAGTGAGTATTGTTCTATCATGGTTCGAACAAAAAGCGGTTGCCATTTTACTTGGGCTATTTAGTCTTGGTATTCAAGATATTCGCATTGGTCCAAAGGCACCTGAATTTATTTCACCTGGTGTGCTTGATGTATTACAAGAAACATTCGGTTTAAAACTAATTACAACCGCAGCAGAAGACATGAATATGATGTTATCGTAACAAAAAGGATGTCCTATATGTAGAGTTGACTTTATCCCGCTATTTGCGGGCAGTAAAACTCCCACCTCAAAATTCAGCTGGAGCAAAGAAGTTAGGGGGGAGCCCTGCTGCCCGTAAACGCCCGATTGGTGAGGGCTAATAATTAGTGGGGGATGAACAGAACCCCCCCACTAATTAAAGTTTCACTTTATAAAGAGTTTGTATGTATTCGCAAGCTCATGTATTAGATGCACAGGTGCATTAGTAGAAGAACAAAAAATGATCCGTCTTTTTAATAAGGAGAGCTAGCCACATTCATTAACTTCGGAATATTATAACGCCCCAAAACAAAAATGTGGAATTTTTGTTTTGGGTATTTCCTTTTCTTAGCTGGATAGGTATGTGGTGAGATTTCTTAAGAAGAAAATAGGCAGTATCCAATAGATAATAGCGGATTTAAGAAAAAATTTAAAAATCGAGTTGACATTCTATCTACATAGTCATACAATGTAGTAGTAATGAGTAATACTGAATAGCGTAGTTTTTAAAAATATATTCAGTATCCAATAGGCAAAAGCGGATTTAAGAAAAAATTTAAAAATCGAGTTGACATTCCATCTACTTAGTCATACAATGTAGTTGTAATAAGTAATACTGAATAGTGAGGTTTCTCAAAAGCTATTCAGAAAAATTAGCCTTAGTACTCTGTGATACTGAATATAAGTCAGACAGAATAGGGGGTAAAGGAGGATCAGAATATGGAAAATTTAACTGAAATGCTGAAAGGTTCGCTGGAAGGATGTGTTCTGGAAATCATTAGCCGCCGTGAAACTTATGGCTATGAGATTACCCGCCACCTGAATGAGCTTGGGTTTACTGAAGTCGTGGAAGGAACGGTCTATACCATCCTTGTGCGATTAGAGAAGAAAAAACTTGTGAATATTGAAAAGAAACCGTCAGACATGGGGCCGCCTCGCAAGTTTTATTCACTAAATGAGGATGGCCGTCAGGAGCTTGAATTGTTTTGGAGAAAATGGGATTTTGTATCATCAAAAATTAACGTCTTGAAGTCAAACTAGCCTCATAAGATTAAATATTCGGCCGATATTTTGGGAGTTTCTTGTTCTGCTTTATAAAAAAGGAGGAAAAATAATATGTTGGAAATGTTCAAAAAATTAATTGGTGATAAAAAAGAGTACAAAATGATGATGGCACGGGTTGGAGCTCTGCCAGAGGACTATCAGTTTGTGTTTAAGAAAATTCAAAACTACATGTGGAATTTCTCAGCTGGTAACGGGATGGATATGCTACACATACAGTATGAACTAATCGATTTGTTTGAAGCCGGTGCGGCGGAAGGCAGACAAGTGCTAGAAATAACTGGGGAGGACGTGGCATCCTTTGCTGACGAACTAGTGGCAAATGCTAAAACTTATGTTTCCAAGTATCGTGAAGATTTGAACGAAAGTATCATGAAGCAATTGAGAAAAAAATAAATGCAACAGGTAATACCGACTGATTAGCTGGTTACAAATGTGAATTGACGCCACTGCTATTCAGTTATATTTTTAAACCAGTACTAAGTAATACAGATTATCAGTAATACTAAATAGAGGAGTGCAGGCAGTCTAGCTTTACAAAACATTTTTTAAGGAGGAAAAAAGCATGACCAATACAGCGATTTCTGTAAAAGGATTAAAAAAATCCTTTAAAGATAAGGAAGTGTTAAAAGGGGTAGATTTTGAAGTGCAGCGTGGCGAAATTTTCGCACTGCTGGGCTCAAATGGAGCGGGCAAGACGACGATAGTCAATATCCTCTCGACGCTGATGAAGCAAGATGGCGGCGAAGTAGGTATTTGTGGTTTTGACGTCCAGCGTCAATCGGATCATGTTCGTCAAAGTATCAGTTTGACAGGGCAGTTCGCAGCTTTAGACGGTATGCTCACGGGGAGAGAAAACTTGATAATGATCGCCAAGTTGCGTGGAGTTTCTAGTCCTGCTCAAGTCGCTGACAATTTGCTTGCAAGATTTAGCCTGACCGATGCAGCCAACCAGAGGGCAGATCAGTATTCAGGTGGGATGAAGCGCCGGCTTGATATCGCGATGAGTTTGATCGGAACGCCAGCAGTCATTTTTCTCGATGAACCGACGACAGGGCTTGACCCCGAAGCGCGGATTGAAGTGTGGGATACCGTCAAGGAACTTGCCGGCGGCGGCACAACCATCTTGCTGACAACTCAGTACTTGGAGGAAGCCGAACAACTGGCGGACCGTATCGCTATCTTGCATGGTGGAAAAATTATTACGACTGGTACTCTTACAGAACTTAAAGAGATGTTCCCGCCAACAAAAGTGGAGTATATCGAGAAGCAGCCGACATTGGAAGAAATTTTCCTTGCGATCATTGGCAAAAAGGAGGAGATGTAAATGAAGAGCAAAACAGGGGTATTATTAGGGCGTTTAATGCGCAACATTATGCGCAGTCCGGATACAATTATTACGGTAGCGATTACGCCGATTATGATGATGCTGTTGTTTGTCTACGTATTTGGCGGCGCCATAAAGACAGGAACGGATAACTACGTCAATTATTTATTGCCGGGAATCTTGCTGATGGCTATCGCATCCGGTGTCGCTTACACTTCCGTACGGTTGTTTACGGATGTAAAGAGCGGGCTGATGGCACGTTTCATTACTATGCCTATCAAGCGTTCGTCGGTATTATGGGCTCACGTATTAACATCACTTGTTGCTAATGTGCTTACTATCGTGGTGGTTATCCTTGTTGCGCTCTTAATGGGCTTCCGTTCCAGTGCCAATATTCTGGATTGGCTCGCGGTAGCTGGAATACTCGGGATGTTTACGCTGGCGCTGACATGGTTGGCTATCATTCCTGGGTTGACAGCGAAGTCTATGGAAGGGGCGACAGCCTACTCGTACCCACTAATTTTTCTGCCCTTTATTAGTTCGGCCTTTGTTCCTACCGAAACTATGCCAAAAATTGTTCGTGCGTTCGCTGAAAACCAGCCTGTGACTTCAATTGTGAATGCGATTCGTGCCCTCTTATATGAAGGGACTGTTGGCAACGATATTTGGACTGCACTTGCTTGGTGCGTTGGCATTATGGTTATCGCTTACTTCTTCGCTGGTAAAGCATTTAAACGTCAGTTAGGGTAAAACCATCAGTTCGGTGTTCTATTGCAACTAAATCTTCTGAAATAATATATATGTTTGGAAAAGTGGATTAAAATCACATCAATCTTAGTTAATGCTATAATTGTTAGTATTCTTACTGGTTATGCAGTTGGTACGTAAGTAGGCTCAGACGTTGAGAAAAAGCAGACTGAGAGAGTTAAAAGGGAAGAGATAATATTTTGACCTCAATTCTAATTGCCATATAATAAATGCAATTTTTATACATGAAAAGCCCACCTATTTCCGTAGGTGGGCTATATCTTTACTACACAATTCGAAAGTATACTCTCTTTTTCTAAACATGTAATTATGCATATTTAGAAAAAACTACACTTAATAAATATTACATATAGTAAATGGAAACTTATGGTGTAATTCTTTTAACAGGCTCAACATGATAACCATTACATAAGGTGCGTAGGCTCCTTTGTAAAAGTTCTTCTTTTCTGAAAAATGAATATTGATTCGCTATATGTAATAAAAATTCATGGGAATAATTTTATGTTTTCTAAATTTATTCCTTTACATCAATGTGTATTATTTATTACAACAGCTTCATGTCAAAGATAAGATGTGAAAGCAAAGGGAAATATAAGTATCTTTATAACGAGTTCCTAATATAATCAATGTGTTAACGAAAGGAACTCTGTATTATGTTTATTTTTCTATTAACTAATACAGCTTCAAAAAATAGACACAATTGCTACATACCAATTGTAATTTATTATCTATTCATAATTCTGTTTATTCTGTCTTTCTAAAAATAAAAAAATATTAGACTCGCAAATATAAACGTTATAATGAGGGCGTCGAGAGGTAACCGATTACCTACGAAGAAAATATCAAACATTTTAAAATTGGACAGACTGAAACGAGTAATTACAGAAAGGTGTGTGAC
Source organism: Bacillus sp. FDAARGOS_1420 (assembly GCF_019344915.1). Lineage (NCBI taxonomy): Bacteria > Bacillati > Bacillota > Bacilli > Caryophanales > Bacillaceae > Bacillus > Bacillus sp. FDAARGOS_1420. The sequence goes on along the minus strand of NZ_JAHWJB010000002.1, from coordinate 2,474,415 downwards.
CAGAAGGGGGATTTCTTCAAAATAGTTTAGCAGCAGCGGATATCGTATTAGCTGGTGTAAACAATATCATCAATGGTAAGTAAAGGGTTGGAGGATAAATGCCTCGCACATTAAGAGAGACAGCTTTAGGTGGAATCGTTTACAATATGGTGCATCAAGTAAGCGGTTCATTTTTTAAGAATGGTCTATATTCTTAAGCTTAAAAAGAGACGTAAAAATAGGATACAAGGGGGATTTATTATATGAATGGGAATACTGCAAAAAAAATAGAATTTCAAGCTGAAAATAATGCAGTGAAAAATGAGAAATATCTAGATCCTAAAAAGTGGCATAAACAAGATACTACCTGGGCATTGAGCCTTTTTGGAACAGCAATTGGAGCAGGGGTGCTCTTTTTACCGATTAATGCAGGTTCAGGTGGTTTATTATCATTACTACTAATTACATTGCTTGCATATCCAGTTATGTATTACTCACATAGGGCACTTGCTAAAATGATTTACACTTCTAATTCTGCTGATGAGGGGATTACAGGCACAATAAGAGAGTATTTCGGAAATAAGGCAAGTATCATTTTTAACATCGTATATTTCGGCTCAATTTATACAATCGTATTGATGTATTCGGTTGCGCTTACAAATACCGCAAGTAGTTTTATCGTGCATCAATTGCACATGCCGGAGCCTCCAAGGGCCATTTTATCTCTTGTATTAGTGCTCGGCCTTATTGCTATACTAAATTTTGGTCAAGATATTACTGTGAAAATCATGAGTATGCTCGTATATCCTTTCATAGCTTCTCTACTTTTCATCGCAATATCTTTAATTCCACAGTGGAATACGTCAATGCTTAGCTTTTCAAGTGTTTCTACTGCTTCAACAGGAACAGGATATTTTGGAACGATATTAATGATTTTACCAATCATCGTATTCTCATTTAATCATTCACCTATGATTTCATCATTTGTTGTGAAACAGAAGGCTACGTATGGAATAGAAGCTACTGATGCTAAATGTGCACAAATACAAAAAGTTTGTTATATCATGACATTCGTTGTAGTTATGTTCTTCGTTTGGAGTAGTACACTGAGTTTGACTCCAGAGGATTTAAAAATGGCAAAAGAGCAAAACTTATCAATCCTTTCATATCTTGCTAATGAGCTTAATTCGCCTGTAATCACTATTGCAGCTCCAATCATTGCTTTTGTGGCTATTACAAAGTCTTTCCTTGGCCATTATATAGGAGCATTTGAGGTAATGCGTGACGTGATTATGAAGTTCGGTAAAACACGTGGAAAAGTTATTGAAGAAAAAACAATTAAGACAATGATCCTTACTTTTGTTGTATTAACATGCTGGTTTGTCGCTTATACAAATCCAAGTATTCTTGGAATTATTGATTCTCTAAGCGGTCCATTAGTTGCTGCTATCTTATGTCTATTACCGATGTATGCGATTAGTAAAGTACCAGTACTAGCTAAATACAAAGGGAAAATGAGCAATGTATTTGTTATTGTTGTAGGTATACTTACTGTCCTAGCAAGTATTAAGTCATTATTCTAATTCGCTATTGTTAGTTCAAGTGCTAAAATAGTGGGATATGAAAAAAGAATGAAAGAGATTATGGATAAGATAAGTCCATATTCGAATTTTAAACAAGCTGTTTTATGAGGGTTAAACTCTAATATAAAAAGACATGAACAAAGATTAGTTCATGTCTTTTTTTGTGTTGGCGTTATTCTTAGAAAAGCGTTTAAAGTAGGTAGCGGATAAAATGTTTTTACTAGGTATTTAAATAGAGGTAACTGGCATCTAGTCAAACTCAATATTATTTTGGGTTTAACTGGCCACTGCTTATGGGCAGTATAAACATAATCTCTCTTTTAAACCTTCTAACACTTCTTCAGGAACTTCCCTAATTTTGATATCTTTACCTAGGAAAAGTATCCAATTCGTTATTTCTGTTAATTCATCGGGATTGTTAACATTGATAAAAGTTTTTAGAATGGCTGTGGATTGGTAAGGATTTGTATAGGAAATAGAAATTTTTAAAGGATGGTATTTTTTGAACTGGGCAATCGCTTTTGGACCAAGTTCAAGTACAAGGTTGAGTGCTTCGTCCTTCTTACTTAGTTTTTCTAAAATCTTTTTCTTACTTAATCTCTTTTTCGTCGTATAGGGTTCGGCATTAATGAGATGATCGACAAGAAACATCTTCTTTTTTTCTTCTTTTATGTCAAAGCCTTCAATTATCCAATGGCTTTTTTCTTGATAAAGGTGTAGTAGATAAATTGGATAAGACTTGAATTCCTCCTCTTCTTTTACGGTAATCAATAAATGGCTATCCAAAAGAAGGATTTGGATGAGTTTTTCTAACATAGGATGGGGGAGGTCAGAAAGCTCAAGTAGGTCGGGATTATGGGGGTTAGTCCCTTCAAAAAGCAAGATTTGATTTAAAAGAACAAGGTCATCTTGCTGGATTTCTGAGATGAGTCCTAGTAGTTTTTCGGCTAAAGACTGACGACTCTTTAGATAGGGAAGTTGTTGATTTCTTGTGGCCATAAAGGCAATAAAAAGAGCTTTGACCTCATTATCAGTAAAGCGAACAACGGGCAGGATAGAGTTATGCATGACAAAATATCCCCCATCCCTTCCAACTTCAGCGACGAGCGGCATCCCCATGGCTTCAATTTCTCTAATGTCTCTAATTGCTGTCGATCGTGAGATGTTAAATTCTCGTATGATTTCAGAAATTGTAAAGTGGGAGCGGTTGTTAATATAGCGCATGATCGTATTAATCCGTTCAACTTTTTTCATGGTGGTCTCCTAAACAGTATCATTTTTTGACATGATTTAAAGATATTATAAACTCATCAAGTGAAAAGATAAATCGTTTGATTAATTTAAAAGTGAGGAAGGTTTTAAATATGAAAAATTATACAATAGAAGAAAAAGATAGCTTTATCGTGTTAGGTATTGGAACTGAACTTAAGAGCCACTATACAGACTTTGCGGGCATAAACAAGGAAAAGGCAGACTTTTGGCTGGCCGTCGAACAAGATGGAAGGTTGGACACTTTAAAAGCTTTAGCTACAAATGATTACATTTTTTCTGTGAGTGAAGCGGTGAATAACAAGATGATGTATTACGCTGGTGTCATGACAGAGGCAACGATACAAGAAGAATCTAGAGTTATCCAGTTTCCGAGGGGAGAATACCTAGTAGTTAAAGGGGAAGGCAATACAGCTGAGGAGCTAAGTAATAAGCTTACTGGTATTGCATTTGGTCAAGCATTAGCAGAAGTAAAAGATTTTGCCTATGTTGGTGGGCCAAATACAACAGTTGAGATGGGGCAGCGAAACGGCTTAGTATTTGGTGAAATATGGATTCCAGTTGTTAGGAAGTAAAGTGTTAAAAGGAGAGATGGAATTGTCCAATATAGTTGATTTTAAAAACGTAACTACAGCTGGCATGGAGTCTTCACCTGTAGCGGAAGCACTTGCTGGTTTACGTGCCCATGAAGCACGTTACTTTATGAATAAATACAAGCATGAATTTACGGTTGTACAAGCTAGTGAAAGCGAGAAGACTCTTGATTATGTGAACCGCATTTTGAAAGAAGAACGTAATATTGAGTTTGCGGCAAAACCTTTAGAAACATCGTGTTTTCAAGTGGAAAATATTAAATTTGCCTATGTCTTCTATGAGGATGGTCTTGCAGTCAACGTCATGTATACGTTGGATAATCCAAAGAAGCGGGCCGTTGGATTTAAGCTTTCTGAGGGAATGGAGATACCAACGGAGTTAGTAGAGAAGTTTAAGTTTGCTAGACAGAAGTCTAAACTTGCTGGAACAATTCGAGGTTCGTTTTTTGTAATTAAAGGAGAATATATTGCAAGTTGAAGAACCAGTCATTTGTTGTATTGAGTTATTCTTTTAAAAGGCGCGATTAAGGCTAACAATCTTGAATTGTTAGCCTTTTTTTACATAAGTATAATATTCATAGTCTGCTACACACTACGTTCAGATAAAATAAAACGAAAGGAAATTACTGTAGGGTGGTGGTGGCGTGAGCAAAAAAAGGCTATTTGAGTTATTCTTAGTAACTTTTGCTTTACTATTCCTTCATGTAAGCACATTTACTAATGAAAAATTGAATGATAAATTTGGTAACTTTACCTTCTTTGTTGTATTTCTCATGTTTTATATCAACGTTGCATTTATAGAACGTTATTTTGATGATATACAAAAGTGGATTCGAAATATCACATTTCTTCTTGCCTTGTTAGTAGTAACTTTAATATCACTATGGATAGGTTACTTTTAAAGCCTTGTGACTAAGGGGATTTTGTTATCTTTCCTTAACAACAAACAAGACGCCAACCAGATCATGGTAGCGCCTAAGATAAGTACTATTGGTTTAATCATTAACAAGTATACCTGGACCCTTTTTCAACATATACGAGAAACCCGAAATAAATACGATACTAAATATAATAATGGAAGACCACATATTAAAATGAAATTCTTTACCTACAACTAAATAGTAGATGTTATGGACCAAGAAATTAGCACCTATGATAATCCCACCTAACATTGAACTAATTACAAGACTGAGTAAATAAAATTTGAGCTTCTGAAACATTTCCTCTCTACTCCTTTTCTAAAATCAACTTTATTCAGGATGTTTTAGGAAATTATACCATTTATTTTTCTGATATTCTTAAATCTATAATATATTTAAGGTTATTTTAAGAGAAGAAGAATTGCCTACCAAAATGTCCATTTCGGGGTTTCACCAATATGCCCATCAAGCTAATGAAACTAGTATCCTAAAAACAAAAAATGTATATTTTCATCTGGAGATGCCAATTTTCTCGTTTTGGGGATACTATAAAATTTTAGGTTGATAGCCATGTGGTCCCGCCACATTGCCATCAAGTTAAGAAACTCATTGTTCCCCAAAAATGAAAAAATGAACTACAATTGTTTACTGAGAAATTCCCCCGACATATGTCATCACATATCTTGGATAAATTAGCTAGAGAAATAGGATTTGTTCAACAGGAAAATAAATATTAGCATCTTTCTTCCAAGAACAAATAAAAGAAAGCGTTGATTCTTATCTTCATTATCCAGGAATATACTCAGGCGGCCAAGAAAATAATTAGTGCAATAGTTACTCGAAAGAATAACTGAAAAATAACATACGAGGAGATGGAAGAAATGAAAAACGAAAGGATTCAACAATTACAAGAAAATTGGGAGTTAGATAAACGTTGGAAAGGGGTAAAACGCCCGTATTGTGCCGAAGATGTTATTCGTCTTCGAGGATCTATCGATATTGAGCATACACTAGCACGCCACGGTGCAGAGAAACTTTGGCAATCGCTTCATATAGAAGACTACATCAATGCGCTTGGTGCATTAACAGGAAATCAAGCAATGCAGCAAGTGAAAGCAGGTTTAAAAGCAATTTGTGTAAGTGGTTGGCAAGTAGCTGCTGATGCCAATTTATCTGGACATATGTATCCAGACCAAAGTTTATATCCAGTGAATAGTGTGCCCGCTGTTGTAAAAAGAATCAATCAAACGTTGCAACGTGCTGATCAAATTCAGCATATGGAAGGTGGCAGTGATATAGATTATTTCGTACCAATTGTTGCAGATGCAGAAGCTGGTTTTGGTGGGCAATTAAACGTATTTGAATTAATGAAAGGAATGATTGAAGCAGGTGCAGCAGGTGTACATTTTGAAGATCAGTTGTCTTCAGAAAAGAAATGCGGACATTTAGGTGGAAAAGTATTATTACCGACACAAACGGCGGTACGTAATTTAATTTCTGCTCGTTTAGCTGCGGATGTTATGGGCGTGCCGACAGTAATCGTGGCAAGAACAGATGCAGATGCAGCAGATTTAATTACGAGCGACATTGATCCAATTGATCAAGAATTTATTACAGGAGAAAGAACAACGGAAGGTTTTTATCGTACAAAAGCGGGGCTCAATCAAGCAATTGCACGTGGCCTAGCATATGCACCGTACGCAGATCTTATTTGGTGTGAAACGTCTGAACCAAATTTAGAAGATGCGAAGCGTTTTGCAGAAGCAATTCATAAGAGATACCCAGGAAAGTTACTCGCATATAACTGTTCACCGTCGTTTAATTGGAAACAAAAATTAGATCAAAAAACAATTGAAAACTTTCAAAAAGAACTGGCATCATATGGTTACAAACTCCAATTTGTAACACTTGCAGGATTCCATTCGTTAAACCACAGTATGTTCGAATTAGCACGCGGCTATAAAGAGCGTGGTATGGCAGCGTATTCTGAATTACAACAGGCCGAATTTGCAGCAGAAGAGCATGGTTATTTTGCTATGCGTCATCAACGAGAAGTCGGAACAGGTTACTTTGACGAAGTAGCACAAGTGATTACGGGTGGAACTTCATCTACGACAGCGCTGAAAGGTTCTACGGAAGAATTGCAGTTTAAAGATAATTAATTCAGTTATTGTGGAGAAAGTCTTAAATAACATTGGCATTTTGAACAAAAATTGCATGAGAAACACATATATATAACATTCTATTTATTTCGAATTTTCTCAATGTGTTTGTTGCATTTTTAAATTATAATATAAGTAACTCTTTTTATTGCTATATATCTGTCATTTCTTGTTACAGAATCCTTATTATAAGGATTCTGTTTTTTTGCATTAAATTTCTACAAACAAAAAAGATAAGATCGGAGAATTCAATCTTATCTTTAGTACAAGGAGTAAACATAAGGAATAATCATCATATTTTTATCACGCTTTATTTTTAAATTTTGAAACTATAAATAACAAGTATATCTATATTGAGAAATTTATTGCAAATTTAGTTGTAAATGTTTCAAATTAGAAAAGGTTAGCTCCTCACTTCACCCCAGCCAAAAACCTTACACCCAAAAACGAAGGGTAACTCAATTATCAAACTCATATTAAGTTTCAATCTTGCCTAAGCACCCATTAGGATATACAACTGATCATCTATTTTTCTTTACATAATCTCCAGATACAGTCCATATCAACTATAGATTCTTGTCTTATGCTAAATGTAGTTCCAAACAAAACAAGGAGGTAATGAAAAATGATTAAAACATTATTAGCAGGAGCACTTTTAAGTACAGGATTGGTAGCGGGGGGGGCAGTAGGTGCAGATGATGCGAAAATGGACAATTTAAAATCAAATGAAGATAGTTCAAATCAAGTAATTACACGGAGTGCAGATGGAACAACGTCTTTCTCACAAAACTTTGATGTACCTAAAGATGCAGTGCCAGCAACTCCTAAAGGAGATGCAAAAACTGTTGAAAGAACAGAAGGTACAGGTTCTCAAGAAGGAAAAATGGTACCAACAAAAGAAGGAAATTAAATAATATATAGTTATAACGAAGAGCATCCAAAAAGTGGTGCTCTTTTTATATTATAGGGATCAACTGGTTTTACTCAATATAGAACTGTAGGAGGAATTCAAGCTAGAATATGGGTTACTGTCTCTTCAAATCAGGGTGTTTGAAGCACTAGTTTTGATGGTAACGTTACAACATAAACATTTTATTAGAGATTTTTTAAATTTACATACACTCTAGATAAGCTACATATCAACTTCAGATACTTGTTTTATGATACAAGTAATCAAACAAAAGGAGGGCAATACAAAATGATTACAACAGTATTAACAGGGCACTCTTTTAAGTATAGGAGATTATTGACATGTGGAGAAAATGTTGAAGATGTACAGACAGATAAACATATTCCATATGAACAAAATGAATTGTAACAAACTCTAGAAAAGTACGATTCGAAGAAATTTGAGTTATAAAAAGAAAATAGATAAATATAGTGAAAATAGATAAATTGACAAGAGAAAAGCACTTTGTGTATATCACAGGTGCTTTTTATTTTCATTTTAATATAGGGCTTGAATTAAATTTTTACACTAAAATATATACGGCAAAAAGGGGGGGAGTTCATTGCACAAAGTTATTTATGGAATATTAATTTTAATTTATACTTTGTATTCATTTTTTGTAAGTGATGGAAGTGAAGTAGGGTTTATTATGGTGTTAACTATAGTACTTATCTTTTCTGTAGTTTTAGAAAAAGGAAATGCAAACAAAACGACTGATTAAAGGTCTTTTTGTTTGCATTTTTTAGTTGGCTATTACATTCCAGATGTTTTAGGGATAGCACCAAATCGCCATCAAGCTTAAAGAACGATTTATCCCCAAACAATAAATACGAGCAACATGCATAAAATTTTCGTTCTGGAGGTGGTATGAGATTTTGAGTTGATGGGCATGTGGTGCTCCCCCATACCCATCAACTTAAAAATTCAGAATTACCCCGAAATGAAAAAATGAGCATTTTTGTTACAAGTTAGCACAAAATTTCGTTCTGGGGGTACTATAAAATTTTAGCTTGATGGAGATTTGACGTTACCCCTATAAAGGTATGGTTTTCGTACTTTTAAATACAATTATGTCACTTAAGTAATGTGAGCGTCGCTGCTATTACATTGTCGATAAATGAACGTTGGGGGCGAGATTTCATCATAACCGTTAGACCGATTAACGATACAATCAGTGCCTGTGCCAAAGACTTTGCATCTGTGTTGGCTTCCAGCTCACCTGATTGGATTCCTCGTTCGATCGTCTCCTGAAAAATGACGGCGAGGTACATTTGATGTTCTCTGGTCAAAATTTCAAATCTCTCATCATGAGGTGCTAGTTCAACCATTGTATTGATACAAAAACAACCTTTACTAAGATCCCCTGCGTATTCTTCATTGACGACATCGGCAAAGAAAATAGAAAATGCCTCTTTTACAGAGGAGTGACTTTGAAGCCTATTTCGTATATCAGAGGCCCGAGACATTGTATACCTGCGAAGTGCGGCTTCAAACAATTCTTTCTTATCTCCAAAAGTCGAATAAATACTAGGGCGTTGAATGCCCATTCTAGAAGTAAGATCACTTAATGAGGTAGCCTCATATCCCTTCTCCCAAAATAACTGCATTGCTGCATCTAAAACTTGATCCTCATCAAATTCACGGGTTCTTGCCATTAAGAATTCTCCTCCTCAAACTTTGATTTTATTAATTGTTTTAGGATAGGTGTGTAGGTAATTACAATTGTTGTTTTTATTACCAAACAGTATGTAATTATTATATAATTAGCCATTCTTCCTGTCAAATCAAGCTCCATTCATTTAATGAAATATTAACTTTAGTGCAAAAAATCGTTGACATCATGAATAAGGCTAAGTTATATTTACCAGTAATCATATTGTACTGAACGGTATGTTATGGTTAAAAAATCTAATGTGATTGGAGGTTAAGGTATGTGCAAAACAGAGACAAATATAGAAGATGATCCACTCTACACTAAGATAAGTCATAAATCTTCCGTAACAAAACCTAATTTGAATCAACAGCCATCCATGTCTCACGCTTTGGCATTATTGTTTGCGACTGCCTGTGGAATGTCTGTTGCCAATATTTACTTTGCACAGCCGTTGCTTGATCAACTATCTAATGAGTTTAGTATTAACCATTCCATTATTGGTGTTGTTATTACCATTACACAAATTTTTTATGGATTGGGCTTACTACTACTCGTACCGCTTGGAGATTTGCTAAACCAGCGACGTCTAATTGTCGGTCAGATGCTATTATCTACAACAGCTCTGGTTATAGTTGGTACTGCTTCTTCCAGCATGGTACTTTTCGCAGGTATGGCTTTGGTGGGTCTGCTTGCAGTTGTGACACAGACTCTCGTGGCGTTTGCAGCGACCATCGCTTCCCCTACAGAAAGAGGACGTGTCGTTGGCATTGTAACAAGTGGGATAGTTATTGGCATACTTCTCGCACGTACTTTTGCTGGTATATTAACAGATGTTGCGGGATGGCGTTCTGTATATCTATTTTCTGCAGCACTCATGCTTTTGATGGTTTTTATGTTTATAAAGATGTTGCCCAATGTTGAACGCGAGGTAAAATCGCTATCCTACCCTCAGTTGATTAGATCGGTGCTTGCTTTGTTTATTCAAGAACGAACGTTACGCGTTCGCTCCGTTCTAGCCATGCTGATTTTTGCTGATTTCAGCATTTTGTGGACTTCACTAGTACTGCCACTTAGTACACCGCCAATTGCTCTATCTCATAGTGCAATTGGCGCATTCGGTCTTGTAGGTGTGGCTGGAGCCTTGGCTGCGGCACGGGCAGGAAAATTGGCCGATCAAGGTTACGGACAACGAACGACAGGCATTGCTTTAGCTCTATTATTGATTTCATGGTTGTTCATCAGCTATATAGAGCAGTCATTAATCGCATTAGTGATAGGGATAGTTTTACTTGATTTGGCCGTACAAGCAATACATGTCACAAATCAAACCATGATCCTTCCATTGCATACAGAAGCACGGAGTCGACTTACTGCTGGATATATGGTGTTTTATTCTATCGGCAGTGCTGGTGGGTCAATTACGTCGACTCAAATATACGTACACTTTGGCTGGGGAGGGGTTTCCTTACTCGGAGCCTCTGTCAGTGCTTTAGCTCTTCTTTTTTGGGCTATGACCAGACCAGTTAAGATTTTATGAAATAAACGTGTGTTAGCCAATATGAGAAACACGTTACTACCATAAAGGAAATGATTAATTTTTTGACTTAAATCTAATTGGACTAGGAGAGATAACAAATGGAAATAGGTATTACGTCTTTTGTAGAAACGAAACCAGATGTTCATAGTGGTGAAGTGATAAGTCACGCACAGCGATTACGTGAAGTTGTTGAAGAAATCGTTCTTGCTGATCAAGTAGGACTTGATGTGTTTGGTGTTGGTGAGCATCATAGGAAGGATTATGCCGCATCCTCTCCAGCGATGGTTCTATCAGCGGCGGCACCACAAACGAAAAAGATACGGCTCGCGAGTGCAGTAACCGTGCTTTCTTCAGCTGATCCTGTGCGCGTTTTTCAGGATTTTTCTACACTGGATGGCATTTCAAATGGACGCGCAGAGATTATGGCGGGTCGTGGCTCCTTTATCGAATCTTTTCCATTGTTTGGCTATAACTTGAAAGACTATGAAGAACTGTTTGAAGAACATTTGGACCTACTGCTCAAAATACGTCAGTCCGAAAAAGTGACTTGGGAAGGCGGACATAGACCAGCAATCAATAATTTAGGTGTATATCCAAGACCTGTTCAAGATCCTTTACCGATATGGGTTGGTAGCGGTGGGAATCAGGAATCTGCTATCCGTGCCGGTTTTCTGGGATTACCACTTATGCTGGCGATTATTGGTGGTAGCCCAATGCACTTTGCACGAATCGTACAGCTATATAAGAAAGCAGCGGCTCACGCTGGTCATGATGTATCAAAGCTTCAGGTGGGATCTCATTCAATTGGATTTGTTGGAGAGAATACGGAATTGGCAGCAGATACATTTTTCCCTTCCACTCAGGCAGGCATGAATAAACTTGGTAAAGAGCGGGGGTGGCCTTATTATGATCGTTCCAGCTTTGATGCTGCACGAAGTTTTGAAGGGGCGTTGTATGTTGGTGATCCAGATACAGTCGCCGAAAAAATCATTCATCTTCGTAAGCATGTAGGGATTACACGCTTTATGATGTATGTGCCATTAAGTACCATGCCACATGATCAAGTCATGCGTGCCATAGAATTGCTTGGAACAGAAGTTGCTCCTCGTGTAAGAGAGGAAATTGCCAAATGGGAAGCTGAAGGAGAACAGGAGACACATCTATTCCGTTAATTATTCCATAAGGATTACATCAAGTTTCATTATTTAACTGGAGGAATTTATATGAAAATTGACAGTCGAGTATTACCAGAATTAAAACAGGCTTTCTCACAATTTCCAGGCTTTCAATTAGAGGGGGATTTAGAGGCGAGTCGAAGTCTCCTGTCGAATCCACATTTGGAAAAATCAGAGCTTGTAAACATGACCAAGCGAATGATTCCTGGCGCAGCCGGCGAGATGTTAGTTAAAATTTACGAACCCGTTGAGAAAAATCTTGATAAACTTCCAGCTATGCTGTGGATTCACGGTGGTGGATACGTAATGGGCCACCCTGATATGGACGATGTTTTGTGTGAACGCTTTGTTCAGACTGCTGAATGCGTTGTTGTGTCTGTCGATTATCGACTTGCGCCCGAACATCCTTATCCAGCGGCTATTGAAGATTGTTATGCATGCTTGGTTTGGATGACAAATGAGGCAGACTCGCTTGGAATTGATGTGAATCGAGTTGCGATCGCCGGTGCAAGTGGAGGCGGTGGACTAACAGCAGCGCTTGCGTTAATGGCTCGTGATAAAGGAGGTCCATCTATTATTTTTCAGATGCCGCTGTATCCGATGCTTGATAGCCACAACATAACACCATCAAGCTATGAGATTATAGAAGACAATGCAACATGGAATAGATCAAACAATTTAACGGCTTGGAATATGTACTTGGGAAAGAAGAACGATACTAACGAACCATCTCCCTATGCCGTACCTTCGAGAGCAGAAAACTTAGCCGGACTACCGCCAACTTATACATGTGTAGGTCAACTCGATTTATTCCGAGATGAAATTATTGAATATGTAACACGACTTGCACAAGCAGGAGTAGATGTTGAATTTCATCTCTACCCCGGCTGCTTCCATTGCTTTGAAGTACTTGTGCCTGAAGCCGAAGTGAGTCAGCGTGCCAGTCAGAATTATTTTGATGCGATGGCACGGGCGCTTCATCCATAACTTATCTTAGTTCAGTCATCGGGGTATTCAACTGAAGGCATGAGTGATAGCTCTAAATTTATTCGATGAGTAGAGATTACAGAAAGAAGTACAAATAGTGCCACCATATACTTTAAATTTTGCCCCGTACTCATTGATTAATAACAGGAAATACTTCAAAGTTGGAATAGTTAACCAAGGTTTCAAAATAGTGTGCTAGCAATTCAACTTTTTTACTGCGGTTACGATGATAAGCACAATCAACACTTTGGAGCGGTTTTTTTCGTAAGTCGAGTTACTTTTTTAATCGCATTCATACTAAACAGCAGCAGGAAAGGGCGCCAATTGAACATTGGCACCGTTTATAAGAAGCGATAGACTGCATCCTTAGCTGGATATTCATTTCAAGCTCGGAAAAAATAGAATTAAGTTCTTTTGGTAGTTGATGATATTGGTTATTTTGAGCTATTGTAGTTAAGGCACCTCTTCTGTGGTAGTGATTTCTAGGTAATCTCACTATACCAAGGATCGAGGTGTTTTTCATTTTACTCAAGTTGTACAGTACACAATTGATAGACTCTTAATTCAATATAGCTAAATCTCCCCGCTTATTTTATAGGTGCGAAAGTTGAGTTATTTGATTCCCATGTTAATGAAGAATTATTGAAATATATTTCTCCATTAGAATGGGAACACATTAATATTCTAGGAAAATACCGATTTAGTATAAAAGAAATTGCATCATTAGACTCCCTACAATCACTACAAACAACTTAACAGTAAAAAGCCAATTATTCTCTTAGAGTACCGGAAATCGGCTTTTTCTTATGAAATTTTGCTTAGCGTACGAAATTCGCGTTTTGATGGTGCTACCCCATTATGTTGAAAAGGAAAAGAACATCTGTGGAACTAGTGGTGACAATAGAGTTGTTCCACAAATGAGACAGAAGAATAGTGTTCTCTATCTGAGGGAATGGGAATATTATGATTACGGAAACTATAGCTATTGAAAATAGAACAAATAAAAGCTAAATAACAATAATATAATATCTTTTCTAGATATGCCTTTATCAAGAATCAAAGAATTTAATACCACTTAGTACAAAAGCATCAGAACTTGGGCTATAACCAACTAACTTTCTTGTTCCTTCAATATCAATTCGTTTAAACCTGTTGTTAGATACACCATGTAAAATTGAAAATGGAGGTAAGTTCTTTGCCGTCATCGACTTTAAGAGAAGGTCCATAAAATCTTCTGGGCTTAAGTATGCACTCATATCTCTAGCTGTTAGTGGTTTACCATATGGATTATAATCATCATATGCACCTATACGAATAGCAAGACTTTGTAACCCTTCTTCATAAGCAAAATAAGAAGCAACAGCCTCTGCAAAACACTTACTTACCCCGTACATATTTTTGGGTCTCGTGGGTGAATAAGCATGTGGTTGATAATCCAAAGGATAGCCTTCAATTGTTTGAGCACTGGAAGCAACTATCACTTTGGATACATTATTATCACTAGCAGCTCTAAAAATATTATAGGTTCCCTTTATATGATTTTCTAATAAGGAGCCATAAAAATCAGCATTTGGCGAAGGATTACCTGCCAAGTGTATAACTATATCTATACCTTTCGTAAATTCTTGACAAGCAGCTAAATCAGAAACATCTAAATATATGATTTCATGATTTGTATCTTTAAAAGTTTCTAAAGCAGATAAGTTAATATCTGCTAGCCGTAACTGGTAATTCCCTTGCTTATCTAGGAATCTTGTAACATCTTGGCCAATCTTACCTGCAGCACCTGTAACTAAAATTTTTTGCATTTCACTTCATCCTTCCATAAAAAATACATCCCTTGTCAAGGGTCATATAATAGAGCATGCACTTATTGTATGTTGGTAATGGCATTAAATAAAACGAAGAAATATAATGGAGACATGAATAAAATTCATGAGGAGGACCATAGTGACTTTAACAAAATATGAAATATTTAACAAAGTGGCAGAACTCAATAGTTTTACAAAAGCTGCAGAAGTGTTAGGTTTCACCCAATCTGCTGTAAGTCATGCAATTAGCAGTTTGGAAAAAGAGTTTTCCTTTCCTTTATTTATTCGTAATCACTCTACTTTAACATTGACCAAAAATGCAGAGGAGCTTTTAATTACCGTTCGGAAAATTTTATACTATAACAACATGCTGAAGCAGGAAGTAGCCGCTATCAATGGGTTCCAAAAAGGAACAGTAAGAGTGGGGGTTTTTTCGAGTATTTCTAAAAACTGGATTCCTGGTATTCTTAAAAAAATGGAGGAAAAGTTTCCAAATATTGAAATCGAATTACTGGAAGGAAACTATGCTGAGGTTGAGACTTGGTTACAAAACGGGAGATTAGATTGTGGATTTATTAATAATGATACTTACTTTGGATCATTTGAAAAATCCTTTGAAATCGTACAATTGAAGAGGGATCGACTTTTATGTGTTGTATCTAACCAATCCCCATTATGTAAGGAAAACCAAGTATCAATGCAACAAATAGAAAATGTACCTTTTATTATGCCAACATATCAGTGTTATGATGATATTCAAAAAATATTTAGGGAGAATAAAGTTAGCCCAAATATTCGATTCGAAAATATGAATGAATACTCAGTGATCTCCATGGTGGAGAATAATCTAGGGATTAGTATATTGCCAGAAATGATTATACCGACATCAAAAATTTCTTTTGCAGCCATTCCACTTGAAAGTGATAGCTATCGAACTATTGGATTAGCTATAAGAAAACCAACCTCACTCGCGACTAAGAAATTTTCTGAGATTACTAAAAGGTGGGTATCATTTGAATCAATTTAATTTTGCCAAAATCTGAGTTATTTAAACTGATATGGTTCTTCTTGAATGGAGCAGATTAGTTCAATAAGCAATGAGAAAAAGTTATATATTATGTGTTGATGTAGAACTATAATATAAAAAAATCAGGAGGTAATTATATGGTAATATATAAATTATACGACAGAATACCCTAATAACTTTGACTAATTACTAAACCTATATGAATCTTTATGGTGGAATTCACTTAAATTAACAAGTAATGATTTGGAACGAATGTGCAATCAAAGTTGATACGCCATACGCATTTGATGAAAAATAATTAGTGGGTATGGGGCGTGTTATTTCAGATGGTGTAATTACTGGAGTAGTTTGGGGAATATGCGTTCTACCAATCTATCTGTCCGAAGGAATCGCCGCCATGTACAAATAGCGCTGGACAATTGAATCATTTTTCCGCTGGATTTAGCTGAATTTGAACGTTTCCGTATTGTTTGGCACAACATCCAATGCGTTGTTCAATCAGTTATTCACAGCTATAATTGCCGATGCTTTGTTGAAATTTCTTCGTGCACAAGGCCAAAAGAAAAAATAAACGCTTGTCATTTGCAGGTTTCACACGCCTGTTTCTTTGTGAAGCCTTGTCAATTGAGTGGCAAATTAGTTTGAAAGAAACACTTGAATTCTACAGGTCGATAAATCAAGAAACTGTATTACTTTGGTTAATCAACATACGTGTTAATTTATAGTATAATAATTGCTTGAAATAATGCGGTGGAAAACAGGGAAAAGAGGGAACCGATGCCTACTATACTAGTTGCTGACGACGATGCGAACATTCGCGAACTCGTCTGTTTATTTCTACGCAACGACGGATTCGCAACAGCTGAAGCAGCGGACGGCAAGGAAGCACTGGCCGTCTACATCTCAACGAATGTCGATCTTGTCGTACTTGACATTATGATGCCGATTATGGATGGTTGGACGTTAAGCAAGGAGCTCCGAAGAGCCAATCCTGATCTACCTTTACTTATGCTGACCGCGAGAGGAGAAACATGGGAGAAAGTGAAAGGTTTCGAACTTGGGACGGACGATTATTTAACCAAACCATTCGATCCGTTAGAGTTGACGGTTCGTGTTAGGGCACTACTCAAACGATACAAGATTGGCTCCACGCAGACGATCCATTTAGGGAACGTCATCCTTGATCGACAGACCTATAAGGTGATGAAAGGGACGGAGTCGCTTACGTTGCCGCTAAAGGAGTTCGAATTGCTGTATAAGCTCGCTGGAACACCCGGACAAGTCTATACGCGCGTGCAGTTGATCGATCAGATTTGGGGTATCGATTACGCCGGAGATGATCGAACGGTAGACGTACATATTAAACGGCTGCGTGAACGGTTCGCGACAACACCCGATTTTCGGATCGAAACGGTGCGCGGGCTTGGGTATCGGCTTGAGGTTTATGAATGATCAGATCCTTATATATACGTGTTGTCCTGACATTTTTAGTCTCCATCATCGGGGGCACGATCATTTCTTTTTTTGTGTCAACTTGGATATTCGAAGATAAATTGAACGAAAACGCTCAAATCAACTCACGTAACTTTGGCCAAGACATCGTCCGGATTTACAAGACCTTTCCGTTACGTGAAGCGGACTTGTTCGTAAGTGAAATGAAGCAGCTCGATTCTTATTATATTCGAATTTACGAAGCAACGGGTCAGTTCAAGTCTTACGGTAAACTTCACGGACACAAACCTGCGCCTGTGACGATGGAGCAACTAAAGAAAGTATTAGATGGAGGTGTTGTTCAGGACACTCCTAATGGTATTGCCACGGTCCTCTTAGGGTTGCCGTTGAAAACGGAAATGGGAACGAAAGCGATATTTTTGGAAGCGCTCGCCCCTCCTTCAGCCTCTTTTGTCACAAAGTGGGCATTGGTCTTTGCAACATGTTCGTTGATTGCAGGAAGCTTATTGATTCTAGTTGCCTCTGTATTCCTGGTAAGACCGATAAAAAAGCTGACAAAAGCGACCAAGCGGATAGCATCTGGAGATTTCAACGTCAAGTTGAATATTAAGCAAACGAGTGAGCTGGGTACTTTGGCTCGCAGCTTCGAAGAAATGATGCACGATCTGCAGCAACTTGAGCGGATGCGCAGGGAATTCGTAACGAACGTGTCGCACGAGATTCAGTCTCCGCTCACTTCGATATCCGGTTATGCTCTAGTGCTTAAGCAAGTTGACCTTTCAGAATACGAACGAAGCCGTTATCTTGATATTATCATCGCTGAAGCGAAAAGGATGTCCAAAATGAGCGATAACCTGTTAAAGCTGAGTTTTCTTGAATCGCAGTCAAAGCAACTGCGGCTCGTCACGCTCAGCCTCGATGAACAAATCCGACGGATAATTGTGGCGCTCCAGCCACAATGGTCTGCTCACGATATACATTTCGAGCTTGATTTACAGACAGTTAAAGTAACGGCTGATCATGACCTGTTAAATCAGGTATGGACGAATATCCTCAGAAATAGCATCAAATTTTCCGAGGATACCGGCGTGATTAACGTAAGCATCAAACAAGATATCAAAAACGTCACAATCCTAATATCCGACACTGGTATTGGTATTCACCTTGACGACCAGAAGCGTATATTCGAGCGTTTTTTTAAGGCCGATCGTTCCCACAGTCGTAAGTATGACGGAAGTGGTATGGGACTCGCTATCGTTAAACAGATCGTGTCGCTTCATCAAGGTGACATCCGAGTGAAAAGTGAACCTGGTCAAGGAACGACCTTCATTGTCACATTGCCAATCACTACACCAACAGATTAGTTAGATTCATTCTCTATGCTACGACTCATATGCAAGCTTACTTGTATATAGAGCCGTAGCATTTTTTTGGCAGTTCATATTCAGTTCATATTGTCGTCATGGTGAGTACATCTTCATTGGTTAAGTTTTCATTACAGGCACATGAAGGAAGGCAAACTGATCAGGACAGGAGAAGATGACAGTGACACAACAAGAGGAAAAGAAAACGCTAAGTGGAATGAAAATAAAGAAAGTGCGAAACATCTTACTTAAAATCATAGGAGCAATCGTTCTAGCCATTGTACTTTTTTTAGGTATTGTTTATATCGTAAATGTGATGAGTAGTCATTCGGAGCAAAAACGAATAGTGCCCTACGGGCAGCACGTATCTGTAGACGGGAAAAACATGAATGTGTTAATTCAAGGCGAGGGCGAGGAAACGATCGTGCTCCTGCCTGGTTATGGAACAGCTACTCCAGGGCTTGATTTTAAGCTTCTTATCGATGAATTATCTCCATTTTACAAAGTTGTTGTGGTAGAGCCTTTCGGTTATGGATTAAGTGATGAAACTGTAAAAGAGCGAACCACGGAGAATATGGTAAGTGAAGTTCATGAAGCTCTACAGCAGCTTAATATTAACAGATACATGCTCATGGGCCACTCCATTGCAGGCATTTATGGAATTGATTATGTGAATAAATATCCAAACGAGGTGACTGCATTTGTCGGAATCGATAGTAGTGTTGCAACACAACCGGGTATAGATATCAATTTCCCATTAAAAACGTTTGCATATCTCAAAAAATCAGGTCTCTTAAGATTGGCTATGAAAATCAGTGCTGACCCCTATGCTGGACTGGCATTTGATGAAAAAACCGTAGAGCAAATGAAAATGATTTCGAATAAAAACATGTATAATGACACAACCTTGAATGAGATGGACCATATTTCGTCTAATTTTAAAGGGGCTCAAGGTTTAATCTTCCCTAAATATCTTCCACTTCTTCTCTTTGTAGAAGCGAATAATGAAGATGTAGCAGGATGGATACCTCTGCATGAAGGGCAGATCAAAGACTCGGTACATGGAAAAGTAGTAACCATGGATGGATCACATTATTTACACCATACCAAATTCAAAGAAATCGCTGAAAACGTTAGACTATTTATGAAAGAAGTAAAGTAAGTGTTCAGAGAAAGGTTCATTCGTTATTTTATGCATTTGTCTACAGTCTGCAAGACCATCATTTCGATGGTCTTTTTTATGTCCAAACAGTTGTATATTTCCAAACCAAGATTATACTTTCGCCTGAAAGGCATTGGGTTTCATTTTCATATTAACTAACGAGGCAGGTGTGCGGCCGAGCCTAGGTCGTATCATATAACGGGTGGGATTCCCGTCGAGTAAGAACTAGCCATTCGCTCGTAGCGAGTCTTGGAGGGCTAAAGGTAACTTTAGTTTTTAAGCGTAGACAGTTAGGTGGCGGATTTGCTTTACTGATCGTTCTATTCATCCTGATAATCATTATAGGCTGTAGTTGTTGGGGCGGCGGTAGCGGCGGATTCGGTTACTAAAAAAAGGGGCACTCATAAGAGTGCCTTTTTTCTCAATATAAGAACTCTAAGAATATGATATTATTTTAATGCAAATTCCCTTTTGTGCAATGAGATAGTAATGCCCAACAAAAAACCCACCTATTTCCGTAGGTGGGCCTTATCTTTATTACACAATATCAAAGTATACGCTCTTTTTCTCGTGAATTTTATGTAATTATACATATTTGTAAAAATTACATAAAATAAATATTACACGTAGTAAAATATAAATTGTGGACACGTTCTATAAAGCTGATTCTCCGATTAGAAAGCGTAACACATCTCAACCATATAGGTGTGGTGTGGCGTTGCTTTAATCTAGCCAAACAAACGATCTCGATTCTCTTATATTTGTACACTAACAATCTGTTGAAAATAAATGATTCTGTTTTATAGGACGTGTTTACTTAATGTCCAATACATATTATTAAATTAAAGTGGTTCAAGTCGGAGGAAGGCACCGGCACCTTAGGGTGTCTTTTCTTTTTATGTAATAATGCATAGAATATTAAATTTAACAGATATTATGATATACTCTCAAGGTGTGATACATACTTTCTTTAAATTGGAAAACTAAACCTTATCTACCCAATTGTGGGGGACGCCTTATGGCGTCTTTTTTTTAGGACCTGCTCAATTCAGGCGTAAAAACATAAGGTAAAGTGAACCCGTTAAAATACATGGAATGAACCCTAGTTTCACCCTCTTATCTAAAGGAGGAAATATTATTATGGGATATGGTGGTAGTTGCGGCGAAGGCTGCGGTTTTGCTGGAGGATTTGCTTTACTTGTTGTATTATTTATTTTATTAATCATTATCGGATGCAGTTGCTTCTGCTAAAAAACTATTGGAAAAGACACTCTTATATGGGTGTCTTTTCTTTATGGGGTCTCACCACATCGCCATCAACTAAAAAAATATATAAAACCCCCAAAAAGGAATTTTATATATTTTCAATTTGAAGAGATCAATTTTCTCGTTTGAGGTATTTGTTTACCTTATCATGAGGACAATAAAGTGTTTTATGCTATATTTTTTGAAATATCAGTAAATTATTTGATGAATTAATAAGTTACTATTAATCTATAAATAGTAACAGTGCAGTAATCCAAAAGAAAAATGCTCAAATCGATAAATAGGGGAGGATTCTAGATGAAGGTAAATCAGAATATTGTTTTAAAAATTATTGGGTTAGAATTTTTATTAATGATTTTTTACACGCTTAACGGGGCCTATCAAACTATTACTAAGCCATCCAGTCCAGTATTACAATTTATTGGACTTGTTCCTTTAGCAGTGGGAATTTTAATATATTTAACAATAAAGAACAAGTGGAAATTCTATTTCTTTGATATTAAGTTAAATAATTCAATGAAGAATACCATTTTATTAAATTCCCCATTAGTGATTGTTCTATTAGTAATACTACTTGGTAATAAAGGATTAAACACAACATCGGTATCTGACTTATTTTTTATGTTTATCATGCAATTTTTTGTTGTTGCATTTATTGAGGAAATCTTTTTTCGTGGATTTATGCTCAAAATGTTGTTTTCAAAGGGGATAAAAAAATCAGTTTTGATTTCGAGTTTTTTGTTTGGTCTCACCCATTTATTACAACTAATTGGTGGGCAGTCTATTGAAGATACCATTTTACAAATCATATATGCATTTTTAGTTGGACTTGTTCTGTCCTTACTTATCGTAAATAAGCAATCAATTATTATCACCATTACTTTCCACACTTTTAATAATTTCTTTAATTTTATGGGGAATGTTCAAGCCTCGTCGCTTTTTGCATATGTTATTATTGCAATTTTATTCTTCTACACCATATATTTATGGAAACGTGCTAATAAAAAAGAGTGTATTCGACAGGAAATAAATATAGCAGTTTGAGTTGTGATATTACCTTTTCAGTATAGAGGGCAGCCTGGTACCGCAATATTACCTTTAAAGGGGCTTGCTGCATGCTCATCAACTTAAGAGATTAATTGTTCCACTTAAAATGAAAAAATACGTTATTCTTTCTGTAGAATTATAGGAAAGGATGGCGTTTTTTTCATTCTAGGGGGCATTTCTTTTTATTAGCTTGATAGCGATGTGGCGGTACCCCATTAATAGAAAACTACTGAAAGAGTTATAGTTTTATGTTTTCATTTCCCTTTTTGCATTTATCTTTTAATCAGATGAATGCTTTTTTTAGTACATAATAAAAAAATAACCAGAAAAACTGTCACAAAATCCGTTTTTCTGGTTTCTCTATAATACAGGCATCAAATTGAAAGTGAGGTTTAAACTAACATGTTAACCATAGAAAATGAAGAAAGTCATGCTTCTGATATGCCTTTTGAAGATTTATTTAAGCGGTACTATGCTTATGCTGTGAAACAGATTATATGGATTGTTAAAGATCAATCTATCGCTGAAGAATTAGCACAAGAAGTGTTTTTACAATTATATCGTAGCGACTGGAAAGTAATTGAAAACATACCTGGATGGTTGATTAAATCTTCTACTTATGTAGCTTATAACCATTTACGATCTGAAAAAAGGCAACAAGCGAAGATTGATAAAGAAATACAATACCATGAAGTACAAAATGTTTCATCATTAGACGATGATTGGATAAGAAAAGAAGAAATTACAAAGGTACAAACGATACTAAATAAAATGAATGATCGAGAACGAACCCTTTTACTAATGAAATTCTCTGGTTTTCAATATAAAGAAATTGCAGAAATACTTCAAATTGAAATATCTTCTATTGGAACATTATTGGTCCGAGCCAAAATGAAATTTCGCAAGATTTATAAACAAATGGAGGAGGCATAACAAATGAAATGTTATGATATCGGATTTATTCAAACATATATTGATGGAGAACTTTCTCATGATATAAGAAAGGAATTCACAAAGCACTTAGATACATGTGAAGCATGCCAAGATTTATTAGTAGAAATCAGTAAATTAAATCAATGGGAAAACGTAATGCTAGATGAAGAATCTGCAAATTCACCACAAGAAATCAAAATTGATATAGAACAAGCATGGAAAACATTTGAAAGTCGTTCCAAGCTAGACAATATTTCTAATATAAATCACAAAAAACAACAGAAGAAGGGACTCTTTACAAACATGAGTAAAAAATCAAAACGTTTCATGTATACAGCAGTAGCTGCAGCAGCACTTTTCACAACAGCAATGATTCCACAAGTACAAGTAGCGGCTACAAATGTTGCCTCATATTTTTCTGATGCAATTACAAATGATAAAGTTGTAAATGAAGGAATACAAGATGAAAATGGTGTCACACAAGATATGATGAAGAATGGTAAATATATTCCTATTGATGAAAAAATTACAGATCAAGGTATTACTGTACATTTCAAAGAATTATATATCGCAGATTCACGTATATCAGTTCATTATAGAATGGAAAAAGCTGACGGAAGTTTAGTGCCATTTGAATTTGATACATCAGGATTAGAGCTCGAAAGTGATGGTAAAATTAATGGGAAACAAGAGGAAAACCCTGAGATTAAACATGAAGGGAGACTATCATTTATCCATGATTCAGATGACCGTCTTCCTTTTGAACTTATGGCAGCAGGTAAAAAATTAAATGATGTAGGTATTCGTGATAATGATAAACCCGAAGGTGTTGCTACATTTGTTATAGTTTCTGAGGGAAGAGACGATTTTAAACAGCCCCTTACTTTAGATGTAAATATAAATAGAATTGGAAAAGTAATTGGATCTTGGAAAGGTGAAATTCAAATTGATACTTCACATCTGAAAAATAATACTAATTAAAATGAAAAAAAGAATAGGACAATATGTATCTAATGCTCAGTTTATATGTTTTCTTGTTTTCGTTACATTTATTTCTTATATAGTTTTTACTCTATCTTTTATTTATGATTTAAGTTTATAACCTTAAATCAATCATTTAAGACCATTACGAGAAAAACCTCCCTAAAAAAGTAGGGAAATAAATAACCGGTCCCTTAACGTATAAGGAATCGGTTATTTTGTATCTAAAATGTGTCTAAACTTACAATTTTCTTTTTTGATATGGTGCCCCTATAGAGAAAGAATTTTTTCGTTTAGGGGGTACTGCAAAACCTTAACTTGATGGCGATGGGGTCCCGCCAACATAACGCGAATTTCGTACGCTAAGGAACTTTTTATTTAAAAAACTTGGTTTTCCGTACATTAAGAGTGTTCCATAAACGATATTTGATGTTTGATATAAAACTTTGTTTTTGGTCATGAGTTTTTGAACTGAATTTTAAACATATTTCAGTCAGTTTTGATAGATATAAAATACCTTAATAACATTGTAGAGCAAGATCATCGTTTTATTAAAAAGAGAGTTCGTTCAATGTTGGGATTGAAATCTTTTCGTACAGCTAAATCTATTCTTTCAGGAATAGAAGCTATGCATATCATTAAAAAAGGCCAACTTATTTTACGGGACAAGTCTGTCCAAAATGAAATGAAGTTTATTCATCAACTATTCGGAATGGCTACATAAGAATAGATTCCATTAGGAATCTATATGCCTCTTTCAAATAGATGCAATCTTTGCACCAGAACCCTTTATCTTTATGCTGATGGGATACCCCCTAAACATTTGCCATGATTCATGTTTGGATGAATGCTTACTTCTGTTTAATAGGCAGTGCATAATAGCCAAAAGCCAAATCGAGCAAGGCGCTCGCTTCTTGACGCAGTAACAGATCCTTCGGACGGAAGGTAAAAGATCCGTCAGCATTGATGGTAGTATCAGGGTCTATGATTCCTTGTGAGGCAAGGGATTGAATGGACTGGACCGCCCAGGCATCCGCAGTGTCGAGCAATTTCACATGATTGGCTTGGTCAGGTTGAATCTGTTTCAAGTTTTGAATCATGGTTGCTGCAACTTGTCTGCTAATCGGAGTCGCACGGTCATATCCTGGTATGCCTGCTATAAATTGCTTCTTAATCCCTTCGGCTTGACCCGGGAAAATGCTCCATCCATGTGCCAACAACAAGGCATCCGTAAATTCTCCTTGTGTCATCGTGCCCATCGGATCGAATAGATTATCCGCTTTAGCATCCATGATGTTTAAAGCATGAAGATTGTCGATATGGCTTCTATAGTTACTCTTTTGCGGGACGTCTGCAAAAGGTGGTTTGATATTGATTTTCTGAGATTGAGCAACAATGCCTAGGCCTTTAGGACTGGTGTAATAAAAATATGCGATTTCTCCGGCCGCATTTTTTTGGAAAGCAATCTTATTTCCTTCTGGATCCTCAAACAACAACGGGTGAATCATTTTAAGGACTTGTTTGCCAGCTGTTTCATCTTCCATGACCAACGTTCCATTCTCATAGGTAAAGTGGGTACGAATCGCAAACGCACGTGTGTTTTGGTACATGCCTAAGTATTTTTTGGCTTCTTTTTCCTCTAACGAGAGATATACTGTTTTCTCCGCCTTGGGAGCAGGGAAATAATGGTCCATGAACGCTTCATATACTTCTCGACTCATCATAGAATCATTATTGTAAGACATGAAGAATGCGGTTTTTTGTTCAGGTATCAAAACCATCAATGAAGAATGTCCTGGCATATTCCCGCCCTTTAATACGACATGCTGACCATTGGCAAGGTCATTGAAATATGTTTCAAATCCAACTGTCGCAATAGGAATCGTCTTATCTGCGAAAACTTGGTAGGCATGCATCATATCCATGCTTTTTTTACTTGCGATTTCTTTACCTTCAAACTTTCCATTCTGTAGCTGCATGATCATGTACTTTGACATGTCTTCCCCGGTGGACAAAATGCTTCCTTGTGGTCCATCAGTTGGAGCGTGCCCATTTGTTGGATGAGGATCGCCAGTGGGACCGTAATGTGTAGCCATTCTTTTGAGAAGGTCAGGCGTAAAGCGCACACTTGTAGACTTCATGCCTAATGGTTTGAAAATATTCTTTTCCATATATCGTGAGAAGGATGTGCCTGTAACATTCTCCACTGCAAATCCTGCGAGTAAAAAAGCAAAGTTGTCATACGTATAAGCTTCACCGGGCGGCCGTACCACTGTCGGCATATGTTTAGGTAGAAATTCCTTAATAGATATATTTTGATTTACATATTCAGGCCCGATTAGCGTGGTGATATCGGGCAGGTCTACGCCGCTGGTATAGGTCAACATATCAAACAGGGTGAGGGGTTTTCCTGTTTTATTGGGGATTTTCAATCCACCGAGATATTGTTGTACATCTTGATCTAGTTTAAGCTTTCCTTTATCAACTTGTTGCATCACGGCCAAGGCGGTAAAAGTTTTCGAGACTGAAGCGATTTGAAAGACCGTGTCCTTATTGACGGGAATCTGCTTTTCTTTATCTGCATAACCATACCCTTTATTGACGACAACCTTTCCATCATGAACGACGACAAAACTTGAACCGTTCACATTGTACTTCTTCATTTTTTCTTCAAATAACGGATCAGCAAAAGATTCTACTTCTTTTTTGTTATTAGGTGCTTTCGTCATTTTGATATTGGTTGCAAGTGTCGATGATTTTGATTTTCCAACTTCCAATGATTGTTGGGAACACGCAGAAATCATGCTTGTAGAAGTGAGCAGAATTGCGACGAGCCCCAGTTTATTGATTGCTTTTTTCATTTTTGTACACTCCTTTATGAGATTGAAGATTTCTTGTTTGCACAACGAGTTGTCAGCTCGTTAGTGTATGAACCGAGTGTAGCAAGTGGCAAGTCATAGTAACTAGTGACCTTTCGTCATATTCATGCATGACATAAAAAATAGAGCGTAGTACGGCTAGTTTTATAGCCACGATCTACAAGTTATGACATTTTGACACTATTGTGTGTGACAGATGAAAAGTTAGAATCGAAGGGTGACTCATAGGTTATTAGCAAAGAAAAGAAAATGGAGGAGAGAATCTAATGACAAAAGAATCTGTTCAAAAAAGCTTGCAAGATTTCTACTTTTTGTTGTTTACCTTTGGATCTGGATTATTTTACTTTTTCTTTTATTTGGTCAGCATTACATTTGCATTGGTGCTGACGGTTATCTTCATAGGTATTCCTTTTTTGGCATGGGTGCTGCAAACAACTCACACGTTTGTCCAGTATGAACGCATTCAGACGAAAGTTTATACGGGCATATCGATAGAGCCAATCTTGCCAATGACAAAAAATGAAGGGGATAAATGGATTAAAGCGAGAGAGACAATTCTTAATAGTAGCAATTGGAGAGCTATTTTTTGGCTCATGCAAAAATCTTTTGTTGGAGTGATTAGCCTTATATGTGCCGTTATATTGTACGTAGCTCCGTTTGCATTTACCTTAACACCATTACTTTTTCAATATTTTGATATATACTTATTGGGAATTGTTGTGAATTCATGGCAGAAGGCTATTTTTGTCATGATTGTTGGGTGTATTCTCATCTGGATATGTATTTGTATTGGAAACAGCTTAGTTCGAACAATTGGAATGTACACGCGTTCCATGTTTAAAGCTATTAAGGGGTGATAATTTGTTTAAGACCTTGAAACTATGGTTCTGGTATGATTGGGTATTACTTTGTATACGTTTTATCATTTGGCTATCATTGATGGTAACGACTATTCAACACCGAGACCATTTGACTATACCACTTTGGATCATTATCCTTTGGGAAGTCGCTTCATTTTCAATACCTTGGATTTGTTTAATGTTCAGTTATCGCTATTATCTATTTACTGAGATAATTTTATTTGGCGGAGTATGCTTCTACTTAACTTTATTATTTCCGTCAGCGTACCTTGCTTTTTTAATGCCGACTTTTATGATTGCGGCAAATAGTGCTCATAAATCATACCGTTGGTCGGCTTCTATCACAATTGTTTTATTTCCGTTGCTCATTGCAATATTTTCCCATGGAATAGATGTATGGGTGATTATTCTACAAATCGGTCTGGCTTTTGCTGTGGGTTCTTCCTTTCGTTTACTAGTTGTCAATTACCGTCAAAGTGAAACGATTCGGAACCAAAAGCATGTATTGGAACAGTACGTATCTCAAGTTGAGCGGATTACTTTACTGGAGGAACGTGACAGGCTCTCAAAAGATTTACATGATACGATGGGGCATTCTTATACCTCAATTATTATGGGGATGGAAACATTACGTACGGAATTAAAGACTAAAGAAGGAGAGCAAAAGCTCGACTCATTATTACAATTGGCCCGTAACAGTATGGAAGAAGTAAGAATGTATTTGCATCAGATGGACTTACCACAAGAATCGCTTTCCTTAACTCTCACCTTACAACAATTGACAGAGGAATTTGAGAAGCATGCAAAAGTAAATGTACATACTCGAATAATAGGGGAAGAGTATACGGTCTCCAAGCAATCAAAACTGACAATGTACCGGAGCTTACAGGAATCATTAACAAATGCGGTTCGCCATGGACACTCCACCGAAATCATTGTGTCACTTCATTTTGAGCCGCAACAGATAAGATTGGATGTGCAGGATAATGGCTGCGGGGTAGAGGAATGGAAGGATGGCTTCGGATTAACTGCGATGAAAGAGCGCGTGAGTCAGTTACAAGGGAGAGTTATTGTTTACTCCAAAAAAGGAGAAGGGACGTTAATTTCATGTGTGTTACCGAGACTTGAACAATTGCCCAATGAACCAATCCGCTTGTGTATCGTCGATGATCATTCTTTTATTCGAGAAAGTCTTCATACAATTTTGGATGGACAGGATGGCTTGCAAGTAGTGGGAATGGCTGAAGATGGAGAACAGGCTGTAGAATTGTGTGAAAGACTGAAACCAGATTTAGTATTAATGGATTTAGAGATGTCCAATCTGAATGGGATTCGTGCGACCAAAATAATTAAGGGGAAATGGCCAGACATTCGTGTCCTCATTCTTTCAACGTTTCAGGATACCAAAAGGGCGAAGGAAATTATACAAAATGGAGCTGACGGTTATTTGCTGAAATCCATAGATTCTCGTGAACTAGCTGAATCGATTCGCCTCATCTATCGGGGAGGCACGATGATTGACCAAGATTTGTTCCATAAGATGTGGGATGGAGATGATGAGGAAGAGTCAGTCGAATTGAAGTCAGATGGAAAAGAGTATGGCTTAACGAAACGCGAGTTAGAGGTTTTGAATCTTTTGTCTCAAGGAATCCGTTATAAAACAATTGCTTCGAAACTTTACTTATCAAATGGCACAGTTAGAAATTATGCCTCTACTCTTTATGACAAGCTAGAAGTCAAAAATCGAGAAGAAGCCGTGCAAAAAGCAAGAGATACAGGATTACTCTCGTAAGAGGGAGTGCTGTCATCTGCTAGGGGTACGTGAATAATTCGAGGTTTCAGGGACTACACTTCAAAAAATGTAATTTGAATGTCTGTTATAGGCGATTTTATAGATTCTATAAATAATGTTTAATTTTTAATAAAGACAATCATATAAAACCCAACATAATCGATCTTACGTCGGGTTTTATAGTGAACATTAGCTTTGTAACCCTTATACATGGAATTAATTTAAAGGATGGCCCTATACCTCGAATCGGTCACATACCTAAATAGGGTTCTGGTGCAAAAACTTAAGGATAATTGCAATGAATCTATAAATCTTGGACATACTGTTACTATTACTTTAGAAAGAGTGCGTGATTGGTATGGAAAAGGGAAATGTATTCAAATGGAAGCATTATCAACCAGACATCATCTTGTTAACGGTACAACCTTAGTTTTCGTGATTTGGTGGAAATGCTAGAAGAACGGGGTTTATCCATTTCTGACACGATTCCGTTAGGAATATATGTGCTTTATTCTACTGTATTTTATTTTTGCACCAGAACCACTTGTTTTACCGGACAAGTCTGTCCAAAGCGAGAAAGAATTTATTCATAAATTGTTTGGCTTAGATTCATAAGATAGAAATGAAAAGGAAATTGCGACTCTATGTTTCTAACTAACATTTTTGCACCAGAACCATATAAAAAGAGGACGAATAGTTACGTCTTCTTTTTATATGGTTATATTAGCTACAAAATAATATCATTTAAATAAATCTTCTATTATATTAGCAGGGGATAGTGATAGAAAAGTGTGTTCCTTTTCCTAGTTCACTTTCTATCTCTATATCTCCGTTTAATTCTTTAATAATACTGTACGCAATCATAGTACCAAGCCCAGTACCTTTTTCTGTTGTTGAATAAAATGGCAAGGCAATACGTTTTATTTGTTGGGAAGACATTCCTATTCCTGTATCAATAATATCAATTACAATATTATCTTTTATTTTTTGTATATTTATTTGTAATACGCCACCATTTTTCATAGCCTCAATTCCATTTTGTATGATGTTGGTTAGACATATTTTTAATTTTTCAGTATTAGCATTTATGTAAAGGGAATCTGTTGTAATATGCTGTTTTATTTCAACATTATATGAAAGAGCGAGTGGTGAAATATTATCTTTCACTTGATTTAATATGTAATTAATATCTAGTTCCTCTTTTATAATGTTTTGTGGTTTGGTTAAAGATAAATAGTTATTAATAGTAGATTGTATTTGCTGCATTTCAAGTAACATAATTTCTAAGTACGTATCTTGAGACATCTTAGCACTCTCATCTTCATTTAGTAATTGAGTGAATCCACGTACCGTGGTCAGTGGATTATGAATTTCATGCGCAATCGATGCAGCTAGTTCGCTAGCTATATAAAATTTTTCTGCTCTTTGCATTCTTTCTTTTATTTTATATTTCTCGATCATTCCTTCTATTAAATAAACTGATAATAATACTGTGAAAATATTTATGATTATATAATTGAATAAAAATTCAATGAGAGTAGAGTCAATTTTACCACCTGTATTTATTTGCGTTACAATACCGCAGATAGAAAGGGAAGTTGTACATATCAAAATAAGTAGAATACTTAATAATATCTTCTTTTCCTTGAAATAAGTAGGTGACAAGTAACGAAACATGATTGTAATAACAGAAATAACAGTAAAGATAATAAATGATGGGAAGACTCCGCTTCCACCTAAGTAAAATCTATAAGAAAGATATAAAACTCCAATACAAAAAATGCTCTTTGTATTTCCATATAGAAAAACTAATATAATGGGAATAAAACGTAAATCATAAATGAACCCAGCATGTAAATGAAAAGGAAAAGTCATACAAAAAATAATTGCAATGGAGGAAAGTACAGAAATTAATATATTATTACATGCCATTTTTTCTTTATGTTCTAGCCAAAATACTTGGTAACTAAGGATACAAATAATAATAATAAATGTATTTAATAATAGTGTAGGAATTCCCATAGTTTATACCTCTCTGAGAGTTTGTAAGTAGGATTATGTATGTGTTTAATCTAGGTGTTTGATTTTATTAGATTTTCTATCTTTAAAAAAGAAAAGGAAGGGCACTTGAAAAAGTGCTTTTTTACCATTTATATTAAAATCGATGAGGAAGATAGAATAAAAAGTTACTTTTACTTATGAACAAAAAAATTGAAAGTAGCCCTTGTATAGGTAAAAGATGAAGCAAATTACTGAAATAGTTACGTTTCTCTGGAGTGAATATTCCGAAAAAACATTGTGTATGGGGAAATCCATTTTATAACCTTCGCCATATTAACATGCAACTTATTAAATTACAAAGAAAAAATTAAAAATTATTATTTTTTTGTTATTTTAATTTATTTAAAAACGTAAAAGTATTCAAGAGGTTACCATTGAGATGCTAGGGTACTTAGACCAATATTCGAACTTTGTAATAACGTTGTTACTTTTTTACTAATATTATTAATACTAATTTTAGTATAATTAATCGATTGAAAGTTCTAATAATTATCTGCGTACCCCTTTTTTTATATCATTTTATATTAAATACAATGATATTTATTGTCACATAATAATGCAAATTTCCAGTAAACTAATAGAAAAAATCCTATAAAAACATAATTTACTATCTTTTATATAAACATTGCAGGTGTAAATGCAATAAAATTTCATTATTAATACATATATTCAATTTGAAAATATCTTTGTAGTGGTCCTTCATGCGAAGAATCGTTTCCGTACTCCAACTACCGTTATTCTAGTATTTTACCAAGTTTCTTATTTTGTTAAGGTATCCTAATATTGTCACTTTTGTGAAATGGAATGTTTTAATATTATAATTTATAGTGGTTGTTGAGAAAATAAATAATTTGTAAAAATAATATAATATTTGTAACTTTATGTCTTATAATATGAAATATCTTCGTTGTGATTATTTTAAATATTTGAATAATACATCGGGTTCATTTTATCTAGGGAGGTTTTAAAATTGGGGAGAAGAGTTGTTAAAAGAGTTTTTGCATTATTATCAGTACTAGCATTATTCTTTAATGTGTTTCTACCGAAGGCAAATGCGGAGGTTATGACGCATGAAAAGTATTCAATGAACTGGAGTTATAGCGACAGTTTAGGTAAGTACATTCGAACTGAAATTATCAAAAATTCAAGCGGTCAAATTGCTTATTGTTTAACCCTTGGCTTAAAATCACCAAATGGTGAAGATCTTCCTGAAATGGGGAAAACAGATAATGTAGTATATAGGGTTCTATTAAATGGTTTCCCACAAAAAAGTATAGAACAACTGGGAGTAGCTAATAAGAATGAAGCACATTATGCAACTCAGCTTGCGGTTTGGAATGCATTAGGTCAACTTGATGTAAATGAATTAAAGTATGAAAATAAAAATGTTGAAAAAGCGGCTAAGACAATTATTAATGCTGCAAATACAAGTGAAGATACTCAAGATATTTTTATGAATGTGATTCCTGCTGAAAAGCAAAAGGCAGAATTAAAGGGTGAGTTTTTTGAAACAAACCTATACACAGTACAAACAAATGCTAAGAGTGGTTCTTATAAAGTAGTAGCGAAAAATGCACCTAATGGAGTTAAAATTGTTAGTGAAAATGGAGAAGTGAAAGATCAGCTTTCACTTGGGGAAAAATTCCGTATCCAAATTCCTAAAGATACAAAAACAGGTGAATTTAATCTAAGTGTTGCTGCAAATTTAACTAAAGTTCAAGCAATTGCTTATCGCGGTACTGATACTGTTCAGAATGCTACAGTGCTACTAGAAAGAAATGAGGAAAAGCTTAGTAGTGACCTTGCAGTAAATTGGGAAGCTGCTGGTTCTTTAAAAATTAAAAAGGTTGGGGAAAATGGAGAAATATTAGCTGGTGCAGTATTTGAAGTCTTTAATGCAAATAATGAATCCGTTGGAAAAATCACGACGGGTGCTGATGGTACTGCAGAATTAAATAACCTACCAATTGGTACCTACACAGTAAAAGAAATTAAAGCACCAACAGGTTATGTTTCAGGTGATAAACCAGAAACTATTGAAGTTAAGACAGGGGAAATAGGAGCTGTTCAAGTAGTAAACAACAAAGTAAAAGGTAACATCGAAATAAAAAAACTTAGTGATTCAGGTAAGATGTTACCTAATGTTGAATTCACGGTCTTTACTGAAGATGGAAAAGAAGTGAAAAAAGTAGTAACAAAAGAAAATGGAATTGCAAATGTTGATGGTCTTACGTATGGTAAATATTATTTCTTAGAGACAAAAACACCTAATGGATATATTGGAAATAAAACAAAGTACCCTTTTGAAATTAAAGAGCACAATAAAACACTTACTTTTACAGTGGAAAATACAGAAGTGAAAGGTAGTGTGAAATTACTAAAAGTAGATAATGAAGATATCAGTAAAAAATTAGAAGGTGCAGTATTCGAGCTAAAAGATGCAAGCGGGAAAGTAATTGGGGAATATAAGACAGATAAAGATGGTGAAGTTAACGTCAAAGATTTAGCGTATGGTAAATATTCATTTGTAGAAAAGGCTTCTCCAAATGGTTACGTTCTTATTACAGAACCAATTGTGTTCGAAATAAAGGAACACGGAAAAATTATTGAGCTATTAGCAGTTAATCATCTTATCAAAGGTGATCTAGAAATTACAAAAGTTGATGTAGCTGATGGAAACAATAAGCTTCCGAATGCAGAGTTTACTATTTATAATGAAGCAGGAAAAGAAGTAGTTAAAGGGAAAACAGACGATAAAGGTATCGCGAAGTTTGAAAAGTTACCATTTGGAAAATACACATATAAAGAAACTGTTGCACCAAAAGGTTATGTATTGAATGAAGAAATATTCTCTTTTGAGATCAAAGAGAATGGTCAAATAATTAAACATATTGTCAAAGATGAAAAGATTCCATCAGTAAAAACAACAGCTACTGATAAAACCGATGGTACAAAAGAAATGCACACTTCTAAGTCTGTAACAATCCAAGATAAAGTGGAATACAAAGACCTACAAGTAGGTAAAGAGTACACTTTAAAAGGTAAATTAATGGATAAAGAGACTAATAAACTATTAGTTGTAAATGGTAAAGAAGTAACTGCTGAAACTAAGTTTACACCAAAAGAAGCAAATGGTTCTATTACACTAGATTTCACTTTTGATGCAAATGGTTTAGAAGAAAAAGAAGTAGTAGTATTCGAAGAGTTACTGAAAGACGGAAAAGTTGTTACTACACATGCTGATATCAATGATAAAGGTCAAACAGTTAAGTTCGTTAAGCCATCAGTAAAAACAACTGCTACAAACAAAGCTGATGATGGAAAAGAGATTCATTCAAAGGATTCTATCACTATTCAAGATAAAGTAGAGTATACTAACTTAGTTGTAGGTAAAGAGTATACTGTAAAAGGTAAATTAATGAACAAAGCTATTAACAAACCATTATTAATTGATGGTAAAGAAATAACAGCAGAGACTAAGTTCATTGCAAAAGAAAAGAATGGTTTTGTAACATTAGACTTTACTTTCGTTGGTGCTGAACAGCAAGGAAGAGAAGTAGTTGTGTTTGAAGACTTATTGCATGAAGGTCAAGTAATTGCAACTCACGCTGACATTAACGATGTAGGTCAAACAGTTCGATTTGTAGAGCCTTCCATTAAAACGACAGCTACAAACAAAGCTGATGGTTCTAAAGAGTTAGACGCTTCTAAATCTGTAACAATCCAAGATAAAGTGGAATACAAAGACTTAATCGTGGGTAAAGAGTACGTTGTAAAAGGCAAACTAATGGATAAAGCAACAAACAAACCATTATTAGTTGATGGTAAAGAAGTAACAGTAGAATCTAAGTTTACTGCTAAAGAGAAAAATGGTTCTATCACACTAGATTTCACATTTAATGCTTCTGCATTACAAGGTAAAGAAGTGGTAGTATTTGAAGAATTGTATCAAGATAATGTCTTGGTTGCTATTCATGTTGACATCGAAGATAAGGGTCAAACGGTGAAATTTAAAGAGGTAAAACCGGAACAACCAAAACCAGAACAGCCGAATCAAGATAAAAATACTCCAACATCAGAGCAACCTAAAGAGCAAGTAAAAGAGCAACCACAACCTAAGAAAGAAATTCAATCTAAAATTGGATGGTTACCGCAAACAGGCGCTGACCTTACAAGCTGGATCTCTATGGCTGCAGGTGCATTACTGTTAATTGTTGGTGGAGTTATTTTCTTAAAACGTAAAAACGCATAAAACTCTTTAAAAAAGCACATCTGTTTTTTACAAGATGTGCTTTTTTTTATGTTAGTAATTTAGTCTTATTTACAGTATTTGTGGGTTTGAAATAAAGTCACGATGTTTTTAAGAAAGACGGTAGGTTTTGAAAAAAGTTGCGATATTGCATTACTTCAAAAAAACAATTGAGTTTTGATTAATCCTTTGTCAAAATGGATTCCTTTTTCATGCTGTAAAATATGATCTTGTTCAATATTTTTGATAAGACTTTATTTCAAAGCTACAGAAATACATGGCAATGACAGGGATCTCAAAATTACTTGGAAAACTTTCATAACATTCTATTCTATAAAGGACTAGTTGAATTCTCGATATGATGGAACTTAAGGATACATAAAGCTTATATGTTATATTGAGCAAACACATTTTAAAAAGATGTTTTAGTAACTATTTTTTATCATTTTAGCCAAGAAGACTCCTTCCTCAAGGAGCGTGAAGGGTTACAGCCCAGTGAGTAGGTGGGAGATGAATTGGCTTCGAACAAGGGATGGCAGGAAGCCATCTTAATTGTTCGACATACATAAAGATTATCGTTTTTGCACCAGAACCGATATCCCTATATTTATCTACCCATTTGGTAAGGCATTGAATAAACCTTATGTATACCACTGAGATTCCTGATAACTTACATATAGAGGTATCACTCAATATAACAAAAATGTAATGTTAATGAAATGTAATTCCACCGATACTATTAATGAAATTATATAAAATGAAGGAGAGTTAAAGAATTTTTATAATGAAAAAGGAGAAGTATTAATGCGAAATATATTAAATGTAGAAAAAATTGAAAAATATTATGGTAATAAAGATAATGTTACAAAGGCTATAGATAATATTAGTTTTAAGGTAGATGAGGGAGAATTTGTTGGGATAATGGGCCCCTCAGGAAGTGGCAAAACTACATTACTTAATTGTATATCAACTATTGATAATGTTACTACAGGAAAAATAATAATCAATAATAGTGACATTACTCGGTTAAAATCAAAGACACTAGATAAGTTTAGACAAAATGAATTAGGGTTTGTATTTCAGGACTTTAATTTATTAGATACCCTTACTGCTTATGAAAATATCGCCCTAGCGTTAACTATAAAAGGTGAGGAAAGTTCAAAAATTGATGGCAAAATACAAGCAGTTGCAAAATATTTAGACATTGAACAAGTATTAAGCAAATACCCTTATCAAATGTCAGGCGGACAAAAACAAAGGGTTGCTTCGGCAAGAGCTATCGTAACAGATCCATCTTTAGTACTTGCAGATGAACCAACAGGATCGTTAGATTCTAAATCAGCTAGATTATTACTCGAAAGATTTGAAAGTCTAAATAAGGATTTAAAAGCTACAATACTTATGGTTACTCATGATGCATTTACAGCAAGCTATGCTCGTAGAATTCTTTTTATTAAAGATGGAAAAATATTTATCGAGTTGGTAAGAGGGAATGATTCCAGAAAAGAATTCTTTACTAAAATTATCGAAGTTATAGTCCTTCTTGGAGGTGACGATAATAATGTATTCTAAGATTGCTATTGGGAATGTAAAGAAAAGTCTTAAAGATTATGCAATATATTTCTTAACACTAACACTGGCTGTTTGTATATTTTATAGCTTTAATTCAATAGAATCACAAAAGGCACTTATGGAAATTAACGCTTCAGATAGAAAGTATGTGCCTACAATAATGAAAGTTATCTCAAATGTGTCAGTATTTGTATCCGTAATATTAGGTGGTTTAATATTGTATGCAAATAATTTCTTAATCAAAAAACGTAAACAAGAATTAGGGATATACATGACTTTAGGTATGGGAAGAAGAAACATATCCAGAATATTAGTAACAGAGACATTTCTAGTTGGTGTTATATCTTTAGTGAGTGGGCTTATAATAGGTATTGGAGTATCACAGGGATTATCTACATTTGCATTAAAGTTATTTGACTTGCCTATGAATAAATATAAATTTGCAATTTCAACAGGTGCTATAGGTAAAAGCGTATTATACTTTGGAATCATGTTTTTGCTTGTTATGTTATTTAATGTGTACGTTGTTTCTAAATACAAAATAATTGATTTGTTAACAGCAGGTAGAAAAAACGAAGATGTAAAATTTAGGAATCCTCTTATCTATGTAATCACATTTATTATGTGTGTAGCATCACTTGGATATGCATATGTGACTGTACTAAAAATCGGATTGAATTTTACTAATCCTATACTCATGGTATCAATCATTCTTGGCATATTAGGTACATTGCTGTTTTTCTTTAGTTTATCTGGATTAATATTATATGTTGTAAAGAAGAATAAAAAAGTCTATTTTAAAGGTTTAAATATATTTATCATCAAACAAATAAATAGTAAGGTTAATACAAATTTTATATCCATGTCTGTAATCTGTTTAATGTTATGCCTCACAATGGTGGCTTTATCTACAGGAATCAGCTTTAACAGAATGATGGAAGCAAGAACGAAAGAAGTAACACCATTTGATGCCAGTATTACGTTGGAGAATAAGGATGAAAGTTACACGATAGAAGACGTATTAAATAAAGCTAACTTTAAAATAAGTAATAACGAAAACTATATATCTTATAATGTATATCGAACAGGGATGGAAGTGGTGGACTTTGTACCAGAACTTAAAGATTATAATATGAGTATAGATTTCATTAAAGTATCTGATTATAATAAAATTTTAAATCTTAAAGGTGAAAAGGAAAACACTTTAAATAACAATGAAATTTTACTTTTATCAAATGAAAGCCGGTTTGTTAATTCGACAAATGAAAGATTAAAAAATAGCAATAAGATAAACATTAAAGAAAAAGAATATTCGATAAAAAACGCTAAAGTTATACAAGAGAATCTTTACACTTCTGATGTGCGAACTAATTACTTCACAATCGTTATAAATGATGAGTTTTTATCAGGCTACAAAATTACTGAATCCGTACTTAATGTAAATTATTTAGATGGAAATAGAAAAGAATATAATAAAAAATATGATAACGTTGCACGGGGCTTTTATGACGAAAATGGCCAGAAATTAAATCTTAATCGTATAGCTGGCAAATCAAAGGATGAAGTTTGTGCAGAAAATAAGGGATTGAAAACTATCATACTGTTTATTGGGATATATATAGGTATTGTATTTTTAATAACGAGTATGGCTGTATTAGCTCTTCAACAATTATCAGAAGCCAGTGATAGCATAGATCGATATAAATCATTGAAGAGAATTGGTTCAAACGGAGCAATGATCGATAAAACGATTTTTATTCAAACTTTCGTATACTTTAGTCTGCCAGTTATTCTTGCCATAATTCATTCTACAGTTGGAATTTATGTAGTCAATGATTTTATTAACGCATTTCAACAAACAGACATTATTTTACCAGCATTGATGACTGGCTTAGTATTTCTTGTAGTTTATGTAATATATTTATACACGACATATGTTGGGTATAAAAATATTGTAAAAAGTAATACTTGATTTTATAATGCTCATTAGGGCTATTACACCTTGTTTCTTAAGATGTAATAGCCTTATATTTTATATAGGAAGGGAAAAGTCATGAAAAAAATCATACTGATTGAAGATGATGAAATCATCAGAGAAGAATTACAAAATTTTTTTATAAAGTATGGATATGAAGTAAAGGCTCCTGCAGATTTTAATCATATTATCGAATATATAGAAAGTGAGAATGCAGATCTTATATTGCTAGACATAAACCTTCCTGTGTTCGATGGCTATTATATATGCAGGGAAATACGTAAAACTTCAGATGTTCCAATTATCATGGTTACAAGCAGAGATAGTGATGTAGATGAACTAATAAGTATGAATTTAGGAGCAGATGATTTTATAACAAAGCCTTATAATACAGAAATACTATTAGCAAGAGTAACAAACATTTTAAGAAGAACATATGGAGATTTAAAGACAAATAATATCTTAATTTATAGAAATTTTAATTTAAATCTTTCAAATGCAACAGTTACTTATCAAGACAAGTCTGTAGAGTTAACTAAAAATGAAGTTAAAATACTCTCATGCTTAATAAATAATCGCGGATATATTGTCAAAAGAGATTCACTTATAGAAACCTTATGGAAATCTGATTATTTTGTGGATGATAGCACCTTAACTGTTAATATAAATAGATTAAGAAAAAAGCTTGAAGAGATAGGTATAGAAAATCCAATTGCAACAAGAAGAAGCTTAGGGTATATAATGCCATGAATATAGGTGAATTTATTAAAGATAAAATAGTAGTAATACTATCAAACGTACTGGTATTTATTATACTAGCAGGTGTATTGCTGACTGCGAATGTTCAGTTCATTATAATATTCTTAGTCTTTTGTATTTGGTTTTTTCCATTGATTTTATATATGGCTATGGAATTTATAAAATGTAAAAATTATTATAATGAGATTAATGGCATATTAGAAAACTTGGAGAAAAAATATCTACTTCCGGAGGTAGTAAAGGAATCAAACTTTATACATGGGGAAAAGCTTAACGCTATACTGCAAGAAACAAGTAGAGATATGCATGAAAATATAAAGTATTATAGAGATATGCAATTGGATTATAGGGAATATATAGAAACATGGGTACATGAAATTAAGACGCCGATAGCTTCTACAAAGCTAATAATTGAAAATAATCAAAATGAAGTAACTAATAAAATAGACTCGCAATTGGATCGAATCGAAGGGTTTGTAGAACAGGTGTTGTATTATTCTCGAAGCAATAATGTCGGTAAGGACTATATTATAAAACCACTCAACCTTGATGATTTAGTAAGAACTGTAATTAAAAGAAATTATAGAGATTTTATTCATAAGAGAATAAAATTAGATATTCAGGATATTGATGAAATCGTATATAGTGATGGGAAATGGATTGGATTTATTATTAATCAAATAATAGGAAATTCTATAAAGTACTCAAATAACAAAGAACAAATGATACGTATATATTCAATTAAGAAAGCTAACTCAGTAATATTAACTATAGAGGACAATGGAGTAGGGATAATACCTAAAGATGTAAATAGAGTTTTCGAAAAGGGATTTACGGGAGAGAATGGTAGGAGATTTAGTAAAAGTACAGGAATGGGCTTGTATCTATGCGAAAAACTTTGTTCAAAATTAGGATTGAAAATTGGCATTGAATCTGAAATGAATAAAGGAACTAGCGTTACATTAATATTTCCATTATCAGATATGGTAACATTTGAGCCGTATTTATAAAAGAGATGCTGCCATTTTTCCGCGAATATCGTATGAAACTTATAAATAAATGTAAAGCGGTATGAAAAGAGTAGAAATTCTATTCATACCGTTTGTATTCTTTATCCATTAAAAACACCCACGATTGTTCGAGGGTGTTTTTACGCCTATTTAAACTCCTACAGCAAAACAGAGTCCGATTATGTTCATATGCAGGTGAGACATGTCTATCGTCTCTTTATTGTAAACCTACCAACGAAAAACAAGAAACAACATACTGAATAAAGTGATGCCATTCTCCTTAAGATAATGTTCATAATATACTGCTAAACTGTACACAATTCATTAGAATCCATCTGTTTTTTAATTAACTTTCCTTTGAATACACCAGTACTACGCCCTTTTTAGGCAATGTAATATCTTTATGCTTTAGATACACAACATGGTAGATTTGAAGTACTTAATAAAAAGGGGAAACATCAGGGAGAGGTAGACTTTAATTTAAACTCAACAAAACCTGCGGACAAATCTGGGGGATATATTCTTGTTTGCATTATTGTGTTCTAACGAGGATTACATTGTAAATAGTAGGCCTTTTAATTACCTTATCAAGTTATTTTTTGTTAGTTAGAAGCAGGCATAAGAAAATTACATAGATATATTGCGAAAACGTAGTATGTAAGATTGCATGAATAAAATGGTTACAGGTTGGCCGATACCAATCAAACAAATACAATCGTCATGAATGGAGATGTTATAGAATGGGTATGAAAAAATTAATTTTAGCAGGTGCTTTAGGGTTCGCAGCATTATCAGGAACAAATCTACCAGGATTAGAAGCAACAAAAGCGAGTGCAGCTTCTATTGAAACAAATTTCTCGACATTAGAAGGACACGTTGTAGAAGTGGATCATGGTGTGATTGTTGTGAAATCTAAACAATATGAAGAACCTGTTAGTGTGTATATAGAAAATCTTTCAAATATGAAAGTAGGAGACGAAGTAAAAGCGACTGGATCTATGATGCGTAATTTTACGGAATATATGGTTGCAACAGAAGTTGAAAATACTACAAACAAATTAGGTATGCATTTGAAAGAAAATGGCTCATCTGATTGGTGAAGTATCAGAAGTAGGTACGATGGAAGACAGTGCTACTAAATATGTCGTTGTTGAGTATCCATCACTAAATGGGGAGAAAGACATAATTGACGTGTTCTTAACAAAGGGACAAGTATTTAAAACGGGTGAGAAAGTCAAAATTGATATGAAGTATGTAGGTTGGGGCGGCATTTCTATTAATTACAACACAGTTGATCATATCGAAAAAGTACATAAGGTAAACAATAACACTCAAAATAATGATGATGTGTGGATTTGGTCTTAATAAGATTAGTAATATTAGAATCGAAACAGTAAGACGTACTTATGTTGTAAAAGCTATACTGAAGTGAGTATGGATTACAAAATTTAGTTCGAATAAAGAAAAAGAGAGGAGTCTATTCTATGACTTCTCTCTTTTTCTTTATTCGAACTTTGTTTGAGTCTATTTATATGACCATATTTAAGCAAGTATAGCTTTTAAAATCGACACTTTGTTTGTAGTAAATAATACATAATTTTGTTTTACAGTTCTAATTAATATACGATCAGTTGTCCCATATGCTGTTCCGATACGGATTACACTTGGTTCTTCAACACCCGCATAGGTAGCATCTTCGGTAACCTCGATTACATCACGTAATGGAATCGTGACCTCCGCAAATTGCCATGAAATAATTAACTCTTCTTTTGTTTTTTTGACATCAATACCTAGCATTATACCAAGACCTTTCTATAATAGAATGCTACACTTCTTATCTTATTATACAAATTTTTAGGTTGTTTTTCTACATGTATGAATAGAGCTGATATTTTAAGGGTTCCAAAAGAAAGGGAAGATATACTATCAATCTATTAAGGAATACGTTATGAAGAAAAGTTCACAGGGAATTAATATGGATTTGATATGGTTGAAGTATGATGAATGAGTAACAGTAGGAGTTGCAGGAAGGAAATGAATGATGAGACTTAAATTAGTAGGAACCTTAACTTGTATAGTAGTAATGCTAGGTATCTTTATCATTTACACCAATATATCTATTGGTAAAGAACCATATAAGACAAACCATGAAACTAGTGAAAACTCCATAAATAAAGAAAAAAATAGTAAGCAAAATGGGACTTCAAATAAGATAGCAAGTTCCTTTGCTAGTATACAGGCTGTAGTAAATAAGGAATATGGTTTACCCGAAGACTATATGCCAGAGGATTTAGTTGTACCAAATGTACCGTTCTCATTTAGTGGAACGGTAGAAAAGAGTCATCTTCGTAAAGAAGCAGCGGAAGCGTTAGAAAAACTATTCCTTTTAGCTA
Source organism: Bacillus sp. FDAARGOS_1420 (assembly GCF_019344915.1). Taxonomy (NCBI): domain Bacteria; kingdom Bacillati; phylum Bacillota; class Bacilli; order Caryophanales; family Bacillaceae; genus Bacillus; species Bacillus sp. FDAARGOS_1420. Next base: position 2,431,014 of record NZ_JAHWJB010000002.1, on the reverse strand, counting down.
AGCAAGATGGGATCCAGTTGAATGCTGTTTCAGGATTTCGTTCCTATGAGTATCAAAAAGGTCTGTATGCCAACAATGTTAAAAAGAAAGGGCAAGAGCATACGGATCGCTTCTCTGCAAAGCCAGGGCATAGCGAACATCAAACAGGGTTAACGATGGATGTTTCTTCTAAAAGTGCGAACAATGAACTAGAGCTATCCTTTGCGAATACGAAGGAAGGAAAATGGCTGAAAGAAAACGCGCATCGTGCAGGGTTTATCATTCGTTATCCTAAGGGGAAGGAAAGTATTACGGGTTATGCATATGAACCTTGGCATATTCGCTATGTAGGAGATATTGCTGAAAATATATATAAGGAAAAACTGACTTTAGAAGAATATATGAATCTGTGAAAATAGAATTGAAGAGTTAAATTGTATTCATTGTTTATAAATGCTACTTTTTCTATTAAAAAGCCTAATTTCTCAATGTTTTGTAGAGAAATTAGGTTTTTTTCATCACTTCATTAGAGTTTTTTAGGCTTCGTTCGTTGGTATACTTCACACAATATTATAAAGGAAATAGAACTTACTGAAGATAACATATGAATGTTTTATAAATGTATCAAAAAAGTGAACAAAATCGTTATTTTGCACAACAAGATAGTCAGCGTAATGAAATAACTGCTTGTAAAAAAAGAAGCCCTATAGGAAATATTACAGGGCTTCACCAAGTTGAGTTATGTCGTATTCACAAGGGATTTTAACATGATATTTGTGTTGAATAAACTGGTAAATGTGTCCAAGTAATTTGGAGCTATTTTATAAAAAAAGAGAAGCGCTTAATCAGGACGCTCCTCTTAATGCCAATACACAATAACTATCCCATTATACTGTATAAGCGTAAAATATTTAACAATTACCTTCATGGTAAATATTTCATTTTGTCTTAGTACCTTTAAATCACGAAAAAAGGTTCCGCTGTTTCCAACAGAACCTTTCCCAAAATGGCAAAGAGTAACTCTTACCTTACTGTTTGTTTATATACTACAGGAGTTTTAATGAAAATCCAAGGCTCCTGATACTGAGAAATAAAGAAGAAACATTATAAAAAATTTTATCTTTTTCCATAAATAAAAGAGCAGCTAGCAAAAACTAACTGCTCAATACAAGGAGATACAGAGAAAACTAAATGGATTTTGGCATACAGCCTATCAACATTATGGACATAATATTGATTTTTATTCGAAGGAATTCATGTTTTACAAATCAGATTATGATAGTCGATATTCTCCATATTGACCAGAAAAGAACCAAGAATTCTAGTGAAATTCCAAGTGTTCTTTTCCTAGTTTTTTGAAATTCTTTTACTAAATAGCCAATAGCGCTAATTGCTAGAAGAATGAAAAGAATAAGTTCTAGTGTAACTGGCATTTGATCTACTCCTAATCCATTATTTTAATTTATTATATAACGATTATAAGATATTTTTTTGTGGTTAGTGGTGAGAAATTAAACAAAACCATCTCTTTATGAAAAAAGGTCCTGTTGTCTCCAACAGAACCTCTCCTAAAATGGCAAAGAGTAACTCTTACCTTACTCTTTGTTCATATACTACAGGAGTTTTAATGAAAATCCAAGGCTCCTTATATTGAGAAATAAAGAAGAATCATTCTAAAGAATCTTAGCTTTGTTATAAATATAAGAGCAGTTAGCAAAAACTAACTGCTCATCTCCAAGGGGGAACAAGGAGAAAAATCTAATGTCATCTATATTATTGACGGAATATTGAGTTTTACTCATAAAAAACTACGTTTAACTTAATGCATAACCCACAATCAAAGTTAGTGTTAAAAACACTGATAATAACAATGTTAGTAAGACTGTTGCTACACTCCTAAGCATCGCAATCCAATTATTCATCTTAGAAAATCCTATAATGCCAGCAAAAAAAGTTCCTATTGTTAAAACTAGTAATATAAATAAAGGGTGAATGTGTAATGAATCCGTGAAAAATTTGAATAATTCAAGTGGAATTTCAAAATATAAACGGAATAGTCCAACGCAAATCAAAGAGCATATAAAGGACCATAGATTGAGGTTATGTTTCATAGCTTTCTCCTATGTTATCAAAATAGTTTTACTCAATTTTAATGGGAAATAAAAGAAAAAGATAGAGGTTATAAATTAGAATCAAGTTTTTAACAAAATAATCCTTTTAATAGAAAGAGAGGAATAACAATGGGACTCGGAAACCGTGGGATGGCATTTGAAATGCTTATCAATCTAGCGAATGAAATGTATCATAGAAACAATTAAAGAAAAAGGCGCTTCTATTAAGTCGTTAAAAGACAATTGGCTTGATACTACAAGCGATAATCCATACAGCACTTTCCGACTCACTGTAATGGCTGGTGTTAATCAGTTAGAACGTGACCTAATTCGAATGCGGCAACGAGAAGGTATTGAACTAGCTAAAGAGCGTGGTGTTTATAAAGGGCGCCCTAAGAAGTACGATGATGATAATCCTAATATGGAACATGCTTTAGATCTGCTTGCAAACCGAAAGGAAAACAAGCTTACAGTAAAGAAGATATGTGAAGTTACAGGTGTAAGCCGCACGGTTCTTTATGAGAGAGCAAAAGAAAAGGGAGTTATGTAGATTTTAAAGCAGCGAATCCGCTGCTTTTTTATTTTATCAAATAAATTGTTCTTGAGTAGAAATGAAAATAGGGGTTTGCCTTAAACATTTATTATTAATCAAGAATATGAGTATAGAAACAGGTTTAAATTTTGTAATGGTGGAGGGGATTGTTGTGGACATAACTCAAAGTGTGGTAAGAATAGTGGTTAATGGGAAAGACCTTCCGTTCACTTCAGTTCAAACCTCTGCATGGAATCATGGACCTGTAAATGATTTAATCGTTTCGACGAATCAGAGAGTGAATGAGCTTTATCAATTCATGTGGTCACAAGTACCAGTTACGATCTCGGTGTATTTTCTTCAAGGGGCGGACTTAATGAGATTCGCTAGGATCGCTGGAATTAATGAACGTGTAACGGGAGAATATATATATCATTTCATTTGGGGATAAGAAGAATTCAAAGTAGCTTAACAGCTGCTTTTTTATTTTGCATAGAAAAAGGAACCATAATAGGCTCCTTAATTTGATTCAGAAGTTGTGTAGTTTTTCTTGATGATATCTTTTATGTTGATAATTAAGGATATAAGGAATCCAGCAGCTAGGATACCGTTTACCCAGTAATATGTATTCCCGGATGTAAATTTATTATAAAAGGAATCGATATTATAATACACTAAGCCTGCTGAAATGACGGTAGAGATTACTAACGTACCAAAACTTTTCATGACGCCGCCCTCTGATTCTGAAATTTTAGACTTTTAATACAATTATACATTTAAATAAAAAGTTTACAAAGGAATTACCATAAGGAGGAGCTATAACGAGTTTCTTCCAATTGATGGTTTTTATTTTTAAAAAAATAACTATTTTATAAAAAATATTTTTTTGACCCCCATAAAATTATTTATTCCTTCGAATATGTATAAGTAGAAGAAAATAAATGAAAGAAAAAGCTAAAATTACCAAAAATATAGCGAAGAGTTATTCAAAGATTGCAGCTAAAATAGAAAAGAGCAAGTGGTATTGCAAAAGAAAACAAGAAAGTAATACAAAATACAGACTTCACTTTAGTACAAGTGGAAAAAATAGTCATATAAAAAAATTGGACTCGAAAAATATGAGCAATAGCAAGTAGACAAGCCCAAAGAAAAGTACTAAGAAAATGTGGTTAAATTGTCACTTGTTTAGTGGCCATTTTGCTATTTGAAGCAGAAGGAGGCAGGGAGATTACTAGTGTTGAGTTTAGTAATGAAAATCTTAAAAAAAACGAAAATAGAAGATATCGTATTTAACATACAAAACAACGGTGGAGATAAGGAAGCTTTTATCGTACAGTATCAGCCGTTTATTAGAAAATCAATATCGTCTGTCTGCCGCAGGTACATTACAGAGCAGGATGATGAATATAGCATTGGATTATTTGCATTTAACGAAGCAATTGAACAGTATTCATATAAAAAAGGAAAATCTTTTCTAGCGTTTGCTGATCTTCTTATAAAAAGAGATGTAATTGACTATATACGCAAGGAGTCTAAACATAATCTTGTCTTTTTAAAAGAAGATAAGCAAGAGGAAATGTTAGAAATGCAAGTGTCGCTTACGGAGTATATGAAAGAGATGGAAAATAGTAACCGTAAGGAGGAAATTCTTCATTTTCAAAGTGTACTAGCTGAGTTTAAAATCACATTTTCAGAGCTTACTAAGGAATCCCCTAAGCATCGTGATACGCGTGAGCACTTAATAGAAATTGTAAAGATTATTATAAAAGACGAGAAAATGATGGAAGAGCTGTTCCGAAAGAAAAAATTACCCCTTAAACATATTGAACCACGTGTTAGGGTAAGTCGTAAAACGTTGGAGCGACATCGAAAATACATTATTGCGATGTGTATTATCTTTGCAAACAAGTATACATATATTCTGGATTACATAAGAGGGGAAAAGCATGATGAATAAAGGAATTGTGATGGATATAAAAAAGCATAGCGTAGTTGTTTTAACTCCAAATGGAGAGTTTATTACATTTAAAAGAAAAGCGCACCCATACATGATAGGAGAGGAAATCTTGTTTAACAAACAAGAACAAAGAGCGCCTCGTTTTTCAATGCCACCTTTCTTAAAGCCGACAACAGTAATTGTTGCTGGTTTTCTATGCGTATTGCTGTTTTTCTACAATCAACCAGAAGAAAAAGTGTTTGCTTATGTCTCAGTTGATATAAATCCAAGTTTAGAGGCGAGCGTAACGGAAGATCTTCGTGTTATAGATTTGCGGGCTTGTAATGATGACGGAAGGCGTATTTTAAAAGAAATGAAAGGGTGGGAAAATAAGCATCTGCAAGATGTGATACGCACTATTATAAAGCAGAGTCAAGAGGATAAGTACTTAACGAATGATAAGCAAGTTATGCTAACAGCTGTTGCAAAGGACAAGTCGCTAGAACCACAGTTGGAAAAGGTTATGCAGGAATTAAAGAAAGAGTATGAGATAAAACATATTACAGTTGAATATCAAAGCAGTACGATGCAAATGCGGGAGGATGCCAAGAAAGCAGGGGTTGGAACGGGCGTTTATATAAAACAAGAGAATGAGAAGAAAAAATCGCTTACTCCACCTGCACCTCCGTCTAATCAAGAACAACAAAAGTCATCTTCTGATGCATCATCGGACGCATCTCCTGTAAAAGAAGAAAGCAACGAGAAGAAAGAGCATATAGAACAAAAGCAATCTAAGGAACAACAACCGAAGCAAATAAAAGAAAATAATGGGAATCAGCAAGAGAACAACGGAAGAGGATCACAAGGAAATAATGGAAATGGGCAAGGAAACAACGGAAGAGGGTCACAAGGAAATAATGGAAATGGGCAAGGAAACAACGGAAGAGAGTCACAAGGAAATAATGGAAATGGGCAAGGAAACAACGGAAGAGGGTCCCAAGGGAACAACGGAAGAGAATCGCAAGGGAATAATGGGCATCATCAAGGGAACAACGGAAGAGAATCGCAAGGGAATAATGGAAATGGTCAAGGGAACAACGGAAGAGAATCGCAAGGGAATAATGGGAATGGTCAAGGGAACAACGGAAGAGAATCGCAAGGGAATAATGGGAATGCTCAAGGGAACAACGGAAGAGAATCGCAAGGGGATAATGGGAATCAGCAAGGGAACAACGGAAGAGAATCGCAAGGGAATAATGGGAATGGTCAAGGGAACAACGGAAGAGAATCGCAAGGGAATAATGGGAATCAGCAAGGGAACAATGGCAGAGGGTCTCAAGGGAATAATGGAAATCAGCAAGAGAACAACGGTAGAGGATCACAAGGAAATAATGGGAATCAGCAAGGGAACAATGGTAGAGGCTCTCAGTAAGGAAAGCTCCTACCACATAATATCGAGTGAAAGAAAAATCTATAGAATATTGAACAGAGGGATTCCTTCCATCTGAAGGAATTTCTTAATATTTTTTAAAATGACGGACATAAAATCGTATATCCTTTCGAATTATATATATGGATATCATTAATAGTTATATAAAAGGAGAGAAAAAATATGAAAGAAATGTATGAAGAAATCACTGAAGTATTAAAGGTGTTGGCGCATCCTGTCCGTTTATCATTAGTAAAAATAATGCTTGCAAAAGGTCCTATTAACGTAACGACAATGTATGAAACATTACAAATGCCTCAAAGTACAATTAGTCAACATTTATCTAAACTAAAAGCTACTAAAGTCGTTACAGGTACTCGGAAAGGATTAGAAATTTATTATGAAGTAACAGATAATCGTACAAAAGCGATATTATTAAGCTTGGCTTAAAGGGTAACTGTTTAGATTTCAAAATTAAGTAAGTAATTCAGCGACTATAATTTTCTTATTAACAGTAGTCGTATGTGTTGTTGTTTTTAATTTGTTTAATACATTTCTTTATTAGGGTCTTGCCGTATCACTATCAAGCTAAAGTTTAAATGGATTATAAAAATGAAAGTTTTCTTATTAGGGTCTTTTTGTTAGCTTGATAGTGATGTGCCATTCCCACTAGTATGTAAAGAATTTGGTAGTTTTTTTAGTCATGTAATCTTTTGATCTGATGGTCTTTTCCCCATTCAAATAGTTCATCCATAATTTGCATTAAAGATTTTCCATGTTCGCTTATTGTGTACTCAACCTTTGGTGGTACTTCTTGATATACAGTACGATGGATAATCCCATCAGCCTCAAGTTGCCGAAGTTGCTGTGTGAGAACTTTTTGTGTAATGTTTGGGATTTCTCGTTTTATTTCATTTGTTCGCATTTTTCCATCCGCCAAAACACATAAAATATGAATTTTCCATTTTCCACCGATCACGTCGAGTGTCGTTGCGATTGGGCAATTATCATTTTGATTCATATAACACCTCCAAAGGTACTTTAAGGTTCCTATAGCACTTTAAAGTACGTACTTTTCAATTATATGTGACTCATTCATACTAATACTAAAGCGTTTGAATTATTTATAAGGGGGAAGAAAATATATGAAAACACTTGTAATTGTAGCACATCCTGATATTGAAAAGTCTCGAATTAATAAAAGATGGGTAGAAGAACTTGAGAAATATCCAGATGAAATAACGGTGCATGAATTCAAATTGGGAATTTAATATTGAAGAAGAACAAAAGCTGTTAGTAGAGCACGACCGATATATATTCCAATTTCCACTCTACTGGTATAGCTCACCACCATTATTAAAAAAATGGTTCGATGATGTATTAACATATGGATTTGCCTACGGATCAAAAGGGGATAAAGTGAAGGGGAAAGAATTTGGTGTAGCTATTTCTATAGGTGGGTTAGAAAAAGACTATAAAAATAGCGGAATTACAATGGATGAATTAACCAAACCATTCCACGCTACGAGCTTATATACAGGAATGGAATTTATACCATCATTTTATTTATATGGTGCGGAATATGAAATCAGTGATGAAGAGATTGACAAAAGTGCACCTGAGTATGTGAAATATGTGATGAATAAGGAGTATTCTAATATATAAGGAGAAATAGCCATTTACTTGTTAAGTAGATGGCTATTTTTGTTTATCCCGCATTAACCGCCCGTAAGGTGTGGACTAATAATCAGTCGGGATGAACACCTCACATCGACTAAAGATTCACTTCATTTAAATTCACTAAGTTTAATCTTTAGTAAATTAATAGTTAATCTGGTAAAAAAAATCCTAACATATATAAAGGGGAGTTTTACTTGAGAACGATGCGACAATTATTACAAAAAAGAGCAATGCAGTCACCAAATTTGGAAGCGCTTATCGGTGGAGAGAAAAGGTATTCGTTTCAGCAGTATAATGAACGAGTAAATCAGCTTGCACATTATTTGTTACATACCGGTGTGAAAAGAGGGGATCGTATAGGAATTCTATGCAAAAATAATCATCCGTTTCCAAGCGTTATGATGGCAAGCTTAAAAATTGGAGCGGTATTTATTCCGCTTAATCATCAGCTTACTGCTTATGAATTAGAATCGATTGTAAAAGAAGCGAGATTAAAAGTATTAGTTATTGATGATGAATTTAGTGAAGTTGTATTAAAGATTAATGGAGTTAAAGAAATTCCTTATGTAATTGAGACGACAAAAGAAGGGTTTGGCTTATTTGAATTAAAATTAAAGGAACAGCCAATAACAGAGCCGAATGTGGAAGTTCATGAAGATGATGATGCTATTTACTTATTTACTTCAGGAACGACTGGACAGGCAAAAGCATGTGTAATTGGTCATAAAAACTTACACCATTATTTTACTGAAATTGCGGGGCAAAGAGAAATTCCAGCAGGTGAACGCTTTTTATCAGTGCACCCATTGTTTCATATGAGTGGCGTGCTTTCTATTTTAAATTGTATTTATCATGGCGTTACGATGGTCTTTTTAGCTGATTCGAATCCTACTCTTATTTGGGATAAGATTGAAGAAGAGAAAATTACTACGATGCTTGCGTTCCCAGCTGTTTATAGTTACATGCTTGATGAATTAGATAAAAAGGAACGAAACATTTCAACTTTTAAAGTAGCACAAAGCGGTGGTACAAAGGTGCCAGAAACACTTATCCAAAAATATATGGAAAAAGGCATTTATATGGTGCAAGGTTATGGTAGTACAGAAGGTTGGGTAGTAACTTCTTGGCATCCAAATATGGGGAAAGAAAAAATGTCTTCTGTAGGGAAAACTTTGAAACATGTAGAGCTGAAAATTGTTCATCCAGAAACAGGTGATGAGCTAACAACAAATAAAGTTGGAGAGATTCACGTGAAAAGCCCGTACATGTTTAAAGGATATTGGAATAATGAAGAGGCAACAAAGAAGGTAGTAAAAGATAATTGGTTTAACATGGGTGATGCCGGTATGATAGATGATGATGGATTTCTACATATTATGGGAAGATATAAAGACGTTATCGTACGCGGTGGTGACAACGTATATCCAGATCAAGTAGAAGATGTAATTCATGAAATAAATGGCGTTTTAGAAGTTGCAGTAGTTGGGATTCCAAATGACTTTTGGGGGGAGGTTCCAACAGCTTACATTGTAAAGGACATTCAAACGTCTTTAACAGAAGAAGAGATTATTCAGCATTGTAAAGAAAAACTAGCAAGCTATAAAATACCAGAAGTTGTATTTATGGACGAATTACCGAAAAACGCTTTAGGGAAAGTGTTGAAGAGGGAATTAAGGGATGTTTTTCTTGTGAAATAAAAGGTTATTAAATAATGAAGAATCCAGTTATGTAAAAAGGATAACTGGATTTTTTTTTATAAAAAACATAATGATTTACTAGATTTTGTATTTTGTGTAAGATAATAAAGAATATTCAATTAACAATTAAAGGAAGAGATATAAATGAAGCTGCCACTATTACAAGTAGAGACAGAGAGACTGATTATTCGTCCATTTCAAAAAGAGGATTATGAAAGTTGGTTAGATGGATTCAATAAGAGGTTACCATCTCAATATAAATACGATGATGGCTATCATGACATGTCGTCTTCAACGAAAGAATGGTTTACGGAATGGATAAGAGGATTTGATGAGGCGGCACGACGAGATGAAATGTATGTGCTAGGTATTTTTCAGAAAGAAGATGGCGCCAATATTGGAAAGCTAGAACTTATAAAAATTTTACGTATGGACTATCAATGGGCAATGATGGGCTACTCTATTCATAATCAACATTGGAAAAATGGATACGGAGTAGAAAGTGTAAAAGCTGCGCTGCCGTTATTTTTTAATGGCCTTCAATTTCATAGAATCGAATTACATATACACATCGATAATGAGCCATCCGTTCGTCTTGCAGAAAGAGCTGGTTTTTCATTTGAATGTATGAGGGAGGCATTTTCTATGGGGAATGGTAAGTGGGCAGATTTTCTTATTTATTATAAAAATAAGGAGACGGATATATGAGGGTACTTATTACAGGTGGAAATCGTGGATTAGGGTTACAGTTAGTGAAAGTGTTTCATGAAAATGGGCATATTGTTTATCCGTTAGCTAGAAGTGAGGTTGCGGTAACGCAATTGAAGAAAATGTTTAGTTCTAGATGTTTTCCTATATTAGCAGACTTATCGATTGATGAGAGTACGGAGCAAATTAAAAACCAGCTGGAGGAATATACAAAGTATATTGATCTAGTTATAAATAACGCTGGAATTACTGGTAAGGAAACCGAGATTTTACGTGCAAATTCTGAAGAGTTAATGGAACTATTTAATGTTCATTGCTTAGGAGTTATTCGAGCTGTAAAAGGTACATATGTGGCTTTAACTAAGTCGAATCAACCAAGAATAATAAATGTATCCTCTCGATTAGGTTCATTGCATAAAATGGCCGGAAAAGAATTTCCACAAGGGCAGTTCTCATATTCATATCGGATCGCAAAAGCTGCACAGAATATGTTAACGCTCTGCTTACAACAGGAGTTTGAGAATGAAGGAATTGGTGTAACCGCAATTCATCCTGGGAAGTTAAAGACTGACATTGGTGCCTTTGATGCGAATATGGCTCCGGCTGAAGGAGCACAAAATATATATGATTGGGTAATGGATTCAAATGAGGATGTTTCGGGTAAGTTTATTGAGCCGGGTGTAGGGGAATTGAAGTGGTAAAGTACAATCTTACAAGTATTAACAATTGGAAAATTAGAAGAAGATTAGGGGACAAAGAAATGAAGACTATAAACGTATTTCATTACGACGCATTTACGAATAAACCAAATATGGGAAATCCAGCAGGTGTTGTACTAGAGGCGGATGGATTAACGGAAGAGGAAATGCAGCGTATTGCTGAAAAGGTTGGATTTAACGAAACAGCTTTCGTTCTTTCTTCAGAAGTAGCAGATATAAGAATGCGCTATTTTACACCAGGGTTTGAAATGAATTTATGTGGTCATGGGACAGTTGGCACTATATATGCCTTGCGTGAAAGAGGTTTATTAGAAGAAAAAACAAACCTTACGATTGAAACGAAGGCAGGTGTTTTACCAATACAAATAGGTGCAAATGAAAATGGAGAAACCTTTATTAAAATGAGGCAGGCAGCACCTCAGTTTAAAGATTTTGCAGGTTCAAAACAAGAATTAGCTCATAGTATCGGTTTGGAAGTAACGGATTTAGATGCAAGTGTACCGATTGTATATGGAAGTACGGGGAACTGGACTGTAATTGTACCGATTAAAAATCTAGATGCATGTGAAAGAATGAAACCTAATAATGATAAATTTCCATCGGTATTAAAAGAAATATCTAACGCTTCTATTCATCCACTTTGCATGGAAACATATGATGCAGAAGCAAAAATGCACGGTCGTCATTTCTCATCACCTTATTCTGGAACAATAGAAGATCCTGTGACAGGAACGGCTTCAGGTGTAATGGGAGCGTATTATGCGACGTATTTGGAGAAAGATTTTGACCATGAACTGGAGTTAATCGTTGAGCAAGGACAGGAAATAAATAAAGATGGTCGTGTAATGGTTTATGTAACGAAAGATGTAGAAAATGATAACTTACAAATTGATATTGCTGGAACAGCGGTGTATGTGAAAGAGTTTGAAATTTCAATATAAAAGAATAAAGCCCAGCACATAGCTGGGACTTCTCTTTATCTGTTCAACACTTCAATATAAGAAGCATCTCCAGCTGTTCTAATAGTAGAGCGGAAATTATTGTGTTCTAACGTTTCAGCAACTTGTTTTAATTGCTGTGCATCATCGTGATGAATAATTAAACTATCTGCACCACTTTCTTCTATATGAATATGCTCAACATTTCCAATCGCTTCATGTATAGCTTTTAAAAATTCAGGTTTCATATTGTCCTCCTATATGTATGTAACGTCGTTAAATAGTATTTCCTTATTTTTGAAATATAAAAGTAAATGAAAGGAGAAATGAAAATGAATATAACGCAGTTCAAAGAACATATTACATCACTTTTTGAAGAGCATCTTAATAAATACGGTGATGACGAGTATGGCTTCACTCACATTAGTAAAGAGGAATTTCACAAAATAGGTTACACGACAAATTTGACGCTAGAGACAATTGAAGAAGCATATCAAAATGGGGTAGATATGATAGTTACACATCATGCACCGTAGAGTTTTCTATTCGGTATGGAAGAGGCTTGTATTGAGAAATTAAAAGAATATGAAATGAATCATTTTTGGATTCATTTGCCGTTAGATTTCGTAAAGTTTGGCACGTGTACGTCGTTATTTAATGAAATTGGGATAGATACAATACTGGAATATTCAACGTATGAGGAAGAAGAGCTACCGGGAATAGGAGAATATAAAGAAGCGATTCCCTTTTCAAATTTAGTTGAAAAACTTGAAGAGAGAATGGAAGAGAAAGTGAAGAGCTGGAAAAATCATGACAGGCCAGTAAAACGGATTGCGATATTAACAGGTGCAGGGAACAATACAAATTTGATTGAGCGTGCGCTAGAAAAAGGTTGTGATACGTACATAACGGGAGAAAAAACATTATATACAGTGCAACATGCGAAATTTAAAGGCATCAATTTGATTGTAGGAAGCCACACATTTACAGAAGTATTTGGTGTAGAAAGTTTGGCTCGTAAGTTAAAAGAAAGAGATCGTGCAATAGAGATTATTAGATTAAATGAAGAGCATTTGGAGTGAGGGAAATGGTAACTATATGCGCAAATTATGGGGAATCAAAAGTGAAGTTAACGTGGAAAAAAGATTGTATATTGCCAGAATACGAAAGAATCACGAGTGTTCACGGTTTTTGTTTTCATAATAATAAGGTTTTACTAATAGACCATGAGCAGCGTGGTTGGGACTTTCCTGGTGGGCATATAGAAGAAGGGGAACTACCAGAAGAATGTTTTAAAAGAGAAGCGTGGGAAGAAGGTTATGTAAAAGGAGAATGTACTTTATTTGGATATATTATCGTTGACCATAGTGATAATCCAAATTGGAATGAAAATAGTCCGTATCCAAAAGTAGGGTATCAGCCGTTCTACCGGATGGAGATTAATGAAGTGCATAAGTTTGACGGTGAGTATGAATCCGATAAAAGGATGTTTGTTAGAGTAGAAGAGAGTGCAGTGTATCATTATAAATGGAATGAATTATATGATGAAATCTTGAAGGAAGCCGTTTTGATAAAATGAAAATTAGTTTCTGTAATATTAAGATGTTAGAAGGGATTCTCTTGTGACTGTCAAATAATAGTAAAGTTGTCTTTTGAATTGAAGGAATCTTCAGACGTGAGGGTGAGTGAATGAACATTTCAGTAATCGCTAAACAATTAGTTAATGAGAAGATTATTTCACATTATCCAAATAGCATGAAAGTGTTGAGCGGAGGAACGACAAGTACTGTATATTTGTTGGATGGAAGATATGTTGTGAAATCGAATGAAGCGAAAGTAATACGTGAAGAAGCTAATTTTCTTTCTTTTTATGAGGGGAATGCGTTATTTTCAAAGCTTTTGTATAAAGAACCTTTACATACATATGTTGTGTATTCTTTCCTTGAAGGTAGTACTTCGTGCGAACAAGGACATAAACGAAGTACGCTTATTACACTTGTAAAAGAAGTTATCAATAAGTATAAAATTGTTCCAGGTGCAGATGGCTGGGGATGGAAAGAAAGTCTGGTTCAATCTTGGAGTGAATTTTTAACGGAAAATGTGATGGAAGCTTATGAAAATGTAAGACGTTACATAAGTGAGGAAGAGTATAGAATTGTTCTTAAACTAGCGAATAGTCCAAATAGGGGGACTGGAATAAATCAGCCATTTTTATTACATGGTGATTTCGGATTTCATAATTTTATATTCCAAGAGAATGAGCTGTATGGAGTAATTGATCCATTACCAGTACTAGGAGATCCTATATATGATTTAATTTACGCGTTCTGTTCAACTCCAGAAGATGTAACAAAAGAAACGATTGATTATGTGATAAAACAATGTGTATTTCATAAAAAAGAACGAAATTTATATGAGGAAATAGTCATAGGCTTATATTTACGTATAGATACGTGTATAAGACACCACCCAAAAGATTTAGAAGATTACTTAGTAGTTTGGCGTTATTGGATGAATGAGATTATGTTCGATAGCGAAAATAAGACGACATTATAGCACTTATATTTTGGGGGAGATATAGAAATGAACATTTCAGAAGCAAAAAGAGATTTAGCACAAAAAACGAAGAAGGGATTTCCTGTTATAATAGCTGGTCTTTTATTTTGGATTGTAGCGAGCATAACTGGTGTTCTTCTTTCAGAAAAGCAAGTTGTGTGGGTATATTTAATTGGTATGGGCTGTGTATTTCCTTTCGGCTTAATGATAGCTGCTATATTAAAAATTGACATGTTTGCGAAAGGAAACCCGCTAGGGACTTTAGCTGGAGTAATTGGTGGGATAAATGTATTGAATATTCCGTTTGTATTACTTGCATATTTTCAATTTCCAGAGTGGTTACCTTTTGTAGTAGCGATGTTAATAGGTGTTCATTTTGTACCGTACGTATGGATTTATGAAAGTAAAAGTTATGGGTTATTATCAGTAGGAACTGTATTAGTAACGTCAGTATGTGGGATTCTTTTTGCGGAAAAAGGATTTATCGTAATTCCTATGGCGGTTACAGTTGTCTACTTTATTACTCTTATAAGCGTATCACTTGAAAATAAAAAAGCAGAAAACGATCAACAAATATCAGCTTAATAAAAAATTAAAGGGATAGGGGAATAACTATGAATAATTTCGTTTGTACAACGTGTGGAGTACAGTATGCAGCGAGTGTGGAAGAACCGATAAGTTGTGTTATTTGTGATGAGGAGAGACAATATATTAATCCGAAAGGGCAGTCATGGACAACCTTAGAAAACTTGCAAACGAGTGATACATATAAAAATGAAATTATAGAAGAAGAAAATGGGCTTTATAGTATTACGACAAAACCAGAATTTGCGATCGGTCAGACGGCATTTGTAGTAAAAACAGAGTCATATCGTTTGCTGTGGGATTGTATTACTTATTTAGATGAAACGACGATTGAGAAGATAAAAGAGTGGGGGGGATTAGATGCGATTGCACTGTCGCATCCGCATTATTATTCAACGCAAGTAGAATGGGCAGAAACGTTCGATGTACCAATTTATATACATGAAGACGATAAAGAGTGGGTTATGCGCCCGAGTAGTCGTATTATTTATTGGACTGGTGAGTCTTTACAATTAGCAGATGGAATTACTGTGCATCGTCTCGGAGGGCATTTTAGTGGCGGTTCTGTATTACATTGGGAAGAAGGAAATGATGGGAAAGGTATATTATTAACAGGTGATATTATTCAAGTTGTAGCGGACCAACAGTGGGTGAGTTTCATGTATAGTTATCCGAACTTAATTCCACTACCAGCAAGGAAAGTGGAAGAGATGGCGAATCGAGTGAAGCCGTTACAATTTAATCGTCTATATAACGCCTTTCACCGAGTAGTAAAAGAAAATGCAAATGAGGCAGTTGAACGTTCTGCGGAAAGATATGTGAAAGCGATAGAAGGAAAGCTGTTTCATACGTAAAAGGAGTGCTAGATTAATGAAAACGTTAGTATGCTTTGGCGATAGTATTACAGCTGATGAAACATTTTTTGATGGAACGCCGAGGTTAACACCACGTTTGCAAGAGATGTTTCCAAATTGGAAAGTGGTTAATGCGGGTGTTCCAGGTGATAATACGTTCGATGCGTTAAATAGGATTGAAGACGATGTAGTATCATATAAACCAGACTTTGTAACAGTTTTTATCGGTACGAATGATTCGGTGTTATTTGATCCAGTTCCATTACAGTCGTACAAAGAAAATTTAGAGGGAAT
Source organism: Bacillus sp. FDAARGOS_1420 (assembly GCF_019344915.1). Classification (NCBI taxonomy): domain Bacteria; kingdom Bacillati; phylum Bacillota; class Bacilli; order Caryophanales; family Bacillaceae; genus Bacillus; species Bacillus sp. FDAARGOS_1420. The sequence goes on along the minus strand of NZ_JAHWJB010000002.1, from coordinate 2,414,996 downwards.
TGTAAGTGCGATTTCATCAGAAAAAGTATTACTTATTAGTCCTGCACCAGTTGATGAAGCAAGGCAACATAATAGAACGAATGAAGTACTCGGTCAATATGCAAATGTGGTTGAGGAAGTGGCGAAAGAAACAGGAAGTCATTTTCTAAATTTGTACGCTGAAATGATTCAAGAAAAGGATTATAAGAGATTTGTAGAAGATGATGAAAAAGACGGTTTACACTTCGGACCACAAGGTTATGAATATTTAGCGAAGTTAATTTGTGAAAAGTTAAAAGGGATTTTGTAGGAAGCAAAGCATGGGCGCTTTGCTTTTTTTGTATTCACATAAGTAAAATATAGTATCTTTTCGCAAGAGCATTGTAGCACTGCAAAAATGCAACCAACTTAATATATTTTAATTAATCACAGAGGTAGACGGTTCCTGTACTAAATGTTTAGTACCTATAGCACTTTAAAGAACATACATTTTTAAAGTGTTAAATATAATTCATAATAGCACCAGTAAGAAGAAAACAAGCTTTACGATACTATAGCGTCTGTGAAATCAAAAAAATGCCAATGTGGTATAAAACGATTAGGGAGGTTAAAGATATGAGTACTTCAAATTTGAGTGAAATAAGTAAACTAATTTTAATAGAGGAGGAAACACTTCAATTTTCCTCTTTTACAAATGAAGATGCCTTGCAATTAGGTTTATATATCGTTGAAACAGCAAAGCGAGAGGGGAAATTGATTGCTGTTGATATAACCAAAAATGGTGTGCAATTATTTCATTTCAAGATGACAGGGACGACTGAGGAAAATACGAAATGGATTGAGCGTAAAAAACGGGTCGTTTCCCTGCATAATCATAGCTCGTATTATATGCAGATAGAAAGTGAAATAAGCGGAGTTCCATATCATGAAAAATACCGTTTAGATGGCTCGGAATATGCTGCGTTTGGTGGATGCTTTCCTATCCAAATAAAAAACGTAGGGGTTATTGGAATGATAACAGTCTCAGGATTACCACCAGAAGTAGATCATGAATTGGTTATAAGAGCAGTTAAAAATCATTTGAAGCAATAATAGAAGTAATTTTAAAGGTTAAATAAAAAGGCAAAAATGAACATATTCCTGTTCGTTTTTGCCTTTTTATTATTTCTTTTTCGGTCTACGTACTAACTCGCCGCCACAATTTGGGCAAACGTTTTGTCTTTCCTCTGTACATGGTGCACAAAATGTACATTCATACACGCATATGTATGCTTCAGAATCGGGCTGAAGGGAATGATCGCAAATTTGGCAGTTTGTTTTCATTTCTAATGCCATCGTAATCCTCCTCGTTATTTGAAAGTTCTTAATTTAATTATAATTAATATTGTAGTGGGTGTCCTTTTTAAATGAAAAGAAATAGATGGATTATGTTGTTGTTTGAAATGAAATAGGTCTATTTATTTTAAAATTGATTATTTAGTGCAGTTGGAATATTATGAAATAGTCAAAAGACAACAGGGGGTATATATTTTGACTAATCATAACGATTATTTCCATGTAGAAGAGGATGTAAATCACAATAGTTTAAAAGCGGATTGTGAAAAATGTTTTGGATTATGTTGTGTGGCATTACCGTTTGCGGCATCAGTAGATTTTGCGGTGAATAAAGATGGTGGTAAACCTTGTACAAATTTACAATCAGATTATAAATGTAGTATACATAAAAGTCTTAGAGGAAAAGGGTATAAAGGTTGTACAGTATTTGAATGTTTCGGCGCTGGACAAAAGATTTCTCAAGTTACGTTTAAAGGAATTGATTGGCGGAAAGATGCCGAGCATGCGAGAAAAATGTATGATGCTTTTCCAGTTATGCATCAGCTTCATGAAATGTTGTGGTATTTGAATGAGGCTATTCTATTAAAGTCGACGCAGACAATTCATAAAAAGCTGAAGGAAGCCATTGAAGAGACAGAGCGTCTTTCTAATTTAAGTCCAGATGAGTTAATGGAAGTAAATGTGCCATTACACCGTGCAGAAGTGAACATTCTCCTTTTAGAGACGAGTGAATTAGTATGGAAGGAAATGAATGCTGCACGTAAAAAACGAATCAGTCACCGAGGGGCAGATCTTATGGGAGCTAACCTTAAAAAGAGGGATTTACAAGGAGCAAATTTAAGAGGAGCTTATCTTATTGCGGCTAATTTACGAGATGCAAATTTAAGGGGGGCGGATCTCATCGGAGCAGATTTGCGAGATGCAGATATTCGCGGGACGGATTTTACAAATAGTATTTTTCTTACGCAAGTTCAAATTAACGCGGCGAAAGGGGACAAACATACGAAATTGCCGAAATTGTTGTCTCGTCCAGCGCATTGGCCTGCGTAAAGAGTATGGAGTGAAATAGTTTGGATATGTTTCAGTATTTAGAGGAAATGCAGGAAGATGTATTTTCGTTATCAGTATCTCAAATAGAATCGAAGTATTATGATATTTGTCGCACACTAGCGTCAAGTGAGGATGCGGAGCGCATTACATTGATTCCATTAGACTTATACAAGAAAAGTATGAGAATAGGTTTGAAAGAAGCGTTAGAAATTGCTGAAAGTGAAGAAGCAAAGGCGATTTATTTTGAGTATGATCTTGATAATGAATGGGGTAGTCAGTTCTATATTTGTGCCGATTACATGTTTCTTGAAGAAGAAGATGAGGATTGGGCAAGTGATTGGACGGATGAAGTAGAAGGACCGTCTTTAGGAGAGTTAGCTAATATTTATGGTGAAAATGGCTTTGATTCATATAAAAAGGCTGTAGGTATTACTTTATATTTAATTGCAAGAACAGTGTGTAGTTTTATAAGTGCATGTAGTGGATTACAAAGTAATATACCAATTTGCATCGGTTTTCACGATCAAGAGCCAATTATGCGAACAGGCAGAGACTAAGTCTCTGCCTGTTTTTTATACTATTTTTGCTTTTCAAAAGTCGTAATTATAACGCTACATATAATAAGGATACCACCAATGAAAAAGTTAATATTTAATGTTTCATTTAAGAGCAGCCAACCAAGCAACGATCCAACGATAGGCTGGAAGAAGAAAAATAATGAGCCAATGCTAGCATCCATTAATTCTAATCCTTTATTCCAAAGAAAAAATGCACCTGCGGTTGAGACAATTCCTAAATAGAGTACGCCTAATAATACGTACATGTTTATATGTTCAATAGGACTTGATTGGAGTTCCCATACCATAAAAGGTGTAATGAAAAAGAGTGAAAAGAATATTGCGTACGTTGTAATAATTAAAGATGAAAATCGAGCTGAAGCGATTTTTACATAAATGGACAGTAAAGCCCACGTAATAGCAGCTCCAACTAAAATGATTGTACCGATAAAATAGGAGCCGATTTCAATATCCCATCCGATAACGATAATGACACCGATTGTCGCTATTATAGTTGATAAAAGTCTACGAGTAGTTAGTTTCGCTTTTAAAATGAGCGCTGCAAATATAACCATAAATGCAGGTGTAGCTGATGTCACTAAGGAGCCTGTATGAGCATCGGATAATTTCGTTCCGATAAATTGACATGTGATTGAAATGAAATACCCGATGAATCCAATCCAAGCAAATAATAGCCAATCTTTTTTGTGGATGGGTACTTTTTTCTTTTGCTTTTTTTCAGTTATTTTCAAAATCACATATAAAACAACAAAAGCGATAATAAAACGTAGCCAAACGAGTGTAAGTGGCGGGATAAAGTCGAGTACGTATTTACTAACGACGTACATACCGCCCCATATACTTGCTGCTAGAGATAAACATATAGCTCCTAAAATTGTTTGTTTCATTTGAATTACCTCCGTCTATTTTTAGGGTTATGATTTATTCCCTAAGACGAGGCATAGTGCACTTGTTATATGAATGCCCGTCTTAGTTTATAGACGGCCTACAGGTTGATCGTTTTCGAATGAAGTGTTGTAGTACATGAGCGGATTCCTCCTCCATAATTTTATAATGATATTATAACTTAATTTTCAGTTTATTGGGGTGTTAATTGTACGGAGTTGATTCTTTAGAAAATGGTGGTTGTCGAAGAAAGCATAGTATATGGTAGAAAAACATATTTTAAAAATAAAAGAAACCAATTACATAACTGATAAGTATATTAAGAGTAGGATGAAAAAGTAGATTAATAGAGAAAGAGGAGGAGATTATTATAACTACAACCGTTATTTCTCATTTTTACAATGAAGAGTATTTATTACCGTGGTGGCTTATGCATCATACGAAACTGTTTGATCATGGTATTTTAATTAATAAAGGCTCTACAGATCGTTCAGTCGAAATTTGCAAAAAATTCGCACCGCATTGGGAAGTGCGAGATTCTACAAATCCAGAGTTTGATGCATTAGCGACAGACCATGAAGTGATGAGGGTGGAACAAGAAGTAGAAGGTTGGAAAATGATTTTAAATACGACTGAGTTTCTTTGTGTGCAAGATAAAAATCAGTTTTGGAAATCACTAAATGAATTGGGAGAGAGGATGTATTGGCTGGAAGGGCTTATTATGGTCGATGATCTTAACTATAATTATCCGGAACTTAACTTTGGAATACCTTTAATGAAACAGCGATTTCACGGTTACTTACCGGAAGATTGGAGATTATGGAGAAGAGGTAGATTCATTCATAATAATGAACATGGAAGCTACACTGTTGGAAGGCATTTAACTGCACATGAATTTATGAATTACCCACCTCTTGCTTGTATTGCATGGTTTGGATTTAGTCCGTGGAACGATGCGATGAGGAAGAGGAAATTACAAATTGGTCCGACTCTTTCTGAAGGTAGTAAGCATGCAGGAATGGGGACACATCACATTATTACACCTGAAAGATTAGAAGAATGGTATAAGGAATTAGCGAGAGGGACGAAGGATTTACGTTTTAGTGCTGCGTATCGTTATGCTTTTTTATAAATGATTCCCACCATAAAATTGTTTCTTCGATTCCAGTATTTAGATTGTACGTCGGTTTCCAGTTTACTTCAGTTTTTAAACGTTCTACATTAACACCGACGAATAAAGGTTCATCTTTAGAGAAAGGAATCGAACCTAGTTTAATTAAATTTTCTTTTCCTATCTTTTTAGCAATGATAGAAGCTAATTCTTTAATTTGTACAGATTGACCAGAAGCGATATTGATTGTGCCTGTAACATTGCGTTCTAATACTGTTACGAGAGCATCAGCGACGTCACTCACATGGAGGAAATCTCTTAATTGTTTTCCATGTGTACATAGTGCTTCCTCATTTTTTAATAAGGACGTGATAATGTTAGAAACGAGTCGATTCCCTTGTTCGTGAGGGCCATACATATGAAAAATGCGGCTCCAACACATGCTGAGGCTGGTTTGCCCAGCGTATGATTGTAGCCAGGAATGTAGTGCGTTTTTACATAATGAATACGGGGTTTTATAGGAAAGAAGCGGTGAATCTTCAAATAATACGCCGTTAAACCATTCATATTCTGCGCCAGTACCGGCAACGATGACTCGCTTTCCGCCGCATGTTGTGAAGTGTTGAATTAATGAGATACTGGATGTAAGCCAATAGTAATTATTAATAGATACATAACACGCTGGCGGCACTGCTTCCCAAGCTAAATGAATGAGATGACTAGGCTTCATGTCGTAAATGAGTTTTTTTACTTCTTCATCGCAAAGTAAGTTTACTTTATGCCAATGGCAAGAAAGGTGAGAAGGCTTATTTGTATTGTAGGTGGCGTGCACTTCATAGCCCTTTTGTATAAGGGAATTTACAACATATTTACCAATCCATCCACTACCGCCTGTTACAAGGATTTTTTTCATGGCTCAATCACCTCAACTTCTGGAATCGTTACTAAAAATTTGCCGCCCCATTCACGAATGAAAGAGCATTCTTTCATAATTTCGTCTTTCAAATTCCAAGGAAGTATGAGAATGTAATCAGGTTTTGTACGTTTTATTTCTTCAGGAGATTGTATTGGAATGCGGGTTCCTGGTAGAAGGAGATTTTGTTTGTGAGGGTTTTTATCTACTGTATAATTTAGAAACTCTTTTCCTATCCCGCAATAATTTAAAAGGGTGTTTCCTTTAGCAGGAGCGCCGTAACCGATAATTTGTTTGTTTAAAGCCTTTGCTTCGATAAAAAACTTTAAAATACTTATTTTCAATTGTTCTATGCGTTCAGAAAAAAGGAGATAGCAATCTAATGTATCTAGCCCGTGATCTACTTCTTTTTGGATTATATTTGTAACACTGGAATGGATAGTGGATGAGTCACTGTGATGGTTTACAAAAATACGCAATGAACCACCATGCGTTGCAAGTTCTTCTACATCGACAATTTGTAAATGATGATGAGCTAAAACTTTTTGAAGACTTATAAGTGAGAAGTAGGAGAAATGCTCATGATAGATCGTGTCAAACTGTTTAAAGGATATGAGGTTTAATAAGTGCGGGAATTCAATTGTTATCGTGCCATCGTGTTTTAATAATGTTTTTAAACCGGCAACAAAATCATGCAAGTTCGGAACGTGTGCTAATACGTTATTTGCGACGATTAAATCTGCTTGCGGTAATTTTTTTGCTAAGTCATTGCTGAAAAAATTCACTTCAGTAGGAATTCCTTTTTGGATAGCGATTTCTGCTACATTTTTTGCAGGTTCAATTCCTAACGTTTTGATATTTTCTTTTTGAAAGTATTGTAATAAGTACCCGTCGTTACTTGCGATTTCAATCACTTTCGAATGGTTTGTTAAGTTGAAACGCTTAATCGCCATTTCTACATATTGCTTAGCGTGTAGTAGCCAACTGGAGGAGTAAGAGCTAAAGTATAAATAGTCATGAAAAATATTGTGCGGAGATTCAAATTCATCTAATTGTACAAGTAAACAAGAGTTACAAACAAACGTATGCAGCGGATAAAATGGCTCCATTTTATATGAGTGTTCTGGAGCTACAAATGAGTTAGCGAGAGGAGAAACGCCTAAATCTAAAAAAGTATTTGTGAGTAATGAGTGGCAAAAACGGCATTTTTTCTGTTCCATTTTATAGCCCCCTTATAAATTTTTGAATGCATCGATTTGTTGTCGCGTGAAAGATTCCATATTTTGACCAGATGCATATTTTTTGTACCAATCAACAGTCCAAGCGATAGAATGATCTGTTGATAATTTAGGAGTCCAACCGAGTTTATTTACTGCTTTTGTACTATCAAGTGTTAAAATAGGTGATTCATAAAGAGTATTTGTATGAGGGGAAAGGATTGTTAGTGGTTGATTCCATAATTTTATTATAGATTGAATGACATCATGAACGGTTCTGTTAAGTTCATTTATCGGGCCGAAATTCCACGCTGCTGCATATTCGGCGTCTTTCCAAAGCTGCTCAGCTAAAAGAATATAGCCATGTAAAGGATCTAATACGTGTTGCCACGGACGAATAGCGTTTTTGTTTCTAATATTTAATGTATTATCTTGTAAATATGCACGAATGATATCTGGGAATAATCGGTCTTCTGCCCAATCACCGCCGCCGATGACGTTACCTGCTCTTACTGAGGCAAGTTTCAGAGTGTTAGTGTGGAAGAATGATTTTTGATATGATGTTGCAACTAGTTCAGCACAAGCTTTACTAGCACTATAAGGGTCGAAACCTCCTAGTCGGTCAGTTTCCACGAATGCCCGGTTACCGCTCCCGTCATTTTCATAGCATTTATCACTTGTAACATTAATGATGCCACGTATACTTTCTATATGCTTTGCCGCTTCTAATACGTGAACAGTACCTAAAACATTCGTTTTGAATGTTTCGATAGGATTTTTGTATGAAGTGGTGACGATTGGCTGAGCTGCTAAATGAAATAGTATGTCAGGGTTATGTTGTTTCAGGGCATGGAATAAAGAATCGTAATCTGTAATATCGCCTTTAATTGTTATGCACTCTTTTGATACGTTACATTGTTCAAAAAGGTTAGGGATGGATGGGGGGTGAGAAGAATAGCCAACTACTTCTGCACCTAATGAAGTTAAAAAAAGGGTAAGCCATGAGCCTTTAAAGCCAGTATGTCCTGTAATAAATACTTTTTTCTTATTCCAAAAAGATGATGAAGTCATATTACCAAACCTTCCACGGAGCGTTATTACTTTCCCATAGCTCGACTAATTTATTTTTATCGCGCACTGTATCCATTGGATGCCAAAAACCAGTATGTTGATATGCGGCCAATTCGTTTTTGTTTACTAACTGAACTAAAGTGTCTGTTTCAAAAACAGACTTATCTCCACTAATGTAATTGAAAATATCAGGATTTAAAACGAAAAATCCACCGTTAACCCATCCGCCATCACCTAATGGTTTCTCTTGAAAGGATGTTACAGACTGTTTATCTAATACGAGAGAACCAAATCTGCCTGGAGGTTGTACGGCAGTAACAGTAGCTATTTTGCTGTGTTTTTTATGAAATGCCATGAGTTCTTTTATATTTATATTACTTAATCCATCGCCATAAGTGAGGCAGAAAGGTTCGTCCCCGACGAAATTTTGTATTTTCTTAACTCGTCCACCTGTTTCGGTATTTAGACCGGTATCAATCAGTGTAATTGTCCATGGTTCTATACGATGAGAATGGTTAGTAATTGTATTGTCGCTTAAATGTATCGTGAAATCGGACATGTGTAAGTTGTAATTTAGAAAGAATTCTTTAATTGCATATCCTTTATAGCCTAAGCAAATAATAAACTCAGTAATGCCGTAATGACTATACAAACTCATAATGTGCCATAGAATAGGCTTTGTTCCAATTTCAATCATAGGTTTTGGTTTTAAATGAGTTTCTTCCCCAATCCTTGTTCCGTATCCACCTGCAAGAATAACAGCTTTCATTTTTTCCTCCTAATTATAAAAAGAATTTGATATCGATGTTATTATGATATGTACTTAAATTAGAAAGGAACGGGAAATTTCATAGTTATATTTCGTTCGTTTTGGTTTTTTGAATTTAAGTATTTTATTATATAATTAAATTAATAGATTGGATTGTATAAGATGAGACGATAAATTTTGTATAAATTATGAATGATAAACCATCACGTTTGACTGTACAGTTTATGTATTGTATGATGTTAGTAATATAAACAAGGGGGGAAGATCGTTGGGAAGGTGTATCGAATCGGACAGTTGGCTCTCATGGCTCACGTGTCGAAACGAACGATTGATTATTATACGAATCTAGGAATCTTAAAAGCGGAGCGATCTCAATCTAATTATCGCTATTACGACGAAACAGCATTTGAGACATTACAATTTATTGAGAAGTGCAAAGAAATGCATATGCCGCTTTGTGAGATTAAAGAGAAGATCGAGGAGAAGAAGCTGCTCGGTATCAATGAACACGTTTCGAAACAAGTGAATGAAGTGACAGACCATATTCATAGATTAGAAGCAGAGCTAACGGAGTTAAAGCCTCTTTTAGATGAATTGACTGATTCACAACGTGAAAAAATATCGAAATCTTTATCAGGTCAAACGACAGCTTTAATACAGACACTTGCTCTATTATTATAGAATAAGTGAAATCCGACCTCTTTAATTTTTGTATCGGGCTATGTTTTCTAACGAACAAATAAGAAAACATTATAGTATACAGGAGGTGGACACCTTAGTTTTTTAACTAAGGGGATTCATTGGAAATATTTAATTTAGTCATGGTTGCGATTTTAATCGCATTTACTGGATTTTTCGTAGCAGCAGAGTTTGCGATTGTTAAGATACGTTCAAGTCGCATTGATCAGCTTGTTGCGGAAGGGAAACGCGGTGCGTTAGCAGCGAAAAAGGTAACAACAAATTTAGATGAATATTTATCTGCTTGTCAATTAGGTATTACAGTTACAGCGATGGGATTAGGTTGGTTAGGTGAACCGACAATCGAAAAGTTATTACACCCGTTATTTGAGAAATGGAACGTAAATCCTTCTATCTCATCAGTATTAACTTTTGGTCTTGCTTTTATGCTAATGACATATTTACACGTTGTAGTAGGGGAATTAGCTCCGAAAACGCTGGCAATTCAAAAGGCTGAAAAAGTAACGTTGTTATTGGCAACTCCGTTAATGATGTTCTATAAAATCATGTATCCATTTATTTGGGTATTGAACGGTTCAGCTCGTGTTATAACTGGTTTATTCGGTTTGAAACCAGCTTCTGAACATGAAGTAGCTCATACAGAAGAAGAATTACGTCTTATTCTTTCAGATAGCTATGAAAGTGGCGAAATTAATCAAGCTGAATACAAGTATGTAAATAATATCTTTGAATTTGATAATCGCATCGCGAAAGAGATAATGGTACCGCGTACAGAAATCGTTGGTTTCTATCTTGAAGATTCAGTAGAAGAACACATGAAAGTAATCCAAAATGAACGATACACACGTTATCCGATTTTTGGAGAAGATAAAGATGATATTATCGGTATGGTCAACGTAAAAGATTTCTTTATTCGATATATGAACAACGATCAAGAAGATTTATCATCGATTCGCACGTATATGCGTCCGATTATTGAAGTTATGGAAACGACTCCAATTCATGATTTATTACTGCAAATGCAGAAGAAGCGAATTCCAATGGCTGTTTTATATGATGAGTACGGAGGAACAGCTGGAATTGTAACGCTTGAAGATATATTGGAGGAAATCGTCGGCGAAATTCGTGATGAATATGATGAAGATGAAGCACCACCAATTCAACATGTGAACGAGTATCATAAAATTGTTGATGGAAAAGTGCTTATCTCAGAAGTAAAAGATTTGTTTGGATTACACATTGAAGAAGACGATGTGGATACAATCGGTGGATGGATTATGATGCAAAATCATGAAATCGAAGAAGGACAATACGTTGAAGCAGAAGGCTATGAATTTAAAGTGTTAGAAAAAGATGCTTATCAAATTAAACGTGTTGAAATTCAAAAAATGGATCATGAACAAGAACAAGAGAAAGCAGCAACTGTGTAAGTTGCTGCTTTTCTTCTGACACATAATAAAATGTGAAATTAGGAGCGGATATTTTGATTCAAGTAGCCTTACGTGTATATCGATTACAATTGTATACGATCTTTAGTGGTTTACTACTAATGTGGGCGGTTACTCCGTTTGGGAAACAAGTGACAGGGTTCGGTATCGGTTTAGCAGTTAGCGCATATTGTCTTTGGCTATTAGCTCGCAGAGTGGAGAAATTAGGAAGAAGTATCGTGATGAAAGAAAAGGCTCCTGGATTAGGAGTTCTAAACCGATTTGCGGCCGCAATATTAGGGGCTATCATTATGTTTGAAATTGAGCATGAAATGGAAATGTGGGCATTTGGTACTGGAATATTGGGTGGACACTTTTTAATGATTGCGAATTTAGCCTATGCAAATATGCAGCTAGTAAAAGAAGAAGAGAAGCAAAAGGAAAATGCTTCGAAAAACATAGAACTCTGATGAAAGGGACCTAATGGGGTTCCTTTTTTGCGTTTAAAAATAAATGATATAATAAGAATGATTTACTGGTACTTATCGAATTTACGCCAAACATAATACGCTTATTTTTGGGGCATTTCAATAGTATGAAAAAAAATTAAAAAAAATTAAAAAACCCATCGATTTCTAAAGCTTATGTATGTTATCATGACAAAAGAATTTGCGAAAGAGGTGGATACCAATGTTACAAGCTTTACTTATTTTTGTGCTTCAAATTATTTACGTTCCAACTTTAACAATCCGTACGATTTTGCTTGTAAAGAATCAAACAAGATCCGCTGCAGGTGTAGGATTGTTAGAAGGAGCAATTTATATTGTCAGTTTAGGTATTGTGTTTCAAGATTTATCAAATTGGATGAACATTGTTGCCTATGTCATCGGCTTTAGTGCGGGACTATTATTAGGCGGTTATATAGAAAATAAATTAGCAATTGGATATATTACGTATCAAGTTAGTTTACTAGACCGTTGTAATGAATTAGTAAATGAATTACGCCATTTTGGATTTGGCGTTACAGTATTTGAAGGTGAAGGAATAAATTCTATACGTTATCGCTTAGATATCGTTGCAAAGCGTTCTAGAGAAAAAGAACTGTTAGAAATTATTAATGAAATTGCACCGAAAGCGTTTATGTCTTCTTATGAAATCCGTTCGTTTAAAGGTGGATATTTAACGAAGGCGATGAAAAAGAGAGCATTGTTGAAGAAGAAGAAAGATGAACATGCATCGTAAAGAAAAGGGAGTAGTGCAGCTTTAAAAGCACGGCATAATCCCCATAGAAAAAAGAGAGGAATCTATATTGAAAAAGATTCCTCTCTTTTTTTCTGCGTTATTTTTTTCTGCTTTTTCTCAGATTAACAATTAACCATACAACTTGAATAATTAGTGGTAATATAAATGCAATTAATAAAACGATAAATGCTATTAATTTTAGCTCAGGTGTTTGAGTAACGCCGGTCCCATCAACCTCTCTTAGCCAAATGATAGCTGCCAATATCCCGAAAGTTATAATCCAAAATATGTTACCAATCCACCAAAAAATCCATCGTCTTTTCATATTAGCACCTCTTATATTTACCCTCTGTTAAAAGTATATTTTCGGTTGTTATATTTAAATGAAATAACTATAAAACTACTTTTTTTCAACTGTATATCTAACTTGTTTAAAGGTTGCCATGTCTCCATCTTCGTTACCATCTTTCGTTTGCAAAAGTTGAACTCTTGGCTTGTAGTCCGTCCTATGAGCGTGCTCGATATCTTTAATGTTAAGTTTGTAGGATTCACCATTATTTATTTTTTGTTCCAATACTTTTTTATTGGCAACATAAATAAAAGTTACTTTATTTTCATCAATACCTTCAGTCTTAATTTCTAATTCATTATCTTTTGTTGTAATCGTTGGTGTTAATAATTCAATACTGCCGCTTCCGGTTTCTGAAGAATTTTCTACTATAGTTGAACATCCGGATAAAATGATTCCGATGAATAGAAGAACAATTAATTTCTTTTTCATAAGCTCCCCCCCGATTTCGAAAAAATTTTGATTTGTTCATTTCTAGAAAATTAGTGTGGAACGTAGATGAATAGCTATTAATCTCTTTAAATTATACCATAATATGTAAAATGAATGTAGGTATATATGTTTTAGAAGGTAGCATCAAAATTTTTTCTTTTACATCGTTAGGGGATAAGAAGTCTTGTATATAAATCATTCACATAATGTACTAAATGTGCATAAAATACGTGGAATAGTTATGTCTTTATTAGCAAGGTATCAATAAGAATTAGGACAGCTTTTTATAATACATTTGGCCTAATGAAATATTTTTTGATTGAGATATATAAGATGGTAAGTGAGACGGGAGTGATAATGTTTGGCAGCAACAATATCGGGAATTGTATTTAATGATTTAAATCACAATGGTCAATTTGATCCTGGAGAGCCAGGAATACCTAATGTTTTTGTTGTTTTATTTAGCAGTACGGCAGCAACATGTATAACTACCCAAACAGATATAAATGGAAATTATAGTTTTACTGTCACTGCGGCAGGAACTTATACTGTATATGAACCTGTCGCTAATCCAGGTGATACTTGCCCACCTACAAATTTCACTCAACCTGATGGATTTACTATGTCAAATGGACCGAGAAAACTAACAATTACAGTTACCGCAGCTCAAATTAATAATGGTGCAACAATTGCGAATCAAAATTTTAGCCACGATACTGTTAATAATCCTTTAGATTGTACGACAACTATGATTCAGTTTGCAGGTACCCCATCTATTTGGTATAACATCAATGTTGTCACTGGTGCAACATTGATTCAAGGAACGGTAAATCCCCCTGTAAATATAAATGCTATTGCATATAATACTTTGGATAATTATATTTATGGATATGATCAATTAAATAATAACATTGTACGTGTAGATAACAATGGAAATGTAACAGCTCTATTTCCTCTACCGACAGGATTACCTGTGGATAATTATAACGTTGGAGCTTTTGATCTTAATGGATTTCTATATATTTCTGTAAATGATATTGCAAGATTCTATGTAATTGATTTGCGTCCAAATTCTGCAACATTTATGAAACTAGTTAATCCAGCGACTGGATATACAGAACAAACTAGTAATTTTGGCGTTGGTTTAAGTACAACACTAAACGTAAGTGATTGGGTATATAATCCGTCAGATAATTTTTTATACGGCATAACACCTACCGGTATCGCTATAAGGGTAAGCCCCACGACAGGACAAATTACAAATTTAACGACAACACCTCATAATACGGGGCCTTTTGGGGCAATTGCGTTGGACTCGAATGGTATAATCTATGCGATTGCTAATCCAACCGGTAATATATACCGATATATTATCGCTGGTAATACCGCAACCGCCGCATTATTTTCTAGCACCGTTACAACCTCATTTAATGATGCAACTATGTGTCTACTAGCTGAAATTAACGTAGATTTTGGTGACGCTCCAAATACTGCTCCGGGTAACGGACCAGATAATTATTCTACGTTACTAGCTAATAATGGACCACGTCACGGAATTGTAAATGAACTAGTATTAGGGACAAAAGTTACAGCGGAAACAGATGCTTATCAAAATCCCACAGCAACAGGTGACGATATTTCAAAAGGTATTCAAGATGACGGCTTAACGGTTCCTCTTGCTACACTTTCTGTTAGTGCTACTAGTTATTCGCTAAATGTAACCGTAACGAATGAAACAGGAAGTGATGCTAATTTATATGGATGGATTGATTTTAATGAGGATGGAATATTTCAAGGGAATGAGGGAGCGATTGTTCAAGTAGTGCCTTCAGTTGCAGGGACTCAAACCGTTATCTTGAACTTCACGGTACCACCGGGTGTAACATTAACTCCTGGTCACACTTTTGTAAGACTTAGATTAACAACAGATAATCTTATTAATCAGAATGCTGGAACTCCAACATCAGTGGATACAAGGAGTGTAGGTCCTGCCTCTGACGGAGAAGTAGAAGATTATATTTTACAAGTGAATAATGTTGCTGATTTAATGGTGGTGAAAACGAATAGCCCAGTACCAGTACAGCCGGGACAGGAACTCACCTACACGATACAAGTAACGAATAATGGTCCTGATGCTGCTCAAGATGTTACGTTAACGGATGATATTCCATCTGAGATTTTAAATCCTGAGTATAGTTTAGATGGAGGAATTAATTTTCAGAGCTGGACAGGAAGTTTAAGTCTTGGAACTTTACCGACAGGTAGTTCCGTACAAATTATAATTCGAGGAACAGTTAGTCCTTCTGCTACGGGAATTATAGCGAATACTGCAACTGTTAGCAGTACAACATTCGATCCAGATTTGAGCAATAACACTGATACCTCTTTTGCTCCTATTAGTTTCTCGGCGGATATTTCTGTTGTTAAAACAGCAAGTCCGACACCTGTTGTAGCTGGTGAGCTACTCACTTATACAATAGTAGTTTCGAATGCAGGACCAAATGCAGCACAGAATGTAACGTTAACGGACGTTATACCAAGTGAAATTTTGAGTCCGGAATATTCAATAGACGGAGGGGTAACGTTTAATCCATGGCCTGGTACTCTTTCTCTAGGAACTTTGGCAAATGGTGCAACAGAAACGGTATTGATCCGAGGAACAGTAAGTACCTCTGCTACTGATTCTATCACAAACACAGCGACTGTAGATTCGACTACCCCAGACCCAGATCCAACGAATAACACCTCAACAGTTATTACTCCCGTTAATGCTTCAGCAGATGTTGCTATTATTAAAACGGCAAATCCAAACCCAGTAAGCGGTGGAAACGTACTAACTTACACGCTTTTCATATCTAATTTGGGTCCGTCAGATGCGCAGAATGTAATAGTAACAGACGCAGTGCCGAGTGTTGTTTTAAATCCGGAATATTCAACAGACGGAGGAGTAACGTTTAATCCGTGGCCTGGTACTCTTTCTTTAGGAACTTTAGTAAATGGTGCAACAGAAACGATCTTGATTCAAGGAACGGTAAGTACTTCTGCTACTGGAACTATAACAAACACAGCAACGGTAGAATCAACAACACCGGACCCAGATCCAACGAATAATACTTCAACAGTTGTTACAACAGTAAGTGAATCGGCGGATATTTCAGTGGTGAAATTGGGGAATCCAAATCCGGTGATTGCGGGGCAGGTAATCACGTATACAATTGTAGTATCAAATGCAGGTCCATCAGATGCGGAAAATGTAATGTTAACAGATGCTATACCAAGTGTTGTTTTAAATCCAGAATTTTCGATAGATGGGGGAGTAACGTTTAATCCGTGGCCAGGTTCAATCAATTTAGGTACATTGGTAAATGGCACAGCAGAAACAGTGTTGATCCGAGGAACGGTAAGTGCTAATGTAACTGGATCGATAATAAACACAGCAACGGTAGAATCAACAACACCAGACCCTGACTTAACGAATAACACCTCAACTTTCGAAACACCAGTTGAAGCTTTAGCAGATATTTCAGTAGTGAAAACAGGAAGTCCAAATCCAGTACTTGCAGGAAATGTGCTGACCTACACAATTGTAGTATCGAATGCGGGACCATCAGATGCAGAAAATGTAATGCTCATAGATAAGGTGCCGAATAAGATTTTGAATCCGGAATATTCGACAGATGGAGGAGTAACGTTTAATCCATGGCCGGGTTCAATCAATTTAGGTACACTAGCAAATGGGGCTTCACAAACAATTATACTAAGGGGAACGGTAAATCCTTCAGCAACGGGATTAATTACGAACACAGCCGTAGTTAATAGTACGACGCCGGATCCAGATCCAACAAACAATATCTCTACGGAGTTTAGCGCGATAAATACGTCAGCAGATATTTCAGTAGTAAAGACAGCGAATCCGAGTCCAGTACTTGCAGGGGGGATACTCACTTATACTGTAGTAGTGTCAAATGCGGGACCAAATGATGCATTGAATGTTACGGTGATGGATGCTATACCAAGTGAACTTTTAAATCCGGAATATTCAACAGACGGAGGAATAACGTTTAATCCGTGGCCGGGTTCTATTAATATAGGTACGCTAGCAAATGGGGCTTCACAAACAATTATACTAAGGGGAACGGTAAATCCTTTGGCTACGGGGTTAATTACGAACTCAGTAACTGTAGATTCAACGACCCCAGACCCAGATCCGGACAATAACACCTCAACGATCGTTACGCCGGTGAATACTGAAGCGGATATTTCTGTGACGAAGTTAGCTAATCCATCACCTGCGATTGCTGGTGAATTACTGACTTATAGTGTAGTAGTATCAAATGCAGGCCCAAATGATGCGTTGAATGTAACGTTAACGGATGCTATACCAAGTGTGGTATTAAATCCGGAATATTCAATAGACGGAGGAGTAACGTTTAATCCATGGCCGGGTTCTATTAATATAGGTACGCTAGCAAATGGGGCTTCAATTACTTTCTTAATTCGAGGAACGGTAAGTGCCTCTGCTACGGAAACAATTAGAAACACCGCAACCGTAGATTCAACGACCCCGGATCCAGATCAAACGAATAACACAACAACGATTGATACGCCTGTGAATGCATTAGCAGATATTTCAGTAGTGAAAACAGGAAACCCGAACCCAGTAAACGCAGGCGAGATACTCACTTATACTTTAGTTGTCTCGAATTTAGGGCCGTCAGATGCAGAAGCTGTTACAGTGATAGATGCTGTATCAAGAAAAATTTCAAATCCAGAATTTTCAACAGATGGAGGGGTAACGTTTAGTCCATGGCCTGGCACTACGAATATAGGTACATTGCCAAATGGCTCTTCCGTAACGATCTTAATTCGGGGAACAGTAAAATCATCAGTTACTGGCTTCATTAGGAATACGGCAGTAGTCAGCTCGCCGACACCAGATCCAAATTTAGCAAATAACAGATCAACTATTGTTACACCAGTAACTGAGTCAGCGGATATTTCAGTAGTGAAAATAGGTCGTCCGAATCCAGTGAATGCGGGAGAGATACTCACTTATAGGTTGGTTGTAGCAAATGCAGGACCATCCGATGCTCAAAATGTTACACTCACAGATACAGTACCGAGCGAGATTTTGAATCCGGAATATTCAGTAGATGGAGGGAATACGTTCAATCCATGGCCTGGTTCTATTGTATTAGGAACATTAGCTAGCGGGTCATCAGTGACTGTCTTTATTCGAGGAATGGTAAGTTCCTCTGCTAGGGGAATCATTAGAAACACCGCAACCGTAAGTTCAACAACACCAGATCCAGATCCAACGAATAACACCTCAACTACTATGACATTAGTGACTACTTCTGCTGATATTTCTGTTGTAAAAGTGGCAAGCACAGTGCCAGTGTCGGTAGGTCAGGTACTCACATATACGATATTAGTATCGAATGCTGGCCCGTCAGATGCGGCGGCTGTAACGGTAACTGATGCAGTACCGAGAGAACTTTCGAATGTAGAATTTTCAGTAGATGGAGGAATCACGTTTAATCCATGGCTTGGTACTACGAATATAGGTGACTTACCAAAAGGTGAAACATCAATCATTTTAATAAGAGGGATATTGACTTCTGCTGCTAACGGATTTATTACGAATACTGTAACCGTAAGCTCACCGACCCCAGATCCAAATCCTGACAACAATACATCTACCGTTGTTACGCCTGTAGGTGGATCAGCAGACGTTTCAATAATAAAAACAGTGAATGCAAACACAATACCTCCAGGTGGATTCCTAACTTACACATTATTTGTATCGAATGCCGGACCATCAAGTGCGCAGAATGTCGTTGTAACAGATACAATACCGAGTCAACTCAACAATGTGGAGTTTTCAGTAGATGGAGGAGTAACGTTTAGTCCGTGGACGGGGACACTAAATTTAGGAACATTGGCTAGTGGTGCCTTTGTTACTATAATTATTAGAGGGTTTGTAAGTCCGAATGCAATCGGGTTTATAATAAATACGGCTACTGTAAGTAGTGACACACCTGATCCAAACCCTTCTAATAATACGTCAACGGTTATAACACCAATAGTCCCCGAGGTTATACCAGTTCGACCGTGTTTCCCGCGACATGATTGTATGAAGCACGAGCATAGAAAATGTAAATAATAATGTTAATGTGGATTAGTTTCACAAAATGGCGCATTTGCAAAGCCCAAAAAGCGGAGTCTCTTCTGAGGCTTCGCTTTTGTTTATGTGACTTATACAAGTTTTTTTGTCCTGGCAAACAACTTGTAATTTGATGACAATGTGATTCTACCAAACTTGAAAATTTTTAAAGAGATTTCGTATCTTTACATAGGTATATATTTTCTTTAGAAAGCGGTGTTGATAAAATCATTACGAATTGGATATCCAAATATATGATGAAATGTAGACAGGAGAAAGAGCTTAATACGAAGCAATCTTATTTTTATAGAAATTACAATTTTTACATATTAAAATGATGATAGGGAATAGATGAATTCATTCACTTCGGAGGTAGTTACTTGAACATTAACGAGAAGGCAATTGAAATGTTTGAACAAAATGAATATGAGGAAGAGAATGATGGTAAAGCTCTTGAATTAATAAAAGAAGCTGTTAAGTTGAATCCTTCCTCATACTTTCCTTATAACATCTTAGGGGAAATTTACATGAAACAAGAAAAGTGGGAAGAAGCGAAAGATACATTACAAAAATCTATTTCGATTCAACCATCCGATGAAGCATATCACAATGTAGCTGTAGCTCATTATAATCTTGGAGAGGTGGAAAAAGCTTCGGAATTTTTCTTGCGAGTTGCAGGGGATTCAGACATTATAATGTATAACTATGTAAAATGTTTAATTGATTTAGGGCGAAAAACAGAAGCCAAAGAGAAGTTGGATGCTTTTAACAGGAAATCTGATGATTTTGTAGGAGAAATTAATGTAGCAGATTTATATGTTGAGTTGAATTGCTATAAAGAAGCAATTGAATGGTTCGAAAAGGGATACAAAGAATACTGGAAAAGTCCCAATTGGATTGGTAGATTTGTTTATGCTCTATATAAAGCTAATAATTTCTCCCGTATAAATGAAGTTATACGGGAATCTATCGAAGCGAAGACAGTAGAAATAGAAGATGTTCAGAATGAAGAAGTAGAAGAAAATTGGACAGAAAACGATAAGAAAGAGTTAATTGAGGAATATATAGAAGAGAATAATTGTTATAAAAAAATGATAGAACATATCAAATCTGGATATGTTCCAGGGTTAGAATTTGGAACGGACTATATAGGGGCTTGCTATTTATTTGGTTGTAAAAGACATAATCATTTTGAATATGAAAAATAAAAAGATTCGACTGTCAAACATGATGGTCGAATTTTTTTATTATAGGCTGCTTGTCTAAAGGTACCATCACAATTGTAATGTGTTAAAGATGTTTCGTCTCATTACATAGGTATATATCCTCTTTAGAGATCCCTTTTTTAATATTTAAAATATGTAGTGAAATAAAACCAATAAGTCCTATTCCGCCGAAAATAAGCCATGGTGTATACATGCCGTTTAAGTTGGATGTAAAAGATGTACCGGTATAATTACCGATGATAAAACCAAATGCGAGTGATAATTGATAGAATCCGAAGTAAGTAGCTGTATATGATTCGTTACTGTAATTTGCAATAGCGATATCAGCGTTAGGTAATACGAGTGTTTCACCGATTGTAAATAAAATTACACAAATGAATAGCCAATATGGGTGTTGAAATAAAGGAATGAGTAAAAAGGAAATACTCATTAATAAAACACCGTATTTAATAATTGAAAGTGTGTTGTATTTGTGAAATAGTTTTCGGAATAACACCATAAATATGACGCCTGTTATTGCATTCATCGTAATAACTAGTGTAGCAAGCTGGTTGCTATTACTAATGTTTTTCATATGAAGTGGAAGTGCGACGGTAAGCTGAGTAAACATAATATAGAAGAAAATCATAATAAATGAAAACAAAAGGAAAGATTTGTTTTGTAAGATAGCCTGTAGCCCTAATGTAATAGACGTGTTTTCAGTAGTGACTTGGAAGTGATTTTTAAGTAAGTAAAAGATAAAAGCGAATAACAGCATAAGAGATCCTGTTAGAGAAAAAGCATAGATTGGATCGAGTAAGAGTAAGAACCCTCCTGCAATTGGTCCGATTATTGCTCCGCAATTAAAACTAAGGTTTAAATATGTAAATAAATTTTTTCTCATATGAGCTGGTTGTGAGCCGAATATGGCGCGCGCAGCAGGTTCGTAAAATGCAGTTCCGAAGCCAATAAGTGCAGAAGAAATAGAAATTGTATAGAAATCAGAGCATATTCCTAAAGCGATAAATCCGATTCCTCTTAAAAATAATCCGGCTATCATCATAATGATATAGCCTATTTTGTCAGCAATTAATCCTGAGAATAATGGGATAACTCGTGATGTGATTGTCATAACCGTCAACACTGTTCCTACTTGAACAGCAGAAAAATGAAGAAAGCTTAATAGATAAATAGCTAAAAATGCGTATACTGCAAAGTACCCAAAAGACATAAAAAATGAAGAAATAAGCATGAAACGCATCGGTATTGAGAAACTTTTCATAGAACTCCTCCTAATATTGTAACCAGTAAAAATATTTAATGGTTAACTATTTTATATTATAATTATACATAAAGTCAGAAAAAAGTAAATTTTAAGAAGAAGGTGGATGGAATTGAATCAAAATGCACCAAATGAATTAGAATATATTCGGGAATTTTTAAATACATGGAAAATACCAAACGATACGAGAGAGCCAATTGATATGCTGCAAACAGAAGAGGATATCATGCTCTTTATGAAAGAATATTTTCATGAAGAGGTTCCATTTCATACGATAGAGGAATTAAAAAGTTTTCGAGAAGATATTCGGGTGACGGTTGAAGGCGAAGGATCATTGCAAAAGTGGTTAGAGAAATACCCATTTCATGTACATGTAAAGGCAGATATGAAAGGTATTACATATGAGCCTGTGTACGAAGAGAATGTATATACAAAAGTATTAAGCATTGTTTTAATGACGATTCAAGAAAATTTGTGGGGAAGGTTAAAAGCATGCCCAGATTGTCGCTGGGTATTTTATGATCATTCGCGAAATGGAAGTAAAAGATGGTGCGGTATGTATGCTGGAGAAGAAGGAGGAAGAGCGTGCGGAACGATTGCGAAAGTGAAAAATTACCGGGCGAAGAGAAAAGGGAGATCGGGTTATAATGTTTAATTTATATTAGGGGAAGAAAATTGGATGGGGGAATGTAGGATATGAAAGGTACACAAATGTTAGCTTTAAATAAAAAGTGTTGGGATACAGTTGCACCTTATTTCTTTCAAGTGGATTGTTTACCGAAATATGGTCCATATACAGCGTCTGAAGATGATATTCACTTGTTCGATTCAATCAGAAATAAAAAGGTTCTTGATATTGGATGTGGAAGTGGGCATTCGTTGCAATATATGGCAGAACATGGGGCAGAGGAAGTATGGGGTCTTGATCTTTCAAGTGAACAAATTAAAACAGCGAATGAAACGTTAAAGTGTTGCAATCCAAAGTTAATATGTGGAGCAATGGAAGAGGAAGTGGATATTCCGAAAGGGTATTTTGATATTGTATATTCCATTTATGCATTAGGTTGGACTTCAGATTTAAGAAAAACTTTGGAACTGATTCATTCATATGTAAAGCCAGGAGGAAGCTTTGTTTTTAGTTGGGAGCATCCGGTATATTCAAATTTACAGTATGGTACAGAAGAAATTGCTTTAAAGTCTTCTTATCATGAGGAAACTCCTATTACGTTTGAAACATTTAAAGGAGAAAATGTACAAGCGACATTATATAAGAGAAAAATAAGTACATACATAAATGAGTTAAATAGAGTGGGATTTACAATTGAGAGAATAGAAGAGCCTGAACCATCTAGCTCATTTGATGAAGAACTAGCTGAGCCGTCTACGAAATATTATTCTTTATATAAAGCTAGAATGGTGCCAACGACTTTTATTATTAAGGTGAGAAAGTAAAGTGCTTTATAAAAAGAAGCCTATCATTTCAAATAAATGAAATGATAGGCTTCTTTATTTTTTTAAAAATGAGGTCAAAGATGTACTTTTCATATAAAAATGCATTTCATATAAAAAGTGTAATTATTTTGGGGAAGGGGGATTGTTGTGCGTCATCATAGAAAGTGCAAAAAATTTGTAGTGGCACTGCCTCTTCCGCTTGAAGGAGCAACTGGCCCTACTGGTAACAGTGGTCCAACAGGTCCAACTGGAGGGCATGAAGGTCCGGTCGGGCCTCCGGGAATCACTGGACCTAGAGGCGCAACTGGTCCACAAGGTCCTCAAGGTATTCAAGGAATCCAAGGTCCGCGAGGGACAACAGGAGCTCAAGGAATACAAGGTGCCGTTGGTGATACTGGAGAGCAAGGTGTAACAGGTCCAGTTGGTTTGCAAGGTCCTCAAGGATTAATTGGAGAGCAAGGTCCAGTTGGTGATATTGGATTACAAGGACTAGAAGGTATACAAGGGATTACAGGACCTACTGGTAGTCAAGGGCTACAAGGTCCCCAAGGAATACAAGGAGAGACAGGAGAGCAAGGACAAACTGGCGCACAAGGAATACAAGGAGAAATGGGGGGGACTGGGATATCAGGTGTAACAGGTCCTCAAGGTCCCCAAGGAGCGCAAGGAATACAAGGAGAGGATGGAACTACAGGCATACAAGGAGAAGAAGGCCCGCAAGGAATACAAGGAATTACTGGAGGGCAAGGACCACAAGGTGATCAAGGGCTACAAGGTGTAACTGGCCCAACTGGTTCTACTGGAATACAAGGACCTCAAGGTATAAGTGGAATAAGGGGGTTAACAGGTGTAATAGGTCCTCAAGGTCCACAAGGTGTTCAAGGAATACAAGGAATAAATGGATCCACAGGTTTTCAAGGAGCAAAAGGAGTACGAGGGATAACAGGAGCAACAGGGAGTATTGGTACGGAAGGCCTAGAAGGACCACCGGGTGGTCCGATGGGCACTACTGGTCCAATTGGTCCATCTAGTGGAGTGACCGGTCCATCTGGCCCACCCGGTCCATCTGGTCCACCCGGTCCACCTGGTCCACCCGGTCCACCTGGTGGACCAACAGGTCCAACCGGTGAAACTGGTGCACATGGTGTAACAGGCGGAACTGGTGTAATCGGAATGCAAGGGTTACAAGGTATAACTGGTCCCACTGGTTCTCAAGGTCCAAGGGGAGCACAAGGGTCTCAAGGTGTAGTGGGTGTAGCTGGAATACAAGGTGCACAAGGTTCTCAAGGTCCCCAAGGTCCCCAAGGAATAATAGGAGCAACTGGTGTAGAAGGTCCAATAGGAATACAAGGTCCGCAGGGAGAAATTGGTCCAACTGGTGCAGAAGGTCCTAAAGGTATGCAAGGAATACAAGGGGGAACTGGTCCTACAGGAGCACAAGGAATACAAGGGTTACAAGGAATAATAGGTCCCACAGGCACAACAGGAGCGGCAGGAGTCCAAGGTCCCCAAGGAATACGAGGGGAAACAGGAGCAGCTGGAGCACAAGGTATACAAGGTCTACAAGGAATACGAGGGGAAACAGGAGCAGCTGGCGTTCAAGGGATACAAGGACCTCAAGGAATACAAGGGGAAAATGGATTGACTGGTCCACAAGGTGCTCAAGGTATGCAAGGAGTTCAAGGAATAACAGGTCAGGCAGGAGCGATTGGTTTGCAAGGACATCAAGGATTACAAGGGATATCAGGCCCAATTGGTCCACAAGGTACTCAAGGTGTTCAAGGAATCCAAGGAATAACAGGTCCAACAGGAGCGCAAGGAATTAGAGGTCCACAAGGGAATGTGGGGGAAGACGGCATAACAGGCCCGCAAGGAATACAAGGCACGCAAGGTATTCAGGGACCCGAAGGACCACAAGGAAATGTTGGGATTACTGGTGAAACTGGAGAAACAGGTCAGGTGGGAGTAACAGGAGTAGTTGGAGCTCAAGGGTTGCAAGGTGTTCAAGGAATTATGGGGATACAAGGAATTACGGGAATGACAGGGAATACAGGGACAACAGGGGTAACTGGAATACAAGGAATCCAGGGTATACAAGGTATACAAGGTCCAACTGGTGTAAGTGGAATGACAGGGGTTAGTGGTAGCATAGGGTCAGTTGGAGCGCAAGGTAGTCAAGGGCCGATTGGAGCTGTGGGACCTACTGGAGCCATTGGTAGTCAAGGGCCTATAGGTTTTTTAGGAATTGTAGGTGCAACAGGAGCGACTGGTTTACCTAGTGGTGGCGGTTATTTCTTTTCTACTTCAACGAGTGCAATTGCAGCGAATGCGTTAATACCAATTAATTCCGGATCTACAGTTTTTGGTTCTGAGGTCAGTTTAACAAATGCAACAACTGTAACGTTAAGTACGCCGGGAATATATTTAGTCAGCTATTATTTTCAAGGTGATCCAACTGCTGGAAATGAAACGATTTCCGTGAGGCTTACGTTAAATGGTACGCAAGTCGCAGGGAGTTTTATTTTTTACGTCACGGCAGGTTTTGTATTAGAACCAGCGATTTCTAATACGATGGTCATTAATGTTGCTTCTTCAAATGCTACTTTATCTTTGCAAAATGGTCCATTAGTTATTGGTCATGTAACGACATTATCTGGTGTGATAACAGCTAGTTTAAATGTATTAAAAATAGTTTGATATGTTATAACGGGGGGAGATGCTTGTGAAGGAGCAAGATAAGTGTAGTAAGTTTCAAGCACCTATTCCTTTTCTGCCTTCAGGTATTACGGGACCAACTGGTCCAACCGGTCCGACAGGTTCTTTAGGTGGACCGACTGGACCGCAAGGAATACAAGGCGTTCAAGGGCCAATTGGTCCGGCCGGAATTCAAGGAGTGCAAGGGGTGCAGGGAGAAATCGGTCCAATAGGCCCAACAGGTTTAACTGGGCCACGAGGTTCTCAAGGGAGCCAAGGACTGATGGGGGAACAAGGTCCACAGGGAATTCAAGGTGTTCAAGGTATACAAGGAAAAAGGGGGCCAGCCGGTCCAACCGGAATTCAAGGAATCCAAGGAATACCTGGTCCAATGGGAGAAACAGGTCTAACAGGAATACAAGGCATTCAAGGTATGCAAGGTGAAATCGGGCAGGCGGGTCCAACAGGAATACAAGGTATACAAGGAGTGCAAGGCGAATTAGGTCCGACTGGTCCAACAGGAAATACTGGTATACAAGGTATGCAAGGGGATTTAGGGAGTAGTGGTTTACAAGGTGTAACAGGTATACAAGGTATTCAGGGTCCGATTGGTCCAACCGGTCCAACAGGCTCTCAAGGAATTCAAGGGGAACAAGGGCCAATGGGACCAACAGGAGCAACTGGCGTTCAAGGTTTACAAGGGCCACAAGGTGAGATGGGTCTAACTGGTCCAACAGGTTCTCAGGGGATACAAGGAGTGCAAGGTGTAATAGGCCCAACAGGAGTAACGGGCTTGCAAGGGGATCCAGGTCCAACAGGCTCAACTGGGGGAATCGGCCCAACTGGATCTGCAACCGGCCCAACTGGTCCAGCAGGATCTCCAGGAGGTCCAACTGGTCCGACGGGAGCAACTGGGGCAACCGGAATGACAGGAGCAACTGGGACGACTGGAATCCAAGGCGTACAAGGAGTGATTGGCCTAACCGGAGTAACTGGTTTAACAGGTTTGCAAGGAGTACAGGGACCGATGGGGGCAACTGGTCCAACGGGTGACCAAGGCATTCAAGGTCCGCAAGGAGTAATGGGAGTAACCGGTCCAACTGGATTACAGGGTTTACAAGGAGTACAAGGACCGATAGGAGCAACAGGCCAGGCTGGTCCACAAGGAGTGCAAGGGGCACAAGGTCCAATTGGTCCAACAGGCCCGCAAGGAATACAAGGAATACAAGGTGAGCAAGGAGTAATGGGAGCAACCGGTCCAACAGGTTTACAGGGTCTACAAGGAATGCAAGGTCAGATTGGTCCAACTGGTCCTCAAGGAGTGCAAGGAGTGCAAGGGCCAAGTGGTATAACAGGTCCAACTGGTCCTCAAGGAATTCAAGGAATACAAGGTCCACAAGGAGATATAGGTCCAACCGGTGCGACTGGAATACAAGGAGTGCAAGGTCCAGAGGGTCCAACTGGTCCAACGGGTGCAACAGGCCCGCAAGGAATTCAGGGAATACAAGGAATTCAGGGGCCAACCGGTCCACAGGGCATTCAAGGTCTTCAAGGAATTCAAGGTCCGATTGGTCCAACAGGCCCAACTGGACCTCAAGGAATACAAGGAATAACTGGATCAACAGGTCCAACTGGTCTAACCGGGGTAACAGGAGCTACGGGAGCAACGGGTCCACAAGGGGTGCAAGGAATACAAGGTCCACAAGGGGTAACGGGGCAGGCGGGAGCAACAGGAGCTACGGGAGCAACGGGTCCACAAGGGGTGCAAGGAATCCAAGGTCCACAAGGGATAACGGGACCAACGGGAGCGACCGGAGCTACGGGAGTAACGGGTCCACAAGGAATACAAGGAATCCAAGGTCCACAAGGTGTGACGGGTCAGGCGGGAGCAACTGGATCGACTGGCTCAACAGGTGCGACTGGACCGACAGGGATACAAGGAATAAGAGGAGTAACCGGTGCAACCGGTTCAACCGGAGTAACGGGTCCAACTGGTGCTACAGGTTCAACTGGATCAACCGGTCCAACTGGATCGTCTGCAATATCAACAGGTGGCGGCTATTTCTTTTCTACATCAACAAGTACAATTGCAGCAAATGCCAACATTCCAATTAATTCAGGATCTACTGTATATGGAACTGGTGTATCTTTAACTAGTGCTACAACTGTCACGGTATCCACACCAGGAATATATTTAGTAAGCTACTATTTTCAAGGGGACGCGAACGGTGGGAATGAGACTGTATCTGTTAGGTTACTATTAAATGGAACACAACTAACAGGGAGTTTTATACAAAACGTAACGACATCAACTGTAGTAATCGAACCAGCTATTTCAAATACACTTCTTGTGAATGTGGCGAGCGCAAATTCAACGTTAATATTACAAAATGGTCCATTAGGTGTTGGGCATGTGACCACTATTGCAGGAACAATTACGGCAAGTTTAAATGTGGTGAGGATATTATAAAGGTAGCATAGGAAATAAAAAAAACACAAGGTGTGTCAATGAAGACATTCCTTGTGTTTTTTTATTTTAAATGAACATTTTTTTATCTTTTCGGCTGAAAAATATGCTGAAAGAAGTATTTGTGATGTAAGTTATCTACAACTTTATTTGCTTGATATGTGCGGTGTTGTTCGAGTCGAAGTCTTTGCTCCATCATTTTTATTGCGTGATCTGATAAACGTAACATTGTACCAGTCTCCTTTTCTATAAATATAGTTTTCTGATTGATATCGATTCCATATTTATAACTAAGGAGGCAAAGTGTGTAACATAGGCAAAAAGCACCTTCCTCTCCCATTACGCTTACGAGGTTAGCTGTCGGACTCGGGAAGTGAGAGTTTCCCTACTTAAAAAAGATTCGCCCCAAGTAGCAAAAAGCTACATTAATGGTTCCCCCGCTCCAAAATTTGGACTCAGCAAAAGGTTGTATAAAGTAAAAAATAACATAAATAAATAATTAAGTCAAACTATTTTGTGTTTTCTGTCTTTTAAGTTGCGTAAGAATCATGCCATCAGGTAGTGTTGTATCTGTTACTTCAATGAAGCTGTGTTTTTTATATAATGTGAGAGCTGGAGTATTGGCTTTACCTGTTTGTACAATGTATGTCATTGAAGACGAGAACATGTTAAATATATAAAGTAGCAGTTTCGTTGCGATTCCTTTTTGAAAAAAATCGGGCGATACAACTAATCTGTGGATATCGATTAGTTCTTCTTCTTGTATAAAAGAAATAAAGCCGACGAGTTTATTTTCAGAGAAATATCCATAGAATGTTTCATCACAATTTTGAATATCGTTTACAGTATCATATAAACGAGGTATTGCAGTACTGTTTAAAAAGTCTGCTTCAATTTTATAAGCTGGAATTTGAACATTTAAAATGGATGTTGCTACTTCATAAGAAGTGGGAAGTAATTTATGAATCATAGATAATAACGCCTCCCTTAAATATGATATATTAATATAATTGATTTGTGGGTAAGTTTGACAATTTTTTTCTTTTTTGCATATAATATATGTATCTCCATACATAAAATATTCGTAGGTATATTTCTATAGTAGGATATGGTTAGCGTAGATAAATACGTAATCTTATATAAGAGTTTAGCTACTCTTGTATTTGATAATACAAACTATAATAGAAATGAGGGACTAAAAATGGGATGGATTATTACATTAATAGTTGGTGCTATTATAGGTATAATTGCTAGTTCTATAACGGGTAAAAATTTTCCAGCTGGTATGTTTGGAAATATAATTTCTGGTTTACTAGGAGCTTGGTTAGGTAGTAGATTATTTGGATCTTTTGGGCCATCGTTTGGTGGGATTCATGTCGTACCAGCATTATTAGGTGCAATTGTGTTAATTCTTATTGTATCATTTGTAGTAAAAGCTGCAAGGAAATAAAGGCTATTATTAATTATTTCATAAAGCCCTTTTTAGGGCTTTTCCTAATTAGAGAGGTGGTACACTTGGAGAAAGTAAATATAAGAAAAAGAGATAAGTTGAAAAAGTTTTTTAAAGAACAAAATTATTTAGCTGTACTACTTGGATTCGCGTTGCTGTTTGTAAATATATTATTACTTACAAAAATATCATTCGTTTTTACACCGTTCGTCGTATTTTTAAAAACAATCTTTTTCCCAGTATTATTAGCGGGAGTACTATTCTATATATTGCATCCATTCGTTTCTCTTTTAGAGAGAAAAGGTGTGTCGAGAATTGTGTCAATTGCCTCGATATATATAATTGTTCTTGGATTATTTGTTTTTCTTGCGGTCACGGTTATTCCAATTATTAAAGATCAAGTAAATGCTTTAATAGATAACTTGCCATATTTCGGGCATGAAATTGAAAGGGCAGCACGTAAATTGGGAGAAAGTAATGTAATTGGTAGAATGCAGGAAAGTTTAAATATTGATGTTGCTAATATCGTAAAAGATTCTACAATGAACTTTACAAAATCATTATCATCAGTAACAGGAAATGTAACTGGATTTTTAAGTACAATTACTGAAGTTGTTTTAACATTTGTAATGGTTCCATTTATTTTGTTCTATCTTTTAAAAGATGGTGAGCAATTACCGAATCATTTTTTAAAGTTTATATCTGAGCAAAGACAACCAGCTGCGAAGAGAATACTAGATGATATGCATTATGCGATTAGTTCGTATATTAGAGGACAAATTATTGTTAGTTTATTTATCGGTATTATGCTATTCATTGGTTATCTAATAATCGGCATTAAATACGCTGTATTACTTGCTATTTTGGCGATGATTGTAAACATTGTTCCGTATGTAGGGCCAATTATCGCTATAACGCCAGCGTTAATTATCGCTTTTATTGACTCGCCAGCAATGATTTTAAAAGTAATTATTGTCATGATGGTTGTACAATTAGCAGAGGGGAAATTTATTTCACCACAAGTAATGGGCAAAAAGTTAGACATTCATCCAATTACTATCATTTTTATTATTTTAACGGCCGGAAATTTATTTGGAATTATGGGGATTATTTTAGCAATTCCAGGATATGCGATATTAAAAGTGTTAGTTACGCATAGTTATAGATTTGTGAAGTTGAATACGTGAAAAAAGAGCTAAAACAGATAAAACTGTTTTAGCTCTTTTTCATTAACAATTGATTTGCGTATTGGCGTGCCCATTGATCAGCTTCTAATATAGCATCGAGTGAAGGATCTTTTACGTTATGATGAGCTTCAATTGTATTGTAAATTGTTTTTTCGATATCGAAAAATGCAATTTCATTTTTAAGAAATAGTGCATTTGCAATTTCGTTCGCTGCATTTAATACGGCTGGAGTTGTACCACCAATTTTTCCACATTCAAATGCATATTGTAGACAGGGGAACTTCTCTAAATTTGGTTTTTCAAAATGCAAACTACCAATTTCTAATAAATTTAATTTTTCATAGGATGAAGGTAGTCGAGTAGGGTAGTGAAACGCATATTGAATCGGCATTCTCATATCAGGAGCACCGAGCTGTGCCATGACTGATCCATCAATAAATTCCACTAAAGAGTGAATGATACTTTCTTTATGAATCATAACATCAATTTTTTCATAAGGAATATCGAATAGCCACTTAGCTTCCATCACTTCAAACCCTTTATTCATTAACGTGGCAGAATCTATCGTTAGTTTTGCGCCCATTAACCAGTTTGGGTGTTTTAAAGCATCCTTGGCTTGTAATGTTTTCATTTCTTCACGTGTTTTATCACGAAAAGCGCCGCCAGAAGCTGTAACAATTAATTTTTCGATTTCCTTATTATTTTCCCCATTTAAACATTGGAAAATAGCTGAATGTTCACTATCAACTGGAATTAGGCGGCATCCGTTTTGTTTCGCTAGTTCGGTGACGATATGCCCAGCCGCAACTAAAGTTTCTTTGTTAGCGATAGCGATATCTTTCTTCGCCTTTAGTGCTTCAATTGTTGGGAGTAAACCTGAAACACCGACAACTGAACTTAATACAAGATTTGTATCAGGATGGGTAGATACTTCAATTAAACCATCAGTTCCATATGTAATTTTTGTATTTGTTGAAATACGAGAACGTAATGTGTCCGCTAATTCTTTTGTCGCTACGCTTACAATACGAGGCTGAAAAGATTCGATTTGTTTTTCGAGAAGATCGATATTATAATTTGCGGTTAAACCGACGATTTTAAAATGTTCAGGATGAGCGGAAACGACATCTAATGCAGATGTGCCAATGGATCCTGTTGAACCTAAAATGGATATATATTTTACCATGAAAAAACCTCCAAAGTTGTTTCGAGTATTTCTGCAAACCTATATATTATTAGACAATTAAGGTAGAAATTCCTGCTATATAAAACAGAAAATTAGGGTTTAATTGGAAAGGGAATGTGATAAACTGTAAAAAATAACTAAAAAGCAATGAAAGAGAAGAGTACATGTTCAAAACTTTTCAGAGAGCTGATATGTGGTGGGAATCAGTAAGGGATGAATATGGAATGGGCTCTGGAGCTTCTAACTGAAATGAGTAGGTAAAGACGGTTACTTCACGTTATCGAAGTATGAAGTGAGCTAATGATAGCTAATAAAGGTGGTACCGCGGGAGTCTCTCGTCCTTTTTTAAGGATGAGAGGCTCTTTTTGTTTTTTATTTTGAGAAAGGAGGAGTTAGGATGAGCGAGAAAATTATGTTAACAGGAATTAAGCCGACAGGTTATCCGCATTTAGGAAATTATATTGGTGCAATTAAACCTGCATTGCAAATGTCAAAAAATAATGAAGGAAAAGCATTATATTTTATAGCTGACTATCATGCGTTAAATGCTGTGCATGATCCGAGTCAGTTTAGTAGTTATACGAAAGAGGTAGCAGCTACTTGGTTATCACTTGGACTTAGCGAAGACGTTATTTTTTATCGACAAACAGAAATACCGGAGATTTTAGAATTAACGTGGATACTATCTTGCCTAACTCCGAAAGGTCTTATGAACCGTGCTCATGCGTACAAAGCGAAGGTAGAGCAAAATAAAGAAGCGGGATTAGAGATAGATGATGGAGTTAATATGGGATTATATACGTATCCGATTTTAATGGCGGCTGATATATTATTATTTCAAGCTACTCATGTACCTGTCGGAAAAGATCAAATTCAGCATATTGAAATTGCGCGTGATATTGCGACGTACTTTAATCATACATTTGGCATGACATTTACACTTCCTGAGTATGTGATACAAGAAGAAGGAGCGATTTTACCTGGTCTTGATGGAAGAAAGATGAGTAAAAGTTATGGGAATGTTATCCCGTTATTTACAGAGCAAGAAAAGCTACGAAAGTTAATATTTAAAATCAAAACCGATTCTTCACTTCCAAATGAACCGAAAGAGCTAGAAACGTTATTTACAATTTATAAAGAATTTGCGACAGAAGATGAAATGCAGTCGATGCGTGAAAAGTATGAGACCGGCATTGGATGGGGCGATGTGAAAAAAGAGTTGTTTCGCGTTGTAGATCGTGAATTAGCCGGACCTCGTGAGAAATATGAGATGTATATGAATGAGCCAAATTTATTATACGAAGCGTTAGAGAGAGGTGCTGAGCAGGCACGAGCTATCGCAAAGGTAAATTTAGCGGAAATTAAAAAACGGATTGGATTTGAGAGGGGACGTTAAGCGTTCCCTTGTTTTTGCTGGTAATCTGTAATAATCCTATCAATAACAGGAGGGAGATTACTAGGTAATTCATCAAGTGAAAAGAAGCGCAGTTCTTTCGATTCCGTTTGATCGCATACAAGCTCACCGTGGAATTCTCGGCAAATATAAACAACGAGTACACCATGAACTTGATCACCGTTTGGATAGATTTGAAAGAAATCAGCTCCTGAGTATGTACGGAAAAGTTCTGGATTTTTAATGATAAGTCCGGTTTCTTCATATACTTCTCGTTTTAAAGCGTCTTCTAACGTTTCGTTATATTCTAAGGCGCCTCCAATAATGCCCCAGCGATTAAAATCTGTACGGAGCTGCAGTAATATTTCATTTTTCTCATTTAATATAATGGCGTGTGAACCTATTAAAATAAGTGGATGATTTCCTACTAGATTTCTCATGTCTTCAATATAGCCCATAATTCTTCTCCTTATATTTAATAATAATTAGGCAGTTCTTTTAACATTTTTTCTGTTTTACGTGCTGTAAATGCTAAGTTATGATCATCTTTTGTTCTAAAAAATAATGTGCGTAAAAAGATTTTAATGTTTGCGCATAAAATACAATACTCATTAAGGGAAAGACGTTTTCTAATTTGAGGAAGCCTTTTTATTTTTTTATAAATAATTGAAATTAACTCATCTTGCGGGAAGTCATGATATAGCATAGATAGTAACGGTGTAACAATTCGTTCATCTTCATTATTATGAAAAAGATCCGATGGGATGAAAATTTTATTTAATAAACAATGAATTAATTCCTCGTACCATTCAAAGGTCGTATAGGAATTGTGAACAATTTCAGAAAAGGCATCAGATACGTGGGCAAGACAATGAGCCCATCCTTTATTTTCAATATAGCCTCGAAAATCCATTTCTAAGTTTGTGTATGTAATGAGTTTGTTTTTTATTTCTTCGATATCCTCCTCTGTAAAAAAGTAGTGCGAGTTAGCGAATTGGAGTATTAATGCAAGTAACGAAACAGTATAAGAACGTGTGAAAACCCCATCTGTAAGTGGGGAGTGAATGTCACAATATAAATACTCATCACTTAAACAAGTTTGTAGAAGTAATTTCAGTTGATCGTCCATAAGGAATTCATGATGAATGAAATGTGCAAAACATTTATATATAAGTTGGTAACGAACGTAACTATCAGTTGTTCCGATATACTGAAGCATATTGAGCGTTAACTCATTAATATCTATATGTTGCAGTTGCGTATAGTCATTTTGTTGTATAAGCTCCAACTGTTGTTGCAATGCTGTAATATCCAATGGAGAACCTCCTCCGCACTTTAAAGATGCAATGTTTTCTAGTATTCTATATATTCAAGGACAATCCTGCTCATGCAAGGAGAACAAGTAGAAATTCGAGTATGACATAGATGAGGGAAGTATATGATGACTATAGAACAGTTAGAAAAACATTTTAAAATAAGAAAAAATGCTTCTTCTATAATGATAAAAGAAAATGATGCAGAGGTTTTTACAGAAGAGCAATTAGAAGAGATAATGCAATATTGCGTTGCTGAAGCTGAAAAAGATGGAATAGAAGAATTGCAATTTGAGATTTCTTCAAAAAGCCCAAACTATGATGTGTATAAGAAATGTTTCGAAACGTATTCATTTGAATATATTACTGAAAATATGATTGTATTTAAGGATATATATGAAGTAGAAGATATAGAAAGTGAAATTGATTTTAAGCTTATTGAAGAGATAGGCGAAGCCGCTTTTTATTCACTGTGGAATGAAGTGACGGGAGAACAAATCGATTATGATCAATTTGTAAATACGATGCTACAAGAAATAGGTGGGCAATGGAAAGAACATTGTTTAACAGCAAGTATCGATGAAGAGCCAATAGGAATTGTAATCCCGCATATTGAAAGAGGTACGTTAGAAGAAGGAAAACTTATGTATTTCGCAGTCGCTCCAAATATGCGAAATAAAGGGTATGAAGCAGCATTCTTTACAGGGGCAATGTTTGTCTTGAAAGAAATAGGTGCATCTTATTATATTGGCGAGACAAATGTACAAAACGAGTGGATGAAGGATGTCTTTGAAAAGAACGGATGTCAGTTGCTGAGTTGTACTGAGCGATATGTGAGGAAGTTTTAGGAGGATGAATGGTGTATACTCTCGAACTCGTATAGCGGGAGGGGACTATATATGTTAAAGCAATCCATGCATTCATTCGTTTTACTGTATCCACATGTATTGTTAGAGAATTGGAAAGTTGAAAAGGTTTCAGAACGTTATGAAGGTGAAAAGTGGGAAACTTTTTGGTTTCAGGTTGTTACTCCAACTGGAATGTTTCGTGTAAAAGAGTTTTTTCTAGATATAATGGAGCCGGTATTTCCAGATAGTTGTATTTCTCAAGCAAAAGGAGCTTGTTTTCAATATAAAGGGCTTGTGTATTGGAAAGGTGTAAATTATAAGGCAAAAGAAAGTTACGTTACATCTAAATGGAAAACACAAATTGAAATTTCTATTGATCGTGGATATGTAAACCAAGATGAAATGGAAAGATTTCTATTTGGGTTACAACCTGTAAATATGGAGTTGGCGAAAACGATATTACATACACCATTTCATTTATTAAGCTTTCAAGCGAAGAGAGGTGAAATGGGTGAGATAGGAAGATGTCGTGAGTGGAATGCTCCCGAAGACGTATCCTATGTTAAATTATCAATTCATGGAAAGTTAAGTTGGAAACTTGAATCAGTTGGTTGCGGAAATGATGAAATACAGTATGTATACTGGGATGAAGATAGTAAACTATATGCACTTTGGGTTTGTCGGCATAAAAACAAAGTGTACTATCCTGTTTCTTCTTGGACAATGAATTATGGCCCAAAACAAATTATAAATGGATTAGAGTTTTATTCGCACCCTGATCGCGGGACAGTTGTATATGAAGATTTAGGTGATGAACAAATCGCATACGTATTTCGAGGGAATCCGTGTACAAATTTTGAACAAGTAAAAGAACTTTTTGCCTATTTGTAAGATAAAAAGAAAAATGAGAACGACAAAATGGATATTTCTATAATACAATAAAGAAAGATTCGATTATATAAGAAAGCGTTGGTGAAAGAATGGAGCAGCAAAGAAATTGGTTACAAGCGACTGTAGAAAGAAATGAAGATAATACGTTATATATAAAGTGGGAAAATAATATAGAAGAAGTTCGTATTTACTGGAGTACTTCACCAGATCATATTGAAGAAAATGGAGAATTACTTGCAACAGTAAATGGAGAATCATCATGTACAATTGAAAACCCTAGTGAAAATGAGCGTCCATATTTTAGACTAGTAGGAAGTAATGGACAAGCAGTGACAGTAGCTGAGCGTAGATTGCCATTACAAGGCGCGTTTAACTTCCGTGATATGGGAGGATATGAAACGACTGAAGGCCGTAAAGTAAAATGGGGCAAGCTGTACCGTTCTGAGGAATTAGCAGGACTAACAGAGTGGGATATCGACTATTTACAAAAGTCTGGCTTAAAGCTAATTTGTGACTACCGTACAGACTTTGAAGTGAAGCATAAGCCGAATCCAGAGATTACAGGTGCTCGTCAAGTGTGTTTACCAGTTATGCAAGATTTAGCGAAAGACTTAAACATAAATGAATTTTTCCAAGTTGGTGACCTTTCTATGTTAGGGAAGCCAGGTGAGTATCTTGTGAAAATGAATCAAGATTTCGTAAGTGGTAATGAAGCATTCGTGAGTTTCTTAAACTTAGCGCAAAATCCAGAAAACTTACCATTAGTAAACCACTGTACAGCTGGAAAAGACCGTACAGGATTTGGCTCAGCATTATTATTACTTTTACTAGGTGTACCGGAAAAAACAGTAATGGAAGACTACTTACTAAGTAACGGTTTCCGTGAAAAGTTAAATGAAAAAATGATGGCGTTTTTAGGTGCGAAATTACAAAACGACGAAAGTAGAGCAATATTAGGTGCGATGTTTGAAGCTCGTGCTGAATATTTACAAGCTGCGATTGATGAAGTTAAAAAGCAATACGGATCAGTGGAAGCATACGCTGAAAAAGCTCTTGGCTTTACGAAAGAATCGCTAGAAGAAATGAAAGTGTTATTGCTAGAAGATAAAGTGAAACTTTAATCAGTGGGGGGGTTCATCCCCACTGATTATTAGCCTTCACCAATCAGGCGTTAATGCGGGATAAATAATGAGGAGGGAGGCTAATTGGATTAGCCTCCTTTTATTATTGTTGCTATAATTTTGTTTATGAGGATTGTTGTACACCGGGGAGAAAATGGATGAAAAGAACTTAAGAATCGGGGGATAAAATGATTCATACACGTGTAAAAGCAGAGGAGTTAAGAGGAAAGTTAGCAACAATACTAAGTCAAGATTATAAGGAACTAGCTGTTCAGGATTTAAAGGTGATTGGAACGGGAGTGCAAAATATTGTTTTTTGCGGAGATTCAGAAAAGGGACCTTTAGCATTTCGAGTGCCGTGGGAAAGAGAAGTAGAAAATATAAATGAAGATTTATTTAATAGTCGGATTTCATTGCAAAAGGAAACAGAGCTTTCTAAGTTTTGTTATTCAAAAGGTATTCCAGTGCCAAAGATACATGGATTGCATCTTTCTGCCGAACTTGATTTTTTAATATCGGATTATGTATCTACTGATCATATGCCAATTTCTGCATGTAAAATAGGGAAGTTAGTTAGTGAGCTTCATAGTATACCAATCGATGGTTTACAATATGAGCAGAACATTAGAGAGCCTATTAGTAAGTATATAGCGGAACGCATTGTGAAACGGATAGAAGGTTTTAATACAATTACGAACTGTGGAATTAAACTTCCAGAGACAAAAACAATTGAACATATTCTTAGTACAGCTGATCATGTAAAGAGTTTATTGCATATGGACATTCGACCAGCCAATTTAATTGGATATAACGGAGAAATTAAAGCGATAGTGGATTGGGATAACGCTCTAATTGGTCATCCATTATTGGAGCTTATGAGAATAGCTGAAACGAATGAGGTGAATTGGGACGAATTTGAAGAGGGATATAAGAATGATAGTATCTTTAACGATACCCCGCATATTGTTAGTTTATTTTATAGGTTAGATACAGCAGTCATGCTTGCAAACTTATTTATAGCACATTTGAAAATAGAAGATAAAGGTGTATTCTATAAAGAGCGGGTTAAAGCACTTTATAATGAAATATATATAAGCTTATAATTAAGCTATGAGAATGAAGTTTTTAAATTAGGAATTGAGGCGAACATCATGAAATACAAAGTAATATTATTCGACGTAGACGATACATTATTAGATTTCCCTGAAACAGAAAGAAACGCATTACATAACGCGTTTGTACAATTTGGCATGCCTACAGGGTATAATGATTATCTTGCAAGTTATAAAGAGATTAGTAATGGATTATGGAGAGATTTAGAAAATAAAATGATAACGCTAAGTGAATTAGCGGTAGATCGATTTAGACAATTATTTGCTCTTCATACTCTAGAAGTAGATGCGCAGCATTTTAGTGATGTATACCTTGAAAACTTAGGGGAAGAAGTACATCTTATAGAAGGTGCAGTGCAATTATGTGAGAATCTTCAAGATTGCAAGTTAGGTATCATTACGAATGGATATACAAAAGTGCAACAATCTAGAATTGGAAATTCGCCTTTATGTAACTTCTTTGATCATATTATTATTTCTGAAGAAGTCGGCCATCAAAAACCAGCGCGTGAGATTTTTGATTATGCGTTTGAAAAGCTTGGGATTACTGATAAATCAAGTGTACTAATGGTTGGAGACTCGCTAACTTCTGATATGAAAGGTGGAGAAGATTACGGTATTGATACGTGTTGGTATAATCCGAGTCTGAAAGAAAACAAGACAAGTGTTAAGCCGACCTATGAAGTGGAGAACCTGCTACAAATTTTAGAAATTGCGGAAGTGGCGGAAGAAAAGGTAGTCTCATTTTAATCTTGTTAAGATTTGTCGAATAGTTGATATATTGTAAGTTACGGTAGATGTATTTGAAAATCGTGCATATAATTTCATATACTAAGATATGAGACAAAAAAGATGGCACCAAGTCAAAATAATTTTACTGAAAGAAAACAGAAATAAAATTAGAACCATTTAAACAAGCTGGAATTGAAATTGAGGATTAATGTGGAGAAGGTTTTGGAAAACAGAAATAACACTAAATAATATATTTAGCTGTTTGTAATTGGTCATTACAAACAGCTAAAAAAAACGATTGCCTCTTAGGATCCAAGCAATCGTTTTTTTATTTTTTTGGGAGATGAAATTTGTATTTTTATACCCTATCTCCATCAAGTTTAAAAAATGTTTGTTCCCCAGTAATGAAAAAAATGAATTTAATTCTCATAAATAACTGTAAAGTGGTAAAAATTTCGTTTTGGGTGTAATTTAAAATCTCAAGTTAATGGGCATGGGGTGGAACCCTTTCCTTGTTTAGACCGGATATCCGCCTGTTGGCGGTGGCCAAGCACTAAATAATCTGCGAATCAGCACAATTTCTCCTAAATGGTAGGAGTTATGAGATGCAATATTCCGTAGAACACCGCCAGGGGTTTCATCAGGCCATTCCTCCAATGTTTTGTCCAAGTGAACAGTTTGGGCGATCGTGCATGCCTGTTCAATCCCTTGAAGAAAATACTGAATAATCTGTTGCCACTCTTCCTCACTGCCAGGGCATTCTTCTTCAGGCCAGCTCTCTTTTACATGGGCAGGCAATGCAGGCTTCTTCCCCTGAGCGGATAATAAGAGAAAATCTTGCCAATAGGTCATGTGTTTCACTAATTGATAAATAGAATAAGGCAGTTCCTCTCTGCGTTTTCCCGCAAGCGCCACGTCTATATCCGACAAAGCATTCTTGATGGGAAGATGTCCTCGTTCCCCTCTTAACGATTTTACTAATGCCTGGCTAAACGCTTTATTTGATTGCTCCATAATAACTGACTCCCATCCTGTTTTATTTTCTAATTTGCTGATTTTATGATTCCGTCTTTTTTATATGTACTAAATAAATTATAGAAGCTTTACGACTATTAAGAGAAAGTAAAATAAGGCAAGAATCACTGACTTCTTAACGTACAGGAAATCGTAGGTTTTTATTTAATTAGTACCTTAATGTACAATTGTATTAACAGATAAATCAAAGGTTCGAATGACAACATTCAGGTCTGCGTTAATATCAGCCACTTTTGATTTTAGCTTTTCCGATCCCTCCTGAATTTTATCCAATTGATTTTATTGTGAATGAACTATGAGTTGATTATAATAATTAGAGTGAACTCTAAGTCAAGAAAAAAATAATAAAAGGATAGTTATTCTATTATGAGGGAGTTCGCGAAGCAAAAATAGCGCTACTATACTAAGGTCATTCACATTTTATAATGCGATAATTAAATATTTATATATACATAGTTTCTCAGAGTGATGCGATGTCATGTATGAGCTGTGTAACAACTAGAGGTGAGTGAAGGATGTTAATGTTTTTATTTGAGTTAGACAAGGCTATCCCGCAGAAGGATGAGCCACGGTATGCCGCTTATGCAAATGGCTTTATTGAAGGGGATTTAACGATTCGCGTGAGTGACAGCGTATTTTTTCAGAAGTCATGCATGAAGGTTGCAGAGCTTGGCATTTATTTAGGACAGTGGATGGAACAAGTGCAACATGGGCAGAAAGAACAATTGAATTATGAAACGAGTGACCGTGAGGAAGTAATTCTCGGATTCGTATATGAAGAGGAAGATCAGTGGAGAGTTTTTTCCAGTTGGCAGCAATTTGAACTTCAAGAGCGTATATCAACTACAACATTAGTAGAGAGCGTCGGGCGTTATTTATATGAGCTAAATAAGGAACTGCGCGCGATAGGATATCCTGTGACGTTTGATCAGTACTTAAGAGGAGAGCGAATGATGCAGCTTTCTTATAAACGACTGTGTGATAGTAAAGCGGATACGACTTCAATAGAGGTTTACAATGGAAGCGAAGGAGTAGGCGCAGTACGGGGCTATTATAAAAATACGTTGATGAAAGTGCTAGACTTCATTCCGAAAGTCGGTAGTAATATCATTTATGAAATAAAGGATAGTAAGAACAATATTCGCGTCATTGCAAAGGATGTAAGTAGGCAGCGTCAAAGAAGGATTTTAGTAACGTACGTCGATAATAATGATGCAGAGCATGAAATAATGGTATGTGACGGAAAGTTATTGGATGCAAATTTCTTATTTACCTTTACATATAAGACAGAAGAATATGTTGTTCACAAAAATTCACTTGGGATTGGAAAGCTATTACGAAAGGGCTATGTAATCGCAGATTGGAATATTCGTCTTGAGGAAGATATGTATTATATCGAGATGAGTGTATATGATGAGGATTATATAGAGGATCAATACTTACTGTTAGGCGTATTTCATGCGGTTTTGTATGGGTGATAAATGAAAAGTACTGGTATTCTTCATGGGAAGGATACCAGTACTTTTTTTATGTGGTTCTGGAAAAAGTACGGTATTTTCGTTGCAACATACTGGTCGCTTTGATGAATGTAGTGATAAAAACCATAAAAAATAGGCGTATCAAGCAAAGTGTTGATACACCTTAAAACTACATTGTTAAACAACATGCGTCATCGTGTAGTATACCTTTTATTACTGTAGATTCAATATTATATATTAAACTTGGTGCCCTTTATTAATCCTCAAAAATAAAAATCTCATCAATCGTACTATGTAGTGCCCTCGCTATATCGTGAGCAAGCTGTAAGGAAGGATTATATTTTCCTTTCTCGAGATGGCTAATTGTTTCACGGCGTACACCGACGCTTTTCGCTAAATCTTCCTGCGTCATATGTACTTTGGCACGATATTCTTTTATCTTCGTTACGAACGCCATGGTGCATCTTCCATTTCATCAACTGGTTTATCGTAAAAGAACATAGAGAATCCGAATGTAAGAATGAGTGTGCTGAAAATAAGAGCAATATCAATCTCTTGTAGTGTAGGATTCGGAAATAACATTTCAATAAACATAATGATAGCGGTAGTTAATAACGTAACGATAAAGGCGTTGCGGCAAGATTTATTGACGATTTGTTCAAAAAGCTCATCGTGATGAACTTTTCTATACGTCGTGAAAAAGGAGAAGAAACAGAACAGAGTAAACAATCCTTTTTCATAAAAAAATCCGAGAAACCCAAAGAAACCGAGAAATCCTAAATATTTTATCCAAGTCGTTTTCATGATAGATTCTCCTTTCGATGTTAGAAATAAAGTGAAACTTTAATCAGTGGGGGGTGTTCATCCCCCACTGATTATTAGCCTTCACCAATCGGGCGTTTACGGGCAGCAGGGCTCCCACCTAACTTCTTTGCTCCAGCCGAATTTTGAGGTGGGAGTCTTACTGTCAGTTAATGCGGGATAAATCACTATATGTTATAAATATATCACATATGGAAATTCATAGTAATAATAGTTTTACGATTTATTTCATAATAATAGCAAAAAAGGTTAAATATTCTGTAAAATAAAAAGGGAAATATCGTAAAATGGATGTAAGGAGGGGGAGGAAGAAATGTTAACTGGGATAATGATTGTTATATTACTTGTAGTTATTACTGTAATTGGAACGGTGTTAATTGGGCGAAATGGTGATGCGAATTATAGTAAAGCGACAACAGGAAATATTAAACGACTTACGATGATTTATATAATACTAGCCGTTGTTTTAATCGTTGGATTAGGAATTTATATTTATTTTAAAGGTTGAAAAAACTGAAAAATATAAAAATCTAAAAATATAAGTATGCTATAATGTTAATATAGTTAATTGGTAATTAAGGAAAGGATTGGATGTAATGATCGAAATTTTGAATGTGTCAAAAAGTTATAATGGATCTAACTATGCAGTAAAAGATTTAAGTTTATCTGTACCGAGCGGAGAAATCTTTGGGTTTTTAGGACCGAATGGTGCGGGTAAATCAACGACAATTAAGATGATTACTGGTATTCATGGGGTGGACAAAGGAACCATTACAATCAACGGTAAAGATATTATGAAAAATCCGATGGAAGCGAAGAAAACATTTGGCTATGTTCCAGATAGCCCGGATATGTTTTTACGATTAAAAGGGATTGAATATTTAAACTTTATGGCTGATATGTATGAAGTACCGAAGGAAGTAAGACAAGAACGAATAGAGTCATTAGCGAAGAAGTTTGATCTGTACAATGCTTTATCTGATCAAATTCAAAGTTATTCACACGGTATGAGACAAAAGATTGTTATTATCGGTGTGCTCGTACATGAACCAGATGTGTGGATTTTAGATGAACCGTTAACAGGGCTTGATCCGAAATCTGCCTATATTTTAAAAGAAATGATGAGAGAACATGCAGATAAAGGGAAGATTGTATTTTTCTCGACACACGTATTAGAAGTAGCTGAAAAAATATGTGACCGCGTCGCGATTATTAATAAGGGAAATCTTCAGTTTAAAGGGAATTTAAATGAAATGAGAGACCATTTTGAATCCAATGAATCACTTGAAAAAATGTTCTTGGAGATGACGGGAAATGAGTAAAATTTGGACGTTAACGAAAGTATTATTGAAATTAAATTATGCAGATTTCATAACAGATAAAAAGAAAAGATGGGCGTATTTATTTTCATTTGCAGCCATTTTATTTGTAGGTTTTTTAATATTCGGTTCGATGACCCATGGAATATATGAAGGAATGATACACCTCGGACAGGATCCAGGAATTGTTATTGCGATGGGATTAGCAGTTGCTAGTATATGGGTATTTTTGATGAGTATTATGAACATTTTAACAGTGTTTTACTATAGTAATGATGTTGAAATGTTGCTACCGTTACCGTTAAAACCAGCGCAAATTATTTCGGCAAAGTTCTTTACAGTGTTAATTACACAATACGTAATGAGCTCGTTTATTTTATTGCCTATCTTTATTACTTACGGTTTAAAGAGTGGTGCTTTCATTACATATTACATTTATATGATTGTCATTTA
Organism: Bacillus sp. FDAARGOS_1420; assembly: GCF_019344915.1. Classification (NCBI taxonomy): domain Bacteria; kingdom Bacillati; phylum Bacillota; class Bacilli; order Caryophanales; family Bacillaceae; genus Bacillus; species Bacillus sp. FDAARGOS_1420. The sequence continues at coordinate 2,370,333 of NZ_JAHWJB010000002.1, read as the reverse complement.
CTTATTCTTCCCGATCATTCCGCTAGTTTTAGCTTCGTTAATTATGACAATTATTATGAGGTATACGAATATAGCGAAAAATAAAGATCGAGGAAGTATATTTATTGGAATCGTAAGTATACTATTTATCGTCGGAATCAATGTATTTATGCAATGGAGAAATAAAAGTGCAGTATCTGGAGCTGGAGATTCGGTTGCGAATTATCTTGCAAATAATGAATCCTCACTTTTCATACAAATGACAAATTATTTTCCAACTACATATTTTGGAGCGATGGGATTAGTAGAAAATGCATCGTGGAAGGGAATATTATACGTACTAATATACATTCTTATTTCTATCGCATTTTTCGCGCTGTTTTACTACATTGCAGAGCGTACATATTTGAAAGGAGTTATTGGACTTTCAACGAGTACAGCAAAGAAAGAGGTAATTTCAGCAGAAGGTTTACAGAAATCAACGGTACAAAGTTCGCATTTAAAAGCATATGTGAAAAAGGAATTTAAAACGTTATTCCGCACGCCACAATTTTTCTTAAATTGTATTGTGCAAACTTTCGTTATGCCAATTATGCTGTTCTTTGTTTTGTTTGTACAAGATGGAAATTTAAAATGGATTACAGGGTATATTGATAATCCAGAATCAGCAGGTTTTGCAATTGGTGTTGGCCTTTGTGCGTCGTTATTTTTAATGGGAAGTAAGGTTATTGCAACAACGTCATTCTCACGAGATGGAAGCTCTTGGTTTGTGAATCGTTACTTACCAGTAAAGGCTTCGGATATCTTTTTTGCGAAAGCAATAACTGCTTGGTTAATTAATGTGGTCATTTTAGCAGTATTCGGTATTACGATGGCAGTTGTAGCAGGTATTTCGCCAGTCTTCATGATACTTTGGTTCTTACTAAGTGCGAACGGTTTATTGTTAATTAATTTAATAGGTACACGCTGGGATGCACAAACTGCAGATATACATTGGGATACAGAGCAGAAATTATTTAAAAGTCGATATACAACTTTGTGGAATTTTTTAGCTAATATTTTAATAGCTTTAGTTATTGTAGCAGGTGTAAGTGTATTATACTTCTTCCTTCAAGTAGGACTTTGGATTATGTTTATCGTTTTATTTGTAATGTTTACGATTGTAAATTATATCTTTATTAAAATTTTAAAATTAGGCGCTGAGCGTATATTGTCAAATATTCAATAAGAAGGTAGATCCTCTGTATTCGTGCAGAGGATCTACGTATAGATGGAGGAGAAAAGGTGAGGAAAATAGCAATTGTAACAGGGGCAACTCGTCTGAATGGAATTGGTGCAGCTGTATGCAAGGTGCTTGCTCAAAAGGGGATAGACGTCTTTTTCACGTACTGGCCTCGGTATGATAAAGCAATGCCGTGGGGAATGGATGATCAAGAACCCTTTTTGTTGAAAAAGGAAATTGAAAGTTACGGCGTTCGATGTGAAATGGCAGAAATCAACTTATCGCAGTCTTATTCGCCTAATCGTTTATTGTACATGGTATCAGAACATTTAGGTGAGCCATCTATTCTTATTAATAATGCGGCGTATTCTACTCATACGAAAATTGAAGAGTTAGATGTAGAACAGCTAGATAAACATTATACAGTTAATGTTCGTACTCCTATGCTATTAAGTTCATTATTTATGAAACATTTTTCACTCAAAACAAGTGGTAGTATTATCAATCTTACTTCTGGGCAGTCACTAGCGCCAATGCCAGATGAACTAGCATACGTAGCAACGAAAGGAGCAATAGAAGCATTTACAAAGTCAGTTGCACCAGTAGCTATGGAGAAGGGGATTACAGTCAATGCTGTTGATCCAGGACCGACGAATACAGGATGGATTACAGAGGAATTACAGCATCATTTAGCATGGAAATTCCCGCAAGGTAGAGTTGGAGAATCGGTGGATGTGGCACGTTTAATTGCTTTTTTAGTAAGTGAAGAGGCGAAGTGGGTTACTGGGCAAGTCATTCATTCGAACGGTGGTTATTCATAAAAATATTATGTTAACAAGTGTTGAGAAATAAAAAAATTAGTAATTATTTTGTTTTTTTATAAATAAAATGTCAAGAAAGATAAAAAATTGATAGGAGAGTATGTTGTCATTTGTAGATTGTAAATCTTCATGTGACAACATACTCTTTTTCTTTTGCTACAGAGGAGGAAAATGTAGTAGAAAAAACTCGAATATTAAAATGAATTTATCGTTTTTTGTACGTATTATTATGAAGATTACTGTCGGAAAGATGGTGATTCGTATGAAAAGGGATTTTTTAAGGGGAAATAGAATCGTAAAGAGGAGGATAAAGTGAAACTTTAATTAGTGAGGGGGTGTTTATCCCCCACTGATTATTAGCCTTCACCAATCGGGCGTTTACGGGTAGTTGATCTCGCACCTAACTTCCTTGCACCATCCGACTTCTGAGGTGGGAGTCTTACTGCCCGTTAATGCGGGATAAATTATATAAACATAGGGGGATTTATATGAAAATGAAAAAGGTCGCTATCGCATCAGTAGCAATTGGTACAATGCTTACAATGGCAGCTTGTAGTACATCCACAGATAAAGATGCAGCAAAGAAGGATCAGGCAACTGCACAAAATGAAGAGCAATCGAAAACGACAAGTGCAGATGAAGCGTCAAAAACAACGAAAGATACTGAAAAAGACACAAATACTTCTTCGAATGAAAAAACAGATAAGGATGCAAAAAATACAAAGGAATCAACAGGAACAGAAAGTAACGGCAAAACAACAAAAGAAAAAGAAACGACAGGAAAAACGAATGATCAAACTACTAGCGGGAAAACAACAGATCAAAGCACAAGTACAAACAATAACGGAAAGACAGCAGATCAAAGTACAAGTACAAACAATAACGGAAAGACAACGAAAGATCCGAAGAAAAGCGTTGCTGTGAAAACAAATGTAAAAGAAGTCGTTACATTAATTGAAAGCTTGGACAAGCAATTAGCTGCAAATCCTAAGTTAGAAACAGTTAATAAAATCGGAAAACAAATTAATGAGAAGTGGGATGTCATTGAAAAAGAGTTAGAAGCATCACATCCGACTGAATATAAAACAATTGGCCAAAGTATGTATCCGTTAATTGTAGGAGCGGAGAAAGAAAAGATAGATGTTAATAAAATGAAGTCATTAACGACGAAAACGAAAAAGGATTTAAATCAATTATTGACGAAGCTTTCATAGTTTCAAAAGCCTACTCGTGTGAGTAGGCCTTTTTAGTTTGTTGAGGTAGTATGTGAGGCTAAAGTTGTTTCAAAACAAATTAAACATGATGAAACGGTGAATGAAGATGGAAGGCAAAAATTAAATAGCGCCATTTCAAAGTTAGAGGTACTGATAAAAAACGCTATAAAATAGTTATTTAATTAAAAAGTAGTTAGCTGTTGCTAACTGCTTTGCTCCCTGAAGAGTCCTCGTTATGTAATTTAGATGAAGATATTAGCTATTAAAAATATAGCTCCTATCAAAATTAGAGATTCAAATAAAATCAAAAATTGGTTTTTCTTTGGCTTTTGAAATTCCTTTATTAAGCCAAATACTGCACTTATACCGAAAACAATATATAGACAGATTATTATGGTTTCTAACGTTTTAAACACTCCTAATATATAGATATTTTAATTATACACCAAAAATAAAATTTATGTAAGATTTTAACAAAAACCTTATTTGAGGGTCATTTAAAAGAGATTAGGGATATAAAAAGGCTGTAGAGGATAAGCCAACTACAGCCTGAATATGAAAAATTTCATAAATAATCCACTTTAATTCAATATTCATAGTATGAAACATGAAGACAAAAATATATGCAGAGGTGAGGTGAATAAAGAATGTTTTTCAATTATTTTTACAATGAAACGCAAATGCGCCCTTTAGGAGGGCAGGGTCCTGCGCAAAGCACTATTCAAGCTGTTCATCATGCTATACAAGCACAGCAACAAGCATTACAAGCGCAACAAATGCAACAAAGTTATTATCCACCACAATCGTATTATTCATTACAGTCTTATTATCCACCACAGGTGTATTACCCATCACAATCATATTACCCGATGTAGATTACACAAGAATGGAATTTGTTTTCGATCGTTACCGTATGAAACTGTATATGTTTTATAGCGAACAATGACAAAATAAAAATAGCTCTTTGATGGGGATAGGCTGCAAAAATATAAATTTCATATTTAAAAAAAGAAAAAAGATTGCCTGTATCCTAAGGGGCAATCTTTTTTGAGTTGTTTGTAATGGCTAATTACAGGTTTTAAATACTATTTAGTGTTATTTCTACTTTCCAAAACCTGCTCCATATTATTGGTCGCCCATTCCATCATTAAAAGGATAATTGGACGTAGTGACTCACCGAGTTCGGTTAGCGAATATTCTACTTTAGGAGGCACTTCACGATATACCTCCCGATGTACGATGCCATCTGCTTCAAGTTCTCTAAGTTGAAGTGTTAACATTCTCTGGGTGATATTAGGTTTCAACCTTTTTAATTCATTAAATCGTTTTTTACCATCTAACAAATGATAAAGAATAACCCCTTTCCATTTCCCACCAATAACCTCGACGATAGCTTCTACGGGACAAGAATATTTATTTAAAAATGGATAATTTATATCATCTTCTTTTGAACTAATCATAAAAAGACTCTCCCTTAACAATAGTATCTTTTTTGATACTATAGCACATAAATGTGCGTACTTGTAACGTTGATACTTAAAAAATATAATTTAGTTGAGTAATAAATTAATGAAAAGAGGATTTTTTATGACTAACACAAAACAAAAAATTATAGAAGCTTTTAACTTTAGACATGCATGTAAAGAATTTGATCCTATGAAGAAAATTTCAGAAGATGATTTTAAATTTATTTTAGAAACAGGAAGATTATCTCCTTCTTCTTTTGGATATGAGCCTTGGAAATTTATTGTGGTACAAAATAAAGAATTAAGAGAAAAACTATTACCATATTCATGGGGAGCAGGTGGGCAACTTTCAACAGCAAGTCATTTTGTCATTGTTCTTTCAAGAAACATCAAAGATATGCACTATGATGCAGAGTATATTCAGCACATGATGAAAGATATTATTGGATTGCCTGAAGAAGCCCAACAAATGAGATATGAATTCTTCAAAAAATTCCAAGAATCGGATTTTAAATTGTTAGACTCCGAACGTGCTGTATTTGATTGGTCATCAAAGCAATCTTATATTGCTTTAGCTAATATGATGACTAGTGCAGCTCAAATCGGTATTGATTCTTGTCCAATGGAAGGATTCGATAAAGAAAAAGTAGATTCTTTACTTCGTCAAGAAGGAATTTTAAAAGATGATAATCTTGAGGTGTCAGTTATGGTTGCATTCGGATACCGTAAAGGAGAACCAAAATTTAATAAAACAAGACAAACTATGGATACTATTGTTGAATGGATTTAATAAGATAAATTTGTATCCATATAACGAAAAAAACGCTACCCTTTCTATAGAAAGGATAGCGTTTTTTTTTGTCTGTTTTTAAATTTAGCGAGAATGCTTTGTGAATAGTTGAATTGCTTTTTCAGGTACATAGAATTTCCCGTTGCTTTCTACAACAACACTTCCTAATTCATAATCTTTTTCACCGATACAGATAATATTTTTATTAACAAACAATTTGGCCGCCGTATTATTGCGTTTTACTACAAGCACCGGGTTTCGTACATCTTTTTTGTCAATCGTTACAGTTGCACCAATTTGTTTAAAGGATGTTTCAGCATCTAAGAATAATTTCTTAGATAATTCTCCTAATTGAAAGCCCATTGCTTTGGCCATTATTTTCGCAACGTCTGTATTTTGGACTAAACCGTATGGCTTTTGAGGACCGTAAGAGTATAAGAATACATCTTCACCCGTATGACCACCAGTTGTAAAACCGATGTTCGCACGGTTGGCCAATAATTTAGTAAGGATTGGACCTACATCAGCTTTCTTATGTGCAGCGTTTAACTTTTCTCTTTCATCCTCAGTTAGGTCGTCTAAACCGTAAAGAGCAGCGACCTCTTTTATATTAGATAAATCATCTTTTAGTTTATTTGTAGCACCCTCAAGTGTCATTTTCGCCTTTTTCAGTGGAGCAATGTAAGCTGATACTGGGGTGGTATCATATCCTTTTGTAGTATTGCTGTTGCCAATGGAAATACCGCTATTACCATGATCCGCTAAAGCAATGACCATAGTGTCACCGTCTTTTTTCGCAAATTCTAATGCTTCTGTAACCGCATCATCAAACGCCAATATATCGCTAATCATCCCGATTGGGTCATTTGCATGTGCTGCCCAATCTGCCTTACTGCCTTCTACGAATAAGAAGAAACCATCTTTATCTTTTGATAATGTTTGAATGGCTTTTCTCGTCATCTGGGAAAGAGTTGGCTGATTAGGATTGGTTATTCTACGATCCATATCGAACGCAAGGGCAGTATTAGAGAAAGCACCCCAGATTTTATTTGATTTGGAGTTTAATAACGTATCTTTTGTTTCGACAAAGTCGTAGCCTTTGTCTTGAATCACTTTTACTAAATCTTCGTTGTCTTTACGAATTCCGTTGCTTGTCGTAGGCTGAAGTGCCGCCTTGCCACCACCTAATACAACTTCTATATTTTGATAAACTTGCTGTTCACCAAGCACTTCAAAATTCTTGCGGTTAGCATGGTGGGCAGAGAAACTAGCCGGAGTAGCATGTTGAATTTCTGATGTAGCAATGATTCCTGTCGCGCGGCCGGAACGTTTAGCGCCTTCTAAGACGTTGGCAACTGGACGAAACTTGCATTCTTCTTTAATGGGTTCTAAGCCAGGTGAGTTCACAACAGAAGGTAATACGCCCACGTAGCCTGAATTTGATTTATTTCCTGTCGCTAAAGCTGTGGCTGCTGGTGCAGAGTCCGTAATAGCTGATTCTGCCGAATACGTACGAACACCTCCGGATACAATTTGATCTAGTGCAAGAGGTGAACCTTTGTACCACCGAGCTAATGTTGTAGCGGAAGAACTTGTCCCATCTATAACCATGAAAATTACATTTTTAGGTTGCTTTCCTGCTTTTTTTACCTCAGCTTTTACCTCGTTATCGTTCATTATGCTTCCTGCTGCTAATGTAAATAGTGCTACCGTTCCCGCTAATGTTAGTCCCATTATTTTTTTTCGAAGAGTAGTCATTGTGGTTCCCCCATAGGTCGTTTTCGATATCCAAATCTAACGTTCGTATGTAAACAAGATTTATTATTAGTAGTACCCTATTGCAACGAAACTAACAATAACTATGGAGTCAAAAAGTTAAATTTAAGCTACTTACTCAGCAATCGCTTCTCCTCATATAAAACCTCTGTGCACCCTTAGTTGTACGGTCTTTCTTATAAAAAGAATCTTCTTTTTATTTTAGGGGAAACATTTAAAAAAGGATGGTGGGAACATGACAATTGATCGAGTTTGTACAATTGGGCCAGCGAGTAATAATGAAGAAACATTAGCGCAGTTAATAAACAATGGTATGAAAATTGTTCGGTTGAATTTATCACATGGAACGCATGAAAGTCATAAAGACATCATTCGTTTAGTGAAATCGTTAGACGATTCTATTAAAATTCTAGGGGATGTACAAGGTCCTAAAATAAGATTGGGTGAAATGAAAGAGGAACAAATTACACTTGAAGCAGGGGAGTTATTTATTTTACATACCCATCCAGTTGAAGGGAATAAAGAAGAAGCAAGTGTTGATTATGTGGGGATTGCGAATGACGTGAAAGTTGGAAGTAGAATTCTTATTAATGATGGAGAAGTTGAGTTAATCGTTGAAAAGGTAAGTACGGAAAAAATAGAAACGAGAATAAAAACCGGTGGAAATATTGCCTCTCATAAAGGGGTAAACTTACCAGGTGCAATTGTTAGTTTACCAGCTATTACGGAGAAAGATAAAAAAGATATTCAATTTCTTTTAGAAGAGGAAGTTGATTTTATTGCGTGTTCTTTCGTTCGAAAACCTAGTCATATAAAGGAAATACGAAGTTTTATACATGAACATAAAGAAACTTCCCCAAATTTAATTGCAAAAATAGAAACGATGGAAGCAATCGAGAATTTTCAAGACATATGCAAAGAAGCGGATGGCATTATGATTGCAAGGGGAGATTTAGGTGTGGAATTGCCGTATCAATTTATTCCACTGTTACAAAAAATGATGATTCGTGAGTGCAATCGAACGAATACATATGTCATTACAGCGACACAAATGCTTCAATCTATGGTAGATCATTCTATTCCTACAAGAGCTGAGGTGACAGATGTATTTCAAGCTGTATTGGACGGGACGAATGCTGTTATGCTTTCTGCTGAAAGTGCGTCAGGGGAGCATCCAATCGAAAGTGTGAAAACGTTACGTCTCGTTTCGGAATTCGCTGAGCATGTGAAAAAAGATGGGCCTTTTGCGATGAAAGATGTATTGGAATTGCTGCATAAGTCTCTTTAGTTTATATAGAAGGATTTATCTCTCATCCTAAAAACGTACGGAAAGGAATCAGGATAGGAGGTGCTATTTTAGTATTTACTTACAGATTGAAAGGTGGCATTCCAGCTGCCTATATGAAAGAATCGTTATGGGACATGGAGGTCTTTCGGAAATCTAAAGAAGGATTTTAAATTAATTAATCCAATTATCTCATTTAAAATATGTTCATTCCTATTCATAAATGATATCCTTATAGTTGAATACTTTTGCTGAATCAGCAAGAATTTGTTGTTCTTTCTGTATGAATTCAACTTTTTTATGGAAAGATATGTTAGTAAGTGTGCAATTTGAACGTTTTATTTTTTAGAGTATGATAGGAGGAGAATGAATATGGAAGCAATTGAAGTAGGCGAAATTTTTAGTCTTACCGATGAGAATAATGAAGAACAGGAAGTTGAAGTGCTTGGAGCGATGGATGTCGAAGGTGCAGAATACATTGCGGTTGCCTTTGTAGAAGACATTCAAACAGAAACTGAGGAAGACATTGATATCTTCTTTTTAAAAATAGAAGAAGATAATGAATTCTCATACATAGAGAATGACGAGGAATTTGAAAAAGTATCTGCGGCGTTCGAGAAGATTATGGACGAGCAAGAACAAGAATAATAATAAAAAGAGTTAGACAAAAAGAGGGAGATGCATATTTGCCCTCTTTTTTTTATATGGTTGAAAAATATTTCTCTAATTTCTGTTTTAATCATAAAATTCTTTTGTGTTCACGGAAGCCGCATCTAATAGAAGGAAAATCGACGCTATAATATGTATAGCGATTTGTATATAGGGAAAGAAAGCAACTAGAATAGTGAGGATTCCTATATAATTAGCATAGGTTTTCATGCCTTCCTTTTTAGCTAATAAAATTGTAATGATATGTAAAGTAATTACTATAAGTAGTGGTATCCCGTATAAGTCAACTAGTCCTTGAAATAAATAACAAGGAATTAATAAAAGGTGGGAGATACCTGTAGTCCACTTCAATACTTTTACGACTGCCCTCAAAGTTAATTCCTCCTAAATAATATGTACGTATGAATATGTTACCAAATATAGTGGTGAATGGATATGTTTTTGTGATTCCTACTTATAGAATCTTATAATAATATTATGTAAACTGAATAGTTCTTTATTTGTGCACTAGAAAAACCACCCAAATGAGGGTGGCGCTTATTATATATAGTTATTAAATGTGTTATTTTCCAAGGAAGAGAGGGGAATCTTCACTTCAGTACCTTCCTTCATATTACGCAATACAACTGTTTCTGTAGATAGTTCCTCTTCACCAATTATTAGCACATACGGGATATTTTCTTTATTTGCATAATTAAGGGCACGTTTCAATTTACGTCCGGCTAGTTCAAGTTCGACTTTTAAGGAAGTAGTAGAGCGCAATTGCTGGGCAATTTGTAAACATTGTAATTCTGTCCCGAGTGGGATGATAAAAAGATCTGCTGTAGATGATGTTGTTGCTTTCTGTGATAGAGATGTATAAATGACATCTAATCCGAATGAAATACCGACTGTTGGATAGTTCATATTATCACCACGGAATGCTCCGATAATATTATCGTATCGACCACCGCTACCGATGCTAGATGTAATCGTGCCATCTTTTAGAAAGATTTCATACACAGTGCCTGTATACATTGTGAGTCCTCTTGCTAAAAACGGATTGAATATCGTATTTTCATTTATTCTGAGAGCGAGTAAGTATTGCTGTAGTTGTTGTAGTTCTTCTACTCCATCGGCGACAAGTGTATTATTGAAAGTGTCTTTAAAGTCGGCTGTAGGGAGCTTTAGGCAAGATAAAACAGTATTACATATTGTATCGGCCATTTCTACAGTAATCCCGCGCTCCAATACATCTTTTCGTACGCCATCAATCCCAATCTTTTCGATTTTATCTAATGATAAAATTACGTCACTCGTTAGTTCAGTAGGGATGTTAATAGACTGGAGAATACCGTTTAACAATTTTCGGTTATTATATTGGATCGTTACTTCTAAGTTTAACGTTCGGAACAGCTCAAACGCCATGCTCATGAGTTCAGCTTCCGCCATGACTGATTCTACACCCACTATATCAACGTCACATTGAATGAACTCACGGAATCTTCCTTGTTTAATTGGCCCATCTCGAAATACTTTCCCAATTTCATAGCGTTTAAAGGGTAGGCGGATGTTCGGATTCATCGCCACGACTTTTGCGAATGGAATTGTTAAATCGTAACGTAAGGCAAGGTCGCGTTTTCCTTGATCCTTAAGTGTATATATTTCTTTTAAAATTTCATCGCCACCACCGTACTTGTAAGACATAAGCTCATACATATTTAACGTTGGTGTCTCTAACGGTTTACAGCCATAACGTTCAAACGTATCTTCACAAGCTCTTTTAATTTTATTCCGTAATACTTGTTCCTCTGGTAAATAGTCTTTTGTTCCTTTTACATTTTTCATTTCCACTATAATCACTCCTCTTTTAAATTAAAAAAAGCTATGCGGGTATAAAAATACCCACATAGCTTTATGAACGCTTCGTGGGTCAACAGGAATAGCCCTGTACCCACGAAGAAAAATTTTTCTTCGGATACACGGCGTTACGTATGATGATGAAGTTGGAAAGAAGTATTAAAAGTTCGCATTACAAATCTCTCCTTAACATAAGTTTTTTCAAATTATATCAGATGATTTTTGAATTATCAATATTTTTAGTTTTGAAATATACGTGAAGTTATGTAGGAGGAATGGAAAAGGGTGTATAATATAATAAAACTTAATAATATGAAATAACCTTTTAAGGAGACCGCTATGAAAAAAGATAAAACTAATGCGATGCGAATATTAGATAAAGAAAAAATTGAATATTCGATGATGTCATATGATCCGGACGATGGGAAAATTGATGGCGTATCAGTTGCTGGGAAAATTGGTAGAGAAGTGAGAGAAGTATATAAAACACTTGTCGCTCAAGGGAATAGTAAGGATTATCATGTGTTCATTATCCCAGTAGATGAGGAACTAAATTTAAAAGCAGCCGCAAAGGCGGTCGGTGAAAAGAAGATAGAAATGATTCCTGTTAAAGATATTACGAAAGTTTCAGGGTATATTCGCGGCGGTTGTTCACCAGTAGGAATGAAGAAGTTATTTTCTACATGTATTGATGCGAGTGCTCAATCGCTTGAAACGATCATTGTAAGCGGCGGGAAAATTGGCGTGCAAATTGAGCTAAAAGTTGATGACTTGGCGAAAGTGACGAGAGCGCAGTTTGGTGAAATAACGAAATAAGTATACATAGGAAAAGAAGTTCTAATTTTATTAAATTTAGATAAAGATTTATAGGATAATTAGTCGATTATGAGGGCGGATTATCCTTTTTTATTTACATAATGAATGAAACGAAAAGAGATTGAATTTTCAGTTTAATTAGTATAATATGGATGTGTAATTATAATCATTTGTTTGGCTTTAGGAGGAGTACAATGCCTCGTTGCAAGGACTTTAAATAAACAAGCAGATGTTACTCTTAAAGATAGACAAAGGACGGGAGAGTGTTTTAATGAGGGTTTAAGAAATACCCATAAGAAAGCACATATTGGGGGATGCCAGTATTTTGGAAAAACCCCCACGCTAAGAACATGCAAGATTTTATAAAGTTTTTTGGCTAATCTAGTAACAAACAAGAGCCCTAAAACCATGCCAGGATAGGAATGTATAAAAAAATGTATAGATTCATAGAACTAAAAAAGAAGGTTCCCTTGTGAGAGCAGGGTTCTCCTTTTTCCTTGCTACCGATAATGAGACGTCATGTTAACCGAGTATGTATACAATATTCAACCGAAAACAAACAACATATCAACTCTCTCAAATGGTAAAATAGGGAAAAGGACATTCTAAATAATACCTTTAGAAACCACTATTTATCACATAGGGGTTTCCGAAAAAAAGTAAAGTAAAGGGGGAGGCATAAGTGAAATATATTAATGGATTGTACATATCACTTATATTGATGATGTTCATTAATTTACTTAATATTACAATGTTTGATAATAAATACTCAGGGATAACAATGTATATCTCTTCCGTTATATTCACAATTGGAAGCGCATTTTTCATAAATGTAAAAAGACTTAAAATCAGTGAGAAAAGATAAAACCTCTTGCAACTCAAAATCACTTAAGTCCTCCAGTTAAACAATCTGAAGGACTTTTAATAGTTTTCTAAATACATTGAGTCCCGATAATAGGATGTTATGTTAACTAGAGATGTATGGAATATACATGTCACTTTTTATATCTACAACATGATATACTGGGGAAAAAGAGAAAGAAGTGATTGGATTGAAGATTAAAACATATATGTTAAACGCCTTCACTAAAAATACAAAAGGTGGGAATCCAGCTGGGGTTGTTTTAGACACAAAGGATCTTACAACAAAAGATATGCAAGCTATTGCAAACAAACTAAATTTCTCCGAAACTGCATTTGTACTTCCTTCTGTAAATTCTGATTACGAAATTAGATATTTTACACCAAATGAAGAAGTTGCCATATGTGGACATGCTACAATTGCCACTTTTTCCTTATTAGCCCAAATGAAAGAAATAAATTCAAAAGTGTATACAATAAAGACTAAAGCGGGGATGCTTAACGTAAAAATTGACGAAAATAAAATGATATCTTTACAACAAAATCTCCCTGATTTCCTTACAACACTTCCTTGTAAAGAAATTATTGAATCTTTAAATCTAGATGAAAAACAACTAATACCTGATATGCCTATTCAAATCGTATCTACAGGTTTACATGATATTATTATACCTGTCAGAAAACTTTCAGACCTGTTAAAGATTATTCCTGATATGAAGAGGATTGCTGAAATAAGTAAGAAATATAATGTAATTGGTTATCATGTATTTACACTGGAAACACTATATAATTCTACAGCTCATTGCAGAAACTTTGCACCTTTGTTTAATGTTCCAGAAGAAAGTGCCACTGGTACATCAAATGCAGCACTAGCATGTTATTTAATAAAACAAAATAAAAATTTAAAAAAACATAATACCTTCACTTTTGAGCAAGGATATGTAATGGATCAGCCTTCAGAGATTATTGTAAATGTATCAACTGATTTTAATAATATTATAGATGTTCACGTAGGAGGCTTTACTTCTAATTTTCAAGAAAAATATATTATTATTTAAGAAAAATAACTTCCACTTTCGAAAATTATGTAAATGAGCTGTCCATATGGACAGCTCATTGTATTTTTGCTTAGCGTGTTTTTTTTGATGCATGTTGATCGTTTTTATCGTTTTGGGGTAACTCGTCCTTGTTAGCTTGATGGATATGGGGTATTTGCATTTCTTATCTTGATGGCAATGTGAAACTATCCCTAATATAAAAATACTTTGTCTTTACAAATAATACTCAAACATTTTTGCAACCTTTTCTTTCATTTTTTCTTTTATAGATAATTGATTGACGTCAGAGGATGTTACTTGCTTTGAATTTTGTAAGTCTGCATTAATCACTGGTTTTATTCTCGAAATATAGTTAGGGTCATGAATATAACAGTTCATTTCTTCATTGTTCACTCAAAAAATTAAAGGTGAATGACTTTTATAAAAGTACTACTCATTCTACAATCAAACATTTCAATAATTACATAGAACAAGATCATCGCTATGTAAAGCGCCGGTTTGCTAAATCCTCAGGATTCTAACACTTTGAATAAATCTGTCCTTATAGGTCAAAATATGTAAGGTATTGTGCTGGAATGCACTTGCCTATTCTAAATAAGGAGTGAGATGAGTGGCTGATAAAAACGAACGTAACCGTGTTGATAATGATGCTGGTGAAGCGGTAGGAACTGGTGTCGGTGCTGTTGCAGGAGCTGCTTTGGGTTCTGTTCTTGGTCCACTTGGTACCGTTGCAGGAGCTGTTGCAGGAGGAGCGATGGGTAACAAAGTCGGCGAAGGTGCCGATGAGGCTAATGACAGTGTTGCGAACCGAGAAGATTAGACTTTAACCAAAGTGACACTGAATGAATTGGATTCCCAAAAAGGGAGTCCTTTTTTTTATTAAGTTAATCCAGATTTTTCGAGTAAATTACCGGTGAGATTTTGAATCAATTCACTTAAAGTAACGGGTGCGTTAGCTCAACAATCTATAAGCAGCAATCATATTCATTTTCTTGATTTTCCGCAATCGGGCGCCTGAATAAACCTTAGATTGTTACATTTTTGAGTACAGTGAAGTATCTTATATTGGAAATTAAACAACTATATTTTAACCCCGTCCTAAATTTAGAACGGGGTTATGCTTGTTTTAGCTTTTAAAATTTAATAGCACCACCTAAATGGAAGTTTTATCTCGCAACGAAGAGGTAACTCCAGTTCTAAAAGAAGGGCCTGAAGTATTTTGGAGTTTGTAGAGTTGATAGATGCTTTAAAATATGTTTCACCAAGTCATGATAAACCTTTTAAAGCTTATAAGCATATTACTGGAAATTGGGATGATAACTGGGATAGTGTAAATTCACAGTAGAAAAATATAATTGGAGGATTATCAATTTCTAGTGTCCAAGGTGAAGCATTCAAGGCAGTTGCTAGTACCATAGAATGTTTCTTTAAGGAACAGGAATGACTTAATAGTCATTCCTGTTTGTTTTTTTGCGGTATCAAGTTAAGAAGCACATTCTTCCCCAAAAATCATAAAGATGAACTTCGGTGCTATAAAAAAATTCCATTTAGGGGGTACTTTAAAATCTTAGCTTGATAGTGATGTGGCGGTACCCCTTATTAAAATTAAAGTGGTTCAAGTTGGAGGAAGGCACCCTAGGCTGTCTTTTCTTTATTTTCAAAAGGACCTGCTCAATTCATGCGTAAAATCATAAAGTAATTTGAATCCGTTAAAATACATGAGTGACCCTATGTTTTACCCTCCAATCTAAAGGAGGAACTATTATGGGTTTTGGTGGTAGTTGTGGCGGAGGCTGCGGCTTTGCTGGAGGATTTGCATTACTAGTTGTATTGTTTATTTTATTAATCATCGTTGGAGCGGCTTGCTTCTGCTAAAAAACTATTAGAAAAGCCTACCTATTTCCGTAGGTGGGCTTTATCTTTATTACACAATACCAAAGTATACTCTCTTTTTCTCGTAAGCTTAATGCAATTATACATATTTGGTAAAATTACACTAAATAAATATTACATGTAGTAAAGTATAACTTGTGGACACGTTCTATAAAGCAGATTCTCCGATTAGAAGGCGTAACACATCTCAACCATATAGATGTGGGTTGCTTTAATCTAGCCAAACAAACGATCTCGATTCTCTTGTATTTGTACACTAATAATCTGGTAAAAATAAATAATTCTGTTTTATAGGACGTGTTTACTTAATGTCTAATACATATTATTAAAAGTAAAGTGGTTCAAATCGGAGGAAGGCACCTTAGAGTGTCTTTTCTTTATGGGAATTTCTTGAATTACTTATATAAAAGTTACTTCATAAGTATTAATACTTATGAAGTAACTTTTATCTGATAAGAAAGGGGCATCAGATTTATGAACAACCTTAATTTCCTTTGTGAGCAATTTGCTAAAATTCTTAATGGAAAAAGCAACATAAATCAGGGTGTTTGTTCTGTCTCCTTGCGTCGTAATATTAAAGTGTTTGTTCAAGGACGACCAAGCACCTCGGTGATACCGGTTGGGCTATCTTTTGAATCGTTAGATCAAAGTGGCAATGCGTTGAACTTTGGAGAAATCGCTATTTTACAAGAAGAAATTCCTTTGTTTATACAATCAATTGTTCAACAAGGGATTATTGTTAGCGCCTTACATAATCATTGGTTATATATGAAACCATTGATTATGTATATTCATATCCAATCTGTTGAACCACCATTAAGTTTTGCAAAAAAATTGGCAAATTCCTTTTCGGTTTTAAGTAGTTATCCAATTACTGATAACGGGAGCTAATGTTAAGTAGATCTTATTTATTCATTTCTTATATCGAGAATCATGTGAACAAAGAATGCCCTCCAGCTAAGCGATCTGGAAAGCATTTTTATAAATTTTTAGATACATTGAATTCCGATAATCGAAAATTATGTAAATAAGCTGTTCACTGGATTCTCATAGAAAACTGTGGTGAGATGAAATTTTTGATTTTGAAGTACTTCAAAATCTTAGCTAGATGGCTATGTATCGGTACCCCACAATAAAAAGGCAGGAACATATTAAATATGTTCCTGCCTTTGGTTTTATCCCGCATTAACGGGCAGTAAGACCCCCACCTCAAAATTCAGCGGAATTAAAGAAGTTAGGTGGGGGATCAACTGCCCGTAAAAGCCCGATTGGTGAAGGCTAATAATCAGTGTGGGATGAACAAAACCCCCACTGATTAAAGTTTCACTTTATTAAGTTTAATATCTATGACCTAAATATAATAAAATTTGGAGCTTCTTTTATTTTAGAGAGATGTTTCCTAACAGTTGATTTTGTTAACGAAAGTCGACTCTAAATCCATATTCTGTATAGAATATAGTACATATAATAAAAGTATGAGGTGATACAGTGAGAGAGATTCATATTCATAAAATCATTGCGGATAAGAGAAAAGAAAAGGGAATTACACAGGAAGAGTTAGCGGCGTATATCGGTATTACGAAGGCATCTGTTTCCAAATGGGAGACGGGGCAGAGTTATCCGGATATTACATTTTTACCACTGTTAGCATCGTACTTTAACATAAGTATAGATGAATTAATCTGTTATACACCACAAATGGAACAGGAAGATATTAAAAATTTATATCATAGACTAGCGGAAGCTTTTAGTGAAGAACCGTTTGATGAAGTAATGATGGAGTGCAGAGAAATGATTAAAAAATATTATTCTTGTTTTCCATTATTACTTCAAATGGGGCTACTTTTTATTAACCACCATATGTTAACAGAGGATACGGATAAAAGAACTGAAATTTTAGAAGAGGCAATGTATCTCTTTAGCCGAGTGCAGGAAGAAAGTGAAGATGTTTCTCTTGTGAAAGAGGCGGTATCGTTTCAAGCAACTTGCTATCTTATACTCAATAGACCAAATGAGGTGCTTCAATTACTTGGCGAAACGATACGTCCGAACTTTCCAGAGGAAGATCTAATCGCGAAGGCGTATCAAATGCTTGGAAATACTGAGAAGGCGAATGAAATGATGCAAATTAGTATGTATCAACATTTAATACAACTCGTTGCGACAATACCGAATTATGTAGTAGTAAATGCCTCAAACGCTGAAAAGGTAGAGGTAATTTTAAATAGAGCTTTCATGTTAATAGACATGTATGAAATAGAAAAACTACATCCTAATATGACTTTAAAAGTATACTATGCTGCTGCACAAGTATATTGCATGCAAGAAAATTTTGAAGGTTCATTAGAAATGCTACGGAAATATGCAGCTGTTTGTACGGATAGCTTCACAGTAAATAGTCTGCATTTACACGGCGATTCATATTTTGATGCGATTGATGGATGGTTTGCAGAATTTCCGCTTGGCGCTAAAACGGTTAGAAATGAGGATATTATAAAGCGAAGCATGCTACAAGGTATTGCAGAGAACCCGATTTTCGCATCGATGAAAGATGTAAGAGAGTACAAAAATATAATAGCGAGTTTGAAGTTTAAATTGGATATAAAAGAATAGAGGGAGGATAAATATAATGACTTTTGATGAATATGAAGTAGCGATAAATAGTGAATTTACTTTGTGCGGTACGATTACAAAGCCAAAAGCTGACGGGAAGTATGCTGCTGTTGTCATTATCGCTGGATCTGGAGAAGTTGATCGTGATGGAACGATAGTGCCACTGAATATGAAAGGGAATATGTATAAAGACTTGGCACATCTAATTACAAACCTCGGAGTAGTTACATTACGTTTTGATAAACGTGGTGTTGGAGCAAGTAGGGGTGAATTTATGAAAGCTGGGATGTGGGATTTAGTATCCGATATAGAAGCTGTTATTGCGTATTTGAAAGAGCAACCATTTGTTGATCCGGAAAATATCATTTTAGCTGGTCATAGTGAAGGGTGTATGTTAGCGACAGTAGTAAACGCAAGAACACCAGTTAATGGGCTCATACTTCTTACAGGAGCTGCGGAATCGTTAAAAGAAGCTACTAAAAGACAAAGAGAGATTATTTATAAAGAGTTAAAAGAGCAAAAAGGAATAAAAGGAAAGTTAATGCGTCTTCTCAATATTGAGAAACGGGGAGAAAAGCAGGCGCAAAAAGCAACAGAGAAAATGATAAACTCCAAAAAAGATATTGTTAAAATTGGTTTTAAGCCAATGAATGCAAAATGGCTTAGAGAGCATTTTCAGCATGACATTTATAAAGATTTAATGAAAGTAAAATGTCCAGTACTAGCAATTGCTGGTGATAAAGACTTTCAGACAGATCCTGAAAAAGCGAAGCGAATTGGTGATTATGTTAAAGGTGATTCCGAAGTACATGTAATAAAAAATATGGATCATACCTTAAAATATTTTGAAGGTGATTTTAAAGCGTTAGAATTTAAAAAGATTTATGCGGAAGGTGCAGATAAGCCGCTTCATCCGAAGCTGGAAGAAATTATTGTGAATTGGATGGATACGAATTTTACTTCGCAATATGCGGGCAGTAAGACTCTCAGCTCAATATTAGGCGAAGTTGAGGAAGTTGGAAGGGAGAGTAATTGTCCGTAAAAGATCGGTTGTTGTAGGTTAATCTAGTTTAGTATATGGGTAATAAGTTTTTTATCGTCGTTTTCCATTTAGGAATGATAAATCTTAACTATTTAAGTTGCAAAAACGAACATTCTTATTATTTTTATTAAAAATGTTCACTTTTAGATTGCGTATACACTAATAGTTTGTTATATTACCAATATAATAATTTTAAATAACATCACTCGTATATACTCGGTAATATGGTCCGAGCGTTTCTACCTAGTTCCCAATGAAAGAACTGGACTACGGGTTAAAGTATTCGGTCGCTTTCTGTATTGAGCCGCTACCGATCTATAATTTAGCAATGGCCTCATCTTTTGCTTAATTAACTTTGACTACCGTAGTTCTAGAAAGTAGAGATTCTTCTACAATTTCTAGAACTTTTTTCTTTGGACTAAAACTCCGAGTATATGAAACAACAAGAGAAAGAGGAGATTATTTATGAAGAAAAACCCGTTAAAAAAATATGGTGCCCTAGCAACTACTATCGCATTGTCATTCGCAATACTTGCAGGATGTAATGCTAGTCCAAAACAAGTAGCTGAGGCAAAAAGCAATCAAAACCCTATTTTAATTCAAGGCCCAATGCCAATAGAAGCTGAAAAATTTGCAAAAAGGTTAAAAAATGTGAAAGAAGAAAAATCGGGGAGTTTCGTATTTTATAAAGGAACTGTAGACAATTATCCTGTAATCGTTGCGAAAACAGGTAAAGGAATGGAAAATACAGCAGCCGCTACAGCAGTGGCTATTGAAAAATATAAGCCTATAGCGATTATTAACCAAGGAACATCAGGTGGACATGATCCTAATTTAAACGTATTTGATATTGTTTTAGGAAAACAAGTCGCGAATATAGGGTCATTAAAAACAACAAATATGGATGAGAACCAAGGGATTGAACCGGAAAAATGGATATCTATGGACTTAATGGCTTCTGAAGGAAGTGCAGGAGAAGATCCAAATGCTGAGAAAATCCGATACTATGAGGGAGATAAGGATTTACTTGCAGCAGCTAATGCAGTGAAAGATAAATATACAAAAGGTAAAGTAGTGGAAGGTACTATAGGTTCAGCAGACGTTTGGAATAATGAAGTTGATAGAATTAAATGGTTCCATACAAAATACGGTACATCTGTAGAAGAAATGGAAGGTGCAGCAGCAGCGCAAATCGCAAAAGCTTATGACGTACCATTTTTAGGGATTCGCGTATTATCTAACAATAAAACAAACGGCGGAAAATACAATCCAAATACAGCAGCGGCAAATCAAGAATATGTATATGAAGTAGTTAAAAAGTATATAGATTCGATACCAAATAAATAGTAGTAGTTCTGTCTCAATATAAAAATGTTATCATTACTGCACAATGTGTTGTGAACTCAGAATTACCAAAGTTTCTTTAATTAAAATAGATTGGTGCCTTACATGGTATCCAATCTATTTTTGTACTTATTTTTCAGAGGAAGAAGGGTTTTACACCAAAAAATAAAGACTGTTATAGAAAAAAGAAAAGTCGAACGATTTATCAAATATGCATGATTGCATAAAAAAATTGAAATTTATAAGTTAACATTAAACTACTTTTTAATTGTAAAGAATATTTTAATAATCTTTACTAGAGAAGGATATTCCTTGTGA
This sequence comes from Bacillus sp. FDAARGOS_1420, assembly GCF_019344915.1. Taxonomy (NCBI): domain Bacteria; kingdom Bacillati; phylum Bacillota; class Bacilli; order Caryophanales; family Bacillaceae; genus Bacillus; species Bacillus sp. FDAARGOS_1420. Next base: position 2,349,327 of record NZ_JAHWJB010000002.1, on the reverse strand, counting down.
AAAGTAGATAAACAAAAAGTGTGGGAATAATACAGAATCAATAGAGTTTTGTATTAAATAAAAAGAAAAGGATGGGTATGGCTTTCTAAAAGTTTTTGGGGGTTAGAAAGCATTTTTTAGTTAATAGCTTCAAATTATATTTTAAAGGGGAAATGGGTATATGAAGTTTCGAAATACAAAGCTCGCTATGGTTACACTATCTTCATTTTTTATTTTAGGTACTGCATCTCTATCATTCACAGATATCATACACGGTGAAGTAGCTTCTGCATCACCACAAGAGATTATTGTAAAAAGCTATGACGATACATATTATAATAATGCAATAGGAAAAATGGGTTTAGAATTAAAGAAGGAACTTCATAATATTATTGATGATCATACAAAGTTATCATACAGTGCGGTTTGGGAAGCACTAAGAGATACTGATGAAGATCCAAATAATAAAAACAATGTGCTACTTTTATATACTGGGCGTTCGCAAGGGAAACTTACGAATGGTTCAGGAGTTGATAATTGGAACCGAGAGCATGTTTGGGCAAAATCTCACGGTGATTTTGGAACGACTGCAGGAGCTGGAACAGATTTGCATCATTTAAGAGCGACGGATGTATCTGTAAATAGCTCACGTGGGAATCTGGATTTTGATAATGGTGGTGTGAATCATTCAGAAGCGACAGAATGTAAGTACGATAGTGATTCTTGGGAACCTCGTGATAGTGTAAAAGGAGATATCGCTAGAATGCTATTTTACATGGCTGTTCGTTATGAAGGAGACAACGGCGAAATAGACTTAGAATTAAATGAAAAGGTGAATAACAATAAAGATCCGTACATGGGTAAACTATCCGTTTTACTAAAATGGAATGAACAAGACCCGGTAGATGATTTAGAGCGAAAGCGTAATGAAGTGATTTTTACGAAATATCAACATAATCGTAATCCTTTTATTGATCATCCAGAATGGGTAAATAAAATTTGGAATTAAAATATTGAAAGGTATTTTGCTTTGAGAGAAGGGATTGATCACTATGATCAATCCCTGTTTATATCTATACTAGAATAAGTGATTTTTATAGGGTTGGAGAATAGAATAGATATTTTATTAAGTTAAGTATAATATGAGTCTTTTAATACGGTCCCCACTCAATATTCACGCCAACAATAAGAAAAATAAGTCCAATGATAAACCAAATGAATGCAAGTGGAGCCATGAAGCGAATCCATTTTCCATAAGAAATGCCGCTCGCTGCGAGAACGCCCATTAAAACACCGGAAGTTGGATTGAGGCAGTTCACTACACCTTCTCCAAGCATAACAGCCTGTACTGTAACTTGGCGTGTAATATGCATGAAATCGGCTAATGGAGCTAATATCGGAATGAAAATAACAGATTCTCCTGTCCCGGATGAAATGAGGAAATGTAATGCGGCACTACTTACATACATGCCGAGAACGCCAAATACAGGGCTATGTCCTTCGAGAGACTGTGCGAGTTGATTAACGATTGTATCAAGTAATTTGCCTTGTTCTAAAATGACTGAAATACAACGAGCCATTCCGACGATCAAAGCACCGTATATGAGATTTTGGCAGCCTGCTAGAAAAGTAGAAGCGATATCGTTTGCTTTCATACCACCTATTATTCCCGCTGTAATTGCTATGAATATAAAAGTAGCGGTCATTTCTGCGTCCGTCCAATGTAGACGAAAAGCGCCTATTAAAAATGCAATTAATGATAAAGCTGAAACGAGTAAAATTAATTTATGACGTATTGTCCAAGGAACTTCTGTTTTCTCTGTTTCTTTCTCACTTGAAAGAGCATTACTTGGAAACCAGTTATCTCCGAGTATGCTTCCTTTATTCGATTTTTTTAAGCGTTTTACATACCAATTAATATACAAAATGGTAGCAATTAAAAAAGAGATATAAATTGCCGTACGTAAACCAATTCCTGAAAACATCGGGAGTTCTGCGATTTTTTGTGAAATGCCTAAAGGTGAGGGAGATAAAATAGTAGCATTAAAACCAGCATAAGTGCCTAAATAAATAATTGCTACGCCGACGATAGCGTCCCATTTTAATGTGCGTGCAACGATGATGCCGATGGGGATAAAGCCGATAACTGAGTTCACGATAATACCAGTCGTTCCGAGAATAGAAAAGAGTGCGGCGACAATACAAATGAAAAGTAATTGCTGATTCCGAAATTTGTTAATTACATGATAGATTAAACCGTCAAGAGCACCTGTTTTTTCAAGAATTGCAATGGCTCCACCTGTAAATAAAATTAAGAAGATGATAGGAGCAGCAAGTGTCATCCCTTTTTCAATAGCGGTAAAAAAAGAAACAAACCCTACCGGCGATTGTGGAACAGAATGATAACTTCCTGGTATTGTCGTTGTAACAGTACCGTTTGTGACTCTTTTAAATTCTCCAGCAGGAACGAAATATGTAGCTATTGCACAAAGTAAAGCAATAAAAAATAGTAGTACGTACGCGTCAGGCATTTTAAACTTTCGTTTACTAGGCTGTTTTTTTGCCTCGGTCTGTAATTGCATAAAACCCCTCCTTTTTCACCTGGTTAATTTTTAATATTCTGAAATTTATCTGTGGAATAGATTATAATAAAGGTGGCTCCTTAAGGCAATAGTTTTTCTATCCTTTTTCTGCACATACAAATTCTTGCAGCATTAGACAGGGAAACGAAAAAAATCCAAGAATATGTAATATAAAAGGAAAAGAAAAGAGGGAAAGAGATGTGGAAAACTACGGATCTATGTGATGAATTTGAAAAGGAATTACAAATATGTCGCCAGTCTTTTCGGTCTTTCGGGAAGAAAAAACAATTCTATGGGAAAATCGCAACGGTAAAAGTGAAGGATGATAATGTACTAGTAAAAGAGGGGTTACAAACACTGCCGGAAGGTACAGTATTAGTTGTTGATGGCGGAGCTTCTAAAAATTGTGCGTTACTCGGTGATAATTTGGCAGCTATTGCGGAAGAGAGAAACTTAGCAGGAATTATTGTAAATGGGTATGTTCGTGATTCTAGTGAATTAAAAAATATTAATATTGGTATTGTAGCGTTAGGGACAATGCCAAATAGAAGTGTAAAAGAAGGAAAAGGAGAAAGAAATATTCCGGTGCAATTTGGTGAAGTTGAATGGAAACCGAATGAATATGTTTATGTAGATGAAGATGGAATTATTGTTAGTGATAAAAGCTTACATAGTGAGGGATGACTTCTAATAATGGAAGGCTATTAAGCTATTATTCTTAGAAAATAAATCCGATAAAGCATGGACAAAATTCTTTGTCAATAGTAAAATAATACAGAATTTAAAAATTACAGAATGTATAGGTTTATCGATTTACGATAAAGTGAAACTTTAATCAGTGGGGATTTTGTTCATCCCCACTGATTATTAGCCTTCACCAATCGGGCATTTACGGGCAGTTGATCCCCAGCTAACTTCTTTGCTTTCGCTGAATTTGAGGTGGGGGTCTTACTGCTCGGCGAATAGCGGGATAACTTGAAAAGGGAGTAAATTTTGCCTAGAAAAGTGAATGTTATCACAATGGTGCGTTCATAAACGAAATTATTTTTCCTATACAAATATAGCCGCGAATAATGCGGGTAGGAGGTGTTGTACATTTTTGTTCGACACTTACAAAAAGAGAGTGTCAACCGCATACCCTTAAAGGGTCTTTTTTTGTGTGAATGTTAGTAAAGGGAGGGAATTTTGGGATGGCAATGTTAAAGAAATGGCTGCTTACATCATTAATGGCAGTGGCACTTGTATTTGTTTCTTTTGCGAATACAGTACATATTGCGTTTGCTGAAGGAAAGACAGCGAAACTTGCAATTATTGGTGAATCACAAAAAGGAATTATGTTATGTCCGAAAGAAGTTTCCATTGAAGATGGAGAAACAGCTTTTAGTTTGCTACAAAAAGTTATGGGTGACAAAGTAACATCTGAAAGTATGTCATTTGGAACGTATATAAAGGGCATCGATGGATTAATGGCCGGAGCAACGAGCGGTTGGTTGTATGATGTAAATGATAAATCTGCAGAAGTTGGTGCGGATAGTTATAAATTAGAGTCTGGGGATGTTGTTGCATTTCGTTACGTTGCAGACTGGAGCAATATGAGTCAACAAACGTTGCAACAAACGTTAGATAAATTTGGCACTTGTAAAACTGTAGAAGAGCCAAAACCAGAAGAACCGAAAACAGAAAAACCAGATGGTAAACCAGAGGAACCGAAAACAGAAAAGCCAGATGGTAAACCAGAAGAACCGAAAACAGAAAAGCCAGATGGTAAGCCAGAAGAACCGAAAACAGAAAAGCCAGATGGTAAACCAGAGGAACCGAAAACAGAAAAACCAGAAGATAAAGTAACAGAACAACCAAAGCAAGAGAAAGTCGAAATTCCAGCAGCACAATTAAACGAAGCGATTTCTAAAACGTCAGAAAAGATGTTACAAGATGGAATTGGTAGTGATTGGGTTGCGATTGGACTTGCTCGTTCAGGTGTAAATGTTCCGCTTGAAACGAAAATAAACTATGTTAAGCCAGTAGCTGAAAAGGTTAAGAAGCGTTTAAATCGTTTTTCAGCAACAGATTTAGCTAGAACGATTATTATGATGAATGCAATGAATGTTGATCCTACAAAGGTAGAGGGACAAAATTTAGTGCAAAATTTGTTTGAATCAGATAAAGTGAATTCCGTTACAGGATACGCATTTACATTACTTGCATTAGATACAAAGAAATATGAGATTCCGGCCGAAGCAAAATGGAATCGAGCTGCTTTAGTACAAGCACTTTTACAAGCGCAGCATACAGACGGTGGCTGGACATATGATAGTTCAAGTAGTAAAGAAAGTGCTAGTAACGTTGATGTAACAAGTATGGTATTAGCAGCATTAGCTCCTTATCAAGATCAAGCAGATGTAAAGCCAGCTATTCAAAAAGCTGTTGATTATTTATACAAGCAGCAGCTAGGTAATGGTGGTTTTGCCGCTGATGGACAAGAGAATTCTAATAGTACTGCACAAGCAATTATTGGACTATCGCTAGTTAAAGATGTAGATCACGATCGTCTTAATAAAGCAGTACAAAATTTAATGTCATACCAGCTTCCAAATGGTGAGTTCAAATGGTTACCGAGTGATCAAAAAGGTAGCGGAATGGCTACAGAGCAAGCATTTTTAGCGTTACTTCAGTTTAAAGATCTTGGGAAATCGATTTATGATTGGTCAAATGTAGTAGAGAATGAAATTGATACGAAACCAATTGTAGAGCCAGAGACAACTGTAGAAGAAAAAGAAGTTGTAGAACAGCCGAAACAACAAGAAGAGTTACAAAAACAACCAAAAGATGAAAATCTAAAAGTTGTTGTAGATAACGAACGAGTTAATAAAGAAACAAACAAGAATAAGAATCAATTACCACAAACAGGAGCATCTTCTCATAGTGCAGCAACACAAGTAGGTATGGGTGTATTATGTATCGCTTCTGCATATGTATTATGGAGACGTAAAGCAGCTTAACAAAAATTAGGAGCAATCATTTGCTCCTAATTTTATTATGAAAGGTGAGGACAGCATGAGTAAGATGAAATGGTTCATTTCTTTAGTTCTTTCATTGGGATTATTAGCCGGATGTGAAGAAACGGCTGTAAAACCTGAGAAGAAGGCAGAACCGAAGCAAGAAGAGCAAAAAGAAGTAGCGAAGCAGGAAGAACAAAAAGATGTACCGAGACTGGAAGAGAAGCAAGCTGAACCGGAACAAAAGCCACAAGAAGAGCAGAAAGATAAACAAGAACAAAAAGTAGAAGAGAAACCGAAAGAAGAAAAAGCGCAGGAACAGCCTGAAGTAAAGAAAGAAGAGGAACCAAAGGAACAGCCTGCTGCAAATAAACAACCGGAACAAAAAGTACAAGAAGAGAAACCTCAGCCGCCGAAAGCGCCAGAAGTAAAAGAAGAAGCAAAGGTTGTTAATCAGCCAAAAGAAACACCAAAGCAGGAGCAAAAGAAAAATCCAGAAGAGAACAATAATCTACCAGCTCCGCCACCACCGGTACCACCACCAGATGTAGTACCAGTGCCAGTACCTAAAGCAAAACAAGTTACTATCTCCGTAAAAGGAAATGAAGGGTACTTATTAGGTGCGAAAAAGGTTGATGTACAAGAAGGCGACACAGTTTACAGTGTGCTCACGGACACAGTTTACAGTGTGCTCACGGGCACAGGATTAGATGTTGATGCGAGTGGTTCTAAAGGTGATATTTATGTAAAAGGTATTAATGATTTATACGAGAAAGATATTACTGCTACTAGTGGCTGGAAATATCGTGTGAACGGTGCTTTTCCAAACTATAGTGCTGGTGTAGTTAAAGTAAAACCAGGCGATACAATCGAGTGGGTGTTTGTATTAAAATAGGAAAGGATCTTCGGTAAAGGACTATGAAAATAAGCTTTTCTTCTTTACATCCTTTTGTTAATTTTTTCTATTATATTGGGGTGATGATACTATGTATGATGTGTCTTCATCCTCTTTTTTTAATTGGAGCGATTATACTAATAGTAATCTTAAATATAGTACAGGGAAATGGTGAGAAAATCAGAAAGATGCTACCTAGTACTATCGTATTCTTTTTGATGGTTATTTTATTTAATTCTTTATTAACACATAGAGGAGCGACTACGTTATTTTATTTAGGAGATAGCCGGATTAAGCTTGAGGCTTGTATGTATGGACTTGTTATGGGATTATTATTAGTTGCAATTATGTTTACATTTGCTTCTTATAACGATATTATTTCGAGTCATAAATTTTTATATTTGTTTTCAAGAATTTCACCGAAAGTTGCATTGCTAACGATGATTACAGTGCGATTTGTTCCTTTGTTTATTAGGCGGTTAAAGAAAATTACACTCATCCAAAAAACGAAAGGTGTACAATTAGATTCAGGTTCACTCATTGAGCGTATAAAAAATGGAATGAAATTACTGCAAGTGTTATTAGTTTGTTCGTTAGAAGATGCACTACAAACAGCGGATTCTATGCAAGCTCGTGGATTTGGTGTAACGAAACATACGACTTATATTCGGTATAGAATGGAAAGACGCGATTGGTACACGCTAAGTTATTTAAGTATTCTATTTATAGCCTCATTCATATTTAGTTATTATGGCGGAGGGAAATTGATCATTTATCCGAAAGTGGAATCAATACTATTCCAGCAATATGATGGAATGATGTTTTTCCTATTTATGATGTTTATTAGTTTACCGATTGTAATGGAAGGAAGGGAATGGATATGGTGGCGCATGCAGAAATAAAAAATTTATCATTTATATATGCTGATGAAAATGAAGAAGCGTTACAGCATATTTCTCTTTCTGTTCAAAAAGGAGAATTTATCGTACTTGCTGGCGGTTCAGGTTCTGGGAAGACAACTTTATTAAAACATTTTAAAAAGGAGTTACTTCCAATTGGCACGCGTTCTGGACATACATATTATGATGGTGCTTTATTAGAAGAAGTACCAGATTTATTATCTGCACAAGAAATTGGTATGGTGTTTCAAAACCCAGAAAATCAGCTCGTAATGGATACAGTTATTCAAGAATTAGCATTCTCTTTAGAAAATATTGGGTTACCATCACATATTATTCAAAAAAGAATAGCGGAACTCATTAGCTTTTTAGGATTTCAAGATTTGTTACATCAATCTGTTCATACTTTATCTGGTGGTCAAAAACAACTAGTAAATTTAGCAGCAGTATTAGTCATGCAGCCGAAGTTATTATTACTGGATGAACCGACAGCGCAGCTAGATCCGATTGCTGCAAAAGAGTTTTTAGGATTATTAAAACGTATTAATGAAGAACTTGGAATTACGATTATTTTAAGTGAACATCGTTTAGATGAAGTTATACCGCTCGCAACACGCGTTGTTTGTATGGATAATGGCAGAATCATTTATGATGGTACTTCTAAAAGTGTGATAGCGAACATGTGGGAAGTAGAAAAGTTTCGTCCATTCATTCCGCAAATTCCAAGATTGTTTTTAGAGTGGAATGTAGAAGATATTCCGTTTACAGTGCGAGAAGCGCAAATGAAAATGAATGATTTTTCAGCGATATCATATAGGGATGGGCAAGTAGAACAGTGTGAAAAGCAAGAAGTGATCTTAAGTGCAGAACATATATCTTTTCAATATGAGAAAAATAGTCCCCTTATTTTACGAGATTTAACAGTGAACATCGAAAAAGGAAAATGGACAGCTCTAGTTGGGAAAAACGGAACCGGGAAGTCTACACTGTTAACGATTTTAGCAGGATTACAAAAAGCTAGAAGAGGGAAAGTAAAGTGGAGTGGAAAAGTGATACATAAAATTGATTCGAAAGAACGATTTAAAAGTATAGGATATGTATCGCAGCACCCATACTATCATTTTACACTTGATACAGTGTGGGAAGAAGTGTATGAACGTGCAAGTGAATTATACGGAGAACAAGGAAAAGAAATAGCAGAAAATATGCTAAAACAGTTTTGGTTATATTCGCTTAAAGAACGTCATCCGCATGATTGTAGCGGCGGGGAACAACAATTACTCGCATTATGTACAACGTTATTATCAAAGCCGACTTTATTATTACTGGATGAGCCGACAAAGGGATTAGATCCATGGAAAAAGGAAAGAGTAGGAGAGCTATTTAAACAGTTGCAAAAAGAAGGTACAACAATTGTAATGGCAACGCATGATATTGAGTTTGCAGCGAAATACGTTGATCAGTGCATGATGTTATTTGACGGGAAAGTCATTATGAATGATGCACCGAAAGAGTTCTTTAGTGGTAACTTCTTTTATACAACATCTATTAATCGATTCATCCGTAGAGAGTTGCCATTTGCATTAACGTGGGAGGATGTGTACGAAGCGTGTCCAAACGATATGTTGCATTCATAATATTTATTTTTGCTGTTGTAATATGTACACTACTCTTTACGACTTTTATTATGGACGGGTATTACATGGTAAGTAGTTTGTTTTTATTAGCTGTCATTATGTTACCTTTCTATGTTCGTTTTGAAAGGAAGGCGTTTGTTTCACGTGAAATTGTTATCGTTGCTGTGTTAGCGGCGATTGCAGCGGTTAGCCGGGTACCATTTTCTATTTTACCAAGTGTACAACCGACTTCTTTTGTCATTATCGTTTCTGCAATTGTTTTTGGAAGTGAAACTGGCTTTATGATTGGGGCAACGGCTGCCATTGTATCTAATATTTTTTTAGGACAAGGTCCGTGGACTCCGTGGCAAATGTTCTCTTGGGGTATGATCGGGTTTATAGCTGGACTATTACGTAATACATTTTTAATGAAAAAACTGTGGGGAAGACTGTTGTACGGATTTGCCGTTGGATTTCTATTTGGCTGGATTATGAATTTTTGGGGTCTGCTTGGTTTTATACAGGAAGCAACGTGGGAAACAGTTATTGCTTACTATGTCGCAAGTTTTTCTTTCGATCTTAGTCATGCGATATCGAATGTTATTTTCCTTCTGCTATTTAGTACGTCATGGATTACGATCCTCACAAGATTTAAAAAGAAATACGGTATATTAGATGAGCATAAGGTGACATAGAAAAGCATACTCATATAAGGTAGGGTCGCGACTTACATATTCGTTTGCCTCTTTCATGCTTCTTACATATTGTAAGAAGCATTTTTTATTGTCAAAAAATAGATTCAATATATATCCGTTATTATATGAAATTATTTGTATAATAGTAGGTGAGAATTATTTTCAAGAGGGAGGTGTATAGTTAATGAAGTTAGTTATTCCGAAGCAACATGGAGCATGGGCGATGCTTGTCATACCATTTCTATTAAGTGTATTACTTGATAAACCTACTTTTTATCATATCCCACTGTTTTTAGCCTGGTTTTTTATCTATCTAGCCACTTATCCATTTCTCATGTACATAAGGCAAAGACGAAAAAAAGAATTTCTACACGCTGCAATTGTTTATTTTATCATTGCATTTGTATTTGGGATGATTTCTTTATTATATGAATGGCGAATTCTTTTATTCGCAGTATTAATGATTCCATTGTTTATTGTAAATATGCATTACGCTCGTCGGAAAGATGAACGAGCATTACTAAATGATGTTTGTGCGATTATAGTGTTTTGTATAGGTGGTTTAATCAGTTATTATTTCTCCATGAAATTCATAGATAAAACAGCATTATTCATTGCGCTTATTTCATTTCTATATTTTTTAGGAAGTACGTTTTATGTGAAAACGATGATTCGTGAAAAAAACAATCCGAAGTATCGTTTTATATCTTGGGGATACCATATTGTATTAACGGTAATTGTATTTGCTATAAATCCATGGTGTTCACTCATATTTGTACCAAGTGTAATTCGGGCCATTATGTTGTATGGCAAAAAGATTTCTATATTAAAAGTAGGGATTTTAGAAATTGTTAATTCTGTATATTTTTTAATAATAACGGTAATAATGATGAAGTATGCCATTTGAAAAAAACTTCCCATCTTTTGATGGGAAGTTTTCATTCTTGTTCTAAAATGTGAACGGTGTAATCGCAACGTTGAAGAGCTTGCTCTACAGCGTAAAGGGATTGTTCAATACGTGCGCGATTAAAATCTTCTTCAACAGTCTGTAATGCATCTTCTAAACAATGTTTCGCTTCTTGTAAGGAATGAAAAGAATCTTGTACGTATCCACGAGCATTCTTTTTCAAAGTAGTAGCCTCCTTTTGTACATCTTTTTGTAGTATGAACAATAAATAAGAAAATATAATTTTTTATATTTATTTGACAATTATAATAAAATTACGTATAGTTAAATTTAAAGTGAATATTTTCTTATCCAGAGAGGTGGAGGGACTGGCCCGATGAAACCCAGCAACCGCGATGCAGGTGCTAATTCCAGCAGAACATATTTGTTCTGGGAGATAAGACGAAGATATACGTAACTTCTTCTTATCGGAGAGGTTTTTTTGTTGCAAAAAAACCGATTACGAAAACATATAATAAGAAGAAAGGGGTTGCGAAGTACTGTGACACTCGAAAAATACGTAAAACTGCGTAGTACAGTTTATGAATATATGATAGAGCAAGGTAAGCCAATATCATTGTTAGATATTCAAGAACATATCGTTTCGCATCATGAAGGAAAATTCACTAAAAAAATGTTACATCAATTTTATTTATCAAGACTATTAGATGAACTCAAACTGGATGGGAAAATTACTTTAGCTGATGATGAATATCGCTATGCTGAAAAAGGGGTATTTTATAAAGCGGGAAAAGGGAGCTAGGCTCTCTTTTTTTCTTGAAATAACGAAGTATGTAGCGTAAAAGACTGCTAAAGCAGCCTGATACAAGGGAATGGTGTTGAGTGTGTAGTGTCAAAGATTGAATGTGCCTGAAAGAGGCACTTCATATCGGCTGCAAATGAAAAGAGACACCTCCGCCGAATAGGTGTCAGTCGTTTTGTCACGTAGACTCGCTACTTGACAGTTATTAGAATAACATGCAGGATTTTGGAAGTCAAAAGGGAATTAGAGGAAGAGGTGTTGTGATGTATGCATACTTATTAAAAGATATAATGAAATGGATTCCAAAGTACATTATAGATAGAGGATATGAATATTATGAAGAGGGACATGTAGAAGATGTTGAAATACACGACAAGAAAGTATTTGCTTTCGTTACTGGAAATGCAGGGAATTATGAAGTGATTATTGATCTTGAAGATTTTGCAGAAAGTAGCTGCGAGTGTCCTTATGAAAATTATTGTAAACATATGGCGACAGTAGTGTATAGTGTATGAAATTCAAGGTGCTGGTGAGAGTACAGTTAAAGAGCAATTGAAAGGTTTAGAAAAAGAAGAGTTACTAACAGTATTAAATCGTTTGTTACAAAGTTCGAAAAATGTGCAAATTGTAGAGACGATGTTAAAGAAGGGGAAACTTTAACTAAAGAGGGAGTTGTTTTGTAGTGAACGTACTAATTATATATGCTCACCCTAATCCTTCAAGCTTTAATGGGGCAATTTTAGAGCATGTGCAAAAAGGACTTGAGGAAACAAATCATTCTGTTACGCTACTTGATTTATATAAAGAACAATTTGATCCAGTGCTTGTATTTAATGAAGAGAAGAAAAGACGTGATTTACTAAATGAAGAAGAGACGAAGGGATATAGAGAATTAGTGCAGAAAGCGGATATTCTTCTTTTCATATATCCGATATGGTGGTGGGGCATGCCTGCTATTTTAAAAGGATTTATCGATCGTATTTTTGTAGCTGGATTTGCTTATAAATATGAGGGGGCATTACCGACAGGCTTATTTAAAGGTAAGAAGGCGTGGGTTATTAATACGTTAGACTCACCGTTATGGTACGTAGCACTACTATATCGATCAGCGGATTGGATTATGATGAAAAGAGGGGTTTTACGTTTTTGTGGTATTCGCGATATAAAACGTTCTACTTTTCAATCTGTGAAAACGAGTAAACTAGAGAAGCGTGAAAAGTGGCTATTACAAATAGAAGAAAAGGCTCGTACATTATGAATGAAATCGATCGTATTATAAAGTGTTGCAATTGTGATGACGAACTTTTTCGTACGTATATTAATTGTTTAGTCCAATTAAAGAAGTGTAGTGAAACGTTAAAACAAATTCAAATACAATTAAGAAATGATTATTTAATAAGAGGTATTTGTGAAAGAGAAGTTGATGAGGTGATAAGGGGAAGTAAAGAATATGAAACATATTTTCTTCCTAAAGTATTGCAGTGGAATTTCCTTAAGAACAATCCTCATATGATTGAAAAAGTATGTGAAGATTTGTTTACATATGAAGCATTAAATCATGCAGAGGTAGAGTGGAGGAAGGTAATAAGCTGTATAGATAACGAATGATTTATTATATAAAAAAGCTAGTATAAAACTAGCTTTTCGTTTAAATAAGAAACATAGACTAATGATAAATCCTGCATATAGTAAGTTAACAACACAAAATCCCATAATATCACGAGCGCCTAAACCAGCTATCGCTAATGCCGGTAATGCCCAGAAAGGTTGAATTAAATTTGTCCAAGCATCGCCCCATGCAATTGCCATCGCTGTTTTCGCGGCAGGTACACCAAGTTCAGCGCCAGCTGGAATCATAATTGGTGCTTGCACTGCCCATTGACCGCCTCCAGATGGAACGAAAATATTTACAATGCCAGCACTTAAAAATGTAAAGAGCGGGAATGTGGTTTCATTTGAAATACTAATAAAGAAAGTAGAAATAGCTCCTCCAAGCGAAAGCCCTTCACTATTTACTCCAATCATCATCCCCATAATTCCAGCATAGAACGGAAATTGAAGTAAAATGCCTGAAGCACTCTTAGTTGAGTCAGAGAAAGCGCGAATATATTGAATCGGAGTACGGTGGAAAATAAGACCCGCAATCAATAACATGAAAATAACGATATCAAGTGTAAGGTTAAAGCCTTTCGTATAAAAGTAGTTGAAAATATAAATAAGACCTAATAATCCAATACAAAGTGTAATAATTATGCTATTTTCCATTTTTTCAGCGAACGTATTTTGCGCCACTTCTTGAGCGGCAGCCTCTTCATGGAACACGATAGGGTCTACAGTAATTGTATGCTTTTCATCTGGATGCATTGCTCGGTTAATAAGAGGCATCGTAACAAGAAAGATAATAACCGGAACGAGAGCGTATGGCGAGAATAACGTTTCTGTTATTGGAATCGCTTCTTTAATACTCCCAGCGGTCGTTTTGATTAACGTTTCGCCTCCTGTTGCTAACGTAAGAGGGATAGAAGCAGAAAGGCCTGCATGCCAAATGAGAAATCCAGAGTAGGAAGAAGCAATTGCTAACCTATAATCTAATCCTTCTAACTGTCTGGCCACTTCTTTTGCATATAAAACCGATACAACAATACCAAATCCCCAGTTTATGTATGCTCCTAGTAAACTTACGATTGAAATAGCAATAATACCTTGTCCATTTGTTTTCGGTAGTTTCGCTGCTTTCGTTAATCCTTTTTTAATAAGAGGAGCGTTTGCTAATGCAGATCCTGTCACGAGTACAAGAGCCATTTGCATAGAAAAGGCAAGAAGCCCCCAAATTCCATTGCCCCAATGCGTAATCATTTCGACCGGTGTTTGGTGCGTTGCAAACATGCCGAAGAAGATAACGAAAACAGTTAATAAACATGATAAAATAAACGGTTCTGGTAAGAAACGCTGCACAAGGGCAACACATCCATTTGTAAATGAACGAAACAAAATAAATCAACCTCCTTATGTATATTTATTACAATGTTCGAGGTTGTTTGAGTAATATCCTTCAATATATGGAAAATTCAGATATTTAAGGTGATTGTCATAATGTCTAGGTAGATTGATAGTCTATGTTGAAATGTTATTTCATTTTGAACTGAAATATTTCAAAGAGGGGTAGTATCTATGCAAATCAACTTAAGCAAAGCAAATAGCCCAAAACGTTAAAATTATAGTTTGTATATATAAATCGAAATAGTGTAAAAATATGTGTTTTCGTTTATATCTCTGTTAATTAGATTTGACGAAAACAGAAATTGAAAAGAATGCTCTATATACAAGGGAAAGAGATGGTCATAGACGAATATGTCCATCAAATGACAGTTTATGTAAGAATCAGGTTATTGAAAAAGGATATTAGCTATTTTTAACGAATTCTGAATTACAAACAAAATTTATCAAAAGTGGTGAGATAATATAGAGAATAAAACAAATTTATTTTTGGATATGAAAATGGAAAAATATATAGTTAGCAAGCTTCGAAGTGCCGGTTGTGTTTTTGCAGAAGATGAGACCCGGTTACTTATGTCAGAGGCGCTAACTCCAGAGGACCTTATGAAAATGGTAGAAATGCGAGTCAACGGTTTACCTCTGGAATACGTTGTTGGATACACGGAGTTTTGTGGTCTACGAATAGAACTGGATCGAGGCGTTTTTGTACCGCGTAAACGTACAGAGTTCCTTGTTCATCAAACAGAGGTCCTGTCGCGTTCTAGCGATATCATTGTTGATCTATGTTGTGGATCAGGTGCGGTGGGTGCCGCACTGGCAGCAGCTTTGGGACGAGTTGAATTGTATTCTGTTGACATTGACCCTATCGCAGTACAATGCGCTAGCCGCAATGTAACGAATTTTGGCGGTCGTGCTTTTGAAGGTGACTTGTATAAAGCTCTACCAGACTTACTTAAGGGCCATGTAAATATCCTAGTTGCGAACGTACCTTACGTTCCTACTGAAATAATAAAGTTTCTCCCTCGGGAGGCACGCCTATATGAACCAAATGTAACGCTTGACGGAGGAGAAGATGGTCTTAACATTCTGCGAAGAGTAGCAGAAGAAGCTTTACTCTGGTTAGCTTTGGATGGACATCTTTTGATAGAGACGAGCGAAGTTCAGGCACCCCAGGCCTTTGAAATCTTTGCTGGTGCTGGGCTTAGCACAAAAATCGCTAGAAACAAGGAACTGGACGCTACTGTCATTATCGGTTCTAATTCTAGCTTTTAGAGTATTACTAGTGTTACGTACGTTTCAAATGTTATGACAATCCAAAGAGAATATAGTGTTTACTGATAGGTGGTAATAGATCAATGAAAAAAGAATGTGGAATAATCATATTGGTTTTGTTTTTTATTTTGAGTGCTTGTTCTAGTAAAAATAATACTACTTTTAAACAAGCAGATATTGAAAAGGGAATAGTGTATGAATTACTTTCTAAAAATACAAATACGAACACTGAAATATCTTATAAAATAAAAATGAC
Source organism: Bacillus sp. FDAARGOS_1420 (assembly GCF_019344915.1). Lineage (NCBI taxonomy): Bacteria > Bacillati > Bacillota > Bacilli > Caryophanales > Bacillaceae > Bacillus > Bacillus sp. FDAARGOS_1420. The sequence continues at coordinate 2,333,431 of NZ_JAHWJB010000002.1, read as the reverse complement.
CAATAATACCGATTATGTTATTGCGCAAAATAATGTTATGTTTTCATTTCCTAAATCACCTACTGTTTCTGGACAAACAACAAATCCATTTAGAGTGTTAGCTAAAGGTAATAAGTTAAATATTAAACCTGGGGATAGTATTGTTTTAGAAGTATCATTTTCTCCTGATTTGTATTCTGAGTTTAAGAATACAGAAGTATCTAAAGCAAATCTGTATATAACTGGTTATATCGATAAATTAGCTGATGAAAATCATTTTGATTTTATTAAAAGTATTAATTTAGAGTGAAAAAGTGCACCTCCGATTGTTAGACTGTGTCTAATAAACGGAGATGCACTTTTTTTATTTACCTTATTGAACTAAAGCATCTGTTAGCATAATAGCAAATGATTGAAATCCACTATTTCTCCCAAAGTTCAATCAATCGACCTTCAGGATCTTTAATCCAAATAAACTTTCCAAATTCACTAATCTCTTCTTTCTTTTCAAGAGGTACACCAATATGTTCAAGGTGCTGAATAGTCTCGTTTAGATTATGTACTTGGAAATTTAACATCACTTGTTGTTCTGTTGGAAAATAACTGTCATTCTCAGTAAAGAAAGAAAAGATAGTCTCTGTTCCTAATTCGGGTTTAATCACAGTCCCATTCCAATTTTCTATTTCAATCTTCAACACTTCACTGTACCATTTTTTTATAACATCAAGATTTTTAGTTCTCCAAAATATTCCTCCGAAACCTTTTATCATTGTATTTAACTCCTGTCTGTCTTTTAATTTTTAATGACATAAGTTCAACCTTCAATAAAACGCAGTGCACAACGGGAATGGTGATCGGTTAGATCTTTTGCAAATTGTTGATTCGGAAATCCTCTGTGAAGCAATCTCAACCCGCCTGAAGTTAAGGATATATGATGATGGAATCGATAGAATAACATCCTGTTGGGGTCGAGAGTATCATTCTTTAAATATCGATAATAATCCCCAAATCGAAACTGCAAAAAACTGTGCTCATACTCAATATCAAAGAACTCGGCTCCTTCGATATCAATCAAATAAGGTTCTAGTTTGTCATTAATTAATACATGATCGGGGCCGAGTTCCCCATGTATAAATCCATAACGACTTCTTGTTTCAATTTTTGATTCAAGCTCGTACAATGTATCGAGTAGATTGCTATGACTAGCCCTGATGCTGTCAATATGTTGGCATGCGTAATCTAAATCTCTTTTTGCATTCTTCATTTGCAAGTGATGACATTTTTCCGTGTTGATCCCACTTTGATTCACTTTCCCATGAGTAAGTCTCTCGTTGGCATGCATGTCTGCCAGCATATCTCCTATCCGCTGAAACACTTTATCTTTAACATATGAATCGGAATGTTGAAAATAAACTTCTGCCTTTTGTCCATTTACATATTCAACGAGAGCATAATCATAAGGATGACGGTTTCTTTCCTTATTCAGATCATATAGAAGGGGAGTTTGAATTCCTTGTTGAATTAAATACTTGTTATTTGATTCAAATAAATCACTACTATAGGAGTGCTCATGTATATCTCGGTTTGCTATTTCTTCTTGAAAATAATTCATGGTAAGATCCCAAACATACAGAACGCAGGAAAATCCATTGCTGCAATCAATCTTATAGACTACCTTTTGTGCACCGCCATGCATTTTCGTTACACTAGAAACCAAATAACTGGTACCAAAGACTTTTTGCATATACTCCTGCAAATCAGATTGATCAAGGTGACAAGTGATTCTCAATGAATAACCCCCCTTTTCTTAGGTTTTGCTGTCAATCAAACTATATAAAAAATCTAACCAAAAGTATAGAATGTTTATTTGTAATTTGTGATGTTAAATTGGGTCTGGAAAAATAGTCATATAAAAACCCGTTGGAGCTTCAATGTTTTTTTGATGAAATCATTCTTACTTCTCAAATACCTCGCCACACAAAAATTTAAAATGTATTACAATGAATGAATCTATACGATTTTCAATCCTTCTTCTTTTCGCTAACTTTACCATTATTTTTAATTGAGTATTACTGCCCCGTCAGTTTAAGTAAAAAACCTTCATAATCTCAATGATATATTCCAACTCGAATAATCTAATTTCCTGAAAACGTTCCTCAATAATCTGGCCCTTTAGAGGAGTAACTTTATTGCTACTCAGCAGTTTCTTAATCCGTCTTTCAGTTCAGATCTTCTTTTCACAAACATCTCTTTAGATAAACAGATCCAAAGGGACAAAACATCGCGTCTTTTTTATAAACACCGTGACTTTATTTAAAAGCGATATTAAAAATATTCTTCAAATCCTGGAAGCATATGTTTGCCGCAAATGAAAAGAACCATAAGCTTGCCAAACGGCAAAATTATAATTTTGATTGCTGTCGTCATTTTTTATTCATATATTGGAAATGAATTTCATAATGCGGAAAAACAGGGGGATTTATATGTCGAAGTGGCAATCTAAAGAACAATTGGTTCAATTATTAAGCAATCTTGTTGAAATTCCTAGTATTACAGGTTCAGAAGCTGAAGTTATATTGCCAGACTTTGTTGTAGAACAACTATCTGATTTACAGTATTTCAAACAAAATCCGCATCATTTACAAAAAAATCCGACGGGGGATGGACGATATTTTGTTACAGCTCTAGTAAAGAAAAGTGATAGTACGAAAAATACTGTAATTCTTGTTAGTCACTTTGATGTTGTAGATGTACAAGATTATGGAGTGTGGAAAGAAGATGCATTTAACCCTAAAAAATTAACATCTATGTTTTATTCTCATAAAGATGAGCTACCAGATCATGTACGTGAAGATATTGAACAAGGAGATTGGCTCTTTGGTAGAGGAACGATGGACATGAAATGTGGTCTAGCCTTACAAATGGCGATGGTTGAGCAAGCTTGTGAAGGAAGATTTGATGGGAATGTTCTTTTATTGGCTGTTCCAGATGAAGAAGTGAACTCTGTAGGGATGAGAGCCGCTGTTCCAAGATTATTAGACTTAGCAAGAGAACATGACTTAGAGTATAAAACGGTCCTAAATTCAGAGCCTATGTTTTCAAGGCATCCTGGTGACCAAAATAAGTATATTTATACTGGTTCTATTGGTAAGGTGTTACCTGGTTTCCTTTGCTATGGAAAAGAGACACATGTAGGCGAACCTTTTGCAGGATTAAATGGGAGCTATATGGCTGCATTATTAACAGCTGAATTAGAGTTGAATACGGACCTTTGCGATATTGTAGATGGTGAAGCGAGTCCTCCACCAACTAACTTGCTTCAAAGAGACTTAAAGGAGGATTATTCTGTACAAATTCCTCATCGTGCAGTCACATTATTTAATTTGTTTTTACTAGAAAAAACGATGACAGATGTAGTTTCATTGTTACGTCAAAAGGTAACGAAAGTAGCAGAGAAAATCGAAGAATCGTATGAGGAGCGAGCGTATCATTTTTCTAAGTATAATCCGTTCATACCGCCGAATCTTAAAGTAAATGTATTAACGTATGAAGAGCTTATCGCTTATGCAATTGAACAACATGGGCAAGGAAAAATAGATGAAATTCAAACCGATATTATAAAAAATAGAGAAGATAAAGATGATCGTGCGGTAACTATTGATTTAGTAGACAATTTAGCTATCTTATGTAAAGAAAAGGCTCCAATGATTGTACTTTTCTTTGCACCGCCATACTATCCAGCTGTGAGTTCACGCAACAATCCTTTAATTAAAGAGGTAGTTGTAGAAATGGAAAAGTATGCCCACTATAATCATAGCATTACATTTGAAAACCAAAATTATTTTGGAGGAATTTCAGATTTAAGCTATGTGGGCTTACAAAACCCATTGGATTCAATGAGTTCTCTCGTAGACAATATGCCATTATGGGATAAAGGTTATTCGATTCCACTAGAGGAATTAGAAGAGTTTGACGTTCCAGTATTAAATATGGGACCAGTAGGAAAAGATGCACATCAATGGACGGAGCGTCTGGACGTAAATTACGCATTTGAAACGTTATTAGATATGTTACCTATATGTATTGAAAAACTACTTGTTTCTAATAAAGTTACACAGTCATAGTGTTTGCATAAGAGCGAGAAAAGGACCGTAGTGATACGGTCTTTTTTTCGTAATGAATAGTTTGAAACCTTAGATTTATGAAATTGTGATGTAAGAATTCTCCTTAAAATAAATTCGCAATAAACTATTTAGAGAGAATAGATATGACGTGTAAACTTTTCGTAACGGTATTTGCTGAGTTTTTGTATAATATAATTATATGAAGTTAACATAACTTATTGGATCAATAATATATATTTGCGTAGAATATCCATTTTAAGATTTTGAAGTACCCCCCTAAATGAAAAATTTATTTCGCTACAGTTAGTTACTTAGTGAAGTCTGCTCATTTTTTTCGTATTAGGGAAGAAGGTACTTTTTAACTTGATGGGTATGGGGTAGTACCCCTTGTAGCAAAACCGGAGTGGAAATGATGAGTATAAATAGTTTTGTGAGATTGATAAAGGACGAATTATTAAAAGAGGTAAGCATAAGAAGTGAGGATGAATTCGAGCCTATAGTAGTTAAAGATATTCCTAGACTTTGGAAGTGTTTAGGGACAGGTAATTATGCCGCAGTATTTATGCACAAAGAATACAAAGATTGGGTAGTGAAAGTTTACGCGCGAGAAGGAGAAGGAATTGAAAAAGAGTCAGAAGTATACCGAAGAATCGGAAATCACCCTTCTTATTCGAAGCTTATGTATAAAGGAGAGAATTTCATAGTATTGAAACGTTTAAAAGAGATTACCTTATACGATGCTATTCATAAGGGGATTAAAATTCCTAAGCAGGTAATCCTTGATATCAATGAAGCTATAGAGTATGCAAGGGAGCAAGGATTAACTCCTTGTGATGTTCACGGAAAAAATGTGATGATGGAAAACGGAAGGGGATATGTAGTCGATGTATCTGATTTCTTAAAAACAAAAGAAGATAGTAAGTGGAGAGACTTAGAAAAGGCATATTTCACCTTTTACTTGCCTTTCATTTATAAATTGCCTTTCCCTGTTAAAATACCGTATTTTATGTTAAACATTGTTAGACGTTCATATAGAAAATATAAGAAGCTTACAAAGAAATTCAAATTGTAAAAGGAGCACATACTTATCTTTAGGTTAGATAAGTACTAGTAAACAAAAGGACCGTACATATTTCTAATATGTACGGTCCTAATTTCATAACTTCATGAAGTAATTTATTTATAAAATGATTGTAACATTTGTATATAATACTGATATTATTACGATGAGAATTAAATCTTCTTGTTTTAATAGAATATACCATTTCAGTACATTTCATTTTAAACATATTGATGTACTATAGTTCTAAACAAATCACAATAATGGATTAGAAGGGGAATAAACTATGTACACAGGCGCAATTGAGTATTAAAATTTCAATCTAATTTACCTTTGCATAGATGCAGGTATCAATTAGTTTTTTACCGTCAGCTGAAAGATCTTCATTACGTAATATCCCTTCAAGCTCAAAACCTAGTTTTTCAGGGATCGTACGACTTTTAGTGTTAGTAGATTCACAGCGTATTTCAATCCTTCTAAATTTGAGTAACTGAAATCCAAGGTTTGTTAACTCACTTACTACCTCTGTCATATATCCATTGCCACTAAATTGCGTATTAATCCAGTATCCAATTTCACATTTAGAAATTTTCCAATTAATTCCGTGAAGGCTAGCAGTTCCAATAAAATCATTAGTATCCTTATGATAGATAAGATAGCGAAAGCTTTCTCTTTTTAAAAAATCTATATGGGCATTTCTCAGGATAATTTCCGTTTCTTCAACAGTAGGGATTGACTGGAATAAAAGCAACCATTGTTTTAACTCATTAATTGAATCCTTAATAGCTTGGTGTACGACATTCCCGTCACCAGCTTGAAGTGGTGCTCGAAGAATTAGTCTGTCTGTTTCTATTTGTAACGGAACATCTAATAAAATAGAATTCATATCATTTCTCCTCTCGAAAACTTTAAATTAGGACATAATGAAACTTATATAATAAAAAAACTTTCACCCAAAAGAAATAATTCTTGAGGACGAGAGTTGCAATTTCGTGGTACGTTACTATAATAAATAAATTAAAAAACACCCTATCTCACTAACAGGAGATCCCGTCACAGCATTACTATAAGTTATTACAGAACCGTGCGAAGCTCTTAGTCTTTCTTCATTAAGAACTTGATATGCAGCAATACAGTAAAGCTTATCTCCCATAAAGGGACCTCCTGAAAATTAGTAAACAATAAATGTATATTCAATTAATTACTTGGAAATCCCTTTTCACATATTGAAAACTAAACTGCCAGTTGGTACAAAAATGGCTACCGAAGCAGCCTTAGGTTATTCAACTAATGATTGTAGAAGGAATGAGTGTCGCATTTATTAATCCCGATTTATTTGATTTAAAAATTTACTTCTATGCAGATGGTGAAACAGAATTAATGAGAAGGTCTAGCCGCGATATTGCTGAAAGGAGAGCCGATAGCAATTATTTAAGGCGGTCTCATGCAGAACGTCGGATTCAGTACGAAGTGTTTATGCATCCATACAGTCAATGTTTTGATATTATTATCAAAAATTCCGATGAAGCAATATGTCTAGAAAAAAATACATTTGAGTTTTATAGAGTTTAAATGCAAATACTCTATTTGTTATGTTTATTATGAGGGTTCATTTTCATTATTTGGCTCCCAAATGAAGCAACTTTAGTATTCACTCAAAAATCCATTGTCTATGAAACAACTAGATTTTTAAACGGCTTTAATAGACAACTGCCATTTACATAGACAGATGTCTATTGTATTTTTGGCGGCAAGATTAAATAGCTTTTTTGTTACTTTACAATAAAGTATACTTAATATCAGTAATTCATGTAATTAGGAGTGATTTCTATATTTAGGGAAAATGCAAAAAGGTTACTTCTGTCATTAGTAACAAATCCAATACTAATAATTGTATACGGCATTTTTTGTTATGAGTTAGCCTTATACTGTAAGTACGGAAGGATGAATTATAATATTTATATTTTGTTATTATGTATAGTACTTTTTATATCCATGACTACATTTACTACAATGCGGGTGATAAAAAATAGAGAATATGAATCTAAAAAATTAACTAATTCAATAGCATGGAGATCCATTTCTATTATCATTATTGTTGCAATTACATCATTTTATGGGATGCAGATTTATAAAAGTGCAATAAATTACAATGGTAAATTGGCATGGTTTATAGAAAGGTTAAAACATGAAAGGTCAGTTAAACTTAAACATAATAATATATATAAATCTGGAGTAGAAGGTATTTTTGAAGATATCAATAAAAAATATCCTTTGCCAAAGAAATTGTATATGGCAACTGATTTTGATCTTACATTTCATTCAGATGGAACAATCACAGCGTTTGATACATTTATTTATGGAAAAAATGTTGATGGGAAAGAAGAAACTTATTTAATCTCTTATAATGAGAAGAAATCAAAAGATATTACTATAATACGAGACGGATATGCAAAGCCTGATTATAATGATGATAAATTAGTAGAACCTTTAATTAAAACGGTTAAGGCGATTCCAGTTAAGCAAACGGTTAGAAAGTGGAATGAAAGTAAGTATGGGTTGATTTATTATGGAAAAAGAAATTGGGGATCCAATACAGAGGGAATTATTAATATTACTGAGGATGGTAAGGGGCAGAGTCTTAAAGAAGCAGCTTCTGATATCATTGGATATACTGTATCTATATTTGTCCCTGGAAAAGAAAAAGAGCTAGTCCCTGCTAGATATAATTTAATAAGTGACGCAAGTTGGAGTAAATCAAAGACGCCTCCAAATGAAGATAGGCTTAAAGAGAAGAAACAACAAGATTTAAAGAATGAAAAAGAACAGTTTTTCCTATCAAAAGAAGTTGGTTATAAACTAAATATGACAGATAAAGCATTAGGGAGCGCCTTTTATTCATTAAGCAAGACTAGTGATGAAGGGGAAACATGGGAGGTTATCAATCCAGACCCATTTAATAGGGGGATTGGTAGTGTATCAGGAATCACTTTTATAAATGATAAACTTGGGTTTTTAGGAGCAGTTAGACCTTCTGGTAATGAGGGAGAGTTATATCGCACAGATGATGGGGGGGTATCTTTCAAAAAGGTAGAATATCCGCCGCATGAAGTGAAATTAGATCATACACAGTCCACAATAAGTCCTTTTGATTCTCCTAGTATGCCATATGAGAAAGATGGGGTTTTTAATATGTTAGTTGGACAAGGGGCAGATGGAGACTACAATGGCGATAGTAGTGCACTTTATCAATCAAAAGATAACGGAGAGACATGGGAATTTGTAGAAGAAGTGAAAAAGAAATAGTCAGAATGTTTTTTTGGAAAATAAGGTAACTACTCAGCTATACATTTCATTTAGAAGTTTGGTAAGGAGTATAATTCCAGCCATGAAGATAAAAATGGACCTACACCTCGCTGCCTTTCTTTGTTTTAAATCTTTGCGCGTGGCAGGAAAAGGCCCTGACCGCTTCTATGCATGGCCAGTCCCTCTCGCCCATTTAAAAAGATGCTTTTCTGGCTTTTTTTCATAGAGGGGCTGAGTAGTTACTAAAAGTAAATAATTTAAATCGAACCATAAGCTTGCCGGCAAATTTATGGTTCGATTTTTTTTAGGGCAAAGATATCGTTCTAAACTGGTATTACCACATCGCTATCAAGTTTAAATTTTATAATGCCCCCAAAATGAAAAATTTGTGTCATTTATAGAAAGAAGTTTATTTTTATCATTTTGGGGATACTTCAAAATATTAAGTTGATGGTGATGGGGTAGCACCATCAAAACACAAATTTCATACACTATGAAAATGTAACGATTTTATGCTACCAGTAAAAAACTGATTAGTGAGAGCTCATAATCTGCGGGGAGGGACACCCCCGCGAATTTAAGTTTCACTTTATAAAAAAGTAAGGACCGGTACCGCTTGTTATTTGACTATTACTTTTCCATCCATTCCTTTCAAGTAGTGGAACCGACATATTAGTTCATATGTACCGGGAGTTTCAGGTTTTACGGTAATTGTTATTTCTTTTCCTGACGGGACTTCGGCGTCAATTCCGAGTTTTTTCACCGTAAAGGTATGTTCTCTATTTCCTTTGTTTTTCAATAGCAACGTCGTCGTTTTCCCAACCGGAACAGTGATGATACTCGGATTAAAGTAATCATCATTCAATTCAACCTCAATAGGCTGTCTCACAACGTCGGATTCGGCAAATACACGGAGCGAACCTAAAGTAGTCATAACTACAATCATCGCAAGTGAAATGATTAATCCAGTTAATAGCTTTTTCACAGACATTCGTAATCCCTCCTTTCCTAAGCACTAGTGTTTTCAAATTACTAAAATATTATCAATATAAATGGGGTTTAGGCGTGGCTTAAATAGTAATTCTTTCGGCAACTCCTACTAACCAAGTACTAACTGGAATAGGATTTGGGTAAATAAAAAAAGCCTCCACTACTGTGGAAGCTTCTCCAAATGATGTGCAATATCAATATACATATCGGAATAAACCGAATGGATTTCATTACTAGGCGCAGCGTTAGAAGAGAAGTGGACGATTACCATACTTGCTTTCGGATCGATGTAAAGAGTTTGTCCGTAACTGCCTAACACTTCGAAAGCACCTTGTTCATTGTGCGGAATCCACCATTGATTATGATAAGAAATGGAAGCACCACGACCAATTGCGAGCTCACCTTCTTGTACATTTTTCACACTTTCTGTAATAGAAGAAGGGACGATTTGTTTTCCATTATATTGACCATTATTTAAAAGTAATTGCCCGAACCTCGCCATATCTCTAGCAGTTGCATTTAAACCAGCGCTTGCTTGTTCTACTTTTGTTTCATCTGTAACGTAATAAGCGTCTTCTTCCATACCAATTTGAGACCAAATTCGCTCGCTTACATTTTCAGCTAATGATTTTCCTGTGATTGTTCGGATAATCCAAGCGAGTGTTTCTGTTGATCCGTTATTGTAAGAAAAAGAGGAACCGGGTGGTGCAGTTTCTTCTGCTTCTAGTAACATATCATAAATTTTCATAGGCCCCTCGTAATTTTTACCTCGGGGTAAAATATTACTAGCTAAATATAGTTGTGCATCTTGATTTTCTAGTCCTAGCTGCATATATCCATGAGTAGGGTATTCAGCGGAAACTTGCATGTCCATTAATTGCTGAAGTGTAGCTTTTCCGAACGGTGTATTTTTTAGTTCTTTTATGTAAGTGTTAGCTGTTTTCTCTACATCAATAAGATTTTCTTCAGCGAGAGATTGTATGATGGCACCAGTAAACACCTTTGCTAACGATGCCATTCCATGAGGATTACTCTCGTTATATTCATTGAAATATCGTTCATAAACAAGTTGACCATTATGTACAACGACAAAAGCGTCTGTTTTGTTTTCGTCTAAAAGTTTTTTTAGAGGAGTCGTATTTCCAAATCTACGCTCCACAGCAAAATCGTCTAAGTTTTGTAACGCGGTAGGGAAGGGAGCAACTTGGTCAGGGATGTTTTTTACTTCATTTATTAAAGTGAATTCTTTCATATGTGTATACGACCAGCGTAAGTAAGGATCGTCTAACCAGTTTTCTTTTGTGACATTTGCTTTAGTGGGGGTCGTTTTATTATTTTTAAAAAAAGTAAACCCAAGCCCTGTAACTACGAATAGTAATACTAGTAACAGTAATAGCAGGGGAGATTTCTTTACATTCATGCATGTACCTCCTTTAGTTTCTATTATAAGTATACGCTCGTCTTAAAATAAATACAAAATAAGGAAAGTAAACGGGTAAGTTTACTTTCCTTATGAACGTTAAGCAGATATTTGTCCGTCTGTACTTTGTTTCTTGAATTTTTGTTTTCGTCCGTGTAATCCATAATATAGAAGTAAAGTGAACGCAACGATAATAGCTGCGATAAAATACATATTATGATAACTTGATTTGGCAGCGACTATACCTAAAATGAAAGAACCAAAGCCAATGCCGCTATCAAAGAACGAGAAGTAAGTAGCTGTCGCAGAACCACGTCGATGGTTTGGAGCGGCAGAAATCGCAATCGTTTGGAAACTTGGAATTAATGTTCCGTATCCTAAACCGATTAACATACCTGCGCCAAGGAACCAAAATGAAGTTTGCGCTTGGCTTAAAATGAACATCCCAATTGTGAAAATAATGATAGCTGGATAAATAAGTACATTTTCACCGAAACGATCAAATATTTTCCCTGTAAATGGACGAGAGATTACAACAACAAGTGCGTATAGAATAAAGAAGTAACTTGCAATTTCGCTTAAACCGAGTTCTTTCGCATAAATAGGAATAAAGGATAAAATGCCACTATAAGAAAAGGCTAAAACAAATCCTGTCAGAGCGATCGGAATAGAAGATGGTTCAATTAAGTCTTTCCATTTCATTTTTTCACGTGTTTGTTTACTTACTGGTTTTTCATGCGGAATATTGACTAGTAATCCTAATAAAAATGCGAGTAATGAAAATACTGCACACACGATAAATAGTACAGTAAATGAAAAATGAGAAATAATTGTTAAACCTAAAAAAGGACCAATTACCATCGGTAGACTCATAAATACGCCGTAATAAGCAAGTGCTTCACCGCGTCTATGAGCTGGTGCTACATCAGTTACAATTGTTCCAGTTGCTGTCGTTGCCATTCCGAATCCAATACCATGTAAGAAGCGAAGGGCAAGTAATAAAAATAAACTTTGCGTACCGAAATACATAACAGTAGCGGCTAAAAATAGTGAAAGTGAAATAAATAATATTTTCTTTCTTCCTAAATCATCGAGCCATTTTCCTGTGAATGGTCTACATAAAACAGATGAAATAAGAAAAACAGTTGCAACTAAACCAATTTCCTCAGGTTTTCCTTTTAGGCTGTCTATAACATAGACAGGCAGAGTAGTCATAAGCATGTAAAATGTTAAAAAGAGAAACAGACTACTAAAACAAGTTCCGAGGAAATCCTTCGTCCAAAGTTTTTCACTTTGCATCGTCATCCCTCCAAATTAATGATCTAAATTTTTGATAATTTGTTGTAACAATTGAAAAGCTTCATGTAAGTCTTCTTCTTTAATACCTTCTAGCGTCTTTTCTTCAAAGGAATCAACTTCTTCTTGCCATACTGGAATCATTTCTATTGCTGTTTCCGATAAGGAAATGAGCTTCTCACGGCGATCTTTTCCTTCCGTCCGAATAATCCAGCCCATCGTTTCCATACGTGTTAACGTGCGAGTCATCGTTGGTGATTCAACATTTAAATATTGACATAATTCTGTTTGAGTACAAGATCCAGTTTGATTAATGCGGAAAATAACAGCCCATTGCGCACTAAATAATCCTGTTGGAGATACACGTTCATTAAATTTCTTCGTGAACTTACGAGAAGTTTGACTGACAATGTGAAAAAAATGTTGTTTTTCGTCCATGTATTTTGATCCTTTCAAATTAGTTACCTAGCTAACTATATACCTTTTTATTTTACTTGTCTAGTAATAGACATGTTGTTTTATGTGGAAATTTCGTATAGATTTTGTATTGAGAACGTACATTCTACATGGTATTCTTTAATTAAGTAAAGAATTTTCTTTCTATTAAAAGAATGGGGGAACTTGTGATGATTAAGCCTGCAACAATGGAGTTTGTTTCACTATCGAACGGAGAAACGATCGCGTATCAGGAAGTTGGAAGGCAAAATACAGAAATTCTTGTACTCATTCACGGGAACATGACATCGTCACAACACTGGGATTTAGTTATTGAAAAGTTGCAAGATCAATACCATATTTACGCTCTTGATTTAAGAGGATTTGGCCAATCAACATATAATCAATCGATAGATTCATTACAAGATTTTGCAAGAGATGTAAAACTATTTATCGATCAATTAAAACTAGAAAAATTTTCATTAATGGGATGGTCAATGGGCGGTGGTGTTGCGATGCAATTTACAGCGAATCATCCAACATTTGTCGAAAAGTTGATTTTAGTAGAATCAGTGGGAATGAAGGGATATCCAATTTTTAAAAAAGATATTAACGGGCAACCGATCGTATCAAGTTTAGTAAAGACGAAAGAAGAAATCGCGCAAGATCCCGTACAAATTGCTCCAGTGCTAGATGCGATAAAAAATATGAATAAATTATATTACCGTACAGTATGGAATCTATTAATATATACACATAATCAACCTGAACCGGATCGTTATGAAAAGTATTTAGATGATATGTTAACGCAACGTAATTTCGTAGATGTGAATTATGCGCTCATTACATTTAATATTTCGGATGAACATAACGGGGTTGTAGAGGGAAATAAGCAAATTCATCGTATTAAAGCTCCGACACTCGTCATACAAGGTGACAGAGATTATGTGGTACCACAAGTAGTTGGCGAGGAATTAGCGAAACATTTGCCAAATGCGGAGTTGACGATATTAGAAGATTGCGGGCATTCACCGTTTATAGATTGTTTAGATGTATTTATAAAACATGTTGAGGATTGGTTAGAAGATAAGTAGGTTGAGGAAGAAGTTAGATGAAATGTATCTAGCTTCTTTTTTGTGGGAAAACCAAAATTATTTCAGCCACTAGTTCTTTCTTATTCCACAGTAAACAATATATAATGAGTGTGGTGAATTACAAAAGGGAGAGATTAGGGATGTCAATGCGTTTTACTTTTTGGATTATGGTTGGGATTGTGGCAATCTCAGGTTTATCACAAGGGATGCTCTTACCTGCCATCGCAATGATTTTTGAACAAGAAGGGGTTAGTTCAAGTATTAACGGTATTCATGCGACGGCATTATACATCGGGATATTATTTATTTCACCGTTTCTTGAAAAACCGATGCAAAAGTTTGGAATGAAACCAATTATCGTAATTGGTGGGTTTCTCGTTATTATTTCATTATTCTTTTTTACACAAACATTTTCATTTTGGATATGGTTTATTCTTAGGTTCCTAGTTGGTGTTGGAGATCATATGCTCCATGTCGGAACGCAAACGTGGATTACGACAACGTCAGATCCTAGTAAAATAGGTAGACAAGTATCGATATACGGTGTATTCTTCGGAATTGGTTTCGCAGTTGGCCCGTATTTAGCAAGCACTGTTCAGTACGGTCTTGCAACACCATTTATCGTATCTACTATACTTTGCTTAATAGGATGGCTTTTACTGCTACCAACGAAAAATGCATTTCCAGCACAAGATGAGGCAAAAACTGAAAGTAAATCATCCTTTTCTCGTTATAAACAAGTCGTTGGATTAGCTTGGATTGCGCTAATTGGTCCGCTCGCATATGGCGTACTTGAAGCGATGTTAAATAGTAACTTACCAGTATACGCACTTCGCAAAGGATGGTCTGTATCGGAAGTTTCCTTCTTATTACCAGCATTCGCAGTTGGGGGCATTATTACACAAATTCCACTCGGTATATTAAGTGATAAATACGGAAGAGATCGTATTTTAACATGGACGTTCAGCGTAAGTACGGGCATTTTCCTACTCGCAGCAGTATTTGATCAATATTACTGGATTGTCTTTGCATGTATGCTTATAGCAGGTATGGTCATTGGCTCATGCTTCTCACTAGGGCTTGGATTTATGACAGATTTATTACCGAGACACTTACTACCAGCAGGTAATATATTATCCGGAATCGCCTTTAGTATAGGAAGTATTATGGGACCTGTATTAGGAGGCGTATTTATAGAAAAAATACAGTATACAAGCTTTTTTATTGCGGTTATGATTATAATGGGAATTCTCGCAATGGTATATATGGTCTACATGAAGAATCAATTCGCATCAAGAAAAATAGAAAGTAGGTTAGGGCATGACAAAACAACCTAATAAGAAAAAATTTGAAGTACTAGAAAACGAAACGATTACAGACTGCTTAGCGCGTATGGAACAAGAAGGATATGCACCGTCTCGTCGCATGGAAGAGCCAATCTTTCATGAAGTAAAGAAAGACGGAAAAACAGAAGTTGAACCGTGTGGTAGAAAAATTGTTTTTGAGGGTAAATTGAAGTAATACAAATAATAAATTCTCTTTATCGTATAGAGCCATCCAATTCAGTCTTTGTGAGTTGGATGGCTTGTTTTTTTATTGACCAATGAAGGAATAGGAAGATGAGGAATTGAATAGAATGAATGGATATTTTCTAGGAAGAACGAAAAGAAACTAGTTGGCCGGACATGGATTGGAGAGCGAATATAATAAATTAAAACTAAAAATTTGCAGGGGAAAATAGGTGAATTAGCCGAGTGCTCGTTAATCTGTATTCCATCAATTTTGTCGTCTAGAAGAAAAGTGTAATATCAAAAAGCATACTATAAATACGTATCATTTTTTGTGTTCGGTGCGGAATGGCAAGTAAATACAACCGCAACTTTAAATCTTTCTGGAAGAGCAGAATTATACTAGCTTTGTATTTTAGTTAGTTCGAAATTGATCGCTTAAGCGAGGTGGAGTTCAAAATATGGAAGTAAATCAAAATCAGCGAATCCTCTATGCGGTTTTTGAGGATGAAATTTAATTGCCGGTGCTGGATATCACTCATCCCCTTTTTAATGAAAGTATTGATGAACAGGTGTATCATTTGAATTGCCTCAAATCAGCCCGGAGCATTGAATCGTTAAAAAAGATGCCTAGCTTTATTCAAAATATCTTTGTGAAAATGTCGAATGTTGATGATTCCTATCTTAGCGGTATGCGTACTTTACTGTACAAACTAGGCCCTGGTTTAAGTAAGGGGATAAAATTAGGCTTTCGGGACAAGTGGGCGGTGAAGCAAACTTCTTTTATGGGACTTCGGATTAGGCTGAGGGATCTTTGCAGACACCAGTCGGAAATTTTGTTGCCTCAGCTTAAGCAATTCCCTGAACGGGGTCTTTGTTTTTTTAATATAGCTGGTGGTGCTGCTACGGACAGTATCAATACTTTGATTTTAATACAGGAATCAGACCCGGAATTACTTAAGGGACGAAAGATTGAGATTAATATTTTAGATATTGATACTTACGGCCCTAATTTCGCAAAAAGGTGTATGGGTGTCTTGAAGCAGCAGGGGGAACGATTCCATGGTCTTGATATAACTCTTAATACAATTCATTATAACTGGAGCCAACCGGATTCATTATTAAAAATGAGCTTGGAACATTCAGGTTGGATTCAGCTCTGTTCATCGGAAGGGGGCTTTTCGAGTATGGTTCGGATTCAGATATCATTGAGAATTTAAACCGTTTCTTTGAAAATTCCCCAGCGGATGCCCGTGTCACGGGTTCATTAATTTTCGACCGAGCGCATGTAAATCCGGGATACCTTGGATTTACGGAGTTTATTGGTGTGCAAATTAGGTATCTTGGATTGGAAGGGTTACAGAAGATTTTAAATCAAACTTCGTGGGTATTAGAAGAATCGCATGAAATTGAAAAAATCTATATTCTATTTTCGCTGAAGAGAGCGTGAAATTATATTGAAATGATTGGATGAGGGGTTGGTACCAATGTCGGTACTACCTCTATTTTTTTTGCGGAAATTCATAGAAAACAAACGGGGAATTATGTATTTATTGTTTTTGATAAAAATTATGTGCAATTCAGAGTACGATACATATAAAATGCCATTTCCTTTTGCATTTCTCCTAATTGGCTTCTTTATATAGGGCGTAGAAAAGATTGCTACTTTTTTTGTATATTGGTAAAATAAGTTCTTGGGTCTTACTTGTTTTTATCGGTATAATATTTGTCGCTTAACGTAAAGAAATTAGTTACAAAGCTTCCATAATATTTAAAGGGGGTTACAGCAACGATCCCCTCTTTTTGGAGCCACTCACGAACGTAAAGCAAGAGAAGAGGCTATATGAACTATTCTCCTATCTTGTTTAGATTAAATCAGTTACTGCAATTGGAACAGGTATATGAAACTCAATATCTGGAGGATTGATTAGAATCTAGTCGACATCCTGATGGATCATGTTTTTCTAGCAATCTATCAATTCTGATGGAATTGATAGATTGCTAGAGAATGGAAAATGATTATCCGTATATTCCGAAGCAAATGTAACAAAGTGTCCTTCCATAATTAAGGGTAAAACCAAAATACGTTGTTTTAAAGAATGATTTGTTAGAACTGGTTATAAGTAATAAAACAGAAAAGAGGATCACATGTTAGATACTTTACAGAGAAGTAAAAAGTTTTTTTTATTATGTCTTATTTTTTTAGTGCTTTTAACCGCTTGTGGTAATACAGATGTTAAGACATCTAAAGCCTCATTACCACCGGCTCAATCCAATATAGATACATCATTAAAAGCACCAAATTGGGTAGATAAAAGTCCTATCCAACAGTCTCCTAATTTTACGGAAGATAAAAAAGTAAAATCGGTTGTGAATTTAATAGCAACGGGTGATAATTTATACCATGACGCAGTAATTAAAGATGGCAAACAAAAAGACGGTTCATATGATTATAACTATATTTATGAAAATATCAAAAAAGCTGTTAAATCAAGTGATCTTGCTATAGTGAACCAGGAGACCCCGATTGCAGGAAATAATTTAAAAGTACAGGGATATCCTACTTTCAATACACCTGAAGAAGTGGGTCAATCTTTAGTGGATACTGGATTCAATATAGTGACTCAAGCGACAAATCACGCTATGGATATGGGTATTAAAGGTGTTGCGAATACAAGAGAATACTGGAAGAAATATCCGGATGTTATCCCGGTAGGCATTAATGAGAGTCAAAACGAGCGCAATGAAATAAAAACGATTACAAAAAATGGGATTCGTTTTGCATTACTTAATTATACATATGGTACGAATGGAATTAAAATGCCAGCTGATAAGTCTTGGGCATTAAATTTAATTGATAAAAAAGCGATACAAAATGATGTGGAAAAGGCAAAGAGTAGTTCTGATATGGTGATTGTTATGGTGCATTGGGGAGTTGAATATACCACTACACCTTCAAAACAACAAAAAGAAGTTGCTCAATATTTAACAGATCTAGGTGTAGATGTAGTAATTGGAAATCATCCACATGTAATTCAACCAATTGAGTGGAAACAAAATAAAGATGGACATCAAACGCTAATCTATTATTCTCTTGGAAATCTTATTTCTGCTCAAGAAAAATTAGAAACATTGGTTGGAGGATTATCCTATATACAATTTGTTAAGTATGAAGATAAAACTTTTGGTATACGACAAGCGGCACTCGTACCGACAGTAACCGACTATGCTGATGGTAAGAAACAATTTAAAATTCAATTTTTAAAAGATTATTCGGATGAAAATTCTAAAAATCATGGGATTAAAAAATTTGTAGGTCCCGTTTCTTTGAAGGATTTCAAGGATATTCCTAGAGATGTGTTGGGAAATTGGTATAAAGACTAATAAACAAAAAGGGAATGAGATACAATTAAAAAATTTATAATTTTAGCATTGGTATTGACATTGGGATGGAGCCTTGCTGCTTGTAGTGGAAAGCAAACATCTCAGGAAACTACTAATAATAACGATAAAAATAAAAATGAGATAAATGCGAATAAAAAAGATGTTTTACCTATCTCTGATCTTAATGATTGGAGAATTATCCTTGTAAATAGAGAGCATATGTTACCAAAGGAACTAGGAATTGAATTAACAAGTATTACCCAAAATGCTAAGCCAAATATGAAAATCGATAGCAGAATTGCAACTTCCTATCAGGATATGGTAACAGCTGCAAAAAAAGAGGGGATCAATCTTTATTTAAGATCAAGTTATCGAGCTATAAAATTACAACAAACGTATTATGATGCTTCAGTTAAAAGCTATAAATCTCAAGGTTTGTCGGATAAAGAGGCTAGTGCTAAGGCATTGGAATATCTTCAGTATCCTGGCGCAAGTGAACATCATACTGGATTAGCATTAGACATTATTTCAGTTGAATGGCAGAATACTGTAGAAGATTTAAATGCAAAATTTGAAACTACCGATGCATTCAAATGGTTAGATAAGAATGCTGCAGAGTATGGGTTTATTCTCCGCTATCCAAAAGATAAAGAGAATATTACTGGCATTAAGTATGAGCCATGGCACTATCGTTACGTAGGAAAAGAAGTTGCTGTTTATCTAAAAGAAAAAGGGTTAACTTTAGAAGAGTATTGCGAAAAAATTAAGTCCGACAAATAAAAATACACGTTGATTCTATTAAAAAGCCAGCGGAAAAGGTGGATCTAGAGGGTGTGTGAACCTTCCTTCTAGTATTGCAAATACTGTGTATAATAATTTAAGCACGTATGAACCGGCTATAGTGTTCTAGTAAATAGCAACTTCGTGTGAAGCGATGTATGTATGAAGAACTTAAATGTATAAAAGAAGCAGTGAAAAGGGATCTGATATTCATATCAGATCCTTTTTCATTCGTAACATAGAATACTTGCTTATTGTATCTGCTTAACTAAGCTTTAGAGACTGCTTGCTTTCGAGATGCTACAATAGTAACCTCGCTATTTTTTTGTTTTGGATTGTCGCTTTTCTTAGCTTACTAGATATGTGAAGGTAGCCAGAACACTGCGCTTGGCAGTGTTTTTTTATTATTTCTGCACATAAATATATAGTCATATTGATCCCAGTTTCATTTTATTGAAGAAAAGTGAGACAGCTTTTTATCCCGCTATTTGAGGGCAGTAAAACTCCCACCTCAAAATTCAGCAGGAGCAAAGGGGTTAGGTGGGAGATTAAACTGCCCATAAACGCCCGATTGGTGAAGGCTAATAATCAGTGGGGGATGAACAAAACCCCCACTGATTAAAGTTTCACTTTATAAAATATGGAAATGTTAAAACCCCTTTGATAAAATAGCAATATGTAAAAATAATTATTTGTTAATTCTTAATGTAATGAATATTCATGTTTAAATATACGAATTTAACTACATAGTTATTGTAATAAAGGGGGAGAAAGATGTTAGATGAATTGTATAATGCTTTTTTAAATGCATCGGGTTTTACAGAAAGCGCGAGGAAACGAGATCAGTATGATAAATTACATGATTATTTAAAAGATAAAGAAAGAGAGTTAAAACAATTCATTCAAGATGCTGAATCAGCGAAGAGAGATTATGAGAGTAAAAGTAATGGCTTAGAAGCTAATAAAATTCCGGCAGTTGAATTTGAACAAAAACGTCATGAAAAGGATGAAGAATTAAATACATTATTATCCTATTTTAAAAGTGCATTAAGTGATGTTGGCTCTGTGATAGGTACAGCTTATGCAAAGTATTTGGAATATAAAGCGAAAGCAGAAGCGGAGAAGGCGTCAGCATACGCTGCAGCGACCAAGGCTTTTGAAGAAAAGAAAAAAGAAATTGAAAATCTTATCCATTAAACATATAAGGAATGGGGGAACCCACATGAGTGGTAAAGAGGTTGAAATTATAGGAAGTAACACTGCAAGTGCCATTTCTTACGCGCAAAATATTGAAAATGGTATGAAGGATTCTTTAAACCAAGCGAAAAACTTAAAAGCATATGTTACATGTGCGAACTGGAATGGAAAAACGAGAGATGCCTTTTTAAGTTATCTAGATTTAATCATTCAATATAATTCAGAAATGGTAGAGGCATTTGAAGGACATACGAAAGCTTTGAAAGAGTTAGATAAAAGTATTCAAACGTACGGAGATAGACCGGAAGTAAGGACGATAAAACAGTTGTGATGGAGAAATGAGGGATAAAAGAATGGGAAAAGAAATGAATTTTGCACCTGCTGAATTATATGTTCTCGCAGGTGCAGCTGGGGTTACGGATATATTTGGAGTGCCAAACCGTGACGTAATTATTTTACTTGATGAAGAATGTGTCACGAAAGCAACTACGAGTTTAAAAGAAAAAGGCTTACTTACAAGCGAAAATGGAATTACCCCTGCAGCTTTTCAAATGATTGAGCTATTAAAGGAATATGAAAATTGTCATGAATACACGAGAATTAATAATGTATTAATTGGTTTTTTGAAACATGATAAAGATCGAGTGGCTGTATTAACAGAAGTAGAGCCAAATAAAAAATACGAGATCGACTACATACCAAAGCCAGACGTATATTTTTCATTATTAATATGCATCCCTTTCTTGTTGAGAGAACCGAGGGAAATAGAAGATACATTTTTCTCAAAGAGAATGACAGAAACAGAACAACAAACATTTGAGGAAAAAGATTTATCAAATAAAGACGTTATAGCGATGGAAACGTATACGAGGCCTCGGAGTAATAGAGGAGGAAAATGGGAATGTTTCTTATATTTCACTGAAGGAGAAGATTTCGTTCAAATAGATGTAGAACGTAATCGATATGACTGGGTGAGCCTCTATGCGGTGAATAAGAAATTGTATGACGTGTTAAAAATGCCGTATAAAAAATTAATTGACCCGAGACAATTCTCGTTAGGAGGTATTGAATAATGCAAGTATCAATGGGAGATGGCGGTTCTAGTGGTGGAGAAGAAGTATTAGTTAATTTTCAAGAACTACTTGATATAGTAATGAAGTTAGAAAACATATATACAATCCATGTAGACGTCATTGGAACGAATATTGAGAGTTTACTAAGCAGTGATTTTTATCAAAAAGGTGAAGCGATGAGAGTAATTGAAAAATATCCTGATATATTACATAAAACACTTGAATTGGCTGAACACTATTCTAGATCGGCGAAAGTTGTAGGAAATGTATGTGTAGAAATGCTTGAAAAGGACGAACAATTACGTGAAAGATTAAGTAAGTTGTAGAAATCACCATACGGCTGGGGGATGAAAACGAAATGGATGTGAAATATAGACCTGAACCATGGCAAGACATGGGAGATGGTATGAATCGAATTACAAAAGATGCTCTCATGAAATTACGGGACGCAAATGAATTATTAAAAAGAATTGATGGAAGAATACGAGATTTAGACTCAGATGGTAGTATACATTTTAACCCAAAAGATCAATCGCAAAAAATCGGAGAATTACTTGAGAGCTATTCGACATTACAAAAATATTGCGGAGAAGCAGGGCGAGTAGTCTCTGAACATATAGATAAACCTTTTTTAGTAGAAATGGATAAATTCGCTCAAAAAATGAGGGATACATCTATTCTCAGTTTCACAACAAATAACCGAATTGGCTCTACAACAACGACAGTATTACCAGACTCGCACGCGGGGTACGGAAGTGTACCACAAACAATACAAACAAAAAAAGATAAAATAACAGTAGAAGATATTTTTAAAGATTCACCTGCATTTGATAACGTACTTAGAGCAGAATACAAAGAACTAAAAAAACAAAATCCAGATGCAAAGCTAAATTATGAAGAATACAAGAAAGTAGTCCCATCCACACGAGGATTTGAATACAAATCGATAGAAGATGAACAGAAAAAACTAGAAACAATACGTGACCTAGCAATAGGCGGGGGAATTATCCTCGCAACAATCCTTTGCCCACCACTCGGGGCCGCTGCGGCAGTAGTATACGGCGCTGTACAAATCAAAAGTGGTATCGACGGAGAAGACTGGGGAACACATAGGAAATTGAGCCAAGAAGAGCGGGTAGGAAACATCATTTTTGGCGGATTAGATGCAATCCCAGTTGTTGGAGCAGTAGGAAAAGGAGTAAAAGCATTCAAAGGCACGAGTGAATTAGCTGATTTAGCGAAATTATTAAAATTCAAAGAAGGAATGCCTGGTTTTAATCCGAATTTGGGTAAAAATGTGGTACAATCATTGCGTGATAATAAAGCTATTATGCTTGACCGTTTGAAACTAACGAGCCTTAAAATGGAGAAATCCGGAAATGAAAAGATGTATCAACTTGGCGAAAAAATAGCCAAAAGCATAGATGATAGGACAGCCAAATCGGCAAGTTTTGAAGTTGACGGAAATGGCTTACTAATATCTAAACAAGGTGGTGCAGATTTCCAAATCTGGGTGAATAAGCATCATACAGAAAGTAATAAGATTATAGATGATAAGATTAAGGGTGTAGGAGCTTCTCTTGCTAGTAAAAGAGTAGATAATACTGGTAATAAGGTCGCTGGACTTGATTCAAGTGGGAAATTTTTTGATGATGTATTAGAATCTAAGTATCAAGATTATGTAAAAAGAAATACTAAATCTGATAAAAATGTTCGTGACCGATTAGATTGGAAAGAAGCTTCTGATAAGTGGGCGAAACTACGGAATCAAGGAAGAGATTTTGAAATAGAAGCAATAAATGAATTTAAGAAAGTGGCTACTGATGTTCAAGAACAGATAACAATTGTAACTAAGGACGGAACAAAAATTAGAGTAGATGCAATTGGATATGATAAAAAAACAGGAGCATTGTTGATAGCAGAATATAAATCTTCTGCTACAGCTCCACTAACTTCAAATCAAAGAGATGGATTTGTGGAATTACTTGAAAGTGGAGGAGTTATTGTAGGAGAAGGGAAGGGAATATTTATTAATGGAGTCGAGATTCCGCCTGGGACTGCTGTTAAAATCGTTAGACCCAACATAAGGGAGTGATATAATATGAAACTTAAAAGAAAAGATTTAGATAAGAGAATTAGTGCCTCGATAAAAAAAGAATTGAAAAAATATAAACTAAAATCAAGAGGTGGAATTTATTATAAGAAAATAGGACAATATTTTATATATATGCATATTGGTGCGACTGGTGTGGAAAATGATATTGTTAGAATTAGAGGGTATGTGAAGCCATATATAACAGATGATATTTTTTGGGAAGTTTTTAATATGAAATCTAATAGTAATGAACCTATTGGATTACGAGCAAACGGTGCATACAAAGTTGACGGATTTGAGGCTTTTTACAATGATGTAAAATATGGTGATGTAGAAAGTCTAGGAGATGTTGCTAATGAATTAATAGGTAAATGCTATGAATATTTGGAGCAGACTGTAGAGTGTTTTGAAGGCTTTGATGATTTCCTTTCTTTCTCGAAATCTTCGGATAAAAATCAACTTTATGATTATAACCTTGTTGATATGTTATTATTAATAAATACAGGAAAGTATAAAGAAGCTAAAAATATTGCAAAAAATCTAATAGAAAAACACGAATATGGAAGATTTATTAATGAAGAAAAAAATATATATGAGTACATTGTAGATTATTGCAATAGACATATATAGGATAGGAGAAAATATGGCAGTTATAGATGTGGATCAGATAGATGCAATTGGAGTAGAAGGTAAAAATCTAAAGTTGTTAATAATAGACTATCTAGACTGGGAATATGAAGACATGCATCTAGACGTACTACAAGAAAAAATTAATAATTACTTAGTGTATATTGAAGATAAGCAGTATTTTAAAGATTATGGAGACAACTTTGAGAAAAAAATAATTGATATAAATTTTCAACATAGTGTTTCGGAAAATGGAATGAAATTTCTGAACGTAGTTTCCAGTCAATTAAATGATACTGACATATTCATCAATATTCACTTACCAGGAGAATAATTTTTTATGACTTGTGTATGTTCTAATTTATTTTGTTAGATTTTTGAAACAAGGAAAAGTTTTGTAGAATTGTACATTTAATAAACTATTTTACCTAGCTTTGAGTAAGCGAAGGGAAAGTAACAGACGGGCTTGATGTATAATTACAAAAGTTAATGAAAAATGATGTTGAAGAAGTATTTGACTTTAATTGAGAGAATACTTGTAAGTAAGTAAGTAAGAGTAAGCGGTAATTGGTAACCCAGTTACCGCTTTTTGTTTTAACTAAGGGTACGGGTGAAGCTGCTAAATATGATGTAGGTCTCTATAATGAAATAAAAGGTGTACCAGGTTTAGATGCGCATCATATTGGACAAAAAGCTATCATGAAAAAATTTATTGCGGATTATGATCCAAAAGTTGCACCAGCAATATTGGTACCAAAAGTTGGACATACAATCAGAGGACCAAAAGGAATAGTATCAAGAAATTCAAAAGGGATTGAGAATGGAAGACAATTATTAGCAAGGGATATTATGGAATTAAGAAGGGTTTATCCAGATATTCCAAACTCTCAAATTAAAAAGCTTATTGAATTGAATAAAAAATTATACCCTGAATTAAGGAGGAAATAGAAGACATGAATAAACAAGATATTATTAAGCATTTACATCAATCAGTAATACGGGAGAATTTAACAGCTTATCGTGAACTATTTTTGAATACGAATATTAATGAAGTGACTGATCCATATTGGAAGGAAGCATTGAAATTTTATACAGAACTTTCTAATGAAAATAAAGACGTATTATTTAAAATAATTGAGCAAATAGAAGTTGACACTTTATCAACAGTTTTAGGTGTAATAGATGAAGGAGTAATGATTGAAGATAAAGAGGTAGAGTTTGAATTAACTATTAATGATAATAGTGAGCCTGTTAATGGTGACTTACAAGATTTATTCCTAGAGTATGATGAAGAAAATAGATAAGGTTCGTGGTGCTTAACTTAAATTTATATAAGTGCATAAACAGGTGAATGCAAAGCAAAATATATTTGCAGTGGAAAAGAAAACCAATAAGTGGTTTAAAAGTAGAGACTCATGATGGTTGTACCATTATGGAGTATTATGTACCATGATAGAACAGAAAACGAGGTGTGAGCTTAGGCGAGATGACATTTTACTATGCGACGAATATAAAGACATGGAATGGACATGAAACTAACGGAC
Source organism: Bacillus sp. FDAARGOS_1420 (assembly GCF_019344915.1). Lineage (NCBI taxonomy): Bacteria > Bacillati > Bacillota > Bacilli > Caryophanales > Bacillaceae > Bacillus > Bacillus sp. FDAARGOS_1420. Next base: position 2,307,519 of record NZ_JAHWJB010000002.1, on the reverse strand, counting down.
TCGTACAAACTCGTAAGTTTTAATATAGTATTTGTCATGACATACAAAAGGTGTCCTACTGTTATTATAAAACTGACAAATTTAATGTTACTTAAAAACAGATGAACTTAAAGCCACTTGATTGTCAACTAAAAGCAACAAGTGCTTTTTTACGTTTTAGCGTAGAAATTTAATAGAAAACTATAATTTTATTATGCAAACTATTTCCGTTTTTTTTCACATAGTATATACAACTAACGAGGAGATAAATGTTCACTATTACCTTTATTCCTGTTATAAAAAATTCTACAATAGAAGACAGAACGTATATTTGGTATAATCAAAACATACTATATGAAATGATGTACATGAGTTTGAAATTCATGTAATAAGGTAAGTACTACATAACAATAACTAATATTTAAAGTTCTCGTACCTATAGGATTCAGTTCATGTTATACAAATCAGTTGTTAGAAAGGAAAAGATGTAATGAATCAAATTTCATTTGAAGATTTATTTGAAGAAGAAAAAGAAAAAGTGGAGGTAGCTGAGATCCCAGCACCTTTATCGCCCTTGCAAAAAGATATTTTGGGATTATTTAATTCTGAAGAAATAAGTGCACTTGAGCTATGCGAACAATTAATACGATCTGGTAAAATATCAGATGAAAGATTTACAACGAATAAGCCTAAAGCCTTTGGACAAGTATGCTTAATATTAGAAGGGTTTGTTACAGAAGGAAAGCTTACTTTTATCAAAAATGATGAGAAAAGAGATAGGGTTTATAAATTGGATGAAGAAATTTTTAACATATAAGTTGTCCAGAATTAAATGAATGTTTTCTACGGAGCTAGTTCAGTAACCAAAGTAAAAAGGGGTATCAATCAAGAAAGATTGATACCCCTTTTTGTTTTTTTACATCTTACATATTTACGTTTGAAACCGAGTCTTTCTCTATCAAGTTCTAAATGCATATTTTCGTAAGCATTTAGAAAATTGCTTTTTTCTTGTTACGTTTTACTTCAACTATACCAACTTCTTTTGCAGTCTCGACTGCCTTTTCATGTAGTGACGCATATGAAATCCGCACAGTGTTTAGAAGATTATTCATAGCGGATTTTGTTCGTTCTGGAGAATCCTGAATCGTATTTTTCACAATTTTATAGTTTTGTAAAAAAAAGTATATTAAAAAATGCACTAATAAATTATTCTCCTTTTATTTAGGCTGTTTTCGTATAGATTGTTGCTCTCTATCAACGAGTAAAAAAAGGGATATTCCACATACAACACGTTAATAACTTTCATCGCCGCTTGAAAAGATGGATGGAACGATTTCAAGGCGTTTGTACGTATTATTTGGATAGTCACCTCTACTGGTATCGTTGGCTTGAGTTACATAAAAACTTAGCATTTGAAAATTGGATAGAGCAAATACTTATTTCAGCTTGCCAAAAATCTAAATATTTCACAGTTGAAGCATTAAGAAAAGATAAAAAGCATCATTAATCAGATGCTTTTTAGGTAGATTCAGTGGTTTATTGTTATTTAACTAATGGAGTAGTTTAGTTGAATAAGAAAAAAAGAGTAATGCGTATTTGACTTAAAATGCGATACAAAAATGAACTGTACAAGGATGACAATTCATTTAATAGGTAGGTATTATTTCACATTATTTAGAGGGGAAATTACCTTGTTATAAAAAAATCTTTCCCATTTAGCTAACAAACCGTTCCCATTTTCACCACGTTGAATTTCAATTTCGTGTTTTTTATGAAATTCTGCTATTCGTTTATTATGCTCTTTGTGCAATTGATGGAGAGCTACTTGTTTCATTATTATCCCTCCTTTCGATTAACCATAATTATATATCCTGGGTTGATTATAGCAAAGTATTCTACACGTTTTGTAGATTAAATCTGCCTTTTAGTTTTAGCAGTAACAATCTTTGAGAAAACAGCCTTTATTTATGATGATCGCCGTAAGGTCATTGCCCAAAATAAAAGAGCACAAGCACTAACGGATGCACCTAATATACAAACTCCGTTCCATCCGTAGCTTGCATAAATGTTTGTTGAAAGAATTGCACCTGTTGCACTGCCGATAGAATAAAAAATCATGTAACTGGCAGTGAGGCGACTTCTCGCTTCTGGACGCACTGTGAAAAGCATACTTTGATTGGTGACATGTACAGCTTGCACAGCTAAATCTAAAAGGATAACACCGATAACTAGTAGGAATAGAGAATGGTTCATTAATTTAATTAGGAGCCATGAAAGTAATAATAAGGATAAGGCTATGCCAGTAGTTCTCTCTCCGAATCCGCGATCAGCAAGTTGTCCTGCTTTAGTGGCAGCTAATGCACCAGCAACTCCAGCAAGACCAAATGCTCCGATAGCTGTATGTGATAGATTATATGGTGCAGCACTTAGAGGTAAAACTAATGAAGTCCATAAAATACTGAATGAAGTGAAAATGAGCAATGCTAATATTCCGCGAATGCGTAAGAGGCGCTCTTCTACAAATAATAAGAGAACGGAATGTAATAATTTAGGATAGGTCATAGCTGTTTTTTTATGTTTAAGATTAGGTAAATTACGATATAACAAACCAATTACGAAGAGCATAAGTACAGCAGAGGTAAGATAAACGGAACGCCATCCCGCTAAATCTGTTAATGTTCCAGCAAATGTACGTGCAAGTAGAATTCCTATTACGACACCACTCGTGACGAAACCTACTATTCGCCCACGGTCTTTTGGGTTAGCTAAAATGGATGCGTATGCGACGAGTGTTTGCGTAACAGTCGCAAGAATTCCGACTAAGGCCATACCTATAAAAAGTACGGTACTGGAAGGAGCGAATCCGACCACAATTAAAGCGAAAACGGATAAAAGCATTTGAACAATAATAAGTCTTTTTTGGTTTAACAAATCACCAAGTGGAACTAATAAAAGTAATCCGAGTGCATAACAAACTTGAGTAATCGTAATAACGACACCAATAGTTGAATGGTTGATCTTAAACGCATTTGATAAAGAATCAAGTAGAGGATGAGCGAAGTATATATTCGCCACAGCCATCCCGCAAGCTATTGAAAATAATAGAGTTATATATCCGGGCATGATTGTATTAATAGGTGATTGGAACTGATCATTATTCTGTGTAAGAGCAGTTGTCATTTTTTCTTTAGCATCCATAATATCATCTCCTTTTGTTTTTAAAATAATGTACCGAACGGTATATTATTTCGTAAGTCAAATATAATCAAGGATAAGTTGATATGTCAAGTGAATTGTAAATTAAATTCAGTTTCTTTTGACATATCATTTATAATTTAATACGATATATAATATACTGATTAGTACATAAAAAAGTGATTTATAATTTAGAAAACAGGTGAAAAAAGAGGAGGGATTAAATGGCTCGACTACGTGAATTTGATAAAGAAAAAGCTTTGGATGCTGCTATGCAACTTTTTTGGGAAAAAGGATACGCCGCTACTTCATTAAGCGATCTAACTGCTAAAATGGAAATACAAAGACCGAGTTTATATGCAGCATTTGGTGATAAAGAAGGGCTGTTTGAAGCTGCATTACGGAGATACACGAATTTACACGCAGCTAGCATTCGAACGAAACTTCAAAAAGAACAATCTGTAAAAGAGGCCATTCGTATATTTTTTGAAAATATGGTGGAAGAGGAATATAAAAAAGAATCAAATAAAGGCTGTTTTTGTATTAACACAATGGTGGAGCTTTCTCCTCATAATGAAAAATTTGAAGTGTTGACTAGAGAACATCAAATGTATCTTTCAGTTATATTTCAAGAATTAATTACTAAAGGAATTCAGTCTGGAGAACTGCAAAGTGATGTGAATGCTAAAGCATTGGCACAAACGCTAGTCACTTCATTAATTGGATTAACGGTGTTAATGAAATCTCGCCCAGAACGTTCAGTTATAGATAATTCGGTATGTATCATATTATCGTTACTAAAATAAATGTAACAGAATTGTATATCAATCAACTATGTCGATTATAGACACTTTTATTTATAAACTTTTAACTTTAAGCACTGAATTGTCTACGAAGGCAACAAGTGCTTTTTATTTTCGTGTAAATATGAGCAGGTGAATCATAATGGTTGTCTGCAATATATGAAGATTGTTGGAGACATTTGTAATTAGGCATCGGATAAGAGAGGAATGAAAACACTATATAAGCCCCCACCAAGTAATAAATCACTAAGAAAAAACAAAACAAAAACAACTACAAGAACAAAACAAGCGCGAAAAAATAAAACCGGCGTAGTAGTAAAAAAAAAATTTGGAACTCGAATGCCCAAACCGTTACCTCATTCCTATATTTATATTGAAGGATTAGAATTTTCCTTTTTACTAGTAAGGAGCGGGAGGAAAACTGATGGCGGTGTACCGTAATGTGCAGGTGAACTTTTGGCAAGATGAATTCATATTAGATTTAACGCCAGAAGAGCGTTATTTATATATATATTTGTTAACTGGTACGAAAACGAAGCAATGTGGTATTTACATATTGCCAAAACGTTTGGCAGAGCTTGAAACTGGTTACAGTATGGAGACTGTTGAGAAGTTATTGAACCGGTTTGTGGAATACGGGAAGATTTTATATGATGCGGAAACGAAAGAGTTATTCATTATAAATTGGCTACACTATAATCCTATTTTTAATACGAACATAGAGAAATGTGTATTACGTGAGCTGAAAATGGTGAAAAGTAAAGAGTTCCTACATAAGTTTTTGCGTAAATGTCTTGAAGAAGAATGCAAGATTCCGTTATTACTTCAGTATTTTGGTATGCCAGAGGAAGAGGTTAGTAGTAATTCACAACAAGCAATTATTCAAGAGAAGGAAGAGAAGGAAGAGGTAGAAAGAGTAGAGGATGCCACTTCGCATAGTGAAGTTTATAAATTTTACGAACAAAACATTAGTAGTCTATCTCCATATATCGCGAAGGAATTAAAGGAATGGATGCAAAGAGTTTCAGGAGATAAAGTACTAGAGGCACTTAAAATTGCGTTTGAACATAATAAGGGGACACTTGCTTATGTGAAGGGGATTTTGAGGAATTGGTGTAAGAAAGGACGAGTAAGCTTTAATAAAGGAAAGGAAATAGTGCGTAAGAGAGAAGTATTCAGTTTGTATGATCCATAGCATGAGCAAGTAATGATTTCTTCTTTTCTAAAAGGTTCTTTCACAATAGAAGCGAATAGATTGAGAGAGGAGGGATTGTATGGAAGTCGTCATAAAAAAGAAACGAAATAGGGGAAAAAGAATTTTTATTTGGTCTAGTAGTATCGTTCTTTTTTTGTTTATTTGCGCTATGATTTTTTTGAACATATATACGTTGAGTTCTATGCCAAAGATAGATGGAACGATAAAACTTGAGGATTTACAACATGCTGTTGCGGTGAAACGAGATAGTAAAGGTGTACCACATATTAAAGCGGAAAATGCGCATGATTTATATTTCTCGCAAGGGTATGTACAAGCGCAAGATCGTTTGTTTCAAATGGATTTAAGTAGAAGACAAGCTTCTGGTATGTTAAGTGAAGTTGTAGGGGAAGCAGCTGTTGATCGAGATAAATTGTTTCGAACGCTCGGTTTACGGCGAGCGGCAGAAGCATCTGTTAGTCAATATGACGGGGAAGCGAAATATGCCCTGCAGTCATTCGCGGATGGGGTGAATACTTTTATACGTGAAGCGAAGGCCGAAAAGAAATTGCCAGTGGAGTTTACTCTATTAGGTTATGAACCTGCTGAATGGTCAATCGTGGATTCTTTAACGATTGGAAAGTATATGGCGTTTGATTTAGGAGGACATTGGCACGGACAAGCATTTCGATATTGGGCGTTGAAAAATCTTCCGGAAGAGCAAGCAAATGAACTATTTCCTACATATCCGAAAGATGCACCTAGATTGCTAGCTGAACTGAAAAATACAAATGTGAATGTAGCACAAAGTTTTTCAAAGGCGGTTATTCCGCCAGAGTTTAATGGGAGTAATAACTGGGTTGTGAGTGGTGAAAAGAGTGTATCTGGTAAACCGATTTTAGCGGATGATCCTCATTTATCTCTTGCGACACCTTCTATATGGTATCAAACTACGTTAGAAACGAAAGATGTAAATGTGAGTGGAGTTATTTTTGCGGGTGTTCCTGGTGTTATGTTAGGGCACAATAAAGAGATTGCCTGGGGCGTTACGAATACAGGTCCCGATGTGCAAGATTTATATATTGAAAAGAGAAATCCTAATAATGTAAATGAATTTCTGTATAACGATAAATGGGAAAAGGCTACGGTTGTTGATGAATCTATTAAAGTAAAAGGCGGGAAAACAATTCCGTATAACGTGACGGTTACGAGGCATGGTCCAGTCATTTCAGAGTTTGCAGATAAAGGGGAAGAGAAAACGAAAACAGTATTCGCTTTGAAATGGACTGCTTTAGAGCCATCAGCTGAATTAAAGGCTGTATTAAATATGAATAAAGCGAAAGACTGGAATGAGTTTGAAACTGCTCTTCAAGATTTTCACACACCGACTCAAAACTTTTTGTTTGCATCAAATGACGGTACAATTGCTTATAAAGCGAACGGAAATATACCAGTGCGTAAAAAAGGCGATGGTAGTTTGCCAGTTCCGGGGTGGACAGACGAATATGAATGGGAAGGGTATATTCCGTTTGATCAGCTACCGAAAGTAATAAATCCAAAACAAGGGTTTATTTCAACTGCAAATAATAAAATTGTTGATGACGATTATCCATACCATATTAGTAATACGTGGGCGCAGCCGTATAGGCAAATGCGTATTCAAGAGTTTTTACAAGAGAAGGAAAAGTATACGGTGAAAGATTTAGAAGATTTACAGATGGATCAAAAAAATTTATATGGGAAAGAGTTTAGTCCTATATTGTTAAAAGAGTTAAATAAAGCATCTTTAAATGAAGTAGAGAAAGAAGGCGTAAAACAATTAACAAAGTGGAATTTTTACGATAGTAAAGATGAAGCGGCACCATTAATATTCCATTTGTTAATGAAAGAGATTTCGAATACGCTATTTTCAAAAGAAATACCGAAAGATGTGATGGAGTTATTTGAAGGGAAGTCACAAGTAGTTGATGAATTGATTCGAAAAGAAGTAGCAGGAGAAAATAGCGCTTGGTTTACGAAGTACGGAGGGTTCACGAAAGTTGTGCATACATCGTACGAGAATGTAATGAAAAAATTACAGAAGGAATATGGACCGAATGTTGCAGAGTGGAAGTGGGGCGATTACCATCAACTTGCTTTTACACATCCAATTTCGAGATCATCTAGTATGTTAGCATTACTTGCATTTAATCGTGAGAAACCAGTTCCAATTGGCGGAAGCCAAGTTACCGTTCAAGCAGCGAGTTATGGAGATAACGGTATTGTAAATCACGGAGCTTCTTGGCGATTCGTGATTGATACGAAAGATATGTCAAACGGTTATCATATCGTAGGGCCAGGACAATCAGGAAACTTTAGAAGCGATTGGTATCATGATCAAATAGATGATTGGGTAAACGGAACGTATCATACGACTACACTGAATATGGAGGGAATAGAAGGGAAAGTGTTAACTTTACAGCCGAAGTGATAATATTTCCACTGATGAAAACTGTTAAATTAGAACATAACCCAGTTCTTAAATCATTTTAAAAGCCTACTATCAGTTAAATTGATAGTAGGCTTTTGTATTTTAGAGAATAAGATTCAATGATTTTATTATGACAAAACAGTAAGTGTTTTAACATTTACTTATACGATAACGGGGCTTATTTACTCTGTTACAAAAGAAACCACACAAAGCGTTCTTTTTCTTTGTTGCTCATTTTTATACACCGCATAACATTTTATTATTCAATAATTCCAATTTCTAGAGCCTTTTGAACAGCTTCTTCTTTGTTACGGACCCCTAACTTTGTATAAGCTGTGGAAGCATAGTTTCTGACCGTACCATTCGATAAATATAACCTTGATGCTATGGTAGTGTATCGAAGTCCTTTTGCTACTAGCTGCAATATTTCTATCTCCCTAGCTGTTAGCTCATAGGCGGTTGCTTTTGATTGAGGTGTCTCTTTTTGCTCATCAAACTTCTCAAATATTTTGTGAGACATTCCCTGATCAATCAGTGTCCCACCTTTGTGAATAAGTCGGATCGTATTAGCTAGCTCCAACGTTTCAATAGATTTGAGTAAAAACCCATCCGCACCGTTGCGAAGCGATTCCAACGCCTGTTCGGTATCTTGAAAAGTTGTAAAAATCAATACGCGGATATGTGGCCATTGTTGCTTAATCTTTTTGGTTGCTTCGACTCCATCCATGTGCTGCATATCTAAATCCATAAGTATAACATGGGGTTGAAGGCGCCCACACAAATCGATGGCTTGATTGCCATCCTCAGCCAAACCGACTACATTTAAATCTTCATATCTATCGAGTAGTGTCCTCAAACTTTCCCGAACAAATGGCTGATCATCTACAATTAACAAACGAATAAGTCCATCTTTTATTTCAGTTTGTCGCGGTATGGTACATGTAACAAGCATTCCTTCCTCTGGCTTTGTATATACAGACAATTGACCTTGCAAATTCATTGCCCGTTCTTTCATCGCATTCATACCGAAGCCTTCCTGCCATTCTACATTTCCTTTTCCATTATCTTGAACTTCTAACCTCGTATATTGTTGTTCAAACTGCAATGAAACTATAATTTCAGTCCCCTGGCCATGACGTACTGCATTCGTAAGGGACTCTTGTAAGCAACGAATGAATGCGATCTTCGCTTGCCGAGATAGTTGATATTCCTCTCCGAATGTCCTAAAACTTACATTTACCTGAGCGTGCTCCTGAAATTCGGCTCCAAGATTTTGTAGAGATTGAATCAGGGAAGGGGATTGACACGGAGAATCCATTTGATGTAGGTAACCTCTCACGTCCTCAATACTTTTACGTCCCATTTCAAGCAGAGAATCTAGCCTCTGTATACCCATCTCAGTAGCAAGTTCGGTACGCAACGTTTCCATCCCCATAATAATAGAAGTATAAGCGTGACCAACTGTATCATGAAGCTCGCTCGACAGCCTGTTCCGTTCTTCTGCCAGTGTAATGCGTTCAATCTGAGACATATATTGCTCGAGTACCGCGTTTTGTTTACGAATTACTTCATTTTGCTTATGATTGGCGATTAATAAATGAAAAGCGAATCCCATTACATAAGCGAATCCATAGTAGGTGACCATAGTCCAATAGCTATTACTTGGCGCAACAGCATAGAAAATTCCAGTTGTTATAAAAACTGTTGTTGGAGCTGTCCAATAATAGGACAAATGCTTACTATTTACAGCAATTAGAAACACTGATATAAGAAATATGTTGTAAGCTTCCGGAAATAATGAGGTTAAATATATACATTGTCCACCATATAGCAGTATTTCTGTGAACAAGTAATATTTGTAATTGAACAGTAAGGCTACCCATGGAATTGAGAAGGCAACAACCTCCCAAAGAATAATAATCCAAAGTGGAAATGTTAACCCATCCTGAAAACTTAATGTAGCTAGGATGATAGACACACTAGTAAGTAGACGTATCCCTAACATAATCCAATCGTACCAAAACCAATACTTAACCATATCTAACAAGTCATTTACCCCCTAAGTAGCCTACCTTTTTACTTCATATATTATAATTTAATCCTTCATGCCTATTATACTTTTAAATTTAAAACTGCGATACTATGCACAAATTGCAGACTTCTATCGATTTAGTTGCCGAATCATGCTACGTGTATAGCCCCCAAGTTTCTTTGTCAAACCATCTACTATTCTAATACTTATGGCGGTAAATACTATACCCATAAACATTACAAAGAGGGACTTGGCAAAAGTATCTATCTGTATGAATATAATATTCATTTCGATGTATTGATACAGTAGTGGTGCCAACAGCAACATAAGTGGCATTACATAAAAAATGATTGCACTAATGAGACTGCAAATGCCAATCACTAATTTCTGCATTAACCAAAAGACAGCAGACCAAGTACGACGATCTGTAAGCACTAATTTCACCTGAGTCCAGTTCGATGTATCTATTGTTATACTTCTATCATAAGAGTCTGTTGAAATATCTGTATAAATTTTCGTCTGTATGCGCTCGAATTGGATAAAAGGTGTAGTAGTCTGTAGTACGCGTATAACTAGTGGAATCCCAATTACCGTAAATGAAAGGGTGAAGCTGAATAACAGAGCTATTAGATAAAAACAAAAATAAAACAATCCTGTAACGAAAGTTAGCAATAAAAAATAACCATTCTGGATGAATCCTGATTTCATAAAGTTCATCGCTCCTATCTATGTAATAACCGAATTGTACTGCTTTTTTTGTCATTCTCACTAGTGTAAAAGTGTCATATGACATTTCTAAATGATGCTAAAAAGGGGAGAGTAACCTACTTCTGGTTAAAAAAGATGCTTATATTAATCTCCATAAAACAATCCCGTTCTTGCAGATGCGAGAAGGGATTGTTTTGTACTTTTATCCCACTTTAATGGGCAGTAAGACCCCCACCTCAAAATGCAGCGAAAGCAAAGAATTTAGGTGGGGGATCAACTGCCCATAAAAGTCCGATTGGTTCAACTAATAATCAGTGGGGGATGAAGAAAATCCCCACTGATTAAAGTTTCACTTTATTTAATATGAGATGGACTTGTTTTTCGAATATGAAAAATAATATCAAATTGCTCAAGCAATGACGTATCAAAGTATGCCGATTCGTTCGGTAAGAGTCGTGCTCCTACACTTAGTAATGGTCTTTTTGCTTTAACCCATTTCTCTGCTGGTCCTTTAAGGTGACGGTTATCCAATAAAAACATTTTATATGGTACTTTTCCGAGAGTATAATTGAAACTATTTACATCTTGTGGAATCGGATCCGTTTTAATCTTATCTCCTGTGTCGTTGTATAAGGTGAAATTCCCCTCCGTAGTTGTACTGCCAATTGTGACATAATTATTGTCTAAACGTTCCTTCAAATACTGCCCCGCAACATAAGGGTATAACTTCTCATCGATAATTCCTTTAGCTATATGAATATTGTGTCCCCATACCATCGTTTTACCACCCAATGTCTCTTGTGCCCACATTGCATGATCGGTCAAGTATTGCTCATGTAGCTTTAACACACTTGGATAGTCGTTAGGAATTAGCATTGTGGTATATTTCTCTATTACACTTGCCGTTGCTTTCGCCCAGATGTACTCAGGTGAAACTAATTCTGTTTTGGCTTGCCCATTCTCATCTTTTAGTAATTGGGCTACTCTCTCAGCGTTTGCTTTGAACTTTTCTTTTATTTCAGGAGCAAGGTCCATATATTCCTTTACACTTCCATTAAAAGCCGACAATTCTTTATAATTTTCTTCTACTTCTGCCAGCAAATCTGGTCGATGTAGCCTTACATAATCAATTACTTTATTAAAGCAACCTTGGTCCAACTCCTTTAAGTCGAGCCCAATAAATTGGATCTTTTTTTTATTGGATGGATTAGCATTATAATCTTTCATCCAGTCAATCATGGCTATAATTTCATCAGTAGGATATAACAAGTTTAAAAATTCTCTAGGGTTTCCTTTTCCTGTTTGGATATATTCATTTAGTTTTAAGCCGTTTCCCCAATCTTCTTCCATTGTGAAATTTGTAAAACCCATCTCAGTAACCAAATATTTCACAAGGCGAAACTTCATAGTAAAAATTTCAGAGCTTCCATGAGTATTCTCTCCTAATCCTACATATTGTGCGCTCCCAATCATTTTCTTAAGTGGTTTTAAATCCTCAAATGATTTTGACGGCTCTATCGTTTTTAATGGGTAAGCCTGTGATTGTATGGATTTAACTATATTTTTTTGGATTGATTGACCTGAATTTTCGACTGCTACTGTTTGAGCCTTTCCTACTTCTACACATCCTGTGACTAATAAAGCTGTACTAACCATTGCAATTATTCTTTTCTTATTCATTTTTTCCACCTCAATTGAATTATTTGTAAAAGCAAGATTGATTCATGTACTTGCACGAATCAATTGCCTTAATTCAATTGTTATCTATCCCATATCATATTTTCTAGTTACATATTGTCATAAGGTTAATTGACACAGGTCATAGACTAATCATTACACTTTTGTACTATCGGCTATGACAACTTATAAATAATAATTACATTGATGAGTCGTAAGTAAGACTAGATTATAAATTGGGAGGGATTTTAAAGATGAATGAATTTGTATACAAAAATATTTTTATTCTAAGTTGTGTCTGTGGAAATGACAAGAAGTATATTCGATAAACAAGTGAATTATAGGGGAAGGGCGGATTAAAATGATATTACACGCAAAATCGTTCCACAATAAAGATAAAATCCAACGTGCTAAAATAGGACTTCAACTTTTTCTGAGTATCTTAATCATTACTTCAATTATCCTAAATGTAGTAGTAATAATTACGAAAAGTATGCCACTTATTGTGGTATATATGTTTACCCCAGCATTATCTTCTATTTTGACTCGCATAATACTGAAAGAAGGGTTTAAAGATGTATCTTTTAGTCTCGGTAACTTAAAGATATGGAAGGGGATTGGTTTTGCTCTGCTAATCCCTATGATTATTTGTGGAATTACTTATTCTATCGCCTGGTTGAGCGGAATTGCGGGGTTTCAGCATCCCGAAGGTGGTATGTTAGAACCAATCTACAATATGCTTGGACTTCAGTATGTAACGGCACCATTCAGTTTCATTTATCTAGTAGTATTGAGCGGCATTTTCGGAAGTTTGCTTGGCTTAATCCCAGCTTTGGGAGAAGAAATGGGTTGGCGAGGTTATATGCTCACAAGGCTAGTCGATGCAGAGTTTTCACGGCCCATCCTTATTAGTGGATTGATTTGGGCAACGTGGCATGTTCCAATAGTTATTGCAGGTCTATATGTAGAGGGACCATCTGTCGTTCTTTCAGTACTTGGTATCTATCTTTGTATTGTACCATTCGGTTATATTATAGCTTATTTACGACTTATCACAGGTAGCATTTGGCCTTCGGTTATCATCCATGCTACTTGGAATGCCATTATTCAAGGACCTTTCACACGTGCAAGTACAGGGTATCAAACTGAGATTTGGATTGGAGAATCTGGCTTGATAACTGCTATTATTATAGTAATTACTGCAATAATTACGTCTCGAATAGTGAATTTTACCAAATATCATAATTAGGCGGATGTTATATACAAATATAATGGAGGTGTAATCATGAATATTCAAAGATATGAAAATAATACGAATGAAGTAAATGTAAAAGTAATACAAACAAAAAGCGAATATAGATAAAAATTTTTTGATACATTTATGAGTATAAAAATTTATTTATACGAAAAAATAGATGTGATTAGATTATCAGAAAAAATTCAATAACTTCAATCGTGAAAAGATAAAAAGGAGCGGAAATACGCTCCTTTTTTATTTACCTTACTATTTTTAGGAGGTTAGTATGAATAAGGTATGGATAAAGGGTGAATAGCATTTTTATTGATGAAATTTCATTAAATATTCTTGTGGAATATATGTGAAACATTGTATAGAATAAGCAAGTATGTCAAAAATTATAGGAGGAAACTTGTGAAGAAAAGTAAGAGTTTAGTAAGTATTTTAGGAGTGTGTATCATGTTGTTTTCTTTTTGTTTCCAGGGAAATATACAGGCGGATGTAAATACTGTTCAATCTGGAAAAATAAAATCAGGAAACGTAACGGTATGGGAAGTAGGCAATGTAGCGAAAGTGTTAGCAGATGTAGAGCGCTTGAATTTAAATACGGTGAATGTACCTATTCAAGTAGATATTTCGGATGTAAATTCGGCTAATATGGTAATTAATCAGGCGCAAAAGAAACAAGCTATTATTTTAATTCAAGAATTATTAAAGCATAATATACAAGTTATATTGGAGCCGTTTCCGTTTATTCAGCAAGGAAATATTGGAGAAACAGAGTGGAACCCTAGTAATATTAACGATTTCTTCTGGAATTGGAAAACTGTTGTTTTACAAGATATTTTTAATTCCATTACAAGTAAGTACAATATTTATGGGCTGAAAATCGCTTCTAATTTCGTGAATATGGAATATGCAGAAGGATATTGGAATGATACGATTAATTTTGTTCGCCAGCAGTATAAAGGAAATGTTTTGTATCAAATGAACTGGTGGTTAACTGCAAGCTTTGATCCTTCTTTTGAGGCGAAATTTAAAGAGAAAATAAATCGCCCGTATTTAAAAAAGGTGGACATTGTAAGTATTGATAGTTGGTTTGAAGTTTCAGGAAAAAGAAATCCATCATACGAAGAAGTAAAACAAAGCTTATTTGCGACGACAGTATACAATCGTGGCCAAAATGTCGTTCAGCAACTTGAGACATTACATAAAACAACTGGAAAGCCAGTTTATTTTGGTGGATTTAATGTGCCAGCACGTGAACTTGGACTACAAAGCCCGTGGAACCCAGATGTTACGAATGTGTTTTCAAAAGATGTACAACTTAACGGGTGGCGTGCTTACCGAGATGTATTAGAAGCGAAGCCATATTTTAAAGGTTTTTCAATTTGGTTTATCGGATCTAATGATAGTAATCATTCATATCAAATACATAGTAAAGAAGCAGAGACAGTTATTAATGGCTGGTATCGAAAATAAATTTTATAAAATAGGTAAGTTTTAGAATCTATTACATATATTTTAGTGAAAGGCCTTTCACCATCTTATCACCTAGGGGGCAATCATAATGAAATTTTTGTCATACCTTACAGTAATTTTGGTGATTCTTGGCGGTTTGAATTGGTTGTTTGTGGCGTTAGATTATAATGTAGTTGAGAAATGGTTTGGTTCTATGCCGGCGCTTGTGGATACTATTTATTGGCTCTTTGGTCTTTCAGCTATTTATCAAATTTTCGATCGGTTCTTTACGAGTAAGTAGCTATTATACTTAATTACTAGAGTGTTAAGTACGATTATGTACTTAACACTTTTTTGTATGTTTATAAAAAACAGGGTGCACATGCAAGCGATTCCATTGCGTCTTGCACCGTAATAACGGAAAACAAATTGACCGTGTATTGTATATAGGTTATAATTCAGAAAGTTTAAAAAATAATAAAAATGAGAAATAGGGAGGTTATCTGGGTGATGGAGAGAGTGTATAATTTTTCAGCAGGACCATCTATACTCCCTTTGCCAGTTTTAGAGAAAGTGCAAAAGGAGCTTGTAAATTATAACGGGACAGGCATGTCTGTTATGGAAATGAGCCATAGATCTTCTTATTTCCAAAGTATTATTGATGAAGCAAGTAGCTTACTTCGTGAATTAATGAACATTCCTGATGACTATGAAGTTTTATTTTTACAGGGCGGTGCGTCATTACAATTTTCTATGATACCGTTAAATTTAATGAGTACGTATAAAAAAGCTGGGTACGTACTGACAGGTTCATGGTCTAAAAAGGCGCTGCAAGAAGCCGGAAAAGTAGGAGAAGTACAAGTGATTGCTTCTTCTGAAAAAGAGAAGTTTACTACGATTCCTAAAATGGATGATTTACCAAATGATGAAGAACTAGATTATGTACATATTACAACGAACAATACAATTGAGGGGACAAAATATGTGGATATTCCACATTTAGAAAGAGTGCCGCTCGTTGCGGATATGTCCTCAAATATTTTATCAGAACAATATGATGTTACGAAGTTTGGTCTCATATATGCGGGTGCGCAAAAGAATTTAGGGCCAGCGGGTTTAACGATTGTAATTATAAAAAGAGATTTAATTGGCAGTGCAAATAGTACTTGTCCTACGATGTTAAACTATGAAACTTACAGTGAAAATAACTCCCTATATAATACACCGCCAACCTTTAGTATTTATGTAGCAAAACTTGTACTAGAGTGGTTGAAAGAACAAGGCGGGGTATCTGCGATTGAAGAACAAAATAGAATGAAATCTTCACTTCTTTACAATTTTTTAGATGAATCTAAATTGTTTACTTCACCAGTTGATCCCACGTATCGGTCACTTATGAATATTCCGTTTACAACACCGTCAGAGGAGCTTAACAATCAGTTTTTACAAAAATCGAAAGAGCGCGGTTTCGTGACACTAAAGGGACATCGTTCAGTCGGCGGTATGCGCGCTAGTGTTTACAATGCGATGCCAACCCAAGGTGTACAAGAATTAGTAGACTATATGAAGGAATTTGAGCTTGAAAATAGATAGGGAGATGGGGATATGTTTCGTGTTCAGACGTTAAATCAAATTGCGGAAAAGGGTTTGCAAATTTTTGATGGGAATCGCTATGAAATTGGAGACAAAGTAGGTCATCCAGATGGTATTTTACTTCGCAGCTATTCTTTACATGAAGAAGAGTTTTCAGAAGATTTAAAGGCAATTGCAAGAGCTGGTGCCGGTGTAAATAATATTCCTGTTGAGCGTTGTACGGAAAAAGGGATTGTAGTATTTAATACGCCAGGGGCTAATGCGAATGCAGTGAAGGAACTTATTATCGCAAGCCTTATTATGTCTTCCCGTAATATTATAAACGGAGTGAGCTGGACGAAAGAGTTGGATGGAGAAGCAGTACCACAGCTTGTTGAAGCTGGGAAGAAGCAATTTGTTGGGTCAGAAATTGCAGGGAAACGTTTAGGTGTTATCGGTCTTGGCGCAATTGGTGCTTTAGTTGCGAACGATGCGTTATCTTTAGGTATGGACGTTGTTGGATATGATCCGTATATATCAGTTGAAACGGCATGGCGTCTTTCTACACAAGTACAAAGAGCGTTTAGCTTAGATGAAATTTTTGCAACATGTGATTATATTACACTTCATATTCCTCTTACGAACCAAACGAAGGGGATTATTGGTGAACACGCGATCGAAACGATGAAAAAAGGAATGCGTCTATTCAATTTCTCAAGAGGGGAACTTGTTGATGAAACAGCTCTTCGAAAAGCGCTAGATGAAGAGATTATTCAGCATTACGTAACGGATTTTCCGAATGAAAATGTTATAAAGATGAAAAATGTAACAGCAACTCCTCATCTCGGTGCATCTACGTCTGAATCTGAAGAAAATTGTGCAGTAATGGCTGCACGTCAATTACGTGAATATTTAGAGACAGGTAATATTCGTAATTCAGTAAACTATCCAAACGTAGAACTTCCGTACATTGGAAAAAAACGAATTACAATTATGCATCAAAACGTTCCAAACATGGTAGGACAAATTACAGGATGTTTAGCAGAACATCATATTAATATTGCGGATATGATTAATCGTAGTAAACATTCTTGGGCGTACACAATGATTGATATTGATAACGGAATTGATGATATAATGAAAGAGAATATTGTGGAAAATATAAGCAAAATCACAGGTGTTGTAGCTGTTCGAATGATTGTGTAAAGGAGAGAGAAACTTGGCAAAAATCCGACCGTTTCGTGCTATTCGTCCAGTAGAAGGAAAAGCAGCACAAGTAGCAGCTTTACCTTATGACGTATTAAATAGTGAAGAGGCAAGAGAAGTTGTAAAAGGGAATCCATATTCTTTCTTACACGTTGATAAAGCAGAAATTGATTTAGACCCGGCACTTTCACCGTACGATGATCGCGTATATGAAAAAGCGGGTGAAAATTTAAAGCAATTTATACAAGAAGAAGTGTTCGTTCAAGATGAGGAGCCAGCGCTTTACATTTATGAACTGACGATGCAAGGAAGAACGCAGTCAGGCCTTGTCGTTTGTACATCGATTGACGAGTATGAAGATGATACAATTAAAAAACATGAAAGAACGCGTCATGAAAAAGAACTTGATCGTATTCGCCACGTAGATGTGTGTGACGCAAATACGGGGCCAATCTTTTTAACGTATCGTACAAAAGAAGAAGTGAAACGTTTCATTGCAAGCTGGAAAGAAGAACATGCGCCAATCTATAAATTTACAGCAGAAGATGGTGTGGAGCATGTTGCGTGGAAGGTTGCAGATGAAGAATTAATTGCAAATTTAGTAAACGCATTTGAAGATATTCCTAGTCTTTACATTGCAGATGGACATCACCGCTCTGCATCAGCTGCAAAAGTAGGGCTAATGCGAAGAGAACAATATCCGAATTACACAGGAGAAGAGGAATTCAATTTCTTCCTATCTGTTTTATTCCCTCATGATGAATTATCAATTTGGGACTATAACCGGGTTGTGAAAGATTTAAATGGTTTATCAGTCGAGCAGTTTTTAAAGCAAATTACGCAGTACTTTTATGTAGAAGAAGCAAATGGTTCTCCGTATAAACCAAATGAACCAAAATCATTTGGCATGTATGTAAACGAGAAGTGGTATAAGCTCACTGTGAAAGAGGAAACGTTTGATGCGAATGATCTCGTTAAAGGTTTAGATGTATCTATTCTGCAAGATCATTTATTAAGCCAAGTACTTGAAATACATGATCCGCGATCTGATTCACGCATCGATTTTGTCGGAGGAATTCGCGGATTAGAAGAATTAGAACGCCTTGTAAATAGCGGTGAATATAAAGCAGCGTTTTCATTATATCCGACATCAATGGAAGCTTTATTATCAATCGCAGACGCAGGGGAAGTTATGCCGCCAAAGTCAACGTGGTTTGAACCGAAACTGCGCAGTGGGTTGTTTGTTCATTCGCTAAAGTAAATATAGACTTCTACAGTTTTGAAAACCGAAATGATTTTTAATTTCGGTTTTTCTTATTTTAAAAGTGTTTTTGAGGAGGGGTATCGATGAAATTACAAGTAGGCGAAAAAATCACCTTCGAACGAACTTTTACAAAAGAAGATGTTGTTTTATTTACGGAAGTATCTAGAGATGAAGGGGTTCATCATGTTACACCAGATGAGCAGGGGAGATTTGTTGTACAAGGACTTTTAACATCAACGTTGCCTACAAAAATTGGCGGTGATTATAACGTACTAGCTCGCAAGATGGATTTTGAATTTTTACGTCCTGTGTTTAGCGGTGATACAATTCGTTGTGACGTAACTATTGAACAATTTGAACCGGATGAGAAAAATCGCACAAAAATTATTGCGATGTTTATATGTAGAAATCAAGTTGAAAAAGAAGTTATGAAGGGGAGTTTTTCGGGGATAATCCTTTAATTAGTAGGGGGAAGGAAGCAAGTGAAAAAAGTGTGGGGGAAATCCCACACTTTATTCCACGCCACTTTCTAAAATAGAGAAAGACTCATTTTCACAATCAATTTCTGCCATCGCGCCGTAAGGCAAAATAAACTTCGGTTCGGTATGGCCAAAATTTAAATTATAAAGAATCGGCAAATCTTCTAAATTATATTCCTTCATAACTGTAAGTATTTCGTGTTTATATTCTTCATAATATTTTTCGTCTTTCGGTTTACCAAAAATGATGCCTTTTGCTTTTTGTAGAATGCCTTGCGCTGCATAATTTCGTAACCAATACTTTATATAACTTGGTTCTGGATGATCTTCAGAGGTTTCAAAGAAAAGGATACTATTCTCCCAATGTTTTTTCTCAGGCCAAAGTTCCGTTCCTTTTGCAAATTCCAGTACTTCCATACAACCACCAATTAAACGCCCTTGTACAGTAGTAGAGCCTTGAAGTAGCTCATATCCATTGTTTTGCTGCATCGTACGCCTTTTATCTTTATTTATCTCTATCCATTCTAAACGCTCACTCGTCCATTCATGAGCTGGTTGAATCTCGCCAATATTCTCATTTGAAAAGAGAGTTCGATTCACCATTTCAATTGTATATGGATCCATCTCCACATTTTCGGCAAAATCAGTTAAGATTGCTGGACCGTAAAAAGAGGGAATTCCTGCTTTATGACAAAACAAATGTGAAACGGTATCGTCAGAGTAGCCCATAAAGATTTTCGGATTTTCGCGTATAACATTAAAATCTATATAAGGAAGTAAACGGATGCTATCTTCACCGCCAATATTCGTAATAATTCCTTTAATACGAGTATCTTTAAATGCTGTCATTAAATCTTCTGCACGAGCCTCAGGGTTGTTGTAAAGGTATTCGCTACCTTTTAAACTATTTGGCATTGGGACAACCTTAAGACCGAAGACGTCTTCTAATCTTTTTACTCCTTGCTCATATCGCCATCTTAGCTTAGAATCACCAGCACCTCCCCATGAAGAACTTACTGTCGCCACAATATCTCCTGGCTGTAATCTTTTTGGTTTCATTAACATATTAATTCCGCTCCTACATAATGTAATTAACTACGACTATACAAACCGTAGAGTTGAAGAACATAGTACATGACATTTAATTTCGCCACCATTAACAAATACACCTGCTGTTATTTATGAACCTAACACTATTGTTGAATATATGAATAAGATACAATAAATCTTTTTATCAAACTTTATATTTAAAAATTCCAGTATGCAACATTGCATAAGAAAGATGGTTGCTATTCTTTATAACCTGTAACTATAATGATTACAGGTTGGTCGTATCCAATCAAAAAAATATAATCATCATGAATGGAGAGGTTACATATGGGTATGAAAAAAATAATTTTAGCAGGTGCTTTAGGGATCGCAGCATTATCAGGAACGAATTTACTAGGATTAGAACTGTCAAAAGCGAGTGCCGCTTCTATTGAATCGAATTTCTCGACGTTAGAAGGGCGAGTAGTAGAAGTGGATAACGGTGTAATTGTCGTAAAATCTAAGCAATATGAGGAACCTGTTAGTGTGTATATTGATTCATTTTCAAATGTGAAAGTAGGGGATGAAGTAAAAGCTACTGGATCTATGATGCGTAATTTTACGGAATATATGATTGCAAATACAGTTGAAAATACGTCAAATAAATTAGGTATGCACATGAAAGAAGACGGTTCTCCTGATTATGTGATTGGGGAAGTATCAAAAGTAGGAACGATGAACGATGAGGGAGACGTTTCTACTAAATATGTTATAGTGCAGTATCTATCAGTAAATGGGAAGAAAGCTATTATTGAAGTGTACTTAACTAAAGGACAAGTATTTAATACGGGTGAGAAAGTGAAAATTGATATGAAGTATGTAGGCTGGGGCGGAATTTCTATTAACTACAACACAACGGATCATATCGAAAAAGTTCATGAAGTAAAGAGCAACGTTGAAAATAATGAGGATGTATGGATCTGGTCTTAATAAGGCGAGTATAAGTCGTTATTTGCAATTTACTCCAAACAATAAATGTAAAAACTAAATGTATCATGCAGTACCCATCAAATTATCATGTGTATGACAATTTGATGGGTATTTTTTATTTTGTGTTTTTTTGAGAATAAGGGATTTTCGATTAGAATATGATGTTTAAATCGGAGCGAGTTTAAAAAATACAATAATGAAAGAGGTGTTTAAGGATGGAGCGAGATGAGGTTTATTTACGAGCTAAAAAAAGGATGGAGAATTTAAAAGCGTTTTACATTCATTTAACGGTCTATATACTAGTTAACTTAATGCTTTTTTTTATAAATATAAGCTCTGATTCAAGCAAATTATGGTTTTTATATCCACTTGGAGGTTGGGGGATCGGTATCGTTATACACGGTTTGACAACTTTTCCATTTGGGATATTCGGAAAAGAGTGGGAAGAACGAAAGATTAAAGAATATATGGAGAAAGATAAGTAAATTTATTTCTGTAATGTATGAATATAAAAATTTATATAAATCTCTGTGCTCACACGCTTGATGCGAAGTCTATTCTATAGCTTCGCCTATTTGTTTTTTATTCGAAGTTTGTGCGAGTAAGTGTTCATATTCATTTTTTAGCGTGAATTGCATGTGAAATCAAAACTTTACTTGTAGTACATAATAAATACAGTTGTTTTACTTTTTAAATTACATGTGGATATAGGATAAAGTTGTTTTATCATCCTATATTAAAATAAAAATAAACCACTGTTCGATTTGAATATTCCACGATATAATGGTGAGAGTTTATGGCAGAATAAATATTTACATAAGAAGTGAGGTACTGTATGAAAAAAAGAACGACAGACATTATTTTTATTATTATTGGTGCATTTCTTTTTGCGTTAGGTGTCAATTTGTTTGTTATCCCGAACGAGTTTGGTGAGGGCGGGGTAACAGGTATCACGATTATTACGTACTATTTATTTGAGTGGTCACCAGGCTTAGTCAACTTAATCTTAAATGCAATATTGTTAATAGCTGGTTATAAATTTTTAAACAAGATCACAACAATTTATACGATTATTGCTGTAGTTACGAACTCGCTATTTCTTCATTTGACAGAAGGCTGGACGATTACTTCAGATGAAATGCTCGTAAATGCCATTTTCGGAGGAATATTTATCGGGTGCGGGATTGGTCTTATTATTCGCGTTGGCGGAACAACAGCAGGTACTACCATCTTAGCAAGGATGACGCATAAATATTTAGGATGGAGCATTAGCTATGGTTTACTGTTCTTCGATTTAATTGTTGCATTTTCATCTTATTTCATCATTGGTGCAGAAAAACTGATGATAACAATTATTATGCTATATGTAGCAACGAAAGTGATGGAGTTTGTAATTGAAGGTTTAAATCCGAAAAAGGCTATTACGATTATTTCTGATAACCCGAATGAAATTGCCGGGAAGGTAACTACCTTAATGGGCAGAGGGGTTACTGTGTACTCAGGTCATGGCTATTACACGAAAACTCCGAAGGAAATTCTTTATATTGTTATTAATAAGCAAGAAGTAGTGAAGCTAAAACGGATTGTTCAAACTACGGATCCGGCTGCGTTCATCGCTATACACGATGTTCGTGATGTGTTCGGAGAAGGATTTGTTGATATTTCTAAAGCTTAGTAAGAGTAGAAATTGTTTTTATTAAAATAATCTTAATACTAAAACGAAAGAATCTATTTTGAATAATTTTTTTCAAAATAGATTCTTTTTATTTATCTTAAAATGTTGGCTTGTAGCGTATTATGTATCAACTCTTATTCAAAAAAACTAATAGCAGTTTGTTTTTCTTTTTCTTGCAAAAAGTACAATTGTTTCTTAATGTAAGAATGTAGAAGGTTGAACAAGAGAGGGTTTAATGAAGATGATACATATTTTATTAGCTGATGATGATAAACATATTAGAGAGTTATTGCATTACCATTTACAAAAAGAGGGCTTTAAAGTTTTTGAAGCGGAAGACGGAAAGGTAGCGCAAGGCGTTTTAGAGAAAGAAAATATTCATCTTGCGATAGTAGACATTATGATGCCGTTTGTTGATGGCTATACGTTATGCGAAGAAATCCGGAAGTATCATGATATACCTGTTATTTTATTAACTGCAAAAGATCAGCTAGTCGATAAAGAAAAAGGATTCATTTCTGGTACGGACGATTATATTGTAAAACCATTTGAACCAGCTGAAGTAATTTTCCGTATGAAAGCTTTATTGCGCCGTTATCAAATGCTTAGTGCTGATATTATTACATTACACGGAACGACTATTGATCGAAAAGGGTTTGAAGTGAAGTGTAACGGTCAGACGATTTTGCTTCCATTAAAGGAATTTGAATTATTATCACAACTTGCTAGTTATTCTGGAAGAACCTTTTCAAGAGAAGAATTAATTGAATTAGTATGGGGAATGGATTTTGAAGGAGATGAACGAACAGTTGACGTTCATGTGAAGAGGCTACGAGATCGTTTTTCAAAACGAACAGATGATTTTCAAATTACGACAGTACGCGGACTCGGTTATAAGTTGGAGTTGAAATAAAATGAAATCACTATATTCTAGATTTGTTTTTATGACAGTCGGTATTATGCTTCTTAGTAGTATTATCGGTTTTTTATTAACGAACGTATATTATCAAGTGAAGTTAAAACCGTACAATAGTGAAAAGATTTTAATGTATGCTAAAGAAGTAAAATCATTATATGAAAAGCAAAGTGAAGAGAATAAAGAGGCATACTTACAGTCTATTGCGAAGTTAGGGTATGAAATTTATATTGTAGATGACGAAAATCATGGAAAGCGTATTGGGAATGCGTTTCGTAAGATAACAATTAGTGATGATACCGTTCATAAAGTATTGCAAGGTGAGACGTTTAATGGCGTTTCCACATATCCAACGCGCCTCTTTATTACAGGATTTTTCGATAATGAATTAATTAATAGTGTCGGTGTACCGCTAAAACACGATGATAAACAGTACGCTTTATTCATTCGCCCTGACATTCAGCAACAATTCGGCGAAATGAGAATTTTTCTAGCGGTATTACTCGGTTTCATCGTTGTATTAAGTATCATTTTTATAGCGATTGCAGCAGGTTATATCGTTCGTCCTATTCGAACATTTACGAAAGCGACTCAAAAGATTGCAAGTGGTGAATATGATATTGAATTAGATGAAAATCGAAAAGATGAAATTGGTACACTAGCGACTAATTTTCAAAAGATGACGAAGAGTATTAAAGAATTAGATCAAATGAGGCAAGAGTTCGTTTCTAACGTGTCGCATGAATTTCAATCGCCGCTTTCTTCGATACAAGGTTTTTCGAAAACATTACAATCGGAGAATATGAGTGAAGAGGAAAGAAAACATTATTTGAAAATTATTGAGGGCGAAAGTAAGCGGATGTCTAGTTTATGTAAACAGTTACTTACGCTCGCTTCATTAGATAAAGAAGAGAAAGTTTTACAAATAAAAGAATTCAATCTGCAGAAGCAAATTAAAGACGTCATTTTTATGCTTGAATGGAAATGGCGTGAAAAAGATATAGCTGTCGAATTTGATGTGCCGGACATCATCATAAACGGTGATGAAAACTTACTTCATCAAGTATGGAGTAATATTTTTACGAATAGTATTAAGTTTTCAAACGACGGCGGAACGATTGAATTTGTTGTAGAAGAATTAGAATCAAGTGTGATGATCTCTATATCAGACAACGGAATTGGTATGGAAAAAGAAGAAATGGATCGTATATTTGATCGTTTTTACAAAGTAGACACAGCTAGGGCAAGAAACGTAGAAGGTAGCGGTTTAGGGTTGTCGATTGTGCAGAAGATTGTTGAACTGCATCAAGGAAACGTTTCAGTTTATAGCACGAAAGGAGAAGGGACGACTGTTCGGGTTGAGCTTCCTAAATAAATGAAAAAGAAGACATGTGAATGTACATCATGATTATCATTGTAGTAACGTGTATTCAATGTCACACATAATATCAAAAAAGTACATCACTTATATATTTAAAGACACATAAATATCAATAGTAAAGATAGTAAGGGGTGAATGCCCCTACTATCTTTTTTTATCTAAACAGATAAATTTAAAATACATAGTCATAATAGATAATCTATGATATTAGGTATATTATTTTATGGTGGAGGACGTAGCCTTGGTGCGAGGACCTTGACTTTAAGTATTTAAAGGAGTTAGTAGCTAAATGACAATATCCCTTAAGCAAAAAAAATAAAGGATAAATAGCATGAGGTTGTATCCATTAGAGAAGCACAAACAGATAATGGGACAATGTACTATCTTAGGGATGAAAACTTGGACTTTATACCATTGGCCAATAAATAAACTTTTTAATTCAACTAACTGGCATAGTTGAAGAAGGAATTTCTCTAAACTTTGAAGAATTTATATTCAAAAATATGTTAAGGAGCTTGTCAATTATATGGGATCCATTAGCAAAATCGAAGTGAAGCTACGAGATATCATAGAGGAAGATCTTCCTATCTTTTTCGAACAACAACTAGATTCAACGGCGAACTATATGGCTGCTTTTACAGCTAAAGACCCCACTGATAAGGACTCATTTTTTGACCATTGGACAAAAATTATCGCTGACGAGACCATCACAATTAAGACTATATTATTGAATGGCATTGTCACTGGACACGTCTCGAACTTTGAACAGTTCGGCGAATCCGAAGTAAGCTACTGGATTGGGAAGGAATATTGGGGTCATGGTATTGCAACTTTAGCGTTGTCAGAGTTTCTGGAGTATATTAAGATACGCCCACTCTATGCTCGTTCCGCTAAAGATAACCTCGCCTCCATCAGGGTATTGGAAAAATGCGGGTTTAAAATCATCTCTGAAGATAAGGGTTTTTCCAACGCAAGAGGCAAGGATGTTGAAGAATTTATTTTGAAGCTTGAACCTTATGATATGTAATTTAATACCTCAATTCGTATTTGATGAAGATGAATATAGGACAGAGATTAATAACATCTTATTGAACTAACGCATGCGTTAGTTGAACAAACATTAAAAAAGCCTGTATCAACGATTACTTGGTAATCAACGATATAGGCTTTACCTTTTCCGAAAAAGAGCTTGAACAAAATTCATTTGAGGGTAAATTACTGGACACCATGCTTCATGATGCTTATCGTACAGGCCGAATTATTCAATTAAGGAAGATACAGAGGGCATGGCCATCAAATCGTTAACTGAACGTTTTAGTTATTCCATTAAAGGGCGCTATTGTTGAATAAAACTTAGATTTTTAAACAACTTTATTGTTATATTTTTTAGTGAAGTGAAGTATCTTACATACAAAATTAAACAAGCATGATCCCGTCCTATATTTAGAACGGGGTTATGCTTGTTTGAGATAATAAAATTAAATAATTTTATTATAACTACACATTACGGATTAGATAATATTTTCTTTCTGCTATAAAGCCGCACCTTTCCCGCGCTCTTCCTTAAACCGAAGCCCAAAAGTATCCGCTGTAATTTCATCAGCTTTCGGCAATGAACGTAATTTCGGATGAAGTAGCCATACGAGAGAAATGAATAAAATGCCGATGCTAGCGAGCGCGAAAATGAGTTGGCTACTAAATACATTTGCGGTGTATCCGCCAATTAAAGAGCCGAACGGCATAGCGATTGTACCCATGCTTCGTGTGACTGAATTGATGCGTCCAAGATATTGATTTGGAATTAAAGTTTGACTAATTGTCGCAAATAATATGTTGGTCGCACCAATTGGTATCCAAGCTAAGCCGAATAAAAAAATTGATAACCATTGAAACGGTACAAACGTAGAGAGAAACCAAAAGAAAGCGCTAGTCGCAAAGCTAATAATGGAGACATGGCTAATATTATGTTTACCAACCCATGAACTGAATAGTGCTCCAATTAAACTACCGGCGGATATAGCGGCTAAAAAGAAACCGTATAATTTAACCCCTCCTAAAGAATCGGCGAAAGAAGGGAGTATTGCCATCGTCATACCGATTGAAAAATTAGCGACAACTGAACCGATTAAGAAGATGCCCATTAATGAACGAAAGACGATTGAAAAGCCTTCTTTTAAATCAGAGAAATATTGCTTTGTTGAAAGTGATGTGCCTGTTTCGGTTTGTGTCGGCATTTTTAATGAAATAAACAAAATCGCAGTAATCGCGAATGTGAAAGAGTCGATTATATATAAAGTGATTGCGCCAAGTAATGCTACTAATATTCCGGAAAGAGTTGTACAAACTAAATCAATGCCTTGATAAGCAAAGGAAAAGAGTGAGTTTCCCTTTAATAATTGTGTTTTATGCAGTAGAAGTGGTAAAGCTTTTGATTGTGCGGGATAGGCGAATTGTTCGATAAAGGCTACGATGGGCATAATGATGAGTAGTAGCTGAACTGTTAATAGATCGAAGTAGTGTGTAATAGGAATGATTAATATAAGAATGCATTGCAGGACTTGTGTGATTACAAGGGTGTTTTTGATTGACCATCTATCAACGAATGGACCGGTAAGAAATTGTAATGCAGAAGGTAATAATGTAAGGAAACCAGCCAATCCAGAATAAAAAGGATCACCACTCAGCTCATATACGAGCCACATCGCTGCTACATAATACAAACTATCTCCTATGTTTGTAAAAATTCTCCCTAAAAATAGTAAGAGGAAATTCCGGTTTTTTAATATGTCCACTTTATCTACTCCTTTATAAAAAATTTATTCGGTAAAATAAATTTGACCGTTTATGTAAAAAAAATCGCATTACGATTTTTCTTCTTTTTTTACAAATTGCTGCATTGTTCTCTCAGCGATTTGAAGTGCAGTAGTAGAAATATAATAAGCTTTACTATTTGGATCTTTATCCGCACTTTTTGTGATTTCGTTTAATTCAGACATCACTTCATGAAACTTTTTCACCCACACTTGAAATTGTTCTGGCGTAGCATCAAATTCCCAGCAGGATGAAACGTAATTCCACTCAGCGGGGTCTTCACTTGCATTTCGTAATGTAAAAGATTCTTCTGGTGCAGCGAGAATATGGCTTTTCGTTCTTTCCGTCATTTGTAAAAAGATTTGGCGACCTGATTCGCTTAATATTTCTAAATGAGGTAATAGGTCCGCGGCAGGGGTAAATCCTTTAGCGACAGATTGATAAAACTTTTGAACGATGCCATTCTTTTCTTCTGTATATACGATTTCTATAAGGCCATTCTTTTCTAATTCTTTTAAATGATAATGAATTTTCGCCCTTGAAATGCCGAATTTCTCAGATAGTAATTGTCCAGTATAAGGACGTTCGCATAGACGTATCATCATTTCGGCACGTAGTGGATCGCTTATTGCTTTTAGTTGGCTATAAGTAGTTAGTGTTAATACGGGCTTCAACATGATCAACTCCTTGAATTAAATTACTCGGTCAATATTATTTGACTGAATTGTATCAAGGATTCTATTTATTTTCAATACTTTCAGAAGATTTATTTTTTTGCTCTGTAATCTTCTGTTCATATTCCGTTCATATTTCTTTTTTATGATAAGTGCATAGAAAGTAATAGGAAGGAGCGAGCGAAATGTTTTTAGCTCTGCGTGAATTAAAACAATCAAAATTAAGATATGGATTAATCGGACTTATTATGGTGTTATTATCATTTTTAGTCCTTGTAATTTCAGGATTAGCAAATGGATTATCATACGATAATGCTTCATCGATTCAAAATATGGAGGCAAATAAATTTGTACTAGCGGATGATGCGGAAAATAAATTACTTCGTTCACAAATTAAGAAAGAAGATGTAGATAACGTAGTAAATCAAGCAGGCGAGAAAGAGGCAGTTCCGTTTCGTGTGAAAGTTTCAACGTATGAAAAGAAAGATAGTTCGAAAAAAGTTGATGTCGCTATTTTCTCAAGTGAACGTGATTCATTTTTAGAACCGAAAATTGTAAAAGGTGAGAAATTGGGTACAGCAAATAACGAAATGGTTGCCGATGAATCAATTAAAGAAAAAGGTATCGATATTGGGGATACAATTATTGATCCTGTTTCAAAGAAAGAATTTAAAATCGTTGGATTTACGAAAGATCAAATGTTTAGCCATACACCAGTCGTTTATGTAAATGAAGACGTATGGGGCGCTATTTCACAACCAAACCAAAAAGATTATAGTGCAATTGCGCTTAATACAGATAAAGAAATTAAAAATGCACATGTTATCGACAAAAAAGAAGTATTACAAAGTATTCCAGGATTTAAAGAAGAGCAAGGAACATTAACGATGATTATCGCGTTCTTACTTGTTATCGCTGCGTTACTAATCGGTGTATTCTTCTACGTAATTACGTTGCAAAAAACACAGCAATTAGGTGTACTAAAAGCAATCGGTACGAAAAACTCTTATTTAGCAAATAGCTTAGTCGTGCAGGCGTTATTCTTATCAGTCGTTGCAATGGTAATCAGTATTGTTCTTGTACAAGGATTAGAACAAATTTTACCAGCGGGTATGCCGTTCTTATTAACAACACCGATGATTGCACAATATGCAGCAATCTTTATCGTAATTAGTATTTTAGGAACACTTATTTCGTTATATCAAGTATTAAAAGTTGATGCATTAGAAGCAATTGGAGGCGGGATGTAATGACTTCATTATTAAAATTAGACAAAGTAAGTAAAGTGTACGGAGAAGGGAATACGGAAGTAACAGCCCTTCATCCGATGTCGCTTGATGTGAAAGCTGGAGAGTTTATCGGGATCGTCGGTCCTTCTGGATCAGGGAAAAGTACGTTATTATCAATCGCGGGTGCTTTATTATCACCGTCAAAAGGGGATATTTACATTCGTGAGCAAAATATTACGAAGTTATCAGAAAAGGAAATGACAGACATTCGTTTGAAAAAAATCGGCTTCATTTTCCAGTTCGCAAATCTTGTTCCATATTTAAATGTAAAAGAACAATTGCTTTACATTGCAAAGTTAAAAAAAGAAAACAAACAAGAATCAGAAAAACGTGCGGATCACTTGCTAGCAGCATTTGGATTATCTGAAAGAAAAACTCATTATCCAAATCAACTATCGGGTGGGGAAAAACAAAGGGTAGCAATCACTCGTGCTTTCATGAACAACCCAGATTTAATATTAGCTGATGAACCAACTGCAAGCTTAGACTCAAAACGCGCACGTGAAGTTGTGGAAATGATGAAACGTGAAGTGAAAGAAAGTCAAAAAGCAGCAATTATGATTACACATGATGAAAGAATGCTTGATGTATGTGATCGTATATTGACGCTTAGAGATGGGCAGTTAATATAAAGAAAAAAGGCCAACCGTACATATATGTGCAGTTGGCCTTTGTATGATTATTTTAAAATAGATATAATGGCTTTATTTTGAGAATAACGTTTTAATTTTATTTCGTGTTATTAATAAAACCCCGCCTAATACAGATAACATACCTAAAGTCATATTATTTGATTGTTCACTACCAGCGTTAGGAAGTTCTTTAGCATTGTTTTTCGCTGGAACAGTAGTAGTTGTAGTGTTATTATTCACTGTCGATTGTTTAGGTTGTGATACTTCACTAATTTTGTTATCTACATTTTGCTTTGTTGTATGTAACTCAGCTAATTTGTCATCAATTTTTTTCTCAGTATGTTTAAAATCGTTTATTTTAATATCTAAGTCTTGTTTTTTCTTTGTTAAATCATCTGAAACAGTTTGTTTCGCTTGTTTCATTTCGTTTATTTTATTTAGTAAATCTTGTCTAGCTTCTTGTAATTCAGCAAGTTTGTTTTTTACATCTTGTTTAGCTAGTTCTAAGTTAGCGGAAAGACTATCTAAATTGCCTTTAATTTTCTTAAGCTCCTCTAACGTGTTCCCAGTATTCGGCTTATTTTCTTTTAGCTCAGCAAGTTTGTCCTCAGCAGTTTGTTTCGCTTTCTTTAACTCAGCTAATTTTTCATCTACCTGTTTTTTTACTTCCTTAAGTTCATTAACCTTCTGATCGATGTTCTCTTTATGTTGCTTAATTTCATTCACTTTTTCATCAACAGTTTGTTTATGTTCTTTAATCTCATTAACCTTTTCATCAACAGTTTGCTTATGCTCTTTAATTTCAGCAACTTTTTCATCTACTTGCTTTTTATGCTCTTTAATTTCAGCGATTTTATCTTCGGCGATTTGTTTGTCTTGCTGAAGTTTTGCATCTAACTCTTGTTTATGTTGTTTAATCTCGCCAATTTTTTCATCTGCAACTTGTTTACGTTCATGTAGTTCATTAACCTTTGTATCAACATTTTCCTTAACTTGGTTAAGTTCATTTAATGTTTGACCCACATTTTCTTTGTGCTGCTGTAATTTCGCATCTAACTCTTGTCTATGTTGCTTAATTTCAGCTAAGCGATCTCCCGTACTTTGCTGGGGAGTAGCATCAGTTACTTCCGCATGAGTAGAGTTTGCGCCAGCAATCATTGCTAAAGCTAGTGTAGACGCAGCGATTGTTTGTTTTGTTTTCATATTTTTGTACCTCTTTTCTTTCATATGCATGAGCTGTTTTGTGTAAAATTGAGCATATAGAAGTAGATTATTTTATTATTATATACCATGTTCGGCGCCTAGAGGAAGTATTTGCATAAGAATCTATGATTATGTGATTCTTATAGTCTTTTATTTTGGGATAGGGGACAAATCTTCAGCAAGATGAACAATTTCTTCTATAGTAGATTTCACATCTTTACTATCGCGAATAACAAACAAATAATCAGCCTCATTTTCTACAGGATGTACTACATCTTCATGCAGTGATTCGGCCTGTTGGCGATTGAGTACTTCTTTGAAACTGGAATAGTTACCTCTAAATATATTTATACTTCGCTTACTACGAGCTACTCTTTCATAAAGAATATCATCTGGAATGTCAAAACGAACGAGTATGCGTACATATTCCTCTTCCTTAAACAGCTCATTCAGCAAATACATCCGGCCGTTTCGGCTTCTATTTGAGTTGCAAATGATAAGGTGTAAATTTGTATGTTCTTTTGCATAATCAACAATGAATTTCGAAAGAGCGTGCTTAAATGTATTAGGGCCTTCAGTTGGCTGTAATTTTTCATAATGCGTGTTAATAAATTCTGCTTGGTTATCTTGATCCATAACGAAAGAGTGGGGGAACTTTTTTTCTAGTTCTTTAGCAAATGTTGTTTTTCCACTGTGGGTTTTTCCTACTGTAATAATGACTAATCGTTTCATATTGGCCTCCATATGTATTGTTATAATCTGGAATGTTCGGTGTGAATCGACAATTTTCCTGCCGGAGAAAATACAAAGTGGCTGAGTAGTAATGGGCTGAAAATTTCACCGAAAAACTTATTTATCCAATAATCCCCTAATGTGAAAAGTGTGATGTGATGTTGTCCTAACTCAAATGAACTAAAAAATATTCTGTTTAGAAAGGGGGCGACAATGCTATCGTTATTGAAATATATTATGGAAATGTGCCTGGTGAAAAGGAGGTCTAGAACAAATATTAAAAATAGCTGTTAATAATAAAAAGGTAGGAAACATATACCCTTTATTGTTAAGTACAGCCTTTCATAATCTATGTTGAATCAATTGGAAAATTCATGGAAAAGTGTTATGGTTTATTTGGGAGCTGCACATTATTTATGTTCAGTAAAAAAGGGGGATTAAAGTGGGGGCTAAAATTTTTAACGGCAGGCATATAGCCAATAGCAAGGATCAAGAATTTGTTGTTTTTATTATTGGTATGCGTATTAATAACCTATTAAAATTTTGGAAGTGGATACCAGTTTTTAATGCTATGGGACCTATGATTAAAGAATTGTATCAAAATCCACAATGGGGGTTCTTACATACAGAATTCTTATTTAGTTGGAGAAAAGTAATCCTAATTCAATACTGGAAGGGATTCGACGAATTAGTAAACTATGCTCACGGAAAAAATCATTCATATGCTTGGAAATCCTACAATAATAAGATTAAAGATAATGGGAGTGTCGGTGTTTTTCACGAAACCTATCAAATAGAAAAAGGTGCTTCTGAAGCAATCTATGTTAATATGCCAAAAACAGGTTTATCTAGAGCTACCGAACACATACCGGTATCTCAAGATACTAATACTGCTCAAAAAAGAATGAATAAATAATTCTGAAAATTGTGTATATAATTTCGATGTTCCTGCCGGAGAATATACAAAGTGTCGGAGTGTTAGCAGGCTGAAAACTTGACAAAAAAACTTATTTACGCTATAATTTGCCAATATAAAAATAAAGTGTATAATAGGGTTCTCCTGGCCAGGGGGACCCTATTTTTGTTGTGAAAATGAAGGAGTGTATGTGCGTGAAACAAGGTGAATCAAGTGTAACATCGTTAGTATCAGCTTTCGGAAGGGCGTATCATAGTGAATTTGATAGTTCTAAAATCTTTGATGATTATGTAGCTAAAGATCTTATTTCACAAAAAGAACGTAATGATATTGAAACGAACATGGTTCAAGGAATACATTTTTTCAATAAAGACATTGCAGAGCAGTTTCAAGACAATCCGAAAGAAATTTTAAAATGGATTACACAAGTTCAATTATCACCAACACCTTTGGCACGCGCGGCATATTGTGAAAGAGTGCTATTACATGAAATTGCATTAGGCGCGAAGCAATACGTCATACTCGGTGCAGGCTTAGACACGTTTAGTTTTAGACACCGAGAATTAGAAAAAAAAATAGAAATATTTGAAGTGGATCATCCTTCTACGCAAGAGTTTAAAATACAAAGAGTGAAAGAAGCAGGGCTTGAAATCCCAAGCAATCTTCATTTTGTTTCGATGGATTTTACTAAGGGTTTCTCTACGCAAAAATTAGTAAATGAAGGATTTGAAAATACAAAGACTTTCTTTAGTCTTTTAGGTGTTACTTATTACTTAACGAAAGAGGAACTTTCTAGTTTACTAGACTGTTTATTTGCGATGGTTCCAGAGGGGAGTTCTATCATTTTCGATTATCCTAATGAAAACTTATTTACGGAAAAAGGATTGTCTAATCGAGTTGAAAACATGGTGAAAATGGCTGCAGTAGGCGGAGAACCGATGAAATCGTGTTTTTCTTATGCCGAAATGGAAGCACTATTAGAGAAGGCGGGCTTACTCATTTATGAGCACTTAGCACCAAAGGATATTCATACATTATATTTTGAAGGACGAAACGATTATTTAGAAGCTTTTGAGACGGTGCATTATGTACATGCGGTGAAGAAGTAGAGAATTAGTAGGCATGGGGAGAAATCTCTGTGTCTTTTTTTTGTAAAAAAGGAAATGAGGTGTAGTGATGGGAAGTAATAAGCATGTTGCTATTGGAAGTAGAGGGATTGTGAAGAATAATTTAAATGTTTATATAGGGGTAATTGCACATCGTTATCCAGCTAATAAAAATGGGTTACCCAAAAACGATAAAAATGATTAGAGACCCTGATTTTTATACAGTCAAAAAAATCAGGGCTATTTTTAAAGGATTAAGGATTATTGAGTAAGTAATAGTTAATTGATTGTGCCAGTATTTTTATTCTTCACTAATAAAAGGAGCAATTATTTTTTTTTCATAAGAAGATAACACGATATTCGTTGATGGTGTACCATATTGCATTGTATCATCAATAAATTGTTCTAAACTTTCTACAGAATACGTTGCTAATTTGACAATATAGCTAATTTCCCCTGCTACTCTGTAACACTCAAGTACATCTGGATGATTATAGCAAAAGTTAGCTAATGATTTACAATCCTTTGATTTAAACAATATAAGTGCAGAAATTGGACGGTTTATTTTTTTTAGAGAAACATGTGCATGGTAACCTTCAATAATTTTTTGCTCCTCTAACTTCCGTACTCGCTCAGTTACTGACGGAGCAGATAAGTGAACGGCTTCTGCTAGATCCTTCATTGAAATTTTTGCATTTGACTGTAATAATCCCACGATTTTTTTATCAATTTGATCCATAAATTATCCAACCTTTTTTTATAAAATAGAATAACCTAAATTCCTTATATAATAAAGCCAAACAATCAAATATCCTTATCAAACTTATTTATCAGCCTTATATATTTGTATAAAATAAGGATAACAGGAGGCGATTTACGATATGAAAAAGGTTTTATTATTATTAGCTGATGGATTTGAAGCAGTAGAAGCTAGTGTATTTACAGATGTACTAGGTTGGAATAAATGGGAGGGAGATGGATCAACTGAGGTCGTAACAGTTGGCCTTCGGAATAAATTAACCTGTACTTGGAATTTTACTGTCATACCCGAAAAAACGGTTGATGATATTCAATTAGATGAGTTTGATGCATTAGCTATTCCAGGAGGTTTTGAAGAAGCTGGCTTTTATCGGGATGCATATAGTAGAGAATTCTTACATGTTATTCAACATTTTTATGCCCAGCAGAAGCCTATTGCCAGTATATGTGTCGCATCATTAGCGCTTGGAAAAAGCGGAATTCTTACAGATAAAAAAGCCACCACATACAGTCATCCGACGAGTAAACGAAAAGAGCAGTTAAAGAATTTCGGTGCAATAGTACAAAATGATTTAATCGTTCAAGATGGAAACATTATTACATCTTCAAATCCAGGTACAGCTTTTGATGTTGCATTTTTATTACTTGAAAAACTAACATCTAAAAAGAACGTTAAACATGTAAAGGATCTTATGGGGTTTTAGGCATTGCTCTTCAACAAAGGGATACTTGGAGTATTTTAAAATATCTTAACGAACATGGTCCAAAAGAGTGGTCATCTAATTGGGTGATTGCTCCAGATAAAAGAGAATGGAAATAATCTGTAATAACAGATGGTAATGAATCGATCAAAGGTAAGTGCCCTTTTCATGCATAATTTAATAAAAAGAATAATAATTGATTAAAATAGGAGAATTTTTATGATTGTAACACTCTTTACATATATATTGTTAGGTTTATCTTTATCAATACCTGCAGGTGCTATGACTGTCCAAATGACTAAACAAGGAATGAGAAATGGTTTCGTACATGGCTGGTTTGTAGGTATAGGAGGAATGACTGTAGATTTATCTTTAATAGTTCTGATTTATCTAGGGTTCTCTAGTGTATTAACCAATCCGTGGGTAGAAGCAGTTATGTGGTTACTAGGTTTTGGGTTTTTAATGTTTATTGGAATAGAAAGTATTAAAGAAGCAAAGTCAGAAGTTAACATAGAGGGAGAAGATCCTAATAAATCTTTATTAACAGCTTATTTATCTGGTTTTATGATTGCTATATCACCGGCTAATATTGTCTTTTGGATAGGGGTCTTTGGGCCGGTTCTAGTTTCTTCATTAGGTAGTGCAAGTACATCAACATTTATATTAATAGCTGTAGGTATTTTATTAGGTATCTTTATGCATGATATGGTCTTATTAAGCTTTGTTCATTTTACTAGACGGTTTCTAAATCCAACCTTTATTAAATGGGTATCTATATTTGCCGCAATAGTACTATTCGGATTTAGTGGTTATTTTGGTTACGAGTTTATAAAACAAGTAATTACTTTTATTTA
Source organism: Bacillus sp. FDAARGOS_1420 (assembly GCF_019344915.1). Classification (NCBI taxonomy): domain Bacteria; kingdom Bacillati; phylum Bacillota; class Bacilli; order Caryophanales; family Bacillaceae; genus Bacillus; species Bacillus sp. FDAARGOS_1420. The sequence goes on along the minus strand of NZ_JAHWJB010000002.1, from coordinate 2,270,573 downwards.
AAAAGCATAACTCTTATAAACTTAAATATGGTAGTTGAAATATAGATGAAAAAGATACGCATTTTAAACCTAAACGCAACGTAATTGTAAATATGTTATATTACGTAGGCATCCCCTCAAAAATTTTTTGATTCCTGGGGGAGGGTTAAATTCCTTACACATAGCCTTTAAAAAAGAAACAACCTTTACTATAATTGACGGTGTATGAACTTAGCTTGATAGTGATGGGGTAATTGCACATACCTATTTACTGAAAAATATTAACTAACTCCAAGAGTCAAAAGCGCTATTCTTACTAAAAGAATAGCGCTTTTTTATTATTTTAGTATGATTTCATCTGAATGTATTGGAGATTTCTCCTGCAAAAGTAGTAGAATTTTTATTTGAATTTACTACCTCAGTTGGATTTATCATATTTCAATTTCGATAGAATAGTAAATAGGTATATTGGATATGGAGATAAATTACAATGATTATACATACTTCAGATTTAGAATTACAGTAACTACTTAACTAATAAAGAAAGGAATAAGCAGAATGATACAGAACATATATGAAACACATTTACATGTAAGAGATTTAGAAAAGGCGATAGATTTCTATCAAAATAAGTTGGGGTTAGCATTAGCAAGAAAACTATCCAAAAGAAAGGTGGCCTTCTTTTGGGTAGGAGAAAGTAAAAAGCAAATGCTTGGAGTATGGGAAGTACATAATATTGAAGATTTTGAGATAAAACACTTTGCTTTTGGTGTAGATTTAGAATTTCTAAAGACTTCTAAATTGTGGTTAGAGAATCGTGGAATAGAAGTGGTGGGAAGCCAAGGGAAAGGAAATCAAGAGCCAATTGTCCAAAGGTGGATGCCAGCTGCAAGTGTATACTTTCTGGATTGTGATGGGAATAAATTAGAGTTTATTTCTATGTTACATGATAATCCAGATGAATTAGAATATGCATCTTATTTAAGTGAGTGGGAAGCGGAGCACCAAGAAAAATAAATGAGATTGTATCTATAAAAGGGGAAAAACGTTGTTTTTTTGTGAAAAATATACAGAAAAGATGGACGTTTTACTTTACCAGAGTTGTTCGGATTAAATGAAGAGAACTTAAAAAGGTAGAGTATTTTGTTGTAGTAATGTAACTGAGATTAAAAGACAACGTATTAAACTAAAAGATGTATTATATAAATTTACATTTATTTAATGTTAAAAGCTAGAAAGTTAGATTGGCGCGAATCGGTAATTGTGGAATGCGAAAAAAAGACAAAATCTCTTAAAAAATACTTAAATTTTTACTCCATTAATCTTTACAATCCCTCTTTATAATATGAATTGGACAAGCAACTAAGAGAACGCAAAACATGTCAGTTTATACATTCTATTATTAGGGGGAGAAATTGTATGAAAAAGGCAGTTGCTTCGTTAGCCGTTATGGCAGTGTTATTACCAACGTTTTCGATGAATGCTGAGGGAAAAGAACAAGCACAAGCACGAAAAACAGCGACGATGTTTAATGTTATTAGTGATATTCAAGGGGATTTAGGGGATTTTGATCACGTATTAAAAGATATGAACAAAGTGACACCACTTTCTAGAGCGCTTATTATGAATGGGGATATAACGCCAACTGGACAGCAGTCACAATATGATGATGTGAAGCGTGTGTTAAACAAGAATAAGCATCCGGAAAATGTATGGTCAACTGTTGGGAATCATGAATTTTACGCTGGTAAATGGACAGCTGATGGGAAACTCTCTCAAAATACATGGCCAAATGGTGTAACGGAAGAGACATTGTTTAATCGATATTTAAAATTTAGCGGACAAGATAAGGTATATCATAAAAAAGAATTAGATGGTTATCCGCTTTTATTTTTAGGAACTGAAAAATATATGAAATACCACGATTCAAAAATGTGGGATGAAGTATATATGAGTGATGAGCAATTAGGATGGTTAAAACAAAATTTAGAAGAGTATAGTCAAAAAGATAAAAATAAGCCAATTTTCATTTTCTCTCATCACGTTTTACCTGATACAGTATCTGGATCAAGACAAAATCCATATTTACAAGATTATTTAAACGTTGATAAATTGTACGATATATTAAAAGACTATCCGCAAGTAGTTTTCTTTACGAGTCATACACATTGGGATTTAAACTTACCAGATTGGGCTGGTAAAAAGAAAATTACAGGCGGAGATGAAAAAGGATTTACGGTTGTAAATACGGGCGGAATTGAAACTGGTTGGATGTCGGCTGGACCAAATGGTGGCGAGAAGACTGCGCCGGATGGATATTCTTTCAAACAAGGATTACAAATAAAAGCATATGGTAACGATGTAGTCGTAACGGCTTACGATTATAAACGTGATAAGGATATAAAGAAATTATCAATTAGTGATGCAAAAATCGCACAAATGGCACCAGATGTGACGGCTGATGATAGAAATAATGTAATCGTTGGTGCAACAGAATATATGGAGTACTCTGTAGAAGGAACGAACGAGTGGAATACGTATAATCCAGGAAAACCGCCAAAATTTGATGGCGACAAAATCGTATACGTACGTCACAAAGGAGAAATGAATTTAGAGCCAGGATTAACACAGCTTCTTCGTTTTTCGGCAAATAAGTGATTGGAGAGAGCCCGCATTTAAATGTGTGGGCTCTTTTTTGAGTGATGAGAAATGGATTTTGTAAGCCGTTTTTTGTCGGTAAGTCGATATTCTATGTTGAATCGCCAGTAAAAGTAAAATATCGCCTATATAATTTCATTTACTGAATTTCGATACATTTTTAATCCAGAAAGGTGACTTCATCATTTTTCCATGTAATAATAGTATGGTTACATTTACTGTGAAAGAGTATAAAAGGAGCGTTATTGATGAATTTAGCTAAATTTCCGAGAAAAAAATATACAGAATCATATACACCAATTGAAAAATTAAACAATTTTTCTGAAGCACTTGGTGGGCCAACTATTTATTTTAAACGAGATGATTTACTTGGTTTAACAGCTGGCGGTAATAAGACGAGAAAGTTAGAGTTTCTAGTTGCGGATGCACAGGAAAAGGGTGCAGATACGTTAATTACAGCTGGTGGTATTCAGTCAAACCATTGCCGTCTAACACTTGCAGCTGCGGTAAAAGAAAAAATGAAATGTATTCTTGTGTTAGAAGAAGGGCTTGAGCCAGAAGAAAAGCCAGACTTTAACGGAAACTATTTCTTATATCATTTATTAGGTGCTGAAAACGTAATTGTTGTGCCAAACGGAGCAGATCTTATGGAAGAGATGCATAAAGTAGCGAAAGAAGTTAGTGAAAAAGGTAATACACCATATGTAATACCAGTTGGTGGATCAAATCCTACTGGTGCAATGGGATACATTGCTTGTGCGCAAGAAATTATGGCACAATCATTCGAGCAAGGAATTGATTTCAGTTCAGTTGTTTGCGTAAGTGGTAGCGCTGGTATGCATGCTGGTTTAATTACTGGTTTTTCCGGAACGCAAAGCAAAATTCCTGTAATCGGAATTAACGTAAGTAGAGGAAAAGCGGAGCAAGAAGAGAAAGTAGCAAAACTTGTAGATGAAACGTCAGCTCACGTTGGTATTCCAAACTTTATCTCACGCGAAGCAGTTACATGCTTTGATGAATATGTAGGACCAGGTTACGCGTTACCGACGCCAGAGATGGTAGAAGCAGTTCAATTACTTGCGAAAACTGAAGGTATTTTACTTGACCCAGTTTATACAGGTAAAGCAGTAGCGGGACTAATCGATTTAATTAGAAAAGGTACATTTAATAAAGAGGACAACATTTTATTCGTACATTCAGGTGGCTCACCAGCTTTATATGCGAATACGTCTCTGTTTGCGTAAGTGTGAAAAAGCATTGGATATCCAATGCTTTTTTGTTTTGAATTAATGTTGAAATTTGATACAATTTCGTGAATATGCGATGAGTTTTCAACATTCAACGGTAAACAACGATATATATAAAGGAGATTGATGTATGACAGAATTTTGGGAAGCAAGTTTTATAGAAAATCAAATGATGTGGGGATTTGAACCTGCAGATTCCGCAATTTTGACGAAGGACTTTTTCCTTGAAAAGAAAGTGAAGGATATATTGATTCCTGGTATTGGGTATGGTAGAAATGCGAAGGTTTTTATTGATAACGGAATACATGTAACAGGTATTGAAATTTCAAAAACGGCGATTGAATTGGCGAGGGAAAATGAACTCAATGCTAATTTCTTCCACGGTTCAGTTACGGATATGCCTTTTGATAATAAACTTTATGATGGTATATTTTCTTATGCACTTATTCATTTGTTGAATAAGGATGAGAGAGAGAAGTTTATTAAAGATTGTTATAGTCAGTTAAAACCAAACGGATATATGATTTTTACTACTATTTCTAAAGATGCCCCAATGTTTGGGAAGGGGAAACAACTTGGTAAAGACTACTTCGAGATAATGGAAGGGGTAAAAATGTATTTTTATGATGTTGACTCGGTACAACAAGACTTTGGAAAATATGGACTGATGGAAACTACGGAAATTGTGGAGCCACATAAAAATATGGCAAGTAAACCTCCATTTAAATTTATAATGATCAAATGTCAAAAAACACTATAATTACAATTGTGTAAAAAATAGTGAAAGGTTACTTAATAAGCTGGTTGAGTAAGCGATTCACTCATTGTTCTTTAAAGGCGAAGTAAGGGGAGTCAAATGGCGTCCCTTACTTCGCTTAATTTAGGTTTAAAACATGTTCTAAACTTTCAATGAATCATTTGTTATATAATGGAATTATTGAAGCGTGAGAGGGGTGATTATATGAGTACAACATTAAGAGGGGTCATATACACAATACTCAGTATTTCTATAATATTAATAATTTTTTTAGGTTACGGATTATATTTGTATTTTAAGTGAAATGATAACTGAACCAAAGGGAAATAAAATAGTACTTAACTTTTTCAGATTTTTTGTAATGATTCACTACTTGTAAGGGATTATTCAGTGTGTCTTTCTATTAAAAAGTCTAAATTTAATCAATTAAATGCGATAAAATCTTTTTAAAAATAATGAAATTTTAGGAAAAATAAGGTACACTAGTCAATGGTTTTAGTTTAAAATCGATTGACGTTAATGTATACGGGGGAAAGATTGATGAACAATAATCCAATAAATGAATCAGTTGAAGAAGTTGAGAGAAAACGAGTAAGATCAAGCAAACGTTTTACAAATTGGAAGCTTATTGCAGCGGGTGTTGGTGTAATTGTACTTCTCATTGGAGGAATGAGTTATTATCAGGCAACTCACTTCAATTCAAATGTTACGATTAATGACACAAAAGTCGGTGGTCTGAACGCTGATCAGGCAATACAGAAATTAAAAACATCTGGACTAGAAAACAAAGTCTATGTTGATCAACAACAAATTTTAGATGAAAAAGATACAAAAACGGAACTTACGGAAAAAGATTTGCCTCAAGTTAAGAAACTATTAAAAAGCCAGTGGACATTTTTCCCTTCCTCAAAGGAAAAAAAATATTCAGTGCTACCGGAAAAGGCGGATCAGTATCGTAGTGAAACGATGAAAAAACTTGTAGAAGAAAAGCTCATCTCTATGAATGAAAAACTACAAGCGCCTCAAGATGCTATGGCGAAGCTGGAACAAGGAAAAGTTGTTATTTCGAAGAGCGTTGATGGAAAACAGTATGACGTTACTAGTCTACTGAAAGATTACGACAAGCAGAAGTATAAAAGTGAAATTCATCTGAAGTCTACATACATACAGCCTATTAAAGAAGACGATCCGATTGTTAAAAAAGAGGAGAAAGCACTACAGAATCTTCTTGGGCAGTCAGTTGAATATAAAGTGCAGAATGAAGTGTATCCTTTAAAAGCGAAAGATTTAATTCAAAATGCCTCTATGTCAAAGGATATGAAAGTTACAATCGATGCGAGCGACATTAAGAATAAGATTGCTGAAATTAATAATGCTAAATCAACATTAAATAAAAATTTCAGCTTTAAAACCCATTCCGGTTCGGTCATATCAGTAAAAGGACAAGGCTACGGCTGGGCACTAGATGTTGAAAAAGAAACAAAACAAGTTCAACAAGCTTTTGAAAAGGGTGAAAAATCGCTATCTGCTTCTAATATCCATGGAAATGGTTGGGAGAAGGAAGGTATCGGTTATGAAACAACATCGAATAATGGCATCGGAGACACGTATGCGGAAGTTTCAATTGCAGATCAACAAATTTGGATTTATAAAGATGGGAAATTAGTCGTCACAACAAATATAGTAACTGGTAAACATAGCACGAGTGAAGATACATCACCAGGTGTGTGGTACGTTCTATATAAACGAACACCATACACGCTGAAAGGCAGCGCAGTAGGTAAAGCTGATTATGCAGTTAAAGTAGATTACTGGGTTCCATTCACAAATAGTGGCCAAGGATTCCATGATGCAGGCTGGCGAAAAGACTGGGCAAATAATGCTTATTTAACAGGGGGATCAGGCGGGTGTGTAAACCTTCTTCCTAATGTTGCAAAAACTGTATATGATAGTTTGAACACTAATGATCCAGTTATTGTGTACTAGAAAATAGCTACGTATCAAGAAATAAAGCAGGAAATCTTATCTGATGGTACATGAAAAAACACCTCTTGAATTCGCATATTTAGTGTGCAAATTCAATGGAGGTGTTTTTGTTTGAAAACAAGAGTTCATTGCCTATAAGAAACGAAGTAGAAAGAGATTGAGATGATAAATAGATATTCAAATAGTCAATAAAATTGACACTGAATATCATTTTCATTTATTATGAAGTCGTCACATGTAATTGGACATGATTTTTGTGAAAAAGTTTACTTTTTTATTAATATAATAGATTTCTATTAAGGTGTCCCATTTAAGAATTAAAACGTAGGAAAGGGTAAAATAAAAATGAACTGGAAAAAAGGCGGATTATGGATTATTATTTTTTTCATTGTAAAAGGTACGATTTCTACACTTTTAATAGTTACAGGTGCTAAATATTTTGATTTATCATTTATGCAACTTTTCATACTAATACTGATCTTATTACTGATTTCTCTCATAAGTCGAAAATTGCTGCATAGACATAAACAAAACAAAAAGCAAAAAGAGCTAAATATATAATGAAGCCCCAGAGACCTTTGGATTTCTGGGGTTTTACTATATATTTAGCCTCTTACTATTTGTGGAAAGTAAAACTCCCAGCTCAAAATTTAGGTGGGTACAGAAGTTTGTTGGGAGCTGATTAAAGTCATGATCTATGTTGATTAAAGGAAGTCACTGAATTTGTTGCTACAATTATTAAACAAGGAATAATTGTTTCGTCTATACACAATGAGTGGTTATGTGATGATCCAAATTTAATTTACGTTAATATCGAAGACGTTGATGATCCACTAATTTTCGCAAGGAAAGTCAGAAGAGTATTATGCAATTAACCAATTTTTTTAGTTAAATGAGTGATTGTGTTGATTAGAATATTTCAGATTGTTGAATGGTATACTTGGAAAATAGATTTAAGTAGATGGTTTTATAAAATCTCATATATAGCTAAAAAGAGTAACTCCATTTTGATCGCTTTTTTTCAAAATGGAGTTTTTGTATTTACTTTTAAATAAGGACTGAAGAGAGCTTTTTAATCAATCTGTATTCTAAAGCTAAAACCGAGCATACATTATGCTCGGTTTTCAATTGGTAGTTTAAATGTAAAAGTACTGCCTTCTCCTAATTTACTTTCAACGGTAATTTCTCCTCCGTGTAGTTCTATAATCCATTTTACCATCGACAATCCTAAACCTGTGTTTCCATTGTTTGAAGATGTTCGTGCTGCGTCAACTCGATAGAAGCGGTCCCATATTTTCACAATATGCTGCTCGCTGATGCCTATGCCATTATCGGAGACTTTACCTATTATGTTGGTTTCATCCCGGAACAGTTGCATATTCACAGTGCCGTTCGCTTTGCTATAAGCAATCGCATTCGTTAGTAAATTCATTAATAAACGCATCATCAATGTTTGATCTGCTTTAATAAACAGGTCTTCCTCTATATGTGTTGTTATATTAATCGAAGCTTCTTGAACCATTAATGAAAGCTCTTCTACAACGATTTCCGTTAATTCACTCATATTGATACATTCAAATTGAAAAGTATTATGCTTTTCTTGGTCAACTCGTGCTAATAATAAGAGTTGCGAGATTAACGCGGACATTTTACGCGATTGCCTTAAAATTACTTCTAACGATTCTTCCATTTCTTTCGGATTATTCCTCTGCGATAAAGCGTATTCGCATTGCGAAATAATAACAGATGTTGGTGTTCTTAATTCATGAGATGCGTCAGATGTAAATTGTTTTTCACTTTCGAATGATGTCTCCAATCGCTCAAACATTTTGTCAAAGGTTTGTGCTAAATGATACATTTCGTCTTTCGATGAACCTTGTAAATTAATTCTCTTCGAAAGGTCTTTACCATCACCAATTTCACTGGCTGAATCACTCATTTGTTGCACAGGTCGAAACGCTCTTTGCGTAATAAAATATCCTCCCACTGCCGCAATGAGAATAAGTAATGGAAATGAGATGAGTGTTACCACAATAAGCGTATTCATGGTCGATGATAATTGATTCATGGTCATTATGCCACGAACCCAGACTTGCTCATCGCCGCCTACATTATGGAGAAAATCATATACTATCCATTCCTTATTACCGTCTTTAATGGTTTGTATTTCATCGGATTTAAGCGATACCTTTTTATTAAAGGTTGTTGGATTATGTCCTGCCATCAGCTCACCTTGTTTACTATAAATGATGATATTTACTCCATCTTCTAAGGCCTCAAATTCATCGTCAATCTTTAACTGTCCATGCTTATATTCGATATCTTCAATGCTTTCTTTTACTGTGCTCTTCAATTGATTTTTCATATTAAAAAGCAAAACTTTATCTGACGAAGTTAAAATAAAAGCTAACACGAGTGCCATAATAATTACAACTAGCCCCGTATACCATAGGGTCACTCTCATTTTTATTGATAGTCTTTTCATGATTCTACTCGCAATACGTAACCAGTTCCTCGTACTGTATGAATTAACTTCGTTTCAAACTGGCTATCAATTTTTTTGCGAAGATAGCGGACGTAAACATCAATAATATTCGAGCCACCTTCATAGTCGTAATTCCACACATGTTGCTCAATTTTATCTCGTGTCAACACAACGTCTTTATTACGAATCATATATTCTAAAATAGCAAATTCTTTACTGGAAAGATTGATAACTTGATCTCCTCTTGTTACTTTATGCATATTGCAATCCACCACTAGGTCAGCGATTTCAAACACATTAGATGTATTTCCTGTTTTTCTTCGCATCAACACTCGAATTCTTGCTAACAGCTCATCAAAAGCAAAGGGCTTTACTAAATAATCGTCCGCACCTAAGTCGAGTCCTGTTACGCGATCATCAATTGTATCTTTAGCTGTAAGAAGCAAGACAGGAGTTGTATTATTGTCCGCACGTAATCTTTGTAATACTTGTAAACCATCTATTCCGGGAATCATAATGTCAAGCACAATCAAATCGTAGGTAGCCATGCTTATATAATCCAAAGCATCTTCTCCATTCCCACATCCATCGACACTATAATATTCTGCATTTAATCGTTTTACCAATATATTTTGTAAGTCTTTTTCATCTTCGACAATAAGAACTCGCATTAACATTCTCCTTTTCTTCTTATTTATATGTATCACTATAATTCCGAAACATTAAAGAAAGATTAGAAACTATTTAATTATATCATTTTATTTTTTTGCGCATTAATCTTCCTTTAATGTTTGTTCAGTAATATAAGGACATGGATAAGGTGCACATGTAAAGGGAGGAGAACATAATGGGGAAATGGATGATGATTGGAGCAATGTCTTGTTTATTCTTAACAGCTTGTTCTACTCAAGCTGATAACGATACAGAAATACAACAACTGAAAGTAGAAAACGATACATCACAAAAAGAAGGTACGCAACTACAACAAGAACCACACAAAACAGGGCCTGCTATGAATGATACTAAGCAAACACAAGATTTCAAAAACGAAGTCACATCTATTGTAGAAAAGGCAAATAATACGAAACCAGTTGGAGCAAAAGAAGAAAACTTAAATACGTACTTAGCAGCAAAAAAAGAAATTGACCAATTAGATGACAAGATAGATCTATCTGATGATCAGCTAGAAGCAGATTTTCACGCTGGAACGATAACTGTTGAACAATATCAAATACAAGAAAGAGAACAAGATATACTTGAAGATCAATTAGAGCAAGCAGAAAATGTACTTGAAGCAAGATTTGGAATAAATGATTAATTATTAAGGAGTGGATGGAAATGTTAAAACATAAAAAGAAAATAATTATAAGTGTAATTGCTATTTTAGTAAGTGGTATTGCTATTGTTGGTGGATATTATGGTATGGGCTACAATTATGCGAAAAAGAATGAAAACTATACAGAGAAACAAGTTCGTGAAATTTCTTTAGCTCATACAAATGGAGAAATTATTAATGTGAAAAAAGAATTCGAATTAGAAGATGACAACTTAGCTCAATCTAAATTTGAATATGAAGTGGAAATCAAGACACCTGAGAATCTATTAAATATTTTAAAGGTTAGTGCTAGAACAGGTACAATAGAAATCAATAATGAAGATTAAAAAATTATCGACAAATAAAATATCGCGTATTTGAAAAAATCCAATAAGCTGCCCATATGGACAGCTTATTTACATAATTCTCGTTAACAGTAGTCAATGATGCATATAATTTTCGTTTTGGGGGTATTTGCTTTTCTTAGCTTGATAGTGATGGGATGAGCTTCCGATTGTGGAAAATCTCCAGGCTTCTATTAGTTGGTTAGTGGAAGAAAAATTTGTTCCACAGCCCGTAAGTTATTATAATACATAAAAATTAAATTCTTCTTCTGCAATTCATTCAAATCGGCCAATCTCCGCATCTTTTGAATTCCCTGAAGTACTTAAACCTAAGCAAAATAATTAACTATCCTATGCAAGAAAGTTAGGCTAGTTAATCGCATATGTTTTATTGAAGGGATGTGATTGAATTATGGAACGGCCGAATTGGGGAATTGGAGGATTAGTATTCGTTGGCTGCATGTTTCTTGGCGGAGGAGTGGGATCTATATTAGGTGATACTCATGCTGGATGGCTAATAGGGATGGGTGCTGGATTTATTGGGATGGCTTTAACGAGACTAATCAGAAAGTAATATAACGGGATTCTTCTTCGGGTAAATAAGGAAATATGTATGTAAGTAATTCATGGTATAAGAGCTCTATAAATTATAGTTAGAAGTTTCTCTTTTTTAAATTTCTCCATACATAGATATGATTCTCGGGTCGGAGGATGGCACCTTAGGGTGTCTTTTTTATGCTCTCTAAAAATGTCTTAACATATAATAGCCGAGTCAATTCACATAATCAAGCTAAAAGATTTTGGCAGATTGCCATCATCTTTTTTGTAATAGAATAGATTCATTACCGTTTCAGACCTATGTATTCATTCATAACCTAACAGTAAAAGGGGGGATGATTCAAGGTATGGCGTATAATGATGAATTAATTTGTCAACAGTTTGCAAGAATTATCGGTGGTCAAGAAGGATTCGCCGGTGGGAAATGCGTGGCAACAATAAATCGGGATGAAATACAAGCTACAATCTTAGGAAAACGTTTTAGAGTAACAACTTCCTTCTCATTCGAATCAAGAGATAAGAAAACTGGACGGGCATTATGTCTAGGCCGGGTAGCGCTATTGCAAAAAGAAGTCAATGCATTTGTTGCTACAATTATTAAACAAGGAATAATCGTTTCGTCTATACACAATGAGTGGTTATGTGATGATCCAAATTTGATTTACGTTAATATTGAAGACGTTGAGGATCCACTAATTTTCGCAAGGAAAGTTATAAGAGCGTTATGCAATTAACTAATTTCTTTCGTTAAATGTGTGATTTTGTTAATTAGAATATTTCGGATTGTTGAATGGTTTTATAAAGTGAAAGAAGATGTTCCATATTTGGAATGTCTTTTCTTGTTGTTTTTTCTAATGTGGGTTGTTACATTATTTTAATTGATTATATGCTACTTATTTTACAACAAAAAGAACTGGGTGAGGTATTCTTAGAGGTGTGTCCTTCGTTATTTATTTTAGCTGGTATTGTACTTTTTATTATGTTTTGCCCAGATTCATTAGATATTTCAAAAAAGATTTGACTACTTTTCAAATAAATAAAAATTAAAAAACCGGTTCTTTCGTAAAGGAACCGGTTTTTTGTAGCGTTTTGCTTAGCGTACGAAATTTGCTTTTTGTTGATGTCACCACACCTCTATCAAGTTATCACATACAAGGTAATAGATGTTTTTTATAATTTGAAAGGAGAGGAAACGAACTTGGAGAGAGTACTGGAACCATACAATAAATACATTGAGGGGGCATGTTTGAGCTATGGACCTATCCTCCCGTTCTAATTAACTAAAAGAAGAATTTTCCCATACCGATTAGACTACTAAGCATTCCGATTCCATTCATGGTGCCTTTTCCTGCTGTCAGTAAGTTTCCAAGCATTCCTGGCTGCCCGTTATTCCCCCATCCCATGGGATTTACCTGTCCTCCCCATCCTGGAGGGTTTCCAAAAACACCCGAGTTATTGGTACTAAAGTTAAAAGCCTTGGCTGGCGGCGATAGTAAAGCGGCAAGATGCCCTTGTGCGAACATCCCTGTATGATTGAATGGTTGAGCCCAAGGGAAGGGATGTTTTTGAAAATTAAAACCTGCATGGCCTGGTAATGGAATCCAATTAGCAGGATGTCCTTGGGGCATCATCCCTGCATAATGGATTGGCTGACCCCAAGAGAAGGAAGGGGGCCCGGGATTGAAACCCGTATAATTGGTTGGTGAATCCCAACCAAATGGATAGATTCGACAACTCCAATTTTCAGGAATCTTCAGACCATTCATTTCCTTAGCTTTAGTTATTTGGGGCTGTGAATATAATGATGACATTGAAATTTGGTTATTATATTGTTCCCCGTTTCCCTTTGAATCCAAATACCAATATTGGTGCATAAGCTTATTCCCCTCACTTTAAAAATGTAATGTTAGACTTAGCCTATGTAATATTCCTTTTTATGGATGGTTACATAACTAGATTTACAAGCCCGTATTTAAAAGAATGGGTGTGTGGTCTTGTTGATTTATCCCGCTATTTGTGGGCAGTAAGACACCGCCACCTCAAAATTCAGCGAAAGCAAAGAAGTTAGATGGGGGGCTTTTAGAAGGGTATTTTCAGTTGCTCCTTTTGTTTATTTCAGCCTAATTTAATTTCGGTTAACAAACGTATTTAAATATTCATTCAAAATCTTATTTAAATGTTTATAAAGGTTTAATCAATAAAAAAGATTTAAAAATGTTATGTTGAGTAATTAGAATTGCTAAAAAGAGAATATCCATTCGAAGAGTTTGGCAAAATACTGCAAGGGCAATGTATTCTTGTGCAGATAAGCAAAAGATTTAAACGAATCAATGGAATTTATAATGAAGGGGCAAATGAAAATATGAGTGAAACATTACATAAAAGAAAACCACCATATTTAATGCTTGTAATCCTTTTTATTGGGGCATTTGTTTCATTTCTAAACAACTCGCTTTTAAATGTAGCCTTGCCATCAATAATGAAGGATTTAGACATTAAAGATTATTCAACGATCCAGTGGCTTTCTACAGGGTATATGCTTGTAAGTGGTATATTAATTCCGGCATCAGCATTTTTAATAACCCGCTTCTCCAATAGGAGCTTATTTATTACATCTATGGTGATTTTTATTTTTGGTACGGCCTTAGCGGCTTTAGCACCGAACTTTAGTTTATTACTTACTGGCCGGATGGTTCAAGCAGCAGGTTCTTCAGTCATGGGGCCTTTGTTAATGAATATTATGCTAGTAAGCTTTCCAAGAGAAAAAAGGGGAACAGCAATGGGGATTTTTGGATTGGTTATGATTACAGCTCCAGCAATTGGACCGACACTATCAGGTTATATTGTAGAGTATTATGACTGGCGTTTGCTTTTTGAAATGATTTTACCGTTAGCAATCATTAGCTTACTGTTAGGGATTTGGAAATCGGAGAATGTCATGAGACAAAACAAAAATGCAAAACTTGATTATCTCTCATTACTATTATCTTCTGTCGGTTTTGGCGGTTTGTTATATGGATTCAGTGCTGCAAGCTCCGATGGTTGGACGAATAAAGTTGTCTTAACAACCTTAATCATAGGCGCTATTGCCCTAATTACTTTCATTATCCGTCAATTAAAAATGAATGAGCCGTTATTGGATTTACGTGTTTACAAGTACCCAATGTTTGCACTTGCGTCTGTAATTGCAATTGTCAACGCAGTGGCCATGTTTTCGGGTATGATTTTAACACCAGCTTATGTACAAAACGTCCGCGGTATTTCGCCGCTGAGCTCTGGGCTGATGATGCTTCCAGGTGCGGTAATAATGGGGGTTATGTCACCAATTACAGGTAAACTATTTGATAAATATGGCCCTCGGATTCTTGGTATAGTAGGACTTTCCATTACAGCTGTTTCAACTTATATGCTGGCAAACCTGCAAATCGACTCTAGTCATACACATATTATTCTTATTTACACACTGCGGATGTTTGGGATGGCGATGGTGATGATGCCGCTTATGACAAACGGCCTTAATCAATTGCCAACTCGCTTAAATCCGCACGGTACAGCTGTTAATAATACAGCCCAACAAGTGTCCGGTTCGATTGGTACCGCTATTCTTGTTACGATTATGAATTCTGTAACAAAAACAAAAGCTGAGAGCCTAATGGTTGATGTAGATCCAACAACCTTCACAGAAGCTACGAAGGCAATGCTAACTCAGAAGGCTTTATTATCTGGAATTCAATATTCATTCTATGTAGCGCTTGGCATGAATGTTGTTGCACTACTATTAGTTTTTTTCGTTAAACGTGTAGATACAAGCGCGGAAGCTGTCGAGAGGTTAAATCGGTAGAGCAAAATAAAACTCTAGATAATGATTCCTACAAGTTTTTTTGCTGTTTAGTTAGACTATGAAGAAATGCAAATTTCTGCTGATAAGGCGCGGTATTTAAATTTGGAAAAGAACCAGTGAAATAATTATATATAGTAAAAAGGATCTGATATTCATATCAGATCCTTTTTCATTAGTAACACAACAGTATACTTGCTTATCGTATTTGTTTGAATTGACATTAGAAACTACTGATTTTCCCAATACTACAATCTTTAGCTCTCAATTTGTGATAAACATTATAATAATACGCTTCATTTTAATTTAGTATTTTCTCTGCAAGTTATAAATCTAATATCAACAAACAACTTAGATTACCAACCTTATAAGCAATATCATAATCGTGAATAGTTAGGGAAAAGATAAAATAAGGTAATCAATTACATATCTTTATCCCAGGCGATTCATTGCTATCTTCTTTTTATTGAATGGGATATTTTATTTCATGCTTTTTTGAAAGGGTGTTTTTAATGGATAAAAAAGTATCTGCCATTCCTCAACCGAAAACATATGGATTGCTGGGGAATCTCCCATTAATCGATAAAGATAAACCGACCCTATCCTTTATCAAGATAGCGGAAGAGTATGGTCCCATTTTTCGAATTCAAACTTTAAGTGATACCATCATTGTCGTTTCTGGACATGAACTGGTAGCAGAAGTCTGTGACGAAACAAGATTTGATAAAAGTATAGAGGGTGCTTTAGCGAAAGTTCGCGCCTTTGCTGGAGACGGATTATTTACAAGCGAGACTCACGAGCCTAACTGGAAAAAAGCTCATAATATTTTGATGCCTACATTCAGCCAACGAGCAATGAAAGATTATCATGCTATGATGGTTGATATTGCTGTACAACTCGTTCAAAAATGGGCACGGCTTAATCCGAATGAAAACGTAGATGTTCCGGAGGATATGACTCGCCTTACATTGGATACAATTGGTCTATGTGGTTTTAATTATCGATTTAATAGCTATTATCGTGAGACCCCTCATCCTTTTATTACTAGCATGAGCCGTGCTCTAGATGAGGCGATGCACCAATTACAGCGGCTGGATATAGAAGACAAACTCATGTGGAGAACGAAACGTCAATTTCAGCATGATATTCAATCTATGTTTTCTTTAGTAGATAATATTATTGCTGAACGTAAAAGTAGTGGAAATCAGGAAGAAAATGATTTACTTTCCCGTATGTTAAATGTGCAGGATCCGGAAACTGGTGAAAAATTAGATGATGAAAATATTCGTTTCCAAATTATCACTTTTTTAATAGCTGGGCATGAAACAACAAGTGGATTATTATCTTTTGCAATCTATTTTTTATTAAAGAATCCAGGTAAATTGAAAAAAGCCTATGAAGAAGTAGATCGGGTTTTAACAGATCCCACTCCAACATACCAACAAGTTATGAAATTAAAGTATATCCGGATGATTTTAAATGAATCGCTACGTCTATGGCCTACTGCTCCAGCATTCAGTCTCTATGCAAAAGAAGATACAGTGATTGGTGGGAAATATCCAATTAAGAAAGGAGAAGATCGTATTTCTGTTCTTATTCCACAGCTACATAGGGATAAAGACGCGTGGGGAGACAATGTGGAAGAATTCCAACCTGAACGATTTGAAGAGCTGGATAAGATTCCCCATCATGCTTATAAGCCATTTGGAAATGGTCAACGAGCATGTATCGGTATGCAGTTTGCACTTCATGAAGCCACACTCGTAATGGGAATGCTTCTTCAACATTTTGAATTCATCGATTATCAAGACTATCAGCTGGACGTAAAACAAACATTAACGCTAAAGCCTGGTGATTTTAAAATTAGGATTCTACCCCGAAATCAAACTATTAGCCATACTACTGTTCTTGCGCCTATAGAGGAGAAACTGAAAAATGATGAAATCGAACAGCAAGTTCAGAAGACTCCTTCTATTATTGGAGCCGATAATCTTTCGCTTCTTGTTCTGTATGGATCGGATACAGGGGTAGCAGAAGGTATTGCAAGAGAACTAGCAGATACAGCTAGTTTAGAAGGTGTTCAAACAGAAGTGGTAGCACTTAACGATGGAATTGGAAGTCTGCCAAAAGAAGGGGCGGTTCTTATTGTAACTTCTTCTTATAATGGAAAACCACCAAGTAATGCAGGGCAGTTTATGCAATGGTTGGAGGAATTAAAATCGGATGAGCTAAAAGGTGTTCAATACGCAGTTTTTGGTTGTGGAGATCATAATTGGGCTAGTACTTATCAGCGAATTCCAAGATACATTGATGTGCAAATGGCTCAAAAAGGAGCAACAAGATTTTCGACACGTGGAGAAGCAGATGCAAGTGGTGATTTCGAGGAACAGCTCGAGCAATGGAAACAAAGTATGTGGTCTGATGCGATGAAGGCATTTGGATTGGAACTTAACAAAAACATTGAGAAAGAACGCAGTACATTAAGTTTACAATTTGTTAGTCGTCTTGGAGGATCTCCTCTTGCGCGAACATATGAAGCAGTTTATGCATCTATACTAGAAAATCGTGAACTTCAATCATCTAGCAGTGAAAGAAGCACGCGACATATTGAGATATCCTTGCCAGAAGGCGCTACGTATCAAGAAGGTGACCACCTTGGGGTGCTGCCAATTAATAGTGAGAAAAATGTCAACCGAATTTTAAAACGCTTTGGGTTAAATGGGAAGGATCAAGTCATATTGAGTGCAAGTGGACGAAGTGTAAATCACATACCTTTAGACAGTCCTGTTAGTTTATTTGACCTTCTTAGTTATAGTGTAGAAGTTCAAGAAGCAGCCACTCGAGCACAAATACGAGAAATGGTGACATTTACAGCATGCCCTCCTCATAAAAAGGAATTGGAATCATTATTGGAAGAGGGAGTTTATCATGAACAAATATTAAAGAAACGTATGTCAATGTTGGATCTTCTTGAAAAGTATGAGGCTTGTGAACTCCGATTTGAACGCTTTTTAGAACTTCTTCCTGCGCTCAAACCGCGTTACTATTCTATTTCAAGCTCTCCACTCGTTGCACAGGATCGTCTGAGCATTACGGTTGGTGTTGTTAATGCACCTGCATGGAGTGGGGTAGGGACATATGAAGGAGTCGCTTCTAATTATTTAGCTCAGCGTCATAATAAAGATGAGATTATCTGTTTCATTCGAACGCCACAATCAAACTTTCAATTACCTGAAAATCCAGAAACACCAATTATCATGGTTGGACCAGGTACTGGAATTGCACCATTCCGTGGATTCTTGCAAGCGCGTCGTGTTCAAAAGCAAAAAGGTATTAACTTAGGACAAGCACATCTATATTTTGGTTGTCGTCATCCTGAAAAGGATTATCTCTATCGTACAGAACTAGAAAATGATGAAAGAGATGGATTAATCTCTTTACACACAGCTTTTTCTCGCCTAGAAGGATATCCTAAAACATATGTACAGCATTTAATAAAACAAGATAGAATCAATTTAATTTCGTTATTAGATAATGGAGCGCATCTTTATATATGTGGTGATGGAAGTAAAATGGCTCCTGACGTAGAAGACACCCTTTGTCAAGCATATCAAGAAATTCATGAAGTCAGTGAACAAGAAGCAAGGAATTGGCTGGATCGTGTGCAAGATGAAGGGCGATATGGAAAAGATGTTTGGGCCGGAATCTAAATTCTTCTTAATTAGATAAGTAATATGTAACCAATGAACTTGTTTCGAATAATTGTTGATTTAAATAATAAACTTATTTATAAAAATCCCGTATTTTTATTGAATACGGGATTTTCTTATTTTAAATAAGCTGGACTGATACTTTAGAAAAAGAAAAAATCTCATATGAAACCAAAGCTACATAATCTTAGCTTGATGGGTATGGTGTTAACCAATTTATTGACGTGATTTGAAATTTAAACCTTCGCGCACTGGCTGAACAGTTTTTAGCACAGTGTCAAATCGATGGGGGATATAACCGCTTGAATGAATCTTGCCGTAGAAAAATAGTAGATAAATCATTTGACAATTAAAATGCCCTACTTTAATGTATATGCCATAGCATATAATTAGTAAAACAAACAAATTCACTGTGAATAATTGATTGATATGCTATGCCCTTTTATATTTTAATTTATAGAGGTGATATATGAATTTACATGATTTAATAGGCTATCTTGTTCATCGTACTGATGTGAAAATGACTAATTATTTTACTAAGAGATTAAAGCCTTATGGAGTTACGCCAGAGCAGTGGGGGATCATTAGTGTTCTTTGTAGCCAAAGGGGTACTACTCAAAAAGAGTTAGCAGAAGCTATTGATAAAGATCAAACTACTGTCGTAAGAATGATACAGTCAATGGAGAGAAAAGGGATTGTAAAGAAGGCTTTGAATGACCAAGATAGGCGTTCACACAACCTTTTTTTAACTGAAAAAGGTGACGATTTAAAGAAAACAATCTTGCCTGTAGTGAAAGACGCTCACCATTTCGTTACGAGTAATTTGAGAGAAGAAGAGATTAAACAATTACAATCATTATTAAACAAATTGTATGATACGCGCTATTAATATGTGTTCCTTATTGATGCTATGCTATTTATAAGGAACACAATCTGTATTGTATATGCTATAGCATGTAATTTTGTTTGAAGGAATGGGGAGATAGCTTTATTTTGTATGATATGTGATTTAAGATGAATTTTTTGACTAGTACTAGTCAAATTTCCGTACGATACATGCTATAGCATGTACTGTTCATCCTTTTAACATTGAAAAGAGGAATTTACATTGAATCAACCTCAATAAGGTTAATCTCAAGCAATAGGGTAAAGGCAGTAGCTACTATATGAACAATACTGAGTTTTTATCAAATAAATAAGAAAGATGTGATTACTATTTTAATATTAATTAATACTGTAAAAGTTATGTTGTTTCTGTTCTTTTTAATGACAGGTTCGAAAATTATATCTGGGAAAATGGCAGATGAGTTCAAACGATTTGGTTTACCTTCGTTTTTAAATTTCTTAACTGGGGCTTTTGAGATTGTAGGAGCAATTGGAATGTTGATAGGAATTTGGGTCCCAATAGCAGCTTTATTGGCAGGATTTTTGTTAGGCGGTACTATGCTTGCAGCTGCATTAACTCTTATTGTATTAGCGGGAGATCCCTTTAAGAAAGCGATACCTGCGCTTGTTTTGTTTGTCCTTAGTTTAGGGATAAGTTTATATCATATTTTTTAAACATAATAGTAAACCGTTAAACGGTATGTGTTCAAGTTGCTATCATTTTGTAATTATTTTATCCCGCATTAAGGGGCAGTAAGACTCCTACCTCAAAATTCGGCGAATGCGAGGGAGTTAGGTGGGAGTCGGGCTGCCCATAAAAGCCCGATTGGTGAAGGCTAATAATCAGTGTGGGGTGAAAATGCAGGTGAAATTTCAAATGAGTGCAGGAGTAATAGCAGTACTCATTTAAGATATTATCTGCGTTCGAATTGAAAATATTGAACTTAGGAGTGAGTGAAAATGGCATATTTACTACAAGTTGATTTTCCGTTTGAAGGTCCTTTTGGTGAAGAAATGGAAAAAGCATTTTTGGATTTAGCAAAAAGTATTAATGAAGAAGACGGATTCCATTGGAAAATATGGACGGAGAATCAAGAAACGAAAGAAGCAGGAGGCATCTATGTATTTGAAGAAAAACAAGATGCTGAAAAATATGGAGAAATGCACAAGAATAGACTTCAAGCATCTGGTGTTAAAGATATTAGAGTAAGAATTTTTCACATCAATGAAAAGTTAACGAAACTGAATCGTGGTTATAGTAAATAATTAGGGGCACGTAATTCAAAAAAAAGAAGGGGATAATCTCCTTCTTTTTTTGAATTGATGCTACAGAAAGAATAGCGTGTTTTTTAATTTAGGGTCATCTCTTTTTGATAGTTTGATATCGATGTGACAATACCCCTTTATTATTTTTCAGGTTACAATACATGTATTGCTTCAATAACATATGATCATTCTTAAGAATGTCATTGAAATGTACCAATAGATGTTAGTGCAGCAAAATAAATTGTGTTATGATGTGAGCGAATATAAAGCTATCTAACGGAGGGATTCACATGCCGCATGTTGTGTTTCGTGGAATTACTATTGAACAATTAAAAAGCATAAGCAAGCCATTAGTAGAAGAGCTCGCAGATATCTGTGAGTGTGGTACGGATAATTTCACCTTGGAACTACCAAGTTCTACGTTTGTATTCAATGGAGAAGAAATAGAAGCGTTTCCTCTTATTGAAGTGAAATGGTTCGAGCGTGGACAGGAAATTCGTGATCGATTTGCCAAGGCCATTACTACATATGTAATGGATTTTGGACTTCCAGAAGTAGAGGTTGTATTTACGGTTTTCACAGAATCAGCGTATTATATTAACGGGAAGCATTGTGCAAGTTAGAGCTATTTGAAAGATTTTTATAACATTAAGAAAAGAAATAGGAGAGAACACCCTATTTCTTTTTATTAATATAATAAAATGTGATGACTAGATCCAAAGTAATGATAATAATTAGAAGTACCAAGTGTATAAGTGCATCAGTTTTCCCGTTTAATAAAGATTTTATAAAGAAATCCCATTCTGTTTCATAGGGAGGCTCTGACCAATTTCGTTGCATTCCGAAAGCTATTCCATTTATCAATTTAGCCAAGAAGACTCCTTCCTCAAGGAGCGTGAAGGACGTAGCCTAGGGAGTAGGAGGGAGATGAATTGGCATCGAACAAGAGATGCCAATTCATCTTAATTGCTCGACATATGTAAAGTGTTACCGGACAATTTGTCATAATCACTTCACTATCAATCGAATGTACGTTTGGTATATGGTAGATATATATATCGAAATGGAGGTGAAACGAAGGATGATCAATAAAGCGTATAAATTTCGTATCTATCCAAATAAAGCACAAGCGATTAGTGAAGTATCTTGGTCACAATTTAGAACGTTGCTAGAATACAAGGCAAAATGGTATGGAAAACAAGTCATTCCGGTATCCAAAACATTTGCTTCAAGCCAATTATGTTCTTGTTGTGGGTATCAAAATAAAGACGTTAAGAATCTAAATCTTCGTGAATGGGATTGTCCTGAGTGCAATAGTCATCACGACAGAGATATTAACGCAAGTATCAATCTTAAAAATGAAGCTTTAAGACTTCTAACCGTAGGAACTACGGGGATAGCCTAATGAATTAGAAGCCACTAGGCTTCTGTACTTAGGAATCTCCCACTTCAAACAGTCCGTAAGGACGTTAAGTGGTGAGTAGTTCAAGAAAAAGATAATACTTAATAGGATTCTTCCAACAAATACGGCAACTACTTTTAAATTCCAATGCTTTATCTTGATTACATACAGAATAGGGAATAGTATAAGTATCCAAAAAATAATAATATAGACTGTATTTATCATTCTTTACTCCTAATAAAACGATTGTTTTTTATAGGTGAGTTTTCGGATTGAAGGTGTGTTTTATTATTATTGGTTGCGCACTTGCAAAGATAAGGGCCGGAATTCCGGCTCTTTTTCTATCCCGCAAAAGCTCCCTGATTAAAGTGTTACTTTATCTCTCCGTCTCAAAAAACTCAATCCACTCCCCGTCAGGGCCAGCGAAGAATATGTAACGTGTTCCATCTGGTAATGTTTCAATTTCTTCTCCTAGTAAAAAGGTTACTTTGTGGGTTTCTAGTCTTTTGATTTCATCATCTAATGAATCCACTTTAAAGCAAATGTGATGTACTTTTCCTTCTGCCGGAAGGGAAGAGTTGTAACCTTCAATTAGTTCAAGTATCGTTTCTTTCGATTCTTCCACACCTAAAAAAGCGAGTTTTAAGTCTGGATTTGGGTGCCCCATACGTTTAATGAGCTGTAAGCCGACTACTTCTTTATAAAATGAAATAGATGTTTCTAAGTTTGTAACCATAAGTCCAACGTGTTCGATTCGTCTAACTGGCATGTAGATTCCTTCTTTCTGAAAATTATATACAATATATTATTGAAAATTAAGAAAATAAGCAAGATAAAAACCTTACAAATTTTAGCGTGTTATATGGTATAGTGAGAAAGTGTGTTTGGGGAGAAGGAAGGAGATTATACGATGAATACAACTACTCAAACTCCTTCATTATCGGAAACAATGAAAGAGTGGCATTATGCATTAGCATATGAAATTAAACATTGGAAAACGATAGGTGGTAGTAAAATCTCTATCATGAACGGTCGTTTTTTATATACAGATTATGAAAGTACAGTATACGTATTTCAGCTTATTTCGGAAGTAAGCTTACCTGAAGGTTCACCAATTCGAATTGAGTTCGATGGTGAGGAAGCGACAGGGGAAGTATTATCTGTACATGGATTAGAAATCGAATTGAAGTTAAATGATTATATACAAGGCGAAATACGAGAAGCCGTTTTATACAGTGAACCGTGGCAATTGTTAGAACAACTACAAGAGCGATTGAAAGAGGCACATAAAGATAAGTTAAAACGTAATCGTATAAAGCGTCTTGTTGATGGGACGAGCAGTCCGAAACATATTGAGAAGATGAAAAATCCGAAAAATGAATTGGCGTATCGTTCGTTTTACAATCCGACAACGTACGTGTGGGGACCACCTGGAACAGGGAAGTCTTACAATTTATCACGTATTATTTCGGCTCATTATCAAAAAGGAAAATCGGTACTTGTATTAGCTCATAGTAATGCGGCAGTAGACGTATTAATGAGCGAAGTAACGAAGCAAATTGAGAAGAAAAAGAAATGGACACCTGGCGAAATTGTTCGTTACGGTTATAGTCAACATGAACATATACGAAATCATGAAACATTACTTACGTCGAAGCTAGTTGAAACGACGAACGGATCTTGGGGAGAAGAAAGACTCTATTTAGAAGAAACACGACAAGATCTTCGTGAAAAAATTTTATCATATAAAGCGACTTCTGCTGATAAGAAGCGTATACAAGAGATTGAAAGTGATCTTCGAAAGCAAAAAGCGAAAATTAAAGAAGTAGAAAAAGAATACATTGAAAACGCGAAAGTAATCGGCGCAACTTTATCGAAATGTGCTATTGATTCACTTATTTATGAGCGTACGTTTGATTTAGTTGTCGTAGATGAAGTGAGTATGGCATATGTTCCGCAAATTGCATTAGCTGCTTCACTTGGAAAACGTATTGTCGTTTGTGGGGACTTTTTACAGTTACCTCCAATTGCGATGGCGAACCATGAACTCGTTCGAAAATGGCTCGGGGAAGATATGTTTTACCATGCCGGGATTGTTGAGTCTGTCAATAAATCAGAAGCACATCCGAACCTCTTTATGTTGCAGGAACAAAGGCGTATGCATGCGGATATATCGAAGTTTACAAACTCATTTATTTATAAAAATAGAGTATATGACCATCCGTCTGTTTCAGAGCGTAAGGAACTTGCGCAATTGCAACCGTTCGCAAATGAGGCAAGTGTTTTATTTGATACGAGCTTAATGGGAGCCTTTTCGTTAAAAGACGCTGCTTCTGGTTCTCGATTTAACATTATGTCTGGTTTAGTAGCGATGCAAATGATGTTAATCGGACTGTTAGATGGTGTTCAATCGATCGGTGTTGTTACACCTTACAGGGCACAATCCCGCTTTTTATCAACGTGTATTAGAGAAATGTTGCAGAGAACGAAATATCAAAACATACCAGTTTTAGCGGCGACGGTTCATAAGTTTCAAGGTTCTGAAAGAGATATGATGATTTTTGATACAGTGGATAGTTATCCGCAAGAACGACCTGGCGTGTTATTCTTTGACCATAAAAACCATCGCCTCGTCAATGTAGCTGTAACGAGAGCGAGAGGGAAGTTCATTCAATTATCAGATTGCCATTATATGCGTAAAAACCTTTCGAGGAAACAAGCGTTATCACAATTAACAGCTCATATAGAACGTCACGGAGATGTATATGATCGCACGACATCAAGACAATTGTGGGAGCGGAAAATTTCGAAACGTTTACGCTGGTTTATGGAAATGAATCTTGAAGAGCCGAAAGGGTAACTAACTGTTACGATTTATTTAACCAATTATAACGAAAGTTAATTAAATATATCAGTAAGCCCTGCTAGTCAAGTGATTGGCTAGTAGTGAGGGTTAACTGCGGGCAATCCCTAAAGCTGATTGAACTACAACGTGGCTAGAAATGGCGAGCGTGAATGTTGCGAAAGCAGAAAAAATCAATCAGATCGTGCAAGGTTAAATCCTAAACACTAGAACAATGGGTCTTCCGCCTCGAATCATCTAAGTCAAAATGGATAAGATGAACGTTCAACGACTATCTCGTATAACTGACGAGAGTACATCACAAGCCTATGGTGGTGGAAAAATCCTCTATCTCTAAAGAGATAAACATATAGTCTGCGCTCATGTGAAAACATGAGAAGTTCATAAGAGAACTGGCTAAGGAATTGCGCCCTTAGTTGAACAAGATAAATTTTATTGAATCTATCAAACTTTATTGAATTTATCGAACGTACGTGCTATGTTTGGTTCAATGAGGTGAGAATAATAATGAAATTTTCACGAGTTAGTCAAGTATCGGAATTAACAGGTTTGTATCCTGGTAGTCTCAGGAGAATGCTGGTGGAACACGCTACTATTCAGAAGAACAAATCTTTCATTAAAGAAGTTAAATTCTGATGATATTAGCGAAGAAAGTCAGACTGATTCCAACGCCTGAACAAGAAAAAGTGCTTAGAAACCATGCTGGAGCTGCAAGATTTGCTTATAACTATTGTAAAAGGATGAGTGATAGATACTATAAGCTATTTGGAAAATCTGTTTCACAGTTAGCTTTACAGAAACGATTTACAAAGATCAAGAAGCGAAAGCAATATGAGTGGTTAAAAAATATCAACGCACAAGTTCCCAAACAGGCTTCAAAAGATTTTGACAAGGCGCGAAAAAATTCGTTCGAAAAGTACAAAAATGGTTATCACACTTCTTATAAATCCAAAAAAGATTTAATCCAAGGATTTTATGCCAATTATGAAAGACTGATTATAGGAAAGAAAGTAGTTGATATTCAGTCTATTGGAGAAGTGAAAACAAGCCAACAACTACCAAGAAACAAAAAACCATCAAATCCAAGAGTTACATTTGATGGTCGTCACTGGTGGATTAGTGTAGGATTCCAAGAAGACTTTGAATTACAAGAACTAACCGATGAGTCGATTGGTGTGGATGTTGGTTTAAAAGAGCTGTTTGTAGCTTCTAATGGTATGAAAGAACGAAATATAAACAAAGATGCTAAGGTTAAAAAACTTTTGAAAAGGAAAAAGTCAGCGCAAAGAGATATGTCTAGGAGATTTAAAAAAGGTGTGAAATTTCAATCTGCCGGATATGAAAAAGCTAAAACTGAGCACCTTCGGTTATCTAGGAAAATTACGAATATCCGAAATAACCATATCCATCAAGCAACAGCTAAATTGGTGAAAACCAAACCAATGAGAATTGTTGTGGAAGACTTCCCTATCTCAAACCTGTTAAAAAACAAAAAACTATCGAAAGCATTTTCATTTCAAAAGTTAAACTTCTTCTTTCAATGTTTATCATACAAGTGCGAGAAGTATGGCATTGAGTATGTAAAAGCTGATAAATGGTTCGCCTCAAGTAAGATTTGCTCATGTTGCGGAGTAAAATACGACCATTCAGTTCAACCAGAAGGACAGTGGAGTTTAAAAATACGTGAGTGGTGTTGTGCTTCATGCAATAGCCATCACGATAGGGATGTAAATGCGTCGATAAATTTATCAAGATGGGTAAAATAAATGCTTGATAATAGGAGGTAACGATACTGCCTCGTGTGGAGTGTTATACCCCTCGTCCCTTTGGGGTTGCGAGAACACGATGAAGCACTAACTTGTGTAAATTTGATTGAATTGTATAGATTTAGTTAAGTTTATCGTATCGGTTATTGAAAGATGTTTTAGCCGCAAAACGAAAAATTATTATTTCACTTCCAAGTACAAAGCAAGTGGATAAGCGAGTATGGCAAGCGTTAATGCGTACAAATGCGCAAATAACAGTGTATAGTGATGGACCAGTTCCGTTAAAAAATGTAAAGTTACAAAGACAAAATAAAGCATTCCCGTTTATCGTAATCGATGATGAAATCTTTTGGGCAGGAGCACCTCTTACATCTCAAATGATGTTTGAAGGTAGTATGGAATTTCCGTACATATGTGCAAGATTACAAGCACCTGAAACAATTGGCGTATTAAAAGGGTTTTTAGATATTCGGTAAATTCAGATAGGAATTCCTTGACTTTTGCCTGGAATGAACTTAGAATGAAAATAATTTAATATAATTTTATGAAAATTCTTATCACGAGAGGTTGAGGGACTGGCCCTATGACACCTCGGCAGCGGATTCTTTATGAATACTGTGCCAATTCCAGCAAGGTAACTTGAAAGATAAGAAAGAAGCTCATTTGACTGTATATACAGAAGCCTCTTTCTATCTTTTAGAAAGAGGCTTTTTTACGTGAAAATAAAAGGAGGAAGAAAAATGGGAGCGACAGGAGTAACGTCACAAAGAAAAACAATTGAAGAGAGTATAGAAAGAAATAAGGAAAAGTACATAGAAACAAGTCATAATATTCATGCGAATCCAGAGATTGGTAACCAAGAATTTTATGCATCGAGAACGTTAAGTTTATTACTAGGTAGTGCAGGATTCCAGTTGCAGCACAATATAGCTGGTCATGAAACAGGATTTATCGCGCGGAAAAGTTCAGGAAAACAAGGACCAGTTATCGCATTTTTAGCCGAGTATGACGCTTTACCAGGACTCGGTCATGCATGTGGTCACAATTTAATTGGCACAATTAGCGTTGCAGCAGCGATCGCATTATCAGAAACGCTTGAAGAAATTGGCGGAGAAGTTGTCGTGTTCGGAACACCAGCAGAAGAAGGCGGGCCAAATGGTAGCGCAAAATCGAGTTATGTGAAAGCTGGCTTATTTAAAAACATTGATGCGGCGCTTATGATTCATCCGAGCGGAAAAACAGCTCCAACGAGTCCATCACTAGCGGTCGATCCACTTGATTTTCATTTTTACGGAAAAACAGCTCACGCAGCAGCCTCACCAGAAGAAGGAATTAACGCATTAGATGCGATTATCCAGCTGTATAACAGTATTAATGCACTTCGCCAACAACTTCCGCCAGATGTGAAAATTCACGGAGTTATTACTGAAGGCGGGAAAGCACCGAATATTATTCCTGACTACGCCGCGGCACGCTTCTTCATCCGCGCAGCAACGAGAAAAAGATGTGCGGAAGTAACAGAGAAAGTAAGAAACATCGCACAAGGGGCAGCATTAGCAACAGGCACAAAAGTAAAAATTCATCAATTCCAAAATGAAATTGATGAATTGCTCGTAACAAAAACATTTAATGACGTCGTAGCGGAAGAGTTAGAACTACTAGGTGAAGATGTAAACCGTAAAGAAAGAGTAGGAATTGGCTCAACAGATGCAGGAAACGTAAGCCAAGTCGTACCGACAATTCATCCGTACATTAAAATTGGACCAGATGACTTAATTGCGCATACGAATGAATTTAGAGAAGCAGCACGTTCAGAACTTGGAGATAAAGCGCTAATTACATCCGCAAAAGCACTAGCGAATACAGCCTATCGATTAATTACGGAAGAAGGTTTGTTAGAAAAGGTTAAGGAGGAGTTTAGGGAGGAGCAGAGGAATCAGGGGTAGGTGGTTCAAGGGAGTGGGTTTTACGAAAGGAAAAACTTACGTTTTTCCTTTCGTAAAACATATGTACAATGCAAAAAGGTGACTTTTCGTTCAAACTTGAACGGAAAGTCGCCTTTTTCTTATGCTTTTTTACCTTGTTTCTTTCATTAAGGTCATGATTCGTTTTAAATTAACTGCGAATATGACCATCGCCCCTTGTATTTGCATACCAATCATACCCGAGGAAGATGCCACATCATACCCGTGTCTATGCTTTAGCTCACTATTTTTCGCCTCGATTTAGCCAATAAGACTCCTTCCTCAAGGAACTTGAAGGGTCACAGTCTAGTGAGTAGGTGGAAGATAAATTGAAAATGGGAGGTTTTTTTGTTGTATCAAGTGCAAGAAAAATAATATGAGAAAACTTATGCTTTACATTTCTATACAAAATCAAATAAAATATTCATTAATAAATAGACTGGATTTTCTTTATTTTGAATGGTGGTGAAAAATTGTTATATACAGAATTTATTTCTGAAACAGAGACGATATTGGAATCTTTAATGGATGATTTAATCGTAACAGATGTAAATGGGACGATTCTAAAAGCGACACAATTTACCGCTGATAGATATGGAATTAAGTATGAAAGTTTAATCGGTGCTTCTATTTATGAATTGGAACGAACAGGTATTATTACTCCGATTGTGACACCGTTAATCATACAAAAAAAAGAGAAAATCACAGTTGTTCAGCTTACAAAGACAGGAAATAAATTGCTAGTAACAGGAGTACCCCTATTGGATGAGGAAGGCGAAGTATATCGAGTTGTAAGCTACTCTTATGATGTTTCGGATTTGATAGAAATTCAGAAATATTTAGATCATATGCAAGAGGAACTGGAACGTGTGAAAGAGGAAGCTCAACTTGCACTGCGTGAAAAAATTACATCAGTAGGGTTAATTGCTGATGATCCTGCTATGTATAAAGCAATGGAGACAATACATCAAGTTGCAGAGGTGGATGTAAATACAGTTCTACTTGGAGAATCAGGAGTAGGAAAAACAGCTATTGCTCGTTATATTCATGATAAAAGTCCAAGAACATATGGACCTTTTATTGAAGTCAATTGTGCTGCTATACCTGAGTCTTTATTTGAGGCTGAATTCTTTGGGTATGAAGCTGGCTCTTTTACAGGGGCGAAAAAAAATGGGAAACCCGGATTTGCAGAACTTGCTCATGGGGGAACTTTGTTTCTTGATGAAGTAGGAGAGCTTTCACTTGAACAACAAGTAAAACTTCTTAAGCTAATTGAAGAAAGACAATTTTATCGAGTTGGTGGAACAAAGCTGAAGAATGCAGATTTTCGTCTTATTGTCGCAACAAATCGCGATTTAGAAGAGCTGGTAGAGAATAAAAAATTTAGACAAGATTTATATTTTCGTTTATACGTTGTACCAATTTTGATTCCTCCATTACGTGAACGACCTCAAGATATTATGAATTTGATTTATTTATTTTTGAATAAATTTTGTACTCAATATAAAAGGGAGAGGGAATTGGATCAGGCGGTCATACAAATTTTATTACAGCAAAAGTGGAAAGGAAATGTAAGAGAATTAATGAATATAATAGAACGGCTCGTGATTACATCACATTCAAAGCTTATTACGATTGAAAATATACCAGATTACTATAAATCTAAGAGTGGTGATGAATTCGTTAAAAAGTCGTCTCAAACTCTTACAGAAATACTAGAAATGGTAGAGAAGCAAGTATTATTTGATGCTAAGAGAAAATATAAAACGACTGTGAAAATAGCAGAGAATTTAGCGATAAGTCAGCCCTCTGTAGTAAGAAAATTGAAGAAGTATAAGATAAATTGAAGTTATGAATGGTGAGAAGATGGATGAAACATTTTTGTCCATCTTCTTCTTTTTTTCTAAATTGGCATGATATTTGCATTAATAAACAATACAAAGGGGGAGAGAACATTGCCTTATATATAAATACTTATTTTCAATACTTTAAGATTTAGCACAAGAAAAATAAGTAGGGGATAAATTGATAAGTCAACCTTTATGAGTGAGTATGAGGCAAAGAATACTCTAATGTAAGATTTATTTTATTTAAAGTTGTAGAAAAATAAATGGTAGGAGTGAGAAGATGTATAAACCTAAGGATTCTGCTATGTCACCTCGTTTTTGTGGAGTGAAAACGTTTATGAGACTAGAACAAAAAAATACTACTGAAAATGTAGATTTTGCAGTGCTAGGGATTCCTTTTGATACTGCACAGTCGTATCGTGTGGGAGCGCGTTTAGGACCGAATCATATTCGGAATTTTTCAAGTTTATTACGTCCATATAATCCAGATCAAGCAATTGATATTTTTGATTATTGTTCAGGGGTAGACTATGGAGATTTAGATATTGTACCTGGTAATATTCATCGTACATATGACAACATCGTAGAAGGTTTAACACCTTTATTAGAAAAAAGGATTGTACCTATTATATTAGGCGGGGATCATTCTATTTCATTAGGAAATTTAAGAGCATTCGCAAAGCAATTTGGCCCTATAGCTCTTGTTCATTTTGATTCGCATAGTGATACATGGGATCATTACTATGGAGAAAAATATATGCATGGAACTCCATTTCGACGGGCGGTTGAAGAAGGGCTTATTAATGTCGATCATTCTATTCAAGTAGGAATGCGTGGTCCTTTGTATGGACCAAATGATATAGAGGATGCAAGAGAGTTAGGTTTTGAAGTTATTCCAATGAGAGAAGTGCGGAAAATTGGATATACAGAAGTGTTACGGAGAATTCATGAACGAGTAAAGGATGCAGTAACTTTCGTTTCATTTGATATTGATTTTATAGATCCTGCATACGCACCCGGAACGGGAACGCCTGAAATTGGTGGACCTACAACGATTGAAGCAGTGGAACTTATGCAAGGATTAGATGGATTACATATTGCTGGATTTGACTTAGTCGAAGTGTTACCTGCGTATGATAGTGGAGAAATTACAGCAATTGCAGCATCAAGTATTGCATATGAAATGATTACTCTTGTAGCGATGCAAAAAAGACGTAATTTAGTAAGGCTAAAATAGTATGTATTGAAAAGGAGGATGTTATGAATACAGTAGATATATTACTAATGGCTGGTTATTTTATAATTATTATTGGTATTGGTTTTATAGGGGCAAGGAAAGCAAAAACATCTGAAGATTTTATGGTTGCTGGTCGTAGTTTAGGTTTAGTGATGTATCTAGCCTGTTTAGCCGCAGTAATTCTTGGTGGGGCATCTACAATTGGAACTGCAAGATTAGGATATGAATTTGGTATTTCAGGGATATGGCTCGTTGTTATGATTGGAATCGGAATTATTCTATTAGGAATATTTTTAGTGAAAAAAGTATCAAGATTTAAAATAATTACAATCAGTGAACTGTTAGGATTACGTTTTAATTCACAAACAAGAGTGATTACTTCATTGATTACATTTATATATGTAACGATGATTACTGTAACGCAAGTAATTGGAATGGGGACTATATTAAATGTACTACTAGGATGGGATATTAAACTTTGTATGTTATTAGGCGGTAGTGTAGTTGTTATGTATACATTACTGGGGGGCATGTGGTCTGTAACGATGACCGATATATTTCAGTTTATTGTAATGACAATTGGAGTATTTGCAATTATGTTACCTCTTAGTTTAGATAAGGCTGGAGGTTGGTCTGCTCTTCAAGAAAAATTACCACATAGTTATTTTGAAATAGCCAACATTGGTGGAGATAAAATTTTCTCGTACTTTCTCTTATATTGTTTAGGGGTACTAATCGGCCAAGATATATGGCAGCGGATTTTTACTGCCAAGACTGCAGGGATTGCGAAAAAAGGTACAATTGGCGCAGGGGTATACTGTCTTTTATATGCTGTTGCAATCAGTATAATTGGCATGTGCGCTGCTGTAGTTTTTCCAAATTTAAGTGATCCACAAAGTGCGTTTATAACAATGGCCATTACAATTTTACCAGCAGGCTTATTAGGGATTGTCATTGCAAGTGTTGTTTCAGCTCTTATGTCAACTGCATCTGCAACACTATTAGCGTCTTCAACATTAATTGTAAACGACATAATAAAAAGTACTACATCTAAGAATATGAGTGAAAAGGATGTAATTAGAACTTCAAGAATTTTAACGTTAATTATCGGAATATTCGTAATGGTTAGTGCTGTCTGGATTCAGGATGTTATTGTAGCGTTAGATGTTGCCTATGCAATATTATCTGGATCGGTATTCTTTCCGATAATTTTAGGGCTGTTTTGGAAACGCGTAACAGACAAAGCGGCATTTTACTCTATTATTTTAAGTGCAATTGTCACGATAGTTGGTTTAATTGTACAAGGTCTTTCGGCTACAGATCCAATCTTATATGGGATGGCATGTAGTGTTTTATCAATTTTCATCATTTCGTATTTAACGTCACCAGAATTTGAAAAGTATGAAGAGTGGAAAGAACAGCATACAAATGCAGATGTAGATGTAGATGCATAAACAGATGAATCAATGATTTTTATATGCAATGGGAAACTGATGCACAATGATAAGGAGGAGTTCAAATGACTACAAATTGGAATCATTTAATTGAAAGAATGCCACAATTACTAGCACCAAGTATGGCAAAAGACCATCCGAATTTACCGGTCGTGAAAGAAGAAGGATGTTACTATTTTGGGCTAGATGGGAGGAAATACCTTGATTTTACATCAGGTATTGCAACGACCAATGTTGGACATCGTCACCCAAAGGTCGTACAAGCAATTAAGGATAGTGCAGAGTGTCTGACTCACGGCCCATCTGGAGTTATCATGTATGAGTCAATTTTATGTCTTGCGGAAGAACTTGGGAAGGTATTGCCTCCTAAATTAGATTGTTTCTTTTTTGCAAATAGTGGCACAGAAGCGATTGAAGGGGCGATTAAGTTAGCAAAATATGTGACGAAAAGACCATATGTTATTTCTTTTTTAGGGTGTTTCCATGGGCGATCAATGGGGGCATTAAGTGTAACAACTTCCAAAAGTAAATATCGTAAGTTTTTGCAACCTAATGGGCTAACGTATCAAATTCCATATGCAAATATTAAAGGTTGTCCGGAAGGGATTGATCCTGAGGAACACTGTGTTGAAAAACTAGAAAGAGATTTTGAAACTCTGTTTAATCATCAAGTTACACCAGAAGAGGTTGCATGTGTAATTGTAGAGCCTGTGCTAGGGGAAGGGGGATATATTGTTCCACCAGCTGGATGGCTAAAGAAAGTTCGTGAAATTTGTAATCAGCATGGAATTCTATTAATCTTTGATGAAGTACAAACAGGATTTGGTCGTACAGGTGAATGGTTTGCAGCACAAACATTTGGAGTAACACCAGATATTATGGCAATCGCAAAAGGAATTGCATCAGGATTACCTCTTAGTGCAACGGTTGCGTCAAAAGAGTTGATGCAGCAGTGGCCATTAGGAACACATGGTACAACTTTCGGAGGGAATCCAATTGCATGTGCAGCGGCACTGGCAACTCTTGAGGTAATGAAAGAAGAACGGTTGGTTGAAAATGCGAAAGAAATGGGTGCTTACGCAGTTCGGAAATTGTATAACTTAAAACAAAAACATTCTGTTATTGGAAGTATACGAGCTGTTGGGTTAATGATTGGAATTGAAATTATTAGCCCTGAAACAGGTACACCTAATGGTGAGGGATTATTTAAAATATTAGACATCGCATTAAAAAAAGGTGTACTATTTTACTTCTGTGGAAATTCAAGTGAAGTAATTCGAATGATTCCACCGCTTTCTATAAACAAAGATCAGATTGATGATGGATTAGCAATTTTAGATGAGGCACTTACAGAATATGAGGAAGAGTTGAAGGTCTTGGTGTAGAATTAAAAAATAATAGATTTCGTTAGATTGAGGGAGAAAAAAGAGGAGAATGGTATAGTACATTTAAGTAAATGGCATCCATTTGAGTAAATTAGATGTACTTTACAAACCTCTCACCAAAGATTTTTACATGGAAGGAAAATAGTGTGAAACACATAATAAAAGATGTATTAATGAATTATTTTAAAGAAATTCATTCATTAGTACTGGAAGAAGAATTACATAAGGACAGTTGGCATACAGATCTACACTATAAAATCATGGTGAATGGAAATCGGTATTCTGCACGGTTTATGAATAGCAATCGAACAATCAATCCGGCCTTTGGGACGTTATCAAATGAACAATTGAAAGAGCAAGTACGGTTTACGTATTATTTACGAGAGCATGGAATACCATTTATGCAGATTAAGGAGAATAGGGCGGGAGATTCATTTACATTAGTCACTTGGAATGAGGAACAGTACCGGTTTGTATTGTCTACTTGGATTGAAGGGGAACATATTACTCATTGTACAGAAACTATCGCAGAAGCCTTTGGAAAGGAAGCAAGAAAGATACATGATATTTCTAGTACATTTCAAAGCTCGATTTTTCAAAAGAAATCTCATTTAGATGGATATGGTGAGTTTATAAAGTTGTTAGAAAATAAGGGTGGTACATGTAAGGAATTGCAGAGGTATATGGATCTAGCTAAGTATCATTTAGAATGCGCACATACGAATGGTTTGGAGTTTATTGTGCAAACAGATTTAAATCCTTTAAATGTCATATGGAACTCAAATCAATGTGTAGAAGGAATTATAGATTTTGAATCGATTGGATATGTAGATCGAATTGAAGGACTAGCCTTTTTAATAAAGTGGTATTCTCGAACGGAAGGAATAGAGTCACATGTAGTATGTTCGGAAGTTGCTAGAGCATTTTTAGAAGGGTATAAAGCTAGTAACATTTTAACTTCAAATAATTATAAAAGACTTTCTTCGTTACTATGGTTATCCGGCAGTTTAAATTGGAATTTTGTTAAAAAGACGATGCGTCTATTAGGTGACGAGAGAGAATTAGTAGAACATTTGAGAGTTTATAAAATAAGAGGAGAAAATCTATCTGTATTAGTAAGTAGAGGAAGAGTCAATTCTGAACAGCCCCCCTGTCAAGTAGACAGGGGAATTAATAAAATACCCTAAGCGGCTTTAGTTCTATATTCCATGGGGATGAGGCCGTTTAGTCGTTTTTGGAATGTCATAATAATAAAACTGAATGTACTCGTATATCGCTTGATTTATTTCCTCAAACGTATCGTATTTATGTAAGTAATATTTCTCGCACGCGAAGTTTAGATTCCTATATTAATTTGTAAAATAAATTCACTTTATGTTATTATATTTTCCTTGGACTGAAAGTTTATAGAATGTATAGTGAATATTTGACAAGTTAAAATAGGGGATGTATCACGTTGAAATGGTTATCATGGGACCGGAATTTAAAAACTAGATTGATTGGCGAGACAATGTTCAATACATTGTTTTGGATGTATTTTCCGTTTATGGCCATATACTATAGCGATGCTTTTGGCAAAACTATTGGCGGAATTTTAATGGCAATTATACCTCTTGTAGGCATAATCGGTAATTTGTTAGGTGGATATTTAGCTGATCGATTAGGACGCCGCCCTGTCATGCTATTAGGCACAATCATACAAGTAGCAATGTTTGCAGTTTTTTCCTTATCTTATTCGCATTGGATTAACTATTTAGCCTATATCGGTATTGGAATTAGTGGAGCAATATACAGTCCAGCAAGTTCTGCAATGATAGCTGATATAGTACCAGAAAAGGATAGAAGGGTCGTCTTTGCCACTTTTGTTACAGCGAATAATATCGGTGCTGTATCTGGACCGGTGTTAGGTTCATTTTTCTTCTTTCATTATCGAAGTGAATTGTTATGGACTTGTACAATTATGGGAAAGAAAAGAAGGTTATATTAATCAAAAAAAATCGATTAATTAGTTGCATAAAGAACTAAACAGCGTATATACTATAAACATCAAAAAAAGTTGATGAAGGGAGAGTGAACTACAGTGGCACAGGATTTTCAGCTCTATGAGAAGAAATTTAAAGCGTTGGCTGATCAGAAACGTTTAGAGATTATGTATGAACTTTGTCAGCGCGGCCAGACTTGTGTATGTGATTTAACAGAGATTTTTGAAATGACGCAATCTAAGTTGTCGTATCATTTAAAAATCTTATTAGATGCAGGTTTAATTGTAAAAGAAACAAAGGGTACGTGGAGTTATTATGATTTAAATGATGCGGAAGTAAATAATTTATTATCAGAAGAATTATGTTGTATCTTTAGAAAAACAGGCAAAGGTAGCTGCTGTTAAAATTTTGTACTATTAATCAAAAAAAATTGATTAATAACATGTAAAGAGGAGGAATAAGCTATGAGATATGTTCACGTTGGTATAAATGTTACGAATTTAGAGAAGTCTATTGAATTTTACGAAAAGGTATTTGGTGTGTCACCAGTTAAGGTGAAAATGGATTATGCAAAATTTTTATTAGAGAATCCAGGGCTTAATTTTACGCTAAACGTACGAGATGAAGTGAAGGGAAATCAGGTGAATCATTTTGGTTTCCAAGTGGATACAGCTGAAGAAATTACATTTCATAAAGAAAGATTAGAAAAAGAAGGGTTCTTTGCACGTGATGAGATGGATACGACTTGTTGCTATGCGGTTCAAGATAAGTTTTGGGTAACGGATCCTGATGGAAACGAGTGGGAATTCTTTTATACAAAAGCACATAGCGATGTTCATAAAGTTGAAGATCCATCTTGTTGCACGACTTCTAACGTAGTAGAAAAAAATTCTTGTTGTTAATAGGAGATGGAAACTAAAATGAAACGTTTATCTTTTCTAGATCGATATTTAACACTATGGATTTTTCTAGCTATGGCTGTTGGGATTGGTTTAGGGTTTGTGTTTCCTAGTGTAGTAGACGGCCTGAATACATTACAAGTTGGAACGACGTCCATCCCGCTCGCTGTTGGTTTAATTGTCATGATGTATCCACCGTTGGCGAAAGTTCGCTACGAGGAAATGGGCCGAGTATTTAAAGATGTAAAAGTATTGGTTTTATCTTTAGTACAAAACTGGATTATTGGACCTGTACTTATGTTTGTTTTAGCAATTATTTTTCTTCCAGATAAGCCAGAATACATGGTCGGGCTCATTATGATCGGTTTAGCACGTTGTATTGCAATGGTAATTGTTTGGAACGACCTTGCTGATGGGGATAAAGAGTATGCGGCAGGTTTAGTAGCTTTTAACTCGGTATTCCAGATGTTATTCTTCTCCGTTTATGCATACGTGTTTGTAACAGTAATTCCAGGATGGTTAGGAATTGAAGGGGCTACTGTCGATATTACAATGGTAGAAGTAGCGAAATCAGTATTTATCTATTTGGGAATTCCTTTTATAGCAGGTATGTTGACACGTTTTGTACTCGTTAAGTTAAAAGGAAGACAGTGGTATGAAAAGGTGTTTATACCTAAGATTAGTCCACTTACATTACTTGCATTACTATTTACAATCATCGTTATGTTCTCTTTAAAAGGGGAAATGATTGTTAGCGTACCATTAGATGTAGTACGCATAGCGATACCTTTATTGATTTATTTTATTGTGATGTTTTTTGTTTCTTTCTTTATGGGAAGAAAAATTGGTGCAAACTACCCGGTGACTACAACGTTAGCATTTACAGCAGGTAGTAATAACTTTGAGTTAGCGATTGCTGTGGCTGTCGGTGTGTTTGGTATTCATTCAGGCGCAGCATTTGCAGCTGTTATCGGACCGTTAGTTGAAGTACCTGTAATGATTGCACTTGTAAACGTCGCTTTTTGGTTTAAGCGTAAATATTTTAATGATCAACCAGTATAATTTAAAACAAAGGCGGAAAACAACATGGAAAACAAAAAGACAATCTATTTCTTATGCACAGGAAATTCATGCCGAAGCCAAATGGCAGAAGCATGGGGCAAACAATATTTAGGAGATAAGTGGAATGTATATTCTGCAGGAATCGAAGCACACGGAGTAAATCCAAATGCTATTAAAGCGATGAAAGAAGTAAATATCGACATAACGAATCAAACATCAGATATGATTGATGCAAACATTTTAAATAGTGCTGATTTAGTTGTTACCCTTTGTAGTCATGCGGATTCTGTTTGTCCTTCGACACCTCCGCATGTGAATCGTGTTCACTGGGGATTTGATGATCCAGCAGGAAAAGAATGGTCTGAATTTCAACGTGTTCGCGATGAAATTGGGGAACGTATAAAACGATTTTCTGAAACAGGGGAGTAAATAAAGGAAAGAGCCAATTTTCTATTGTATAGGGGATTGGCTCTTTTTCTATACATAGTCACTACTGCATTGGTTTACAACAACTATCTCAACGAATGCAGAATATTATGTAAGAATGATATAGTTAGAATGGTAGTCTGTCTCTATTAAATTTATATATAGAAAAAAACACTATTGGTAATTAACAATGAATAAAATTTTGGTTTTTAGAGTAATCGAGATAGTAATCATAAAAAATAGCGTGTAATAAAAATTTTTTCACATGAAAGGAAAAAAGGGTGAAACACATAATAAAAGACGTATTAATAAATTATTTTAAAGAAATTCATTCACTAGCAGTGGAAGAAGAGCTACATAAAAATAGCTGGAATACAGATTTACACTATAAAATTATGGTGAATGGAAAGCGATATTCCGCACGGTTTATCAATAGCAAGCGAACAATCAATCCAGCTTTTGGGGCGTTATCAAACGAACAACTGATAGAGCAAGTACGTTTTACGTATTATTTACGCGAGCATGGAGTCCTTTTTATGCAAATTAATAAAAATAGGTCAGGGGAGTCATTTACATTAGTCGCTTGGAATGATGAACAATACCGATTTATATTGTCTAATTGGATTGAAGGAGAACATATTACACTCTGTACGGAAGCTATCGCAGAAGCATTTGGAAAGGAAGCAAGAAAGGTTCATGATATTTCTAGTGCATTTCAAAGCGCGATTTTTCAGAAGAAATCTCATTTGGATGGGTATGTTGAGTTTATTAATATGCTAGAAAGCAAGACAAGCGCATGTAAGGAATTGCGGGAGTATATAGATCTTGCTAAATATCATATAGACTGCGCATATACGAGTGAATTAGAGTTTATTGTACAAACAGACTTAAATCCTTTGAATGTTTTATGGGGCTCAAGTCAACAGGTAAAAGGAATTGTAGATTTTGAATCTATTAGTTATGTTGACCGTATTGAAGGGTTAGCCTTTTTAATAAAATGGTACTCTCGAACGAAAGGAATACAGTCGCATAAAGTATGTCCGGAAGTTGCTAGAGCATTTTTAGAAGGGTATAAAGCTAATAACATTTTAACTTCAAATGATTATAAAAGACTTTCTTCGTTGCTATGGTTATCCGGTAGTTTAAATTGGAACTTCGTTAAAAAGACGATGAGTCTATTTGGTGACGGGAGAGAATTAGAGGAACATTTGAAAGTTTATAGAGTAAGGGGAGAAAGGTTGTCTTCATTGTTTTAATTTGTAGATAACATTTCTTCTCTTTTGGGATTTATAAAACAAAGCATATGAGGTGTTCTAAAAATGAAAATACAAATTGTATTGTTTGACGGATTCGGAGAGCTTGTCTCCTTTGCACCTTTTGAGGTATTGAAAAGAGCGATAGAAGAAGGGGCTCCGTTTACGGTTGAATTAGTTTCTAGTGAACCAAAGCAAGAGGTTACTACTTCGTTTGGAGTTACGGTTAAACTACATGATTTTTTACGAATGGATAATCGTCCAGATTTGTTAATTGTACCTGGTGGTGGCTGGAATCATAAAGCAGAACATGGGGCAAGAAAGCAAGCAGAGCGTGGTACTTTGACTAAAATGATTAGAGAGATGCACAATGAAGGAACGATTGTTGCGGGAGTTTGTACTGGAGGTATGTTACTAGCTGCATCCGGTATATTGAATGGTAAAAAGGCCACAATGCATCATTTGGCGCAGAGTGAAATTAGTGAATATGGAGCAGAACTTCTTCCTTACAGAATTGTGGATCAAGGGAATGTTATTACCGCAAGAGGAGTTACTTCAGGAGTTGACTTAGGTCTCTGGATTACGGAAAGGTTCGCAAGTCCCAAAATTGCAGCTGCTGTTGAATATAGAATGGAATACGAGCGGCGAGGTGTTGTTTGGAAGTGATTTGACCTTAATCATAGTTTTTTGCTGTAAAGCGTATTGGATATTCTCAAAGAGAAAGAGCCAACTCATACGAGTAGGCTCTTTCGTTTATATACTATAGTGCTAATTTTTCACAGTAATATCCTTTCCAAAAGAGCATAGAATGGATCATATATTTTGTTTCACAGTGATAATGATTTTTATTATATATTCATAAATTAGTAAAAAGTAGTTTACAAATTTGTATTAGGCTTATATAATTTGACTCATATAAAAAAGTTTCCCCAGGGAAACTTAGGTATGAATGTAAATTCATATTATATTTTTTTGTCCGGAAGTTGCCTTTGTGCAAAATAATTACATTAACGAAAAAAAGAAGGGGGAATACACAAAAAATGAGTGAGGCTATAATCGTCAAAGATTTGTTTGTATCCTATCAAGGGAATCAAGTAGTTCAAAACGTTTCTTTTGAAATTGAAAAAGGAAAACTCGTTGGAATTATCGGTCCAAACGGTGCGGGGAAATCTACTTTAATGAAAGCTGTTTTAGATTTAATCCCAAGTGATAAGGGATATGTTCGGATTCTTGGAGAGGATATTCGAAGCGCTAGAAAACATGTTGCATATGTACCGCAAAGAAGTGATATAGATTGGGATTTCCCGATCACAGTAATAGATGTCGTACTAATTGGAACGTATCCATCTTTAGGGATGATGAAAAGGCCGAAGAAAGAGCATCGGGATTGGGCGTTTGAATGTTTAAAAAAGGTCGGAATGGAAGAGTTTAAAAATCGTCAAATTGGTGAGCTTTCAGGTGGACAACAACAACGTGTCTTTTTAGCGAGAGCGTTAGCGCAAAAGGCGGAAATCTTCTTCTTAGATGAACCGTTTGTTGGAATTGATGTAACAAGTGAAGAGACAATTATCAAAATTCTTAGAGAGCTACGTATAGAAGGGAAAACGATTGTTGTTGTACATCACGATTTAAGTAAAGCAGAGTCCTATTTTGATAAATTACTATTACTGAATAAAAGCTTAATTCATTACGGGGAAGTACGACAAGTATTAGAGCCAACTGTTATGTCAAAAGCATATGTGAATCAAGGAATATTGTTTAATAATGCAGCGGAGGTACATTCATCATGAAGATTGTAGAATTTATAGATGCATTAACGCAGTACAGTTTTCTGCAGAAGGCGCTTTTAACTTCCGTTATGGTAGGAGTGATTTGTGGGGTAATAGGATGTTTTATTATTTTACGAGGTATGGCATTAATGAGTGATGCGATCTCACATGCCGTTCTTCCTGGAGTAGCACTTTCTTATATGATCGGTATGAACTATTTCATAGGGGCGGTTTTAACTGGTGTTATTACTGCAGTTGGAATTGGATTTGTAAGTCAAAATAGTAGAATTAAACATGATATGGCGATAGGGATTATGTTCACATCTGTTTTTGCCGTAGGGATTATTTTAATTACCTTTATGAAGAGTAGTTCTGATTTGTATCATATTTTATTCGGAAATGTCCTATCAGTTCGTTCTTCTGATATGTGGATGACACTTATTATCGGAGTGGTTATTATCGGGCTTGTGATGTTGTTTTACAAAGAATTACTCGTATCCACTTTTGATCCAACGATGG
Source organism: Bacillus sp. FDAARGOS_1420 (assembly GCF_019344915.1). Taxonomy (NCBI): domain Bacteria; kingdom Bacillati; phylum Bacillota; class Bacilli; order Caryophanales; family Bacillaceae; genus Bacillus; species Bacillus sp. FDAARGOS_1420. The sequence goes on along the minus strand of NZ_JAHWJB010000002.1, from coordinate 2,227,717 downwards.
CGCAAAGTTACGGATTACCAAACAAATGGATTCATTATGGCTTAATGATTCTACTTACAATGGTTACAGTAGCATCACTTCAAACTGTAGGAATTATTTTAGTTGTCGCTATGCTTATTACACCAGCGGCTACAGCGTATTTATTAACAAATCGTTTATGGGTCATGATTTATTTAGCTGCAGGTATTGGTGCACTTTCATCTGTAGTAGGGCTATATTTTAGTTTCTCTTATAATCTTGCTTCAGGTGCAACAATTGTTCTTGTCGCAACATTCTTGTTCGCATTGGCATTCTTTTTTTCACCGTCACAAGGTTTGTTTTGGAGAGCTATCAAAATTAGAAAAAATAGAGCAGAGTTGTCATAATTGATTGGAGGATAAAGATGAAATTCAAAAATGTTTTATTATCGATACTTTGTATTTTCGTATTTGCATTAACAGCGTGTTCGAGTAACACCAATGGAAAAGAAGAGGGCAATGGAAAATTAAAAATTGTAACTACATACTCCATTATATATGATATGGTGAAGCAAATTGGTGGAGATAAAGTTGAGATTCATAGTCTTGTTCCGATTGGAGCTAACCCGCATGAATATGATCCATTACCAAAAGATGTTATGAAAATGACAGATGCAGATATGGTGTTTTACAATGGATTAAACCTAGAAGAGGGCGGAGCATGGTTTAAAAAACTATTGAAAACTGCAAACAAATCAGAAAAAGATGCACCGGTTTATAAAGTAAGTGAAGGTGTAGAGGCTATTTATTTAGAAACTAAGGGATTAGAAAAAGAACCAGATCACATGCATGGATGAATATTAAAAATGGTATTTTATATGCTGAAAATGTGAAAAAGGCATTAATTAAAGAAGACCCTAAAAATAAAGAGTTCTATACTAAAAATGCCGAAAAGTATGTAGCAGAACTTCAAAAGTTACACGATGAGACAGTGAATAGAATTCATCAAATTCCTGAGGGAAAACGTTTCTTAATCTCTAGTGAAGGTGCTTTTAAATACTTTTTTGGAAAAGCATATGACATTAAGACGGGATACATTTGGGAAATTAACTCAGAGAACCAAGGTACGCCAGATCAAATTAGAGATGTTGTAAGTGTAATTCAAACAAACAAAGTTCCAGCTTTATTTGTAGAAACAAGTGTAGATCGACGTAGCATGGAAACTGTTTCAAAAGAAACAAACGTGCCGATTGCAGGGACAATTTTTACAGACTCACTAGGTAAAACGGATGAGGATGGAGATACGTATTTGAAAATGATGAAATGGAATATAGATACAATTATTAATGGGTTACAAAAGTAAAACCTATCTGTTTATCAAGGTAGCGTAACTATTGAAGATTTTTAAAATAAGAGAAAAAAGGCCAACTCCTAGGAGTTGGCCCTTTCGTTTATGTATTATGTTTTAATTTTCTATGTTTAATAATTAGGATATACCCAATGTAAATCGGATGTAATTGTACAAAATTATTTAGTTTAAGTCGCGATATATAATACACGCCTCGTTGGTCCATTTGATCTAAATCGTCCAGTGAATAACAGCCTAAATCCCGAATACATAAATCGCCAGGTCGTAATGTTGCTAAACATTCTGTTCCAAAGGTCTTATCAGTGTTCTTACCCGGTTCAACTTGAAAATTTAAAACCTGTCCACTATGTAAATCATATTCTAATTGAATCTTTATACCTGCTGTTTGTGCACAACCACCCGATCCAGGATACACACTAGCTAAATGTTTTGGCACTTGAAAAATCGTCGCATCTAAAATACGAATCTGTTGAAAATAGGTAATTGAAGAGCTTGGAATCACTGATGTTTTACAAATTTTATTTTTTAATAATATAGAGAAGATATGTTTTAAAAAGCAAGCAGCCTTCTTATTGAAGCGTTTATTTAGTCCTTCTGGACTCATAAGAGTTCCTGTAACAGCATGAAGTTGACTACACAGTCGAACTAAGGAATCACTCGCTACACGTTGACTAATCCATACACAAATAATAGCTAAATCACGTCCTGAAAATTTACGCTTTCGTTGTACAAAAGCTAGTTCTCTAGCGAGTTTTTCTAAAAATGATGGGGTAAGATGTTGATGTAATTCTTCAGCAAATAATTGTAGCTCGCTTCGAATCGAAAGATTCATAAAAATCTCATCCTTTCTAATAATCAAGCTTGTTTAGAAAGAATAACGTTTTTTTATACCTGAGGATAGTGAAAACTTCGCGTCTTTCTTACAAATATCGTGAATTCATTTTAAATTCGCACAGTTTTCTGTTAATTAAAGGAGACAAACTTGGATATATATGCTAACATCAGGGAGGAATTGTAAAGGGAACTGGAAAAATGGAGGTAATTATGAAAACTTTCATATATATGGTGAGACACGGGGATTCACCGAAATTTGGAAAAGAAGAGACAAGAGGATTAACTGAAAAAGGAAAATTAGATGTTCAACGAATAACAGATGCATTACAAGGTGAGGGAATCGACGTTGTTATCTCAAGTCCATACAATCGCTCAATTCTAACTGTTCAGCAGTTAGCGAAGCAAATAGGACAAGAAGTTATAGTATTTGAGGACTTAAAAGAGAGAATTTTTATTGCTGAAGAGGAACGAATGTCGGATAAAGAATTATTCCCTTTGATAGAAAAGTCATTCTTAGACCCCGACTTTGCTTTAATGGGAGGAGAGTCTAATGTAGACTGTCAGAAACGTGCTATAAAAGTTTTAAAAGAATTATTAAACACCTATCGAGGACAGAAAGTAGTATTAGGCACTCATGGAGCTGTAATGACTTTGATGATGGGATATTATGACAGTAAGTATGATTTGAATTTTTTACTACAGACATCAAAACCAGATATATATAGAATGGAATTCAATGGGCAGGAATTGGTGGAAGTTAAAAGATTGTGGGAAATTTCATAGATTGACTTTATTCATCCATAGCTTACCTAAATGACGTGTATTATAAGAAAAAGGGTTACTGCGGTAACCCTTTTTCTTATGGCACTGACGGGGATTGAGTTCAACAATATAAAAATTTGGTTTCTTAGCGTACAAAATTCACGTTTTGTTCTTGCTATCCCGAGGTGAAATGGGAGGGAATGTTTTTGAGCAGGATATTTTTAAAGTTATTTTTTAAATCAATCCTATTTGTTTTCTTATGTGGTATTGTTGTTTTTTCTATATTTCAGATTATTTTTGTCTGGAGTGTTTCGACAGGATTAGGGAGAGATGATATAGTCGGATTTTCTGATAATAAGTATGTAATTGGTCGTCCACCTGTTAGCTATAATTTATATAAAAAAGATAGTGGAGAAACTATATTAGATAATGTTATTGGTTATAAAAAAGGAAAAACTAAAAGCTATATTCGGAATGAAATTGAATTTGTAGTAATAAATGAGACAAAGGGTAGCTATGAATTGTATAAAATAGAAAAGGCTTCAGAAAAGGATATAGAACGGCTGAAAGAAATGAAGAAATTAGAATAAAAGAGACCATCTGAAAGGTAAAAATGTACACTTGTTATTGTTAGATCTAAAAAATGGTTTAGACTGATAACTGGGTTTTATTTTATGAAAAGAATTATTATTAAAATAAAGCATTAGGGGTTCAGTCCCATGCCCTCAAGCTAATATTTTGAAGTGTCCTCAAAACGAAAATTTTCTTCGTTTTGGGGAACTACCAATTTCTTAAGTTGACGGACATGCGGCTGTACCACATATTAGAAAAAACGATATTTTGATGCAAAGTTATGGTGTAAGCAAGAGCATGAAAGTTCTATCGCCAATTCTTTTTTTGATATAATAGATGTGAAGCAGGAAATAGATAGAAAGATACTGCTAGTAATTTATACTTAAATGTAGGGTAACTAACTGTTACGATTTATTTAACCAATTATAACGAAAGTTAATTAAATATATCAGTAAGCCCTGCTAGTCCAGTGATTGGCTAGTAGTGAGGGTTAACTGCGGGCAATCCCTAAAGCTGATTGAACTACAACGTGGCTAGAAATAGCGAGCGTGAATGTTGCGAAAGCAGAAAAAATCAATCAGATGGTGTAAGGTTAAATCCTAAACACTAGAACAATGGGTCTTCCGCCTCGAATCATCTAAGTCAAAATGGATAAGATGAACGTTCAACGACTATCTCGTATAACTGACGAGAGTACATCACAAGCCTATGGTGGTGGAAAAATCCTCTATCTCTAAAGAGATAAACATATAGTCTGCGCTCATGTGAAAATATGAGAAGTTCATAAGAGAACTGGCTAAGGAATTGCGCCCTTAGTTGAACGAGATAAATTTGATTGAATTGTATAGATTTAGTTAAGTTTATCGTATCGGAGATTGAACAGAGTTATGGGGACAGAAAAAGAAATTAGTTCCGCTAAATTAATATGGAAGATGACGCGCCCGCATACGTTAACGGCGACGTTTTCTCCTGTAATTTTAGGAACAGTGGCATCACTGTATGTTACAGACATTCATTGGCTTTTATTTATTGCGATGATGGTTGCATGTTTAGCATTGCAAATAGCAACGAACTTATTTAATGAGTACTATGATTTCAAACGTGGATTAGATACCGCTGATTCTGTTGGAATTGGTGGTGGAATTGTCCGTCATGGATTGAAGCCAAAAAATGTATTAACAGTTGCGCTTTTATTGTATGTGGTAGCAGCATTTATTGGAATTTATATTTGTATGAATAGCAGCTGGTGGTTAGTCGTCATTGGTTTAATTGGGATGGCGGTTGGCTACTTATATACAGGTGGTCCATTACCAATTGCGTACACTCCATTTGGAGAATTAGTTTCTGGACTGTTAATGGGGACATGTTTTGTACTTATTGCTTTCTTTATTCAAACGAATACGATAACGATTGAAAGTGTATTGATTTCCATTCCAATTGGAATTTTAGTAGGTGCAATTAACATGTCGAATAACATCCGAGATATCGAAGAAGATATTAAAGGTGGAAGAAAGACGTTGGTAATCCTCCTTGGGAGAGAAAAAGCAGTGGTAACACTAGCTGTAGCCTTTTTCATTGCTTATTTATGGATTGCCGTAATTGTATTGATGGGTTATATAAGCCCTTGGGCATTAGTTATGTTCCTAGGTTTGAGAAAGCCAATCTCTGCAATTCAAAGTTTCCAAAAAGGAGCAAAGGATCCCGGGTATATGCGCATCGCAATGAAATCAACAGCGATGACAAATACGATTTTTGGCTTCTTATTATCAGCAGGATTATTAATTAGTTATCTGTTTTAAATAAAAACCCCAGTTTCTCAATTTTAATATAGAGAGATTGGGGTTTTTATTTCTTTATTTCTTTAATAATGATCAAAACCTTTTATAAATCTACATTATGTAATAGATTAGTTGAGATAAAGATCAGGATGATTAGAGGAATGATTTTAATATTTGTCTAAGTTGTAGAGTGATTCAATAAAAAAATAGTAAAATGCGATATTTATTTATTGAAAAACGATAAATGTTATGTTAATCTTTAAAAAAAGATAGACAAGGATGAAGAAGAATGAAAAAAATATTTTTAGTTGGACTTTCTACCATAACTTTAATTATTATTGGTTTTGTCTCTTACATTACATTAACAACGAAAGATCCATTAAGTGACAAAGAATTTCCAAAAACTCAAGAAAAAGCAAAGGCAACTGCTATTGAATATTTCCAAAAAGAAAAACAGTTAGATGTTGTTATAACTAAAGTTGGAGTAGTGGGAGAAATAGGATATAAAGTTTGGATCGAAGGGCATGAGCTGAATAATGAACAACAAAAAATTGATGCAATTATAGATGTTGCAAAAGAAGATAAATATAAAGTAATAAGTTCTAATATCAATTAAATATCAAGTATTACGTATAATTGATATTACCTTATAATTCTACCTTTAATATGAAAAAGCGCTATCCTGTTTGTAGAAATATACAGCAAGGATGGCGTTTTTGTATGGATCTTTTGATTCAAGATGGGTTTCATTATTCGCTGGAGAATTACAGCTATCTCTGCATTTTATCTTTATATCAGCATGCTATTATCTTGATATAACTATGTTGCATTTAGTAGTGACAGAAATAGTGAAAGATTTCTAATTGGTTAAAATATATAATGAACTATTTCTTCATAAAAATAAAATTAATCGTGGGGAAGATGAAATATGCAAAGAACAATTTTAATTGTAGAAGATGAAGATATTTTACGTGAAATTATGAAGGATTACCTACTAAACGAAGGGTATAACGTCTTAGAGGCGATTGATGGGAAAGAAGCGTTATCTATATTTGAAGAACATGAGGTACATTTAATTATTCTAGACATTATGTTACCGGAATTAGATGGTTGGTCGGTTTGCCGGCGAATTCGGAAGAAATCTAATGTACCTATTATTATGCTAACGGCTCGGGTGGATGAAGATGATACCTTACTCGGATTTGAACTGGGAGCAGATGATTATGTTACAAAACCATATAGTCCTCCTATTTTATTGGCAAGGGCAAAACGATTAATTGAAAGCCGATATTCTTCCACTGTTAATGTATCTACTACAGACACATTAACTAGTAGTGGTATCCATGTACATTTCCCTTCTCGTACAGTCACTGTAGATGGGGAAGACATAAGTATGACACATACAGAATTTGAAATATTAACGTATTTCATGCAAAATCAAGGGATTGTAATTTCGAGAGAACAACTAATCACTAAAATTTGGGGTTATGAATTCGCTGGGGATGATCGTACTGTTAATAGTCATATCCGTAATTTGCGTCATAAATTAGGGCAAAAAGCGACTTGTATTGTAACCGTTGTGCGAACTGGTTATAAATTTGAGGGACAGGTATGAAAAAGGGAATTGTATTAAAACTATTTATATTAACAACGGCATTATGCACACTTATTTTAGTGACTATTTTTATTGGACAAACCATATTTTTTAAGCAATATTATTCGAATCGAAAAGTTAATGATATTAAAACGAATATTCAATCCTTTGAAAAGGCATATATAAAAGCTGGAGATGACGTGAAAAGGATTCAAGAGTTGGAACAAAATTTCTACCAAGATAATGCGACATGGATTACAACGTTAGATAGTGTAGGGAATATAAAATATGCAAATGATTTTTCTTTAGAAATTCAGTTAGATCCTAACGGAAATAACACCTTTTCTGAACGTTCAATTCAGATACCGTTGTATAGTTTTATCAATTTAGAAGATATACAAAGGATAAAATATAGTTTAGAACAGGGGAATCATATTATTATTGATGGAGTACAGAAGGGGGATATAGTGGTTCCTGCGATGTTAACAATAAAAGAGAAGAATGTTGGGCTAGAGAACAAGCAACTATCAGAAATGTTATATGGACAAAAAAACGCATCTTCAAAAGAAAGTTCGCAATTATATTTAGCAGGAAGCATTAAGAACGTGCAATTACCGGAGGGGACTGTAGGAACTAATTCTATTTATGGAAATCGTGTGTTAATAGATAGAATAAAACAATTTCAGGTTGATTTAATATTAAATCAAAAACCAAATAATATTACTTCTACAGAAATAGTGGACTATGAAGAAAATGATATTAAATATAAACTATTAATCAAACCAACAATAGATGCAGATGGTAAGGTAAATTACATATTTGCTATGACATCATTACAGCCAGTTGATGAAGCTGTGCAAATGATAAAGGATTATTATGTATATTTAATTCTATTTGTATTGATTTTAATCGTTTTGATATCGTTCTATTATTCAAATAAAATCGCCAAACCACTATTACAAATAAATGATACTACAAAAAAAATCGCTGGTTTAGATTTCTCAGAGACGATACCTATTACTACAAAGGATGAAATAGGCGATTTATCAAAAAATATTAATACACTTTCTAAAGCTTTGCATTCGTATATTAATCAATTGCAGCAAGATATAGAAAAAGAAAAGCAATTAGAAAATACACGTAAAGAATTTATTGCGGGTGTTTCACATGAGTTAAAAACGCCTTTAAGTATTATGAAGAGCTGTATTTCAATTTTGGAGGATGGTGTTGCTAGTAATAAGAAGGAGTATTACTTTAAAGCAATGTCAAAAGAAGTAGATAAAATGGATATGCTCATTATTGATATGCTGGAGTTAGCAAAATTCGAGTCTGGTACGTATAATATGGAAATGGATGTTTTCCATATTGATGAGATGATTGATTATATATGTGAGCAGTTAACCTCGGATATAACAGCTAAGCAATTACATGTCCATAAACAACTTTCTAAAATTGAGGTAGTTGCAAATCCACATCGAATAGAACAGGTGGTTACTAACTTTATTACGAATGCGATTCGTTACACACCAGAACATGAGAATATTATTATTTCTACAATAGAAGAAAATGAACGTGTAAAGGTATGTGTAGAAAATAAAGGGGTTCATATCGCGCCAGAACATGTAGAGAAAATATGGGATCGTTTCTATCGAGGAGATACGTCTCGTCAACGTTCAAAAGGCGGAACAGGATTGGGCCTTGCTATTTCAAAAAATATATTAGAGCTGCATGGCGCGGAATATGGTGTTTCGAATACAGAAGATGGAGTGTTATTTTTCTTCTATTTAAATAAAAACGTGTAGAATTGTCGTTCTACACGTTTTTATCATTTTTAAACAAAATCGACATTATCTGCATTTTATCTTTATCAGCATTCATTACTATTTTCATTAGAAACTGAATGAAAAGCTGATAAGGAGATTGTTAAAATGAAAAAAAGAGTGACATTGCTTTTATTTATTATATTAATAATAGGCACAGGAGTTAGTTTTATACATGCTAAGGGGCATAAAAATATATCACAAGAGGATTTACGATTAAGAGGAAAAACAATTGTAATTGATCCGGGGCATGGTGGAGGAGATAAAGGGACGAAAGGAAAGAAATTTGGAACGATTGAAAAAGATCTTAATTTAAAAGTAGCACAAAATATAAAGAAAGAATTAGAAGAAAGAACGGATGCAAAAGTTATATTGACACGTGAAAAAGATACTAGCTTACTTCCAGAAACAAAGCAAAAAGAAGAATTACAAGCACGTGTCAAAGTAGCTAAAGACCATTCAGCGGATCTTTATATTAGCATTCATCATGATGCTTTTGAGGATATAAATGTAAAGGGAATAACAACTCATTATGGAGCTAATAAAAGGAAAGATAAAAAGTTAGCTAAGACCGTACAAGAAGCTATTTTTGATCAAAATATAGACAGCCGAGATCGAGGTGTTCATGGCAGTGATTTTCTTGTCTTACGAGAAAATCCTTCTCCGGCTATCCTAATTGAGTTAGGGTTTACATCTAATGCGAATGATGAAAAAAGAATGAATTCAGAAGAATTCCAAACAAAATCGCAAAAAGGTATTGTGGATGGCATTATTAATTATTTTATTATGTAATAAAATAGGCAAATAGAAAAATACTATTCTTTCTAAATCTTAATTAGGAAGAGTAGTATTTTTTATTTTGGGTGTATATCCAGTTTTCAAATTAGAAACAAATATTCTTCTAAAGATTGGATGCAATAGGCTATTCTTTAACTGATTTCGACATTATCTGCATCTTATCTTTATCCGTCTCTATTAATCTATTTATTGTAGATACGGTTGAAACTAATGATTCAGTCGAGTAAAGGCTCAGCCTTATAAATAATGAATATGAAAATTAATAGGGAAAGGATCGAAAAATAATGAAAGAATCACAAAGTAAGAAAAAAACAAGTCGATTAACTAAGGTAATAATATCTCTAGGAGTTGTTTTAGCAACGACCTTTTTCACATTCTTTTTAATAGGGGAATGGAACTCTATCCCAGCGAAAGGAGTAGCTAATGAAAGTAGTAAACAAGTTAATACGCAACAACAAGAAAAGAAAAAGGAAACATCACCAGTAAAACAAAAAAGACCTGATGGAAAACCGGTAGGAAAAGTTGTCTATTTAACATTTGATGACGGTCCTAGCGAATTGACTGGGAAATTTTTAGATGTACTAAAAGAGCAAAATGTTGCTTCGACATTTTTTATGCAAGGTAGTAATTTACAAAATACAGGTTTTCAGGAAAACGTAAAACGAGCAGTAAAAGAAGGACATTATATTGGTGCACATAGTATGACACATAATAGTGATAAGCTATACAAAAAGGGACAATTTGTACCAGAGATGAAAGAAACGTTAGATCTTATCCATAATATTACGGGTACAACTCCTAAACTAGTCCGTCCACCATATGGATCTGCACCAGGATTAAAGGGCGAGGAAATTCGTAATCAAATTGTAGAAGCAGCAATAAAAGTTTGGGATTGGACAATAGACTCAAATGATTGGAAATTAAAAGATAATCCAACTCAGATTATCGAAAATGTAAAGAAACAGACAACAGAAGAAGTAGAAGTTGTTTTAATGCATGAAAAGGCGCAAACATTACAAGCTCTTCCGGAAATTATTAAATTTTATAAAGAGCAAGGGTATGAATTTGGGGTATATAATGATGAGGATCATTTTCGTCTAAACTTCCAGAAAGATCAACGTCTATAGTATAAATATAATTATCTTAAAAAGGTTTTTTTATTACTAAATCAATAATTAAGTCAAAAGTCGATTTCCTATACGATAAGGAAATCGGCTTTTTCTTTATGAAATTTTACTTTGTGTATGAAGTCCGTATTTTAAGTTGAATATATTGATCAACGGTATTCGTATCGCAAACAGCTTATAAAGGGGATAGCACCGCCACATTGCTATCAAGCTAAGCTTAAATAAGAATTAATTCAACTGAAATTTTTCTTTTTCCTAGATAGATGTATCCTAAAAATAAGGTTATACCGCTTATCAAACATGCAGTTTTTGCAAAAAAACATTTACATACCTTCCCGCAAATATGTTAGAAAAATCTTTGCAGCACTTGAAAATGTTTGATGTTTTTTCCAAAGAATATTTAATCCAGCCTCTAGCATAGGAGATAGGGGGCGGAAGCAAAGCGTACTTTCCTCAGAAGTATTCATAAGCTTATCAATACACAATGCATAGCCTATATTTTCTTTTACGAGTAAGGATGCATTATAGAGTAAATTATATGTACCTATAACATTTAAGTTTTCAATTTCCTCTCCAAGCCATCCTGATAATTCATTACTTACAGCGGTTTGTCTTGATATGATAAGAGGTTTATTTAGTAAGTCTGTTGGATGGATATAAGCTTTTTCAGCTAAGGGGCTGTCTTTTCGCATAAGTACGCCCCATACATCAGTAGCTGGCAACTTTAAGTAATCATATTTTTGTTTATTTGCTGGCTCAATAACGATACCAAAATCTAATAAACCACTATCTAATTTTGTTGTAATGTCATCAGCATTGCCGCTATATAAATGAAATTTAATGCTGGGATGATGGGCAACAACTTTTTTTATAGTTTGTGCAATGAACTGCATTGCCTCTGTTTCTCCAGCTCCAATATGAATTTCTCCACTAATAATTTCAGATTGCTGATTAAAATTAGCTTCTGTTTTTTCTACTAAATCCACAATTTCTTTTGCTCGCTCCAATAAAAACATACCTTCGTCTGTTAAAGTGATTTTTCGATTTCCTCTTACAAACAAAGTAGTTCCAAGCTCTTCTTCAAGGTTGTTTAATTGTCTTGATAATGTAGGTTGTGATAAATGCAATGAATTTGCAGCAGCAGATATATTTTCTTGCGTTGCTACCGCAATGAAGTAGCGTAATACACGTATGTCCAAAAAACTCTTCTCCTTCGTATGCTTATTTGTTATAGGAACGTATTCAATATAGGTATTTGTTATCTTGATAATACCATTTTATAATCACATTACCAAAATCATTGATGAGAAGTGAAAGAGGAGTTGAAGTGTTTTTTATGAAGAATTCAAAAAGTGTATTAATTTTTATATTAGCAGTAGGGGTTTTCGGTATTCTTAATACTGAAATGGGGTACATTGGCCTGCTTCCAGCATTATCAGATCATTTTGATGTAAGTGTTTCGAAGGCAAGCTTAATGGTTAGCCTGTTTGCACTCGCCATTGCCATTGCGGCTCCAACGCTTCCTTTAGTTTTTTCGGGTGTAAATCGAAAAACGGTTATGTTATTAGTACTAGGAATCTTTATTATCGGTAACATTATTTCAATTTTTACAACGAATTTTACAGTTGCTTTAGTTGCACGGGTAATTCCGGCTTTCTTCCATCCAGTGTACGTATCGATGGCTTTATCAGTAGCAGCAACTTCAGTTAGTACCAAAGAAGCTCCAAAAGCAGTTGCCAAAGTGTTTATTGGGGTTTCAGCTGGTATGGTTTTAGGTGTACCGATTGTCAACTTCTTAGCAAATGTATTTACACTTGAAATATCGTTAGCTCTTTTTGCACTTGTTAATATTTTTGCGTTTATTATGACGATACTATTTATTCCCTCTATGCCTGTTCAGGAAAAGCTTTCTTATGGTTCGCAGCTCAAAATTTTAACAAAGGGCATCGCATGGCTATCAATACTTGCTGTAACATTTTTAAATGGAGCGGTATTTGGAATTTATAGTTATCTAGCTGAATATTTAGATGTTGTAACAAGAATGTCGCCATATATGATAAGTATCATGTTATTTGCTTATGGGTTGGCGAATATTATCGGGAATATTCTTGCAGGGAGATTACTGATAATAGCTCCTGTCCGTATGGTAATCATTTATCCAATTGCTCTAATTGCATTATATATTGTCTTTTTCTTTGTAGCAGACCTTGTGATTCCAACGGCAATTCTTATTGTAATTTGGGGTATTTTTGGCGGGATGGGGGGCAATGTCAACCAATATTGGATGATGTCTTCAGCATCTAATTCACCTGATTTTGTTAATGGATTATTTTTAACTTCTTGTAATTTAGGGACAACAATTGGTACCGGGATCGCAGGCATAATTATTGCACAAATTGGAACGGAATATATTTTATTTGTAGGTATATTTGCATTAGTATTAGGGTTCATTTGTATTCTGCTTCGCAATATGTTGTATAAATCTACAAATGCCTAAATGCTATTTTACGTTACATTACTGTGGAAAAGCGTATTCGGGGTGTGTTATGAAGAAAATGAGTAAGTTTTTATTGCTTTTCATTGTAATGCTAGTATTAACTGCTTGTGGTAGTTAAATATTTAATACGTAGCAATCCTATAACTCTGGGAAAGTTTGTTTGTGATTACAAAGAATTATTCTTATAATAATATAAATAATCTATTTTTTAGAATCAGAAGGGATAGCTATGCAAGGTAAAATTATTGTTATGTTTCAAAAAGATTTTCGTTTATATGATAACCCAGCTCTATTTGAGGCTGTTCAGTCCGGTGAGGTTTTTCCGGTATATGTACAAGATGAAATTTTTTCAATGGGGGAGGCGTCAAAGTGGTGGTTACACCATGCTATAGTAGATGTCCAAAAGCAACTTGAGGCATTGGGCTCTACTTTAATAATTCGTAAAGGAAATACACAGGAAGAAATACTTTCTCTCATAGAACAATTAGGTATAACGGCTGTATATTGGAATATTTGTTATGATCCGGACAGATTACAATCTAATCAAAAAATGAAAATGATGTTAGAAGATAAAGGTATTATCTGCAAGGAATTTAATTCACATTTATTATTAGAACCGTGGATTATTAAAAAGAAAGATGACACTGAATATAAGGTTTTTACGCCTTTTTACAATGCATTTCAAAAGCAGTCAATACCTAAACCTATTAGTAAAGTGCAGAGTATAAAAGGGGGAAGCTCTCTACCAGCAAGCTTATCCATTTCAGAATTACATTTGCTGCCGACTATACCGTGGACATCTCATATTGAATCAATATGGGAGCCTACAGAAGAAGGGGCATACAAAACATTTAAGAAATTTTTCTCTAGTAAATTAGCATCTTATAGTGAAGGAAGGGATTTTCCAAATCAATACGCTCATTCAATGTTGGCACCTTATCTTTCATTTGGTCAAATATCAGTGAGGTTGATGCATCATTACTTAATAAATAAAAGTACCGAAAGACAATGTAGTCTTTTTGAAAAACAAGTGAATAGTTTTATACGTCAATTAATTTGGCGAGAGTTTTCTTATTATTTGCTATATCATTATCCATTTACAATATATAAACCTCTTAATAAAAGCTTTGAAAATTTTCCATGGAATAATGAAGAGGAGTTATTAAGAGTATGGCAGAAGGGTGAAACTGGTTATCCGTTTATTGATGCGGGAATGCGGGAATTATGGCAAACAGGTTTTATGCATAATCGGGCAAGGATGGCTGTAGCCTCTTTTCTTGTAAAGCATTTGTTAATTCCGTGGCAAGAAGGAGCAAAATGGTTTATGGATACACTACTAGATGCTGATATTGCAAATAATACAATGGGATGGCAATGGGTTGCTGGAAGTGGAGCAGATGCATCACCGTACTTTCGTATTTTTAACCCTATCACACAAGGAGAAAAGTTTGATAAAAATGGAGAGTATATAAGAAGATGGGTACCAGAATTAAGAGATATACCGAATAAATATATACATAAACCTTGGGAAGCACCTGAGCATATTTTACAAAAGGCCAATATTAAGCTTGGTAATACATATCCTTTTCCAGTTGTTGATCATAAGGCAGCACGGGAGAGAGCACTTTGTGCATATAAAAGTATGAAAGAATTTGTATAAAATAAATGAATTAATTAATATGAATTTGATATGTAAAGGTTATAATGAAAAGTATAAGAATGTCCATTTACATATTAAAGTTTTATTCATTGAAAGAGCATACGAATCATATAGAGTTTCTAAAACCTTCTATTGAAAAAGGAGAATGTTTATGAAAAAATCTAGTATCATAGTGTTTTTACTAACATATGGTTTGTTTTATGTTTCTAGTATTTTATTTCCAATTGATCGTATTTGGTACGATGCGCTAGAAAAGCCGTCTTGGACACCTTCTGGTATGACAATCGGAATTATTTGGGCTATATTATATGGACTTATTGCATTATCAGTTGCAATTATTTACAACAAATATGGATTTAAGCCAAAAACATTTTGGTTTTTATTTCTTTTAAATTATATGTGCAACCAGGCGTTCAGCTACTTTCAATTCAGTCAAAAAAATTTGTTTTTAGCAACAGTAGATTGTTTACTAGTCGCTATTACTACGTTACTTCTCATAGCGCTTTCTTCCAATTTATCTAAAGTATCGACATGGTTGCTAATTCCATATTTTTTATGGGCTGTATTTGCTACATATTTATCTTGGACAATTTATAGTATAAATTAAAGACGCAAATAAAAACTTGAGTATAATAAAAATGCTCGAGTTTTTATGTTTATTAATGATAATCTAAAATATAGAATATATACATCTTAGGGAGGTCATATATGTGAAGAAGTGGATGAGAATTTTTCTGTACTCTTTACTAGGTATTTTACTTATGGGAAGTATTACGTTTTTTGTTTGGTCTCAGTTTACTTATAAACCAACGAAAGAGGCTTTGTCGTTAGTAGATGATAAAAAAGATGAAGAGAATATAGTTTTTGGAGAGAAAGATGCTAAAATAGGGGTTATTTTTTATCAAGGAGCTAAAGTAGAAGTTGAAGCTTATAGTTACTTAGGGGAAGATCTTGCAAAAGATGGACATTTTGTAGTGATGCCTAAGTTACCATTAAACTTAGCGATATTTGGAATAAATGTGGTAGACAGTGTAATTGAAAAGTATCCTGAAGTTCAAAAATGGTATGTTGCTGGACATTCAATGGGGGGAGCTATGATTTCTAAGTATGCCTTTCAACATGAAGATAAGGTAGACGGGATCATTTTCTTAGGCTCTTATCCTGCAGATAATTTCTCTACTAAATCGATGCCAATGTTATCAATTTATGGGGAAGTAGATGCTTTAGCAACTGTAGAAAAAATAGAGAACAGTAAAAAGTTAATGTCAAAGAATACAACTATGCACATGATAAAAGGGGGCAATCATGCTAACTTTGGCATGTATGGTGAACAAAAGGGTGATAATGCCAGCTTAATTACGCCAAAAGCACAACGAGATGAAACAGTGAAAGCAATTGAACAATGGTTATTAAAACAATGATAATTAATTTAATAAATTTATTGAAAGAATTCTCTTTCCTCAAGTGTGTTAAGGGCGATGGCCCAATGGTAGGTGGAAGAGGTAATAAAGGGCCAGCTCATACGAGTAGGCTCTTTTATTTACAATTGGTCCTTTATTTTCTCGGGAATCTCCTTTTCAGAAATAACGTCGTAAGAATAGACATACTTTCCTTTCACATGAATTTTCAAGTAAGTTTTTCTTATAAAATCATTAGGGGTGCTAGTTCCTACTGTATATTCTTTCTCATTCCTTGATTCATCAACGCCTTTTAGTGAGTACAGAGCTCTTCCTTTATGATGATAATCCGGAACGCCATATCCTTTCGCAATGGCGTATACATTTTTTTCTTCAGCAATCGGATTAAATCTGTCCAAATCCCCTCGTAATATGAAAGGTAGTAAGTATATAGGGAGGCTTATTCCTATTATGCAAAGTACAAATTTCTTCATAATTGTTTCTCCTTTTATGTATTTACATTTGCAGTATAGAAAAAACTTCTTATGAATATAGGGGGGGATTTCTTAAGTTTTTCTTAAAAAATTTTTAAAAGTAAGGTTATTTTAACCAAAATTTTCATGGAAATACCTATCAAAAGAACGAATGTTCTTTTGATAGGAGTGATAGCCTTGCATGAGTATTCTCTTTTACCAAATCGCATTATTCTTTGTGTAGATCTTCGTAGCTTTTATGCGAGCGTATCATGTATTAAAAAAGGACTTGATCCACGTTATACAAAATTGGCTGTCGTAGGAGATGTGAATCGGAGTGGATCGATCGTATTGGCAGCAACACCGCCATTAAAAGCGTTAGGAATTAAGAAGATGGCTCGTTTGTATGAAATACCGAAGCGGCAAGATATTATTATTGTGAATCCAATTATGCATACGTATGTGAAATGTTCAAATCCCATAATGGGCTTAGCTTTACAGTATGTTGCGCCGGAAGATTTTCATCAATATAGTATCGATGAATTTTTCATGGATATGACTGCGAGTATTCATTTGTTTGCGAGTTCACATTTAAGTTTAAGAGAGAAATATATGAACGTACACGGCTCGAATTTACGATTGGTATTGGGCCAAACTTATTATTGAGTAAAGTAGCTTTTAAAACATAAGAACAAGCTATTAGAAAGTGAAAATGAGCACTTAAAAACACAACTAAAAAAAGAATTAGGAGAAGTGTATGAAAATTTATAAATATATGATGTTGTCGTATCAGTTTTAAGATAAAACACTTAATAGAGCCAGTGGCTTTGAACACTTTTATTTTGAGAGAAAAGAATTTAAATCATAATGATACATATTAAAATCTTTTGCAAATATTTCTTGAACCAACTGAGTTGTTTCTGCATCATAAAAACTATCATAAGTAGGTAATCGTGGGAAAAGAGGGGTTGTGATATCACCGTCTGCATAAACTCCTTTGTAAATCATCTTACTCTCTTGATAATGCCAAGCCTTTGATAACAGATCTAATGGTGATTTTTTTAATTTATATACTTCTTCTAGTTTCGAAATTCCTGTGTTGAAATTTTCTAGATAAATATAGTTCGTAACGAATTCCTCTTCTCCTTGTATATATTGTTGTGTAAAGTGAGGATCTACTTGATCTAATTTGGTCATGTGTGCTTTTAAATAATACAAAAATAGTTTAAAGGAAATGGGTTTATTGCAGGTTTCATCACCATACAGAAATTGTCGAATGGGTTTCCATGCGGGATTCTCAAAATTTGGTGGCGGAATCAGAGCAACAAAAGAACTTACTGCTCTTCTATAAGGATTTCTTACTAGTTTGTAAGTATTCTTCTCTTTAGTTTGTAATCCACTAGCTAATTGTGCTAAATAATGTGTAGAGTTTTTATATACTTCATACTCATAGTTGTGAATGAACGGGTTGTATTTTATCGCTTCTTTAAATAAATTAATTTGATAAAAAAACCAGTGGGCTAGCGAAGTACAACCGCTTTTTTGGCTCCAAAATAAGATTAGGGGAAAATCTTTATGGAAATGAGGGGCACGCCCTTGCTTGTATATAAAATTATATAGTTCTGTATGATCCATTTTGAACCTCCATTCTTATATAGCAAAAGCATAAATTTTTTTAATAAGCGATAACTAACTTTAGTCCACTAGCACCAATTATGATAGCTAGAAATATTTGAAGGGGTTTAACGGGAATCTTAGTGGAGAATTTACTACCAAGTATGACACCTGGGATAGAACCAATGAGTAAATGAATTAACAAGAGATAATCTACGTTGCCTAAATTCATATTTAGTATGCTTGCAACCGTCACTAATAAAAAAGCATGTGTAATATCTGTGCCTACTAACTCGGATGGTCTCAGTTGATATAAATATATCATTGCAATAGCGAATAAAGAGCCTGACCCCACAGAAGTAAGTCCCACGATAAAACCGAGTATTGCACCAATAAGAATTGTTAGGCTCTTTTTTTGTACCATAGTCTGTCTTTGAAAATAATTTTGTGTAGATTCATTATAGAAAAATGCCTTTATTAAAATAGAAATTGCCGCAAGGATTAGAACATATCCTAATATATACTTTATAATTCCTTCTCGACTATAGTGAAAGAGGGGTAAGAAATGAATCGTTACTACTGCGATAATTGCACTAGGTATACTCCCAATAGCTAGATATTTTACTAGTCTAAAATTGATGGTCTTCTGTTTCCAGTGTTGGGATATTCCAAACATTTTAGTAATAGAGTTATATACTAGATCAGTTCCAACAGCTACAGAAGGACTTATACCTAATGTTAGAAGAAATGGAGTCAGTAATGCGGCCCCACCTATCCCTGTTACTCCAACCAATCCCCCTATAATGAAACCCATCATTATAATAGAAATACTCATTGTAATTCCCCTTCCATACCGATGGCTCTTACTATTCGTTACCATTTTTAAATAGCCGTTATATATGGAGATTTACAAGGGATATTTGGTAAAAAAATTCTATTTTTCTTATATCCATACATATCAAAAAAAGAGTAACTAAATGAAAAATGGTAACTACTCATGCCATTGTATTTAAATACCAAGGTAAGGGTGCCTTAATTTTGTAGATGAACTGTTAGTGTATTAAAAATAACTCATAGGTGTGTCTTAAATTTCTAGTCACATTGAAATTTAATAGCGGTACAGCCGACATAAGTGTGAAAATATTTATAAGGATACGTTCTTTTGTAAATTTGTTTATCTTGATGTTAGGTCATATAGATTACATAAAGTTAAAAAGTTGTTGTCATGCAAGAATTAAACGAAGATATTCAGTTTGTTGTGCATATTGCATGAACCTGTCCCATGCGCGTAAAGAAAGTATAAAAAATGTTTAAATAATATTCCTTTTTAATGATGAAAATAACATCAGCATTTGAATATTGAGGGGATGTTAATATCTTAATAAAATAATTTAATAGTACCTAAAAAGTTAGCTATGATATAAGGAGCATAATAGTAGCGGGAACACATATTATATATAGATAAATGAAGTGTAATATAATCTCGCATATCAATATAATACAGTCGTATTATAGGAGTTGATGATGTGGCTGATAAAAATGAAATGCAAAAAATATATGAATTGCTTCAAGCTCATGCAATAGATCCTGATTTAATAGGGCCTACTTTTCCACCAATTCCATCAATAACATTTCCTACAGGACCGACAGGAGACACGGGAGCAACCGGAAGTACAGGGCCGACAGGAGACACGGGAGCAACGGGAAGTACGGGAGCAACAGGAGACACGGGAGCAGCCGGAAGTACAGGGCCGACAGGAGACACGGGAGCAACCGGAAGTACAGGGCCGACAGGAGACACGGGAGCAACGGGAAGTACGGGAGCAACAGGAGACACGGGAGCAACGGGAAGTACGGGAGCAACAGGAGCGGGAGCAACGGGAAGTACGGGAGCAACAGGAGATACGGGAGCAACGGGAAGTACGGGAGCAACAGGAGATACGGGAGCAACGGGAAGTACGGGTCCAACAGGAGCGGGAGCAACGGGAAGTACGGGTCCAACAGGAGCGGGAGCAACGGGAAGTACGGGTCCAACAGGAGCGGGAGCAACCGGAAATACAGGACCGACAGGAGATACGGGAGCAACCGGAAGTACAGGACCAACGGGAGCAACGGGAAGTACGGGTTCAACAGGAGGAACGGGAGCAACCGGAGCAACCGGAAGTACCGGTTCAACAGGAAGCGGAGCGATTATACCATTTGCTTCTGGTGGTCCGGTAATTCTGACTACAATTGTGGGTGGACTGATAGGGACAACAAGTTTAGTTGGATTTGGGAATTCAGCAACAGGTATATCGCTTGTTGGTGGGAATATTGATTTGACTGGTACGGCATTAGGACCCATTATAAATTTTGCATTTTCAATGCCGCGTAGTGGTACCATTACTTCGTTAGCAGCATATTTTAGTATTACTGTCGCATTAAGCTTGGTTGGTACGACAGTGACATTAACTGCGCAATTGTATCAGTCAACTACCCCAGATAATACTTTTAGCCCGATTCCAGGGGCAATAGTTACTTTAGCCCCCCCTTTAACGGGTGCATTATCTCTAGGAACTATATCATCTGGGATAATAACAGGATTGAATATTCCGGTAACCCCAGCAACAAGGCTTTTATTAGTTTTTTCTGCCACAGCTTCTGGTATTTCACTTGTTAATACTATTACGGGTTATGCAAGTGCAGGATTAGGCATTAATTAAATGCATTTTAGGTTACTATTTTGATCTTTATACAAGTCTCAAATGAGGTTTTAATATTTATAAATCAAATTAACCAATGTAATAACTCATTTAAAAGCGATAGAAATGAAAAAATACACCTTCATTTATTGAAGGTGTATTTTTATTTTAATACTGCATGGGTTTATATACCCATATCGTATATCAAATCTTTTTTATAAGTACATAACATAAATTGAATTTTGAATCATTCTTTTTTAGTAAGTAAAAAGAATATCGTTAATAGTTAGTCTACTTCCTAAAAATATCGACGTCAATCAGTTGTTATTACTCCGCTCTTTAAAGAGTTTAAGTGATCTGCACATAGAACGTGACATTTTTTGCAAAGTGTACGTAAATTTCGAATGCTATTACTGCTCTTTAAACACCTGACCTTTTAAAATGAAGTTATACTTAAAAATTCAAATAGTGTATTTAAGTGAGAAATAATATTGACAACGGAATAGATGAGTTTTTCATGGATATGACCGCAAGTATCCATTTGTTTGCGAGTAACCCGTGCGAGCTAATCAGAACATCAATTTTAATAGCGTAGCAAGTGAGGCAGGTGTTGCTAAAGCAACGTTCTACAAGAATACCGGAATGCGTGAACGGATTGAATCCTTACGTCAGCAACAAGCCCAAGTTTCTACCCAAAAGCAAATTAAACGGGAAACGGATGAAAACAATAAGGACGCCATTATTACTTCATTAAAACGTAAAATTAAGAAATTAGATGAGGAAAATAAAGAACTACGTGAGCAGTTAAAATTTGCTTATGCAGAAGTCTATAAAAAAATCTGAGGGCAATCCGTTTCCTACTTGTTCAACAAACGGGTCATATAACGGAATAAAATCTTGTTAAAATTAAAAATATTTGAAATAATTGTTATTAAGTTAAAGGAGAGCAATTGCAGAAAAAGGTGACACGACTTTCCCTTACTTAAGAATTGTGGAATAGTTAAAAAATCCGATTAATTATATTCCGAAAGGGTGTGTGTAATATATTATCAACTAATGTTTTTACTTATAAATCTAAGGATGGAAAAACAGTAATAATTAGAGAAGCTAAAGAACAGGATGCAGAAAGAATGCTAAATTCTGCTTCAAAGGCTTTAACAAACGCTCCATACATGTTAAGTACGGTTGAGGATGTAAAAAAGATGAGTGTTGATGCTATTCAAAAAACGTTAAAAGCTTATCATAAAAATCCAAATTATGTACAGTTTATTGCTGAAGTTGATGGTAAGTTAGTCGGTACAATAGATTTTAAGAACGGAAACAAAGAAAAAATTAGTCATCAAGGGGCTTTTGCGATGACCATACTACCTGAATATCGAAATTATGGTATTGGAAGAGCTCTTCTAGAAACGTTAATCAATTGGGCTAAAAATAACAGTAAGATTGAAAAGGTTTGCCTTGAGGTAATGGAAGATAATTTAGGTGCAATCCAGTTATATAAGAATCTAGGATTTTTTGAAGAGGGTAGAAAAGCAAAGGGTGTAAAATTGGATGATGGCTATCAAGATTTAATATTAATGGCTTTATTCGTTTGAAATTGAACATGAAGTAAAAGGGCGATACATATTAGTCATGACTAATATGTATCGCCCTTTATTTTTTATGACTTTTTACAATGTAGGTCTTGATAACGAACGGCCAGTATGCCAGAACAGTTCGCAGTTATTAAAGAAATTATAAGTGAACAAATGAAAGTCCCACGTCCAATCGTAACGCAAGATGCAAAAGAAAGGATTGAAAATAAGCTGTTAATTTCATATTTAGGTGAAGAAGAGATTTTACTTACATATTATAAGGATTGCTATCTATATAAAAATTACATAACAGTAGTTGATATTAATCCAATAAATGAGACGATTACTTGTACGGATTACGGATGTTTTTCATAATAAAAGAATGTTTAAGCTTGGTGATGTAATTGAGGTGAATTAGAGGGGGAAATATCTCTTCCTAACTTAATTATATCATGTAAATCACGTTCGAAATAGACTGTTTATTCTCATTTACTACTGCTACAATCAATAGCACATGAACAGTAAGGAGAGGTGCCGAATGAGTTCTTTCGTTCTCGATTTTCAGGAAATAGAAAAAACGCAGCTTTCGCTTGTCGGTGGAAAAGGATTGAATTTAGGAGAGTTATCCAACATTCAAGGGATACAAGTGCCAGAAGGTTTTTGTGTTACAACGGTAGGCTATGAAAAGGCTATCGAGCAAAATGAAGAGCTTCAAACTTTGTTGCAGCAGCTAACAAAGTTAAAAATGGAAGAGCGGGCTCAAATTGGTGAAATCAGTAAGAAGATTAGAGAAACGATTATGAAAGTAGAAATTCCTTCTGATGTAGTGGAAGCTGCGGCTTATTATCTCTCACGTTTTGGAAATGAACATGCGTATGCCGTGCGTTCTAGTGCTACTGCTGAAGATTTACCATATGCCTCGTTTGCTGGTCAACAAGATACGTATTTAAATATAATCGGAAAAGAAGCGATTTTGCAGCATGTAAGAAAGTGCTGGGCGTCTTTATTTACAGAGCGAGCAGTCATTTACCGGATGCAAAATGATTTTGAACATAATCAAGTTTCTATATGTGTTGTCGTTCAAAGAATGGTTTTCCCGCAGGCTTCGGGCATTTTATTTACTGCTGATCCAATTACTTCTAACCGAAAGGTGCTATCAATTGATGCCAGTTTTGGGCTTGGTGAGGCTTTAGTCTCTGGCTTAGTATGTGCTGATAATTATAAAGTAAAAGAAGGCGAAATCACCGGAAAGATGATTGCAACTAAAAAATTAGCTATCTATGCTTTAAAAGAGGGCGGAACAGAGACAGGGCAGATTGAGCCGGCTCAGCAAAAGATTCAAACACTTACGGAACAACAAATAATACAACTAGCACGCATCGGAAGGCAGATTGAAGCTTATTTTGGTTGTCCGCAAGATATTGAATGGTGTTTAGTTGATGATACATTTTATATTGTCCAAAGCAGGCCGATAACGACTTTATATCCAATTCCAGAAGCAAATGATCAGGAAAATTATGTGTATATATCGGTTGGTCATCAGCAAATGATGACCGATGCGATGAAACCACTAGGATTATCTTTTTTCCTGTTAACGACTAGTGCTCCTATGCGTAAAGCGGGGGGCAGGCTATTTGTTGATGCTACACAAAGATTAGCTTCACCTGCTAGCAGAGATTTCTTAATAAACACTTTAGGAAAATCTGATCCGCTCATACGAGATGCATTAACAACTGTAGTCGAGCGAGATGATTTTATTAAATTGTTACCAGATGATAAAAAAGAAAAGAGTGTTGGTAAAAGTGGACCACCTGCAAGCTCGCAACCACAAATCGAAAACGATCCGGCAATCGTTACGAATTTAATAAAGACTAGTCAAGCATCACTTGAAGAGTTAAAACGAAATATTCAAACGAAATCAGGGATGGATGTATTTGATTTTATTCTGGAAGACATCCAGCAATTAAGAACAGTATTATTCAACCCGCAAAGTATAGCCGTCATTATGGCAGGTATGGACGCTTCATCATGGATTAATGAAAAGATGGAGCAATGGCTAGGTGAAAAAAATGTAGCAGACACACTTTCGCTATCTGTACAAAACAATATTACGTCAGAAATGGGTTTAACATTACTCGATGTTGCTGATGTGATTCGGCCATATCCAGAAGTTATTGCGTATTTACAACATGTAGAAAATGATAACTTTTTAGATGAATTAGTTCAATTTAAAGGCGGAGAAAAAGCTCGAGATGCCCTTCTAACTTTTCTAAATAAATACGGAATGAGATGCAGCGGAGAAATCGACATTACGAAAACACGCTGGAGTGAAAAGCCAACTACAATTATCCCGATGATTTTAAATAATATAAGAGACTTTGAAGCGGGGGCGAGTAAGCGGAAGTTTGAAGAAGGACTGCAAGAAGCTTTGAAAAAAGAAGAAGAGTTATTAAATCGATTACAGCACTTGCCCGATGGTAAACAAAAAGTAGAAGAAACGAAGCGAATGATTCGTAACATCCGGAATTTTATCGGTTATCGTGAATATCCAAAATACGGTATGATTAATCGTTATTTCATATATAAGCAGGCAATATTGAAAGAAGCCGAGCAACTCGTGCAAAATAAAGTTATTGATGAAGTAGAAGATATATACTATCTAACTTTTGAAGAACTTCACGAAGTTGTCCTTACGAATAAACTAGATTACGTGGTTATTCATAAACGGAAAAATGAGTACAAATTATATGAAAAACTAACGCCTCCGCGTGTTATCACGTCTGATGGAGAAATCATTACTGGGAAGTACAAACGAGAAAATCTCCCGGCTGACGCGATTGTAGGTTTGCCCGTTTCTTCAGGAGTGATTGAGGGGAGAGCTCGCGTTATTTTAAACATGGAAGATGCGAATTTAGAAGATGGAGATATATTAGTTACTGCCTTTACTGACCCTGGATGGACACCATTGTTTGTGTCTATAAAAGGGTTAGTCACCGAAGTTGGCGGACTGATGACACATGGAGCAGTTATTGCACGTGAATATGGATTACCAGCAGTTGTCGGAGTAGAGAATGCTACGAAACGAATAAAAGACGGACAGCGAATTCGGGTACATGGAACAGAAGGGTATATTGAAGTGTTGTAATGAAATAAAAGATCATCCGCTATTATAGTGGATGATCTTTTATTATATAGCGGACTTATTTCTTTAAACCAGCCGCATAAAAAGGTCCATGAACTGCGATTGTTGATAAAATACGAGCAATCTCCTCAGGTGTTTCTTTTTGTCCATTATTTAACCATTGTTGAATGACACCTATATGAGCAGATGCCATATAGGAAGCTAAGTATTGGCTTGGGACAAGTAAATTCTCCTTATTAATGAGAGGACCATTCGTATCTTCAAATAGTGTTTTCCACATAAAGTCTTTCAGTTTCGTTTGGAAAGATAAATCTCCTTTTGGGCTTAGTACAGCTTTCATAAAATCACTATTTTCATTTAGAAATTCAAGAATAGAAGCTATAAGTATAAATGGCATTGTTGGGGAAGGGCTTGATCCAAGATCAGCAATAACTTCCGGTAATCTCTGTTTAGCAATGCTAGAAAATTCATACATAATTTCTTCTTGGCATTTTGTCATTAAATCAAATTTATCTTGGTAATGTGTATAAAATGTACCACGATTTATGTTTGCTTTCGTAGTAATATCTTTCACTGTAATGGCGTCAAAACCTTTTTCCTCAATTAATTCCACTAATGCATTTCGTATGGCAGTTTTCGTACGAATAACACGTAAATCTAAATTACTATCGCGCAAAGTATGTCCCTCCTTAATTTTAGCCAACACATTTCAAGGATGTGTCTTATAACCGACACATTCACGATTTTTGATTATTGTATAAGGTTCAACTCGAACATATAATTCAAATATAAATAAACAACACGTTGTTGGTTATTATAAATCGAATTAAAGGAGGAGAAAAGAAAATGTTTAAAAACAAACTTTTATTGTTATCTCCAGTTATTGCACTACTTGTTGTTTTTATTTTTTCATTAACATTATTTCCAACCGTTCAACCTAAGCCGAAAAACTTACCAATTGCAATTGTAAATGAGGATCAAGGAGTAGAAATTCCGAATCAACCGAAGATGAATATGGGGCAAACGATTGTTGATAATATGAAAAAGACATCAAAATCAGAGGAAGAACCTGCGGTAAAGTGGGTAGAAGTGCAAAATAAAGAAGCAGTTCAAAAAGGCTTAAATAATCAAGAATATTATGCAGCATTGGTTATTCCGAAAGACTTTAGCACAAAACAAGCATCATTACGAACACCACAGCCATCTTCGCCAGAGGTAGAAATATTCATCAATCAAGGAATGAATACAGCAGCATCAACTATGGCGGGGCAAATGTTAAATGCGATCGTTGATAATATGAACAATACTGTTCGTACACAACTATTAGAAGGATTGAAAGCAAAAGGAGCTACATTAACAGCAGACCAAGTTTCAAATGTAGTAACACCTATTACGAAGAAAGTGACAAATGTGAATGAAATCGGCAAAAATAGTGCGAACGGTAACTCGCCAATGTCTTTATTCCAGCCGTTATGGATTGCAAGTTTAGCGAGTGCAGCAATTATCTTTATTGCGATAAGTAAAACGCAAGTGGATACAAGAAAAGAGAACTTCGTATTGAAACTAAAGCAAATAGTAACAGGAGCAATTGCTACACTTGTAATTGGATTTGGTCTTACATGGATTGCGAATGGAATGGTAGGATTAAATATCCCGAATTTCACGGATACGGCTTTGTTCTTATCCATTACTTCTTTTTGTTTCTTCTTAATGATTTCTGCGGTGCTTTCATTAGTTGGTTTAAAGGGAATCGGGTTATTTGCACTGTTACTTTTCTTTGGTGCACCGCTATTAGCATTAGCGCCTGAAATGATGTCCTCGTTTTATCAAGATTGGATTTACGCTTGGTTACCAATGAGATTTATGATAGAAGGTCTCAGGGAAATATTCTTCTTTGGGAAAGGGTTAACTTGGAATACTCCTACTACAGTGCTCGTTTGGATTGGTGCGGTAAGTATGATGATTATTTTAGCGACTGCTTTCAAACGTAGTGTAGTAAAGGAACAAAAAACTGAAGTGAATGCATAAAAATAAATAAAGGAAAAACCGTTTCACTAGTAGTGGAGCGGTTTTTATGTTGAAATATAAGTAAGGGTATAAAATATATTGATATAATGAAAGGGAGTTAGTTATTTGTTAAACTAACTGTCACTTAGCTAGGCTTGAGATGAAGGGATCCTACTGTAAAATCTGTTGTGCTATATAATTATTATCTCTGATATACTGTATTTTTGTTAGTTTTTCTGCATTTTCTACCATAAAATGTGAAATCGTAGAGGGTGTTGCAAAGTTAACAAAACATAAACATGCAAAAAAATGCAGAAGAAATATAGTACTCGAGATTATCTCTAAAAAGTAAGAATCTCATAATAATGTTCTTTTAAGATGATATAAACAAAATAAACTAGTTTAAAAT
The DNA here is from genome assembly GCF_019344915.1 of Bacillus sp. FDAARGOS_1420. Taxonomy (NCBI): domain Bacteria; kingdom Bacillati; phylum Bacillota; class Bacilli; order Caryophanales; family Bacillaceae; genus Bacillus; species Bacillus sp. FDAARGOS_1420. Next base: position 2,199,651 of record NZ_JAHWJB010000002.1, on the reverse strand, counting down.
TGGACGTATGAAAAAGGAATGAGGGGAAGAGCAAAATGAAGCAGATTTCAATTTTAATAGCGGATGATGAGGTGGAAATTGCTGAATTAATTGGGATACATTTAGAAAAAGAAGGTTATCATGTTGTGAAAGCTACTGATGGAGAAGAAGCTGTTCTTATTATTCAATCGCAACCAATTGATTTAGTTATTTTAGATATTATGATGCCAAAAATGGATGGTTATGAAGTAACGCGACAAATTCGTGTGAAGCATAATATGCCAATCATTTTTCTAAGCGCGAAAACATCTGATTTTGATAAGGTGACAGGTCTTGTACTAGGTGCGGATGATTATATGACAAAGCCTTTTGCCCCAATTGAATTAGTTGCGCGTGTAAATGCACAACTACGTCGGTTTCTTACGTTAAATCAACCGAAAGTAGAGGAGAACAAATCCGTTTTAGAAGTAGGCGGAGTGGCTATTAATCTTGAGCAACGAAAGCTAAATGTATACGGAGAACAAATTGAATTAACCCCAAAAGAGTTTGATATTTTATATTTATTAGTGAGCCATCCGAAAAAGGTATACAGTGTGGAAAATATCCTTCAGCAAGTGTGGGCGGATGATTATTACGATGGTGGAAGTACAGTTGCGGTACATATTCGTACTTTACGAAAAAAAATTGGGGAGGATACAAGAAAGAATAAGTTAATAAAAACGGTATGGGGGGTAGGTTATACTTTCAATGGCTAACATGATGAGAAGTTTTCGTTTTAAAATGATTGCTTTGTTTGCGCTAAGCATGGTGTTAGCAGCTGGAGGAACATATATAATTTATAAAGTATTACAGCTTTATTATAGAACGATGGTACGTTACGAAGATTATTTAGCCCAATTTAGACCAATCGTAGATATTAAATTCTTTTTAATGTGTTTTATCCCACTATCTGTTGTATTCTTTTTCTTTTTAACAAAACCATACTTAAAATATTTTAATGAAATTTCTAACGGTATTCACCATCTTGCTGACGGCGATTTTACAAAGAAAGTTCATATTACTTCAAATGATGAATTTGGCGAGATTGCGCGTGAAATTAATATAGCGAGTGAAAAATTAAAAGAGGCGGTTGAGAGAGGTGACTTTGCAGAAAGTAGTAAAAATCAGCTCGTTGTTAATTTAGCTCATGATTTAAGAACGCCTTTAACATCTGTTTTAGGTTATTTAGATTTAATTCTTAAAGATGATAATTTGTCGAAGGAGCAGATTAAACGTTTTTCTATGATTGCATTTGCGAAATCGCAGCGACTTGAAAGTTTAATTGATGAGTTATTTGAAATTACGCGAATGAATTATGGCGTGCTAAAGTTAGATAAAAAAACAATTAATATAAGTGAGTTGCTTATACAGTTAGATGAGGAATTGTATCCATTATTGGAGAAACATCATTTAGAAGCTAGGTTGAATGTTAATCCTCATTTATATATTTACGGTGACGGGAATTTGTTAGCTCGAGTATTTGAAAATCTTGTAACAAATGCAGTTAGATACGGAGATAATGGACAATTTGTTGATATGAATGGATATATTGATAATGGAGAGGTTATCGTACAAATTATTAATTACGGAGATAGCATTCCAGAAGAAGATTTGCCCTATCTTTTTGACATGCTTTATACAGGTGATAAAGCAAGAACAGGACAGCAGGGCGGTACGGGCCTTGGATTATTTATTGCCAAAAATATTGTTGAACAGCATAATGGAATGATTTCAGCAGAAAGTAATGTAATTAGAACAATATTTGAAGTAAGGTTGCCAAAAGAAGAGAGTTCAAGAATTTAATAAAAATTTAATGTTTACCCCACTTTATATTTAATTAGTTTTTTCTATCCTATACGTATGTTAGGTCAAGGAGGAACTGGTAATGAAAAAGTGGGGCTTTTTATATTGTACATAGTATGTACGGGGCTTTTTATATTAAAAACGTTCAAAAATTATGAAAGAAAAGGACGTACAGTTTCTAAAAGTAAAACACATGAAAAAGTGAGGATATTATGAAGAAAGCAAAAAAACTAGTCATCGTTGGTGTGATAACAATTGGTTTAGGAGTCGGGTCGTATATGACATTTGCAGGAGAATCTGAACCAGCTAAAACTTATAAAACATATGAAGTGACAGAAAAACAAATAGAGAATGAGCAAAAATTAGGCGGCGAAGTTATCCCAAATGGTATAGAAACAATTTCATTCGATCCAACAAAAGGTACGTATGAATTAGCTGTTAAAAAAGGTGATGAAGTAAAAAAAGGACAGCTTCTTTTTAAATATAATGACCCTATTACTAAACAAGGTGTAACAGAAGCGGAAATGCAAAAGAAAATCGCACAAAAAGAAGTAACATTGCATCAGAAACAAATTGATACAGCGAAGCAGAAACTAAAAAAAGATAAAAATTCTGCTCTTCCTGAGGAAGCGTTAAAAGCATCAGAAATCGAAGTACAACAATTAGAATCGCAACTTGAAATGAAAAGGTTTGAAGTAGAAAAAGCCGATGAAATGATTAAAGCAGCAAAAGAGAAAGTAAACACACTTTCAGTAACGAGCCCGGCTGATGGTGTAATTGATGACATCGTTAAAAATAATGATACTGGAATGAGTGGGATTACGCTTCGTCACGCTGGTCCATTTAAAGTAAAAGGTCAACTGTCTGAATATGAGCTTGCGAGTGTGAAAGTTGGACAAGAAGTAATAGTTTCATCAAAAACTGTATCTGGTAAGACGTGGTCAGGAAAAGTTACAGAAATCGGATCTACACCAGTAAAGAATATGGATGAAAACAAAAGAGTTTCTAGCTATCCATTCATTGTTACATTAAACGAAAGTGAAGGATTACAAAACGGTTTCCACGTAAACGTGACAAATAAAACAGGCGAAGCAACAGGTACAATCGTTCCGAAAAGCAGTATGGTGAAAAAAGGTGACAAAGATGTTGTATTCGTTGTCAAAGATGGAAAAGCGAAAGAACAAGTAGTTACGGTTGAATTTGAAACGGATCATGAAGCAAAAGTTTCTGGAGTGAAAAAAGGTGTGCAAATTATCTCTGAACCTATGAAAAATGTAAAAGATGGTATGGAGGTTAACACAAAATGATTCATTTAAAAGGCATCACGAAATCTTTTCAAAACGGTACAGAGTCCGTCCAAATATTACATGGAATCGATGTAATACTGAACGAGGGGGAATTCACTTCCATTATGGGACCATCAGGTTCTGGTAAGTCAACCTTAATGAACATTATCGGTTGTTTAGATAAACCAACGGCAGGTACGTATGAGCTAGCTGGTCAAAATATTTCAACTATGTCTGAAACAGAACTTGCACACGTTCGTAATAAAGAAATCGGCTTTGTATTCCAAAATTTTATGTTACTACCAAGGCTTACAGCACTTCAAAATGTAGAATTACCTCTTATTTATGCAGGAGTTGATAAAAAAGAGAGACGTGAGAGTTCGTTAGCTGCTTTAACGAAAGTTGGGTTAGGTGACCGTGCTACCCATCTTCCAAGTGAGTTATCAGGTGGTCAAAAACAGCGTGTTGCTGTAGCGCGTGCAATTGTAAATAATCCAAAATTTATTTTAGCCGATGAACCAACTGGTGCACTTGATACGAAAACGAGTGAACAAATTATGGACCTCTTTTACGAATTAAATAAACAAGGCTCAACGATTATTATGATTACTCACGATCGTGAAATCGGAGAAGCAGCAGTACGTCAAATTGTAATTCGTGACGGCAATATCGTACAAGATTGGAGAGAATAAATTTGAATACGAATGAAAATATACGCATGGCCATATCTTCTATTTTTGCGCATAAAATGCGATCTATATTAACAATGCTAGGCATTATTATTGGAATCAGTGCAATTATAACAATTATTTCAATGGGAGATGGACAGACTGCAAAGATGCAAAAGGAACTTGCAGAGAATCAGCATATGGATGAACTTAAAATAGGATATTTCAACCCGGATTCTCCGACAGAAAAAGCAAAAATTACACCACATATGGTAAAGCAATTGCAAGCGATACGAGGTGTGAAAGATGTATATCCCAATGTGCATATGGACGTAAAAGTATATACGGGATCAAAAAATGTTTCCTTTAGTTTAAATGGTGGAACAGGAAATTTTATGCAGGATTCTAAAATGAAAATGGTGCATGGGCGAAAGTTAACAACGGATGAACTGAAAAAGCCAATTCCTGTTGTAATTGTAGCTGAAGATTTATTTAAAACACTATTTGATACTTGGAAAGATGATTTGTATATAGATATAAAAGGAAAACCATATAAGGTTGTCGGGGTGTACAAATATGAAGACGGTTTTCAACGTCAATTTAAATTGTATGAAGGATATACATCTATCGACAATGCACCTTTAATTGCAGGGATTGAGGAATACGATACAGTGAAAATTAAGTTATCTTCTCCAAGTGAGCGAGAGGCTGTAGAAAAACAAGCTATATCTGTATTGAATGAATTGAAATCCCCAGAATTTGAGCATTCTTTTACAGTCGAGGATACGAAAGCATATGGTCAAAAAATAGAAGAGTCAACACGAACGATGAAAATAGTATTTGCTAGTATTGCTGGGATTTCCTTACTTGTAGGTGGTATTGGTGTGATGAATATTATGTTAGTATCCGTTACAGAGCGTACACGTGAAATAGGTATTCGAAAAGCACTCGGTGCAACGAGAGGGAAAATATTAACACAATTTCTCATCGAAGCATGTATTTTAACGTCATTAGGCGGGGCGATTGGTTTTGGATTAGGTATGTTTTTTGCTTGGATCGCTTCATCAATAGGTGAATGGCCACTAGTTATTTCTGTAAGTCTTGGATTACTCTCAGTTGGAATATCGATGTCAATTGGTATTGTATTTGGCATACTACCGGCTAATAAAACAGCTAAATTGGATCCGATTGAGTGTTTACGATATGAATAAGTGAAAAGGTAATTATTTAGTAAGGTGTTTTAAAAAAAGAGTAAATACTCCTGCGAGTATTCACTCTTTTTTTCAACAAGTCATTGATGTAATGTCTTCTATTTCTGGAGGGATGGCTGGTGACCTTATTTAGCACTACTCTTTGTAATATTTTGCATCAATCATTTCCTGGAGGTTAAGATAAATGAATTTATTTGATATAGTTCAACGTAACATACGGCGTAATTTTAAAGAGTATATACTCTATTTTGTATCGTTAGCTTCAAGTATGCTTATCTATTTTATATTTGCATCACTCCGATATAGTACTCAAATAAAAAAAGAAATGGTTAATAATGTGATGATTAATAGCGTTCTTCAATCTTCAAAAGTGATTCTCATTATTTTTATAGCCATATTTATTATTTATTCTACTAATTTTTTTATAAGGAAACGAAAAAAAGAGGTAGGATTATATTCTTTACTAGGAATAACTAAAAAACAAATTGGTACGATGTTATTTTGTGAGACTATGATAATGGGAGGCATTGCTTTAGTAGTTGGCATACTGATTGGCAGTATGAGTTTTAAGTTATTTTTAGAACTGCTAATGAGTTTAATGAAATTAAATGTACCTATTCATTTCGAGTTATCTATAAAAGCAATAATAGACACGTTCATCGTCTTTTTATCTATTTTATTATATACAGCATGGAAAAACTCTCGCATCATTTATAAATTTCCATTGATTGAAATGTTTCAAGCTAATCATCAAGGAGAACGTATGCCAAAAGGTTCTGCACTTAGGGCGTATATAGGTCTTATTTTAATGGGAGTAGGATATATATTAGCAGGCTTCTTCCGTGAAGTAGTAAATATTGTGCGGAATCCTATTGATCCTATGAATCCTATTATAAATCCTATAATGATTCCAGTTTTTATTTTATTTGCAGTTGTTTTTGGGACATATTTTCTATTCACTTCTTATACAGCTATTGTTTTAAAGAAAATTAGAAGTAAAAGAGAAATATTTTATAGCGGTATAAATATAATAAATATTTCGCAATTACTATATCGAGTAAAAGGAAACGCTAAGTTACTTGCAACAATTTCTATATTAAGCGCAACAGCTTTAACTGCAATTAGTACAGTCGCATCAGGGTATTATGTAGGGCAATCTGAAACAAATGGAGATTTTATGCAACTGTATGGAGTTGCGTTATTTATTGGAAGTTTTTTAGGGGTTATATTTGTATTGGCGACAGGTTCAATTATATATTATAAACAATTATCTGAAGCGTATGCTAATCAGAGATATTATGAAACTCTTCGTAAAATAGGTGTTACGAAAAAAGAGGTAAGAAAGTCAATTTCGAAACAAGTTAGCTTTAGTTTTATTTCACCTCTAATAGTCGGACTTGTTCATAGCTTATTTGCGATACCGATAATAAACAACATGCCTATATATAACATCATTATTCCTATTTTAATTAGTAGTGGTGCATATTGTGTAATTTACTTTGGGTATTATGTGTTAACTGTTTATTCGTATTTTAAAATTGTGTATAAATAAGAATAAATAAATTTTTTGATGTGATGTCAATAAAGTAAGAAGAGGAAATAAAATTGAATTAAACATTTAAAAGATAAAAACGTTTCACTAGTAGTGAAGCGTTTTTTTGTGGTGAAATCATTATAGAATATTTAATCGACAGGAAATGAAAGTAGTGATGGTTAGGCTTTTTCAATGTTTTAAAAGGATTGGAGTAAAAGGGCTATAAGAATGAGTCCATGCTGTTCTTTTATGTATACATGCTCCTACTATTTCGAAATGCATAAAATGTTATGTGAAATAACGGAGGGGATACGATGTATAATTCGAATTATGATGATTGGTATAGACAGAATGATAAGCTAATTAGTGATATTGAAAAAGCTATAAACGGAGAGTATAGCGCTATAAGCTGCTATGCAAAATTAGCTAACATGGCTCCAAATCAAGTAGAACAAAAACAAATTCTTGAAATCCGTAATGATGAAATAAGGCATTTTCATCATTTTGTACAAATCTATACGAATTTAACTGGCAGACAGCCGAAACCACAGATTACGGAAAATTGTCCTAATACGTACTTACAGGGATTAGAGTTCGCTATACAAGATGAGCAAAAGACCGTAGATTTTTACTTGGAAATTTCAGATGAAGCAGCAGATGCATCTATGAAAGAGTTATTGCGCAGAATAGCTGCAGATGAACAAAATCATGCGGTGTGGTTTTTATATTATTTTGTGAAAACGAAGTGAGTGTTAAAAATGAATGGCTGATGTGCTGAACATATTAGAAATTATTTTAAAACGCAGTGCAATAATTGAATGGAAAACTTGAATATAAATAGAAAGAAACCGTTTCATAAGTAGTGGGACGGTTTTTTCGCGGTGAAATACAAGTTATATAGGTATCGACAAAATATAGTAGTTGAATTAGGTATATAATGTATGAAATGAAAACGAAAATAAATAAGCGAGGAGCAAACAAATGAAAAGAGGAATTACAGTAGATATTCCAAATGAAAATGATAATTTACTTTGGAAAGTGTTAAAGCCAATTGATATTACTGCATTTGATTGGCAAGTCATGGGAAGGGAGGAAGCTTATATAATAATAGGGAATGAATTAGGTCCAGAATTATTTTCAGAAGATAACGAGATCATGGAAGGATCAGAATTAAAAAAGCAAATAAAAGATAACATATATTATCTTTTATTTGTAGACTTAAAAGCATATCCAAAAGGGAAAGTACTAGGAGAAATTGAAACATATGAAGAATTTAAGAAGAGTAAGTGTGAAGTAGTCGTATTAGTAGCGGATGGTGATTACATACAAATTTATGCAAAAAACCAAGAAGAGATTGAAATGATATATGAAAACGCACTGAATCAAGGATTTTATGTAGAATATATTACAGATGAAAATGATGGAAGGACTCGTATGTCAGTATGGTAGCAATTTGAAAGGGGAACGGCAATATGGAGAGAAATATAAGTAAAGAATATACAATTCGAATTGCTACTGAAGATCAAAGTGATAGTATTATCATTTTATTAAAAGAAGTAGCACAATGGCTACAATATAAAGAAGTGGATCAGTGGCAGTATCTTTTAGGAGAGGAAGCTACGGCTGAAATACTAGAATGTATAAGAGAGAAATATACATATGTTGTTATGAAAGAAGATGAAATAGTTGGTACGGTTACAGCTTCTCCTAAACAAAATGAATGGGATGAACATATTTTTGGAAAAGAGGAAGTTTCTAATTCATTATATATTCATAGATTTGCGGTGAAACGGAAGTATAAGGGGGATGGAATAGGAGAATGGATTATACGGTGGGTAGAAGAGAATGTGCAACATGACAAAGAGTTTTTGAAACTAGATTGTGTTGGGCATAATCTTACGTTGAATGATTTTTATAAGAAAAGTGGTTTTGAATATGTTGGGAGTACAGATGGACTTAGTAAGTTTCAAAAAAGAAGGGGGTAAGTGAATGAATCAAATTCATACTGATTTAGTTAAAAGGTTGATAGGGGAACAGTTTCCAGAATGGGCACATTTAGAAGTGAAACCTGTAAAGTTTAGTGGGCATGATAATAGAACGTTTCACTTAGGTGATGAGATGAGTGTAAGATTACCAAGTGATGCAGCATATGCGCCGCAAGTAGAGAAAGAAAACAAGTGGCTTCCAATATTAAATAAGGAACTTTCTTTACCAATTTCTGCACCAATTGTGAAAGGGAATCCATCTGAAGAATATCTATGGCCTTGGTCTATTAATAAGTGGATCGAGGGGGAGACCGTGACGAAACAAAATGTCCGTGACTTAAATGAATTTGCGGCGGACTTAGGCTCATTTTTAATAGAGTTACAATCAATTGATGCGAGTAACGGGCCAGTAGCTGGAGCACATAATTTTTACCGAGGCGGACTTATATCTGTATACGATGAAGAAGCGAGAGTGGCTATTGAAAATAATAAGGATGTTTTTGATGAGACATTATTACAGCATCTTTGGGATTTAGCACTTAGGTCAACGTGGGAGCGTAAACCAGTTTGGGTTCATGGAGATGTTGCACCAGGAAATTTACTCGTTAAGGACGGAAAGCTTTGCGCCGTAATTGATTTTGGTATTTTAGGAGTAGGCGATCCGGCTTGTGATGCAGCGATGGCATGGACATTCTTGGATAAGAGTAGTAGAAAGGTATTTAAAGAAGTATTGCGCATGGATGAAGAAACGTGGAATAGAGCGAGAGGATGGGCGCTTTGGAAGGCGTTAATTACATATGATGCGAATAGGGATAGTAATGAGAAAGTAGCAGAAGAATCTTATCGTGTAATTCAAGTAATTGTGGATGATTATAAGAGGTAATAGAAAAAGCTTATTTTGATTGTATATTTCAAAATAGGCTTTTTTGCATGATTAAATATTCGGAATTAAAAAAGGGATTTAACGTTATTATACAGAATATTTAGATAATAGGAGGTGTCGAATTTTGAGTGAAATTGAATTAAAAAGGAATGTAATTAAGACAGGGCGAGAGAAGGGGATTATACTTCGGTTTATACTTGCTAGTCTAGTTGGTGTGTTTATGTTTTTTGTTCCTGTTACGATAAACGGTGCTTCGTCTATTATGATTGATCATATCGTATCGTGGATAAGAGCTACGGTTCCTTCGGTAGTACCTTATTACGCACTACTTGTTATGGCAATGGGTGCGATTTATCCATTTTATACGAAGAAGTGGAATGCATCTATCGTAGACATTTGTTTTTCTATTTTAAAAGTAGTAGGTGTTGTTTTTGGCGTATTATATTGTTTGAAAGTAGGACCAGCTTGGTTCTTTGCGCCAGATGTTGGACCGTTTTTGTATGAGAAGTTAGTTATATCAGTAAGTTTACTCGTTCCAATCGGCTCGGCTTTTTTAGCGCTATTAGTCGGGTACGGATTGCTTGAGTTTATCGGCACGTTTTGTCGTCCGATTATGAGACCGTTATGGAAAACACCTGGGCGCTCAGCAATCGATGCGGTGGCTTCCTTTGTGGGGAGTTATTCGCTTGCACTTCTTATTACGAATCGAGTGTACAAAGAAGGAAAGTATACGACGAAAGAAGCAGCAATTATAGCTACAGGTTTTTCTACAGTATCCGCTACATTTATGATTATCATCGCAAAAACATTAGACATTATGCATTTATGGAATGTTTACTTTTGGACTACTCTTGTTGTAACATTCATCGTGACCGCTATCACCGTAAGAATCCCGCCTCTTAGTAGAAAACCAGATACATATATTACGAAAGAAGGATTCCCAGAGCCCGTTTATAAAGAGAAAATGTTAGAGCGAGCTTGGGAAGATGCATTAGAAGTATCGAAATCCGCGCCAAGTATTATGAAAAATATCGCAGTGAATTTAAAAGACGGATTTATAATGACAATGGGAATTTTACCATCAATTATGTCAGTAGGATTAATTGGTATCGTCTTAGCAAAGTTTACGCCAATATTTGATTGGATTAGTTATATTTTTTATCCATTTACATGGGCTTTACAACTTCCAGAAGCAGACCTAGCTGCTAAAGCAGTATCAGTTGGTATTGCAGAAATGTTTTTACCTTCTCTTTTAGTTGTAAGTGCACCGCTTGTGACAAAGTTTGTTATTGCGGTTGTTTCGGTATCATCTATTTTGTTTTTCTCCGCTTCAATTCCTTGTATATTATCAACAGATATTCCGTTAAAAGTATCTGAGCTTATTATTCTATATGTGCAAAGAACGATTTTAACGTTGCTTATTATTACGCCGATTGCTTATTTGTTGCTTTAAAAAGGAAAGGTATTATCAAAAGGGGAAAGTTGGAAACATATAAAAAGTAGATTTGAAAATTAATATTTGTGATAAAAATATTAGTAATATACATGTGTTATATAAATGCGGGAACAGTTATTTCTGAGTTTTAAAGAGATAAAGTTATAAAAAAGAACCCTTCCGTAAAGGTTGGGTTCTTTTGTTTGTTATTTTTTATTAAAAGCAGGGTGTTCCCACATCGCTATCAAGCTAAGAAAAGCAAATACCCCAAAACGAGAAAATTTACATCTCTAGGTGAAAATGTACAATTTTTTGTTTTGGGGGCAATCTGCAAGCCCATCAATCTAAGATTTTAAAGTATCCCCTAAACGAAATTTTTGTATTTTTCTGAACTTTTATTTATTTTTCGTATATGACGTAATACTTCTTAAGAAGATTCCTAACCCTGCAAAAAAGAATCCTAAGCATAATAAGCTGGCTGGCGTTCCCCAAGTGATTTGATCTAGCATTTTTATCCCCTCCCGTTTATTAGTATATAGTATTTATTGGGATTTATCCAGATATTTCCTTGAATAGGCACCTCCATATGCCTATCAACCTAACAGAGCAGATTGCCCTATTTTCCGACTACTATGTCTAAAATAGCAGAGGCGGCAGAAGTAAGCTTTGGTAGTGTAGCATATTACTATGAAAGTAAAGAGAAATTGTTTGAAGCAGCAGTATTAGCACCTTTTGAAGATTTTAGAAAACTATTCTTATTAGTTCATGAATTCGATGGTTCACCATTAGAGAGAATTTCAAAGATGGTATATGAACAAATGAAATTTTGTATTCAATAAAGTAGTTCTTTAAGATTAGTACAATATGTAATTGCTCATCACGATCAATTTCCACAAATAATGAGTAAAATACTCGTTTTTTGGGAGGAATCAAAGGAGAGTATTTCTTCAGTAATAATCGATGGTCAGAAAAAAGGAGAACTAATGTTATTAGAACCAAATGTTGTATTTTCTTCTTATTTCTCTTATTTAATCGGTACGATATTAACTATTATTGATGAGCTTTCACACCCTATATGGGAAGAGTATATTCGACAAGGAATTCGTATGTTTGGTCCTAAGGAAGAGATGGTGAGGGAAATTGAATTAGGTTAAGTGAGGTTAAAAGGGATAAAGTAATAGAGCATGGAAAAATATGATCTGTTTAATAAAAGTTAATATTTATTCAAAAAGAAAAGAAGTCATTTTGATTCAAATGACTTCTTTTTATTTATCGTAAAATCGTAGTTAGTGCGAAATAATAATCAGTGGAGAGAAATAAAAAACATGAATTAAAATTTCACTTTATTTCAAAGTGAAATTCACATTTAGTGTGACTTTAGTTTTAGAATATTCCTTGACGGGAATATTCCTCTTTGGTTATAATCGATTCAACAGGAAAATAATATTAGTGATGATATTGATGTGTTATAACCGGAGACCATCACTTAACGAGGTGAGTGATATGTCGGGGAAAATTCCGGGCGTGAATATGACGACGTTGAGCGCTTTATCTGAACCGAATCGTATGAATATCGTTGAACTCTTGCGTGACGGTCCCTTAACCGTTGGGGAAATCGCCGAACATTTGGGATTAAGGCAACCACAAACTTCGAAACATTTAAAAGTGTTAAGCGATACAGGGATTGTGGAAGTGCAGGCTGAAGCTAATCGCCGGATTTACAAGCTCCGACCTGAGCCTTTCCAAGCACTTGATTGTTGGGTGCAGTCATTTAAGCGTGTGATGGAAGAGAGATTCGATAATTTAGATGAGTATTTGAAGGAATTGCAAAAAAAGGAAAAGTTATAAAATCAGTTCATATTTAAGGAGGAATTAACATGTCAAACAATACAATGGTATCAAGAGTAGAGAACGATCGAGTATTAGTACTGGAGCGTGTTTTCGATGCACCGCGTGATCTTGTATTCAGTATGTTTAAAGAAGCAGAGCATTTGAAACACTGGTGGGGACCAAGGGGCTGGGAAATTCCAGCATGCACTGTCGACTTCCGTCCGGGAGGCGTTTGGCACTACTGTATGAAGTGTATCGATCAGAACCTGGGGCAATTTTTTGGTATGGAATCATGGGGCAAAGGAGTTTATAAAGAGATTATTGAGCCAGAGAAAATTGTCTACACCGATTACTTTTCGGATGCTGAAGGCAATGTAAATGATTCTATGCCGTCAACCGAGATGACATTGGAATTCATCGATTTAGGTGGAAAGACAAAGCTAATAAACCGTGCTGAATATGTTTCCGAAGAAGCTCTTAAGACTGTTATGGACATGGGCATGCTACAAGGTATCACCGAAACTTGGGATCGTTTGAACGAGCGATTGGAGTCGCTGAAATAGATTTTTGTACCGCAACTTTATTTTCGGTGATAATTAGGTGTAAGTGTATGGAGTTTAATAAAAATTGTTTATAAAGGAGCGTTAAAATAAATGATTAATAATGTTGGTCAAATCATGTTGTATGTAAATAACCAAGATGAAGTGAAGGAATTCTGGACAGAAAAAGTAGGATTTATTGTAATTTCAGAGGAAGATAACGGTCAAGGAATGCGATGGATTGAAATTGCTCCAACTAAAGAAGCTGAAACAAGTATTATTCTCCATAATAAGGAGCTAATTGCTAAAATGCAGCCGGAGTTAAATCTTGGTACACCTTCTTTAATGTTCTTCTCAAAAGAATTCGATAGTTTATATAGTGATTTAGTAAACAAAAACGTTACAGTTGGAGAAATTGTAAATATGCCTTCAGGTAGAATATTTAATTTTGCAGATAGCGAAAATAATTATTTTGCGGTAATGGAAAAGAAGTAAATTTCAATTCAATTTATGAGTGCGATGCTTGAATAAAAGGCATCGCACTTTTTATTTTAAAGATATATTTTATTTCTCAATATAAAACACTTTTATATTCTTATATAACGATATAGCATTTATAGAGTATGATATAGTTACAACAAAGGGGGCTTACAAATGGAAATGATTCACGAAAGAGCAAAGTTACGGTTAATGGATAGCAATGATGTCGAAAAAATGTTTTCAATCGTGGAAGGAAATCGAGATATTTGGGCGTATTTAATCTCTAAAATGGATACTGTTCAAGATATGCAGCAATATGTTCAAAAGGCGATAAAAGCTTATGGGGCAGGGAAGGATTTGCCATTTGTTGTTGTGGATCAAAAGACAAATGAAATAGTAGGGAGTACACGCTTATATAACATTTCAGTTGAAGATAAGACGGTGGAATTAGGGAAAACGTGGTATGACCCAAGTGTGCAACGTACGAGTATGAATACGGAATGTAAGTACATGTTATTACAATATGCTTTTGAAAAGTTGCATATGCGGAGGGTACAAATTAAGACGGATGCACGAAATGAAAAAGCACAAAGAGCAATTGAAAGACTCGGCGCAGTAAAAGAGGGTGTACTTAGAAACGAAAGAAAATTACCGAGTGGGCATGTTAGAGATGCAGTTGTATATAGTATTATTGCAAGTGAATGGCCAGCTGTAAAGGAACGGTTATTAGAAAAATTAGAATCGTATAAAGAAAAACGATAATTCATATTAAGAAAGGTGTATTGATCGTCTAGTTGAAAAATATACCTTTTTTCTTACAAAATAGTTACTTCTTTTGTTTCATCATTCCATTATGATAAAAAATTCGTTACAATGTAGTTGTATGGTAATAAACTTATAAATTACATAAATGTAATGAAAACCGCAAACGAAAAATGAATTGATAATCCTCAATTTTAAATGAAAACCCTTTAATGCATATATATGATAAGAAAAATTCCTTCTTTTAAACAAATTCAAACAAAATGATTTGATATATACGTTTTTATATAGAAGTATGGATGATGTACGGAGGCAGTTATAAATGAAAGAAAATAAGAAAAGTAAGAAAAGAAGAATCTTGCAAGTATTCTTGCTTATGATTTGTTCTATTATTTTATATGTAAGTTATGCAGCTTACGATATTTGGAGTTATCGCTTTAAAACAGATGATGGTGTGAAGACAGATGCTGGTATCGTGCTGGGAGCAGCTTCATGGAACGGAAAACCATCTCCTGTATTTAAAGAAAGAATTAATCATGCAATTTCCTTATATAAGAACGGTAATATTAAAAAGATTATTTTCACAGGTGGTACAAAGTTTGAGGCAGAGCTTGAGGAAGCGCGTACTGCTAGAGTGTATGCACTGAAACATGGTGTGAAAGAAGAGGATATTCTAATTGAAACAAAATCCCTTTTCACAGAGGACAATTTAAAGAATGCAAAGCAAGTTGGAATAGAGAACGGAATACGCACATATACGATTGTGAGTGATCCACTTCATATGAAACGTGCAATGAAAATTGCAAAACATATTAAAATTGAAGCGTATGCATCACCAACTCCAACGTCAGCGTATAAAACGTTAGATACAGAAATCCCTTTCTTTTTTAAAGAATTATGCTCGTATATTGGATATGTAACCTCTTTGCCATTAAAGGCATTGAAAGGGGATTAATATAAGAAAAGAACCTATCTTTTTTATAGGAACTTTTCTTATTGTTCAAAAGCATTGTATTTTTATCGGAATAGTGAAACAATAGAGAAGTAACTTCATATAATCATAATGACAAAATGAACGGTTTATGAATCGGACATAAAGGAGATTATGTATGGCACTCTCATTTGTTGAAACAGAAGAACAATCTTTAGTTATTGAGAAAATAAATAAATTGATTCCGAAGTTCATGGAAAGGGAGCATCAACTAAGTGAATTAGGATCATTTCCGTATGAAAATATTAATAATTTGAAAGATATCGGATATACGAAATTAACGTTGCCAAAAGAATGGGGAGGCAATGCGATTTCTTTATATGACTTCGTTTTATTTCAAGAGAAAATAGCAGAAGGCTGCGGTGCTACCGCATTATCGATTGGATGGCACCTTGGCATTGTAAAGGAATTAGCTGAAAATCGTTCTTGGAATGAGGAAATGTTCACTTGGTTTTGTGAAGAAGTACGTAATGGTGCGCTTTTTAATCGAGCAGCGACAGAGCCGAATACAGGTAGTCCTACTCGCGGCGGGAAACCAGAGACGTTAGCTGTCAAAAAAGGTGAGAAGTGGATTATAAATGGAAGAAAAACGTTTACGACAATGGCACCAGTACTTGATTATTTTATCATTTCAGCAAGTATTGAAGGCCAGGAAGATATCGGAGAGTTTGTCATTCCAAAGAATACGCAAGGCGTGACAATTGAAGAAACGTGGGATAGCATCGCAATGCGAGGAACTGCGAGCCATGATCTCGTTTTACAAAATGTAGAGATACCAAATCGCTTTTTCACTGATATAAAGGGTTCAAAAGTTAAAGCTAAGGGTATTGGCTGGTTGCTACATATACCAGCATGTTATTTAGGAATTGCACAATCAGCAAGAAATTATGCAGTTCAGTTTGCGGTATCATACAAGCCAAACAGTTTAAATCATTCTATAAGTTTATTACCGAATGTTAGAAGGTTAGTTGGAGAATTAGAACTTGAGCTTATGCAAGCTCGCGTCTTTTTATATCAAATTGCGAAAAAGTACGATGAGGCAGAGGATAAACTATCATTACAAGCCGAACTAGCGGCAGTGAAATATGCAGTAACAAATGCGGCAATATCTATTGTAGATAAAGCAATGCGCATCGTAGGAGCAAAAAGTTTATCCGAAAAAAATCCGCTTCATCGTTATTATTTAAACGTCAGAGCAGGGCTACACAATCCGCCGATGGATGATGCAACACTATCTATGCTGGCGGATGCGGCGTTTCGGTCGTAGTTTTTTAAACTTACATTTTATTGTTTATGGACAATATAGTTGTTTTGAAAGCACGTGTTTGATTAGTAATCGAACACGTGCTTTTTATGTGTACGACGTACCAAATTGAGATGTAGATTTTTAATATAAATGGTTATCATGATTTTGGATTGTTATTGGCTGAAAGAATATTTATTGCAATGTTAGTTTGGCAACTTTTAATCCCAAATTAAAGGTCTTTCCAAGTTTATCATACGTAAATATTGTAAAAATTGACCTGCATGAACTGCATCATGATAGGCAATTCGTAATAGCATGTCGCCTAAATATCTTTGATAGCCAACATCGCTTCGATCAATAAGGGTTGAATCTAGCTCAGCTATGCTTATTGATTGAACATATTCTATGAAGTTAGTAAAGTATGATTGTGCCAATTCAATTTCTTTTTTTACACAAGTAATTGGCTCGTTATCATACGGGATATGTATGTCATTTATTGAGCCGTTGTTTTTTAAAATCATATGATAGTAAAAAGTTGAGGTCCAAACATGACGAATCATCTCACCAAAGGACATAGCCTCATGATCAGGTTTCCAATTAAGAAAATTATCGGGAAGAGAATTCCATAATTTTTCTGAGCGCCTTCTCGTTTCTTTCAAATTTAATATACTAAGATCAATTGCATTCATAATACATTCTCCTTTACTATTAAACTTAAAATAATTGTATCAATTTAACAGTTAGGGTATCATCGAAATATGAATGTATATCCGAATATCTCATATATAGCTAAACTAATTGCTGAACCTACAAGAGCAATTATCTTAGATTGTTTAATGAACAATCAGGCACTACCTGCTAGCGAATTGGCTTATAAGGCAAAAGTGTCACATCCAACGATTAGTTCTCATCTTTCTAAATTAGTAGAGGGGAATCTACTTACAGTTGAACAACATGGTAGACATCGTTACTATCGACTTGCTAATCAAGAGGTAGCAGAAGTTCTTGAAAAGTTAGGAACAATTGCACCAACAGTCCAAGTTCGGTCTTTAAAACAATCGGATCAACTAAAACAAATTCGTTATGCTCGAACTTGCTATGATCATCTTGCAGGCAGACTCGGTGTAGAGATAACTGAAAAATTACTACATAGGGAATTTATAATTTTAAAGGAAGGAGAATACATTGTAACGGAACAAGGTAAGGAGTGGTTTCTGAATTTTGGAATAAATATTGATAAGGCCGATATAAAAAGGAGGGTATTTGCAAAACCTTGTCTTGATTGGAGTGAACGACGCTACCATATTTCTGGTTGGTTAGGATCTGCAATAGCAAAACTGTTTTTTGAACAGGAATGGATTACAAAAACGGATAAGAATCGAGCCGTTCATCTTACAAAAAAAGGTGTAAAGTTATTGGAAGATCAATTAGGCATTGATATGAAAACTGAGGAAAGAAACGCTTGAAATTATAAAAGTCCGTCAAAATGACGGACTTTTTCATTGGGTGAGTTTAGATTCGATGTAAGTGTTAGACTGAAATATGTTTAAACATCCATCTTCACTTTTAGCGATATACTCTCCATTATATTACTTTTTGCATTATTCCGGTTGCACCTGAAGCCTCATAATAAGCGGATAAATAATAGTACCCTGGCTCAGGAGAGGTAACTAATGAACGCAAAGTAAATGTTTTACCTTCATTTGGTTTTATTGTATGTCTTACTAGTTTCTCTTCATCTTTTGATTTGATTGAATATGTAAATGCATTTGTACCGGTATTTTCAACTGTGACTTTTAGGTCACTGAGACCACTAAAGTCAAATCCAGTACCCATGTCCCCGCGGAATGTATGTGTATTGTTAAATGAAGATGAATGAAAGGTTTGAAATTCTTCTTTATTGCTTGATGAAAGGGTAATCGTTTCTGTTTCAATACTTGAAGTTGAGGAATCTAGTTTTGTATTTGGTTTTGTTAATAAAGTAATCGCGCAAAGTGATGCAATTACAATAAATGAACTAGAGATAACGAACCGTTTTTTTGTAAGAAACACATTCTTATATCCTTTTATAAGTATATAAGAATGTGTAATTTTAAGAAAAACATAACATATATGATATTTATTATCAATTCAATAAATCTTTCTTTTCATTCTTCTTTTTGTAGTTTTATAGTGGAATACTATGCTTCTTATTTCACCTACTGTATAATAAGAAAAAAGCACGAAAAGAGGTTATCTCATGCTAGAGGTTATTGCAACTTGTTTAGAAGATGTGAAGCGAATTGAAAAGGCTGGTGGAAATCGAATTGAACTCATTTCATCATATACAGAAGGTGGTTTAACACCGAGCTATGCTTTTATAAAAAAAGCAGTAGATGCAGTGCAAATACCAGTTCATGTTATGATTCGTCCGCATGCGAAGTCTTTTACATATACGGAAGAAGAAATTGAAATGATGAAAGAAGATATTGTAGTTGCTCAAAATCTTGGAGCTGCTGGTGTTGTATTAGGTGTGTTAAATGAACAAAATGAAGTTGATGAAGAGAAATTAGTAGATTTATTATCTGTTGTAGATGGAATAAATGTAACGTATCACCGTGCGATAGATGATACAGAAAATCCAGTAGAAGCGATGAAAGTTTTGAAGAAATTCAATAAAGTTACTCACGTTTTAACTTCAGGCGGACAAGGAAATGTAGTAGATAATATTCCGGTTCTTGCAGCAATGCAAAAAGAAAGTGAAGGGAATATACAGCTTGTTGTCGGAAGCGGAGTAACGAAAAAGAATGTAAAACAATTGCTAGATGAAACTGGAATTACGCAGGCGCATGTAGGTACAGCGGTTAGAGAAGGTAAGTCATGTTTTTCTGAAATTGACCTAAATTTAGTACAAGAGTTAGTTGAAATAATAAAGTAAGTATGTAAGAAAGAGGAGAGACGATGAAGACAAATACGAAGAAAGAATTGATCTCATGGATTAAGACGATAGGTATTACACTTGCGATTGCCTTTATCGTTCGTGGGGTGCTATTTACGCCGTCATTAGTACAAGGTGAATCGATGATGCCAACTTTAGAAAATAATGAGCGAGTTCTCGTGAATAAGATTGGTTATAGTATAAGCGGGTTAGATCGTTTTGACGTTATCGTCTTCCACGGAAAAGAAGGGTACGATTTAGTAAAACGAGTAATTGGTTTACCAGGTGATACAGTTGAGTATAAAGATGATGTTTTATATGTAAACGGAAAAGCGATGGAAGAACCGTATTTAAAAGAATTTAAAGAAAAGGCGTCAGGTCGTGTATTAACTCCTGATTTTACGTTAGAACAAATCACAGGGAAAACGAAAGTGCCAGAGGGCCAAGTGTTTGTTTTAGGAGATAATCGTGAAGTATCTAAAGACGGTCGTATGTTTGGATTTATTTCAGAAGATGAAATTGTCGGAAAAGGACAAGCTGTTTTCTGGCCATTGAAACAAGTGAGAGCGTTATAAAGCAAGTATGGGAGAAATATTCTTCCTGTCGATTTGAAATAAAGTCGTACTGTTTATAAAAAAGTTGCACCGTTTTATTCTTTTTGATTAAAGAAATCCAAGTGCGTTTGAATCAAATTTTTTTGTGAAACTGAATGTTCATTTAAGAAGGACAGAGGCCATTTTGATTATTATTTTTCAAAATGGCCTCTGTTTATTTGAAAATAGTATTGTGAGGAGGGAATTAAATGATAGTGAAAGAAGCAGAAGCTATCTTAAGCAGGAAAGGAGCCAAGAAAGTAAACGAAATTCCTAAAGAGGTCTTACAATTACTACAGCAAGGGAAATTAGAAAGTGTTAATCTAACAGAATGGCTAGCTATAAATCATATTGAACTACTTAAAAATGTCTTACCTTCAATAGGACTCAAGGATAGTTTGGAGTTTATAGTAGCTGAATTGGAAAAACAGAACGTTGAAACTGGAATGAAAGTCATTCGAATAATAGGAACTTTATTGGATAAAGTTATACGCGAAGAGAGTGAAAGGAAAAAGGAAGACTTACTGTTAAAATTATCTAATCATATTTCAGATAGTGTACGATGTTGGGCAGCGTTTATGAATAAAAAAACAAATAACACATTAAAAGATAAATTAACGTACATTCGACCTTTTGCAGCGGATCATCACTTTGGTGTTCGAGAAATTGCTTGGATGTCTATTAGAGAAGACCTTTCACAAAATATAGAAAAAAGTGTGGAGTTGTTAGTAGAATGGGCAAAAAGTGAAGATGAGAATATTCGCAGGTTCTCTGTAGAATCTATTCGTCCTCGGGGGGTATGGAGTAAACATATTGAAACATTAAAACAAGAACCTGATAAAGCACTTCCTATTCTTAATTTACTTAAATCAGATCCTTCAAAATATGTCCAAGATTCAGTTGGAAACTGGTTAAATGATGCAAGTAAAACCAAACCGGATTGGGTAATCAACCTGTGTGAAGAATGGGCAAAGGATACTGACATAAAATCAACTAGTAGAATTATTAAAAAAGCTAAAAGAACAATCTTGAAAAACAATTAACGTTCAATTAATAGACTTGTTAGTTGAACGAGGGAAACAAATAATCAATCATGTTTAAAAAAAGAATAATTTGAATAGCTATTAGAAGAGCATGTTTTGAACAAAGATTGTTCAAAACATGCTCTTTATATTTTTTTCTATATCAGTGTTATTAATGTAAATTGATAACACTTTATTTCAAATCTACACTTACATACTTTATTATTGAAATTTTCAATCTAACGGTTTTGTAGCAATGTGAACTTTGGAAAGTGAACCATCGTTATTTCTAAAAACAATTGCATATTCACCGTCAGGAAGCCAATCAGTCCAGTGAATATTGAATTCGCTTATCGCTTGTTCCCCAGGTTTTAAAGTTCCGTCAATCATCCAAGAATTTTTAGCGTTATATAGAGTGTAACGAAAAGGAGAATCACCTATATTTTGCACAAGAACGTTTAAGTTATCTCCTCCAAAATAATTGAAACTATAGGTGCTTGATCCAAAAAAGGCAACGTTGTTGTTAGTTATGAGACGTTGTTCAATTTGAGAGCTTAAATTAGTATCTTCATTTGTCGCAAATGTTACATTATCCCCTATACAAAAAGATAGCATAATTGCAGGAATCACTAGCAGTCTTTTCAAAAGAAACACTCCTCACATTTTGTTGTACATATACCATAATAAATAAAAATATTAGAAATGTAATAGCTTAATGTAGAAATTTACAAATGCATTTAATTATTTACGTTTTTTTAAATGACTGACAAAATTTATCGGAGGATATACACGAAAAATATATTGATAGAATTGAAAGAATATTTTATAATTTTAAATTATATGTTTGTTTCGAAAAACGGAATTGAAGTTCCGAAATTCGGAACAAGAGGGAGATAGAATGAGTATAAATAAAACGGCAGTTAAGACAATGGATATTTTAGAGTTGTTTTATGAGCATGAAGAGCTAAGTTTAACAGAGATGGTTCAGCTTACGAGTATGCCGAAAACATCTGTTTATCGTTTAATTGGCTCGTTGGAAGAAATGGAGTTTTTACAAAAAAACGAGAAGGGAAAATATCGTCTAGGAGTCGTTTTTTTACGATTCGGTCAACTTGTTTCACAAAGATTATCTGTAAGAAATATTGCGATTCCATATATGAAAGAGCTTAGAAATAGTTTAGGGCAGGCAGTTAATTTAATTATTCAAGATGGTAATGACGCGATTTATGTTGAAAAGATGGAAGGCGTTCAGCCTGTACGTGTGTATACGGCGGTTGGAAGAAGAGCACCGCTTTATGCGGGTGCATGTCCGAGAATTTTACTATCGTATTCCTCTAAGGAAGAGAAACAGAAATATATAGAGGAAACGGATTTAAAACAGTTTGCGGATGGAACAATCGTGGATAAGGAACAATTGCTAGAAGTGTTACAAATGGCGAAAAAGGAAGGACATACAATTAGCTATTCTGAGTTAGAAAATCATACAGCGGCTATAGCAGCTCCAATTTTTGCAAGTGATGGAACGGTTGTAGCAGGTATTAGTATTTCAGGTTTAGCAATTGAGTATAGCGAAAGTAACATTTTATATTTTACTGCGAAAGTGAAAGAAACAGCATACCGCATTTCGAAAGAACTCGGCTTTTTGGCATAGAAAGAGGGAGTGGGATGAAATTTTCTGCGTTAGGGGATCAAGCAATTATTGTTACATTTGGTGAAGAAATTGGGATGGATATATACGAAAAAGTGCAACGATTATTTCAAGCGCTAAGGCGGCATCCATTTGTAGGAATGGTTGAATGCGTTCCGTCGTTTACTTCATTAGCGGTTTACTACAATTTGTACGAGGTATGGAAGGGAAATGATAGAAATATAAGGCCATATGATTACGTTTGCCAGTATATAAGGGAGCTATGTGATTCATATAAAGAAGAAGTGAACCGAGATGTGAAACATATTTCTATACCAGTGTGTTACGGGGGAGAGTATGGACCTGATTTAGAAGAGGTTGCGCATTATCAAGGCTTACAAGTAGAGGATGTTATTCGAATACATAGTGAAACAACATATTTCGTGTATATGTTAGGTTTTACGCCTGGCTTCCCTTATTTAGGGGGAGTATCAAAAGAACTAGAAACACCTAGAAAAGAAACACCACGGTTACAAATTGCTTCTGGTTCAGTAGGTATTGGCGGAAATCAAACAGGTATTTATCCGCTTGAAACACCAGGAGGCTGGAATATTATCGGCCGAACACCTATTTCTCTATTTAATCCAAAAGAAGAAACACCAACATATATTCAAAGTGGTATGTATTTACGGTTTATACCAATAACAAAGGAAGAGTACGTATCGCTTGAGGGGGCTAAAGAATGGATGTAGAGGTTTTGCATGCAGGAATGTTTACAACAGTCCAAGATTTAGGACGATCTCATTATCAACAATACGGTGTACCTGTTGGCGGGGCTATGGATAAAAATGCGCTCAGGATGATTAATATGTTAGTAGGTAATGAGGAGAATGAGGCTGGACTCGAAATTACAATAATGGGACCTAAATTGTTAATAAAGAAAACGACATTGCTTGCGATTGGCGGTGCGGATATGGAACCGTTATTAAATGGAGAACGCATTCCATTATGGCGCCCTATATTAGCTGAAGAAGGAAGCATGCTTTGCCTCGGAAAAGCGAAAAGCGGTTGCAGAGCATATGTGACTTTTGCGGGCGGTATAAATATTGATCATACGATGGGAAGTAAAAGTACTTACATACGTGCTGCTCTTGGCGGTATTGAAGGGAGAATGCTGAAAAAAGGAGATTATTTTCAAATTGGTACAGGGGCAGAAGTTGCAAGTCGCTTTATTCAAAATTTACAAGAAGAAAAGCGTGTAAAAACGAAGTGGGCAATTTGCAACGATGCTTTACCAAAATATAAGAAGTATCCTATTCTTCGCGTCATAACAGACTTTGAATATGATCAATTTACAGAAGAAAGTATAAAGTCGTTTTTTTCGAAAGAGTATAAAGTGTCCAATTATGCTGATCGCATGGGATATAGGCTTGACGGAGATGTTTTAAATAGAGTTGAAGAGATAGAAATTTTATCGAGCCCAGTTACATTCGGAACAATTCAAGTACCAAATGGTGGACAGCCTATTATATTAATGGCTGATAGACAAACGACAGGTGGTTATCCGAGAATTGGACATGTAATTTCAGTAGATTTACCTCTTCTAGCGCAGCTGAAACCAGGAGACTATGTGACTTTTGAAAAAATAACTATGGAAGACGCTGCACAATTATATATAAAGCAGGAAACAAGTATGAGTCTATTAAAGAAATTCATCGCTTTACGAAGCTGAGATTAGGAGGAAAACATCGTGACTACAATCGATTTAAACTGTGATTTAGGAGAAAGTTTTGGAGCTTATAAAATGGGGAATGATGATGAAATTCTTCCGTTCGTTTCCTCTATAAACGTTGCTTGTGGTTTTCATGCTGGTGATCCGATCGTTATGCGGCAAACGGTTGAAAAAGCTCTGCAGCATAACGTAGCAATAGGAGCACACCCTGGCTTTCCTGATTTAATTGGATTTGGGAGAAGGAACATGCACGTTTCAGCAAGTGAAGTATACGATTATGTTTTGTATCAAATTGGCGCATTAGACGGATTTGTTAAAGCTGCTGGAGGGAAAATGCAACATGTAAAACCGCACGGTGCCTTATATAATATGGCAGCAACGGATTCGGAAATTGCGGATGCAATCGCAAAGGCAATTTATCATATTAACCCTGGATTATTACTTTACGGATTAGCGAATAGTGAGGCATTTATAAAGGCAACAGAAAAATATAATATAACTCTCGTACAAGAAGCTTTTGCTGATCGTACGTATAAGCAGGATGGAACTTTAACGAGCCGTACAGAAGAAAATGCTCTTATAAAAAATGAAGATGAAGCAATAAAACAAGTACTTCAAATGGTGAAAGAAGGGTATGTAGAATCGGTCAATGGGGAGAAAGTAGCAGTTCAAGCGCAAACGATATGTTTACACGGGGACGGAGAGAAAGCAGTCCAATTTGCGGGTGTAATATACAGAACATTCGAACTTAACGGTATTTCTATTTGTGCACCGAAATAAAGTGAAACTTTAATTAGCGGGATTAAAAATGAGGGGAAGTGCTAAAATTGATAAAATTAATTGGGATTTTACTTGTTGCGGTTGGATTTTTATTTAGGCTAAATACACTGTTAGTAGTAATGGTTGCGGGTATTGTTACTGGTATGGTTTCAGGCTTAAGTTTTTATGATGTGATCAGCATGTTCGGTAAATTTTTCATAGAAAACAGATATATGTCTATGCCAATCATATTAACTTTACCGGTAATCGGAATTTTAGAGCGTTATGGCTTAAAAGAAAGAGCAGAAGCACTTATAACGAAATCAAAAGGAGCAACAACTGGAAAAGTATTAATGTCATATTTTACGATAAGAGAATCATCAGCAGCACTTGGACTGAATATTGGAGGTCATGCGCAAACAGTGAGACCGCTCGTTGCACCGATGGCAGAAGGGGCTGCGCAAGGTAAATATGGTAAACTCCCTGATAAATTAAGAGAAAAGATTAAAGCAAACGCAGCAGCTGCGGAAAACACAGCTTGGTTTTTCGGAGAAGATATTTTCATTGCAACTGGTGCCATTTTATTAATGAAAGGATTCTTCGATTCAGTAGGTATGCATGTCGGTGTATGGGATATGGCGCTTTGGGGCATTCCAACTGCGATATCGGCACTGATTGTGAGCTGGATTAGGTTTAGAAGGTTTGATAAGTATATAGAGAAAACAATGAAGGCAGAAGAAAACCAAGAGAAGGAGGCTATATAAGATGAACATCATAACAATGGATACAATTTATTATGTATTAGGTATCATCGTTGCATTTATCGCTGTTCGTATTGCATTTGATCGTGAACATCCAAATAGATTTGGTTCTAGTTTATTTTGGGCATTGTTTGCAGTTACATTTTTATTCGGAAATGTAATCCCTTCGTTTTATGTTGGCTGTATTGTGCTCGCTATGGTCGTTTTAGCTTCATTAAATAAAGTAACAAAATCTGAGGAGAAAGAAGTACCAGTGCAAGAACGTGTGAAACATGCTGAGAAATTAAAGAATAAAATTTTCATGCCTGCACTATTAATACCTATTTTTACAATTATCGGTACATTAACGTTAGGGAAAATTAAATGGGGAAATGTCGCACTTGTTGATCCAGATAAAGTAACATTAGTTGCATTAGCGTTAGGAGCATTACTCGCATTCGTTGCAGCGATGCGTATTACAAAATCCAAAATAACAACGCCTGTTCAAGAAGGAAGTAGGTTATTACAAGCTGTTGGTTGGGCAGTTATTTTACCACAAATGTTAGCAGCACTTGGCGGTATTTTCGCGAAGTCTGGCGTTGGACAAGTTGTTTCTGATTTAGTCGGACAAGTGTTACCGACAGAGTATCCATTCGTTGCTGTTATGGCCTATTGTTTAGGAATGATGCTATTTACAGTCGTAATGGGGAATGCATTCGCAGCATTTGCCGTTATTACTGGAGGAATTGGCTTACCTTTAATTGTGCAAATGCACGGAGGAAACCCAGCAATTATGGCAGCATTAGGTATGTTTGCTGGATATTGCGGAACGCTGCTTACTCCAATGGCAGCAAACTTTAATATCGTACCTGCGATGCTTTTAGAACTGAAAGATAAAAATGCAGTCATTAAAGCACAAGTACCAATTGCTCTTTCAATTTTTATTATAAATATGTTTATTATGTACGGCCTTGTATATCGTTTCTAATTAGGAGAGTGAAACTATGAAAACAGTATTAGTAACAGGATTTGATCCGTTCGGCGGAGAAAGTATCAATCCAGCTTGGGAAGTCGCAAAAAGTTTGCATGAAAAAACAATCGGAGAGTACAAGATTATTAGTAAACAAGTTCCAACCGTATTTCATAAATCAATAAGAGTATTAAAAGAGTATATAGAAGAGTTGTCGCCTGAAATGATTATATGTATTGGACAAGCTGGGGGCAGACCAGATATTACGATAGAGCGTGTAGCAATTAATGTTGACGACGCAAGAATTGCTGATAATGAAGGAAATCAGCCGGTGGATATGCCGGTTGTAGAAGAAGGACCTAATGCGTATTGGTCTACACTTCCGATGAAAGCAATCGTGAAAAAACTTCGTGAAGAAGGTATACCATCATCTGTTTCACAAACGGCAGGTACATTCGTTTGTAATCATTTATTCTATGGTCTCATGCACGAACTAGAGAAACATGATAAGAAAATAAAAGGTGGATTTATTCATATTCCGTTCTTACCAGAGCAAGCGAGCAATTATCCAGGTCAACCAAGTATGTCACTTTCTACTATTAGTAAAGGTATAGAATTGGCAATTGAGGTAGCGATGGAAGTTGAGGTGGATATTGTGGAAATTGGGGGTACGACGCATTAAATAATAGTAGATTAAAGAGGGCTGATGCAGCCCTCTTTGTGTGTTTGTATTTTGTAATTGAAGATGCAGTATAGAATATAAAGGGAAAGGTTGCAATGGGAGTATTCTAACAAATATGGAATTGTTCCAAATAAAAGGGAACTTTTTAAATAGTTTCTTAATGATGTAGAATTTTCGTCTATATGAATGGATAAAAAGTTAAGTTCTGATAAACTCAAAGACATACAAAGTAATGATTTTAAAATGGTGTGATAAAAAATATCACACCATTTTTATGTAAAACAAACAGAGTGAATTTTTTTCCATTAGTAAAGTATAACTGGGTAAGAGATAATCATCAGAATTGTTAATTGTACTATGATTTTTCAAAACTGATAAATTTAAATATAAGTACGGTAAGAATGCGATATTTATCTAACTTTTACAAAAAAGAGTAACCCATTTGGCTACTCTTCACATAGAAACTTGTATTTGTTCATTTCAATAAGAGACCGTTATTGAAGTCCCTTCATGAAATTTTGGATTTTTGATGATAATGTAAACAGCAGGATGCTAACTAAAATGGAGATAGCACCAATAATACCAAAGTAAATTGCTTCTGTTGCAGGATTATACAGTTTAACAACTTGGGCATTTATTGCTTGCGCAGACGCAGTTGATAAGAACCATAAGCTCATGGTTTGCGAAGAGAAAGCAGCTGGAGCCAGCTTCGTCGTTATTGATAACCCTGAAGGAGATAAACAAACTTCTCCAATTACAATTAAAAAGAAGCTAAGGACTAACCACATAGGATTCACTAAAGAGTGAGTACCGTTGATTAAAGCCGGAATAATCATAACTAAGAATGATAAACCTGCAAATAGCAATCCAATAGCGAATTTTTTTGCCGTTGAAGGCTGCTTCTTGCCTAACTTTATCCAAACCCATGCAAAAATCGGGGCAAGCGTTACGATAAAGATTGGACTTAATGATTGGAACCAAGCGGAATGCAATGTAATTCCATTGAACTGTAATTGAGTTCGTTGATCCGCGTATGTCGCTAAGATAATAGCACCTTGTTCTTGTATAGACCAAAATATTGTAGCTGCAATAAAGAGTGGTATATACGCAAGAAGACGAGATTGCTCTACTTTTGTTGTTTTAGGACTACGATACATATAAATGAAATAATAGGTTGGAATAACAATCCCTAAGATACTAATTAGGAATGTAAAACGATTTATAGTTAACAACCCAGTTGGAATTGTAACCACACCTAGCAATGTTAATACAACCAGACCAACACTGAAATACTTAAGAGTCTTTTTTCTTTCCGAATCTGATAATGGATTAGGTACTTGCGTACCGACTAGACCAAGGTTTTTCTGTTTTGTTCCAACAAATACCCCTAACCCAATTGCCATACCAATTGCCGCAACTCCAAAACCAAGGTGGAAATTATATTGCTGACCTAATGTTCCGACAACTAAAGGTGCAAGTAAGGCACCTAAGTTAATACCCATGTAGAATATACTGAACCCTGAGTCACGACGCGGATCTGTTTCACTATATAAACTTCCTACGATGTTCGATATGTTAGGCTTTAACAACCCTGTTCCTAGAACTAAGAAGACCATAGAGATAAATAACGCACTTTTACTACCCGGTAAAGCTAAAATAAGATGGCCAATCATAATTAAAACGCCACCAAAGAATACGGTTTTACTTGGACCAAATAAACGATCCGATATCCATCCCCCGATAATACTAGACATGAACAGTAAGGAACCGTAAATTGCCATTATCGAGGTTGCGGTAGATTGATCAATTCCTAATCCACCTTTTGCGACCGAATAGTACATATAATATAGTAAAATAGCTCTCATTCCGTAATGAGAAAACCTTTCCCAAAACTCAGTGAAGAATAAAGAGAATAATCCTTTTGGATGCCCAAAAAATCCTGTTTGAGGAATACTTTGAACAAGTTCGTTTTTTTCTTTCATAATGTTAATATTACCCCTTGTTAATTTTTTATATTATACAAGTATAACTTAAGGGGCTCCCAGTAGTCCATAACTATCTAAGCCCATCGATGAAGAAAAGCAGCCTTCTGGCTGCTTTCTAAATGAATTGAAAAATTGTCATTTGCTCATTAGACACACCTTTCACTGAATCTACCTCTAAACAATCCAGAATTGATTGTGAGAGTGCTTTAGCTACTAAGAATGCTACGTATATTGTTGACTTAATTGAACAGTAGTTATCTTTGAAACTTTAATTACACCCAAAAAAATTGGGGGTTAATTCATGCAATGAAGTAAGTAAAATGAATTGTACAACACCTATTGTAAACAACTGGTATAATAAGTATAGGAATATACATAGAGGTGATTTTTGTGCAATTTGAAGAAGTACGTTCAATTTTAGAAAAAGCGAAGAAAATTACAGTGTTAACAGGTGCTGGTGCAAGCACAGAAAGTGGAATCCCTGATTTTCGTTCAGCAAATGGATTATATGCTGATGCGAATGTAGAGATGTATTTGTCGAGAGGCTATTATAATAGAAATCCGAAAGAGTTTTGGAAGCATTATAAAGAAATCTTTCAAATTAATACGTTTCATCAATATAAACCAAATCGCGGGCATCGCTTTTTAGCGGAGCTAGAAGAACAAGGGAAAGACATAACGATTTTAACGCAAAATATTGATGGTTTGCATCAAGTAGGTGGTAGTAAACATGTAATTGATTTACATGGAACACTTCAAACTGCGCATTGTCCGAAGTGTAAAACGGGATATGATTTACAATATATGATTGATCATGAAGTACCGCGTTGCGGGAAGTGTAATTTCATTCTAAACCCAGATGTTGTTTTATACGGAGATACACTGCCTCAATATCAAAATGCGATAAAACGTTTATATGAAACAAATGTACTTCTCGTAATGGGAACGTCATTAAAAGTGCAACCTGTCGCTTCATTCCCAGAAATCGCAAAGAGAGAAGTAGGCGCAACAACAATTTTAGTAAATGAAGAGTTAACAGGGCAAGAATACAATTTTGATTTTGTTTTTCAAAATAAGATTGGTGAATTTACCAAAGGGTTATCTTCGATTAAATAAGTTTTTGTTTTCGTAAAGAAACTGAGGTGAATGATGTCTACCTCAGTTTTTTTGTATGAATTATATTCATGTTATTGCGTATAAGGGGAATGGTAATAAATAGGATGAGAAAATCAAAAACTGAAAATTAAATCTTTTATTTCTTTTGTAATTAATATAAAATTCTATATATAGCATATAAATAAATTTAATACATAATGATTTTTGCGCAGAAATGTTAATAGAATGAAGCGAGGGAGCAAAATGAGACAGAAAAAGGAGAAACAGAAACAGTCGAAAAAGAAAAAGACTCATATTCCTTTTCGGTTAAATGTACTATTTTTTATCGTTTTTCTTTTATTTTCAGCTATTATTATTCAATTAGGTAAAGTACAAATCATTGACGGAGAAACGTATCGAAATGAAGTGAATAAAAAGGAAGATGTAACGGTGAGTACTCCAGTTCCGAGAGGGAAGATGTTTGACCGGGAAGGGAAAGTTATTGTAAATAATAAACCGTTACGAACTGTTACATATACGAAGATGAAAGGAGTGGACTCAAAAGAGGTTTTAATAGTGGCAAGAAATTTAGCACAGCTAATTGAAATGCCGCAAGAAGATATGGACAAGTTAACAGAGACAGATAAAAAAGACTTTTGGATGCAGTTAAATGAAAAACGTGCAGCAACAAAAGTAACGAAAGAAGATGAGAGTAAATTTAGGAAACAGGAAATAGAAGGGAAAGACTTAGATAAGAAAGTAGAAGAGTTGAGACGAGAAAGAATTACACAAGAAGAATTAAACGAGCTTTCGAAAGAGGATATAGAAGTACTAGCAATTAAAAGCAAAATGAATGCGGGATATAAAATGACGCCACAAATCGTCAAAAAAGATGTAAGTCAAAATGAATATGCAGTAGTGAGTGAAAGATTATCGAGCTTGCCAGGCGTAGATACGACTGTGGATTGGGAGCGCGAATATCCAAATGACAAAATACTACGTTCTGTACTTGGTAGTGTTTCTAGTGAAAATGAGGGATTACCAAGGGAGCAATTAGACTATTATTTAGTACGAGATTATAACAGAAATGATCGTATTGGTAAGAGTTACATCGAAAAGCAATACGAAGATGTGTTACATGGAACGAAAGAACAGTCTAAAAATATTACTGATAAAGCTGGAAATATTATTCGGACTGAAAAAGTGACAAAAGGAAAAAGTGGAAATAATTTAATGTTAACAGTTGATATGGATTTACAGAAAAAGGTGGAGGAAAGTCTTGAAAGGAATTTAAGGGCATTTCATTCTTCTGAACCGATGATGGATCGTGCATTCGTCGTTATGATGAATCCGAAAAATGGTCAAATTCTATCATTAGCAGGAAAGAAAATTGTAAATAAAGATGGCGGGATGCAAATAGAAGACTACGCTTTAGGAACGATGATAAGTTCTTACGAGTTAGGATCAACGGTGAAAGGAGCTACGGTATTAGCGGGATATCAAACAGAAGCGATTAAGCCATATACGCATTTCTTTGATGCACCAATGTACTTTAAAGGAAGTTCGAAGCCGAAGAAATCGTGGAAAGACTTTGGAGATATTGATGATTTAAGAGCATTGCAAGTTTCATCCAATGTCTACATGTTTAATACGGCGTTAAAGATTGCGGGGATTGATTATGTACCAAATAATCCACTAGATATTAAACAAGAAGCGTTTAATAAAATGCGTTATTACTTTAGACAATTTGGTTTAGGTGTACCAACCGGTATTGACCTTCCAAATGAATCGATTGGTCAAATGGGTAGAACCGATAATATACCTGGTTTTTTACTTGACTATGCGATTGGGCAATATGATACATATACGCCGCTGCAGCTTGCGCAATATATGTCAACGATTGCAAATGGCGGTTACCGAATGAAACCACAAATTGTACAAGAAATTAGAGAGCAACCAAATAGACCAGAGGAAGTCGGGAAAGTTATGCAATCGATGGAACCAGTCGTGTTAAATCGAGTGGATATGGATCTTTCATATATAAATCATGTGAAAGAAGGGTTTAGAAGAGTTTTCCAAGAGGTAGATGGGACAGGTGCTGGAACTTTTAAAGGATTACCTTATAAACCAGCTGGGAAAACAGGAACAGCAGAGACAGTGTACGGTGGAGAAAGTGATATTGGAAGAGATGAAAACAACTATCGAAAAAAATGTTATAATTTAACTCTCGCCGGGTATGCGCCATATGATGCTGATCCGGAAGTTGCTTTTTCTGTTGTTGTGCCATGGGTAAATAATGATAAATCAGGTATTAATTCTGCAATTGGTAAAGAGGTTTTGGATGCATATTTTGACTTAAAAACGCAGAGATCGGGTGCAAGTCCAGTCCCAGTAGCACAATAGCCGAGTAAGGCACAGTAAAAAACTTCAAATTGTAGTATATCACTGCGCAAATGAACAGGTGCAGTGATATATTTTTGAGCTGAAAAGTGTTTTGATAAGGTGGGAATGGATATGAAAGAGGAGAGTAAGAGAGGTTGGGGAAAGTACATACTATTTATATTTGTCCTAGTAGTAACGTACCAGTCTTTCACTTTATGTAAGGTGGAAGGAAAATCAATGCAGCCAACTTTACATGAAGAAGACTACGTATTTGTAAATAAAGCTGCGGTACATTTTTCTAGCTTACAGCACGGAGAAATCGTCATTATTAAGGAAGAGGATGAGTCGAAATATTATGTGAAACGCGTAATAGGACTTCCTGGTGACGTAATTAACATAACGAATGGAACTGTATACGTAAATGACAAAAAGCAAGAGGAACCTTATATAAATAAAGATTTATATAATAATACACAAGTGTTTTACAACTTTCAAAAGACAAAGATTCCGCCAAATAAGTTATTTGTAATGGGAGACAATCGTGAACAAAGTAAGGATAGTCGAAATGGTTTAGGGTATATTGAAGAAGATAATATAATAGGAAAAGTGGAATTTGTGTACTATCCTTTTTCGAAAATGAAAATACTAGACTAGTTTAGTCTAGTTATTTTATTTTCTTCAAAAAACCATTCGGATTAAATGATATGAAAAATTTATGCTTTGTCTCATCTACTATGAAATTATTATTTTTTGTTAAAAATTTTTCCACAGCTTCCATCGGACCAGGGCCCCAATCAGGGAGAATAGGATTTCCGTTAATACATGTATCCTCGACGATCATGTAGCTACCAGTAGTTACAATTGATTTATATAATTGCAGTTCTTTTAATACATGTTCTTTACTATGATCGGAATCTAAAATAACTAAAATAACATCGTCAGGTTTTCGCATACTTAAAATAGTTTGGACAGCACTTACAGAAACAGAAGAAGCTGTTAAATACGTAATCCGATTATGTGATGGGCGATTTGGTTGCGGCGTTATATCAATAGTAAGAACGTGACCTTTTCCTATTAAATCTAGAATAGAAGCTAAATAAAGTGCGCTACCACCATGGAAAGTCCCGCATTCAATAATTAAATCCGGTTGTAAGTCGTAAATAATTTCTTGATATAAGAAAAGGTCAGAGGGAAGTTTGCAAATGGGGACACCGAGCCAGTTTGTACCGTTTGGCCATACATTGCTATCATAAAAGCATTTTAAAAATTCATTTCCTATGTTATCGATGTTGAATTCTCCTTTCTCAAAAGGATTCTTTCGTTGGACGTAAAGTGTTTACGTATGAAAGTTGTACTGTATATTATGTGAGGAGCAATGACAAGGAGAGTGTTTTTACGTGGAAATGATAAGAATTCCTCATGTAGAAAATGAATTGCTTACAGAAGAGGATGTAAAAGAAAGGAAATGACGATATGTATAAGTACACAATTTGCTTCATTAGAAAAGGGGATAACATACTCCTTTTAAATAGAAACAAGAAGCCAACAATGGGAATGTGGAATGGCGTTGATGCTACTCCATGCTCATCAACTTAAAAATATTAACTACCCCAAGAGTAAAAAATGCTATCCCTTCTTTATATTCATACTAAAAGAATAGCGTTTTTTCATTATTTAAATATGATTTCATCTGAATTTAATGGAGATTTCCCCTACAAAAGTAGTAGAATTTTTATTTGAATTTGCTACCTCAGTTAGATTTATCATATTTCAATTTCGATATAATAATAGTAACTAGGTATATCGGATATGGAGATACATTACAATGATTATACATACTTCAGATTTATAATTATAGTAACTACTCAACCCGTAGTTACCAATAAAGAAAGGAATAAGCAGAATGATACGGAACATATACGAAACTCATTTACATGTAAGAGATTTAGAAAAGGCTATAGATTTCTATCAAAATAAGTTGGGGTTAGCATTAGCAAGAAAACTCTCCAAAAGAAAAGTGGCTTTCTTTTGGGTAGGAGAAAGTAAAAAGCAAATGCTTGGACTATGGGAGGTACATAACAATGAAGCTTTTGAGATGAAACACTTTGCTTTTGGTGTAGATTTAGAATTTCTAAAGACTTCTAAAGTGTGGTTAGAGAATCGTGGAATAGAAGTGGTAGGGAGCCAAGGGAAGGGAAGTCAAGAACCAATTGTCCAAAGATGGATGCCAGCTGCAAGTGTATACTTTCTGGATTGTGATGGAAATAAATTAGAGTTTATTTCTATGTTACATGATAATCCAGATGAATTAGAATATGCATCCTATTTAAGTGAATGGGATGCGGAACACCAAGAAAAATAAATGAGATTGTATCCCGGAATATTGTTGATTACACAAGGTCTATTCTGACAGAAGATGATACGGAGAAACGATATGAAAAACATCTCGTTTCACAATAGGAAAAGACACGTTAAAATACAAAGAAAAAGCCAAATTCCAATAAAGAATTTGGCTTTTTTGTAAGGAATGCTAATTCAAGTTTTACTCTACATAATTCGCTTTTATAATAAAACGATGTTGCTGCACATCAAAATATCCTTTTTGCAAGATGATTTCATGTATGCGATATAATTCCTCATAATACCTTTCTACAGTAAAATCAGGAATTTGCCACGGAATTGCTTGTAAGTAATAGACAACAGCACCGACATCATAAAAACGCTGAAGAGGGAATTCTTCTTTCGCTTTTAAAATAGTAAATCTATTTTGTTCTAATTCACTACATGCCGTTTTGAGTGACCAACTTGAAAATTCGCTATTCAGCGGTGTGCCAAACTGC
Source organism: Bacillus sp. FDAARGOS_1420 (assembly GCF_019344915.1). Classification (NCBI taxonomy): domain Bacteria; kingdom Bacillati; phylum Bacillota; class Bacilli; order Caryophanales; family Bacillaceae; genus Bacillus; species Bacillus sp. FDAARGOS_1420. Next base: position 2,163,636 of record NZ_JAHWJB010000002.1, on the reverse strand, counting down.
TCATTAAGTTCCGCACAATCAAGACCACCGACTTGTTGTGTAAGAAATGTTCCATTAGTGGAAAGAATTCTTTTCACTTCAGAAGCAGCGTAGGATTCATGTTGATTCACAATTAAATCAAACTGACCATCTTGAAATGGTAAAGCAGTATCATCAGTCACTTCTACAACTGTAACCCCTAAAGGTTCTAATTTCTTTTGTGCAATTGGGACATTCGGAGCATAGCCCTCAGTAGCGCAAATAGTTGGTGGGAACGGTTGTAACATAGATAAAAACTCTCCGCCGCCAGTACCCATATCTAGCATTGATTTTGCACGTTGCATAAGCTGGAAAGCAGTGCTACCGTACGACCATGGTAGGGGCTCGCTATTCATACGGCCAGTTTCTGAAATGAAAGAGAAATCCCAGCCGCTAAAGTTAGTCTTTGCACTTTCTAATAGTGCTGAAAATAATGGATCACGTTTCATATTGTTGTCCTCCTATTTCGTTAATAAATGATATAGTAAGAAAAGAAAAAGGGAGGACCTCTTATTAAAATGAAGCGGTTTTACGTTTCGTGTTCAAATAGATTCATACAAATTCGCTCCTTGCGAGAATAGTTATTTATATATTCGGGATAATTGAGTAAAAATCCTTTGAAATTATAGGGGAAGGCAGTTGTTTAATGAAAAATTGGATGGAGTTTACAGACAAAGAGTACGACCAAATTTGGGACATGATAGATAGTAAGCTTAAGTTTTCACCAAGTGATTCTACATTCCCACCATTTAAGGTGCCAAGTCCTTTTGTAACATATGATATTTCTCATTACTTCGGAGAATCGGTAGATTTAAATGTATATGACGATTTGGAAGAAAAAGCATTACTAGTTTTTAAAGAGAATACAGTATCGGATGAATATATAATGGCATTTGATTGGCAACATGAATGTTACTGGGTAAATTCACATTTAAAGTTCGATAGAAATGAATTTGATGAGTGGACAATCCCGATTTTTCCAAATGGAGATTACTATTTCTTTATTCAGAAGGACTTTAAGTGGGGGTATTTAGGTCATCCTTGGGAGAAGAGTATAACGATATTTGGAAAAGAATTAATAGAGAGCTTTGAACAACGTAAGCCAGAAATGTTTCAAAATATTTTAAGGCAGGGATAATGTTTTAAAGAGAAAAAACGCTTATACTTCATTTTTGAAGCATAAGCGTTTTTGTATAAAATACTTAAAAACAAAAATCTTTTGGTAAAGTGCCATTTTTTATCATCGTTCTTAATCCATGTTTCATAATCCAAGGATTAACAGGATGGTTTTTATCGAGTAATTGTTGCAACCATTGAAAAATGAGTTCGTGATCTTCTTTCGTAATATCATTAATGTGATTGGCTACAGATTTTTGAACATACTTAGAAGGGTCATTCATTAATGGCTCAAGAAGCTTTAAATTATTTCTGAAGTCACCTTTCAGAGCTCCTATTTTTTTTGCCCAAGGAAGTCTTGGTCTAGTACCTTCTGAAACTAATCTCCTGATGTGGCTGTTTTCATCACGTAACCATTGCTGCAATATGTCTAAGGTTTCTTCATGGTATTTTTCAAGATAAGGACGAATGGCATATTCAGCAGTATTTCTTTTTGTTATTTCATACATTGCGTTGAATGAGGAGTCAAAATCGTTAAGCCCATATTTTTCAACGTATTTTGCGATAGGCATATACATATAACCATTTGTAAATGTGCCGACTTCTGTTGTATTTTCTGGTCCCAATGTTTTCAGTAATATATGTATTGCTTCATTAAAATCTTTTTGTAATGCATTGTGTAATTCATCTGCTATTACTTCTATACGTTGCTTTAACTCTAAATTTTCAACTTTATATGTTACGGAATCTACAAAATTTTTTTTAGAGAAATTAGGAACGTGTTTAGAAATAGAATCAGCCATTTTTTCTGCTAATTCTTCGTTAAATAAAAATTTTAACGGAACATATTTACCCATTTTTTCACCTCAGTGGTCAGTTAAAAACAATTGTTATTTTTTAATCGACAACCCATACACCAACGTCTCACTTGGAGTCGTAATACTAAAACCAGTTGTTTTATAATCAACTTTTAACGTATCACCAGTGTAGTCTTTCGTGAATGAGTCCATTTGTATAATAAGCTGTTCATCTTCATATACAACATCATCCGCATTATATGTATCCCAAATTAAATCAACATCAACAAAAATGCTGCAAGAGTTTGTCATTGTCCCTCTAATGCGAATAATCTTTTTGTCTTCACGTTCTAGTCTATGTATAGCAACTTTTGCTTCATCAGTAATACGAATGTTCATGTAATCCCAACCTTTATTTATATTTCCTCTATTATTGCAAAAACGGGAGAAATAGGGAAGGGAGAAGCATTGCATTAAAAAAACGAGCAAACAATTTTGTTTGCTCGTTTTGCTATACTCTATTTCAGTTCACATTTATCAAGTGGAATGACTTTCGTTTTCTTAGTAAATTTATAGCCCAACCATAGTACTAAGAAGAGTGGTAAACCGATGTAAGAAACGAGTACACCGTTCCAGTCGATAGATGCTCCTGTAAATGCTCCGTAGTTTTGGCCTAAAATAACGATAACACAAAGTGCAAATGCAAAGATTGGACCGAACGGGAACCATTTCGCTTGATATGGTAAATCTTTCAAATCTTTCCCTTGTGCAATATAGGCTTTTCGGAAACGGTAATGACTAATAGCAATCCCTACCCAAGCAATAAATCCTGACATCCCAGAAGCATTTAATAACCAAATGTATACAACACCGTCACCGAATAAAGAAGCGATGAAAGCGACGCTACCAACTACTGATGTTGCGATTAATGCGTTAACAGGGACACCACGGCTATCTAATTTGCCTAAGAATTTAGGTGCTTTTCCTTGGCGAGCTAAATCCCAAAGCATACGAGTTGATGCATACATTCCAGAGTTACCAGCAGAAAGTACTGCAGTTAAAATAACAGCGTTCATAACAGAAGCAGCGAAGGCAACGCCCGCTTTTTCAAATACAAGTGTAAATGGACTTACTGTAACATCACTTGCTGCAAGGCTTTCAGTCGTATAAGGAATTAATAAACCGATAACGAGAATTGCTAAAATGTAGAATAATATAATACGCCAAAAGATAGAACGAATTGCTTTTGGAATATTGCGTTCTGGATCAGCAGTTTCACCAGCAGCTACTCCTAATAATTCAGTTCCTTGGAATGAGAAACCAGCAGCCATAAATACACCGATAATTGCCATGATGCCGCCATTAAATGGTGCATCTGCAACAGTGAAGTTTTTAAAGCCGACAGCTTCGCCGCCCATAATTCCAAAAATCATCATAAAACCGACAATTAAAAAGATAATAATAGTAACTACTTTAATAAGTGCGAACCAATATTCAGATTCACCAAAACCTTTAACAGATAAATAGTTTAAGAGAAAAATAATAGCTAAACAAAGTCCACTCCAAATAAGAGAAGGGGTATCTGGGAACCAAAATTTCATAATTAATGTTACGGCTGCTAGTTCGGCAGCGATCGTAATCGCCCAGTTATACCAATAGTTCCATCCAAGTGCAAAACCAAGTGATGGATCAACAAATTTTGTTGCATAAGTGCTAAAAGAGCCAGTAACAGGCATGTAAGCTGCGAGTTCTGCTAAGCTTGTCATTAAAAAATAAACCATAATTCCAATTGCGGCATATGCGACTAATGCACCGCCAGGACCAGCTGAATGGATAACACCACCACTGGCAAGAAATAATCCGGTACCGATTGTACCACCGAGAGAAATCATCGTAAGGTGACGAGATTTTAATCCGCGTTTTAATTCACCTTGTCCTTGTGTAGTTTGCGTTTTAGAGGTAGATTGATTTGTTGCGCTATTCATGTTCAACACTCCTTTTCTTGTAGGTTAGGAAGGAGCGGGGGAGAAAAATACAAAAAACCGCCAAAGGAATTAGGCGGAACGTTTCACAAATAACCACCCCATCATACCCTTCCGTTAAGATAGCACACCACGTTTACACGGTAATTTTGTAAACGTGACAGTTCTGTTCCTTTCGGAGACAGCCCCAGCTCATATTTCCAGAGAAGAAATATAAACTTCGGCAACTTTTCCTTTCAAACGGAGTCAATGACATTCGCTGTGTCTCGTCCATTTTACTTTTAAAAGTCGCAACCTCTACCTCATCGGATTGATGAGGATTTATATATTGCTAAGATATTTAATATATGGCAATTGTAATGACTTTCTGAATATATTGCAAGGAATTTTGTTAGGAAAAGTCAAAAAATATCGGTTATTGTATAGGAAACGCTTGCATAACTCCACCCGAACCTACTATTATGTAGCAATAAGCAAAGAAAAAATTGTTATACAAATGTTTCGCAAAAAATATTGAAAAACCCTTTAAAATTAAAAGAAAATTCAGAAAATATAATTCGACATAACTATTAAAAGGGGATTATTCCTTAAATTCGTTTCAAAGAATAAGTATAAATCCGATAAATAGAATGAATATTCTTTTTATTTCTGATAAAATTGAGGTATTGTTTAATTGAAAAGGGGATATCATTATGAAATTAGAAACGGAAAGATTACATATAGTACCGTGTACAGAAGAATGGATTCAAATTGCGAATAATCAAGGATACAATAGTGGCCCACATATTGTAGGGCATATAGAAAATGTGAAACGAAATGTGGCTTCATTACCGTGGGGACCGTGGTATGTTATTCGGAAAGAGGATGATGTTGTTCTAGGTGATATAGGATTTAAAGGGAAACCGAATGAGCAACATACAGTAGAAATTGGTTATGGATTTATTGAGAAATATTGGAATAAAGGGTATGCAACAGAAGCAGTTAGTGAATTAATGAAATGGGCTTTTCAAACAGGGGAAGTGGAAATGATTATAGCGGAGACACTCCTTGATAACTATAGCTCCATTCGTGTATTAGAGAAATTACATATGAAAAGAGTAAATAGTACTGAAACGATGGTCAATTGGAAAATAGAAAAATAAAAAATACCGCTCGAAGTAAATCGGGCGGTATTATTATTAATTATGGTAGCATTTGTTTTTGATCTGCCGGGTATCCAATTGTTGAATGTTTCGAATGGTTACGAACAGCAATAAAAATAGATATAATAACGACAAGACCAACTGCAACGTAAGAAAGTGAAATAATAGTTGGATCAACTTTAAATGATGTAAGTAATGTACGTATATTCGTAAAGATAATAAGTCCGCCAACGAGTACGCCAAGTAAATGAGAAGGAACGATGCGTACTAACCATGCGGCGATTGGTGCGGCAACAATACCACCAAGCATGAGGGCAAATACCCAAACCCAGCTTATTTGTTCCCAACCAAGTGAGATGAAAAAGCCGATTGTTGCAGCGAGTGAAACGGGAAATTCGCTCGTATCTACAGATCCAATAACTTTTCTAGCATCATTTCCTTTTGCAAGTAGAACAGGTGTCGTAATAGGTCCCCAGCCACCACCGCCAGTTGAATCAACGAATCCTGCGAACAGACCGAGTGGTACAAGTTGTTTAGCAGACATACGCTTATTTGAAGAAACAATTTGTTTTTGAATGATGAATCGTAATAAAATATAAACCCCTAAAGTAAATAAAAATAAGGAAATGTACGGTTTAATTACATCGCCAGGTAAATTACTTAAAAAACATGCCCCAATAAATGCGCCAATTGCCCCTGGTAATGTAAGTCTGGAAACTGTATATTTATCAACGTTTCCAAATTTGATATGAGATGCACCAGAAGCGGCGGTTGTAACGACTTCAGCTAAATGAACTGATGCGGAAGCTACAGCTGGTGCGATACCAAACATTAATAATAGTGAGGTAGACGTTACCCCGTACGCCATACCAAGTGCACCATCGATCAATTGAGCGAAAAATCCAATAATAGCAAAGACAATTAATTTCTGCATAAATAATCCCCCTGTAATAATAAATGAAAAAGACACTTTTCCCGTATGAGAAAAGTGCCTTTGGTTTTTCCAATCAGCAATAATTAAATTTGTTTCATTATAATACGTATTAATCGTATAAATCAACTTGGTTTTAAAGTTTTTTGAATTGAACGAAAGAAAAATAAAATATACAATAAAAGGATGGAGAGAAAGGGGAGAAAGACTATGTTAGCATTTGATCATCTCGTTCACGCAGTACATTGTACACCGGAGGAAGCGGCAAAACAAATGCAGGAGCATGGATTTCATACTGCATTAGGCGGAGAGCATACGACTTGGGGTACTTGGAATAGTTTATGTTATTTTGATTTATCATATATAGAATTTTTAGCAGTTCAGCATGAAGAAAAAGCGAAAGAAGCGGAAAATCCATTAGTACAAGAAACAGTGGTGAAATTAAAAAATGGAGAAGGGATGCTACAAATCGCAATTCGAACAGATGCAATTGAAGAACTAGCAAATAAGTTTAATAAGCACGGCTTACATACGATAGGACCATTTGAAGGGAAACGGATGAGAAAAGATGGTCGGCTTTTAGAATGGAAAATGTTATTTGTAAAGCAAGAAGAGAAAGGACCGAAATTACCTTTCTTTATACAGTGGAATGAAACGGATGAAGAAAGAAGAAACGATTTACGTAAAATAGGGACGATCACTGAACATAAAAATAAAGTACAAGAAATTGAAACGATTCATTATACGGTGAAAAATGTTCGAGAAACAGTGCGGAAATGGAAAGAAGTAATGGAGCTAACTGCAAATTCAATCATACAAAATGAAGAATGGAATGCTGAGTGTCAAAGTGTATCATTTGGTGATATTCATGTGCAGTTTTGTGAACCGATTGGGGAAGGTCTAGTTCAAGATCGCCTGAAGAACCAGGGCGAATATCCATTTGCAGTGGAGTTTAAAGGGGAAAATAAACGAGAGTATGAAGTGTTAGGTAGTTTGTTCGTATATTAATAGAGGTGAGTTTTGTGGAAGAAATGTTAAGAGAGATAGAAAGAAAACTAGAGTGGTCACGTATTGTAAAATGTACAGCAATTACAAAAGGTTTTTCACACGAAGAGAAGTATAAAATTGACCTAGAGAATCGAGAAACTTATTTTGTAAAAGTGTGTGATTCTGCTAATTATGAACGAAAACAAGAAGAATATATGTATATGAAACAATTGGAGTTATTACATATTCCAACGCCGAAGTTAATTCATTTCATAAAACTTGAGGGATTAAATAAATGTGTTCAAGTATTTGAATGGACCCAAGGTGTAAATGGTGAAGAGAGCTTAAGCAAGCTATCGGTGGAAGAACAGTATAATGCAGGAAGAAAAGCAGGGGAAATATTAAAGAGAATTCACTCGATAGAAAGAGAAAGTGCAAGTAATAAATGGGAAATATTTAGGTGGAATAAGTATGAAAGGTACATAGAGGCATTAGCAGATTATGAGGTGAATTTTCTGGATTTGAAGCCAGTATTAACCTTTGTAGAAAATCATAAAGACTTATTGAAAAATCGGCCTATCACATTTTTACACGATGACTTCCATCCAGCAAATAGTATGATTCATAATAATGAATTTATCGTTATCGATTTTGGTGGATATGATTTTGGCGATCCAATACACGATTTTTATAACGTAGCGATTTTTACTACAAGAATAAGCAAACCATTTGCGGTTGGACAAGTTTACGGTTATTGCGGAGGTGAACCGTCAATCCATTTTTGGAAACTGTATTCATTATATGCAGCGATGACATTCCCAGCGGATATCGTATGGACAAACCGAAGCACGCCACACTTAGTAGATGATATGAAAGAGAGATTGAACCGAATTATAGAAGATCATAATCATTTTTCATCTTATATTCCAAAATGGTATCAATCACAACATGCGGATATAATAAACAACAAATAACGGAGGGATTCATTTGGATAAAATTGCGGTAATTTCAGATATACATGGTAATATTCCGGCATTAGAATCTGTACTAAAAGATATTAAATTAAGAGGAATTGAACGTATTATTTGTCTTGGAGATTTAGTAGGAAAAGGTCCTCATTCTAGCGAAGTAATTGAAATCGTTCGTAAAGAATGTGAAGGAACCGTAATGGGAAATTGGGATGATTTCATTACAAAACCGACTGAATTTGAAGCGTTAAAATGGCATCAAAAACAACTGTCAGAAGAACAAAATGAGTATTTAAGAAGCTTACCATTTTCAATTGAATTTTTTATGAGCGGCAAACTCATTCGTATGTTCCACGCTTCACCGAGAAGTTTGTATGAAAGAATTCAACCACACGCTTCAAGAGAAGAGCGTGTTAGTATGTTCGAAAATAGTGAGTTGACAGAGAATATAGAAGGGGAAAGAAAACCAGATGTTGTTTGCTACGGTGACGTTCATCAAGCATACATTCAAAATTTCAGAGGGAAAACGTTATGTAATGCTGGTAGTGTAGGAAATCCTCTTGAAATTACACAAGCTTCCTATTTAATTTTTGAAGGAACTTACAATGAAAAAGAAGCAGCGAGCTTTTCCATTCAACTCGTACGAGTACCATATGATATTGAATTAGCCATCCGATTAGCAGAAGAGCTCGATATGCCAGAAATTGAGGAATACAAGCAAGAATTACGGACTGCTTTATATCGAGGATTTAAGGGGAAGTAAGCTATTAATAATATATCAAGGATTTTTTTGATATATCAACAATTCGACAAAGGATATCGACTTACCAACAAATAGTGACATAAACTCTTACTCATAATAATATTATGTAAACCGATTGTGGGGAGAAATATCATGAACCGAAAACAACGTATGAAAGAAATTGTAGATCATATTTTAAAGCTAAACTTAACCTATCCAACAAGAGTTGGAGTAAGTGGTATTACAGCTTCAGGAAAAACAACATTTGCAAACGAGCTTGCGGAAGAGATAAAAGAACGAGGAGTACAAGTAACACGCGCCAGCATTGACGATTTTCATAATCCGAGAGCGGTTCGCTATGCACAAGGAAAAGAGTCTGCAAGAGGGTATTACGAAGATGCGCATGATTATACGGCTTTCAAAGAAAGGCTATTAAAGCCTTTAGGACCTAATGGGAATTTGCACTATGAAACAATTTCTCATAACTTAATAACGGATATCCCTGTACATAATACGCCGCTAGTGGCGCCGCCAAATATGGTGCTAATAGTAGATGGAACATTTTTATTGAAAAAAGAAATTGAGTATCTATTTGACTATAAAATTTTTGTAGATACAGATTTTGAGATTGCGAGAAAACGTGGTGCAAAGCGTGAGACTGAGGCTTTTGGAAGTTATGAAGAAGCAGAGAAAATGTTTATAAACAGATATCATGCGGCTTGTAAAATGTATATAGATAAGCATAATCCGAAAGAATGTGCGAATGTTATTTTTCAGAATAGTAATTTTGATGATCCGGTAGTTGTATTTAAAAGACATTAATACAGTTTATATAGGGGGAATGAACATTTGTTTAGATGGTTTCAAAAAAATAATAAAGTGAATGAAGAGGAGGATGGACAATATTTAGAAATAAAAAATGAACAGATAAATGAACAGTTAAAACAAAAAATAATGGAACTAGAGAGTATAAGTGAAGATATTTGTAGTAAGTATCAAAAAATATATGAAGAACGTTTCGCACAAAATGGTAAATTAAATTTGAGGCTGTCAATTAAAAGAGATATAGACGGTGATGAATTAGAAGAACTAACATCTAATAATTGCTTAGAGTATGAATATAGATCAGAGATTAATTTCGAATATGATTCTTCAAAATTATGGGAAGTCTGTACTATTTCACTTTGGTACTATTACCAAGGATATCGAAAAAGTGGTAGCATAGGAACACTTTATAGCGGAACGATTAATGAATTAGAAGAAGAAGTTAAAACAACATTGGAAGAACTGTTACATAGTGAAGATAATTAACGATTCGATTTTATATTGCATTAAGAATGGATTTAATTTTAAGATACTAATAGGGAATAGTTTAGGAAGAGAAATTTAAAGGGGATAAAAAAATGACAGAAGTACTAGAACTAAAAGAAGAATTACAACAAATTAAAAATAATAACTATGCTGTACCAGAAGACGTAGACGCATATCCATATGCGCAGTGGATGCTAGATTATATCGGGTCACCTGATGCTGAATTACGTGATGATTTAATTTATAGTACGCTTCACAAATGGATTACAAATGATGTGTTTAGACAAAAAGAATTACGAGGATTAATGTTACAAGCAATTAGTCCCGATTACTTATTTTATAAAATTGGTGAAAAGGGCACAGACTCTGTATTTAAACGTGCGTTCTCCGTATTAATTCCGCCGCTTATTTTATCTGTTCATGAAAGAGAACCACTGTTATCTGAAGAACAACTGTATAGTGTAGCAGAACAAGTTCTGGAATATGTATATTTAGAAGAAGATGTAAGGGGTTACGTAGAAGGAAAAGGCTGGGCACATTCTACTGCACATGCGGCAGATGCACTAGATGCTTTAGCACGTACAATACAAAATCGTGAGTTTTCATATGCAATCCTTGCTGCTGTTCGTCAAAAAGTTCGTATGAGTGACTACGTATACATACACTTTGAGGATGAGAGATTAGTAACGCCAATTATGTCGTTACGTAATCAAAATCTTTTAACTGAAGAAGAGTGGAGCAACTGGCTACATAGTATAGCAACTGTTGAAGACATCCGACATCCTCAGCAAGCTATTTTAGTACAAAATATTAGAACTTTCTTAAGAAGTTTTTATTTTAGAGTTTTAGAGACAGAGGGTAGTACAGCCTTTACAGATGATATATTGGAGACTTTGAAGGATTTGCGTAGGTATTAAAAAAGCATTTGAATTAGAATATATGATTCAAAACTTATAATAAATAAAAATACATTTTGTTAAGAGAAAAGTACATAAAACTAATACCTTCCAAACATACTAATAAAATGTGTTGGAGGTGAAATTTATGGACAAAAAAGACTTTGAAAAAGTTTATAATGATTACTTACATCAAGGAGAAGAGCAAGCTCAATTTGAAGTAGACAATGAAGTCAATTCAGGAGCAGAACAAATTGTTGCCGTTCGTAAAAACGATGATGGGGATTTAATTGCTTTTAAGACAAGTAGCGGGAGAGAGTTAGATTATATTACAGCTCTTAGTGAAGCGAAATCAGGGAATTTAGCTCATGTGGACGTATTTCATAAGTATGGTAGAGATATTATACGTAGTGAACCTGATGGAATAAAGGAAAATAACTTAGATAATTTACCTTCATTTTAAACAGGTAAACCTCAAGAAGAGAATGTTCATTTGGATATTCTCTTCTTTGTTTTGCGAAGTTTTCCTTGCAAATAGACGGTTCATTTTTAAAGTGCAATTATACTTTTAAAGAGCACTCTAAACTTCTCTTTATCTTCTGCTGTAAATGGTTTCGGTCCCTTTGTACGCTTACCGCTTTTTCGAACCATTGCACTTAAATACCGTGTTTGTAACAATTGTTCAATGTTTTCATTCGTATACTTATAGCCTTTATGGTGTAGAACGATACAGCCTTTTGCTAAAGCAAGCGAAGCAAGACCGTAATCTTGCGTTACGATTAAATCTTCTTTTTTTGCTAACTGCATAATCCGATAATCCGCAGCATCTGCTCCAGAATCAACATAAATTGTTTCTACACCTTTTGGTTGTTCCGCATTAGAATAATGAGAAAAGCTAGTAACGAGGGTAACAGGAATTTCCACATTCGTAGCTTCATAAATAATCACATCTTTTACAGGACAAGCATCTGCATCAACGTAGATCTTCATTTTATCACTCCTATGAATAGGTTCGTGTTGATAATAATGGTAGATTTTGCTTTTGTCAAACGAGACTTCTTTACATAATGTTATTTCCCACAAACCAAAATAGCCTCACGCAAACGAGAAATTCCCTCCTCAATTTGATCAATACTTACTTTTCCATAAGACAAACGTATATAACCATCTTTCGCGCCGAAAATACTGCCTGGCATAAAGGCAATTTCTTGTTTTAAGCTTTGCATTATGAGTTGTTTTTCGTTTATCGGTTCGTTTAATTTTCCCCATATGTATATACCGCCAGTTGGGTTTGCAAAAGAGATTTTATCATGAAGTTGCTCGTTTAGGGCACGGACGATAATGTCTCTTTTTTTTGCTAATTGTTTTCGTAACGGTACGATATGCGACTGAAATGGTACAGTTTCGAAAAATTGTTGTATAAGCCACTGCGGGAATATACTCATTCCTAATTCCATTTGGTGACGCGCATCTGATAATCGCTCTACGACAGACTGCGGAGCGACAAGCCAGCCAACTCGTAACCCTGGCGCAATCATTTTAGATAAGGAATGTACATAAATGACAGTTCCATTTTCATCAATCGATTTTAAAGTAGGACAAGGTTGTTTCTTTTCTAACGTAAGTAAACTAGACGGATCATCTTCAACGATCGCAATTCGTAAGTCTGCGCAAAGTGATAACAATTTTTTTCTACGGTTTGGATGCAGCATCGTTCCCGTAGGATTTTGGAAATTTGGATTTAAAAAAATCATTTTAATACGATGTTTTCTATACAATTCCTGCACATCGTCTGGATTAATACCGTGTTCATCGACAGGTAATGGGAAAATACGAATACCTGCCGATTGGAATAATGGTAATGAGTAGCAGTGAGAAGGGCTTTCGAAAGCGACTGCGTCACCTGGATTTAATAAACATTGTACGATAAGGTGAAGTGCTTGCTGTGCACCAGATGTAATCATAATGGATTGTTCAGTCGCTTCAACTTTTAAATATTCCTTCATATATTTCACTACCGCTTGTCTTAGCGGGAGATACCCCTGGGGATGATCGTAACTTAATGACTGCGTTAACGGTTGTTCTCGCAAAATCGTTTGTAGTTGATCGTGAGGATAGAGGTTACAACCGAGCTCCCCGTTTGCGAAGTCAATAATGTTTTCATTTTGCTGTACTTCTGCCCGAATATGGCGAAGTAACGGTAAGTTTGGTAAAAACGTGCCACCTTCTACGAAATTTCTCCAGTTCGGCGTTAAAGTTGGAGAAACACCCCACATATGTGTACTTACACGTGTACCTTTACCGGTCGTACTTTCTACAATTCCCATAGCACGTAGTTCATTATAAGCAGTCGTTACTGTACTTCGGTTTACATTTAACTGCGTAGCTAATTTCCGTTCGGAAGGGAGGAAGCTTCCTGGAGGAAGTTCTCCGTATGTAATACGTTTCTCAATAAAGTCAACAACTTGCTGATAAATAGGGATTTTACTGTCGTTATCTAGCTTCCATTCCATACAAACGCCTCCGCAAATCTTATATACATCAAGTATAACAAATTGGCTGGGTAAAAAAACAGCCAATTGGACGGTGTTATATCCAGCCAATTTTACTATGCTAAATAGGGAAGGGGAGATTCGGATGAAACGATGGCAAATGGAATGGCTCCTAGTATCAGTAGCTTTAGTATGGGGAGCAAATTATACAATTGGAAAGTATGGCGTGGCATATATGTCATCCATTCAATTTAATAGTTTACGATTTTTAGTAGCATCTCCGGTATTATTACTTATTACATTTTTAATGGAACGCTCATTACGTATTGAAAGAAAAGATTGGTTACGATTAGTAGCAGTCGGTATCGTTGGTACGGCAATGTATCAAACGATGTTTATGCTATCTGTAAAATATACTTCAGCAACGAACGCCTCATTATTAATTGCGATGTCACCTATTTTTACAGGGATATTAGCAGTATTACACAAACAAGAGCGTTTTTCGATGAAAGTACAAATTGGTTCAATAGTAGCGTTTATTGGTGCAGCATTCGTTTTATTAACAGGACATACAGGAGGAGCTACATACGAGTATGCGTGGCTCGGAAATGTAATTGGATTAGTCGCAGCAATTGCGTGGGGATGGTATCCAATTTTAGCGCAACCACTTATTACAAAATACTCCGCAATGAGAGTCACATCATGGTCTACTTTAATTGGAATTGTACCTCTCGTTATATACTGTTTATTCAACGTAAGTTCTTTAACGTGGCCAGTAGACATGCCAAGCTGGGGTTCTCTAGCATATTCAATCGTCTTTGCGACAATCTTCGGACTTGCGATGTGGTATGTCGGTATTAGTAAAATAGGTTCAACGAAAGTAATGGTATACATGTATCTTGTTCCACTTTTCGCAGTTATCTTTGCGGCAGTAACAATTGGAGAGCAAATTAATATGATGCAACTCGTTGGCGGACTGATTATCTTTATCGGCTTATATGTTGTAAAAAAAGGCGGAATCAAAAAGCCAGCTCTCAATTTGAAAAAAGTAAGCTAACAGTAAAAAGGATCTCTTTCATATAGAAGGAGATCCTTTTTTATTTCGTAATAAAAGCGCTTGTTCAACGGCCCATTTTTGATGATCATGAATGAGAAGCTCTACAGCAAGTAAAGGAGACATCCACTTTAAAACATGATCATCTTCACAGTTATTAATTTGCTGATGCACCATGTTTGCGCTATAAAAGAACCCATCGTTTAAATAATATGTATCTTCCTTTTCTGCATAAAAATATCGTGCTGCATTACCGATATATTGACCAATTTCAATTGCCCATCCTAATTCTTCTAGTAGTTCACGATGTAAACATTTTTCTTTTGTTTCATTACCTTCCATACCGCCACCAGGTAAAAAGTAACGGTCTCCTTTTTGGATAACAGCAATTATTGAAGAAGATGAATGGAAAATAATCGCATAACAACTAGGTCTTAATACATAATGAACGGTACGTTTTTTAGAGCCAAACGTGAGTTTTGAAATCATAAAACACGACTTTTCTCTATAAAATACATAAAAGGGATAATAAGGTAAATGTCGAATTATATTAAGATAATCATAGTTGATTGGAGTGATATCAAAATGATAAATCGAAAGTGTTCAAGGTGTAAAGAAATAACGGGTACAATACATGGTGGTAAAAAAATAAATGAAGAATTTTTGTGTGAAGATTGTCTACAAAAAGGAATTGCGAGCGGGGAAATCGAATTATCACAAGTGGAGCAAGAACAAACCTCGTATCTTTCTATAAAAATATTAAAAATAATGAGTGTTATTTATTTAATAGTATCTATTATAACTGTTTTTTCTGCTGGAGCACTTATACAGGATCCAGGGCTTGGTGGAATATCATTTTCAATAACAGGTGCAGTTGGTGTTATGATAATTGGATCGATATTCCAGTCTGTTCTTGTATTTTCAGGTATTTGGGTATTCATTCTGTTAGTCGAAACGGTTATTAAAATATATGAAAAAATGAAGTGAGTGAGAGGGAGAAATACATGCGAGTAAGAAATATTCAAGGGGAAGATTATGTAAATATTCATTCTGTATTAAATGATTGGTGGGGCGGAAGAGATATGGCTAGTATGTTGCCGAAGTTGTTTTTCGTCCATTTTCAAGAAACGAGTTTTATCATTGAAGAGGATGGCGAAACGTTAGGTTTTCTATGTGGTTTCTTTTCACAAACGCATAAAGATGAAGCGTACGTTCATTTTATCGGTGTAAATCCGAAGTTTAGACGAAAAGGAATCGCATCGACGTTATATTCTTATTTCTTCGATGTCGCTCGTGCAAATAACCGTAAAGTTGTAAAAGCAATTACGTCACCAATTAATAAAAATTTGATACAGTTTCATCAAGAAATCGGTTTTCGAATCGAGGCTGGGGATGATGAGATAGATGGTGTATCCGTACATACAAATTATGATGGGAACGGCGGGAGTAGAGTTTTATTTTTAAAAAATGTGTAAAGTAGGCTGACGTAAAGTTAGCCTTTTTGTTGTGAGGAGGGATAAATATGGAGAGTTCTCAAAGTAGAAACGAGTATTTACGACGTATTTATAAAGTGCAAGACTATATAGAATCACATATAAATGATTCACTTTCAATTGAAGATTTAGCTAATGTGGCAGGCTTCTCAAAATTTCATTTTCATAGAATTTTTAAAGGGATGATGGATGAGCCGTTATCTCGGTATGTGAATCGTTTGAAGTTAGAGAGGGCAACACACCTTCTTACTTATCGTACAGATATGACGATTACAGACATTGCGTATTACTTCGGGTTCACAGATTCAGCAGTTTTCTCCCGGACATTTAAAAGTTATTACGGAGTAAGTCCGTCTCACTATAGAAATCACAATAGCAAGAAGTGCAAAGACGTTAGCGAAGATTCTCAATACAATGAGTGTAAGAAGGTTCGAGGAGAGGTCGAAATTGTAACAGCGGACAACGTAAACGTCGCATACATAAGACATGTAGGTACATATAAAGATTTAGCTATAGATTTTCCGAAAATGATAGAAAAACTATTTCATTACGCATCGGAGCAAAACTATCATGTATTTGAGGATACGAAAGTATTAACCATTTACCACGATCATCATGAATTTACTGAGGACTATCATTTAAGAACAAGTCTATGTATAACAATTCCAGATGAGTCCGCAGTAGAAACGAGCGACATTGGAATAATGGTAATACCTTCAGGCAAGTATGCGGTAGGTCATTTTGAAATATTCCAAGATGAATATAAAGGAGCATGGGATTTCTTATACGGTGAGTGGCTTCCAAATAGCGGATATAAACCGAAAGATTCGTATCCTTTCGAAGTATATAGAAATGATCCAAGGCAGCATCCCGAACATAAACATATAGTTGATATATATGTACCTATCGAACCTTTTTAATCATGGATTAAGGGGGAAGAACGATGAAAGCTGCTGAAGAGTTAGATTGCATTATAAAAGAAGAATACAAAAATATTAATGGTATGTTAGTAGTGCAGAGAGGTAATGTTGTTTTTGAAAATTATTATAATGGTTACGGTCCAGATGATGCATGTCATGTAGCATCGGTCACAAAAACGATAATCTCTGCGTTAATTGGGATATGTATAGATAAAGGATATATCAAAAGTGTTAATCAAAAAGTAATAGAGTTTTTTCCTGAATATAATCTTAAGGCATCTGAAGTAACAGTTCGGCATCTACTTACAATGACAGCTCCATATCCTTATGTAGACTGGCAGGAACCGTTAGAAGAACTATGTACACAAATGGACTGGGTGAAGTATACGTTAAATAGGGCAGGAAAAGGTGGAGAAATTGGACCTTTTAAATATTCATCGGCAGGCGCACATGTACTATCAGCAATTATTACGAGTGTAACAGGGAAAAGTGCTCGTGAGTTTGCGAACGAATATCTATTCCAGCCTATCGGCATAAGAGAAATTCCAAACTACAATATGAAAGCATTTGGATTTGATGACTTATTCGGAAAAGATGTAAAGGGATGGGTTCACGATCCAAATGGTATTTCAACTGGCGGATGGGGACTTACGTTAGCAGCTAGAGATATGGCTAAGTTTGGACAGATGTATTTGAATGAAGGTATTCATAATGGAAAACAAATACTATCAAAATCATGGATAAGAGAATCGACAACAATGAATCAAAATCAATATGGTTACTTATGGTGGTTACGAGAAGAGGATGGAATCTTTTCATACTGTGCAATGGGTGATGGTGGGAATATGATTTGTTGTATTCCGGAGAAGGAATTGGTGGTGGTGATTGCATCTGAGATTATACCGGAAGCGAAGGATAGATGGAGATTAATCAAAGAGTGTATATTTCCTTATTTAAAAGTTTTACAAAAGTTACAATAAGAGAAATAGTTAAACTTGCTATGTTCTACATAATTGAAATAAGTGCTGTGAGAACGGAGTCGTTCAATTAAAATTAGAAAACTTCAACACCTATACGATTATTGAATAATTGAAAGGTGTTGAAGTACTTAATGAGCTAATTAAGGTACATCAAACTGAAACACTTTTTTTAATTGTTAACTATTTTTTAACTTTTCGATGTATAAGATACATAATGCAAAGTGCAATTGCTAAAAAGATAAATTTAATTAACTCCATTAGGCGGGCATCCCACTTGTTTTGCAATCCATCTGTTAAAAAAAATACATTAAACATACCATGTAAAATTGCGGATGGTAGTACAGAACAACCGTACTCTCTCGTGTACGTCAAAATTATAGATAATATAAATAATAACGATAGATAACTTAATATTCCTACAAACCATAACTCATAGTTTTTATAAAAGAGTGCTACTGGTAAATGCCATAAAGACCAAAGTGAAGCTGTAATTATTGCGGTTTGTATTAATGAATATTTTTTTCGTAAATAGTAATGAAGATTCCCGCGCCAAATAATTTCCTCAAAAAATGCAGACAAAGCTGCAATTGTAAGACCAATGAGTAGGAGAAATCCCAATTCATTGCAGTGATTAAATAAGAACTTTATATTATAAAAATAGAAATGGAGACATAGACCTAAAAGTAGTGGGAATAAAATGGAGAAAATTAGTGATTTTAATGTTGGGCGTGAAATGCCAAATGTATGGAAAATTTCTTGTTTCTTATATGCTTTTTGATATAAAATAACGGCTAACAACGGAACAACCATCGTGAACCCCAAATAACTACGACCATTTTCTATGTTTAGCAAAAAGATATAAAAGAACGATGTGAGAGAATAAATGTAAAATGTTGAATGATAAGCTATGTTTTTATTAATATTTATCACCTACCTAAGTACGTATAATTTGTTAATCAAATATTGGATATTTTAATTATATATGAAATGGAAATAGACAGAATGAATATTTTCATATTGTTGATTCTAGTAATAGAGAAGGGGATTAAATTATATCCCTTTTTTCGCTAGTATAGTAAGAGATAGTAAGAGATAGTAAGAGATAGTAAGAGATAGTAAGAGATAGTAAGAAATGGTAAGAAATAGAAAGAGATTTCACTAGATGGATAAAAGACGTTGTTTGAAAGGTGAGGGTATGATGACAAAGTCTAATGTTGTAGAAATCATTTCAGCTTAGTAGCTATTATCGGTGTGTATGTACTAATAAATGCACCAGAAATGGGGAGTAAGGCAACAAGTGAATCTGTTGCAGAGCAGGGCGGTCATATGGATACAAGTACGTATTTAGCTTTATTACAAGGATACGGAAATTCTTATACAATTCTAGGCGCGACTTGTTTATTTATGGGGTTGCTCAGTTTAATTTCGATCATTTCAATTCAAGTATATAAAAGTAAATAGAGGTTGAAAAAACAATGCTCCTGCCAAATTGACAGGAGCATTGCTCGTATAAATAAGTATTTTCGTAGATGTGTACTTATCACTATGACTTAGTTGAAATATTTTTCAACCCCTCTTTATCGTCTTCATTACTGTCGAATTCGATAAAAAGTTATGTCACAAGTTGCAAATTTGGATGACTTTATATTAACTATAGAAAAAAATGAAAAATACCCGTAACTTTTTACAAGGGAAAATCGTTAAACAAAAGAAAAGGTTTTTAATCATGCGCTTGATTGAATGGGGGAAAAAGAATGAAGATTCTAATACTGGGCGGTACACGTTTTTTAGGAAGGGCTTTCGTAGAAGAGGCTTTGAATAGAGGGCATGAAGTCACATTATTTAATCGCGGAACAAATAATGAGATTTTTCCTGAAATAGAGCAGTTAATCGGTGACAGAAATGATGATGTTTCAAGTTTAGAAAATCGAAAATGGGATTTGGTCATAGATACGTGTGGATTTTCTCCTCATCACATTAGGAATGTAGGAGAAGTACTTAAAGATAATATAAAGCATTATACATTCATCTCAAGCCTTTCCGTATATAAAGATTGGATCCCGCATCACATAAAAGAAGATTATAAATTACTACCTGAACCACCAAGTGATAAGGTAAAAGCTGTAGAGAATGGTGAAATATCTCCTTATGAGTATTACGGTGCGCTTAAAGTATTATGTGAAAAAGAAGCAGAGAAGTATTGGCCGGGTCGTGTTTTACACGTAAGAGCAGGACTTCTTTCAGGAATGTTTGATTATACAGATCGGCTTCCATACTGGATTGGGCGTGTAGAAAAGGGAGGAAAAGTGTTAGTTCCAGGAAGGAAAGACCGTCCAGTGCAGTTCGTTGATATAAAAGACGTCGCAAGCTTTGGACTAAACATGGCAGAAAACAATAAAGTAGGTACATTTAATGTAACGGGTCCGAAAGATGAGCTGACGATGGAAGAGCTATTAAATATGAGTAAAAAGGTTACGAATAGCGATGCTGAATTCGTTTGGATCGATGAATCATTTATGAATGAGAATAAAGTACAGCCATGGACGGAAATGCCATTATGGCTTCCCGAAACTTTTTCATTAGAAGGTGAAACAGATCCGTGGAAAGGTGGGTTTTCTATAAGTATTGATAATGCTGTGAAAGAAGGGCTTACTTTTAGGAAATTAGAACATACAGTTACAGATGTATATGAGTGGATGAAGAGTGTGGACGAATGGGAATTAAAAGCAGGTATTTCAATTGAAAGAGAAAAGGAGCTGTTAGATAAGTGGAATGAAACAAAGAGAGTGTAAATAAGGATTCTATGAAAACAGGACTCTGTCTATTGGTTAAACAGAGTCCTAATATTTATCTACCATTCAATTGGTTCTTCCCCATATATTTCCCATAACTTAGGAAACATCTTTTTCAAACCGTCTTCGTCATCTTCATTCCAGCCAAACTCGATATCTATATCGTCGAATTTTTCATTAGATAAGACATGATAAAGTGTAAAGTAAGTATCATTTTCATCCCCGGTTTTTTCTGCATATACAGTGTATCCAAAGTATAATGAAAGTTCTTCAATATTTGGTACGTCATACTCACTCAAATTTTCTAATACAGGAATTAACCGTTCTGGATCTTCAATACACGCTTCGTATGTTTCTTTTCCTTGATATAATAACCACCCGCGGAAGTAATCAAAACTATCATCCGAACAACCGCCCATAATTATATATGCAGCTGCCCATAAGTGAGACGTATAGGAGGCTTTTAAAATATGGTGCATATGTGTGTCAAAAGCTACAATTTCATGTACTGTACGTTTAGCGAGGTGAGAAGTGAGCCATTCTATTTGTTCTTCTTGGTCTTCGCCTTTCGATTTTGCACGAGCAAGTAGTTCCCAAAAATTTTCTTCTGTTATCGTTTTTTCTTTTATGTAATCTTCCCCTAGAATAGGGTCGGTATATCCTTTTTTTCGTTTGGAAGCGATTAGTTTGTTAACTTCTTTTATGCATTCTTCTTCTGTTTCAAACTCTTTCGCTTTCACACTACCAGCTGTGCCGATTTTTCCGTAAAACACAACGTAGTCTCTATCTTTCACAACGATTTTCCAAAACTTATTTGATTTCTCAGTTTGCTGGATTAATAACGTTTCCATTCGTACCCCCATATTGCTTTTCTAGTATGCATTGTGATTGTAACATATGTATAAATACCTGTAATGACAAAAAGGTAAGTGTAGTTTTCGGAAAGTTCGAAAATTATTGAATGAAATAGAAAAATTTAGTAATCTTATTTGTACAGCACATACATAATAGTTTTGTAATCATACATTGGAGGGGTTTGTTGTGGATCTTACGTTTAAAGTAGAGGAAACATGTTTTAATTACCGAGTCGGAGCAATTTGTAAACATGATAATAAAATACTCATTCTGCAAGGTGACGGTGAAGATTTTTGGTACGTACCAGGCGGAAGAGTGAAAATGCTAGAAAATAGTGAGGACGCGTTAAAACGGGAGCTTGCAGAAGAAGTAGGTGTTCCTATTGAGGTGAAGAGATTAATATGGTCAGTAGAAAATTTCTTCACCCTTTCTGAGCGAAAGTTTCATGAGATTAGTTTTTATTATGAAGTAGAATTGCATGAATTACCTGCAAATGGGGCTGATCAATATATTCTAGAAGAAGAAGGTAGAAGGTATTTATTTATGTGGGTGCCGGTAGAAGAGTTAGATGCGTATAACTTACAGCCAGCGTTTATAAAAGATAAAGTAAAGGATATATCAATTCATACAGAACATATCGTTTTGCAAAAATAAGCGTGTTTGGAGGGGAAAACGGTGAAAGGGACTAAAAAAGAGGTACATATAAACGATAAAGTCATTCGTTACACACATATCGAAAAAGGTTCTAATACGGTTTGCTTTATGTTTTCAGGTTCCGGTTACAATTATGATAAACCATTATTCTATTATGCAACGATGCTTATGCTTGAAAATAAAATAGATGTAGTACATATTCATTATTCCTACGATGGACAGTTAATGGAAAAACCAATGGAAGAAGTAACGAAAGTAATGATGGATGATATTAATCCTATAATGAATGAAGTATTAAAAAGTGGGCAATATAGCAATTCGATGTTTTTAGGAAAATCACTTGGAACAATCCCGATTGCGAATGATTTAATAAAGAGAGAAGAATACTTACGGTCAAAAATGATATTGCTTACACCATTACTAACTGTTGATTCGATTTTTGATTCGATCCTACATAGTCGTCACGACGGGCTTTTAGTAATCGGAGACAAAGATCATCAATATAATGCAAATCAAATAAATCAGTTACATAAAACGAATTTACAGATTGAAGTTGTCAAAAACGCTAACCATTCTGTAAATGTTGGAGAATTTGAAACCGAGAATTCGATCGAAGCGATAGCAAAAATAATAGAAAAACTTAAAGAAGTTGTTAGGAAAAACTAACCTATCAATACATGAAAAAAGAGGTGCGAATGGCACCTCTTTTTTTATTTAATAAGCCTTCAAAACATGAAGCAAATAATCTTTCCGATTTAGCGGATTAAAGTCAACACGTTTTCGAGTAGGGAAGGGAGCCGTCAGCTTTGTGAAACCAGTTGGCTTTGTTATAAAGATACCTTCTCCTTCAGTAAATGAATGGAGCATTCGTTTAAAATCCTCTATTTTTGCAACAGGTAATGATCCTGTTAAATGGTAAGAATCATTATGCAACGTAGGCTCTGCAAAAGTTGCTGGAATAGCAGCAAGCTTATACATTGCGGTACTAATTGCGTGCTCCGGTACAGTTAATTCGAACTCGTTTACTGGTTCAAATGCACATGTTTCAGCGTGCTTTAAAGCATCCATTAAAACGAGTGGTGTTAAATTTCTAAAGTCACTTGCTGTTGTAACAGGGCTTGCATAACCAGTATGTGTTAACGTGACGATAATGTCCGTAACTTCCCATCCGTACAAACCTTGTTTTAACGTTTGAAATACAGTATCTTCAATCGCTTTATGAAATGCTAAAGGCAATGATCCAAGCTCAACACCTAACTTATATGTTATGCCAGAATTCAGTTCACCACGTTCAACTTTGAAGCCGATTGTCGCGTAAAATGGATTCGTTTTTTCTCCCATTAATTCAGCAGAATTCCCAATGCCAATTGGTTTCTCAATACATACAACCCGCGTATTTGAGAAAGTAACCTGCAAATTATATTTCTCAAAAAGTGTTGTTTCAATTACTTCTTTTTGTACTTCCCCGAAAAGGCGAATATATAGTTCATTATGAATATCATCTTTCCACACTTTAATGAGCGGATCTTCTTCGCATAGCTCCATAAGTGCAGCGTATAGATCATGAATTCGCTCTTTAGGTACTGCTTCAATAGCAGCTTCCATTTGCGGTTCGGCAAAGTGAATATCTTTTATATAATCCGTCCGTTCACCGATAATATCACCAATTTTAATATTCGTAAGTCCCCATACTTTGCAAAACTCTCCGCTTTGAACAGTAGAAGATTGAACTGCATTTCCATTATGAAATATGCATATTTTTTTAATCTTCTCTTTATGTGATAGAGACTCACTGCGCTGAATATCAACATATTTTCTAACGTGTAAACAACCAGAAAATAGTCTTACGTAAGCAATCTTTTCGCCAGAAGATTCACGTTCAATTTTAAAAACAACACCGGATAATGTTTCATCTTGTACCGATTTAGTAGCTGGAATTAAGGCTGAAATATTATTAAGTAATTCAGTTACTCCTATACCTGTCATTGCTGAACCCAAAAAGATAGGAAACACATTTGCTTGCTGTATTTGCTTTTCGAGTTCTTTTCTTAATAGTGCATCCGGTATTATTTCGTTATTTACATATGACTCAAGCAATGATTCGTTAAATGGTGCTAACAGTTCCATACAATCGTCATAGGATTTATATTCAATAATATGAGCTTTCTTTGTTCCTTCGTTCTCTACAGAGTAGAAGGGGAATGCGTCATTTGAAAGGATTGCTTTTATTTGTTTCACAACTTTTTCAGTATTTGCGCCACTACGGTCTACTTTATTAACAAATAATATAGTAGGTATGTTTAATTTCTGTAATGTCCGCATTAAAATCTTTGTTTGTGCTTGCACACCTTCAACGGCAGATATAACTAAAATGGCACCGTCTAAAACACGGAATGATCGCTCCACTTCAGCGATAAAATCAGCATGTCCAGGTGTATCAATAACATTTACTTTTAAATCATCAATAAAGAAAGAAACGACAGATGCTTTAATCGTAATTCCGCGTTGTCTTTCTAATTCCATTGAGTCAGTTTGCGTATTGCCACTATCTACTCGGCCAACTTCTTTAATCACATTCGTTTCATAAAGAATACGCTCAGTCAAACTCGTCTTGCCAGCATCTACGTGCGCGACAATCCCTATATTTATTGTTGTCATATGTGAATATCCTCATTTCATTTTCCATTTTTATTTCCTCATTTCTATTTGTGTATTGCCGCATTACAATCACTCTCCAGTCATTTAAATTAGTACTATTATAATGTAATTTCCATTTTTTGTAACGCGACAAAGCGCCTTAATTTGGAAAAATAAAAATGTAAACAAAATGCTTGCATTCTAAATCGATATAGATTATATTAATTGACATATCAACTATTGATGCATCAAACGTTTTTGTTTTGCATGTAAAGGAGGGGTAATTTGACAAGTTCATGCTCAAAAGAAGCAATAATTTTATATAAATTACACTTTCTCAACAAAGAAGTAAGTTCGAAATTTGAAGGGTGTACGGGTATGAGTCAGTCTCGATTAGAGCTTATACTTCAGTTATTTGAAGTAGATGAAATTAGTCAAAAAGCACTTCAGCAAGAAGTAAATATTGATAATGCCGCGATTACGAGGCATTTAAAACAGCTGGAAGCAAACGGAATGATTACAAGACGTAAAAATCCAGATGATAACAGAATTACGTTAGTGTCTCTTACAGAAGAGGGGCGAAATAAAATTCAAGTGTATCAAGAGGAAAAAGAGCGTTTCGCTACTTCAGCATTTAAAGGATTAAGTGAAGAAGAACGCGACAATCTTTTAACGATGTTAGACCGCATTCAAGAAAATATAAAAGAACTTTAAAAAAGGGAGAATACAACTATGACTAACTCAGTAAAAACAAATGATTTTAACGAAATTTTAACAGGACGCCGTTCAATCCGTAAGTACGATCCTTCAGTGAAAATTAGCAAAGAAGAAATGACTGAAATTCTTACAGAAGCAACACTTGCACCATCTTCAGTAAACATGCAACCATGGAGATTCCTTGTTATTGAAAGCGACGAAGCAAAAGCAACACTTGCGCCACTAGCGAAATTCAATCAATCTCAAGTAGAAACATCTTCAGCGATGATTGCTGTATTTGGTGACTTAAACAACTTTGATAACGCAGAAGAAATTTACGGTACAGCAGTAGAGCGCGGACTTATGCCAGCTGAAGTAAAAGAAGATCAAATGAAAAAACTTTCAGGTTACTTCTCAATGGTTACACCAGAAGTAATGAAAGATACTGTACTAATTGACGGTGGTCTTGTAGCGATGCAATTTATGTTAGCAGCACGTGCTCACGGTTATGACACTTGCCCAATTGGTGGATTTGAAAAAGACCAAATCGCAGAAGCATTCGGATTAGACAAAGAGCGTCACGTACCAGTTATGTTAATTTCAATCGGAAAAGCTGCTGACAGTGGTTATCCATCAGTACGTCTTCCAATTGAAAAAGTTGCTGAGTGGAAGTAATTTTATAAAAAAACAGAAATAAGTGAGATATGAGAGGGGAAACACCATGATTATTATTCACGCAATATTTCAAGTAGATCCAGCAAAACAACAATCATTTTTAGAAGAAATTCAGCCATTACTTCATGGTTCAAGAGAAGAAAGTGGAAATGTATCTTACGATTTATATAAAGATACTGAAAAAGAAAGTGTTTATACGATGGTAGAAGTATGGAAAGATGAAGCAGCAGTTGCGAGTCATAATACGAGTGAACACTTCACATCTTTCGTTAGTAAAGCATCACAGTTTTTAAATGCTCCGCTTGATATAAAGGTTTATAGCGGTGAACTAGTAAAATAATTAGGTAGAAAAAGATGACTTTAGCGTATGGCTGAGGTCATCTTTTTTATTTAGATAGGAATATATTTACTTCTAACGTAATGTGTTATAATTCAGAAAATGAATATTCTTAATTTTAAAAACATTTAAAGGTGGTAGTGAAATATATGAACATATTAAAGAAAATCACTAACAATATTTCAAAGGTCATTATAGGGAAAAATGAATCGATTGAACTCGCAGCAATAGCTCTTATAGCAAGAGGACATATTTTATTAGAAGATGTACCTGGGACCGGAAAAACAACATTAGCGAAAAGTTTGGCGAAAAGTGTGGACGCTAAGTTCCAAAGAATTCAATTTACAGCTGATACTTTGCCTGGAGATGTTATTGGACTCGAATATTTTGATGTGAAGGAATCGGAATTTAAAACGAGGTTAGGGCCTATTTTTGCAAATATAGTATTAGTTGATGAAATTAATCGAGCTGTGCCGAGAACGCAATCTTCGTTACTTGAAGTTATGGAAGAACGTACTGTTACAATTGCGAAGCAGACACATTCATTACCAGAACCTTTTTTAGTTATTGCAACGCAAAATCCAATCGAGTCAGCGGGTACATTTCCTTTACCTGATGCTCAATTAGACCGATTTTTACTTACTATACGCCAAGGTTACCCTACGAGAGAAGCAGAAAAGGAAATGATGAATCGGTTCCAAATGAATGATCCATTAGAAACGCTGCATTCTATTATTTCGAGTGAAGAAATAATAAATATACAAAAACGTGCAAGGGAAGTGTTAGTAGGGAGTGATGTGCAAGATTATCTTCTTGAAATTATTGAAGCAACTCGTAAGCATGAGCTAATTGAAATTGGTGTAAGTCCTCGGGGCACATTGGCATTTATGAGAGCGATTCAAGCACGGGCGATATTAAATGAAAGAGATTATTGTACGCCAGATGATATAAAACTACTAGCTGCATCCGTTTGTGCTCATCGGTTAACGTTAACGATTGAAGGGGAGATGAAAACGACAAAAGAACAAATCATGAAAGAAATTCTTCATACGATTAGTGTGCCAGTGGAGAATGTACGATGAATCAACAGCTTGTGTATACACCGTTAGCGGAGCCTTTCGTAATTGGAGTTATGTCAGTTGTAGCCGTTATTTTATGTGTATTTTCAAGTAATCTACTCATATTATCTCTCGTATTTTTGTATGTAATTTTAATAGGTGCTATGCATGTATACATACGTAAAGTATCTCGTGTTGAATGGGAATACAGTCAAGGAAATTCGAATGTATTTATCGGTGAAACGAACACGTGCAAAATGAAAATTTCAAACAAGTCGATATTTCCTATTTTCAATATCGTATTTCGATTTAAATGTGAAAATAAGCTAACTTGGAATCATGATGAAATAAACAAAAATCATAGTACAGGTTCAAATTATTATATGAATTTTAATTTAAAAGGAGGAGAGTCAGTTTCATTTGATTTGCAAGCTGTAGCGTTAAAAAGAGGAATTGCGAAATGGGAAGAAGTTGAAATTGTTATTACTGATCCCTTTGGATTCATAACGAACCATATAACATATAAACAAGTTGATACGCCGTCCTATTTAGTTTTACCAGCCGTTCCGAAAATACAAGTTCCTGAATTACAAGAATGGTCACGCGGATTTCGAAAAGCGATGTCTTCTCCGCTATATGATGAAACGAAAGTAATGGGAGTGAAGTCTTATGAAAATGAAGATTTTCGTTCTATCCATTGGGGTGCAACAGCGAAAACAGGGACGATAACTGCGAAAAAATATGAACGAACACAATCTGATAAATACGCGATTTATCTCAATTTACAAAATAAAAGTGGCGTTTCTTTACGAAATGATATTGAAGAGCTTATTGAATTAACCGCAGGCATATGCAAACAACTGCTCATGCAAGATTGTTCATTTGAGTTATGGATTAATAGTGTGAAAGGTAACGGATTGTTACATGTAAAGAACGGGGATAATCGGAAACATTTGCAAAATGTATTAAAGGTACTTGCCTCAATATCGGATCAAGATACGCCTGTATCATCTTCTTATTTTTATACAGCAGGATTTCGTCGTAAGGAATTGGATGCAGTTCCTTTAATTCTTGGTACTTCACCTAGGGAATACAGTAGAACGAATAAATGGATTGTAATTAAATGATAAGAAGGGATTCATGTCATGTTGAATAAAAAGCGGCATATGAAGGTGAAGTTGTGGAGTGTAAAAGCTTTAATCATACTTTTCTTTGCGGTTAGTGCGATAACGTTATCACAAGGTGTTGTGCATGTACAGGACATAGTAAAAGAGCGTTTTTTTAGTAAGACGGAGACAATATCGGAAAGAAATTATGATTTTACTAGTTTAGACGAACAGTTTGATGAACCTGAAAGAATTATAGATGAAGAAACAGGAGTTGTAGATACAAGAACAAAAATAGATAGGAAAATTCCACTTTTTGTACGAAAAAATTCATGGACTGATGTGTTTTCTGTTCTTTCAAATTCATGGATTAGTGTCGTTTTTTATGTGATTATTGCAGTGGTCATTCTATATGCTTTTTATAAATTAATGAGGAAAAAGGTAACGAAATCAGAAATAGAACAGGATAAACAATCGATAACAAAAGAAAATACGGATAGAACCGAAAAGAACAAGAAAGTGAAGCATCAGTTTGAACAGCCGTTACCTAAAGACACGATAAGGAAAACATTAGTTGAATGGGAAAGAACTTTACCATTTCACGAACAGCGAAGGCCCTATGAAACGATGCAACAATGGCTGAAAAGAATTTGTAGAACGATAGACATTATTCCAATATACGAGTCTGTCCGATATGGTGAAAAGACGTATACGGAGTTAGATATTGAGAAGATTATGTGGTGGATAGAGCGGGATGGAAAAGGGGGACATGAATAGCAGAATGTGCTATATCAAAATAAAAAAGAGGGCTGAGTTAATCTAAATATAAAAATTATATAAGTAAATAAAATTAGCTGCAAATTAATTTTATTTACTTATATTTAATTGCATGTTAATGTATACTTAATTTTTTAATATCTCTACCAATGGAAAAAGAATATACAAGCTATATGGAACTCTTTGTAGAGTATTGCTTCTTTAATTGTTCATGAGTGTATCTTTGTTTTATTAATATAGAATGAAAAAAGGATACGTTAGAGCTAAACGATTAATGGGTAGCATGTTAATAAAAAATTACATGAGTTTAGTAAAAACTTATAATTTATTTTTAAGGGTGTGAAAATATAATGAAACCGGTATTGAAAAGCATACTTATTTCCTTTGCTTTTTCTGCAGTAGGGATGTGTTGGTTGCTGTTCATGTTATTTAGAGGAGGCGGAGACTGGTTATTGTCTTGGATAGGGGTATTAATGGCATATTTATCTTTATACACTTTAATAGATTTATATTGTAAAAATACATACGAAAAAACATTAAATATAGTGCTTATAAAATCAACAGTTACTACCTTTAGTTTTGGAGTATTAGGAATCATATTTGGTATAATACACGAGCTATTAACACCATGGAGTCTCAGTTTAATGGTTTGGTATTGGCTGCTAACTCTACTTTTATTTTTAACGACCATAATATTATTAGTTATTTTAGTATTTGTAAATCGTAAAGATCAAAATTTCCCCGGGGTATATAGATTACTTATACTTCTAAATTTACTACTTACGCTAGGACCAGTATTGTGGCCACTATTTCTTACTATTATCGGAAATGGTATGAATGCTAGTGCAGGATGGTAAAACTGAATAAAGATTAGTAGTTTAAAGAAGTGAATGAAATAAAAAGTTGATATAGGGTTTTAAGTATGTAAGAGAACGTGTTTTGATAAATTGAAAACACGTTCTTTTTTTATTGTTAATCTTAATATGCACTCCTGAAATTTATAAGATAATTCGATTGGGAAAAAGATATGTTACTGGAACAAACATATATGTACCTTTGAAACGAACACAATTAATGAATCATCTTAAAAATAATAAAGACGAGGTGAAATGAAAATAAGGGCAGTTAAGTGGCTGTCCTTATTTTATATGCCCTTTTTATTTTCATGCATAGCCCTTTCTCAGTTTATCGTATCAAAATTTGAACGTAAGTATTTCGTAAGGAATGGATAAGAAAAAAGAGAGTTTTATCATATAGGATTAAAGTATAACTTGAATTAATCCGATATTAATAGAGGAGAGGGAGCCTTATGAAAAAATGTAATTCAATTAAGTTAGCAAGTTTGGCAGTTTTATTAGCGGGTACTACTCTATTCACACCAGATTTTACTGTGAAAGCAGAGTCTGTTCAAAATTTATCTAGTCCGTCACAATCGCATGATCAAAAGAATCGGAATGGTTGGAAACAAGTAATGCAGGAAACAGTACAGCTTGGAACCCCGGGAATATTAGCGAAGACGTCTAACAATGGAAAGATTAGTAGTTATACTGCTGGCGTCGCGGATTTAAATACAAAGAAAACAATGAAATCGGATTATCGTTTTCGGATTGGGAGTGTGACGAAGACTTTTACCGCTACGACTGTTCTTCAATTAGTAGGAGAAAATCGCGTGCAACTTGACGATCCAATTGAAAAGTGGCTACCCGGTCTCATTCAAGGAAATGGGTATGATGGCAATCAAATTACGATACGTCAACTTTTGAATCATACGAGTGGTATAGCTGAATACTTAAAGTCAAAAGACGCTGACATAATGAATTCGAGAAAAACGTATACAGCAGAAGAAATAGTGAAAATGGGACTTTCTCTACCCCCAGATTTTTCACCAGGTAAGGGATGGCTGTATTCAAACACAGGATACGTAATATTGGGAATGCTTATTGAAAAAATAAGTGGCAATAGTTATGCAGAAGAAATTGAAAAGCGAATTATTGAGCCTTTGGATCTGTCAAATACGTTTTTACCAGGGAATTCACCCGTAATTCCAGGAAAGAATCATGCTCGAGGGTATATGAAAATTGAAGAAACAAGAGACTTGAAAGACATAACGTATTATAATCCGAGTTTAGCTAATTCAGCTGGAGATATGATTTCTAATGCGGACGATTTAAATACGTTCTTTTCATCGTTACTCGGTGGTAAGCTATTGAAGGAACGCGAGCTAAAAGAAATGCTTACTACAGTTCCTATAGAAGGAAAAGGTGTTGGTGATGGATATGGCCTTGGGATCTATGAGACTAAACTTCCAAACGGTGTTTCAGTTTGGGGTCACGGAGGGGCAATTCCTGGATTTACAACTTTTGTTGGCGGAGTAATGGGAGGCAAACATACATTAGCTGCCAATATTAACTCTTTAGGTGCGATGGATGTTTTTACACAGTTTAATAAAATGATGCAAATTGAATTTAAGAAATAGATGAAAAGAAAGCGAATGGAATACTGCTTTAAAGGACAGTATTAGCATTCATGGTATGGCAGCAATCAAGTATATGTAGAACATAAATACGGATACAAGTGTAATTCAATCTTATAGTCTAGTATAAAAAGATGTCAGTTGCATGACATCTTTTTTATTTTGGATCAAAGAGATATATTATGAATTTTGAAAATTGTTATTTTTGTAATTATTCAATATAATAAAGGGTATAGGGGATATACAGGGGAGTTATGAATGGAAAATACTTTAGTTAGTTAATTATTTTTGTTTTAATAAATAAAAGTAAATTGATGTGGAGTGAAATACATTGGGACAAAATCAGTTTAGATGGAGTAACACACAATTACGAGAGCATGTTGAAGTAATAGATGGCACAAGAAGCCCGCACATTTTATTCAAGAATGCAACATATTTAAATTCCTATATGCGCGAGTGGGTGCAAGCAAATATTTGGATCTATGATGACCGCATTATATATGTAGGAGAAAAACTGCCAGAGCAACTACATGAATGTGAAGTGATTGATTGTGATGGAAAGTATGTAGTTCCTAGTTACATTGAACCGCATGCACATCCATATCAATTGTATAATCCAGAAACTTTAGCGAATCATGCGATGCAGTTTGGGACAACAACTTTTATTAATGATAATTTAACTTTATTTTTCACGTTACAACGTGAAGATGCATTTCGTTTATTAGATGAATTTGAAGTGCGCCCATACGGGCATATAAGAAATCTCTGTGGGAAAGAGATAGGAGTCTGCGCTTAACCTATTCGTTACCTTGCTTACCGAAAAAGAGAAATCTGGACGGGACCAGAGCATGTAAGGAAAGCTCTAAGTTGCCCAAATGACCTAGGCACGACTGAAGAGCAAAACGAAACGTTGTAAATAAGGATGAAAGCTAAACTGCTTCAACCATAGTTTAAGAGGGAGTATCGTCGCCCGTGGTGAAAGGGTCATTGATAAGCCACGTTACTTGAGCGTGAGAAAATTTGTCGAATTTCTCATGAAACACACTTAAAAGTGTGGGCAGAACAAAAGTAACTCAACCTGAGCATCAGGAAACAAACGAAGATGGCATCCGATATTACAACGCCCTTGTTCTTATATGTACTAAATGGGGATTACCTAAGTTGGAGTGCCTAGCAAGTAGGCTATTGAGGATGATACCAAGTGTAAAAAGCAAGGTGTGTGGCTCATGAAAATCCAATACGGTAACGGAGCTTTCGTAGTAGTCAGAGCATAGGAAAGCTATGTACAGGGCGAAGGAAAGCAGTCTATTCGACTAATTACAAAGAAGGAAGGAGCGAGAGGCTTTGAGAAATCCTGAAATTGTATTAGGAAATCTAGTAAAACATAGTACAGATAAGAACTATAAATACATGAAAATTTATAGGAATTTGTACAATCCATTATTTTATCTTAACGCCTACCAAAATATTTATGCTAAAGAAGGAAATATGACGATTGGAACAGATAACCAAACAATAGATGGTATGTCCATGAATCGAATACAACGTATTATCGAAAAGATGAAAGATGAATCATATCAGCCGAATCCAGCTCGAAGGGTGTACATTCCAAAAAAGAATGGACAACGAAGGGCATTAGGGATTCCGTCAATAGATGACAAATTGGTACAAGAAGTCCTTAGGAATATTCTGGAATCTATATATGATCCTACTTTTAGCAATCGCTCTCATGGTTTTAGGCCAAATATGAGTTGTCATTCAGCTTTATTGCAAATTAAGGGTTCATTCACAGGATGTAGATGGTTTATTGAAGGGGACATAGAAAAATTCTTCGATAATATCAGTCATCACGTCTTGATAGGAATATTGAGGAAACGAATTCAAGATGAAAAACTCATAGCACTCATATGGAAGTTCTTAAAAGTAGGATACGTGGAAGATTGGAAGTATCACAAAACATATAGTGGTACACCGCAAGGTGGAGTTATAAGTCCAATATTGGCAAACATTTACCTAAATGAACTGGATGAATATATGGAAGAGTTCAAAAAGGATTTTGATATAGGAAAATCTAAAAGAACTAATCCAGAATATAGTCTGATTCAAAAAGAAATTCGTATTCTTAACGAACAAATCCAAAATGAGAAGCAAGAGAAAAAACAAAAAGAGCTGATAAAACAAAGAGCTGAGGCTATTAAAAGTAGAGATAATATGGAAGCAAAACTCCCGGTTGATGAAAAATATAAAAGAATTCAGTATGTAAGATATGCAGATGATTTCCTAATAGGAATAATAGGGAGCAAACAGGATGCAAGAGACATAAAAAAGAATCTCACCGAATTTCTAAGGGATAAATTGAAGCTAACTTTATCCGAGGAAAAAACAAAAATTACTAATACTCGTGAGAAAGTAAGATTTTTAGGATATGACATTAAAATATTAAACGACAATGCGGTGAAAAGAAGAGCAGACGGTCGAAGAACACGCCCATATAAAGGGAAATGTGAATTGTATATGCCCACTCACTCGTTATATCAACGGTTAATGAAAAAAGGCATTATACAGATTTCCCAGCGTACAGGAAAATGGAAACCGATGCATCGATCAGAGCTGTTGGGACTGGATCCGATTGAAATCCTAAGAACTTATAATGGTGAAATTCGAGGCACGTATCAATACTATCAATTGGCAGTAAATGTATGTCATCTAAATAGTTATAAATATTTCTTAGAATATTCGATGTACAAAACTTTAGCTAATAAATATAGGACCACTTTAGCAAAGGCAAAAAAGAAGTTTATGGTAGAAGGCGTTTTTACAATTTTCTATAAAACAAAAAAGGGAATTAAGTCTGAAATACTCTATAATAAAGGGTTTCAAAGACGCAAGACACCGATAAATAATGGGAATGTGAATTATTTTCCAAGTGAGAATCAAAATATGGCATCAACCTCTCTTATTCAACGCCTAATGGCGTATAAATGTGAGTGGTGTAAAAAAGAAACTTCAGATTTAGAAGTGCACCATGTTAGAAAATTAAAAGACCTAAAAGGTAAAAAGTGGTGGGAGAAACAAATGATAGCCCGCCAAAGAAAGACAATGGTGTTATGTAAAAGATGTCATGTTGATTTGCATATGGGCAAACTAGACTGAATAGATGGAGAGCCGTATACCTTGAGAGGGGTACGTACGGTTCGGTGGGGAGTTCTTGGAAACCTATCATAGAAATATGGAAAGGCGCTGGGTTCTTACCTTACAAGATTCCAGCAAGTATGTATTGGTGGTGCCGTTTTGATGGACAAACTGAGCTGCAAAATGGTGAATCTTTATTTAATAGTGAAGAAATAATAGAGTGGCTAAAGCATGAAGCGGTTCTTCAAGGCGGCGAGTTAACAGCATGGCCAAAACTATTAAATGGCGATGATGAGATGTTAAATTGGGTACAGGAAACAAAGCGGTTACAGAAAAAAGTAGAAGGTCATTTTCCCGGTGCGTCTGAATCAACGTTAGCGAAGTTAAAGTTACTAGGTACTGATTGTGATCATGAAGCGATGACAGGACAAGAGGCTTTAACTCGCCTTATGCAAGGGTACACTGTTTCTCTTAGGAATTCTTCAATCCGCCCAGATTTAGAAGTTTTACTGAAAGAATTGTTGGAACTAGGAGTAAAGCAGTTTGATAGATTCATTCTCACTACAGACGGCTCACATCCTTCATTTTATGAAAATGGAATGACAAACGTTATGATTTCTACCGCGATAAAGCAAGGGATTCCGGTAATAGATGCTTACCATATGGCAAGCTATAACATTGCTCGTTATTATAATATGGAACATTTACATGGTTCAATTGCGACAGGTAGAATTGCTAATATTAATATTTTGGAAAGTAAAGAAAATCCGATTCCAATAAGTGTAATTGCAAAGGGTAAGTGGATGAAGCGTGACGGAATAAACAAAAATGCATCATTACATATAGACTGGAGTAAATTCAAAGTAACTCCATTATCATTAGACTGGTCTTTAAAGAAAGAAGATATGATTTTTTCTGAAACAACAGGTATAAAATTATTAAATGATGTTATTTCAAAACCATATGTCACTGAAATCGACTTAAACGGTGAGGAACTTTCTATTGAGCATGATGAATGTTTCCTTATGATGATTGCTCGTGACGGGACGTGGCGAGTGGATACAGTTGTAAAAGGCTTTGCAAATAAATTAGGAGGCCTTGTTAGCTCATATTCCGGTACAGGTGACATCATCCTCATTGGAAAGAGTAAAGAAGATATGCTTACAGCTTTTCATAGGGTAAAAGAGCTTGGCGGGGGAATGGTAATAGCTGAAAAGGATGAAGTATTACACGAAATAGCATTACCGTTGCTCGGGATTATGTCTAATTTAAAAATGAGTGAATTAATACAGGAAGAAAAACAGATGGTGAAATTATTACAAGAGCGTGGCTACGCGTATGACGATCCGGCATTTACGATTTTATTCTTTTCTGCGACGCACTTGCCTTTTATACGAGTAACGCCTATAGGATTATATGATGTGAAAAGTAGTAAGGTACTTGCTTCGCCGATGAAACTGATAAATCAATATTAAAAGCAAAGGTCCTATAAAAAGTCTATTTTATAGGACCTTTCTCATTCTTAGCATAAGAATATCCTAAGCCTCAAATAATATAGTATCTAAATCATTTGAGGTGATACTTAAATATGAAAAAACTATTGTATGTATTAAGTGTATTTATTTTGTGCGTATCTATACAGCATGTGGTACATTCTCAGTCAAATGCACCAAGGTTATCTTCAGATTGTCTGGAAGAAAGTAAAATTCGTGATGAAAAGTATGTGAAAAACATTATGAATGACATTATATCTACATTTGATTTAAAGATTGATGAAAATAGTTTTCGGGAAATTAGTAAAAGAGACCTAGAGGCTGCGCATTTGATGTATGGCGGAAGGGAAAATGATTCTTATTATAATTCGCTAACTAAAGTTTATGATAGTGGTGGATATAGGGGAGAGCCTAGATTATTTGTGAAGGCGCAAGAAGCATTTTTACTTTATAAAGAAATAGACGATACTAATGTAATGAAACGCCTAAACCTTGAAAAAGGGGAATGGATTGTTACCGAAACGAAAAAGAAGCAAGGGAAAATCGTGGAATACAAGCCGTTACAATGTGAAAAAGATTATCTGAAAAAGAGAAATGAATATCATAATATAAAATGATGCAATGAAAATCTTGAAGGGAAAGTTTTCGTAAATAAATGTAAATTAATCGGTAGAAACCACTAGTAAGTTCGCCATAAAAAAACGTCATTTTAATCATTAAAAATGACGTTTTTTTATATTCTTAAAGCCTTTGCATCGCACTCTCAATCCTCTTTGCCAAATCATCTGACACTTCATGGAAATACCCCATAACTGCCTTTCTTATATCTCCGGATATAACTTTCAAATCATTAGCTAAATTTTCAGCGAGATGTTCTTTTTCGATATGTGATAATTTAGCATAAAATTCACCAGGCTGCCCAAAGTCGTCTTTCTTAGTTATAGAAGCTCTTTCAAGTTTTCCTTCAACGTATCTTCCGTCACCGCTAGTTGCTTGATTAGCAGGTGCCCAATTTTGCTGTTGGTTGATCGCTATTTTACGAAATTCAGGTCCAATTCTTCTTCTTTGAGAATCACTATAAATGTTAGCACGCCCTTGCAGCATTTTATCGTCTGATAGTTCTGCACCGTCTAGTAAATTAGAAGGGGAGAAAGCGACCTTTTCTACTTGTTCTTTATAGTTTTCAGGATTTTTATTTAATACCATTTTGCCTACTGGTATAAGAGGATACTCCTTTTCATCCCATACTTTTGTATCATCTAAAGGGTCATAAGAAAGGTGTGTTTCATCTTTAGGATCCATGAGCTGGACATATAAACCATATTCCACTGCTTTACCAGCCTCAATTGCATCATATAAATCTTTCCCGCTATAATCAGGATTTTCGGCGGCCAGTTTATTCGCTTCCTCACTAGTAATGAATTGTACACCTTCAAATGGGTACCAATGATACTTTACATACTTTCGATTACCGTGAGCATTTCTCCAAACATATGTATTTACACTATGTCCTGGGATGTGGCGAAGGCTTTTTACCGTACCGGCATCAGAGAATAGATGGACAACAAAATGAATGGATTCGGGTGCTCTAGCGACAAAGCTCCAAAAGCTATTAGGGTCTATTAAGTTATTTTTAGGTGAAGGTAACAACGCTTGAATTGTTTCAGGGAAACGCATTGGATCACGAACTGAAAAAACAGGAATGTGATTACATAAAAGATCGAAAATGCCTTCATTTGTATAAAATTTTGTAGCAAAACCACGTACATTTCTAGAAGTATCAGGTGTTCCTTTCGTACTAACAGCTAATGAAAATCGAACCATAACAGGAATTTTCTCGTTAGAATTTTGTAAAAAGCTTAGTTTTGTATGTTCAGACATCGGATATATCGTTTGAAAATAACCGAATGCACCAAATCCTTTTGCATGAACAGGCCTTTCTAAAATTTTTTCGTGAATAAATTCTTGTAACGCCTCGTGCAGTACATTATCTTGCTTTAAAATAGGTCCACGTGAACCAACTGTTTGAGAGTGAAGTGTAGCTTGTTCATTACGTTCTCCATTTTCATTAAAGCCTTTCCCTAGTAAAGATTGTCCCTGTTTATCATAGTTTTCATCCATCGATATAGCCTCCAAATATTTTTTCTCCATTGTTACTAAATATGATTTTATAGCCTTGATTATGTATGACACGCAAAGTTCAAAATAGTAACATACCGCTAGATGAAAAAAACGTGTATGTAGTGGACCTGTTGAAATAGAAGAAATTATGGAAAAATGAATATCGGGAAGAAAATTACTATTAAAATTACAATCTTAAAAATGAATTTATATATGACTTTATAGAGAATGAACATAAATAAACACGGAAAATAACTAGGAGGAATTTAAAATGTCGGATTGGTTTCAATTAGATAAAGAATATATGATGCCTACGTATTGTCGTACGAAGGTTGCGATAGAAAGAGGAGAAGGGTGCAAGCTTTATGATGTGGATGGTAAAGAGTATGTAGATTTATTTTCTGGTGTCGGAGTGAACGTATTAGGGTATAATCACCCGAAAATCGTGCAAACGACAATGGAACAAGTTACGAAATCTCTGCATCTCCCATTTCATTTTTTAAACCCAGTTGCGATTGAGTATGCAAAGAAATTAGTTGATTGCTCTTTAAAAAATGGAAAAGTCTTTTTTACAAACTCTGGTACGGAAGCGACAGAAACAACGTTGAAATTAATTGATAAATATAGAGCGAATACGCATGAGGAACGTGAAGGAATCGTAGTGCTGAAGAATAGCTTCCACGGGCGTACGTTAGGGGCACTTCATTTTACGAGACAAGAAAGTGTATATCAAAATTTCCCTAAAACATCGATTCCTGTATATGAAGTAGAGCGCGAGAATATAGAGCAATTAGAAGAAACAATTGTTAAAGAAAATCCAATTGCGATTATGCTAGAGCCTGTATTAGGTAGCGGGGGGATATACCCTTTATCGGGTGAATATTTACATGGTGTTCAAAACTTATGTGATAAATATAATGTCATTCTTATCGTTGATGAAGTTCAAAGTGGTATGGGGAGAACTGGTAAACTATTTGCTTATCAAAATTCCAATATTACACCGGATATTATTCAAATTGGTAAGGGAGCAGGAGGCGGGATACCGCTTGGCGGAATTATTGTAGGTGAAAAGTTATGTGATGTATTTGCACCAGGAGATCACGGCACAACGTTTGCTCATTCTTCAATGGGAACGGCTTTAGGGTTAACGGTTTTAAATACATTGATTGACGATGGTTTAATGCAAGAAGCGTATGAAATGTCACACTATCTAAATGATAAATTGCAAGAAATTCAGAAAGAAAATTCTTATTATATTCAGGAAGTACGTCATGCTGGGATGATGTTTGGAATTAGTTTGAATGATACAAATGAAAACGTAAAGAAACTACAGTTAGAATTAATGGAGAAAGGGATCTTAGTCGATGTTACACAAGGTAACATCATCCGTTTACTTCCTCCATATATAATTACTAAAGAAGAAATTGATGCATTTATTTATGAGTGTATCTCCTGTATTCATAGCTTATCAGCTATAGCGAGTGTTTAAAAAACTTTATAAAAAAGCACCTTATTTTTAATTCAAATAGGAAGAAAATAGGGGTGAAAAAAATAAATTTACGTATTAAAATAAAAAGCTGAAAAAGGTACTCGTATAGCGCCTTCTTCAGCTTTTTAAAATAGTAAATTACTTAACCTAGAAAGCATCTAATTGGACAAATAATTAATTATGTGAAACAATAATAACAGATAAGGAGACGTTGCTTTTCCTTAAGTGCTTCGTATTGAATTTATTCTAGTAAGAGAAGGTGTGCTTAAAGAAGTTAAATTAAATAAGGAGCTGTTTTACTATATGCAACAAAATAATGATTTAAATTTTGAACCTCAAGACGTTAATATTGTCAATTCTAAACAAGCGAAAAAAGCAGTTATTGCTACTGGCATTGGGAATGCAATGGAGTGGTTTGACTTTGGATTATACGCGTATTTAGCGGTAATATTAAGTCAATTATTCTTCTCAGGTGTGGATAATAGTGGTTTGCAACTTGTACTTACATTTGGTACATTTGCAGCGGCCTTTCTCGTTCGACCAATCGGAGGTATTTTCTTTGGTAGAATAGGAGATAAGTATGGCCGAAAGATTGTTTTAAGTACAACTATTATTTTAATGGCACTTTCTACATTATTCATCGCATTACTACCAACCTATGAACAAATTGGTGTATGGGCACCAATACTACTTTTAATTGCTCGAATGATTCAAGGCTTCTCTACAGGCGGCGAATATTCAGGTGCAATGGTTTATATCGCAGAATCTTCTCCAGATAAAAAGCGTGGTATACTCGGTAGTGGTCTTGAAATTGGAACACTCTCAGGTTACATTGCTGCCTCGGTAATTGTTACCATTTTAACGTTATTATTAACAGATGAGCAAATGTTCAGCTGGGGATGGCGTATTCCTTTCTTAATTGCTGCACCAATTGGTTTGGTCGGTTTATATTTACGACGTCATTTAGATGAATCTCCAATCTTTCAAGAGATGGAAAAAGCACAAGAGGAATCTGAAGACAACGAACAATTTTCATTTATGGATATATTAAAATATCACAAAAAAGACTTCTTATTAAGCACAGTAATTGTTGCCTTCTTTAACATTACAAACTATATGATCCTTTCGTATATTCCTTCTTATTTAACACAAGTACTAAAAGTCAAAGAAACAACGGGCTTATTAATTATTTCAATTACGATGGCACTTATGATTCCACTGGCACTTTATTTCGGTAAACTAAGTGATAAAGTAGGTAATAAACGCGTAGTACAAATTGGCTTACTTGGTTTAGCATTATGTTCAATTCCAGCATTTTTATTAATTGGTAACGGACATATTGTAGCCATGTTTGCGGGTATTTTCATTTTAGGTTTCTTCCTTAGTGTATATGAAGGAACATTGCCTTCGTTATTACCAGCGCTCTTTTTCACCGATGTACGTTATCGTGCGCTTTCTATCTCCTTTAATATTTCTGTATCTATATTCGGTGGTACAACGCCGCTTGTATGTTCATACTTAGTTCATGCTACTGGTAATCCACTGGCACCAGCATTTTATTTAACTGGTGTAAGTGTAATTGGATTAATTGTGTTTAGTGTACTGTTTGTCACAACATCAGGACGTGCACTAAAAGGTTCTTATCCTACTGTAGAATCGAAAAAAGAAGCACATCAAATTGCTAAAGAGGATCCTGAAGAAACACTTTGGTGGCATGAAGAATCTTTAGAAATTGAAGCAGGAAAAAAAGCATAATTTGTGAAAAGCAACGTGGACTTTTACACAAAAAGACTCCTAGTTTAATAGGAGTCTTTTTGTATACATCATTTTCTCTTCTTCTTCAAACTCTTCTGATAAGCATAAAGCTTATGAACCTCTTCCTTAAATTTATGCAGAAGTATAGTGTTTTCACCATTTGAATAACGCACTGCATTATACGCGTCTATAATAATATGACTCTGAATATTTACCTCTTCTTCATCATTAATTCTCTCTAGCCAAGCTTCAACAGTTTCTCCTCGTTCACGATTTAAAGGAGGGGATAGTTTACTCTCGAGTTTGAAAATTTCTTTTCGAATTTCGTTATGTGGTGGTTTATTTCGTTTGAACCGTTTTTGGCTAATGCCTTCTTTATCAGTAATGATTGTAGATTCAAAGACAGGCATATTTGGTAAACTCAAATGTTTTCGTTTTTTTACTATTTTCCAAACGACGTAAATAGCGATGGCTGTACAGACTATTATTGTAATGCTATTTATGAGAGTTGGATCAAAAGGACGATGCCCCAGGTCCTCTTTAATTTGAGGATCTTTTAAATTT
Organism: Bacillus sp. FDAARGOS_1420; assembly: GCF_019344915.1. Lineage (NCBI taxonomy): Bacteria > Bacillati > Bacillota > Bacilli > Caryophanales > Bacillaceae > Bacillus > Bacillus sp. FDAARGOS_1420. The sequence continues at coordinate 2,121,193 of NZ_JAHWJB010000002.1, read as the reverse complement.
CCTTTATTCGACCAAAAGTCGTCTGTATCTTTTAATGCAGCTGCCGAGAACAATGGATTTAAAGCATAACCAAATCCTAAGGCAACTACTTGTATGATATAAGAAAAAAGAAGCCGAATATAAGGAAATACCGGAATAAGTAAAGCGCTAATTATTCCAATCGTAATAATAGAAGTGAAACGTAATAGCTGTTGATTACGATTGGAACCTGTTAACCAAAAGGTAATCATAATGTGTAAAGTTAATAGTAACAATTTCCACAATGGTGGAAAGGGGGCATAAAATATAGCTGAAACGACAAACCATACAATACCGCCTAACGATTTTTGTACTGGATATCCCGGTCCAACAGAGTGTACGATAAAGAAAAACAGTGGTAATAATATTGTGCCTAAAATAGTGAAAGGTAGAAATAAAGAACAGCCGATTATTTGAATAACTAACAGTAGTACAAAACCTGTCGTTTTTTTCTTCATAAATTTATGAATAAGAAATACTCCTACATAACCGGTCACTAAAAATATAGCAATACCAATGAGTTCATCTCTTTCCGTTAATAATGAAAGAAGGAGGAGCAGAATAAAGTCATTAACGTGATAGAGCCAAGTTTTCAAGCTTTTCCACCATCCCTTCATTATTAATGAGGAACGTAGGCTGAGATAGAAGAGGGAGCTCCTTTTTCTGCAAACCAATGTATATCATTGTAGATGAGCGTTCCCTTTTTCTCGTTACATAGTGAAGAAATCCTTGTTTCGGAAGTAGCGTACTATCATCTGAAATACGTGCTAATTCTTCTAACGCTTTGGCGTAATGTGTTTGTCCTTCGTTTAATGGTAAAAGCAAAGGGCCGCCTTCTGCTAAAACGCTAATAAATAACTCAAACGGAATTTGATGCTTCGTTGCGTATTGGCAAATGTATGTTGTAAATGAAATAAGGTCTTCTACATTCTCTTTCCAACCAAACCCACGATCAGCAGCTAAAGAAAGACAAATTGTCCAACTATAATTTTTTACAGGTTCATATTGTTTCGCTTGTAACGCCTGCATTTTAGCAGATGCTTTCCAATGAATAGAGCGGAAAGATTCACGTTCATATCGTTTAACACCGATAATGGATGTTTCATCATTGTAAAAAGAGAAATTCGTTCGATACGAACCTGTTAATAGTTGCTGAAGTTCTTGTAAACCGGCTACCTCTTTAGGAGAAGGGTACACAATAATTTCAGCCTTTAACTTATCGAAAACAGGTAAATGTACAGTTAAAAGATGAAAAGGATCTTTTAAAACACATTCGAACTGTTCAATTTGAAACACACCACGCTTCGTTGCGGTTAATGTTAAATCCCATTTTTGCGCTGAATGAGCAGGTTGTGAAAATGGGAAAGAAAATAACGTTTTTGATATTTGTTCAATCCCTTGATCTTTATGCGGTATAAGAGATGAATTTAAATGAAAATAACAAACGCCGTTAACGAGTGGTATATTTGCACCATTTTTTAAATGAATAAAAAACTGTCCAGATTCATCAGGGAAAAGCCGAGTTGTTTGTTTTTCATTTATAACTTGAAATCGTTTCTCTATGTAAGCGACATATTTATAAATGAAAATCGCAAATAAATAGTAGAAGAAAAAGAGAAACATAATAATTCGTTGCGGCAGAAAAAACGTAAATAGTATAGCGCCTGGCACAGTTAATTGAATAATATGGAGTTGGAAAAATAAAGGTACAGTTACAACGCGCTGTCCATTCATGCTTGTTCAATCTCCACAGGTACGTCAACTTCTTTTAAAATCCTTTGCGTGATTTCATTTTTTGTCGTGCGTAAGGCACCTTCCATCGATAAGACGATACGGTGATTCCAAACGGAAGGAACTAAAAATTGTATATCTTCAGGTGTGCAGTATTCTCTGCCGCGTAAAAAGGCTAGTGCTTGAACCGCACGTACTAAAGCTAATGTAGCACGCGGGCTTACACCGTTAGCAATGTAATCATGATTTCTTGTAGCGTGAGCAAGCTTAATAATGTAATGTTCTAACGGTTCTGATACGAAAATTTCTTTCACTTGTTTCTGTGCTTCTAAAATGTCTTCTAAAGAAATGACAGATGTGACGCTTTCTAACGGTGCATTGTTACGAAAACGGCGCATCATTTTTAATTCATCTTCAGGAGACGGATAACCAATTGAAATCGTCATTAAAAAGCGATCAAGTTGTGCATCTGGAAGAGGGAAAGTTCCTTGTGATTCAATCGGGTTTTGCGTCGCAATAACAAAGAATGGTTTCGGAAGAGGAGTAGACTGCTTTTCAAGCGTTACTTGTCGTTCTTCCATCGCTTCTAACAAACTAGATTGTGTTCTCGGCATCGCGCGGTTAATTTCATCTGCGAGTAGTATATTTGTCATAACTGGTCCAAGTCTTAATTCGAATTCACTAGTTTTTGGATTGAAATATTCAATACCTGTTACATCACTCGGAAGTACATCAGGGGTAAATTGAACGCGAGAAAAATTACCACCAATGCTTTTAGAAATTGTTTTTGCTAGTAATGTTTTTCCAGTACCAGGTACGTCTTCAAGCAGTACATGTCCATCAGCAAGCAGTGAAACGAGGAGTAAATCAATTACATTTTCCTTACCGACAAAAACAGATCCTATGTTTTCTTTCAATTTAGTTATCATATGTATCATTCCTTTCAAAATAAAAGCGGATATTTCTATATTTTAACAAATTATTCAGAAAATTGATATGATTTTTTAATTTGAAGAAATGGATATTTAATTTTAAAATTCCACTTGCATATTTTGGAATATGATTATACAATATCGGTATAAGATATATCGAAAGTCGATATATCACGAAGCGATGTATCGGAGGTAGTTATAATGAATGGGAAAGCGCAAAAATACATTCCATTAACTGAGGCGACATATTACATATTGTTGTCACTTGTAAAGCCAATGCATGGTTATGGAATTATGCAAATGGTAGAAGAGATGACAAATGGGGAAGTAAAGCTCGGTCCTGGTACTTTATACGGGAATACGACGAAGTTACTAAAAGAAAAGTTAATTGTTGAAGTTGCCTCTACAGACAGAAAGAAGTGCTATGAGTTAACACCGTTTGGGAGAGAAGTGTTAGAGCTAGAGTATAACAGACTGCAGAGATCTGTAGGGAATGGAAGCAGTATATTAGGGGAGTGAATGGAAGATGGAGACAAAAAGGGTATTTAAATTTTACGCAGGATGGAGTTTAGAAAAAGAGGAAGCCTTTTTAAGAAAAATGCATCAACAAGGCTGGGCGCTAAAAAAGTATAATGTAATGTATACGTTTAAGAAAACTGAGCCGAAAGATGTAATTTATAAAGCAGATTTTAGATTGGTTTATAGAGATTCAAAAGAAAAACAACAAGAGTATTTCGAAATATACGAAATGTCTGGTTGGAAACGCGTAACGAGTTTTACAGGATGGAATTATTTTTGTAAGGAAGTAGAAGAGGTAAATGAATTGCCTGATATATATTCAGACAAGGAAACGAAGATACAAAAGCTTACTGAGTTGTTACAGTTCATTGCAATTATGTTTGCAATGTTAATTCCAGCGCTGTACTTATGTTTTTTTGGAGTATCAGAATCTGGATTATATAAAGGTATGATAGGATTTTTTGTTTTTATATATTTATATATATTTATTAATTTATTTTGGAAAATTAAAAAGTTAAAAAAGGAAATATTGTAACAAATCGTGAAATTTTTAAGAAGATGATTTCGTATTGATTTATGGGAATCATCTTCTTTTGTTATATAAAAAATTCTTTTTGTTCATTCTTTTTTATATAATAAAAACTATGTAATTAAGGCATAGAGCTAACGATAATAAAGATAACACCTGTAACAACACCTAACAAAATCATAAATGATGAGGAAGCTATTAATAATAATGAGCTACCGATTAATATTTTTTTATTAGATTTTTGGTTTTTAAAATGATAATAAAGTAAAAAGCCACAAATAGTTGATCCTATCCATATAAATAGTCCATAGGGAGTCGTTATTTTCTTCCAGTCGAAGATCCAAAAGTAGAGTATGATCATGTGGCAAACTAATAGTAGTAATGCGGATGGAAGCATTAATCTGTTATTAAATATCATTTATTTCACCTCTCTTATGTAAATATTACTAAAAGAGTGTGGAGTTGAAAATATAATATGGAAGTGAATAAGGTTTTCACTTAAAGAAACTACGAGATGAGTAAGAGATATCCCTAAAACAATTTCCATTTTAATGGGAATTTAAATGGAAAAAGAACCATATAAAATTATGAAGGGAGGAGAGTCATAAAATGCAGAGAATGAACAATTATTTTCGTGCTCGTGCGAGTATGGTATACATGATGACTAATAATGAAGTAATGAATCACATTGTTGCTTTTCATATGGATACGAATGGAATGCTCACCTTTGTGGGTTCTTACCGAACTTACGGAAGAGGTACTGGTATAAAGGAAGTTTCTACAGAAACGGCAAACGATGGTATAGATCCTCTAGCATCACAAGGTTCTCTGACTTTGTCCCGTGATGGTCGTTTCCTATTTGCAGTTAACGCAGGCAGCCATAGTATCAGTAGTTTTATCATAGCAGATAACGGGGTGCCGACTTTCGTGGATGTAAAGTCATCAGGAGGTGCTCAGCCCAATAGCATTGGTGTGTATGGTAATCTTCTCTATGTCTCCAATGTAGGTAATGCTGCAAACAATTTTGCATCAAATATTACTGGATTTCACATAGATGATAAGGGAAACCTTACACTTATTCCAGGATCCACTCATGCTCTCAGTACCTTTAATGCTCAGCCCGCACAAGTTCTCTTCACCCCGGATGGTAGTAAAATTGTTGTCTCCGAGCTTACATCAAACCATCTCAGTGTCTTCCATGTAAATAAAGATGGTACGGTTACAGGACCAATTGTTAATGATTCTTACGGTAAAGGCCCATTGGGTGCTTACTTTCTATCGTCCGGAATTCTCTTAGTTACAGAAGCAGTTTCAAATGCGTTGTCATCTTATTCATTGAGCAATGACGGTACTCTTCATGTAATCAGCGGCTCTGTACAAAACGGATATAAAACTGCCTGTTGGGTTATAACAACGAAGGATGAACGTTTTGCCTACACTACGAACACTTTAAGTGGCACCATCTCCACCTACCAAATCGCCCCCAATGGAGTAGTGTCAGTAGTAAGGCATATTACTAGTACACCGCCGGGGACGGCACCGGGTCTTCCGATGGATGTTGGAGTGAGTAAAGATGGACGACATTTTTACACCCTTAATGGAAATCAGGGTACAGTGTCAGTATTTAATATTCAAAGTGATGGTAGTCTAGTAAGGTTGCAGGTTGTTGCTTCATCAAATTTTCCTTACTTTGGGTCGCAAGGCTTAGCTGTTCTTTGATTCTATTGGGCCGCTATATTTGTGTGGAAAAGAAAAATATATGACGGTGTATGAATAGTAGACATGTAGATGAATTAGGAACCTTTGATTAAACAGCAATTGTCCACCTTGCTTATGTAAAATGGAAAAACCCCCTATAAAAAATTGATAGGGGGTAGGGAAATGTTTAAGAGAAAGACTGATTTTGAGCCGGTTTAATAAATTGCTCTGGGTTTTCAACAAGCCCGCATACAGCACATTGGACGCGGTAAGTAGGTCCTTGATAAGCCATATGAAAAGCGTTCATCGTTTCATTCGTGTATTCTTCTTCTACATGACCAGTTTGTGGATTTAATTTTACTGGTTTTACTTGTTGCTCAAGAATATTAAAGCGCGTTCGGTTCGTTTTACAGCTTGGACATAGCATTGGTTCCATATGTATACACCTCCATTTGTAGCATTTCTTAAGCGGTATGATTTTATGCAAGTAAAAAAACTTTCTCAATATAAATAGGTGTTTATTATATTTAAAATTCAGAAAAAATAAAATATAATAAATGTAAGAACTGGTTATGTCCAAACCAAATCTCCTGTTTTATGCCAATAAGCTGGGGGGCCGAGAAATCGGCCTCATTTTTTTGTGCTCATCTCAATAAGGTACAAGGTTTTTAAAAACATTTGTCGAATTTTTAGAGGTGAAGGTTAAGGGGGAATAATTATGAACTTAAAAATGAAATACATTATTTTATATGTAGAAAAGTTTGAGCAATGTCTTCAGTTTTATAAAGAAATTTTAAGATTGCCAATAAGAGCAGAGCACGGTACATATATTGAATTTGAAACAGGAGCAACAGTTTTAGCGATGAATACACGAGAGGATGTTAAGGAGTTAACGGGACTACCTCTTACAGAAGGTGTACTACAATCTTCTCATTTTGAGTTAGGGTTTGTTGTAGAAGATGTAAAGGGAACGATTGAGAAATTAAAAGAACAAGGGGTTAAAGTTCTAGTTGAGCCAATCGTAAAACCGTGGGGACAAACAATTGCTTACATTGCCGATCCAGACGGTAATTATATTGAAATTTGTAGTTCATTAGAATAGAAGGAGAAAAAGAGGATGGGGTTTCCAAAATTAGAGACAGAACGTTTACTATTAAGAGAACTTACACTGTTAGATGCAGAAACGATGTTCCATTATTTTTCAAAAGAATCCGTTATTCGTTATTTTGGGATGGATGCTTTCGAAAATATTGAGCAAGCGAAAACGACAATTCAAACGTTTAGAAAGCGTAATGAAGAGGGAAGCGTATTTCGCTGGGGAATAGAGAAGAAAGGAACGGATCAATTAATTGGTACGTGTGGGTTTCATTTAATTAACAATCATCATAAACGAGCTGAAATTGGTTATGAGCTAGATGATACACATTGGGGGCAAGGATACGCAACCGAAGCACTGCAAGCAATGTTAGCTTACGGATTTGAAACGTTGCAATTTATAAGAATTGCAGCTGTTGTATATATAGAAAATGAAGCTTCCCGTAATTTATTAACAAAAGTCGGATTTCAAGAAGAAGGATTACTTCGAAAATATATGATTCAAAATGATGTTGCTCATGACACGGTCGTTTATTCATTATTAAAAGAAGATTGGAGTAAGTAATGAGCACAAATGAAATAATGAAGGTTATTAAGGAACATAAAGATAAGCGATTTATAATAGGTATAGACGGACTAAGTCGTTCGGGTAAAACAACATTGGTTAAAAAATTAGAAGAAAATATGAAACGAAGTGGAATCTCGTTTCATATTTTTCATATTGACGATCATATTACCGAGCGTAACAAGCGATATAATACAGGATTTGAAGAGTGGTATGAGTACTACAACCTTCAATGGGATATTGATTGGTTGCTGCGAAACCTTTTTCAAAAGTTACAAAGCGACATTGAATTAGAATTACCTTTTTATCATGATGAAACAGATTCATGTGAAATGAAAGAAATACAGCTTCCTTTAGTAGGTGTAATAATTATAGAAGGAGTTTTTCTTCAGCGAAAAGAATGGAGAGATTTCTTTCATTATATGGTGTATTTGGATTGTTCAAGAGAGACAAGGTTTCTACGTGAAAGTCCAGAAACGCAGAAGAATCTTTCAAAATTTCAAAGTAGGTATTGGAAAGCTGAGGAGTATTATTGGGAAGCGGAATCGCCGAGGGATAGGGCGGATTTAGTAATACAAAATATATAAAAATGTAAGTAAGTACAAAATAGAAGGTGTATAAAATGAATATATTATGGGATTTTGATGGGACGTTATTTAATACGTATCCAGCATATACAATGATGCTTTCTGAAATATTAGGTGATGCAGTAGATAAACAAGAAATATACAAAAACTTAAAAATATCATATTCCCACGCAATTCAGTATTACAACATTTCAAGTGCGCAGGAAGAAAAGATTAAGGTTTTGAAGAAAAAGTTTACTCCAAAAGATATGAAACCATTTGAAGATGTCGAAGAGATTTTGAAATTTGCACATAAAAACGTGATTATGACACATAAACATAGGGCAGGAGTTATGGAAATCTTAAAATATTACGGCTGGGACAAATACTTCGTCGATATGGTTACAATTGACGATGGTTTCCCTCGAAAACCAAACTCTTTAGCTTATGATCATTTACATAAAATGCACAATATTGATTTAGCAATTGGAGATAGAGAGTTAGATTTATTACCTGCAAAGGAATTAGGCATTTCCACGTGTATGTTTCAGGGGAAGTGTGATGTAGCGGATTATTCTTTATCGCATTACTCTGAGTTTTTTAAGGTAGTTATTGATAGAGATAAGGAGCTTTCTTTATAAATAGTTTGAATAACCCTCTACTGTTTTCTCGAAAAGTAGAGGTTATTTTCTATGTTTTATAAAAAGCTAAAGCGGATTAATTCTTTCAATTATATAGAAGGAGATTGTTATAACAATTTGAATTATATAGCCATAGATGAATTTGTAGATGGGAGATTGTGTTTTTGCTATTTTTTATGTAAGTAAAAGATTTCTATAAAGCGAGTGATAATATGAGTATTTTCATTTTAGAAGATGATGTCATACAAGCGCAGCAAATGAAGCGGTTAGTTGAAGAGATTTGTGAGAAATATATGTTGCCGTACGATTTTATCGAAGTAACTAGTAAAAGTGAAACTATTATTAAAAACATTCCAAGGGCGACTCATGTACCGATATATTTTTTAGATATTGAGATTAAAAGAGAAGAACGTAAAGGGTTGCAAGTAGCACAAGAGATTCGTAAATATGATACACAAGGGATTATTGTGTTTGTAACAACGCATTCTGAATTCGCACCAATCTCGTATCAATATATGGTATCAGCGCTAACATTTATTGATAAAGGTTTACCTTATGAAGAACGCTATCAAGTTTTTGAACAATGTTTGCTTCAATATGAGGCACGTAATAAGGCTGCTATAACTACGGATGATTTTATTGTTGAAAATAGTAATGCTACTGTGCGAGTGCCATTTCATGCAGTCGAATATATTATGACCGATGAACCACATCGTTTAGCTTTAGTGATGTTAGATCGTATCGTTTATTTTTATGGAACATTAAAAGAGATTGAAATAGTAGATGAACGGTTATTTCGTTGTCATCAATCATATGTCGTGAATACGAAGCAAATGTCTTCTTACGATGCGAAGCAAAAAATGTTAGTTTTAAAAAGTGGGAAACGTATTCCAGTATCACGGCGTTTAGTGAGTAAAGTACGTAACATGTTAAAGGGTGAGATGTAATGTATATTTATGATTTATTTGCAATACTGCTTACTAGTATGAGCCATACGTTTTTATACATTCAATTAATTCGGTACAATAGATTGTCAGTTAGAATGTTAATAACTTTAAGTGCGGTATTCATTATTTTACTCGCGATTGTTGTAACAGTAACGAGATATCCAGAGTTGAATAGTACCATTGTGTTATTTCTAATAAGTTTAGGATTAATGCAAAATGAATTGAAATTTAAGCATAATTTATATTTTGCACTAGTGAGTATGGTGATTATAACGTTAGTGAAAATGTTGCTTTTCGATTTAGGAATGAAAATCTTTATGTTAACGCCATTCAATTTATATTTATGGACAGGTAGCATTATTCACCTTATCGTATCAACCCTTACTTTTATAGGTATTGTATTAGCTCGTAAACGAATTCAAAGCATTGCTCAGTACATAGTAGGAAGTCCACTATATTATATTACTTATATTTTGTTAATTGTCGGGTTTATTATTGAACTAATTTTGACTAGACCATCCACTGATTTTTTAGCAAAGTTAAATCAACAATATGGTGAATTAAGTTACATATCAGCAATTGTATTGTTTTTTATATTACTACTTATTGTATTACTAAGTTCACATTTGGCGAAAGAGAAGTTAGTGGAGGAGCATGAAAAACGTTTAGATAAAGAATTGCTCGATTATGTTGAGAAATTAGAATCGATGCATGATGAATTGGCTAGTTTCCGCCACGATTATATTAATGTGTTACTTGCGTTAGAGGCGGGAATATGTACAAAAAATGTGAATGAAATCGCGCAAGTGTATTATGGCGTTATTACTCCAACTTTAAAATTAATAAACGATTATGAGCTCGATATTGCGAAATTATCTCGTATAAATATACCTGAAGTGAGAAGTGTATTGAGAGCGAAAGTTGGTACTGCCCAGCAACAACAAATAAAAGTAATGCTTGATATACCGGAGAAAATTGAAATTGTTTCGATGACGATCATTTCATTTATTCGCATCATTTCAGTTTTAGTAGACAATGCAATTGAAGAGGCAGTACATAGTAAGGAAAAGATATTGCAAATCGCATTCTTTGAAATGGATTCACGACAATATTTTATTGTACGTAATAGTTCAAAGGATGAAGTGATTGATTTGCAAAAAATTTATGAGAAAAACCATTCAAGTAAAGAAGGGGCTAGAGGATACGGGTTATTCTCATTAAAACGTATTATGAATAAAACAAATAATGCGACGTTAGAAACAACGTATGTAAGTCCTTATTTTACTCAAACATTCATATTAAAAGAGATGAAATGACCATCTATGATGAAAATGAAACCGAATAGGAAAGAACTACATACTTTCTTCACTCGTTTTTATACACTTCAAGTAAGAGGTGAAACGAGATGAATGGTCTTATTTTTACAGCGTGTATAAGTATAGGATTACCGCTTGTTGCACTTTTATATGCTTTTTGGAAGAAACGTTATATCCCGTATATGCTAGGCGTATTGGCATTTGTTGTATCACAAATTTTAATCCGTATACCAATACTGAATTATTTAAATGGAAATAGCACAGCTTTTTCAATGTTTAGTGTCATGCAGCCTATATTATTTGTGATTATGCTTAGTTTGTCAGCTGGTATTTTTGAAGAGATAGCTCGTTTTATTGCAATGCGTTATTTTATGAAACAACGAGATTGGCAGTCTGGATTTTTATTCGGAGTAGGGCATGGTGGTATTGAGGCGGTGTTGATAGTTGGTATCCCGGTAATATCTCTATTATTGTCACAAACAGTCATTCAAAATGGTGACAGTTACTATTTCGGCGGTATTGAGCGCATCTTCGCGATGATATTGCATATTGGACTTTCCTTCATTGTATTACAAGCTGTCGTCCAAAAGAAATTCCGTTATGTTGTATATGCAATTCTCATCCATGGGACCGCAAATGCATTAGCTGGCATTATATCTCTATATGTACCAGGGAAAAACGGGATCATTATGTCAGAAGTTTCAATAGCAATTTGTGCTTTACTCGTTTTTAGTTATAGTTTTATTTTAAAAAGAAAGGGTGTATGAAAATGAGAAGAATGTTACTTATTATTATAAGTGCTATCGCGGCGTTCGCGCTTGCAGCATGTACCGGTAATAAAGTAGATGAAAGTACATCAAAAAACTTTATTCCGAAGGCGGAAGAAATTGTATCATTATTAAATGAAGCAAAGTATAAAGAAGTACATGAAAAATTTGATAGTAAAATGAAATCAGCCTTATCAGAAGAGCAAATGAAAGAACTTACTCCTATAATTGAAAAAGCTGGTACATTCGAAAAAATTGAGAAAAAATCGATTGAAGAAAAAGATGGTTTATATACTGTTATTCTTGTAGCAAAGTATAGTAAAGAACAACGTACCTTTATCGTAACTTATAACGATAAAGAAGAAATAGCTGGGTTAGTAATTAGGTAGAAATGTAATGGCAGATAAGGTGGTTGTGTCCACTTTATCTGTTTTTTTGTTTTAACCAAATTATGGTTATTCATGCTAATATGAACACATAGCTATATAAAAGGGGTGGGTATTATGAAAATCGAAATAGTTCCCAAAAAGAAGTACAGTATAATAAGCTATTTATCTTTACTCATCGGAATTATGTGTTTTTTATTCGTTTTTATAACTCCGACGAGAATAGCGAATGCGGGAAATATAGTTGGAGATTATGTAACGATCGCTCTTACAGGTGTAGGTATTATACTTTCAATAATCACAATGACGAAAAAAACAGAGAAAAAGGGGATAGCTATTATTTCATTAGTACTGTCCTCATCATTTTTTATATTTTGGATCATCGCAATTATTTTAGTTTTGACGGGTCAAGTTAGCTTCGCGCCGTAATGAGCAATAAAAAGAGGCCTTCATTAATAGAAGGACTCTTTTTTATTCGGTATCTTCAGGTTGATATTCTAAAATATCCCCAGGTTGGCATTCTAATGCTTTACAAATAGCATCTAAAGTTGTAATTCTAATTGCTTTTGCTTTTCCATTTTTTAATATAGAAAGGTTAGCCATTGTAATTCCAACCTTCTCCGAAAGCTCTGTTACACTCATTTTTCTTTTAGCTAACATTACATCAATATTAATTATTATTGCCATGTTATTCACCTCAGACCGTTAAATCATTTTCTGATTTTATATCTATCGCATCTTTTAAAAGTCTTTGGAGAACGGCAGCAAAGACTGCGATAACCATTGAAGCAAAGATTAGGAGCATACCAAGTATAATAATACCTGGTGCATCATCTCTCTCTGCTACAAGATAGAAGAGTGGCATACCTACCACATATAAAATACTGATTGTTACTGCGCAGTTTTTTATCTTTTTTAAAGCCCTAACAGATAATTTCGAGAAAGCGTTACCCTTGTCAATGAAGCTTACAAGTTTAAAGGCTTGATATAGAGCAAAATAAAAAGGTATCACGGTTGCATATAGATTGATTAAAACAAGATATTTTATAAATGCAATATCCGGGAACAATTCTGCTGCATATTTCCCTATGTTAGGAACTAAAAATATACATAAAGCAAGAACAGGGATTCCAATCAGAATAATAGCTGTCTTTAAAAAGAGTGTTGATCCTTGTTTCATATAAAGCACCTCATTTATTAATTATCTATTTAATCTAACATGAAATTTATCGTTTAACAATAAATTTTTATTTATTATAATCTTGTTTTTATTGTTAAACCAATTTTGTATTTTAATGAAGATAATCATTCCTTCTTTCTGTAAATGATGTTATGTTAAAAGTAACGATTAAGTCGTTCTTATCCCGCTATTTGTGGGAGTCGGGCTGCCCGTAAAAGCCCGATTGGTGAAGGCTAATAATCAGTGGGGATTGAAAAAACCCCCTCTGATTAAAGTTTCACTTTATAGATAATAATTAATATGATTATACCTTTAGAATTTCTTCAACTACTACAAATAAATGAACAGTAAAAAGCCGATTATCCTTTAGATTACAAGAAATCGGCTTTTTTATATAAAAGATTGCTTAGCGTACGAAAATCGCTTTTTGTTGGCAGTGCCCTGTCACAATCAAGCTGAGAAAAACAAATAATCCAAAACGAGAAAATTCTTAAGTTGATGGATGTGTGATGCTACTCCTATGTTAAGGTTCGAGTCATTTGAAACAGCAACCTCTATATTGAGTGGTGTTAAAGCGACGTATATGATAAAAAAGATGTATCGCTTGTAAAAAAATTGCATCACCTTGAATGAGCTAATACGACAAGAATCCGTTTCGGGCCTAATTAGGGAATGCAGTACAGATCAGTATATAGTATACAAGCATTCCCTTTCTATAAATACGGTATGTTTTTAATATAATTAAAAGAAAATTTTTGTGTTCTTTAATATGATGTGACATAATACCAGTTTTTTTCTATTTTTGTGATTTCTTTATATTCATTATTAAAGTCGTATTTGTTTGGTTTAGTATCATTTGGTGTATAAATAAATCCTGAAAAATTATCTAATATACCACGATAAGTAAAAAAGAAAACAGAAATACCATTTTTATTTTGTTGAATAATTACATCCCCACCGTTTTTGGAAGTGGATGCAAACTGTTTAGGTAAATGAATTTGTCTACTATCATAATGAACATTAGGAGTTAACTCTTTATGTTCTATAAGTGCTATAACTTTTTCACGGTCTTCTTTATAGATAATAAAATCTAAATTTATATAAATCTCATTAAATGGTATACATATCCAAGTAATTACTATGATTAGTTGAACAATTAACGGTTTCCAATTTTTGTATTTAATGAGATGTATGATTGTGAAAATTAATATTAAAAAAAACAATCCATGAACTATTATTGAAAGAAATGGCATAACAAATGGGGTAAGGAATTCAACTAAATACCATTTGAAAAAATGATAAAGTATAAGAGCGAGACCGCTTATTAATGTAATTTTGGTTAAATTCTTATTCAAATTTTGAATCTCCTTTCTATACTAAAAACTATGTGATTTTAGTATGAATATAAAATATGTTTTTTCATAAATTTCCCTTGTTTTCATTTTATTAACTTTGTGTGATTAATATTTTGAATATATCATAGATTTGAAATTAAATAAACGGACATTAAATTTTTACATTTTATATAGAATAAAAGTGAGGGAAGTTTTCAAAATAGACTAGTTTTTTATTTGAAATGTAATTTGATTAGTTTCATGAAATAGATCCAGTTCCGGTAAAATCAATTGCAACAAGTGAACATTACGAGACTAAGAGGAGCATATCAAAGTCGGTGACACCGACTTATGGGACAGTTCACTTCTGATTGTGGAAACGGGGCAGTACAGAAGTGGAAAAATTCTGTGTTTCTTTTTAATTAATGTATTTATTTGGAAAAACTTCGAAATTTCCGGCACAAATGCTCCTTCTATCCTATAATAGAAGCTATTCTGGACGTAAGTAATTTGTAAGGAATGAGTAAGAAAAAAGAGATTTTCATAGTATAAAATATTTATTATACCTACGTATAACACCTGCTACTAATAATGTGTTATAATACGAATTAGCAACATAAAGGAAAGGAATTAGAAAAAATGACCTTACAAAATACTAAAAATTTAAAAAAACAAGTTGCTCCTTTTGAAAAATCAACGGCAAAAAAAAGTGTTTGGCAAATCATCAATACGGTAGTGCCATTTATTATCTTATGGTACCTTGCTTATAAAAGTTTGTCCGTTTCTTATTGGTTAGCATTAGTTCCAGCTGTGTTAGCCGCTGGATTTATGACACGGGTTTTCATTATTTTTCATGATTGTACCCATCATTCTTTCTTTAAAAGCCGTCGTGTAAATAGAATAGTAGGGACATGTATGGGTGTTTTAACTTTATTCCCGTTTGATCAATGGGGGCATGAGCATTCCGTTCATCACGCTACAAGTGGTAATTTGGATAAGCGAGGTACAGGAGATATTTGGACGCTTACAGTGAATGAATATTTAGCAGCGCCATTTAGACTCCGTTTAGCATATCGTTTATATCGCAACCCATTCGTTATGTTTGTGTTAGGTCCGATTTATGTTTTTCTACTTAAAAATAGATTTAACAGAAAAGGTGCTAGAAAGAAGGAACGCATGAACACCTATTTGACGAATGTTTTAATTGTTGCTTTAGTAGGGTTACTTTGCTGGGCAATCGGATGGCAATCGTTTCTTTTAGTACATGGTTCCATATTCTTAATAGCAGGTTCAATAGGTATTTGGCTGTTTTACGTACAGCACACATTCGAGGATTCTTATTTTGAAGAAGATAAAGAGTGGGAATATGTGAAAGCGGCAGTGGAAGGAAGTTCGTTTTATAAACTACCTAAAATCTTGCAATTTTTAACTGGTAATATTGGATTTCATCATGTTCACCATTTAAGTCCAAGAGTACCTAACTATAAACTAGAAGAGGCACACAATAATACGCTTCCTTTAAAGAATGTACCAACGATTACTCTTGCTACAAGTTTGCGGTCACTCCGTTTCCGTCTTTGGGATGAGCAAAACAACAATTTTGTTAGCTTTAAAGACGCCAAAAAATTAGTGAAAAACAATGTTTCTATTCCAGTAAAATCAGAACTATAACTTCATCAAATATGACTGACTCCCCTTAATCATTTTCGATTTAAGGGGAGTTTTTGTTTAACTAGTAGATGCACGATATGGAGAAAACTTAAATGATTTAAATTGTAATGGAGGTGGATTAGGAATAGTAGGTATTAATATTAGAGGACGATAAAAATATTATGTTAACAATTTGAGGCGATTGATATTACTTTTTTCAATAGATATTATGCTTAGTCTCTGAGTATATTTCATCTGGTGTGCATCATGTCTTACAAGAAACGTATGATTTAAAACTTAATACAATCTGCAGCAAATACATATAAAAATGATGTTACCTTAATGATAAAAGGGTATTACGCTATAAAATAAATGATAATAAGAACAGTAAAATTATTTTAAGATAACAAAATACAAAACGGACAAACTCAATTATCCTTGAATTTGTCCGTTCAGTTACTGGTGAAAAAGGAGGAGTATGTAAATGTAATGTACATATAGTCTAAAACTGTTTAAAGATATGTGAATGTATTTAAAGTGGGTTTCTTTACACTTATTTATTACTTTTTAGTTTGCCTAGATAGTTCAACAGACTTTTGCGTACAACGCTGCATAGCTGAAATGATTGCTGTTCGTAAGCCTTTTTCCTCTAATGTTGCTACAGCTTCTATCGTTGTTCCGCCAGGAGAACAAACCATATCTTTCAATGCACCTGGATGTATTCCTGTTTCTAGTACCATTTTTGCAGAGCCTAATACAGCTTGAGCTGCGAATTTATATGCTTGATTTCTTGGCATACCATCTAGTACGGCAGCATCTGCCATCGCTTCTATAATCATATATACGTATGCTGGCGAAGAACCACTTACAGATGTTACAACGTCCATTAATTTTTCGCTTACAATCTCTGTTTGACCAAAGCTATTGAAAATGTTTAGCACATCTTCTAAATCTTTTTCTGTCACCATTTCATTAGGGCATAACGCAGACATTCCTTCTCCAACAAGAGCAGGGGTGTTAGGCATTACTCTTACAACCTTTAATTTTTTAGCAAAAGCTTCTTCAGTACTTTTAATGCTTTTCCCGGCAGCGATCGTTACGACGATAACATCGTTTTTGATTATTTCTTTTATTTCGTTAATGATTGATGCGTATAGGTCTGGTTTAATTGATAAAATTAAAATATCAGCATTTTTAGCTACTTCATTGTTGTCAGTAGTTGTAGTTAGCCCATATTTTTCACTAGCATTTTTTAAATTCGTAGTGTTTAAATCCGAACAAAGAATATTATTTGCAGACACTATCTTTTTGTTTAGCATCCCACCAATCATAGCCATTCCCATATTTCCGCAACCGATGAATCCAATTTGTTTATCCATAATAACTCAATCTTGCTCCTTTTATAATAAATTATATCATTTTGAAATTGTTATCTTAAAATAACAATAACATCTCCATGCAATATAAAGAAACATTCTAAGAGAATATATTCCTTTTTGCAACACCAAAAGTTGAAAATCAATTATATTCGACATTATGTAAATATATACACTTTAATTTTAGGTTTTATGTTGATGAATATGAGGTAAATTTATATCGATTTGTATTTTCATTCAGTAGGGTAATAATTTCATACAAGTAACTTGCCGCTCTATTTATTTTTAAAAATACTTCTTGACACCAAATCAAATTATATCGCATAATATAAAAAATTAAACCGAAAATCGTTGAAGGGAAATAGTACATATGTCTTCTTGCGAAAGAGAGTGGAATTCACCGGCTGAAAGATTCCTCGTATAGAATGTATCGAACCTATCCCTGAGTCTTAAATGAAAGTTTAGGCGTACGCCTGCGTTATAGGCGCCAAGTGGATATCTATGTATATCAATTAAGGTGGTACCGCGGAACAATGACCGTTTCGTCCTTTTTATTTTATTAAGGGCGAAGCGGTCATTTTTATTTTGCCCTTTAGTACTATAGGTGCAGCATTGATGAGGATAGACATAGCTGCAAACTGTATAAATAAAAGTGTAATTTATCCCGCTATTTGCGGGCAGTAAAACTCCCACCTCAAAATTCAGGTGGAACAAAGAAGTTAGGTGGGAGATCAACTGCCCATAAACGCCCGATTGGTGAGGGCTAATAATCAGTGGGGGGATGAACAAAACCCCCACTGATTAAAGTTTCACTTTATAAAAACTTTGATTTTAGACTTGGGGGATAAAAAAGTGAAAAAACAACGAATTGTTGTAAAGATTGGGAGCAGTTCCTTGGCAGCAAGTCATGGAGGCATCTGTAAAGAACAACTTTCAAATCACGTTGCCGCATTGGCTCGATTGAAAGAGGAAGGGCATGAAGTTTTGTTGATTACATCTGGGGCAGTCGCTGCAGGTTTTTCTGCTCTAGGGTATCCTAGCAGACCTGTGACAATTAAAGGGAAACAGGCTGCTGCCGCTGTCGGGCAAAGTTTATTAATGCAGGCATACACGGAGGAATTCCGTAAATATGGTATCGTTACTGCACAACTTTTACTAACGAGAAGTGACTTTTCTAGAAAAGAACAATACAGTAACGCTTACGCTACTTTAGGAGAGCTACTAAATCGTTCCGCTCTTCCTATAATCAATGAAAATGATTCCATTTCTTTAGAAGAGCTGACGTTCGGTGATAATGATATGCTGTCAGCTTTAGTAAGCGGACTTGTTTCGGCAGATATGCTCATGATTTTTACAGATGTGAACGGTTTATATGACCAAAATCCTCAGAAAAATGCGGATGCGAAAAAATATCATTTCCTTCCTGAGGTAACGGAAGAAATTGCTTCTCTTGCTGGAGATGCGGGCTCAAAACTTGGGACTGGCGGTATGAAATCAAAAATCGATGCTGCAAAGACGGCACTATCTCTTGGAGTGAGTGTATTTATCGGAACGGGATGTGAACAGGAGAAGTTTTTAGATGTTATGAAGGGCAAAGGTGATGGAACATATATCGGGAATGCTCCTCAAAAAGTGATTAAGATAAACAAGCAATGGATCGCCTTGCATTCGCTTGTTAGCGGACAAATTGAAGTAGATGCGGGGGCAGCCACTGCCATCATTCAACATGGAAAGAGTCTTCTTCCTGCTGGTGTTACAAATGTGTCAGGATTTTTCCAAGTGGGTGAAGTCGTGGAAGTAATCACGCAACAAGGGCGCGTAATAGGAAAAGGACAATGCACATATAGCGCAGAGGAACTAAAGGATCTAAAAGGTATGCAGAGCCAAGATATTCAAGCAAGAGGGGAAAGGCATAATTATGAAGTCATCCATAGAGATCACTGGGTTTCATTTTAAGAAAAGAGAGCACTCAAATTTTAATGGGCAGGAAAGATTTAGATACTGGTGTTAAATGGTTCTCAAATAAAAACTGATTAACCTTAAAAAGGAGGAAATAAAAATGAATGAAGTGTTGGCAAAGGGGAAAAAGGCGAAAGAAATTGCTAGAGAACTTGTACTTAAATCTACAAATCAAAAAAACGAAGCACTTGCTGCGATTGCTGATCAGATGATAGTAGAAACAGCTTATATTTTAGAGGAAAACAAACGGGATATTGAAGAAGGGAAGGCAAAAGGATTTTCTGATTCTCTTCTTGATCGTCTTATGCTGAATGAACAGCGTATCATTGATATGACTGAAGGTATTAAGCAACTAATTGATTTACGTGATCCTGTTGGAGAATGTGTTAGTGCATGGGAACGACCAAATGGATTATCTATTCAGGAGATGCGCGTACCACTTGGTGTTGTCGGAATGATTTACGAGGCAAGGCCGAATGTGACAGTGGATGCTGCTACAATTTGCTTGAAAACAGGAAACGCAGTAATACTACGTGGTAGTTCTTCTGCTATTCATTCTAACAAAGCCATCGTTAGCGTTATTCACCGAGCGCTTAAACAAACAAGCTTGCCTCCAGAAAGCGTACAGCTCATAGAAGATACAACGCGCGATAGTGCAAAGCAGTTGTTTACATTGAATGAGTACTTGGATGTTCTTATCCCAAGAGGCGGCAAGCAGTTAATAGATACTGTAGTGAGAGAAGCGTCTGTTCCAGTACTTGAAACAGGTGCGGGAAATTGTCATATTTTCATTGATGAAACAGCGGATAAACAAATGGCATTTAATATTATTATAAACGCAAAAACGCAGCGTCCATCTGTATGTAATGCAATTGAAACGATTATACTTCATGAGAATTGGGCGCAACAATTTGGTAGCGAGCTATTTTCTTCCTTGAAGGAAAGAGGCGTGGAGCTACGTGGTGATAATAAAGCATTGGCAATTGATTCTTCTATTGCATTAGCTTCAGAAGAAGACTGGGAAACAGAGTTTTTATCTCTCACACTGGCAGTTAAAGTGGTTTCCACTACGGAAGAAGCGATTCATCATATAAATACGTATGGATCCATGCATTCCGAAGCGATTATTACAGAGAACGAGGAAAACGTCAGTAAGTTTTTCACATCTGTTGATGCGGCTGCACTGTATCATAATGCATCAACTCGTTTTACTGATGGATCTGAATTCGGATTCGGCGCAGAAATTGGCATCAGTACACAAAAGCTACACGTAAGGGGACCAATGGGGCTACCTGCATTGACTTCCACAAAATATGTGATTCGTGGAAATGGACAGATTCGGAGATAAGAATTATAAAAGAACAAGTAATAAGATGAAGACACCCAATTCAGTTTAAGTGTCTTCATCTTATTACAATTATTCATTTACCATACAAAAAGCCCCACAAGCATAGCGCTTAATAAGGAAACAGCCATTCCGCTAACAAGAAGCTTCCAAACATTTTTACCGATTATTGATGATTTTTCCCCGCCAAATAATGAATTGTAAGTTCCATAAATCATACCTACTGTACTAAAGTTTGCAAAAGAAGCTAGAAATGTAGTTGCAACTGCAATTGTATGTGGTTGTAAAGACTTTAGGTTTGATTTTAAATCCATCATTGCAACAAATTCATTCGTTGTTATTTTTATCCCCATTAATTCAGCTACATACATAGCATCTTTTCCTGATAAACCAAGTAAAAAAGCGAAGGGACTAAAGATAATCGAGAAGATTTTTTGAATTGTTAAACCTGTTACAAAAAAGCTCAAAATACCATTTAAACATGCTGTTAAAGCTACATACCCAATTACCATCGCTAAAATAACAATAACCATATTCATCCCAACTAACATACTGTTTGAAATAGTAGAAAAGAAATCTTTTTTTTCATTTTTTGAAGGTGAATAAATAACATCATCTTCTTTAGTAACTTCTACAGGATTTAAAACATTAGCCAAGATTAATGCGTTAATACAGTTTAAAGGAATAGCGCTGAAAATATATGTTGCTGGAACCATTGATAGATAAGCACCAAGAATGGATCCGCTGACGCTACTCATACTCATAATTCCAAAAGTCAACAAACGATTTTCTTTTAACACAGATAATTGATCACGAACAACTGCAAGTGCTTCCGTATTTCCTAAAAACATCATTTGAATGGAAAAGAAGCTTTCTAACTTTGGTAAACGAGAAATCTTTGAAATGATTGCACCAACTTTATCAATAATCCAAGTTAAGATTCCAAAATACGAAAGAATATCAAAAAAAGTGATAACAAAAATGATAGGAAGTAAGGCGCTAAAGAAGAAATCAACTGTTTGATTTTCCATAGCTGAAGGAAATGCAAATCGAATACCTTCATTCGCACATGATAGTAGCCAACTGAAAAATGACGCAATTTTATTAATGATAATACTGCCCAATTTCGTGCCTAACATAAACCACGTAATAAAAAGCTCCAATATTATTAGAATAACAATTGGTCTCCATTTTATTTTTCTTTTATTAGGCGAACATAGGAAAACGATTAATATTACAACGAAAATCCCTAACATATTTAATATGAAATGCATGTCAACAACTCCTTGAGGCTTATCCCGCATTAACAGACAGTAAGACTTCCACCTCAAAATTCGCGAATGCGAGGGAGTTGGTGGGAGTTAACTGCCCATAAATGCCCGATTGGTGAAGGCTAATAATCAGTGGGGATGGACAAAACTCCCACTGATTAAAGTTTCGCTTTATTATTTGTATATAAAAAAGCCTCTATTCTTCCAAATTTGGATTATGATCAGAAGTTATGAAGAATGTAAATTATGTTTGGGATTAGTCTATTTCAATTTATGTACTAAAAATTAATGTTTTTTCGCTTTATAAAGGATACGTATTAATAATGTAAAGCAACAAAATAAATCTATTGGTAGAACGAAGGAGAATTAATAGCTGCATCCATTTTTAAATTGTTTAGGTGAAATACCAGTATGTTTTTTAAAAATCTTTGTAAAATGACTTTGGTCGTGAAAATTTAATAATGTAGAAATTTCGGATATAGAATGTCTCGTATAAGTCATTAACTTTTTTGACTCATCTACTTTGGCACGCTGAATATATTCATTTAGAGAAATTCCAACTTCTTTTTTGAAAAGGGAAGATAGATAACTAGGGTTTAATGTGACTATTTCTGCAAGGATAGTTAGTGTAATATCACCATAAAGATGAGTAAATATATAATTTTGGCATTCGTTTATAGGTTTGGAATGTTGCTGCATTGTACCATTTTTGACACGTTCTGCAAACTCAAGTAAAGCATTCTCCAAAAAAGGGGCAATGGCTTCATTTTTATGTATTTCTTCGAGTTTTTGTATAAATAAATCGCTAAGAGTATATGCGATTTCAGGGAAAAGTCCTCCTTCTATCGCAGATCTAGTTGCAAGTGTAATAGCTGCAATGGCAGAATTTTTTTGGCTTCGCAGGTGACTCGTCTTTGATAACACCCCAAGCTCTCCTGATTCAGGTAATCTCCTTAGATTTTTAATTAAATCATCCTTTTTCCCTTGCTTAATACACTCAAATATTTTCCTCTCAGCTAGTGGATCGATATGAGTTAATGTACTTTGTCGTTGCTCCGATATATGTATTTCAGGCTGTTCAATTTTAAATTCTACCTTTTTTACAAGCATGTTTTTTTGCAGAACATCTGCTATGTTCAATTGTTTCTGATACAGCATGTAATAAAGCACTAAACTTATATTTAAAAAACTCAAATTATTTAATACGGGTAGAGAACGATAATATCGAATCATTTCTTCTTTGTCTATTTTTAGTTGAAGATCATTAACGATACCTTTAATTGATGTTTCTGATAGCCTGGAATAAAGGACGGGTCCAACAATGATGTTCCCACTAATTTGGTCGTTCAAACGCAGATTAATTGCGAAAAAATTTTCAAGAAAGGCTGTCTCTTCTAATGACGGAAAAGTAAAGGGAGGCTGTTCTTTAAATATTTCATTAAGTATCGCCTCTTTTGAAGAATACATAGGGTTATGCTGAATATTGGACGAGATTTCAAATACTAAATCTCCATTGTTATTAAGAAAATAGACAGGTGTTTTATGTACGTCAAAGACTAATTTACAAATATAATATAAATCCTCTAGTTTGGAGAAACTCATTATTTTAACCTCTATTCTTTAAAAATCAGCTAAATTTTTTACCAGTATTCTAAAAAATATACCATAACATCTAAAAAATAATAACTATAATGACATTAAGAAAACGTTTACTTAATTATTTTTTAGGAGGGCTATCATGAAAAGGGATATTAAGAAAATCATTTCACAAATGACATTAGAAGAAAAGGCAAGTCTATGTTCTGGATTAGACTTTTGGAATACAAAAGGGATTGAGCGATTAGGAATTCCTTCAATTATGGTAACTGATGGACCACACGGACTTAGAAAACAGGCAGAGGGAGCAGATCACTTAGGGATTTATAACAGTATTCCAGCGACTTGTTTCCCTTCAGCAGTAGGGTTAGCAAGTACATGGAATAAAGAATTAATAAAACAAGTAGGAGTTGCATTAGGAGAAGAATGTCAGGCTGAAAATGTAGGAGTTCTCCTTGGACCAGGTGCAAATATAAAACGTTCGCCGCTATGCGGAAGAAACTTTGAATATTTTTCAGAGGACCCGTATTTATCATCACAAATGGCTGCAAACCATGTTAAAGGCGTACAAAGTCAAGGGGTTGGAACGTCATTAAAACATTTCGCTGCTAATAATCAGGAGCATCGCAGAATGTCTGTAGATGCAATTGTTGATGAAAGAACATTGCGTGAAATCTATCTTGCTAGCTTTGAAGATGTTATTAAGGAAGCACAGCCTTGGACAGTAATGAGCGCTTACAACAAAGTGAATGGTGAATACGCTTCGGAAAATAACTATTTATTAAATGATATTTTAAAAGATGAATGGGGATTTGAAGGTTTTGTTGTTTCTGATTGGGGTGCAGTAAATGAGCGTGTTGCAAGTCTAGCGAACGGTTTGGAGTTAGAAATGCCTTCAAGCTTTGGAATTGGTGAGAAGAAAATTGTCGATGCAGTTAACTGTGGTGAGCTAGCTGTAGAAAAGCTTGATCAAGCAGCAGAGCGTCTTCTTTACATTATTTTTAAGGCTTATGATAACCAATTAGAAAACGCTGTGTATAGTAAGGACGCACATCATCAGCTTGCAAGAGAAGTTGCAAGTGAAAGTATGGTTATGTTGCAAAATGAAGATTCCATTCTTCCGCTGAAAAAGGAGGGAACGGTAGCAGTAATTGGAGGATTTGCAAAGCAACCACGTTTTCAAGGTGGCGGAAGCTCTCATATTAATCCAACAAATCTTGAAAGTATTCTCGAAGAAATTGAAACGGTATCAGGTGAAAAAACGAACATATTATTTGCCCAAGGCTATGACATTGCCAGTGATGATGTAAATGAAAGCATGGTTAATGAAGCAAAAAAAATAGCAGAGCGAGCAGATACAGCGGTCCTTTTCGTTGGACTTCCAGATCGTTATGAATCTGAAGGCTTTGATCGAAAACATTTACAAATGCCAGAAAATCATGTGCAATTAATTGAGGCTATCGCTGAAGTTCAAAGTAATGTCGTTGTAGTTTTAAGTAACGGTGCTCCAATTGAAATGCCATGGATAGGTAAAGTAAAAGGAATACTTGAAGGCTATTTAGGTGGCCAAGCATTAGGCGGGGCGATTGCCGATATATTATTTGGTGATGCGAATCCAAGCGGGAAATTAGCGGAAACATTCCCGAAAGTGTTAAGCGATAATCCTTCTTACTTAAACTTCCCTGGTGAAGGGGACAAAGTGGAATACAAAGAAGGTGTGTTCGTCGGATACCGTTACTACGATGCGAAAAATATTGAACCGTTGTTCCCATTTGGTTTTGGATTAAGCTATACAAATTTTGAGTATAGTAATCTTTCAATAAATAAGAAAGAGATAACGGATACGGACACTGTTTCTATCAGTGTGAACGTGAAAAATACTGGTAGTAGAGCAGGGAAAGAAATTGTTCAGCTTTATATAAAAGATGTTGAAAGCAGTATGACTCGTCCTGAAAAAGAGCTAAAAGGATTTGAAAAAGTAGAATTGCAACCGGGAGAAGAAAAAACGGTTAGCTTTACTTTAAATAAAAGATCATTTGCTTATTATAATGTTGAATTAAAGGACTGGCATGTTGAAACAGGTGAATTTGAGATTTTAGTAGGAAAGTCTTCAAAAGAGATCGTTTTACATGATAGCATGTATGTTCAATCAACGACTATAATTCAAAAACCAGTGCATCGTAATACGTTACTTGGGGACATATTTACGGACCCAATCTTAGCACCAATCGCAAAAGGGCTTATGGAAAAAGCATTAAAAGACAGTCCATTTGGTAGTATGACTGAAGGGGATAGTGATGCCTCTGAAATGATGGACGCTATGCTGAACTATATGCCATTACGAGCATTAGTGAACTTTAGCGCAGGTGCTTTTACAGAAGAAATGTTGAGTGAAATAATTGGGATATTGAACGATGCGCAGATGAATTGATAAGCGGCGAATGCGAGGAAGTTAGGCGGGAGATAATGGCCCGGAAATGCCTAATTAAAGTTTTACTTTATCCATTGAACATTATTTGTTGAATATTAATTAAGCTTAATAATTCATTGCAGGATGTTTCCCCAGCACGCAAAAAGGCAAATGAGAGTTAGAATCTCATTTGCTTTTTTTGTACTTATTTTGCTAAATGTAGAATCATATGCTTATCTATCATCTTTAATCATTGCTTATCCCGCTATTTGTGGGCAGTAAAACTCCCACTGATTAAAGTTTCACTTTATAAATATGAACGATGAGATGGCCATGAACCTTGGAGTTTACGAAGTTGTATAATTTGACCTGTATGATATGCATCGTGCAATAGGATATTCATATATTGTTGCCAAACTGGTAGAGACGGACTTGGTTGATCCAGTTCTGCTTCTTGAAGGGATGTTAATGAAGATTGTAAGGCATCATGTACTTGGAGTGTTCGCTTCACTGTTTGTTGCCAAGCATCATCATCATTAGGTCCACCTTGGAAAAACGTGTCATCATTATTTTGTGGAGCAACAAATGTGTCATCTTGATGTAAGCGGGAAAG
The DNA here is from genome assembly GCF_019344915.1 of Bacillus sp. FDAARGOS_1420. Taxonomy (NCBI): domain Bacteria; kingdom Bacillati; phylum Bacillota; class Bacilli; order Caryophanales; family Bacillaceae; genus Bacillus; species Bacillus sp. FDAARGOS_1420. The sequence goes on along the minus strand of NZ_JAHWJB010000002.1, from coordinate 2,094,749 downwards.
TAAGCGCTCTTTAAAGGTTAGTAAATGGTTTGCATTTTCCCAAATCGTATTACTGGCCTTTCCTTCTGGGTGCCAACATGCTTGTGCAGCGGTAAGATTCTTTAACGCTTCTGATATCGGTGGGTACCATTCTTCTTCGTAAAAAACTTGCTTGACTCCATTTTGCAACATTTCTTTTTTACTCATTCGTATAGCCTCCTTAACTATGAGATAGACCGGCAATAAGTGTTAGAGAAATTAGGTAGAAACGTACCTACTTATCATCTGATTGATGTTTGGAAGTTTCTAAAAGAACAATACGGCGCCGTTGTAGCAATTGCAAAAATAAACTTATGCTTTCAAAATCATTTTTATAAACGTAATAAATTCTCCTTTCTCTTCAATAAACCTGCCTCATAGTTGAACAAGAAAATTAACTGCAGCTTAAATTTAAAACTTGTAGCAATATAAAATTTCAGAAAGTTTTAAAATTCTAAAAAATTAGAAGGTATAATTCGATAAAAATAGAATTAAATACATAGCAAATAAGGAGGGGATAAAATGGAAGTCTTTCACGTGACGAGTAGAAAGAGGGAAACGTACAACGTTGAAATGAAGTATTCGATACTTTTCGAATGCGCACTTGGCATTGCGGCAATTACTCATAAGAGGTTAATCGATACTCTTGAAAAGACTCAAAGTGAATGGGAAGAAATTAGACAATCTTTATCACATGAAATGATAGAGCATTTACAATTTGTTGAGAAGCATAATACATGGAAAGCGTTGCTACAGTTACTGTATGATGGAGATTTTACGGATTTATCTCAGTTTATTCATAATATCAATTCGCTATCGGAAGTAGATTTTAAATATGTGTGCTTACCGTTTTTAGGAGAAATCCATCAAGAAAAAAGACGTTTAGCCGCAAGCGGAGAAGCATCTGTAATACACGAACTAAAGGAGCTGACACATGATCATCAGTTTTTCTCTACGTATATAGAGTTTGTATGTCATGCCGATGTGCGTGAACTAAAAACGCATTTAATTGCCGTTATGACAGGGTGGTATGACAGTGTTGTTAAAAAAGAGGCAGAAGAAATTGTTTCTATACTAGAGCGAGATTATGAAGCGAAAAATGAAATGAATAAAAAGATGCAACCGGAAGAGTTTGTAGAGTGGGCAACAGGTGGCGTTACATATATGCCAGAGCCAAGTGTTCATCACGTACTTCTTATCCCGCAAATTACATACAGACCGTGGAACATAGAAGCTGATATTGAAGATACGAAAGTGTTTCATTATCCAGTCGCAAATGAAAGTATACATCCAGAAGATCCGTATGAGCCGAGTTATTTTTTAGTTCATAAACATAAGGCGCTCGGGGACGAGGCAAGGCTTCGTATTGTAAAACTACTATTTGAACAAGAACGTACGCTGCAAGAAATAACGGAAAGATTACAACTAGGAAAATCGACAGTACACCATCATTTGAAACTTTTACGTTCAGCAAAGTTAGTTGATATTCAAGACGGAAAATATGTATTGAGAAAGAAAGCAGTGCAGTCTTTAGCGAAAGAATTAGATGCATTTTTGAATAGATAATATACAACGAGAATGTACATAAAGGGAGGAATTTAATAGAAAAGTTGGTGAGCTATAGTGAAAAGTGTATTGAAAAACCGTTCATTCTTTTATATGTGGATTGGTAGTGCAATTTCAGAATTAGGCGGGGCTTTCGGGACGTTATGTAATTCAATTCTTGTATATGAGTTAACAGGATCGAAAACAGCATTAAGCAGTATGTGGTTACTATATCTAATTCCTTCTCTCATACTGCAACTTATAAGTGGCCCATTTATTGATAAATGGAGCCGAAAGTGGATTATGATTTTTTCGCAATGGATGCGGGCATCTGTTTTCTTACTGCCTTTGGTGATGCTAGTTACTAGCGGTATAGAAGTTTGGCACATTTACGTTGTCCAAATTATAGTTGGTCTCATTACGCCTCTTTATACCCCTGCGAGCCAAGCGATTACACCAACTGTTGTGAATAAAGAGCAGCTTCAAGACGCGAATGCGTATATTGATGGAATGACTCGTCTTATGATGTTTCTCGCGCCAGTAATAGGTGGTATCGTCATTAAATTTATTGGAATCGAACTTACGCTATCTTTCGTATGTATGTGTTTATTTATAAGCGGAGGATTATTGCTTTTCATAAAAGAAAAGAGGGTACAGCAAGAACTTCGAAAAACGTGGCTAGAGCAGTTTCTTCACGGCTTTACATACTTTTTCACAAAACCAGTTATCGTTTGGCTTGGTATCTTTCTAACATTCGTTCAATTTGGAGTAGGAGTAACGATGGTTACGAATCTTCCTTATATTAAAGACGAACTATCGGCAGGGTATGCTGAATACGGTTATTTTATGGCAGGATTCCCACTTGGCTATGTAGTTGGTTCCATGTTAGTTGGGAAAGTGAAGTATAGAAGCCGTAGATTACTTATGCTTGGAGGATTATTCGTAGGGGGCCTTACTTACATTTCACTAGGTTTAAATAATAGTATTATTATTGCGATTGTAATCGAGGTAATTTCTGGTATTTGCATTTCATTTTTCAATGTTCATAATACGACGATATGCCAACAAACTGTCCCAAATAATATGATAGGAAAAGTATTTTCAGTGCGATTATTTTTCATACGATCGGCAATGCCATTAGGTGTGTTATTAGGGGGAATACTGAGTGAAATGTGGGGAGTGAGAGTACTATACTTTATCATTGGCTCGATTATATGTGTCACTTCTTTAATAGGAATATTGCTCCCGTATTTCAAATTTTTAGATGAGGCGATTGAAGAGAAGTCAGCATAATTCTAAAGATTTGAAACTTTATAATTGAAAATAATTATCATAATCAATTATAATAGAAGAATACTAGTATTCGTATTACAAAGAGGGAGTGGAATATATGTTTATCGAAACGAAAACATTTACAGTAAAAGAAGGTACATCAGATATAGTTGTAGAGCGTTTTACAGGAGAAGGCATTATTGAAAAATTTGAAGGATTCATCGACTTAAGTGTTCTCGTTAAAAAAATAAGACGCGGAGATGAAGAAGTAGTAGTTATGATTCGCTGGGAATCGGAAGAAGCATGGAAAAACTGGGAAACGAGTGAAGAGCATTTAGCTGGACATAGAGCGGGCCGCGGTAAGCCAAAACCAGATCATATCATTAAGGTTGAGCACGGGGTTTATTATGTGAAATCATCGAAATCGGCTTATCAACAGTCGTAAAAATACATTTGTTTAATTATATTCTTTCGAATAAATAACCATCTATCTGCTTACTGATAGATGGTTATTTATATTGAATAAAGAGAATGATTCGCATGCGATGTAAGAAGAATTAACGGACAGGTTAAAACTAGAAATGTTATAATATAAACTCGATTAGTGAGTAAGATTAGGAGGGACAATAATGGTTCAATCGATAGTTCATATTGCATTAGTAGTAAAAGACTATGACGAGGCAATAGAGTTTTATACAAAGAAACTAAATTTCACATTAGTTGAAGATATTTATCAGCCAGAAGAAAACAAACGGTGGGTAGTGGTATCTCCTCCAGGTTCAGTCGGCACAACAATATTACTAGCTAGGGCATCTAAACCTGAGCAAGAGCCCTTTATTGGTAACCAATCAGGCGGTAGAGTATTTCTTTTCTTAAATACTGACGATTTTTGGAGAGATTATAATGAAATGATTTCAAGAGGAATAGAATTTGTGAGAGAACCGAAAGAGCAATCATACGGAATTGTTGCAGTATTTAAGGATTTATACGGGAATTTATGGGATCTGTTGCAACTAAAGGATGATCACCCAATTGCACAAAGAATTAATAGTAAGCAATGTGACTAAGCATTTCACAAGTATGTGAAAATAAAATAGAGCTAGGTATGTAAAAATTAGCAGTGTTTATAATGGAAATGTATGAGAAAAAATATAATTCAATATCGTTTAAAAGGTGTTTGCGTATTTTAGAAACTGAGAAATATCGATATATTCTTATAGGAATTCTATTACGTGCTCAATAACTTTGGAGGGTAAAAATGATAGAAAATCTTTCATTTATTACATATGAAAACCATAAAGAGTTAGTACATAAAATTCTAAATGAATATATAGCTAGGAATGAAGAGTGTGGATTAATGCTCATCGGATCTATAGCAAGAGGTGACGCATACCCCGAATCCGATTTAGATTTATACGTTCTTTTAGAGAATGGACAAAAGAAAGATTTTCATTCTGAAAAGAGAGAAGGTATTTTAATTGAATATAAGTATGCAGATTTTAATAGAATTCAATTAAACTTTAAAAATAATCCAATGGAATTATACTCTTTTCTAGAAGGAGAAATTTTATTTGATAGTAACGGTGAGTTGAAAAGGTTAAAGGAAATAGCTCAACATAAATATGAAAATTATTCTGTTTCTAGTGATAAAGTAAAAGGCATTTCTCATTGGTTACATAGTTCGCTTATTAAAATTCAGGCTGCTTTGAAAGCAAACGATGAGTTAAAAGCTTCATACATAGTTCACACATCAATGTGGACATTGCTAGAGGGAATATGGGCTATTAATAACAGACCAACACCTCCAGCTGGATCTGCTTTGAAATATATTGAAACATTATCTAAAGTACCGACGAATTTTGCAGGTTTTATAAATAAATTGTTTTTAGGTGATACGACAGAGCGTATCTCTTCAGCAGTTTTCTTGATTGAGTGGATTTTACTTAATTTGGAGAATAAATAATATGGCTATAACACTTGTCGATTTATATAGGTAAATCGATACTCCATGTCGAATTTTTCATATGATTGCATTCATTTCGAAAAACGTTCTAAGCTATAGGAAAAAGCATAAGACTATAAAAAAGTCTTAGACGGTATATCTTTCTTTACATATGTAAGTGTTATCAATATGAGTATATATACCCTCTGCTTAAAAGGAGATGAGTAAATGAAGTTAAATCATATGAATCTATGTGTTGATGATTTATCAGAAGCTAGACATTTCTTTGAAACATTTTTTGATTTTCAATTTTTGGAGCAAAAGGGAAAGGCACTTGTAGTAATGAGTGATGAGAGTGGATTTATACTTGTGCTAAGTGATCCAAAAGCATTTAAGGGGAATAAGGAAGTTATGTATCCTGAAGCTTTTCATATTGGTTTTTTAGTGGAAACTTCAAGTGAAGTTGATCAATCATATAATCGTTTAGTAGCTGGTGGCATTGAAATAGACAAGGAACCGTATTCAATGAGAGGTAGTAGTTATGGTTTTTATTTTACAATGTTTAATGGATTGTTAATTGAAGTATCTTGCCTTGACTATAGAGATGGTAAGAAAGTCTCAAAACTGAATGGCACTCATCAAGAATAATTCTTTGAAGGTGTATATATAGCCCCTTATCCAGTTTGGAAAGGGGCTTGTTATCATAATGCTCGTTATTCAAAAAGCTAAATTTAATCATTTGAACTACTCTCATTTAACAGGTTAACTAGCTGTTTTTTTAGTTAAGGTAAATAATAGGGGAAATATGGAGGTATCAATGTGTTGGCTTGAAATAAAGTTTAATCAAAAACACTCCACAAACCCATATTATATGGTAAATAAGAATAATCCATTTTGAAAAGAGATTAATTAAAATGGATTATTCTCTAGCAGTTTTCAGTTATGGTGTTATAAAAAAGTTTAATCATTTTCTCAAAGAAATCAGTTATATAGAAAAATTTTAGGTCACGGTTAAGTTTTTTAAGTCACATTTAAGTTATTTACTTCACAATCAGTGAGCTAGGCCCAAAAACATAATTCTTAAAATACAAATTCGTTCAGGAGCTGAAATCCAATATTTTCTTTCTGTTAAATCATTTATGATGGACCTATGAGATTTCACCAAAGTCTAGTGTACTTCCTGTTTCTACTAAAGTCTTTGTATTATTTAATATCATCCACCAGGCCTTGTTGCTGTTCTCATAATAAGGATCATCTTCTTTCCATTGGTCATGAATGAGTATTAATTTCGTGCATGATCCAATAGGCTTTAGAATATAAGAAATCCTTGACTCAAATGCACGATCATCTTTCATATAAGACTTTCCAGGATAGTGAGTAAATCGAAGTAACTGATTTGGTTCATATTCCAATACGTTTCCGTATACATGCACCGTTTCATTTCCATCTAATCCAGGACCTACATATTCCAAGAGATCGCCCACTTGAAATGTAGATCGAATGATGGACCCATAATAAATTTGTTTTGTACCCTCAGGAGAAATCAATGCCTTCCAAACTGCCTCTGGTGAGCCTGCAATATAAAATTCATACATCAAATTCTTCATGATTTTTATGCCTCCTAAAAATTTAATTCGCTACATGTACATTATAAAAAAACTTCACTGACAATTACGGTCAGTGAAGTGAAGGGTTTTTATAATGATTGAATAATTCAAAGCTGATAGTTGCTAATCTTTCTTGTAATAAAGTTGGTTCCAGAATGCTAATAGATTTACCATAAGGGAGAAGGAGGTAAGGTACAAAAGTATGAATAGACTCTATATCAACCTTAAAAAGGGCTTGATTGTTTTTTCGTTCTATTAAAGCATGGTTAAATAACCAATGCTGACATAAATCATCAAGCGCATGTGGCATGCCTTGGATACGGACAGAAATGAGTTCTTTAAGTTGGTTTGAATCAGGTAAAATGTCTTTTAGAAAGAAAGAACGCGCTGAAAATTCCAAGGGCCGATCAAATTTTTTATCTGTTCTGGATAATGTTTGAATACGATCGATTCGAAAACTTCGAATTTCTTTACGCAGATGGCAATAAGCTACTGTGTACCACTTGCCTTTCCAATAAACAAGACCATAAGGATCAATATGACGTGATTGAGGTTCGATTTCTCCACCCTTACGATAAACAATAAATAACCTATAACTTTCGGCAACAGAAATTTCTAAATCTTGAAGAATAGATTTCAAAGAGGGTTCGACAGTAGGATGGATGACTTCAAACCCTCTTAAATGACGATTGATATGATTCAATTGTTCCTCATTTGTATACATTTTCAATTTAAAAATTGATGTATCTAGTGCTTCACTAAAGGGATACCCTGCATCTATTGCAAATTTTGCAGCATGGACAAGCGCTTTCTGCTCATCCAAATTAAAAAACAAGGGTGCCTTTGTAAACTCATTCAGTAAACTGTACCCACCATTATGCCCTGCATCTGAAATAATTGGTACTCCACTTGCACACAGAGCATCAATATAGCGGTACACCGTACGAATACTGATTTCTAATTCCTCTGCTAATTCCTTAGCAGTCAATTGTTTTCTCGTTTTGAGGAGCCATAAAATAGAAAGCATGTTAACCATTTTAGACATAAATAGACATTCCTTTCGCAAAGATTCAAGATAAGCATTCTACATTAGTATAAAACATTCTGCTTCTCTATTAATCATATTCCAATTACACAATCTGGCCCTGTAGTGGAGTAACTTTATTACTACCCAATAGTTCCTTAATCAGCCTTTCAGTTCCGATCTTCTTTCCATTTTTCACTATAAATACACGCTTTTAGATAAATAGATTAAAAGGGATAAAATAACGCATCTTTTAGTCAGAAATCCGACTTATGAGACAGCTCATTTATTTATTAATCTAATTGAATTTCAAACTCAAGCATAGCTTGATCTTTCATAAATGGCATACTTTGCTCTTTAAATCGTAAGCTTATTCCAGACAAATTATCAGGAAGAGTAGGGGAAACTACAAATTGGTAGCTCACATGTCCATCTGTTCCAGTCCATCCTTCTGCCGAACAATCGTATGTATCACTTATCGATAATTCAACAAGGCTATGTGTATTTTTCTCGTTAAGTGTTTTGTTTTTCGAATCCCATTCTTTATATAAGTAAATTACACTAGCGTTAGAATATTGACGAATAAAGGTTACAGTATACACATCTTCTTTATGTTCATAAGTTTTTAAAACGGGTATATGTTTTTTAAACTTAGTCGGTTCGACGCGAGGTTTAAACTCATCTTCGTCCATCATAGATGAGAATAATGAATTTAAATAATCGGGATATAATCCGTTCTGCTTTGCCCAATTAGAAATGGCTTCATCTGGTGGGAAACCTGGATTCCCATTCGAAAGTTCTTTCCGTTCTTTTAATAAAGAGCAAATTTTTTCATCAATAGAAGATAAGTGTTCATCATAATGATCAGTAGGGCGTTCAAAAGGCATTCGTTGCATAATCATTCCTCTTTTCCTTTATTTTGTTTTCATATTTTATTATAACTGAAACAATTTTCGTTTTTGCAATATAATCAATTAATTTGAATATTTCGAAAAATAGGATGTTTATGTGTTAAAATAAATATAGAAAACCATTTATTAACTATCGGCAGGTTAATAGAAAAAGGGTGTAAATAGTTAATAATGTCACAATTAAAATGCAACTAGATAGTTAGGAGGAATCATTATAATGGATACTACACAACAAAACAGTAATGCATGGGATAAGAAGGTTGAAGAAGGTTCTAGATACACTCAACCTGTAAGTAGTGAGGTTATTGAAAAAAGTAAATCAGGTGAATGGGAAATCACAGTCACCACAGAAAAATCAGTTCCTAGAGATTGGTTTCCAAAGTCATTAGAGGGATTAAAGATACTTTGTTTAGCATCAGGTGGAGGGCAACAAGCACCAGTACTGGCTGCTGCTGGAGCAGATGTAACAGTTACTGATATATCTAAGAAGCAATTGGAACAAGATGAAATGGTAGCGGAACGGGATGGATTAACTTTAAAAACAGTACAAGGAGATATGTCAGACCTTAGTGATTTTGAAGATGAATATTTTGATATTGTCGTAAATCCTGTTTCTAATTTGTTTGTAAAAGATGTTCATCTTGTATGGAATGAGATTTCAAGGGTTTTAAAGAATAAAGGTATTCTTATTTCTGGATTTACAAATCCTTTACTATGGATTTTTGATGACAACCAAGAACAAAAAGGTATTTTGGATGTTAAACATTCAATACCTTCATCAACATTGGATTATTTACCAGAGGATGAAGTTCAAGATTATATAAATCAAACAATAGAATACGCACATACTCTAGAAGATCAAATCCAAGGTCAAGTTGAAGCTGGTTTTGTTATAACGGGTTTTTACGAGGATGATTTTGGTGGAACAAGGATATTAGATAAGCATATTAAAACTTTTATTGCTACAAAAGCTATAAAGTTAAAGGTTGATTAAAATTTTTGGCTCGTTAGTCGAAGAAGGAAACTTGAAAACAATAAAAGTTCAATGTATGTCAAAAAGGATGGCAAGTGCCATCCTTTTCCTTGTGTAGTTTGAGTGTCAAAACAAGTTTTACTCCTCTTAACTGAACCCGTTATAATAAATAGTCCATCTTTTCACCTTAATTTTTCACATCATTATATAGTTCCAGCGCCTCTTTCACATTCAATCTATTTTTAACAATGCCATGTATTGCTTGAATCATCGCAGCCGGATGTTCGGACTGCCATATGTTTCGGCCCATGTCTACTCCGATTGCACCTTCTTGCAGCGCGTTGTACGTAATGTTTAATGCGTCTTCGATTGAATCTAGTTTTGGGCCGCCCGCGATTACGACTGGAGCAGGGCATGTGCTTGTGATTTTTTCGAATCCTTCGCAGTAGTACGTTTTAATAATATCAGCTCCCATTTCAACACATACGCGGGAGGCGAGTGCCAAAAAGCGAGCTTCACGTTTTTGTAGTTCTTTCGCAACGGCGGTAATACCGAGTACTGGCAGGCCGTAATCGTGAGCTTCAGAGACTACGTTTGCGAGATTTGAAACAGTTTGTGTTTCATAGTCTGATCCAACAAAGACAGAAACGCCGACGCCAATTGCGTTTTGTTTTACTGCTTCTTTCACCGGTGTAACAATTGTTTCATTCGCTAAATCTTTGCCTACTACAGTTGCCCCGCCTGATACACGCATAACCATCGGTGTGTTGCAGTTTTCAGGTATACAGGAACTTAATACGCCTCGTGTTAAAAAGAGGGAATCAGTATATGGAAGCAAGTTTTTAACTGTTTCTAACGGTTGTTCAAGTCCGTGAATTGGCCCTAAAAAGTAACCGTGATCTATCGCTAGCATAACCGCTCTGCCATCAGGTAAAATTGTATTTAATCGATTTTTAAATCCCCAAGTCATTAGGAATCACTCCTTCGTTAATGTTGGATTTTCAGTTTGCACTGTATCTTTATTTGGTAAATGTGGTGACTTTATAAAAACAGCTTTAAAAGGCTTATCGGAATGGTTAATAAGATAGTGAGATTCATGAGGGCGAACTTGCAAGACATCTCCTTGTTTTATTGGAATTCTTTCGTTATTTACATAGAAATCTATTTCGCCTTCTAACGCATAGAAGACTTCTTCGCACGTTGTATGATAGTGATTTTGAAACTCTTGTCCAGGCTGAATAACGACTAGGCCAAGATCGATATTTGGACCTTGTATTAAATATTTAGGCCCGTTATCACCGAAGCGATAGGTGAAATCATCTTCATTCACTTTAAGCATAGAAATCACTCCTTTATGTAATGTGTTACAGCGCACCTGGCGCAATCCACATATGTGAGGTGAGCCCTTTATCGGCTAAAGCGAGCTGACTGTCATATACGGTTTTCCATGTTTCATAGAACTCCTTATAGAGTTCATGATTTTCAGTGACTGGCTCGAATGTGTTTTCCCACTGTACAAACTGTTTGGCAGTCTCTGCCATAGATGAATATATTCCAGCGCCAACACCAGCAGCAATTGCAGTTCCTAAAGCAGCTGCTTCTTTCACAACGGGTACTTTTACAGGAATGCCGAGTACGTCTGATAGAATTTGAGGCCATAGTTTTCCTTTAGCACCACCGCCAGCAAAAACAACTTCAGAAGGGAATGTACCTGTGAGATTTTCAATTCGTTTTAAGTTTCCAAGTGTAACGAAGGCGGCATTTTCTTCAATAGCGCGGAACATTTCTTTCTTCCCACATTTGTCAGCATCTAAGCTTAAATTTAAAAAAGAAGGTGCGGCATGACGCCAAGAGATATAGTTCATGACGTTTGAGAAAGTAGGGATAATGCCATGTGAGCCGACAGGTACGTCTTTCGCTTGTTCTTCTAACAATTCATATGCATCTACACCGAGTTTTTCAGCGAGTTTCTTTTCTTCTTGGCAAAAAGCATCTCGAAACCAGCGCATAACGAGGCCTGGGAAAAAGGCGATCGTTTCATATTGCCAAAGTTTAGGAACGACATGGCAATTTACGCGAATCGCAGCATGCGGATCCGTTATTGGTTCAGTAATGTTAACTTCTTGCTGCCAAAAGCTACCCCCGCATATTAATGTTTGATTTTGCTTAACAACTCCAGTTCCGAGTGATGCCATTTGTGCATCTCCGCCGCCAGCAACGACAGGAGTTCCTTCATGTAATCCTGTTAATTCAGCACTTCGTTTTGTGACATTCCCAATAGTTGTACCAGCTTCATTTACTTTTGGAGAAAAGGCTAGAGTAAGACCGCATTGCTCAGCGATGGAGTTATCCCAAGCTCTATTTTGTAAATCGAATATACCGGACGTACATCCATTTGAAGAATCAATTTGCAGTACGCCGCACAATTTATATAAAATCCAATCGTTTAACATCGTAAAGGAATGAATGTTTTTGTACACGTCTGGTTCATGTTTTTTAATCCAAAGTAAGCGAGGTAAAGCACCTAACGAAAAAGTTTGACCGGATTTTCTATATAAATCTTCTTCAATTTCGGAACGTATTTGTTTTAGTTCACTAACTTCCGCTGATGCGCGGCCATCAACATTTGCACAAGCCCATATTTCTTGCCCGTTTTTATCGTATAAAACAAAGCCTTCGCGCATGCTCGTTGCACTTATGCCTTTAATAGAATAGGGGGACGTATTACTTTTTTGCAGCATATCCTTTGTACATTCTTGGACGAGCTGCCAATTTTCTTTTACATCAAAATTCATAGAACCGGGATAACGACTATCGGATTTATGAATCCATTCTTTTTGACTGACTGCAAGTTGATTACCGTTTAAATCAAAAAGGACTGCTCGAATACTTCCTGTACCAGCATCGTAAGCTAATAGAGTAGACATTAAGAGTCACCTTCCTTTCTTAATAAGGAGAGAGCAGTTTCTTCATCGGTAATTAATGTATGAATGAATTTTCCTTTTAAGGCGCCGAAAATTGCGTCTAACTTTTCAGTGCTGCCAGCTACACCAACGACATGTTTCATACTTTGAAGAACAGAGAGTGGTGTGCCGATAAGACGGTTATGATGGGGAAGCTCTAATTGTTTTCCATCAGTATTATAAAATTGACCTAAAATATCTCCGGCTCCGTTCTGACTACGTATATATGTCATTTCATGTAGCGTTAATTTTTCTTCTTTTACAATTGTGGCATCTTGAGATAAACCTCCAATGCCGACTACTGCTGTATGAGCAAGTGAAGCGACGTGAAGCATATCTTTCACGCTCGGTTCTGATAGAATACTTTGTGCCATTTGGGTTGTGGATGCTAGAAAAGGGGTAGGAATGATGTGAAGATCGCCTTGCATGTAGTTCAAGTAGTTTTGTTTTCTCGGAATATAATGGTTAACACCACCTGTAAGGGTAACGATTGAAAGATTCATAGAAGTTTCAAAATGAATGTTTTCTAGCATTTTACTTATCGTTTCGCCCCAGCCAATCCCAAGTAAATTGCCTTGTTGCAATTGAGTTTCTAAATATTGTGCGGCAGCTTTTCCGAGTGAAAATGCATAATCCTCAGTTGGCGTTGGAATAACGAAAGCATCTTTTAGATGGAATTTTTTTATAAGGTCACGTTCGATGCTTAAACAGTGTAAACCAGTACCTTTTATGTGAAATGTGACGACACCTTCCGTCCGTGCTTTATCTAACAACCGAACGACTTTATTTCTTGAAATGTGAAGAAGTGAAGCAATTTCTTGCTGGGTTAATTGATCTTTATAATAGTACCAAGCTACTTTTGTTAACAGATTGTCTTCAAAGCTCAGCTGTGACATGCTCTTCATCCCTTTCAACAATTGACCACTGCTTAAACATATGTGCTCGTTATTTTGTTTATTCCAGTTGAAGCGATAAATAGTCCAGTGAAAAAGTGTTCTAGATATGAAAAAAGAAATATACAATGCTACAAAACAAGTAGAACAAAAAATCATTTTCTCAAAAAATGTTCTGCATAAAGGCAGGTGACAACATGTGGAGAACGTGCCCTTATTACAAGTTACAAAGATGAGTAAATCATTTGCAAATCAACTCGTATTAAAAGAAGTCAATCTACAATTAGAGCGTGGAGACGTATATGCTTTAGTCGGTGGAAATGGTGCCGGGAAATCAACATTAATGAAAATATTAACGGGTTTGCATTCATTCGATTCAGGTGAGATGTTTGTGAAAGGGGAAGTAAAACAGTTTTCAAACACAGCAGAGGCGCATCAACATGGTATTTACTTAATACCACAAGAGCCGCTCATCTTTCCTCATATGACAATTGAAGAGAACATTTGTATCGGAATGAAAGCGAACAAGAAAGAACTGCGAAATAAAATTAATAAGTTGCTAGAGGAATTAGGGTGGAACATTCAACTTCATGAGCTAGGGTTATCGTTATCCATTGCCCAGCAACAATTAGTAGAAATATTGAGAGGATTAATAAGGGAAGCTGAGATTCTTATTTTAGATGAGCCAACATCGACATTAACAACTCACGAAATTAAGAGTCTTTTTGTATTGATAAAAAGTTTAAGAGAAAAAGGAATTGGCATGATATATATTACGCATCGTTTTCCAGAAATCTTTGAAATTGCAAATAAAGTAGCGATTTTGCGTGATGGTATGATTGTTAGTCAGGGAAATGTATCGAGTTATACATATGACTTGCTAATGGAGGGGTTATTGCCGAAAGGTTATAGACTTGAGGAGAAGAAAGAAATTGCACATAAAGAAATAGAGCCTTCGGAAATAATATTAGATGTCACGAATGCGTCAAGCTATGCGTTTCAAAATGTATCATTTACTGTACACGCTGGAGAAGTTGTTGGGATTGCTGGGATCGTTGGATCAGGTAGGACTGAACTAGCTGAATCTTTATGTGGATTAAAGCCTTTGAAATCAGGTTCTGTTTTATTAGATGGGAAATCCATTACAAAGTATTCGGTACATAAGCGAATAAAGGAAGGTATGGTGTATGTACCGGAGGACCGGGTAGGGAATGGTATTTTTTCAATTGCGTCTGTTAAGGAAAATATAACATCTGCATCTTTAAACAGTATGAGTAGCTTCTTTTTAAATAACAAAAAAGAAAGCGCTTTATCAGAATTGTATATAAAACAGTTTAGAATTGTTGTCCCTCATATGAATGAGAAAATGACGTCTTTATCAGGTGGGAACCAACAGAAGGTCGTGCTAGCGAAATATCTTGCATGTAATCCGAAAGTGATTATTCTTGATGAACCGACCCGTGGTATTGATGCGAAAGCAAGATTAGAAGTATACGAAACGATACAAAATTTGAAGAGAAAGGGACTTGCGCTCATATTAATTTCTTCAGATATGGAAGAAATCGCTCAATTAGCGAATCGTGTTTATGTGATGAGAAACGGAGCATTCGTCTCTCATTTGGAGAAGAAGGAAATTTGTATTGATGAAGTTACACGCCTTGCGTACGGAGGAAATGGAGGTGTAACCGAGTGAACCGTTTATTTAAAATGCATGAGACGTCTATTATTATTTTATTACTTCTTTACATAGCCTTCGTTGGAGTGATGAATCCTAGTTTTGTTCAGTTTAGCTCTTTATCTTTAATTATGAAATCAAGCGTTATTTTAGTTATTTTGGCAATTGGTCAATCTTTCGTATTGTTTACGAAAAATATAGATGTATCAGTAGGATCTATTATGGGATTAAGCGCTGCGGTTTGCGGGATGTTGTTAACAGATGGATACAGTGCCTTTATTTCAATATTTGCGGCAATTATACTTGGTGCTCTTATTGGTATGGTAAACGGAATTGGCGTTACGAAATTTCGAGTGCCAGCTATCATTATGACATTAGGAATGCTCGGTATTATTAGAGGTGCAATGTTACTATTCACGGGCGGAAAGTGGATTGAAGATATTCCGAATGAGTATAAACAAATTTCTTCTATTATGATGTTAGGCATTCCGGTAACGGTATGGACCGTTCTTATCATATTACTACTACTATATTTCTTTTTAATGAAAGTACAAATTGGAAGATATTTTTATGCGGTCGGTGATAATGAAGATGGTGCAAGGCTTATTGGAATACATGTAGATAAAGTGAAAATATACGCGTTTATCATATCAGGCATAAGCGCTGGGCTCGCTGGATGTATATTCGTAATGAATATTGGATTCGTTCCAAATCAAACAGGTACAGGGATAGAATTGCAAGTTATCGCCGCTGCTGTTTTAGGTGGTATACATTTAAAAGGAGGAACAGGTTCTATATTTGGAGCGGCATTAGGTGCATTTTTTTTAGAAGTGATAAGCAGTTCACTCGTCTTTTTAAAAATACCTGCATTTTGGAATAGTGCTATTTCAGGATTTTTACTTTTACTCATCATCATATTAGATAGTGTCTTAAAAAAATGGAAGAAACTCCGGCAACTAGAAGAAAGAAGGGTGAATCTATGAGGGGAATACGTAGCTTGTATAGATGGGAAGGGGTTCTTCTCATATTGCTTCTCGTAGAACTCATTCTCTTTAGTTTCATAAATAGTGATTTCTTAAACATTAGTAACCTCCTTTTTAGTATGAACGATTTCCTCATTATTTCAATCGCGGCTATTCCGATGACATTTGTCATTGTAACTGGTGGAATTGATGTATCAGTAGGATCTATTATGGGGCTTACTTCGATTCTTATCGGAGCACTTTGGATGAATGGCATGCCTATACTGTTGGCCGTTATCATTGCGCTCGTAATAAGTTGCATAGCGGGCGGATTAAATGGACTTATTATAAAAATGACAGATGTAGAACCTCTTGTCGTTACACTTGGAACGATGTTTTTATATGCAGGAATCGCCCTTGTTATTTCAGGTGGTTCGGGTGCAGCGGGCTATGAAGGAATAAGTGGTTTACCAGATTCGTATGTGCAAATGGCAAATGGTAGTTTTATCGGTATACCTAATCTATTATGGCTCCTTGTCATTTTAACGATAGTATTTACGATATTGTTTCACCGTACAACATATGGTCGCTACACAAAATTAACTGGCGCAAATGAAAGTACGGCGAGATATTCCGGCATTCGAACGAAGAAAGTAGTGATTATTGCTTACGTACTTTCTGGGTTAGGAGGTGGATTAGGAGGAGCTTTCTTAACAGCGTATTTCGGTTCAGCTCGTGCAGATATTGGAAGTGAAACGATTTTGCCAGTAATTACGGCAGTTGTATTAGGCGGCACACTTATTACAGGCGGAAAAGGGAGTATTATTGGGACAGTACTAGCGAGTATTTTTATAGGACTTATGCAGTACGGTTTGCAAATGACGGGCTTAACGAATGAACAATCTAATGTAGTAATAGGTATTATCCTTATTGTTTCTGTTATTATGAGACATTTCAAATTACAACGATTCACTACGGGGAAAAGAAGGAATTTGCATAAGGGGGAAATGTCATGAAGAGAAAACTGGGGATTGTTATTATTATGTGTATTTGTTTAATCGGTTTAATTGCTTGTTCTAGCCAAACAGCGGATAAGAAAAAAGCAGATGATGTGAAATTTGCATTCATTCCGAAATTAACGGGAGTTGGCTTCTTTACATCAGGCGGTGAAGGTGCAAAAGAGATGGGAGATAAGTTAGGTGTACAAGTGAAATATGATGGACCTTCTGAAGCGAGCGTATCAGGGCAAGTAAAGTATATAAACAATTTTATTAATCAAAACTACGATGCAATTATGGTTTCATCTACGTCAGTTGATGGTCTCTCGCAATCATTACAACGTGCAAAGAAAAAGGGGATGACCGTATTAACGTGGGATTCTGATGTGAATCCGAAAGACCGTTCGTTTTATATTAGCCAAGGTACACCAGACCAACTTGCAAACTTATTAATTGAAATGACTTCCAAGCAAATTGGAGATAAAGGGAAAGTAGCATTCTTTTATTCTAGCCCAACAGTAACAGATCAAAACCAATGGGTAACGAAAGCGAAAGAAATTATTAAAAAGAAATATCCGAACTGGGAAATTGTAACGACGCAGTACGGTGAAAATAATGCACAAAAGTCTTTATCAGTTGGAGAGAACATTTTAAAAACATATCCAGATATTAACGCAGTAATATGTCCAGATGCAACAGCACTACCAGCAATGGCGCAAGCAGCTGAGAATTTGAAAATGGATAAGAAAGTAGTCGTAACGGGATTTTCAACGCCGAACGTTATGCGTGATTATGTAAAACGAGGAACAGTACAACAATTTGGATTATGGGATGTAAAACAACAAGGTGCCCTCGCAACGTATGTTGCAAATGAAATTGTTGTAAAAGGGAAGAAGTTAAAAGTCGGGGATAGCTTTGAAGTAAAAGGAATCGGAAAAGTGAAAGTAGAGCCGAACTCTATTCAAGGGTATGACTATGAGGCAGAAGGAAATGGTATTATCGTATTACCTGAACGAGTTGTATTTACGAAGGATAATATTGATAAGTATACTTTCTAGTAGAAAATAAAAACGTCCGAATATATCGGACGTTTTTATTATGTCGTTTTTTTAATCTATTCATTAATTGTGAACAGCTTCTTTTTCATTTAACCCAAGTGTGCGTCCTGTTGAAGCGTGAAGCTCTTGGAACAGTCTTGGATTTTCCGTAAGTGACACGCCGTAAGAAGGGACCATTTCTTTTATCTTTGGCTCCCATTCTAGTATACGTTCTGGGAAGCATTTTTCTAATACTTCAAGCATAACGTGAACCGCAGTAGAAGCACCTGGAGAAGCACCAAGTAACGCAGCGATTGATCCGTCATTTGCACTAACAACTTCTGTACCAAATTGAAGTGTTCCTTTACCACCTGCATCAGTATCTTTAATTACCTGCACACGTTGTCCAGCAACGACAGTATCCCAATCTTCACTTTTAGCGTTCGGAATAAACTCACGTAATTCTTCCATACGCTTTTCGTGTGATAACATAACTTGTTGGATTAAGTATTTTGTTAATCCCATTTCTTTTACACCGGCTGCTAACATCGTTAAGACGTTATTCGGTTTTACAGAACCAATTAAATCAAGGTTTGAGCCAGTTTTTAAGAATTTAGGTGAGAAGCCTGCAAATGGTCCAAACAGTAAAGCTTTTTTGTTGTCTATATATCTCGTATCAAGGTGAGGTACAGACATTGGCGGAGCACCAACTTTAGCTTTTCCGTATACTTTTGCATGATGCTGCTCTACAACTTTTGGGTTTTTACATACCATAAATAGTCCACTTACTGGGAATCCTCCAATATGTTTTGACTCAGGAATACCAGTCTTTTGAAGTAGAGGTAGACTACCGCCACCGCCGCCGATAAAGACGAATTTCGCAGTATGATGTTCGATTTTGCCACTATTCATATCGTGAACTTTTACTTCCCACAAACCATTCTTCGTGCGTTTAATATTTTCAACACTATGTTTGTAGTTTAGCTCAACATTTTTAGTTTTTAAGTAATCAAATAACATGCGCGTTAACGCACCGAAGTTAACATCTGTTCCAGAGTCAATTTTCGTTGCAGCCATTGGTTCATTAGAGTTACGGCCTTCCATAATGAGTGGAAGCCATTTTTTTAATGTGTCAGGAGCATCAGAAAATTCCATTCCTTGGAATAGAGCGTTTTTTGAAAGCGCTTCAAAACGATTTTTTAGAAACTCTACATTTTTTTCCCCTTGCACCAAACTCATATGAGGTAGTGGCATAATAAAATCTTGTGGATTACGAATTAAGTTTTTCTTAACAAGATACGCCCAAAATTGTCTTGAGAGTTGAAATTGCTCATTTACTTTTACAGCTTTACCAATATCTATAGACCCGTCAGATTTTTCGGATGTATAGTTAAGCTCACATAGCGCAGAATGTCCTGTACCAGCATTATTCCATTCGTTAGAACTTTCTTCTCCGGCATTTGTGAGTTTTTCAAATACTTTAATTTCCCATTCAGGTGCCAATTCTTTAAGTAATGATCCTAACGTTGCGCTCATAATTCCAGCGCCAATTAAGATAACGTCTGTTTTTTGCTGCATGTTGCTCATGATAATCTCTCCATCCCCTATATTGGCAAAAAAGAGTAGGTGTTTTTATATCTAAGCCGTAAAAAGAAAACACCGCCTAGGCCCCACCTAGGTATTTACCTTTTTTGTCTCAATTATATAACCATCTCATACTCTATTATAATAATTAATAGACTAAAATATCTAGTGTTATCTGATAATTTTAAACTATTTAACGCTTTATTTTGTAGAATTCTTCTGCCATAAGGGTAAAAAGCATTGTAGTAAAGCGGAATTTGGAGAAGAATTCCAGTTTGATGTTATCTCAAAAAAACTTACTAATACTTTTATTTTTAAGTTTTAATCTTTGGAAATTTGTAAAAATCTGTTTTTATTACATCTTATTTGAAAAAAATAACAAATGAATGATAAGATTATTCTGAAAATAATTAAGGAGGAATACCAATGCTTACAAAAGAACAAGTCGCAAACTTATTTCGAAACTTTTCTGTGAATGAATGTAAAGGATCTAGTGACTTATACGAATATTTATCAATAAAAATTTCTGAAGATGAGGAAGTTCTTACGTTAGCTTCCTACGCACAACCTGGTCAACCAGTCCCAAACTTATTATTAGGTGCAGTCCATTATTTATTGTTAAAAGGAAAAGAGCACAGTTTAAAAAACTATTATCAAAGTTTAGTTGAAAATGCTGATATAAATTTTGAAAATGCCTTTTACCAATTTAAAGATTTTTGCCATGTATATCGAGAAGAAGTTATCTCTTTATTACAAACGAAACTTGTTCAAACGAATGAAGTAAGACGATGTGCCTATTTATATCCAAGTTTCTGTTACATATTTAATAAAGTGAACAAGCCATTGGCGTTAATAGAAATTGGTACAAGTGCGGGATTACAACTATTTTGGGATCAATATCGTTATTCATATGGAACGGAAGAAGTGTATGGAAATACACAATCGAATGTTCATTTACAATCAGAAATAAAAGGGGAGAAGAAGCCCTCCTTTTTAAAACAAAGTCCACCTGTTATGGAAAGAATCGGACTAGATTTACATGTGAATAATTTAAATGATGAAGAAGATTATTTATGGTTACGCGCGCTTATTTGGCCAGAACATAAAGAAAGACTTGAACTATTCGATCAAGCAGCAACGCTTGTAAAAGAAAAATCAGTACAATTAATTGAAGGGGACGGTGTAGCACTTCTTCCAGCCATTGCGAATCAAATAAGGGAAGATGCTGTAATCTGCATTTTCCATACACACGTCGCAAATCAAATACCTGAAAATGTAAAACATACGCTAGAAAAACAAATTAAAGAAATTGGTGCAAAACGTGATGTATTCCACCTATATAACAACATGTGGGACCGGGACCTTCATATTGATTATTATATTAACGGAAACGAATATTGTGAAACGGTTGGGGAAACGGAAGGGCATGGAGGGTGGTTTAGTTGGAAGCTGGGGGATAAGCCGCTTTGTTAATGTAATCCTATAGGATGGGGACCTTTTGTTTTAAAATTAATTTTTTTGATTAATATGATAATAATTTATGATAAGTTGTATATAAGGATAAAATAAAAAGGATGATAAGCATGCAAAAGAGACCAGAAGCAAATGAATATAACCCGTATTATTCAACGTACATAAACTTAATACCAGATGGAGATATCATACATATTTTAGAGCAACAAATGAAGGAAACGAATCTTTTATTGAAGGATATTTCTGATAGTGAGGGACATTTTAGATATGCTCCTAATAAATGGAGTATAAAAGAAGTAATCGGTCATATTGCGGATACTGAACGTATTATGGCGTATCGATTGCTTTCCATAGCAAGAGGCGAGACAGCAGAACTTCCTGGATATAACGATGATATGTATGTTCTTAGAGCAGCTTTTGATAAGCAATCTATGCAAGATCTTCTTGAGAATTTAACAGTTGTTCGCCAATCTACTATGCATTTGCTTAAAAGTTTAGATAAAGAAGCTTGGTTACAAAGGGGAATTGCGAACAATTCTGAAATCACGGTTCTTGCATTAGCAAACATAATTGCTGGTCATGAGCTTCATCATCGTCAACTTATAAAAGAACGTTATTTGGGTTCTAAGACATATCCAACATGTTAAAATATGAAAATAAAAAGAGAATGATTCATAGGGGATTTTTGAATTATTCTCTTTTTATTTTTCTGCGTATCAGTGGAATTATAAATATTTTTTTACAAGGTCTATTCCTTCTCGTTGATGCTAATAGGGGGCACTATACATGCCCATCAAGCTAAGAGTGGCTATTGGGGTTTGTGTAGCAATGAAACCAAATCACGCAATAAGCATTAACGAACATTAGAAATAGTAAAAATGCCACTTTTTCCTGTTAAAACGGGGTGATTTTAAATTTCAAATTCTTCTTTTACAACAGTCGCTAGTCCATCAATTGATTTACGTAAATTTGTTTCCCCTTGTGCAAGATATACTTTTTTTATTGTGATTTCTGACGGCTTATTTATTAGTAAATTCATCAGGAGTCCAAGTAGCGATTTCATTTCCAGGTGCAGCAACTACAAGCCAATCCTCAAATTGGACCCCAGCTTGCCAGCATTCATAATAGTCATGAAAACCATTTACAAACATGATTTGCCCATTTTCAAATGTAATAATTAAATGCGGAGTTGCCTTACCTAATTGTATGTCTGTAACTTTTTTTCTTCTCATTTCAAATATTCTCTTATATTCTTCTTCCTCAGTATAATCGTCAAATTCATCCTCATTAGATGGATATTTTTCAGGTGGAGTATTAAATAAACACCATTTCGATTCAATGTTGACATGTAATTGTCCATCATAATCCACTGCAGCTTCAAAATCTGTAAAAAGAATCTTTATAGTTGCTGAAGAAATATCAAATTGAACCCCATCAACTTTCGCTCCTATAAAGAGTTGTTTTAATACCTTTTCAGCATAAATTTTGTCTTCTTTGTTCATTATACGAATCCTCCTTTCTGTAAAATATATATTATATTTTTATTGTAATAAATAAATTTTTGTGTAAAATGAACCTTTTGTGTGAAACGGACGAATATAGTGTGAAAGATCATGAGAGGGGAACGTAATTTTGGATGAAGTAGAATTTAAAGAATGGCTATATAAAATGGAGTCCGGAGACCAAGAAGCCTTTCAAGTTATTTATGAATACACCTGTAAAGATATTTATAGAACAGTAGTATTTTTATTAGGGAATCAACACCAAGATGTAGACGATATAGTTAATGAAGTGTACATCAAAATGTGGAAGTCAGTAACGAATTATGATATGAACCGTTCATTTCGTTTTTGGTTACATGGTATCGTTGTAAAACAAGTGCAAGATTGGCGTCGTAAATCGTGGCGGCGATTTCGAATCTTTGAAAAGAAGAAAATGTATGAGCAAGACAGGTCTTATATAATGGATGAGGGCATTTTACATAAAGAAACACGTAATGAATTAGCAGAAGTTGTACAAAAATTATCGTATAAGCATCGTGAAGTCGTTATTATGCGTTATTTCCATGAATATAGCTTAGATGAAATTGCAGTGCTTCTTCAAATCCCTGTTGGCACAGTGAAATCTCGATTACATACAGCGTTAAAACGATTAAGGACAGAAATGGAGCATATGCCAGACATAAGGGAGGGAGAAGTAAATGGATTTTGAAAAATATATAACGAATGAATTGAAAAGAAAAGCGGGATCAATCGAACCAACTGCTAATCTAGAAAATAAAGTACAAACTTCTTTTCATAAATATCAACAAATGAAAAATAAAGGAAAAACTTCTATGAAGAAAAAGTTATTATTTGGCTTTATAGCTGCGGCTGTTCTTATACCAACCGGTACTTTTGCGGGTACAACATTAATGGATAAAATTGTTGGGACACCAGAAGAAGCAAGGCAAGATATGGGAATGACTGAGGATGGTTATAATGGGGTAATGGAACGTATAGAAATTGCTAAAAGTATATTTACAGAAGAGGACTTTGAAAAGTATGTTGCTTTATTACAGGAATCGTACCATTTTTATAAGAAAGTAAGTGTCGTAGAGAATGGAAAAAGACAATATACAGCTACCGATCGTCTAAATGCTGATGAAGAAAAAAGAGATAAAGAGGTAATGGAACAATTAAATACATATGAAGATAGAATAAATCAGCATTTTACCTATACTTTTGAACAAGCTGAAAAAATAACTGGTTTTCCGATTAAGCATCCTACATATATTCCAGTTGGACATCAACTAGTATTTGAAGAGGTAAAAGCCGAAGCGACATTAGGAAAACCTATGCCGCTTATTACGATGAGATATGAAAATCGTAATGTAAAAAAACAGCCACATACTTCAGATGCAGAATTAGGTTTTACAATTCATCTTTTTGAAATCATTGAGGGAGAATATAAAGATTATTTTATTGACAGGCCATTTGATAAACCCTCTGAAAGAGGACCTAATTTTTCTGGAGATATAAAGAAATATAAACTAAATGGGTATGATGTTACATTTGGAGAGTATAAAGTGTCACATGTACGGGCTATGAAAATGGTTGTACCTGCAAAAGAAGGGGAAAATGCATATCAAGTGTATATAAACGATAGTATGTTATCTAAAAAAGAACTGGAGAAAATTTTACTTTCGGTTGTTGAATAGATAATGAAATTTCAGAAAAATGAAAGTAACTAGTTACTTTCATTTTTCTTTTATGATAATATGTTAGTAATCACTTACTTACATATTGGATAGAGGAATAAAAATGGGGAAATTAACAGCGCGAGAGAAAGTTATGGAAGCTGCTACTTTATTATTCGGTGAGAAGGGGTATACAGCGACAACAATTCGTGAAGTGGCAGAAAAAGCTGGGGTAAGCGAATTAACGATATTCCGTAATTTTAAAAATAAGGAGAATCTATTTAGAGAAAGTATTATTTTACGCACGACACCAGTGGCTTTGTTAGAGGAAATAGAAGAGCAATTTATTGGTGATTTACAAAAGGACCTTACGAAAGTGGCAGAAACATATATTCAAATCAATTTGCCGAAGCTAAATTATATTTGGGCTGCGTTAATAGAATCAAGACAAAATAGTGAAATGAAAACGTTACTGCATGAGTTGAATTCACATTTAGTAGATCATTTAGAAACCTATTTAAAACAACTTGGAGAGAAGGGGCATATTGCTTCATGTAACTATCGTTTAATAGCGAATATGTTTTATGGACAACTGTTTTTATACATTATGAATGTTAGTATAGCGGAAGAAGAAATTCAGTTAGAAGAGTATATAGGGACATGTGTAAATTTATTTATGAATGGGATTTTAAATAAAGAAAACGAATAGGGGTAGGGGAATTGAGGAATACATTTGCATTAATTGCTTTAATTGCAGGGTTTTTTATGGCAATTTTAGATTCAAACATTGTGAATATCGCATTACCAGAAATGACAAAGACATTTCATACGTCAATTGACACCATTTCTTGGATTGCTAATAGTTATAACGTTGCCTTTGTATCGTGTTTATTAATTGCAGCACGTCTTGCGGACCAGTTTGGTCGCAAGAAGCTGTATATTATCGGTTTATTAGGGTTTTCTATTAGTTCACTAATGTGCGGTATTGCCACTTCTTTTCATACATTAATAGCCTTTAGGATAATACAAGGAATCTCAGCAGCGGTTATCGTACCAGTTGCTATGCCTCTTGGTCTAAAGTTAGTACCGAAAGAGAAACAAGGTATGATAGGCGGTATTATGGGGGCTTTCGGAGGGTTAGCAGCGGCAATTGGGCCTTCACTAGGTGGTGTTTTAACTGATAAATTGAATTGGAGCTGGGTGTTTTTTATAAATGTCCCAGTAGGTATATTATCTTTAATCTTCGTGATTCTTTGTATTAAAGAATCGTATGATCATACTGCAAGTTCTAAAATAGATTGGGCGGGTATGATTACTTCTGCATCTGCACTATGCTTACTTGTATATGCACTTATACAAGTAAATACAAATCAATTAAGCACGTTAAGCTTAATTCTTCTTTTTATGCTCTCATTAATAAGTTTTATATTATTTTTCATTATCGAAAAGAAAAGTAATAATCCGATGTTACCTTTAAAGTTGTTTTCATATAAAGAGTTTTCAATTTCAAATCTTTCCTTATTTTTCGTTGGTATGGGATTAATGAACTTTCTATTTATACTTGCTTTTTATTTCGTTCAAGTAGAAGGTATGTCTGAGCTACAGTCAGGCTTAATTATTAGTACTTTAGCAATTGTTTCAATGATTGTTACAGGGTTAGTAACACCAATTGCGGCGAAACGAGGTAGTTTATTAATAGGTAGTATAGGGATGATTGCTTTTATTATAGCCTCGTATTTATTTAGTCATATAGATTCAAACTTTACTACATGGGATTATATATGGCGATTAGTGATCGTTGGAATTGGAACAGGGTGCACATTAGCACCATATACAACAACTGCGGTTTTAAGTGTGCCGGCGGAGAAAACAGGTGTTGCTTCAAGCGTATGTAATATCTCTAGAACGGTCGGAAGTATTGTAGGGGTAGCAATACTGGTCATGTTTTTGAATCATCAATTGTTAGTTGAAAAAGAAAAAGTAAATAAAGAAGTAATGACTGTGATTGAAAAAAGTAATGTAACAACTATAGAAAGAGAACAGGTGTTGCAAGCGATGAAAGGAATTGATAAAAAGAAATACAGCATATTAAAGTCTGAAGAGGCTAACAAGTTATACGAACAGATGAAGCAGCAACATAAACAAGGAATTGTATATAGTTTTAATAAAACATTTTTAATGGGTGCAGTTATTTTTACTTTAGCGCTCATTAGTAATGTAGTTAGTATGTATGTTAGTAGGAAAAAAGGTACAATTTCGTTAAAAGGTTAGTTTTGTTTACATAATATTATTATGTAAACAAATTTACGAATGTACACCTAGTTAAATATTTTTACTGTTACTATGGTTACAAAAGTATGGTGTCCGCAGGAGGGATTATATAAGTAAACACAAAAAAATCATAGAGACTTCAGACAGTATTAGGGAAGAATCATCCAACACAAACATATAAAAAGCTCTAGAAGTATTTTTTCCGGATGGAGTAGATTTGTTTTATAAAAAGGCAATACGACCAGTAGTATTGCCTTTTTAAATTTGTACTAACGATTAGGAAATCATGTCACCTATTTTAAGGTTTAGACAAAATATATATTAATTTAGGATCGGGCTCGCGTCTTTTTTCGTCTTAGTCAAATAAATAACTAAGCTCAATATTATTGCGAGGAAGATTACGCTTGTTCCTACCGTACCAAGACCAAGACCACCGGCATCGTGAGGCTGTGATAAATAATCTCCAAAAGAGGCGCCGAAAGGACGAGTTAAAATATAAGCGATCCAAAAGGCCAACACTGCATTTAATTTGAAGCGATAGTAAGCGACGGTTACAGCCCCAATTAATGCGGCAAATATGAGCGCTGAAATCCAGTAACCTAAGTTGAGACTTTCTGCTACGAGATCACCAGCTGCAGTACCTAATGCGAAGGTGAATAGGATAGCCAACCAGTAGAATACTTCACGTTTTGTTGTGTAAATAGAGTGAATGGACAGTGTCTTCTCACTCACATACCAAGCAGTAAAAGTTGCCAGTAGCAAAAGGGTGAAAACGATGGTTGTAGTCTCTAAAGCGACCCCGAAGTTGTCCGTAAGATTGTCGGTGACTAGCGTACCAACAACACTAATTAGCAAAACAGTGAGCCAGTAAACCGAGGGAACATACTTCTTCAACCTGAACTGGAAGAACAGTGTGATGAGCAAGAGAGCACTCATAACAAAGGTCGTTTTAGTCAAGCCGAAGTTCAAGTTTGTATTTAAGAAGTCTGCGCCTGTTTCGCCCACTGTAGTTGCCATGATTTTGATAATCCAGAAGAAAATCGTGACTTCTGGAACTTTGCTCAGCATTTGCCAACCTCGTGATGAAACAGAAGTGACTTCATCAGGAAGAGGGATATTATCTCTATTCTTATTTTGGTCCGTCTCATAATTTTTCATATATGATTCCTCCTTACTAGTTATTTATGTATAAACTGAGTGTAACTAATAAGAATGAGATTCAGATGAAATTAGGATGAAAAGAACATTAAAAAAAGATGAAAAAAGAAATGAAATACATCCAGCATAGAAAAAGAACGATTCTTCCCATAATTTTTATGGGGAAAATCGTTCTTTTTTTGCTAGAAATATAAACTATAAATTTCAGTATCGACTATTAAAAGGGCGGAATACTTTGCGGGAAGTTGAAAATGTTTTTTGGGTCATATTTAGCCTTTACTTCCATTAACCTATCAAAGTTACAGCTATAGTAAGCATCTGGCCAATCTTTAATGGAAAGGTCAGGTGTATTAACGTAAACGCCTTTTGTGTATGGTAACATTGCTAATCGGAAATCTTCGGTCCATCGAATGCTTGCGGCAGCACCTTCTTCTTGATCCCAAGTGGAGAATATTGACATGTTCGAAAGTGCTTTTCGGTAAAAATATGCTGTAGAATCGTTCGATACGTCTGCTACGGCTCCGCCTAAGCCATGGAAAAATAGAGAGGTTGTTGCATGCTGCGGTGAATTGTTTATAAAGTGCTCGATGATCGTGAGTGCTTCTTCAGGCAATAGTGCATACAAATATGGACCTACACTTTTAAATGGTAAAGGCGCTATAGGTTGTGTTGCAGCAATTCGTGTTGCAGCTTCTACCCAAGGTATTTCTTCCATAGTTACTGTTAACGGTGAACCAGCTTGTAATAATGGCTGCAGAAGTGCTTGCAATTCCTGAACTGAACCTAGGAATACTCCTTGCATCAATAACGATGGTTCCACCCCTGAAGACATGAAGAGGGTGCTTGTAAATCGCTTATCAGCGCAAGGAAGAGTGTATTCTTGCCAAGAATTTAGTACAGATTTTAAATCTTTTAAGTCCCAGCTTATTTCCGCAAATCCCACTGTATTAATTTTATGTGTTCGAAACTTGAAGGAAGTACATATTCCAAAGTTACCACCACCCGCACCTCGATATGCCCAGTAGAGATCCGAATTATGATTAGCGTTGGATCGTATAATACAACCGTTCGCGTCAACCATCTCTAGCTCAATTAAATGATCAAGAGTTAATCCCCATGGACGGGAGAGTATACTATGTCCACCGCCTAATGTCACACCTGCAATACCAGGAGTAGGACAAACGCCGCTTGGCACAACTAACCCTTCAGCTGCGAGCGTTTCAGTTAAAGAAAGGTTTCTCCATCCAGTTCCGATTGTAACAGTCCCACCATTATGATCTATTTCTAATTGCTTCATTTCACTTACATCAATTACAATTCCAGCATTGTTAACGGATAACCCTTCGTAATTATGACGACCAGAGCGCATGCGCATAGGTACGTTATGCTGTCTCGACCAGCGAACTGCATTTACTACATCCTGTGTATTTTGAGCAAAGACAATGATTAATGGGAATTTGTTGAAAAATGTGTTGAATTCCTCTCTAGCGGAATTATATTCTGGATTTCCGGGAGTTACGATACGTCCTGTAAGTTCAATATTTTGATTACTCATTTAAGTCTTCTCTCCTTGTCACATAATAAAATAGCTAAAATGTTAGTCGTCAGGTGTAAAATCAAATAGAAAAATAGAACTGACTATACGTTATAAGTAGATGAATGAGTGAGGGGGATTATTCCTAGAATGGGATTTTCGGGCCTATCGGGGAATCGAGATAATAAATAAAAGGCAACACTACATGTATCTCAAATGTAGCATTGCCTTAATAAAGTTAAATATATATACTTAAAATTTCCCCAGGTAATCCATCAATCTCACAAACTACATCTGATGTAAAACCAACGTTTGTTAATATTTTTCGAGAGGGGATATTATTTGGATCGATAATTGCCTTTAGTACGTTTACATCTGTCTGCTTCGCTATTTCAATTAATTCTCTTGCAATATAACTACCATATCTTTTTCCCCAGTGCTCTGGCAAAATCATATACCCAATTTCAGCTTCTTTTACATTATCTTCATTCACTGTTACATGTCCAAGGCCGATAAATTCATTTGTTGCACTGTCATAAACTTTATAAGACCCAAACAGTTTATGCTTTTCATTGCGCCTTAACAATTTTTCATAGTCGTTTTGTGCCTCTTCTAGCGGAATAGCACGCTCTGTAATTTGTGCCATCACTCTTTCATTTGATACGAGCTGGAAATATGGACTAAAATCTGTTGCTTCAAATTTTTTGAAATGCAGTTTATGCATAGGGTTCCTCCAAACGAATTTTTATTTGTTCTTCAGAAAAGATAAACGATAGTTAAATAGTGATCTCTATTTGATTGCCTTCCGGATCACTAATTACACTTTCGTAATAGCCATCTCCAGTGAAACGTGGTCCATTTAATAAAGGAGAACCAGCTTCTTTTAACGTTTTTGTTAGTTCATTTACACGTTCTTCACTTCCAACTGAGAATGCCATATGTGCATAACCAGTAATATTAAGGTTAGGCTCATTTTCTATACCTTTTTTACGCATAAGTTCAAGCCTTGCTCCAGATTCGAACGTAATAAAATAAGATTCAAATTGCTTTGCTTCGTTATGATATAAAGAGTTTGCTTTACCATTAAAGTACTTTGTATAGAAAGTACGCATTAATTCTAAATCATTTACCCAAAGTGCTATATGTTCGATTTTCATTCGTTTCACCAATCCTATCTTTATGTAAATTTGAAAATATGTACTCTGTAATAATTAGCGAAATTCAACAACACTAATTAGATGTTCACTTTATTAAATTTGCATGCATATTGCAAGAAATAAGAATGGACGTTAGGAAAAAGCGGATTGTAATGAAAAAATTTTATTAATGGTATTAGATAATTTTTAAGTCATAACATGCATACAATGTCTAATTAAGTGAATTACGTACGTCAAAATTTCAAATAAGGAGGGACATTTGTGGGGCAATTTGAACAAATGGTGATTGTCGGTATTTCCATGTCTTTTATACTGTCTATTATGATATTAGGGTCTACATATTATAATCCTCGCCTTTGGTTAAATGATTATCCGAAAGATATTCAAAAAGTAGTTTTGCCAAAATCAATAAATGAGAAAAAACAAACATTTTATTTCGGAATTATTTACAATATTATTCTCTTCGGAACGCCTTTAGTTTCTACATATATACTACATCACCATGGAAAATTATTGTATATTGAAGCCTATTTATATACTTTTGGGATTGTAATGATTTTCAATTTAGTAGATTTATTAATAATCGATTGGCTTATATTTTGCTGGATTACTCCGCGGTTTGTTGTTATTCCTAGTACTGAGGGAATGAAAGGATATAAAGACTATAAGTTTCACTTAAGAGGTGCAATAGCTGGAACGCCATTTTTAGCAATTGTAAGTTTATTCTTGGCAGGAATTGCGACAACGATCTAGTGTGAAGTAGAAGGTCATGAAGAGTTTATAGAAGATAAATAGATTTATAATGTATAGAATTAGAAATGAAAATTTGATAATATTGGAGTAGGAAGTTTTAAAAACAGTATATTAAGTGGTATTAATATACTGTTACAAATGTTTTGATACTCTGTGGAATTCCCTAATTTAATGGAAGGATTTCATAGAATTCAAAAAAATGTAATGGAGGCTATTATGAAAAAAATAATTGGCGCAGCAACAGCAACGTTTTTTGGATTGGGGGCATTTACTACAACTGTTACCGCAGAAACGATCGTAACAGCAGATGTACTCAATGTACGTGAAAAACCGACTACAGAATCAAAAGTTGTCGAAAAAGTAAAAAATGGGCAAGAGTTAAAAGTCATAAATACCGAAGATGGGTGGTCAAAAATTGAGTTAAATGGTAAAGAAGTATTTGTAAGTTCGGAGTTTACAAAAGATATTTACCATGTAACAGCAAATTTGTTAAATGTACGTACTGAAGCAAACACAGAATCAGAAATTCTTGGCAGACTGAAACAAGATGATGTAATTGAATCAACACATCAAGTAAAAGATGGCTGGCTGCAATTTGAGTATAAAGGAAAAACAGCTTATGCAAATGTTTCTTTCCTATCAAGTACAGCGCCAATTGAAAAGAAAGCTGAAGAGAAAACGAAGCGAGTAGCGAAAGTACAAAAAGCAGTTAAAGCAAAGGAAGTAGTAAAAACGCAGAAAGAAGCAAAAGTACAAGAAATAGCAAAAGCGAAAGAAACAACAAAAGAGCAGAAAGAAACGAAAGCAGAAGAAATAGTAAAGCCTAAAGAAGAAGCGAAAGTAACAGAGAGAGTAAAAGTTAAGGAAGAAACGAAAGCAGAAGAAATAGTAAAGCCTAAAGAAGAAGCGAAAGTAACAGAGAGAGTAAAAGTTAAGGAAGAAACGAAAGCAGAAGAAATAGCAAAGCCTAAAGAAGAAGCGAAAGTAACAGAGAGAGTAAAAGTTAAGGAAGAAACGAAAGCAGAAGAAATAGCAAAGCCTAAAGAAGAAGCGAAAGTAACAGAAGAAGCAAAAGTGCAAGAAATAGAAAAAGTAAAAGAAGAAGCGAAAGCGCAAGAAATAGCAAAAGCTAAGGAAGAAGCAAAAGTACGAGAAATGGAAAAAGAAAAAGAAGAAGCAAGAGCGCAAGAAATAGCAAGGGCTAAGGAAGAAGCAAAAGTACGAGAAATGGAAAAAGCAAAGGAAGAAGCAAGAGCGCAAGAAATAGCAAAGGCTAAGGAAGAAGCAAAAGCACGAGAAATAGAAAAAGCAAAAGAAGAAGCAAAAGCAAAAGCAAAAGCAAAAGCAAAAGCAAAAGCAAAAGCAAAAGCGCAGGAAATAGCAAAGGCTAAGGAAGAAGCAAAAGCACGAGAAATAGAAAAAGCGAAAGAAGAAGCGAAAGCAAAAGAAGCAACAAAGACACAAGAAGTATCTAAAAATAACACACAGTCTGCTAAACGTGAATTAACGGTAGTAGCGACAGCATATACTGCTGATCCAAGTGAAAATGGTACATATGGTGGACGCGTTTTAACTGCGATGGGTCATGATTTAA
Organism: Bacillus sp. FDAARGOS_1420; assembly: GCF_019344915.1. Taxonomy (NCBI): domain Bacteria; kingdom Bacillati; phylum Bacillota; class Bacilli; order Caryophanales; family Bacillaceae; genus Bacillus; species Bacillus sp. FDAARGOS_1420. The sequence continues at coordinate 2,062,227 of NZ_JAHWJB010000002.1, read as the reverse complement.
CGGCAAATCCTAATATGAGAATTATCGCAGTAGATCCGAAGGTAATCCCATTAGGATCTAAAGTATGGGTAGAAGGTTATGGAGAAGCTATTGCTGGTGATACTGGTAGTGCTATTAAAGGAAATCGTATTGATGTTTTAATGGGTTCAAAAAGTAAAGCTATGAACTGGGGAAGACAAACTGTTAAAGTAAAAGTTTTATAATAATTATAGTTATCCAAATAGAAGTCAGTTCTCTTTATTGAGACTGGCTTTTATTTTTAACGAATATGAAAAATGAAGATATACCTACTGATGAAGATAGTTACTGGGAAGCTTTTGACTTATTCGGTTCGGAATATATATGTAGATTGTTAGGAGCGCCTTTATATGGTGATGTTCCAGAAGATTTAGGATGTCCAACTTGTTCGAAAGAGATGAAATATGTTGCTACAATTACACAAGATCTTGAAGAACGGGAACTTATTTCAGTAGTTGATTTCCAGTTTGGGGAAATGAATATATATTATTATGTATGTAAAGATTGTTCCGTTATGAAAACTGAAATTCAAGGAACATAAAAGAATAAGACTGACATAAAAAGTCAGTCTTATTTTTGATGTGTCACATCATTAAGAATCGCATGAAAGATGTCTTTTTGTATGAAATCATCTGTAAAAATAGTTTCTTTATCAACTTCAATTGTATCGTGAGGGTTATACCATTTACTTAATAAATCTTCACCAAACTCATGTCGTTTTTCTCTTGTATTATGTCGTCTAATGGTTTCCTCTAGTGATAAATCGAAGTAATATGTATGTGCGTCGTCAAAATAATGTATTAATTCTTTTAACATATCTCCATATCTACCGCTGTTTAGAATACCTTCTAAAATAACAAATTCACATTTTCCTTTTCCGTACTTCGTAATTTCAAATAGTAAATCATGAGATAAGTTACCCATTGTATCGTGAACTTTTAGCATATCTCTGCGCACAACGTCTTGTGAGACTAGAAGTGTTCCTTGCCCGAAATGCTCTTGCAGTTCTTTTGCAATAGTTGTCTTGCCGCTTGCGGAGTTTCCTCGAAGAATAATTAATGTTGATTTCAAAGTATCATCTCCAAATTGTTTTAGTTTTTTAGGTCCTGTTACAAAAGAACTTCATTATGGGAAACATTCTTTTAGTTAGTTAAATAATAGTTTATGATACTCAGTATAGGTTGAACAGGATAATTTCTTATTGTGGGATTATGCAAGTAAAGCTGTTTGACAAATTTACTATCCGCATATAGAAAAGTTATTATAAGAGTAACTAATAAGGAGGTGACCTATGTTATTCCAAAAGGGACAATTATTAGTTCGATACGTAATAAAAAACGATGCATCTATCATTTCAAAATGGCTAACAAACCCAGAAGTCCTGCAGTATTACGAAGGACGAGATAATCCGCAATCTGTAGAAAAGGTACTTGCCCATTTTATACATAATCCAAACAGTAATGAAAAAAGATGCTTAGTAGAATTTGATGAAATGCCAATCGGTTACATTCAAATGTATCCAGTTGATTCTGAATGGAAAGCGTTATATGGATATGGAGAATCGCAGAATGTATGGGGAATGGACCAATTTATCGGTGAACCGATCTTTTGGAGAAAAGGAATTGGAACAAAACTTGTTCAAGCAGCTATTACATACATTATGGAGAAATTGGGTGCGGAAGCAATCGCGATGGATCCTAGAGTAAATAATGAACGTGCGATAAGCTGTTATGAAAAATGCGGATTTAAAAAGGTGAAGATACTAAAGAAACATGAACTACATGAGGGGAAATTAGAAGATTGTTGGATGGTAGAATATAAACAATTATAATAAATATGCAGGGGCTTATAAAAATAAAGGGAGCTGTGTGAAATGAAAAAGGCATTACTAGTTATTGATGTGCAAGCGGGTATGTATACAGCAGGAATCCCAGTACATAATGGGGAAAAGTTTTTAGAAACGTTGCAAGAGCTCATTGGGGAATGTCGTTCAAATGGTATTCCGGTTATTTATGTACAACATAACGGGCCAAAAGGTCATCCGTTAGAAAAAGGTACAGATGGTTGGAAAGTACATGCGGCGATTGCACCGCGAGAAGGGGAGCTTGTCGTTGAAAAGACGACTCCAGACTCATTCCATAAGACAAACTTAAACGAAGTGTTACGAGGAAAAGGGATTGAGCATGTTATTATTTCAGGAATGCAAACAGAGTACTGTGTTGATACGACAACGCGAAGAGCGTTTAGTGAAGGGTATAAAGTAACATTAGTAAGTGATGCACATAGCACATTTGACACAGATGTATTACGCGCTGAAGATATTGTAAAACATCATAATGTTGTATTTGGATCATTTGCAGATGTTATTACGTTAAAAGATTTAAAAGTAAAAGCGTAATTACAGAAGTTGCTGTCTCTTAATGGGGCAGCTTTTTTATTTGAAGATAGCCTATCAAACGTTGTCGACAAATCGATATTTCTTGTCGAATCGTTGATATAATTTCATTCACCGTATTGATAGTACAAAAAACAAAAAGGAGCGCCACATCGTCAAAAATTCGACTGATGAGACAGCTACTTTTTTGCACCAGTAATTATGGTTTTATTTCTTCTTATCTTTATCCAACACATTCTGTTCTTCAGCAAACTCCGTGCCATATGCAAACCGGCGATTAATTCGAATGTTATCATTGCTGTGCCTTGTGTGGGAATTAGAAAAGCGATGGACGATTACTTCTGATAATGTAAAGACGATGGCAGAAAGGATACTGCCCCATGCAATTTGCATGTAGTTGTCTAATAAAATATTACCAAAAATCCAAACGCTTAAATACGCAAGTAAGAAATCCGTCATAATGGCAGCGGAATTGCCAATTCGATTTAAAATAATTTTATCAACAAACATATAAGAAACGATTGTGACGAAGAGACTAAAAGAAATGATTTGAACGAGCGTTGCTGGGAAAAATAGAGCTAGTCCGATACTAAAAGCGATGATGCATGATATAAATTTGATAAGTATTACAGTAATATCACTCAATATTTACACCTCCCATTTATACATAGTTTTACAATAAATTCAGGAGTTCATACATTGGAACGGTTTAATTTATATAAAACTTTATCATGCTGAAATTTTATCTAAATATTAAAAAAACAATTAAAAAATGTTATAGTGAAATGAGAGCGTATGACATTTTTAGGTAAGGGGGAATCCGGGATGTGGATAACTTCAGAAGTAGAAATTCCAGATGAGTTAATCGATCACCTTGAACAAGGTAAGTTAGTATTATTCGTTGGAGCAGGAGTTTCTATGAAGGGGAAATCAAACTTACCGAATTTCGATGATTTAGTTGATGAAATTTCGAAAGCTTTATATGTCGAAAGGCGTGAGATGACAGAACCCCACGATTATTATCTCGGTAAAATTGCGAAAACGAAAGATGTGCATCAAGTTGCAAGAGACCTCGTTAATATAGAAAAATCAAAACCAAATCCATTACACTATGCGATTCCAAGGCTGTTTCCGTTAGATACGGATGTTCGAATTGTAACGACAAACTTTGATCAACATTTTACGTCTGTAATTACAGAAATGAATAGAGAGCTGAATATTTATTATGCACCTGCTTTACCGACAGGGAGAGCGTTTAAAGGGTTGGCTTACATACATGGGAATGTAGAACAAGAGAAAGAAGCTTTAATTTTAACGGATGGTGATTTTGGAAGGGCTTACTTAACCGAAGGATGGGCGAGACGATTTTTAGTTGATTTATTCTCAAATTACACTGTTTTATTCGTTGGGTATAGTCATAATGATCCTGTAATGAAATATTTAGCAACAGGCTTACCACCGAGTACAAGGCGTTATGCTTTCGTCGCACAAGGTGATAATACATATCATTGGGAGCATTTAGGGATAAGACCGATTGTGTATCCGAATAAAGCAAATAATCATCAGGCGCTTGTGAAAGCGGTGAAGCGGTGGGCGGAATTAATGGGGGATAATTATATTACGAAAAGAATGCGTATTCGTGATATTGTAACCGTTCCTCCATCAGTAGAGCAGGAGCAATTATCCTATATAAAACAGTCAATAAAAAAAATTGAAACCGTTCGGTACTTCGTTGAATTTGCTCGTGATTATGAATGGGTGGAATGGCTTGAAGCAGAAGGGAAACTAAGAAATTTATTTCTGCTTACAGCAAATTATGATGAAGTAGATGAATTGCTTGCGGAATGGTTGGTGGAGCAATTTCTATTTAGTCATCAAAAAGAACTATTTCAATTGATTTTTAAAAATCATTCTAAAATATCCCCGTTATGGTGGCGAACAATTTGTACTTACTTAAACGAAACGAAAGAAACGATGGACCCTTTGTTGTTTGCAAGATGGACATTGCTTTTATTAGAAACAGCAGAGAAAGATAGTAGCTCTATTGAAATGATCACATATTTATTGCAAAAATGTTCTTTCCCTGAGCATAAAGAAATTGGCTTGTTGCTATTAACGTTTATTTTAGATGGGAAACTTAAATTGAAGCGTGTAAGAAGATGGGGAAATGATACGCAAGAGTCGATTGAACTCGAGGAATCGAGTCGTATACCGATGCCTATTTTTTCTCATGTGGAGCGAATTTGGAAAGAGAAAATGAGACCTCATATCGCTTACTACGCAAATCCGATTATGGTTACAGGGTTAGAAAAGATACAACTATTGTCATTAAGACAAAATGCACTGAAAAGAAGAGATAGAGAAATTTCAGAGCAGGAGTTACAGCAAAATGATTTTACATTTTTAATTCAAATTGTAAAAGAGTGTCTTACATATTTATGTGAAAACAATGAGAAAAAAGCAAATCATTATATTACAGAAATGATAGAAACTGATAGTGTACTTCAAAAGCGAATTGCAATTGAAGCAATGATTAATAATGTATTCGTTACAGCGGATGACAAACTGAAGTGGTTGTTACATGTGGATGTTCTGTTAGATTTCACATGTAAACATGAAGTGTTTCAACTTTTAAAGAATTATTACGCAGATGCTTTAGAGGAAACGAAAGAAGAAGTAATTCAACATGTATTAGAGTATCTTGCAGAAGAGAGGGCGTTTGATGCTTGTCTTGTATTAGACTTACTATTCACGTGTGATTCGAATAGTAAGTGTACGGCGGAAGGATACGAGCTAATGAAACAGAAACACCCCCATTTTTCTTCAGATCTATACAGTGTTCCAAAGAAAGAGGCAAATGAACAACGTATTACATGCAATGTAACAGCTGATGGATTACTGCAGCTGAAAGACGATGAAATAATGGAGCAAGTTCGGCAATTTTCAAGAGACGGTGTTTTTGAACAACGCCATTTTTTAGAGATGTTATCAAAAGCGTGTAAATTGAATGTAGAGTGGAGTATTTCGTTTGCTTATCAACTAGTAGGCGTGCACGAAATTAGTAATGAAGTATGGTTTGTATGTATTAGAGAGTGGCGAAATAACCGGAATTTGGCGAATGAACAAATTCAAAAAATCATTCCGTTATTGCAGAAATTTATTAGAAATACTGCTTTTCATTGGTTAATTAGTAGTTTTCTATATGAAATTAGTAATCGATTAGAAGAGTTAGATGAAAATAGTATAAGGATTGTAAAACGCTTTGCTTTTTCTGTACTTCCACAAGTTATGAGAGGGGAATCGGATTTTAAGATTGGAAAACAAGAGTTTTACAATGAATCTATTCAGCATCCTGTTGGGAAGATGACTGCTGTATTACTAAAACTGTTAGCATATGATCATTTATACGATCGCAACGTGTATGAATATTTATTTTTATTTGAGGAGCAGGTAAGGGTTACTTCGGAAAGAACGAACTTCATGTTTGCGCGTTTAACAGCAGATATTACGTTTTTATACCATATTGAGAAGCAATGGTGTCGGAAAAATGTATTACCTTACTTAGATTTAAAGAAAGAAAGTGAGCTTACGAAATATGCGTGGGCGGGATTATGTTATACGCAAATTAATCTACCTTTGTTTACAGAAATAAGACGATATATTAAGTATGCAGTAGAACATTTAGATGCACTACATCCATATACGAGAGAAGCATTTTTAAAATGGCTTAGCTTTGTATTTATTAAATGCGTATTATATTGGGAGCAAAAAACAGATTGGTTATATCCACTTTTGATGCAAGAAAACGAAGAGAATAAAATTAAATTTATGCAGTATTTATGCTACTACGTAAAAACGTTAAGTGGTAAGGAACAACAAAAATTTTGGACAGCGTGGCTTAGTGTGTTTTTAAGAGAACGTCCGAAAATGGGCGTAATAACAACGAGAGAATATATGATGCTTTTACGTATTGTTTTATGCATGGATGAGGTTTTAGAAAAAGGATTAAATATTATTTCTAGTAAATTTCAAGGTGTGGAAGGACAATCTAATCAAGAAGAAATGAAACAGTTGTTTATAGAGATACTTGAAAAGAAAGAGCGTATGAAAGCGTATAAAGAATTGTATGCAAATGTGTTTTTCACTTTACTTCAGACGTGTCAAGAAGCCGATTTACTTGAAAGTGAGATCATACAAATAAAAGAACTATTAACCAGGTATGAAGTAGAAAGACATGTATTAAATTTAATAGAAAATGAAATAATTCGCATCGGAATCGTAACGGAGAATTTACAAGAGGAATCATAGGGCGGAAGTGGAATTTTAAAAAAATATATAAAAAGTTATTGACAGTGTTTTGAAAAGCGTTCTATAATACGAATCATACTTATTCAATTTCAAACACATTTGAATAAACAAAGTGCAATGAAGAGATCACAGTAGTGGTTAGTCTTACTGTAACAGAGAGCTGGTGGTTGGTGTGAACCAGTACAGGGATAATCATGAATTACAGTCTTGGAGCATCTTTTTCGTAGTAAAGATAGTATTGTCTTTATGAAGGAAAAGCGGTCAATTGATCGTTAACAGTGAAGAGAGGTAGACGGAAAGTTAGTCTACAACTAGGGTGGTACCGCGATAAATATCGTCCCTACTGATTTATTCAGTAGGGACTTTTTGTATTTTAGTGGTCCAACTTGAAAATAAAATAGTCACGCGTTGAAAGGAAAAGAAGTAGTTGTTGTTTCCCTGTAACAGAGAGCTGGTGGTTGGTGCGAACCAGTACAAAAACAAGAGCGAATTACAGTCCTGGAGCATCTTTTTCGTAGTAAAGATATGTATCTTTATGAAGGGAAAGACGGTCACATTGATCGTTAACAATGAAGAGAGGTAGACGAAATAAGTCTACAACTAGGGTGGTACCGCGATAAATATCGTCCCTACTGATTGAATCAGTAGGGCTTTTTTGTACAAAAAAGTGGCTTATTAACTAGTAGTTAGTGTCTTTATGGTAATTATTAGTTTAAAATAAGAAGAGGTATCGATTCCACTTTAAATTTGTATAATTAACCAGTTCAGAAAATAGAGAATTTTTTATTCTCTTACTATACTTTTAAAACATTAGAGGAGGATTTCCAAATGGCAAATCACGAATTAGATCAATTACGTAAACAGGTAGATGAAATTAACTTACAATTATTACACCTATTAAACAAACGCGGTGAAATCGTTCAAAAAATTGGAGAGCAAAAACAAGTACAAGGTACGAAACGCTTTGATCCAGTACGTGAGCGTGAAGTACTTGATATGCTTGCAGAGCATAACGAAGGACCATTCGAAACGTCAACGATTCAACATATTTTCAAAACGATTTTCAAAGCTAGCTTAGAATTGCAAGAAGATGATAACCGTAAAGCATTACTAGTTTCACGTAAAAAGAAAAAAGAAAATACAATTGTTAATGTTAAAGGTGAATTGATTGGAAACGGAACACAAACGTTCATTATGGGACCTTGTGCGGTAGAAAGTTTAGAGCAAGTTCGCCAAGTAGGGCAAGCGATGAAAGATCAAGGACTTAAATTAATGCGCGGCGGTGCTTTCAAACCGAGAACATCTCCATACGATTTCCAAGGTTTGGGAGTAGAAGGTTTACAAATTTTACGACAAGTAGCAGATGAGTTCGACTTAGCGATTATTAGTGAAATTTTAAATCCGAATGACGTAGAAATGGCGCTAGAATACGTTGATGTAATTCAAGTTGGAGCACGTAACATGCAAAACTTCGATTTACTACGAGCTGTAGGTAAAGTTAACAAGCCAGTATTACTAAAACGTGGGTTAGCAGCAACAATTGATGAGTTCATTAATGCAGCGGAATACATTATTGCACAAGGTAATGACCAAATTATTCTTTGTGAGCGCGGTATTCGCACATACGAGAGAGCGACACGTAACACATTAGATATTTCAGCAGTACCGATTTTAAAGAAAGAAACACATTTACCAGTTATCGTTGACGTAACACATTCAACAGGACGTAGAGATTTATTATTACCAACAGCGAAAGCGGCACTTGCAATTGGAGCAGATGCAGTAATGGCGGAAGTACATCCAGACCCAGCAGTTGCGTTATCAGATTCTGCGCAACAAATGGATATTCCAGAATTCCATAGATTCATGGATGAGTTAAAAGGTTTCAAAAATAAATTATCTTAATTCCATATCATAAATGCGCTGAAGAGGAAACAGTAGTGCTTATCTCACTGTTAAAGAGAGCTGATGGCCGGTGTGAATCAGTACAAAGGTAAGCATGAATTACAGCCTTGGAGCATCTTTCCCGCCAACTTTTGGAGAGAAAGACGGTCAAACGATCGTTAAAGAAGAAGAGAGGTAGACGAAAGAAGTCTACAACTAGGGTGGTACCGCGATAAACATCGTCCCTACTGAGCGCTCAGTAGGGACTTTTTTGTACAAAAAAATAGTAAAGGGGCAAGAGAAATGAGATACATTACAGCTGGAGAATCACATGGGCCGCAGTTAACAGTTATTTTAGAAGGTGTACCAGCAGGTTTAACATTAACAGCGGAACATATTAATAAAGAATTATTAAGAAGACAAAAAGGGCATGGGCGCGGAAGACGCATGCAAATTGAAACAGATACAGTTGAAATTGCAAGTGGTGTACGTCACGGAATGACACTTGGTTCACCAATTACGTTAATCGTAAAAAATGATGATTTCAAACATTGGACGAAAGTAATGGGTGCTGAACCAATTTCGGAGCAAGAAAGTAAAGAAATGAAACGTACTATAACGAAACCACGTCCAGGACATGCGGATTTAAACGGGGCAATTAAATACGGCCATCGTGATATAAGAAACGTATTAGAGCGCTCTTCTGCAAGAGAAACGACAGTTCGTGTTGCTGCTGGTGCAGTTGCGAAACAAATTTTGAAAGAATTAGGCGTGGAAATTGCAGGGCATGTTCTTGAAATTGGTGGGGTACAAGCGAAGCGTATTTCAAACTTACCAATTGAAGAAATTCAAACGATAACTGAAAACTCACCTGTTCGATGTTTAGATAAAGAAGTAGAACAAGAGATGATGAATGCGATTGATGATGCGAAAAGTAGCGGAGATTCTATAGGCGGTATTGTCGAAGTCATTGCAGAAGGAATGCCAATTGGAGTTGGTAGCTACGTTCATTACGACCGCAAATTAGATGCAAAACTTGCCGGTGCTATTATGAGCGTGAATGCATTTAAAGGTGCTGAGATCGGAATTGGTTTTGAAGCGGCAAGACAGCCAGGAAGTAAAGTGCACGATGAAATTTTATGGGATGAAGAAAAAGGATACACGAGAAATACGAATAATGCCGGCGGTTTAGAAGGCGGTATGACAACAGGTATGCCAATTGTCGTAAGAGGCGTAATGAAGCCAATTCCTACATTATATAAACCGTTAGCAAGCGTAGATATTGATACGAAAGAAGCGTTCCAAGCGAGTATTGAAAGATCTGATAGCTGTGCAGTACCAGCAGCAGGTGTTGTAGCTGAAGCTGTCGTTGCATGGGAACTTGCCGGTGCACTAGTCGAGCAATTCGGAAAAGATCGCATGGAATTACTAAAACAAAATATTTCGCAACATAACAAATACGCAAAAGAATTTTAATGAAAAGGTGGATTTAACATGCGAGTAAAAGATCAACTATCATCATTACAACCGTATAAACCAGGTAAATCACCAGAGCAAATGAAAGAAGTATACGGGAATCATTCATTTGTTAAGTTAGCATCAAATGAAAATCCATTTGGCTGTTCACCTCGTGTTTTAGGAGAATTACAAAAATCGTGGGAGGAACATGCTTTATATCCTGACGGAGGTGCTGAAGTACTCCGTCAAACTATCGCAGAGAAATTACAAGTTCAAATGGAACAAGTGCTTTGTGGTAGTGGTCTTGATGAAGTAATTCAAATTATCAGCCGTGCAGTACTATGTAAAGGAGATAATATTGTTACGGCTGGTGCAACATTCCCACAGTACCGTCATCATGCAATTATTGAAGGCTGTGAAGTGAAAGAAATTGCTTTAAAGAACGGTGTATATGATCTAGATGAAATTTCTTCAGCAGTTGATGAACATACAAAAATCGTATGGATTTGTAATCCGAACAACCCGACAGGCACATATGTGAATGAGCGAAAATTGACTCAATTCATTGAAAGCATTAGTGAAAATACGTTAATTGTCATTGATGAAGCGTACTATGAATACGTAACAGCAAAAGATTTCCCTGAGACATTACCGCTTTTAGAAAAACATAACAACATTCTTGTACTTAGAACGTTTTCTAAAGCGTACGGATTAGCTTCTTTCCGCGTTGGTTATGCGATTGGACAGGAAGAGTTAATCGAGAAATTAAATGTCGTACGTTTGCCATTTAACGTATCTTCATTAGCGCAAAAAGCAGCGACGATTGCTTTTAACGATGCAGCATTTATTGAAGAAATTGTACGTGTTAATACAGAGGGATTACAACAATACGAGAGTTTTTGTACGGAAAATGAAATTCCATTTTATCCGTCGCAAACAAACTTCATCTTCTTACCAGTAGATAATGGGGGAGAGATTTATGAAGCTTGTGCACACTCAGGATTTATTATTCGTCCGTTCCCAAATGGTGTCCGTATTACAATCGGAACTAGGGAACAAAATGAAGGAGTGATTTCAGTGTTAAAACAACACTTTGAAAATAAAAAAGGTAAGTCTCGAGATGAGGCAAATGTGTAAAAAGGTATTATTAATCGGTACTGGATTAATAGGAGGCTCTCTTGCATTAGCGATTAAAAAAGAGCACGATGTAACGATTATCGGTTATGACATATTTAAAGAGCAAGTAGAGCACGCAAAAGAATTACATGTAGTTGATGAAGTAGCAGTAGATTTGCAGCGTGCATGTGAGGAGGCAAATTTAATTGTATTTGCCTCTCCAGTTGAAGAAACGAAAAAGTTGTTACACAAACTTGCATCATTTCATTTACGAGAAGATGTTATAGTGACCGATGTTGGTAGTACAAAAGGAACGATTATGAACGAAGCGGAAGCTTTATTTTCAAAGGAAGTTTCTTTTATTGGTGGACATCCAATGGCAGGTTCTCATAAAACTGGAGTTGAAAGTGCAAAAGCACACCTTTTTGAAAACGCATTTTACATTTTAACGCCAATGAATCACGTACAGGCGGATCAAGTAGACGAGCTAAAAGAATGGTTAAAAGGAACAGGCTCTCATTTTCTTGTATTAAATACAAAAGAACATGATTATATAACAGGAATAGTTAGTCATTTTCCGCACCTAATTGCAGCAGGATTAGTAAAACAAGTTGAGAAACATGCTGGTGATAATCCGCTTATTCATCAACTAGCGGCAGGCGGATTTAAAGATATAACACGTATTGCATCAAGTAGTCCGAAAATGTGGAGTGATATCGTAAAGCAAAATCGCGGGCATTTATTGGAACTATTAGAAGAATGGATTTCAGAAATGGAAGAGCTATATAAGACGGTTTCTAAAGGAGATGCAGGAGAAATACAAAGTTATTTTGCAGATGCGAAAGAATATCGTGACTCTTTACCAGTTCGAAAAAGAGGGGCGATTCCTGCCTATCACGACTTATACGTCGACGTTTTAGATAAAGTAGGGGCATTAGCCCATATCACGAGCATTCTAGCAGAAGAAGAAATTAGTATTACGAACTTGCAAATATTAGAAGCGCGAGAAGGATTGCTCGGAGTTTTACGAATTAGTTTCCAAAGAGAAGAGGATCGAACGCAGGCAAAAATTGCGCTCGGAAAAGAAGAATACCAAACGTATGAAACAATTTAATGAGGAGGGTGACAACGTGAAAGAAAAAAGAGTACAAACTGTAAATAACGGATTGAATGGCACAATTACAATCCCTGGAGATAAATCAATTTCCCATCGCGCTGTCATGTTTGGCGCAATCGCGGAAGGTAAAACAACAATTAAAGGATTTCTTCCTGGTGCGGATTGTTTAAGTACTATTTCTTGTTTTAAAGAAATGGGAGTAGAGATTACACAAAATAGAGACGAAGTTACGGTAATTGGAAAAGGATTAGAAGGTTTGCAAGAGCCAAAAGCTGTATTAGATGTTGGTAATTCTGGTACAACGATCCGATTAATGTCAGGGATTTTGGCTAACACACCATTTTTCTCTTGCGTACAAGGTGATGCGTCTATCGCAAAAAGACCGATGAAACGTGTTACAAATCCATTAAAACAAATGGGCGCAAAAATTGATGGCCGAAAAGAAGGAACATTTACGCCGCTCACAATACGTGGCGGAGATTTAAAAGCAATTGAGTACACTTCACCTGTAGCAAGCGCACAGGTAAAGTCAGCTATTTTACTTGCAGGACTTCGTGCAGAAGGTGTAACAACTGTTACAGAACCACATATTTCCCGCGACCATACGGAAAGAATGCTTGAAGCGTTCGGTGTAAAGGTAACTCGCGTGGGGAAAACTGTAAAACTAGCGGGTGGACAGAAGTTAACAGCAACAGACGTTCATGTGCCAGGTGACGTATCATCAGCGGCATTTTTCTTAGTAGCGGGTGCAATTATCCCAAATAGTAAACTACTATTACAAAATGTGGGAATGAATCCGACTCGTACAGGTATTATTGATGTTCTTGAGAAAATGGGCGCTACGTTTACTGTAGAGCAGATTAACGAAGGAGCATCAGAACCTGCTGCAAATATTACAATTGAAACATCCCCGCTGAAAGGAATCGAAATCGGTGGTGATATCATTCCACGACTGATTGATGAAATCCCAATTATCGCTTTAGCAGCAACACAAGCAGATGGAATTACAGTCATTAAAGATGCACACGAATTAAAAGTAAAAGAAACGAACCGTATTGATACAGTCGTTGCTGAACTAACGAAACTAGGAGCTCGTATTGAAGCGACCGATGACGGAATGATTATTTACGGTAAATGTAAGCTAAAAGGAACTACAGTACATAGTCATGGTGATCACCGCATTGGAATGATGCTTGCGATTGCCGGCTGTATTGCTGAGGGAGAAACAACAATTGAAGATGCAGAAGCAGTAGGTGTATCATATCCTACATTTTTTGAAGAACTACAAACGTTAGCTAAATAAAGTGATGAGAAGCAGATATGCAATGTATCTGCTTTTTTATGTTGGCTTTTTTCGTAAATAATGTTGCTTTATTGTGTAAGAATTTTATCTTTATTGATTTTATGAGATTTTTACGCATAATTGTAACTAAGGGAGAGGATTCCAAGTTGAGTAAACAGAATATCAGCACAACAGTTTCAGGGGATTTAATTGTTACCCATCTAATTGGCAAGATTAATACAGCTGATGTTTATGAATGGTTTAATGGCTTCGAGCAGGTTTGTCAGCAATTCATTTCCGAGGGTCGGAAATACAAATTGTTGGTGGATAGAAAAGGATACACGCCAGATCATTTTTCTGTTCAAAAAGCATGGAAAGATAAGTTCTTCAATGAAAACATTTTGAATCACAGTAAGGCAATTGCGTTTCTCCTTGAAGAAGGGGAGATAATGAATTATTTACAACAATCCAATACAAAAGAATCCGTAAAATTTTTCGATGATTATGAACAAGCATTAATTTGGTTGAATGAATATCCAATATAAAACCTTTATTGAACCAGTTTCTCTCAATCAACTGGTTTTTTTTATGCCCGTAATGTTGCCGTTGTCATAAGTTTCATCACTTTCAATGGTACCTCTTAGCTTCGCAAACCCAAGAGAACGCAAGGTGTTTAATATTCTTATGCCGCCAATAGAAAGCAGTTGAAAAGAGCTTTTATGTTAGAGTGTTTCTAAATCGATACCTTTTGTTGAAACATCCTCGTAATTTCACTTACCGAACTATAATAGTTTGAATTATGATATAATTCAAACGAGGAATGGAGGAGAAATATATGAACGTTATACAATTAAAAGAAGATAAGTTTAGAGAAGCATTACGTTTATCAGAATATGCTTTTCAATATAAAGCAGATGAAGAACGAGTAGAGCAGCAAATTACACGAATGAAGGAAAGCCATCAAATATACGGTATTATGGAAGGAGAAGAGTTAGCTGCAAAGTTGCACTTAATTCCTTTTCATATTTACATAGGAAAAGAAAAGTTTAAAATGGGCGGCGTTGCGGGGGTAGCGACGTATCCGGAATATAGAAGAAGTGGATATGTAAAAGAGTTACTTCAGCATTCACTACAAACTATGAAAAGAGATGGATATAGTGTATCGATGTTACATCCATTTGCCGTTTCATTTTATCGTAAATATGGCTGGGAACTTTGTGCGAATCGAATCGTATGTCAGATGACAAAGAGCGATTTAATAATAAAAAAACAAGTGAATGGTACAGTGAAACGTTTTAGTAAAGATAATCATCCAGAAGAAGTAGAGAATCTATATGAAACATTTGCAGAACGATTTTCTGGTATGTTAGTTCGCGGACGTAAATGGTGGCTACAAGCGGTGTATCATGATTTAACATTGGCAGTTTACTATGATGAAAATAAAACGGCGGCTGGTTACATTTTATACAAAATAGAGAATTCTAAAATGAAAGTAGAAGAATTTGTCCCATTACATAATGAAGCAAGAATTGGTCTTTGGAACTTCATCTGCCAACATGATTCTATGATTAAAAATCTAGAAATGATACTAAGTGAGACAGAACCACTTCTTTACACATTACAAGAACCACGAGTAAAAGCAGAAGTAACTCCATATTTCATGGGAAGAATTGTAGATGTAGAACAGTTTTTCAAACAATATGAATGGAACTGGAACAACGAAGAGCAAGAAGTAATTTTACATATTACAGATTCATTTGCATCGTGGAATAACGTGACGGTTCAACTTAAAAATAATGAAATAACAATCGTTAAAGAAGAAACAGCAAAAGAAAATGGAATTCAAATCGATATTAATGCGTTATCTACTATTATGTTTGGTTACAAGCGACCGCTAGAATTAAATGAAATAGACTTAATAAGCGGTAGCGAAGAGGAGATACGTGCATTTGAGAATGTAGTGCCGGTGCGTAAGCCGTTTATTTATGATTTCTTTTAATTAATGTCATGTGCTATGTATGAGTAACAAAGTACTATAATGATAAACTTTTTATTATAGTACTTTTCTATTTAATAGAGTGAAATCATTGTTTTAGGAGGAAAAGTAAAATGATTAGGCAAGCCGTAGGTGCGGTCGTATTCCAACACAGTGAATTTTTATTGGTACATAAGGTGAAAATTAGCGACATAGATGGAGAATATGCTATGTCAAAGGGGGAATGGGATTTTCCTAAAGGTGGAGTGAAACATACAGATAATGATTTAGAGAGTGCTATTTTGAGAGAGCTGGAAGAAGAAACTGGATCTACAAAGTTTAAAGTTATAAAACAATTTGAAGATAAAATTTGCTTTGGCTTTCCTGAAGAGCTCAAAATGAAAATTGGATATGAAGAGCAAGAAACTACTATGTTTTATGTAGAATATATAGGTGACAGAATAGATTTACATCCAAAAGATAATGAAATAAGTCAAGTTCAATTTTTTAAGATACAAGGTGTATTGAGGGTTTTAAGTCATGATGATACAAAGAAATTTTTTGATGGGATAACGCAAAAAATGTATTAATATCTTAATTGAGTGTGTTATTTGATAAATGCTTCAATAGCGTATTTACACACTTGACTTTTAATCCTTGTAATTTATAATTATAAACGGAATGAATTTTCATTCCTGAAAATTGAGGTGAGAAAAATGGCTAAAAATAAGCAAGAGGATATTTTTGATGCTGCTATAAAACTTTTCGCAGAGCGTGGTTACGATGGTACGACAATTCCGATGATCGCTGAAAAAGCAAATGTCGGCGCGGGTACTATTTATCGCTATTTTGAAAATAAAGAGGCACTCGTTAACTCATTATTTTCAAAAAGCATGCTACAGCTATCTGAAACAATAAAAACTGATTTTCCTGTTGAAGCAAATATTCGAGAACAGTTTAGTCATACGTATAACCGTTTATTTGAATTTGCGAGAAACAATGTGGATGCTTTTCTTTTTACAAATTCTCACTGTGATAGTTATTTTCTTGATGAACAGAGTAAGAAAATATTTGACGATTTTATAGGCTTCTTTATGAATATTATTGAAGATGGAATCGAAAAAGGTTTTCTTCGTCCATTGCCTATAATTGCTTTAATTATTATTGTATATCAACCGCTTGAAAAATTAATAAAAGTAATGGCGACAGGGCAATTAGAATACTCAAAAGAATTAGTAAAAGAATTGGAAGAGAGCTCTTGGAATGCTATTAGAATCATTTGATTCTATAGCTTTATAAGGACAGGAATGAACATTCATTCCTAAATAAATATAAAAAACGATTACAGGAGATGATATATCTGTACAATTAAAGGAATGAATATTCATTCCGCAGGGAGTGATTCAATAGAATTGAAAAATAATTTAATAGGATAATAGGAATGAACGTTCATTCCTAAGTGATATTTTCAAAAATAGGGAATGAATATTCATTCCCTATGCACCATGAAACTCTAATAACAGGAGATGATTCAAATGAGCAAGCTAAAAAGTTGGAGAAGTTTATCTTTTCTATTATGGATAGTTATTACTATTGCAATGGTCGTAACGATGCCTAATATGGATCAGTTAGTGAAGGAAAAAGGGCAAATCACGATTCCAAAAACAGAACAAAGCAGTATTGCTGACAAGATGATAAAAGAAATGGATAAAGAAGGGGCTGAAAAGTATGAAATTATAGCCGTCTTTAATAGTGGAGATAAAAACGCATTAACGAATGAACAGAAAGAGGAAATAACAAAAACGATCAACGCGCTGCAAAATGAAAAAGAGCAATTAGGAATTAAGGAAGTCGTTTCACATTTAGATAATAAAGAACTGGAGAAACAATTAGTTTCTAAAGATAATACGACTATTTTAACGCAAATATCGGTAGATAAAAAACATGGTAAAATATCAAAAATTGCAAATAATCTTCATAAAAAAGTACAAACGAAAGGAGTTACAACGTACTTAACAGGAAGTGATTTAATAGCGGGTGATTTTCTTACATCCTCTCAAGAGGGCGTGAAAAAGACAGAAGTTATTTCGATCATTTTCATTCTTGTAGTATTAATCATTGTATTCCGTTCACCAGTTGTTCCGATTATTTCTCTTCTTACAGTTGGTGTTTCGTATTTAATTTCAATGGGGATTATTGCCCATCTTGTAGATCAATTTAATTTTCCGTTTTCAAACTTTACGCAAGTGTTTGTAGTAGTCGTCCTGTTTGGAGTGGGAACAGACTATAACATTTTATTATATACAAGATTTAAAGAAGAATTAAGTAAACAAGAAAATGCATTTTTGGCTACGAAAGAAACGTTTAAATCGGCAGGTAAAACCGTTTTATATAGCGGGATAGCAGTACTAATTGGCTTTGCATCTCTTGCTTTAGCGAGTTTTAAATTATATCAATCTACTTCAGCAGTAGCAATTGGTGTCGCAGTACCACTACTCGTATTAACCACTTTAAATCCGTTTTTCATGGTGCTATTAGGAAAAGGAATGTTTTATCCAGTTAAAACATTTAAAGGACATGAGGATAGTCGTTTATGGGGATTCTTTGCGAAAAATTCAGTAGCAAGACCATTTATCGCTTTAATTATCGTATTCGTGATATCGATTCCATTCGTATTAAAATATTCTAACACGCTTAATTACAATGATTTATTTGAAGTGGATAATAAATATGAATCAAAAATGGGGATTAACGTAATAGAAGAGCATTTTCCGCCTGGTTTTTCTTCACCAAGTACGTTAGTTATTCAATCGGATAAAAAGTTAGATGAGGCGACTTCTTTACAAACTTTAGATGAACTTACTGATAAAATCTCGAAAGTTAAAGGAGTCTCAGAAGTATATTCACCGACGCGTCCAACTGGAGATAAGATTAAAGAATTATATATAAATAAACAAGCCGGAGAATTGAATACAGGCTTAGGAGATGCAAATGGTGGCATAAAAGAAGTTAATGAAGGATTAACTGATGCGAAAGATAAAATGGGTAGTAATGACTCAAATAGTCTTGCAAATGTTCAAAAGTTAATTGATGGAACAAATGAAGCGAAAAATGGCGTATCAGCATTAGGGACAGCTTTAAATCAATTATCGAATGGAATAAACAATGGAGCACAAGGAGCGAAGCAAATAGAGGATGGGCTAGCATCATTAAACGGAAATATCAATGCCCTGTCAAATGCAACTTCACAGCTTCATGCTGGTTATGAACAGTTAGAAAAAGGTTTAAGTTCGTACGATCAATATTTCGGAAGCATTTCTCAAGCAATTGATGGCGCGAAAAAAGGATATGAACAAATTGAAGTGTTAATGACTAATTTCATTCAAACGAAACCAGAATTAGCAAATGACCCGAACATACAGCAAACATTAGGAATTGCTAAAGAAGCTCAAAAACAATTAACTGGACTTTCAAAAGAATTAAATCAATTGGCGGTGCAGCATAAAGCAGCGATGAATTCATTTAAAGAAGCGAATCAATCGTTACTGAAAGTAGATAACGGTTTAAAAGAAATGAACAATGGAGTTACCAAGTTACAAAAAGGGGCTGCTGAGCTGAACAAAGGATTGAGCGAAGGGGCTACAGGTTCAAAACAAATTGCGAACAAATCGGCTGACTTACAATCTGGATTAACGAAAATAAACGATGGACAAGGACAGTTATTAACTGGACTGAAAGATTTACAAGAAAAGATGGGGCAATTGCAATCAGGTTTATCTAAAAGTACAGAGGGTTTAGGAAAAGTAAGTAACGGTCTAGGTGACGCTCAAAAATATTTAGGAGAGCTAAATGAGTCGAAAAGCTCTGAGAAATTTTATATTCCGAAAGAAGTTTTAGAAGGAGAAGATTTCCAAAAAGCATTGAATACGTACATGTCACATGATAGAAAGACTGCTAAAATGACAATTATTTTAGACGTAAACCCGTATTCAAAAGAAGCGATGCCTATCATTCAAGAAATTAATAAAACGATAGATGGTACGTTAAAGGGAACAGAACTAAATGATGCGAAAAAAGCAATTGGCGGGACAACAGCTAGAAACTTTGATTTAAAAGAAGTAACCGGGCAAGATTTCTTACGTACTGCTACGATTATGTTATTAGGGATTTCGCTTGTATTAATCGTGATTACACGCTCATTCTTAAATTCAATCTTTATTATTGGATCATTAATATTAGCTTACTTTGCTTCACTTGGTATAAGTGAACAAATTAGTTCACACTTATTAAACGTAGAGTCATTAAGCTGGAATGTTCCATTCTTTAGCTTTATAATGATTGTCGCTCTAGGTGTGGATTATAGCATTTTCGTAATGATGCGATACAATGAGCTAGAAGGGGATTCAGTAACGAAAATTGTAAATGCATCTCGTCACATAGGGGGAGTCGTATTATCAGCGGCACTTATTTTAGGCGGAACATTTGCTGCATTAATCCCTTCAGGAGTATTGACGCTAATACAAGTGGCATTAGTTGTTGGCATTGCCCTTATACTATTAGCTTTAATTGTAATGCCGATATTGTTACCAGCTTTAATAGGATTGGCGAGTAAATTGAAGAGTTATAAAGAGAAAATAAGAAATACGAAATAAGAAAAACCTGTAGGGAATGTTTTCTCTACAGGTTTTTTGTATATAAAATATGAAATGAAAAAATGATCTAATGTATTACAGAATGAGAAGCGAATGGGGATATTAGAAAGAGGTCGATGATATACAAAAAATAACTAGGGGAATGGATAAAAACTATTCGATTTCATTGTAGAAAGCTAATCAACCGTTGCTATTCATCCAGCTTCTACTATATAATAGCTATAGTCTACAATAATTGAGTCGTAATATGCGATTTTTTAAGACAATCGGTGAGAAAACGCTGAAATAAGCGGTATTAGTAGGAGGACACAAATGATTACAGTAAGTAACGTTAGTTTGCGTTTCGCAGATCGCAAATTATTTGAAGATGTTAACATAAAATTCACGCCAGGTAATTGCTATGGTTTAATTGGAGCAAACGGTGCTGGTAAATCAACATTTCTAAAGATTTTATCTGGAGAAATTGACCAATCAACAGGTGACATACATATTACGCCAGGTGAGCGTCTAGCAGTATTAAAACAGAATCACTTCGAATATGAAGAGTTCCCTGCACTAGAAACAGTAATGATGGGTCACACACGTCTTTATAAAGTAATGCAAGAGAAAAATGCAATTTACATGAAAGAAGACTTTAGTGATGAAGATGGCATGCGTGCTGCAGAACTTGAAGGTGAGTTCGCTGAGCTAAACGGTTGGGAAGCTGAGTCAGAAGCTGCAATCCTTCTAAAAGGATTAGGTATCGGCGAAGATATTCATGATAAAAAGATGTCTGAATTAACAGGGGCAGAGAAAGTAAAAGTATTACTTGCTCAAGCTTTATTCGGTCAACCTGACATTCTATTACTAGATGAGCCTACCAACCATTTGGACTTAAAAGCGATTCAATGGTTAGAAAACTTCTTAATGAACTTTGATAATACAGTTATCGTTGTATCCCATGACCGTCACTTCTTAAATAAAGTATGTACGCACATGGCTGATCTTGATTTCGGTAAAATTCAATTATACGTTGGTAACTATGACTTCTGGTATGAGTCAAGCCAATTAGCATTAAAACTAACGCAAGATTCTAACAAGAAAAAAGAAGAGAAAGTAAAAGAGTTACAAAACTTTATTGCGCGCTTTAGCTCAAACGCATCTAAAGCGAAGCAAGCAACTTCTCGTAAAAAATTATTAGATAAAATTACATTAGATGATATTAGACCGTCATCACGTCGTTATCCGTTCGTTGGTTTCACACCAGAGCGTGAAGTAGGAAATGACTTATTAACGGTTGAAGGTATTTCTAAAACAATCGACGGAGAAAAAGTATTAGATAATGTGAACTTCACTTTAAATAAAGGTGATAAAGTTGCATTTATCGGCCGTAACGATATTGCAATGACAACATTATTTAAAATTCTTATGGGTGAAATGGAGCCAGATAGCGGTTCATTCAAATGGGGTGTAACAACATCTCAAGCTCATTTCCCAAGAGATAACTCTGAGTACTTCGAGAACAGTGATTACACTTTAATTGATTGGTTACGTCAGTTCTCTCCACAAGATGAATCAGAAAGTTTCTTACGTGGTTTCTTAGGCCGTATGCTATTCTCTGGTGAAGAAGTAAAGAAAAACGTTTCTGTTTTATCTGGAGGAGAAAAAGTTCGTTGTATGTTATCTAAAATGATGTTAAGCGGTGCAAACGTATTAACATTAGATGATCCAACGAACCATTTAGACCTTGAGTCTATTACAGCATTAAACAACGGTTTAATCACATTTAAAGGAACATTACTATTCACTTCTCATGACCATCAGTTCGTACAAACAATTGCAAACCGTATTATCGAAGTAACGCCAAACGGTGTAGTTGATAAGGTAGCGACGTATGATGAGTTCTTAGAAAATGAAGAACTTCAAAAACAAGTTGATGCAATGTACAAAGGTCAATAATGAATGATTAAAACCCCCGCTCTCTTTTATGAGAGCGGGGGTTTTTTAAGTAAACAAATATTCGTTTTAATATAAAGTGGGGGAAGGATTAAAATGAATAATTATTCAAAAATAACATTAGCGAAGGTAAGAAATTTTTGAAGCGTGGATAAACCCTGAAATGATGAAGAAATGGTTTTTTACATTGGAAGGGACGGATAAAGTAACGGGAAATACTCCTGAAGTAGGAGGGAGTTGGGAAATTATTGATCATCGTGGCGGAAAAGATTATCGAGCAATTGGGGAATATATCGAAATGAATCGTCCTAAAAAAAATTAGTATTTACATTAAAAACGCCGCAGTTTAGTGAATTATTAGATAAAAACACAGTTGAAATAAAAGAGAAACAACAAGGATTTAAAATGATATTTTCACAAAATATAATCGTTGCTCATGAAGAAGATTGGACAAAATATGATGTTGAAAAAGCTTTAAAGGGGTGTCATGATGGCTCTGAACATGGTTGGAATGTAATGTTCATGGGACTTGAAGAGTTGTTTAAAAGAAGAGGGAATAGCTACAAAGGATGATAAACGGTAGTCGAAAAAGTGTAGTTTGAGCAAATTGCCCAAACTACACTTTTTATTTTATGAAATTGGGTAGTTTACATGAATGTACCAAAATTGGAGATAGATTAGTTTGCAAATGAGGAAATAAAGGATTATAGTTTGTGGAGTCATAATTAGTGGATGAGCCCCTGGGAGAAAACAGGAAATGTTACAAATGTATTTTGTAAAATAGAAACCAAAGTCAAAATGTTTAAAAAGAAATAGTTGAATAAATAAAAGCTACAAATTATAATTACTAATATTCTTCATATAGTTAAACAAATAAAATCTATTTGAAGAAGAAAAATTAAATAGAGAGACAGACTTATATAAAATAAGCCTTGGATGATCAAAAGAGGTGGAGAGATGCAACAATTTTTATTAAAGAGTAAACGAGTATTAAGTAATCATTTTGGATTTTTCGTATTTGCCGTTATTTTACTTTGGTTAAAAACATATGCAGCATATGTGACAGAATTTAATTTAGGGATATCGAACACAATCCAAAAGTTCTTACTGTTTTTCAACCCGTTAAGCTCAGCAGTTCTATTTTTAGGGCTCGCACTATTCGCGAAAGGGAAACGAGCTTACATTTGGTTAATTATTATTAATTTGCTAATGTCTATACTTTTATATGCCAACGTAGTATATTATCGCTTTTTCAGCGACTTTATTACGTTCCCGACATTAACACAAACGAATAACTTTGGAGATTTAGGTGGTAGTATTTTTGCATTGCTACACTTATATGACCCACTATATTTCTTAGATACAATCATTTTAATTGTTTTAGTCGCAACGAAATTTGTAAATCCTAAACCAATCCGTGTTGCGAAGCATAAATTATCGCTAGTATTTGTAGCAGGTATTTTATTCTTTAGCGTTAACTTAGGTCTGGCAGAATCTGACCGTCCTGAATTGTTAACAAGAACATTTGACCGCAATTATATCGTGAAATATTTAGGGGCGTACAACTTTACGATTTATGATGGTATTCAAAGTGCGAAAGCATCAACAGAACGAGCATTAGCGGATGGAGATAATATGACAGAAGTTAGAAACTATCTTACATCAACTTATGCAAGTCCAAATCCTGAGTATTTCGGTAAAGGAAAAGGAATGAACGTAATTTATATTCATTTAGAGTCATTCCAAAACTTTTTACTAAACTACAAGCTAAATGGTCAAGAGGTTACACCATTCTTAAACTCATTTACAAAAGATGCGAATACGTTATACTTTGATAACTTCTTCCATCAAACAGGACAAGGTAAAACATCTGATGCGGAGTTCATGTTAGAGAACTCAATGTTTGGATTACCGCAAGGATCTGTTTTTACAAATAAAGCTAATAACACGTATCAATCAGCACCAGCTATTTTAGGTCAACAAGGATACACATCAGCAGTGTTCCACGGTAACTACAAAACGTTCTGGAACCGTGATGAAATTTATAAATCGTTTGGTTTTAATAAATTCTTTGATGCGTCATACTATGATATGAACGAAAAAGATGTAGTAAACTATGGGTTAAAAGATAAACCGTTCTTTAATGAATCCATTCCATTATTACAAACGTTAAAACAACCGTTCTATTCAAAATTTATTACGTTATCGAACCATTTCCCTTATCCAATTGATAAAGCGGAAGCGACAATTGAACCAGCGAAAACAGGTGATTCATCTGTAGATACGTATTTCCAAACAGCACGTTATTTAGATGAATCTGTAAAAGGCTTCATGGATTACTTGAAACAATCTGGTTTATACGATAACTCAATTATCGTTATGTACGGTGACCATTACGGTATTTCAGATAATCATGGCGCAGCAATGTCTCAAATAATGGGTAAAGAAATGAACTCATTTGAAAATGCTCAATTACAACGTGTACCATTAATCATTCGCGTACCAGGAATGAAAGGCGGCATACAACATCAATATGGCGGAGAAATTGACGTTCTTCCAACTTTATTACACTTACTAGGTACAGATACAAAGAATTATGTCCAATTCGGATCAGATTTATTATCGCCAGATCATAAACAAGTCGTTCCTTTCCGTAACGGTAACTATGTAAGTCCAACAGTGACTGCACTGAACGGCAAATACTATGATACAGCGACTGGAAATCCAGTAGAATTTACAGACGAAATAAAACAAAATGAACAAATGGTTCAAAAATCACTAAAATACTCTGACCAAGTTGTTAACGGCGACTTATTACGATTCTACACACCAGAAGGCTTCACTCCAGTAGAGCGTTCTAAGTACAACTATAACCATCGTGATAAAAATAAAACGAAGGTGAAGACGACTGAAGACGGGGAAACAAAATAAATAATAAAAAATCCTACTCGTATAGAAAACGAGTAGGATTTTTTGTTTTAAGATTTACTTTCGGATTTTTGGAGTGCTACTTTTTTAGGCATGAAACATGCGATAATCAAAGCTACAAAAGATAAGACTAACATAAATACGTAGGCATCACTTGAGCTGAAGATAGAAGATAATTTCTTTACTTGCATAACTGAAATGTTTCCATTTTCACTAGATAACTGCGAAGCATGTGAAGTTGATTGAATTGTGTATACCGTGATAATAACTGCTGTTCCAATAGCACCTGCTAATTGACGTACGGTATTATTCACTGCAGAACCATGTGAACCCAGTTCTCTTGGTAAAGCGTTTAAACCTGCTGTATTTAAAGGCATCGAAATGAAACTTAGTCCAATGCGTAGAATAATGGTACGAACCATTAAATACATATAAGTGGTGGATTCGGTCAAATCAATTACACCCCACATAGATATAATGATACATATTAAACCTGTAATAAAGAGTGGTTTCGCCCCATATTTATCAAACATTTTGCCTGTGATAGGTGATAAGAAGGCATTAATCACAGCTCCAGGTAATAGAAGTAAGCCTGATTCAAAAGCAGTAAAACCTCGTCCATTTTGCAAGTAAATCGGTAAAAGAATTAAATCAGCATACATAATCATCGTAATGAGTACGTTAATGACTGATGTAAGAGTGAAAATTTTATATTTAAATACGGATAAATTTAATAGTGGATCGCTAGACTTTATTTGACGTAAACAGAATAGGGTTGTAACAATTATTCCGATGATAATTGTAGTAATAACAACTGGATGATCCCATCCTTTACTTCCTGCACTACTAAATCCGAATATAATACAACCAAAGCCAATCGTTGATAAAATGACACTTACGATATCTAATTTTGCTTTTGTTGTCTCAGCAACATTCATTAAATATTTTAGCGCGAGAATAATAACGATTAATACAAATGGAGCTAATCCAATAAATAACCATCTCCATGATACATATTCAATAATAAAGCCAGATAATGTTGGAGCGATGGCTGGCGCGAAAATTATGGCGAAACCGATGGTTCCCATAATACTTCCACGCTTTTCACTAGGGTATAAATATAAAATAACTGTCATCATTAGTGGCATAATAATTCCTGCCCCAACTGCTTGAATCATTCTTCCTGTTAACAAAATGCCAAAATTCATGGCGCATGCGCAGAGAACAGTCCCAATAAACAAAGAGAGCATCGAGCTAATAAATAGCTGCCTTGTTGTAAATCGCTTCATTAAAAATGCCGTAATTGGCACGAGAACACCATTTATGAGCATAAAGCCTGTTGATAGCCATTGAACTGTAGCGGCCGTAACATCAAATACTTCCATTAAATTACTCATCGCTACATTTAATAGCGTCTGATTTAATGTTGATAAAAAACAACCGGAAATGAGCACAATTAATATAATTTTTTTATTTCTTTCTGATATTTCCTTTTGCATTGGTAAACTCCTTCATTGTTGTCTTGATTTATCGACATTGTGTCGATAAAATTAATGGTAACAAAATAAATTTTCTTTGACCATGAACAGTTTTGTTGAAAATGTTCACTACTCGACATAGAAGGTATGCACTGTCGAGTAAGTAAAGAGAAAATCTATAAAGGAGTTTCAAAATGTCTACACCTAAAAAAGAAGATCCTCGTACAGTTCGTTCAAGAGAAATGTTTAAAAATGCTGTTTTTTCTCTCCTATGTGAGAATCCTAGTATTTCAAGCTTAACGGTTCAGAAAGTCGCAACAAAAGCAGGATTAAACCGAACAACCTTTTACTTACATTATCAAGATATTCAAGATTTACTAGACCAAATCACGAATGAGATTTCAAATGAACTTTCAAATAAAATAACCGATTTAATACATGCAAAAGATTTATCAGAAAAACAAAAGCTAACACAATTACTTGATTATTTATATATCCACCGAAATTATTTATTTATAGTATTTAAAATGAATCAATTTGAGGAGCAACTATTTTTATTTTTAAAAGAGTTAATAGAAACGAGAAGAGAGAATACGAAAAAGGATCTGCCTGATGATTATGTTGCGGTTGATATTAAAACAGCTTCATTGGTAGGTATTATCATGTGGTGGATAAGGAATGGACTTCACTTTAGTTCAGATTATATTGCAAATCAAATTTATTTTATGTACAGAGGGTAATGAGTTAAAAATATTTTATGTATCGACACATTGTATTATTAAGTGCGACACCTAAAGAAAAAAGCCCATATCGCTTCGTATAAAGTAGAAGTTATCACATCACTTACTTCATACAGAAAACTGCCCATGAAGGGTTTCAGGAAGAACTGTCGCACTTAGATTGACAAATTGTCTTTAAAATAAAAAATCGTATTGTATAATTTCATATGCCGCATGTATATAGTAAAATTTTTAAATGAAAGTACAATCATTGCACTGTGCATAAACAAGAATTTGGACTTAATTTTAGAAGAGATACAAGATAAGATATTAATAGAAAGCGATTTCAAACTCTAATTTTGCAAAGTTAGTATCTATACTTGCAATTCTATTTAAGAACAAGTATAGAAAGGGTGTATATCATATATGATATTAGATAATCGAAGTATAAGTATTTTACAGCAAATTATTCAAGCAGATAGCTATGTTTCTGTATCTCAATTAATGGAAGTCATACAAGTTTCAAAGCGAACAATTTATTATGATATGAAGAAAATAGAAGATTGGTTAGTTGCAGAGGATTTAAATTCATATGAATATATTCGCCCTTTAGGCTACTGTTTTGATAATGAAACGAAGCAAAGAGTGATAAAAAAGTTAAATGGATTTACAACAAGCCAATATGAATATTCTCCACATGAACGAAAAATATTGCTGGTTCTTTATATACTAACAATGGAGAAAAGGATTCTATTAGAAGACTTAATAGAACTTGTGCAAGTCAGTCGTAATACTGCTCTTGCTGACTTAAAAAAAATAAAAGCAGAGTTAGTGAAGTTTAAGCTCGCATTAAACTTTAATCGTAAACATGGCTACAATATTATAGGGAATGAACATGGAAAACGAAATATATTAATCTTAAATCTTTCACAAATAATTTCAAAGCATGGATGGGAATATTTAATATCGCATGTGAAATATATTACGAATGATAATAAAAATGTAAAAGGTAATAAAGATCACGAGGAACTTCTTATAATAAAAAATATTTTATCAAATTGTGAAGAGCTTTTAGGGGTCCAGTACACAGATGAGGTACTTGAAAGTTTAAGCGTTTACATGTATTTATTCCGCAATCGTATTGTAAATGGAAAATGTGTTGAGATGGAAGATGCTGAAAAGGATGTACTAAGAGAAACAAAACAATTTGAAGCAGCAAAATATATTGCAAAACAGTTTGAAAGAGTATTTTTCGTGGGTTTTCCAATAGATGAAATTTATTATATTACGACTCATTTGTTAGGAGCAAAAGTAAATGCTCAACAAAAAGACTTTGAAAAAAGTGAGATTGATGGAATACATTCAATGGTCGGGTATATGATAAAGGATTTTCAACATTATGCTTGTGTTATATTTCAAGATTTTAAAGGACTTGCTTCAGACCTATATCTGCATATGAAACCGGCATATTATCGTGTAAAGTACGGGATTGAAATAGAAAATCCATTACTTTATACAATCCAGCAAAATTATGAAGAAGTATATACTCTTACAAAAAAAGTAATTCATCATTTTGAAGAATATGTTGGAAAAATAGTTTCAGATGATGAAATGGCATATATTACTATGCACTTTGGTGCTTGGATGAGGAAAGAGGGAATCGTTCCCAGCCCAAGAAAAACCGCGCTACTTGTTTGTCCAAATGGTATTGGTACATCACGTATGTTGCAGTACCAATTAGAGCAAGTGTTTTCAAGTGTAGATATTTTAAAAGCCATTTCAAAGCGGGAATATGAATCAAATACATTTGATGTAGATTGTATTATTACTACAACTGAACTGGAGAAGGGGAAAATTCCTATCTTTATGGTAAATCCAATTTTGACCGATTCCGAAAAAGCATCGTTACTACGAAAAGTCAATGTAGCTTTATATGGCGAAAATCAAAATGATTCAGTTGATATGATGATGGGTATTATCCAAAAATACACAGACATTTTAGATGAAAAATCTTTGAAAAATGAATTGAGAGAGTTTATGAGTGGTCCGGTACATATTGATAAGGAGGAGAAATATAAGCCTATGTTAAACGAGCTATTAACTAGAGAATTTATAGAGCTTGAGAATCACGTTGAGACGTGGGAGGAAGCAATTCGTGTTGCGTCGGAACCTTTATTACAAAGTGGACATATTTCTGAAGAATATATTTCTGAAATGATTGCGAATGTAAAGAAGTTAGGCCCGTATATTGTAATTGCACCTAAAATCGCTATACCTCATGCTCGTCCGGAAGCAGGTGTCAAAAAATTAGGGATGAGTTTATTACAACTAAAAGAGGGTGTGTTATTTTCAGAAAAACAAGAGCATGCTGTAAATTTAATTATTGTATTAGCAGCTATAGATAACGAGACACATTTGAAGGCATTGGCACAATTAAGTGAGATGTTATCTGAACCAACGAACATAGAAATGTTAATGCATTCAAATTCAAAAGATAAAATGCTAGAAATGATAGCTAAATATTCTAATTAAAGGGGAGATTGAAATGAAAAAAGTATTAGTTGTATGTGGAAATGGATTAGGAAGTAGTTTTATTATAGAAATGAATGTAAAGAAAATATTAACTGAACTTGGTATGCAAGCTGAAGTTTCTCATACGGATTTAGCATCAAGTAAATCAGAACAAGCAGATCTATATTTAGGTGCGAAAGATATCATTTGCAACCTTGAAGATGGTACTCGCACAGTTGCTGGATTAACAAACATTCTAGATTTAAATGAAATTAAAGAAGCATTACAAAAACACCTGATGTAGAAACGGTGAAAGGGGAGTAGTGCTATGTTTGATTTAATAATGAAAGATATTTTGGGACAGCCTGCAATATTAGTTGGATTGTTTGCTATGTGTGGTTTACTATTGCAAAAAAAGAATTTTGCAGATACAGTTTCAGGAACATTAAAAACAATTATGGGCTTCGTCGTTTTAGGAGGCGGAGCCACTATATTAATAGGGGCTTTAGATGTTTTTGGTAAAATATTTGATAAAGCATTTCATATTAAAGGGATTATTCCAAATAACGAAGCTGTTGTTGCGATAGCACAGCAAACTTTAGGAACAGAAACGGCATTAATTATGGTATTTGGGATGATTGCTAATTTACTAATTGCACGATTTACAAGATTTAAATATGTATTTTTAACTGGTCATCATACCTTATTCATGGCATGTTTAATTTCAGCTGTATTTTCAACTACAGGGATGAAAGGCGCTTCACTAGTTATTAGTGGGTCTATTATTTTAGGATTACTTATGGTCATTTTTCCAGCTCTACTTCAACCGTATGTTAGAAAAATTACGGGAATGGATGATATCGCAATTGGCCATTTCGGTTCAGTTGGGTATTTAGCAGCAGGATTTGTTGGTAGTAAATTTGGAAATAAGGAAAAATCTACAGAACAAATTAAAGTACCGAAGTCATTAGGGTTTTTACGTGATACATCAGTTTCTATGTCATTAACAATGGCTGTGTTATTCTTTATTGTTGCACCATTTGCTGGGAAAAACTTTATCGAAACAGAATTAAGTAACGGACAAAATTATCTCGTGTATTCATTCATGCAAGCAATTACATTCGCTGCGGGTGTATATATTATTCTAGCTGGTGTCCGTATGTTGATTGCAGAAATTGTCCCTGCATTTAAAGGGATAGCAGATAAACTTGTACCAAATGCCAAACCAGCATTAGATTGTCCAACAATCTTCCCATTCGCGCCAAATGCAGTTATTATTGGCTTTTTAACAAGTTTTATTGCTGGATTACTATCTATGTTTATTCTTCCGTTTATCGGATTAAGTGTAATAGTGCCAGGATTAATCCCTCATTTCTTCACAGGGGCAACAGCTGCTGTATTTGGAAATGCAACTGGAGGAAGACGAGGAGCAATACTTGGAGCTTTTGTAAATGGATTATTAATCTCATTCCTACCAGCTATATTATTACCTATATTAGGTGGATTAGGATTTGAAAATACAACATTCGGTGATTCCGACTTTGCTGTTGTTGGTATTTTAATTAGTGAAATTGCGAAATTGCTAGGGAATTTTTTCTAAATAATAGAGCATAAAAAGACTTGAATTCTAATTATGAATTCAAGTCTTTTTATTTAAATATTAAAGTGTAAGAAAGTGAGGGGATTTGAATAAAAGAAATAGGGATTGGTTTGAAAAGAATGTGTTATGATTGTTTGTAAAATCTTTTGATTTTCCTTGAGGATCAATATTGAAACAGAAAAGTATATTTTCAAAACAGGGTAAAATAAAAGGAGTCTATGCATGAATTTTCAAAATGAAAAAATATCATTACATTTAGAGGTTGTAAATTACCAATATAAAGATGCAAAAGACGAGTGTGATAGAAATTGGTTAAGAGTAAAAGCGAAACTATCAGAAGAAAATAAAGTTTTTGAAACGATGGATCCTTTTTTACAAACATACGATTTACAGTACATGATAAAATGGTTTGAATCTTTACCAAACCCTACATATAACGAACTAGATTTCATAGGACCAAATTTAGCGTTTGAATTTATGGGAGAAAAAGAAGAGGAGTTTCACCTTGTTATTCGCTTATCGCTGGAACTTAAACCCGAATGGTGTAAGGAAGAGGAGTACGAATTTTCTATCAGTATAACTCAAGAGGATAGAGAGAATATGATTCGTTCTATTGAAGAGCAACAAAGGAAATTCCCAAAACGATAAAAAAAGACTTGATAACCTACAAGAGGAAATCAAGTCTTTTTATTACATACGATTATCATGCCAGAAGTTTAATGGGAAGTGTTCGTTCTCATTATAGGCTTCTAATTCATATCCTCTTTCTTTCAGCCCTTTAATAATTCCAGGTACTGCTTTAACTGATTGTGGATGAATATCGTGCATTAGA
Organism: Bacillus sp. FDAARGOS_1420; assembly: GCF_019344915.1. Taxonomy (NCBI): domain Bacteria; kingdom Bacillati; phylum Bacillota; class Bacilli; order Caryophanales; family Bacillaceae; genus Bacillus; species Bacillus sp. FDAARGOS_1420. The sequence goes on along the minus strand of NZ_JAHWJB010000002.1, from coordinate 2,030,019 downwards.
ATAACTTCTGTTGGGTTTGTAGCACCATGTAGAACGTTTTCTACGATTTTAGCAGATGCAGCGTCTACTGGCATTTTGTTGTATTTCCAGTCTAATGAATCAATTGTCCAGTCCCAAACTTTTAAACCATTTTCTACAACTTTGTTGCGAAGGGCTTCATTTAATCCTGGCATTGAGCCGTAAGCTGGACGAGTTAATACTGGTGATTTTCCTAGAACGCCAGCGATTAAGCCTTGGTCTTCTTTCATTTCATCAACGTAATGACCTTCTGTGTAAAGCTTCTTGTAGTTATGAGTCATACTGTGCATCCCAACGTAGTGGCCTTCAGTATTTTCACGTTTTACAAGATCAGGGAAAGCTTTCACGTTTGAACCAATTAGGAAAAATGTTGCTTTTGCATTTTCACTTTTTAACATATCTAAAAGCTCAGCTGTGTATTTTCCAGGACCATCGTCAAATGTTAAGTAAGCGACTTTTCTAACTTGCCCGTTATAGTGCTTTGGAGCTTCTTTCGGAGCAAGGGACGTTTGAATTTCACTTACAAGTTGAACAGATTTCGCTTCATCCTCTGTACTTGCTAGAGCGATATGTGTTGATCCGTAAGCAGCTTCGTATGTAAATAATACCCCAGCGCAAATCAACAGAGCCCTTTTCACTAAAGTTGTCATCCGAATTCCATTGTGCATAATTTTCCTACTCTCTATAAAAGTTCTACTCTACTATATTAGCAATTTTAGAGGGGGAAATGCAAAAAAACTTTTTTACAAGCGCAAAAAAGTTTGTTAAAAAGTATGTAAGATTTCACTGTTTTGCAGGTTTGAAAAAATGAAACAAGAATTAAGTGAATGGAACTGCATGTAAAATGGTTCATTCACGTTTTTTGTTTTAGAAAGGGTGGATAAGTATGAAAAAATTAGCTTGTTTACATGCTCATCATTCAAATATTGAATACATTGACCGAGCATTGCAATCTTTTGGAATCGAAATACTCCATTTTGTAGATCCAATCTTATCACACAGACTAAAAATAGAACGAGAACAAGCACGAAATAATTTAAAAGATATTATAAAGTATATAGCTGAAAGTGATGTGGATACACTTTTAATAACTTGTACAGATTATATCACGTTATTAGATGAGAATTTCAAAATAGACATACCTATATTGAAAATTGATGAGCCATTCTTTGAAATGATTTGTCATGTTGAAGAGCCACAGACAATACTTTTTACAAATAATCGTACGGTTTCAGGAACGATGGAACGTTTAAAACAATACGCTCGGCAGAATAATAAATCCATACAAGTAAAAGTAGAAGTGATAGAAGGGATATTTGAGTTAATTATGCAAGGTCGTAAAGAAGAGCATGATGTTAAATTAGAAAAGTATTTATATGAAATTATGAAAGATAGAAACGAAATGCTTTCAGTTGCACAATTATCGATGGTAGACGCTGCTACAAGGGTAGAAAATATAATAGGAGGAACATAATAAATCCGTTGAATGCGCTTGTGGAGTATTGTATACAGAGTGTGAATGAACAACCGTGTGAAAAATAAGGAAGAGGATGTTTTTTGTTTTAAAGAACATCAATAAAATTTCACATACCGTATTTAAAAAATAAATATAGGAAAACCAAAAAATAATGTAGAATATATCGTACATACATATGTGAAGGCAACAAAATATATAAAAGAGGTGGACCTATGTTACTTGAAGAAGTAATGCAGCAACTAGAAGAATATGGAACAGAACAAAACCGTAAAATCTTTAAAAATCATGGGGCAAAAGAACCGTTATTTGGAGTTAGTTTTGCAAATTTAAAATTGTTGAAAAAGAAGATAAAAAAGGATCATGATTTAGCAATCTCATTATGGGAAACGAAAAATATGGATGCAATGACTTTAGCAACGATGATTTTAGATCCGAAGAAACTAACGTCAGAACAACTAAATAGATGGGTTCAGGATGTTGATTATTATTGTTTAATGGACGTTCTGATGACAGCTATATGTACGTCGCCAATCGTGATAGAAAGAATGGACGAAGTCTGATGATGAATGGATTGGAAGAGCTGGTTGGTCATTATTAGCGAATATCGCAATAAAAAATAAAACGTTAGACGATGACTTTTTCTTACCGTATTTAGAAGAGATTAAAGTTCATATACATAATGAAAAAAATCGTAAAAGAGAAGCGATGAATAGAGCTTTAATTGCGGTAGGGGTTCGAAATGAAAGTTTGGAACAACAAGCAATTAAAATCTCACGTGAAATTGGAAAAGTAGAAGTTGATCACGGTGAAACGTCATGCAAAACACCAAATGCAGAATCCTATATTAAAAAGACACGAGAAAGAGCTGAAAAGAAGAAAGTAAAATAAGAAGGGATAAGATTATGAAACCAATTGAAGCGGCACAAAGTATTATTACATCACAATTTTCGAATTGTGATGTTGCTTTACTAGGGGGAAGTGTTGCTAGAGGAGAGGCTACAAAAACATCTGACCTTGATATTGTAATATTCGACCAAAGTTTGTCATCTTGTTATAGAGAATCTTTCTATAGTAATGGCTGGCCTGTTGAAGTATTCGTACATAATTTTGAAAGGTATAAAACCTTTTTTAAAAGTGATTGTGAGCGCGGGAGACCTTCATTACCTCAATTAGTTTCAGAAGGGATTGTGCTAAAAGGAAAAGATGAAATTGTAGAGATACTTAAAAGAGAAGCGAATGATTTATTAAATAAAGGACCAAAAAAATGGACAGAAGAAACGATGAAGCAGAAGCATTATTTTATTACGGATACTTTGGATGACTTCATTGGTGCAACAAAGAGAGAAGAAGAATTGTTCATCGCCAATTTATTAGCTGATTTAGTACATGAATATGTTTTAAGAGTAAATGGTCAATGGCTTGGAAATTCAAAATGGTTTATTAGGGTGTTAAGAAGGTATGACGAGCAATATGCAGAACATTTTGTAGCGGCTTTTGATCATTTTTATAAAACAGAGGAGAAAAATGAATTAATTAGTTTTATAGAAAATACGCTAGATCAATACGGAGGAAGAGTTTTTGAAGGATTTTCTATAGGGAAATGAAAAGGGGATAGCAAAGTGAATGTACCATTCGTTCAATTAAGAGAATTGACACAAGACGATGTAGAAGATCGATATCAATGGTCATTAGATACAGAAGTAACAAAGCATTTAGTTGTACCAGATCAATATCCACCGTTCACTCATGAAGATACGAGAAGATGGATTGAAGCATGCATAAGTCGAAAGAATGGTTATGAACAACGAGCTATCGTTACAAAGGAAGGTATACACATTGGATGGATAGACCTAAAAAACTTTGATCGAACAAATAAAAATGCTGAACTAGGGATTGCCATTGGAAATAAAGAATATTGGGGTAAAGGATATGGAATGGCAGCACTATACAGTATGTTACAAAGTGGCTTTTCTGTATTCGAATTAGAAAAAATTTGGCTACGAGTAGACGAAGATAATTTACAAGCTAGAAAGAGTTATGAAAAAGCAGGATTTGTTTGTGAAGGAATAATGAGAAATGATCGGTTACGTAAAGGGAAGTTCATTCATCGTTATCGCTATAGTATGTTAAGAGAAGAATACCAATCTTTAAATAGTAGCTTATAAAAATATTATGTTAACTTAAAGGGGCAGGATAAATATGATTCGATTACTTACGAAAGAAGATGCGGAAAAATATTGGGACTTACGTTTACAAGCTTTACAAGTAAATCCAGAGGCATTTGTAACAACTTATGAAGAGGCGATTCGCCAGGAAAATCCTATTAAGCGAGTGGAAAGTAATTTAACAGCTACTACTAGTTGTACATTTGGTGCATTTAATGAAGAAAATCATTTAGTTGGAGTTGTCACTTTACTAACAGAAGAGAGAGCGGCGTATAAACATAAAGGTCATATCGTTGCGATGTATGTAGATGCACAAAACAGGCGGAACGGATTGGCGCGTGAGTTAATTACAAATGCAATTCAAAGAGCGAGGGAAATAAAACTTGAGCAGTTGAACTTAGGTGTTGTATCTACAAACGAACCAGCAAAAAAATTATATGAATCAATGGGTTTTAAAACGTATGGAATTGAAAAGAGAGCTACAAAGATGAATGGTGTATATAGTGATTTCGAATATATGGTGTTGTTTCTTTAAAGGAAGGATATTATCATGAAAGATCTCCATTTAGAAAAAGATATGAACCCCAACGTGGCAATTTTGTATGCGACTGTTCGGGATACATTTGAAAGATTGCAAAGGTTAGTCGAAGGTATTGAAAAGAACGAACTATCCTATAAAGGGTCTGAAAATAATGAAAATAACATTGGACAGCTAATTCAGCATTTAGCAGTAGTCGATTTACACTGGGTGTACCGTTTAAAAGGAGAGGGAGTTCCGCCTGAACTTGAAAAAAAATATGGACCAATGTTGAATGAAATGGGAGAATTGCCTAGTTTAAGAAAGTACAAATTACAAGAATTAATGCTAGATTATGAAGCTGTGCAACATATGTTTTATGAGGAATGTATGAAACTAGCAGAAAATGATTTAACACGAGAAGTTTTTTATGAAAAGGGAGAAAATGCGACTATAAGGTGGGGAATATGGCATATAGCCGATCATAATCGGTACCATCAAGCTCATATTAGTCGATTACGAAAGTTATATAGAAGTAGACCGCATGTATGATTAAATTTTTGAATATTAATTATATTCATTTTGTTATATAGTAGAAAAAGAAACTATATAAGGGGTTTTATAATGAAAGCTATTGCAGTAGGGATATTGGCATCGTTTTTCTTTGCCTTTACCTTTGTGTTAAACCGGTCGATGGACTTAGGGGGCGGGAGTTGGATTTGGAGTGCATCACTACGGTATTACTTTATGGTTCCAATGCTTTTACTTATTGTCATGTATAGAGGGAATTTAAAACAACTCTTGCAATATATGAAAAACAATCCGAAAGAGTGGTTGTTATGGAGTATCGTTGGATTTGGTCTCTTTTATGCACCACTTAGTTTCGCGGGTGCGTTTGGACCGGGGTGGCTTGTTGCTTCAACTTGGCAAATTACAATAGTTGCAGGGATTTTGTTAACACCATTTTTTGCGGTAGACCCATTACATAAAAAACTTCCAATGAAGGAATTAGTAATGTCATGTATTATTTTATTCGGTGTTGTTCTTATGCAAGTAGAACACGCGTCTTCTTTAGGGATTCGTGAAACCATTTTATGTGTGGTTCCTGTACTCATTGCTGCGCTTGCATATCCACTTGGAAATAGAAAAATGATGCAAGTATGTAAGGGCGAATTAGATGTCTTCCAACGAGTTCTCGGTATGACATTAGCAAGTTTACCATTTTGGTTTTTACTATCTGGTTATGAAGTATCAACAGGCGGACTACCGTCAAGTAGTCAAGTTTTCCAATGTTTTATTGTAGCAGTTAGTTCAGGGTTAATCGCAACGGTATTATTCTTCTTTGCGACAGATCTTGTAAAAGATGATCCGCAAAAATTAGCAACAGTCGAGGCGACACAGTCTGGTGAAGTTTTATTTGCATTAGTAGGAGAGCTGATCTGGTTATCGGCTCCAATTCCGTCTTCTTTATCGTGGGTTGGAATGAGTCTTGTAATTGTCGGAATGATACTTCATAGTTATGTAGCTGTAGTTGTGAAAAAAGAAGAGAAAATAACGGCGTAATGAGATTAGCTCTTTTTCAATAAAGAGCTAATCTTTTTTCATGAGAAAGGATGGAGATAGGATGTTACAACGTGTTGAGTATTTAGAAATAGATCCCATTAAAAAAGTATTAAAGCATGCGACCGGTCCGAGTGAAGCAAGCTTATTTAAAGCAGTTTCAATGTATAAAAATGATCAGGCAGTGCTATATAAATATGGGAATAAGGGTTGCATAGGTATAGCGCTAATTCATACAAATAGAGCGAGAATGTGTCACATAGCTGTTGATGAAAAATATCGCAATCAAGGAATTGCACTTCAAATGATTAAAGAAATAATTAGGGAATATGAGTTAACATATATTGAGGCTGAGACAGATACAGAGGCAATCGGATTTTACAAGAAAAGTAACTTTAAGATTGAAAGTCTAGGAGAAAAACATCCAGGGGTGGAAAGATTTCATTGCTATCTCGAGAATGAACAGTTTAAAAGTATGTGAAATATGTAATTTTACATATTTAGTTTAGTTTGAAAAAAATGATATTTACAGTATATAATAAAGATAATTGGAAAAATATAGATAAATAGAAATTAGGTGTATAACCCATGAGAATGGATAAAAGTAAATTTGTGAAAATTGCAGCTTCAATAGGAGTGTCATCTTTTTTATTAACAGGATGTGCTGATAATGATGAAGAGAGTGCACAAAAAGAAAGTAGTGCGGTAAAAACAGATGGTACGAAGCAAGAAAGCGAACAAGAAAAATTAAATTGTGATGATAAAGCGCCAACGACGGGAAATATAGAAAAAGAAGAATTATGTAGAGATAATAATTCACCCGCTTCATTTAATAATGAGAGTTCCCATTTGCCAATACTTCCGTTCGTTGCTGGATATTTATTAGCAAGTAAGACGTCGAATATGTATAATACTGCGAAACCAAATCTTACAAAGGGACCATATGCAAATAATATTATCCCATACCGTGAAAAGGATGAGCGAAGAAGTGGTGGCAGCGGTGGTGGTGGGTATTACGGTGGCACTAGTAGTAATAATGATTCTTCAAAGAAAGTGGATTTGAATAAGCAACAGCCGAACAGTTCAACTAAAGTGACGCCAGATTCAAATACGTCAAAATCATCTACTACACAAACGCCAAAAGTGAATTCTGGTTCAAATGGAATTGGAAACGCAAAAGCACCAGCTGGATCCTAATTTGAAAGGATAATGGAGAAATGTATACAGAAAAAGAACAGGAAGAGTATATGAAAATCTGGTTTTCTCTTGCGGAAGAGGCTGGTAGAAATGGATTTACATGGCCGAGTTTGTTAGAGAGTGAAGAATGGAATCAATATATGGCAACTAGTATGTATCGTATGCCAGTACGTACATATACTGCAATTTCTAAAGCGACAGAAGAAATTATGTATGTGTTATATAAAACATATCAATACATTACAAATACACCAGCACAATTTCAAAAACTTGGTTTTCCACCAGAGACGTGGGAAATTGCAAGAATGAAACATACTGGTTTATTTTCATATTTTACAAGGCTTGATTTCATCGTAAATCATGATGATATTAAATTAATTGAAGTAAATTGCGATACTCCGACAGGTTATTTAGAACCATCTGTCGCTAATGAAGTATTGTGTCGATATCACGATGTGAATCATCCGAATCATATTGAAGAACACGTCGTTCAAGCTTGGGAACAAATTAAACATGATTACAAAATAAGTCCTAACGAAACGATTTATTTTACAGGCTACGATTGGCATGATGAAGATCATCAAACCGTTCAGTTTTTAAGAAGTTATTGTTTACAGCAACAAACCGATTATGTAGCAATACAAGATATCGTTGTTGCAGATGATGGAATATACACCCCGGCAGGCGATAAAATTAAATACTTATATCGTTTATATCCAATTGAATATTTAGTTTCAGATACTGATAAAAATGGTAAAAGAATCGGTCTGCAATTTTTAAATCATATCGCACAAGGAAAGGTGCAAATTATTAACCCGCCGGCTGCTTTTGTTATGCAAAATAAAGGTATGCTCGCATTAATTTGGCAACTTTATGAAGATGAAGTTTTCTTTGAAAAAGAAGAGCGAGAGATCATTAAGAAATACTTCCTTCCAACGTATTTCACAAATAAACGATTCTTAGAAAGAAAAGAATCATATGTTTCAAAACCGTTATTTGGTCGCGAAGGCGGCGGAGTATCTATTTATGACAATGATGAACTATTAGCTGAAGATCAAACAGAGTATTATTTTGAACAACGAAAAATATATCAGCAATATGTAGACATGCCTGACTATACAATTGATACGTGGGATGGACCGTATACTGGTAAACTACTTATCGGTTCTCATTGTATTAGCGGAAGAGCCGCTGGACTGTTTTTACGAGTAGGTGAAAGAATAACAGGGAATTTATCGATGTTTACTGGAGTTACGATTGAAGGGTAGCAACATTTGAATTAAAAGGTAATTAACAAAGAGCGCATCATTTGTGATGGGCTCTTTCATATGAGTATAAAGCTTGAATTAAGAGTGCTAGAGTGATCATTGCTTTGATGTAACGCTTTCATTTTGTTTCATTTCAAAAATTTTCATACCATCTTCATCTACAATTTTAATAGAATCTCTAAGTTTAGGCACACCGATATACATAACAGGGTTTTTTATCTTTTCCTTTGTTTTTTTCAATACGTAAGACGATAACTGATGTATCTTTTTCGTCTGTAACTTCTTTTACTGTAATTTTATCGTTTTTATACTTTTCTCCAAATGCTAAATATACCATCCTTTTTCCTTCACTAATGCTATCGTTTGAGTAATGAATCATAGTTGGATCTTCCTGTGCCTTTTCATATAAGTTTGAAGGGCCATATCCACCTTCGTTATATCTAGATTTTTCTAACACCCAAAAATTTTCATATTCATTATTAGAAAAAGTACAGCCACTTAAGCTAATAATCCCTAATATGAAAAGGGGTAATATACTTTTCTTCATTGTGTGCACCTTCCTTTATTAATTTTAAATAAATACACCATAATTTAACTGTTTCCGATATGATAAGAACGATAGGTCTATAGTAATCTGTATGATTATGTTAAAAATTAAGAAAAATATGATAATATATGTATGTATTAGTTTAAAGCAAAATGGGGGAACAATCGTGAAAATGAATGACATAGTGGCGAATACACAATTTCCAAATACAATCGAAACAATTACAAATGATTTAAAAGCATTAGGGATAGAAAAGGGAATGACAGTTATTGTACATTCTTCATTAAGTTCAATCGGTTGGATATCAGGCGGTGCAGTGGCTGTAGTAGAAGCGTTAATGAAAGTTGTTACAGAAGAAGGAACGATAATTATGCCGACGCAATCTTCGGATTTATCCGATCCAAAACATTGGTCAAGACCACCTGTACCAGAAGAATGGTGGCAAATTATTCGGGATAACGTCCCAGCATTTGATCCACGTATAACACCAACAAGGGCAATGGGAGAAGTAGTTGAATGTTTTCGTACATATCCGAATGTATTGCGCAGTAATCATCCACTCAGTAGTTTTGCAGCATGGGGGCAACACGCAGAAGAAATTACAGCGAATCATTCACTTTCCATAAGTTTTGGTGAAGAATCGCCATTACGAAAAATATACGATTTAGATGGATACATATTATTACTTGGTGTTGGTTATGACTCTAATACGTCTATACATTTATCTGAGGTACGTACAGGTGCACGCGAGTTAATAAAGGTAGGAGCACCTATTATAGAAGAAGGTGTAAGAGTATGGAAAGAATTCGTTGAAATGGATTACGATTCTGATACGTTTGTAGAAATCGGAGTTGAATATGAGCTTAAAGGAACAGTTACGCGTGGGAAGATAGGGAATGCGACGTGCCGTTTTATGAGGCAGCGTGATGCAGTTGACTTTGGAACAGAGTGGTTTCGTGCGAAAAATCAGTAAGGGATGGTTATTATGCAGGAGAAAAAAGTATTAATTACGAGCGGCGGCTGCCTAGAAAAATGGGATCAAGTACGTGGGCATACAAATTTAGCAAAAGGTACGATTGGAAGAATTATTGCGGAAGAGCTAATGACAAAGGGCGCACATGTAATATATTTGCATGGCTATTTCGCTGAGAAGCCAATGGATGTAAATAACCAATTAGAATTGCACCCATTTGAGGGGATTATTGATTTACAAGATAAGATGAAAAGTATTATTACACATGAAAAAGTAGATGCAGTTATTATGGCTGCTGCTGGCTCAGATTGGGTTGTCGAAAAGATTTGTGATCAAGATGGAAATATTCTTAATATGAACGGAAAGATTTCAAGTGACATCGCTCCAATTATTCATTTTCAAAAAGCGCCAAAAGTATTAAAACAAGTAAAGAGTTGGGATCCAGAAACGATACTCGTTGGCTTTAAACTTGAAAGTGACGTAAATGAAGCAGAACTTATTGAAAGAGCAAGTAAAAGAATGGAAGATGCAAAAGCAAGTGTAATGGTAGCAAACTCACCGCATTCTTTATATTCTCGCGGTGCTGTGCATCACGTTATTGGACAAGACGGTAATGTGAAGTTATGTAATGGGAAAGATGAAACTGCAAAAGAAATTGTTAATATGTTAGAGCATTTATGTAATCGTATCACTACTATGTAAATTTAAGCTTTTAGAAAGAGATGCAGTCGCATAGTATGTAATGGAGTTAATATTAAATTAGTGGGGGAACTTAGCCCTCACTAATTATTAAATTGAGTCAATGGAATAAATAGGCCATTAGCTGCTCGTAAATGTGTAATACATGATATATGCATAATGAACATTTTGTGAGGAGTGGATTGTATGGAACATTTATTAAAGCAAGCTATTAAACTTAGAAATGAAAAGAAATATGCGCAGTCTAGAGAGATACTTATAGGATTAACAAACTTTACGAGGGATGCAGAAGTACTATATCAATGCGCTTGGATACATGATGTAATGGGTCTTGAAACGGAGGCGGTTCCGTATTATGAACAGGCAATTGCGAACGGACTTGATGGTGAATCCCTTTGCGGTGCGTATATCGGTCTTGGCAGTACGTATCGTTGTATAGGGGAATATGATAAAGCGATTACTTTATTAGAAGCAGGGATAAAGAAGTTCCCGGAAAATGACGTGATGAAAGTGTTTTTATCATTAGCAAAATATAACGTAAACGAACATGAAGAAGCGATGAAATTACTGTTAGAGACAGTTGTGAAAGTAGATGAGATAAAAGAATTTGAACGTGCTATTTCATTTTATAAAGACCATTTAAATGAGGTTTTTGAATAGAGGAGAGAAGGAATGAATCCATCAATTTCACGAAGGAAAAAAGGCATTTGGATTGGACTCGTATCTTTAATTATGTTATCAAACTATTTATTGTATGCCCTGCCAATAGTGCCAGCTGCCCCGAAAGAAGTAGTCCTCGGTTCATTATTAGATTTTATGTTTGTAATTCCAGTCATCACATATTTCTTTATTATACGGAAAAGATATTCGTTAACGTATATGTTTCCTGTAGTTATAGCTGGATATGTATTCGCAAGATTTATAATTCCTAGTGATTATTTACAAGCTTTTTCATTTATTTCGTATGTAATAGTTGCTGGAGAAATTGTGTTCGTATGTTTTGAACTGTTTCTTATATATAAAATTATAAGAGTACTTCCTAAAATAATAAAACGATATAAAGAATATAGAAGTGAGTATTCTTCATTTTCTTATGCGATTGATGCAGCATTTGATGCTAATATGAAGAGAAGTAAGACAGTAAATATCATTCTAACAGAGTGTAAATTACTCTATTATGCTTTTTTATCGTGGCGTGAAAAAGTATTAGAAAGTGAATCCACATACTCATATCATAAAAAAACCGGTACAATAGGTGTTTATATCATGATTATTCATGCAACATTAATTGAAAGTATCGGTTTTCATTATTTACTTCATCAATGGAATCCAGTAATAGCTTGGGTTTTACTCATCTTAAACATATATGCGATGTTTTATTTTTTAGCTGAAATACAAGCGATGCGTAAAAATCCAATTATCGTTGCGGAAGAAAAAGTGATTATTCAAATTGGATTAGGAAAGAAAATCGTTTTACCATTTACACAAATTGATAACATTGTGTTTTATAAAGGCGAATCTTTAACGAAAGAAGAAGAGAAAGAGGTTCTTGACGCAACTGTTATGGAATTTATAAAGGAACCTCCAACTTTTGAAATAACGTTAAAAGAGCCAATTAAAGCGCAGTTGTCATATGGATTTTCTAAAACAGTAAGTCGTATTCACTTAAATGTAGACGATGAACGGAAATTTTATGATGTAGTTAAGGGAAAGTTAAAACATGAGTAAAGCTCCTAAATATCATCGTGCGTTTGGTGTACGGCATTTGTATCGAAAATAATAGTATTATTAGTAATCGATAAAATTAAAGGGCCATACAGAAACCGATATGATCTACCTGATGGTAGTTTAGAAGATGGGGAATCATTATTAGCTGGACTTCATAGAGAAATAGAAGAAGAGACTGGGCTGAAAGTGAAGGTAGTAAAACAAATAGGTACCATTGATTTTCAATTCCCATCAAAATTTGAGGAGTATACTCATGTACATCATATCGCAGTTCTATACTGCGTTGAAAAATACGATGGTGAATTCATTGTACCTAAACAATTTGAAGGACAGGATTCATTAGGAGCGAGTTGGGTTCCTATAGTAAATATTTCAGAAGAAAACTCATCTCCACTTGTGTGTAGAGCTGTGGAGTGGTTAAAAACGAATGAGCTTCCGTTAGAAGTTAAAAAATATGAATCATGGTTAGTGAAAAGCTCCTTCTAGATAAGAAGGAGCTTTTTTATGAATGGAAATTATATTGTTGTTTTGACAAACTTAACAAAATAAGCAACATAATAATTTTTAATTACTATAATAAGGGGATGCAATTAAAAGCAGAACTGAATCATACAAGGGGAAACAGAGAACATGAATAGATTACGAACATTAGGAATTTAGATTATAGAAAAGGAAATCTGATATGCTTCTACAACAGTTGCTCACACTTGTTCATTACTAGAAAAGCAAGCGCGAAATATAGTTTTATTTCATAAAGTACAGTATCCTTTTACAATGACTGTGAACGATGTAAAACTAACAATCTTTAGAGGAAGTTATACAGTTGCGTGTTATAGGGAAGATCGTCCGTATAATTTCTAAAATGCATAAAATATATAAAATTTCATAGAAATAATTTAAGAATAATTGAATTTATCGGCAGAATCTAATTTTATGTGTTCCACACTGACCTTTGACCACATTCATACTTTTGTAATGTTTGTCGTTGGCCTCACCAAGCCCCTATTCACGGTCATTACATCTGTCAACGCTATTTTTATCAACATGCTCAGAGTGGGATATAAAAAACTTTCTTTGAACTAAAGTATAAGGGAGCAGACATTGACGGAATCATCATACATTTAACGAGAAGCTAAAACTATGATTAGCTTTCGTTCCTTAGACCCACTAACTATGATTCTTACACTGTTTTAAATTGAGAAGATAGCTTGCATGCACCTTCCTGGATTTTGTAGTTTATCTTCTCCAAAAGTAAATTATACAACTATTTAGGTGGCCCGGTAGTTTTCTTTCATTTCTATTTGTGCTGGCAAGGCTGGAATGGAGGTTTATATGAAAGTAGTAATTCTCGCGGGGGGTTTTGGTACTCGCATAAGTGAAGAATCGCATTTACGACCTAAGCCGATGATAGAGATTGGCGATGCACCGATTTTATGGCATATTATGAAGATTTACTCTCATTATGGCTTCAATGAATTCATAATTTGTTGCGGTTACAAGGGACATATGATTAAAGAATACTTTGCCAACTATTACATACACCACAGCGATATGACATTTGACTTTACAGCCGAGAACAAGATGATTGTACATGCAAACGTTGCGGAGCCGTGGAAAGTTACCGTTGTTGATACGGGGTTACACACACAGACTGGTGGACGTATTAAGCGCATCGCGCCCTATATCGGCAATGAGCGATTTATGATGACTTACGGCGACGGAGTCAGTGACATTAATTTGACAAAACTCGTGCAGACGCACGAAAATTCAGGAAAGATTGTCACATTATCCGCGATTCAACCAAGTGGACGGTTTGGCATTCTTAACATCAACGACCGTGACGGGACAATAACTGGGTTTCATGAAAAGGCGCAAGAAGACGGTGTTTGGATAAACGCAGGGTTCATGGTGATGGAACCCGAAGTCTTTGATTATATAGATGGAGATTCAACGATTTTTGAGCGTAGCCCACTTGAGCGCTTGAGCGCGGATGGCAAGCTTGGTGTATATAAGCATAACAAATTCTGGTCCTGCATGGATACGGCTCGGGATAAAGGGGTACTTGAAGCGGATTGGGCGAGTGGCAAGGCAAAGTGGAAAGTGTGGGTGGATTAAAGCATCAATCTTTTCGGTGATAGTGCGGAGATAGTATAAAGTACCGTATATGTAATTATGAACTGGTGGCTGTCCGTCCCAAAAAAATGTCACACTGGTGCCAAAGGGACTGCGGAATCGTCACTTATATACAGCGTAACTAGTATAGAGGAATATAGCGTTTCGATATTTCACTTGACTATTATTTTGAAGACAAGGAATACCGAGAATTGCTGAAGACAATGCTCGGTATTCAGAATGATTATATATTTGTGTGCTGTGAACATGGGAATAGCTATTATGACACCATATTGTATGTGGGATAGGAGGAGGAGAAAATGCGTATTGCCGTATTTGGACTTGGATTTGTCGGGCTGACCACTGCGCTGGGTTTTGCAGACAAAGGTTTTTCTGTGTACGGATATGACATTGACAAAGAGCACTGTGCAGAGATATCCCGCGGAAAAATCCCGTTTTTCGAGCCGGGATTGGATTCCGCGCTCGCGCGGAATCTTGGAAAAACATTCAACTTAGTGAACAGTGCAATAGATGCAGTGTATAAGAGCGACATCTGTTTTTTCTGCGTTGGAACGCCGAGTCTAGCTGACGGTAGTGCGGATTTGGAACATTTGCTCTTTGCAATTGACAGAGTTCTTGAAACAGTTTCCCAAGCCTGTGTGCTTGTCGTAAAATCCACGATTCCACCGGGAACGCTTAGCGAACGAGTTACGCCGTATGTCCGTGCGAAGGGGGCAAACAATCCAGTTGTGGTAAACCCGGAGTTTTTGCGTGAGGGTAGGTGTTGGGATGATTTTATGAACGCTGACAGAATTGTCTGTGGTGTGACTGACGATATGGCAAAGAATGTGCTCACAGAGCTCTATATGCCGTTTGGCGCACCGCTTCATTTTGTAGAGCCTAACACGGCAGAGTTTATTAAATATTTATCAAACTCCTTACTTGCAACGCTAATCAGTTACTCGAATGAGATGGCTCTACTCGCAGATGCAGTTGGCGGTATCGAAACGGCAAGGGCGTTTCGCATTCTGTATGAGGACAGCCGGTTTGCTGGTGCAGAAATCAGTACCTACATATATCCAGGCTGTGGTTACGGTGGGTATTGCCTTCCAAAAGACACAGCTGCCCTTGACGCTGTAGCATTAAGCCGGGGATTCACGCCGCGAATACTGGAAGGTGTAATTTCTCTTAATAATGAAATGCCGAACTTGACTGCTCGGAAAATTGCCCGTACGGCAGGCAAGAAAACTGAGAAAATCGGTATACTCGGTCTGTCGTTTAAACCAGGAACTGATGACGTTCGTGATAGCCCAGCGGTGAAGATCATCAGAGCGTTGATACGCGACGGTTATGTTAATATCTATACCTATGATCCACTTGCCATGCGGGAATTTCAAAACACGTACAGACTTTCCATTACTTATTGCAAGTCGGCGCACGAGGTGTGCCAAGCTTGCGGCACGGTCGCGCTTGTAACTGCTTGGGAAGAATTTAAAGGAATTGATAAGACCTTTTCGGATACACGCTTCGTCGATTGCAGATATTTCTTAGAAAATTGAGTGTTAATTGGACTGGAGTGGCAAAACATTTGGTATAGATAAGGAATGGTGAACAATATGCCGGATAACAGAATTCTACTAGATGATTTACGGCGTATCATGGATGGATTAACAGAGTACGAGCGCAGCGCTTTGAAAGGAAGGAAAATATTAATAACAGGCTTTGCTGGCTCTCTTGGATTTATGCTGGTACAGTTTTTTGCCCAATATGGGCAAAGCCTTGGTGTGAAACGCATATACGTGCTTGATAATTATATTTTCAGAAAGCCCAATTGGATTCATGCAATAGAAAGCTACCCCCTGTTTACGGTGCACGAGGGCGACGTCACTCGAGAGGATTTTTCGTTTGCCGGCGACGCGGACCTTATTTTTCATATGGCGTCGCTGGCATCTCCCGTATACTACAGATTGCATCCAATCGAAACGATGGATGCCGATGTTGTCGGGCTTCGGCGCCTGCTTGACTTTTATAGTGGCAGAGGCATTTTCAATTTATTGTTTTACTCCACTAGCGAGATTTATGGCGATCCTGAACCTAAAATGGTGCCAACGCCAGAAAGCTATTGGGGCAACGTTAACAGCTCCGGCCCGCGCTCCTGCTATGATGAATCAAAGCGGTACGCCGAAACGCTCTGTTATAATTTTCATTATCAGAAAGGCTTCCCAGTGACGGTGTTACGCCCGTTCAATAGCTTCGGCCCCGGACTGCGTACAAATGATAAACGTGCCCCAGCGGATTTTGCGATGAATATTTTGCAAAATAAACCGATTGTCTTGTACAGCGACGGTAAAGCGACTCGTACCTTCTGTTATGCTTCGGATACCACACTCGCGTCACTGAAATGTGCGTTGTATGCGCGATACGATATCTTCAATATCGGTAACGACACGGAAGAAATGACAATTCTGGAATTAGCGGAGATATATCGTTCCGTTGGGAATTGTATCTTTGGATATAACGGGAGAATCATATTTAGTGAGCATACAGACAAACATTACAATACGGACAGCCCACAGCGCCGCTGTCCGGATTTGAGCAAAATAAAAACAGTACTGGATTACACGCCATCAGTGGATACCCGTACGGGGGTAGAACGGTATTTGAGGTATTTAGAGATGAACGGAAATAATGAAAAAGGTATCATAAAAGAGGTGTAAATATGCGGATATCTGGGCAGAGGCCGCTTGTAAGTTTTATCGTAAGTGTATACAATTTAGAGCGTTATATTGGCGCGTGTTTGGACAGCATCATTATTCAGCCCTTTGATGATTATGAAATCGTTTTGGTCAATAACAACTCTACTGACAGGAGCGATGCTATTTGCAGAGAGTACGCAGTACATAATAAACAGATACGATATTACGCGCTAACTGGTGAGCCGCTTTTTGGCAAGGCGGTTATATACGGAACAAAGAAAGCACGGGGGCAATACATACATTATGTAGATGGCGACGATATGTTGGCCCCGGGCGCATATGAGGAAATCGTAAAAATTTTACGAAACAGTGCTCCAGATGTGCTTTTCGGACGATTCAGTACGGTTTTAGAGGATAATGTCATCAATTTTACTGATACAATTTATCAAACTAATCGTATTAACGGTCAAAGTAAAGATCAAGTTCTTAAATACTTAACTGAAGCTCAGCCGTTTAATGTAGCAACGTGGCGACTGATTTTTTCACGAAAATTACGGGAGCATTATAATGTGCCCATAAAACGTTTAAAGACGCCATCAAATATTTATCATGATGTCTATATATCTGTCCGTACTTTGCTATCGGCACAATTGGTACACTACGTTGACACGTTGGTTTACTTGTACCGTGTGCATTCATCATCAATTACAAGGATAACTCCATCCAAGGCTATTTCGGAGTGCTTCAAGCTTTTGCTCTCCTTGTCGTTGTTGATGCGCCGTGTGGCAAAAACGGAACAAGAGCGCGGTTTTGTCCACGTCTATATGGAACAATTTCGCTACCAACTCATTGCTGCGTTATGCACCATGAGTAATGAACAAATAAGCGAAAGCGCTGCCGAGATAGATAAATACTTGAACCGAAAAGATTTGAAAGATACGATCACACCCTCAGAAAGGAACGGTTGTTCTGAAATTAGTACTCTGTTATCAGAGGAGGCTACGGTGGGTCTTGCCCGTTTGCAGGTACAATACCGTAGCATAATCGAGCAAATAGCCAGGAAAGTTTTAGCTAAGGGGGGCAATATATATATTGCTCCAACCGGCCATATTGGTTTATATTTAAAAACTGCTTTTGAGGCAAGTGGCCTTTCTTTTTCTGGTTTTTTTGATAACGATGTACAAAAAAATGGAATGTTAGCTGATGGAGTTCCTGTTTGCCTCCCTACCGCTGTAACGAAGATAGTTGACGATAAGCCAATAACAATCTTGATTGTATCTGGATACCAAAATGTGAGGGAAGAACTTCGGAGACAGTTTATAGGGCTTGGTATTGACGAAAGCGATTTGCTTTTCGTTGAATTTTAACATCTGGAGAGGTGTCTATGCCATTTATTAGCGTTATATTGCTTACATACAACCGTGAGCAGTATCTGCCAGTCATGCTGGAATCCTTGCAGAATCAGACATTCAGTGATTATGAGCTGATTCTAGTCAACAATGGTTCAACCGATGGTACAGCGGAACTCTGTACTGGTTACGCGGAAGTGGATGCGCGGGTGAAATTATTAACAATTTCGAAAAACATCGGAGCATCGTATGGACGTAACAGCGGTCTTGCTGCCGCTACGGGCGAATATGTTGTATTTGTGGATGACGACGACCGATGCGAGCCATCGATGCTCTCGTTTCTCGCCGACCTTGTACGTGAAGAAAATGCCGATATTGCGATGTGCGGTAGCTATAATGATTTCGGGGATAGGCTAGAGCCATACTTTGTTTGCAATGGGAGGTTCGTTTTTGACCGATTGCAGGGATTACGAGAGCTATTAAAACGTCAGCTTTACAACGCCGCGCCGCCGACCAAGATCTTTCGGCGCGGTTTGTGGATGGGACTTTCATTTCCGGATAATGTACTGGTGGATGACATTCACGTTATCTACAAAGTATTTGAGCGGGCGGGGCGAATAGCTGTATGGAATATCGCGATGTATTATTTCAGGAAGCACTCGTCCAACATGACGGCGTTTATACACAACAAGCAGATGACTCCAGAATTACTCGATGAGTATTTGGTGATGTATCAAACGAGGGCTAAATACCTATCAAAACGCGCACCGGAAATTGCTGAAGATATTGAAAAATCTTTGTTCGCTTTTATGCAAAGTATGTGTGAGAACATCACATCAAACCGCTTTAAGGGCTTTGAAAGGCAACTAGAATATATGACGAATTACCTAGCTCATAAGAGGCAGTAATATAATGAGGTCGCCAGAAGATATGCGAATCATCCGAATTAATATAGCCAGCGCCTGCACGCTGGCCGCTTTAAATTGCACACGCTTTTTCGGGAACTACAAGAAGTCCTTCTTTATGGACAAAGAAACATTCTGTATAAATGCACATAATCTATAATAACTGGGAAAAACCCCCATGAATTCATGAAAAATATTTTTATATGATTAGGGGATGATGTTGCTTGAAAAAATGTATTTTCTACACATATGCATATAATGCGGAAAAAACGATGGCGCGTGCGATTGAAAGTGTTATTGCCCAAACTGAGCAGAATTGGGTGTGGCATTTATTGGATAATGCTGCGACAGATGGAACAGGAGAAATCATAAAACAATATGCTTCCAAAGATTCGCGTATTATTGCGCTTAGAAACAAGCAGAATCATGTTCATGAAAGAGAGCACAGCTGGACAGAAATTATTGAGAATTACGATGAAAGTGATTATTTCTGTTTTCTCGATGCAGACGATGAATATAAACCGAACTTCTTGAAGAGCATGGTGCAATTTATATCGAATTACGATCTCGATGTTGCCGCTTGTGGACATGATTTTATCGATGAAACAAGCAAGGATCTAATTGCTATTCGCAGATTGGGTCAAAACCTCATATTAGATACACCAGAAATGTTTAACACATATTTTTCGGATTATCATCAGTTTATGAGGACAGTATGGTGCAAACTTTACAAAGTATCGGTTTTACGAAAATTTGATTTTTCACGTATGCCAGATATGCACTACGGTGCAGATACACTGTTTGCAATTGAAAACTTTCGTAATGCCAGACGTGTAGGTATCCTAGCAGACTCGTTACATAAATACTATATGAATCTACAATCTTCTTCGTATCAGTTGGATGCTACTCGTATTACTTGCGACCGTATACTTGACGATACAGCACGTGCATTTCTGATTGATAAGTGCGGATTCATCAGCCCACAGAACAACCAGTTTATTCATGCTGTCTACTATAACGGAATAAACGACACGATAACCGTTATACTTCAAGAAACCTTGACGAGCTATGCAAAACTACAAAGTCTGTATGATGTATTAACCCACAAAAAAACGAAAGAATTATTCCAACAAATCGATATTTCTGATGAAGAGCTGGATTTAAAGCTGCGTACGCCAGTTATAAACTGGCTTCTTGCACAAAAAAAATATCGAGCCTACAAAAGCGCTGAAATGACTGTTGAAATACTTGTGACCATATATCCACACTTATCTCAATTTATTAAAAAAGAAACGCTGAAGTATTTACTATTGAAAATTCCTGATATAATCCCATATGTTCTACGAAAAGATTACAATAGCATTATTGAGCGTTTTCAGTCTTGGTATAAAACTTGTAATGTAGACGATCCTTCGTTAACTGAAATGGAAATTATTGCTTATCAAGCCGTAAATAAGCCGGATGACCAGCTACTTTTGCTTTTTTTAGATATCAAAAAGAAGCGACCTTTGTCGTTAAAAAAATTGAATATTAACTCGCAAATTGCTAATCTACTCACAAAGTATCCGTTGCTCCAAAATATCAATGCCGACTTAGTAGCTATTTTTCCGCATACGGTTCGTTGGATAATGAAGGGAGATCTTACCCGTGCGTTTGATGAGTATATTTCTACTTCACAGAGCACTGAAATACATGACGCTGACGCCGAAGCTTATATTTTGCTAGGTCAAAACTTGTCAGCTGCTGTAGAAAATGTCTGAGGCATTTGTATTTCAAAAAACATAGATATCCTATTTTCCAAAGAAATAGCAGTGAATCAAAATACAAATGAGTAGGGGTACCGAAATAGTACCTCTTTTGTTGTTTCAAAAGTTCCTTTAATATGATGTTATGTCAATCTTAGATGTATTCGATAAAATAAAAGGAGTTTCATTCTTTGAATGAGGATCTAATACATATAAGGGGATAAATGAATTAATTATGGTGTTTTTTGGTTTTTCTCTTATTGTACATGCATTCTTTTACCCTTGATTATTATTATGTAGAGAGATGTAAAAACATGTAATACGAGGTGAGTATTTTGAAGCGATTTGACAAACACAAATGTCATTTCCCATGTGCTTTTCCGCCTCTTGTTGTAGGTCCAACCGGTCCAACCGGCCCATGTTGCACAGGCCCAACCGGCCCAGCTGGACCAACGGGACCAACGGGACCAACGGGGCCAACTGGGCCAACTGGGCCAACTGGGCCAACAGGAGATCCTGGACCAACGGGACCGACAGGACCAACGGGACCAACAGGAGCGACGGGACCAACGGGATCAACCGGACCGACAGGACCAACAGGAGCGACGGGACCAACGGGATCAACCGGACCGACAGGACCAACAGGAGCGACGGGACCAACAGGATCGACGGGGCCAACGGGATCAACCGGACCGACAGGACCAACGGGATCAACCGGACCGACAGGACCAACGGGATCAACCGGACCGACAGGACCAACGGGACCAACAGGATCGACGGGACCAACGGGATCAACCGGACCGACGGGACCAACGGGATCGACGGGACCAACGGGATCAACTGGACCAACGGGACCAACGGGATCGACGGGACCGACGGGACCAACGGGGCCAACGGGATCGACGGGACCAACGGGATCAACCGGACCAACGGGACCAACGGGGCCAACGGGATCGACGGGACCAACGGGATCGACGGGACCAACGGGATCAACCGGACCGACAGGACCAACAGGATCGACGGGGCCAACGGGACCAACCGCACCAGCCGGATCAACCGGCCCAACGGGACCAACCGGAGTAGTTGCAGCTATTTTACAACCATTCGCAAATAGTAGTATTAATACGCAAACAATTGCTAGTGGGGGTCTTGTAGTACTTCCTACGGCCCCTGGGCCAAATATACAGGTTGTCGGAATAACTTATAATAACGTAGATACCTTTACAATAGTTACACCTGGTCTTTATTATCTTAGTGCCCAATTAAACTTTAATGTAGGCACAGCACCAAATTCTAATTTTGCAATTGCAATTAATGGTGTTCCTATTGTACCAGCTTCAAATGCAAATGGTGCAGGTATGATTACAATATCACAGGTAGCTAATTATGCTGCTGGCACTACAATAAGCATTTTTAATAATTCACCAACTTCAGTAACTATAGAAAATGGTGTAAATACAACTGGAGCAATACAAACTTTTAGTGCAGGTAGTTTCGCTCTGTTTAGATTTGCTGACGGACCAATATAATGAATGAAACGAAAGAATTCGCTTTCCTCAAGGGAGTGGAGATCCGTGAATATGAAGCGTTAGAAATTGATACGTTTGTTTTATTAGGATATCCGCATTTAGAAGAAGCGTATGAAGTAGCAGAATTATTATTTCCATTATTGAAAGACGAAAAGGAACAAGAAAATAAAATTGTTGGTGAAATGATTGCGGATGCATATGCATTAAAAAAATAGTGAGAAATAAAGTGAAATTTTAATCCTTTGGGTGAATTGTCCCAAAGGATTATTGGTTGAACCAATCGGGCATTAACAGGCAGTTTCACCAATGATTTGCTTCATTTTGTTTACTGCCTGTTAATACGGGATAAAAAACCCGCAAGTATTTCACTTGCGGGTTTTCATCGTAAACTATTAGAAAATATGGTAAAATTAAATAGTAACTTAAGGTACGGTTGGTTGTTCAATTATCACTTCTCCGAGTAGGAGGGGGGTGATAATAAGTGAGTGAAATTTCGTTGTTATTGCAAGGTGGACTGTTTCTCATTGCATTGTTAACGTTTATTGTCGTCTTAATTGACAAGCTCAAAAAATAACAACCCACCTATGCCTATAGAATGTGGGTTGTTGTGTTTGTACGAAACAAATAGGATAAATGAACAATCCAATCTGCTAAGTTACGTGGACTAGTGTGTAGCCGCACACTAGTCTTTTTTATTTATATACAGGTTTCAATTGTTTTATGTGATTGTATTGTTCTTTTCATACTCATTATAACACAGTGTCTTTTCATGAAGAAAGGAGACCGTATGTTCTGGTTTCGATTAAATAGAACGTGTAGTTTCTTTAAATAGCCCATCCATATACTGTTTTAAACTTTCCACAAAAAATCCTTTTTTGTCTACATTATTTACGCCGACAATTGGTGATGGAAGATTGTATCTTTTTTCTGATAAATGAACAACAACATCAAAAATATCAAATAGGCGAATGAAGCAGAATAGACCGTCTTTATCACTAAGTAAAATAAAGTAATGGTTTTCGCTCGTTGTATTTAATGTATTCCATAAAGAGCTTTTGCTTAAGTCACGAACGATACTCTTTTCCTTTAATTCCATGAAATCGGCATTTAATAGAATGGTAGAAATATCAATCGCATCTGGATCGTCAAAGTAGCCATCAATTGTTTGTACAGCAAAAGTATAAGCCATTTTTAATACACTCATTTTATATTTACGGTTATCTAAAAGCAATTCACGTTGAATAGAACTAGCTACTTTTGTTACGCGCTCTTCTTTCCAAATTTCATTATGTAATGAAATATCGTGCTTTTTACATAGTTTCATAATTAATGCATTGGAATAAAGTATCTCATCACTTACTTCGACTACATCTGTCTCAGCGGCTGCTAGCTCCTCACCATGCTCATTCGTATAGAGAGGGGAATCGATTTGTTTTTTCATTTGCTCAATCTTATATTGACTTAATTTATGTCTAATTAAAGGACGATCAATATTTGTTGTCATATGTTCATGACATGAATCACAAATTGAGTTTATGAAATAATATCCACATAATATCTCTGGAATGACATATTGTTCACTAAGTTCTTTCGTATCTTTTCTGCAAATGATGCATTGTGTCATATTTATCACCTTTACCTGCAAATTTGTCTGTAATCTCATTGTAGTGTATTTAATGGGATTTTGGAATATTGTAAAGGAAAATATTATGTGAAATCTAAGTTTAATTTGGTACAATGAAGAGAAGTGCTAGTTTAAAGGAGGACATTTTTTTGAAATCGAAAGTGCACTTTTGGACATTAGAAGTGCTGATGGTTGTAGGAATTATATTTATTTGCACAAAAATATCGTTTCTATTTCAACCAATTGGTATCTTCATATCAACATTATTTTTCCCAATTTTAATCGCGCTATTTTTATACTTCATATTTAACCCTGTGTTAGTCTTTTTGGAGAATAAAAAAGTACCTAGAGGTTTAGCAATCTTACTACTGTACCTTTTTATCATTACATTAACTGGAGTTGCTATTGGAGTAGTCGTTCCAACCATCTCACAACAGTTAATGGATTTAGTAAAAAATATGCCGACTTACATAAAAGAGGGAAAAGTATACATACAAGATCTATCCCATCATAGATTATTTGAATGGCTATCTACACAAAACTACGTTTCCATTGAGACAATTGAGAAAAATGCAATTGAATACTTAAAGGAAATACCAAACACACTTACGTCGAGTGCAACGGCTTTATTTGGTATTATCACGAACGTGGCGTTAGTTATCTTTACAGTACCGTTCATTTTATTTTATATGTTTAAAGATGGACATGCATTTCCAGGAAAAGCTGTTAGTGTATTACCAGAGTCTTACCGTGAAGAAGGACTTCGTATCATAAAGGAAACGAACGAAACATTATCTGCATATATTCAAGGTCAAGCGCTAGTTTGTATGTTTATTGGTGCCTTTACATTTACTGGTTATTTAATTATCGGTTTACCGTATGCTTTCGTTTTAGGAATTATCGCAGCATTTACAAATATAATTCCGAACTTAGGTCCATTTATCGGAGCAGCACCAGCTGTCATTATAGGTCTGTTCGTATCTCCGATGCAAGCTCTGTACGTAATTATTATAGTAACAATCGTACAACAGTTTGAAAGTAACATCATTTCACCGCGTATTATGAGTTCAAAATTAAACATCCATCCGTTGACAATTATCATCCTTATTTTAGGGGTAGGTAATTTCGCGGGAATTATCGGAATGATTTTAGCAGTACCAGCTTATGCGGTAACAAAAACAGTTGTTTCGAACTTAGTGAGATTGTTTAAGACGAAACGAAGTAAACGGAAATAGAATATGTTGAGAAAGATACACCGCTTAATAAAAAGGGGTGTATCTTTTATTTTTTTGAGTGTATGAAATACTTATTATTATATATTTTTTACACATCAAATCAGGCAGTGAATTTTTGTTAAATAAATTTTATAAACTATGTGGAATCTCTCTGAACTATCCAAATCATTTCTTTACACCGCGTCATTAACATCATAATCGACTCCTTTCATTTCTAATATAAGTTCAAACAATTATAGGTGAGTGTAGTACTTGCTTCTACGATCACGAATTTCATCTATAATCTTTTTATACTGTTCCTCTTGTTTTACTTCATTTGCAGATATAGTTTCTTTTTGAATCGTTATGGTTAAAAAGAAAAGGTGAAACTTCATACATGAATTCCTCCTTTCGAATAGGAATTACAGGTGACTACAATAATGACTTTGTCGTTCTTTTACGTTGTACATAGCCTGCTCAATTTGTCGGTCATGAAGCATATCAGACTCAGACAGTTTGTTTTTTTGAATGGTAATTGTTAAAAATAATACTCTGAATTTCATTGGATATTACCCCTTTATAATGTATTTAGTAAAGACGATTGTAATAAGAGGACTGGCGCTCTTTCACATCATCCATAATATTTTTAATTTGTTGTTCACGAGAAATTTCATCTTTTGAAAGTTTGCGTTTTTGAATGGTAATCGTTAAAAAGAAAGCCTTAAATTTCATTAGGAAATTACCCCTTTATAATGTATTTAGTAAAGGCGATTGTAATAAGAGGACTGAAGCTCTTTTACTTCGTCCATAATAATTTTAATTTGTTGTTCACGTAAGATTTCAGCTTTTGAAGATTTACGTTTTTGAATGGTGATAGTTAAAAAGAAAGCTTTGAATTTCATTAGGATATTGCCCCTTTTAAAAATATTTTTAGTACATTTGTGTATAATACGAACTTTTAATGTCCGTTATTTTATCCATAGTTTGTTTTAATTGTTGTTTACGAAAGATTTCAGCTTCAGATAACGTTTTTTTCTGAAGTGCTGTCGTAAAAAAGAAAATATGAAAAGTCATAGACGAATTCCTCCTTTCGAAAAGGAATTACAGGTGATCGCAATAAAGCACTTGGCGCTCCTTAACATCATTCATAGCTTTTGTAATTTGCTCATTATGAAGAATTTCAGCTTTGGAAAGTTTATTTCTTTGAATCGTAATACTTAAAAACAATACGCTAATAGTCATCGAATGTTGCTCCTTTCTTTAAAAAATAATGTATGAGACTAAAAAATCGCACGAAAAAGCCACAGGAAGATATCGTTCTCCTATGGCTGGGCGTGAAAAAGCCACAGGAAAGTATACGACCTCCTGTGGCGAATTTATGAATTAATAGAAATAAAGTACGATTTTCAATTCTCCGTTAGGGTGGTCGAATTCATATTTAATTGTCCGAAAAACACAGATGCAGTTAACGCTAAAGTTAAAGCATGTAATTGTAATTTCATCATTTCCTTCGACCTCCTTTTAGAATATTTTTCTTACGTTAGTAATTATATACAATTAATGGATAATTGTAAACATAAAAAGTGAAAATTTTTAATTTTGATTAAAATGCGTATATTTTAAAGGGTTTTGAGAAGAAGTATTGTAATGAACGAAATATCGATAAAAATGGGGGATGCTAAATGAAATATATGCATCGTAATGTGGTTGTTATGCTAACAATTTTTTTATTTATTACTGCTTGTTCTAGCGGAGAAAGAATAAAAGAAATATCTGATATTGAACCTGGTGCTTTTAAGAAATATGCTGGGACATATGTTGGTAATAACTCAGATGTGGTTGCAATTGTTAATCATTTACCCGGTGGTGAAACATTTCAAAGTATAAGTTTAGAGAATGAAAGTATAAAGGTGAACTATGGTGCACGAGGGGATGGAGCCCTTACAGAAGATATGGTTGAGACGTATTGGTTTGATGGTAAGGATACGATGAAGAAGAATTTTCTCTTTAACGTTATTTATCTAGCGATTTTAGTACCAAATGCAAAAGGTTACGAGTTTCAAGTAGAAAATAAAAAATTTACGATGAAAAGAGAAGAAATACTATCAATCTTGTATGAAAAATTTGATGATTTTCCAAAAGAAGATGATATATGGGATAAAATGAAAGTAGTAAAGTTCCTTAACGATAATAACAAAAAAATTACAATGCTTATGAATGATAAAGAGTTTCGGGAATTTTTATTTGCTAAATATCCAGTGCAGTAGTTGAAATAATGGGAGGAGAAAAGGTGGAGTTAGTATACAAAATTATCTATCATAGAATGCAGGAACATTATTTACCTAAGCTAGTACAGGCAATAAGGCTCATTAGTGAAGAAGATTTGTGGAAACAAAGGGACTCTATTAATTCAATTGGTGGAATCGTACTGCATATTTGTGAACATTTACAGAGAAATACAAAGCGTAATAAGAATCCAAATATAGTTTTTGAAAAGGGAATTGAGGAGTATTTTCCGGTAAAACGACTAAGCTCTGAAGTTTTGCTAAAAAACGTTGAAGAAATATTTGATGAATGGAGAAAAGCATATATGCAAGTATGGAAAGAAAAAAAGCATATTGATCTTCATAACTTACTACATTTAGTGGAGCATACAAGTTATCATCTAGGACAAATAGTAGATCGGACGAAATCTATAAAAGGACAACAGTTTAACTTTTGTCAAAATGGTATAAATGAAAAGAATTTGAGAACAAAAGTTGAAACTATGAATTTTTTGAAAGAGAGTCATTCTTAAATGAATGATTCTCTTTTTCGATGAAAATTATGGAAAAAAATATAACGTTGTGCTATGGTTAATTACATAAGTAATGAACCTATGAACCTAAGGTGGTGAAATCGTGAAACCTACTCTAGAACAAAATAAGTTAATATACATACAAATTGCAGAAACAATTGAATCTGATATTTTAAAAGACATATTACTTGAAGAAGAACAAGTCCCGTCGACAAATCAATTTGCGAAGATGTTACAAATTAATCCGGCTACAGCTGCAAAAGGAGTAAATCTACTAGTAGATGAGGGGATCTTATATAAAAAGAGAGGGATCGGGATGTTTGTTACAAAGGGAGCAAAAGAAGTCGTACTAAAAAAAAGACAAAATACTTTTATGACTGAGTATTTACCTAAAGTGTGGGAAGAAGCAAAAGTACTAGAAATATCAAAAGACGAATTGATGGACATGATACACAAAATTACGAAGGAGGGGAAAGAGGGATGATTGCACTTGAAACGAAAAACTTGTCTAAAAAATATAAAAAGAAATTAGCTGTTAACGAAGTAACTATTTCATTGGAAGAGCATAAAATATATGGTTTGCTTGGAAGAAACGGAGCGGGGAAAACAACTTTATTAAACATACTCGCAGGTCAGATTATTTCAAGTAGTGGAAGCGTATCTGTATTTGGTGAAAATGTATTTGAAAATAGTAAAGCGATGCGAAATATTTGTTTCGTAAAGGTGAAAGAAAACATTAATTTAAGTAGTAAGGTAAAAGATGTTTTTTATTTGTGTAACATGTTTTATGAAAATTGGGATCAAGAATATGCTGAGGAACTTATTAAAAAATTTCAATTGAATGCAAAAGAAAAATATTATGATTTATCCCATGGTATGCAAACAATTGTTGGTATTATTAAAGGTTTAGCTAGTAGAGCACCAATTACTATTTTTGATGAGCCGACTACCGGTTTAGATGCAGCACATCGAGAGTTGTTTTACGAATTATTATTGGAAGATTATAGTGAATATCCACGAACAATCATCTTATCAACACATTTAGTTGAGGAAGTGTCCCATGTTATAGAAAATGTAATCATATTAAAAGAAGGATCGTTAGCTGTTCAATCCTCTGTGGAAGATTTTTTAGAAAAAGGACACATAATATCAGGACATAAAGATAAAGTGACAAATTTTTTAATGGGGAAAAATGTTGTAAAACAAGAGTTGTATGGGAATAAAGAGCTTTCTGCGATATGGGGAGATCTTTCTGCTAGAGATTATGAGCTAATAGAAACTGAAGGGTTAGAAATAGGCAGAGTAACACTGCAAAAACTATTTATTTATCTAACAGATAATGAGGTGAAATGAAAATGCTTTTAAAACAATTAAAGTTACATATGAAATTTCATTATAAGGCTATTCTTATCTTTTGGTGTGTGGCATTATTTATAAAATGGACAACAACTGCAACTGATATAAAGGGACTAAAGGTAGCATTTTTACATGATATCTTCAATAATTCATCTATTGCAATTGCAATATTTATTGTGGCAAGTGTTTTTCTTGTTCAAGATGACATATTTCGTACAGTTGTCTCATTTGGCGTTACTAGATTACAATTCTTTATTGGTTCAGTATGTTTTATCATATTACAATCAGTAATTTTTTCATTTCTACAAGTTTTGCTTTTACAAGGTACATTTTATGAAACGAAACATATACATTTAGGAGCACATACAATTGAACAATTCTTTGCACAGTTCGTGTTCTATCTATTATTAGCTAGCTTATTTCAATTAACAACTATTTTTCAGAAAAGATTTAATTGGATAGGCTTTGCTTTTAGTGTGATTTTTTTCTTGGGGTTGACGAGTACAATTTATGGTAAGGTAGGTTTGAAAGAATTGGTATTTATTGATAGTAAATCGTTACTTGATATACCCAATTTTATATCAATTTCGATAGTGCTTATTTTAATATACTTTATAATTAGCGCTCTATTTATTCGTAAAGTTTCTTTTGAGGATACGATTTAAGCACAAATACTTTAAGAGAGAAGGAAGACTGTATGGGAGATACTTCTTCACTAATAACCGTCTTTTTATGCGTGGCACTGCTAATTTTTTGGCGACGATATCGTTCTATGTATAAGCCGATAAAGGGAACGGGAAAACGTATTTTGTGGCCATTACTATTTTTAACACCGGGTATTTTATTGTTTTTTGGTCCAGTACATCCAGCTATATTACAAGTGACTATAGCAGCATCCATTGGGGTGATTTTCGCAATCCCACTTATATTTCTAACAAACTATGAGCGAAGAGAAGACGGAAACATTTATACGAAAAAAAGTGCTGCCTTTTTAATTACTTTTATCGGAATTGTTATTTTAAGATATAGTTCAAGACAATATATCGTTGGCTTAGATCCGCAAATAATTGGTTTATTATTTTACGTCGTTGCGGTGTCTTATATTATTCCGTGGAGAATTGCTTGTTATATAAAATTCAGGAAAGTTTGGCGGGAAAATAATAATCATGCTATATGAAAACTTCTCATTTGAGAAGTTTTTTATTTTTCTATGTAAGTGAAATAACTTGATGAAGTGCAAGCTACTATGCAATATGATAAATATAAAAAATTGAGGAGAGTGGGGGATATAAAAATGCGTACAATTTTACTTTTTCTAAATAACATGTCTACTGATGAGATAGAAAGTATTAGAGAAATACACGATCCTTTATGTGGTTTAATTCCTCCCCACATAACAATTGTATTTCCTTTTGAAGGTAATATTTCAAATGATGAATTGAAATCACATATTTCGAATCTGGCAAAAGGGATAGGTACAATTGAGATTAAGTTTGCAAGTGGTGTAACTAGTATAGGAGGCTATTTATTGTTAGAAATTGAGCAAGGAAAAGAACAAATAGAAAAACTACATGATAAATTGTATACAGGCCCCTTATTACGATTTTTGAAACGAGACATTCCATACATACCACATGTAACAGTTGGGAGAAAAGATAGCGCGGAGTTAGCGGCTGAAATAGCGAAGGATATTCCTAGTTTTCATGAGAAGTTAAATTGTGTAATTGATAGAATTAGTGTGGAACGAATTGGTGAGAATGGAGAATCAATTATTGAATTTGAAGTACCATTGCAAAAAAGCTGACGAAAGTCAGCTTTTTTATTTCGAACTATGAAGTAAAGCACCAATCGCACCACTATAACCGCCGTCTTGTAAAAAGACTGGTATTTTATTTTGATATTCTGTATAGCTACTTATAATACTTTGAAGATGTACGTTATTACATAGAGTAGAACCGATGTAAATGATATGGTCAATATTTCTCGCTTCGGCGAATTGAAGGCTTAATGCAGTGACGACTTCACCGACAAGTCCTTGAACGGTAGCGAGTATATCTGAACTACTATAATTTGAGTCTGTAATGGTCGCTTTTCCGAAATTGCTAGCAGTTAAGTTATTATCAAGAGGGGAGAGAATCCCGCCATAAATATCTCCAACTGTAATATCTAGACTGTTTCTTGAACCAATTTTCGTAAGCGGAATCACGTCTTCAAAATGATCTATATTTGTTAATAGTTTTGAAAGACCCATAATAGTACCACCGCCAACTCCAGTTCCACCAGCGCGAACATATTGCTTGTCGTGAACATAGTGAATGGAAGTACCTGTACCGATATTTGTTAATACAAAGTTGTTTATAGCACGTTTTTCTTCTTTTAGTATGTATCGTACTCCTGCTAAAGTAGCTTCAAACTCGTTTAATTCTACTATTTTATATGAACTTGAAAGGAGTTGTTCTAACTGTGTAGCTTTACCACCTGTAATGCATAATTGTGTAATTGAATTATTATTATGAAGCCATTCTTTAATTTTTTCTTGTTCATATGAATAAAATTTTTTAAAAACTAATTTGTTCATTTCGTTAAAGTAAGCAATTTTTGTTAATGTTCCCCCAGCATCAATACCAACAACATTCCGCATTTTCCTACCCCTTACTATGTGATCTGTTTAATCAGCTTGATATATTAATAGCTTTTCAATGGTAACGATTGATTGACCGTTTACAGAGGCAATTCCTTTCCCAAGAACAAAACCTCGTCTGTTACGTGTTAATTCATAATGTAAGTCAAGTTTATCACCGGGATACGCATTTTCATGAAATTCCACCCCATCTAAAGAGGAGAGGAAACCAAGACCTTCAGATTCACCTGTACTTACAAAAGCACTAAGTTGAGCCAGTGCTTCTACAATTAGCATATGAGGCATATAGTTTTGATTTTTATTAATAAACCACTCGTTATTTGTGATCAGTTTGTATCCTGTAGCTGATTGAGATTCTGTAACGTTTGTAATTTTATCGATCATTAAAAATGGATAGCGATGGGGAAGAGTATCTTTAATATTCATATCGTACCTCCAGGAATAATAATACCCCTGCTACAGTTAAGCAGGGGAGTTATCATTAATTTTTAACTAATTCATTTACTTTTTCAAGAGAAAAAATACCACTATTTCTAATGTTTTCAACAACTTGTTGTAACACTTTTTTATCTTGAACGAGTGCAATACGAACAAAACCTTCGCCATGAGGACCAAATGCATGACCTGGTGTGACAACGACATTCGCACGATCCATAAGTGCATAAGCGAACTCTAAAGAGGTCCATCCTTTCGGAATTTCAGCCCAAACGAACATACTTCCAGCTGGTTTATCGACATTCCAACCAAATTGGCGGAATCCATCTACTAAAGTATCTCTACGTTCTTGGTAAATTCCACGGTTTTTCTCACAAAACGAAGCGCCGTGTCGCAATGCAGCGGATGCAGCTTTTTGAATTGGTAAAAACACGCCGTAATCTGTATTAGACTTAAATTGCGTAAGCGCACCGACGATTTCTTCGTTACCAATCATATAACCAATACGGCTACCAGCTAAACTATAACTTTTAGATAAAGAATTAATTTCAACGCCAACTTCTTTTGCGCCAGGTACAGATAAGAAGCTAATTGGCTTTTGGCCATCAAAATAAAATTCAGCATAAGCAAAATCATGGACAACGATAATATTATGTTTTTTCGCGAATGCGATTACCTCTTTAAAGAAATCTTCATGAGCCATTGCTGGAACTGGATTCCCTGGGAAGTTCAAAATCATCATCTTCGCTTTATTGGCAATTTCTTCAGGGATAACTTCTAAGTTAGGTAAGAAATCATTTTCTTTCTTTAATGGCATGTAGTAAGATGTTGCGCCGGCCATTTGAATTCCTGTTTCATAAGCCGTATATCCTGGATCAGGAACTAATATAATATCTCCCGGATTTGCAAAAACCATCGGTAAATGAACGAGTCCGTCTTGTGAACCCATTAATAATAAAACTTCTTTATCGGCATTTAAAATAACGTTATGAGTGTTGTTGTAATATTCAGTTACAGCTTCGTGAAATTCTTGAATACCAGATAATGTATATCCGTAACTTTCTTTTGCACTTGCTGTATGTACCATTTCTTCTCTCACAAAATCAGCAGGAGGCATATCAGGATTCCCGATACTTAAATCGATCATTTTATGACCTGCTGTAATTTTCTCTTTTTTATAGGCGCCTAATTCACTAAATATAGAAGATTGGAATGCTTTCATTCTAGTTGCTAAAGTGTAAGTCATCAAAACCCCTCCTAAAAACAGTGTTTTCTTTCTGTATTTTTAATTATTCTGAAAACACATGTTTACATTTTATCATTTTTTTATGAAAATTAAAATGATTGACAAATTTAGAGGGAGGATAATAAGGGGAAATATAAAAATAACGTAGAAAATATTTTCTACGTTATAAATGAAGATTAATTGTTTGTTTTTTTATATGTACATGTTTTTTCAGTTGTAAAAAAGTATACATTTAATTCATTATCGACAACTTTTAAAGATTGATCTGATGTAAACGAGTTACCATAATCAATACGATACACGTTAGAATTTTTAACAAACGATCCTTTAAATAAATTCTCTTTTTTAGTTGTTGTTTGCATTTCCACTAAATTGTGAACAACCTTTTCTTTCTTTTCTTCTTTTACAACTGTTTCAAATTTATAATACACAGGGCATTCACCTTTTTTATTATCAATGACTTCCCAAGAACCGTATATGTCATTATTGCTACATCCACTAAGTAGAACGATTAATATAGGGAAAATAAATAGAAGCTTTTTCATTGTGTACTCCTTTCTTATTAGTTTTTATAAACGTGCGAATACGATAGGAATATTGTAATGAATAAAGTTTAAATTTTTATAAAGAATTAATAAATTTCACATAAAAATTTGGAGAAGGGTGGGATTTCAAAATAAAAAGGCATGAATCTAGTGTAATGCCAGATTCATGCCTAATGGTCTATCTTATGTTATGTCTTTTGAGGATAAATGAAGCGGAAAGAAGAATGACAATTCCATTTACAACATACATATTTACAATAATAAAGGCTAGGTTAGCTGCGCCAAATCCACCTTTATCGAATATAGAGGTGAATGCTGTAGTAGTCAAAAAGATAATGGGAGTTAACAGTAAAAATAAGAAACCTGCAACAATTCTTCTTTTAAAGTTATTTTGGGATAGGGAAATGGCTAAAAAATTAAGGGCGCCAAACATAATGAATGAAAACAGAAGGGTAATTAATAATTGGATGCCATCAGACATTTCCACAGCTCCTTTTTGAAAAATCTATAATTTATTTTATTCGAAAGTAGTAGGGGATAATCCTTTAAATATTTGAACTACATAAAGAGAATAGATTTTAATCCTTGAAATTCAAAAAGAATGGACCCAGTAAAATACGGGATCCATTCTTAAGAAGTATTAGTTTTATAAATTCGCAGATTGCGACGTTTGTTTTTCAAATCGTTTCTGTTTAGATAGGGAAATAAATATAATTAACAATGAAATGACTCCGAAAATTAGAACCATATACTGTAATCCAATCGTATCTAAGAAGAAGCCTGTGCCGAGTAAGACAATTTGGAACATAATTCTTTCAAACATATTACGGAATGAGAAGAGACGTCCGTGATAGCTTTTTTCGACTTTCGTTTGGAAAATTGTCGACATAATAGGGAAGAAGCAGCCAACACTAAATCCAAACAAACCAAATGAGGCAAGTGCCATCCATTTAATATCGCTAAAGAACAACGAAAGGTGTGCAAAAGCGGTACAAAATGCGAAGAAATATAGTAACTTTTCAGGTTTGAAATGATCAGATAAACGTTTAATAACGAATGCACCTAACATAAACGCTACACCTTCAATTGTATATATGAATCCTTTAATTGTTGGGTCATGTTGCATTTCGCTAATGTTAATAACCATTAAATTGAATCCAGCTATAAATAAAAGAGGGATAATACTTAATATAAGTGCTTTAAAAGCAATAGGGATTCCTTTTAAAATACGAAATACTTCCATAAAACTATTATCTTTAGCTGATTGTTTACTTGATGTAGCGGATTTTTTATCTTCAAATTGTAGGAAGAAAGTTGAGAGGAATAATAAAGCGTATGCTGCCATTGAGAAGGCATACATATACTGTAAACTCATTACAACTAAAAGAATGCCACCTAGTGAAGTACCTGCAATACGAGCGATTGTACCGATATTCATATGTACACCGTTCATTTGTAATAGCTCATGTTCATTAACGATGAGTGGAATTACAGATTGTAATGCAGGGAAATAAAATGCCGCGGAAATTTGAAGTGCAATCATAAATGCAATCATGAAAGCGATACTTTCATATTGAATAGCGAAAAACATGAAAATAACACTAATAACACGACCAAATCCAGCGTAAAGAAGAACTTTCTTTTTTTCATATTGATCAATGACACGCCCAGCCATTGGACCGACTAGAACACCAGCTAACAGTCCGATAAATAATATAACGGATTTCATAAAATCAGAAGGGACGTATTTTTGCATAAATTCAAGATTACCAAGAATACCAAGCCATAACCCTAGACCAGCAATAAACTCCCCAATTAACACAATCCAAACATTTTTATTACGCCACATAATGTAAAACCTCTCTGTCTTTTAAAATGAAAAACTCGTATATAAAACCTCCTTATTTTATGTATTATTTTTAACGGAATTTTTTAGAGTCAGAGTCTATATTACGTGTTTCATTAATGGATTTCAATCTTTTTGATTTGTAAAAAAATGATGAATTAAGTGATACAATGGGTAACTAAAAATACAAAAAATTCACAAGTAAATTCAAAGGGAAGGTAAGTGTGGGGAAAATAGAAAAAGTAAGAACGCAGATAATACGTCTTACTTTTCTCAAAAAACCAAAATAGATTAAATTAGCAACACTTATGATCTTGTCCAATAGCTAAGCCGCTAAAAGACAGAGGACCAACAATGTCTGCACTTGCACCACTAGTAAGGTTTTCTACAGTTAATGAATACTCGTGAGTCCCGCAGCTAACATTTTGATCTATAGCTTGAAATGTTTGCGCGTAAAATTGCTCAGAATCTGTAGATTCAATCCCTACTTGAGCGTTGAAGATTTCTGTATTGTCACGGAAAATTCGGAATAAAACTTGTGAAATCTCAGTTATACCTTCAACCCCAACTGTAGCAATTAATTCTACTCGATTATTACGTGAATCTCTTCTTGAAATTTTTAATTTAATACTTGCTAGAATTGCTTTTTCTGGGGAATGGGGAATTACAAAAGTTGTTTCACCTGTTTTATTTAAAGGTTGAGTAGCTTGATAATCAATGATATGAGTCATATTCGTCACCTCCTCA
This sequence comes from Bacillus sp. FDAARGOS_1420, assembly GCF_019344915.1. Lineage (NCBI taxonomy): Bacteria > Bacillati > Bacillota > Bacilli > Caryophanales > Bacillaceae > Bacillus > Bacillus sp. FDAARGOS_1420. The sequence continues at coordinate 1,993,083 of NZ_JAHWJB010000002.1, read as the reverse complement.
TATACTAAAATATGAAGGTAACGATGAATTAGCTTGGACATATATTATAAGATTTTAAGAGAATTGAGGAGTAATGTTGAATAAAGGGAGATAATATAAAAGCATCAAGAAAAAATCCCAATTATGAGAGTCATTTTTTGATGCTTTTCATACTTTAGGCGGAATATTCTTCTTTACGTACTTCGAAGAATTCATTCCGGCGTAAGTAATTAAAAATTTTTTCCGAAACCTCTTCTTCATGAGACACTAAGAATCGTTGATCAAAAGCATAGAAAGATTGACCTTTAATTAATTTTACGTAGTATATTTTACACGCCTCCTTTAAATTAGGATTCTTAAATACTTTATATTATGATGACCTATCTGGTTGTTAATAATACTTAAAGTTTCAAAGGGGAGAAGTATAAATTCAAAAAAACATTGAAATAGCTTACAAATCTGTAATGTTTTTGTCACCTTTGCCGATAGTTAAAATTAACCAGTATCTTCTATACTACAAATAGGTTCCATAAAACAAGGGGGTAGAAAGATGGAGGAAGTAATTGGAGAAGTTGTAGCAGGGATTTGTGAATTTGTAGTTGAAGTTACGGTGGATGTTTTAGGAGATTTAGTTTCCGGAAATGATGAAGAGAAAGAAACATTATAAAATTTGTAAAAAGTTTAAAGATAAACAATGTATAAAAGCTGATTTCTAAAGGGAAGTCAGCTTTTATATTTTTTACATTATATTAATAATATCTAAATATTAATCTGTTATGATATTAATGAAATCAATAAAGGAGCTGACTGATATGAATATGCCGAATTCTAGATGTGATGTACCTGATTCTAGTACGATTGTAGCGAATATAAATGAAAAAGAATATCACTTTATTGTTCGTATACATCCACTTGCAGGAAAGATGATAGCGCTATTTGAAAATGGGAAAGAATATGGCTTGCTTGATAAGGAAATCGCTAGTAGGGATAAATTTATTAGGTCAGAGCTTACTAAGTTGAAGCATTTCAACATAGATATTCTTTATGATAGTCCTGGGTGGATATGGATTGGCATGGACCAATATGGATTGCATGCAAGAGAGGCTACTAATAGCGAAGTAGAAGTTATTGTGAAGTTACAGGGGGATTAAGTTATTTAGACGTGTAAGAAGATCCTCAAATATAAGAGATACTTTGTAGGGTTGTGGGATAATTACCCATAACTTTTTTTGTTTTGTGCTTAAAAATAAAAGAGTTAAATTTTTTTGATAGAAGGTCTCTAATACAAGAGACGAGACTAAGCTAAAAGAGGATTTGAAATTATATAAAGAGAACTTATAAATTAAATATAATACTTTATAGAAAGAAGATGATAAAAGTGAGTAAAGAAGAACTTGTGAAACAACAATTTGGTAGTAATGCAGAGAAGTATGTGAAAAGTAAAATTCATGCAAAAGGACTGGATTTACAATATGTAGTTCAGCAAGTTGAAACTCGTCATAATACTCGTCTTCTTGATATTGCTACTGGTGGTGGACATGTTGCTAATTTGTTAGCCCCAATGTTCAAAGAGGTAGTCGCTCTTGATTTAACAGAAAAAATGTTAGAAAAAGCAAAAGGTTTTATAGAAGGGAACGGACATGAAAATGTATCATTTGTAGCAGGACATGCAGAAAGGTTACCATTTGCTGATGAATCCTTTGATACAATTACATGCCGAATTGCAGCACATCATTTTGTTGATCCTTTGCAATTTATTTTTGAAGTAAATCGAACGTTAGAAGATAATGGATTATTTATATTAATTGATAACGTTTCACCAGAAAATAATGAGTTTGATACATTTTATAACTTTATCGAAAAGAAGAGAGATCCAAGCCATGAACGAGCTTTGAAAAAAACAGAATGGATTACTTTATTAGAAAAACATGGTTTGCAAATGCAGTCATGTCATACTTTTGACAAGAAGTTCGATTTTGATTGGTGGTGCGATATGATGGATGTTCCTATGCAAAAACGTGTAAAGTTAACAGAGTGTATGATGAAAACATCAAATGAAATGCAAGAATTTTTCAAAATTCAATTTGGAAACAATAAAATAGAATCATTTTATACTGAAATGGCACTGTTCGTATGTAAAAAAAGTTCAACATTAAAAAGATAAATTTCTTGCAGTCTTTCTAATGTACGATATACTTAGTACAGAGAAAATGAGAATTGAGGAATAGTAATAATGATTCGTGTACGTATTGAGGGAACTGAGGAAGAGATGCTTGAATTTTTAGAGAAAATGCCTGACATTCCTGGGTTTGAAAAAACACATATGAGAGAACCGAGAAAAGGGAATAATCCGAAATATGATTCAAGCAAAAGTGTACTAGCATATTTATCTTATAAAAAGATTGAAGTCGCCAATAAATAGGCGGCTTTTTTAATTGTCTCTGTTTCACCGCCTTGTCTTTTTCGCATAATAATGATAGTAGATTATGCTGAAGAGGGGTGAGGAAAGTTAATAAAAAAATAATCTTTTTCGGAGATTTTGGTATTGATGATGCAGTAACGTTAATTTATGCGAATAAAACATGCAAATTAGATATTATCGGTATCGTTGCAGAGTACGGAAATGTATCAAGAGAAATTGTTACGGAAAATGTTTATTTTTTAGAAAGATACTATGCTACAAAAGTGAAGATTATTGAAGGTGCCAGTAGACCAATGACAGCTGAAGAACCTTTGTTTTTCCCTGAAATTCATGGGGAGCACGGCTTAGGTCCAATTATTCCACCGAAAATGAGAATTTGTGACAGAGAAAATTTTTGTGAATTGATTAAATTAATTGAGCCTTGTCCAGAAGATGTTATTATAGTCGCGACGGGACGATTAACAACACTTGCAACATTATTTTTATTGTACCCCAATTTAATGAATCGAGTATGTTCTTATTATATAATGGGCGGTGCTTTTCTATTTCCGGGAAACGTTACACCTGTATCAGAAGCTAATTTTTACGGCGATCCAATTGCCGCGAATATCGTTATGAAATATGCGCAGAATGCTACTATATATCCGTTAAATGTAACGCAGCGAGCTCTTATTACTCCTGAAATGGTCGATATTATTGATAAAGAAGGAACCGGGCAGGCGAAACTTATTAAGCCAATGATCGATTTTTATTACGAGAACTTTTACAAAAAAGAATATCCAGGTATTGCTGGGAGTCCGATTCACGATTTACTTCCGTTCATTTCATTTATAAATGATGATATTTTTGAATATAAAAAATCAGCAGTTTGGATAAGTACGACGAATGATGTAACGAGAGGTCAAAGTGTTGCAGATTTTAGAAAAATAGCTGAGCCAACGACGTTTGATAATCGTCCTATACAAAAAATTGCCGTTGAATTTAATTATCAAGCGTTTAAAGACGAATTTATGAGAACAATATTGAAGCCAGATTGTCCTTAAAAGGGTGCGCAGATTTGAATGATTTTCATAAGACGAATAACTTACGAAAAATGTAACATAACTAATGGTAAGCAATTGTTTCTGATTATAATTTTTATTGGTCAATTATAAAGGAGGAAATGATATGATTTGGTCTTTAATCGTTGGTGGTATATTAGGATGGTTTGCAAGTTTAATTACTGGGAAGGATGTACCTGGCGGTGTAATCGGTAATATTATTGCAGGTATTGTCGGTTCTTGGCTTGGTACAGCGTTACTTGGTAAATTCGGACCTGTTATAGGCGGATATGCGATTGTTCCGGCTTTAATAGGCGCGATTGTTTTGATTTTCATCGTAAGCTTTATATTCCGTGCAATGCGGAAATGAATACAGGGGACTGTTTACATTTGTAAGCAGTCCCTTTGTATTATGTTGTCTAATCTGTTATGCTACTGTTATACAAACAGGAGGTGTCAGCATTGAAATCATTTACAGTAAATTTTCATCAAGAGGATAATGCAAAGGCAACAACAGTACATAAATTAAGTGAAGAGGACTTCGAGAAAGCAACAGAAAAAGGTACTCGTCATCTATTTGATTTAGATACAAACGTTGGTTTCTTCGTATTCTTTGATGCTGAAGATACAGAAGGAAACGAGCAATACTTAATGTTACAATATGAAGGAGATCATGAAGAACCAAGTGCTTGCTACGGATTTGATTTGAAATTGTTCTATCAATTTTTAGCACTATACTTAAATGATCTTGAATTCCAAGGTGAGACAAATGAAGAAGAGGAAGAAAATGGTCCAATTCATCATTTAGCGCACTTACTTTACCATATCGTTGAAGACGGTAAATCTATCGAAGTGTAAAAATACATAATTGAGGCTGTCCTTTAATAGGACAGCTTTTTTAATTATATAAATAGTTAATCTTAATGGATTTCTGATCATGACAAATGATTTGAATAAGATTCAGAAGGAACAAAACATTAAACCAGCAGAGAATGAGTATTCACTTTCTGCTGGTTTTTTGCATTTAAAGGAGATTTTGTAGCAGCTTAATTCAAGTTACAAAAAGGATATAACGAGTAAGGAGAGAAGGTGTAAATAAGGAGATGAATAAGATGATTAACAATACAATTCCAAGCTTTTTAAAGCTTTTGGAAAGCAATGATATAGGATTACATGACTTGAACAAATATTATGATATGCACCCAGAGGCATTCGAAGAGTATTTTAAGTTTCACTGTCCTAAGACAGAAGAACGTCTCTCTAGTGCGATTGAAAAGTATCCTGCAAAACTAGAAGACATTCGTATTATTTCAGAAATTTTACCATCAATTATTCAAGAAGTTAGTAAGGACTATCGCATTCAATTTGGTAGTAATATAGATTTGACTTTTCATCTATTTGTAGGTGGATTTGGTTCTAATGCATTTGTGGAAAGGGAGATTATTGGGGATATATTTTTTGCGGCTGAGAAATTATCTCCTGTAAGGGAGCACCTCCGTGTTATCGTTGCTCATGAAATCGGACATATATATCATAATGTAGCATTACAAGAGAGTGGAATGGATTGGACTAAAGCAGAATGGAATGATGCCCCGGTAAGTTTATATCGTGAAGGGGTCGCGACCTATTTATCACAACTAATAGTTAAAGGTTTAAGTGAGTCCGTTTACTATTCATATAGTAGTAATGGTGATTCATCGTTACAATATTATAAAGAAATTGAAGAGCGCATTAAGAAACGTTTTTTACAGGATTATGTTGAAGGATGGACAGTTGAAAAAGAGAAAGAATGGTTCCGTCTATCCGGAGGGAACTATTTCGGATACAATCGACTCGGTTATTTTTTAGGAACATCGTATATGGAGTATATTGTGAATACTTTCGGGGAAAGCGAAGCACTTACTTTTTGGACCAAAAATAATTTGAAGAGTAGTGTAATGGAATGGTTACAAAAGTGAATATGTTGAAGAGGGAGGCTGAAAATGATGAAAGTATATATGAAAGTAATTATATTTTTCCTAACTTTAACGTGTGTAGCGGCTTTAACCGCATGTACTAACGCTGAGGAAAAGAAACAAACTAATTCAACATCAGAAAATAGTACGGAAAAAAAGAGCGAAACGTCAGAAACGGGTAAAAAGAATGAGGACACCGCTCAAAAAACAGAGAAAGAGTCTGTGGAAAAACCAAAAGGTCATGATTCGGTAAAACCTTCAACGGAGTCTAATACGAAAAATACAGTGCTTAATCAAAAATCAATTAACCATGTAAAAGATTTATTTGAGCAAGCAAAAGAAGGTAAAGTACCTAACGTACCATATGCAGCGCATACAGGTGACATCGAGGAAATAGAAAAAGAGTGGGGAAAAGCAGATAAAACTGATCAAGCAGGCAACGGGATGTATGCAACTTTTACAAGTAAAAATGTAGCATTTGGCTTTAACAAAGGATCTCAAGTCTTTGACGTTCGCTCATATCATTCAGAGCTCAAATCGATTACGTTACAAGAAATCGAAAAGGCTTTAGGAAAACCAGCGTCTGTTAAAGTCAACGGTAATGATAAAATATACAGTTATAAAGTAAATAATCAGTTTGAGTTGAAATTCGTTATTCCGAAATCTACTGGTAAAGTAGATCACATTTCTGTGTTCTCACCGGAGGATAGTATTAATAAAATGGCAGGTTAAACAAAAGAGCTGTTCCTATAGGGACAGCTCTTTTGTTTTGTTTCTTTCTAACGATTGAACAAAAAAAGCTTGAATGATACCACCAATTATTAATAAGAAGGCACAAATATAAAATAGAGTACTACCGCTTAATTTACTTAATAACAATGCACCTACAAAAGGCCCGCAAGTTCTTGAAATATCCCAATGTATACCGTATATAGAAAAATATAATCCGCGTCTATGACTTGGAGCAATTTGTGAAACGAATCGTAGTAAATGATTTAAAGCAATACTTTCTCCAATTACTAAAAAGAGTAGTGTTAAAAATAATGACCATATTGTTGTGGAATAACCGTAGCCAATCGCAGCTAACGTAAAGCAAGTATAGGAAATAACAATGATTTTAGGCATAGAAAACTGTTCAGACCATTTCACAAGGGGAATTTGGAGAATCACTTCCATGACAGCTTTACAAGTTGAGATAAACACGAGTACAAATAGAAAATTTGGAAATACACTTTCGGCGAATATACGATAATTTGATTCGGTTTGGGCGTAGAAAAAACTAATCGGTAGCGTAGAAACCATAAGTCCAAACACAGCGTAATGCTTTGAAATAAATTGTTTTGGCGAATATACTTCTTTAGTTTTATTAACGTTTTTCATGAGTGGAGCTGTTTCAGGAAGCTGCGTCCAAACGAGAATAGCATATAGCGTAAGAGCTACACCTTGCAAAATAAATAAATACTCAGGGTGACTAGTATAGAAAAAGGCACCGATTAATGGGCCAATTACAGAGCCGATTGCTCCCGTAGTATGCAGAACAGCAAATATTTCTGCCTGTTGTTCTTCCTTCGTTAAGTCAGCGATTTGTGCTCGCTGTGCCGGAATATATAAAGAGCGACCAATACCATTTACTACATACAATAAGGCGAAAAAGGCGACCGATTCAGCAAAAACGAAGCCGCTTACGGCAAAAGCTTGTAAAAGTAATCCGAGTAACATTATTTTCTTTCGGCCGTATTTATCTGTTACACCCCCAGCGATTAATGTAAACACAATATCAGCGAGAGGCTGTAATCCGAAAAGAAGCATTGTAACGATGACATTACCATTTAACGCTTTATTAACGTGAACAATAAAAATGATAGCTAACATCGCTTCAGTCGTTCGGACTAACAATTCACCGAACAATCGAATGAGAATAGGCTTATTATAACGTTTTAAAAGATACTTCATTTTTATTTCCTCCTTTCTATATTGAAATGATAAGATGGAAGCCGGAAATGAAAAAGGGTAGAATGAAAGAGGAAGATTTTTCATCTTTTAGGGGGCGTTTTATGATTATTTTGGAGCAATATATGCACCTGTGGCTCCAGTATGGAAAAGGGAGATCAGAGGGAGAACAATTAGAAATAACAATACAAAATATATCTGAAACTTTATTTTGTACAGAGCGAAATAGTAAATTAATCATAAAAAAATTAGAAGAATTTAATTGGATTATGTGGTTTCCAGGCCGAGGGAGAGGAAATCGTTCAAAGTTGTTATTTCAAAAACATCCACTTTCTTTACTTTTAGAAAGAGGAAAAGAAATAACGAAACAAGGGGACGTAAAAAGTGGAAGTGCATTTATTGAAAGATATAGCTCGTATTTTCCATCACTTCAAACGCAATTTCAAACGTGGATTGATTCGATATTCGGTTATCAAGTCGAAAGGACATCTAAAGGGAGAAGAGATGTGCTACGTTTGCAAGTCCAAATGAATCTAGATATTGCATTAGATCCTGTATACGCTACGATGCGTTCGGAATGTCATATGGTAAAACATGTATACGACACGTTAGTGTATATAGACGGAAATACAAACAGTGTAGAGCCAAGACTTGCGTTTTATTGGGAATATGATGACCAGAAATATATATGGACCTTCTACTTACGAAAAGGTGTTCAGTTTCATAACAGGAAAGAATTTACTGCTTATGACGTTGTACATACATTTAAACGATTCTTGAAAGCGAAAAATAATCCGCATGCGTGGATGTTACAGCACGTTGAAAGTTTACATATTCTTGATGACTACATTGTGCAGATTCGTTTATCTACAGATAATAAGTTGTTTTTACATGCTTTAAGTACAGAACAGTGTTCTATTGTAAATGAAGATGAAGATGAAGATGGAAGGTTAATCGGTACTGGACCGTTTCGATTATGTGAAAAGAATGAGGATGTATTCGTATTAGAAGCAAATGATTTATATTTTCGCGAGCGACCATTTCTCGATCGAATTGAATTATGGAATGTAGAGCACAGCGTAAATACGTGCGATATTTTAGCGAAAGCACACTATAACAATATAGAAAAGCATCATAAAGAACTGACTAGACTTGAGTCGAATGTAACATACATTACATTAAATACCGCAAAAGAAGGACCTATGCAAAACACGATGTTTCGGAAAGCTCTATATAAAATCATTCATAGCAATGCGCTTATCGAGGAATTGCAAGGAGCGCGCGGAGAAATAGCAGAAGAATTGGTTCTAACAAAGGGTGGCACTATACATATAAATGAGGACATATATACGCTTATTAAAGAGAGCTCTTACCGTAATGAAACACTGCGACTATATACATTTACAGAACAAGATCATGTTGAAGACTCATATTGGATACAAAAAGAGTGTGCGAAGTATGGCGTCACTATTGAAGTCGTTTTTCTTGAAACAAAAGAGTTATTGCAAACAAGTACGATAAAAAAGGCTGATATAATACATGATAGTGCGACAATTAGTGAGCGTATTGAAGAGAGTTTACTATATATGTTTCTTACAAAAAACAGCTTTATTCATCAACATAGCAATATAAAATTTAACGAAGTATTGCAGTCTTATTTTATAGAGAATCAATTAGAGAAACGGATGACACTGTTACGCGATATGGAGGACACACTGTTACGTGAAATGCATATCATTCCTTTATATCGCAATAAACAGCGAGTAAGTTCACACGAAAAAATACAAAATATAATGATTAATTCACAAGGCTGGATTGATTTTTATGATATATGGTTTAAAGCTTGATATATATAGGTTCTTACGCATTTAAAGATATGTGTAAGAACCTTTTTTGTATGTAAGACAGGTTTGTTTCACACATTGTTACGCTACTTGCTATAAAAGTCTGTTTACAACGTAACAGTGTTATGTTACATTGTTATCAGGAAGGAGTGACATACAGTTGAGTACAGATTTGATTTCAAAAAAAGATTTATTAGAACTAGCTGGTATTTCATACGGACAGTTATATAGGTGGAAGAGAAAAAATTTAATACCGGAAGATTGGTTTGTACGGAAGTCAACGTTCACAGGCCAGGAAACATTTTTTCCGAAAGAAAAGATATTAGAACGTATTGATAAAATCCAAACGATGAAAGAGGATTTATCACTTGATGAATTAGCAAATATGTTCTCACCGAGCGTGACAGAAATTCATTTAACAAAAGATGATTTGTTACGTAAGGGTATTGCATCAGAAACAGTTTTACAATTCTTTATAGAACAAACGAATAAAACGGCAGATTTTCAATTTGCAGATATTCTTTATGTATACGTGTTAGAAGAACTTCTTCAATCAGGAGACGTTAGCTTAGAAGAAGGGAAAATGGTTTTACAAGTTTTACGTGAAAATTATGAAGCGATTAAACATAAAAATTGTGACTTACTTATTATTCGGAAGTTAGGGATTTCTACATGCTTCTTAGTATCAAGCGTTGAGGATTTAATTTTTGAAAAGGGAACAAAGATTGTTTTACGTGTAGCAATTATGAAATATACCGAAGCATTAAAAACTAAACTGTTGTAGTGGAGGAGAAATAATGCGTACAGAAAATTTAATTATAAACGGATATGGTTCATCAAACGGTGGAGAGTTTCATAAAGTGCAACTAAATGGAAAAGGAACTGTTAATGGAAACGTTGAGTGCGACCAATTTGAATGTAATGGTTACGGAATTGTTACTGGTGATTTGAAAAGTAGCGATGCGAGAATTAGCGGATCAGGTAAAGTTGAGGGTACAGTTAGTGCAGAAATGATGCGAATCGATGGGAAAGGGACAATTACACAAGATGTAAAGGCTACCACTTTAAAAATTGCAGGAAAAGGGACGATAGGTGGTAATGTAACTGGTGAAGAATTTAAAATCAATGGTCAAGCGACGATTGATGGTAATTGTGAAGTTGATATTTTTTCTTCAGAAGGGCAATTTACAGTTGGTGGATTATTAAGCGCAGATGAAATTAATATAAATATTCATGGTACATGTAGAGCGAAAGAAATTGGTGGCCAAACCATTAAAGTAAAACATAGATTGAGTGCTTTTAGTAGACTATTTAAAACAGTATTTGGCTTACAGTTAGAAGCTGAACTGCTGGAAGGTGACAATATCGATATTGATTATGCTCACATTAAAACAGTAAGGGGAAACAATGTTACTGTAGGACCGAACTGTGAAATTGAACTAATTGAATATACTGGGGTTCTTACTGTTGATAAAAGCGCAAATGTAAAAGAAATTAAGCAAGTTTAAAAGGGAGAGAGGAATCGGTATGGAAAATCAACATAGTCTTACTGTAAATGGATCAGGTAGCTCAGCAGGTGGAGATTATAACAAAGTAAAGATACGCGGCGAAGGAACAATTTCTAATCATATGAGTTGTAATGATTTTAAAACGTATGGTACGAGTGAAGTACGTGGCAATATGAAAGCGAAAAATTATGTCGTGTATGGAGATAGTGAAGTACAGGGGAATATGGAGGCGGAATATGTAAAAGTATATGGCAATGCCCAAGTACAAGGCGACGGACAAATTAATAAAACAAAAGTTAGAGGTATGATAGAATTTAAAGGGAAGCTATCCGGTGATTTCGTAGATGTGAAAGGCGCTTTAAATGTAAAGGGAGATATAGAAGTAGAGGAATTATTACTAACTGGTGGTCTTGAAAGTGATGGTTTGCTTAATGCTGAAAATATTGAAATCTCACTTCGTTATGAAGGAAGTAAAGTGAGAGAAATCGGTGGGAAAAAGATTACAGTACGTAAAAAATCGAGATTTATTCCTTTTACAAGTCATGCAGGAAGCCTTCAAACATCAATTATTGAAGGGGATGATATTTATTTAGAACATACAATAGCAGACGTAGTAAGAGGAAATCATGTTATAATTGGCCCTGGCTGTGAAATTAGTGTAGTAGAATATCACACTAGTTTTAATCAGAAAGGTAATGCAGTCGTAAAAGAACATAAACAAATATAAGTAGTATGAGGGAGAGCAAGGTTATGGTTGAGAAGAATAATAAGCTCGGTTTTGTTGTGGCGGGCTTATTGCTAGGGATTTTAATGGCATCAATGGATAATACCATTGTCGTAACAGCGATGGGAACAATCGTTGGTGATTTAGGAGGCCTTGAAAACTTTGTATGGGTCGTTTCTGCCTATATGGTCGCAGAAATGGCAGGTATGCCGATTTTCGGTAAACTATCAGATATGTATGGTAGAAAGAGATTCTTTATTTTCGGTTTAATCGTCTTTATGATTGGTTCGGCACTTTGTGGAACTGCTGAAAATATTACACAGTTAGGTATTTATCGTGCCATTCAAGGTATTGGCGGCGGGGCACTAGTGCCAATCGCATTTACTATCGTTTTTGATATTTTCCCTCCAGAAAAGCGCGGGAAAATGGGTGGTTTATTCGGAGCAGTATTTGGTTTATCAAGTATCTTTGGGCCATTACTTGGCGCATATATTACGGATTATATTAGCTGGCACTGGGTGTTTTATATTAACTTACCACTTGGAATTTTAGCACTTATTTTTATTACATTATTTTATAAAGAGTCACGAGTTCATAGAGAACAAAAGATTGATTGGTTTGGCGCAATTACTTTAGTTGGTGCAGTAGTTTGTTTAATGTTCGCCTTAGAATTAGGCGGACAAAAGTATGATTGGGATTCTAGCTTTATTTTAAGTTTATTTGCTGGGTTCGCTATTTTAGTAATTGCTTTTATTGTTATTGAACGAAAAGTAGAAGAACCAATCATTTCATTTGAGATGTTTAAACAACGTCTATTCGGAATGAGTACAATTATTGCCTTATGTTACGGGGCGGCATTTATGTCAGCAACTGTGTACATTCCGTTATTTATTCAAGGTGTATACGGTGGTACGGCAACAAACTCAGGATTATTGTTATTACCAATGATGTTAGGATCAGTAGTTACAGCGCAGTTAGGTGGATTTTTAACATCGAAACTTAGCTACCGAAACATTATGATTATTTCTGCTGTAATTATGCTAATCGGATTATTCTTATTAAGTACATTAACGCCAGAAACAAGTCGTATATTATTAACAATTTATATGGTTATTATCGGTTTTGGAGTTGGTTTCTCATTCTCTGTACTAAGTATGGCTGCTATTCATAACTTCGGTATGGAGCAACGCGGTTCTGCGACTTCAACGAGTAACTTCATTCGTTCATTAGGTATGACACTTGGTATTACAATCTTCGGGATGATTCAAAGAACTGGTTTCCAGGATCAATTAGAAGAATCGTTTAAAGGTATGAGCGGAGGAATGAATACAAACGCTTTAGGAGATTCAAGAGCTATTCTATCAGAATCGGCAAGATCTCAAATTCCGCCGCAAATATTAGATAAAATTATTGAAGCTCTCTCTAGTTCAATCGTTCAGACATTTATGTGGGCGTTAGTCCCCGCAAGTTTAGCGTTCGTATTCGTTTTCTTTATGGGAAATGAGCGCATGGTATATAAAAAAGAACAAAACAAGGTGAAAAGTGAAACATCAAAAGCGTAAAGAAAAAACTCCTTTCAATTTTGAAAGGAGCTTTTTCTTATGTACGGAGTCGAATTAGCCTTCGATAATTTCGTATTCTTCGTCTGCTAATAATAAAATTTGTGTTTTCTTACCTTTGTTTTGAACTTCGATTACATCATATGTACCTAAGTCTCTTAGCTTGCTTTGAGAAGCGTTAACCATAACTTCCATAGAATCAATTAAGATATCTTCTTCAACGTATGATTCAGGTAATGCCATATCTTCAGTATCTAATACACATGTATATAGATTTTGTAAGTTCTCAGCAGTTGGGTTTTGTTCCTCAACATCAATGATGTTTTTTACTGCTTCCATATTTTCTTCTTTTACTTGATATACTTTAATTTTAGTCATTGTTTTAATCTCCTTTATTACGTAATCTTAGAGGCTGCACCTCATTATAACGCTTTTTCATTGAAAGATGAAATTGTTATATGTATTTATAGTAAAAATTATGTGTTATTACTTATTATTGGTGTAATTTCCATATTGATGTTAGGCGTAACTAATTATATCCTTACGTTAAAATTATATTGTCCAAGCTTTTCATATATCCCGCTCATATTATGTGTATTAGATAAAAACATATAGGGAAGGGATTGAATGTAAGTAGATTGCGAGCCGAAATGAAATTGTCAATGTTGTCAAACTAGTATATGTGAATTTTTACAAAGTCTATAATCTTTTACAAAGGTTTAGAGTATCGTAATAGCTGGAAACGAAATCGTTGTATCTTATTTCCTTTCATTTAACAAGATGAAAGGTATCGTGTCATTTGTACAAGAAGACAATGAGGTAATATTTGTAGATTGTTCAAAAATTGATGTGATTCGAATAGGGAAAGTTTGTAGTTGTAAAACGAAAGTTAAATTTATTGAAGAGGAATTCCGTTTACTTGGAAATGTTTGTCCACATTGTTTAACTGAGGGAAGTACACTATTCTTCGATTTTAATAACCCTGAATTAAGTTTATCCTTACAGGCAAAAATGATTGATCCACCTAGATGTGATGAATTTGTAGATGAGATTGGGAATGTAGTAAAGCAAATTACTATAGTAGGTGAAGCGATTGTTTCTAAAGATTTTGTTCTAGTACCTGAACTGTTAGATTTTCGATTAATTTTATCGGATACAGCTGGGAATCCTTTGAAATTTGGATTGCTATTTATTAATTTCCCTGATGTTACTTATATTATTATTTTAGCATCAAGCGGATATCTTTCCATTTCGAACTGTTTAAAAATAGAGAGTGGAACTAGTAATGCCGAAATAGAAGAGATGAAAAAGATGACAATAATACGTACAAGTCAATTATTAAGTTGACTAAAATATATAAAAATGGTGCGACGGAATCTTTTATTTCTAAGAAGGAGTTATAACGTATCTATTGATTAACCCTCTTAGTTAAAATTTTATGTTTCGAAAAAATTTATAAAATAATAAAAAACATTACTTTGTTATTATTTACGGAGAACATTTTTAATTAGATAAAAGCTCATTTGTAAGTATTCGAAAAACTATATAAAAGTACATGCTTAATAGTAGCTTCAGAACAGAAGAAGTCATTTTGGAGTCGCTTGTTGGATAAATAAATTAAAATTGCATAATAAAAAAGTTCACTCCTTCTATAAATGTAGATAAGGAGTGAAAAGGAGTGAACTTTTTTATTCTTTTTGGATTTCAAATGAAATTTCTTTAGCTGCTTTTAAAGCTATTTTTTTAGCTTCTGTTTTAAAATAGGATGCTGCTAAAACGTAGCCACATCGATGTCCCATTGATGTAGGTGGTTTTAAGACAGTTCCTTTTTTAGGTTTTATATAAACTTTCTCTACACCAGGATATTTAGAACTACGGTTCTTTCCTGTAACTCGAATTAGTTTTCCTTTAGATTTAACTGTTAGGTAATGAGTGTATACATATTTATGATGTTTTTTATTTAGTGAAGGTTTATTTCCTAACATTAACTGAATAGTCTCTTGCACTAAGTTGATTCCATGTCCAATTTCAATTATATCATTCATTGCTCCACCTGATATTCTGGGGTTTATCTCAATTAATTTCCAATCATTATTTATTCTCCGGAGTTCTAGATGACAAGCTCCATTTTTCATATTAAAAGCCTGAATAACAGAATTAACTGCATTGAAAAGACTATTATATAGACTTTTGTCTACCTGTCCTAGTAAAGAATAACCAGTAACAATAAAACGTTCAAAGAGTGTAATTTCTTGTTCAATTACTGCTATAATATGGACTTTTCCATTTTGAACTAAAATTTCGACTAAGTACTGAGGTCCATCTACATATTCTTCAAGAAGAATTTCTTCATTAGGTAGTTTTTTTAAAAGACTTTGTATAGATAAAATTAATTGATTTTTATTTTTTACTAATAATACATCTTTTGATCCTGATGATTTAGGGGATTTCACAATAAGAGGGAAATTTATCTTTTTATTTTTTTTAAGAAAAGATGATAATGGTTCTGTTGGTTTGTAAATTAAATAGTTGAGTGAGATTGGTAAATCTTTAAGGACATTACGAGTTAATATTTTGTTTTCCATCCGATAGATAGCTTCAGTAGATACAATATTTGAGCAGAATTTTTCTGATAAACGTGCAGCCAGATAAACAAAGGGGTCAATAAAACTAAAGATCCCTTTTATGTTCTTTCCTGATTTATTTAATTTTTCAATTGTTGTAATTATATTATCATAATCATTTATATCGGTGAAAATCATCTGATGTACATCAGGGAATGTATCACGTTCTTCAATAAATTTTGTTTTTTTTGTTAACAAAACTGTAAAGAAATTAAGTTTTTCAGCTGCTTTGATTGCTTCCCTACTTGATCCAGATTTATTTGTTTCAATAAAAACAATAGTATCCATCTTATGCCACCCTAACCTTAATTATTTTATAAACCCTTAGATATAATATTTCTATAGGTAGAATATTAAAATGAGGTTAAGCTTGTTCTGGATTTTTCGAAAAATGGTTGAATGAAGGAGAACATGAATATATATATAATGAAGTTGATATTTGTTTTGAAAAAGATCTTTAAAAAGAGGGGAAGAGGAACCGATATGACTATAATTGGTATGCTTCATCATCGGAAAGATCCGAATGTCGTAAAGAAAGCATATACTTATGCTGCTGTAGCCAAAGCTGAAGGTATAAACTTTTTTTATTTTACTTTAGGGAAAGTAAATATAGAAACTGAGAAAATTTTAGGTAAAACTTATGAAAATGGTAAGTGGGTTGAACAAGAATTTTCTTTTCCTGATGTTATTTATAATGCAAGTGTTCATGTTAGTGATAAAAATCAGCAAATTTTTGATTATTTATATGATAAAGTTCCGTTCACAAGTCATTCAATTGGAGATAAATTAAGTGTATATAACAGAATAAAAAAAGCAGGGGAATTTAAGCAATATCTTATTCCTTTTTATGAATTAAATGATGTTAATAAGTTTTTTGACATGATTAATCGTTATGAAAAACTTATTATTAAACCAATTTCTGGACATCAAGGTAAGGGTATTATTTTTATTGAAAAACATGGGATAAATTACAGTATGAATGAGTCAGAACAAATTTCACTTATTAATAAAAAACAATTACTAAGTTTTTTGTCTGATAAGATTCAAGAGAAAGGTTACATAGTTCAACAGTTTATTTCATGTCAAATGAAATCTGGTCATGTTTATGATTTTCGATTGCATGTTCAAAGAAATGGAGAAGGAAAGTGGGTTATTACTTCAATATTCCCGAGAATAGGTCCATTAGGAAGTGTTGTATCAAATATGGCTAGCGGTGGTTATAGTACTTATTTAGATATTTTTTTAAAAACGGAGTTTGATAACGATTGGTATAATGTTCAAAGGTATTTAGAACGATTTGCGGTAAGTTTTTCTAACCATTTTAATTCTTTATATGAGGATGTATTATTTGATGAGTTAGGAATTGATGTTGGGATTGATGAAAACCAAAAATTGTGGTTGTTTGAGGTGAATTGGAGACCAGGCGTACCTAATATATTTAATCTTGAATTAGATGTAGCTAGAAATTTAGTTCACTATGCTAGATACTTAGCTGATAAACATAAATAAGAAAAGGAAAATAGAAATATATATAAACAGAAAATTACGAATTTAAATAAAATGTAAAATAACTCCAAAATATACAATAGAAGTTGATTTTGGAGTTATTTTTTGTTTACTTCACTTTTTTCCTCTTCTGTGAATCAGATAAAGCCTTTAAGGTTTCATCAAATTTCCGTCTGGTATGCGCTCAACAGCCGCTAGTCCATCAAATGATTTACGTAAATAGGTCACCCCTTGTACAAGATATACTTTTTTAATTGACAGATGATTATATAAATCGAGGGATTGGCTATAGTATGTTCTATAAAGGAGACGTCGTATGCGGTGCATCATCGTATAGTATTTATGATGATGGGATTGAAATTGAAGTTGCTACCGATCCGAATCATAGAAGAAAAGGATTGGTGACTGCAGTAAGTACGGCTTTAATATTGGATTGTTTAGAAAAGACGAAATATCCAAACTGGGATGCAGCGAATAGCACTTCTGCTAAACTAGTGGAAAAGCTTGGATATGTTTTTGATAAGGCGTATGATACTTTTTTTGTAAATAATAGGTAAATGAACGAGTTTGTACGAATTGAATTTTACAACATAAAAAGGCTAGAAAATCCAATTAAATTAACATCAATTAGCCCTTTTCTATAATTACAAAGATAAAATATCCAAAGATAATTTTACCTAAACTAAAGGTGTTAAGAGAGATGTTAATTAATAGTATTAGAGGGGAGAACAACGACAAGATTGTTTTCATTAGAAGTATTGATAAATTCTATTGGAAAAGGTGAGAGTAAAAAAACGATGTGAATGATAAAGATGAAGTGATTCCACAACAATGTAGGTATAAAAACCGACTTTATTAAGTCGGTTTTTATTTTTTAACAATCAGGTGTTACCCAATATTAAATTGCAGTTGCAAAGATATTATGAGATGAAGAAATCAACAAACTTAAATTTATCTGCCTTAATAAATGTAAGAATAGATTTTTTGAAAGTTTCTTCGAAAATATGGTTATCTTTTTTACTATTGAACTTAATTAACGTATCATTGTATTTTTCCACGTTGAGAGTTAAGAAATTCTATTTTTTATAGGTAAATATACATGAAAATTAAGTACATTAAGTTATGTGTATTTGACTATTAAAGAGAGAGTACTCTTTTTATTTGTAAATGATAAAAGTGACTATGATACAAACCCACGCATTAATAGAAGACAAACATATACAGTATAGAGAGTTAAAAAGCTCTAAATTTTTCATATAAAGGAGATTATAAAATATGAGTGAACAATGCCCAATTAATGTACCATGTCAGGTAGCGGGACAAACCCAAACACCATTAAGTGATGCTGCAGCAACACCAATTACTACTCCAGGAGCACCAATCGTAAAAATACCAGTTGTATTAGCGGAAAGAACAATTCAAATTGTTGTAGAAGCCGATGTTCCATTAGATCCTCCAGCAACTGAGATTAAACGTGTCTTAAAAAATGTATTTTTAACACAAGGTAAGTTAGTTCCTGTAGCATTTACTCCGGTAGTTGGTACACCTTACAACCGAGTTACAAGAGGAAAATTATTTGTACAAGGGTATATTCGTAAAAATATTGAATATGCAAATGATGAGTGTAATGGAGTTCTATATGATCGCATTGCAAATGTTCCATTTTCTGGTTTTGCAGATCTAACAGAAGCTGATTTTCTATCACTAGCTTTAATAGCTGCTTCTTCAGACACTACATCTCATTTTATTAATCCTAACAACGGCGATTTACCACGTTTAGATAAATACTTCTTCCAAAATTCGGTTTTTTATAACGAACAACCATATGTCGAATTAGTAAGTGCTCAATTTTTCGAATTAGACTTTTCACCTTGTCCAACAGAATTAAACGAGCCATTTGGAACTCTTCGTGAAAAAATTGTACTAGACCTTACTTTAAAAGTTTTACAAGTACAACAAGTACAAGTATAAGACTAAAAAAGCATTGTCTTTAATAAAAAGACAATGTCTTTTTTATTATTATAAAACATATATAATGATGGAATGGTCGCGTACAAAAAGCATATTTTTATGAATTTCATCAGATGGGGGGATGGTGATGAATAAGCCATGGGTTGGTAAGGAAATATGGAACAAAGTTTACAAATGGAAAATGCTGAATGTTCAAGATGATTCGCGCGAAATAAGAGAAAAAAAGGAAAGTAAAGAAACAGAGTCAAAAAAAGAAGATGAAGCAATTGAATTAGAGGAAGAAAGTGAAAAAACTAGATCAGCAAAAGAAGATAAAGCGATTGGATTAGAGGAAGAAAATGAAGAAATTGAATCAAAAAAAGAAGAAAAAGTAATTGGATTAGAGAAAGAAAGTGAAGAAACTGAATCAAAAAAAGAAGAAAAAGCAATTGAATTAGAGGAAGAAAGTGAAAAAACTGGATCAGCAAAAGAAGAAAAAGCAATTGGATTAGAGGAAGAAAATGAAGAAATTGAATCAAAAAAAGAAGAAAAAGTAATTGGATTAGAGAAAAAAAGTGGAAAAACTGAATCAGCAAAAGAATATGAAGAAAGAGAATTAGAGCAAGAAGAAATAGCAATTGAATCAAACAAAGAAAGTGAAGAGACTGAACCAGCAAAAGAAAATAAAGTGATTGGATTAGAGAAAGTAGAAGTAGCAAATGAATCAGAGAAAAAAAGTGAAGAAACTGAATCAAAGAGAGAAAGTATAGGTTTAGGATCAAAAATAGAGACTTCAGTGCATTCAATGGTAGTGAAAACGCCATTTTCTATTATTTCAGAAGTGTCTAGCTTTAATGTATTTCCAAAAATAAATGTGAAAAATCAAGATGCATTTGTATTTCGAAATGAAAAAGATGCGGAGGGGCGTGAATTAGATTCTAAGTTATTAACTACAGTGCAACAGTATCATTCGGAGGCTTATTGTAAATTAGTTTCTTTAAATCTTCATGAAAAGAGAATGCTTGTTGAATTATATAATCAAAAAGTTAAAGGGAATAATGAAGAGAATAAGGTAGAGACATCTTCATGGATTCCTATTCACAGCATAATATTAGAGAGTGGAAATGAAGGAGAAGTAAATAATTATATAACAGCCAGACTACCAATAGAAATAGGAAAATATAAAGGTGAAATTAGTTTACGAGAAAAAGTGGTATTCACAGAAAAAGTCATAGGAATAAAAGAGGTGGAACAGGAGATTGTTTTGACAAAAACCGAATTTTTAGTACCAAAAGTAAAAAAGAATGGACAAAATAAATTTACAGTTGAAAAAGGGAGCTTATTGGTAGAAGGATATATATATCAATGTATTGAATACATATCAGAACAAAGTACATTTCATGACAATGTGTATCAGTTAGTACAAAATATTGTATTGGAATTAATCATTCAAGTGATACAAGAACAGGAAGTACAAGTGCGAATTACATAAAAATGATTATATTCCCTTGATTAGCTCATTATTTTTATTCGTAGCGTATCAATGCGTAATCTTTTGTAAATCATTTAGTGCCATAGAATATCCTCCAAACGGTTTATCCTCAATGAATTCATTTTAATATTTATGAAGGATGATATTATTGCTAGCTAGGATAGTTACTTAATTGTATGAATTTCTTCAGGTTTATGTTTTAAAAAGGTGCTAACAAGTTTGTCAACGAACTTGCTAACACTTATTAAAAACAGGCATAAAATGTGGCGTATATGTTGTTTGAATAAAGAAGCTAATTCACAGATAATTTCTTGTATAATCTGATGTGTAATACAAAGTGCATTGACTCCTTTTTTACAAAACTCACAACTTAAATAGTAAAACATGTTTATCGTAATTTTCCAAACACCAATTATATTTTTTTAGAATAATTGAGTGGACAACTTCTTTCGTAGTATCGACTTCAGTATAGCCATATTTTTTATAAAAGTTTTCTAATTCCTCGAAAGGAAGACAATACACATTTAGTATTTGTAATTTTTTTGCAGTTTGTACTAAAAATGAAACGAGTTTCCCAGCTAATTGTAGACCTCTAAATTTAGGGAGAATAAAAATTCCACCCATTTCAATAGTACCTTCATCTATTTGGACTAAACGTCCAACACCTGCATACTCGTTGTTATATGTAATGATCGCAACTGTGTCTCGTGTTAAATCACTTGGTACAAATCCTATCGATTCATAATGATTATTAACCCATTCTAAATCATTAGATGTAGCTAGTTGAATACTCATATGTATCCTCCCTCAGAAAAAATGTAATATTCTCATTATACACAGTGTAATAACTTGTAAAAAGAGGTTAAAATGAAATCATTTTTATTTGCAGTTCAAGTTTTGAATAATAGTGCATACAATATAAAGTCTTTTCCTTTCTTCATTTAAGTTTTACGTATATAATTTAAAAGTACTATTTTTATTTTATATTTTTTATATTTATAACAGAATAGAGGTTTAAAAATGGGTGTTAAAATCA
Organism: Bacillus sp. FDAARGOS_1420; assembly: GCF_019344915.1. NCBI lineage: Bacteria > Bacillati > Bacillota > Bacilli > Caryophanales > Bacillaceae > Bacillus > Bacillus sp. FDAARGOS_1420. The sequence continues at coordinate 1,971,494 of NZ_JAHWJB010000002.1, read as the reverse complement.
TTACGGATAGTGCGGCGGATTTACCGGTAGAATTGCTGCAAGCATATGATATAGATTTAATTCCACTCCGTGTATATGATGAAACAGAAACAGAGTATTTAGATGGGGTTACATTAAAATCAGTTACATTACTGCAAAAAATGAGAGAAGGCGCAGTTTATAAAACGTCATTGCCTTCACTTGAAACATTCCAAGAAAAATTTATTTCCTATGCAAAAGAAGGTAACCCTTGTATATATTTAGCTTTTTCATCTGAATTGTCTGGTACATATCAATCGTCAGTTCTCATTAAAAAAGAAGTGAAAGAAACATACACTGATTTAGATTTAGAAATTATCGATACAAAATGTGCCTCACTCGGTCAGGGTATTGTCGTATTAGAGGCTGCAAAAATGGCAAAAGAGGGCGCATCAAAAGAAGAAATATTAAACCGTGTCGCTTTTCTAATGGAGCATATGGAGCATATCTTCACTGTAGCTGACTTACAGTACCTTGTTAGAGGTGGACGTTTAAGTAAAGTAGCCGGTTTCATCGGTGGTTTGCTAAACATTAAGCCAATCTTAAATGTGGATGAAGGAAAACTTGTACCACTTGAAAAGGTACGAGGGAAAAAGAAAGTATTAAGCCGAATTGTTGATATTATGGAAGAGCGTGGGAAAGACCTTAAAGGTCAAACAATCGGTATGACTCACGGTGATGATTTAGAAACTGCCGAAGCATTAAAAGCATTAATTACTGAAAGATTCGGCTGTGAAGTATTTATCGTAAATACAATTGGAGCAGCAATCGGAGCGCATACAGGACCTGGTGCGTTAACATTGTTCTTCTTAAATGAAGTAGAGTAAAGGATTGATCTTTTGATCAATCCTTTTTTCTTTAAATAAAATATAGAATTTACTATTTATTAGTGCTTTGTTTTATAGGTAAGAAGGTATAAAGGAAACAAGTGAAGGCTAGTATGAAACTAAATATTTCAGTATCATCAACTACTAAACCATTGTTCCACTGATAAAGGAAGGATGCTAGCAATAAAAGAGTAGCAGCGCCTCCAACATATCTTGCTATTTTTCGTGTTGAATCTTTTTTTGTTTTTACAATCATATTTGTCATCCTTTCATATTTACTAAATAATTCGACAAACTAATTTCTAGGATGTGATATTGATAATTCATCTATTGAGCTCATTTAATTTATTTTCATTTACAATAGATGTCTTCCATGTACTAGGTAAATGTAATTAACCATTCGATCTATTTTAAGAATGATAGTTTACATGTAGTTCAATCCTTTTCATTAAGTTTATCGTAATTCAAGTATATGGCGCCGTCTTTGTTAATAACAAGAAGTAAAATTGTATGAAAAAAGTGGGCAAAAACCTTAAATTTAAACCATTAAATTTAACAAGCTATCTAGAAATAATCATAATATGAATGTAATATTAAAATAAATGATACATTTTTTTACATTTGTGAAATTGTATATTTTATATAGTATGAAAGATTAAGAAATACATAATGACTTATTTAGTGAAAAGCATGAAATGGTTAATTAGGGAGAGAAAAAGATGGAAATTGGGGAACGTATTCGGCAAGTTCGTATGCATAAAGGATTGACACAGGGGGAGCTCGTATCAGAAATATGCTCAATAACATATTTGAGTAGAATAGAAAGTGGAAAAATAAAACCGTCATCTTCTTTTATAAAAAAGGTTTCTAAGAAGTTAGAAGTTAAGAGCGATTATCTTATAAATGGAAATTACGAGGAGATACAGCTTACTATTTTTAAAATATGTAATAAATATAAAAAAGATAAAAGTATTACAGAAGCTGACTTATCTTTGTTAGAATTATACGTTCGTGAAGTAGATTCAATCCCTTTATTACTAAAGGTATATGGTGTACTTATATACTATCATGCCCGACAAAAAAACGTGTTATATGTGAAGTCGCTTATAGATCAAGCTTCGCAAATGATACCAAGTCAGGTCGAAATGCAAGATCCTGAAGATTATATTTATTATTTAAAAGCTCGAGGTTTATATTTTTATAATAAACAAGACTACAGTGCTGCTCATGATATTTATGTACAGGCTGAGAGTTTACTTGGTGCAGAAGAAACTGAACAACATGGTCATATATACTATAATTTATGTCATGTATATAAGGAGCTTTATAAAGATAAAAGTATTAGTCGTTTGTATGCCTTAAAAGCTTACAACATATACAGAAAAAATGGTATGCAGAAAAACGTAATAAATACACTTTTAATGCTTGCAATATTGTATATTATGGATGAGTTATATGAAAAGGCACTTGAAATTTTACAGCAAGTAGAAAATAGTTTGGCTACTAATGGTGATTCAAAGTATTTACCTATCATTTCATATGATTACGGTAAAATTTATCAAGGTTTGAAAGACTATACGAATGCCATTAAATACTACGAAAAAACTTTGGAATTAAGTGAATTTTTATCACAGAAAGATCAAAAAGTATATGCGTTACGAAACATGTTGGAAGTTTACATAGAACTTAAAGATTGGAAAAATGTTAATAAGGTTATGAATGAAGCATTTCATTTTTTATCGATTTATGATGTACCAATTGCATTTGTCCAACTATATGGGTTGAAAGCTAAAGTATTCAAAATACGTGGAGATTATTATGAATATGAGAAAAATATGCAAAAAGCAATTGAAGTGGGATTAGAAAAAAAACAACATCGCTTAGTTGTTGAATTATCCTATGAGTTGGGTAACTTTTATAATGAGAATCGCTCTTATAAATTATCTGCGAAGTATTATAAAATATCAGCTGAAAATAAAATGGACTTATAAAGAAGTTTAGTCAAAAATTCTAATAAATTGTAAAGGGTTATCCAAAAGAGTAGTATATTTTATGCCTTTTGGATAACCTTTTTTATTGCTATTCTATAATTACTGGCCGATATGGTATTGGTGAAGATAAGATCATCGAAGTTTTTACTGTACCAAACGGAATAACGATATCAATTAATTCCTCTAATTCCTTCATAGAGTGAACTGCTACTTTTAAGTAATAGCTACTTTCACCTGTGACTCGATGACATTCGAGTATTCTATATTCTTCGTAGATTTTCTCCTCGAATTTTTTACAAGGAATCTTTAGATTTTCAATTCTTAAAAATGCTTGAATTGATTTTCCAACTGCATTTAATGATACCCGTACGGTATATTTCTCAATTATTCCTGCATCTTGTAACCTTTTTAGTCTTTCTGTAACGCTAGGGCGGCTAAGGTGTAGATGCTCAGTCATTTCTGTAATTGTCATCCTCGCATCTTCTTGTAATAATAGGGTTATTTTCTTATCAATCTCATCCATTACTCATGCTCCTTTGCAAAGTTGAAAGTAAATTTCTGAAATACAGGCATAATGTAAAATCTAATGCTAAATTACATACACAATTGAATGTTGAATAGACTGATAACTTTCTATAATTAAAATATAAATGGAGGTGCATGTAATGTCTAATCATTTCGACGAAACAATTTCTATTAAAAAGGGAACAGCTTTATACGTAGGGGCAGTTTTAGGATCAGGAATTCTTATTTTACCTGGTATGACTGCGAGTATAGCGGAAGGGAATGCGATTATTTCTTGGCTTATTATGATTTTACTTAGTATCCCACTTGCATTAACATTCGCTTTTTTATCTATTGAGCATCCAAGTGCAGGGGGAATTGCAACTTTTTCTGAGAAGGCTTTTGGTAAAAAAGTAGGTGCGATTATAGGGTGGTGTTTTTTTATCGCAGGTAGTGTTGGGCAAATCATTGTATCACTGACAGGTGGAATGTATATAGTAAAAGTCTTTTCTTTACCATCGTATTTTTCTTATATTATCGGGTTAATCATAGTAAGTATTTCTATCGGCTTTAATTTATTTGGATTAAAAATGAGCGGTTCATTTCAAGTATGTATCGGTGTATTAACTTTTTTTATTTTAATCGTAACAATTATAAGCTCACTACCTTATATTGAAATGAAAAATATAAATGTACATATTTCTATGAAAGCAGTAAACCCGATTTTAGATGCGTCATTATTAATTTTTTGGTCGTTTTTCGGTTGGGAAGCAATTGCGAGTTTAGCTCCAGAATTTAAAGCACCTAGAAAAAGAAATATTATTTTGTCTACAGGATTTGCAATTATTATTATTGGAGTTTTATATATGGGGATTGCATTATCAGTAATTGGAACAAAATCATATCATATTAATGCTGATAATACTACAGCTCTAGTACTTGTAATAAAACAAACTTTAGGTAATCAATTTGCATGGTTAATTGGATTTGTAGCTTTTATTATTTGCTTAGGGACGACAAATGCATTTATCGCAAGCGTGGGCCGTTTAGGCTATTCGCTAGGGCAGGAAGAAGTTGCACCTCGTTTTTTAGCAAGTATTAATGTAAAAAGAGCAGCGCCAACAAATGCAATAAAAGTTGTAGGTTTTATTGCAATAATAGGTTTGTTAATATGTTTCGTTTTTCATATTAGTATAGATAGAATCGTATTAATACCGAACTCGTTAGGGATTGTTACATATATAGTCGGTACTGCGGCCGGAATTAAGTTAATAAATAATAGATTAGGTAAAGTTTTTTCTATAATAGCTTTTACATGTTGTATAGCGGTTTATCCCTTTATTGGAGGAGTCATACTTATTCCAATAGTTGTGGCTTTAGCGTCTTTATGCTATTTATATTGCATAAAAGGTAGACTTGTAAATGGGAGGGAGCAGAATAAGGAATGTTAAAATAAATTCGTTTAAGTTTTAATATTTAGAGATATCTAAATATTGGATATTCATATATAATTATGGAGGGATTAAATTGTTGTAACTATTTGTAAAAATAGGAGGCTATTAAAATGAATATACGTATTCAAGCTCCAACTAAATGGGATTTAGACAGACTTTATTCTAATAAACAAGATCTTATATTTTTTATAGAACGGTTAATTATAGAATATAAAGCAACAAAAGATTCAGTAATCCTTTCACAACTTATACAGGCTATCGAAAAAGCAGAGTATTACTTATATTGCCGTGCTGCTGAAGATGAGAAGCATCCTGAAAATACTTTACTAAGTGTAAAAGTAAATCAATTAAAGAAAGAAGTTCAACTATTAATAGAATCTAGTAAGGGACAAAGTGTTAATACAAATCATTCAAGTATTAAACTAATAGAAAATGAATTAAAAGCTTGGGAAGATATGTATACACAATTAAGAAATAAAATAGAAGTAATACACGATAAAGAGACTTTATCATTTGGACAAGCAAATTACGTTGCGATGAATAGTGATGATCATAATGAAAGAGTAATAGTATTTGATTCTCTTACAAATGCTTTGAATAAGGAAAAAGATATCTTTGCTACTGTATTGAATCAAATAGGAAGATTACGTCATGCTAAAAGTGATGAAATGGAAGGGACAGAGATTTTAAAACAATCACTACAAGCAAATGGCATCTCTGAAATTGCATTATCCCAGATGTGGAATGCAACGGAACAAAATCTTACGAAGCTAGTAATTGCGTTAAACGGTTATAAAAAAGGAAAGAATTCAATTACATGGTACGAGCTAATGACATGGAAAGAAAGTAATGAGACTGTTATTCCTTTTTCAGTAGCAGTAAAAAACATATATGATGCACTAAAAAATATAGATGAAGAATTGGCACAGTTCGCACAGAATGCAATAGCGAATGGCTGGATCGATGCTGAACCGAGAGATAATAAACCACCGGGTGGATTTTGTGCTCCTTTTTTCAGTGAAAAAGAATCTCGCATTTCACTTCGTTATGATGGAACAATTGATAGTGTAAGAGTACTTGCTCATGAACTGGGACACGCTTGGCATTTTTATGTTATGAGTCTTGAACAATCTACAACATTTTTAGATGATTATCTGCCGATGAGTACAGCTGAATCAGCGTCTATTTTCTTTGAAACCGTAATCATGAATTATTTAATTCAAACAACAGATTGTGTAGAGATGAAAAAGTCATTGCTTAGCTGGAAAATTAGAAATAGTTTTAATTATGTTATGGCAATTCGTGCATCGTTTCAGTTTGAGAAGAAGTTTTATGAAGAATGCAAGGAAGGTCCTTTAAGTGCTGATGAAATTGAGAAATTATCTATAGCCGCGCAAGAAAAGGCATACGGGAATGCACTAACAGAATATCAACCGTTTGTTTGGATGAAATACGTTCAGTTTTATATAGCAGATGTTCCTTTTTATAATTATCCATACACATTTGGGTATTTAGCGAGTTTTAGTTTAATCGAAATAGCAAAGGAAAATAAAAATAAAAATGCATTTCATTTGAGGTATAAAGAGTTTTTACGAGAAACAGGAAAGGCCCCAGTTGAAGAATTGATGAAAAAACATTTTGATATTGATCTAACGGAGTATGAATTTTGGAATAAAGCTTTTATGCAAATTCATAAAGATATTGATGAATATTTGCAAATTAATTAAGGGGACTACATACATGAACAGAATCGGCATTATCGGAGCAATGCAAATAGAAATAGACTTACTATTAGAAAAACTACTTATTAAAGAGGAACATACTATTGCGGGAATACCTTTTTATAAAGGAAACTTCATGGATACAGAAATTATTATTACGCGATGTGGTGTAGGAAAGGTAAATGCCGCCGCATGTACACAAATTTTAATTAATAAATTTGATGTGGATTCTATCATTAATACAGGTGTTGCGGGTGGATTACATCCGGATGTGAAAATTGGTGATCTAGTTATTTCTACAAATGTTACGCATCATGATGTTAATAAAAATCAAATGAAGAATCTATTTCCGTTTCAAGAAACGTTTCATGCAAGCGAGGAATTAAGAGATTTAGCCCGAAAAGCTGTTAATAGTAGTAGTTTAAATATTACTGTTCATGAAGGAAGAATCGTCAGCGGAGAATGCTTCGTCGAGGATTCAAAATTAAAGGAGCAATTAGTCACTGAATATGCACCTCATTGTACAGAAATGGAAGGAGCAGCAATTGGACATGTTGCTTATATAAATGACATACCGTTTCTCGTTTTGAGATGCATTTCTGACAGTGCAGATGATTCAGCGCAAGTTTCATATGATGATTTCGCGAAAACTGCAGCGAATTATTGTTCAGAAATTATTGTTGAGATGCTTAAAAATATTTCGAGTAAAGCTGTATTGTAGTTCATAAGTAAAGAATGGGAGAGAATATCATGTTACAAGCACTAATTTTCGATATGGATGGAACTTTATTTCAAACAGATAAAATTTTAGAGTTATCACTAGATGATACATTTGATCATTTACGGTCACTACAATTATGGAATACGATAACACCAATTGATAAATATCGTGAAATTATGGGTGTACCTTTACCTAAAGTTTGGGAAGCTTTATTACCTAATCATTCTAATGAAGTAAGGGAACAAACAGATGCATATTTTTTAGAAAGACTAATTGAAAATATAAAGAACGGAAATGGTGCTTTATATCCGAATGTAAAGGAAATTTTTAGTTTTATAAAAGAAAATAACTGTTCCATTTACATTGCTAGTAATGGTTTAACGGAATATTTACAGGCAATCGTATCTTATTATGATTTAGACCAATGGGTTACGGAAATATTCAGTATTGAACAAATACACTCGCTAAATAAAGGTGACTTAGTTAAAGGTATTTTGAAGAAGTATGATATAAAAGAGGCAGCGGTAGTTGGGGATCGTTTATCGGATATTAATGCGGCAAAAGATAATGGTTTAATTGCGATTGGATGTAATTTTGATTTTGCACAAGAAGATGAGCTTGCTCATGCTGATTTAGTAATTGATGATTTAATGGAACTGAAGGGGATATTACCAGAATTGAAGAATACGTACATAACAAAATGAATAAGTTCACATTCAAATGAATGCTCAGGATAATATATTCTTGGGCATTTTTATTTTTTAAAAAGATACATTTGGATAGAGAAAGTGGGGGAGTAAGCTGGAAAATATACAAATAAAACGAATTGGAGATTTGCTAAAATATGAGGTCAATCACCTTGTCCAGGAAAGTAAAGAAGAAGGATTTAACTTCTTAATAAAACTAATAAATGAATATGAAAGTAAAAGAAATACATTTAGTAAAACGGGCGAATGTTTATATGGCATTTTTCGAGGTGATACGTTAATTGGAATCGGTGGATTAAATCAAGATCCGTATACGAAAGATAATAAGATTGGCCGATTGAGGAGATTTTATATTTCAAAGGATTATCGGCGCATCGGATTAGGGAAGTTGTTATTAAAGCAACTATTAAGACATGCGGAAAAGTATTTTCACGTTGTTGTTCTACATTCGGATACAAAGCAAGGTGATGAGTTTTATAGCGCAAATGGATTTGTAAAAGGAGAATATTATAAAGGTTCGAGTCACTATATAATATTGTAGAAAGGTTCCATGCTCATTGCGTATGGAACCTTTCTTATGCAATTACATCTTAACATTCATTTGTTTCAATAAACACTTCGGATCACCTTTTACATAATAAAAATGGGGATTATTCTCATCATCGTAAAGCATAATGTAAGGTTTTTCATTAAGTGGGAGAAGGATGAGTACTTCATCGATTGTTGTATGTAACCATTGATTTGTAATAGGAACAGGTTTTGATAACGGGATTTTTATCATATGACCATCTTTCGGAACGACATTTAAGTTTTTAAATGGACCAGTAATTGATTTTGCGTATTGAACTGCTTCTTTTTGGATGGCTGAATCTAAAGATTGTTTTTGGACCACCATTTCTTTTTTACAATCAAATACTTCAATTTGTTTATTTGTATTTGCGAACGCATTTGTTGATAATAAAAAGAAGAGAAGAGTAATGACTCCTATTTTTTTGAACATGAAACAACACCTCACACTTACTATACCCTCAAACGTTGTAAATATTTTTATGTCACATTGATGTAACAAAGAAGTTGTATGATAAAATTGATATTTGTTTATAAGTAATGGAGGAAATGTAATGAAAGTATTAATCGCAGATGATGAACAAGATATGCTGAAAATTTTAAAAGCGTATTTTGAAAAAGAAGGCTTCGAAGTTTTATTAGCAAAGGATGGAGAGGAAGCACTTCAAATATTTTATGATGAGAAAATTGACTTAGCTATTTTAGACTGGATGATGCCGAAAAGTAGTGGTATTACTGTCTGTCAGGAAATAAAAAAGAATTCGAGTGTAAAAGTATTAATGCTTACTGCGAAAAGTGAAAGTGAAGATGAATTAGCAGCTCTTCAAAGTGGGGCAGATGAGTATGTGAAAAAACCATTTCACCCAGGAGTGCTAATTACGCGAGCGAAAAAGCTTGTACAGCATGAAGATGTTATTCAAGTTCAAGATTTAAAAATAGATTTCACCAAAAATAAAGTATATAAAAATGAGAAAGAATTAGACATTACAAAGACAGAATTACAATTAATAAAGTGCTTTTTAAATCATAAAGGCACGATTTTAACGAGGAAAAAGTTGTTAGATATAGTCTGGGGATTTGATTATTTTGGGGAAGAGCGAACGGTTGATACGCATGTAAGAAGATTACGTAAAAAAATAGGAGAAAATATTATAAAGACACATCGCGGTTTAGGATACAGTTTGGAGGAAGAGTGTGAATAAACTCGGTAAAAAGTTATTTTTCAGCATCTCTTTAACAGTCATCCTTATTTTTGCCATCTCTTTATTATTAATTAACTATTTTTTACCAAAATATAATGTGCACAAAACACGCGAAAGCTTAGAAGGCATTACAGCGCAAATCCAGTCGATACCGCGTAAAGAGCTGGATGATGCTATAAATCGTATTGAAAATGAAGGTAATGTTACGATTGCGTATACATCAATAAATAGTTCAGAAGATGCTATTAATGAAGAATTACGCATGCAACTTACAAAAAAGAGAGTTGCATTGAATAAACTTTGGATTACAAAAGAAGAAATTACGAAAGTGAAGAACCTCGGACAATCGAATAAAATATATGATCAAGAAAAGATAAAATCTAGTTTTTTTGCGAAATACATTGCGAAAGATGATATGTTGATTTTAGTAGGAGTTTCTATCGCACATTCCAATGAAGTAATTAACACGCTTAACTCATTTTATTTATACATTTTGGGATTCTCACTATTTCTTATTATCGTGCTCGTCTGGATTTTTTCAAAAACAATCACTACACCACTGAATGAATTGAGTGATGTCGCAGAAGATATTTCACGTCTGAAATTTAAACGGACGAAAGTTAAAACGAATGATGAAATAGGTGATTTAGCAAATAGTATAAACATTATGAGTGATAAATTACATGAAGCACATCAAGATTTAACAGATCGAAATGACCACTTAAAACGATTTATGGGCGATGTAACTCATGAATTAAAAACGCCAATCGCATTAGTAAAAGCATATTCTATGGGAATAAAAGACGGTTTAGATGATGGCACATATGTTGATACAATCATTAAACAAACAGATCAAATTTCAAATTTAATTGAAGAGTTATTGCGATTCTCTAAACTAGAAAGAGATATTTTACAAAAAGAAGAATTCCCTATTGAACCACTAGTACAAAGTATAATAGATAAGCATAAGATTGAACTGGAGTCGAAAGAAATCAAGTTGCAAGTGAACTATAGTGTTGGTGACACGATTGTTTATGCTGATTTAAATAAAATGAGAATGGTCTTTCAAAATTTAATTTCTAATGCGATAAAATATACAACGAATCAAAATATAAAAATCATATTAGAAGAGAAAAATGGCATTGTGTATTTTCAAATTCAAAATGGTATTGCTGCTGAGGGCAGTAAAGAGATAGATAAAATTTGGGAGCCTTTTTACGTATTAGAGTCTTCACGTAGCAAAGAAAAATCAGGTACTGGATTAGGATTAGCGATTGTAAAAAGTATATTAGAAAGACATGGATTTGAATACGGAGTTTCGGTAGAAGATGGAGAAATACAATTTTATATGTATATAGATAGGAACTAATTATTATTAGTTCCTTTTCTATTATCTTGAAAGATTTGAATGTTTTACAAATTTCTCAACTTTCTATAAAATATAAACTGAATTTTCTGCATTTTTAATGTATAGTAAAAGAAGGAATATATGGGGAGGGAAGGGCATGAGGAAAAAGAAATTAGCAATAACACTTTCAGCTATATTATCTTTAACAATTACTTCAGGAGTTTCTAGTATGACTGCACATGCGGAAAATAAGGAAGGGAGGTCTGTAAAAGGGAGTGATATTAAGTTAAATGGTCAAGTCTCAGAAGCTTTAACTCCAAACACAAAAATTGAATTAGAAAATGGGATGACGAAGCCAATCTATTCACTTGATGAGGCCATCGTAGAAAATTTATTTGTAGAGACAGAAGTTGATAGTGATCGAGATGGTAAAAAAGATCGTGTATCAGTAAAGGTTATGCGCCCAAAGACAAATCCAGATGTGAAAGTCCCTGTTATTTATGAAATGAGTCCATATCGATTTGGATTGAAAGATGTTCCTGTTTATAGTGTTGATGAAGAATTGAATGCATATGGAGGAAAACCGTATGGAGCTGTTAATCTTGGTTCATACGGAAATTATTACGTTCCAAGAGGATATGCAGTCATTTTAGGTGAAAGTATCGGAACTGGGAAATCAGATGGATGTCCGACCACTGGAGATGAGCAAGAAATACTTGGGACGAAGTCTGTCATTGATTGGGTAAATGGGCGTGCGAAAGCATATACAGAGGATGGTAAGGAAGTAAATGCAAATTGGTCTTCGGGAAATGTAGGAATGACAGGAGTTTCTTATAATGGTACGTTACCGAATGCTGTCGCAACGACAGGAGTGGAAGGGTTAAAAACAATTATTCCAATCGCAGCGATTAGTAGTTGGTATGACTATTATCGTGCAAATGGGGCAGTAATTGCGCCAGGTGGATATCAAGGAGAAGATACAGATAATATGGCAGAAGCAGTACTAACAAGAAAGAACCCTGAAGTTTGCGGGCAAATTATTAAAGAACTAACAGCTGGACAAGATCGTAAAACAGGCGATTATAACGCCTTTTGGGATAAACGTAACTATGTAAAAGATGTTAAGAATGTGAAGGCTAGTGTGTTTGTTGTTCACGGTTTAAATGATTGGAATGTAAAAACGAAGCAGTTCGCACAGTGGTGGGAAGCTCTTGGTGAAAATAATGTTCCTCGTAAAATGTGGTTACATCAAGGTGGACATGGTGGAACATCAAGTAATAACTGGCAACAAACCCAAAATAAATGGTTCGATTATTGGTTATATGGAATTGAAAATGGAATTATGGATGAACCGATGGTAGATGTACAACGTGAAAATAAATCGTGGCAAAAAATAAAAAATTGGCCAGATCCAGCAGCTGTACCATCAAAAGTCCGTATGTATTTAAGTAATAAAGCAGTCAATCTACCATTAAGTATGGGATCAGTAAACAATGTTTTCTCATTAGTAGATGATGCTAAAATACAGTCAAATCAACTAGTAGAAAACCCTGAGTTAGAAATAGCGAATCGATTAGTATATACAATGCCTGTACTGCAAAAAGATATGCGAATAAGTGGTACGCCTAAAATTTCAATAACAGGAAATATTGATCGATCTGTTTCGAATTTAACAGCTTTACTCGTTGATTATGGCGGAGCGAAGCCTGAAATTGTAACGAGAGGTTGGATGGATCCGCAAAACTTAAATAGTATAGAAAATTCAACAGCGATTCAACCTGGTAAAGATTACACATTTACATGGGACATGCAGCCAGATGATTACGTATTTAAAGCAGGGCATCAAATGGGAATCGTTTTAATCGCAAGTGATTACGATTATACAATTAGACCGCAAGCAGGAACGAAGCTAACTGTGAAATTGAGTGAAGTGACATTGCCGATTGTGAAATAAATAGTTTTTGATGAAGAGCTTACTATAGTAAGCTCTTTAAATTTTGAAATAGAAATGTCTACAAGCATAGGGAGTGTATTATGCATTTCTATTGGTAGATATAATAATATTTACAACAAATAAAAAAATTGCATTAATGATTAAAAGGCCACTAAAGGTAAAAGCGGCAAAACCTCCAGCTAATCCATCTCCTACTTTTTCTCCAATTACGTGCATAGTGGCAAAGAAAACAATGGGGGAAGAAAGAATGAAAATACCACTGGCTATTTTCCATATTCGTTTATACTGCTTTGCTATAAAGAAAATCAGTGTATTAAATATGATAAGAAGAAAAACAAATCCAATTAATGAATTCATCATATCCTCCTTTCGGTATAAGTCTGAATTTTGGTTTCTATATGTTCATTTTGAAGGGAATATTATACAATATGATTATATTCTATGGAAAGCGAGTGATATATTATGACAGTCAGCTCTTTCGAATTCTCATTAAAATTTGAGGTACGGAAAGATTAAGTAAATTAGAATCTTCCGTACACATAAAACGGAGGAGAAAATAAATGTTTAGTTATTATAGTACACTTTGTACGGAATTATATGATTTCACAAAACCTGTCGGTTACTCTTTGAATGGTGATATTGAATATTATCAAGATCGTTTAAAAAGTTGTAAAGGGAGAATTCTCGAAGCAGCAGTAGGATCGGGACGTGTCATTATTCCATTTCTTGAAGCTGGCTTTAAAGTTGATGGGATAGATTATTCGCCTGAAATGCTAGACTCTTGCCGTATGCGGTGTAAAGAGAGAGGCTTGCATCCTAATTTATATGAAGGAAGCTTACAACAATTTTCACTGCTACATAAATATGAAGCGATAATAATTCCTACTGGATCCTTTTGTTTAATTGAAAATCGTGATGATTCTATAAATGCTCTGAAATGTTTTTATCGACATCTTAATCTAGGCGGGCGTTTAATTGTAGATCTTGCGCTTCCATATGACTGGAAGACGGGTGAGATTCATACATCGACTTTTTCTCTGCCAAGCGGGGACGGAATTACATTAGAAAATAAATCAATTGAAATAGATTGGCTTAACCAAGTAACTGTATCATATTTAAAATATGAAAAATGGAGTAAAGGACAGTTAGTACAAACTGAACTACAACGTTTTGCAATGCGGTGGTATGGAATAGAAGAGTTTAAGCTCCTTTTAGAAAGTATAGGTTTCACTGACATTACTTGCTCTGCTGACTATGTTTATGAAAAGCAACCGTCAAATGCAGAACAAATTATTACTTTTGAAGCTGTACGAAAGGAATAATATAGGAACTATTCATGAAAATAAGGCAATCGACACAACATCGACTGCCTTATTTTCAATTTTAGGATATGTTTTATTTCATTGTTTATAGAGAAAGATCGGAGGAAAACAAATGAAATTCATCTTAATATTTGGCCCGCAAGCAGTCGGGAAAATGACAGTCGGACAAGAATTAGCGAAACTAACAGATTTGAAAATTTTTCATAATCACATGACCATTGATTTAGTAAGTCCATTTTTTGATTACAGTACAAAGGAAGCAAAAAGATTAGTAAGTTTGTTTCGTAATGAAATATTTGAAGAAGTGTCTAAAAGTGATTTATACGGAATGATTTTTACATATGTATGGGCATTTGACCTTCAATCGGATTGGGAGTACATAAACCATGTAGTAAGTATTTTTGAATCAAAAGGCGCAGCAGTATATTTTGTAGAGCTCGAGGCAGAATTAGATGAAAGATTAGAGCGAAATAAAAGTCCACATAGACTAGAGCATAAACCGAAAAAAAGAGACATTGAATGGTCTGAAAAAAATTTAAAAGAAACGATGAAAAAACATAGATTAAATTCATTTCATGATGAAATTGAAAAAGAAGAGTACATAAAAATTAATAATACTCATTTGAGTGCTAAAGAAGTAGCTGTAATGATTAAGGAAAAATTCCGATTGTAAAATACTTAAATGCTGTTACGTTTTCATTGTCCAAGCATTCTCCTACTAACTACATATACTATTTATGTTAAAGTCAGTCACTATTTTAAATGGGCTGTTATTTTACTATAAATGACACTTTAGAGAAGTGGGAGGAATAAACTTGGAAAACGAAGAACAAGGAAGAATTGAAAATCAAGTGTATTCAAATCGAGTAGTGAGATCAGAATTTGATGAGAATTGGGAAACTTGTATTTCAAAAAGTGGTTATGTAATCTATGTAGCTACAAGTGATCATGCTGAAGTAATAGTTTTACTTTCAGATGGTTCAAGTAAATTATTAATCTTCGAAAAAGGTGGTAAAGTAGTAGTAGGTGGCGGTGGAACGAGTCATTACAGCAAACCGCATATTGCAAGAAACATTTAATGTAAAAATGATAATCGAGAAGAGGCTGGTAACCTTATAGTCTTTAATTTTTATATGGAGATACGTATAATAAAGTTAGTTTTTGTTTTAGATTCTGGCGTTTTTTGTAACAAAAATAAGATGGAAAAGATCTTTAACGTATAAAGGTCTTTTTTGTTTTATTCACAAATAAAATTAATAGAGGTGAGCTATTAATGAAAAATATTGGAACAACCTATGTTCTTTCGGGAGTTCTCCTATTTGGCCTTACATATATAACTTCCGCAATTTACGCGGGTTCATTAGAAATTTGGGATAGACTAAGCGGGAAATTCTTTACTGCATTTTATGAAATTCATGGTACAACTTTATCTATAATTTCAATTTGTTTTATAATAGTGGGGATATACTGTATACATAAAAAAGTGTAGTGAAAAACAATCAGCCTTTCAGGTACTATACATGAAAGGCTGATTGTTTTTCTGTGTTGAAGGAGTCTTTTAGAAGAATTGTAGTTTTTAGATTGATAGTTAAAACTGTAACTGCTTATGTATAATTAATATTATTTCGTCAAATGAATGTCACATAAAAGTCTTATAGTGTATATAGAAAGTGAAACATATACAAAGCAGGAGATGAAATGATGAAAAAGGCACTACAATATATATTCATATTATTTACGTTAGTTACTTTAAGTTATGTAATTTATATTAACTATGAAAAGCAGAAAGAGATTAAAAATAATAAGCAAGTAATTAGTGAAGTTGCAAAGAGGTATGATATTCCAGATTGGATACCATTATCAATTGCGGATCATGAAACAAAATTTAACCGAAAAGCAATAGGAGATAACGGAACATCTTTTGGATTATTCCAATTACATCGTGGTGGATTAGCACCAGTGCAATTATCGGAAGAGAGTTTAGTGGATTCGCGTATAAATACAACGATAGCAATTTCAAGTATGGTCAAATCGTATGAACGTGGTGTGAAAAAAGGATTGCAGGATTGGGAGTTGCTTAAATATGTTGCTAATACATCAGGGTGGCCAGGAAACTTAGGGGGAGAATGGACAGATAATAATACGAAATATAATAAAGGGCTAGAACAATCATATCAATTATATAAAAAAGAGAAGTAGATATAAAAAGGCATTTTCAATTTGGGGAAATGTCTTTTTTATGTTATAGTATAAAAGTGTTTGGGCGTTATGTTATTTCGATATATCTTCAAATTTGTTATGTAGTATTTTTATATTAAATAACTACTAAAATCATTTTTTTATATAAGGAGTAAGAAGTAGGAATATGAAAAATATAGATTTTATACTAGAAAGTGATGAAACATTAAAACCGTCAGAACGATTAGTACTATTATTATTAGAGAAGCATAGAATGTTATATACGAACGATCTATTAGCTCTTTCAAATTTATCATATAAAACATTAACAGATTCACTAACAGCACTCGTTTTAAAGTCTTATGTTTTAAAGGATACAGGTAAGGGAAGAAGGCAGAATTGTTATAGATTAGTATGATAAGAGTACTGCTATAGATTCTTGCTATATACGTATTTTTCAAATGTAAGGATAAATTCCATTTTTATTTTCAAATGATAAAAAACTATTAATTTAAGTAAATAGCCGGTTTTGATATGTAAAGAGTTCATGGCTGCTAAATATATAATTTCATTTCATTTTTAATAATGTTTATTAGTTGTAAGTGAAAACGATATTTTTTTAAAACAATTATAAAAATGAAACTAAAAAACAATCTACTCATTAGAGTCGGTTGTTTTTTTATTAGGATAACGAATTATAAAAATAATATTATTATGTAAACTTAATTATTTAGAAAGGAACATGTGATTATTAATGGAATTTATTAAGGGGTACTTAATATTTCTATACATGGAGGTTCATTATGGAACAAATCATATCAATATCACAAGCAGTCATAAGCGGGGAAAAAGAAAAGGTAGTAGAAATCATTAATACGGATCCAAGTTTTGTTAACTCATTTAGTGAAGATGGATGGACACCGCTTCACTTAGCTGCTTATTTTGGACAGAAAGAAATTGCAAGTTTCCTTTTAGAACAGGGAGCAGAAATATATATTAGAGCAAAAAACGAAAATGAAAATACACCTCTTCAAGCAGCAATTGCGAATAAGCAAAGCGAGCTTGTAGCTTTCTTAATTGAAAAGGGATCAGATGTGAATGCTGTGCAAAGTGGTGGCTGGACAGGACTTCATGAAGCAGCTTTATTAGGAAATGAAGAAATCATTATATTACTTCTTGAAAATGGTGCTAATAAAATGATTAAGAAAAATGATGGGAAAACCGCATATGATATTGCTTTAGAAAAAGAGCATGAATCCCTATTACATCATTTGCAAGAGGGAGTGAGCTTATGATTAGCCACTGGAATGTAGGGGTTTTTCTTTTTAATGAAGTGGAAGTGTTAGATTTTGCGGGTCCATTTGAAGTTTTTTCCGTTACAGCAACAAGTGAAGGTCAACCATTTACAGTTCATACTGTTAGTCAAGATGGAGAAATGATTACAGCGAGAAATGGATTAAAGGTACAACCGGACTATAGTATCGAAAACTTGCCTCCAGTTGATATTTTAATTATTCCTGGTGGGTTAGGTGTTAGAGAAAACGAAATGAAAAATGAAATAATAACAAATTGGATCCGCGAGCAAATGAAAGAAGTAAAGTTAATGACTTCTGTTTGTACCGGTGCGCTTTTACTTGCGAAAGCTGGATTACTCGATGGCTTCAAAGCGACAACACATTGGGCAAGTATTGAAAGTTTTAGAAATGATTTTCCGAATGTGGAAGTATTAGAGAATGTAAAGTTTGTAGATGAGGGGCATATTATTACGTCTGGTGGAATTTCAGCCGGAATTAATATGTCATTTCATATTGTGAAAAATTTGTTGGGTGCTGAGGTTGCTGAAGAAACAGCGAAGAGAATGGAATATGATATTGATTTACAATATTAAATATGATATTGATTTACAATATTAAATATAAAACAAGACGAGCAGTTGGATATTTCCAGCTGCTCGTCTTGTTTTATATTGACTGAATATGCGCTAATTCCTCATCTGTAAGAATCGGGCGGATAGACGAGTCTGCATTTTCTTTCGCTTGTTTTTCTGTTTTTGCGCCAGGAATTGCGACCGATACCGCTGGATGAGTGAGGACATAACGAAGTGCAAGTTGCCCTAAGGTTTGATTTTCATTTGAGAGTAATCGTAGTTTCTCTACTTTTTGTAAATCATCTTGAAACCACTTTTCTTTTGGCCATTCTTGGCGTAAATCTCCGTCAAGAAAAGTTGTTTTATTTGTAAACTTTCCAGTTAATATCCCCATTTTTAAAGGGCCGCGTATAACAGCTCCTAAATTGTTCTCCTGTAGGTAGGGCAGTATGTCGTTTTCTGGTTTTCGGTTTAATATGTTGTAATCAAGTTGCACAACATCAATTTCATCATTTTTATTGAAGTGTTTTATATATTGTATGTCGTGAGTTGAAACACCAACAGCTCTTACTTTTCCGTCCCGTTTTAATATTTCAAATGCTCGTAAAAATGCTTCTGTTTCTTCTTGTTTATCCCACCAAATGTGACAGAAATAAACATCAATATAATCTGTTTCTAGGCGTAGTAAGCTAGTTTCAAATACTGCGATCACTTTTTCGGCAGTATTATAAACAGGCTCTCCACTTGGATCATAGTGATGCCCAATTAAACCGCCTTTCGTTGATAAAACGATATTATTACGGTGCTCTCTTATCGCTTGAGTTACTAACCTTTCACTATGTCCTAATCCGTATACATCAGCAGTATCAATAAAGTTTACGCCGCATTCAATGGCTTTCTTCATAGCGGTTATAGATTGTGTGTCGTTAACAGGACCCCATTCATCGCCGCCAATCGCCCACGCTCCAAAGCCAATTTCAGAAACAGTAATTCCAGTTTTACCTAATGTACGGTAGTGCATCATTTTCCCCTCCTTGTAAGCATGTTATAACATCGGTATGCAAAACTAGAATTTATATGTGTAAAAATATTTTCTACAATTGGGGAAAAAGAATAACATAAACTACTATTTTATAGCAGCATAAATAAAAATTCTCATTTTAAATACAGAGATGTCGTCGAACGCTATCTCTAATTGGTTAATTTGTGAGATTTTTTTGTGAAGGAGGTTATTTTATAAGAATAGAATTTAAGTTAGTAAGAGATCGTGCCTATGGTAGTGAGAAAATATGGGTTAGGGGGATTTGAAAATGAGGAAACTCAAAAGAGTCAATGTTCCTAATATACCAGAGCAACTATCACAGCCTAACGACAAGCGAACTATAAATAAGAAGAAGTTAAGGCGTTTTATTTTCATGTTCATTTTTATTGCTGCGACTACTTTGTACGTTCAATATATTTTAACGAAACAACAAGAAGTAATTAATGGCAAAAAAAATACTATAACAAATCAAAAGAAACAATTAGTTTCTTTAAAGAAAGATCAAGGTTCTTTAAAGACTAACATTGAGAATTTAACCGATAATGAAGAAGAGATTTTAAAGTTTGCTAGAAAAGAGTATCAATTTTCTAAGTCAAACGAAACAATATTCGTATTGCCAAAGTGAAGTGGTGGAACAGTTAGCGATAGCTAACTGTTTTTTGATGTATGAGGGAAAAGTTGTTTGTAGTGTGAATGTCATGGTACAAGGAGCAATGACATATTGTAAAAATGAGAAGTTTGAGCCAATTTTAATTGTTTCAAGAGATTTTCATAATTATGGAATATATGTCAAAATAAATATTGTTAAAATTCTGTCAATTGTATATAATACAAGGTAAGCGGATACATTTTTTAATCAACGTTGAGTTAACAGCTTATACGTCTGTTAAGAAAACCGTTATCCTCGTATAAGAAAGGAAGATAGCTGTGTACGCTTCAAATACAATTTACGTCGTAGGGGATGCGAAAGCACCTCAAAATAATCCCATTACCGAAAAGTTCAAAAGTTATTTTGTAGCATTTGTACTTGAGAAGGATACAGGGGAAATTGTAGATGCAGATTGCTCAGCCACAATTGCATTAACATCTCAATTTGTTAAATATTTGTTTCTACATAAAAATATTAATGACCCAGCATTAGTAACAGAAATAAAAAATCGATACTTCGGTTCGTCTCAAAAGGCGCTACTTGTAGCGCTAAAGGATGCACAGAAAAAATATAATCAGATCGCTGCTTTGTCTACCCATTCATAGACAAAATCCAGCCGTAAGAATCTTCTTATGGCTGGATTTTTTTGTTTCGCATTAACGGAAAAGCCACCCGGGGATTAAAGTATCACTCTATAAACAATGAAAGGATGAACAAAATGAAAATTACCGATGTGAAGGTAAACCGCCGACATGTAAAGCTTCATACACCGTTTAAAACTGCGCTTCGCACTGTAACGGAAATCGAAAGTATAGATGTGTTTATTCATACAGATGAAGGGATTGTTGGAAAAGGAGCTGCTGCAGCAACACCGGTTATTACAGGTGATTTTGCCAACGGGATTGAGGAAGCAATATTAGGGCCAATTCGCTCCGTATTAGTTGATAAAGATGTGCTACAATTTCAAACGTTATTGTTACGCATTCAAATGAGCTGTATAGGAAATACAAGTGCGAAAGCGGCGGTAGATATGGCTTTATACGATGTATATTGTCGATTTCACAACATACCGTTATATGCATTGTTAGGTGGGAAGAAAGAGATTCATACTGATATTACAGTAAGTGTGGATGAGCCTTTATTAATGGCAAAAGAAGCGAAAAAGCATATCGACAAGGGATTCCAAACATTGAAAATTAAGGTGGGTAAAGAGGCACATTTAGATTTAGAACGCATAGAGGCAATTCGAAATGTAGTTCCAAAGAATACGACGTTACGTTTAGATGCAAATCAAGGATGGAAACCGAAAGAAGCGGTTTCTATTATTAGAGAAATGGAGAATAGAAATTTAAATATAGAATTTGTAGAACAACCAGTTCATGCGAAAGATTGGGAAGGATTAAAGTACGTGAAGGACAATGTACAAACGCCTATTATGGCAGATGAAAGTATGTTTTCGGCAAGCGATGCATTAAAGATTGTCCAAGGAGGATATGCAGACCTACTTAATATTAAATTAATGAAATGCGGCGGCATACGAGAAGCCTGGAAAATTGCAGATATTGCGGAAGCTGCAGGTGTGAAGTGTATGGTAGGAAGTATGATGGAACCTTCACTTTCAGTTAGCGCTGTTGCCCATTTAGCTGCGGCACATCCGAACATTCATTACTTTGATCTTGATGCACCGTTATGGTTAGTGGAAGACCCGGAAGGAATGACTTACAATGGTCCAAAGGTAAACCTGCATTCTGTAGTGAATATACAATCTTAGAAGTAGTACCTAGTAAACTATCTTTTAAGGGGGATATATATGAAAAAAGTAGGAACTGCATTTTTGACAACCTTATTTATATTTTCATCGTTTACATCGGCAAATGCTGAAGAGAAGAAGGATAATAAAGCATTTATAGATGTATCTGCTGCAACGTTATGGACTGCACCTGACTCATTACGACCAATTGATGCACCGAGCGCAACAAATCCAGTTGATTTATGGAAGTGGACGAAATCAATGACGCTAGATGAGAAGCTTTGGTTAACGAGTGCAAATAAATTAGAAACGCAAGCGCTACTCGGTCAAGAAGTAACAGTAATTGATAAAAAAGGTGATTGGGTAAAAGTACTAGTGCACGGACAGCCAACGCCGCGAAATGAAGAAGGGTATCCAGGGTGGATGCCTGAAAAACAATTAACGTATAATCAAGAATTTGTAGATAAAACAAACGGACCTTTCGTATTAATAACGAAACCGACAGCAATTGTATATATTAACCCTTCTGAAAAACATAAATCACTTGAAGTCAGCTATAATACGCGTTTACCGTTATTAAGTGAAGATACGATCTCATACCGCGTATTGTTGCCAAATGGTCAGAAGGCGTGGCTACGGAAAAATGATGGAACTGTTTACCGTTCTCCAAATGATATTCCGGCTCCAACCGCTGATGATTTAATAAACACCGGAAAAATGTTTTTAGGATTACCGTATATATGGGCTGGTACAAGTGGTTTTGGATTTGATTGCTCTGGATTTACACATACGATTTATAAATCACATGGCATTACAATACCGAGGGATTCTGGGCCACAATCAAAAGCAGGAATTGCGGTTGATAAAGAAAACCTACAAAAGGGCGATTTAATATTCTTTGCACATAATCAAGGAAAAGGTAGTGTTCATCACGTTGCCATGTATATTGGTGATGGAAATATGATTCACTCACCGAGAGCTGAAAGATCGGTAGAAATTATACCGCTAAATACACCAGGATATATAGAAGAATACGCTGGTGCTCGTCGTTACTTACCTTAAAAAAGATAGGGGGGCTTTATATGAAGAAGGTTGTTCGCTACTCATTAGTTAGTACTCTACTTGTATCTTCATTTTTAGTAGGCTGTGCTAAAGAAAAAACAGCTACAAAGCCGAAAGATGAGAAGAAAGTATTACAACTATTAGAAACGGGTGAAATTCCGTCACTAAATTCCGGAAAAGTAACAGACGCCGTATCGTTTAATGTTTTAAACAATGTAATGGAAGGGTTATTCCGTTTATCGAAAAATGATGAAGTGATTGAGGCTGGAGCACAGAAATATGAAGTGAGTAAAGACGGAAAGACTTATACATTCCACTTGCGTGATGCGAAATGGTCTAACGGCGATCCAGTAACAGCTCATGATTACGTATATGCTTGGAAGCAACTTATTAATCCAGATACAGTCTCTCAATATGCATATATTGCGTACGATGTGAAAAATGCGGAGAAGATAAATAAGAAACAATTAGGCTTAGAAGAATTAGGTGTGAAAGCAAAGGATGATAAAACGTTCGTTGTAGAGCTGGAACATCCTGTACCGTATTTTACGAAACTACTCATTTTACCATCTTTCTATCCAATTAATGAAAAATATGCGAAGGAGCAAGGTGATAAATACGGGTTAGAGGCAAATAAAGCGATATATAATGGGCCGTTTACATTATCAGAGTGGAAGCACGAAGCGAGCTTTACAATGAAGAAAAACGATAAATATTGGGATAAAAAAGAAGTGAAATTAGATGAAGTAAACTACCAAATTGTTAAAGAAATTTCAACTTCGGTAAATTTATATGAAACAGATAAGGTAGATAGAGCTGTCATTTCAACAGAATTCGTAGATAAATATAAAAACAATAAAGAGCTAAAACAATATACAGATCCGGTTATGTACTTCTTCCGTTTTAATGAAAATGTACCAATTCTTAAAAATAAAAATGCAAGGCTTGCGCTAAGTACAGTGTTTGATAAGAAAGGGCTTGCGACTTCATTTTTAAATGATGGATCAGTTGCTGCGAATTATTACGTACCAAAAGGATTTTTAAAAGGACCAGATAAGAAAGATTTTAGAAGTACGGCAGGTGAGTTTAATAAGACTGATGTAAAACAAGCGAAAGAATATTGGGAGAAGGCGAAGCAAGAGACAGGCACAAATGAAGTGACGTTAGAACTATTAAACTATGACTTAGAGAACTTTAAAAAGGTAGGCGAATATATTAAAGAACAGCTTGAGAAAAACTTACCGGGGCTAAAAGTAAATGTGAAATTACAACCACATACGCAAAAACTAGCGTTAGAGAAGAAAAAAGAATACGAAATGTCGTTATCACGTTGGTTACCTGATTATCCAGATCCAATGACATACTTAGAAGTTTTCCTTTCGGGAAGTACCGTAAATAATACAGGATATGCAAATCCAGAATATGATGCGTTAATTAAGAAGATTAAAACAGAATTAGGTAATGATGAAAAAGCTCGTTGGAAAGCACTGCAAGATGCGGAAAAAGTGCTCCTTGATGATGCGGTAATTGCACCAGTATTCCAGCGCGGTCTTTCTTACTTACAAAAACCATATGTGAAAGAATTATATGTACATCAATTCGGTCCAGCTACAAGTTTAAAATGGGCAGATGTACAAAAATAAAGTGATGGAGAAACAGACTTCACGTATGTGATAGTCTGTTTTTTCTTATAGCTTCAAATGAATTATAGACATTTTATAAGTTTTTTCATCGCTTAAAAATAAAATTATTACATAAATTCCAGTGTGAAATTTATGTAGAATCTTGTATAATTAACATGTTTCTTTGGAAGCATTTTCTTGCGCTATTTGTATAGGACTTAATAGAGCAAGGGAGGAAATACATACATGTATATAATAGATAAATAGAATGGAACATGTATAGAAAAAAGGAGAAAAATGATGACGTGTCATAAACAAGGGTTACAATTTATTCGTAATAGAAAGAGGAATAAACGATGAAGATGAAGCATGCTTTCGGACCAATTATTTTAGCCTGTGTACTCTTTTTCATTGTATTGCTTATTCCATCTAAGAGTTTAGTATCACTAATAAGCGATAAAAAGATAGAAGATGCAGCAACGTCCTTACAAAAAGAGAAATTACAAAGTGTTTTCTTGCAACAGAAAATGTTAGAGAATTCGCAGTATTTACCGATGTATGGTTCATCAGAGTTTTTACGAATGGATGCATATCATCCATCTAACTATTTTAAAGTAAATCCAGCAGGTTTTACTCCATTTTTAATAGGGACTGGTGGTACGCAAAGCTTGGCTCATATATTAAATATGACGTCTACAATGGATGAATTAGAAGGTAAAAAGGTAGTCTTTGTTCTTTCACCACAATGGTTTACAAAAACCGGTGTATCACAAGGGGATTTTACAAATAATTTCTCCAAACAACAAGCATATCACTTTATTTTTAATGACGAAATAAAGCCTGAAATGAAGAAAAAAATCGCGAAACGTTTACTAGATTATAAAGTTGTTCGTAAGGATGCGATATTAAGTAGTTCGCTAGAAAGTATTGTATATAACGATACAAAACATAACATAAAAGCTGGACTAGCTAAACCGCTAGCGTATATGTACCGGAACATTTTAGATCATCGAGATTTATTTAACTCTCTATTTAAGATCGAACCGATGAAAGAGGAAACAAATATGGGATTACGTTCGCTTTCTTGGGAAGATGCACGTAAACATGCGGAACAAGAAGGTAAAGTAGGATCCACAACAAATACATTCGGAATTGAAAATCCATATTATTATAAACATAATTTAAAGAAAAAATTAAAAGGTTTAAAAAACTTTAGAGCAAATGAATCGTATGATGATTCACCAGAATATGATGACTTACAAATTGTTTTAGATCTTTTCAAAGAAAAAAATGTAAAACCAATCTTTATTTCTGTGCCTGTAAACGGACCGTGGTATGATTACGCTGGTTTCCCGAAAGAACGTCGTGATGTGTATTATAATAAGGTTCGCGATCAAGTCGAGAAAGCAGGATACCCAGTAGTCGATTTTTCTAGCCATGAATATGATAAGTATTTCTTAAAAGATACAATTCATTTAGGCTGGAAAGGATGGATCTATTTTGATGAAGCAGTGCAGAAGTTTTACTCTGAAAAATAATGCATAAACAATAGAAACAGGAATGGCAATAAAGCCGTTCCTGTTTTTTAGTATAGAGGATTTTGGTGTGGGCAATTTGGGAAGGCGTGTATATCTTGAATTTGTCTAAATTCATAATGTTTCATGGCGAACTGGGCTTGGTAAAGGTATTCGTAAACAAATAATTGATTATTTTGAACGCCGCATAAAACGCCGGAAGTTCCTTGCCCATTAATAAGAGAAACACCAACAGGGCGTCCGATTAAGTATGGTACTTTTTGCTGCCAATGCATAGGGGGATCACTCCTTTTTGAGTTACTATACGAAATTACAAATGAATTGTAACTTATCCAAGTAAATCTTAAACTGGAGGGTTTTAATGAAATGTCTAGAAATCATTAATATGAATGAATTATTTGTGTGGAAGAGGAGTGCATTATGGAGAAAGGAAGAATTCTGGAAGAAAAGTTAAATCTAATAGAATGGTGCCAAACATTGAATGGAATATCGGAGGATATATGGTTTCAACCATTTAAAAAAGGTTCATGGGCAATTGCGGATGTAATTTCACATTTTATTGTTTGGGATGAGTTTCTAATGAAGTATAGAATTTCATATTTTGTAAGCGGGAAATCTGTACCTATCGTTCCAACAGATGTTGAGGAAATGAATAAGGGTGCAATAAAATATGCAAGGTCTGGTATTTCAAAAGAAGAACTAATAGATCAATTTAGCTTTACTCGTAAACAATTAGTAGACCAAATTGAGCGAATTCCTGCTCGTAATTTTAATAATGACTATCAATTTGGTACAAAAAAGGTGAGGTTAAATAATTATTTTCCATCACTCATTCGGCATGACTTAAAGCATAAAGAAGAAATAATGCAATTTCTAATACATAATCAAGCCTATAATAAAAACCGCTATAATTCTAAATGAATTTATAGCGGTTTTATTTATATTCTTAAGCAAGCTTTTTACGTTTTTTTGCCCACTTTTTTATTACGAAATATAAAATAATAAGAACAACCCCGCCAATAGCGAAAGATTGCACATATGGTCCAGCAACGTCATTTATATTACCCCAGTTTTCTCCAAGTTTTTCACCTAAATAAATGAAAATGATAGACCAAGGAATAATCGCAAGTCCTGTTAATGTAATGAAACGTGAAATTGGCATTTTAGTAATCCCAGCTGGAATTGAAATTGCATGACGAACGACAGGGATAAAACGTGCAGTGAAAATTACGCCAGTTCCGTATCGATTAAACCAATCTTCAGCAGCATCAATTTGTTTTTTATGAATGAAAATATACTTTCCGTAACGTTCTAATACAGGGCGACCACCATATCGTCCAATCCAATAAACAAAAACTTGGGCAATAACGCCGCCAATTGTACCGAATATAACTGCGCCCACAAATGAGATACTTCCATTTGATACTAAGTAACCTGCATAAGCTAGGACAATCTCACTTGGAATAATTTCAATCATAAGTCCGAGCATAATGCCCCAATAACCTAATCCTTCAAAAAACGTTAATACTGAGTGAATAAAACTACTTAACATTGTTGCACCTTCTAATTTATGAATTTTGAATATAAGCCCCTTTATTTAACAATATAAAAGGTTCACTATATGCAGATTATACCTTATTTAATGAACATATTACCATTTCAATACTTTTTTATATCTTGTATTTGTTTTCCTAGTATTTATAGTAAACGATATAAATTGAGTTTTCATGAAGAGAGAATGAAAGGAGTATTAAAAATTTCTCATATTTAAAGAGAAGGAAAGGACGGATAGACTGAAAATTTTGTATAATGATGTAAGTGTGAATTTACAAAGGGGGAGAGTTTATGCGTCTTACAGATCCTATTTACGGACCAATTACTATTCAAAATAGAGATATCATAGGGTTGATCGATACTAAAGCATTTCGAAGGTTGGCCTATATTAAACAGCAAGGGCATACATATTTTTTACATAAGAACGCAATACATACAAGAAAAGAGCATTCGATAGGTGTATATGTACTGGTAAATAAAGCGATAGAACATCTTACAGGCGTTGGGGATTTTAGTTTGTCAGAATATGAGCGAAAGCTAGTGTCCACTGTAGCTCTTCTCCATGATATTGGACATGGTCCATATTCACATTGTTTTCAGCAAATATCAGGTGAGGATCATGGTGATTGGACTGTTCGAATGATTCAGGAGGATGAGGAAATACGCACGATTTTAAATCAGACTTCTGGATTATTAGAAGATGTAACGAAAGCTTTAACCGAAGATGGAGTTTTTCCGATTATAGATGAGCTATTATTTAATTCATTAGGAATGGATCAATTAGATTTTTGGAATAGAGATTTATATTATTCCACGCTTGAATTGGAGGGCTTACGAATAGAAGAATTGATTGCTAATATGCGTTTTATTAACGGTAAACTTGTTATTGAAGAATCAGGAATCCCTTTGATCGAACAACTAATGAAAATAAAAGAAGGGCTTTACAATAATGGCTTTGGCCATCCATTTGTAATAGGGAAAGACTTATTAATACAATCTATTTTTAAAAAGGTAGAGGAGAAAAATCTTTCGTTCTATACTCCTGAGTTACAAAATTTCTTTCATAAAGGGGAGAGGTTAGAAGTAGAGGACTTTCTTCCGTTACAAGATGAAATGATTTTAAATGAAATAAAGTATTTTGCAAAATCAGACGACATAGAAATAGCGACGTTAATCCAGCTATATTTTTCAGCTTCTAAAAGTTTATCATTTGAAAAGGGACTAGAGGGTGATTTTAAAAAGGAAAATAGCACCTTAGCAGTAATAACTGAAAAAAAGGCTTACAGTTCATACATGGGTGGTATTTATGTTTATAGTAATGATCAGTTAGAGGATATTATAGAACAATCACCTTTCATTCAAGAGATAGTAAAATTGCCTAAAAAAGAATATGCGTATTCAATTTAAATTGGTTCGAAAATTTAAAAATGAATGAGGTAGAAATATGGATTGGAAAGAACGTCTTTTAGAATTGGATGATATGCCAATTATATTAGAATGATATAACGACGAAGATTTACATAACATAGCAGATGTGAAATCATTTAAGCGATATACAATCGAAGAGCTTCGGCAGTATTGGACTGGAAAATTGTCGCGGTCTTATGCGAGTTATCATGTAATAGTAGTAGAGGATGAAGTAATAGGGAGAGTCGGATTAAAAAAGAAGCAATATGACGATGCGTGCGTGATGGAATACTCTATCCTCATTGGTGTTTCGAATTTATATTCAAAAGGGCTTGGAACGGAGATTACAAAGTATTTTATTAGTAAATCATTTTTAGATCCGGATATACAAGCCGTTGTATTGCAAGTTAGGGAAGATAATAAGAGGGCCATTCGTTGTTATGAGAAAGCTGGATTTAAAAAAGAAAAGTCGTATATAGAGAATCAAGTGAAAGTGTATGATATGCATAGAATTAAGAAAGAGGAAAAAATTACATATAATTAATTCTGAATGTACTGTAAATTAAGGGAGGCAAATGAAATACATGAAACATAAAATTGCTTTACTGGCCGATGTCCATGGTAATGCAACTGCTTTAAAAGCAGTTATCGAAGATTCTATTAAAGAAAGTGTGACTGATTATTGGTTTTTAGGAGATTTAATTATGCCTGGGCCTGGATCGAATGATTTATTTGAGATGTTAGAGAGTATTAACGTTGATACTTATGTTCAAGGGAATTGGGAAGATAGCTTTCTTGATGTGCTTAATAAAAACATTGATATTAATAACGCTACTGATATTTATGTTTCTAGATTAGTGCAGTATCAATGTGAAAATCTGGATAAAAACTATATAAATCATATTAAAAATCTACCATTACATATAACAAAACGGGTGAATGATTTATCTATCAGTATTAGTCATAATCTACCAAATAAAAATTATGGAGGAGATTTATGGCCCACTAATAATCAGGGAAATTTTGATCAGTTATTTGATCATGATTATGATATTGCAATTTACGCTCATACCCATCACCAATTGTTACGCTATAGTAGCAATGATCAATTAATTATTAACCCAGGAACTATTGGACAACCTTTTTACAGATGGGACAAGTTAAACTCTGACCTACGTGCTCAGTATGCAATTCTTGAAATTGATGAGGCAGGGATTGCAGAGGTGAGATTTAAAAAAATTTCTTATGATGTAGAAAAGGAATTAAAAAATGCTATTAATAAACAACTTCCGTATATTGATTTATATCGAGAACTGCTCGAAACAGGAAAAACCCATACTCATGATATTGAATTATTACAAAAAATTAATGATAAATTCAATTATAGGGATGAAGTAATTAGATTTATGGAAAAAATCGGTTAGGAATCTAATGGAATGAAATTTAGATTTTAAAAGAATTTCTGATTAAATTGTTTAGTGTAGTTAAGTATCTTACATCGAGGGAAAATAAGCATAACCCTGTTCTCAATATACGACAGGGTTATGCTTGTTTTCGTCTTTAAAATTAAATACCTTTTTGTTATAAAAAAAATAGAAGCAATTCTGCTCCTATTTTTTACGGCTTCACATCTAAATTTTGTAAAAATAACGTTGCTGAAACGTAACGTTTTGCTAGCATTTGTACATAAGCGGTATGTACAGAAAGTGTGGCGATAATAATAGCGTTACGAATTGCTTCGCGTTGTTCGTTATTAATTTGATCGAACTTACTTGCTATTTTATCAGCCTTTTCTTTTACGATATTTTCGATCGTATGAACTGTATCTGTAGCATTTAGTTGTAAGCAATTCCCTTGATTCAGTTCTTCAAATAAAGAAGAATAAGCTACATATAAATGAAGAGGATTAATTAAATCATCACTTCGATCGGCCGGGTCATTTACGATGAGTCGTAATAGTTTGCGAATAGATTCAAAATCAAGCGCTGTTTTTAAATCTTCGACAATGAATAGTAATGCTGCTTGTTCGATTGAGTATTTTTTCCCTTTTTGAGGTGAGCCAATCATTTCTTTTATATCTCGTTTCACCCAGTTTTGCATAGCAGTTACAGAGAAACTCGTGTTTTCAATCTGATTGCCAAGCGCAACTATTTCATTTAAAGAAAAACCGACATCCGTATCGTCAATCTTAATCAATTTTTCAAAAATAGGTGAAAGTGCGGTTGTAATAAAAGCAGTAACGCTTTGTCCGCTTTCAATATCTTTTTTATGTGACTTTGCCCAAGCTTCTTGTAAAATGCCGAGAGGCTTCTTCGTATTCCATCCTCTTAGTGATAGAAGGAGCGTTGCCATTTCGTTTCGTGTGAGATGAAATGTTTCCATCTTTTCACCTCCAAAATTATAAAAAGTTCTTATGAACTTATAATATGTTTTGTTTCATTTAAAGTCAATTCCGTTTTGCTTAATTTTTCCTATGTCATGAAATTGTCGTAAGTAAATAATGCTTGCATATTTCGACAAAAGTTCATATAATAAGTTCATAAGAACCTTTAAAATGGTTTTAAAACAAATCTATCATTCTGAATTTACTAGAAAGGTAGATTTCACATATATCTATATAAAAGGAGAATGGATATAATATGTTGAAAAAACTTGTAGCAGTAATGACAGCATTCATGGTTATCTTTGGAGCAAGTAGCTTTATGTTCGTAAATCACGCGGAAGCGAAAAGTTACAAATCTGGTAAAAAATCATATACACCAAGTTCAGGTCAAAAGTCAAAAGTTGATTTAAACAAAAAAGATTCTAATGTGAATTCACAAAAAACGACAACTGATTCAAAAACAAAAGCAACAAACACAGCGCCAAAAAGTAATAAAGGTGGCTTTATGAAAGGTTTATTACTAGGTGGTCTTGGTGGTTTACTAATGGGTAGCTTATTTGCAAATATGGGAGCTCTTGGTTCTGTATTAGCGTTTATGGTAAATATGTTATTAATGGCTGGTATCGTAATGTTAGCAGTTCGTGCATTTAAATACTTCAAAGATCAACGTAAGAAAAAGGCAGATGAAGTAGCATGGAAACAATAAAAATTTCTGAACAAGAGCTTATAAATGCGCTTTGCGTATATATCGCTGAAAAAAGACAAGTTGGTCCAGAAGAAGTTTCAGTTGAACTAATGTATGATGATGACTACGGTTTCTCTGCAGAAGTAGAGGTAAATGGTCGCCAGCAAATTTTAATTCAAGCAAACTTAATCGAAGCACTACGCTTGTTGCTTGATCGAGAATACAACGTCAATTCATTTGCTGCAAGATTGCAACTTGAATTAGATGATGAAGAAGGCATTTACGCATTAGCGAAATTTAATAATAATGAACAATAAAACTGTTAGAGCTGTATGCTCTAACAGTTTTTTATTTGGATTCATATTGTTAGTATGTTTCTTCTTTTGGGATAAAATCCAATTATTCATAAACTAATGAATTGGTAAAAGCATGTTATTATAATCAAGAATATTTTATGTTAATAGGAGGATATAATGAAAAATAAATTATTAGTAGCATTAGCTACGGTTTGTTTATCTTTAACTGCTTGCAATTCAACAGAACAAACGAAAGATGTACAAGCGAACGAAAAGAAAGATAATAATGTGGAACAACAAACTGGAACTACTAGTCCAAAAGCTAAAGAAATAACAGAAAAAAGTACAGTGGAGAGATTATCTCAAGATCATAATGTGTTATTAGAAGGTGATGGTGAGAATTCTTCTGACTTTTTTGAATTGAAATCTGGATTTGTCATTGCTGAGGTAGAACATACAGGAGAAAGTAATGCGATTCTTGAGTTGAAAGACGAACAAGGTAATGACGCTGGTTCACTTTCAAATTTTATTGGTAATGGAAAAGAAAAAAGGTTAGTTCTCATAAAAAAGAGCGGTAAATATTTCATTAATCCTACAGCGGATGGTCATTGGAAAGTTAATATGTCACAGTCTATTTCAATGGATAAAGTAATAACAACTCCGGGAACAATTAGTGGCCATGGATCTGATGCTGTTTTTGTAAAACTTGAAAAAGGCTTGAAAGAGTTACATGGTGTACATATGAACGGTGAAAGTAATTTTATTGTTGAATTAAATGATAGTATAGTATTTAATGAAATTGGTGCAGCTGATACAACGAAAAAAATGCCTGTAAAAGAAAACGGTATACATATATTCACTATTCAAGCAGATGGTGATTGGACAATTGAAGTGAAATAATTTGAAAAGCTCCTCTTATTGTTGTTGATAAGGGGAGCTTTTTGTCATAGAAAGTGTAGTATAAGTATATTAAATAATTTCTTGTTGCTTATATGAAGTATCCTTTTTAGAATGAAAATCACGCCAAAGTTCATTCATCTTCCGTCTACCAACACCAATCATCGGATTAAACTGAATCGCAGCTTTCTGACGTACAGTGTGAACATTTTGAATTGCTTGTTGTAAATGTTTTTCAATCGAATTAGATGTTTTATTAGCTTGTTTTACGATTGAATATCCAGCAACCGTTCCTTGCGCCATCGCGATTTTTCCGCTTTCAATTCCAGTAATATTTCCAGCTACAAATAAACCTGGAAGAGGGGTTTCCATTTCTTCTGAATGAAGTGGAACATGTCCGCCTAATTCTGGAATGTAATGGAAAGGGCATCCCGCTACAGCCGCAAGCTCAGCAAGCGGATATAAACCTCCGGCTATACAAACGAAGTCTGCCTCATATATCTTTTCTGATCCGTTAATAATATTCCCTTTAGAGTCAATGTTAGCAACACGAACACCTTCAACTTGTTCCGCTCCGATAATCTCAAGTGCAGCTTTACGAAGATGAAGCGGCGTCCCGTTTATTTTCATGCCGCTATTTGGATAAAATGTTAATCCAACTTTTCGAATCCAATCATACTTCATAAAACGACTACCTATACGTAGGAAAGCAGATGGGGCGAGGTGAGCCGCATTTAAGAGTGAGTTTAAAACTTCTTCTGGTTCACCGGCTTTTTGGCTTAATTCGCTTTTTTCAGGGAGTACAATATGATCCACTGTGATTCCAGCTAATTGCAATTCATTTAAAATGGCGAAAGACAAAATGTTAGCGCCAATTATGATTCCTTTTTTTCCAACTTGTACGCGGTGAACATTTGTCATAACTTGAGCTGCTCCAATTGACATAACTCCTGGAAGTGTCCAGCCAGGTAGGGGAATAGAATACTCCGCAGCCCCAGTAGCAATTAGTACGAACGGTGCTTCTAGCGTACCGATATTTGTATGCACGAACCAAGACCCCTCATCTTCATCTAAGTTATATACGGAAACACCGCACCGAATATCGACTGAAAGAGATTTTGCTTCTTCGTGAAGGCGTTTTGACTCTTCTATTCCGTTCCACCATTCTCCAGTAGGCTCTTGATGCAACTGTCCTAACAATCTCCCGCCCGGCTTCATAAATTCATCAATAACAAGTACGTTAAGTCCAAAACGTGCACAAGAGATGGAAGCTGATAATCCTGCTGGTCCTGCACCAATAATAATTACATCGATCATCGCTTTTTCACCATCGCTCTCACGATATTTGGATGCTGTTTTCCGCTGTCAACAACCATATCGTTTTCAACTACAGTTAAGCAAGCTCGTACGTTCGTTTGATTGTTTACAGTCACGCGGCATTCAGAACAATGCCCGATATTACAATAAATACCTCGCGGAGTTCCGCTATCTTCATGCACTCTTAACGTTCTTATTCCGTTTGCAAGTAGAGCGGCCGCTATCGTTTCATGTCCATATGCTTCGTATTGTTGACCGTTAAATTGAAAAGTGATGTGCTGATTATTATTTAAACTACCTAAAATAGGGTGATTTGTAATTCTACTCATGATTTTCACCTACCGCTCCAAAAGTAACCGCACGTATTGGTGGTTGATATTTTAAAGGTATTTCATTGGGAGTTATGTCAGGGTTTGTACTTTCAATCATTCGATCTATCATTATTCTACATGTGCGACCACCACAAAATCCCATGCCAGCACGTGTTCTTAGTTTTAATTCTCTTGCCGAGCATTTATATTCAGCAATTGTCGATTGAAGTTGTCCGTATGTAACTTCTTCACAACGACAAACAATTAAGTTCTCTTTATTCGTCATATGTATTCCTCCTCTAGTTCGGTTTACATAAATTATTATGCAAAAACTATGCCAATATAGAGGAGGAGAGGGATTATCCCGCTATTTGCTGGGCAGTAAGACCCCACCTCAAAATTCAGTGAAAGCAAAGAAGTTAGGTGGGGGTCGGGCTGCCCGTAAAAGCCCGATTGGTGAGGGCTGATAATCAAGTGGGGATGAACAAAACCCCCACTGATTAAAGTTTCACTTTATTGTAACCCCAGTCTTTTTAAACGGTTATATAAAGTGGCCCTCGTTACGCCAAGTTGTTTCGCACATTCTAATTTATTACCATCTAAAATGCGTAAAGCTCTTTCAATTACCTTTTTCTCGTGCTCATCCATTTCTTCTTGTAAAGAAAGAATCGTATTATTGTTGCTGAGTAATAGGGAGTGAGCTGTATGATTGTCTAAAGTTTCATTTGTATGAAATGGTAAATATTCTTGTTTAATAATGCCGTCTGTCGCAAATACGACGAGTCTTTCAACTACGTTGCGGAGCTCGCGAATATTACCAGGCCAATTGTAATGAAGTAGTTCATGCATAATATTTGAAGGTAAGTCTCGAATAGGCCTGTTATAGTTTATTGAAAAATCGTTTAAAAAGGAGTACGTCAATTCGATAATATCCTCTCGTCTTTCGCGCAGCGGTGGAATAAGCAAGCTAACTACATTTAAGCGATAGTATAAATCTTCTCGGAAAGTTCCTTTTCTCATTTCTTCTTGTAAATCACGGTTTGTAGCAGCGATAATACGGAAATCAATATTGATTTCTTTTTCTCCACCAACTCGGTAATACTTTCGTTCCTGCAGTACACGCAAAAGTTTCACTTGCATATCGAGCGGCATCTCGCCTATTTCATCGAGGAATAAAGTACCGCCTTGTGCAAGTTCTATTTTACCTTTCTTACCTTTACTATTTGCACCAGAAAAAGCCCCACGCTCGTAACCAAATAATTCACTTTCAAATAACGCTTCTGGGATTGCGCCGCAGTTAATTGAAATGAAAGGGGCATTTGCTGTTTCGCTTGCTTCATGAATTGCTTTCGCAAACACTTCTTTTCCAACTCCGCTTTCTCCTAGTATTAAGACCGTAGATTTCACTGAACAAACCTTTCTAGCTAATTGAATCGTTCTTTGTATAACAGGGCTTTTTCCATTCATCGCAAGGAAAGGATCGGATGTATCTTTATATTTTGCTACTTCTTGTTCTAAACGGTGCATTTCATGAGACATATTAAATAGTTTTTCATTTAATACGACTTGATTTGTAACATCCGTTTCTGAAACGACTGCTCCAATAATTTTATCGTTGCAATAAACGGGGTTTGA
Source organism: Bacillus sp. FDAARGOS_1420 (assembly GCF_019344915.1). Classification (NCBI taxonomy): domain Bacteria; kingdom Bacillati; phylum Bacillota; class Bacilli; order Caryophanales; family Bacillaceae; genus Bacillus; species Bacillus sp. FDAARGOS_1420. Next base: position 1,934,968 of record NZ_JAHWJB010000002.1, on the reverse strand, counting down.
ATTAATTAATACGAACAAATCTGGACGGGGCTGATGGAACTGAGCAATTATGCTTTTTCCGTCATGTAATGATTGCAGAATTTCTAAATCTTTATAATCAAAAAAACGGGTGATGGGTTGTCCGATAATTTCATTATGGTTCACTGAAAAAATCTTTTCAGCGCCATCTGTCCAAGTACGAACGCATTCTTTATCGTCGATGACTGTAACAGAAGAATCAGACGTTTGAATAACAGTGTTATAAAAAGCTAGTAGTTCATTGTAATACTTATAAAGAAAAGGAATCATTTGCTGAGCAGTTATACAGCATAAAGGCTCTTGATTTTCTTTAATGATGACAACGGATAGTTCATGAGAAAATGCGTCGATTAAAGTAGTGAAAGAGTCATCTTCATATATAACTGCGCACCTCCATTCCTCAGTAGGTGAATGGAGGTAATAAAATTTTTCACCTACTTGTTTCATGCTCTTAACGATACTTGTACAATCAATTGACAAAAATTTTATTAACTCTTTTATTGTTGGGAATGAAAATGCCATATTGTCCTCCTGTTATGTATAAAAATTTAGACAGTGATAAAAAAATAATACACCTATTTACGATAAATTTAAAATATTTTTACAAATAAAAATTATTTCATATAAATAGTTCTGTATGTAGAGTTGGCACACCACTTGCATAAATAGAAAGTGAGAGATTTAGGAGAAAGGAGGGGTGCTATGTGAGACACTGTGACGTTTTAATAATAGGCGGTGGTATTATAGGATGTTCTATCGCTTATTACACATCAAAATACGGAAGAGACGTAACAATCATCGAAAAAGGAGAATTTGTTAGTGGGACGTCTTCACGGTGTGACGGGAACATTTTGGCTATTGATAAAGACCCAGGATTTGATAGTCAAATGTCGTTAGTAAGTCAAAAATTAGTAACTGAATTAAGTGAAGAGTTGGAACACTCATTTGAATATAGGGCGCCAGGAAGCATTCTCGTTTGTGAATCAGACGAAGAGATGGAGGCAGCGCAGCAATGGGTAAATCGTCAAAAAGAGGCTGGCTTACCATTTCGAATGCTTGATAGGCAAGATATAAGAGAGGAATCACCATTTTTTGCGGATGATTTATTAGGTGGTTTAGAATGCGCAACTGATTCGACTGTAAATCCATATCTTCTTGCTTTTTCACTTCTTACAGAATCGAAGAAATTTGGTACGAAAGCTTTTAATCATACAGAAGTTAAAGAAGTGAAAAGAGATATAGACGGTTCCTTTATTGTAGAAACGACAAATGGAACGTTTACTGCGAAACAAGTGGTGAACGCAGCCGGTGTGTGGGCTCCTAAAATCGGACAGATGTTAGATGTGAATATCCCAATTGAGCCGAGAAAGGGACATATTATTGTAGCTTCAAGGCAACAACACGTTGGATGCCGTAAAGTAATGGAATTTGGTTATTTAATTTCTAAATTTGGTGGAAAACGAAAAGTGGATGCTTTAACTGAGAAATACGGGGTAGCTCTTGTATTTGAACCGACAGAAAGCCAAAATTTTTTAATTGGTAGTAGTAGAGAGTTTGTAGGTTTTCATACGAGGATAAATAACGAGGTTATTAAATGTATTGCAAATAGAGCAATTCGTTTTTATCCGAAAATGGCAGATATGATGGTGATTCGTTCATATGCTGGATTACGCCCGTGGACAGAAGATCATTTGCCAATCATTTCAGGAGTGGAACATATTCCGAACTACTTTATAGCAGCAGGACATGAAGGTGATGGAATTAGTCTTGCGGCAGTTACTGGGAAAGTGATTGAAGAGTTATTAAATGAAAAAGAAACAATCATTCCTATTGAACCACTTCGTTTGAGTCGTTTTACAGAAAGGGTGTTAAACGGATGAGGTCACAAAGAGTCTTTACGACAATTGATACACATACGGGCGGGAATCCAACGAGGACATTAATTAGCGGACTTCCTAAGTTAATTGGAGAGACGATGGCAGAGAAGATGTTACATATGAAAAGAGAGTATGACTGGATTCGGAAATTGTTAATGAATGAACCTCGTGGTCATGATGTAATGTCAGGGGCATTATTAACTGATCCGTGTCATCCTGAAGCTGATATAGGTGTTATATACATAGAGACAGGTGGATATTTGCCGATGTGTGGCCACGATACAATCGGTGTATGTACAGCTTTAGTTGAATCAGGTTTAATTCCAGTAATTGAACCTGTTACTTCTTTAAAGCTAGATACACCAGCTGGCTTAGTTGAAGTAGATATTTCTGTTCAAGATGGGAAAGCGAAAGAAATCTCCTTCTGTAACATACCAGCCTTTTTACTGAAAAATATTTCTGTACACGTCGAAGAAATTGGAACTGTAGAGGCGGATATTGCGTATGGAGGGAATTTTTATGCCATTATCGATGCGAAGTCAGTAGGTTTAGAGTTAGTACCAGAAAACGCATCTACAATCATTGATAAGGCGATTCATATTAGAAATACAATTAATGAGAAGTTTGAAATCATTCATCCAGAGTATTCGTTTATAAGAGGATTAACACATGTTGAATTTTATACAGATCCTACTCATGAAAGTGTGCATGTGAAAAATACAGTTGTTGTTCCGCCAGGAGGAATTGATCGATCTCCATGTGGCACAGGAACATCAGCGAAGTTAGCTGTATTATACGCTCATAAAAAAATTAAAATCGATGAAGAGTTTATTCATGAGAGTATCGTTGGTTCATTATTTAAAGGGTGTGTCATAAATACGACATATGTGGAAAATATTGAAGCTGTAATAACGAAAATTACAGGATCAGCTTGGCTTATGGGTATGCATAGATTTTTTTACAATGAAAAGGATCCACTTAAAGAAGGCTTTTTGCTAATTCCGCCGATGGAACATGAAACGGAGGATGTAAAATGAATATTCAAAAAATGTATACAGCAGTAGACGTACACGTAAATGGCGAGGCGTTTCGTGTAATGAAAGACGTACCATGCAAATACTATTACAGTTTGGAGCAATTAAACGAACAATTTTCAGGTGAATTAGTAGAAGAAATGAAGCTTTTATTAAATGAACCACGTGGTTTTATCGGTTTAAATGGATGTATTGTCGTTCCTTCTATTCATAATGAAGTGGATGCAGCTGTATTGTTTTTTAATCATGAAGGATCCATTCCTCTTCATTACGGAGGCATTGTCGCAGTAATAACGATGTTACTAGAAAGCGGGTATTTAAAAAAGAGAGAGTCTAATCAATACAAAATCGAAACGCTATCTGGCATATTTTCAGTGGATGCATATGTAGAGAATGATGAAGTTGTATCTGTTTCGTTTGAAAGTAAACTATGTTATATGATTGAAAAAAATTTAAAGATTGGTAATATAAGTTACTCTCTCATACAGGCAGATAAAGTATATGCAGTTGTAGAAAAGGATACGTATTCGCCAGAAATCAGTATTGAAAACATCTCTAAATTAAAAAAATGGGGTGAAGCTACACTTCAAAATATACAAAAACAGTCATTAATAAAAAGACTTATTTTAGTAGATTCTATGCAAAAAGAAAAGAACCATATAAAGTCGATTACATTTCATGAAGATAACTTTATAGTACGTTCACCAGGTTTTGTTTCTACTATTGTGTCTTATGTTCATGCTTTATTTAAAAATGAATATATAGCGGATAAACCTTTTAAAAATGAAAGTATTTTTAATAGCTTTATAACAGTAGAAAAAGTGAAGAAAGAAGAACTCGGATATATTTTCCGATTTGAAAGTAGAGGGTTTATTACAGGTATGCAAACATTTATATTAGATCCTACCGATCCGTTTCCAACAGGTTTCTTATTAAAATAATATGTTAAAGGGAGAGAGAAAGATGCAAAATATTAAAGGGGCATTTCCAGTATTAATAACACCAATGGATGAGTTTCAAGAGATTGATTGGAAAGGTGTAAAACAAAACGTAAACTACTTTATTGAGCAAAAAGTAGCTGGAATTATTATTAATGGAAGTACGGGAGAATTTGTTAGTTTATCAAAAGAAGAACGATTCAACATGGTAGAAACAGTATTAAAAGAAGTTGATGGCCGTATTCCAGTTATTGTTGGAACTGCTGCGGAGACGACGAAAGAAACGATTGAATATACGAAACATGCAGAAGCGCACGGAGCAGATTGTGCCTTAATTATAAACTCGTATTACTGTAAACCGAAAGAAGAGGAAATTTATTTTCATTTTAAAGAAATCTCAAACGCTGTAAATATACCAATTATGCTATACAATAATCCATTTACTTCTGGTGTTGATATGAGTACAGAGCTAATGCTCCGTATTGGAAAAGAATGTGAAAATGTTACACATATTAAAGAATCTAGCGGAGATATTCGAAAAGCGAGAGATTTAGTAAGACAAGGCGAAGGTGCTTTTCAAGTCTTCTGTGGATCTGAAGATTTAGTTATGGAATCTTATTTAGTTGGTGCATCGGGATGGGTTTCAGTAGCAGGAAATATCGTTCCAGGACTCGTTACGAAAATGTATGAGCATTTTCAAAATGGTGAATTAGAAAAAGCGTGGGAAATGAACGATGCTATTTTACCTCTTTGTGAGTTTCTTGAAGGATCAGGGAAATATGTACAAATCGTTAAACGTTCAATGGAATTACACGGACAAGTCGGCGGACCTTCTCGCTATCCGAGATTAGGATTAACGGAAGAAGAAGATCAAAAGCTTCAAACGATTTTATCAGAAATTGCAGCTCATGCAGCTGTTTAAATAAGGAGGAGAGTATATATGTTAACGACAAACATTGAGCTGAAACCAAAAGTGAAAGCGTTTTTAAATGAAGAAATTAAAATGTTTATTAATGGCGAATTTGTTCCTTCTATTAGTGGTAAGACGTTTGAAACATACAATCCAGCGACAGAAGACGTTCTAGCGGTTGTATGTGAAGCGCAAGAAGATGATGTTGATATCGCAGTAAAAGCGGCAAGATTTGCTTTTGAATCAGGCCCGTGGGCAGAGATGACTACTGCTGAAAGAGCACATCTTATTTATAAATTAGCAGATTTAATTGAAGAGCATAGAGAAGAATTAGCACAGCTGGAAGCTTTAGATAATGGAAAACCATATCAAGTAGCACTTGATGATGATATTGCAGCGACTGTAGAAAATTACCGCTATTACGCGGGATGGGCTACAAAAATTATCGGGCAAACAATTCCAATTTCAAAAGATTATTTAAATTACACACGCCATGAACCGGTTGGCGTTGTAGGTCAAATTATTCCGTGGAATTTTCCGCTCGTTATGTCTTCTTGGAAAATGGGAGCCGCTCTTGCGACAGGTTGTACGATTGTATTAAAACCAGCAGAGCAAACACCTTTATCTTTACTATATACAGCGAAGCTTTTTAAAGAAGCTGGTTTTCCAAACGGTGTCGTAAACTTTGTACCAGGTTTCGGACCTGAAGCAGGATCGGCAATTGTAAACCATCATGATATTGATAAAGTAGCTTTCACAGGTTCAACAGTTACAGGGAAATACATTATGCGTCAATCTGCAGAAACAATTAAACATGTAACATTAGAACTTGGTGGTAAGTCACCAAACATCATTTTAGAAGATGCTGACTTAGAAGAAGCGATTAACGGTGCGTTCCAAGGAATTATGTATAATCATGGTCAAAATTGTAGCGCAGGATCTCGAGTTTTCGTTCATCGAAAGCATTATGAAACAGTCGTAAATGAACTTGTGAAAATGGCAAATAACGTGAAGCTTGGAGCAGGTATGGAGGCGGAAACTGAAATGGGACCGCTCGTATCTAAAAAACAACAAGAGCGTGTGCTAAATTACATTGAACAAGGAAGAGCTGAAGGTGCTACTGTTGCAGCGGGCGGTGAACGTGCATTTGAAAAAGGTTATTTTGTACAGCCAACAGTATTCACAAATGTTACAGACGATATGACAATTGTTAAGGAAGAAATTTTTGGACCAGTTGTCGTTGTACTCCCGTTCGATTCGACAGAAGAAGTAATTGAAAGAGCAAATCGCTCTTCATATGGACTTGCTGCGGGTGTATGGACACAAAATATTAAAACAGGGCATCAAGTTGCCAATAAATTAAAGGCAGGAACAGTGTGGATTAATGATTATAACCTAGAAAATGCTGCTGCACCATTTGGTGGATATAAGCAATCTGGTGTTGGACGTGAATTAGGTTCATACGCCCTTGATAACTATACAGAAGTGAAAAGTGTTTGGGTAAATATAAAGTAATAGAGAGTCTAACTGTTAATAAATAGAGGGATGAAATAATGAGAGATGCGGACAACTGGAAGGTTTAATAATAGTTGTCCGTTTTCTTATATATAAAATTGCTTTTTCAAAAGAATGATAAGGGGGATTTGGATGGAGCAGTTAGTAGAATGGTTAGTAGGGCAAGTTTGGAGTATTGGCTTAGTTGTTTTCGCATTAGGAGCAGGAGTGTATTTCACAATTGCAACTCGTTTTTTACAAATTCGCTATTTTAAGGAGATGATTAAACTATTATTTGAAGGGAAGAGCTCGGAGACTGGGATATCATCCTTTCAAGCATTTTGTTTGGCGTTATCAGGTAGGGTTGGAATTGGTAATATCGCAGGAGTAGCGACAGCTATCGCTTTCGGCGGACCTGGAGCTGTATTTTGGATGTGGGTGATGGCATTATTAGGAGCAGCTAGTGCATTTGTTGAATCAACATTAGCACAAGTATATAAAAGTAAAGTAGGCAATGAATACCGTGGTGGTACGCCATATTTCATTGAGAAAGGCTTGAAAATGAAATGGTTTGCGGTCATTGTAGCGGTCGTTGTAACACTATCATATGGCGTTTTATTACCAGGTATTCAATCGAGTAGTATCGCAGTTGGATTTGAAAATTCTAATGGTATTAGCAAATATATAACTGGTATATTGTTAGTCGTATTATTAGCAGCTATCATTTTTGGTGGCGTAAAGAGAATTGCGGGCGTTTCTCAAATGCTAGTTCCATTTATGGCAATTGGTTATGTAATTGTTACATGTATCGTATTAATTGCGAATGTAACGGAAATTCCAAGTATGTTTGCTTTAATTTTCTCAAGTGCATTTGGTGTAAATGAAATGTTTGGGGGCATCGTCGGCGCAGCTATTGCATGGGGGGTAAAACGTGCTGTATTTTCAAATGTTGCTGGTGTTGGAGAAGCGACGTATAGCTCAGCTGCAGCTGAAGTATCACATCCTGCAAAGCAAGGGTTAGTTCAAGCGTTTTCTGTATATATCGATACAATTGTTGTATGTACAGCGACAGCGCTTATGATTTTAATAACAGGTATGTATAATGTAATACCTGAAGGGAAAAGCGCTATTGTAAAGAATATAGGAAATGTAGATGCAGGTCCAATCTATACACAACAAGCAGTTGAAACTGTTATGACCGGATTTGGTCCAATATTTATTTCAATCGCAATCTTCTTCTTTGCATTTACAACTTTGCTTGCTTATTACTATATCGCTGAAACGACGCTTACTTATTTAGATCGTGGGCTCAAATATAGTTGGTTAAAGCCAGTTTTAAAAATTGGATTTTTAATTATGGTTTACATCGGTAGTGTAGAATCAGCGTCGCTTTTATGGAATCTTGGAGATTTAGGAATCGGTAGTATGGCATGGTTAAACTTAATCGCGATTCTATTATTAAGTAAAACTGCATTAAAAGTGTTAAAAGACTATGAAACGCAGAAAAAAGAAGGGAAAGATCCAGTGTTTGATCCTAAAAATGTGGGAATTGAAGGTTTAACATTTTGGGAAGAAAGAAGTAAAGAGGTTGAAAGGAAAAATTCTAAAGAAAAAGTGTCAGTAGATAATGGGCTGAAACTGTAGATGTGCAAATTTAAAAGTTGAATAAACTGAAAATTCATTCTATTTTTTAAAAGTGAATATTTGTATATACCCTTCATTTTATCTCATACTAAAGTAAGTGTGAATAAAATGAATGGAGGATATACGATGGAAAATCAACAATATGGCTCTATAAATGATGTATTACTTGATTATAAAGAAGGTATAGGGAATTTTACGCAACAAATCCCTGAAATTGCAGAAACATATAACGCTTTTACACAAGCATGTTTTCAGGAGGGTACATTAACTAAAAGAGAAAAGCAGCTCATTGCATTAGGGATTAGTTTAGCAACACAAGACGAATATTGTACGATTTATCATACGAAGGGCTGTATCGACCAAGGATGTTCTGATAAAGAAATTTTAGAAGCTTGTGGTGTTTCAGCCGCGTTTGCTGGGGGAGCTGCAATGAGTCAGGCAGTAACCTTAGTACAAGAATGTCTGGTGGAATTGAAACATCAAAGTCATTAAACAAGAAAAAGCCCTCCTTGAAAAAATTATTTTAAGGAGGGCTTTTTAGTTTAGCCTAATTTTTTTGGAAGAGTTTCAATTGTTTCATATAATCGATAGCTTTTGTTTTATTACTCTGTTTAGAAACATATTGTAGCTCGTTTAAATCTCTATAATAACTATTAAATATTTCTTCAGAAAGTATGCCGTCAGAGATAGCTTTTTTTATTGCACAGTGTGGTTCATTTGTATGCGAACAATTAGAAAATTTACATTTCCGAGATATACCCGTAATATCTTCATATCCAAAATCAAAGTTACCTTTATGTTCTATCAAGTCAAATCCCATTTTACTAATAATTATTCCCTCCAATTTTGAAAGAGTTTTTTAGAATCATACATACAAATTTTAGCGTTTTTAAGTTATGTTTATTTTAATATTCTATATTTTTATAAATCGATGTCTCTATATTAGGGAGAAGTGTGTATATGCTCTTACCAATTAAAGATTCTAATTCTTTCTTAATTGCATAGAATCCCTTCCAATGTAAAGAAGTATGAGAGGTTGTGCCATGACGTAAACCAACTGAAATCAATCTTTTTTCAAGAGTAGTAAATCCATCCGCATCAGCAAGTGCGTCACAAAGGGTAATCACCTTATTGTATAAGTCATAGTCACTATTTTTATTCAATATTTCAATTAACCGGCTTTCCATATAATCAGGAACAATGCTCCACTCCGCTGCGATATCTATATGTTCATTTTTGCAAGGAAATGAATGCGTCACACATATAATGGCGTTTCCTGTATACCCTAAATCATTCATATACATATAACCATCATAGGAATGAATAACAGATTTAGTAAAACCTTTATATCTTCCTATGTCATGCAGGAGGGCAGCGTTGTATGCTATATCAGCATCTAGGTCGTACCCATTATTAATAAGTTCAACAACTATCTTTTCAGTTGCAAGGGCAACATTACGTGAATGATCGAACCACGGACCTGGGTTTTGTTCATATGCCCACTGGAGTAATTCTCTTGCATATGTCCTATCTAATATATATTTCATATAGGTATCCTTTCTCTAAAAAATCATATATTTAATAATTTCATCTTAGAATTTCATTATTCCTTCTTTAAAAGTTGTTACAATGAAATAAAAGGGGGAAAAGTAATGCGAAATTTAGTAATTGAAGAAATTAAGCAACTAGAAAATGATATTGAAGAGCTTTCTGAACTGTTGAAAACTGTAGTAGATGATGGGGCGTCAATAGGTTTTTTACCTCCACTAGAAGAAAAAGAAGCAGCGAAGTATTGGCAAACTGTATTAGCACCAGAAGTGATATTGTATGTTGCTAAAATAAACAATGAAGTGGCGGGCAGTGTTCAATTACATTTAGTTACAAAGCCTAACGGGATACATAGAGCTGAAATTTGCAAGTTAATGACTCATCCAAACTTTAGACGTAACGGTATTGGACGTTCACTTATGCAAAAAGCAGAGGAACGAGCAAAGCAAGAAAACAGGACTCTTTTAGTATTAGATACGAGAGAAGGAGATCCTTCCAATAGATTGTATAAGTCATTAGACTATCAAGAATCCGGTAAAATACCGGGGTATGCAATTTCTCCGAATGGTGAGTTAGATGCAACGATAATTTATTATAAAATGATTTAGTTTTTTATTTAAAAAGAGGGATATTTTCAAACCACAAAGTTGTTATTAGGTCTGAGTATTGATTTATAAAAAGATTGATAAACCCCTGTATAATAGGGGTTTTCTTTTCATTCATTAACTTCATATTGAATGTTCAATTTGAGGGCCAATTTGTATAAGGTTTTAATAGGTTTATACGAGGTATTATTTAAATAGGAATTTTGAAGTCTTTTGGTGAATATTAAATGTTAATCTAAAAGATGGAGGTTGCTGTGATGTTGAAACTGTTTCAATATAACTGGCAAGTTCGTGATGATTGGTTTACATGGTGCGAAGACATACCGGATGAAGAACTGGTAAAGAAACGGGCCGGTGGGTTTGGTAGTATACTACATACACTATTTCACATTGTAGATGTGGAATATATGTGGATCTTAGGTTTGCGAGGTGAGCCAGTGCCTGAGGAGCCATTGTTTGAAGAGTATGCCAGCTTGCAAAAAGTAAAAAATCTCTCAGCTCAATATCACGAGAAAGTGAAGCCATTTGTGACATCTTGGACAAATGAAATGGATTCTCGGAAACTTTCAGAAACTGATTTCAATGAAGAAACGATTAGCTCTAGAGACGCCCCAATCAGGCGCCGAGTCATTGAATGTACACACGGAGAGATAATACGTCATGTCATTGTCCATGAAATCCACCATATCGGCCAGTTATCTATATGGGCACGTGAAATAGGAAAGGAGCCTGTTTCCGCAAATCTGAGGGGAAGAGGGCTATTCGATAACTAGACTACCTTTGCCAATTTCGTAATTTATTTATAAACGAATGGTTTAATTGAGTATATTTAAAGCGTGTTTAGATTAATCTTTTTCAAAACACACTTTTTCTTTGTATTATTTTATCTAGGTTTATAGAGTTAATGTAATCAAACTTTTTTCGAAGCTACACTGTGATATATAATTGTAAGTAATTATTAACTACTTTAACGCCGTTTGTATTTTCAGACGGTGTTATAAGTATTTAACAGTAAAACGACAAAATAAATAATAGATTTGATAACTGGTAATTAAAATGCGTGAAGAATTGATATTTTTGTAGCTAAAAGAATTTGAGAAAGTTTTTAGAGGGTTCTTTTAGTAATGCCCTTCCACTTATAATGGTTGTAGAGAAGATGACTAGGCAACTATAGTTATTTTCGTTTCATTTTTGGGAAGGGGATGAAAGAATGAAAAAGACAAGTTTACAAAAGATGAAAAAGATTATGTTAAGTGGTGGGATATTACTTACGGGATTATTAACATTTGGATTTTCAGAAAAGGCTTCAGCTCATGGGTATGTAGAATCACCAGCAAGCCGATCTTTTTTATGTAAGCAAGGGGTAAATGTAAATTGCGGTCCAGTTCAATATGAACCACAAAGTGTAGAAGGAATAGGCGGCTTTCCGCAATTAGGACCTTCTGATGGACAAATTGCAGGTGCTGGTCATTTTCCTGCTTTAGACGCTCAATCAGTAGATAGGTGGAAGAAAGTTACGTTAAACGGCGGGACGAATACATTCAAGTGGAAACTAACCGCACCTCATAGTACGAAAGAATGGAAATACTACATTACAAAGAAGGATTGGAATCCAAATATGCCTTTAACAAGGTCTAGTTTAGATTTAGTGCCGTTCTATGTGAAAAATGATGGCGGAGTTAGACCGGGGACAACAGTAACGCATGAAGCAAATGTACCAACTGATCGTAGTGGCTACCATCTTATTTTAGCTGTTTGGGAGATTGCGGACACTGGAAATGCGTTTTATCAAGTTATTGATGTGAACCTTGTGAATAATGGTTTAAATTCCAATTTTGCGTTTAACAATGTAGTGCAAGTTCCTACACTATTTTAAATTAAATATACATTTTGATCATCTAATTCATTTTAGATGATCTTTTTTATGAAAAATATAGAAGAAAGTACAATTATTTATAAAAAATTCGGCTTTAAATATTGTCATATTTGCTTCTTTAAGATATCCTTTTCATGAAGAGGTGGAAAACATGGAAAAAGTACTAGTTTTCGGGCATAAAAACCCAGATACAGATGCAATTTGTTCTGCGATTGCTTATGCAGAATTGAAAAAAGAATTAGGAATGAATGCTGAGCCTGTACGTTTAGGCGAAATCAGCGGTGAAACTCAATTTGCGTTAGACTCTTTTAAAGTAGAAGGACCGCGTTTTGTTGAGACAGTAGCAAACGAAGTGGACAACGTTATTTTAGTTGACCATAACGAGCGTCAACAAAGTGCTAACGATATCGAATCTGTTCGTGTGTTAGAAGTTATTGACCATCACCGTATTGCTAACTTTGAAACAAGCGATCCTATTTACTACCGTTGTGAGCCAGTTGGATGTACAGCTACAATCTTAAACAAAATGTACAAAGAAAATGGCGTTACAATTCGTAAAGAAGTTGCAGGTTTAATGTTATCTGCAATCATTTCAGATTCTTTACTATTCAAATCTCCAACTTGCACAGAGCAAGACGTAGCAGCAGCTCGTGAATTAGCGGAAATCGCTGGTGTAGATGCAGATAGCTACGGCTTAGAAATGTTAAAAGCTGGTGCTGACTTAAGCGGAAAAACAATGGAGCAATTAATCTCCCTTGACGCTAAAGAATTCCAAATGGGTAACGCGAAAGTTGAAATCGCACAAGTAAACGCTGTTGATACAAACGACGTTCTTGTACACCAAGCGGAACTTGAAAAAGTTATCTCTGCAGTAGTAGAAGAAAAAGGCTTAGACCTATTCTTATTCGTTGTAACTGATATCTTAACTAACGATTCTGTCGGTCTTGCGATTGGTAAAGCAACAAACGTTGTTGAGAAAGCTTACAGCGTAACATTACAAAACAACACAGCTACTTTAAAAGGTGTTGTATCTCGTAAAAAACAAATCGTTCCTGTACTAACAGAAACATTCCAAGCTTAATAATATTGAGTACGGATAAACAGAAAGGACAAGTAGTCATATTGGCTACTTGTTTTTTTCTTTTTTAAAATGACAGAAAATTATAATTTAAAACAAGGAGGGTTGTGTATGTTTAATGGTTCAAAGACGTTAAAAAGGGATGGAAATAGGAAATGTTATGACTTGAAAACGTTGGAAAACAAATTTCAATCACTTTTAAATCAAAATATTTCTTCTGTTGCTGAATTAGAGGAATGGCTAATAAAGGAACAGCGTTTAACTGCTGAAGTAGAAGAGGTGTTAACGAGTCAATTAATTGCTGTGTATAGAGATACGAAAGACAGTACAATACGTAATCTACATAAATATAACCAAAATAGTATTCAACCACTTTTAAAAAAATACAATGCAAAATTTGATCGGAAATTTAGTGATTGTCCGTTTTCAAAGCTATTGGATGAACGAAAATACGGATACATGAAAAAAGTAAGATTGGTGAACAGCGAATTATTTAATGAAAAGAATATTTCTCTTGCCGTTAAGGAGGAGGGTTTTATAACGAAGTATAGAGAAATTATGTCTAACATAACAATCAATTGGAACAATGAAATAAGGACGTACGCATACGTTAAAGCACTCAAATAGAAGCATTCGTGAAAAGGCATGGCATGCTTTATGTGAAGCACGAAGTGTAGTAAAACCAGAAATAGATTGTATTATGAATGAACTTGTACAATTACGGAATCAAATGGCCCTAAATGCAGGGTTTAACAATTATAGCGAATATATTTTTAAGCTAAAAAACAGAGAATATAGTATTGAAGACTGTTATACGCTTCATGAATCTATAGAGAAGCTGGTTGTACCCGTATGGAAACGATTAGGAAATCTTTTTAAAAAGGATCTTGGTGTAAAAGCGTATCTTCCATGGGATCTTGCTCCTTGTACATTGCAGAAAGTTTCATTTCAAAATTCCAATGATTTATTGGATGGGATTGAAGAGATGTTAAGAAAGACAGATTCATATTTTCATGAGGAATTTATTCATATAAGGAAATCAGGATTAATTGACGTAGAAGAACGAGAAAATAAGGCGCCGGGGGCTGCTTGTTTTACCTTACCTTATAACCAAGAGGTTTTTATTTATTCTAATTTTAGTCCATCATTTAACGCAATTAATGCACTCATACATGAAGTGGGTCATGCACTTCATTTCAATAAACAGTTTAACAATGAAAGTAGTATGCAAGAAAAATATCTTCGTGAAGAAGTAGCTGAGTTGTATTCTCATAGTCTCGAGCTATTACTAATGGATAAACTTAACATTTTTTATAAGGAAGAGAATGAATATAAGAAAGCACAACGAGAACAACTGCATCGAGCTTTGTCTTTATTAATTACGCCAGTTTCAGGTGATCTATTTCAGCATTGGCTCTATACCAATCCAAATCATTCATCAGAAGAACGGGATGAGAAATATCTTGAATTATGTAAAAGGTATAAATTTTCGTCAATCGATATTACAGGCTATGAGGAAGGGCTTGGTGCGAGTTGGATAGAATCGTTCCATTATATTCAGTATCCTTTTTACAAAATTGAATATGCAATTGCACAATTAGGAGCACTACAATTATTTCAAAAATATCGGGAGAATCAAGAAAAAGCGATTACTTTCTTTAAAGAGGGAACGAGTGCGGATTGGAATTTTTCCATACAGGAAATCTATGAAAATACAGGTGTTGCATTTGATTTTTCGCAAGAAACGGTACAAAGTACTGCTGGAGCTGTATTGAAGTTTATAAGTGAATTAAAATAAGGATAGCATTCGCTATCCTCTTTATTCATAAGATCGTTTCTTGTTTATATAAAATGTAACAATAGCAGCAATAATGAAAATAGGTATTGCGTACGCTTGCCCAACAAAGAATTTCCAACCTATAGTATTATAGCCGTCAGATGCTGGAATGATAATTGCGATGATACAAACAATAATATAAGCTAATAATGCTGGGAGTATATTTTTCATAGTTGTTCACCTCCTTTTCATACTACATTTATATATTTTACTATTAAATAGCGATTGGGAGATTAAGTGTACTTGATTTTATGAAATTTTTACAAATTCACTAAAGGATGACGTGTTTGCATGCTGTATGAAAGTGACTTTAGTACGGTATGTTTATGTAATAATATATATGCTTAATAGACTGTTGTGAAATAAATTAAACCAAATATAGAATATAATGTAATTTGATCTTTCAAGATTAGTATATAGTATTCTGTAAAAAAATGTACTGGAAAATTGATATTTCATAAGAAATATAGAATCGAGGTAAGAAATAACGATGAAAAGGTTATGCATAATTCCATGCGGAAAGAAGAAAATTTGGGATAAGTACTCAGATTATGGAGAGGCAGAGGCAAAAGATGTATATATTAGTCCATTCAGAAAAGCATGTCAGGCGTATGCAACTGAGTTTTTTGAGAATTGGGTTATATTATCAGCAAAGCATGGATTCTTAAGACCAAATGATATCGTACAAGAAAACTATGATCTTGCATTTGATTCAAAGAGTAATGAGATTATTAGCATAGAACAATTAAAACAACAGATGATTGATAAAGATTTACTTCAGTTTGAAGAGATCGTCTTACTTGCGGGAAAGAAGCATAAAAAAGTAGTGACGAAGCTATATCCAGAAGAAATCATCACATATCCGTTAGTGGGATGTAGAGGGATTGGGTATATGTTGCAGAGGTTGAATGGGGCAGTGGAAGGGCAGAAGGAAGTATAGGGATAAATTAGTAATATAGATTAAAATCATGCCAAATTAATACATTTAAAATAGACTAGTAAACAAGCCTTTTTACGTTTTTAAACATAGAATATGATGAATTCTATTTTATATTAGGAGGGAATCATATTCATGTGTAATAATTGTGGTTGTAGACGCAGAGATTGTAATAGATTTTGGGATGATTTAATGTTTGGAAGATGTAGACGTAGAGATTGTGATGATTGTGGTTGTAGACGTAAACGTGACTGTGATTGTGATGATTGCCGTCGCAATCGTAAACGTGACGACGATGATGATAAATGTCGTAAGTGGTAATATTTTAAAAAGAGTACTTTGAAGTAAGTACTCTTTTTGTGTATAAACCTTTTAAATTCCATCTTGAACAGATTTTTTTTCAATTTCCCATGAATCCTGTTTTATAATCTTTAAAGTTACATTAGTACCATTAGATTCCTTATAAAAGATATATCCGTGGTTTGATTTAACGTAAGTTAAAGGTTCGCCAATGCAATCTTTAGAACAAGATGTGTTGATAAGTTTAATTAAGGATAGTTCGCTAGGATCGGTTTTACTAGCATCTATAAGTGTATCAAGGTTCGTTTTACGAAAGCCTTGTAAGTTTACATCGAAATTCTTTTCTATTTCTCCAGTAACGCTAGTATTCATTACTTCAACTGAATTTTTCTTTTCTAGAAGAAAACCATTTCCATAAAGGAATTTTGTATATCCAATCCATGCGATTAAAAATAGTATAAAAAATATACCAGTTGTTTTAAGTTTTCGAAGCCGTTTACTTACGATTGATTCTGAATATTTCATTCAGCCTAATCCTCCAATGTTTTTATTTTAAAGTATGCGTGGGTATATATATTTAGAAGGAGATGAAAGTTAGAGAGTTACTGATTCAAAAAAAGAAAGCATCTGAAGTTAGGTGCTTTCTTTTTGAATACTGTCCGCTATCTGTTAGTTACTTGTTTCATAAGCGGTCTTATTTCTTTAACAGGTGGTTTTTTATCATAGGCATCAACGTAAGAAAAGTAATAATTTAAGTTTCTAAGAAGTCCCTTTCCTATTTTTGCGCTTAAGAAGGGGAATACTTGTCCAGTATAATCATCGAGAGATTTACAGTAGTATTTTTCGTCTAAGTATATGCTGTATTTACATGTTAGTTCTACTAATGAGTTACCTTCATCATCAAATACTTCTTTAGAATCAATAATGTCTATTAATGCGAATTTTTCATTCAGATAAACTTTCTTCTTTTTCTCGTGCTTATTTGTGAGAATAAATACGAGACCAATTGCGTTAATCAAACTATTTCCTCCTATAAAAAACGGATATTAATAAAATATATCGATATACGTTAAATGTAAAGAGGAGTAGTGAAATATCATTGATAGAAAGCTAAATAAGCCGATTTGTTTTTTCAAATCGGCTTATTTTTATTGAAATACTTGCGGAAATTGTTTTACGATTGCGTCTGTTATCATGTCGGCCATTTCTAATGCTTCTTTTTCAATTTTATCGTATAGTTTTACACTGGCATCATAATCTTTATTTAGGAAGGCAAGTGCTTCCGCTTTCGTTAACGCTAAATGCTCATAAAACATTTTTCTAAATTCTTCTTTTTCTATATATGGATTGATACTAGTTAGAAACTCAACAATTTCGTCTCCATTAGCGTACCATTTCTTTTCTATAGCGGCCGCTGCGTTTTGATCACCAGCTTTTGCGGCTTTAACAAGATCAGCAGCGATTGTTAAGTGGTCTTTAATTAATGCACTATATTTTTTTACTGCATTTTCTCCGTAGAATGGTTCAAGTGATAGCCCCATGTGTGTTGCATTTTGTAGAAGACGTCCAACGGTAACGTTTACGTCGGGCAAGTTAAAGATGATGC
This sequence comes from Bacillus sp. FDAARGOS_1420, assembly GCF_019344915.1. Classification (NCBI taxonomy): domain Bacteria; kingdom Bacillati; phylum Bacillota; class Bacilli; order Caryophanales; family Bacillaceae; genus Bacillus; species Bacillus sp. FDAARGOS_1420. The sequence goes on along the minus strand of NZ_JAHWJB010000002.1, from coordinate 1,917,266 downwards.
CTATAATGGCTAATCGTGTCCAAGCAACGTGTTGTTCCCATAAAGAACGCATATATCCTTTTAGAAAGTTTTCGTTTTTACTAACTGGGTAATTTCTTACAAATGAATCGAAGTTTCCATTAGTGATATGATAAGGGGAGTAATACGATTGCCAATAAGTATACATAAATAGTTACACTCCTTTGAACATGTATATCTCACAATATGATAAACGTTATTTTTAAGTTACGTGTCCAAGAGTTTTTTTGAGAGTTGGAAAAGGAGAAAGTTGAAGGGGAATGAAAAATATACTTATGATATATATAAATCAAAAGAATTTTAAAATAATAGAGGTCCTGCAAGGGAAATTACAGGACCTCTAAAGGGTATTGTCGAGATGTCGGACTCGACTACGTAATATTAACATAAAATTCTTTCAAAAAAACCTGGTAAATGTGTCCAAATAAGAAGGGTACTTTTTAATAAAGTTAAAGGGGTCTGCTTCCCGTGGCAGACCCCTTTAACTAGATAATGTTGATGAGCAAAAACTCATCTAGAGTACTTTTATAGTAACAAATGAAATTCACTTTGTGTATTGAGAAAAAATGAATTGCTTGTATGAATGTAGCGGATTTATATTTTGCTTTTTGGAATTATAATCATTTGTGGAGAGCGGAATAGGGTTCTAAAATGGAGAAAAGACTTTTCAACCAGGCTACGATATATTGCGATATGCAAGTATAAAAAAAGACCTGCTAATTTAAGCAGGTCAACATAAGGGGTTTATCTAACAGATTATTATATATGGTAACAACTGTATTGTAGTAAGTCTATAAGTTATATGTTGAGAAAATTTGTTTGAATGATATATATTTGGCACATGTATTAACGTTTAAAAAGTTGAGAAAGGAAATTCATAAGCTTGCTATAAGAAAATAAGGGCTGATACTTATAAAATGATTCATATTTCCACGCATCATTATTAGAGAATTGGAGTTGTTTATTTGACGCTTTAGGTTTGTTGGAATTATTGTAACGACTCTTCATAATTTAACCTCCTCAAATTCATATGTATACGATTAGTAGTATTCTAGGAAGGTAAATTAAATGAATATTTATTTTGAAATTCTTTCTTCTTGTGTACTAGATTTGTTTTTTTATGTTGGAAAACGTAGAAAGCAAATAGAACTCAAATACTTATAAAATTCAAAGTGGCGAGAATCAGTTTGATGATATAATGGGAATAGATGAAAGATAAAGAAAAGCAGGTGACTCTTTTTTGTTTACAAAAGCACAAGAACTTTTAGCGTCTTATTTCGGTTATTCTTCATTCCGAAGAGGACAAGATGAAACAATTAAAAATGTATTAGATGGGAAAGATACAGTCTGTATTATGCCTACGGGTGGTGGTAAGTCAATTTGTTATCAAATTCCCGCATTAGTATTCGAAGGAACGACATTAGTTATTTCACCTTTGATTTCACTTATGAAAGACCAAGTAGATACATTAGTACAAAACGGTATTTCAGCTACTTATATTAATAGTTCCATTTCTATTACAGAAGCAAATCAACGAATTCAATTAGCGAAACAAGGCCATTATAAGTTACTTTATGTGGCGCCTGAGCGTCTTGATTCAATGGAATTTGTTGATCAACTTATCGATATGAAAATCCCGATGATTGCAATTGATGAGGCGCACTGTATTTCGCAGTGGGGACATGATTTCCGTCCTAGTTATTTACATATACATCGCATATTAGATTATCTTCCAGAAAAGCCGCTCGTATTAGCGTTAACAGCGACGGCAACACCACAAGTTCGTGAAGATATTTGCAACACACTTGGAATTAATCAAGAAAACACGATTATGACAACGTTTGAGCGCGAAAACTTATCATTCTCTGTCATTAAAGGACAGGATCGTAATGCTTATTTAGCGGATTATATTCGTCAAAATCAGAAGGAATCTGGGATTATATATGCAGCTACAAGAAAAGTTGTCGATCAGTTATATGAAGATTTAGGGAAAGCAGGAGTTTCTGTATCGAAATATCATGCTGGTATGAGCGACCACGATCGAAATGAACAGCAAGAACTCTTTTTACGAGATGAAATAAGTGTTATGGTGGCAACATCTGCATTTGGAATGGGTATAGATAAATCGAATATACGTTACGTTATCCATTATCAACTTCCAAAAAATATGGAAAGTTACTATCAAGAAGCAGGACGTGCTGGTCGTGATGGATTAGATAGTGAATGTATTTTGTTATATTCTTCTCAAGATGTGCAAGTACAACGCTTTTTAATCGATCAATCAACTGGAGAATCACGTTTTTCAAATGAGATTGAAAAACTCCAAAATATGACCGATTATTGTCATACAGAACAATGTTTACAATCATTTATTTTGCAATACTTCGGAGAAGAGCCGAAGGAAGATTGTGGTCGCTGCGGTAATTGTACGGACGACCGTGAAAGTATCGATGTGACGAGAGAATCCCAAATGGTACTATCTTGTATGATTAGGACGAACCAACGATTCGGAAAGCAAATGATTGCACAAGTATTAACTGGATCTAAAAATAAGAAAGTCATTGAATTTAATTTTCATACTTTGCCAACGTACGGTCTTTTATCAAACCGTAGTGTAAAAGAAGTCAGTGAGTTTATTGAGTTTTTAATTTCAGATGAGTTAATTGCAGTTGAACATGGTACGTATCCAACATTAAAAGTAACGGAAAAAGGAAAAGAAGTATTACTTGGTAAAGAGAATGTTTTACGCAAAGAACGAGTAGAAACGAGACAAATTGTTCAAGACCATCCTTTATTTGAAGTGCTTCGTGAAGTGCGTAAAGAAATTGCACAAGGAGAAGGTGTACCGCCGTTCGTTATTTTCTCTGACCAAACGTTAAAAGATATGTGTGCGAAAATGCCACAAAGTGACTCCGAACTCCTAACTGTAAAAGGAATCGGAGAACACAAACTCGTGAAGTACGGGTCTCACTTCTTACAAGCAGTTCAGCACTTTATTGAGGATAACCCAAACTATGCGGAAACAATTAAGACTGAAGTTGTTTCAGAGAGTAAAAAATCAGGAAAAGCGTCAGCGAATTCTCATTTAGAAACGTATGAAATGTATAAACAAGGCATTGATCTAGATGAAATTGCGAAAGAACGTAGCTTATCAAGACAAACAATTGAAAATCATTTAATTCGCTGCTTTGAAGATGGAATGGAAGTAGACTGGAACAGTTTTGTTCCTGCAGAATATGAATCACTGATTGAAACTGCCGTGCAAAATGCAGAGGGTGGTCTGAAATCGATTAAGGACCAACTTCCAAACGAAGTGAGTTACTTTATGATTCGTGCTTATTTACAAATTAGAAAGTAGAGACATATAAAGGGGATAGGGATTTATGCATCACGTTTTCGTGTATGGCACGTTAAGAAAAGAGCAAACGAATGCTCATTTTATGCAAGGTGCAATATGCATCGCAGACGAAGCATGGACGTATGGTAAATTATTTGATACATACGAAGGGTATCCTGCGATGATTTGTTCAAATGGGGAAAAGGTATACGGAGAAGTTTATGAAGTAAATGATGATGTTCTGCAAAAGTTAGATGAACTTGAAGAATACACAGGTAATGCAGAGAGTGATTTATATGACCGAATCACCGAAACGATTTATTTAGGTGATAGAGAAATACGTGCATTTGTGTATATTGCTCAAGGTAGTGAAATGTTAAAGAAAGTTATCATTTCTGGTGATTGGCTGGAGTATCAAAGAGAGAAATAAAGTGAAGCTTTAATCATTGAGCCAATCGTGCCTTTACGGACAGTTGATCTCCCACCTAACTTCTTTGCTTAGCTGAAGTTTGAGGTGGGAGGTGGGAGTCTTACGGCTCGTTAATGCGGTATAAAAACTTATTTATAGTTATGAGTAATATAAAACCTGGATAGTGGCCGCTTGTAAAACGGTCATAGTTCGGGTTTTATTTGTTTTTTAGTGTTAAGGTTACTTTTTATCATCCGCTTTTATTAGTTACTATATTAATAGGTAAAGAGGACTTGCGAACTAAACAGTGAATATATTTAAATTAAAGTTTCGAATTAAAGGAAGGTGATAACAAATGGAAAGTTTAACAATACCTGAGTTGTTTCTTTTATTATCTGTAGATGATGAAACAGAAACGATAAAAGCTCCTTATCAATCGAATATAGAAATGTTCATAACAATAAATATATTGTTAGAACTTTATCTTCAAAATCATATTCACATAGATCATGAATTTAATGTAAGGAGAACTGGAAAGTCATCAAATATTTCTTATTTGCAACAAACTTTAGATGCAACAGAGCATTTAGGAGATAAGCATGGTATAAAAATATGGTTAATGATGATTTGCAGTAAACAACAATTAACCCACAAACTATATAATTCAATACTGGAGTGTATACAACATAAAAAGCAAATAAAGATAATCGAAAAGCGTGTATTAGGTATAACGGTTCAAAAAAAATATATTTGCCTTCAAACGAAAAACCAAATTCTTATGTTTTTACGACAAAGATCTTTGGAAGGTGGGAGACAATTTTTAACTACGTTAACACTTTTCTTAGTTATGGATTTGAATGGTATGTTAAAAAGCGAAATATTTCAAAGTAATTATGAGCATTTAGTGCAATTAGAAGAATACAACGAGCGGTTGCAGGAGGTTACATTTTTGCGCAGGGTAATAATACATATTAAAGAGAAATTACCTAATCTTTTAATAAGGAAACACGCTCCATTTTCGAGCATGTAAGTTTAGTTATTTAACATACTGTATAACTGGTAGCATTCAGTAGAGAAATTATATGGAGTTAAGTTGTAATGTTCTGTCTATTTCGATATTATGTTAGATGTAGTGCAGAGGAAATGTTTTACTATATTTGGACTTGTAGTGTTAAGTGAAAGGGGAATTATTATGGGTATCAGAAATTTAGTTTCTCACCTGTAGTAGAAAAATCTATTGCAGGAGGAGAATAATAATGAACGAATTAAATGTGAAGGAATTTTACAAAAAACAATTTGAATTGTCGAATTACGATATCAATACAGAAAGCTGGCTAGAGCAGGTTGCTAAAGAAGTTCAAGAACAAGTTGGTCATCCATTTCAAGCGATGTTAGAACTAGGAGCAGGAAATGGTAGATTTGCAAGGGCGATGTCTAGGTTACAAGTGAAAATGACTACGGTTGAACTTGTACCAGAGTTAGTTATGTTTGCAAAAGAACATTCTACTAATAATATAGATATTCATTGCGCTGATTTTTATAAAATTAACTTTGAAGAAAAGTTTGATGTTGTTAGTTATTTAGACGGATTTGGTGTAGGAACAGATGATGAGCAATTGATTCTATTAAAACGGATTAAAGATTGGATGAAGGATGAAGGATGTGCACTTATTGATATTTATCAACCATTGTATTGGAAAAAAGTAAGTGGACAAGAAATGTCCTTAAGTGCAGCTATGCGAAAATACGAATATGATAGTATAAATGAAAGAATGTTAGATCATTGGTGGGACCCTAATTATCCAAATGATGTAGTAACACAGTCTTTACGATGTTATACGGTAGATGAGATTAGCAATCTATGTGCTGAAGCTAGTTTAAGTATTATGGGATTCTTCCCTGGGGGAGCATATGATTTTGAAAAACGAAAATATAAAGAATTGGCAACATTAAATGAATGTTTGGCATATCGAATTAAAGTAAGGAAGAGTAGGGATTAATCTCTACTCTTTTTTAATTTAGAAAATTCTCACTAAAACTATTGACTTTATGAATGGATTTTTAATACAATTATATTTCGACTGAAAAAATTGGAACGGACAGGAGGGAATCATCAAATGAACAACATTTTTGACGAAGAGTTACAAAAAATGAAAGATACTTTAAGTACGATGGATGATCAATTAGAACAGCTTGAAAAAATCCCGGTTTATTATGGAGAAGATTTTAAAGAGCAAATTCTTGAAAGTATGAGGGAGTCTAATAGACAAAGCTTACGTATTGGTGTACATGAGCCGTATTTTGGAAGATTAGACTTTCAGGAAAATGGCAAGGAAGACGTAATGCCGATTTACATCGGTAAAGTAGGTGTTTCGGATAAAGATACGATGAAACCAATTGTAATTGATTGGCGTGCACCTGTCGCAAGTATGTTTTATTCATTTACCGGTGGTGAAGAATTAGCATTTTATCATTCACCAGACGGATTAGTAGAAGGCGATGTTTATTTAAAACGAAACATTTCGATTCGAAAGAGAGAACTAGAACGTGTTGTTGATACATATGTGAAAGGAAATGAAGATGTCTCACATGCTGATGATTTTCTTCTATATCGATTAGGTGAGAATAAAGATAACAAATTGAAAGATATCGTTTCGACTATACAATCGGAGCAAAATGATATTATACGTGCGGAAAGAAACTTACCATTATTAATTCAAGGGGTTGCAGGGAGCGGAAAAACAACGATCGCTTTACATCGCCTTGCTTTTTTAATTTATGAATATCGTGAACAACTTGAAGCGGAGAGAATGATCGTATTCGCTCCAAACAGTTTGTTTTTAGACTATATTTCAAGTGTACTTCCTGAGTTAGGGGTAGGAAATATTAGTCAAACAACGTTTCCAGATTGGGCATTGCGTCTGTTAGATGGTTCGGTGAAACTGAAGCAGACAGAAGAAAAATTGAAAGAGGCTTTTTCAATTAATCGCGATGAAAAAAAGGTTATGCTCGGAAAATTAAAAGGCACGCTGGAATTTAAGTCGTTTATTGAAGAAAGAATGATTCAATTTGAAAAAGAATTAGTACCGACAAAAGATTTTGAGGCATGGGATAAAGCAGTTATTCCAGTGGAAGACGTTAAAAAATGGATGCAAGTTGAATATAAACATTATCCATTAAAGAAAAGAAGAGAACGTTTAGTCGGCCGAATGAAGCGCTGGATTGAAATTGAACTTAAAAAGTTTGGAGAAACAAACGAGAAAAAGTTACTAAAAAAAGAAGCAACAAAGAGATTAAATACATATATGAATTTTTGGCCAAAAATGAGCGCACTTTCACTATATAGTTCGATGATGAAGAGTAAAGAAATACTCGAAGTATTACCTGAAGAACTTGTTCAAGAAACAGAAAAGAATTGCCGTAAAAAAGAAGTATATGTAGAAGATTTACCAGCTTTAATTTACATACACCATCGCATAAATGGAATTGAAATCGGACAGAAGTTTCATCACGTCGTTATTGATGAAGCACAAGATTTTTCACCATTCCAAGTGTATGTATTAAAAGAAATTACACTAGGTAATTCTTTCACCATATTAGGTGATTTATCTCAAGCGATTTATGATTATCAAGGAATTGAAGACTGGAATGCTTTTAAGGAAGTATTCCAAGAAACAGGTTATTATGAACTGACGAGAAGTTATCGTTCTACAAAAGAAATTATTGAATTCGCGAATGAAATAATTAAAAATGCAGAGATTCCAGTAGGACTCGCAACACCAGTTTTCCGTAGCGGGGAAGACGTGAAAGTAATCCGGGCAGAGGACCAATTTACTGAAGTTTTAAAGACATTACAGCATTTGCAAAATGAAGATGTGCAAACAATCGCGGTAATTGGTAGAACAGATGATGAATGCCGTGATATATATGAGAAATTAACAAATGTAGGGTTGACAGTTAATGTCATTGAAGCAGATCAAAGCAAGTATGAAGGTGGTATTTCCGTAGTGCCAGTATACTTGGCGAAAGGGTTAGAATTTGATGCCGTACTTCTAATCGACGTTGATGAAGAACATTACAAAAATACAAAACATGATGCGAAATTATTGTATGTCGGATGTACAAGGTCGCTTCATGATTTATGGATTTTCTATAGCGGGGAAGTATCACCTTTAATTAAGGGATTAAAATAAATAAAAAAGAGGATTTTCTAGTAGTTCATGAAAATCCTCTTTTTATAGTTAAAAGGTATATGAATTAACAATCTAAGCTGTTTTTTAAATAATAAAATATCATATTCTCAAATTCCTGAATCTGCTCTTTTTCCCATAGACGAACAGCATCTACCGGATTTTGTGTATTCTTTAACCAATCTAGAATTAAGTTTAGTTGCTCTTGTGTTTGCCATATTATTTGTTCTTTTATGTTCTCATCCCGAATTCTCTCAATTAATTGAATCATATAGGGAAGTTTTTCAATACATTCGTTTAAATCTCCGCAATAACCTGATGGAAATTCATGCGTACCAAACTCTAAGCTATTTATATAGTAAGAAACAAGATGTATCATTGCCTCTTGTTCTGTATCGCCACCTAATTCAATGGTTTTTTGGAGAAGTTGTTCCAAATCCTCATCAGTATTTCCGGAACCCATATAAAGTCCCATCCATCTAAAAGGTCTTGAATCAGATGGATCCTTTTCTATCCATCGATATAGAATGTCTATTAGAAAACGATTTAGTGGGAAAGTTAACACTTCATTTTTTTCGTTTGATGTATCTAAAATAGTAAACAGCGTAATAGCAAACTCTTGTTGTTCTTTGAGTTCCCATTTCTTTGCATTTGAAATAAATGTTTCTAAATGCTTAAAAGCTAAGTTTCGTAGTCCTGCTTCGAGCTGCTGACAGTAAGAAATAAAATCATGCCAGTTCTCATTTGTATTCATATGTATAATAATGGCTTGTAGTGCAGTGTGATTTTTACTCATTAGTTATGTATCTCCATCCCGATAAAATGCTATTTTAATTGAATAACGTAAGCATATAGAAAAAATTCACTGGAGTTATATGCTTTAATATGTGCGTTTAAGTATAAATCTTGGTGATGGAAGTGTTTCTTGTTCTGCTTCAAAATACGCAACTTGATTTGTAATTGAGTATAGAATAGAAGGCATTCCCATTCCAACAGCAGCCTCTAATGCGTCTAGCAAAGGGAGGGTTTTCCCATCAATTTTTGTGTCCCATGATATGGCGTAGCAAGAATCATCGGCCCCATGTTTTTTTAACAGACGACCTATATCAATTGGACACGAATTAGGTTTAGGAATTTCAATCATATATTCTTCACGTAACGTAGTTCTGTAATTATGGCAAAGTCGACCTATCGCATCTTTATGTTTCTTAGTAGAAGAAAGCTCAAACATGATTCTACCTTGAAGTCGTTTAGTAAAAAATGATTTTACAATGATCTCTTCTAATTTTTTATCCATTATAAGTCTCCAATCTATTAATCATGTGTTGAAAATTTTAGTATTATTATATCATTACATATATTAAAAAAGGAGAGTAACTATGATTGCAAAAGTAATAACAAAAAGAAATTGGAGAATCGCGAAAAACATTGGAGAGATTAATGAAGCTTCACTTAAAGAAGAGGGATTTATTCATTGTTCATTATTAGACCAAGCTTTAAAAGTTGCTCAAAAACATTTCAATCATGAAAAAGATGTTTTATTACTTACAATAGATCCATCTCTTGTAAAAGCAGAAACAAAATATGAACTTGCTTCAAACGGTCAAGAATACCCGCATGTATATGGAGTAATTAATGTTGAGGCGATTGTAGAGGTTGTCCCATTTTCTAAAGAAAAAGGAGAGTTTATATTACCAGAGGTACATAGTTAAAAGTATTAATGGTATTTAAGTTTGTTAGTAAGCTGCAAGAAAATAAGAAAAGATTGCTTTTGTCACAACTATACTGTACGATACATAGTATAAAACATATACTGTATGACATATAGTAATGCAAATGAGGTGGGTAAATGGATGCTTTATTAAATTCATTAATTACTGAGCTAAGAAGAGGGACGTTGACATTAGCAGTTTTAAGCCAATTAAGAACACCGCAGTATGGTTATTCACTTGTCCAGTTATTGGAGCAATCAGGAATCATGATAGATCAAAGTACTTTATATCCACTACTTCGCCGATTAGAAAAACAAGAGCTAGTGACGAGTAGTTGGGATAAAACGGAGAGTAGACCTCGTAAATATTATGTTTTAAGTGAATATGGATTAGATATATTTTTGCAATTGAAAAAGGAATGGATAAAGGATTCGAAAGAACTTTATAACTTATTAAAGGAGGAGGACGAGAATGAATTTAATTGATATCTATATCCAAGAAGTTGCGAAGAGATTACCTGAAAAAAATCGTGAAGATATTACATTAGAACTCCGGTCAACTATAGAGGATATGTTACCTGATGATTATAATGAAGAAGATGTAAAGAGTGTCCTTGAAAAATTGGGGAGCCCAGTTTCATTGGCTAATGGGTATTTGGATAGACCGATGTATTTAATTGGACCGCGTTATTTTGATGTATATACGACATTATTAAAAATGATTATACCAATTGCAGCTGTTATCGCACTCATTGCAATGGTTGCAGAAAATTTTATAGGCTATAGTGGTGATCAAGCAGTATTAGATGTTATTTTAAAATTGATAGGTAAAGGCATTGGGGAAATTGTCGAAGTAGGCCTCCATGTATTTTTCTGGTTGACACTTGTATTTGCTATTTTAGAAAGAACAGATAAAGACAAAGGTACCCAACCGTTGACGACAAGTTTAAAAAAATGGACTCCTGATGATTTGAAAAATATCTCGTATGTTCCAAAGAAAAAGTCAATCTCGAAGTTTGAAGTTTTTGGAGGTTTAATGTGGACAGCAGTGTGGGCTACACTTTACTTTTATGCGAATCATCTTGTAGGTGTATATCATGGTACAGAAAACGGACTGAAGTTTGTCGCGCCAACTTTTAATCAAGATGTTTTACTTCAGTACTGGCCAATCGTTGTAATTATGATTGTTTTCGAAATAGGTATATCTCTTTATAAGTTAGTGCAAGGACAATGGACGAAAAGAGTGGCAATTGGGAATGCAATACTACAGCTAGCTGCAACAATAGTATTCATTGTAATCGTAGTAAATCCTCATTTATTTAACGAAGGATTCATTACGTATGTGGCAAATGTGTTTACAATTTCTCCAGAGGAATTTAAAACGTGGTTAATTGGTGGAGGGATAATTATCTCCATATTATCTGCGGTACTAAATGCAATTGATGGTTTTCGAAAATCTAGAATTCGGTTGTAAAAATAAGTTTGTATTATTATTAGGTAGATCAGTTGAAAGAAAGGTACAGAGAAAGATCATTATGAAAGGAAGAAAACAATGATAAGGGAAGCAATGAAAGAAGATGTAACATTTATTTTAGATATTTATAATGATGCAATCCTTAATTCAACAGCTGTATATGCGTACAAACCTGTAACCCTTGAAAATAGAATAGATTGGTATGAACAAAAAAAGGCTGATGGCTATCCAATTTTAGTCTACGAGCTAGATAATAAAGTAGTAGGATTTGCGACATTTGGTCCATTTAGAGCATGGCCTGCCTATAAATATTCAATTGAACATTCTATATACGTTGATAAGGAATATAGAAAAAATGGAATTGGGAAGTCTTTAATGAAAGAACTAATAGCTATTGCACAGAAAAGAGAATATATGACCTTAATTGCTGGAATTGACGCAGAAAATGAGAAAAGTATTGTCCTGCATCAAAACTATGGATTTGTTCATGCAGGAACAATAAAAAAAGCCGGTTATAAGTTCAATCGATGGCTAGATTTAGCTTTTTATCAATTGGAGCTTAATGGTCCTAAAAATCCTACTGAAGAATAGCTGTATCTATTACTGTAAAAATAATTTTAAAAAGAAATTGTATATATTACAAAAGATAGTATGAAGAAATCTCATGCTATCTTTTTCTTATTGTATTCATGATTATCATTTAACAAAAAAGGATTCTTATATTCTATATCGAATTTTGAGAAGATGATAAAACGATATAAGAAGAGGGATGAATATGCAGGCTGTCATTAGAAAAATAAAAGAAATACAAATTGGTCAAGTTGGAATACTTGTTTATTCAACAAAGAATGGAAATATAGTTGCTACCCATAACAATGAGCTATACGTTCCTTTAGCATCAGCAGCAAAAGTGGCAATTGGATTTACAGTAGCAAAGATGGTAAAGGATAAACTAATTAGTTGGAGTGATACACTTCATGACATTAAGTATAATCCAAATGAGGATAGTGCGCAGTTATATCCTCACTTACAAGACAGAGCTACATTAACACTTAGTAAAGCGGTTGAAGTAATGATAGCATGTCACGACAGCTATATTGCTCAGTCAATTGTTATGCACTGCGGAGGATGGGATACTGTCAGAGAATATGTTTCAACGAACTTTTCCAAGATTCATATACAGGAAAACCCTAAAGATGAGAAAAATATTGGGGAATTACAACAAGTTCTTTCGCTTTTATTACATATTTTCCAAGGATATAAATCCGCACCAGAATTATGGGAACCAATTATAAGTGGAATGGTAAGACAACAAGGAGAGTATGAAGGTATACCTTATTATCATCTAGCACATATGACAGGTGGTTTATCCACCGCTATAATAAATATTGGTATAATAGGAATGTTTCATAAATTTCCGTTTCTTTATGTAATTGGGGGAAGAGATTTACCTAATCGATTTGATAATAAACAAGTTGATGAAACCGTTATAGAAGCTTTGAGGTACGTATACAAAGAATATAGTTATGTTAGGGGTGAGTGATTGAAACGAAACTTAAAGACTTCAACAATCATTATTTTAATCATTACGATTATTGCTCTTGAAGTTGGAATTGCACTATACGATCACACTTTGTCATTAGATACAATTTACTTTGCAGCGATTCTTATCTGTATTGTATTGCTTTTTGGTACACGTGTTTCTGAAGAGAAAGAAAGTACATCGAAACAGAGACGAAGAAAAACAGCTCTTATATTTTGGCCATCTATTTTATTATCAATCGCTAGTTTTGCAGTTATTAGTTATGTAAGAATAGGCTATGTCTCTGTACCAGGAATAATTGGTTTTTCATGCTTTGTTACATATGGTGGATTTGTATTCATCAGTATATTAAAGAGAAGAAATAAAAATTAAATATAGCTTACTAAGTTGAAAGGAAGAAATATATGAAACGCATAGAGAACGGTACACGCACTGAAGGAGAATACATTAAAAATAAATTAATTCAATATAACATGTCTGTGCTGTCAGATGAAGTAAAACAGCCGATGGAACAAGTAAGCTTCGTAGTGAAAGATGAAGATGGAAAAATCTTTGGCGGGGTAACGGGAACGATGTATTTTTATCATCTTCATATCGACTTTTTATGGGTTGATGAATCAGTTCGTCATGACGGCTATGGCAGTCAATTGTTACATAAAATTGAAGACATTGCGAAGGAAAAAGGATGTAGACTCATATTACTAGATTCATTTAGTTTCCAAGCACCAGAATTTTATAAAAAGCACGGATACCGAGAATATGGTGTCGTTGAAGATCATCCGAAAGGGCATAGTCAACACTTTTTAGAAAAGAGATTATAATAATATTATGTATACTGGTTGAGAGGAGAAAAAATGTACACGTATAAATTACAACATGAACAACCAATCTGTGTAGAAAAAATAAAGAAACTTTACGATTCTGTAGGTTGGTGGCCAGAAAGAAAAGAAGTCGATATTCAAAAAATGTTAAAGAATAGTATAGCAATTGGAGTACGGGAAGAAAACGAATTAATTGGATTTGCTAGAGTTGTTACTGACGGTGTTTTTCGGGCGTATATTGAAGATGTTGTCGTACATGAGAGTGTAAGAAACAAAGGAATTGGTGAGAAGATGCTAACATTGTTACTGAAAGAGATTTCCCATATTGATATTGTTAGTCTATTTTGCGGAGAGAAACTAATAAAGTTTTATGGTGAACAGCAATTTAAAGCGACGAAGCAAATTGTAATGCATCGTAATCAAATAGTGGAAGAATAAGAGGTGCCAGAAGAATGAATGCAACGAGAGAGTATTGTTTATCGAAAAGAAAAGCGACAGAAGATTCTCCGGATGGCTGGAGTGCAACATGTATGAGATTAAATAATAAAATATTTGCGATAGTAAACCATGAAGAAGGTGAAAAAGCTGCGATTACATTAAAATGCGATCCAGAACTTGCCTTGCGAATAAGAGAAGATTATCCCGAAACAATTATTCCTGGATATCATATGAATAAAAAACATTGGAATACAGTGTACATACATAAGGATGTGGGGCAAGAACAAATTAATAAAATGATAGATTGGTCGTATGATTTAGTACTACAATCATTTTCAAAGAAAAAGCAGCAAGAGTTATTGGATTAAATACAAAGTGAATTCGACTATAAATAGCTAGTAAAATGATTATATTTTACTAGCTATTTGCAGTTTTACATTATATATTAAGGGATTTTGAAATGAATACGAAACGAAATAGATTACTATATGCGGTGTTTACTATAGTTGTTATTATGTTAGGTCTTAGTTCAAGAAAGTTTGCTTTTGTGTTACCAGATTTATTAAATGATTACTTAGGTGATGCTTTATGGGCATTAATGATTTTCGTTGGATTCGGATTTTTGTTTCCTAAAATAGAAACGAAGAAATTAGCTTTTATTAGTTTAATATTTTGCTACGGGATTGAAATTAGTCAATTGTACCATGCGGAATGGATAGATAGCATTCGAGCAACGACTCTAGGTGGACTCGTATTAGGTTACGGATTTTTATGGAGTGATTTAGTGGCTTACACAATTGGTGTTGGAGTAGGAATGCTTGGTGAGTTTATGCTACGGAAGAAATAAGTGACTTTAAAAAGGGGGATTTGTACATGAAGGATATATTAGAAATTGCAAAGTTTTGGTTTCAAGATAAAGGTGTCACAGCTACTGAAATTCAACCAAACGTAACGAAGATTCATTGTAATAATAAAGCGTATATTTTAAAGGGAAAGGGATCGATAAAACAGTTTCTAGTTGAACTAAATGTATTAGAACAGCTTGATGAAAAAGGAGTTAAAGTACAAAAATTAGTAAAAACGAGAAATGATGAAAGGTACGTATTGTATAAAGAGAAGAATTATTGTTTGTACGAATATGTTGCCGGAAGTGTACTAGAAATCAAAGATACAGAAAAGCTAAAAGTGCTAGGAAGCACAATTGGAGAGGAAATGGCTAATTTACATTACGAACTAAACTCAGTGAATAGTGCTAACGAGTTAATAAAAAGAGAGTTATATAAAGTGGTATACGAATGGGCTTTACCGAATTTAGTAAAGAATGAGCATGTTCATCAGGATGTAATTCAAAAAATGGATCAAATACATACAACTTTCAAGGAAACGATTCACTCATTACCGAAACAAATTATTCATCGCGATATGCACTTATCAAATGTAATCTTTAGAGAAAGTGATTTTCAAGGGTTTATTGATTTTGAGCTTCTAGAAGAAAACGTTAGAGTATTCGATTTATGCTATTGCTGTACAAGTATTTTAAGTGAGATATTTAGTGATGAAACATTAAGAGGGAAATGGTTACAAATTGTAAGTGAAATTTTTAAAGGATATTATAAGCAAAACATTTTAACGAGAGCAGAACTACAATCAATTTGGTATGTAATGCTTTCAATTCAAATTATATTTATTACTTATTTTGTTCAGTTAAAAGATTTACTAAAGTTAAATGAAGAGATGTTTTTATGGATTTTTGCTAATAAGGAAGATATTGAAGAATCTATAGAAAGAAGCGTACTCATATGAAAAAAATAATATTAATAGGTTCTGGTGGTTCAGGAAAATCTACATTAGCAAAACAGTTAGGGAATAAATTAAATATTAAGGTGCACCATCTTGATGCACTATTCTGGAAACCAAATTGGGAGGGGGTACCGAAAGAGGAGCAAAGAATTGTTCAAAATAACTTAATTCAAGATGAGAATTGGATTATTGATGGGAATTATGGCGGAACAATGGATATAAGACTGAATGCAGCTGACACAATTATCTTCCTTGATATTCATAGAACGATTTGTGTTTATCGCGCTTTTAAAAGAATTGTACAATATCGAAATAAAACAAGACCGGATATGGGGGCTGGGTGTGAAGAAAGGTTTGACTTACAATTCTTCAAGTGGATATGGGAGTATCCTAAGACGAAAAGACCTTCAACTTTCAAAAGACTAAATCAATTAAGTCAGGATAAAGAAATTATTATTTTAAAATCTTCAAATGAAGTTAAGCGATTTTTAAAAGAAGTGCAGCAAGTATAAACTTATGCACTCAAAGAGTAAATTTTGTTCCATTTTAAAATGGAGGGGATAACATTGAATGAAATCATTCGATCGATTGATTCTTATATGGTGAAAATTCCAGCAGGAGAAGTAACATTAAGAGATGATCGTATAAAAAAAGAATGGCAAGTTCAAATTAAACCATTTCTTCTTGCAAAGTATGCTGTAACAATGGAAATATATTATGCTATTACAAATAGTACACCAAATAATAATAAAGATAAGCATAAACCTGTTGTAAATATTTCATGGAATGATGCAATTGCTTTTTGTAATTTACTGTCTAAAATAGCAGGGTTTACAGAGTATTATTCTATACAAGATGATGGGAAAAAGGTTAGTTGTAACTTACATTCAAATGGCTATCGATTACCGTCTGAGGCAGAGTGGCAATATGCATGTAAAGCAAATACGACGGGATATACATATGGAGCACTTGAGAAAATAGCGTGGTATAATGAAAATTCAAGTGGGCAAATTCATGACGTCGGTAAAAAAGAGCCGAATGCATGGGGACTTTATGATATGTTAGGGAACGTTTGGGAATGGTGCTATGATTTGTATGATGAAACAGTGTACGGGTCATACCGCATTTTTCGTGGTGGTAGTTGGGCTGAAGCAGCTAGAGGTTGCGGTGCCACTTGTCGCCGTCGTAGTCATCCTACATTTCATATAGATGATCTCGGTTTTAGGCTTGCTAGGTCAATTTAGCAGGAAAATGATACATATAACACCGTAAAGAGTATGGAAAGTATCCATATTCTTTACAACATAGAAATTTTGAAATTTGAGGAGTGTTTTGAATGGCACGTGTTTTATTCATTAACGCTGGATCAGAAGGACATATAAATCCAACATTACAGGTTGTAGAAGAACTGATTTCTCGCGGTGAAGAGGTAGTTTATTTTTCAATAGAGGCTTTCAGGGAGCGTATTGAGAAGACAGGTGCTACTGTACGAACGATTGATGATCAAAAATTTATACAAGCATTTCTTTCCGGTGGTCGGAATTATTTACAGGAAAGAATAAATGGTCTTTTACATACAGCAGATGTTATTATACCGAGTGTTCTAGAACAAATTGAAGGAGAACATTTTGATTATATTATTCATGATTCGATGTTTGGCTGTGGTCGCTTAATTGCCCAAATTCTTAATCTTCCAGCCATAAATTCATGCACATCTTTTGCACAAGATGAAAAATCATTTAAACAAATGTTAGACCATCTTTCTAAAAATATCCCACTGGAAGTTCAGGATAGAATACATAATGATTTTGAAAACTTAACTAATGGAATTACAGAAAAATATGGTGTTAATATAAACTCACCGTATGAAGTTTTCTGTAATCCAGCTTCACTTACTATTGTGTATACAATTAAGGAGTTCCAACCTTTTGGGGATACATTTAATGAAACATTCAAATTTGTGGGTCCATCTATCTCTACACAAGTGAAAAATGAAGGTTTTGATTACACTTCAATTGAAGAAAAAAGCCTGATTTACATTTCATTAGGTACTGTTTTTAATGAAGCGCTTGATTTTTATAAACTTTGTATGAAGGCGTTCGAGAATAGTAAGCATACAATTGTTATGTCTATTGGCAACAAAACGGAAATAAGTGATTTAGGTAATATCCCTAAAAACTTCATTGTGAAAAACTATGTACCACAAACTGAACTTCTCAAATATACGAAACTATTTATTACACACGGCGGTATGAACAGTACGCATGAAGGGATATATAACGGTGTTCCACTCGTTGTAATTCCGCAAAGTGCAGATCAGCCAGTAATCGCAAAGCAAGTGGAGAGTCTCGGGGCAGGAGTTAAATTGCAAATGCAAGGATTAACTGCGGATCAACTAAGTGAAAGTGTAGAAATAGTATTAAATAATCCGTCATGTAAAGAAGCTGCTTTGAATTTGAAGGAGTCTCTCCGAAAATCAGGTGGGTATAAGCAAGCAGTTGATGAAATCTTTAAATTTACAGGCTGTTATTAAAACTATACATGTGAAAGGGTGTCTATATTAAATGATATAGACACTTTTATGTTATATGAAGCGAGGAATTGATGAAATGGAAAGAATGAAAATACTAGATGTAAATTTTGCTGACATGACAGCTACACCATTTTTTCAAGTGGAGGCGAAAAATAGAATTAGATTCGATATAGAATTATTTGAGGGTAATTTGAGAGGATTAAGAGGGATTTTGACTGAACTTTTTAAAAGTCCTGATACAATTGATGTTTCATTTATTTCCGGTTACATAACATATGGTAAAAGTAAGAGAATAAATGAGAAAACAAAAATTGGAAGGTTCATGAAGATTAAGAATTGGGCAGAAACGAAAGTAGACGTTGATGATCTTGAAAGTACAATCATATTTACTACGATTAAAGGTGTACATGAAGATGAAGTATATAAGTATTGCAAGTATGTCGTTAATGGTGGTCAGCAAGCGTATATTTCTTTTTATAACGATACTTATTTATTGTATATAAGTACAGACGTTATTGACATTGTTTCACCAGATACAAGTTTAATAGAAAAGTTAAAACTTCAATACAGTGAAGAATATGATAAGTTTTATGAAACTATATTGACGGATTAGGAAATGTTTACAAGTGATAAGTAATTTCAAAGTATTGATAGAAAGATATATGGAAAATGGAGATGGCACGTTGTTTTAAAATAATGTGATCTCACATTGCCATGCGTTTTAAGTTAACGATGAAGGGTTTCAAGACGACTTGGTGCAATTCATCCATATATATACCTAAAATTTTTCATTACAAGTACTACAATTTCTATTGCTCACTTTTTCTTTATAAATTTAGGATGTAGTTTTACGTGTTAGTAGTAATTTCACTGTTTCTGCACAACTTCTGCACACATTTAGGTGATTTCTATGTCATGATATATTCCATAAGTGAAATATTTCACAAGAAATGAAATGTTTCTTTACGACGGTGTATGCATATTTACGCATACACGAAATAAGATTGACTCTTGTTATTCTTTTACATCAAAGCCCACATTACACTACGAAGTATAACAAGAAGGGGACAGGAACATGAATAATCGATTTTTAAAACAACTACAAAACTTGAAAATGAACAAAAAAAGTATAGGAGCTGTTGCATTAACAGCTGGAATTATCAGCACGACACTTATTCCTCAAAATGCATACGCGCACGGCTTTGTTGAAAAGCCTGGTAGCCGTTCCGCTTTATGTAGTCCAACTTATGGTGCTCTAAATGTAAACTGTGGAAGTGTTATGTATGAACCACAAAGTTTAGAAGCTCCAAAAGGATTCCCACAAGGTGGCCCAGTTGATGGGCAAATCGCTTCTGCAGGTGGGAAATTTGGCGGTATTTTAGATCAACAAACAGCAAATCGTTGGTTTAAAAATACAATCACTGGTGGGGAAAATACATTTACTTGGAAGTATACAGCACCTCACTTAACAAGCAAATGGCACTACTATATTACAAAAAAAGGATGGAATCCAAATAAAGCACTAACAAGAGCAGACTTTGAGCCAATTGGCACTGTACAACATGATGGTTCTGCAGCTTCAAATAATTTAACTCATAAAATCAATGTACCTACTGACCGTAGTGGATATCATGTGATTTTAGCTGTATGGGATGTAGCTGATACAGCAAATGCGTTCTATAATGTAATTGATGTGAATCTCATCAATAATGTGAAACCAGACACAGAAGCGCCAAGTATTCCAAATGGAATTCAGGCGCAAAAAGTAACAGCAAATAGTATAGAACTAACATGGAACGTTTCTACGGATAATGTAGGAGTAAAAGGGTACCAAATCTTCCGTAACGGAGAGATGATTGACACAGTACCAGGCACTTATTTTATTGATAAGAAATTACAACCAAGCACAGAATACACTTATACTGTAAAAGCAATTGACGCAGCTGGCAATGTATCGAAAGAAAGTACAGCGCTTACAGTGAAAACAATAGTTGAAGCTCCTGATACAGAAGCACCAACACAACCAAAAGGATTACATAGCATGGGAACAACAGCGGCAAGTGTGGATCTAATGTGGAGCCCATCTGATGATAACGTTGGAGTAGACTATTACGATATTTATAGAGAAATAGAAGGAACAATGAAAAAAATTGCAACATCCAATACGACTTCTTATATGGATAAAAATTTACTCGCTAATACTACTTATAAATATGCAGTGAAAGCAGTGGATGTAGTTGGAAATGAATCCGTACAAAGTGATACGTTC
The DNA here is from genome assembly GCF_019344915.1 of Bacillus sp. FDAARGOS_1420. Lineage (NCBI taxonomy): Bacteria > Bacillati > Bacillota > Bacilli > Caryophanales > Bacillaceae > Bacillus > Bacillus sp. FDAARGOS_1420. The sequence continues at coordinate 1,896,723 of NZ_JAHWJB010000002.1, read as the reverse complement.
ACAATTACTACAAAAACTGAAAGCGCTTCATATGAAGCGTGGGATGCAAAGAAAGCATATAAAAAGGAAGATAGAGTTTTACACGAGGGAAAAGTGTATGAAGCAGTCCAGAATTATGAAGGACATGGGGATCCAAACTGGATTTTTGCTTTATCCTTATGGAAAACAGTGTAAGCTTTACCTCAAAATGAAATGAAAGATGATGGGCTTTGATGCAAAAAAAGGAAGTTTGAGAGTTAACTTTTCTGCTTATAAAAAAGACGACGTATTCAGCGTCGTCTTTTTGTATTAATCTAGAATATTCATCAAAGAGACTTTCAAACGAATAAGCTACAGAAAGGTTACTATACGAATACATAATGTAGAATCATATAGTAACCTTTCTATTATGATAACACTTTCGTCATAAGAATATGTGGAATTCCATCTTCCATAAATACGTCGGAAGAAGTTTGATAGCCTAATTTTTCATAAAACCCTTCAGCTTGTGTTTGACCGTGTAGTTTAACTTTGTTTGCTTCTTTGTTACGAGCAATCTCTTCTAACTTTTGAATGATTACTTTGCCTAATCCGTATTTGCGATAGTCTTTTAAAATACAAATTCTTTCTAGTTTACCCATTCCTTCAACGAATCGTATACGGCCAGTTCCTACAGGAAGTTCATTATAATAAACTAATATATGTTTGCATGCCTCGCCAATTTGGTCATATGTATCGAATTCATCTTCAAGAGGTACACCTTGTTCTTTTACAAAGACTTCTTTTCGAATGTGAAAGGCAGTTTCTAAATCTGTAAGTTCTGTTATGAGTTTGGATTGCAAATTGTTCAGCCCTTTCTAGTGTGATATGAATGTGTTTTCATAGTATATCATACTGTAATGCTATAAAAGAAAAAACTGACTTGCGAAAGTCAGTTTTTAAAATGGTTAATATTCTTTTATACCGTTTTTTGTTCCGATGATCGCTTTGCTCGTCATATTGATAAATAATCCTGTTTCAACTACACCGGTAATCATCTTTAGCTCTGTATGTGTATCATTTGGATTCAATATTTTGTTTGGAAAAATACAATCAATAATTAAATTGCCGTTATCAGTTATAAATGGTCCGCCATCTTTCATACGTAAACGCGTTTCGCATCCTAAAGATTGAATTCTCTTTTCAGTTTGCTTCCAAGAGAAGGGGATGATTTCAATAGGAAGTGGAAAGGTACCTAAATGTGAAACGAGTTTGGATTCATCTGCAATAATAATAAGTTCTTTAGAGGAGGTGGCAACAATCTTTTCGCGAAGTAATGCACCACCGCCACCTTTTATTAATTGTAAATCATTATTGATTTCATCTGCTCCATCAATTGTGAGATCAAGTATATCAATTTCATTTAAAGAGATTAGCGGAATAGATAATTGTTTTGCTAATACTTCAGTTTCTTTTGATGTCGGTACAGCTTGAATGGATAACCCTTCTTGTACACGGTGACCTAACTTTTGTATCGTCCAATATACGGTTGAACCCGTACCAAGTCCAATCGTCATACCATCTCTTACAAAGCTAGCAGCATATTCGCCTGCAAGCTGTTTTAAATTCATCATTTTACTCCGCCGGGCGTGGTCCAGCATCTAAACCGGAACTTTCAACTGTAAGTATTGGGCGAACAGTAATATCTTTATGTACACGCATTTGGCACGATAATCGTAAGTGGTCTTCAATTCCTTTTTCCGTAATAGCTTGTTTTTCATCATTTGTCGCCTCACAAAAATCACCTGCAATGACTTCAACTCTACAAGTTGTACATCTTGCTTTGCCACCGCAACGATGAAGAATGTGTACACCGTTATCTTCAAGTGCTAATACTAATTTCGTTCCTTCTTTAATATCGAAAGTTCCGGTACCTTCAACTGTTAATTTTGGCAAATTGATTCCTCCTCATGTAAAATGCTATATAACATATTTATGACCCGTATTCATGAACATAAACATAAAATTAATTATAAGCCCCGTAACTTTTTTATTTGTTCAATCGTTTAATAAGTAAGCGCTGAAAAGGAGTGGTTATTTTGTGCACAAAAGTAACTCAGGTTTTAAAGAATCATATCGATATGAATCATTCAAATATAAATTTATTAATTGAACATTATCCAGAGGTAAAAAGATACTGTACGTTTTTGACGAAGAATAAATGGGATGGGGAAGACCTTGCCCAAGAAGCAATTTGCAAAGTTCTTCAAAAGTATAGTGAGAAGAAAATTTGTATAACGCTTCTGTATAAAATTGCTCGAAATCAATGGTTAGATCAAATGAAATCAAAATCCGTACAAGAAAAATTAGAACAGCAAGTTACATTTGAAGAACCACATGAAAAAATTGCAGATTTGCATGAAATGGTAGGGAAATTATTGTCTTCGTTAAATGTGCAACAATCTGTAATTTTATTATTAAAGGATGTTTTTCAATATAGTATCGCGGATATTGCTAAAGTATGTTCGGTATCAGAAGGTGCAGTAAAAGCATCGTTATTTAGGAGTAGAAATAGGCTGAAAACTGTAAGTGAAGAAGGAATTGAAATAGTGGAGTACACGGATGATGTTGAAATCGTTGTAACTTCTATTCGTGAAGAAAGACCTGAATTGTTGACGAAACTTCTCCCAACAATAGACTTCACTAAGTTACCATCAATACAACCAGTGTTATTATTCAGTATGAAAAAACCTTCTTCTTACAGTTGTATGCTTAGTGCGGCATAAAATAGATGGAGGGATTTAATATGAATGCAATTCCTTACGTAGTAGAACAAACGAAATTAGGAGAACGCTCCTATGATATATATTCAAGATTATTAAAAGACCGAATTATTATGATTGGTTCAGAAATTAACGATCAAGTTGCAAGCAGTGTAGTAGCACAATTATTGTTTTTAGAAGCGGAAGATGCAGAAAAAGATATATTCCTGTATATCAATAGTCCGGGCGGTTCAACGACAGCGGGATTTGCAATATTAGATACGATGAACCTTATTAAACCAGATGTGCAAACACTTTGTATGGGCTTTGCGGCATCATTTGGTGCGCTTTTACTATTAGCTGGCGCAAAGGGAAAAAGATTTGCGCTCCCTAACAGTGAAATCATGATTCATCAACCGCTCGGCGGTGTAAAAGGGCAAGCAACGGAGATTGAAATTACAGCAAAAAGAATATTAAAGTTAAAACATGATATTAACAAAATCATATCTGATCGAACAGGGCAACCAGTAGAAAAGGTAGCTCATGATACAGAAAGAGATTATTTTATGACGGCAGTAGAAGCGAAGGAATATGGAATTGTTGATGCTGTTATTGAGAAAAAATAATGTGAAACAGGCTAGAGAATACGCTGAATTCTCTAGCCTGTTTCTGTCGTTCTTTATTCTTTTACCCATTCATCGACTAACAATTGATTCTTTTTTATCCATTTTCGAGCAGCTTCTTCTGGATCTTTCGTTTTATTTAACATGACCATTAACGTACCAAGCTGTTCATCATTCATTTTCCATTTATCAAAGTATTTCACAATATCCGGATGATCTTTTTCGAAACCTTTACGAACGGAGTAATAAATGTCATCTTTTTCACCATATACTTTCTTAGGGTCTTTTAAATATTTTAAGTCAAATTCTGAAAAGCCCCAATGCGGATTCCAAAGCGTAACAGCGATTGGTTTCTTTTTCGTATATGCCTTCTTGAGTTCGCTCATCATCGCAGCTTCTGAAGATTGGACAAGTTTTAATTTTATATCATATGCCTTCATTGCTTTATCCGTTAAATTCATAAGGCTACTACCTGGTTCAATCCCAACAATTTTATTATCTAGCTCATCTTTATGTGCGTTTAAATCTTCTATGCTGTTTATGTTTTTCATATAAGAAGGGACGACTAAACCTAGTCCAGTGCCTTCATACCATTTTGATTTTAAGACAATATCATCTTTATAACGAGCATTTAGCGGTTTATCCGTAACAGGCAGCCATACTTCTAAATTTGCATCGACATCACCACGAGCAACACCAGTCCAAATCGCAGCTTTTTCTAAATACATGAGCTCAACTTTATAGCCTTTTTCTTCTAATAAAACTTTCCACATGTTTGCAGTTGCAATATTTTCTTTCCAACTTGTTACACCAAGTTTAATTTTTCCTTTCGAATTTGCATTTGTTGCATTACATGAAGTGAAAATCATAGTAATAAATAATGCAAGGCATATAAGCCATATTTTCTTTCTCATTGAAACCCTCCTAAGAAACGTTTGCCTCTTTAAATAAATGTATAAGTAAGCATTCTTATTATGAACGGAAACGAGAATTTTAAAGAAAGCTTATGAATGTCATTTTTATGTAATATTTCTTTGCAAAATCGCAACACTATGTAAATAGATGGATAGAAAAGGAGTAGTGACATGGATAATACAAAGGTACGTGTTGAAAATGTAACAAAAGTATTTGGGAAACATCCGCAAAGAGCGCTTACCTTATTAAAAGAAGGGAAAAGCAAATCGGAAATTTTAAAAGAGACAGGAATGAACGTTGGGGTGAAAAAGGCAACGTTTGAAGTATACACCGGAGAAATTTTCGTTATTATGGGTTTATCCGGTAGCGGGAAATCAACGCTAGTTCGAATGCTAAATCAATTAATCAAACCGACAGCGGGGCATATATACATAGATGGTGAAGACATCGCAACGATGGGAAAAGAAGAATTGCGAAGAGTAAGAAGGACGAAAATGAGTATGGTTTTTCAGAAGTTTGCTTTATTTCCACATCGTACGGTAATACAAAACGTTGCGTATGGGCTAGAAATTCAAGGAGTTCCAGTAGAGGAACGAGAAAATAAGGCGTTAGAATCGCTACAGTTAGTAGGACTCGATCATCATAAAGATAATTACCCTAGTCAACTTAGTGGTGGTATGCAGCAGCGTGTTGGAATCGCAAGGGCACTAACGAATAATCCAGATGTATTACTAATGGACGAGTCATTTAGTGCATTAGATCCACTAATTCGAAAAGAAATGCAAGATGAATTGTTAGAGTTACAAGATAAAATGGAAAAAACAATTATATTTATTACACATGATTTAGATGAAGCTCTTCGCATTGGAGATCGTATCGCATTAATGAAAGATGGAGAAATCGTTCAAATTGGAACGCCGGAAGAAATTATGATGAGTCCTGCCAATGAATTTGTAGAGAAATTCGTGGCGGACGTGAATTTAGGAAAAGTAATTACGGCGGAATCTATATTAAAACGACCGGAGACTTTATTAATTGATCGTGGACCACGTGTAGCACTTCAAATTATGAGGAATGCAGGTGTTTCTACCGTATATGTTGTAAACAAAAAGTATGAATTTTTAGGTATATTAACTGCGGATGATGCAAGTAAAGCAGTACAAAAACAGTGGCCGATTGCTGATTTATTACTTAACGATATTCCGCACGTTTATTTAGATACTTTACTTGAAGAAACGTATGCAAAAATGGCGGAGATGAAATATCCGTTACCCGTAATTGATGAGAAGAAAAGGTTAAGAGGAATTATTAAACGTGAAAGTGTCATTCAAGCTCTTGCAGGTAACATTGAGGAAGAGGTGAAAGACGATGAATAATATTCCGCGCATTCCATTAGGCGAATGGGTTGATTCATTTGTTGCAAGTTTATATGAGCACTTTGAAGGCTTGTTCCGAGGATTCTCCTATATTATCGGTGGATTTGTTGATTTACTCACTAATTTTTTAACAATAATACCAGCCATAGTGATGATTATCATCTTATGTTTCCTCATTTGGTACACAACGAGGAAATTACCTTTAGTCATTTTTACGCTCATCGGATTATTATTTATTTTAAATATTAACTACTGGGCACAAACGATGCAAACATTAGCGCTCGTACTTACGTCAGTTATTATTTCAATTATTATCGGAATTCCCATTGGCATTTTAGCATCTCAAAATGAACGCTTCTCAAAGTTTTTAAAGCCCACTTTAGATTTCATGCAAACAATGCCAGCCTTCGTTTATTTGATACCAGCCATTACGTTTTTTGGTGTAGGCGTTGTACCTGGTATTATTGCATCAGTAATTTTCGCTATGCCACCGACAATTCGTTTTACAGATTTAGGAATTAGACAAGTTCCAGAAGATTTAATTGAAGCTGCGAATGCATTTGGCTCTACCGCATCACAAAAATTATTTAAAGTACAATTACCCCTCGCAACTGGAACGATTATGGCTGGAGTGAACCAAAGTATAATGCTTTCGCTATCAATGGTTGTAACAGCGTCACTTGTAGGAGCGCCAGGACTTGGAGTCGATGTGTATCGCTCTGTAACACAAGTAAACATCGGAATGGGATTTGAAGCTGGACTAGCTATCGTCGTGATTGCGATTATATTAGACCGAATTACGCAAGGGTTTTATACAAAAAGAAAATAATTCAAAAAACACACTTTATACTACAAAGTGTGTTTTTTGAATTCGAATTACATCCGAACAATAACAGAGCCTCCAGCTGGTGCACAAACTTGGTTTTGCTGTTGTTCCATTGATTTTATTAATTGATTATTTTCTTCGATTAATGAGATTAATTTAGCTAATTGGCTTTCAAGGCTTGCGATGCGCTGCATCATGTATTGCGAATCATAATGCAGTGTATTCCTTACTGGATGAGGGGAGTAAGCATATTGTTGATTTATATTTGGATTCCAATGAGGATACATTTGAATCGTTCCTCCTTCAATAAATTACTGATCTTTCTTATAGTAAATGCCTATGTATATGTAATGGTGACTTGAAAATTCTTTCAAACGAAGAGGATTATGTAGGGGGAATGGAAAAGTAATAAAGTACATTTTTTGGAAATTTTTAAGCGGAATAGTAAATATATTAGGAAGCAGCAACGTTCATGTAAATGGATATTATATGGGGAGAAATTATGAGAGGAGATGCTATTTTGGCTAATAATAAAAAAAGAAATGATGCTATGACAATTGGTGTCGCTATAGGTGTTGTAATCGGTGTAATTCCTGGTGTATTTACTGATAATATAGCAATCGGAATAGCGATTGGGATTGCAGTTGGAATGGGGATTACGCTTTTGAAGAAATAATGAGTTGTAAATTATTTTAATGTGAAAATTCTAATTTCAAGAGATTGAATTTTCGGAATATAAAACCTGTTTTTCCTTTTTTTATGATATTATATATGCAAAGGATGGTGATGGATATGCCAATAAACAATCAAGCAGAACAAAACTGCTTCATTTGTGAAAAACATAAAGGGAACATTAATATTTGCATATGCACATTATTCCGCGTTATCCAAATACACCAAAAGAGTTTTGGTCACCGACTGAAAGCAAATTGGACTGGTGCACCACATGGAGATTCAGAGAAAATAAAAAAACTATGCGAAAGAATACGAAAGTATATGGTAAATGAGTATGCATACAACAAATAATACACAATATTCATGGGTTGGAAGTAGAGAAATGTGTTTAGACGAAGTTTCAGTCAAGCAATATGGTGATATTGTACTTGGTAAATACGGCGGGAATATAAGTGCCGGAGCAAAAAAGAATGAAGACGGTGCATTAGTTTGGTCGAATGGTGATTGGGAATTTACCGTTATATTAGACGGACATAATAGTGCAGAAAGTGTTGATTTAGTAGTAAGTACGATTCAAGCAGAATATGAAAATATAAAAGTAATTATGAATGAACAGATTGAAACAGTATTTCGATCTGTTGAAAATCATATACTTACGATATTTCAATCCCGCTCATTTAAAGAAAAGTGCGAAAGGGTAAAAGGTGAAACAGCTTGCTTAATATGTGTAAGAAAAGAAAATTACATATGGTGGCTATCTATTGGTGATTGCCTAGTTTATGTATTTCATGATGAATTACATAAATTAGGACAATATACATTAAACCAACGTCAATTTTATGAATGGATTGGTAATGTAAACACGTTTGATTTACCCGTTCCATGCTATTCTTCAGGAATTCGTGAACTACGTACTGGAAAGAATCGAATTGTAATGGTGACAGATGGGGTATTAGAATGCGGGGAACGCCGTTATGAAACGCCATTAAATCTTTATAATGATATGAATGGAAATAATATTGAGTTAAAAGAAAATATTCATAATGTGTTAGAACATGTTCATCATCAATTCGGAAGAGATAGTGCGACAATTATTAGTTGGGACGTTGAAAACAAAGAGAATGCTACGTATCCGAGTGATCAGCCAGATAAAAGGTAAAGGAGGAGACATCAATGTTTTTAGTTAAAGTAATTTTATTAGTATTATGGATTATATTTGTAGTTATTTTGGAAAAAGTAGTGAGAAAAAAATTAAATATACCGAAACAAACTGACTGGAATAGTAAATATGTAAACAACTCTCATAAATGGGGTACTAGGGCTCTTATCATTTCTTATATTATTGTTACGATGATATGTGCCACTTTAAATCCCATTTATATTAGTAATTTACCCATATTATTTTTAATAACTTTATACTGCTTTCAATCATATATGGAGTGGAAATATGATAAAGAATCGAGGGAATATGTTATTTCTTTAGGAACAGTTCCATTATTAATAATAACAGGAATTATGATTAATCTTTTCTTTTATAGCTATTGGATTTAATCATATGTGGAATGAATGGGGAGACAAAATGAAAAATCCTAAATTTCGCGCTGAAGTAATGATTTTAAATGATGATCATTCTAAAGTACTTGTACAATGTGATTTAAGGGAAACATTTTATCGTTTTCCAGGAGGTTCTATTGAATTTGGTGAAACAGCAGAAGAAGCTATTGCGCGAGAATTAATGGAAGAATACGATTTGAAGATTGATGTTCAAGAATTAGCAGTTGTAAGTGAGCATATTTTTGAATGGAACAACGAAAAAGGACATCATTGCACATTGTTACATTGGGGAACTGTTCAAGAGAGAGTTACAAATGAAATAAGGCATAAAGAACATGAGGATATTATATTAATATGGAAAAGTATAGAGGAGTTAAAGAATAAGCCCACATATCCTGACGGAATCGTAAGTTATTTAGAAGATAATAAACGTAATATAGTCCACTTTATTATTAAAGATAAATAGATTAATAGAAGGGGGATAACAATGGGAAACTCTACTTTTTGGATTATTATTTTTGCTTTTTGTATAGCGGGCTATTTTTTCGATAAGTTTTTAAGAAAAAAATTGAATATGCCAAAGAGTGGTTTTTGGGGATATAAGCATGTGAATAGTCTGCATGTAAAATTAGAAATAGGATTATTTATAATTTATTTAGTAACTAGTTTTATTTATATATATAACTTCGAAAATGCTAATATTGGATATGCTATTATTACCTATTTGGGCGTAACATGGATTTTAAGAGCGTGGATGGAATGGAAGTATGATAGAGAGTCGAAAGAATTTATTTTTTCAATAATTGGACTAGGTTCATTTATAGTTATGTTCTTAATACTATTTTATCTCATTCCACCAGCTGCATAATAAATTGACTATTCAGAAGATAATAACTGTCATGTAATCCACTTTATTTTAGAAAATGCAACGTAGTAATAGGAGGAATGGAAATGGGAACTTATACTGTTTGGATTATAATTATTGGAGTTGGTATAGGTGGCTATTTTTTTAGAAGAGCTTTTAAGAAAAAAGTTAAATATGGAGAAGAGAGGCTTCTTTGGATATAAACATGTAAATAGTTTACATGTAAAATTGGAAATTGGATTGTTTATTATTTATTTTGTAAGTAGTATGATTTATGTTAATAGCGATGAAAATGCAAACATAGGGTATGCCATTTTCATTTTTTTGCAACGTTATGGACGTTACGGGCATGGATGGAGTGGAAATTTGATAGGGAATCGAAAGAATATATCCTTTCGATAATCGGTTTATTTGCATTTATAGTTATGATTTCATTGCTACTTTACTTCGATCCATTATCAGCGTAAAAGCAAGTCTATAGAAATAAATAAAACGAGGGGATGAAAAAGTTTGGAGTTAAATAAGATATTAGAACGAATTCGAGAGAAATCAACAAAGCAATCACTACTAATAATAGGTGTTGATGGTTGTGGCGGCGCAGGAAAAAGTACGTTGGCTAATAAAATAAAAAGTAAGTTTTCAACTGTAACAATTGTTCATATGGATGATTTTTATTTACCATCCTCACAAATTATAAATGAACATCCTACGAATAAATCGATTGGTGCAGATTTTGATTGGAAACGCCTTTTACAAGAAGTTTTAGATCCGATTAGTAATGGCATTGAAGGATGTTATAAACGTTACGATTGGGAAACGGATTCTTTAGCAGAATCTCATACTGTCCTTGCAAACGGAATTGTTATTATAGAAGGTGTATATGCAACACGTCAGGAACTGGCGGAAATGTATGATTTGAAAATATGGGTGAATTGTCCTCGTGAAACACGTATAAAAAGAGGGATTGCTAGAGATGGAGAAGCAGCACGCGATATGTGGGAAAATAATTGGATGGTTGCTGAAGATATGTATATAGAAAGTCATAAGCCACATGAATTTGCAGATTTTATTATTGATGGTACAAATCAAGAGTTAACTAATAAATAAGAAACCATTTAGTAGTAAATGGTTTCTTATTTAAATTTATCATTTATTTTAGCTAAAATAGATGTAACGAAATTTGTTTTATCCTCTGCATATTTATGCTTATCATTTGGGTTAGCTTTTGAAAATTGAATCTTTAACTGTTCATATTGAATACGAGAGGTTTTATTGTCTATTAAGTAATCTCTGAATTTTAATTGTTCTATTAAATATGAATTCCCTTGTTCATACATATGAATTTGATGAGTTCTTGGCTCACCTTTATTGAAATAATACCTTTCGGGTAATACATCTTTTCTATATTTATAATTTAATTGTTCTAGGTTTGTAATACATTTTAGACCACTTTTGGAATCTCTTAATTCAATCGCAATATCAATAATAGGTTTTGCGCTTAAATGTGGGATGGAAGTACTTCCAATATGGTGTATCGCTAAAATATATTTTCCAATGTGTTCCTCAATTAATTGTTTTTCTTTTGAAAACTCAAATTCCCACTCTTCGGACCACGGAACTAAAAACACTTTACCATAGGGTAAACCTAGCATTTAATTAGCACCCCTTACATATTTTTTCAATAAAGTTACTTACATTTTCTTAAAGCTCCTCAATACAAGAAACTCCCACAATCTCCAAGGAAGAACCTTCTTCGCAAAGATCATAAATTTTACACCTTTCCCAATTGGGTATCGTAATGTAGTACGCCTTGCTTCAGCAATTTCTACGATTTTATTTGCAACATCCATCGGATTACCAAGTGTATCGTTGCCATTGTTTATGTGCTTTTGTATTTTATCCATATATTCTTTGTAAGGAGAGGTTGTATCAGATTGGTTTTCAGCTAATTGTTTACCAACTTCCCATATGTTCGTGTTATAAGAACCAGGTTCAAGTAAGGCAACGTCTATTCCGAAAGGCTTTACTTCTAAGCGAAGGGATTCACTCCAGCCTTCTAATGCATACTTTGAAGAAACGTAAGGGGATAAACCAGGGAATCCTACTTGCCCGCTAATACTGCTTATATTAATGATTTTTCCGCTTTTCTGCTTTCTCATATATGGTAAGACAAGTTGCGTGATGGATATAGCTCCAAAAAGATTTGTTTCAAATTGTTTTCGGTATTCCTCCACTAGGATTTCTTCGATAAAGCCCCCATTTGCATATCCTGCATTATTTATGAGAATGTCTATTCTGTTTATTTCGTTTAAAAATAATTGGAAGTTATGTATAGAACCTTGATCTGTTACATCTAATTGTTGAACTTTTATATTTTGTTGTAAGTGGAGTTTAGTAGCTTGAGATATTAAGTCTACTTGTTTTTCAAGATTTCGCATTGTAGCAATGACAAAATAGTCTTTTTTCGCAAGTTCAAGTGTCGTTAAAAGTCCGAATCCACTTGATGCCCCTGTAATAATCGCGATTTTTTTATTCATTGTTCGCTCGCTTTCTTTTTCTTTTATCATAACGAGTTATGGGAATAAAATCTATTTATTGTATAAAGATATTTGTTATAATTGAAAATAATTATCAATTGAATTTTAGTTTTATATAAAAGGAGTGTGGATTTCATGAAGACTAACGGTTTTCATGATATTTTTCATAAATACTTTCATGGTTTACAAGTTGTAGAGGAAAAACATATGAATATGCCCAAAACAATAGGTATGGGTGAAATACGAAGATGGACTTCATTTTCAGGTATGGAAATTGTGTTATCAAATTATCAATTTCATAATAACCATCGCATTCAATTTGCATCGGACGCAGCAATGGTGGAGCTTAATTTTTGTTTACAAGGGTTCGGAGAAGTGCAAGTTGGTCATTCTTCGTATGAATTAATGACTGGAAATAGCTATTTATATTTTATGAATGATTTTGATGTAGTATTTGAATATGAAAAAGAAACGCCTCTATATTCATTAGCGATTGGGATTCCTGTACAATTGTTTAATCATTTCATGATGAATAATGCTATTGAAAAAAGTCTTGATTTTCATTCTATATTAGGAAATCAATCTTTTAAAAAGTTTCAAAATCCAATTGATTCTATAACATCTAATCTTATTAAGAGAATGATAGAGTATCCCCAAAAGGATCGTATTAATCAACTAGAAATAGAAAGTAAAGCGCTCGAATTGCTTTCTATACATTTTGGGAGAGTGTTGCTTAATGATTGTGACGCAAATAAAAGGAGTCAATTATCAAAACAGGATTTGAATAAAATAAAACAGGCTGAAGAAATTTTACTTCAACGAATGGAATCACCCCCATCATTATTAGAATTAGCTAAAATAGTAGAGTTAAATGATTATAAATTAAAAATTGGGTTTAAAGAATTATTTGGGATGTCCACATTTGCATATTTACGAGAAAAACGTATGGAACATGCGATAGATTTACTGCGTTCGGGAAATAGTAATGTGACCGAAACGGCATTTGCAGTTGGATACAATAATGTCAGTCATTTTTCAGAGTTATTTCGTAAAAAGTATGGAATGAATCCATCAGAACTTTTACGTATTTATTAACGTAAAACAGGAATAATCCGCTATACCGTAAATTCCTCCGTCATTTGGTAGTTGCTTTTTGTAATGGTCATTATAATTACAAACAACATCCAATTGGAAATAACTTTTTATGGAGGAATTTAAATGAAAGAACGGAATGAAAGTCATTTTTGGATATTTGTATTAACAGGAATGTTTCTTATTATAACAACGACGGGTTTTGCACGTATGGCATATGGAATTATATTGCCGTTTATGCAAGAAGGACTCCATTTATCTACAGCTCAAGCAGGTATGTTAGGAACTATACTCTTTTTAGGGTATTTATTAACAGTCGGAACATCTGGAATACTTACTATCCGTTTTGGAGCAAAATCAGTTTTATTAATAGGGAGTTGGCTCGTCGTTATAAGTTTAATAGGATTAGCATTTGTTTCCTCATTTTGGATAGCCTCTATTTGTATGCTATGTGCTGGAGCTGGAAGTGCTCTTGTATATACACCACTCATGTCAATAACAGTAGGATGGTTTCCAGAAAAAAGAGGAACTGCAATGGGGCTGTTATTAAGCGGTGCTGGCATAGGCATGCTATTTAGTGGAATAATTGTTCCTTATATAGTACGTATATTTCCAGAGTATAGTTGGCGTGGTTCATGGCTTTTGTTTGGCGTTATTACATGTATTGTTGTATTCGTTGCCTCAATTGTTTTGAAAAATCCAGAAGTTACTGAAGATGAGGGGGAAAGGAATAATAAGTCGTTTTTATGGAAAACGAAAGAGTTATACATCATTGCATGGATGTATTTTATTGTGGGCGTTGTTTATTTAATTCCAAATTTATATCAAACTAGTTTTATGATTAATAATGGTATTTCGGCATCAATTTCGGGAACTGTTTATGCGATTGCAGGAATGTTTTCAATCGTAGGAGCTCCTGTCTGGGGATTGATTTCGGATCGGATTGGTATAAAGAAGACGTTATGTATTGCACTTTTATTAGCTGTAATAGGTGATATGATTCCAATTATATTTGGACATATCATTGGCTTTATCATGTCGGCAATTATTTGGGGTTCCAGCCTCGGAGGTATCCTTTTATTAATTCAAGTTGCTGCTTCAAAGCAAGTATCTCCGAAATATGTCTCAATGGCAATTAGTTTTATATCCGTTTTCTATGCAGTTGGTCAAATGATTGGACCAGGACTTGCAGGATGGATTATCGGGGAAAGTGGTTATACAACAGCTTATGGATTAGGTGCTTTCGGTTTCTTTATGTGCATATGTTTGGGATTAAGGCTAAAAAGAGGGGATCTGGCAAACTCAGCGTATATAGAGAAGTGAGTATTGTCTTGAAATGAATCTTTTTAACGGGGGGAAGAAAAGTGTTCCATGTTAAAGACGTATTAGCAGATCAGTTATTAGCAAATGCGAATGATCCCAGTTGGTATATTCCATTTTCAGATGCAGTTAAGGATTTATCTGAGAGAGAAGCTTTATGGAAACCGAATGAAGAGTGTAATAGTATAGCTGAAATTGTACAACATTTACTGTATTGGAATACGACGTGGCAAACTAGGTACAAAGAATCAAATGTTAATGCTGTGCCCGCTATTGGTGATAATAACAAAAGTTTTATGCTTTCAGATAATCAAACATTTGAAGAGTTAAGAGAAAAACTATTAGAGAAACTGTTACAATGGCAAAGTCTCATAAATGAAGACAAGGTTGAAAGTGATGTAATTGGATTTCCTGTATGTACGAAGTGGTGGGAAGTATTAGCTAATGTAACGACTCATAACGCGTATCACATTGGTCAAATTATTTACATTCGGAAATTACAGAAGAGTTTTGATAATGAATAAGATAATAATTCTCAAATTAGGTGAACAAAAGTGGACAAAACGAGACAGATGTCTCATTTTGTCCACTTTTTTATTATGAAAGAAAAGAGAAAACCTATTAAATCAGGGATTAGAATTTGGCACAGTACTTGCAATATAAAAGATGAACAAGAAAATAGGAGGGCTGGACATGTTAAAAACAACTGAAAGTAAAGGGAATGAAATTACGAAAGAACAAGCTCGTTGGATGTATGAAAAAATGTTAGAGATTCGTAAGTTTGAAGACAAGGTGCATGAATTGTTCGCGCAAGGCGTTCTGCCAGGTTTCGTTCATTTATACGCTGGTGAAGAAGCGGTAGCAGTTGGTGTATGTGCCCACTTAACGGATAGTGACAGTATTACAAGTACGCATAGAGGACATGGGCATTGTATCGCAAAAGGCTGTGATTTAAACGGAATGATGGCTGAACTTTTTGGGAAAGTGACAGGGTTATGTAAAGGTAAAGGCGGTTCCATGCATATTGCCGATTTAGATAAAGGAATGCTTGGTGCAAATGGGATTGTAGGCGGAGGTTTTCCACTTGCTTGTGGTTCAGCATTAACAGCTAAATATAAAGGAACGAAAGATGTGAGTGTTTGCTTCTTCGGCGACGGAGCAAATAATGAAGGGACATTTCACGAAGGGGTTAATTTAGCAGCGATTTGGAAGTTACCAGTTATTTTTATCGCAGAAAATAACGGCTACGGTGAAGCAACAACATTTGAATATGCGTCAAGTTGTGATTCCATTGCAGATCGAGCGAAAGCTTACAATATTCCAGGTGTTCAAGTGGATGGAAAAGATTTACTTGCAGTGTATAAAGCGGCGGAGGAAGCAGTAGAACGTGCGCGTAATGGCGGTGGCCCAACAATAATTGAATGTATGACATATCGTAATTACGGTCATTTCGAAGGTGAAGCGCAAACATATAAAACTTCAGAAGAAAAAGAAGAACATTTAAATGAAAAAGATGCGATTGTGAATTTCCGTAAGCATTTAATTCATGAAGCTTTATTAACGGAATCTGAACTTGTGGATATGGAAAAGGCAGTAGATGAAGCAGTGCAACAATCAATTGAATTTAGTGAAAATAGTCCATATCCAGAGGATGAAGAATTATTAAAAGATGTATACGTTTCTTACAAATAAGAGGAGGGTGAAAAATAATGACTAGAACAGTAAGTATGTCAACTGCAATTAATGAAGCGATGAAAATTTCAATGCGTCGTGATGAAAATGTAATTTTAATCGGAGAAGACGTTGCAGGTGGTGCACAAGTTGATCACTTGCAAGATGATGAAGCATGGGGCGGTGTACTCGGTGTTACGAAAGGACTTGTACAAGAATTTGGCCGAAATCGTATTTTAGATACACCAATTTCAGAAGCAGGTTATATGGGAGCGGCAATGGCAGCTGCGGCAACAGGTTTACGTCCGATAGCTGAATTAATGTTTAATGATTTTATCGGAAGTTGTCTTGATCAAGTATTAAACCAAGGTGCAAAGTTCCGCTATATGTTCGGTGGAAAAGCGAAAGTGCCAGTTACAGTACGTACGATGCACGGTGCTGGATTTAGCGCAGCGGCACAGCATTCACAAAGTTTATATGCGTTATTTACGAGCATTCCAGGTATAAAAGTTGTCGTTCCTTCCACTCCTTATGACGCAAAAGGCTTATTATTAGCGGCAATTGAAGATGACGATCCAGTAATCTTCTTTGAAGATAAAACACTTTACAATATGAAAGGCGAAGTACCAGAAGGGTACTATACAATTCCTTTAGGAAAAGCAGATATTAAACGTGAAGGTTCTGATGTAACAATCGTTGCAATTGGAAAACAAGTTCATACAGCGCTCGCTGCTGCTGAGCAATTAGCGAAAAAAGGACTTGAAGTAGAAGTAATCGATCCGCGTTCTTTATCACCACTTGATGAAGATACGATTTTAGCATCTGTTGAAAAAACGAATCGCCTGATTGTTATTGACGAAGCAAATCCAAGATGTAGTATCGCAACAGATATTGCGGCAATTGTAGCGGATAAAGGATTCGATTTGTTAGATGCACCTATTAAACGAATTACAGCACCACATACACCAGTTCCGTTTTCGCCACCACTTGAAAAGTTATATTTACCAACGCCGGAGAAAGTAATTGAAACTGTATCAGAAATGATCGGAGACCAATCTTTATTACATGTGTAATGAAACGATGAGAAGGGAGAGAGAAACATGGCTGTAGAAGTTGTAATGCCGAAGTTAGGTATGGCGATGAAAGAAGGTATTATTACGAGCTGGAATATTAAAGCAGGTGATAATGTAGAAAAAGGTGAACTAATTGCTAGTATTAACTCGGAAAAAATCGAAACTGAAATAGAAGCACCAGCTGATGGAACTGTTCTTGATATAGCTGTAAGTGAAGATGAGGGAGTGCCGCCGGGTACTGTAATTTGCTACATCGGTAAACCGAACGAAAAAGTAGAAGTTCATGAAAACATACATGCTGTAGAAGAAAAAGCATCAAATCCAGAACCTAAAAAGGTACAACATTCAGAACCATATGCGATAGATGTGACGAAGCAAAGAGTTAAAATATCTCCAGTAGCAAAGAAAATTGCAAAAACTGAAAATCTCGATATTAGATCATTAATTGGTACAGGACCTGGCGGAAGAATTACAAAGGTAGATGTATTAAAGGCGCTTGAAGAAAGAGTAGCAATTCCAGAAGTACTTGAACAAGAAGAAAGTAAAGTCATTCCTATTACTGGTATGCGAAAAGCAATTGCGAACCGTATGCATGCAAGCCTACAAAATAGTGCGCAATTAACATTAACGATGAAAGTAAATGTTACAGATTTAGTTGCTTTACATAAAGAAATAGCGGAAGTTGTACAAAAACGATACGATAACAAACTAACTATTACTGATTTCGTTTCTCGTGCTGTTGTATTAGCGCTTAGAGAGCATAAAGAAATGAACAGCGCGTATATAAATGATGCCATTCATCAATTTGAACATGTTCATTTAGGTATGGCGGTCGCGTTAGAAAAAGGATTAGTGGTTCCAGCTATTCGCTTTGCTAATAATCTATCTTTAGTAGAGTTATCTAAAGAGATTAAAAATGTGGCACAAAAGGCACGAGCAGGCAGTTTAAGTAGTGATGATATGCAAGGGACAACATTTACAATTAGTAATTTAGGTAGCTTCGGTATTGAATATTTTACGCCAGTATTAAATACACCTGAAACTGGTATTTTAGGTGTAGGTGCAATTGAACATGTTCCTGTATATAAAGGGAAAAAATTAAGAAAAGGAAGTATGTTACCTTTAAGTTTAACATTTGATCATCGTGTACTAGACGGTGCACCAGCAGCTGCATTTTTACGCACAATTAAAGAGTATTTAGAAGAGCCTGTAACAATTCTTTTATAAAGAGAAGGTGAGAAAATGAGTAATTTAGTTGTTATTGGGGGCGGACCTGCTGGTTATGTAGCGGCAATTACCGCGGCTCAAAATGGAAAAGATGTCACTCTTATTGATGAAGCTGATCTTGGCGGGACTTGTTTAAATGTCGGTTGTATGCCTACGAAATCATTGTTAGAAAGTGCGGAAGTGCATGACATTGTGAGAAAAGCGAATAATTATGGAGTTACACTTAACGAAGGAAGTATATCAATTGATTGGAAGCAAATACAGGCGAGGAAATCACAAATCGTAACGCAGCTCGTCCAAGGAATCCAATATTTAATGAAGAAAAATAAAATAAAAGTTATACAAGGTAAAGCGAAATTTGAAACGGATCACCGTATGCGAGTTACACACGGTGATAAAGAAGATGTAGTACATGGAGAACAGTTCATTATAGCGGCAGGATCAGAACCAACTGAATTACCTTTTGCCCCATTTGATGGGAAGTGGATTTTAAATAGTAGTCATGCAATGTCCCTAGAAAATATACCAAAATCATTATTAATCGTTGGTGGTGGTGTAATAGGTTGCGAGTTTGCAAGCATTTATAGTCGTCTTGGAACAAAAGTTACGATTGTTGAAATGGCATCGCAATTATTACCTGGTGAAGATGAAGATATCGCACAAATTTTAAGGGAGAAACTAGAAAATGATGGCGTAAAAATATTTACAGGAGCGGCTTTAAAAGGATTAAATAATTATAAGAAGCAGGCTTCATTTGAATATGAAGGAAGTATCCAAGAAGCCAACCCGGAATTCATTCTCGTTTCTGTAGGTCGAAAACCACGTGTACAAGAATTAGCTTTAGAAAAAGCAGGCATTCAATTTTCAAATAAAGGAATTTCTGTGAATGAACATATGCAAACAAATGTATCACATATTTACGCAGCGGGTGATGTGATTGGTGGAATACAGCTTGCTCACATTGCCTTCCATGAAGGAACGACAGCGGCATTACACGCGAGCGGAGAAGATGTGAAAGTAAACTATCATGCTGTACCTCGCTGTATTTATACAGCTCCAGAAATTGCTAGTGTCGGTTTAACAGAAAAAGGAGCAAGAGAGCAATATGGGGATATACTTATTGGAGAATTTCCTTTTACAGCGAACGGAAAAGCGCTTATTATTGGAGAACAAACGGGGAAAGTAAAAGTTATTGTGGAACCTAAATATCAAGAAATTGTAGGAATTTCTATTATCGGTCCTCGTGCAACCGAACTAATCGGACAAGGGACTGTAATGATTCATACAGAAGTAACCGCTGATATAATGAGAGATTATATTGCAGCACATCCAACTTTATCTGAAGCAATCCATGAAGCATTATTGCAGGCAGTAGGACAAGCGGTGCATGCTTAAGTGGAGAAAGACTAGTCTTGAATGACTGGTCTTTTTTACGATGTATAAGTAAAATGAATGAAAATGGTATAAATAAAAAGGGGGAATCTATATACAAATTCGTTTAGAATTATTTGTTGCGGATTTACAGAAGTCTATTCAGTTTTACGAAGAAATACTTGGTTTTAATTTTTTTAATAAAACTGAGAAAAGCGCAGTGATGAGATTAAACGATTTTGCATTATTATTAACTCCAGATTACATTTTGCATAAAGATCATTATTTGAGGAAAGGAGGATTAACGCCGAAAGGAAAAGGTATAGAGATTATAGTAGCTGTTCAAAATGTTGAACAAATATATGAACATGTGCTTGAGAGAGATTATTTAATAGAATCAGCTCTTCAACCACAGCCGTGGGGAATGAGGGACTTTCGATTAAGTGATCCAGATGGTTATTATTTGAGGATAACATCATAATAAGAAAACGAGGAATGTATTTGAAATATTACAACAAAAATTGGTATAAAGAAATGCAAATGATAGAATTTGTAAGTTTTATAGAGTCTATAGAAGAATGGACAGAAATGGATATTCAAAGTTTACTAGATGAAATAGCGGAAAGGAAACTAGATTTATTAAAATTTCTTCCTGCATCAATATATTCACTTTTTCATACTAGCATAATTAATTCAAAATATCCTTCCGATGAATTGAAAAAACTTTTGAAAGAATGGATAGAGAATTGTGAGAAAAGAAGGTCTCATTTAGATCGATTTTACTTAGAACACTTTCATTCGATTAAGAAAACCCTTCCACTAAACGCTATTCAGTTACATGAATACTCACTACATGACAGTGTAGTCAAATCAGTAGAGAGAAGATCAAAAGATACGCTAATCATAACTTTAGATTGCAGTGGTACTTTCAGTGAATTTGACAAACTGGAAGTAACTTTTACAGGCGTAACGAAATGTTCTATTCCGGAAAATTTTGAAGGTGCTTGGTGGTTATATCATGAAATAGATCTCACTAATGAAGGTTTCGAATTGGGTGTTTTATTTGATTGCCCATTTGAAGAAGTGACGATTTGTGCAAAAGATGTATTGCTTGAGATGGGTAACTAGTAAACTTTATAACTTTACAAACAAAAAAACAGTCTTATATGACTGTTTTTTATTTAGATGCTAAATTATCAAGTTTCCAATATGTATCTGTTAACGGCGCAGCTTTGCTATCTATGTATAAATACATATTATTTAAATCTTTTGGAGAAGTTTTCATATTAAATACAATGTCGGTAGTTAAAGAAAACTCAGATGGAACCTTTTTAGCATTTTCATTTTGTATAAATTCACCTTCGTATTTTTCACCCGTTTTTTCATCTTTTATGAAATATTTTATTTCTGAAAGATCTATCGTTTGTCCGTCAGCACGAGCATTATTTATAGTAACGCGAGCTGTGAGACGCCACTCTTTGTCTATTTTATCGAATTTTGCATTTTCAACAGTTGCTCTATAGTATTCGTTTTTAAATATTTCCCCATAGTGCATTGCATTCTTTTCAAAAGCGCTCTTTTCTTGTTTTGGTGCAGTATTTCCACTACATCCTGCCATTATTCCTGTAAATAATAATGCTGTACAAGTTACTTTAATTATAGATTTCATAGTAATCCCTTTCTGTATTAAAAAGTAAAACATAGGAATAATTTTACATCAGTAGGAAGGTAAATGGAAGTATGTTTGTGGAATATGCAAATATACATTTATTTCGTTTTTAAGTTAATGGGATAGAAAGAGGGAGAAAAACTGTATAAAGCTGAATAAATAAGAATTGAAAATATTGTAATACAGAAAAAGCATGCATATAATTAAAATAAAGATTAAATTTCTGAATCTTCAATAATGGTGGTGGGAACATGTTTACTGAAGAGCGTAGAGAGAAAATTTTAGAGTTACTTAAGAAAGATGGAAGAGTAATCGCAAAGGATCTTGCTGAAATTTTTGATATGTCTATTGATTCTATAAGAAGAGATCTATCTATTATGGAGAAAGAGAATTTATTAAAAAGAACGCACGGAGGTGCAGTTGAACTTACGCGAGTGAGAAACTTAGCTGCCGAACCATCGAAACGTTATCGTGATAGTTCAATAGATGAAGATGCGATTGCGAAAGTTGCTGTATCCTACATACAAGAAGGAGATTCCGTTTTTATTGGCGGGGCTTCCATTCATTATGCCATGTTAAAGTATTTACCTGAAACATCATTTACAGTTATTACGAATGCTTTAGAAATTGCTAGTAAGTTACGGGAATATAAGAACATTGATACGTACTTAATTGGTGGAAAAGTGAAACCATCAGGAAATATGACAGATACACTGGCCTCTGAATTGATAAGTAGATTCTCTATTGATCTTTATTTCTCTACAGGTGGCGGTATTTCATTGAATGGTATAAGTACTGCGACACCGGAAGTTGCTTATTTTGGAAAAACAGTAAGTAAAATTGCTAGAAGAAATATTTGTTTAGCTCCTCATAATAAACTTGGAATAGACTGCTTTATAAAAGGAGAGTCACTGATAGAAATTGACCTTATAATAACAGATGAAGGGGCTAGTAAAGAAACGATTCAACAATTTGAGAAACAAGGTAAAGAAATTGTAATAGCGTCAATAGACCGCATTTAAAAGGAGTTTGAAATGATTATAAAAGGACAAGAGTTTCATATAAATGGATTAACTTATACAGTTCGTTCTGCAGTTCAAACGGATGCTGAGCAGTTATCAGAAATTAGAGTTCAGATCGATGGCGAAACTGAAAATATGGATAGAGAAGCTGGAGAGGGGTTTATTGATAAGATAGGGTTTCAAAAAATAGTAAAAACAGATAGTGAAGAGATGAAGAATCTTTTTTTAGTTGCAGAAGTGCACAACCGAATCGTAGGATTTTCGAGATGTGAAGGATCAAATTTGAAGAGATTATCCCATAAAGTAGAGTTTGGTGTTTGTATTTTAAGAGAGTTTTGGGGATATGGAATGGGTAAGAGTCTATTGCAACAATCTATTCAGTGGGCTGATGAAAATGAAGTGAAAAAGATATCATTGCAAGTGTTAGAGACAAATGAGAAAGCTATTCAGCTTTATAAAAAGTTAGGTTTGGAGGTAGAAGGTATTCTAAAAAATGATAAAAAACTGTCAGATGGTAAGTATTATAATACGGTAGTAATGGGAAGGTTTACTGATACTTTTCATAAAAGAGGTGAAGAAGTATGTTTTACAGAAGGAAATACTATGTAGTAAAAAATGAATTCATAGAAATATTTAATGATCATTTCAATGATACTAATTTACCTAATCAAATAAAATATGGTTCTCGTTTAATAGGACGCTGGATGAAAGATAATAATGATGGTACGACTGAAGTATTTGCAATATGGGAATATGATAGTTATGAACAGTATAAAGAAATTGAATCAAAAATTAGAAGCGACAAGATACATGTTAAAAGAATACATGATTGGTATGAAAAACATGGCGGGAAAGAATATGTTTTACAGGAGTACATATTAGAGTTAAAAAATGAAGAGTTAGTATGTACTGTAAAGTGATAGAGGGGTGAGGAATAATGGGAATTAAAACAAAATTATATTTTAGTTTAGCATCCACCATTTTATTTGCAATAGCGGTGATAGTTTTCTTTATAAACGGCAACCCACAAAAGTGGTTTTGGTTATGTATTTTCTTTGCGTCCATTATACAAAATATAGTTCTACTAAAAAAGAATAAAGAAGTTTATTAAAATATTCAAATTATTAACATATTTGTGTCATCTTTCTAGTTGTATTGAAAACGCTTTTATTCAGTTTTATAATAAAAGTATGTTTTATAAATCTCCAAAACAATTAATAGGGGAGATGATACAATGTTAGCTTCACCGTTTTACTTACATACATGGAAAAAGTTTGTTGATGAAGGAGTCCTTGATTCGAACCGTATAAACGAAAGAATTTCAGAGTCATGGCATCGATGTAAACAAGCAAATGTGAATCCTCATATGAATAAAGGTCAGAAAATTTTGTCTTCTGATATTTTTCAGGATCAAAAGAAAAAGAGTGAAATCTTCCTTGATATAGCAATACCTCAAATACAAAATATGAGAAGAACCATTGATGAACTGCAAATGATGGCATTATTAATTGATCCAGATGGTTATGTTCTATCATTAAGTGGAAATCAGCAAACGTTGAAACGAGCGAAACATATTAATTTTATTGAAGGTGTGAAATGGACGGAAGCAGCTGTTGGTACAAATGCGATAGGAACAGCGTTACAGATTGAAGAGGCTATTATGATAAGTGGTACAGAGCATTATTCTGTCGCATCTCATAGCTGGAGCTGTGCGGCCTCTCCGATTCATAATGATGACGGGAAATTAATTGGTGTTCTAGATTTCTCTTGTCCAATTGAGTTTTCACATCCATATATGCTCGGAATGGTAACTTCGATCGCGCATGCGATTGAACGTGAATGTAGTATTCGAGTACATCAAAATGAACTGCATTTAATCCATCGTTTTTTAGATGTAATTGACAGTGATGAACAAGTTGTTATTTGTAACCATCGTGATGTTATCGTTTCTGCGAGCAAGAGGGTTCGTGAACGAGTATGTAATTGGTCACGAATGAAACTTGAAGATTTAATGCACCATGGATTGAAACCTAAATTAGAGGTACCGGTATATGGTAATGATAGAATGATCGGGAAATGTATTTACTTAAAGGAAAATAAACAAGAAAATTTATTTTCTACTTACCCGTTTATAAACGGAATTACTTTCCCTGGAGTTATTGGGACAAGCAGCGTATTTCAACATACTTTAGAAGAAATTAAGCTTGTTTCACCAACTGACGCTAGTGTATATGTATGTGGTGAAACAGGTGTAGGGAAAGAATATGTAGCGAGAGCGATTCATGAAAATAGTCCAAGAAAAAATGGTCCTTTTATAGCTGTTAACTGCGGTTCATTACCGAAAGAATTAATGGAAAGTGAATTATTCGGTTATGCTGAAGGTGCGTTTACAGGTGCGCGGCGCCAAGGATATAAAGGGAAATTCGAACAAGCAGACGGAGGAACAATATTTTTAGATGAAATTGGTGAAGTGCCGCCAAAGATGCAAGTGGCATTATTGCGTGTTTTGCAAGAACGAACAGTAACCCCAATTGGTAGTTCAAAAGAGGTACCAGTAAATATTCGTATTATTACTGCGACACATAAAGATTTACTACGATTAGTAGAAGAAGGGAAATTCCGTCAAGATTTATATTATCGTTTACATGTTTATCCGCTATATGTTCCGTCGTTAATAGAAAGAAAAGAGGATATTCCGTACTTCATACAACATTTTTGTGAACGAAAGGATTGGAATGTTGTATTTCCAAAGAGTATTTGTAATCAATTTTCACAGCATACATGGCCCGGAAATATTCGAGAATTATTAAATGTATTAGAACGCATATACATTTTGTCGCAAGGACGGGAAATATGCGAAAAACAAATCTCTTTTTTATTACAAACAATGATGGGAAATCAACATCAACTTGAATTGCAAGCAGAAAATAAAACGGAGCATACATTAAATTTCCGTGAAAAAATACAGCGTGATAGCATGATTGAAGCGCTAGAAAAGACGAACGGAAATGTTTCATTAGCTGCAAAACTATTAGATGTGCCACGCAGTACGTTTTATAAACGTATGCAAAAATTTAGGATATAAAAGTAGATTTTTGTAATCTACTTTTTCTTTATGGGCTCACGTTCTGTCGGAATGTGCGCTTGCCAGGGAAATAATAGAATAATTAGAAAGAAGATTTCCTGAAGGGGGTTAGCATGTGAAGTATATTGAAATTGGAATCGGGAATAGGTGGTTCATTCGAACGGAAACCGAAAATAAAGATGGAACTGAATTCGAGGAACGAGGAATTATTAAACCTATTTATTTTGAGTCTTTATATGTACGGATTTGGTTTCGGAAAACGTGTTTTATTTTTGATACGAAAGAGGGCTTTAAGAAAGTAAGAAAAAGTAGAGCTGAGTATAAGTTTATTGTTGGAATGGTGAGTAGGTTAAAACAATAGAATCACACAGGGGGGTGTTTTTATGATTAGAATTATCACATTCATACTCGCTTTTATTATAATGGGCTATTCTATTTACAGTTGGAATGATGATTCGAAGCAAAGTATGCTCATTTTACAATTACTTTTAGGTTTTATGCTTGCCGGTATGGGGATACACAACGTTAAGAAGGATGAAAAAGAGAATAAGAATATGGGGCTTTTGCTATTACTTACATCACTTTTTTGTATTATTGTATCGTTAATAAAATATTTTAAATAAACCGTTACTAAGCATATTGAGTAACGGTTTATTGAGGTTATAATGTGCTATTTATATAACCCCGTCGTATACATTACCGTTAAATTATGTACAATTTCTTCTAATTCTAGTTCTTTATCATTTTGCACGATTGTCCAAAGAAACGTTTCATTCATAGAGAACCAGCCGCATGCGACAATCTCTTTATTTAACTCAGTTCGTACTAATTCATTTTCCTGGGAATGAGTAATGTCTTGTATAATCCGTGTTACAAAGCGTTCGCGAATCTCATCCCATTTTTGACGTATTTCTTTTGAGGTTCTTATTGCTTCTTCAACAACTTGTAATATAGCTCTTTCTTCTTGTGCTAACTGTAAAAAAGCGCGCACTTGATTCTGAATCATATCTCGTGCTTCGGCCTTTGTTTGAGGGGAAAAAGAGCGATCAGCAATATCATAAAAGCGATTCATAACATCTTCCATCAAAACGACGAGGAGAGCATCTTTGTTTTTAAAATATACATATGCTGTTCCATAACCAGTTTCTGCATGTTTAATAATTTGCGTGATTGTAGTTTTCTGAAATCCGTTTTTTATAAACATAGTATAACCGGAATGTAATAGTTTCTTTTTTGTTTCTAAGGAGCGGTGTTTTCTTGTTGAAAGAGTAGAATTTTTCAAGGAATCACCTCTTTATACTGAAATATCTGAAAATATAATTGTATTGTAAAAGAAGTTTGTATATAAAGTCAACTGACATAATATCATTGACGTTATATCAATTTAAGTGATATATTTCAATTAGTTAGAATAAAAAGAAAATTAAAAGAAGGTGACACCATGTATAAAGAACCATTTCAACCAACTTATGAGTATGCGCTTGAATGTGATAAACATGATGAACTGAAAGATTTTCAATCTGAATTTTATAAAAAAGAAGGAACAATATATTTAGATGGTAACTCTTTAGGGTTGCTTTCAAAAAGAGCAGAGAAATCGTTACTCACCTTGCTAGATTCATGGAAAGAGTTTGGGATTGATGGATGGACTGAAGGTGAGCATCCATGGTTTTTCCTTTCGGAGAAATTGGGTGAATTGACAGCACCTCTTATTGGATCTTTACCGGAAGAAACGATTGTAACCGGTTCTACGACTGCGAATATACATCAAGTTATTGCGACGTTTTATGAGCCGAAAGGAATACGAACAAAAATTCTTGCGGATGAATTAACTTTTCCGTCAGATATTTATGCACTTCAGAGTCAAATTCGTTTAAAAGGCTTAGATCCAGATGAACATTTAGTACGAGTGAAAAGCCGAGATGGAAGAACACTTTCTGAAGATGATATTATTCATGCGATGACCGATGATATCGCTTTAATATTATTGCCTTCTGTACTATATAGAAGTGGACAAATTCTTGATATGAAGCGATTAACAGCTGAAGCTCATAAACGTGGTATTCATATCGGTTTTGATTTATGTCATTCAATCGGCTCCATTCCGCATCATTTTAAAGAGTGGGATGTAGATTTCGCTGTATGGTGTAATTATAAATATTTAAATGCAGGTCCTGGTGGTGTTGCGGGCCTTTATGTAAATAATAAACACTTTAATAGACTCCCAGGATTATCTGGTTGGTTTAGTTCTAGAAAAGATAAGCAATTTGATATGGAGCATTCATTAACTGCGGCTGACCATGCTGGAGCTTATCAAATAGGGACACCTCACGTATTAAGTACTGCACCATTAATCGGTTCTCTTGAAATTTTTAAAGAAGCTGGTATTGAAAAGTTACGTGAAAACTCATTACATATTACGAGATATATGCTTGATTTAATTGAACATGAATTAAAAGGCTTTGAATTTACAATTGGAAATCCATTAGAGGATGAAAAACGAGGCGGGCATATTTATTTAGAACATGCCGAGGCGGCACGTATATGTAAAGCGTTAAAAGCAAATGGGGTTATTCCAGACTTTAGAGCTCCAAATGGAGTTAGACTTGCGCCTGTTGCTTTATACAATACGTATGAGGAAGTATGGAATTCTGTACAAATCTTAAAGAACATTATGAAAAATGAAGAATATAAAAACTTTGAAAATAAGCGAGAGGTTGTGGCGTAAGCATGAAAACATCGCAGTGGATTGATATTTCACAACCGCTAAATAATGATATCGCGACATGGCCAGGGGATACACCGTTCTCGTATGAAGTTTCATGGTCAAAAGAAGACAGTGGCTCAGTAAATGTCGGAAAGTTAACGATGAGTATCCATACAGGTACTCATATTGATGCACCTTTTCATTTTGATAATGACGGTAAGAAGGTGTTGGATTTAGATATTCAAGTTTATGTTGGTCCAGCCCGGATCATTGACGTTTCTAATCTTGAAAGCATCGGGAAAAAGGAATTAGAAAACTTTCATTTAGAAGGTGTAGAACGATTGTTATTACGTACATCTTCACATGGTAAAGTAAATGAATTCCCAGATGTAATCCCGCATTTACGCGCAGATATTGCAGCCTTTCTTTCTGAAAAGGGAATTCGTTTAATCGGGGTGGACGTACCATCTGTTGATCCTTTAGATGATAAAGAACTAGCAGCGCATCATCAATTATTTAAACATGGAATTCATATTTTAGAAAATGTCGTACTAGATCACGTAGTAGACGGCGATTACGAACTTATTGCATTACCACTTGCATTAACAGATGCGGATGGGAGTCCAGTTCGAGCTGTTATTAGACCAATATAAGTAGAAATGAACACAAAGGGGCGTTTGGCTAATATGAAAGAAAATGAAAAGGTAATTATGGAAAAAGGGATTCATACGGATTTTAAAGAGAATATGACGTACGGAGAGTATTTACAGCTAGATAGCTTATTATCTAGTCAACAAAGATTATCAGATCATCATGATGAAATGTTATTTATCGTTATCCACCAAGCGAGTGAGCTTTGGATGAAACTAATTTTACATGAATTGAATGCAGCGATTGAATCTATTAAACAAGATAAATTACCACCAGCCTTTAAAATGTTAGCACGTGTATCAAAAATTCAGTCGCAAATTATTCAATCTTGGGATATTCTTGCGACATTAACGCCATCAGAATATATTGAGTTCCGCGATTCACTTGGTCAGGCTTCAGGTTTTCAATCGTATCAATATCGAATGATTGAATATGCACTTGGTTATAAAACACCACATGCATTAAAAATTTATGAAAAGGACCCAGAATTACATGCTCGTCTTCATAAAGCACTTCATGCACCAAGTTTGTATGATGTGGCGATACAAGCCCTTGTTAAAGAAGGATTTCCAATTCATAAAGATGTGTTAAATCGTGATGTTACGCAGCCTTACGAAGAGGATGCAACTGTAGAAGCGGCTTGGATAGAAGTGTATGCGGACGTGCAGAAATATTGGGATTTATATCAGCTTGCAGAGAAATTAATCGATATTGAAGACTGGCTACAACAATGGCGTTTCCGTCATATGAAAACGGTAGAACGAATTATTGGTCATAAAATGGGAACAGGTGGCTCTTCTGGCGTATCTTATTTAAAGCGAGTGCTTGATCAATGCTTCTTCCCAGAGCTTTGGAACGTTCGAACGAAATTATAAAAATAAACTTGTCAGCTATTAAATGCTGGCAAGTTTATTTTTTTGTTTTAATAACAAATATGATTTAATAGAGAGAACGAGATGAACTACAAATATTACATAACCGTTTAGATGGAGGAAGATTTCTTGAATTTCGAGCAATTACAAAATAAATTTGAAAAGAAAAAGGTTAATGCATTTCTTGTTTATCAAAAGGGGGAATTAACGACTGAGTACTATAAAACGATAGACTGTGCAAATGACTTATTTAAAATTAATTCGATTACAAAAAGTATCGTATCTATATTAATTGGTATCGCAATTGATAAAGGATTTATAAATAATATACATACACCAATCACAACATGGATTCCAAATGTACCGGAGAATAAGAGGGAATTAACGCTGTATCATTTATTAACGATGACAACAGGAGAAGATTGGAAAGAGTTCGGAAATGGGGTTGTTTTCCCGAATGATTTTGTGGAATCAGACAATTGGGTGCAATACATTTTAGAAAAGCCGCTCATTGAAGAAATGGGTACGAAAATGAATTATAACTCAGGTTCTTCCCATTTACTTAGTTACATCATTCAAGAATCAACTGGAATGTCGACGGAGCAGTTTGCGAAAAAGTATTTATTTGAGCCGTTAAACATTACGGAGTATGAGTGGCAACAAGACCCGCAAGGTATATATGTTGGCGGATTTGGTATGAAAATGAAATCTATAGATTTATTAAAGTTAGGAAAATTATGTTTGCAGAATGGATATTCGAAGGGAAATGAAATTATATCATCGAAATGGTTAGAGCAATCAAGTACAGCTCTATTTGAAACGTATGAACATGTCGGGGCATATGGATATCACTGGTGGGTGTTAAATAACGAAAGATTTCACATACCGTATTGTATGTATTTTGCTATGGGATACGGAGGGCAATACATTATTATCATTCCGCAGTTAGAGCTCGTAGCTGTTATTAGTAGTCACATGCCCAAACGTGGCCTCGTACCATTAAAGTTATTTATAGAGCATATAAAAGAGAATTCCAATCATAAATAAGAAGAGACAGGAGGTGTTTTATGAGAAGTGCAAAAATGATAGCGATATTAAGATTGTTTTTAAGTCTTTTAGCGTTTAGTGCACTTGTTACTCAATTTGTTACAAGAGCACAAGTGAAACCGTTCAATCCAGTTAATTTTTTTAGTTACTTCACAATTGAAAGTAACATTTTAGTGGCGGTAATTCTTCTATTAAGTAGTTTAGGGACAACCCTATTTGGACGTTCGGAGCAGTTTGGAGTTCTTCGAGGTGCAGCTACAGTATACATACTGACTACAGGGCTTATTTATTTTTTGTTATTAAGGGGATTAGAAGAGTCACTTCAAACACCGATACCGTGGGTCAATACTGTGCTTCATTACATCATGCCGTTAGCGATGATTTTAGATTGGGTTATAAATCCACCTACGAAGACCATTACATGGAAACAGGCTGCGAGTTGGCTTGTTTTCCCGCTTTTATATGTTGTCTATAGCTTAATACGCGGGCCATTCGTGAATTGGTACCCATATCCGTTTTTAGATCCGAGAATAGGTGGATATGGGAGAGTATTTTTATATAGTATAGGGATATCCGTTGTTATTGGAGCTATTTGCGGATTAGTAAAAATGTTAGGGAATCGATCTTTGCATATAAAAAATAATCCTCCTTATTAAGGAAGAAGTACATAAAGAAACCTCTGTCTGTATGTAAAGACGGAGGTTTTTTTGTTTTACCGACTTGTCTTCTGAAAGGACATCTTTAAAAATTCCTCTGTTTTCGTATCAAACTCTACATCCACAAAAACACCATACTCTTTTCCACCCTCACGTAGCCATAATTTAAACTTTTCAACTGTTATTTGAACAGTTTTTGGTTGTCTACCTATATGAAGGTAATCAATAATCTCTGCTTTCGGATATTGTTCTTTCGTTTTTTCAACGGCTAGTTTACCCCATTTTGCATAGGGTGGCTGTGCGCGAACAATAGATGGGTCGGTATGTATATTTGAACATATTGTTATTAAAAAAAATATAAATGCTGTACGTACGAGGAATCGCTTCATAATAAGCTCCTTTTATTCTTTTTGTATATTGTTTACATATTTCTTCAAGCATATAAGTTTGGATTTTTTTGTCTTCTTTACATAAAAGCGAGGGTTTTACAAAACATAACCATGAAATCATTTCCGTAATTAAGGAGGGAAATACATGCGTCAAAAAGCTGTTTTTAAGATAGCGATCTTGCTTGTCTTTATCGGGCTATCTTTAATGGTAAGTAGTATACAAACCAAAAATGTGGAAGCCTTTTCTAATCAAGTGATTCAAAGAGGGGCATCTGGAGAAGATGTCATTGAACTGCAAACTCGTTTGAAATATAACGGATTTTATACGGGGAAAGTTGATGGTGTTTTCGGATGGGGTACATATTGGGCACTTCGAAACTTTCAGCAAAAATTCGGATTACCAGTTGATGGTTTAGCGGGTGCTAAAACGAAGCAAATGCTTGTAAAGGCAACGAAGTATGATAAGTCGACCGCTAATAAAGATACTACAACTAATAAAGGGAACAGTGGTGGAGGTACACAGGAAAATAAGCCGCCAAAAAGTACAGGGACAAATGTTCCAAACGGTTATTCTCAAAATGACATTCAGTTAATGGCAAACGCTGTATACGGAGAATCCCGTGGTGAGCCGTATTTAGGACAAGTTGCAGTAGCTGCGGTTATTTTAAACCGTGTCACAAGTGCATCATTTCCAAATACTGTTTCAGGAGTAATCTTTGAGCCGAGAGCATTTACAGCAGTAGCAGATGGACAAATATATTTAACGCCAAATGAAAATGCGAAAAAAGCCGTATTAGATGCGATCAATGGATGGGACCCAACTGGGAATGCATTATATTATTTCAACCCAGATACTGCGACAAGTAAATGGATTTGGACTCGTCCACAAATTAAAAAAATTGGTAAGCATATTTTCTGTAAATAGAGCGGAGGTGGAAACATGTTACGAGGTATTATCATCGTATTGTTAACAGTAGGTGTAGTCGGAACAGGGTATTGGGGCTATAAAGAGCATCAAGAGAAAAATGCAGTATTAATTCGAGCGGAAAATAGTTATCAGCGTGCGTTTCATGATTTAGCATATGAAGTTGATTTATTACACGATAAAATTGGAACAACACTGGCGATGAATTCACGTTCCTCATTATCGCCAGCTTTAGTAGATGTATGGCGTTTAACATCAGAGGCTCGTTCTGATGTAGGACAATTACCTTTAACATTAATGCCATTTAATAAAACGGAAGAGTTCCTTGCGAATATCGGTGATTTTAGTTATCGTGCAGCGGTTCGTGATTTAGAAAAAGATCCGTTAAATGATCAAGAATATAAAACGTTACAAGGTTTATATTCAAATGCAGCAAATATACAAGATGAACTGAGAAAAGTGCAGCATCTTGTATTGAAAAATAATCTTCGCTGGATGGATGTAGAAATGGCTCTTGCGTCAAACCAAGATCCAGCAGATAACACAATTATCGATGGATTAAAGACGGTAGAAAAGAATGTAACATCATATTCGTCCACAAACTTTGGACCGACTTTTACAAGTGCACAAAAGAATAAAAAAGGCGGATTTGAGGCAAAAGGAAAGGCGATTTCGAAAGAGGAAGCGGAAAAAATCGCGAAATCATTTTTAAACTTAAAAGGGAATGAAAAAGTAGAAGTTGAGAAAAGTGGAAAAGGTGCAAAAGAATTATTCTACAGTGTGAAAATTCAAGATCCAGCAACGAACAATGAGTATTATATGGATATTACCGGAAAAGGTGGATATCCAATTTGGGTAATGAACAACCGAGAAATTAAAGAGCAAAAAATCAGTTTAAATGATGCAGGAAGTAAAGGATTAACATTTTTAAAGGATCACAAGTTTACAAATATGGAGCTGTTTGATAGCTCTCAATATGATAATATCGGTGTGTTTACGTACGTTGCAAGTGAAAATGGAGTGCGTATTTATCCAGAAGCAATCCAAATGAAAATTGCTTTAGATGATGGGTCGATTGTTGGTTTTTCCGCAAAGGAATATTTAGCATCACATCAAAAACGAACGATTCCGAGTGCGAAGCTAACCGCTGCTGAGGCGAGAAAGAAAATTAACCCCGATGTAAAAGTTATGGAAGAACGTAAAGCTGTAGTAGTAAATGACTTGCATAATGAAGTACTTTGTTATGAATATATTGGTACTTTAGGGAAAGATACGTACCAAATTTTCATTAACGCAAATAGCGGAGCAGAAGAAAA
This sequence comes from Bacillus sp. FDAARGOS_1420, assembly GCF_019344915.1. NCBI lineage: Bacteria > Bacillati > Bacillota > Bacilli > Caryophanales > Bacillaceae > Bacillus > Bacillus sp. FDAARGOS_1420. Next base: position 1,862,539 of record NZ_JAHWJB010000002.1, on the reverse strand, counting down.
AGTGAAGAAGATGCAAGCTGTTGAGAAAATTTATGATTAAACATCAATGATAAAGTGGTGAAAATAATGAAAATCATTATATATATGTTAATGCTTTGTTTCGTTATTACTGGATGTAGCATTGGAAAAAAAGACAATCCTAATGAAAAGCCAGAACAAAAAAATGTCTCGATGAAAAATGTTACGTATACAAATAAATCAAATAAGCCAAATGAAAAAGCAGCTGATCATCTGGCATCTTTAGCTGCAAGTATACCTGGTGTAAACGATGCTACAGCAGTAGTAGTTGGGAAGTATGCTGTTGTAGGTATTGATGTGAAAGCGAAACTTGATCGAACTCGCGTTGAGTCAATTAAGTATTCTGTTGCAGAAAGTTTAAAGAATGACCCGAACGGTGCAAATGCAGTCGTTGTAGCAGATGTTGATACGTATGAAAGACTAAAACAAATAGGCAAGCAAATCAAAAAAGGTAAAACTGGTGAAGGCATACTTGATGAATTAGCAGCAATTGTTGGCCGAGTAATGCCGCAAGTTCCAAATGATATGATTGAAAATAGAGAAACGAATCCGATTAAAGATAATGATAAACAATTACCAAAAGATGAAGAACAAGAACTACGAAAAGAACAAGAAGATCAGTCAAATAACCATTTGAAAAAATAGTGAAAACCCCGTACTAAATTGTACGGGGTTTTTCTTTAAGATTAAATATTCAGTTTATTTTCAAGGGAATATATGGTTTAATAATGAGGGGAGGGACAGCCGTTATGATGAAAAAAAGCGCACTCATATTAGGTAGTTTATGCATAGGTTTTAGTATGACAGCGTGTGACCAGAAGAAAGAAGTGAAGAAGAAAACAGCTATGTCTTCTACTATAACGGAAAATAAAAAGCAAGAGACCATTAATATAAATCATTTCTCAAATATTAATGAAGGAATGACTTATTTAGAAGTGAAAGATTTAATCGGTTTTGAAGGGGATTTACTCATAGAAGAAGGAGAAGAACATTCTACACGAATTAAGCAAATTTTTGCTTGGAAAGGAAACGATCCAAAATCATTTGCTAAAATAACATTTTTGGATGGAAAAGTGCATTCTAAAACACAGCAAGGTTTAAGTTAATAACTTGAAGGAATGGGAGAGTTAAGCATGAACATACATACAAGCGAAATACAATTAGTGCCGTATAAGGAGCAATATAAAGAGATAATACAATCATTTACTTTACCAAGTGAACAAGTTCAATTTACAGCGAATCCAGGTGAATTACTGGAGAAAGCGAAAAATGATCGAACGAAAAATGTAGTTGTTATTTTAGACTATAACGGAGTACCTGTCGGTGTATTTATATTACAAACAGGTGATAGGGTACAGGAGTTTACAGAAAATAAGGATGCCATACTTTTAACTTCTTTTTCCGTTAATCACAATAAACAAAAGAAAGGATATGCTAAAAAATCATTGGCGTTATTACAAGACTTTGTAAAATATTATTATCCAATAAAAAATGAAGTGATTCTCGCTGTAAATGAAAAAAATATTCCGGCACAAAAGTTATATGAGAAAGTTGGATTTCAAGATAAAGGGTTTAGAAGAATGGGACCAATTGGACAACAATTCATATTACATTTACCTATAATGAGATAACAAAGCTTACAGCCCTTTCCGAACGAGAAAGCCCATCGCCTTTAGGCATGGGATGAAAGTGAGGTTGGATACGGAGTGCCACTGAAAATCGAAAGGTTAAGTATCCAAAGTATAGGTAGTTTCTTCAAGTCTTTTTGTTGTGATTTTTCGAAAGTAAATGATACATTGTAACTAGAATCAATGATGATAGAAGTACGTTTCAAAGTGTTTGAGAGGAAAATCTCCTCACCTCATGTAGTTGTAAAGTTTATGGACACGTTCTTATTTTGTTTCTATTGCTAGAAATGTATCACATGAACGATGTTGAAAATCAAAAAACAAGGGGATGAAACGTATGTCACAGACCCTAACAGTGAAAGTGAAATTGATTCCAACAAAAGAACAAATCCGTTTATTAGAACAAAGTAGCCAAGAATATATCAAAGTCATAAATATACTTGTATCAGAAATGGTTGAAGCACAGAAAAGTACGAAAAAAAGCACAAAAGATATCGAAGCAAATATCCCAAGTGCGGTGAAGAATCAAGCAATCAAAGACGCAAAAAGTTTGTTTGCTACAAAAGTAAAGAAAAGCAATTATAAAATCATTCCGATTTTAAAGAGGCCTGTTTGTATATGGAACAATCAAAATTATTCGTTTGACGCCACTCATATTTCAATCCCGTTTAAGGTAAATGGAAAGTCCACTCGTTTAAAGGTCCGAGCTTTATTAATCGATAAAAACAATCGCAATTTGGATTTGCTAAAACATAAGTTAGGTACACTTCGCATCACAAAGAAATCGAATAAGTGGATTGCTCAAATATCTGTCACGGTTCCTACAAATGAAAGAGCAGGGACGAAAATTTTAGGAGTAGACCTAGGTCTCAAAGTCCCTGCGGTAGCGATCACAGATGATGACAAGGTTCGTTTCTTTGGGAATGGTAGGCAAAATAAATATAGGAAGCGTAAGTTCCGTAGTGTTCGTAAGAAGTTAGGAAAAGACAAAAAAGTGAATGCAATTCGGCGATTTGATGATAAAGAACAAAGATGGATGCAAGAAAAAGATCATAAAATAAGTCGTGAAATCATTAATTTTGCGATTGCAAATCATATTTCTGTCATTCGATTAGAACAATTAACGAATATAAGACAGACGGCAAGAACAAGCCGTAAAAACGAAAAAAACCTACACACTTGGTCATTCTATCGTTTGTCAAAATTTATTGAATATAAAGCGATATTAGCTGATATTCAGGTTGAATATGTGAATCCAGCTTATACAAGTCAAAGCTGTCCGAAATGTACTGAAAAGAACAGGGCACAAGACAGAAAGTACAAGTGTCCATGTGGGTTTGAGACACACCGTGATATCGTTGGGGCGATGAATATTCGCTACGCAACTGTGATTGATGGTAACAGTCAATCAGCCTAAGCACCTATATGGTCTGGTTTAGGAGGGGCAATGAGATGCCCTCATCTTGAAGGCTGTTCAAAACAGAAATAGACTGCGAACGCTTAGTTATTCAAGAATCCCACCCGTAATTCCGTAAGGATCCAGGCTTGCGACTTTAGTCGTGGGAGTCTCAATCTTGAAAAAAATCATGTAGTAAGTTTTTTTATTTGAGATATTTTCCGTACATGATATGTTAGATGTATTAAAGTAAGTATTCGAGAAACATGAAGGTGCAAAACAATTCGCTTGTTAAGCATGTAAATACGTGAGGGGTAATCATATGACAATTTATATTGCACTACTACGGGGAATTAATGTAGGTGGACATAAAGTAATCAAAATGGCAGATTTGAAAATAATATTTGAATCAATAGGATTAAAAAGAGTGAAAACATATATTCAAAGTGGAAATCTAGTGTTTGAGTCAGAAGAAGAGATAAGTTTTTTAAAGGAACGAATTGAATGTGAAATTAAGAACGTTTTTGATTTCAATGTTCCAGTCATGTTACGAGCAAATGATGAATTTATTAATATTATTAAAAAGTGTCCTTACGAGACCCATTCGTTATTAGAAGGAGAAAGTGTACATGTGGCCTTTTTAGCTAATCCACTTTCTGAAGAAGACAGTAAGCGGTTACTTATGTACAAAAGTGACATAGAAGACTGCCATATCGAAGGAAGAGTAGTGTATTTATTTTTCAAAAAAAGTATTCGAAATTCTAAACTAATGAACCAGTTTCAAAAATTACATACGCCAGCTACAGTAAGGAACTGGCGGACTGTGAATAAGCTGAAAGCAATAGCAGAAGGTATTTAAACATAAAAAAGTGGTTTTCTGCATTTAGAAAACCACTTTTTTTATTTATATTGTTTGGCGACAATGAGTTCAACGATAGGATAAATAAAGAATGAAGAACAAAGCGCTATAAAAAGGGGAAGGTTTTTTACACCATCCAAATTGGAACCCATAGAAAATCCTTCTGACCAGAATAATATAAGAAACATAACACCTACAAGAACAAAATACGCGATTTTAAAGCTTTTATATGTAATTTGTTGTCCCATCTCATCTTGACTTTCTTTCGATACTCCGTTTGGATCTCCCCATGTAATATGATTAATTAAATTACTAAGTATTAAAGAAGCAGCGAAAATTGTCCCGCCAAAAATCGAGCCTTCAGTTGCATATTTGTATGCGCCATGTCCGAGTATCGCGATTAACGATAAAACAATGATTACAAAAATAATTTTTTTAGTATTCAATATATAATTGCACCTCCACTTTTGTAAAAAACTCTTTACATCCATAGTATAAAATTGGAAAAGATTCATGTCAAACATTTTTTACATATGAAGTGAATGTTTAGGATGTTTTATTTTTGAGATAAATAAAAAATTACAATACATTTGAATGTAAAAGAATGGGCTCGCATATATTTGGAAGGGATGTCAGATTAATTTAGGGGGTAGTTATGTCTATTCTTTTAAAAGCGGGTGCAGATGCAGGAAATAATGGTTTGAAGTTAATGGTGAAAGGGCAGGAACCTATTTTTATTCCGAGTATTTATTCTTTATATATAGGTGAGTCTACGGGGTTGTTAGATGAGGGTGAAGTTTCATCGTCAGAATTAGAGAATCACATTGATGTGACCATTAGTTCTCCATCGCTAATGTTAAATAATGTACGATACATCGTTGGAGAAAAAGTGATTCAAGATCAATTAAAAGGTACTGAAGTGGAGAAGAAATCAAATAAATCTACTGATGAATTAATGGTCATTACAATCCTTTCAGGTTTAGCGATAAGTGCTATGCGTCAAAGTCCAACTTCAAGTCATATTAATATTCGTTATGATTTATCTGTTGCTCTTCCAATGCAACTTATTACACAGGAAATTGCTGCTGAAAATGCGAAACGGTATATGGGTAATCACAAGGTCATATTCCATTATCCAAATGGACGCGATGTTACGATTAATGTTTCTATTGAGTTTTGTAAATGTCTACCTGAAGGCGCTTCTGGGACGTGGGGGATTGTATATGATGAGGAAGGAAATGTTGTGAAACATAAAATAGAATGTGAACAAAATCAAGTTTCAGAAATTGATTTTGTAGATAAAACTTTATTGTCTTTTGATATTGGCGCGGGGACAACGGAAGAAGTTGTTTCATTAGGGGTAAATTTCCGTCCGCAATTAAGTAAAGGATTATCATATGGTGTAAAAGAAACGTTACTACAAATTATTACGAGATGGAATCGGAAATATCCTACGAAAACAATTGATAGCATTACAGAATTTAACCAAATTTATTTAAATGCAAAGCACCCAAGAAATGCATTGTTAGTTGAGGAATCGCAGCCAGCATTTTTAGGTTTAGCAGCACGTGTCGCAACGGATATTATTAACAAAATTGATGATATGAAAGACGATCCATATGTATTTATTTATGGTGGGGGCGCAGTTATTATTAAAAATAGCTTAAAAATGATTTTGAAACAAAAAGGACGCTTGAAAAATGTGATTTTTGTAGATAACCCGTTATTCACCAATGCTCGCGGGTTATTAGTATATACATGCTCGCCAAAATATAGAGAGCATAAGCAAAAAGAGTTAGGGTTTACAAACTTAACGATAAGTTAGTTGGTGGAAGTATGCGATCTAGGCGATATAAACGTGGTGATCGAGTGAAAATTAATATTAATAAATCAGTATCGCCTGAAATGATTGCTTGGCTTAATAAACAATCTAATCCAACTAATTTCTTTTTCTTTGCGGCCCAGCAATTATTTAAACAAGTAGGAGATATTGATGTATCAAAAACCTTGCCAAGTAGCCATGTTTTTTCTTTATATATAGAACCATCATCTCTATTAAAAGTTGAAATGAATCCATTTAAACACGTACCACTAGAAAATAGTAAATCCACCGAAAATGTAAAAAAAAAATCGTGGGAATCTGTTGACCAGTTAGATTGTCCATTTTTTTAAGCATAGAAAAATATAGGTAGAGCCCATCACTATACATACGAATGCAGTGATGGGTTTTTGATATTGTATCGTAATCTTTATAAAGTGAAACTATAATCAGTGGGGGTTTTGTTCATCCCCCACTGATTATTAGCCTTCACCAATCGGGCGTTTACGGGCAGTTTATCTCCCACCTAATTTCTTTGCTTCAGCTGAATTTTGAGGTGGGAGTTTTACTGCCCACAAATAGCGGGATAAATAGAAGGGGCAAAACAATTTGTGCCCCTTCTAATAGTTGTTCTTATCTTATACTGGATATATGTTCTGAAACTGCTTTAATAATTTTATCCCAGTCATCGGGATGAATCTCGTGCCCTGTACCTTCAAGGGATAATAGCTTTGAGTTCGGAATTTCATCAATAAGTGCGAGTCCATGTTCAAGTGGAAGAGCTGTATCGTCCGTACCATGAATTACTAAAGTAGGTACTAGTAACGACTTTAGTATACCTTCATAAGAATCATCACCTGTAAGGAGGGCGTGATTAAACATGCTTAATAGATTGTTAGCACGTTCTATTTCTTGCTTTACTTGTTTTAAAGTTCTTGCTTCATCAAATATACGCTTGGATCCACAGAGTAGACGTGATCCTGTAATTAAATATTTCGCTATAACATCTTTATTTGTCCAATCTAAATTTGCACCATTAGCATGATGTGTCAAAATTCTTTCATCCATTGGAGGCAAATCACGAGTATTGTTATTAGATCCAATAACGCTTGTTGCTAGTAATGTTAAGGTCAAAATTCTTTCTGGGTGTTTTACTGCAGCAATTTGAGCAATCATACCCCCTAATGACATGCCAAAAAGGTGTGCCTTGTCAATATGATACGCATCGAGTACTCCGATTGCATCTTCAGCCATATCTGCTACAGTGTAATTGGAAGTCCCAGGCTCATATGTAACAGAACGCCCAACATCACGGTTATCATAGCGAATGACAAACCTTCCTGTGCTAGCCAACCTTTCACAAAATTCTTCATCCCAATAAACCATTGAACACGTAGCTCCCATAATTAATAATATTGCTGGGTTATTAGGATTTCCAAAGCTTTCTGTACATATATCAATACCGTTTACTTTGAAAACTTGTTCACTCATAGCACACTCTCCGTTTCATTTAAAGGTCATTAATAAATAAAGAGAAATATAACTTTGGGTGTTTCTTAGGCGTAAATTAGATTGTATTTAAGTGAAATAAATGTTTTTTGCACTCATGATGCTTAATTAGTAGAGTAGCATAAATATCACCTCCAAACATATTTATTTTCATTCAAGGCGAAAAATTTTGAAAAATAATTGTTTGTTATTACAATAAACAGCAAGGGGGAGAGGAAATGAAATCAATTGTTATTGATCAATATGGTAGTGTTGAAGAATTACAAGAAAGACAAGTTCCTAAACCAGTTGTTAAATGTAATGAAGTATTAATACGTATACACGCAACATCTGTCAATCCTGTTGATTGGAAAATAAGAAAGGGAGACTTACAAGAAAAGTTGCGATTTTCATTTCCAATTACATTAGGATTAGATGTTGCTGGAATAGTTGAAGAAGTTGGAGAAGATGTGAATCATTTTAAAATAGGAGATAAAGTGTTTACGAAACCTGAAAATATAGGGAAAGGTTCTTATTCTGAATACATTACAGTGAAATCAAATTTAGTAGCGCAAATGCCTAATAATCTTAATTTTGAAGAAGCAGCATCTATACCTCTTGCAGGACTAACAGCTTGGCAAAGTCTTGTTGATTACGCACAAATAAAAGAAAATGACCGAGTATTAATTCATGCTGGAGCGGGCGGAGTAGGGAGTTTTGCAATTCAAATCGCAAAATCATTTGGGGCCTTTGTCGCAACAACTGCAAGTAGTAAAAATGAAGAGTTTTTAAAGTCTTTAGGTGCTGACCTTGTTATTGATTATAAAAAAGATAAATTTGAAGAGCTACTATCAGATTATGATATTGTGTTAGATACAATCGGCGGAGAAGTACAAGAAAAAAGTTTTCAAATTATTAAATCTGGTGGTGTTCTAGTTTCTATCGTTCATGAACCACGTCATGAAGTAAAGGCCATAAAATCAGGGTTTTTATGGTTGAAACCAAGCGGGAAGCAATTGGACGAATTATCTGTTTTGATTGAGCATGGAAAAATTAAACCTATCATCAGTAAGGTTGTTCCGTTTAATGAAGAAGGAATTAGAGAAGCTCATATTTTAAGTGAAAGTCAGCATGTTAGAGGGAAAATTGTAATTACGATGGAATGATATTTACATAAATATACGAGTGGTGACTATAAAAAATAAAAATTGTCACCACTCATATAAACTACAATTTTTGCACGACAAAAGTAATCGCATTCGTATTTAATTGAATGTGTTTACCGTTTCGTACAATATCATACGCTAAATTTTTCATTTCAACTTTTACTTCTTTCCATTCGTTATAAACACTTTTTAGTGTACGTATCATTTCTTCCGTAGAAAGGTTAATTTCAATTAAAGCATCTAATTCTTCTCCTGTTTCTAAATCTATTTCTTGAATGTTAGAGTTAACTATTAAACAATTGATACCACCACTCTTTGTCCCATTTTTCATAGAGTGAAGCACTTTTTTAAAATCGTCTATTGATCTAACATGTTCTAAACTTGATACTACAACGATGTAGTCATAAGTATTAGGAGCAATATAGTAGTCTTCAATTGCTGCTTGTTCCGTTTTTATGTATTCAAATACATCATATTCTTTGCTATAAACTTGTAACTTCATTAAAGCCGAATCAAGTAAATCAATACAAGTAACAGTGCCGCCACTATTCATAATTTTTTGTGCAATCGGAATACTGTTTCTACCGACACCAGAGCCAAGGTCCAGTATTTGTAGGTCTTTCTGTTCTTCAAGATAGTTCAGCATGTCCATAACTGTTTTAACAGGTTTAAAAAGCCAAGATCCCGCTTCGAATAATTTATATTGTTCATAGCAAAGATCGTGATACTTTTTCTCTTCTTGTCTTATGTAATCGATTCTGTTCATAGTGTTTCAGCTCCAATAGTTTCATGGCGAAATGAATAGGTTGGACAACCTTTAACATTCATTTGAATTCGAAATATACCACCAGCATGTGGGTACTGTTTTAATTCCGCATCAGTCATTCTTGTTCTGGCTGTTGTGATATATAAATCGGTCAAATTAGGTCCTCCAAATGTACACGACGTTACATATAAAGCAGGAATCGGAATACTTAAAATCTGTTTTCCAGTAAAGGGATTCCATCTAGTAATCTTCGAGCCACCCCAATGTGCAATCCATAAACAACCTTCTACATCAATTGTCATACCATCGGGTATACCTTCATTTTCAGGGAAGATGATAACATCTGTTGGATTGCTAATTACACCAGTATGTATATCATAATGAAAACGGACTACTTTTTTTGTAGGTGTATCAATAAAATAAAGGTATGTATCGTCAGGAGACCATGCTATGCCGTTTGATGTATTTACATGTAATACCTTTTTCTCTACTTGGAGATTATTATTTAAAGAATACAAGGAACCGGCGCCACTTATACCATATAAGTCAGTAGTGCCTGCCCAAAAGCGGCCAGCCGGATCGCATTTCCCGTCATTAAAACGATTTTCTATTAAATGTGGTTCAGGATCATAAATATGTGTAAGCTCTTCTGTATTTAGATTAAAAGAATAAAACCCTTTTTCTAGAGCTAAAAGTACTACATCATCTAGATATGGAACGACGCAGCCGATTTGCTGATTGAGGGCAATCACTCGGTTTGAATTATTAGCGGGGGTATAAATGCATAGTTTTTTCTCCATAATATCAACCCAGTATAAAAGCTGCTTTTTTTCATTCCAACATGGTCCTTCAGCTAAACTTGCTTTAGCATCTAAAACTAATTCTATATTACTGAACAAGATGTTCACCTCGCTTTATAAGATATTTATATAATTCGATAAGAATAGAGGTAAACCTTTTGTGAGAGATTATTAAGATTTGCAATGTCGAAAACAGACCTTTTCAAGTTATTAAAAAAATGTATAAACACTGTGAGGAAAATGCATATGCTGTTTTATGAGATTGTTTGCTTTTCGTGTAAAAATATATTCCGAGTATACGAAGGAAGTGAAAAATATAAGCGATTTAAAGAGAAACCGAAAGGGACATATTGTTGTGATGAGTGTAGCCACAGAATTCAATTAGAAGCGATAAAATGTTTTTTTAGGTAGTTTTATATTTTTGTTCAGAAAAAATTGACAATAAACGCATAATAAATTATCATATGTAAAAATCAATATTTAAAATGGCATTGAAGAGAAGAGTAGTTAAGAAAGAATACGTACAGAGAGCTCTGGTAGCTGAGAAAGAGCGGTATACATCTTAATGAAAAAAGACTTGGAGCTGCGCAAGGAACTAATTAATTTAGGGATGGTGCGACGGGTTCTCCCGTTATAGAGATAGGGTATAAGCATATTTTGCCGTACCTGAAAAGGTTAATATGGTGACGTATTAACAAACTGAGGTGGTACCGCGAAGTTAATAACTCTCGTCCTCAAGATGAATAATCTTGGGGGTGGGAGTTTTTTTGTTGTATAAAACTGAAAATGTGAAAATAAAAATACAATTGAGGTGAGTGGCATATGCATTGGGCGTATGAAGTAGCACATGAATTAATTAGAAAACATCCAAACAAAGAAACTTTTGTTTGTGCAGCTGGAATTAGTCCATCTGGTTCTGTTCATATTGGGAACTTCCGTGAAATAGTAACGACTTATTTCGTTGTAAGGGCTCTGCAAGATTTAGGGAAAAAGACTCGTTTTATCTTTTCATGGGATGACTATGACAGGTTTAGAAAAGTTCCTAAAAATATTGATCCATCTTTTGGAAGATACATTGGTATGCCGTACTGTGATCTCCCTGATCCGCATGGGTGTCATAACTCATATGCGGATCATTTTGAAAAAGAGTTTGAGGAATCGCTCCAAGCATTTGGAATTGAAGTAGAATTTATTTATCAGCATGCTGAATATAGAAGTGGAAGGTACAACGAAAACATATTAGAGTCTTTGTGTAAAAGAAAAGAAATATATGATATTTTAATGGGTTTTAAAACAGGAATACACCGAGAAGAAGATAGAGAAAACTTTTACCCCGTTACGTTATATTGTGAGAGGTGTGGGAAAGATGCAACAACTATTACACATTTTGATGAAGTATTAAAAACAGTTCGGTATGACTGTGAATGTGGAAATCAAAATAAATTATCCGTATTAAATACAAATCAAATGAAACTGAATTGGAAAATCGATTGGCCGATGAGATGGATGATAGAGGATGTTATTTTCGAACCGGGCGGAAGAGATCATTCATCGGAAACCGGTAGTTATAATGTATCAAAAGAAATTGCAAGGAAAATATTCAATTGTGAAGCCCCTCAATACGTTGCTTATGATTTCATTGGAATTAAAGGGCATCATGAAAAAATGTCCAGTTCTTCAGGGAATAGTATTACACCTAGCGACTTATTAAAAGTGTATGTACCAGAAGTGATTCTTTTTATGTTTGCAAAATATAGGCCCGGCGCAGCTTTTCATATTGGACTTGATGAAGATGTGATTCGCAATTATACAGAGTATGAGAGATTGAAGGATAGTTATGAAAATAAAACACTCAAAAATGAAGATTTATTTGATGCAATTAAACTTTCTAGACTTGATAGCCGATTTAAAGAGTATCCAAAGTTTAATCAAGTAGCAGGAACTTTACCATTATTAAATTTTGATTCATCTATTTTACAAGATATATTAGAGAAAATAGATAGGAGCTATGCATTACCTGAAATGATAGCGATAAGTAATCGTGCTGAGTATTGGATAAGAAACTTTCAATCTAAAAAATTAATTGCGGTAAATAAAGAGAAAAATACGGAGTTTTATAACACATTAGATGAACGGCAGAAAAAATGGCTAGTAGAAGTTTGTAAAATAATTCGTTCTAATAACGATCATTCTAAACTAATGGAGCAATTGTATACGATTTGTCATCATGAAAATAAAAAAATAATGAAAGAAAATCAAAAACAATTATTTACCATTTTATATAGGCTCATTATGAATCAATCAAGTGGTCCACGTATACCATTATTAATACATGTGGTAGGCGCTAGAAAATTTGTCACATTATTAGATTTCTAAAATATAGTTAAAAGCAACGCAAGTACTCAATAGAATAAGTACTTGCGTTGCTTAATTTTTACTATCTTGAATACATTTTTGGACATTCATCGCCACTAGGCTCGTAAAAGCAATGGCTTTTAAATTGTCCTGCAAACGGCTGATTATACCATTCGGGCGGACAAGCTCCAACTGGACGGAAATACCAAAGAGCCCATCGTGCTGGCCAGCGCCATTCACCTTGTAAAACTTTTCTTGCGATTTCTTTTTCTGATTCACGGGCACGTTGATAAAAGTAACCGTATTGAACTGCTTCGAATCCGCCAGGGCTTTGATATACTGCATCACGCACAGATCGAAGTTGTTTGAAATCTAAGCAATCACAAAATACACGGTTTACTACAACACATCCAACAAGTTGTTCACCTTGTCGTCCTTCGCCCTCAGCTTCAGCACGTATTAAACGTGCTAGTAAATCAACGTCACTTTCGTTGTATGGAATAAGGGGCATTGTAATACCACCTTTCTTTACCTGTTATAGTAAAGAGTGTATGTTTCAAAATGAGCTAAGTGCATTTTTCTTGAAAATAACTACTAATTTTAAAAAGGAGCTTATGCAGATAAAAGCTAATTATTATATAGAAGATAAAAACGAAAAAGGAGAGGTACTATGCATCGTATTCATAAAGAACATATCATTTACGCAATGTCACCAGAAAATAATCCATGTATTGAAGTAGAAATTGGGAGCCGTCTTGTATTTGAAACATATGATTGCTTTGAAAATCAAATTAATTCTGAAGATGTTGTGTTTCAAGAATTAGATTGGAATCGAATAAATCCAGCGACCGGACCTGTACATATTAAAGGTGCAGAACCTGGTGATATATTAGTCGTAACGATTGAAAAGATTAAAATTGCAGAGCAGGGTGTTTTAACTACAGGTGCGAACCTAGGTGTAATGGGTGATGAGCTAAATGAAAATACAGTAAAAATTGTCCCAATACATAATGGACATGTTTCATTTTCAAATGAACTGCAAATTCCAATTAATCCAATGATTGGTGTGATTGGTACTGCACCGAAAGAAGAGAGTATTTCATGTGGTACACCGCATGATCACGGCGGGAATATGGATTGTAAAGAAATCAAAGAAGGTACAACGTTATTATTACCTGTAAATGTTCCTGGTGCTCTTTTAGCATTAGGCGATTTACACGCTGCGATGGGTGATGGTGAAATTGGTGTTAGTGGAGTAGAGGTTGCTGGTGAGGTAACTGTAACTGTTCAGACTATAAAAGGAAAGAAATGGCCATTACCATTGGCTATTCAAAAAGAAAAAATAATGACGATTGCTTCAGAGAAATTGCTAGATGATGCAGCGAATCGTGCTGTACGTAATATGGTGACATTTTTACATGAAGAATTAGAAATGTCTAAAGCTGATGCAACTCTTTTATTATCAGCAGCAGGTAATTTAAAAATTTGCCAAGTTGTGGATCCACTAAAAACGGCGCGGATGGAACTAGGAAGGGAATATGTGGAGAAGTTAGGATTTTCTCTAAATGCATTTCATATTAAATAAGAAAAATAGAAAAAGGATACTTTTGTATAAAAGTATCCTTTTTCTATTTTACGGATTTTGTGAAAAGAGGTAGTATTTATATAAGTATATTTGAGATTGTGGATCAAAAAGGAGTTCAGAGATGGTTAAAATTATGATTGTTGAAGATGATATGAAAATTGCGGAGCTATTATCAACATATGTTGCGAAATACGGTTACCAAGGAATTATTGTAACGGATTTTCAAAATGTGTTAGACATATTTTTAGAAGAACAACCGGAGTTAGTTTTATTAGATATTAATTTACCAAGTTTTGATGGTTACTATTGGTGTCGTCAAATTCGCGGGGTTTCCACATGTCCGATTTTATTTATTTCGGCCCGTGAAGGTACGATGGATCAAGTTATGGCGTTAGAAAATGGTGGCGATGATTTTATTCCGAAGCCGTTTCATTATGAAGTTGTAATGGCGAAAATTCGTAGTCATTTAAGACGTGCTTATGGAGACTATGCACCGAAACTAGAAGAACGAATGATTGAGCAACAAGGTCTTAGTTTATATCCCGAAAGACTTGTATTAAAACTTAGGAACCAAGAGATTGATATAACGAGAAACGAAGCCATTTTATTAGAGATGTTAATGAAAAACTATCCGCGTGTTGTGAGTAGGGAAGTATTATTAAATAAATTATGGGATAGTGAATCCTATGTTGATGACAATACATTAAGTGTAAATACAACACGTGTGCGTAAAAAGTTAAAAACGTTACAAATTGAAGGAGCAATTGAAACAATTCGTAGTGTTGGGTATAGATTACATATTACTTGGGATAATGGTATGGAAAAATGATAAGGTTATTTATACGTGATCATATACCACTTATTTGTTTTACTGCGATCCAACTACTAGCCATATTCTTAGTTTATTGGTTTGATGGGCATAATCATATTTCAACGGCATTATATGCAATGTTTTTAGGTGCTTTTTTTATGGTAAGTTATTTAGTATTTCGTTATTTTACACATCGTTCTTTTTATGAACGTTTAGCAAATCCGTTGCAATCTTTGGATGAATCTGTTCAAAAATCTGATTTTGCAGTTTTATCTACTGCTCTCCAAGATTTGCTCGAAGTACAATATCGACATTATCAAAATCAGCTCCAGTTACAAGAGAGGAAAAATAATGATCATTTAACCTTTATGAATCAGTGGATTCATCAAATGAAAACACCTTTATCTGTAATAGAATTAATTACACAAGATGAAGTGGATTCACGTTTTGAAAGTATTAATGAGGAAACAGATAGGTTGAAAAAGGGGTTAGAGATGGCACTGTATGTCGCACGTTTAGAAGCATTTACACAAGATTTTTATGTAGAAAGAGTACAACTACATAAAATAGTGAATGATTCCGTGCATGAACATAAACGCTTTTTTATTCGGAATTTTGTATACCCAGAGCTTGAAATTGATAAGAGTATTACTGTAGAAAGTGATGCGAAGTGGTTACAATTTTTAATTGGACAAATAATATCGAATGCGATTAAATATTCATCAGGTAGTAGAGAAAAGATTAAAGTGAAAGCACGTAAGGAAGGTAATACAGTTGTACTTGAAATTACCGATAGTGGCGTAGGGATACCGAAGCAAGATTTACCAAGAGTATTCAAACCCTTCTTTACAGGAGAAAACGGTAGAGATTTTAAAGAATCAACTGGAATGGGGCTCTATCTTGTATATGAAATTACGAAACAATTAGGGCATAGTGTAGAAATCCATTCAGAAGTTGATAAAGGTACCGTTGTACGAATAATATTTTTTAATGTGTAACAAGTGAACAAGGCTAAAGAACTTTGGAGATAAGTTTTTTAGCCTTGTTTTGTACCACTTGGGAATAAAGAATTATTTACCTAAGAGAAGTAAAAGCGAATTGTTTATTATTCGGTTATGGTAGGGGGATTGAAATGGATATTCGTAAAATGAGATATTTCATAACAGTGGCAGAAGAATTAAACTTTAGTCGTGCAGCAGAACGGCTTAGGATGGCACAACCTCCTTTAAGCCAAGAAATTCGTAAATTAGAAGATGAATTGGGCGTTCAACTTTTTCATCGAACGAAAAGAATGGTTGAACTTACGGATGCTGGAAAAATATTTTTAGAAGGTGCGCGGCAAACGTTGCTTCAAGTAGGTAGAACTATTAAAGAAACACAGCTTGTGGATGAAGGGAAGACAGGACATTTAATCATCGGTTTTGTCGATTCTACAGAAACCGTTATAGACATATTAAAAACATTTCGAGAACGGTTTCCTAAAATTCAGCTTATATTACGTGAGATGACAACAGACCAGCAAATAAAAGCGCTATATGAAAAACAAATTCATATTGGATTTATTCGTTCCAAGCAGAATAATGAAATATTAGTTTCCGAAGTTTGTTCTGAGGAATGTTTAAAATTGGTTTTGCATGAAGATCATCCTTTAGTTTCGTTACGTAACATTTCAATCAAATCATTAATTGATGAACCATTTATTTTATTTCCCCGTCATTTCGGTACAAACTTTTATGATTTAATTATTAGTTACTTTTGGGAGCATGGAGTCAGCTTAAATATTGTTCAAGAAGCGATTCAAATGCAAACGATTGTGAATTTAGTTGCTACAGGGATGGGGATTTCTGTAGTTCCATCATCGGTGGAAAGCTATAAAAAATCGGGTGTCATGTATAAAGACATTCAAGAAAATACACCGAAAATAAATTTATATGTTGGATGGAGACAAGATGAAAAATCTGTCGTATTAGAGAACTTCTTAACAGTTGTTAGAGAGGTTTATACGACTTCACAATTTGAATTTGAAAAGTAAAGGCCCATCTTGATGGGATGGGCAGGGGGAAAGTTGGATAGGAAAACTTCTATTTTTATTTTAAAGTCAGACTACAAAGATATTTTGTGGTTTTTAAAAAGGAATTCACTGATGTTTCAACCTGTTTTACTCGGATCGTACTCAATGAAACCTTTTAGTACACTATCAATCTGATCCATAATTTCAGGTTGCAATTTAACACTAGAAGCAATTACGTTTTCTCTTATTTGCTCAGGATTTGAAGCGCCAATAATTGCAGAGGAAACAGCTGGATTTTGTAGTACCCAAGCAACTGCGAGTTGTGGTAGGGTAAGATTAGTTTCTTGCGCGATCGGATTAAGTTTCTGAATTGCAGTGAGTACATCATCACTCATCCAACGTTGCACGAGTTTGTGGAAAAATGGTTTACCAGCATCTGAATTAGCACGTGATTGAGTCGGTATTGGTTTACCTGGTTGATATTTTCCAGAGAGAATACCTTGTGCGAGGGGAGACCATACAACTTGACCAAGTCCCTCACGTTGACACGTTGGTATTACATCAGTTTCGATAACTCGCCATAACATCGAGTATTGAGGTTGGCTAGCGATGAGTGGAATTTTCAATTCTCGTGCAAGCGCTGCACCGCGGGTGATTTGTTCCGATGTCCATTCACTTACGCCTAAGTAAAGGACTTTACCTTGTCTTACAAGATCAGCAAAAGCTAACATCGTTTCCTCAAGGGGAGTTGTTGAGTCAAATCTATGTGCATAATAGACATCAATGTAGTCTGTCTGCAACCGCTGTAACGATGCATTGCAATTTTCTATAATATGTTTTCTCGATAATCCACGATCATTTTTTCCAGGTCCGGTCGGATGGCATACTTTTGTACAAAGTTCTATACTTTCTCGGCGTATACCTTTCAAAGATCGGCCAAGTACTTCCTCGGCTATCGTGTCCGAATAAACATCAGCAGTATCGAACGTTGTAATTCCAACATCCAGTGCGGCTTTCACACAATCATTTGCAATATCTTCATTTACTTTCCCGCCATGGTTTATCCAGTTCCCATATGCAATCTTACTTACTGTTAATCCACTGTTTCCTAGTTTGCTAAATTCCATTGTAGTATCCTCCTTTTAAAATGATATCTTTATTATAAGAACTGAAATGTAATATGTATAATATATAATTAATGATAAATTTATATAAAAATTATATAAGAGGGAGTGCTTAGAAGTTTACTACTAAGGAAACCTAAAGCCAGTAGTACTACAGATGTTGTTTGTATCTGATCGATATGAAGTGAAGATAAATAGACCTAAAAGAAAGCAATCATTTTCACAGCACGTATAATCGCATTTACTCATACAGTACTACTATGGTACAATATGGTTACTAACGACGGAAAGGAATGATCGGTGGACGATGATTAACTAATCTTATTTTTAAATGTTGAAATTCAATAAATTTCAATTTATAAAAAATAGGATTAGTCTGCCCAATTTCCTTACAACGGTATTGCTATTTATTATGCGTAATAGCTTATTTGGGTATAAATATGTTAACGACTAATCCTGCCAAATTTATTTGGGAGGATTTTTTTTATTCTCCCTTAATGAAAGGGATCGGTATTATGAAAGAACTATTAAAATTAAATGATGTGTATGTTGAAGTAAAGGAAAACACTTTGTTAGAGAAAATGAATGTTACAGTAAGACAAGGGGATGTTATCGGATTAATCGGCAAAAATGGTGCTGGTAAATCAACATTACTTCAATTAATAAATGAGAAGATTGAGCCATCAAAAGGGAATGTTGAATGGCAGCAAATGAATATGACAACGGCATATGTTGAACAAGAAATAGAATCTTTTATTAGTAATGATATGATTGCAAAAGAAGCAGAACTTCTTGCGAAATGGAGCGTGCCAACGAATGATTTTCATACTTTAAGTGGTGGTGAAAAGCTGAAAGTTCGACTAGCAAAAGGATTTGCCGAAAATCCCAATTTATTAATATTAGACGAACCGACAAATCATTTAGATGAGATGAGTACGGAATTTCTCATTAAGCAAATAAAAAATATGAATGGTACAGTTATCGTCGTATCGCATGATCGATACTTTTTAGATGTTGTCGCAACGAAAATATGGTCAATTGAGGAAAAGAAACTAATTGAGCATAGCGGTAATTATACGAGTTACATGAAAGCACGTGAGCATACAAGAATGACGCAGCAACGTGAATATGAAAAACAACAAAAAAAGATAGAACAAGTAGAAACACATATAAAAGAATTAAGTTCATGGTCACAAAAGGCACACGCACAGTCTACAAAACAAGAAGGAGTTAAAGAGTTTTATCGTGTAAAAGCGAAGCGAATGGATGCGCAAGTGAAGTCAAAACGAAAACGTCTCGAAAAAGAGCTGGAGAAAACGAAAGTAGAACGTGTGAAAGAAGAGTATTCAGTGGAGTTCTCTATTCAAGCGAATAAAAAAGTAGGAAAACGCTTTTTAGAAGTAAAGAAATTAAAAAAAGACTTTCATGGAAAGACATTATTTGAAAACGTTAATTTTACAATCCAGCACGGTGAGAAGGTTGCGATTGTTGGACCAAACGGTAGCGGAAAAACAACATTACTGAAGATGATTATGGGAACGGAAACTGTACAAGGAGAAGTATGGATTTCACCATCTGCAAACATCGGTTATTTAACACAAGAAGTATTTGATTTACCACTGGATAAAACACCAGAAGATTTATTTTTTAAAGAGACATTTGAAGAAAGAGGAAAAGTCCAAAATTTAATGAAACATTTAGGATTCCAAGCTTCTCAATGGAAAGAGCCGATTGAGCATATGAGTATGGGGGAACGAGTAAAATGCAAGTTAATGACTTATATTTTAGAGGAAAAAGATGTACTTATTTTAGATGAACCGACGAATCACCTTGACCTCCCTTCACGTGAACAGCTTGAAAATACATTAGCTGAGTATAATGGAACACTCGTTATCGTTTCTCACGATCGATATTTTCTGGAGAAAACAACTAACACAAAACTTGTCTTTTTAAACAATACGATACAAAAGCAGCTAGAAGAACCTACGAAAACAAGAGATGAAATTGAAGAGATTCGTTTAACATTAGAAACAGAGAGACAAGAAGTATTAGGTAAATTAAGCTTTTTGACTTCTAACGATAAAGAATATAAAGAACTTGATGAACGATTTATAGAACTTACGAAGCAGATTAAGGCGCTTTAATGTAATTAAGGGGGATTAACATGGGAGAAGAGAGTTCGACTAATTTATTTAGAATAGACTGTGGAGATATATACTTGCAAGAGTTTACTGTGAAAGATGCGGAGAGTATTTATAAAATATCGAATCAACCGGAAATAGAACAGTTTTTACCAGACTGGAAATCAACGAAAGAACAAAGGGTTAATTGGGTTGCAAATTATGAAATACCAGAAAATAAAGCATTTCTTAATGCAGTGAGAACTACGACTAACATAGATGATCACATATTAAGACTAGGAATATTTAAGAAAACCACAAATGAATTTATTGGATGGTGCTGCACAGGTATGAAAGATGAGCTTCCTGCACCGAACAGAGAAATTATGTATGCTGTTTCAAGTGAATATCATAATAATGGCTATGCAACGAGAGCGACAAAAGGCTTGATCGGCTATTTGTTTGAAAATACAAATGTGGATGTCCTTAACGCAATTGCATTAATAAACAACGCACCATCAAATAGAGTTATTGAAAAATGTGGATTTACTTATATAAGCCAACAGACGATAGAAAACCAACTATATAATCATTATTTATTGAGCAAATCAGAGTGGATAAAAAATATCGCTCTTTAAAAGGAGTTATAATGGAATGAAATGATTTTAAAAAAGCTTAGAGCTAAAGCTCTAAGCTTTTTTATGTACTATTTACTTTTGGATTATACTTATGAATTATAAGTTATTATTCATCGTTTTGAAGTTCTATAGTTATTCTTTATAATATATTTTATGTTGCTAATAAAGAATACAAGGAATACAGCAACTTTTAATGATGATAATTGTTTCTTAAACTCACTTTTATTTATATATTTAATAGGTTTACAAGGTGTCCTGGCAACCAGAAATAAGTAGTATTGTATTTCATACTACTATATAGATATTATAAGATGAATAATCGTTAATTATAGTTTGAAAATAGGTTTGTTATCAGTTTTTTCAGAAATCTTACAAGCGTGTAAGATAAATGAAAGATGAATCAATATGTGCTATAAGACAATTCATTTACACTATATTGTGAGAAGTGCAAATGAAGGGAGAATATAAATGGAAATTCTACATGCAAAAAGTATTAGTAAAGTATATAAAGGGAAAGTACCTTTTAAAGCATTGGTAGATATTGATTTATCAATTCAAGAAGGTGAATTTATAGGGATTATGGGGCCATCAGGGAGCGGGAAAACAACGTTATTAAATATGGTATCTACTATCGACTCTCCAACATCGGGAGAAATATTAATAAATGGTACAAATCCTTTCCAGTTGACATCAGATAATTTGGCTTTATTCCGTAGGAAACAATTAGGATTTGTTTTTCAATCATTTAATTTACTTAGCACACTTACAGTAAAGGAAAATATCGTATTGCCGATGACATTAGATGGTGTTTCTGTACAAGAAATGAACAAACGAGTTGAAGAAATTGCAGAGAAATTAAATATTACAGATATATTGAGTAAAAGAACTTTTGAAATTTCAGGGGGGCAAGCTCAAAGAACAGCAATTGCTCGTGCAATTGTTCATAAGCCTCAATTATTACTTGCAGATGAACCAACAGGGAATTTAGACTCTAAATCTTCAAATGATGTAATGGAGATGCTAGATACTTTAAATAAAGAAGAAAAAGCTACGATGATGTTAGTTACACATGATCCGTATGCAGCGAGTTTTTGCAGCAGAGTTATCTTTATTAAAGATGGTCAATTATATAACGAAATTTATTGCGGTGACAGCAGGCAAGCCTTTTATCAAAAGATTATGGATGTCCTTTCTTTGTTAGGAGGGAAAAGGCATGACTTTTCGTCAGTTCGCATTTAATAATATTTTTCGTAATAAGCGTACATACGCTGCCCATTTTTTAAGTTGTGCATTTTCTATTATGATTTTCTTTACGTATGCCCTTTTATTATTTCATCCTGATTTACAAGGGGAATTAAAATCGACGAGTACAACAATAAGTGCATTTGGAACATTAGGATTTACAATTTCGCAAGGCTTGATTTTTGTATTTTCATTTTTCTTTATTTTATATTCAGTAAGTTCATTTTTAAAAACACGTAAGAAAGAATTTGGCATTTTAATGATGCAAGGAATGTCAATGAGGCAGCTTAAGAAATTATTATTAATTGAAAATATGTTAATTGGACTTGGGTCAATTTGTATAGGGATTTTCATCGGACTCATATTTTCTAAACTAGTGTTATTGATAAGCGCAAGTGTATTAATGATTAGTAATGGTTTACCTTTTTATATACCAGTGCAGGCGGTATTATTAACATTCATCACATTTCTTTTATTATTTTTAATTGTTTCGCTTGTTACTTTTAAAATGATAAAAGTAACGGAACTTGTGGAACTTATTCAAGCAGAGGAAAAGCCAAAGCCTGAACCGAAAGCTTCAATTCTATTATCGCTACTTTCTTTAATTAGTGTAGGCTATGGATATATTTCAGTATTTCGCTTTATCCCAAGTACTAATTTTATTACGCTCGGAATGGGTGTACTTCTAGTTATTATAGGAACGTACTTTTTATATACACAGTGTAGCGTGTATATATTGTATCTTGCTAAAAGAAGTGAATCATTCTTTTTAAAGCGAACAAATATATTAACATTTTCAGAACTAATTTACCGTATGAAAGATAACGCAACGATGTTTTTCATTGTATCTATTATTTCAGCAGTTGCATTTACAGCAATCGGTACAACAGCTGCTCTTGGTAATAGGAATTTAGTATGGATGACAAACCCATATACATTTCTGTATGAAAGCTCTGAAAACAACAAATTGGTAGATAAACATCTCTCTATTATAAAAAAACATCTTGAGGATGCAAATATTCCGTACCGAATGGCTTCATCTTCAAATAAATTTACAGAAAGTAACGTAAATGTATTGAAATTAAGTGAATATAACGAACTTACGAGAGCACTCGGGTACCAACAAGAAACGATTGAAAAAGAAGATGAAATTTTACTAATCCCTGGGAGGGTGTCACAAAAACAAGAATTTAAAAATGGTGACTATAAAAAAAATATTGAAGTCATTCAAGGAGATTGGACAAAGACATTTCGTGTGAAAAAAACTGTGGGAAATTTAGTTTTACCACATGATCCTAGTAGTATTTATATTGCTGTTCAAGATCATGTGTATGATGAAATTCCTCATACAAGTAATCCAAAAGATGAAAATATTCAACATCGTACTTACGGATTTGTTGTAGATGATTGGATAAAAACGAAAGAGATTTCAAATCAATTAAAGAATGTATTCGATAAAGATCTTAGGGACAGAGATTTCTACTTTGAAGCTTTAACATTAAACTTGTTGGAGGCAAAACAAAAGAATGGTTTATTACTTATGGCAAGTATTTTAGTCGGAATCGTTTTCTTTACATTTGCTGCTAGTTTTATTTATTTCCGATTATATACTGATTTGGATCGCGATCAACAGCAATATAAAATGATTTCGAAAATGGGATTAAGTAAACGAGAATTAAAAAAAATTGTAACGAGACAGTTAGTATTAATGTTCTTCTTACCGATTATCATTGCAGTGATTCATACTGTAGTTGCGTATACGGCACTGCAACAATTAGTCGATTTTTCTATTTTAAATAGCTCGATCGTTATTTTAATTTCATTTATATGTATACAAGTTTTATATTTCTTTATAACTCGTTGGCGTTACCTACAAAAGCTTTATAAAGTTATGGAGCAATAGAGTTTATTAGCTTGTAAGACTACATTAAAGTATGTGGAAAAAATGAACTGTATGATGAAAGGAAACGCGATGAAAAGAACTTTAACTATTTTTATGTTAACGATACTACTTTTAATAAGTTTTAGTGCATGCTCTAAAAAGGAAAATCCATTTCCTGCAAACGGTTTATTAATCATTGGAGATGAAAATAAAATTTCACCAATTATTAATCGTTATCAAGAAATTACGAAAGAAAATGAAGTGTTTTCTGTGAAAAAAGGTAAAGTTGGAAATGGACAGGTATTAATTTTAAATGAATCTACAGCACAAGCATTGATTAAAGAAAAAGTTTTTCGTAAACGAGATAATGGCTCCAATTATATTATAGATACGTTACCGAAATTCCCAAAAGAAGGTTCGCTGTTGTTTACACATGAAGACGAAAAGAATATGAAAAGTATTGAATTAGAAGGAAAAGAGATTCCAGTTTCATACGATAGTGACGCTTGGATAGGTAACACTCGTAAATATCCAACGCAATGGTATGTGATTGTAGCACAAAATAGTGTGTATAAAGAAATAAAGGTAAATGAAACGAAAATGCACCTTCTTCATCTGAAAAAATCTTTAGGAGATGAAAAACCTAAAATGTCGACAGATAATACATTGGTTAATGAAAATGTCAAAGTAACAAGGCTAATTAAAGGTTTGGAAGGAGAAGTATCTTTTCAATTTGTAACGATTGGAGAAAAATCTTAAAAAAGAGTTCAAGGTTGATAAAAACTTTATCAATCTTGAACTCTTTTTAGTTTATAGACCAATCAAATATTATGCTTTACATTACTTCATCTAATCGGGCCTCACTCGTTTCTTCAATCGTATTTGAATTTTGAACTGAATTATTTTGAGCTTCTTTTTCTTTACGAGACTTTTGTAGCATTTCAAGGATGATCCATAAAGGAACACCTTTATCCTTTAACATCTTCCATAAATCTAATTCGTTAAATTTATGCTCAGGCTGTTTCATTTCTTTTTCAGAGGAACGAATATCGAACTTGATAGGATCATCCGCTTTCTTACCTTCAAGTTTAGTAGAAGAGAGAGTATTATGCTCAAGAATAGATGGAGTTATTTTAGTAGGTTGAGATAATGTATGAATGTTTGATTCAATTTGCATGCTTTTTCCTCCTTTTCGAGTAATGAAATAAGTTTTCTTATGATTATTAAATCCATTTGACATGAGGAAACTATATTCAATTATAAATTCAAATAATCAGATTTACAAGTTGTATTGTAAAAAGTAAATGTTTCCTTGAATTAATATTTATCAACATTTGTGTATGTTGTCTATATATACAACGTATATAAAATACTTTACATTATGTTTAAGTTAAAAACTGATTGTGCCAATCTTTTTCACAGAAAAATGAAAGCGTTTAATTAGGGGGGAGAAAGTATGGGGAAGTTATTTTTAAAAGTATGTTTTTTTACATTAGTGACTGTTTGTTCATTCGCAGCGAAAACAACATACGCTGAAGAGAGACAACAAAATAATTATCCTATCATTTTAGTGAATGGATTTGCTGGATGGGGTAGAGAGGAAATGCTAGGGGTAAAATATTGGGGTGGTGTTCATGATATACAAGAAGATTTAAAAAGAAATGGTTATACAGTACATACTGCAGCTGTTGGGCCAGTTTCTAGTAACTGGGACCGTGCATGTGAATTATACGCGCAAATTAACGGTGGAACAGTAGACTACGGCGCGGCGCATGCTGAGAAACATGGACATAATCGTTTTGGTAGAACTTATAGTGGATTTGCACCGAATTGGAGTGAAACAAATAAAGTTCATTTAGTTGGGCATAGTATGGGTGGACAAACGACAAGAACATTAGTGCAGTTATTAAAAGAAGGCAGTTATGAAGAAAAAAATCATGTGAAAAATCATCCGAACGCAAAGATATCACCACTATTTGAAGGCGGTAAATCGTATGTTCATAGTGTTACAACTTTAGCAACTCCTCATAATGGGACAACACTTGCAGACGGGAGTCTTCTATTGCCATTCGTTAAAGATTTTCTCATTACAGCTGCGAGTTTAGGAGGAAACAATAATTTATCATTATATGATTTTAAATTGGATCAATGGGGTATGAAAAAATATGCTGGAGAGTCCTTTTTCCAATATACTGATCGTATTTTAAATAGTTCAATTTGGGAGAATACAAAAGATATTAGTCAATGGGATTTAAGTACTGATGGAGCAAAGGAGTTAAATAATTGGGTAAAGACGCAATCGGATGTATATTACTTATCCTATAGTGGACATGCATCGCAAGCAGCACCTATAACAGGTTTGCATCTACCGCATATAACAATGAATAAAGTGCTAATGGGGAATGCATTCTTCTTAGGCTCTTATGCAAGATATGAAGAAAACCGACCATTAATAGATACTTCTTGGTGGCAAAACGATGGTGTAGTAAATACAAATTCTATGATTGCGCCTGCGTCTAATACTTTTGTAAATAATAATGAGTCTTTACAAATTGGAAAATGGAATCATATTGAAACGAAAGCAAATTGGGACCATCTTGATATGGTAGGGCTTAGTGTTTCAGACACGTTAGGTTTTTCTAACATTCAAGAGTTTTATAGAACAATTGTTGGAAAATTATCACGTCTACCGAAATAGATAATATAAAGCGCTCTCGATGGAATTCGAGGGCGCTTTATATTATATTGAAAGAGGGATTTGGTATAAAGATATGGGGGGATATTATGAAAATTCAAATTGTATTATCAGGATACGGGACAGTAGGAAGAGAGTTTATAAAATTATTAAATGAAAAATATTTATATATAAATGAAACATATGGAATTGACTTAGTTGTTAGTGGAGTGATAGGAAGAAATATTGCAATACATAACGGGAAAGGTTTGCAGATTAATGATTTATTGACGTATGGTGATGGTTCTGCTGCAATTGAAAAATATATCGAACATTATCCAGAGGAACGCGGAACGATTAATATAAATGGTACTGTATTGGTTGAATCAACTGCTACAAATCTTAAAAATGGAAATCCAGGGAAACAGTATATGAAACAAGCTATTGAAAAACAAATGGATATAGTAGCTATTTCAAAAGGTGCACTTGTTACAGCTTGGAGTGAACTGAATACAGCAGCACGTATTTCAGGCTCACGCATTCGATATAGCGGTGCAACTGCCGCTGCGTTACCGACATTAGACATAGGACAACTAAGTTTAGCAGGTTGCCATATTGAAAAAATAGAAGGAATATTGAACGGGACAACAAATTATATTCTTACAAAGATGCATGAAGAATATAAGACGTTTGAAGAAGCATTGCAAGAAGCACAAAATAAAGGAATTGCGGAGACTAACCCGTTATTAGATATAAGCGGGATGGATAGCGCTTGTAAATTATTATTTTTGACGAATAGTTTAATGGGAAACGATTATTCACTCAAAGATATAAAAATAAACGGAATAGAGCACGTTACAACGCAACAAATTCAAAATGCAAAGAAACAAAATAAATCAATTAAATTAATTGCATCAGCATATAAAGATGATAATGGAAAAGTAAACCTTAGTGTACAACCTTGTAATTTAGAGAAAGAACATCCGTTAGCAAATATAAATGGCACGGAAAAAGGAATTACGTTCTTTACAGATACAATGGGACAAGTCACTACAATTGGTGGAGCTTCTAATCCACGCGGAGCTGCAGCTGCTGCTTTAAAAGATGTAATCAATTTATATCGAAATGATTTATAGGCTTTATAACCGTACCGCTATTAATAAAAAATACATATGTAGTGGACCTTTTGAGAATGAAATAAATATGCAAAAATAATTGCAGGGGGTAAGAAATTGTTTAAAGATTTTAAAGTTGTAAAAGATCGTCCCGTTTATATTCAATTAAAGGATTATTTAAAAAAGATGATTATGAAAGGGCATTTGTTGGGGGACCAAAAAATCCCATCAACAAGGGAACTGAGTGAATTATTATCAGTGAGCAGAAATACAGTACTCTCTGCATATGCGGATTTAGAACAAGA
This sequence comes from Bacillus sp. FDAARGOS_1420, assembly GCF_019344915.1. Classification (NCBI taxonomy): domain Bacteria; kingdom Bacillati; phylum Bacillota; class Bacilli; order Caryophanales; family Bacillaceae; genus Bacillus; species Bacillus sp. FDAARGOS_1420. Next base: position 1,834,737 of record NZ_JAHWJB010000002.1, on the reverse strand, counting down.
AGGACTCATTTATGCAGTTAAAGGAAAAGGAAATTTCGTTGCGAAGGTGGATATAAGTAACACCTCGTCTGTTGAAATAGATTGGAAAAATAAACTTAATACAGTTACCACATTAGCGGATGAATTAGACTTAATGAAGCATGGAGTTCGCTGGGAAAAAGGAATGATTGTTTTTAATAGTATAGCCCCGGACGAAAAGCTATTTGATGTTGAAAATTTCAAAAGAGCTTTTCTTACTCGTATGTCCATTGAAGGGGATATCGTATTGAACTACGGATATGCAAAAGGTTATAGACCGTTAATGAATTATTTACTTCATTACATGGAAATGAAAGGTGTAGATATTTCGAACAAAGATATTCTAATTACAAATGGATTTACAGAAGGATTAGATATTGTGTTATCTTCTTTATCGAAGAAATCAGGGCGTGTTATTTGTGAGAACCCAACTCACCATGCTGCATTGAAGCTTTTTCGTTTACATGGACTTGAAGTTCATGGAATTAATATGAATGATGATGGTATTGATACGAATGAAGTAGAAAAAAGTTTGCGTGAAAAGGATTTTGATTTCGCGTATTTAATCCCTTCTTATCATAATCCAACTGGTATTGTTACGAGTTCGGAGAAAAGAACGGAATTGATGAGGTTATTTTCAAAATACAAGATCCCTATTATAGAGGATGGGTTTAATGAAGAATTACGTTATTCGGGTTCACATTTATCGCCATTATTAACTTTTGCAGGGGCTGGTAATAATGTGATTTATATTAGTAGCTTTTCAAAGGTACTTTTCCCTGGTTTACGTGTAGGTTGGATCATTGCAGATAAAGAACTGATACATTATTTAGAAAGTGTTAAAAGAGCCAGAACCATTCACACATCTACGTTAGATCAAGCTGTTCTGTTTCAATATTTACATGAAGGATATTTTGAAAAATATTTAAAAAAAGCAAGATCTGTTTATAAGAAAAAATATGAGTTAGCTGTTGGGGCGTGTAATCAGTACATTCCGTTTAAAAGAATGACTGGAGACGGTGGACTTCATTTGTTTATAGAGTTGGAAGAAAAAATTCAAGCCCGCACACTTTTACAAAAGTGTTATGAGAAAGGAGTTACGTTTTCTCCTGGTGATGTTTTTTACTCTGATGGAGGAGGAGCGAACACATTCCGATTAGGATTTTCACGTTTGAAAGAACAGGAAATTGTTAGAGGGATTCAAATAATTGGTGAAACTTTAAAAAATGAAACTTGGAGTTGAGAAAATGAGAATTGGCGTTATTATGGGAGGAGTATCCTCTGAAAAACAAGTATCAATTATGACTGGGAATGAAATGATTGCACATTTAGATAAGAGTAAATATGAAATCGTTCCAATTACGTTAAATGAAAAAATGGATTTAATTGAAAAAGCGAAAGACATTGATTTTGCATTGCTAGCATTACACGGAAAGTACGGAGAAGATGGTACAGTTCAAGGGACGCTAGAGAGTTTAGGTATTCCTTATAGCGGTAGCAATATGTTATCTAGCGGTATATGTATGGACAAAAATATTTCGAAAAAGATTTTGCGTTATGAAGGAGTAGAAACACCAGATTGGATTGAACTTACAAAAATGGAGGATCTAAAGCTTGAGGAGTTAGATAAATTAGGATTTCCGTTAGTGGTAAAACCAAACTCTGGCGGCTCAAGTGTTGGAGTTAAGATTGTCTATGATAAAAATGAATTAATCTCTATGCTGGAAACTGTATTCGAATGGGATTCTGAAGTAGTAATTGAGAAGTATATAAAAGGTGACGAGATTACATGTTCAATTTTTGATGGGCAACAGTTACCTATCATTTCGATTCGACATGCTGCTGTGTTCTTTGACTATAATGCAAAATATGATGATACTAGTACAGTTGAAGAAGTTATTGAACTTCCAGCTGAAATAAAGGAACGTGTAAATAAAGCGTCACTGGCTTGTTATAAAGCATTAAAATGTAGTGTTTATGCAAGGGTTGATATGATGGTGAAGGAAGGAATTCCATATGTAATGGAAGTTAATACATTACCAGGGATGACACAATCAAGTTTACTACCAAAAAGTGCGGAAGCAGCGGGAATTAATTATAGCAAACTATTAGATATGATAATTGAAACTTCATTAAAAGTAAGGAAAGAAGAAGGTTTTTAAGATAGTTATATAATTAATTCTTTTGACAGTTCCATGAATTATGCTATGATAATTACAATACGACAACTAAATATTTATCCACTAGGGGGGCCTTTTATAGGCTGAGATCAGATGAAATTTTGAGACTCTTAGTACCTGATCTGGTTAATGCCAGCGTAGGGAAGTGGGAAAGACGTTGCTATTTAACGAATATATGCTGTCAATTTCACTTTCTTTACGCCTGTAAAGAAAGTTTTTTTATTTTACAGCTTTAATAATTGTGGATAAATACGTATATTTTTTACATTATTTGGAGGGATTTAAATGACTTTTTCACAAGCATTACGTAAAGAAGTAGATTCAATTTGGGAAGCAAGTTTTAACCATCCTTTTGTAAAAAAACTAGGCGAAGGAACATTAGATTTAGCTAGTTTTCGATATTATGTGCTTCAAGATTCTTATTATTTGAGTCATTTTGCTAGAGTACAAACGTTAGGTGCTGCAAAGGCTCTTGAATTAGAAACGACAGCTCGTATGGCACACCATGCACAAAATACGTATGAAGCTGAGTTATCATTACATGAGAATTTCGCAAAGAAATTAGGGATTACAAAAGAAGAAAAAGATAATTTTATTCCTGCGCCAACTGCATATGCATATACATCTCATATGTATCGTGCAGCTTATGAAGGGCATTTAGGAGATATTATTGCGGCTATTTTACCTTGTTATTGGTTATATTATGAAATCGGTGAACGATTAAAAGAATGTCAACCAGAAGAGCCAATTTATCAAGAATGGATTTCTGCATATGGATCTGATTGGTTCCATACGCTAGTAGAAGAGCAAATCACACGATTAGATACGATTGCTGAAAAGGTAACAGAGGCAGACCGTAATCGTATGAGACAACATTTTATTTTTAGTAGTCAATATGAATATTCATTTTGGGAAATGGCATATTCATTAGAAAAATGGCCGATGAATGAAGAAGTTAAAGGTGTTATTTAATTAAGAGTATATAAAAGGTATCGCTATATAAAGAGGCGATACCTTTTATTATATTTAGTTTCTGTAATTTTTTTGTAAATCATAGATAAAAAATATAATAATTTATTATAATGATTTTATAATATAAAGTCCCATAAGGAGGTAGTTATATGTTAATAGTTATTTTATATTAATTTGATTTTAATAATGTTTTATTTAAATAACTAAATGTAATTTAGCTATTTCCTTTAATGCGCTTGGTTAAAATTTGATTCGTTAATGCTTAAAAAATTGGTATCTTTTCTAGTATTATTCATGATCAATATAAATTAAGAGAGGAAGTATTAATAATATGGAAAAATTACAGTTATTAGCATTTAAAAATATAGTAGAACCCCTCTATAATGAGAAAGTATCGTATATTTATTTTCCTATTGAATGGCTTGAGATTGTAGAGATACATTATAGAACATTTTTATTAACGAGCAAATTAAAACTTGTAAATGAAAGATTGTATGAAATGTTTTCTGATATATTATTCATTCAGCATAATCCATATATATTAAAGGAAGATACACCTTGGATTGTGGCTAAGGAACCAATGAGACAAGAACAGTTAGACTATATTTTCCAAAGCTGGTATGAGGTTATTCGTGATTGGAAACCGAATAAATTAATAGATCCACCACATTTAGAATGGCAACATGATTTAATTAGTAATTTACCAGTATTACATGATAAAAAAACGTTTTCTAAATGGGTACCGGCTCTAATTACTCATATCTTTTGCGAACAGCCTTTACGTATGGAAAATAAAAATGAGGAAGAAATATATTTTTCGCCACTGCGATCACAACATATTTCTGAAGCGATGTCTGAGCCAATTAAAGATGAAGAAACACATGATTATTTCGCTTATGTATATCGGTTTGAATACATAACTCGTGGAGGTGAGAATATTCCGCTATTAAAAGTATCCGTAGGGATTAGGCGGTTTTATCAACAATATAATCATAAAGATATTTCTATACTTTTAGGGCGAAAGCGGAGCCAAATACTGATTTCAACTCCTGAATTTGAATTAAATAAGAAACAGCAAAGGTTTATAAAGTTAAAAGTGCAACAAGCTGAAAAAGGAATAAAGTGGATTAAACGTTTTAGAAATTTAAAAGATGATTATAGGATAGGGGGAGAAGTTAAATTAGAGCGCATTCTCCAATGTCCGAAAGAGTATATTAGAGGAACTAATGTAAGAGTACTTCTTCCATATAACGAAAATATATATAAAGTTCAAGGAACAAAAATAAAATTTGGTATAAAAGTAAGAGAAAAAGAGGAACTTTTTAATGAATTCCAACGAATATTCCCATACTTCACATTACTTCCAGAGGGTAAAAAAGTATTAACTAATAATGAGAATGAGTTATTACCTTTATTTGCACCAAAGGGATTAGACACAATTACGTTAGAAGTATGGTCAGATGATATAGTAATAGAGATAGAACAAGCGTTATTAGATAGCAAAATAGTTTTAGCTCAAAACGGAGATTCCTCCTATGTATTAAATGCAGACAATCCGGTGTTGTTAAAAATAGTAAGATATAACATTGGAAAATTGTTACAAAATCCATATAGAATGCAATATAGCCATAAAAACAAAAAGAAACTAGTAGGCGATGTCGTAAAAGCTGTACATGCTACGGCAGGTGAGCAAAATGAAATGAAATTAGCATTAATTGCAATAAAAAATTGTGATGGTCGCGAAAAAATTAATCCAAAGCAAATTATTCGGGAAGGATTCGCTCAAACGGAACGTATTTCAGCATTTATTAATTTATTTATCGGACAAAGTGTATCTAAAAAAGAAATTATTAATGCCATTCTTAGTTTGTTAGAACAAAAGGGGTTCTTAAAGTGTAGTTGGAATAAGATAAAATTACCGGGGATAATTGTAAATTTATCAATTGAGAAAATGTCTAAATATGATTTCTTACCTATTTTTTCAAAAATAAATGGGAGAGAAATATTATATAAATTATATGGTCAAGAAGAATGGGGCACAATTGATCATACTTTATTAAATATAGGTAATAATAAAGTGTTTTTACCACAACCATCAAAAAGGAATGATATAGGAGTCAGTTTTAAACAATTTATGTCAGAAACATTAGTTGAAATTTCACAAGATGCACATAAACAAAATAAAGAAGTTTATTTTATTGTAGATGCCAATATGAGGAAATATTGGCTAGAGGAATTGCAAAATAAAAGCGTTAATATTGGGGTTTCACCTGAAATAATCTCAAATTTAAAAGAGGATATAAACATAATTAGAATTAATACTAACTCAGATGTACCGAACTATATTGTTAGAGACCAAGAACATGTTATGAATGAAACGAGATTATTTGTAGATCAAATGGGAATTTACTATAGCACGGCTGCATACGAATTAGATTGTAATGAGATAGTACATCAGTACATACTCGAAGTTATCCCGCTTGGTGTAAAATCTGAAGAGAGAGAAGAAATCGCCAAAATGATACATTACATGTGCCGTAAATCAACCTTGCTGTCAGAACAAAATATTCATAATACGCATGTAATGCATATGGCTAAATTAATTAAAAATTATACTACCGATATTGATTCAAGGGAGTTTAAAGAATTCGATGACGAATTAGATGAAGATGTAATAATTTTAGAAAAAGAAGATACATTGATATTAATATAAAAAATAGTGTACAAATCCTGCTAGTAATAATGAGCAGGATTTGTCATTTTTCATTGTAAATATAGATATGATTTGTCATGTATATTTTCGGTTTCATATTTACTTTATTTACATACAGGATTAAGATGTTTTTTAGAAATACAAAAACTACATCATATGGAAAAGCGATTTTTATTAATTGAAAAGAAAATTTGAAAGGAATGGGGAATTGTGAAGAAATTAGATGTATTATTAATGCTACTGAGCGGCCTCTTTCCAATTGCAGGAATGTTAAAGCAAATCCCTCTTGAACAATCTTTATATATTGGAGGACTTTTATTTTTTACTAGTTTCGGTAGTTACTTTGCGAAAAAGATATATTCACGTATATGTAGCTGGATAGCCTATGCACCATTTATAACACTACTGTTAGTTATTTGGAATCAGGATATTTCAATAAGTTCAATAATAGCGAACGCGAAAATCGCCGCTTGCATTGCGTTAATTCCGTGTTTATTCCGGTTTCGTACATACGGGCTTACTTTGGGCTTATTCTCATTATGGGCCGCGTTACTATGGGATATAAAAGAAGTGCAGTCGTTAGTCATACTTGAGCGTATGATGAATTTAATGACAAGCCATTATTTATATATTCTCCTTTTAGTTGGAGGACTTATATTAGGTGGATTACTTGCGATGTTATTACACCGTAAAGAGAAAGACACTAATAAAGAAAATACTAATTTATTTAAACAAAAAAAGAAACGTAAAAGGCTATCATTTAAGATCCGCTTTCCAAGATTACCGAAATTTAAGATGAAATTATTTAAGTTTGGTGGAAAAGGTTCTAAACGTAAAAGGTCAGAAACAATGCATGAGCGTAATAACGAAGAACCAGTTGTAACATATGAAATGGCAGAGCAAATAGATCAATATAAAGAAAGTACTGTTCAAGGTCAAACTAGGATGGAACGTCGAAAAAATAGGTATAATGCATAATAAATTCCACTAACCCCTTAATGATTTATCGTAAAATTGATAAATCACTAAGGGGTTTTATATATTCCTCTGTGTGCTTTTTTATCTCTCACATGTTTATTAGCAATTATCCAGTGAAATATATAAACTACTAGTAGTTACATAATACATTTTAGTAATGAGAAGAAATTAATACTTAACAAATCTTTATGTATGGCGGTTTCTGGGTAATCAGAAACTGCCTATTTTATATGGTTGCAAACATCGACTATTTGGAAAATCCCTTTGTTTTATTTGATGGAGATATAGTACCGCATATTGGTCATTCTTATTTAGGGCTATTTATTTCGATGAAGAGGATAGAGTGATTCGAAGCAGTCAAAAAAGAGCGTATGAAATATAAATAAAAAAGGACAAGCAGTCGTACCTACTGTCCATTAAAGGAGAAAAACATTTTGGTTTAGAACTACGAATAAACAGAAAATCTGCTTGTAATTATTGTTAACCTAAGTGTATTTATCTATACAATAAAAAAGGGATAAGTAAAATATACTTATCCCAAGAAAGGAAATTCAAAACACCAAAATGGCTCGTATTGGTCTACAGGTTCAAAACTAGTATATGTAAAATATAAAATCTCATACACAAAGCAGATAACAATTTTAGTTGTCTGCCAGTTAGTCGAATGAGTTAGTCAATTGTGATAATTTGCTTTCCCATTACAAGAAGAGTGAAGCTGATAGTTCAAACAGCTTGTAGGTAGTGTTTACGATGTTTTTAAAAATATACAGAGAAAGCAGATAAGTGAAGAACCTATCTGCTTCGCTGTAACAAAAGAAAGAAGTACCAGCCGTGGATACAGCGGCTTGAAAATAGTATGTATTGTTTTTTTGAAAAGTATTCAAGGAGTGAAGTCTGGTGGAATATATTCTATATGGTGTATATGAAATCACCCAGTTAATCAGTGAAGCAAAGGAGAAAAAAATAATGAATATCACACAATTACGTGGAATATAAAAGACGCTAACTAATCGAAAGCACTAAATATGGCGATTAAGGTAGCCTTGTAGATGAATGATATGAGACTAATAAAAGAATAACGAACTCAAGTCACATACGAAATTGACGATATCATCGAGCGAAAAGATAGACGTTATTATTACAGTCATTCAGCTAATGAATAAAGCGTGCCCAACTGGTGAAGAGTTACACCAGTTGGATAGATCCCTTGATATACAACCGAAAAAAAGAGGTGGACAAGAAAAAATACCGATTTGGGAAGATAAAGAAGAAGTGGACAAGTGAAGGGAAACGGTATGAGAGAAATTAAATAGGATGAAGAAAATGCCTGAAACCGTTGACGTGAAAGTTATGTCGGATGATGAGTTTCTAAAGAAATATAAGGGCACATTTAAAAAGGAAAGACACCCATTCAAAAACTACTATAAAGATTGCAAGCAGAAACATAACGGTTTGTTATAGAAATTTCATTTTGGTCAGATAGATTTTTGTTTGGAGTTTTAAGACTGTTGCATTTTTTTATTTTTTTTGTTCCCAAAACACAACTAATAATTGCAAGTAATGCACTTGAGGAGATGAAATTAACGGTCCAATAAATTCCTGTTCCAGTAATTAAATCGATAATTACAAATTTTTTAATTGCCGAACTTTTTATTGTATGAAAAACAAATTGATTGTTATTGTTATCCAATGTTGTCACGTCCCTTATCTTTTTTAAAACATATGACAAGGTATGCTTGTTCTAGTCATTTAATCTCAAGAGAATGATAAAGAACCATAAAAAGAACAGCTAGCAAAAGCTAGCTGTTTCATAAATCAAAAACAAAAAATCAGATTGGTTTTGATTTATGATTGAGACGAATTATTTAAAATGTTGTAGAGAATTTAGTAAGTCATTATGGATACGTAATAAGGTTTGGATATCTTCTTCAGACAGTTGTTCTAGTGCTAGTTCCATTGCTTTATAAGAAGTAGAGTTTTCAATGGATCTCTTAGATATTTCTTGTCCTTTTGTTGTTACTTTTAATTGTATTTCTCTACGATCTTCATGTGATTGTTTTCGCTCAATTAATCCTAAATTAACTAACTCATCTACATTTACACTCATTGTGCTTTTAGGAACTGAAAGGCGTTCTGAGATATCTTTAAGAGTAGTATTAGGAGTTGCATAAATTGAATTTAAGATGCCCATTTGTTGAACTGTTAATCCTAACGTAGAAGCGTTTTGATGAGTAAACTTTATAATTTCTTTGTTTATTTTTACAAATGAATGGACAATTTCACTGGCTTGTTTGATACCTTGTTTATGTAGACTCAAAGTAATAACTTCCTTTCATTTTAAAATAATTCAACTCGAAATTGTTCATCGCTGAACTATTTTATTTTGAATCAAATTGTAGGGAAAGTCAATAAACGATATTGATAAAAAATCTAATGAAAAATTCATTTTGTAGAAATAAAAAAAGGTGATGAACGTCGCATCACCTTTTGATAAAGCAGAGCACTTTCAAAAATAAAGTATTCAAAATTAAAACAGAAGTTATCATAAATTTCTTTAATCTTTGACTTGAAACTTATCTTTAATATTAATAAATAATAAAAATAATATTATGGCAGATATTAAATTAGACAAGTAGAAATCTTGGTGGAACAGTAGTTCAAAGATGACATCGAAAGTGTATAATAAAGCAACAGCAGGTAATATGCAAATGAACATAAATCTCCAATTTTTTAAATAATGTTTGTAATAAGTATGTACTTTCTCCATAGATATTGCTCCTGTAATTTTTATTTTCTATATAAATATACATTTAAATAAAAGAATTTACAAAGCGTTTTAAAAATAAATAAAAAATACTGTGAAAGTGATGTGTAATAGAAGAAGTGTACTGAAATGTTAACATCTATACGAAATAAACATAAACTAACGCTAATATATCACTGTACTAATATGAAATTATAATTAGATATAATCTATAAAAAACTTTAAAACACCGTTACTAAAATGATACACTATAATCTACGTTATTTTAGTAATGAATAGAGGGATTTACATGATAGATAAAATCAAAAATGTTGTAGAGGATATGTACGAAGATGAAGCAAAACATTTACTGCAAAGCATTCTTATACAATTAGATTTATTAGAAGAGAACTATAGTGAAGATACGATTAAACACTTGATAAGTATACCTAAGCAACTAACGAGTAATACATCTTATAAAAAGAATGTAAAAGAAAGTACACACATTCATATCGCTTTTGATGATTCAACAACTGGGTGTTTAAAATATATGTTAAGTCAAGAAGAACTATTTGAGGAGAGTGTTGTTGCATTCTCTGAATTCTTTTCAATTGGACCGATTAATCAATTACATACGAATAAAGGGCAACTCGCAAGACAGCAATGGTTATTAAACAACTTAACTTCTTATGATAGTTATTTTGAAGAAGAATATTTACCGAAATTTATGGAAACTTTAGAAGAGCTACATTCTATTCCTAATGAAACACCGATTACCATTTGGAAGGCAGATAACGCACATGAACATGTAGGCCTTTGTTTTGTAATGGCGCAATTAAAAGGTAAGAAAAATATTCGAATCATTAATACATCTGAAATGAGTAGAGAAATATTAAACCAAGAGTATGATATACGTGGAACGGGAGAATTATCGCCCGAAAGTTTAGCTACTTTCCAAAATAGTTTTGCAGAATCACCGTTTTTAACTAAAAAAAGCAGAGTGAATCTTGAACACGAGTGGGATAGTTTATCGAATAGCATGGAATTTTTAAGAGTTTGGAAAGATAATGAAGTGCATTCTGTACAAGAAGAATATTTTGACCAATTCATTATTGAGTGTGCGAAAAAAGTAGGTGCTGATAAAGACTTCCTTAAAGCTCCGAGAGTAATTGGTGAAGCGCTTGGCCTTGTAGAGCAATTAGTTGGGGATACTTTCTTAGAGTATCGCTTGAAAGTATTAATTAAACAAGAGGTATTTGAATTTGAAGGTTTATTAGAGGAAATGCGTTTTTATAGTGTGAAGTTGAAAAAAAAATAATATATTCTGTTTATAAAAAAGCTCGTATTTTTGAAAAAAAGATACGAGCTTTTTTTTTAGTTTAATTTGGGCTATACATAAGCTTCCGATAGGTGTCATATCACATATGAATGTTAAAGGTAATGGATGAAAAGAAGGTGATTTGTTAATATGTATAACGAACAAAATTATCCATATGATCAAACGATGTATTATAATCCACAACAATACGGATATGAACCTGATATCGAAGTTAGAGAGGTTGAACTAGAAGACTATAGACCAGATGATGCGGAAGATGCTCCAACATCACCACCACCGTCACAAGCTCCGTCGTTACCGTCCACATTTGCTTCTCCAGCACAAGCAGGCAATATGAAATCTTGGATGTGTAACTGTCTAGGAAGATGGGGCTATTTACGTTTACATCGACCTGGTCCTTTCGGAAGAGATTTATGGTTCTTTCCAACCGAGGTAAGAAGAAGCGGGGTTTCAGGTTACACTTGGCAAGGTGGTCGTCGTCGTAAAGTAAGTTATCGATATCAACAAATTAGTAATTTTATGTGCTTCGCATAATAGGAAGTGAGAGAGTAGAATAATTTTACTCTCTCACTTTTTTATTTTTCAATATACGAAGTAAGATTTTAATTAAAAATTTACAATTTTCTAGTTTTCATTGAAGTATAATTCAAATGTTAGGTTGATTTACACAAATAATTGAGAGTGAGGGAATGTAATGTCAATAAAAAATAAGGTTGGCCGAAAAATAGAGGATGGCATTAATTTAGCTTCTGCTCAGTTTAAAGAAGATGCATATGAAATTTATAAAGAGTCACGAAAAATGCAACCTATATTATTTGTAAATGAAGTTGAAATCGGCAAAGAATGGCTCATTACAAGATATGAAGATGCTGTGCCACTTTTAAAAGATAATCGTTTAAAAAAAGATATGGCAAATGTGTTTTCTCAAGATACAAATAACATGTATCTTTCTGTTGACAATAGTGATCATTTAACAACGCATATGTTAAATTCGGACCCACCTAACCACAGTCGTTTACGATCTTTAGTTCAAAAAGCTTTTACACCAAAGATGATTTCACAATTAGACGGAAGAATTCAGAGAGTAGCGGATGATTTAATAAATGAAATAGAGCGAAAAGGTACATTAAATCTTGTGGATGATTATTCATTCCCATTACCGATTATTGTAATAAGTGAGATGCTTGGAATTCCAAAAGAGGATCAAGCGAAATTTAGAATTTGGTCTCATGCTGTCATTGCATCGCCAGAAACACCTGAAGAAATAAAAGAAACCGAAAAACAACTATCTGAGTTTATTACATATCTTCAATATATAGTTGATGTAAAACGGAAAAATCCAAAAGAAGATTTGGTTAGTGCGTTAATACTTGCAGAAAATGAAGGGCATAAACTTAGTGCTCGAGAGCTATATTCAATGATCATGTTATTAATTGTAGCCGGACACGAGACGACAGTGAATTTAATAACAAATACGGTATTAGCACTTCTTGAAAATCCGAAGCAATTACAATTATTAAAAGATAATCCGAAATTAATTGATTCAGCTATTGAGGAAGGATTGCGTTATTATTCTCCAGTTGAGGTGACGACTGCAAGATGGGCGGCTGAGCCGTTTCAAATTCACGAACAAACAATCCAAAAAGGAGATATGGTTATTATCGCATTAGCTTCAGCAAACCGTGATGAAACAGTATTTGAAAACCCAGAAGTATTTGATATTACACGAGAAAATAACCGTCATATTGCCTTTGGGCATGGTAGTCATTTCTGCCTAGGAGCACCACTTGCTAGGTTGGAAGCAAAGATTGCTATTACTACTTTGTTTAAACGGATGCCATCGTTACAAATAAAAGGTGAGCGTGAAAAAATTAATTGGCAAGGTAATTATTTAATGCGTTCTTTAGAGGAATTACCATTGTCTTTTTAGAATAGTTATATTGAGACATGCATACACGACAAATGATTAACATAGAGTATGTATGTGTTATTTAAATTCGAAACGGAAGGGTGAAAACATCCCAATGATCAACTAATTCTATTTGTAAGAGATCTTCGTTAAAAAACGAAATATTCTTCTGAATAGGATTAGTATGTGCATATATAGAAAAGGGATGTGTTTCGCACTGCGAATATATAGTCTTTTCATATGATTTGTGCTGCCTCCTGTTCAGAACACGAAATAGGAGGCTTTTTTATGTCGACGACTGCAGAAACGAAACAAAATCATGGGGTATCACAAGTATTAAAAAATCAATTTGTGCAAGGGATTCTAGCATCAGCATTATTTTTACAAGTTGGAATTTGGGTTCGTAACTTTGCGATATTACTTTATGTTATGGAAATGACGAAAGGTGATGCTTTTGCCATTTCGATGATTTCGGTTGCTGAATTTGCTCCCATTTTTATTTTCTCATTCATTGGTGGAACTTTTGCTGATAGGTGGAAGCCAAAGAGGACAATGATATGGTGTGAGACGTTAAGTTCTATTTCCGTATTCGCTGTATTAATTACTCTTATGTTTGGAACGTGGAAAATCGTGTTTTTTGTGACTCTTATTTCTGCAATCCTTTCGCAGTTTTCTCAACCATCTGGTATGAAGTTGTTTAAACAGCATTTATCAACAGAACAAATTCAATTAGCGATGTCTATATATCAAACAATATTTGCGATTTTTATGGTGTTAGGACCGATTATTGGAACATTTATTTTTCATAGTTTTGGAATTTATATTTCAATCATCATAACAGGCATCGCTTTTTTACTTGCAGCAGCTGTGTTGTTATTTCTTCCGAAAGATCTTGAGAATGATAATGAGAAGAAAGAAATCACGCTGTTACAGGAAATGCTGGATGGTATTAAATATGTAAAAAAGAAAAAAGCATTAACTTTGCTAGGGTTTTGTTTTATGGCAGCAGGACTAGGTATAGGTTTAATTCAGCCACTAGGCATCTTTATTGTGACTGAGCAGTTAGGGTTATCAAAAGAGAGTTTACAATGGTTACTAACAGTAAATGGTGCGGGAATGATTGTTGGCGGGGCTTTAGCGATGGTATTTGCGAAAAACGTTGCTCCCCAAAAGATGTTAATTGTAGGGATGCTCGGTCAGGCAATTGGAATTGGTATTATAGGCTACTCCACAAATTTATGGGTGACACTTACGGCACAACTTTTTAGTGGCTTAGCTCTTCCATGTATCCAAATTGGTATTAATACGCTCATTATTCAAAATAGCGATACCGATTTTATTGGTCGCGTGAACGGCATTTTAAGTCCACTATTCACCGGTTCAATGGTAGTAACGATGAGTATAGCTGGTTCCTTAAAGGAGATGTTTTCATTAGGTACGATGTACGAGGGAACGGCTCTACTATTTATAATTGGACTATTGTTTATTTTGCCTATATACAATTTAAAGCCAGTAATAGCAGTAGAAAGTGAAATGAATGGTAAAGGAAGTGCTGTGCAACATGAATCCTAATCCAAATGTTAAATACCCTATTGAAGGAAATCAAAACGTTCATTTTATAAAAAATACAATAACGAAATCTAATATATTTGTTGGTGACTATTCTTATTATGATGCGAAAGATGGAGAAACATTTGAAGATCGAGTATTATATCATTATGAATTTATTGGAGATAGGCCTACCATTGGAAAGTTTTGTTGTATTGCAAATGGAGTTATCTTTATTATGAACGGAGCGAATCACCGGATGGATGGATTTTCGGCATATCCATTTAATATATTTGGAAATGGGTGGGAGAAGTATACACCTAGTTTGTCTGATTTACCTTACAAAGGTGATACAGTTATAGGAAATGACGTTTGGATTGGTATGGATACAACTATTATGCCCGGAATAAAAATAGGGGATGGTGCAATCATTGCAGCTAAATCTGTTGTGACTAGAGATGTCGCACCATATACAATTGTTGGCGGAAACCCTGCAAATAAAATAAAGGAACGATTCACAAATACAATAATAGAAGAATTATTGCAAATTCAATGGTGGCATTTTGACATTGAAAAAATAACCGAAAATATAGATGCTATTGTACAAGGAGATATTGAACCATTAAGAAAGTTAAAAAGGTAATAAAAAATGCATGACAAAGAGTATCATACCTCCGAATTTTGTTAATGATAATAGAACAAGGAGGTGTGATACTATGGCACAAGACGTTTTATGTGAAGTAAACAACTGTAAATTTTGGGCTAACGGCAATAAATGTAGTGCAGATGCAATTTATGTAGTAAGTCATAAAGGTAAACATGCATCTACAACTGAAGAAACAGATTGCAAAACTTTTGATCCAGAAGTATAAATTTTTGAAGGGTAGCCAAATCGTGGTTGCCCTTTTATTAATTATAGTATTGATAATAAATCTCATTTTCATTCATTGTTTTTAACTTTTCTTTTTATTTTTTCATATTTTCTTCATAAGTGATGCAATCCAGAGCAATTCATGTTCAATACGTGATTTACTAAATTCAATGACTTCTGTAATAAAAGATGAGCTAACATGTAAAGATTGAATAGCAGTAAGTTGTTTATGTAGTACGTCTTGGCGTATTGTTAAAATTTCTTTTCTAGCTTCGTAATCAAGTTTTTCAAATAGCACGATACGCACAAGGAACTCAGCGTTATTTGTCGCAATCTTTTCGGGAAACTCTCTTAACATTTCAGAAAAAATTTCTTCTCCTGTTTCAGTTATGTTGTACATATTTCGATTTGGCTTTCCGACTTGTTTATGTATTTTTTTCGTTATAGCGCCCATATTTTCGAAGCGCCGAAGAGCGGGATACAGTGTATTATGGGGTTCAGCCGAGATACGTGTAAAAACGGGTCATAAGCTGTGATATATTTCCATTATTGGTTTTTTAGTTAAAAATATCTACCTCATGATTAACAAAAAGCTGATTACCTATGCGCTATAAATGAACTGCCCCCAATTGTTAAACAAAACCTAGCAATTGGGGGCAGTTCATAGTTATCATTTGACTCTTCTAGTGACTTTCTCAAGTAAAGCACCCTTTGGTTGAATAAGATTTATTTATTCATTCCCATCAATCGCTTAATTGTTCTTATTTGTCCACGATGATTAATTTCGTCTTCCATAACGTGAAACCACAAGTAGTAATTATTATAAGGCACACCATTATCCCACTTGTTTTCCTCGAATAACCAGCTATCTTGTTTTGATTTCAGATATGTTAGTGTATTTTCTCTAACTTGTGATAATTCATTCAAATAATAATCTAAAGATTGCTTTTTTATTCCTTCCCTTGCTTTGTCTCCAAGTTCTAAAGAAATTCGCCACTTTAGATATTCACTTTCAGTTAAATCTTTTTTTCAAACGAGATAACTTGATGAACAAACTCCATCGCTGCAATATGTGATAAGAGAGAACCAATAGTGTTTGAACTACCGTTTGGTAAGAAATCTAAATCACTTTGGTTTAAATTGGAGATTTCGCTCAATGTAACATCTCTTGTATGTTCAAGCATTGTTACAAGCTCTCCAATCTTATTTGAATAGTTTTCTCTTGAAATTATTCTATAATCTATCATATATATCCCTCCAATTCATGCTAAGCATAAGTTTACCAATAAAATAAAAAAACAAATTCTGGAAATTCATGTAAAATAATGATATAATTTAATTGAATATAAAGAAAAAAGAAACCTGTTTTTATCAGTGTGACCTTATCCAAGACTAAATTTTACCCATACATCATTTTTTTGATGTAGCTCTTGAAGATAAAAACTATTTAATTTTCAAGGAACAGTTATTAACTTAAAACTTATTATACGAGGAGGGTGTATCATGAAAAAAATATGCTTTGTATTAATTGTCGACGCTGGTATAAATTATGGTTCAATATTTTCTCTACCATTTTTAAGGAATCAGGATGATTTGAAGGAATATTTTTCTAAGTATTATGATGTTTCAATTAATTATATTAGGGATAAAAACTCAGTTGACTATTTGGTAGTTCCCAAACCGTGTCCACCTTTTGATAATGAAAATAATCTTCCAATAATTGAAGTACCAGCAATCTTATTTATGGAAAAGGATTTTGAAAAAATAAAGACTTATATAGACAATTATTTTTCTAATAACTCATAAAGAAAATAAAAGTACAGTAAAAAGAAGTCCGATAAAAAACGAGTGGCGTAGAATATTTCTATTAATCATTCGTTTTTTATTATATTTACATATCAGTCTATCGCAAATGAACTTGTACAACATATCGGGAAATATAGTGAGGTTAATATCGTTGAAGAGTTTGCTGCACCTTTACCTGTTACCGTCATATCCGATTTATTAGGAGTGCCAACAACTGACCGTAAAAAAATTAAAGAATGGTCTGATATTTTATTTATGCCATATAGTAAAGAAAAATTTAACGATTTGGATGTAGAAAAAGGAATTGCGTTAAATGAATTTAAAACTTACCTGCTTCCAATTGTTCAAGAGAAAAGGTATCATTTAACCGACGATATTATTTCAGATTTAATACGAGCTGAATATGAAGGCGAAAGATTAACTGATGAAGAAATAGTTACTTTTTCTTTAGGCTTATTAGCGGCAGGTAATGAAACAACTACAAATTTAATTATTAATAGCTTTTATTGCTTTTTAGTGGATTCACCTGGAATATATGAAGAGTTAAGAAAAGAACCTACATTAATTTCAAAATCGATTGAGGAAGTATTACGCTATCGCTTTCCCGTTACATTAGCTAGGCGGATTACAGAGGACACAAATACATTTGGACCTTTTATGAAAAAGGATCAAATGATTGTTGCATGGGTAAGTGCAGCAAATTTAGATGAGAAAAAGTTCTTACAAGCTTCTAAATTTAATTTACACAGAATAGGAAATGAAAAGCATTTAACCTTTGGTAAAGGTCCTCATTTTTGCTTAGGGGCGCCACTTGCACGTTTAGAAGCTGAGATTGCATTAACTACCTTTATTAATGCCTTTGAAAAAATAGAGTTATCTCCATCGTTCAATTTAGAAAAATGTATATTAGAAAATGAACAAACATTAAAATACTTACCTATTCTTTTGAAAACTAGGTAAAACGTTCAGCAAGGTACAAAATTACTGTACCTTGTTTTTTTATTTCTCAATTGTAAATTTTTAGTGGTCTATTTAGTATGGAAGTGTGTGAAAGAAGAGTGGAGGAGGATGCTTATGTTAACGTGCGATGGGAGTAAAACGTTTCAAATATTTATTAAAGCTGTAACTGATTTAATAGATGGTGATTTATTGGAAGAACAAATCGTGTGTGAAATTGAAACATTACTAGAAGAACTTTTAGAAAAGAAAACATGGCTTCCGTTAGATAAACAGAAGGTGAATTCGGCTCAATATGCACGACACTTACTGTATGAAGATCCGTTAAAACGTTTTGAAGTATTAGCTCTCGTATGGAAAGATGGACAATCTACACCATTACATGATCATGATGGCACATGGGGAGTAGAAGGCGTTTTTTCAGGAAGGATAATGGTGCAAAACTTTGTTCAAACGAAGCAACTTGGAAATTCACTTTCTTATTTAACACATACAGGAAATCTTTATTTGGGAGAAGGCGAAACAGATAAAGTAATTCCACCAGCTGATTGTCATATTCTAGAAATATCCGGAAATGAAAGCGCAATCACTATTCATATATACGGAAAACGTTTAGAAAAGTTTAAAGTATATGTCCCAACTGAAGAAAAGAATGTGTATATGTGTGAGACGAAATATATTAGTTATAGTTCATAGTTTAAAATCAAAAACTTTTCTTTAAAAAGAAAAGTTTTTGATTTTATTATTAATTATTTCTTGACCTGAAACGCTTTTCATAAATTATAAATAAGAAGTACTTAACGAGCTCAATATGAAAACGATACCTTTTTGTTAAATAGATCTCGTGTATTTATAGAAAGTGGTGAAGAAATAATGAAATTAATCGCAATTGATCTAGATGGAACCCTTCTTTCAGGGAATAAAATGATTAGTAAAGAGAATGCAGAAGCAATTCGGAAATGTCAAGAAGCTGGCCATGTTGTAGCAATTTGTACTGGACGTTCTATTGTGGATATTGAACGACTATTGTTAGAAGTTGATTTGGAGTGTCCGATTATCGCGGAGAATGGTGCACTTATATATAAAGATAAAAAAATGATGAAGAGATACCCAATTCAAAATATGCAGGCACTTGAGATTGTAGAATATCTTGAAGAGAATGGCTTGTATTATCAGCTTTATACTAATAAAGGTGTGTATGTACCGGATTATGGAGTAGAGAGTGTACGTAATGAAATCGAGTATGTGAGGAATGCAAAAGAGAATTTCGATTTGAAAGAGTTAGAAACGATTGCTGCATTATACCTTGAGCATACAGCATTTCATAGTACAGAAAGTTGTAAACCAATTGTAGAAATGGATATACATGTGCATAAACTTTTACCGTTTTCTTATGACATAGAGAAATTAAAAAAATTAAAAGAAACGTTTCTGCATAATACAGATTTAGCTATTACATCTTCCTATTGGCATAATTTAGAGATTAATCATCGAGATGCTCAAAAAGGAAATGGATTATATACTTTAGCAGAACATCTTAATATTCCAGTTGAAAACACTGTAGCAATAGGTGATATGATGGAGAAAGCAAATATATCAATTGCAATGGGAAATGCAGTTGAAGAAATAAAAGCGATGTGTCAATACGAAACGTTAACAAATGAAGAACATGGTGTCGCACATGCTTTATATAAATATGTAATGTAATAAAAAAAGAAAAAAGAATCCAAATAGATTCTTTTTTCTTTTTATTAGGGGTAAGGTATTCTATGTGATTCATAGAAGCCTTATTACACCTAATTATATAGAATATATTGGAATAAATGTTTATATTTTTCATGGAAGTTATGAAAAATTTGTGAACTTTATGTTTATTGTATTTTTATAGTGCTGTTAGCAGCGCGTAACACTCCCATATTATTTTCTGTTTTTAATTGAAAAATAGAATTTGTTCGAATAATTATTCTACAGCTATATACCTAGGAGCACTTTCTTCGTATAATGAAGAAGTATGAACTTTTAATTTGTATAAATTTTACATATCGAGGTGAAAAAGGAATGAATGCGCGGCTAATGGAACTTATTGATGTGAGTACAATAGAAACCATGGCAGAACAATTTTATAAATTAACCAACATATCACATCAACTTCTTGATGCTGAAAACGAATCTATATTTTCATTTGGAATTAATGAAATGAAAGTATGTAAACTTCCCAAAATTGAAATCCCCCTTTTCCTATACAATCAATATTTAGGATCTTTTGTTGTATGGTCCAAACGAAGCGAAATTTTCAATTGCCAAAAATATTTTGAAATGCTTTCTAACCTCATTATAACTGGGATGAAAAAAGCAGTTCAAAGTAAAAATACATCGTTACTTTCTCGAAAAGAGGAAGAACTACATACGATCTTACAAAACATGCCTGTTATGGTTGATGCGCTTGACTATAATGGAGATTTTGTTTTGTGGAATCGAGAATGCGAGATTGTAACAGGTTATACTGCTGAAGAAATAATTGGGAATCCAAACGCTCTTCAATTACTGTATCCTGACCATAATTATCGCAATCAAATACAAAATAAATTTTTGACTCGTGGAAAAAATTTTAGAGATTGGGAAATGAGTTTAACATGTAAAAATGGTGAAATTAAAACGATAATGTGGTCCAATATATCAGAGCAGTTTCCTGTAACAGGATTTAGTTACTGGGCTGTTGGGGTAGATATTACACATTTAAAAGCGATAGAAGAGCAATTAAAACAACAAACGTCTGAATTAGAATTAATTTTTAAAGCTTTACCAGATTTATGTTTTTTAACAGAAGATGATGGGACAATTATAGATTATAAAGCAGGATCCCCTACAAAATTTTACGTACCTGCAGAAGCTTTTATGGGAAAAAAATTTTACGAAATATTACCGTCTTCAGTAGCACAGCAATTTCAAGAAGCAATTCGCCAATTGAAAGAAGAAGGAAAGAATGTAATTGTAGAATATTTTCTGACAATTAATGGAAGTATCGATTTCTTTGAAGCTAGATGTTTACCATTATTACAAGATAAAATTATGATCATTGTACGCGATATTACAGAGCGGAAAAAGGCAGAAGAATTGCTAAATAAATCAGATACACTTGCGGCAATTGGTCAATTAGCAGCCGGTGTAGCTCATGAAGTGAGAAACCCATTAACTGTAATTAAAGGATTTATACAGTTATTCCAAATTAATAGAGAAGATCAAGAAAAATATTTTGACCTTATGCTTTCCGAAATAGAAAGAATAGAAGCAATCCTCCAAGAGTTTTTGTCGATTGCTAAAACTGATGAAATAAATACAGAAAAGAAAAATATTTATCAAATTTTTAAAAATGTCGTATCGTTAATTAATACAAAAGCAATCATGACAAATATTCAAGTTGAACTATTTACAGATTCCAAAGAGATAATCATTGAATGCTCAGAAAATCAATTGAAACAAGTATTTATTAATATTTTGCAAAATTCAATCGAAGCAATGCTAGATGGCGGGAAAATTTCAATCCATATAAAAGAAATACATAAAAAAGGTGTCATTATTAGTGTAATAGATGAAGGAATAGGAATACCTGAAGAAAGAATTAAAAGATTAGGTGAACCTTTCTATAGTACGAAAGAAAAAGGTACCGGTATTGGATTGATGTTAAGTTATAAAATAATTGAAGGTCATCAAGGAACAATAAGTATAATGAGTGAGGTTGGCGTCGGGACAACTGTAACTATTTACTTGCCGAAAATTCAGAGTAAACAATCTCTATCAAATTGTGATGATAGGTGTATTTCAATACGTTCTAATATTAACTCCTAAAATACTTAATACTTAATACCCAATAACAAAGCTAAGCTTTTGTTATTGGGTATTTTTATATTTAATTTAGTAAACTTTACCTTTTCTTTATGTTTGTTTTAATTTCTATTAAGTTTTAAACGTTATATTAATATGCGTACAAAGTAATGTATGGAAATTGTACATTATTTTTAATATAGAAAGCTTAAAATTATTAGAAATGTTGTAAGGAGGAGATTATGACAAGGTGAAAAAGAAAGAGAAAAAGAGTGGTAGAGCACTACCTATACGATTAAATATTTTATTCTTTTGTGTGTTTTTATTATTTTCTGGAATTATAATCCAGTTAGGCAAAGTACAAATTTTCGATGGAGAAACATATAAAAACGAAGTAGAAAAAAGAGAGAATGCAACTGTTAATCTTACAGTACCACGCGGCAAAATTTATGACCGTGAAGGTAATCCAGTTGTTGACAATAAGTCTTTACGTACGATTACATATACAAAGGTGAAAGGTGTAAAAGCGGAAGAAATGTTAAAAACCGCAAGACAACTTGCAGCAATAATTGAAATGCCGCAAGAAGATATTGATAAGTTAACCGAGACTGATAAGAAAGATTTTTGGATGCAATTAAATCCAAAACTTACTCAAAACTTAGTATCTAAAAAAGAAATAGATAAGTTCAGAGAAAAGGATATTAATGGAAAAGACCTAGACAAAAAAATAGAAGAGTTAAAAAGAAAGCGCATCACAGATAAAAATCTTCAAGAATTAACAGCCACGGATATAGAAGTGTTAGCTATTAAAAGTAAAATGACTTCAGGTTATCAAATGGCACCTCAAATTATTAAAAAAGATGTTAGTGAAAAGGAATATACTGTGATTAGTGAAAATTTAGCAAATCTCCCAGGTGTAGACGCATCAGTTGATTGGGAAAGGCTCTATGTAAATGATGGCTTATTCCGTTCAGTTCTTGGAAATGTTTCGAATGCTAATGAAGGATTACCACGTGAACGATTAGATTATTATTTAGTGCGTGAGTATAGCCGGAATGATCGTGTTGGGAAAAGTTACATCGAACAGCAATACGAAGATGTGCTTCATGGTACGAAAAAAGAAGTAAGAAGTATTGCTGATAAACAAGGTAATACAATTAGAACGGAAACAGTTTCTGAAGGAAAAAGCGGCAAGAATTTAACTTTAACAATAGATATGGAATTACAGAAAAAAGTAGAAGAGAGCATAAAAAAAATATTAAAGGCCTATAAAGGTTCAGAATCGATGTTGGACCGTGCTTTCGTTGTAATGATAAATCCGAAAAATGGTCAAGTATTATCAATGGCAGGGAAAAAATTAGTAGAAAAAGATGGGAAAACAGAAGTTGAAGATTATGCTTTAGGTACGATGACAAGTTCATATGAGCTTGGATCAACTGTTAAAGGGGCGACAATATTGACTGGTTTCGAAACGAAAGCTATAACACCAGGTACTTATTTTTATGATGCGCCTATGAAGTTTAAAGGAACTAAGGAGAAGAAGTCTTGGAAAGAGTTTGGGAATATTGATGATCTAAGAGCTTTACAAGTTTCTTCTAACGTTTATATGTTTAATACAGCATTAAAAATTGCAGGTGTGGATTATGTGAAAAATAGCTCATTAAATATTAAACAGGAATACTTTGATAAAATGAGGTATTATTTTAGGCAATTTGGATTAGGTGTTCCAACAGGTATCGATTTACCGAATGAAACAGCTGGACAAATTGGTAAAAAAGATAACCAGCCGGGTTTCTTATTAGACTACTCAATTGGCCAGTATGACACGTATACACCGCTTCAGCTTGTACAGTATATTTCAACAATCGCAAACGGTGGATATCGAATGAAGCCACAAATTGTTCAAGAGGTTAGAGAGCAAACCGCGCAAAAAGATGAGATTGGTAAAGTGGTGCATTCAGTAGAACCAATCGTTTTAAATAAAATAGATATGAAAGAGGATTATATAAATCAAGTAAAGGAAGGATTCAGGAGAGTATTCCAAGAAGGTGATGGAACTGGAGTAAGGGCATTCCAAAAAGCACCGTATAAACCAGCGGGAAAAACAGGGACAGCACAGACAGTATACGGTGGAGAAAGTGATATTGGAAGAAATGAAAAAGGTGAGCGAAGAGAATGTTATAATTTAACGTTAGCAGGATATGCGCCATATGACGATCCAGAAGTAGCATTTTCTGTTGTTGTGCCCTGGGTTATAAATGATAAATCAGGTATTAATTCTGATATTGGAAAAGAAGTTTTAGATGCTTATTTTGATTTAAAAAATAAGCGATTAACTGGCGAAGCACCAAAAATAGATGACTCTAAAGAGAATTAAAATATACGAAACGTCTCTAGCAATTATATGAACTAGAGACGTTTTTTACATACGAATAGTTTAGAAATGAGGTATATATGAAGCAATTGATTCTAAAGGATTGGAGAAAAATATGTAGCTATATTTTAATTATAATAGGAATTATTTTTATTAATAAGTTATTTTTATTTTGTATGGTAGAAGGAATTTCGATGCAACCTACTTTGAATGAGAATAATCGCATACTAGTTAATAAGGCTAGCATCTATTTTTCTTCTTTTCATCATGGTGATGTTGTAATAATAAAAAAAGAAGACTCGCCTACATACTACGTGAAGCGAATTATTGGATTACAAGGGGATAACGTACAATTAAGAAACGATGTGTTATATATTAACGGTAAAAAGCGAGATGAGTTGTATATACAGTTAGATATGTCACAAGTATCAAATCGTTTTTCAAACTTTAGAGAAATGAAAGTTCCCTCGCATAAATTATTTGTACTAGGTGATAATCGTAATCATAGTATGGATAGTAGGAATACACTTGGACTGATCAATGAGTCACATGTAATAGGTAAAGTAAAAATGGTATATTATCCATTTGATCAAATAAAATGGTTAAAATAATTCTATTAGATATGCACGTTTTACAAAATAAATCATATATTGATAGCATAGGACAAGCAGAAAAGCTTATCCTAACCTCACAGAACACTCCTTATCACAGTTAGGCATCTACATTTTATGTAGATGCCTTTTTCAATGTCTGATAATTATTTATCAACCTAAAGTAGTAAGTATATTGGGACTATTAAGGGGAGATTGCTTGTAATAATAACAGTACGATTAATAAGAACATTGAATTGTAAGGAGTGAGAAATAAGTGATGAATATTTTAATAGTTAATTTTCCTGCAGAGGGACATGTAAATCCTACATTAAGTTTAGTAAAGGCCTTTACTGAAAGAGGTGATAACGTACACTATATTACAACGGAAAGCTTTAAGGAAAGACTTGAAGTTTTGGGAGCTATTGTACATACTCATCCGGATTTATTAAAGGAGATTTCTATTGATAATGAAACTTCATATGGATTAAAATCTTTCTTTCATGTACATGTTCAAACTTCTTTATACATATTAGAAATTACGAAGCGATTATGTAAAAGCATTAATTTTGATTTCGTAGTTTATGATATATTTGGCGCTGGAGAGTTAGTAAAGGAATATTTACAAGTTCCAGGGATAGTTTCCTCTCCTATATTTTTAATTCCACCAGTATTATTGGAAACCTTGCCTTTTCATCCAAATGCAGAAATACAATTCCAACCCGATGAATTCTCTGAAAAGTTACTGTATCAAATGGAAAATGAATTTGGAGTAAAGCCTAAAAATAATCTTCAATTTATGCATAATAAGGGAGATATTAGTCTCGTGTATACAAGTCGTTATTTTCAACCTAATAGCGATTCGTTCGGAGAAAACAATGTTTTTATTGGACCGAGTATTATAAAGCGCAAAACAAATGTAAAGTTTCCACTTGAATTGCTTTCAAAAAAGAAAGTTATTTATATTTCAATGGGAACACTTCTCGAAGGGCTCGAACCATTTTTTAATACTTGTATTGATGCTTTTTCAGACTTTGAAGGGATAGTTGTAATGGCAGTAGGTGATAGAAATGATATTTCAAAAATAAAACCAGCACCGGACCATTTTTTAATAGCTCCATACGTACCTCAGTCGGAAATATTAAGCGAAGCAGATGTATTTATTACACATGGCGGAATGAATAGCGTACACGATGCAATCCACTACAATGTCCCATTTGTTATAATACCGCATGATAAAGATCAGCCTATGATAGCGCAAAGATTAACTGAGCTTGAGGCAGCACATAGATTATTGAAAGAGCATGTTAATGTGCAAACTTTAAAAAAGGCGGTAACAGATGTTCTTTCAAATGAAAAGTATAAACATGGCATTCGAAAACTGAATGAAAGTTTTTTAGAGTGTGGTGGTTCCAAAAGAGCCATTGCAGTTATTGATGCTCTTTTAAATAAATAGTTCGGACAATATAAAAGCATAGAGGCTCTACCTGTATGCTTTTATATTATTATCCAGCAAATTGTACAGCAGTATTTGCATGTAAATAAGCAGTATCAAAAACAGGAACAGTAAGGTCATTTTGGGAAATAAGCAATGGTATTTCAGTACAGCCTAGTAATATTCCTTCCGCGCCATTTTGAATTAATGAATTGGTAATTTGTATTAGTTTTTCTTTTGATGTTTCTGAAATAATTCCTCTACTTAATTCATTTAATATGACGTGATGGATAAAAGTTCTTTCTTCGTCATTTGGGATAATTGTCTCAATGTTATATTTTGCTAGTCGTGATGTATAAAAATCTTGTTCCATCGTTTGTTTCGTTCCTAATAATCCGATCCGTTTTATATTCTGTTCTGCCATTTCTTTAGCACTTACATCACCGATATGAAGAAGTGGGATTGATATTGCTTGTTCTACTTCCTCAGCAAATAGATGTACAGTATTAGAACACATTAGTAAACATTCAGCTCCTGAGTTTTCTACCTTTTTTACTATTGCGACTAATTCATTTTTCACTTCTTCATATTGATGATTTTGTAATAATGTAGTTACTTCACCAAAGTCCATACTATATAAAACAAGCTTCGCATTTTGATCATATTGAGAGAGAGTTAGTGTATTAATATGTTTATAATATAACGATGTTGATTCCCAACTTAGTCCGCCAATTAAGCCAATTACTTTCATCATGCATTCCTCCTGTAACAATTTTGAATTTATTATTTCATAATTCCGATAAGAATACAATGATTTAATTGAACTATTTATCGAAAAATAAAAATAGTAAGAAAAGTATTGAAATTATTTATTGTTAGTGCCATAATACAGATTACAAATACATACTTATCCAGAGAGGTAGAGGGAACGGCCCTTTGAAGCCTCAGCAACCCCTATGTAATTACATAGGAAGGTGCTAATTCCGCAGAGGACACGATGTGTCTTTTGAAAGATAAGGGGATTCTTGTACGTGAAAGAAAATGACCTCTTATTTAAGAGGTCATTTTTTGTTGTATAGAAAGGAAGTGTCGATGCATAATTCATTTTCAAAATAAATATAGAGTATTAAAAGTTGAATAATACGAGAGGGGAATTGTAATGAACAAATTAACGACAAAGCTAGTAGTAGCTATTGGAATTGGAGCAGCTTTATACGGGGTATTAGGGCTTTGGGGATTTTCTATCGCACCGAATACATTTATTAAACCCGCATTGGCTATTTTAACAGTTTTTGGAGCGTTATTTGGCCCAGTAGCAGGACTTTTAATAGGACTCATCGGTCATACCGTTACAGATACGATCGCTGGATGGGGTATTTGGTGGGGATGGGTTATTAGTTCAGGTATTATTGGTTTAGCAATGGGACTCATACAAAAAAGAGTTGGTTTTAGTGTAAAACATGGAACGTATAATAACCTTGATATTTCTTATTTTGCAATTGCAGGGTTAATTGGTATTGTCATAGCTATTATATTTGCTGGAGCATTCGATATTATTGTGATGGGAGAACCGTTTGACAAAATAGTTATACAAGTACTAGGCGCAACAATTGCAGACGTTATCGTATTTTTAGTTCTTGGCTTACCAATCACGATCGGTCTAGCGAAATCAAATAAGAGACATACACATTTAAAAATTGAAAAGTAGGGATGAATACATGCAACCAATTATTTCTTTTGAACAATTTACCTTTCAATATAGGCATACCACGCAGCCTACTTTAAAAGATATTACATTTCAAATATATCCTGGGGAAAAGGTACTTATCGCTGGACGAAGTGGTTCAGGTAAGTCAACATTAGCTCATTGTATAAATGGGCTAATCCCATTTTCTTACGAAGGGATAAGTACCGGTAACATTTTAATAGCTGGAAAGGATCCGAGAAAAGGTAGTGTTTTTGAACAGAGTAAACACGTAGGGACAATATTACAAGATCAAGATGCACAATTTATAGGCCTTACTGTCGAAGAGGATGTAGCATTTGCATTAGAAAACGATTGTGTAAATCAAATAGAAATGAGAAAGATTGTTACGGATTCTTTAAAAAAGGTAAGCATGCAGGACTTTCATACACAAAGTCCACATGAATTATCAGGAGGTCAAAAACAGACAGTCTCTCTTGCAGGTCTGCTAACGACAAATGCGGATATATTATTATTTGATGAACCGTTAGCTAATTTGGATCCTGCATGTAGTTTGAATACAATAGAACTCATTAAAAATATACATGAGAAATATAATAAAACAATTGTAATTATTGAACATCGAATAGAAGAAATATTAAACCTTGATTTAGATAAAATTATTTTAATAGATGAGGGAGAAGTTATTGCCGCTGGTTCACCGGATAGTATTTTAAATTCTGATATATTACCAAATATCGGATTAAGAGAACCTATTTATATCGAGGCGCTAAAGAAATTAAATTTTGACAGTAATAATGTTAGGGTATTTCCAATTGAAAATCTTCGTAATGCAGACGTTCATAGCCTATTAAAGAACTGGATGCAGAAGCAAGTTTCATCAAAAAACAAATATATTAAAAAAGCTTTATGCAAGATAGAAAATTTATCATTTACGTACAATAACAAACATACAGCCTTAGAAGATATCAACCTTTCAATAGGAGAGGGAGAAATAGTAGCGTTATTGGGTCATAATGGAGCAGGAAAATCGACATTAGCTCATACTCTTATAGGAATAAATAAAACAGAGAATGGGAGAATAACATTCGATGGAGAAAATATAAATTGTTGGTCTATTCGTAAACGCGGGGAAGTTATTTCTTATGTTATGCAAAACCCAAATCAAATGATTACACAGCCTACTGTTTTAGAAGAGGTTTCATATTCATTAAAATTAAAAAAGGTTTCTAAAGATGAGATTGAGACAAGAGTCGAAAAAGCTTTAAGAATTTGTGGATTATATCCATTTCGTAACTGGCCAATTCAGGCATTAAGCTATGGACAAAAAAAGAGGCTTACTATTGCATCTGTACTTATAACAAACCCAAAACTTATTGTATTAGATGAGCCAACAGCTGGACAAGATTATTATCATTACAAACAGTTTATGTCGTTTATTAGAAAACTGGCTAAAAGGGGCATATCCTTTATTATTATCACACACGATATGAATCTTGCTTTAGAATATGCAGATCGAGCGGTAGTTCTGCATGAAGGGAAAATTATTGCGGACAATACTGTATCTGCTGTTTTAGGGGATCGAGGAACGTTACAAAGAGCTAATCTACGGGAGATTTCATTAATAAAACTAGCTAAATTAAGCGGAATTCCAACTCCAGAAACATTTGTGAAACTTTATATTGAAGCTAATAGGAGGGAGGAATATGCATAATACATATTTTTATCGTATGGATGGTGCAATTAAATTATCTTTATTTATATTTTGTATGACACTTACTTTTTTATTTTTTGATTTTCGTATATTGCTAATTTTATTTATTGTTGGATGTATCGGCCTCTTAATTGCAAAAATTCAATTGCGTAAAATTATAGTTATTTTCAGCGTTATATTTACATTTAGTTTATTAAATTCCGTTATGATTCTTTTCATTACGCCCACCCATGGATCGGAATTAACGGGATCGTATACCTCTTTTTTTTATATAGGTTATGCAACAATTACATATGAAACTTTATTTTATGCAGCTACACTTTCATTGAAATATTTTACGTTATTACCATTTACACTTCTTTTTATTTATACAACTCATCCAAGTGAATTTGTGAGCAGCTTAAATAAATTTGCTGTTCCTTATAAAATTACATATGCAATAAATATTGCACTGCGTTATATACCAAGCATTCAATCTGAATATATAATCATTAGACACGCGCAGGAAGCAAGAGGCGTACCTTTTGAAAAAGGAGAAGCGAGCTTGTGGATTCGTATGAAAAACCGTGTTTTAATTTTTTGGCCACTTATTATTCATTCATTAGAAAGGATTGATACTGTTTCAAATGCAATGGATTTAAGAGGTTTTGGAAAAAATGATAAACGAACGTGGTACTATGCAAAAGACGCACAAAAGGAGGATTACATCACACTTTTTGTTGGTATTATCATTTTGATTATTGCAGTTTACTTAAAGCTGAATGTATTCCAAAGCTTCTGGTACCCATTTTAAAGCACTCTCAATAGAGTGCTTTTACTAATTTTTATGAAGACATGCTCAAAAAAGGGAGATATACATACTGTATAATACGAACCAGTTAAAATGATCAACTACCTATTAGTTTTCAAACCAAAAGGAGGAGAAAATATGAGTTTCGGCGGTTCTTGTGGTTTTGGTGGAGGTTTCGCTTTATTAGTTGTGTTATTTATTTTATTAATTATTGTTGGATGTAGTTGTTGGAGCTAAGGGTACTAATTTCTAATTAGTCTCTTCTAAATGTAAATTAAAAAAACATAGCAGATACTTTTTGTATCGAAATAAAAAAGGAGCCATTATGCTCCTTTTTTATTTATTATGCAACGTGCTCTCATTATTATATTTTGGGAATGTAATAGTTAAAGTAGTTCCTTTATTAACGATACTTCGGATTTTTAAACTGCCTCGCATCGTTTCAATAATTTTAACAGCAACCATCGTTCCTAAACCAGTACCTTTCGTTTTTGTACTAAAATACGGTTCGCCAAATCGATTAATTTGCTCTTGCGACATTCCAACTCCACTATCTTGAATCCTTATTATGACCTTATTATTGCTGACAGTTGCAGAAATAATTAGATTACCGCCACATGGCATTGCTTCTATACTGTTTTTTATTAAATTTAAAAAACATTGATGGAAGTGCTGTGTATTACCAATAATTGTTCCCTCTGAGAACTCTTTTGTAATATTAATATTATTCATGTTACAAAAAGGCAACATCATATTAATAACTCGATTTAACTCGTGCTCCACTGAAATATGATCTAGTTTTTCTGAAGCTGGTTTGGCAAAAGTTAAGTAATCATCAATAATTGCTTGTGCACGATTTAACTCTTCAAGAATATGTTCAATATACTCATCTTTGGATTGTTGAGTTATATTGGGTGTTTTTAAAAGTTGTGTAAATCCTTTTACAACAGTCAATGGATTCCTTACTTCATGTGAAATACTTGCAGCGAGTTGGCTGACAATCTCCATTTTTTCAACTTTTATTAATTTTGATCGCATAAATATTGCATCTTTTAAAACCTCATTAAAATAGACCATAAATAATATTAAAATAGTTGGTAATAGAATGAAATAAATAATGTACAAATTATTCACTTCAAAATCTGATAGAGTTAAAACAATTACTGTTGTAAATATTGCAAGGAAAAAAGTTAAAAACATAGATGAAGTTACTTTTATTTTCCTATTGTATGTATTAAATTTTGATGATGCGAATGCTGTAATGATTAACATCGTTCCATAAACAATGATTGTTAACAGGCTAAAACCATAAAACATAAAACGTATTATTAATAAAATCATGAGTAATACAATACCGACTGGAAATCCACCATAAAGTGTACCAATTAAAAAGGGGATTTGTCTTAAATCGTGAATATAATTTTCATCCATATAGATGGGATACCGCATACATAAAATTAGTGGGATACTCGTACAAAGAATGATAAGTAGTTTCTTATATTTCTTCCCGAAGTACCCACTATCATAAATAAAATAAAAAACAAATATACTGCTTAAAATATAAAGAAGATTATTTAAAACATTTTGATTAATGTAAACAAAGTTCATAATACATGCCCCGTTATCCTGAATTTCAATCCCATATGTATTATACATTATAAAAGTGCAAGTTTTACATGTACTTTTACAATGTATGTAGTTTTTATAGATTTTCAGTGTTATAGGCTTTTAACCATGCATTATTAAACTCTTCCATTGACGCATAGCGCTCACTACGATTTTCATTTACAGCACGGTATGCTACTTCATATAAGCCTTCACTAGCTTCCCATTTCATAAAGGAACGATCTTGCCCGCCACCTAGTAGTGCAAAAGCTATAGCCCCCATATTAAATACGTTTGTTTGTCCGTCTATTATAGAGTTAAGTTGAAACTCTTCAGGTGACATAAAACGAGATGACCCCCACATTCGTCCCATCTTATTTACATACGGTTTGTTACTGTATAAATCAATATCACAAATTTTTGTTTCATTAGTTTTAAAGTTGTACAAAATACTACCGTCATAAAAATCAATAGCTACATAGTTTTTGTGTTCAACGTAAGTATGGAAATTAAAAATAGAATTTAATGAAATTAGCCTATTTTTAACGGATAATTTCTTATATTTATAAAATGGTGAGTTAGGATCATTGTATTTTGCTGGGGGTGGGAAGCTCCAGTGCGGGTGAAGACATTCACCGTCAAACCAATCGAAAATTAAAACATATCCATGTTGTACAGGATAGTGATCAATTAAACTTATAAGAGAAACGTGTTTTAATTCATTGTATATAGTAACTGAGCTTTTTAATCTTTGTATAGCTTCATTTGTAGAAGCATTATATGCGAGTGTTTGTGCCCCTGCATATTTTATAAAGTTCTTTTTCCCATTCTTTTCAACACCAAAACTTATATTACCGGAATCTTGTTGGTCAAAAACCGCAAATACTGTACCTAGTTTTGTAAGCCAATCAAAATTATGATGTTTTTTTAGTTGGAATGTTATAGTATCTAACTGAATTTTAACTGGAATATCTTTCATAATTCACCTCAAATTTAATATAATTAAGTTGTCCATTACAGTATTCGACATATTTTGTGAAATCCCTATATTTATAAACTTAAATTTTATAAATATAATAATATATAGTTATAAGGAGGAAAGCAAATGGATGGAAAAATCATAATTAAACCGTACCAACAATATTGGCATACAGAGTTTTTAAATGAAAAAAATAAAATTGTGCCGTTACTCCATGAAGAAATTATTGCCATTGAACATATCGGAAGCACAGCCGTAGAAGGGTTAGGGGCTAAACCTCTTATTGATATGATGATCGGCGTAACAAATTTACAAATTACCGGAAATTGGAGGGAAGCCCTAGAAGAAATTGGCTATGAATATGTTCCTAAAAAAACACCTAATTGGCGTTTTTTTAGAAAAGGTAAATGGAGAGCTGGTACCCACCATTTACATGTTTATATTTATAATAGCGAGGAATGGAGGAACAACCTTTTATTTCGAGACTTTCTAATAAATCATGAGTGGGCACGTGAAGAATATAGAGTATTAAAAGAGATGCTTGCTGCTGCATATCCTTTTGATCGTGTTTCATATACAAATGCAAAAGCACCGTTTATTTGCAACATATTAGAATTGGCCAAAAAGGAGATAAATAAAATATAAGTAGTCTGCAGATTCTCATTTTATTTTAATCTTTCTCTCATGTTATTCTCTCTTTTACTTGATACACTGCTGAGTATAGAGCTTTTGAGTCAAAAGGAGATTATATAAAATGGAGAAAATACTTAGAAATAAATATTTCCATATATATGTTAAAATCATCGGTATTACTATTATTGTTTGTAGTGTAGAATTGCTATTTATTAATGTTTTGTACGGGAATGTATTAAATGTACAATGGCTAAATAAGAAATTAGGTTCTTTAGGTGAATACGGGGTAATTATAGCTGCATCATTATGGTTCTTACGTCATATATGGTTATTTTTAAAGAAGAAACATATTCACGGATTTAAAATAATTAAAGAGCTATATCTTTTTATAAAACATTTTCACGTATTAATTGGATACGCTGTAATAGCTGTTGCGACTACTCACGGTGTTTACTTTTTAATAAAAGGAAGTCGTCATATAATACTAATATACAGTGGTATATTTTCTCTTTTAACCTTAATAACATTAGGGGTTGCGGGATTTGTTTTACAGAAATCTAATCAGAAAACAAAATTGAAGATGTATCGAAAAGCACATCAAATTATTGCAGTCATATTCGGAATAGGATTACTTATTCATTTAATCGTATAGGAGGAAGTATCGTTGCAACATATACTAATTATTGAGGATGAGGAAAGCTTAGCAGATTTTTTAGAATTAGAATTAAAGTATGAAGGATATATAGTAGATATACAACTTGATGGAAGAAAGGGATTAGAAGCAGCACTTGAAAAGAATTACGATCTCATATTACTTGATTTAATGTTACCAGGATTAAACGGACTGGAAGTATGTCGTCGACTAAGAGCAACTAAAAGTACACCTATTATTATGTTGACTGCTCGTGATAGTATTATGGACCGTGTGACAGGGTTAGATAGTGGAGCTGATGATTATCTTCCAAAACCGTTTGCAATTGAAGAACTTTTAGCACGTATGAGAGTGATTTTTAGGAGAGAAGAAAATACAGAGCAAAAGCACGCATCATTTCTTTCGTTTAAAGATCTACAGCTTCAGATTGAATCTCGAACTATAACTAAAGGAAATGAAGAAATTGAACTTACAAATAAAGAATTCGAGCTACTGCTTATGTTTATGAAAAATATTAATCGAGTTCTTACCCGTGATATTTTACTGGACCAAGTATGGGGTTATGATGCAATGGTTGAGACGAATATAGTCGATGTATATGTTCGTTATTTACGTAATAAGTTACATAGTGTGGATAAGGAGGAGTATATCCAAACAGTCCGCGGTGCTGGATATATAATGAAATGATAAAAAACATTGTGCACCGAATTCGGAATTTACCTATAAAGTGGAAATTAACACTTTGGTCCACTACACTAGTATTCATTTTGTTTATTTTGTATAGCACGTTACAATTCATTGTAATTAATAAGTGGACTATAGATTATGAACAGAAACAAATAAACAGACAATTGACAGAAATAGCGGCATATTTTCAAGATAAAAACGAAACGCTCTCGAGCAAAACATTTGAAAATAGTAAAGAATTTCTAAATAATATGATTGATAAACATCAAATGATTCGTATTATCGGAAATGATGGAAAGCCCATTGTTACTGTTTCTCGAGATTTTAATGAAGCTTGGATAAAACCAAAACAGGTTACCCAAGATGAATCCTTAATAAAAAGACATATAGAAGATCGAATATTAGTTGAGCGCATACCAATTCAAACAAAAAAATTCACGGGAACTATTGAACTTACGAAAAACTTAGAGACATTTGATCATTTATTAAAAATTATCTTAGTGGTAATGGTCTTTGCAGGGATATGTGGATTAGTGTTTAGTTTTTTAGGCGGAATACTTATAACGAAAAAGCTTTTATCAAGTGTTCAAAACATAACGGATACGATGAAGCGTATTAAGAAAAACGGACTAAATGAAAGAGTTCCAGTACGAGAAAATAATGATGAACTCGCAAAATTATCGATTCTTTTTAATGAAATAATGGATGAAGTAGAAACTTCTTTTACACAGCAAAAACAGTTTGTAGAAGACGCATCGCATGAATTAAGAACACCATTAACAATTATTCAAGGGCACTTATCAATGTTGAATCGATGGGGGAAAAATGATCCAGCTATATTGGATAAATCTCTTCAATCCAGTTTAAAAGAAGTAGATCGATTAAATAAATTAGTTTCAGAATTGCTAGAACTATCAAGAGCTGAATCAGAACAGATGCATCCAATAGCAGCTGAACGAGTCCATGTTAATAGCGTATTAAAACAAGTTACACAAAACTTTGCAATACTGCAAACTGACTTTCAATTTGATATGAAATTGGATGCAGATGAAGCGTATGTTTCAATACCATCATCTTACTTAGAACAAATAATTATTATTGTAATGGATAATGCAGTGAAATATACAAAAGAAGCTACTAAGTATATTTGCATTGAATCAAGTATGCGGTCAGGAAAAATTAAAATCCGAATAATAGATCATGGGGCAGGAATACCTGAAGCAGATTTACCATTTGTTCTTAACCGTTTTTATAGAGTTGATAAAGCGAGAAGCCGAAAACAAGGTGGAAATGGGCTAGGTTTATCAATTGCAAAAAGGCTTGTAGAAAAATATAACGGAGCTATTCAATTAGAGAGTAAAGAAAACGAAGGAACAATTGTTACAATTACATTTCCTGATACTACACATGAATAGTTAAAGGTAAAAAATTCTTTTTGAAAATACTTTTTAAAAGGAGGAATACATTTTGTATTTCCTCCTTTTTTGATGCTTAGTAATCAAATTATTTTATTTATTTCGATATTTAAAGTACATTGAAAGGATTAAGGGGGAATAATTAATGAAAGCTATTGTACATCAACATAAAAAAGGGTTAGAAGGTTTAGAATATAAATTATCACCGGAGATAACTCCTAATGTGGGGGAAGTTAAAGTGAAATTAAGAGCAGCAGGTTTAAATCATCGTGATTTATTTATAATGAATAATAGAAAAGAAATGGAACTACCATTAGTTTTAGGGTCAGATGGTGCAGGTATTGTTATAGAACTAGGAGAAGGAGTTTCAAATATTTCACTACATACCGAGGTTATTATTAACCCTAGTATTGGATGGAATAATACTCATGAAATACCAGAGTTACCTGAAGTACTAGGTGGACCAGCCGATGGAACGTTTGCTGAATATGTTATTGTACCAGCAGAAAATGTAGTGGAAAAGCCATCATATCTTACGTGGGAAGAATCTGGCGTTTTATCTTTATCGGCATTAACTGCATATAGAGCGCTTTTTACAAAAGGTAGATTAAAACCTGAAGAACATGTCCTAATTCCGGGAATCGGCGGTGGTGTAGCTACTTATGCTATGTTATTTGCTAAAGCAATTGGAGCAAAGGTGAGTGTTACTTCAAGGATAGAGGACAAAAGAAAGGCTGCTGAAAAATATGGAGCAGACTTTTCTTTTAATAGTTCTGGTAATTGGGACGAGTGCCTACATGGGGAAAAAGTGGATTTAATTATAGATAGTATAGGTCCGGCGACTTTCTTAAAATATTTTGATATATTAAAACCAAATGGAAGAATCGTTAACTTTGGTGCAAGTTCAGGAGATAAAATCGAATTACCGTTACGAGCATTATTTTATAATCAAATCGATATTATGGGAACATCAATGGGGAGCAGTGAAGAGTTTAATGCGATGATTCATTTTATAGAGGAACATAATATTAAACCAATCATTGATAAAGTATATCCATTAGAAGAAGCAATTCAAGCTTTAAATCGAATGCAGCAAGGAGAACAATTCGGTAATATTGCCCTTCGTATGGAATGGAAATATGATTTCAGAGAAATTATATTTAAATGAACATGTTAAGTATTATATTCATGCATAAAGTGTTTACCATACTATTTAAAATGTTTTACAAGCTTTATACATACTTAGCTCTTGTAAATAGTTACACGATTGTCAAATGAATAGTAATAAAATGAGAATTAGATGAGAAAAGTTTAAGCCCATTTTCATATTGATGTTGTATACTGTGTAAATCAAGAACACTTGTATCTTTATTTAAAGTACAATGAGTAATAATAAGGGGAGAGTAATATGAATTACACAGTATTTCAATGGATTAATAACTTTGCTGGATCATCCAAGCTATTAGATACGCTAATGATCGCTATTACAAATAGTGTTCCATATGTAGCTATTCTATTCATGCTTATCCTATGGTTCAATAATGGAAAGAAAGAGAATGCAATTAGAAAACAATATACAGTGTTATATACGACACTTTCAGTTAGTATTGCATTATTAGTAAATGTTCTTATACATGCGGTATATTACCATCCGCGTCCTTTTATAACACATCATGTAAATCAATTAGTACCGCATGCAGCAGATTCATCATTTGTAAGTGATCATTCTGTACTCGTATTTTCGATTGCTTTCGTATTTATTCTAAGAGGAGAAAAACTTAAATATATCGCGTTAATATGGGCAATATTAGTCGGTGTATCACGCATGTACGTAGGCGTTCATTATCCTCTAGATATACTTGGTGCTGCGTTCTTAACATTTATTACAAGTGGATTAGTGATGCAAAGCGCACGTATATTTGAACCGTTAGCAAGTTTTATTTTCAAAATGTATGCACTAGTAGCAAAACGAGTTCCTTTTTTAGCGAAATATAACCACATAGCGTAAACTTAAGAACCTACCAAAAAGTAGGTTCTTTTTATTTGAAGATTCGAAAAATTTCACTCACCGTATTTAATATTTAAAAACATAAACAATCAGAAACAAATAGCAACTTAGATTGTTTTCTTATCGTTTTAGAGGAATTCACTGAAAAAACTACGAAAAATATAGTATCTAAAATAAAAAAGTGCATCTTCGCATTAATGCATTGTAAAGGAAAGGAGATTAGTATGCATAAACTTCAAACGAATAAAGGCGCTCGATATATGATGATTGCTTTTATTGTTTTGTTTCTTACTATGCTTTTACGTATATTTTATATTCAAGCAGTAGGAGTCGTGCATAATGTTAATGTAAAGGATCTTGCGAAGGAACAACAAAACAAAAATGGAGTTTTAGAGGCAAATCGCGGGACAATTTATGATCAAAACGGTAAAGTATTAGTCCAAGACTCAACGACATATCGCATCGTTGTAAACCTAAAAGGAAAAGATAAATTAAAAGATAAAGAAGATACCGCACAACGTTTAGCAGATGCGCTTGAAGTTGATAAAGAGGAGATCATGAAAAATTTTCATGAAGGACGTACGCAAGTTGAAATTGGTAAAATTGGACGGAATTTACCTAGAGAAGTGAAGGAGGAAATAAAAAAATTAAAAATACCAGGGGTGTCATTTACGACAGAAAAAGCTAGAGTATATCCAAACGAAGACTTTGCATCATATATCCTAGGTTTTGCTAGGCCAGATGAAAAAGGAAATGCAGAAGGTAAGTTTGGACTTGAACAAAGTCTTGATAAATATTTGCGCTCTACAAACGGAAATGTAAAATATGTAGGTTCACGAAATGGTATCCCACTTACAAATGATATAGGAAAAATAGAACCTGCTAAAAATGGAAATAACGTGTATCTTACGCTTGATAAACAAATTAATAGTTTTTTAGAAGACGCGATGAATAAAGCTGAGCAACACTATGATCCTTCTATGTTAGTAGGTATTATTGCGGATCCAAAAACAGGTAAGATTTTAGCAATGTCTAGTAAGCCTAGTTATAATCCTAACAAGGGAGACATTGAATATTTTTTAAACGATCCAATTGCGAATGCATTCGAACCAGGGTCTACAATGAAAGTTTTTACATTAGCTGCTGCAATTAATGAAGGTGTATATAACGGGAAAGAATATTTCCAATCAGGAAAATACGCAGTTGGTTCAGCAGAGATTAAAGATCATAATGGCGGCTATGGATGGGGCTCAATTACATTTGATGAAGGGTTTGAAAGGTCATCGAACGTTGCTTTTTCTATTTTAGAAGACCAGTTACTGAAACCAAATAAATTCAAGCAATATATGAATAAATTTGGTTTCAATCAAAAAACAGGGATAGATTTACCTGGAGAAAGTAAAAATACATTATTGTTAAATACTCAAATTCAACAAGTTACTACATCTTTCGGCCAAGGCTCAACTGTAACTCCTATTCAAATCGTACAAGCGGCCACAGCTATAGCAAATGACGGGAAAATGATGCAACCTTATATTGTTGATAAGGTTGTAAATCCAACAAATAAACAAGTTATTATGGAAAATCAACCTAAAGAAATAGGCAATCCGATTAAAAAAGAAACTGCAGATAAGGTAAGGAACTTAATGGAGCGAGTTATTACTTCATCAAAAGGAACGGGAACGATGTATAAAATTGATGGTTATCCGATTGGTGGTAAAACAGGGACAGCGCAAATTCCAAATCCTGAAAATGGACGATATATGGAAGGGAAAGATAATTATATTTTTTCATTCTTGGGAATGGCTCCAATTGATGATCCGCAATTAGTCGTATATTTAGCCATTAAGCAACCTAAATTAAAAGGGAATGAATACGGTGCTCAGCCTCTTGCTGAAATTTTTAAACCAGTTATGAAAAATAGTCTAGAATATTTAAAAGTGAAACCATATACAGAAAAGCAAATGGCAGATGCAACAAAGAAATCTGAAATAAAAGTACAAAATTATGTAAATCAAACAATGGATACCGTAAAAAATATTGCAGAAAAAGAGAAACTTCAGCCGGTATTATTAGGAGAAGGAAAGATAATAAAACAATATCCACAGACTGGCGAGGTAATGAGTGAAGGAGATCGCATATTTCTAGTAGGAAGTAATGTGAAAATGCCTAACCTAAAAGGTTGGTCAATGCGTGATGTTATGTATTTCTCTAAGTTGTTGAAATTAGATTTAAAAACAACAGGTACAGGGTATGTAACGAGTCAAAGCATTGAAAAGGAACAATATATACAAGAAGGTGATACTTTAAAACTAGATTTGGAACCGCCTCTAGAACCATTAGCAGAAGCGAGTACAAATTAATATCGAATTTTGTAAGAGTCTATAGTAGAATAGGCTCTTTTTGTTAGAGTTACAAGCAATTTCACGCACCGTATTTTTTAATAAATAAAAAATCAAGTTACAAAATTATAAAGGATGCTCACTTTTTAAAAAAACTGATTATTCTTTTTAATTATTTACAATATAAAACCTATGTGATAATATGGAAAAAACCAAATGCAGTGAAGAGAAGAGTAAATAAAATGAATTTTTCACAGAGAGCTCCATTTAGCTGAAAAGGAGCAAAAATTCTTTATTGAACCAAGCCTCTGAGCAGCACATCGGAACCTTTTAAAAGTGGATGGTGTGACGGGAGCTCCCGTTATAGAGCTAAGGTATAAGCATGAAAATAGTGCAGTACCTGATAAGGTTAATATGGCGACATATTAACAAACTAGGGTGGCACCGCGATGATAAATCTCGCCCCTAAGACTTTAAGTCTTGGGGGTGGGATTTTTTTATTGTTTTAAAACAATTTAGAAAGCGGGTGCCTAAAGTGAAAAAATTACTTAAAGATTTGAAATATCCTTTATTACTATTGTCCGGAGTTGGTATTGCGAATTTAGGTGCATGGATTTATTTAATCGCACTGAATGTACTTGTCTATAATATGGGTGGCTCAGCCTTAGCTGTCGCTACTTTATATGTGATAAAACCATTAGCCACTTTATTTACAAACGCTTGGTCAGGAAGTATGATAGATCGTTTAAATAAACGAAAGTTAATGATTCACCTCGATATATATCGAGTAGTATTTATCGCTATTTTACCCTTGGTTCCATCCCTTTGGATTGTCTATCTCTTAGTATTTTTTATAAGCATGGCCAGTGCGATTTATGAACCAACTGCTATGACATATATGACGAAATTAATTCCAGTAGAGCAAAGACAACGTTTCAACTCACTACGTAGTTTAATAGGATCAGGTGCATTTTTAATTGGTCCAGCAGTGGCGGGGATATTATTAATAACTGGTACACCAGAGTTTGCTATATATATGAATGCTATAGCATTTTTGCTATCAGGGTTCATTACATTACTTTTACCTAATCTTGATAAAAAAGACGATTTTAATACATCCAATGATAAATTGTCACTAACTGTATTAAAGAAAGATTGGAACATAGTTTTAAATTTCAGCAAAAAATCTGTGTATATAGTATGTGTTTATTTCCTATTCCAAGGAATGATGGTTTTAGCTACCGCTATAGATTCACTTGAACTATCGTTTGCGAAAGAAGTTTTATTGTTAACAGATAGTGAGTATGGCTTTTTAGTTAGTACCGCTGGTGCGGGTTTTATTTTAGGAGCAATAACAAATACAATTTTATCAAAAAAATTAGCACCTTCATTTCTAATTGGGATAGGATCATTATTCATTGCAATCGGATATTTGATTTATGCTTTTTCAAATGAGTTTTTAATGGCTGCTATCGGATTCTTTGTTTTATCTTTCTCTATGGCATATGCAAATACAGGATTTTACACATTTTATCAAAATAACGTTCCGGTTCATATGATGGGACGAATCGGGAGTATATACGGGCTCATTATAGCTGTTTTAACAATTTTCATAACGATTCTGTTCGGCGTTGCAACTCAATTCACTTCTATACAACTTGTAGTCATTGTAGGAGTATTGGTAATGCTACTTATTACTATCATATTGTGCGTGTTTACTTTATTACCATCGCAGTCTAAGGTATATTCCGCTGAATCAATAAATTCGAAATAGTTCCCTTGGTTTTTATTTGAAACTTAGGGGGTTGAATAGGAGGTTTCTTTCCCCTATATATGGAAAAATAATAAGGGGAAAGAACAATACCAATAAACAAGGGTGGTTATTATGATAAAAACAAAAGATCAAATAGAGAAAATTGTAAAAGAAATACATCAGAATATAGATTTTTCTGGGGTAGTCTTAATAAAAAAAGATGATGATATTATTTATGAAAATTCATTTGGATATGCTAACCGAAGTGAATGTATAAACAATACACTACAAACAAGATTTGGAATTGCCTCAGGATGCAAATTATTCACTGCTATCAGTATCTGTCAACTTGTTGAAAGAGGTGTAATTACTTTTCATACAAAGTTAAAAGATTGTCTACATATTAAATTTCCAAACTTTAATGAAGATATTACAGTACATCAACTTTTAACGCATAGTTCAGGTATTCCAGATTATTTTGATGAAAGTATCATGGATAACTTTGAAGACCTTTGGAAACAAACTCCTATGTATCTATTAAAAAGTTTAAAAGACTTTTTACCATTATTCCAAAACAGTAATATGATGTTTACACCAGGAAGTAAGTTTTACTATAACAATGCAGGTTTTATTATACTTGGATTAATTATAGAACAGCAGACAGGACTTGAATTTACGGAATATATAGAAAGAAACATATTTGTTCCAGTTGGTATGAATGATTCAGGCTATTTCTCTTTAGATAATTTACCAAAACATACAGCTCTCGGATATATAAAGGATGGAAATAGTCAAAAATGGAGAACAAATGGATACTCTATACCCATAAAAGGAGGTTCTGATGGTGGTGCTTATATTACTGCACCAGACATGGTGAAATTTTGGGAAGCTCTATTTAACAACGAAATATTAAGCCACGAATATACGAAGTTACTTTTAACTCCTCATATTTTAGTGAATAATAGCCAGTCTTACGGCTATGGAATATGGATTGAAAAAAGACAAGGAAATATTTTTAAATATCATGTAATGGGATATGATCCAGGCGTGAGTTTTCGCTCGGCCGTATACCCGGAATTAGGAATTACATTAGTTATTCCATCAAATAAAGGGGCAGGACCTGAAAAACTAATGGTAGAAATAGAAGGAGCGTTTTAATTACATGGATATAAAAATTAGAGCATATAAAAAAGAAGACGAAATAGGCTAGGTACGTTGCCGTGTGTTATCTTTTTTAGATACAGCATATTATGACAATGTACTTAGAGGGAAAGAAAAATATGAAAATCCTGCTATTGAATTAGTAGCTGTACACGAAGATCAAATAGTGGGTTTAATAGATATTGAATACGAATTAGAAGAACGTACTGTTTGTTCAAGAGGAACTGGTCTTGGCGGTATG
Organism: Bacillus sp. FDAARGOS_1420; assembly: GCF_019344915.1. NCBI lineage: Bacteria > Bacillati > Bacillota > Bacilli > Caryophanales > Bacillaceae > Bacillus > Bacillus sp. FDAARGOS_1420. The sequence continues at coordinate 1,790,797 of NZ_JAHWJB010000002.1, read as the reverse complement.
ATTTGGCATATTGCAGTTCATCCCGATTTTCGCAGAAGGAGAATTGGTAATCAACTATTAAATGAAGCAGAAAAGATGGCTAAAGAACTTAAGCTAAATCGATTGGAAGCATGGACTAGAGACAATCTGTGGGTACATGGATGGTATGAAAAAAATGCTTTTGTAAACGTAGATTCATATTTACACGTATATTCTGATCATACAGATGAAATAAAAGATGTAATAAAAAGTAATATAGAACAGTTAAATCCGGTTCAAACATTTACTCATTACACAGGTGAAAATAAAGAAGAGATAAGAAAACAATTTAAACGGGTTCATGAATGTACTCGTTTTGAATACAGGTACTAAAAGACGTACGAGTAAAAAGTACGTCTTTTTATTTTTATAAATAATGCTTAAGACTGATGTGAAAGAACACTCCATATTTTACAATTTAATGTAGATATTGTATTTCAAGTATCGAATAAAGAAAGAAGAATATAATTTTTAAAGGGAAACGTGTAAATAGGGGGGATTTTATTGGATATTATCGTTGTTATTCTTATTATCGTTTTAATGCAAGGGAAAGAACGTAAAGTGAAAATTAATCGTATTTGGCTTGTTCCAGCTTTATTGTGCTATGTAACAATTCAGTCCATTGTTCACATGGAGCAAGTAACTTTATTGCAAGGACTTCTCTTCGTTGCAATGTTTGGAATTGGATTGGCACTTGGGATTATTAGGGGGAAAGCTTTAACATTTCGGTTAGATAGTGAAACGGGTCATGTATTACGAAAAGGAAATTGGTTAAGTACAATTATTCTCCTTGTTATTTTAGGTGCGAAAATCGTGATTAAGCAAAGTATGTTTTCTGGCAGTACGCACTCCACATTAATGGTTGTAACGAATGCCTTCCTCTGTATCACATTAGGTACAGTAATTAGTAGACGATATTATATTTGGAAAAAATATAATGAATTAACACAAAGAGTATAAAAAAATTCATCCCTTGTTTAACAATCTTTTGAATGGTGATACTAATTAACATTGAACTTTTTACAATAAGGGATGATATTATGATTTTTATCTACACAGATTTCGGTGGAACGCATACAACCTCGCTAGCTGCAGCTTATCATTTAAATAAATTACCAACTGATCGGAAGTTAACGAAAGAAGAAATTTTAAATGTGGAGTACTTTAATAAATTGAAAACAGAAGATATGGGGAAAATTATTTTTCATGGACAAGATGAATATGGGAATCCCGTATATACAATTGGCTGCGGGGCATCAAAGGTCGTTGTACCTGCAATGAAGCATTTAGGAGAGATTCTGCAAAAACATTATCAAAACCATGATAAGATTATTTTTTCTAATACATCACCAACAGTTCCATTGCCAATGACTTTAGGCGGTTTGTTTTCTAGAAGATTTCATATTGATTTTATTGGTGTACCGTTACTCGTATGGGGAGCAAAGATTTGCTGTGATAACATCCAGCGACTTGTCAGTTATACGAAAGAAGCGGGGCGAATGACGAATGATTATGTTGTCATTTTAGATAACGAAACATTTAAGTAATTTAATGTTAAAAGAAAGCCGGAAAATTGTGTGGTTTTCTTTTTTTTGATAAATAGACAAAAAACATTCACATTTATTATACATCTACTATAGCCAAAATAATAAAGTCCTGTTACTATTACAGGGGATATTCTCTTTTCGTAAGATAAATATATAGAAAAGTCAGAAAAGAGGAACAGAATAAGGGAGGAACAACATGAAGCGTGTTGCTTGGTTTACTGATAGTACAACTGCGAGTTTTACAACAGATGGTGATAACTTTGTTATCCCAATTGAAGTTATTATTGATGGAGTGTCTTATAAGGATTGTGAAGAAGGAGTTCATAAACGTCTTTATGAAGCGTTAAATGATGGAAGAACAGTTACTACTTCGCAACCTAACATAGGGGAAATGGTAGAATTATTTACTAAATGCAAAGAAGAATATGAAGAAGGCTTTGCAGTTGCTATTAGCGGAAAAGTAAGTGGGACCTATCAAAATATGAAGTTAGCTGCTGATATGGCAGGTTTCCCTTTAACTGTATTAGATAGTGAAACGACAAGTTATCCAATGGATGAACTTTTGAGAAAAGCTAAAACGTTATACAATGATGGTATGACTTTACAAGATATACATAAAACATTAGTAGATGAAAAAAGAAGGCCTTTTTATGTATTTCCAAAAAGCTTAAAAGGTTTATATGCAAGTGGTCGAGTAAAGGGAGTTCAATTTTTACTTGGAAGTTTATTAAATGTCAACTTAATCTTAGAAGTAAAAGGCGGAGAACTTTTACTTGAAAAGAAAGTGCGTAAAATCCAAAAATGTAGAGAATACATTAAAAATGAGCTTGAAAAAGAATTACCAAAAGTACTTCATATGTTCTATGCTAACGATAAAGATGGAGCTGAAGAATGGATTTCAGATATTAAACAATCATTTCCTGAAATGGATTTCAAACTGTATCCATTGCCGATTTCATTTGCTGTACATGCAGGTGAAGGTACAATAGCAATTAGTTATTAAGAGGAAAACCCGTGAATGATTCGCGGGTTTTTTTATTTTTTTCTACAATTGCCCTATACTAGATAATTATACATAGATGGATAAAAGGATTTCCTACTATTAGAAAAGAAGTATTTATAAACAAATACTAAAATGGTAGTGATATTATGAAAATCGGAAAGTTTGGAGAAAAAAACAATATAAGTATAGATACAATTAGACATTATATGGATCTCGGACTAATTATTCCTGAAAAAAAGGGTGGCCATTATTTTTTTGATGAGTATTGTCAAAAAGATGTAGAGCTTATATTAGAGTACAAATGGCTAGGATTTAGTTTGAATGAAATTAAAGAACTTTTTCTTTATAAAAGTTTAGCAAAATCTATAAATTATGAAAAAGATACTTTTTACCAATCTTTATTTAAATTGAAATACGAAAAGATTGAACAAGAAATACAAATTTTAGAGGAAAGAAGAGATAAATTAAAGACAGCGTTAAATAATTTATCTATAACAACTGAGATTTCTAATTCAATTTTAGGGGTAGATTTAAGGGTGCTTAATTTTCTTACATGTTTTAAGTGTAGCGGAAATTTAATTCTTCAAGATGGAATTATTAATAGTAATCAAATTACGGAGGGGAAATTAACTTGTAATTGCGGCGAAGAATATGTTATTAATTCAGGGATTTTAACAGCAGATAAATCGTTTGAAACGTCTGACAGGGCTTCTTTTGAAGATCCTATTTCAGATTATATCCATGCAACTGATTCTTCTTATTTGGAGAATATACATAGAATAGGAGAATGGGCGAAAAAGAAACTAAAACAACTAGATTTAAATGACAAGGTAATACTTGATATAGGATCGGGTCTTGGATTCTTTTTACGAAATATTTATGAAGAGCTGCCAGAGGATTGCTTATATATTGCTGTTGATCGAGATTTGAATAAACTTCTATTTTTAAAAGATGTAATTGAAAAAAGAAATTCCAAAAGAAACATTCTTTTTATTTGCGCTGATTTTTTAAGTATACCTATTCAGAACCATTCTGTTGATATTGTAATTGATCAGTCTGGTACAAGTAATTACAGTTTTGAGCATGAAAAATTTTTATTGCACGAATTAAAATATCTATTCAAACCTGATTGTTATTTATTAAGTTCATTTATTGTATTTAAAAATTTTAGCATAAATAGCCAAATTACAACTAGATTAAGAGATAATTTTACGTCTTCAAAAGTCAAGGAAGAAATCCAAAAGCTACAGTTTAATTCCATAGATGAAAGAACTTCAGAATATATAGAACGAGGAGGAAAATACGAGGATTTCTTTGTTCAAGGAGAAGAAATTTATACATATTCATTTTTCGGAAAAAGATGGGGTTAACCCCATCTTTTTTAATTTTTCTTTTAAAAGTTTTTAATACTAGCATATTGATATTGGGTTGACCCGAGAACTTACACTGTACGTAATACAAAGTTAAGCGGGAGGGAAAAGTTATGGGGAGTTTACGATTACATTTACAAAATGAAAAAAGAAAACAAGAACTAAGAAATATTTGTCTCTATGTAATTTGGAAAACAGTATCAATATTTGGTAGCTCTATTTATAGTTTCGCATTAGGATTATATGTTTTACAAATAACCGGATCAGCATTAAATTTCGCAATTACACTCATTTTAGGAACGATTCCAATGATTGTTATGAATCCATTTGCCGGTGTAATTGCAGATAAGGTTGATAAAAAGAAGTTGGTTGTTTGTATGGATCTATTAAATGGAAGCTTATTAATCGCCGTTTATATAGTAAGCAGCAATTATAATTTAAACTTATTCATCATTTATACTACTACCTTTCTTATGTCGGTATTTACAACATTCTTTGGAATAGGGTTAGAAGCCGCAAAACCAAATATCGTCTCTGAAAAGAGGTTAATGAGTATTAACTCTATAAGTAAAATTATCGATTCTGTATCTTTAATTCTCGGTCCTATGTTAGGGGGCATCGTTTTTGCTGTCTTAGATATAAAAACTTTTATAATTATAAATGGTATTTCATTTATTCTTTCGGGCATATCCATATTGTTTATTCACTTTAACTTGTTCAAGTACAACATAAATGATGGATGTTCAAAAAGAGAAATTAATTTTATTAAAGATATAAAAGAGGGGTTTTCTTACTTAATTGAAAAGGAAAGCTTAAAGAATACGTTTAGTATTTTAACTTCACTTAATTTCTTCCTAGGTTTTGCTGTAACTGTTCCATTGCCATATATTATAAATACGGTTCTCAATCTAAGTTCTAAGCAATTTGGTATGATTCAAGGGACTTTTCCTGTAGGGATGATAATTGGTGCAATTTTAGTAAAAAAGATAACTGATCGTTTTTCTTACTCCTATCTTTTAAAAAAGTTAAGTTCAATGTTGGCAGTTTTTATGATTATTTCAGGAATTCCAGTTCTATTCAAAAGTTTTGAAGTAAATAATTTTGTATACGTTATTACGTATTGTGTTGTTATGTTCTTTTTAGGGCTAATAATAGCATTAATTGATATTCCTTTAATTTATTTCATGCAAAAAGAGATTCCTGATGAATATAGGGGGAGGGTACTCAGTATTGGATTAAGTATAGGTAAAATGATGCAGCCAATAGCATTGGCATTATCAGGATTATTATTAAATTATATCCCTGCTTACACGCTTCCAATTACAGGAGGGATAGTATTTCTTATTTTGAATAAGGCTTATTCAAATAAGTTGAACTTAGAAATTCATTCAAAAGATTATAGTGTTTTGCGTAGCTAAGTAAATTTGTTAAGTAACAAAAAGATGTTTATTTTGCAATAGAGTCCTTTAAAAAATAATAATGTTGTTTAAAAATCCTTCTTTAACTAAAGTGATAGATGGTCGAAGTAAAGGCAGTAATAAAGAAGTGCCATTCCTAATGTGGACTGGCACTTTGTAAGATACAAAATTTATTATTTGATCTCGGCTGTAGAATTTGATTTATCTATTTTGTATTTACTAATAAATGTGTTAATGCTTGCTTTAATGGTGTAGCCTGACGTTCTAATAAGAAATTCAAATGGGTATGTGTTGATTCTAATCCTCCTTCACGAATCCCTTTTTGAGTCATTACTAACATTGGAAGGTAGGCTTCAGGTACTCCAGCACCTTTTAACATTTCTTCATAAGAAGAGTCATCTACTTCTAATAAAGGAATTTCTTTACCTAATACTTCACTTAATGTATCAACAAATTGCTGTTGTTTTAAATTTTCACCAGAAAGTTCATAAATCTTATTTTTGTGACCATCAGCTACCAAAACATTCGCTGCTGCTTCAGCTAAATCCGGACGATATACCCAACCGATTTTCCCTTTTCCTGCAGAAGTCACCCAAGGGGCACCAGCCATACAGCTTTGAATTGTACCAAGTTCATTTTCTACATACCAGTTGTTACGCAGAATCACATAAGGAATACCTGATTCAATAATTGCTACTTCACGTGCTCTATGCATGCCTGCTAGGAAGAAGTCATTTCCTTCTGCTCTTGTAACACTTGGATAAATAATTTGTTTTACACCTGTTGCTTGGGCAGCTTCTACTGCATTTGTATGCTGACGTATAACTGTATCAAAGTCACCAAATGTTGACATGATGAATAAACGATCAACATCTTTGAATGCTGAAAACAAGGTTTCTTGATTTTCAAAATCCGTTACACGTACTTCTAAGCCTTGTTCTTTATAGCTTAGTGCTTTTTCAGACTTGTCATCACGTACACCAACAATTATTTCTTCAATTGATAATCTGGTAAGTAAATACTCAACAATTTTAGAACCTAAATTTCCGTTTGCACCTGTTACAAAAACTTTCATACAATCTCCTCCGTTACATACAGCGTTATTTTTGATTTTTGTATACATTACATATACTATTTCTTAAGAAGGATTTATGTAAGTAGGCACAATTTAATAACATAGTCATAAAAATAGTACTTAGCGAAAAAGGAGATTTTATTATGGCACGTTTTAGTTATCAAGATGAATCGGTTTCTGAAGAAACACAGCAAGAAATTTGTCCATTAACAGTTACCCAAAATGCAATTGCAGGAAGATGGAAAATCGTGATTTTGTGGCATTTAAGCAAAAATGAAATTATTAGGTTTAATGAATTATTGAGGATGTTACCTGGCATCTCAAAAGGAATCTTAACTAGACAATTAAGAGAGCTTGAAGAGGACGAGCTAGTACACAGAGAAGTTTATAAAGTTGTTCCACCAAAGGTAGAATATTCTTTAACAGAGCAGGGGGAAAAGTTTATACCTGTATTAGAAGCAATGCAAGCTTGGGGTAAAGATTTACTAAATAAAAAAATAGAGATGTATGAAAAGCGTCAGGACTAATAAATTATTAATACCTTCCTATTACCAATAGGAAGGTATTAAGTTCAAATTAAATACTGAACAATTTATTAATGTAAGTTGTACTGGAAAACTATCGTAATTCGGCTGTCTTTCTAATAACTATTTTATCAATATCATCTTCTTCATCACCAATAAATAATCCGCGCTCTTTTAAATATGTTTCGAAGTATAAATCTGCTTCTGCACGTTCATCATATGGCTTTACAGATAGAACGAAACCTAATTTATTTTGCTCCTCTAAATGAGAAGTGGAGATGTAAGCCGGTACATTGTGGCGTAAAAAGAGCTCTTTAACCGGAATAATCATATCTTTCATCAATTTCGTTAGCATACCCATTTCAAACTCAAAATTAAAGCGATCTATACTAGATAAATCCGCGAATACTACACCAATAAAACCTGTATTAAATACTTCTTGATATTCAATGTCTTCGTCACCATAAAAATTCTTTTCGATCAAATAATTTATAAAATAAGAAACACCATCACTTTGTTCAAACGGTTTTGTTGAAAGAACGAAGCCAATTTTCTGTTGTTTATGTAAATACACACATGACATGTATGCAGCGATATTATGTTCTTTAAATAATGCACTCGTTGCTCCAGATAGACCATCTAGTACGTGATGAACAATTTGAAGTTTTTTACGAGCGAAATAATAGGATTTCTTTTGTAACTCCAATGTATCAATAAAGACAGAGCCGATAAAGCCTGTATTTGAAATAATAGGTGTTTGCTTTTTTCTTCCTCTGCGCTTTGCTTGAGTCATTGTTAAAATCATCCCTTCATGTACAATTAAAATAAAAAGAACGTTTGTTCGTATATTTATATTTTACTATTAAAACGCTCTAAAGTAAAGGGTTTTTTATGAAAAAACAACAAAAAAGACACCTATAAAAGGTGTCTTAAACGCTGTAGGGAAGAGGGTTCATCCCAACTATTTATATTATGATACAGAAACAATCTCTTCTGTATCTTCTACATCTAAATGACAGTCCATAGTACGGACATCTTGATCCTCATGACTTCCGAAATAAATAGTAATTTTCATATGTATCGCTCCTTTATTCTAGGAATACCTAAAATAATTACTAGTAATGTTAATATTTATTATATACCACTTTTTTCATTCCGACAACGTTATATCATTTTTAATTCTTTTAGGGCGCAAAGAGTGATTTATAGAGATATTTTTATAGAAATAGGTACATTTCTTATATGTTATATTTAATACTGAAAGATTCGAATACGAATTTTTATGAAAGGAGCAAAATTAATGAATTATAAACAGTTACTAATAGACAATTTCACATATAAAACCTCATATATTGCGCGGCAGGTAAATGGAATGGATGTAAAAGAAACGAAGGATTACATTACTATCGACTGCGGATTACCTGCAGATACATTTAATATTATTACACTACTAAATAGTAATGTAACGGAAGGGATTGAGAAATTATATAAGGAGGTAGAATGCTATAATCAAAAGAAATTTCCAATGAGTGTTTGGTTTTGGGATGATAAACAAGAACAGACTATAAAAAGCGAATTAATCAAACTTGGTTTAAAAGAAGCAGAACAGAATATCGCGATGGTAGCAGACTTAAGAAAAATTCATCCAATAATAGACATTCCAGTAGGTTTTACAATACAAAAAGCAACATCGCCAGAACAAATACAACAATTTGGCGAAACGTTAGCGGCTTTATTCGGTACATCAGCAGAAGGTACTCACGTTCAAGCATACTATAATCAAATTTCTTCTTTAGATGTATGGAATAGCGATGACATGAAACTATACTTAGGTCTTTATAAAGGTGAGGTAGTATCTGTTGGCTCTTTAGTATGTACGAAAGATAGTGTCGGTATTTATGATATAGCGACTAAAGAAGAAATGAGAGGAAAAGGTTTTGGCTCTACTATGTTTAATTTCCTGCTGCAAGAAGCAAAACAATTAAAAAATATGTACTGCGTACTAGAAGCTTCACCTGATGGAATTAACATTTATGAAAAATCTGGATTTAAAGCTGTAGGACAAATGACTGTTTTTGAAAACCAGCATTTATTTGGATAATTCATCCAAATAAAATTGCTTTAAATATAGGAGTTAACATACCGTTATGAAAAAAATATCTCTAATTACACTCATATGCTTCTTTATGGTAATAAGCATCTTTGTTTTTCAGCAAATAAATGAACATAAATACATTAAAGCTACTAATACATTAAATCATATAAAAAACATTGCACATAGAGGTGCATCTGCATATGCACCAGAACATACAATAGAAGCTTACAAATTAGGACAACAATTAAAGGGAGACTATATAGAAATAGATCTTCAAATGACAAAAGACGGACGTTTAATAGCTATGCACGATGAAACATTGGATCGTACAACGAACGGTACTGGATTAGTAAGAAATCATACATTAACAGAAATAAAACAACTTGATGCAGGCAGCTTTTTCAATGAAAAATACCCCGATTTAGCAAAAGAAGAATTTAAAAATGCTAAAGTTCCAACACTAGAAGAAATTATTGAAACGTTTGGACATAATGCTAACTATTATATCGAAACAAAATCACCAGATGAATATCCTGGAATGGAAGAAAAACTATTAGAAATTATAAATCGCTACCAAATAAATGATAAAGCTATTATTCAATCATTTAGTGAAGAAAGTCTGCGAAAGATTCATAATTTAAATGCCAATATACCGTTAGTACAATTATTATCATATAAAAAAGCAGTTCAATTAACAGAACTAGAAATTGAGAATTATAAAAAATACTGCATTGGCCTAGGAATGAACTTTAAATATATTGACGCAGCCTATGTAAAAAAAATAAAGAAATATGGATTAGAAGTGCATCCATTTACAGTAGATAATGAAAAGGATATGAAAAAGTTACTTATATGGGGTGTAGACGGGATGTTTACTAATTATCCGGATCGTTTACATTCAATAAAGCCTTTAAAAAAACAGAAAAAAAAAGAATCCAATAAAACTTGGATTCTTTTTATTTTCTCTTCTATGTCTTTACTACATTAAATATCATTTTTACAAAACAAACTAGAAAGTAAACAAAATGTAATTAATTTTCCCTTTGTTTTTTATATTTTCTTGATACACTGGCTACGAGAGGAATACCAATTATAGTAGGTAAGAACCAAAACCATATTGGTGGAAGTAGATTTAAAATAGGGATATACATACCAATGTTTACTAAAAGTGCGGTAACTGCACCAATATAAGATCCTAACATACCTCTAATATGGTGTTGCAACCAATTTCTCCATCGTTTTTTTCTTGCAAGATATCCGTAAATCGCAAATGAATAGGAGATAATTGCTACATAAAATAAATATGCGATTTCATCCCACTTTATAATGGCCAATATAATTGCCGTCAGGGTTATGACAACATAAGATGCATGATATATTTCGCCCCATTCCGTATGTTTTCCTTTCTTTTTTTGAGCAACCATCGCTACAATACCAGTAATTAAACATATGGTTCCAAATAATATGTGTATGGTCAAAAGAATATTGAAAATGCTCATAAAAGTTCCTCCTTTTTTATTTTTATAGTATTGCAGTATAGGAGAAAAGTTGAAAAATATAGTTAGTTCGCCTTAATATATTGAAATAAAGGTACTCCTAGAACAAAATGAAATGATTAAATTTTTTCTCAAATTTAGTGAGATGAGTATTACGTTAAATGAAGGAGAGACTTCTATGTTTACATCTATCACATACTTACAATCCGGGAACGATAAACAACAAAAAGTTTACGACGTTATGAATAAGCTAAACATAATGGCGGATTTAGCTTTATATAGTCCTGTACTTTGCGGGACAATCCCTATTAGAATTGATACCCTTCACTCTGACTTAGATATTGTAATGGAAGTACATAATTATGATGTTTTTGAACAGGAAATTAGATCTTTGTATGGTTCATATGAAGGTTTTGAAATGAAAAAGAAAAACATTAGAAATATCTTAACAATAAAGGCAACTTTTCAATTTGAAGGTTTTGAATTTGAATTATTTGGTCAACCGCAGCCAGTGCGTAACCAAAATGCATATAAACATATGATAGTGGAGCACATGCTATTAATGCAGCATCCCCATATTAGAAAAAAAATCATCCAATTAAAAGAACAAGGCATAAAAACAGAACCGGCTTTTGCACAAGTATTAAAAATTGACGGAGATCCTTATGAAGAACTTATTTTATTAGGACAGGAAATGAGATTTTGGTAAATAGGGTACACATAAAAATCCTCTTTATATAAAAGAGGATTTTTATTATGCCATTAACTTACGAATTAAATTACTTAATATATAAATACCTTGAGTAATTTGTTCAGAGGAAGCATATCCATACGATAAGCGTATGCACTGATCCGATTCTTCTTCATAAATACGTCCTGGGTTTAAAAGAACTCCCTTTGATAGTGCTTCTGAAAACAGTTTTTTCATTGGAATGTTAGGTACAACCGTTAGCCATATAAAAAATCCACCACTTGGAATATCCCATGTAGCAATATCTGCACAATACTTGTCTAAAGCTTGTAACATCATTCGTCTCCGCTCTTTCAGGTGGATCCTTACGTTCGCAACGTGTTCTTCATAAAATCCTTTACTCAACCATTCTGCAGCAACTCTTTGTGATAAAGAACTTGATCCATAGTCAGTTTGCATTTTTATGTCTGACAATCTCTCAATAACAGGCTCTGGCCCGATAATCCAGCCAATTCTAAGTCCTGGGCTAAGTGTTTTAGATAGACTGCCGATATATAAAACATGTCCATGTTTATCCATCGACTTTAAAGGTAGTGGCGGTATTTCATCAATCCATAATTCACGGTAAATATCATCTTCAATGATAGGCAATTGTTCTTTTTCGCATATTTTTAGTATTTCTTTTCTTCGATCCTTGGACATTAATACACCCGTCGGATTTTGAAAACAAGGAATCGAATATAAAATATTTTTCTTTTGACTATAATTAATTCTTCTTAACAAATCATTAGGGATAATTCCATGTTGATCCATCTGTATTCCAGAAAGGTGAATATTAGCCGATTGAAATACGTGAAGAGAATATAAGTAAGAAGGTCGTTCAAGTAAAACAGTTGACTCTCTATGTAAAAGACCGATTGATATTAATTGTAATGCCTGTAATGCACCAGAGACTATTAATATAGAGCTTGGTGATGTATTTATTCCAAATGATTTTACATAATTACTTATTGCTTCACGTAAAGGGAGATATCCTTTTTGTTCTTCATATCCGAAATAATCTAGTTCCTCACATACGTTACGCATAATGAATTGCATAGTTTCTAACGGGAAAAGATGAGGTGCAAGTTCTCCTTTACTAAGATGAATCAATTTTTTATTTGCTTCTGCTTCATTTATTTCTCGTACCATTAACTTGCTTGGTTTATGAATACCAGCCTTTACATATTCACTCCAATCGGGCGGGGGATTGGTGGCTAATAATGACCATGTATTATTCGTTACAATTGTTCCTGACCCGATTTGCCCTTGAATTAAGCCATCTGCCATAAGTTCTTCTAGTGCGGTTATTACAGTACTACGATTTACATGAAATGTTTTCGCTAACTGCCGCTGGCTAGGAACCTTACTTCCAATCGGCCATTCTCCGTATTCAATTTTTTCTTTCATATAGTCTATTATCTGCCGATATTTAGGCAGTTTTTTATCAGTAGACATATTAAAAACTCCCTCATTCATTTTAAAAATGCAAAGTGGTTGGTTTTTTCGAGGATTAACTGGTTGAAGACATTGTATCAACTATTAAATATGATGAAAAGAAATAATTGGTAATTAGAAAATGGCTGGTTTATTGGAGGGGGCGAGAAAATATGCATAATAAAAAATGGGATTTTCGTATTGTATGTGCTCACGCTTTTACGATTCTTATATGGGGAACAGCTTTTCCAGGAATTCGGATGGGGCTTGAAGCTTACAGCCCTGAACACCTTACTTTGCTACGATTACTAATTGCTTCTTTGATTCTTCTTCTGTTTTCACTTATATACAAATTACGGTTACCTGATTTAAAAGATATTCCAGTAATTTTTATATTTGGCGCTCTAGGATTTACTATTTATCATATTGCACTAAACTACGGTGAACAGAGTGTAAATGCTGGACCTGCTAGTTTAATTGTTTCAGTAACACCTATATTAACGGCAATTCTTGCTTCTGTTTTTATGAATGAAAAAATGAAATTAAATGGTTGGATTGGTGGTGTAATTAGTTTAGTAGGAATTGCTTTTTTATCATTAAGTCAAGGAGATTCCATTCAATTGAATAGTGGGGTATTACTAATATTATTAGCGGCATTTTCAGAAAGTCTATTTTTCGTTTTTCAAAAGTCTTATTTAAAAAAGTACGGTTTCTTACCATTTACAATATATGCAATTTGGTCTGGTACTGTATGTATGCTTATTTTTTTACCAGGGATTTATCAAGAAATTGTAGCAGCTCCTATGGAAATTAGTTTGAGCGTTATATATTTAGGTGTGTTTCCGACAGTCCTTCCATATATTGCATTAGCGTATATTACATCTCATGCTGGGGCTTCTGAAGCAACGAGTTCTCTATATTTAACACCAGTTACTGCAGGTTTTATTGCGTGGATATGGTTAGGCGAGGTGCCAACCTTTGTTTCGATAATTGGAGGGATAATTACTATACTTGGAGTTGTGATTGCTCATTTAACATTTAAAAAAGATAATTATAAGCAAATCGAGAGCGAAAAAGTATGGTAAGACATCCCTGCGAGTATTTGCAATTTGAATGCAAAATTCCGGATTAATAACAGGCTTTCAATTCTATAAATATAGTGGGGATAATCTATATTAAAATCAGTTAGTCCAATATTTGTACGAGATTTAATTAAACCGGTAGATTATTTATCTGCAAAAGAACTAGCATAATGCTAGTTCTTTTTTATCAATACATTACTCACCATTAATATTTGCTTAGAACTGTATAGATTTAAATTATTTCCACATATACATAATTATCTTACCTATGAAAGGAGTGCATTTCTTGGAGAAGGTTTTATTTTTTGGAGACCCAGGTATTGATGATTCGTTTGCAATTATGTATGGCTTACTGCATCCTGAAATTGAAATTGTTGGTATCGTAACTGGATATGGAAATGTTGAACATATACATGCCGCTCATAATGCCGCATATATTTTACAGTTAGCAAACAGACAAGATATTCCTGTAATTAGCGGGGCAACAAAGCCACTTACAAATGAAATTACAACGTATTATCCTGAAATTCATGGACCAGAAGGATTAGGACCCATACATGTACCGGAAAGTGTGTTATCTATTCCGATATACAATTTTGGTAGTATTGCTGCGATTCTTGTAAAGTATGGAGAAGATTTAACAATTGTCGATGTAGGAAGATCTACCTCGTTAGCGATTGCTTTTAATTTATGGAACGACTTGATGTTAAATGTAAAAGGAATTTATTTTATGGGTGGTGTCTTTTTAGAAGCAGGGAATGTTACTCCATTAGCAGAGGCAAACGTGTACGGAGATCCTATAGCAAGTCAAATTGTATTTCAGCAAGCGAAAAATATAACGTTATTCCCTTTAAATGTAACAAATAAAACAGTTTTAACCCCAAATGTATTTACTTATATTTTAGCTAATACAAAAAATCCATTTAAGCCGATTATGAAACCCATGTACGATTATTATTTATCAGCATACCAAAAACTCAATCCATCTATTGAAGGGCCATTATTACACGATGTACTTGCTATAAGCGGTTTAGTGAATCCTACATTTTTAAATTATACATCCCGAAAAGTGACTGTGGATATTTGCGGCGAAACGAAGGGACAAACTTTTGCTGATTTTCGCCTACACTCTAAATCTGAAGGGGCGCGTATAGCGTTACAATTAGATGAGGAAAAATTTATTCAGGATTTTATGAAAATCATGTTATAAGTTGATGTCGAAAAAGGGAATCATTTCACTCCGTTGAATATAAAAGATAAATTCTCTTTTTAAAGGAGCTTAAAATAGTGAACGTCCAATTAAAAATTGTTACGAGAGAAAATTGGGAAGACGCATTAAAGTTACAAGTTAAAGAAAACCAAATACACTTTGTTCCGGCAGTGGCAGTATCACTTGCTAAAGTATACATAAAACCAGATGGTGAAAATGTCGAATATATTCCATTGGCTATATATGATGGTGACCTTATAGTTGGTTTTATTATGCATGCTTTTGTACGAGAGTCAACAGATATGTATTGGATTAACGGATTTATCATTGATGAAAAAGAGCAAGGAAAAGGATATGGAAAAGCAGCATTACAGGAAATCATTAACTTAATAAAAAATAACTTTAAAGAGTGTGAGGAAATTAGATTAACTGTCCATAAAGATAATATTTCTGCAAAGAAACTATATGAATGTTATGATTTTAAACCATTAGGAAATGTATATGACGGTGAGGAAGTATATCGCTTATTGTTGTTGAAATAAAGATGTACTGTTTTGAATAAAGTTATATCGTGTATTTATAGTGAAAAGGAAAAGAACATCTAGAATTGAAAGATCGATTAAGAAACTGTTTTGAAACAATAAGTTGTTCCGTTAAAGGGTCATATTGCGGAGAATTGGTTGTACTAATTCATATAAATTATCGCAAACTCAATTCACGCAATTATTTAAACATTTTATTATAAAACAGTATTTATATATACTTAAACTATCATTAATAAAAACATCAATGGAGGAACTAATATGAAAGAAAGCAATAAAAAAGAGTTGTCACTAGAGCAACGTGAAGAATTACTACAAACATTGAAAGATCGTTTTGAGAATAATATGAACCGTCATAAAGGTTTAGAATGGGCTAATGTTCAAGAAAGGCTGGATGCTAATACTGAAAAGTTGTGGTCGCTCAACGAAATGGAACGAACTGGTGGCGAACCTGATGTTGTTGATTTTGATAAAGAAAAAGGCGAATATATTTTTTATGATTGTTCAGCAGAAAGTCCTAAAGGTCGTAGAAGTGTTTGTTACGATCTTGAAGCGCTAGAATCAAGAAAGAAACATAAACCAGAAAATAACGCTATTGATATGGCAACTACCATGGGGATTGAACTATTAACGGAAGAAGAATATCGTACATTACATAATCTTGAAAATTTCGATATGAAGACGTCGAGTTGGGTGCAAACACCTTCTGATATTAGAGAACTTGGCGGTGCCCTTTTTTGCGATTATCGCTTTGGACACGTCTTTGTGTATCACAATGGGGCAGAATCTTACTATGCCGCAAGAGGCTTTCGTGGTTCGTTAAGAGTCTAAAATTTGTACAGGCAGGTAAATTTGAAGTAGAGAATAGATTTGCTTAGGGAATAGTAGTGATTGCATACTTTAGCTACGGCTTCGATTTTGAGGCCGCAAAGAATAGGGCTAATCAAACCTTAGTGTAAAAGAATGAATCAACTAAAAATATTAAGAGTATGTTTTGATAATTTTCTTCATAAACATACTCTTTTTTAGAATCGTTTATCAAAATTATTAGTTTTAATTAACGTATAAACGAGAACTTGTAAAAGGTACTCTTGCAATTATCAATGAAATTCACCCATATGAAACACCTATGATTTATATTATCCCGCTTTTAAATGAAAATTTTCGAGCAAGTATAAAGTGAATGATTAGGAGGAATACAAAATGAAAAGTAAATTCCATCATATTGTACGAGCTATCATGATAAAAGATGAAAAATTACTAGTTGCTGAATACATAGGACATCACTATTTTTTACCCGGTGGCCATGTTGAAATTGGGGAATCAGCAGAGAATGCACTAATAAGAGAGTTACGAGAAGAACTTGGAGTAACTTGCAGTATAAAACAATTTTTAGGCGTCATAGAAAATCAATGGCAAGCCAAAGAAACCCTCCACCATGAAATTAACCACATTTTTGAAATAGATTCAAATGAGTTAAAATCCGATTTAACTCCAATATCTAAAGAATCCCATTTAGCATTTCACTGGATTGATTTTAATAAAGAAAATATAAATTCCTATACAATAATGCCGACACCTTCAGTAAAAGAATTACTAGAAAGAAAATTAAGTGATGAACTATTAACTTGCTGGATTAGTAACTTTTAATTGTCTCTATTTATATTAATTCCGTCCACTAAAAGAATATAAAGAAAATAGGCTCATAAACAAGGTACATCACCTAGTGTAAAGTCATATTTTGTTGATGTACGCATTTAGTCTATAGCCTTATTTCTACTTTATTTTTAAAAGTAAATAAACTCGAAAATTTGGACGGAATTTACATTTGTAAATGGAGGGTTTCATAATGAATGAGTTTCAACAAGAACTACAAGCGTTAAACCTTAATGCTTATCAACCTGGTAATGTTGTGTATTGGGATCAGCAACAAAATCAATATCCATATTACTACATTCAAGACGATGCACGTCGTTGCGGCGGACGTTGTGGCGGTTGTGGTGGTCGCTGTGGTGGTTGTGGCGGCGGACGTTGTGGCGGTTGCGTAGGTTGTGTTGGTTGTTTCAGCTGTTCTAATTGCTGGAACTGGTGGTTTATTTAAGTATTATAGATCTATAATATTTCACATGAAAGAAAAGTGCAGATGCAAAGTTATAATGTATTGAAACTTTTCTTTCATGCTGTTATTTTTATATGTTTTAGGAGGATATTTATTTGTACAAATATGAAAAATTAATTTCATGGGTAGAAAACATTAAAGAGACAAATCAAAGTTCTACGGCAGCACTTTGTATTATGAAAGATAATAAGATTGTGCTAGAGCATTATAGTGGAACGCATTCAAATACTCCTACTAGTAAAAAAGTAACTATATCTTCACAATTCAATGTCGCTTCCGCAAGAAAAAGCTATTTAGGATTAATGGTAGCTTATGCAGTTTATGAGGGGAAAATAAAATCTCTTGATGACGAGGCTGTAAATTATTTTAAAGAATATGATCCTTCATTACTTGGAAAGACAACGATAAGACATTTAGTAACTCATTCACACGGTTTAAATGAAACCGATGATGGGACAGCTTTTCGTGAATTTGAGCCGGGACAAGCTTGGGCGTACAGAGATATTAATGTAAGAATGGTGACGCAGCTTATTTATCAGCTGTATAATAAGAGTTTTCCTGAATTACTAAAGGAGCGTGTATTCCTACCTGCCAACTTCAATGAAACTGGATGGAGAATAGAACATGATGAAAATTTAGTTAAGGTTATTGTAAATCCAAATGAAGATGCAATAAGTAGTGTTGGTGCAGTAGATGACGGCTCCGAGAAAAATCTTTTTGTCTCCGCGAGAGAATTTGCCTACTGGGGGAACCTGCATTTAAATAAAGGTTTTTTAAATGGTAAACAAATTGTGCCAAAAGAAGTTATAGCACTTGCTACGAGCTTACAAAGTCCAGAGTATACAAATAAAGAACTACCTCAAAACGGGTTGTTTTGGTTCGTTCAAAATGAACCTGCTTTATTTAGCGAACTTGGTGAGCGAGTTCCTAAAGGTTCCTATCAAATATTAGGAATTACAGGACCAACGATATTAGTCATTCCAGAATATAATGTCGTCGTTGCTAAAATGTACAATAAAAGATACAACTATGGTGGGGATAATTATTTATATTATTTACGTGAATTTAGCAATTTAGTCGCTGATACATTTAGTAGCAGTAAAAATAATATGGTTAGGGTATAACTACTCCTATAATAAAAAGGAGTGAACTTTAATGAAAAATGAAGTGAATAAAAATAAAAAGCAAAATATAAAGGATGTAAACACAGAACAAAACGCGATTTATAGCGATCCGAAAGATGCAGCTAATATGCAAACTGTACCGCAGCCGAAAGACTTTGAGGAAATTGAATATTAATTTTCTCTCCGACTTATTTATGAAAGAAAAATACGTCTTAAGTCTCATCACTTTCAGCGAATTATTTGATAACATATATACATAAGCATTCGAAAATGTCTTATCTTAACAAAGCTTTCTTTAAATGCTGTATATAACCTACAAAAAGGCACTTCTTGATGAAGTGTCTTTTTGTGTAAGCTAACTCAATTTCCATTTTCCGTACAGTATCTTGCAATTTATCATGGATATACTAACTGTGAAAATTCATGTCATGATAAAAGAAGGGGACAGTTAGCATGAAACAAACATCTATAAATCCATTGCTAATTGTTCTAGGTACAATCATTGTTCAAATTGGCCTAGGAACAATTTACACATGGAGTTTATTTAATCAACCCCTTGTAAGTAAGTTTGGATGGAATCTCAATTCAGTCGCGATCACGTTCTCAATTACGAGTTTTTCTTTATCATTCTCAACTCTATTTGCAGGAAAGCTACAACAAAAATTTGGACTTCGTAAACTTATCGCTACTGCAGGAATTGTTTTAGGACTCGGTTTAATACTTAGTTCACAAGTTTCCTCATTACCATTACTTTATTTATTAGCCGGTGTTGTCGTTGGATACGCTGATGGAACAGCATATATTACATCACTATCTAATTTAATTAAATGGTTTCCAAACCGTAAAGGGCTTATTTCTGGTATATCTGTTTCAGCATATGGAATGGGAAGCTTAATTTTTAGATATGTAAACGGAAATCTTATCGATAGTCTTGGTGTATCACAAGCATTTTTATATTGGGGTATTATCGTCTTATTTTTAGTATTAATCGGATCGTTCTTCTTACGTGAAGCAATTGTAAGTAACACTACGGCTGAAACATTACACAATGACTATACTCCGCGTGAAATGATGCGCACTAAACAAGTATATTTCTTGTTTTTTATGCTATTCACTTCCTGTATGGGTGGTTTATATTTAATCGGTATGGTAAAAGACATTGGGGTGCAGCTCGTTGGTCTTAGTACAGCGACGGCCGCTAATGCCGTCGCAATGATTGCAATCTTTAATACAATAGGTAGAATTATTCTTGGAACGTTATCAGATAAAATAGGTCGATTAAAAATCGTCTCGGCTACATTTATTATTATTGGATTATCCGTCTTCACTTTAAGTTTTATTCCACTAAATTACGGGATTTATTTTGCTTGTGTAGCAAGCGTTGCCTTTTGCTTTGGTGGTAATATCACCATATTCCCAGCCATTGTCGGGGATTTCTTCGGATTAAAAAACCATAGTACAAACTACGGGATTGTTTACCAAGGTTTCGGATTCGGTGCACTTGCAGGATCATTCATTGGAGCACTACTTGGCGGATTTCAGCCAACCTTCATTACAATCGGTGTTCTATGTGTTATATCTTTCGTTATCTCTATAGTAATCCGCCCTCCAAATGCAGAAAAGAAGAAAGAAATCAAATCGTTAAATCGAAAAATAGCTTAATGCTAAGAAAGAGTCCTTATACTAGGGCTCTTTTTCATTACAGCATAATGTCTAAACAATGGATGCCATTCAAAAAATCTAATTCGTTTCGTATTAGTTATTTACTCAAATTACTTTTTATGAATCCAAACAATTTAATGATAGAATAAAATAAAGACAGAAAATTTTTACCATTCAAGGGGGTTACATATGAAAAAAGTAAATGTTACATACGCACTTCTATATGATGAAACTCATGAAAAGCTATTAATGGTTAAAAACAAAGGGGAAAACGGTTCTTATTACACTTTACCAGGTGGAGCAGTTAAATTCGGAGAAACGTTAGAAGAGGCAGCAATTCGTGAAGTGAAAGAAGAAACAGGGCTAGATATATCCGTAAAAGGGGTTTGTTCCATTAGTGAAGCCTTTTTTGAAGAGAGAGGACATCATGCAATCTTCTTTAATTTTTTAGGAGAAATAATCGGAGGGGAACTCTGTATATCACGGCCAAAAGAGATTGAGGAGATTACCTGGATGGAATTAGATTCAGCAGAACCTTATTTACGTATACCAGAACACTTAAAAAGCCTTTTACAAAAGAAAGAAACAGTTCCTTATATTTTTAATGGAACTATTATTCATCAATCTTCATAAAGATAGTATTTCATTTAAGGCGGGGGAAAAATGGAGTTTATCGTTAATCACAAACAATTTACACAAGCTCTTTCAGAAGTAAGTAAAGCTATCTCAACAAAAACTTTAATTCCTATATTATCCGGAATAAAGATAACAGCAGATCAATCTGGAATTACTTTAATCGCAAGTAATTCGAATATTTTCATTGAAAAATTTATACCTATTTCAATTGAAGACGAACAAATTACAACTATTTTAAAAGCAGGGAGTATTGTTGTACCAGCAAAATATTTCATTGAAATTATTAAGAAAATGCCAAGTGAGATTTTAATAAAAAGTATGAATGAGCAGTTGATTACAATTCAATCAGATGAAATTACTTTAAACTTAAATGGACTCTCGGCAAATGAATTTCCTAATGTACCATTTTTAGACGCACATACAGAAATACAAGTAGAAACGGAACAGCTGATTGAGGTATTCAAACAAACTGTCTTTGCAACTGCTAAAAATGAATCTAGACCAGTTCTTACTGGCGTACATTTCGTTATTGATCATAACAAATTAATTTGTGCTGCGACTGATTCACATAGACTGGCTTTACGTGAAATATTAATTTCATCTCATGCGAAAGCAAATTGCATTGTACCAAGTTCCACTATTAGTGAACTACTAAAATTAATGAACAATAATTCAAATTTAGTATACATATATCTTTCAGAGAGTCACATTATTTTTAAATTCGGTACAATTACGTTGTATTCAAGGCTTATTGAAGGAAAATATCCTAATATATCCGGCCTAATTCCAAATGAATCCCAAACGGTTATTAATATAGATAGAAAAAAGATTTTACAAGGTGTAGATCGGTCAAGTTTATTGGCTAGTGAATGGGCAAACAACAACGTTAACTTAGAAATCATCGACGAATGCACAATACAAATCTCTTCTAACGCTTCTCAGATTGGTAAAATATGCGAGACACAACAAATAGATGCGATTCACGGTGAAAAGCAATTAAATATATCTTTCGATGGCCGATATATGGTCGATACTTTAAAAGCAATAAAAGAAGATAGAGTTACTTTAAGTTTTGGTGGTTCCATGAGACCGATATTAATTGAAGCAGGTGAACAATCTGCAGCAGTATATTTAATATCGCCTGTTAGAACTTATTGAGAACAAAGGAAGGAATTAAATTATATACAAGCACACTTTATGTTTTATAAAAAGAAATGAAGAAATACTTATGCTAAATAGAGAATATGATCCTGTAAAAGGATTATGGAACGGTGTAGGAGGGAAGATATAAAAAAGAGAAACACCGTTAGAAAATGCAATTCGTGAAATAAAAGAAGAAACAAATATAGATGTTGAACAAAATCAAATTCAATTTAAAGGCATTATTAAATGGGAGGATTCCTCATATTCTGGTGGCATGTATGTCTATTTAGTAAAGCTACTTAATGAATTTACATATCACACTCCAAAAAAAGTCTCAGAAGGAATTCTAGATTGGAAAGAGGTATCTTGGATTCTAAGTGACTATAATTACGGCGTAGGAGAGATGATACCTAAATTTTTAACTGAAGTACTTTATAATGAATTAATATTAGAGCACTCTTGCGTTTTATCAAATCATAAATTAGTAGAGTATGAGAATAAAGAATTAGCTAAACAGACCAGCATAGTAAAGTAGTAATTAGGGGAGTTTAGTATGTAATAGAAGGAGGAGCTCATGAAAAAAGGAAATCACTTATTTTGGATATGTATAACTAGTGTTACTATTATAATACCCTTAATTATTTACTTAGCATTGGCAACCTCTAGCGAAAAAGATACTCTTACTCAAGTGAAAAAAGCCCCCGGTATCCCATCTGCTATTCAAGATTCAAACGATATAGAAGACCCCACAGGATATTGGACAACAGAAAAGATGAAAAATGCAATTCCAGTAGATAAAACAAAAAATTTTAATAGATGAGTCATAAATGAATAAAAAGCGAACCATCAATATTAAATCGGTTCGCTTTTTATTATAATTATACTTCTCGCCACCAAGCTGACGTAGGATATTCTCTAGATTTTAACGTAATAGCTTCACCAATTTGTGGCGTTGCAATATTAACTCCTAAACGATTTGCTTCTTTTGTAACTCGCTCGATTGGATCACTCCAATCATGTAACGCTAACGTAAAAGCACCCCAATGAATAGGAACGAGCAATTCTCCTTTAACGTCAATATGAGCTTGTACTGTTTCTTCTGGCAACATATGAATTGCAGACCATCTCGTATCGTATTGCCCGCATTCCATTAAAGTAAGATCGAATGGACCATATTTATTACCAATCTCCTTAAAGTGCGGAGCATAGCCACTATCACCGCTAAAGAAAACTTTCGTTTCTTGACCAAGAATAAGCCATGAACACCATAAAGAACGATCTTTATCTGTCATACTTCGTCCAGAGAAATGCCTTGCAGGAGCGCAAACTAACTTAATATTATCAAACGTAATTTCATCCCACCAATTATGTTCACTAATTTTACTAGGTGAAATACCCCATTTAATAAGATATTGCGCAACTCCCGTTGGTACATAAAAGTACTTTGCGCGATCTTTTAACTGCATAATACTCTTGTAATTTAAATGGTCATAGTGATTATGAGAAATGATAATCGCATCAATTTCTTGAAGTTCATCATGTTCTAAAGAAAAAGCACCACTATACCGCTTACTATTAAACACAGGAAATGGGGAAGAGGCATCTCCAAACATAGGGTCTAATAACAATTTTTTACCTTCTATTTTCAAAAGAGAAGCAGAGTGCCCAAACCATGTCACACTCTCTAAAGACTCATTATTTTTATTCGATAAAACAATAGGTAAATTCTTTACAGGACGCAGCTTTGTTTTCATTTTAAAGTAATCAGTCATTAAACCAATAATATCTTTCGGATTAAAACTTACATCAGTCGGAATTTGATTCATATATTTCTTTTTCATTAGTTCTCCTTTTTACGTTTAACAATATACGTATGTTGTTATTGTAGCTAATTGTAGTTTAAACTATATCATTTTACCTTTCATCTTAAATGCAGTACATTTCATAAATTCTTCAAATTTATTATTTATATATAAAAAATAGAATTCATTTAGCAGCAGCTAAAACTAATATTATGTATTTGTGAATTGTTTTGTTTAAGTAAATTCTTTCTTATAAACAACAAAGACCGTATGTTTCTTTATATGTTATAGAAGCAGGTAGGTAACTAATTATCCAAAGGAAGGAGAGTCTATAAATGCTTGAAGAAAGAAAAAAGAAGTCAAAATGTAAACTATCAAAATCTGAAATGATTCAGCTTTATACAAAAGGGAAGAGCACCTCAGAAATAGCTGTACTTGCCAATGTGTCTGCTGGATATATTCGTATGGTTTTAAAAGAAAAAAACGTGCCCAGACGAGCTATAGATAGTTGGAAGAGAAAGTATGATTTAATAGAAGATTATTTTAAAACTTGGTCAAATAACATGGCTTATATTTTAGGATTTATAACAGCAGACGGTGTTATACCAAAAGAAAATCAATGTGTCAGTATCTCGCAAAAAGAAAGTGACATTCTAAACGATATAAAAAAAGAATTAAACACAAACCAGCCGCTTTATCAAAACAAAAAAACAGGCGTATATATGTTAAACCTCAATAGTAAAACAATTAAAGAAGATCTTATGAATATTCACGGAATCAAGCCTTGTAAATCATTTACTGTAGAATTTCCATTCGTACCAGATGAATATCTGCATCATTTTATTCGAGGGTATTTTGACGGAGATGGTTATGTCAATTATGAAGCATATACAGTAAGTTTTGTAGGAGGATCATATAATTTTATGAACTCTCTAAACCAAGTTCTGCAAAATTACAACTTAAATTCTAACCTTTTAAATCAAAATACACATTATCGTGTCATGCTGACTGGGAGAAAATCAATTCAGCTTTTTGCAAATTGGATTTATAAAGACAAAGATATATATTTGCATAGAAAATATGAAACATTTCATAAAGAACATGTAAGTTTAGAACAATTACAAGATCGAAAATTAAAAAGAACTCAAGCTGCAGTTATGCAAAGAAAAGAAAACTTCCTTAAAGATTATGAGAAAAACAAATGTATTACTACAGCATGTTCAAATATAAATATTAATGAATTAACATTTAAACGTTGGATAAAAAATGATAATCAATTTAAAAAAGAATATGAACAAATTAATTTGGCATATATAAATAGCAATAATACAATATAAAATTCTAGATAACCTTAGTATAGGTATTAACATAGCCATACTAAGGTTTTTAATTTGAAATCATTAAAGGATACTTATTTTTATTTACAGAACATAGTAAATACATAGATTTTACAATTAAATTACTAAAAAAGGAGGGATTTTAAAATGCTTGCTAATTATACTCCGGAGAAAATACTTAAAACAACTTATGAGACAAAAATGATTTCATCAGGTGACAATTATCCAACTTTAAAAATAAGCGGAACAAACCTTCAATATTTACTTGTAATGCTCCATCATGGAATTGAGTCAAATACTATAAAAACGAAGCTAAATTGGACGAACGAAGAATTCGAAAAACAAATACATGCATTAGAACTAGAAGGTTTATTGAAAAAGATAGGAGAGAGTTACTATCCAACGTGTATGGTTATAACAGCTACTGAAGGAGAAAAACTTTATAACCTATGTGAGCCTCTAATTAAACCTACACTTAACATAATTGAAAAGTATTCTAATCAAATTGATGCTATGTCTAAAAGAATCGAGACATTTAATTATTTATCTAAAGAATCGTATAGTCTTTTACTTTATAGCGGTGTGTTATTAGATTCTGGACAAATAATTAACATTGAAGAAAACTATTTAGAAACAGAACGGCCTTTGAGAAACAATAAAAGATATTATTATGCGATTCTAGAACAAGAACAAACAGACAAAGAGGCCTTTGGAATGTATGGTAATACGTATTTGGATTTAGGGGAATATCAAATTGGTCTTTATGGAAACACTCGATATACAACTTTGAATTTAATAACTGCGAATAAAGAAACGTTTGAAGAATATTTTCACGATGCTATTATCGATATTAATTATACGAAAAAGCAATTAGTTGAAAATTTTGTAGCAGTAGATAGACAAGTAGACTTAAATTCAAATGTATTATACGAAAAATTAGGCTTATATAAAAATTCGCAACCTGTTATCCCAGTGTTTACAGCCGCAGACTTATCTATACTTAACGAAATCGCGAACACGGTCAGTGAAGATTTGATTTTATTATGTAAAGAAAATGAGAAGCCTTTAAAAGAATACTTTGCAAGCAGCAGATACTCAAAAGAAATAACTTACGAAGAATTTTTTATTTGGTGGTATCACTTTTTCTATACAAAAATAACTGAAGAATTAATAAAACAAGGCATAATTAGTATCAGCGCTCAAGAAAATCAAACATATATAATCTATTAAATACCTAATTTTATAAATATAAGCAGCGTATTATAACTCCACATATGTAGCAGAAGGATATGTGGAAAATCATTTGTAAAATAGATAGTTATCTAAAATTAAACATGAAGAAAATACGATATAAATAGGGGAGATGCACCTTGCAAAAGAAATTTATCAATCCAGAAACAATGCCAGCAACTTTTGGATACTCACATGTAGTCGAAGTTAGTAATGCTAAACGAACCATTTACATATCAGGACAAGTAGCAATTAATACTGACGGTCAAATAGTTGGAATTGATGATTTAGCTACACAAACACGACAAGTATTTGAAAATATTAAAATCGCATTAAAAACTTCAGACTTAAATTTTAATGATGTAGTAAAATTAACATTTTTCTTGACGGACATTTCTCAAATGGCCATTGTTAGAGATATTCGAGATCAATACATCAACACAAACAATCCACCAGCAAGTTCAGCTGTAGAAGTTAACAAATTGATTAACAATAAATTATTAATCGAAATCGAAGCAATTGCTGTAGCAAACTAATTTTAAAAACTTATTCTTAATCATATCAACGCAATTCGTTCACTTTAAACGAATTGCGTTTTTTATTAACTAAAATATAAATTATACACGGAAACATTCTTATCAATAACACAACATAAATAACTTAAAAAACAAATAACCACACAATCTACAACACATTATGAACCCAATTAAAAAGGGGAGACTAACAACTATAACTAACATATAATAAGTTTATTACTTTTTACTAGTTAACATAATATATATTATACGAAGTTGCATAGAGTAAGTGTTTACCTGTATCAAAAACCAAGTAAACTATACTTAATGAGACGGAGCGGGTATTTTTAATGAGATTCACATAAAATCTTATCTAAATGAATTTCTACAGTTTTTATCGTTTATTTTGCTATAAATTAATCACAGCAAATCTTAATCGATTGATTATCGTTTAACGAGTCAAAAATAATTTTGATTAGCACGGAATTTTTTTATGCGAAATAAATTTTTCTATACAAATGATAAATTTTATTTTATGTTTTGCTTTATAGATTTATTGCTAATTACATATGTTTTATTATTTTATATTTTTGTTGTTATTTCTTTTATTTACGCTTGACTTTCATTGGATTCTTCATTCTAGTTAACATAACGTTTATTTTTAACGTGAAAAAATCCTCCTCACCTTCAGGAAGATTTCTTTTGCTAGCTAGTAATCCATTTCTCTATTTTTAGTAACAATCCCAATTGTAAATAACATTGGAAAAATCTAGGTTTAATAAATCTTCCTTACGTGTAAAGAAATTAGCAACACCAGAATCTCCCCACATAATATTTAATGAATCATCTGTATCGATTTGTAACAATAATATATCGTGTTGTTGGTATTTTTCTTCCCATTCCCTCGGATCTGTCTGTGTGAAAAATGGATAACCGCCAATTTTATGCCCTCGATCTTCGTATAGATCATCATACAGTTCGCCTAATTTTGTTTTATTTTCTTCATCAACAATTTCTTCCCGATCAATGTTTTCCTTAAAAATTTTTTCAAATCGATAATCTCTTGATGTTACCGGTTGATAATCCAATTCAAACTTTAGTTTAGCTGCTTCAGGTATGATAAAGTCCTCTAATTCTGAAGTGTTTAAATAACTAAAATCAGTAATAACCTTATTTAAATCTTCTATAATTGTAGAATGATAAATAATTCGAAAGTCTTTTTGGCTAGTTGGATGATCAAAATCTGCTCCGTAAAGCTCATCTTCAGCACTTACGAAAAACTGTAGCATACCCTTTTGAGGCATATATTCAACATGCGGCATTTCTTCAAAGTTTAGCTGCGCAAGTAACATCATAGGTTGTCCATTTGAGTCTTTAGGATGGATGCTCTTGATTTATAGGTACATACGGATAGCCACCAAACTTACTTTCAAAAAGAGTTGTTTCTGCTTGCGTTCCAGACACTTTAATATACGGTTTCACACTTTCTTCTAAAATACTTCGATACTGCTCTAGTTCTTTCGGTAATTGAAGCTGATACGTATTCTTCATTTCTTCTGCCTCCCTTTAAAGATAAATAATAAATGCCTACCTCAATTATATTGCAAAAGATGGTTTCATTAAAAAAAGCTAAAAATCCGTTTTAACCCTCATTTTTTGCGCACTTGGCGGACAAAGTAAATTATGTTCTGAGACCTTTTTATTAATAGTTGTAATTAACATAGCTGCTTCTGCATTATCCGTTAGTTCTTTTAAATTTTCTTTTAGATGATCTATTTCCTTTGAAAGTTCAATCCACCTAGGCAAAACATGATTATTTTTCAAAGTTCTATAAAGTTGCTTGTCAGGATTATACGAAAGATCTTTATCAAGATTAAGAGGTTTCCCTTTCCCAGGTAAATCATTAAACGCTCCTGTCTTTTCTGCCTGTTTAACGATAGAACTAATATGATCCTCATACGTGAACGACCAAACTTTTTCATCTTTAACTAAAATTTCTTGTTTTTTAAGTTTTTTATCTAGCTCATCTTGATTCATAAATTCTCTCTCCTTTTTATTTTATAGTGTGGTTTTTGTATGTTTTAATGCTCTCAATCCATCAAATAACTTTTCTCGCCACCAAACACTGTCATGACCGCCTTGAAACTCTTCATAAGTCATTTGGTATCCCTTATCTTTTAAAGCTCTATATAAGCGCTTATTAGCCGTTAAAAGGGGTTCGTTTTCAAGTTGTCCTGCTGCCAAATAAAAATGAGGTTGAGACGTATTGGGATTTACAGATGTAATTTGATTTTCAATCCACGGAATTTTATTTTCAAAGCCATCCTTTTTCCAATGTACGGATCCAGACATTGACAACACATTCCCGAAAATATGTGGATTTTGAAGAGCTGCATAAAAAGCTGCTAAGCCACCGAGACTGAAACCGGCAATTGTTGTATTCCTCTCTTCTTGATATACGTGATACTTAGCTTGAATCCACGGAAGTAATTCCTCCGTTAAAAATGTATTCATTTTATCGTTATAGGTTAGCTCTTCTAGCCGATCAACAGGATCTATAGCAACAGCTATACAAGACGGAATTTCTTTTTTATAAATTAAATAATTGAGTGTTCTTGTGATTGAAAGGTCTTTAATAAAAGAATTCCCATCAAATACAATGAGAAGTTCATGAAGGTGTGAAGTTTGAGAATAATTATGAGGAGTATAAATATGAATCTTACGTGTATTATTTAAAGTTGAACTATAGAAAGAATATGTTTCAATTTCTCCAGATGGATAATGATTAGAAGGAAATCGACTATCATACGGCACTTTCATATCTATTTCTAACACGGATGCTTTATTGGCATCTTCTCCAAATACATTTCCATTAAATCGGTCTAGTCGGTACTGCTCACTACGCTTTATCCAATCATTTTCGAAAAAATCATTTACTGAAAAATAGTAAGTTGAAATAAAACGCTTATCCGTTCTAAACGTTCGATACCAAATATCTGTATGTAACAACCGTTGCAATTGATTTACAGACAGATCCCAACCAGGAAAACTACCGAATACATAAACGTTTTCAGTTTTTCGGTCCCCTAACCATATATACGTTATAAGCTTATACCGATTATCTACTGGACACTGTTCTATTAATGGCGTATTATTTGACTTTATTTCATGCAAAAAAGTATAAAAAGCTTTCTCGTTTCCGTTTTTCAATTGATTATTAAGTTCCTCTAACTTTGGACTAATTATTGAAGTCATCCATCTTCCTCCTTTGTATTTCTTTTCACTAGATTGCTTTTATAAAATTTAAGATTAGGATGTTGTGTATTTAGATGAGTTATTTATTAGAAAGTTTATCAATTGCCTGAATAGAAAGCTCCAACGCTTTTATCCGTCTTGTTAAAAGCGTTCTTTGAGGACTACCATCTTTAGACTTATCATAGGCTCTCTCAATTGATGGGAGCAAACCAGCAAGGACATTACGAGCTTCTGCTAACTCTTCTTGGCTATACCGATGACTTTCTTGATTCCACACGTTCTCTAACACTGCTAGCCCTATGCAAACAGCTTTAAGCCTTTTTTTTACTAAGGTAGTATTTGCTCCTTTTTGAGTCATCTGTGAAAAAGCATTTTCAAGTTTACGAATTGTCGATTGTAAAGATTTTATTGATTCCAATTTATCTATCTTTGACACGTTTTCCATGTTAGTGCTGTCCCTTCTGCGTTTCTAATTTATTTTGTTTAATGTTTGATAAAATCGTTAAGAACTTGATTTTACTCGAAATATTTTAACATAAATAACTATATTCAAGTTGGACAATAACTTAAAGGAAAACGGCTACTAAACTTATTCTCTCTCCCTTAAAATCATTCTATATGTACTTCTTTCTTCTCATTAGAATTCCTATATAAACAAGTTGATAATATTGTATATTTTATGAACTAAAAAAACGCACAAGCTATATTTAACCTGTGCGTCTTCGTCTTTATTCAGTAAGATAGTAAAGTAATAGTTTCCGGGACTTCTCATAATTCATAAAATCTCTATGCAAAATAGGATACTTCACAATTTCTGTTTCTAGAAAACGATATTGTGGAAACCATTCAAAAAACGATTTTCTTAGCCACTGTATTTGCTGAAACGAAATATTCTTTTCTTTTTTATTTAGTACAGAATTTAAAGTTGCTGCTGTATGCATCCAATAATAATTTAAATCAGAACTTATGCAATCATCTTCTGTAAATATATTTTTATAATCTTTCCGTACTTTTAGAATGTCACAATTCGGAAATGGTTTATATAGAGGACTATGCATTTTCTGCAATTCATTAAAAATAACTTCTTTTCCTAATACCAACGTTCCACTCCTTTATTTCTCCATCCAATTCAATAAATTTTCATAATGATTATGAGCATCTTTATAGCCAAGATTATATAAATTAACGAGCTTTTCTTTATTTCTTTCTATTCCGCTTATAGGAAGCTGTGCGCTTGGCTGAATTACATAAAAATTATCTTTTTGTTCGTTGTGATTCATATAAGATACAGTTTCATTATAAAAACGATAATGTTCTACTAAATGCTCTGCGATTTTTGGATATCTTCTATATAAAATTTTAGCTAGTCCAAAAAATTTATTACGCTGCTTCTCGTATCCTTCTGGCTTTGTCATTATAACAACGTTTTTTAAATAACCATCATTTTGCGCTTTAAAAACTGGAATAGGATCTATAATCCCTCCATCTAACAATTTTCGATTATCATATTCTACAGCAGGTGCTATAAACGGCACAGAGCTTGATGCACGAATAATTTTTAAAATATCATTTCCATGTTCTGTTTTATTATAATAAACTGCCTGTCCTGATTCGCAATCAGTCGTTCCGATTACAAACTGTTCATTTGAATTTAGGAAAGTTTGAAAATCAAACGGTACAATTTTGTTTGGTACTTCATCAAATAAAAAATCCATTCCAAATAATTCACGTTTTTGAATTAAGTTTCGATAAGATATATACCTGTGATCTGCTACTAGCTCTGTATTTACTTTCTTATTTCTTCCTTTTTGACGCGACAAATATGTTGCTCCCATACACGCTCCAGCGGATACACCGACTACATACGGAAAGAATAAGTCCCTTTCCATAAAGTATTCGAGTACTCCTGCAGTATATAACCCTTTCATTCCGCCGCCTTCTAATACTAAACCGATATTTTTCATGCTATATCCCTCTGCTTCTGTTTTCTTAATTATATGTTAGCACAAGATTTTAGGATGAGGTTATATAAATTGGTTGCAATAATAACAAAAAACTATTGAAGCAATGTCATAATCTATTAGTCATTCGCATGGTACAATATAAGAAACTCATTCCACATATTATAAAGGAGGAATTTCATATGGGTTTATTTAGTGGTATTTTAGGAAATGCATCAAGTGCGAGTACAGAAAGCGTTGAACGTGATTTAGAAAAGATTATGCTAGATGATGAAAAAGTTGAGCATGCTTATAAATTAATTCGTGATTTAATCGTATTTACAAATCGTCGTCTTATTTTAGTAGATAAACAAGGAATATCAGGTAAAAAAACAGAGTATCATTCTATTCCTTATAAAAGCATTACACAATTTAGCATTGAAACAGCTGGGCATTTTGATTTAGATGCAGAGCTTAAAATTTGGGTATCTAGTATGGATGATCCAATTACGAAAGAATTTAAAGGTGACGATAGTATTTTAAGCATTCAAAAAGCGTTAGTAACATATACGACGAAATAGTTCATTTTTGTATATTTATTCGAATTCAAAATTACTAACCCGAACTTTTCGGAAGAATATACATTTAAATTGTATATTTAATCTAAAACAGTACAAAAAGGTAAAGCATTTAAAATGTGCTTTACCTTTCTTTTTTATAATAAATTAAAGTTGCTTTATCATTTAATTTCTTTTTAAATTCCGTTCTTATATATCCCATCTTTTCGTATAGAAAACAATTTCGCTCTTCCTCTAAAATTGTAGCAAGCTCCCAAGTCGTTATTTCCGGAAACATCTTCTCGATTAAAATTAATACTTTTTGAGCAATTCCGTTCCCTTGATAGTTTGGAATAATAAACATCGGGCTGATCCAAAATTTAGATGCCCTTTCTTTACGTGATATACATATCGCTCCGACAAGATTCGTGTTTACGAAAATTTTATAAAATCCACCGTCCAGATTATTTATTCTTGAAATTGTTTTTTCAATAAGTTCATTTGCCGGACTTGTTTCATAGTCCTTATACTTTTCTAATAATGAACTAAATGATTCTACTTGCATTTGAAATATAATCTCTGCATCAATTTCTGTCGCCTTCTCTAATGTTACCAATTTAAACGCTCTCTTAAAGAAGTAATATGAGCTGTATGATGACGACCGTGCCATGCATATAGTCCAATTGCAGCAGCAAGTTTTGTTTCTCCTGATTCAGGATGATTAAATGTCTTTTCTAAATCTGCTGGTTCTAAAGAATATAATAAGTTAACCCATCTTTTATGTAATGAATCTAGCATTACAAGTGAAACATCTACTGGTAATTTTGAGTCAGGTAGCTCTGCCCATTTTTCTTCTTTGTACGGTTTAATAGTTGGATTCTTTTCTGTCAGTGCTAATTTAAAGCGTATATAGCTATTCATATGACTATCAACAACATGATGAACAACTTGACGAACAGTCCATCCACCGACGCGATACGGTGTATCTAACTGCTTCTGATCTAAATTTTTTATCGCTCTTGCTAGTTCATTAGGTAAATCCTCAATTTCTTGAATCCATTTATCAATTATTTCTTCTGTAATAGTTCCTACATAAGTAAATTGACCTATTGGATAACGTAAATCCTTCATGTACATGTCCCTCCCTATTATCTTTAACCCTTAGCGGTCCTCCAAATATAATGTACGAAATTTACGTTTTCCCCGTTTAAATCTACAGTAGTTGTCTCCGCTTCCTTTTCACGAGAAAATCCGTTCTTTTCTAATACAATTTGTGAAGCTATGTTATTTGTTGTTGTCATAGCATGTATTTCATTAATTTCATAGACTCTTGCTTGAGCCAAAATCAATTTTACAGATGCTGCTGCAACT
Source organism: Bacillus sp. FDAARGOS_1420 (assembly GCF_019344915.1). Lineage (NCBI taxonomy): Bacteria > Bacillati > Bacillota > Bacilli > Caryophanales > Bacillaceae > Bacillus > Bacillus sp. FDAARGOS_1420. Next base: position 1,756,559 of record NZ_JAHWJB010000002.1, on the reverse strand, counting down.
CCTTTTTTAGTAAACTTCTCTCCAACTCGGTAGCCTAACGACCCAATTCGTTTTTCCTTATCTACATCAACTAAATTGATACGTCCTACAATTTCTTTTTCTGTATTACGTATGAGATGAAAATAAGAAATCCCCTCAGTTTGTTCTTTTAATAGTTCGTCAAGTTGCTTTTGAAAGTATTCATACACGTAATAATTAGAGCCACGACTTGGTACCATTGTTTCAAAAAATGATTTGTTCGTGAGTTCAAATTTAAATAAATCTTCAGCGTCTTGATTCTTTAATTGCTCTATGTATATTTCCATCCCGTTTACCCCTTCTTGATTTACTAACTGTTATACATTCTTTTTTAACCGATAATTTTCCTGCTATTTCTTTCGCATCAGTAATACAGCGAGTAGCACTTTCGGATGAAATAGGTGAAATGGACTACGAATTAAATTCATCACTCTTACTAATCGGATATAAACTTCAGAGTCACTTGCAGATAGTTGATATATTTGTTTCGTATACCATAGCTGAAATTTTTGCTTTATCGTTAATTCTCTTTTTAACTGAGGATGACGTGATATTTCCGTTGTAGTCATTTCCCAAGGGGTTTGTATTATGTTAGCAGTTTCTTTATAAAACTGCTGTGTAAATGCATTATCAAGCTTTTGTCTCCGTTGTAAAAGCAACTGCAACTGGTAAGCTTCCATAGCCGCAACTGAAACTCCCTGACCGAAAACTGGATCAAAACGACATTGTGCATCACCGACTACTAACAACCCTTCTGGTAAATGATTAATTAAATCAAATCGCCGACGTACTTGATAAGGAATTTTGTATGTCTTTATATCAGTAATTCCCTCAGCTTTGTTTAGAAAATCTGTCACATTAGGGATTGATAGATTTTCAGCGAAATCATAAAACTCATCATCTGTTTGTGGTGCTTTCTCATTTGCGTATCCGCTGAAAGTAACAAAATAACGATTATCCTCAATCGTTTGAATAAGAACACCATACGGATTGTCAGGGAAACTTGGAGACATTAGCATATTACAGCAGTCTAATTTCTCATTTTCTTTGAGTTTAAACATTTTAGTTGCGTAGAATAAATCGATACGCACTTTCTCTTCTTTCACTTCGATATTGTATTCACGTAACCATGCTATACTTTTTGAACCGAATCCACTCGCATCAACAACAATATCTGCTTGAATTTCTTCTTGCATGCCAGTCTCTAAACACTTAGCTTTTACTCCACATACTTTGTTAAGCTTTACATCTACTAATAACCCTTCAACCAATGTTCCAAATTTAATGATTACATTTGAAATTTGATCCATTCTTTTTTGGATATGCCATTCAAGCAAAAGCCTACTTTGTTGAATCATATGCACTTCTCCTATGAATGGTTGTTTCCATAAACCAAATTGATGCCATTTTATATCACGAGTAAAGTTATTTACGATGCTGCCTGCTTCTATTAATTCATTAGTAATAGTAGGAAACAATTCCTCGATTGCATTTTCTCCACCTTTTAATAACACATGAGGATGATTACTTTGTGAAACTCTTTTTCTCAAAGCTTTTCCATCCCATCTTTCGCCGACTTCTATAATGATTACTTCTTTAAAAGAAGTTGATAATGCTTTTGCTGCGAGTTTTCCTGCTATACTTCCGCCAATAACGATAGCCTTATTAAACATATTTTCCCCCTTAATGAAAAAAGATCCTGCCTTGTATGAATGAAACAGGATCTAAACGAAGAATTACTAAATTAAAACACATGAGTAAATTGCAACGTTAAAATTAAAATACCTAATCCCCATACGTAATACGCGAATACTTTTAAGGAGTGACGTTTTAAATATTGAATCATCCATGAAACAGCTATGTAACCAAAAAACGCTGCTGATAACGTGCCGACAATTAAAGATGTACTAGAAATAGATTCTGCTTTCCCTTGATAAACATCTGCAAATTGCAAGATGATTGCTCCGACTATTGCTGGCGTAGATAATAAAAACGAAAAATATGCTGCTGTTTCACGGTCTAGTTTTCTCCATAAAGCAGCGACGATTGTCATACCAGAGCGAGAAATTGCTGGGAAAATAGCAGCCGCTTGAAATGAACCGATAATAAATGCATCTTTATATGTAATGTCATCCATTTTTTTACGACCGTTTTTTTGTTTATCGGCCATGTAGAGAAAGAAACCTGTCACTAAAAACTCCCATCCAATCGTAATACCTGTTTTTGAAATATCTTCAAAGAAGTCTTTAAATAACAATCCGATTACAACTGCAGGTATCGTCCCAACAATAAGCAATAACATTAGTTTTGAAAATGGATTTTTAATTAAGTATATAAATTCTTTTTTGTAATAAATAAACACTGCAAGCAAAGTCCCGATATGCAGCATCGTATCTAAAAACAATCCAGCTTCATCTAATTGAAACAAATGCCTTCCTAAATAAAGATGTCCTGTACTACTAATCGGCAAAAACTCTGTTAAACCTTGTATTATCCCTAATATAAAAGCTTCTAACCAATTCATGATGGTCCCCTTTCTCGTTTGCTTGTACCAATATATGAAGGTTCAATTTTCGATATGAAAAAAACTATTTTTCTCTATGAATTTACTTTTATTTCATGGATATATATGTAAAAAGGAGTGAGGAGGGTTACTATGTGGCAACATACGAAATTCGGCAATGTATTACTGTGGGCAGGACCTATCCTTGTGTTTATAGGGTTATGTATGACAAATGTTATTTCAGATATTCCTTTTTTTGAAGGCAAGCATAAAACGCTTGGAATTATAATATTATTTATAGGGCTTTTCTGTTTAATTGCTGCTAATCATTTTAAAAAAGGAGAAAAAAATGAAGAATGAAACACAAAAAAACAATCCTAGTATATGTGCTAGGATTGTTTTTTTTACTTATTTATAAAACACTTTATCAACGTTATATTTCGCTTTGTACTTATTAATGATGTATGTTTCGTAAATTTCTCTTTCAGTTGGATCTTCTACGATACATGCATCGATACGGTATACTTCATCACGATTATTTTTGATTGGTGAAACATTATCTTCAAAATGCTTTTTAATACGTTGTCTAATTTTACGAGCTTTACCTACGAAAAGAAGTTCGTCATTAATATTGTAAAACATAAAAATGCCGCCTTTATCTCTAGGGAACAAGTGGAAATCGATAAAACCGTTAATTGGAGTAATTAATGGCTCGTCTCCTTTAATAACTTGGTTACGTTCAGTAATTGAAACATCAGCTTCAGGAATATTAATTTTAATCAAGTTCATTCACGTCCTCTTTTATTATAAAGATAAATAATAGCATAAGTATGTAAGAAAAGCTATGTCAAGAGAGATATTTCATTTTATAATTCAAATATTATAGGTATATCATGTAAACTTTTTCTCCAAATCATATGATCGTTTGATTCGCCCCAATAATCCTTCAGCACATAACTAGGTTTTCCAAACTTTTTTGTCCATATACTTTGTGCTTTTTTGTATCCACTATCTAAACAGCATTCGGTTAGTCCTCTGCTAAGTAATATAAGATACATTGTATTTAGCAGTAAACTCCCTATACCTTTTCTTTGATACTCCGGAAGTATAAATACAGTTCCTATTTCATACAAATCCTTAAGTACACCGTCTGTACAACTATTAATCAATGTACTTGCTGGACCGATTTCAATCGTTCCAATGATTTTATCGTTACTTGTATCTATTGCTAATAAAAAGTAACGACTTTCTCCATTACTATCAAAATCATTTTTCAAATATTTCTTTTTCGAGTTAATTTCATTTTCTATGTCATCTAATAGATGTGATAACCCTTCGTTTTTAAATGTATTAGTAATAACAAGACGAAAAAACAAATGTAATTCATCTAAATCATTCGAATTCGGCCTTCTAATTTCAATGTTATACATGGCTTACATCTCCAATTTTTAAAAATATATGAGAAAGTGTATTCGTTCAAAAAGATTTTATGCAATTGCTAAGACCATACTTTATATACTCTATTCATTATTATTCTACACAACTCTGCATAGATCCAGCAGTATAAAAAACTCAGTATAAATATTAATGTAATAACTTTTATATCCATAGTCGTATGAATAGTAGGACCAAGTACAGGAAAGCGGAAGATATCGAGAATAATCATAATTCCTATAAGTAGACATATCGCTGAAAAGGAAATTACCCAAATCCTCCTCTTGAATTGTAAAAAGGATACTCCTAACGCTATACCTAATAAGCCTGTAGTAAAGGGAAAGACAATTAGTTCACTTGGCTCAATAATGAATAATAGGAAAATAGTAAGAATATAAGAAAGTACTCCCTCACGAATAGAATAACAAATAGCTAGAAAAATCGGTAGCGTCGCGAAAGGACTAATAAATAACCCAATTCCAGGGATTAAGTTCCCCGCAGATTGAAAAATAGCAGCAAATGAACCGAGTAATGCTGTAATGACTAACCTACTTGCAGGCGTCACCTTTCTTTTATGAACAAAATTCGCATCCTGCTCTATCATCCATTGATACCAATAGCTTCTAAAGCGATTCATCAAATTCCCCCCTAAAGAGACTTAATTCACCACTTTCTATTTTTATTCAAATACTTATTGGTTATGTTTTACTTTCTGCTTGTTAGGAATCACTATACAATAGATGTTTATCCATAGAAGGTTTTTTAAGAGGCGCTAAGTCGTGCGTTTGAAAAAGTATGAATTCCATATATTTTTAGACTAAGAGTTTATACCGTATCATGGAACAATTTCAAAAATAGTACCTTTGTTAAAATCCGTTACTTTCATAGATCCATAAACCCCTAAATATAATCTAGTTTGATCTCCGTTTGTTCCCAAGCTCATATAATAAGCTGCTTGAGAACCAAAATCATAATTGGTTTCAATAACATGAAAATCATTACGTTTCCCGTCTAGAGCTGTTCTAGTAAAAGCTAACACTCCCTTTACTGGAGATTGAAATTCTTCTTTCTTAGCAAGATCAGTAAACACGATACTACCAGTTAAACTAGGAATTGTAGTTCCCATATATGGTTGTACTCCTGTAAGTGAGGTTCCTCCAAACTTATCTGCTCTGGAATCTTTATGAAAATAACTAATTAGGGGCTGTATGCGCCTCACTGATGTTTCTATTGTTTCATTATAATAAGCCATTGTTCTCTCATCCAAAGTAGGATTCTCAGAACAGTGCCTTATAAAAGAAGTAGGAAATTCTCCTTCCCATCCTCGCCAACCAAAATTAATAAATCCATCTTGATTAGGAGTGGATCTCATTAAATGCGTTTGAACAAGTTCGGTAACTGGCATTGGTTTATAATGAACAAACGAAAAAATAGACTCTACAATATCCTGCCCGACATTTCCAGCATATTTGATATACTGATTATAAAACCTTTGAAATGAAATACCTGTTATATTCCGAACTCCTTTCGCAATTACTGTAAGTGTTTCTTGTATAGATAAAGGAAACTCATTAAAGCGTGTAACTACTGGAGGGTTATTTATGAATGTATTTTTACTTACATCAATTTCAATTATTTTACCCGCTATTTCTAAATCATCCTGGCTTAAATTAAATGGATCATAACCCGATCCACCATCTCCATTTGTAAAAACAAGTTTTCCACTCTCAGGTGAAAAGTTTAAACTATTGACTCCGTTATGATTAAAAAAGGGCCTTCTTATGTTAAGTAATGTCCGTCGTTTTTGAGGTTGACTATGTGATTGTAAAATCCATTCCTCAACCGTATCAATATGATCATATTGAGTATCTCTATTCACCCACTTTAAGTTTAAAGTTTTCGGATCACACGGATTAGCTTTAAAAGGTTCAGAAAGGGCACCCGGACCTTGAGTGCCAGCTACTGAATAATGAAGGTAAAATAAACCGTTTTGATTAAATTGCGGATGAAACGCTAGTCCTAGCAATCCGCGTTCATCATAACCGCTACTAGAAACACCTTCTTCAAACGTTCCTAGTTTAATAATTCGCGGACGAATATCTAAAAAAGTCCTTATAACTCCGTCTCCTATGTAAAAGATTTCTCCTACCTGGGTTACAATAAATAGTCTTTCAGCCGATTCACCTGGAAGTATGGCTGCTTTTATTACAGTTGGTAAATTTATGTTATGAACGATTGGCCGTAAACTAACCTTAACTTTTGTCAACTTACTTTACACCCCTTTAATTGCGTTTTATTAAAAGAGTATGATTAGAACTGTTCGATTAGTATTCAATTAGGGACTAGGGAATTGGATACTATTTCTGACCGCGCTGCTTTTCCTGCTTCTCCATATAACTGCGCATCCGTCGCATATATTCAGGTGCGTCCATTGGATTACCTACGATCATTTCAATTATACAGAGTCTTTCGGCGCTTTCCTTTTCAGCATGGATTATAGCCTGATCAAGCTCTCCATAGGTCCGGACCGTAACGGTAAACGCGTTACCTCCAAAAGCTTCGGCCAGCTTGGTGTAAGACCATCGAGGGATTTGGTTGTACTTTTGATCCTCTGTTTTGACATTTAAATATCTCTCGATTGTATAACCATCGTTGTTCAAGACAAAGATTATGGGCTTGCAACCGTAATAGAGCATAGAACTGATTTCCTGTGCCGTTAGCTGCAGGGCACCGTCACCTGTAAACACCAATACTCGGCGTTCCGGCGCGGCCATAATAGCACCAAACGCAGAAGGGATTGCGTAACCGATGGACTGCCATCCACCTTGTCCAATATATGTTACATTGCCCGGCAGTCTTACCTCTCCCATTCCATAATAAAACGTTCCGGTCTCGGCGATTACAATATCACCCTCTTTCAGCATACGCTGAAAACGCGGATAATAGCCGTCAGCCATTAGAGGTCCGTCGGCAGTAGTTGTGAATTGCTCATAAGGGAATGACAATTTTTTTGTCAAACCTTTGCCCTTATAATTCACCTTCTGAACGGCAAGTAGCATGTCGGCTGCAAGAACATTCGGATATTCCGCCTCAGCGATTTTAACTATATCTGGTTGAATATTGACAGTTATCAGTGGGTTCAGCTTTGCGGTAAAACTTGCGGTGTTTGTATCCGCCCATACCATACCAATCGCAATGATACAATCTGCATTCTCCACTGTACTTTGGACTTCAGTCCTCCCGAAAGAGCCTAAATACATTCCGATATAACTTGGATGGTTCTCGTCGAATCCGCCCTTCCCGTAAATCATCGTTACAACAGGCACATTCATTGCATCGGCTAGCTGCTGAGTCGCTGTCTGAAGGCCGAATCGCATCGTTTTCACATCCACCAGGATAACCGGTCGTTGGGCACGTTCCAAAAGCGGACGAACATGATTCACTGCAGCCTGAAGGGTATTCGGGTTGGATGTTGGACGTGGTGGTACCGGTTCTGCCCAGACTTTAATTGGCTTGGTCACTAAATCATTAGCCACAACCAGGTATACCGGCTTTTTCTTTTCCTTAGCAATGCGAATCGCAGTCTGAATTTCAATCTTGGCATTTTCCGGCGTAAGCACCGCGGTATATGCCGTAATCTGCTCATACACCTTGCGAAAAACGTCAAAATTCCCATCCATTAAGGTGTGATGCATAAGCTTATGCTCTTTTTGATCCTTCTCAGGAGGCGCACCCACAATGTGTATAATTGGCACATGCTCGCTGTTGGCTCCCGCTATCGCATTGCATGCACTGAGCTCCCCGACCCCAAATGTCGTAATAAGAGCCGATATTCCTTTGATTCTTGCATAGCCATCTGCAGCGTAGCCCGAGTTTAGTTCATTTCGTCCTTCTATAAAACGGATGCCGTTATAACACTCCAAAGTATCAAGAAGTGTAAAATTATAGTCCCCTGCGACACCAAAAATTTCGGTAATGCCCTCGATTTTCAGGCAATCGAACAAATACTGGCCAACCGTTTTTGGATCAGGTCCCCTTTGTAAACCAAAGCTGCCCGTATTAATCATGTTGTCCATCGCTTGCTCACTCCTTATCTATTTCTTTGGCTTGTTCTATTTTATAGTACCCTTTTTGATAATTCCCTTTAATTAAACCGGTTATCCGTTGTGCAACAATTAATCGGGAAGAAATGCTCCTTATCTTTGGAGAGATTCATAAAACAAGAGAAGGAGGAGAAATACTAAAACATTACAAGAATGTATTAATTAATCTTCTAATGTTCTTTTTAAATTGTTTCCCTTTAAAACATCCCATTTATCATGCTCCTCACTCTGTTTTGCAAATGTCTAGCTTACTTTTAAAAACTTTATAACAGAACCTTAAAAATGATAAAAACCCACGAAGAAAATGCATTTTCTTCGTGGGTTTAGTTATTTAAATGGACTTTCACCTAACTCAAGAAGCATCCGCACCTTCAAACTGACTATTGTAAAGCGAAGCATAGAAACCATTAGCTTTCAATAACTCTTCATGATTACCTTGTTCCACAATATCCCCTTCTTTCATGACAAGGATTAAATCTGCATCACGTATTGTTGATAATCTGTGAGCGATAATGAAGCTTGTTCTGCCTTCCATGAGGTTTTCCATCGCTTTTTGGATGAGTACTTCTGTACGAGTGTCAATGGAGCTTGTTGCTTCATCGAGTATTAATATTTTCGGATCCGCTAGAAGGGCGCGGGCAATTGTTAGTAGTTGCTTTTGTCCTTGGGATACGTTGCTTGCTTCTTCGTTTAGTTCCATTTGATATTTATTTGGTAATGTTTTTACGAAGGTGTGAACGTGAGCTGCTTTCGCTGCTTCAATTACTTCTTCGTCTGTAGCATCGAGTCTACCGTAACGTATATTTTCCATGATGGAACCGTTAAATAGCCAAGTGTCTTGAAGTACCATACCAAACATGCTGCGCAGGTCTTCTCGCGTGAAGTCTTTTATATCGTGACCGTCGATACATATTGCACCGCTGTTTATGTCATAGAAACGCATTAACAGTTTTACAATCGTTGTTTTACCAGCTCCGGTTGGTCCGACGATTGCTACTTTTTGTCCAGGCTTAATGTTAGCTGAGAAATTATTGATGATGATCTTATCTGGATTGTATCCAAATTGAACATCTTGGAAGGTAACTTCTCCTTGAACTTTTTGCAGCTTCACTGGATTTTCTGCTTCTGGCACTTCCTCTTCTTCTTCTAAAAATTCGAAGACTCTTTCTGCAGCAGCTGCAGTAGATTGAAGTACGTTCGCGATTTGTGCTACTTGAGCGATTGGTTGCGTAAAGCTTCTAACATATTGCACAAAGGCTAAAATGTCTCCAACTGCGATGGTTCTCTTTACCGCAAGCCATCCACCTAAAATAGATACAGCGACGTAACCGATATTACCGATAAATGTCATAATCGGCATCATCATTCCAGATAAAAATTGAGATTTCCATGCGGAATGGTAAAGGGTATCATTTACCTTTTCGAATTTTTTCACTTCTTCTTCTTCTTTGTTGAAGGCTTTTACGATATTGTGACCACTATAAATTTCTTCGACCTGACCGTTTACGTGTCCTAAATATTCTTGCTGGGATTTGAAGTATTTTTGTGATCGTTTTACGACTGCCATGATGAGAATCATCGATACTGGCAATATTAAAAGCGCCACTAATGTCATTTGCCAGCTGATTGATAACATCATGATAAGTACACCGATGATTGTAATAACGGATGTGATGATTTGCGACATACTTTGGTTTAAAGTTTGGCTCACCGTATCTACGTCATTTGTAATTCTCGATAATACTTCGCCATGCGTTGTTTTATCAAAGTATTTCAGCGGCATACGGTTAATTTTTTCAGCGATTTCTTTTCTGAAGTTATAAGATACTTTTTGAGCTACTCCAGAAATAATGTACCCCTGGATAATACCAAACACAGTGCTCAGTATATATAATCCAAGGAGTAAAATGACAATGTTTCCGATATAGGTAAAGTCAATGGCCGCACCGGGTGCTCCTGATACTTTGCTTACGAGTCCTTCGAAAAGTTTTGTTGTCGCGTTTCCTAAAATTTTTGGACCAACGATTGTAAAGGCCGCACTACCGATTGCGAAAAGGATAACGACTAAGATTGATAATTTATAGGGCTTCAAGTATTGAAGGAGTTTATTCATCGTTCCTTTGAAGTTTTTTGCTTTCTCAATCTTTCTCATGCCGCCGCCCATAGGACCGCCACCGCCAGGACCAGGGCCGCTTTGTTTTCTATTTTCTATTTTTCTATCACTCATGATGACAACTCCTCTCTTGAAAGTTGTGATAAAGCAATTTGCTTATAAACTTCACAGTTTCCCATAAGCTCTTCATGAGTACCAGTTCCAATTATTTTTCCTTCGTCAAGTACAATAATCTTATCGGCATTCATGATTGTACTGATTCTTTGGGCAATAAGTAAAATAGTACTTCCTGTAATCTCATTGTTTAAAGCTCTGCGCAATGCTGCGTCTGTCTTAAAGTCAAGAGCTGAGAAACTATCATCGAATATGAAGATTTCCGATTTTTTCGTAAGAGCACGCGCAATAGAAAGTCTTTGTTTTTGACCACCGGAAACGTTCGTACCACCTTGTGATATTTCTGTGCGGAAGCTTTCAGGCTTCGCGTTAATAAACTCCATAGCTTGCGCGATTTCCGCCGCTTTTTCGAGTTCTTCTTCAGTTGCTTCTTTTTTACCGTATTTCAAATTACTCTCGATTGTACCTGAGAAGAGAACTCCTTTTTGCGGTACATAACCAATTTTCTCTCTTAATTCCTTCTGAGATACTTCTCTAATATCCGTGCCATCTATTAATATTTGGCCGCTTGTGACATCGTAAAAGCGTGGAATTAAGTTGATTAATGTTGATTTACCACTACCTGTACTTCCGATGAAAGCTGTCGTTTCACCAGGTTTTGCAGTAAAGGTGATATTGGAAAGCACATCTTCTTCTGCACCTGGGTATCTAAAGCCAACATTTTTAAATTCAACGTAACCTTTCTTGTCTGAAGCAAATGTTTTCGGCTCTTTTACATCACTAATGGTAATGTCAGTATCTAAAACTTCTGCGATACGTTGTGCGGAAACTGAAGCACGTGGAACCATAATAGATACCATTGAAATCATTAAGAAGGCCATGATGATTTGCATTGTATATTGCATAAATGCCATCAAATCACCAACTTGCATATGTCCCATATCCACTTGGTGTGATCCAACCCAAATAATAAGTACAGTAACCGCATTCATGATAAACATCATCATTGGCATCATAAATGACATTAAACGGCTTACAAATAAATTTGTTTTTGTTAAATCTTGATTTCCTTTTTCAAATTTCTTTTCTTCATGTTTTTGAGTATTAAAAGCACGAATAACGAGCATACCGGTTAAAGATTCACGAGTGATTAAGTTAATTTTATCTACTAACTTTTGGATACGCTTAAACTTAGGAATCGCGATGCTAAATAAACCAATGACTAGGCTTAAAATCGCAATTACCGCAACTGCGATAATCCATCCCATTGAAAGGTCTGTAGTAAGTACTTTAATAATGCCGCCGATACCTAAAATTGGTGCATAGAATACAATGCGAAGCATCATAACCATAAGTGTTTGAACTTGTTGGATATCATTTGTACTTCTTGTGATTAGAGATGCAGTGGAAAACTTATCAAACTCCGCATTCGAGAAGTTTGTAACTTTCCGGAATACTTTCTTTCTAAGGTCTCTGCCGAGTCCTGCAGCTACTTTTGCAGCAAGTAAACTCACGATAACGGTAGCTGCCATACTTACTAAGGATAAAAGCAGCATTTTCCCGCCGGAAGTAAGGATAAAATTAGATTGAAGTTTATCAGTATTGATACCGATTTTCTTATACTCATTCTCAATGTATGAAACAGCTGATTGTGTTACCATGCTGCCTGGCATATTCTTAAACTTTTCATCTGCCTTTTCTTTCATTGCATTGATTTGATCTTGAGGAAGTTTCGCAATGACTGCAAAAGGATCTGTATTTGGCGGAAGTTTCGCTGGTGTGTTGTTGTTACCTGTCGCAGCAGGAGAGAAAGCAGATGAGCCACCTTTTTCAATTCCTTGTGTAATTAACATTGGTTTCCCAAAGATATCGTTAAGTTCGTTAATTATTTTTTTATCTTCTGTATGTAACTTATAAAGTGGCTCTTTATCAAGCTGCGGATAATCTTTTAAGTCATTTTTCAGTTCACTTTGAGAGAGGTCGTTCTTATCTAAAAGCACATAGTTGTCAGTAACTTTTTTCTTCTCGTTTTCATTCATAAAGAGCGTAAGTTTATCCATTTCACTTTTACGAATAACCTCAGGTACTGCATTTTCTACACCTTTTTGTTGAATCCCTACATTGACAATGTTAGACATGTAGTCTGGCAGTGATAGATCGCATACTGCCTGTACAGTTAAAAGACATACAACCGCAATGATGGAAGCAATAAATGGTTTTAAATGTTTGATGATCTTTAACATTTAGTTCATCTCTCCATTTTCTTTGTCTAATTTTTTTAGTTTTTACTCCGCTTCTCTCCTTTATTCTTCGTATTCTCAGTAATTCATTCTAGCAGCTCTTTACGTATTTTCGACTACAGATTAATTTTATGACTATATGAAGATATGATGCATCTTTTAGTGTGTAGATGTTGTTTTATAGGACTTAAATCCAAAAATAGAACGCACATGTTTCTTAATAAAACGATGACCTTGTTCCACTATATAATTAATATATCTAACTAATCTTTTCTGGCGGAAAACCAGAATTTCGTAAACTACCTGAATTGATTGATGAATATCGGATTAATATGTTTCCTGTAGTCTTAGGCAGTGGACTACCTTTATTAAAGAAATTACGGACAAAATCAATCTTAAACTTATAAAAAACAATACATTTAAAACTGGAGCGATTGGTCTTATTCACCAACCGGAGGAAAATGCTTGACTACTCGGCACTTCAACTATCGAGTGCTAATATTCAACAACGTGTACCGAAAATAATCAAACATATTTTATAAAAAGTGATTCTATAAAATATGTTTAGAGCCTATTTTGATAACTCTTTTTTTCAAAAACAGTTTTTTTATATTAGATAAATCAGCAGTAATAGACTTACCTTTGATCAAACATGTTTATAAACCAACATAACGTACAGGAAATTGACTTTTCTCTTGCCGAAATTTACTTAGCATACAATGGTCATATATTTTCAAGAATAACGGAAGAATATATAGAAAATGCTACATAAACGTGAAGTTTGATCAACTTAGGGGGGACAACCTTGTTCAATCAAATAGTAAAAGCTGTACCCAATTTATTTACGATTGGAAATTTATTGTGCGGTGTTTTTTCAATTACCATGAATATGAGTGACTATTTGGAAGTAGCCTCCATTTTTATTTTCTTTTCAGCTGTTTTAGATCTCCTTGATGGAAGAATTGCGAGAAAATTAAAAGTGAACAGTGAGTTTGGTGTACAATTGGATTCCTTAGCTGATATTGTTAGTTTCGGAGTTGCTCCTGCACTTTTATTTCATTCGATAGCAACACCATCTATTTTAACTTCTTTGGCATTTATCCTTTTCCCAACGATGGGTGCTTTAAGATTAGCTAAATTTAGTGTAAAACCAACCATTGGATATTTTAAGGGATTACCTATTCCAGCTGCTGGATTACCATTGGCCGGTATGGGATTGTTTTCATATAGCAATGCATGGATTACATTAATCCTCGCTCTCTTAATGGTAAGTCCAATTAGGTTTAAAAAACTTTAATTGGGATCCCGTCTATCGCTTTAATTTCATTTGTGGAACGGTTCGCTAATATCCATCAAGTTGAGGGTTTTGATGTTATTCATCATTTTACGAATGCAGCGATGGGACAGGCTTTAAAGAACTTACCTATTGTAATTGCTCATAATAGATTGTGAAATTGAATAGCCTCCAGTTTTTGGGGCTATTGTTTATATTTCTGATATGTATTTTCGCCTCTATATTGAATGAATGAATGAATGAACGAACGAATCAATCTTTCTTCTCTAGTACCTCAAACGATAAAAATGCACTTCGTTGCTATAAAGGGCAAAAAATTTTCGTTTTGTGGATTATTTATTTTCTTAGCTTGATAGCGGTGTGGTGGTACCCCTTGTTTAAAAGAACTCCTACCGCCTAAATAACATAATAAAAAGATTAGGAAATCACTCCTAATCTTTTTTGTTTATTACTATTCCATTGCCCCAGCAACGTCATAATCATTTAAATCTAATTCAATTGGTTGTCCTAATGCCAGTTTAGCAAGTTGAGATCCTAAGTATGGTCCCGCAGTTAAACCTGAAGCACCTAATCCGTTCGCAATGAGTATGCCTTCAAATTTAGGGAGTGGGCCAATAACAGGTAAGAACCCTGGTGTAAACGGTCTAAAGCCAACTCTAGTTTCAATCATTGTACCATCTTCTAAACCGGGCGCTACTGTTAACGCTTTATGGAATACTTCATGTAAACCACCTGCAGTTACACGGTGATCGAAACCAGTATCATTCTCATGCGTTGCACCAATTACGACATGGCCATTGTCAAATGTTAAAATATATTGATCGTTCGGTGGCATAACAACTGGCATATTTTCTGTTGCTGTATTTTCCATTTGCAAATGAACAATTTGTCCTTTTTGGAACGTAACTAAGAAATTAATTCCTAATGGGTTCAAGATTTCGTTCGCCCATGCGCCTGCAGTTACCATTACCTTTTCCGCTACAATTGTTTCGTCATTTACTTTAACTCCCGTGATATGATTCCCTTCACGGACTAATACTGCATCACCTTTTATGAAAGTTGCACCATGTTTTTTCGCAGCGCTTATTAATGCGTTGCGTAATAATCTTCCATTTACTCGTGCAGCGCCACTAATATGAACAGAACTATATTCTTCCGATAATGCTGGGAATAATTTTTTCGTTTCTTCAGCTGATAAACGAGTGATTTCACCAATCTCCGGTGCATCTTCACGGCGTTTATACGCTCGCTCTTCCATTTGATCTAGTTTTTTCTCATCAGTATGTAAACTAATTGCGCCTACACGGTTGTAACCTGTATCCGTTTCACCGTCTTCTTCTAATTGCTGAATTAACGAAGAATAGTAACGTGCACCGCCTTTAACGATTTTATACCATGCTTTATTACGACGTTGCGACAGCCACGGACAGACAATACCTGCTGCTGCATCAGTTGCTTGACCTAAATCTTGACGATCTACAATAGTAACCTTCGCACCAGCCTTAGCAAGATGATAGGCAGTAGATGCCCCTAAAATTCCAGATCCAACTACAATATACGATTTCATTTCAAACACCTTTTCTCTTTTACTAATTATTTAAATATAAGAACATATTTTAGTATACTGAAAGGAATCCTCTTTTCAATGTACTCTTTGCAATTAATTGTTGCATCATTGTGACGTTCCTAATTATTATTTTTTCTTCTTACGGAATAATTCAATTGTTTTATAGCCTTGTGAAAGTATTTCAATCATTTTCTCAAGACGTTTATCGCGTGTTTTTTCTTGTTTCACTGAAAATAAATTACGTGCCCAATCTTTTTGATAACCAGGAGTTAAACTTTGATAAAACTTAAGTTCAGCTGGATGATTAGCCAATAATGCTTCGACATCTTGAATACGATCTGCATAATCAGCAACACATTGACTCGCTGCAGGTGTTTTCTTCGCTTTTTTCTTTTCACGTTTTAAACCTACAACTGTAAAGACATCATCCATACTTACCATTCGCGCAAATTTAATTTCGCTTTCCCACACATATCCATCATCTCCAACGTTTAATGCCGGAAACATCTCATCACGGTGAATAAACGTACTGTAACGAGAATTACCTTTTTTCGGATATGCGAAGAATATATAGCCTTTTTCAATTAGTAATTCTTCATTACTAATAATAAAATTCGTTTGTTTCACCATTTCATCAAGTGTTTCCACAAAAATAAAAATGGCATCGTGTTCTTTTGAAAATGCAGTTTCTTTACCCGTAAAAATGTCATAATCACTTGGTTCGTTAATAACGATCATATTTGTATACTTATTTAGTTTCAATTTATCAATAACTGACATTATAATCTTCCTTTGCATCCAATATTCATTTTATATACTTCTTTATACTGTTCTAGTGTATTATATCTATTAAGAAAATTAAACTTGAAATCGTATCATTCTGTTTCAATAGACCATAATTTTTTACTATAAGGAGTGGTTTTATGTCGTATGTAATCCGAGATGAAGGGCTAGTTTTGCAAGGAGATAATGGAAAAGAGCCAGTCTTTCATACATATGAAGAAGCTGAGGAAACGTTAAAAACGTTAACTATACCGCAGTTTCCGAAACATATTAGACGAAAACCATTTAAACCAAAAATAATAAAAATAGCCGATTCTGAATAAGAACCAGCTATTTTTATATTCACAACTCAATAGCAAATAAAGTATATAAAAGCTCTTTATATTGATTTTCTGTAATTTCACGCTTCGTTTTTTCTCCATAAATAATTTCAGTTAAACTAGTATTCGTTAATGAGACATGGCCAAAGTTCGTCAATTTTACTGCAATGGGTCCTTTATTGAAAATAGATTTCTCATCTTCTATCACTCTTCTTTGAACATCGTTTACTACTGCCTCATCAATAATATGTTTATAAAAAGCATGACAAACTTTCCATTCTCCATCAACATCTATTCTTTCTAGAACATAGTTTCCTTTACTCGTATCTTTTTGTCTTACTCGATACGAACCGTTTTTAGAAGAAACAAGTTCGCCAGTAAACGGTACTGGCACAAGAGGTACTAATGAAGCAATACCTACATCAATTAAGTACCTTACGTTTTCGTAATTTAAATTAATTGTTATATGCCCATCTTCAAGTGCCCAAGCGTTTATATCATTTTTATATACGGTACCTAGTGCGAGTTGTACATCATAACCACTATCTTTTAAAAAATAGTAAAAAAGAGTATTTAATTCATAACAAAGCCCACCTCGAGAACTAGTTAAAATTTTCTCTTGTAAGTTTTTCATAGAAATTGTATTCGCATTACTTGCTATTACATTTAAATTCTCAAACGGGATTGTGTGGGCAAATGCAAAGAGTATTGTACTTAATTCTTCAAATTTTATTTCAGTACGTTTTTCAAGGTTTAATCTTGTAAAGAGTTGATCTTGTAACTTTGTCATATTCAGCACCCCTCTTAATAAGTTATAAATTAAAATAATATATGCTGATTGTAAATTTGAAGGGATATAGTAACAATGTACATTTGCAGTTACTGTACCGGTACAAAATTTAAATTTGAAAAACATATTTATATAAAAATACAAATAAGAGGCACCTTCACGGATGCCTCTTTCGAATTACATTTTATATCTTTATTTCAATGAGCTTAATTTTTCAATTGCTTGTTGCTCAGTTGCTAATAAAAAAATATCCTTACCTTTATTACATTCATAAATAAAATCCTTTAAGCTTTTACTCGTATACATAGAGAAATCTCCAATAATAGTTTATAAACTTTTGAAGAATATCACCCGCAAGCCGTGTTTTTAAGTCAAAGAAGCTTTCACTTATTAATGATTTATTGATAGCAATCCGCTTTGAATCCACTTCATATTGAACTGTTGCCATGAGATCTAATGCAGATTGAACGTCGGATATTAATACTGTATCGTTTCTGACGACGGCAATATTTATTCCGCCAATTACTACTTTCTTTATTTCCATAGTCTCACCCCTCTATAATTTATAAAGTATATATTAAACACGCTGTGTAGATCTTCATTAACACACATAAATGATTTGCCCCTGGCTCAATATCCTTTATATCCTCGTAATTAAATATTGTTTTAAAACTTCTCATACGGTCAATGAAATTAAAGGTAATCTATCTTTTTACTATTTTTGAAAATTTATCTCTCCACAATAACTTAATAAATTATCAAAAGAAGTAATCTCGGCATATGGTTTAGTGTCGGTATTATTCTTAATCATATTAGGATTGAACCATATGCCCTTTATATTTGCATTTTGACAACCAGCAATATCCTTTTCTAAGTCATCTCCAACAAATAATACATCTTCTGATTGTACATTTAGCTTATTTAATGCTAGTTCGAATATACGTTTATCAGGTTTACTAAATCCCACTTCTTCAGAAATAATAATCGTATCAAAATACTCATTTAAACCCGTATTCATTATTTTAGCTTTTTGCCTCTGAGTTGAGCCATTTGTAATAATTCCAACTTTAAAGTGCCTCTTTATATGATTTAAGAAAAGAATAGTATTTTGGTCAATTGAAAAACATTTAGGCAAGTTTTCATTCCAAAAATCTTGGATATAATTGCGTGGCAATCTATATTTCGGCGCGAATTCATCAAATAATGATTCTAAAACTATTGTTTTATCACTAATGCCATATTCTCTTTTATCATATTCTTTGAATTTCTGTAACATATTGTTTTTGACTGTATCACTAACATCCTCATAACACTTCTCTAAAACTAATAAAAACAAGTTATCTACTGCCTTATCCCTATCAAGTAACGTATCATCTAAATCAAATAGCATAGATTTATAACTCCTCAAATAATTTCACAACCTTTCTCACATGATTTAAATAATCCCTTGTTCGCACCTTAGGCCTTTACTAAATTAGCAAAAAAACTACAAAGTTTGTGGCGTACGCTCTAGAATTTCGCTGGCTTCTTTTATATTTAAATTTATCTCCCTTTCCCCTTCTAGTAAAGTATCGAAAGTATATTTTCAAACAGTTAAAAAAGCCACATACATTTTACATTATTATACATTGGTTTTTTGTAAATATTAATCGTTCATCTTTTTATATGATAAGTTTTTTCAAGCACACAAATATTTCTCCATAAAAAAGGAATGTGGGTAATAATCCTTTTTTACGGAGAATACACAATCTTGAAAATGGAGTTAATACGTTAAACGTCCTATTAAGTTTCCTACTGTATCTCCACATAAACTCCAGATAGTAAGGCTATAATGACTACCAGAGGTGATATTATGAAAAACTATCATATTCTCGTGGTAGAAGACGATCAAGAAATTCAGGAATTAATTAAACAATTTTTAATGACACAACAGTATACAGTGGTAGTCGCATCAGATGGATTAGAGGGTATGACACAATTTAATAAGCAATCCTTTGATTTAATTCTTCTAGATGTAATGATGCCCAATCTTAATGGATTTGAAGTATCCAAGATGATTCGAAGTCAGTCAAACGTACCAATTATTATGCTAACTGCATTGGAAGAAGAGGAAGATCAAATGAAAGGGTTCGATCTTGGAATCGATGATTATATAACAAAACCCTTTTCGTTTCATGTTTTGATTAGACGAGTCGAAGCTGTACTTAGAAGAAGTTATGATAAAAATGTAAATAATCATTTGGTATTTAAAGAAGTGCGTATCGATGTTGATGCATATAGAGTATATGTAAATGACGTTGAAATTTTATTAACGACAAAAGAGTTTGAAATTCTACAACTACTATTTCAAAATGAGAGAAAAGTACTCACAAGAGAAAATATCGTAGAAAAAGTTTGGGGGTACGATTATTTTGGAGAAACACGAATAATTGATACACACATTAAAAACCTACGTAAAAAGTTAGCTATCCCTTACATTAAAACAATAAAGGGTATTGGTTATAAAATTGATGAATAGTATTGTGAAAATCATGAAGATGAAGCAAATTACTTATAAACTCTTTATGACTACCTCTCTCATTTTGTTATCCTTTGCAGTATTGATTTATTTAACTTTATACTTCTTTCTCCCTACGTTTTATGAGCAATACAAAACAGATCAACTTCAAACAGGGATAAAAGAAATCATTGATAAATCTAAAGATCTTACGTTTCAAGATGCGATACCACTTTTTGATGAATATGCAAAAAAAAATAATGCGATGCTTTATCTTCAAAATAATGAGGGAATAATTAAATACTCTCCTTCATTTTCTTTTACTCAAAATGGTTCGCAAACAACAGTAGTTACTAGAGCCACACGGTTCGAGAATGCAGGTACCCTTAGCAATTCATATAACGTTACGCAACCAATTCAATTCCAAGATGGTAGTTTAACGCTTATAGTCTTTGCTACATTTCAACCCATTGATGAAGCTTCACAGGTTTTAGTACGCTTTCTCCCCTATATTAGTATCATTGTACTCATAATTGGTGTAGGGAGTGCTTATTTCTATTCCAGGTTTATTACAAAACCACTTATTTATATTAATGAGGGTGCACAAAAGATGGCAAATTTAGATTTCTCCGAAAAAATTGAGGTTCGCTCTACAGATGAGTTAGGAGAATTATCTAATAGTTTGAATGACATGTCTATTAACTTACAACAAGCTATGTTTGATTTAAAAAAAGCAAATCAACAATTAAAAAATGATATTGAAAAAGAACGAGAAATAGAAACAAAACGCAGAGAGTTTTTTGCGATTGTAGCACATGAATTAAAGACCCCTCTTACTGTAATGAAAGGATACTTAGAAGGGATGATATACAATATTGGCCCTTATCAAAATCGTGATCAATATTTAAAGAAAAATCATCAAATTATTGAAAGTATGGAACAATTAGTTCGTGAAATTTTAAGCATGTCGAAATTAGAACAACACACCTTTAAACTAAAAGTAGAAGAAGTTAATCTTTCGAAGTTAATAGATACAATCACAAAAGATCTCGAATTTTTCGCTTCTCAAAAAAGCATCCAAATAATAAAAGAAATTGATTCTGATCTTTCTGTTTATACAGATCGTGTTCTTTTTGAAAAAGCATGTAAAAATATTATCCATAATGCAGTTATGTATTCACCACATAATGAAAAAGTCTATATAAAGTTAAGTGAGGATTCTAAACAAGGTCAAATCAAAATGCAAATTATGAATACAGGTGTCAATATTAAAGAAGAGGATATACAACAAATTTTCAAACCATTTTATCGAATTGAAAAATCAAGGAATCGAAATACTGGAGGAAGTGGTTTAGGGCTATATATTGTTAAACAAATTTTCGAAACGCTAGATATAAAATATTCTATAAAAAATATGGAACATAGTGTACAATTTTGCATGAACATTCCATTATCTAAACAAAAAACAAACAAACTCCCCTCTTAGTAGGACGAGTTTGTTTGTTTTTTGTAGTTTTAGTATTGATATTTTTCGAGTTACTTTTTAAGCAATATTGGGATTAGCTTTTTTACCAATCCACATACCTAAGCCCACCATGCCAAGCCAACAGCAAATTGCTAACATAAACATCAATCGTTGTACGGATAACCCTTCAATCTGCATTTGACCCTTCCCAACAATTGTTTGGAAAAGTTGCGACCATTCGACATCGTAAAACACTCCTACTCCCACAATCACAATCAATATAAAAAATTGTAAAAATATATTCCCCATATTTCTCCATGTTGTGTAAATGAGTAAAGAAAGCTCTCTATGTGTAGCATTCACCATATATACTTTCATATTATTTTGAGAAGAAATACTATTAATGGCATAGCTCCCAAATGTAACGCTAAGGACTATAAATATTGGAGAATAAAACCCGAATATCATGATTAAAGTACTTACTAAAAACAAATGGATTGGATTAACTTTCTTAGCAGCTTTGATATCTAAAAATATGGACATCAAAATCCCTAATAGGTATGGTCCAACTACAATGAAAATACAGGTTAACATGTTATAGAAAGTAAAACTATAAAAAATACCCATCAAAAATAAATATCCATTTCCTAATCCAAGTAAAAATGATTCTGCCTTTAAGCGGATTGGTAAAGAAGATGAAAGTTTATGAAAGAACTTTCCTTTCAACAAACTCAAAAACATGAAACAAATAAGCGCTATAGAAAGTAGAAAAAAATAAAAAATATATTGTTCATTATTTATGTTACGACTTGTTCGAATCAAAAGAATAAGCATTGAGACAAAAAGAAACTTTCCTACAACCGATACGATGGAGATAGGTAAAAGCCCTTTGGCTAACTCTGTTCTCGGCATTTTTTTTATAGCAAAAAGGATACTGATTAAACAAATCCCATATATGCATGTTATCAGCGGCGGCGATAAAAAACTAATCGCTAACAATACGATTATTAGTAAAAGAAAAACGATACAAATAATAATCGCTTGTTGATTTTTAGTATAAATCTTTCCCCCGCCTTCCACATGTAGAAACAATAAAGTACTCGTCATGGTAGAAATTGTACTAACTGCAAAACCAGAAAATAACGCACTTATTTCTAGCCATCTTAAACTCCAGCCAAGGAAAGTAACACTAAGTAATGATACTATCAGAATAGAAACAGTCCAATATAAGGAGCGGTGAATCCCAGCCTTATTCACAATAGGTATCCAGATAAACACACCCGTCATATAAGTTGTATAAAACAAGATTGATGGCCAGTATCCCTCAAAGCCTTTCGAAATCTGTAATCCATAAACAATGTAAATAAGCATGGGTGTAAAGATAGTCGTTATTAGTAGACTAAATGTAGTTATACTTTGCACCACAAGTCTTTTTTGCTTTGTCGTATGTATCGTATAACACCTCACTTAAAATGAAATCAGTAGTTGTTATTACTTATTCTGTCCGAAATGAGGTTGTTATATATGCGCAATCCGATTGAAATTCCCATTACGAGGTAAACTCAATCTAAATCCACATTAAATTAAGTGGCGTGCAAAAAAGGTGGATTTTGTGATTCTTATAAATAAAATTAATGGACATATTCAAAACCTTAATCATAAATGGAACAAATGTGTTACTTAGATTGTCTATTACGTATAAAAAAGGTGCTTTTGGTAGTTCTCTCATTTTGTAATGCAAGAAACACAAGATGAGTGCTATCTGGTACATTTATTAATTGTATCGGTATGTAAAATACCTAAACAAAATCCATATATTCTTGAAAGAGGTTGAAAATGTATGCTAGTTTCAAAGAAGTTTTTTCACATCGCACATTATAAAAAGATGCTCCCTGTAGTATTACTTTCATGTGCAACGCTTATAGGCTGTTCCAATAGTAATATTCAATCCGAACCACCGAAACAAACCAAACAAGAAAATACAGGTAATCATTCTTTTGTAAAGCTTGAAAAAGAATATGATGCTAAACTTGGTATTTATGCATTGGACACAGGTACGAATCAAACTGTTACTTATCGTTCAGATGAACGGTTTGCATACGCATCTACCCACAAAGCCCTTGCTGTTGGAGCACTGTTACAAAAGAAATCAATAGAAGATTTAGATCAAAGAATTAAGTATACTAGCAAAGATCTTGTGAATTACAATCCAATTACTGAAAAATATGTAGATACAGGTATGACTCTGAAAGAGCTTGCGGATGCTTCCATTCGATATAGCGATAATACTGCACAAAATCTTATTCTTAAGCAATTAGGTGGGCCAAGTGAATTCAAAAAATCACTGAGAGAAATAGGAGATACTGTCACAAATCCTGAACGTTTTGAACCAGAATTAAACGAAGTGCAGCCAGGAGACACTCGTGATACTAGTACCCCAAAGGCATTAGCTACTAGTCTTCAAGCATACGCGCTAGGCGATATACTTTCCATTGAGAAACGGAACTTTTTAATAGATTTGATGAAAAGAAATACTACGGGGGACAACTTAATTCGTGCTGGAGTTCCAGGAGAATGGGAAGTAGCCGATAAGACCGGCTCTGGGTCTTATGGAACAAGGAATGATATTGCAATCATTTGGCCACCAAATAAAAAGCCAATTATTCTTGCGATACTTTCTAATCATGCGAAAGAAGATGCGAAATACGATGATAAACTTATTGCAAATGCAACTAAAATAGTGTTAGACGCTTTAAAAGTAACAAATAAATCATAGTAATGAATTTAAGCTGCTCCTACTTTACGGCACATATAGTTTTAAATACTTGTACTTATCTAAACGCTAAGAAATGTAAGCGTGTTTTCAGGCAAAGAAGGAGGCAAAAGCCTCCCTCTTCTCCTAATCGAACTCTCCTCCCATTCCTAAAGAAGACGACGCCACATCGTAGTGGTCTTTCAAGTTCGAATCTCCTATTTAGAGTTAATATTTTACGTTTCCTTTCATCTTCAACCATTCTAATGCTCAATCATATTACGCATATTTTTAGATTTTCCATTTGTAGCTATATTAATCGAGACATTTAAATCTAATTCTTTATTTTGAAGGGATATCCCCCCTCTTTTTTATACTGTTTCCACAATTTAGAATTCTGCCGATATAAGGAATGTGATAACTGATACGTGTCAATCCCTCTTTCGATTCCTTTTCGGTACGTTTTTTTAATTTCTTTTTCAACTTGGTCCTCTGCAATTTTTTTAATATCATTTACAGGCATAGAATTTATTAATTGAAAAATATCAGCATCGAAATGGATGTTCATAAGTATACGTAATTTTCCATTTTTAATAACATGCTTTGTATCTATCTTTGGATTTTTTAATACTATATGTCCAATGATTTTCTTGTTAAATTTTAATAGTAATGGAGCTCGTTTGGTATTTTCATCCGTCCATCGAACCCCAGCAATATCATGGCTGTTTAAATGATTTATATAGGATTTATCGTTTATAAAACCATAACCACTAAATTTTAACATTGGAAATGATGTATGTCCTTTTTTCCAATATGTTTTAGTCGTAGATAAGAATGGAATGCGAGTTGTCATCCCAGGTTCATAATAATTTCTTTGGAATTTATATAAAGGTAAAGGATCTATTATTGTATATTGCTTGGTTATCTCTTTTGGTAAATTAATGATTGTATATAATTGAGAAATATTTAATATATTATTGTTCGCTAATATATTTTCTAAAGGCTCCTTAGTTCCAAATATCCACATAGTATCTCGAAATTGAAAAAAACGAGAAAAAAAATCATTAAATTGATTTAAGTCACCATGTTTTAGAAATCTCTCTGTTACAACAATTGTTTTGAGATGCTCCCATGAGATTTCTTGTTGAGCACCCTTATAAAAATCAAATGCTGCCTCATCTAAAATGGGGCCTTTTCCCTTTCCGATATAGGCCTGGCTATAATTACGGGTAGTGCTCCCTTCTTGTTTAGCTATGTTAGAAAAATTAATAAATTGCGGACGGATGATATAGTTATTATCTTTAAAATCGATACCTAGACTATTTATATACAAAACGTGATGCAACTCTCTTTGATCCCAACACCCTGTTAGAAACGTACACATCATAAAAAGAAATATAACTATTCTTTTATTTTTCTTCATCGGTACTCTCTCTTTTCCTTGTATTATCTTGCGTATGCAATTCTTCAGGTCTTTTTTTCATATACGTGAAAGGAAGTCTAAATGTGGCTGCTAGCATACTTTTAAACACAGGGGGTGAATATGGTGTAAAGAATGGAACTCCAAAAGAGCGTAAATTTACTACATGTATCACCATCACAAGGACACAAAAGATAAATCCTACTATGCCTAATAAAGAAGATACTAAGAATACTACATACCGCAATATACTTATTATTCCTGTTACTGACTGATTAGTTAAAGCAAATGTCGAAACAACCGAGATTGCTATTATAATGACCATAGATGCTGAAACAATGCCTGCACTAATAGCAGCTTGTCCAATAATTAATCCCCCTACAACAGATAATGTTTGACCGAATACGGCAGGAACACGCAATCCTGCTTGTCTCAAAATTTCAAATAAGGTCATCATAATTAGCCCTTCTAAAGGAGCTGGAAAAGGAATCCCTTCTCTTGATAAGCTTAATGTAGCTAGCAACGTATAGGGAATCTGATCTGGATGATATGTAATTAGTGCTATCCAAATTCCTGGAAGAAATATAGAAATTGCTATCCCCAAAAGACTTACAAGTCGTACAAAGCTACCGAATATGTAGAAAAGATCTTGATCTTCAGATGTATTCACAAAAAAAGGAAATGTAACTGGTGCAATTGTCGCTGTTGGTGACCCTTCAACTAGTAAAATAAAACGCCCATATAGCAAACAATTCACAGCATAATCAGGGCGCCCTGTATATTCAACTAAAGGAAATACACTAAATTGATTGTTTGTAATTAACTCTTCAATTTGTGCACTTGAAACAACCCCGTCTATTTTAATTTGTCTTAATTTTAATCGAACTTGATTAATGATATCTTGGGATGCGACATCTTTTAAATACAGGAGTGCTACTTTAGTTTGTGTTCTTTCTCCAATAATAAATTCTTCATAACTAAGAGAACTCGTTTTTAGTCTTTTTCTAATTAATCCTATGTTTGTGTTTAACTCTTCAACAAATCCATCACGTCCACCACGAATGGTCATCTCTGTATTTGTTTGTTCAACTGATCTGGTAGGTATTTGGGCAATATCAACTATATATCCATGTTTAGATTCTTCAAATATAATAAGTAGGTTACCTTCAAATATAATCTGAGAGATAGTTTCATTCGAATTTACCATATCTAATTTCTGTACTGATAACTGGGGAATTAATGTTGAGAGGTTAAACTCTTCTATCGAATTACTTGAAAGCTCTTTGCAAACATGGGATGATGTGGCTTGTTTTAATTTTGTATTGTCAATTAAGTTTTGACAATACATAAACAATACTGAATTCTTTTTTTCTTTCTCATCCAAATCACGCTTTATTACTTTTACATCGTTGCATCCTTCAAACCACTCTAGTGCTATCTTCTCATTTATTTCTAGTCGTTTGTTCATCTACGTTGTCTCCTTCAAACTCAGCAACCTTATATAAAATACATCCTCATACTCTTTTAAGAGCTTTTCTTAAATTTAGCAACCCATACAAACACTATTAGTAAGATAGAAAACAAAAATAGTCCTAATGCTGAAACTGGTAAAATAAATTGAGATACAAACCAATAGAAACTAGAGTCACTGATGGGTAGTATACTTATAAATAAAATACATGAAAGTATTGCAAACATAACCCCATTTCTCGTTTTCCGATTTGTAATTGATAACAAATCTGGAATAAGAAAAACAACAAGTGATAAACGAATAAAGATCCCTACAAGCCACTGATACACGGAGAGAAAGTCTAAATTTTCAATGTACCTTCCTATTGACACAAGTCTCCATTCTTCAAATGCTGGATACCGTTGGTTTGCTGCTACGAAAGGTCCAAATTCTATAATAGCTGCCATAACTGGGCCTATTGTGATACCAATAATAACCATTCCCAAAGCAATCAATTGATATAATTTTACTTTTGAACCAATGTGATGTTGTAAAAAAAGAATAAAAATTAACTCTAGAAATCCTGCTGCAGGATAAACCATCCCCCTAAATACTGGCTTCATTCCATTTTCCATCATTGGCTGAAGTAAAGAATAATCTTTATGCGGAACATTTGCAAACATTACAAAAAAACCAAGTAGGAATACAATAGGTAACAAAACACCTGTTGTAAGTGCAATAGATTGAATTCCTCTTGTAGCATTATAGAGACAAATCATTGAAAAAAGTATTCCTAATACAAAGTGAGGTGTTTCTGGTAAATAAAAAGAGAAAAAGGTTAATGTTTCTTTTAGTGCAACGACACCAATTGTTATTAAATAAATCACAACTATGAATATGATTGGATATACACTGAGTTTCCCAAAATTATTTTTTAACCACGAAAACAAGTGTTCATTTTTTATGTTTCTATATATGATGAATATTAATGAAATCCAAATCAAGTATATAATGCTTACTAATATGATAGAGATCCACGAATCTCTACCTGAGGTATCTAATAACATAGGAATCATAATGACATGATTAATTATCCCAATACTACCAATGAGTATCATAGAAACTTGAAATAAAGTAATTGTTTGCTTAGTCATACATACCACCATATTTTGTAATGAATAAATATTACATAGTATAACTGATACATTGCATCTTTATTCCAAATGGTTAGTGCTTAGAGCCATGGACAATTAAACGCTCTTATTTATAAAATCTATCACATGAGATGTAAGCTAGTTCCTTTTTACAAATAAATAATTAAACGGGACAGTATTTAGATCATACATCTAGATACTGTCCCATTTTTTACATGCAATTCTTCAATGATATAGTAAACCGATCATAACAAAAAGAACCTGTAGAATATACTACAAGTTCTTTTTCAAAAATTGTTAAAAAGGGATTAACAAACTATCTTAACATTCAATACAGGGAGACCATTTTGATTATGGCTTGGTTATATTGTATATCAAATATAAATATTTGAAGAAACTGATTTCGGAAATTATGTGAATTAAAAAACTAGGGTGTTTATATTAAATTTCGTTTACTACCAACTTCTTCTTACTTAAATAGACTGCACGGTCTGATTTTTTAGCAACTTCCTGTGAGTGCGTCACAACAATAATACATTTATTTTCTTTATGTGCAAGTTCTTGAAACAGTTCTATTATATCCATTGCCGTTTCTTCGTCGAGGTTTCCTGTCGGCTCATCCGCAATCAGTAAATCAACATTACAAGATAACGCTCGAGCGATTGCAACACGCTGCTGTTGCCCGCCACTTAGTTGCAGAACATTTCGTTTCGCTTCTACTTCTGTAAGTCCTACTTTCTCTAATAATTCTAACGCCCTTGCCGTTTTATTTTGCACTTTAACACCTGTAATTTCCATTGCTGTTAAGACATTTTGAAGAGCAGTCATATAGGTAATCAAATTATACGATTGGAAAATTACCGATACATTTTGATTACGGTACCGATCCAAACCAATTTTTCGAATATCCTTTCCATTAAATAGTACATAACCATTTTTAGGTATATCTAGCCCACAACCTAAGCTAAGCGTAGTGGTTTTACCAGATCCGGATGGTCCTAGAATCGTGTAGAAATGTCCTTTTTGAAAAGAAAAGTTAACATTTTCTAGTATCGCTACTTTTTTTCCGTTACTTTCATAATAATAATCTAAGTTTTTAAATTGTAAAATCGTCTCCATATCGAGCCTCCTTATTCATCTTTTAAAAGAATTTGTTTTGGATTCAGGCGTAGAATAGATAATGCTGGAAGAAGCGTTGCTAATATAGCAATAGCTAGTCCAATCCCCCCCATTTTCCCTACATCTTCGCCTGTTACACTTACATTAATTTTATCAATGGGATCCTCTTTTTGATTTTGTACAGTTCCACCAGGTCCAGCTACCATTACAGTTCCATTTTGTGGGGTGTTTGTTTCTTCTCCTGCTGTAGCAATTTCACTCGAAAGTAAATTATTCCCTATGAATTGAGAAATTTTTGCTCCTGTTGTTATGGATAATCCAAATGCTAAAATAGCGATACATACTACTTCTACTACGAACTGCGCCATCAGTTTCCACTTTTTCTCTCCAATGGACAATAGAATCCCCATTTCCTTACGACGTGCTTTAATCGATAACATAATGATTAACCCTAAAATAATCGCACCTGCAATTGATACAATATAAATAATCATTTGAGAAGTTGATGAGATATTTTCGATAGGCCCAATCATTTGTTTGTACAACGAATCATGTGCATCTAATTTATAATAATTAAAATCAATATCAGATTTTTTTGCTTCTTCTTTAAATGCTTCAATGTTTTGTGGATCTTTCAAGAAATACACGACTTGAATGCTACTTATACCTTGATCTATTTCTAATTTTTTCATAGTTGAATGCGGCATATATAGTTTATTAGCTGGATCCATTATAGGAGGAGCTTGTTGCCCCATTGCTTGCTCATTCGTTTCATAAATACCGATAATTTCAACCTCCAGGGTTTCCTTCTTATCCCCTGATTGCACTTTAACTTTGTCTCCTACTTTCAAGTTGTTTAATTCCGCTAATCGTTTTTCCATTAAAGCTACATTCTGATCTTTCATCTGTTCTGTAATTGGTTTCCCATCAATGATTTTACTTTTTCCATTCTTAAAGCTTTCTTGTAATGCAGTTTTGCGAACTCCCTCAATCATAAAAGAAGAATTCATATCTATTTCTGTACCGGAGCCTGAACCGCCTCGTACAGCCGCCATTCCCGCCTTACCTTTTCCTTCTTCTTCTCCTTCTGAAGCCCCTACTAGTTTAAGTCCGTCAGAAATTCCCAGAGTGCTAGTTATGTAATTATAGTCTTTTACATACTTTGACTTCGCTAATTGATCTGCTTCTTTTGTATTAAGCTTCGGTGGATTAGGCATCTCTCCAGTTTCCCTAGCTTGTTGACCTAATTTGTCAAAATCAAGACTTAAAGTAACATCTGCACCGAGTTTTTTTCTTGCTGCATCAGCAGCTTTTTTTGATGCATTTTGGATTGCGAATCCTGCCAACACTAAATTTGTAACAATTAGGAAAACTGCCATCAAAATTAATGATGTTCCTACTCTTTTTTTCATACTGAGAATTGCTCGTTTCATAAAGTTCATTTTTTCTTACCTCCTTGATAACTTGTATTCTATATAGGTTATCTAGAGTCTATATGGAGCTAATCGGTAGTTTATCTAGAGATATAAGGAGTTTATGTGTAGTTATTCATTGACCTGGTCAAGAAAGACCGGAACACATATTCAAAAACGTAATCGTTTTTGAATATTGGCAAGGAAGTTATGGCTTTAGATAGCATTGAATGAGAGCATACAAATCCATGCTTATTACGTAATTTCTATACAACAAATAAAAACCACCCTATTTGGATGGTTATATGTGTACTTGTTAAATATGAAAATTCATTAAAGAATATGGAGGTTTATTGAAGTTGGTCGGATTCTCTAATAATAATATTGTGTTAAAAAGCCTAACTTGTAATTTTATAAGTTAGGCTTTTATGCTATCTATAAGAAAAAGTTATAGAGACTCATAATATTTTATAATTTAACCTTTTGTATTTAAACAAGTAAAATAAAAGTAACAAGTGCATACATTAAGGAGGTTTTTTGATAGTGACAGAAACTATAACATTTAGGATTGCAACGGCAGATGATTTAGATGAAATTGTAAAAATGCTTGCTGATGATGTTTTAGGAAATAAAAGAGAGCGCTATGAAACACCACTCCCTGATAGTTATATAAGAGCATTTCATGCTATTGATTGTGATCCAAATAATGAGTTGATTGTAGCGTGTGATGGGATGGAGATTGTCGGTATTCAACAAATTACATTTACGCCTTACATTGTACGTCAAGGGGGGTGGAGAGCTACAATTGAGGGTGTACGGACAGCCTCATCAAAACGTGGTAAAGGTATAGGAAGTAAACTTATTAAATGGGCTATTCAACGTGCTAAATTACGGGGATGTCATTTAGTACAGTTAACAACAGATAAAGAACGACAAGAAGCTTTACACTTTTATAAGAAATTAGGTTTTAAAGATTCTCATGAAGGATTAAAACTCTTTCTCTAATGAATATAGCTATTCATATACCAAAAAGACGTATATTGTAAGGTTAATTAACTATAGGCTTCGAAAATTATGGTAACTATCACTGTATTAAATATACAAATTGACACATTGTCTTTCATATAAATTACGTCACTTCAAAAGGTGTACCTTTTGATACGAAAATAAGCAAGTTAATGTTCTCTTTTATGAATGAGAATATTAACTTGCTTTTTAGGTTTTTGTAAAAGATATTTATAGTTTTATTTTATTGATAGCTTTATAATATAATATACAAATTCCCCACCTGTTTTATAATTCAAGCATCTACTATTAGGAAAAGAGAATATTTTACAATTAATTTACAGCATAAATTTTGTCCATCTTTTAGACGATATGTATTTTGGAGGAGGTTAATTTGATTTTTTCAAAACTCATTGATCGATACGCCTTGTATGATTTGCACAAAAAAAGAAGTGTAAAGTTTCAGTATACTTCTCTTTCTAACACCTCACTATATATAAAGGACATAGAATTTTTTTATAAAGTAAAACCATCTCATATTCATTTTAACATTAAGCATTTAAAACAAGAAAAGGAATACATGGTTGGACAATTCAAATATAAAAGCTCGGTTCAATCTGGTGATTCACGCAACGATTCTGTCACTGGGGAATTATTTTTACATAAAAATGAAGATGCACCTCATGTCATCTTTGTTCATGGTTGGAGAATGGATTCTAACGAACGTGTAAAAAAAATATTCCACGACCATATGACCAACTTGAAGTGGAATATGTATTATTTCACTTTACCATATCATTTTGACAGAAAACCGAACCAATCCCTATATAGTGGAGAGTACATGGTAAGTGCCAATGTTGAACGAACTGTAGAAGCAACTAAACAAGGGGTAGCTGATTTACGAACTTTGATCAAATGGATTAAAGCAAATAAAAATGGTCCCTTGATTTTAATAGGAATCAGTTTAGGTGGAGTTATTACTAACTTAACATCTCTTGTTGAACCAGAAATTGATGTGTTAGCATCCATTTTCTACGCGAATCGACTCTCTTATTCAATTTGGAAGACAAATCCAGGTAAATTTATTAGAGAAGACTTGGAACATCATGGTGTTACGTATGATGATTTAATAGCTTATTGGAAAATCACTGAACCGAGTCAAGCATTACCAAAAGTAAAAAAAGAAAATATTTTATTAATTTCAGGCAAGCATGATCTTTATGTACATTCTGAGGATACGGACTATTTGTGGGAATCCTGGGAAAGACCTACGCGATATATTTATACATGTGGGCATGCCGGGATTGTCCTTAAACGTAAAAAAATTGCAACTGATACTATCAATTTTATTCAGAATCGATTGAACTCCCAAAACTTCCCCAAAGACATACCTTAAAGTGAGGGATTACTAAGTATAGAATCTTATACTTGTAATCTTTCATTTTATACCAAGTTCATTTCATATGGAAAAGGGTTACTCATCATTTTCACCAGGGGCTTATTTTTATGAAAAGAAATTATTGTTGTTTACCCTTTATATGCAATATTACATATAAAAATCTTTAATTGTTCTGTTATAATTTTAAGAGTAAATTATTCATCCATTAATTTACACCATCCATATCTACAGTTATGGAAACCCTAATTACACATAAAAAAGAGAAGAACCTTGGTGAGTTCTTCTCTTTTTGTTTATTAAATTGTAATATAATTACAGTATGTGAAATTATATTAAGTTAACTTTTAAAGCGAAGTGAAAACAACCGTCACTTCGCTTTTTGCATTTATTTAATCGGTTTCTCTGTTTTTAAAACTAGTGAACTTAATGCAGAAACTTTAATTTTATTGTCATGGACAACGTAAAGTGTTTTACTTCCCGCCTGATTCCCGTTTACTAGCACTTTCCATGGACCTTTCGATGGAAGTGTTATGTCAACGGCTTCCCTATTTGCATTGTGAGCCACCATAAAGTATTCGCTTTTATTCCCACTTCCCTTTCCATCTATTGTATAAGCTACAACATTTTTTGGAACATCGATAAAAGCTACATACTTTTTAATTTGCTCTGCAGATGTCATTCGAAAAGCTGGGTATTTTTTGCGTAAATCTATTAAGCC
Source organism: Bacillus sp. FDAARGOS_1420 (assembly GCF_019344915.1). NCBI lineage: Bacteria > Bacillati > Bacillota > Bacilli > Caryophanales > Bacillaceae > Bacillus > Bacillus sp. FDAARGOS_1420. Next base: position 1,722,889 of record NZ_JAHWJB010000002.1, on the reverse strand, counting down.
CTTCATGTACTCTACTTCATTATTAAATGCTGCACGGCGTAACCAGTCCATCTGGTTAATTGAATCAGGAGATTTGTAACTATTATGATCACCATATTTTGTGCGCATAAACTCTTGTCCTGCATGTAAGAATGGAATACCTTGTGATGTTAATAAAATAGAAGAAGATAATTTGTGCATTTGTTTTCGCATTTCTTCACTGTCACCTGAATTAGTCAACTCAAGTTTATCCCATAAAGTATGATTGTCATGTGCTTCCACATAAGTTAGCACCTGCTCCGGATCTTGATAAGTAGACGAATTTGTATCATAGTCAATACCGGCTGTAATGCCTTTTTTAATACGGTCTTCCATGTTTTGTTTTCCATTTACAAAACCATTTTCTTTCTCCTCAAATACACTACCTTTCAATCCATCACGTATATTATCGTTAAAATGAGCAATCCCTTTCATTTTCTCTGCATTTTTTTGATTTGCTTTCAATTCAGCCGCAAGAGGTGTATTTAAATCCCATCCTTCTCCATGCAGAATAATAGAAGGATCAATTTGATTAACAGCTTTACGTATCTCATTCATCGTCTCATAATCATGAATACCCATTAAATCAAAACGGAACCCATCTAAATTGTATTCTTTTGCCCAGTATGTGACGGAATCCACCATAAACTTCCTCATCATTTTTCGTTCCGAAGCGGTATCATTTCCTACACCAGTTCCATTTGCTAATGTTCCATCTTCATTGTAACGATAATAATAACCAGGAACTAACTTATGAAAATTAGATTCAGTGGCATTATACATATGGTTATATACTACGTCCATCACTACACGAAGATTATTATCATGCAGAACTTGAATCATTTGCTTTAATTCAGTTATTCGAACAGTCGGCTCATAAGGATTTGTAGAATAGGAGCCCTCTGGGACGTTGAAATTTTTCGGATCATATCCCCAGTTATATTGTGGTTCATTTAAAGTTTCTTCATTTACTGAAGCATAATCAAATATCGGTAAAAACTGAACGTGAGTAACACCAAGATCTTTCATATGATCAAGTCCTGTTTTTACACCTTCAGGCCCTTTTGTTCCTTTTTCTGTTACACCTAAATATTTCCCTTTTTGCTTAATACCACTTTCAGGTTGGATGGAAAGATCGCGTACATGCAATTCATAAATAATAGCATCTTCCGGATTTTTAAATTTTGGCTTTTTGTTTGCTTTCCATTTTTTCGGATTTGTTTCTTCTAAATCAACAACTGCACCTTTATCTCCATTTACAGAAGCAGCACGCACATACGGATCAACCGCTTCAGTCCACTTATCCCCAATTTTCACCTTATACGTATAAAAGAGACCTTTTTGGTTCCCTTTAAGTTCTGCTTTCCAAGTTCCCTTTTCACCTTGTTGCATGTTTATTTCAGTACCTATTTTATCGCTCCATTTTTTATATGTAACTAACTTCGCTTCACTCGCAGTAGGAGCCCATAAACGGAACTTTGTATGTTGCGGAGTATATATATTCCCTAAATCATTACCACCATAATAAAATAAATTATCAAATTCCTCACTACGAATGACTTTACCGATTTCAGTATTCGCATCAGCTAAGTTTGCTATTTTAACTTTGTATGTTTGTTTTAAATCAATTTTCTGTTCCGTAATTATTTTAACCTTATTAGTAATATCTCCACTATTTTTATCATAAGGACTAATTCCCTTAATTTTAACGCCTTCAATTTCAATTTTCTGTTCCTTACTATTAAACGGAACATTAGTCGTTACAGTAATTTCATTAAAACTATCAATAGTAGCTTTTTGAATTGAGAGATCCGAAGAAGGCTTAGAGTTATATACTTTTTCATCACCCGAAAGGATCCATACTTCAGCACGACCATCCCTTATATTTTCAACCCAGTGATCACCTCCATCTTTTTCCCATTCATTGGTACGAACTATAAATCCTACACGATTATAGTCACCATCTATTTTTATCTTAGCGTATTTTCCAAATTCATCTTCACCAGTAAATTCATAAGATTTACCGTTTGCATTTTCTCCCCATACCCAAAGATTCCAGTCTTTTGTATTTCCAGATTTCTCTTTGTAATGAATGATAACTTCAGTTGTTTTCGAATTTGAAACTGCCTTCACACTCTGAAAAGAGAAAACAGATGATAACATAACGATTATGGCAAGTAATAAAAATGATTTGTTAATTAATCTTTTTGTCATTTGCACCACATACACCCTTTCTTTATATAGTACGAGCTATTTATTATGCTCATACTAAATTACACTGCTTAAATTAATGTAGAAATCCCTTTTACTTCACCCCCATATTGACTATTTTCACGTATGTATTTCAATGATCTTTTAATACGAAAACGTTTGCATTAATGCTTAAAAAAATAGATTTTTTTTGCCTTCATATAGTTGTAAATACTAAAAGATCAGGGAAATCATTTTAAAGCAATCGTTTGTTATCGCTTTCATTCTATAGCACTTACTATTAAGAGGTCAATATATTATTAATTTTCTGTTTTTACACCCTTGAAATCTTATATATTTGTCGTAACTTATTGAAGATAGATGCCTGATTATTGCTTAGTAATTTTATTTTCACTAATACATTGCCACGTAAAAAAACAGCTAATATCTTAATATGATATTAGCTGTTTTTTATAATGTATTAAGATATGAATAAAAACTATATTTCTAACTTACTTAATTTTTGCTGCATCAAATGCTTTTTGCACTGCTTGAACTTCAGCTGTATTCGCCCCATATTTATTAGTTGCCACTCGAATACATGCTGATTTCAATTCTTTGAAATTAGATGTCATGTTTAACTCATCTGTATTTGCATAATAGAAAATATCAAACATTTTATCTTCACCAATTCCTTTAACAGTTACTCCGTTATGAGTTCCGCCTTTTGCAATGAGATACGCAACTTTATTAATAATACTTGAATTAAAATGAACGCCACCTTGATCCCATCCATTAAAATCGTTAAATTCACTGTAATCATCTGGATACGGTACTCCAAGTGAAGATGGAACAGAAGCTGGGTTTTCCATATCACGGAAAACAGATCCAGTTTGTTCGCCCATTGTCCAGTTAAAGCTTCCATTATTTACGTATTTCTCAATAGATGTTCCCATAATATCAGATAGCGCCTCATTAATCGCACCAGATTCACCGTAATATTCAAGATTAGATTCGCTAGAAGTAACAGCATGTGTAAATTCATGTCCAGCTACGTCATATGCCTTGACAATAGGATCGCCATATACAAGCATACTTCCATTATTAGCACTTAATGCATTTTGCCAATTTTTCGGATCGTTCGTATCTTCAGAATCCCAAGCATGTACAACTGAAACTACCTTTTGTCCCTTATTATCAAAACTATTACGCTTATATTTATCTTTATAAAAATCAAATACCTTTGTTGCTAAGTAATGAGCACTTACTGCTTTTGAATCGTTAAATGTTGTTGAAGTGCTGGTTGCTAGTGTACCAGGATAATAGCTTTCTTCTTTAGTAATATCTCTGTAATTCACATCATATGTTTCAATTCCTTGCCCTCTTGTATAATCAGCAAGTGCATATTTGCCATTACTTTGTTTAGAAATACCAAATGAACGAGATATACCTAAATCATCTTTTCCTGTTCCAGTTAATGATGTAAGACTACTTTTTTTACTTTCCTTTAAAGCTCCAACTAGTTTTTCACTTGCTTTTAAGTTAGATTCTTGTACCATATTTTTTAACATATCACCATTTTGTGCATTTACTAAATAAGTTCCGGAAACATAGTTTGGTGTTGCCGCTTCAAAGGTAACTTGGTATGCATTGCTAGCTTGTCCATTATTTTCATCAACAAAAATAACTTCCTTAACTTCTGGCTCAGAAATAAACTTGATATCGTTCCCGTACTTCGTATAAATATATTGTTTCGCTCCATCTTTTGATAGATTAATAGGCTTTTTCAATTCTTCTTGTTTTAAATTTTGCGCGCTATCGCCTGAAACACTTTTAATAACACCCTTATTATCTACGTGTGCAGTTAATTGATGGCCATATGCTTCTTTTCCTTCGTATGTTTGCTGCATACGCACAAGTGTTGTTCCATCATACGAACCACGTTTTTGAAGAACTTTATAATCTACTCCTGTTTCTCCATTGACTTGATTTGGAGAAAGAGCTTGTTCAGCTTTCTCCTTAAGAGCATCTTTTACTACATTCTCTGGTGTTTTTTGTGACGGTTGTGTAAGTTCACCTGAACGGAATGAGTCCTCCTGAATTTGAACTTGAAGTTGATCTGTTTCCTCTGCATGACCTATTCCGTATGGTGCCACAGCTGTTAAAGCTAATCCTGTTGTTAATGCTACCTTAGTTAATGTCTTTGTGTTTTTCATTTTTTCACCTCGTATAATTTTTGAAATAGAAAGCTTGTACAAAGCATACTGTCTACTTATGTCGAAAAAAAGAGAAAATACAAAATTTATGTAATATTATGCAAAATTACATATATGTGGTCGATAAAATAAAAAATGAGCCCTTTTAGGTGCTCATCCAATTGGTTAGTCGTTAATTATCTATATTCATTCTAATCAAAGTACACTTATATCTTATTAACAACATAAAAAACCACTCTTTACTATTTTAAGAATAGTAGATAAATACTTTAGTGAGGCAACGCATATACAAGTTAGATTTTTCAATATAATTTTGTTATTTATGTCTATAGCTGCATGGATTGTAACGTTTTGAGACTGCTGAAGTCTTATATGAGTTTCATCTTGTCAAAAATATCTTTCAAAGATAAATTTGTCTCCCCATTTAAATATAGAAAAGGACATATCTATTGCATGTTATTAACTTAAGGTATGTTCTTTTAAAGCATATTATAAATATACATAGTGAGAAATGAAACAATAATTATTTAAATGAAAAATCCCCTAAATCTTCAAAGCGATTCAGGGGATTTTTTACCGATGATTCTCTATATTTCCATACCGATCACAAACTTTTTTAGGTTAATGGTATGTCCAAGTTTAATAGTTTTTTGCACGAGAGCCATCTTTTTTATATTTATTTAATTATCCTACTAAGTTTTTTGTAAAATTCACCTTTTCTTTTTACATGATTAAACTGATTTGGATTAATATTAGCTTTTTGTGAGAGTGCTACAATCTCTTCTTTTGTAATTGAATCTTTAGTATTTATAGATGCTATATTTGTATATTTTCCATCTTCTGTTTTTGGGATTTCTAAAATCCCTTTATTTATAAGATCAACTACAGCCTTATGCTCTGAAGAATGTGTATCTACACCAGTAATTTTCCAATTATGCATAACTTTTGGCGTGTATACACCGTTCTTTACCTCTTTTAAATATGTAATAGCAAGGTTACGAATGGTTCCACCTGTTTCTCCGAATGCATTCTCTTGTTTAGATGACCAAGTTTGTTCAAATTTACGTCCCTCTAAAGCTCCCCCTTTTGCCTGAAGAGCCTCCATTCTATACGCATTCATTCCTAGCGTCATAACATCGCTCATTTTGATTGGTTTATTTGTACGAATAGAGCGTAAATTTGTAATTCTACTACCATATGGTTTTGTTAAGTCAATTTCGTATTTTACGCCTCCAAAGAAATCGTTCGTACTGTATTTAGACGCACGACGGTTTTTATCAAAGCTAACTGTTACATCTCCGGCACGAGATGAGTTAAAATATCCTGCTGCCCATTCCATATAGTCTTTTAAATCTTTTCCAGTTATCTTATATACTGTAATTTCTCCCAAAGCATATTGATAATTATAAGCAATATCTTTCTTCTTTATAGGACCTATATCCAAACGGGCATAATCATTATCAATTTGATGGGCTACTACATCCGCCTTGCTGTAATGGAGCATGACTTCATGAAAGAAATCAGATAAAGGTGTCTCTTGAATCTGCACACTTGGAATACCCTTTATTTCATTTTCAGGAACAAGGTTTCTACCCTTTAATTGAGCGACTACAACATTTGCATCTCCTCTCGCATACTCATGAAAAGGTGTTAGTGTTTCTTCAAGTGTAGAATCAGATAATACTGTAGTTCCATCAGCATTTTTTACAGGTATAGCGGTAGCTGTTTTATCTTTTAAAACAAGCTTCCCATCTTGCTTTGTAAAAGTAAGGTCAATACGTGAAATATGCGTTCCGTATTTATCTGGTTCTGTAATAATTACGCCATTTACAACTTCTTTTTTTACAAGTTTATGCATATGAGCCGCAAAAATAGCGCTTAGTTCCGGACAAGCATTCGCAATATCTTGAACACCAGTACCTGGGATTCCATTCTCATTTTCTAGTCCCATATGCATAACCCCTACCATTACATCTACTTTATCTTCTAATTCTTTAATAGCCTTTTTTGTCTCTTCTACTGGATTTTTCACTACTAAACCATCCAAATGATCTGTCCCTTTTTCAAAATCACTAATCATTGGTGTATTCATACCAATAATCCCGACTTTAATTCCACCTTTTTCAACAATCGTATATGCAGGAAGAAAACGCTCTCCATTTTCCTTATAAATATTTCCTGCTAACGTCTTTCCCTTGTATTGCTCACTAACTTTTTTCAATGTATCTAATCCAAAGTTGAATTCATGATTTCCAAATGCCCAGGCGTCATATCCCATTGTATTCATTGCTACCATCATTGGCGATTGTGGCTTATCGTTGAATAATTCTACTGAGTTTCCTTGAATTGTATCCCCGGCATCTACTAATATGGTATTTGGATTTTCTTGACGTACCTTCTTTATAACCGTATAAAGCTGCGTCAAACTTCCACTCATATTTGCTCCATCAAGCGCATAATCCCAAGGCATAAATCTACCATGAATATCTGCAGTACCTAACAATGTAATATTAACATTAGATTCCTCAGCCTTAGAAATAGCTGGTTTGACTGTTACTGCTGTTACAAGAAGCATAAGAATAATAAAATAGCATACATAGTTCTTCCATTTCGTTTTTTGCATAATATCAATATTTCTCCCCTTTTTGTACTGTCATAAAGTTGCTTGAACTTTAAAAATATAACTTGTTATTCAGAAAACTTCAACTACAAAAATAAAGAGAATAAAATGCATATATCCCTTAATAGAATTGTATTTTATCGTTTTCTGACAAAATACTTATTCCTCAAACGCGTGAAAGGTGCTTACCCAATGGTAGGTGTAAGATTACTTTCAAAAATTTGGACATATAGCTCATTTCCGAAAATCATTATAACTTAAAGATATAGTGTGTAATGCTGATTACATTTTCGGATTTCATTGCCAATTTATTTCCTTCTAAATGAAAATGCTGAGATCACTTCCAAAAATAATAACCCCGCTCTTCATTTAAGACGGGGTTACACTTATACAGCAAAACGGATTCAGATTTTTTTGAATGTTCGTTTCCTCTTCAGGGGTAAGATCTACTAGTTTCGTAATTTCTTCAGCTTATTGGTTGCTTTCAACTAAATTCATCATAATTTTAATCAGGATTTCTATTTTATCACTCGAAAGCTTGATGCTATCCCAAATCGCTCAAAAAATAGATAATGATGTTTACTTTTCAACTCCACAAAGCAATTTTATCTCTTTAATTTGTTCTATATGACGCTGTTCATGCAAATAGATCAGTTCTATCCACTGATCAAGAAGTAATTCTCCAAGAGCTGGATGCGTCACTGATTTTTTCGCTAATATAGATTCATCTTCTATTGTACTCAGGAAACGCATCAATTCTTTTCTAGAGTCGTTTAACAAATCAACCATTTGCTGCACTTCAAATGGTTTTATACTTGGTTCAATCATTTCTGGGGCTATAAATTTTATCGATCTATCTAATAAAATAGTGTGAATTTCTTTACGCTCATTTAAGATACTATCCATCTTTTTTAATCCCGATGAAATAACTGTTATAACTCTCTCATCTAATAAAACTAAGTGATGACAAACTTGTGCTATACTCCATTTATCCTTATCTGGTTTCCTATTAAATTGAGCATCACTTAACAAAGTAATTTCCTCAAATAATTGATTTCTAGTTTCATAAAACTTGTTATTTACAAATGTATTCATGTGAACTCTCCTTTCATTAGAACCTACATACTTAGATTCCTACGCTAGAAATATTCTCTATGGAAAAAAGATTTTCCTTCACTATTATTCCAATCCAATCTTTTCTTTCTTTAGTAGGTTCTCTAATTCATGCTGAAACGTATGAGTTCTCTCAACATCCTTGAAGATTTCCTTGGGGTTATTATGCGCTACAGCTACATCATAATACTTTCCACGGAATCCCTTCAATATAACCACATAAAACGTTCCTAATTATCAATCTAGCATTAAATATATGTAAAAAATCATCCTATTCATTCATTTTTAATGCTTATGTATGTACATTTGTTAATTTATTAGTTATATTATGGGTATTGAATGATTACGAAAAGTCAATAAATCGCTTGTATAACACCTTATATTTTTATATCCGTGAAAACTACAAAATGTATAAAATTCCATTTGTCAAATGAATTTAATGCGGAAGGAGGTTTGTGGTTACTTCATCGGGATATAATAATCAGTTTTGAACTGATAAAAATATAGGAGGCGACATAATGTTTCGTACGATTTCAAATTTCATGAGAGTAGCTGAGATAAGAAACAAAATTCTTTTTACACTAGCGATGCTAATTGTTTTTCGAATTGGCACGTTTATTCCAGTTCCTCATACTAACGCAGAGGTATTAAAAGTACAAGATCAAGCCAACGTTTTAGGTATGCTAAACGTATTTGGCGGAGGAGCACTGCAACACTTCTCAATCTTTGCTGTAGGTATCACACCATATATTACAGCTTCTATCATTGTACAATTACTACAAATGGACGTTGTACCTAAATTTACAGAATGGGCAAAGCAAGGAGAAATGGGCCGTAAGAAATCAGCTCAATTTACTCGATACTTTACAATCATTCTCGCATTTATACAATCCATTGGGATGTCTTATGGTTTTAATAATATAGCAGGTGGACAATTAATTACAGATCAAAGCTGGACTACATACTTATTTATTGCGACAGTTTTAACTGCTGGTACTGCATTTTTACTTTGGTTAGGTGAACAAATTACCGCTAATGGCGTTGGTAATGGAATCTCAATGATTATCTTCGCAGGACTTGTTGCGGCGATTCCGAATGTCGCTAATCAAATTTATTTGCAACAATTCCAAAACGCAGGCGATCAGTTATTTATGCACATAATAAAAATGGTTTTAATTGGACTCGTAATTTTAGCGATAGTTGTTGGTGTTATTTACATCCAACAAGCAGTTCGAAAAATACCGATTCAATATGCAAAAGCTGTTTCAGGAAACAATCAATATCAAGGAGCAAAAAATACTCATTTACCTCTTAAAGTAAATAGTGCAGGTGTAATTCCTGTTATCTTTGCTTCAGCCTTTTTAATGACGCCGCGTACAATTGCGCAGCTCTTCCCTGATTCAAGCGTATCTAAATGGATAATTGCGAATCTTGATTTTGCACATCCATTTGGAATGACACTATATGTGGGTCTTATCGTTGCCTTCACATATTTCTACGCGTTTATTCAAGTAAATCCTGAACAAATGGCTGAGAATTTGAAAAAACAAAACGGATATGTCCCGGGTATTCGCCCAGGTAAATCTACAGAACAGTATGTAACAAAAATTTTATACCGTTTAACATTTATCGGTGCGATTTTCTTAGGAGCAATTTCAATATTACCACTTGTATTTACAAAAATCGCTACATTACCACCATCTGCTCAAATCGGTGGTACAAGTTTACTAATCATCGTAGGTGTTGCATTAGAAACGATGAAGACGTTAGAAAGTCAACTTGTGAAGCGTCATTATAAAGGTTTTATAAAAAAAGTGAATTAATTACAAAAACACACTAGGATATAAAGACCTAGTGTGTTTTTTATTCTATAAAAATAAAACCCTCATTTTCTCGCTTCATATTTTTATCTTTATTTTATTACCATAAAAGTAGCTCCTTTCTCTCACCTTCAATATATCCCTCGGTGGTTATAAAAAGTCTCAGCATGAATTTATCTATAATTAAATAGTCTGGTACAAAATCTTTTAATGTTATTACTTGCTTTCTAACAATTCTTTTGTCACCTTTTATTCCAAAAACTTTAGCTTCTAAATAATCAATTTCACCTAAAAATAAATCTATCCCTTGATATATAGGGATTCTAACCAATCCTTTAACTTCTGGTTATATTGTGTAAGTTGTCTATTACTATCGTATAAAAAGAGATGTTGAAATTCATTAACAATGTAGTTTGTAGACACAGGTATCATATTTTTCTTTCAAAAAAACAGAGTGCCGCTCAACTAGCTCTCTGTTTTAAACTAATTATATTATTGCGTATGTAAAATACCTTGCAAAACAACTTCTAATCCCCAGCGGAATCGTTCTTCTCCACCAGATAACATATCTTCTTTTAGACTTACAATCATTGGATACCTTGCTGTATCTAAAGCCTCATACGAAGCACGAATTGGGTCAAGAGTGGTACCTTTTTCTTTGCGAGCTGTTTGTTCATATGCGACCGAAGCAGCATATAACAGTAAAATATCTACTCCCCATGCTGATGCTCTTGCATTCACTCCACCTTCATGTAATTGACGCAAAATCTGTTCAGTAAGGGCTAAAGAATTTGGCCCAATTGGAATTGTCATTAAAGCTAATTCTGCCATTCCAGAAGAGTCGAATAAAATTCGAAAATATGAATGTACAAGTGCAAATAGTTCTTTTTTCCATGGTTCATTTTTCTCATCCGTTATTTCAATTTTCCCTAGACCATAATCTAATACATACGCTCTTAATTCATCAGCATTTTTTACGTATACATATAAAGAAGACGGACCTGTATCTAATACTTTTGCAATTTTACGCATACTAAGGCCAGAAATACCTTCAGACTCTAATAGGTCATAAGCAGTCTTAACAATGATTTCCTTACTTAACGGTTCTTTTGCTGGTCGTGAACGACGACTAGTAATTGTATTCGTTTGTTCTTCCATAGTTCTCCTTTAGTAAATATATTTTTATTGTTGCTCATGAAGTTGATTCATAAGATTATACATTTTCATAGTAGCATCCTCTGAGAAACAAATCTCAAGATTATCATTTGACACTTCAGCGGATTGAGAAGAATAATCGTACATTTTTTCTTCGTAATTTCCAATTGCCTCGTTCAAATTATCATGTTTTACAATAGATAATGCAAGTTCTGCCGCATCACGCATCGCTAGATTCACACCTTCTCCAGCAAATGGAGACATTAAATGTGCAGCATCACCAATTAAAGTAACACCAGGCGTACTTTTCCAAGTTAGTCCAACAGGTAACATATAAATTCGTCTAGGAAAAATCGCACCATCTGCACATCTAATATAATTTTTAAGTGTTTCATCCCAGTCTTCGAAATATTGTAGAAGTTGATGTTTTGCTTCTTCTAAATTTTTAAATGGAATTCCACAATTATCAAGCCATTTTTTATCTGTTCTAAAACTTAAATACACGCGAATACTGTCATCTCCATTTAATTGCGCAAGAATTCCTTTATGCTCCGCAAGTGCAAATACTTTGCCACGTCGATTAAATTTCGCCATCTGAGGATGATTTTTCGTTACATTTTTCAAATTCAATTCTACCATGCTAATACCAGTATATTGCGGTATAGAATTTGTGACAAGTGGACGAATTCGAGAGAAGGCACCATCTGCTGCTACCACTAAATCAACAGTGTCTACATGTTCATTTTCAAAATGAAGTTCATGTATACCATTTTCTACAGGAATGGCTTTTGTTAAGTTATAGCCCCAATGTATACATTGCGGATCAACAGAATTTAAAAGTAACTCACGTAAAGTGCCTCGATCAATTTCCGGACGATTTCCGCCATTAGGATCCGCTACTTCATCTAAATATATTTTCCCGTTCTTATCACATAAACGAAAATCTTCTCCCTCATATCTAGCAAGTTCATTAAATTGTTCTAACAATCCTGCTTCTTTAAGCGCCTCTTGTCCGGAATCATGATGAATATCTAATGAACCTCCTTGTTGCCGAATCCATGGTGATGTTTCTCTTTCATATACGACACATTTTAAACCATGTTTCTGTAATATACGAGCTAATGTTAAACCTCCTGGTCCAGCACCTATAATTGCAATACGTTTTTCTCCTTTATTTTTTCTTTCCATCATTTATCACACCTTATATTTTATTGAATTACTTGTTTTATTTATAACATAACGTACACTGTTCGTAAAGTACATCGTTCGTTAATTACTAAGCAAATTATGTTAAACTTAATGTGTAAAAATAAAAAGCATGTTACAAGTCAGTAGTAACATGCTTTTTAAGTTGATAAAGTAATAAACTTTTATTAACTTAATAGTCCAATGATTCCATTTGTATTATTTGTATTATTTACATTTCTTTCTTCAATAACTTCCCTTGCTTAAAATAAACGCCCAGCGTAGAACGATTTGCTAAAAATACACCAATCAAGATTAAACAAGCACCAATTCCCATTGCAGGATTTAATGGTTCTCCTAATACAAAATAACCTACAATAACAGCAATTAACGGAGATACATACAACCAAGTCGATGGAAATACTGGATTTGTTTTTGATAAAAGCCAGTAATATAAACCGTGTCCACCGATAGATCCTACAAATATAAGATATAAAATTGGCCATTGTACATTCCAAGATGTTAATACAGCTAAATTCGGCTGTTCCATTACAACAGATACAATTAATAGCAACACTCCTCCATAAAACATTTGAATGCCGTTAATGAGAAATGGTGATACGTTAGGTAAATCTGAAAGTATCTCTTTAGAACGAATAGAACCTATTCCATAAAACAACTCTCCTACTAATATAACAAGGCAAGCGATACTCCATATGAATGTAAGTTCTTGATGCATTCCAGGTAAAGAAATGCAAAAAACACCAAGGAGTGCTATAACTAAAGCGACAAGTTGTTCTTTTTGCAATTTTGTTTTATTTCTCTTTGATTGTAATAGCAAAATCATCATTGGGGCTGTTGCAGATAGAACTGCAGCTAATCCAGAAGAAATATATTGTTCAGCCCAGTAAAGGGTCGCGAATGTCATAAATGTTAAACAAAAACCAGCATATATAATACGTTTCGATAATAAGTAAGGCATAATATCCTTTCGCTTTAATTTAAAAATAATAATGAGAATAAGGCCCGCCAAAAAGAAACGAATTCCAGCTGAAAATAATGGTGGTGCCCCCGCTTCTATTCCAATTTTTATCGTTAAAAATGTCGTTCCAAAAATAATACATACTAAAATATAATTTAAAATGACCATTTTCCTTCCTCCTTTTTACTCTTGAAATGAGTATAGAGGATATGGTGTATAACAGTGTATCCGCGCATATAACAGTTGAATAAAAATATAGTTGATTGTCAGACTGTTTTTCGCTTTAATTAAATTAAAAAGAAAAACAGGTGATTCTATGAAGATAGTACTGCGTAAAGAATCCAACATACCATATTACCAACAAATATATATGCAAATTGTTGAGAGAATTCAAAGCGGGATGCTTTCACATGGCGATTACCTCCCTTCTTTACGTTCTATGGCCGATGATTTGCAAATTAGTTTATTAACTGTTCGTAAAGCTTATAAACAGTTAGAAACGAAAGGTTATATACGAATTGAACAAGGAAAAGGTGCCTATATACATAAACGTATGAATAAAGATTTCAAACCAATTCCATATCAATGGCAACAAACGAAATCCATTAATGTTATGCGTTCTCAATATGTGATGAACCAACACCGTAAATATTTCGATTTTTCACAGGCGGTCCTTTATCCACGTTTATTACCAAATCCGTTTCTTTCAGATGAAATGCACAAATTACTTAATAAAGATCAAATGATACTAGCAACTTACGGACCTGTTCAAGGCGATAAAGAACTTAGAGTGGAAATAACAAACTACTTAAAAGAACACCAACAATTAGTTACAGATCCATCTCAATTATTAATTACAAGTGGTGCCCAGCAAGGAATCGATTTAATCGCCCAAACATTATTAAAGCCTGGAGACATAGTGTTAGTAGAAAGTCCGTGTTATGGAGCGGCGCTTGATGTATTTGTTAATAAAGGAGTTCAAATTATCCCTGTTAGTCTTGATAACAACGGCATTCGCTCAGATTTAATCGATGATATTTGTCAAAGAAAGAATCCTGTTTTGTTATATGTGAATCCTACTTTTCAGAATCCAACGGGTACAGTAATGAGTAAAGAAAGAAGAATGGAACTTGTAGAACTAGCAGAGCTTTATCAATTTTTCATTTTAGAGGATGATTCTTTCGGAGAGATATATTTTGAGGATTTTAAAATTCCCCCTCCAATAAAAAGCTTTGATACAAATGGTCATGTTATATATTTAAAAGGATTTAGTAAAACGTTAGCACCAGGTCTTCGCATCGCGGCACTTATAGCTGAAGGTCCTATCTTTGAATGGTTATACGCCGTGAAGGCTTCGATGGATATTGGTAGTCCCTTATTGACACAAAAAGCACTACTTCCTTTTTTACGAGCGGAACGAATGAAAAATCATTTAGAAAAATTACGTACTGCTTTACAAATTAGACGCGATTTAACAATTGATATATTATCTCCATTAAAAGAATTAGAATTTGAAATACCTAATGGTGGATTTAACTTATGGGTTACACTCCCGCAGTCAATCGATCCTTTTACATTATTACAAAAAGCGAATGAAGTAGATGTTTCTTTTTTACCTGGAACAGCTTGTTTGTTAAGCCATGAAACTCAATATAATCATTTACGAATTAGTTATTCAATGTTAAATGATAAAGATATGTTGATTGGATTAGAAAGATTACATGATACAATTGCTAAGTTTAAATCAATGATTTAAACTCCAAAACAACAACTAACCTCTTATTCACACAATAAAAAACCAACACTTTAAAATTTTATTAAAAGTCAAGATATAAGCTGAACCTATTATTAATAGTGAATTCTTATCTAATTTCATACATTAGATTTATAAAAATTAAAAGGATAGAAGAGCTTGAATAAATTCGCCCTATCTATCCTCTTTTTAAACACAAATGACTAATCATAGCGGACTTCGCTGTCACCAGAACCCGTATTGCTCTATTGCTATGCTCAAACTTTTTATTACTACTTGTTCAATAAGAGGTGTTTTCTTCCTGCATAAAATTTATTTTATAGGGAATTCATTATACTTATTAAAACAACAACATGATATAGACAAAACCAAAGAATAAACATAATGGACTATAGAACCAAGTGTCATATCTAGCAAACTGCGAATGTTTAATTTTTTTGAAAAATCCAACAAACTTAAAATCACCAATTGCCCTAATAATGAAAACTAAAGCACAGACAATACTTCCGATTTTAGATAAACTATTTGCTTCGAACCCCTGCAAATAACCTACTTGAACAACAATAATGACACTAGCTAATAGAATAAGAATGGCTACGAATAATGTTCCCCATATTCTCGGAGTAAAAGCAGGCTTATGTTCTCCCTCTTTTACTGGGATAACAGCAGCAGAACCCCATCGACCTCCAAAAGCCCAATAAATATGCAAAAAACTGATAAACCACAGAAGCCCCACAGCTACTACTATTAATAGTAATTTCATTTATTCGCCCCCAATTTCGTAACTTCAAAGATAACATACACTACCGTATGTTATAGTGAAAATTTTGTCCCTTCAGGTTTTATAACCATATTAGGGACATTTATTATCTAATAATCAATTATGCCTCAGCATAATTCGGTGACATCCGCCGGAGGCTTTCACTTCTTTCAGTGGATGTTTGGACACCCGCTGAAAGAAGTGAAAAGCTCAACCATTTTATCAATATCAAAATTAGGATTTGCTTCAAACCTTGTCATCCATCCTACATACGTTAAATAGGCAAGTCTCGCTCGATCAATTGATTCAGTTTCGTCTACGCCCATTTTTTGATACAATTTTGCAACACAAGAAATTCTTTGTTCTTCTATATCTACTAAACGTGTTGCCACAACAGGATCATATTTAGCCCAAGCATAAATACCATTCTCAATTTTTTTATCTCGATTAAAACTAATCTGTAATAGCTGTTCTAAAGAGGCATCCTGTTGCTCCATACTTTGAACAATCAGCTTTGTTGCATGTACTTCCCAAAAGTCGAGCATAGAATCTAAAAGCTCTTGATGGTCACGAAAATAGTGATAGAAGCTTCCTTTGCTTATTTTTAGCAATCGAGCAAGTGCTTCAATACGAACTTTATGTATACCTTCATTAGCTAATTGTTGTAATCCTACTTTTATCCAGTCTTCTCTCGTTAATTGCATATTATCTCTCCAATAAAATACGCTAGCGTATGTTTTACGTTAGATTACTACTATTCTCATTTTTTGTCAATTATTCATTCTGTTTATTTTTATGAACTTTAACGTTGTTGTTAATCGTAATATTGATCGTCATCACCCTCGGTAAATTGGATAACACGAAAGTCCCTTCAGGGTTACTGAAGGGACTTTTACACGTTTGCGAAAAGTGCCTTTATGTACAAGAAGCACTTTTCAGTCTAAAACTATTTTTTCAGATTGCATTGCTCTAGAAGCTTTTCTAGCATTTCCAAAGTAACTGGTTGTGCCTTAGTAGTTAGTTGATACCCAATCCGTCCATTCGTTTCTACAGTTGCTTGTTGTAAATTCTTGATTTCATGTATACCTTTTTCTCTCAGATGCATAAATAATTGTTGTTCTGACATTTTCGCGCGTAATAAATTCTTTTTTAAGATTTCTCCGTTTTCTATAACAATAATGCTATTTCCATTTAGAAACTTTTCTACTTTTCGTGATTTCAATTCAAAAAAATGAATAATAAGTAAAACACCCGCAAAAATAAACGCAGCAAAAATAGATGGGCCTACTTTCCTACTTAATATAGGTTCTACAATAATACGTCCTATAGAAACCACAATAATAATTTCAGCTCTCGTCATTTGGCTAACAGATTTACTACCTGTCAATTTTAAAACAATAATTCCAGTGAGGATTAAAATAATGCTTTCAAAAAGTATATTCATTACAGCCCAATCCTTTAATAGTGAATGTTACTAGTATTCCCATTAAAGGATTTTTATGATATTTTAAAGTATCCATGCTCTTTACGTGCCTTATTCTTTGAGGCACCTCTCTCCCAGCTAGTACTGGTAAAGCATCAATTTTCTTCATTGCTTCTACTTGTGATTCGTTACGAATCATTGCATACACAGTATGACCTTCTGAAAACATTCCAAAATCATTACAAGAAGACATTAAGACCGATGTCGTCATTGACTTAGATACGGACTATATTTATATCCCTAATAGATAACAATAACCCAGTAAACTAAAATGGTTTAATGTAACTTACGATTCAGACAAGAATTTAATAAAATAAGTAATTGCCCAAATAGAAGTCGCGAATTGAGTGACAAAATACATTGTCCATTCGAAAGAAGTCAGTTTTCTCTCTCGTTTAATCTTCTTTAAGTATCTGTAAAATATTAATGTACTCAAAAACATAAGTAATAAAGAGAATTGTTGTAAATCATCGACTATACGTACCGCCATAGACTCCATCACCCTCCTATACAAAATATAGACTATACTTTAAGGATATCATTTTTTTGGTAATGATTCCCTATATATTTAATGAAGTTAAAAAATGTTTTATGCGATATATGTGTAAAGATAATAAAGTTGTTTAATTTTGTTCTTAGAAATACATTAATCGCCTACTCATAAATTTGATGGGCGATTATTATTTTTGTTTAATAATTGCTTTATTTCAATCACGACATTAATAATAGGTTTTGGTCTAAATGATTCTTACAAGGAATCTCCTAATCTTGGACTTACTGATTTGGAAAAATAAAATTATTATGATCGTCTCAATTACCATTATTTTAGAGAACAATGTGCTATTATATATTCGTAATCAATGAAATAATAAGAAAGAAGGGGCTGTTGTGGAAACAAAGATTATAGAAACAGAGAAGAAAATTGATTCAAAATCCCTTTTGGCTTTGGGATTATTAATTATTTCCGGGATTGTATATCAACTTTTCGCAGTGTTAGGAGATAATATACCTGAAGTATTGGGAATGATTCTTGAAGCTTTATGGAATCTTGTATTATGTGGAATTATAGGATACTATTTTTTAGGAAAAATATCATTAGAGCAATTTAAACATTTTAATATTAGGACATTACTTTGGGGTTTGCCTTTAACAATTATCGTAGGTATGGCTTCCAACTTAATATTCAGTTACATTTTTGAACCTGCAACTAAAAATTCCGTTGCTGAAGTAATAAGTATTTCTATGATTTTATTCCGTGTACCCTTTATGTTAATGGGTGAAGAGTTGATTTGCACTAATATAATTATCGCATTACAAAAATTAGGATTAAAATTTGGCACGGCATCATTAATATGTAGTTTGTTGTTCGCTTTGTGGCATATTCCAGCTTATGGTTTTGTGCCAATGCAGTTATTAATAACTATAATCCCAATTAGATTAGCACTAAATTATATATGGAAAAATTCAAAAAGTATTTGGGTAAGTTGGATTTGTCACTTTATTTTTGACTGTATTTCATTTGTACCAATGCTTTTTAAATAACTATTTTATCCCTCTATTTGTGGGCAGTAAACGCCCAATTGGTGAAGGCTAATAATCAGTGGAGAATGGACACCTCCACACTGATTAAAGTTTCACTTTATTTTTAAGAGGACTTTATTATTTATGTACAGTATAAAGAAAAAGAGCACTCAGCTATTGAGTGCTCTAAAAACATTAATTTTGATTCAAAACATTCTCCTCAAAATATTTCCCCCAATCTGGGCGTCTTCCATCCATATCTGTAAATCCATACTCTCTTCCTAATTCCCATGAACTTAACGCTCGTCCAGTTTTTTCATGAACAGTTGGATCACTTGCTAAAGATGCAATTGCTCTTCCAACAAAGAAAGGAGTTTCTGATGCGATAAAATGAGGGTCTTGTTTAGCTCCTTCTCGCCAATTCTCCTCTGTTACACCAAATATATCTAACATCGCTTCTGAACGAAGGAATCCTGGACTAACTGCGACAGCTGTAATATTGTGTTGTTCTAAATCTTTCGCCATAGCTTCTGCTAAATGAATTGTTGAGACTTTTGCTAAACTATAGTACAAATTACCTCGATATTGATAATCGACGCCATCTGTAATTTCAATAACAAGTCCCATTTTATTTTTCACCATTAATGGTACACCGTAATGGCTTGTCATTATATGAGAATGAACAGCTCTTTGTTGCATAAGTAGTCCGTTATGTAGGTTGTGTTCCCAGAAAGGTTTCTCCCATTCCGTTAAAGGATCGCCGCCCCAAACATCGTTTACTAAAATATCAAGCTGTCCATTTTGTTCTTCTTGAATCTTTGTAAATAAAGCTTTAATATCTTCTTCTACTGTATGGTCAACACGAACTGCGATTCCTTTTCCGCCTTGCTTTGTAACAAGCTCTGCCGTTTCTTCAATCGTTTCAGTTCTCCCCATACAGGATAAATTCCCTTTTGTACTTCTTCCTGTTACATATACAGTTGCACCGGCTTCACCAAGCATCATCGCAATACCTCTTCCGGCGCCTCGTGTTGCTCCGGCCACAACTGCTACTTTACCTTGTAATGGTTTCATATCATTCTCCTTAATTATTTTTGGTACACTCTTATTATCATATTTTTTATATAGATTTCTCCATGTGGAGTAATAAATTTTAACGTAATTACACCACAAACACCATTATAAAACTGAAACTCACCTTGCATATTTGATATAGAGACTTCCTTATCTTTAAATGAGCTTCACATTTGATATAGGAATGTTGTTATGATCGACAATAACAGCCTTCGTATGAATTGCAACTGTTAAACATTCTTTACTTTTCTTATTATATATAGTAATTGTAATCACTCCAATGACTACAGCAACACATACATAAAGCCATTATTTTTCTATACACAACAAGACCCTTTATAAGCACTATTCTTTTTTGAACTGAAAATCTACACGGTTCATTCGCTTTATTTCCTCACTTACTTTGCGAATCCCTTCTTCAATCTTGTCTTCTTTTACATTTGATACGTTTAACTTTAACAATCTCTCTTTATGAAAGTTACTTAAATAATTTTTATCAATAGAATCTATGCTTATTTGACTCTTGCTTAAATTTTTAATAAATGTGTCCGTGACTATATTTCTGTTCAACTGTAAGCAAGTATGTATCCCGATTGGATCAACTGTTCTATAAGTAAACAAATGTGGATTTTCATTTTGAACACCTTCTACTACTGCCGCTAGTTTTTTTGACCTATTGTAGTAAGATGCTTTTATTTTATGTTTATGCCGATCAAACATTCCGCTCTTTATGTAAATTTCTAAAGCAGCTTGCGAAATCATAGGACTATCGATATCTAAAATCTTTTTATACTTATAAAAGGCATCTGTAATGGATTGCGGGATGACTGCAACACCGACTCGCAAACCAGGAAAGATGATTTTCGAATAACTTTTTAAATATATAACATGATTACAATTATCTTGGCTGTAAAACGTATCTACTTTTGAATCAGTTTCTAAATCTGCTAAATAGTCGTCTTCCACTATAAATACATTATATTTCTTCGCAAGTTTAATAATCTTTTCTCTCTCTTTTTTAGAATACGAAGTTCCAAGTGGATGATGAAATCTTGGAGTTGTATAAAAGAATTTAATTTTTTCTGTGCTAAATATCCGCTCTAGTTCATTTAAATCTATCCCTTCATGCGTACGCTTTATTCCGATCACAGGGATCTTATTTATTTCTACATATTCAATATATAAATGATAACTTGGCTGCTC
Source organism: Bacillus sp. FDAARGOS_1420 (assembly GCF_019344915.1). Lineage (NCBI taxonomy): Bacteria > Bacillati > Bacillota > Bacilli > Caryophanales > Bacillaceae > Bacillus > Bacillus sp. FDAARGOS_1420. Next base: position 1,701,796 of record NZ_JAHWJB010000002.1, on the reverse strand, counting down.
AATTAGTATCGTTTCGTTTTCATTCGGAAATGGTATTGAAGTTAATATAGCAAGCGCCTGCTGCACACCTGACGTTATAAATATATTATCTTCCTTTGTGAAAACTTGATAGTTTGCTAATTGTTTTTGCACAACCGAAATTAAAGATGGTAACCCTTTCGGTGTTCCGTATATAAACAAATCATTCTTATATGTATCAATCGCTTTATTAATGCAATGCTGAAAATCTAAGTATGGAAAATCTGGATCTGGGGCCGAAGAAGCGAAATCAATAATCTCGTTACTTTCTACGTAACTTCCAGATTTCTTAACAACGTAGTATCCACTTTGAGGTACAGAATAAATAATATGACGCTTTTCCAATTCATGCAGCGCTCGTATTACAGTCGCCTTATTACATTCATATTGTGTAACAAGCGACCGTATAGACGGTAATTTCTTTCCTTCTTTTATCTCACCATTTTGAATCATACTTTCTAAGTCGTTCAAAACATGTAAATATTTATACATCATTACACCTCCTATTTTTTGTACCGGTACAGTTTGCATTTGTTCACATTGTAGCACTAGATCATAAAGATTACTATGTACGTATACTGGCCAGTAAGAAATTAACTACTATGAGGTGAAATTATGAAAAATACAACAAAAGCATATTTATCAGCGTTACTCTATTCTTTAATTATTGGATTTTCATTTATGTTTGTGAAACTAGCATTAACCATTACGAGCCCTCTTGATACTCTTGCTCATCGTTTTACAATTGCTTTCATAGCAGCAAGCATTCCGATTATTTTCGGTTTTGTAAAGTTAAATATATCATTTAAAAACATACTTACACTTTTACCACTCGCAATATTTTATCCAGCATTGTTCTTTGCTTTCCAAGCATTTGGCTTAGTATATACAAGTTCATCTGAAGCTGGAATTATACAAGCAGCGATCCCTATATTTACGATGATACTAGCTTCCTATTTTTTAAAAGAATATACGAATACATGGCAAAAAACATCAGTATGTATTTCTGTCATAGGTGTCATTTATATATTTGTTATGAATGGTATAGGGGCTCATGAAACGAGCTTCATCGGTGTTATCCTCATTTTATTATCGGCATTATCATCTGCTTGCTATAATGTATTAGCTCGAAAAATGACAAAGAAATTCAAGCTAATGGATTTAACATACACAATGACAGCAATCGGTTTTATTAGTTTTAATTTCATCGCAATCATTGACCATATGAACAAAGGTACAATAACTGTATACTTTAAGCCATTTACGAATGGAACATTCCTTATCTCCATTTTATATTTAGGATTATTATCTTCCTTACTAACAGCATTGTTATTAAACTATTCATTATCTTATATTGAAGCAGCGAAAATAAGTGTTTTTAGCAACTTATCTACACTTATTACCATTATCGCAGGCGTTGTATTCTTACAGGAGCAAATTTCCTACTATCATATTGTCGGTACACTTATGATTGTTCTTGGAGTAATAGGCACAAATTTTCTAGGCAAAAAAGGAATCATAGCGAAAAAGAAGAATACCTCCTTGAGTAAATAAAAAGTGAGGGGTAAATAATGCAGAACTCTAATACGATCGATATCCGTAATATACATGAGCTAGAAAACGAATTGTCTACTTTATTAAGTAAACCCATTTCTTCAGGAGAAGATTTAGAAAATTGGCTGAAAATACAGTCGAAATTAATATGGGAAATCGAAGAACAATTAAGATCACACTATATTGACTTTCAATGTAATACAGATAACAAAGAAATAAAAGATACGTTTGAATATGATCAACAATATGTAAGGCCTCTTTTGAAACGTTATCAAAATTCATTTGATAATAAATATTTAGAGTCACCATTTCGAATGCAACTTGATCCAAAAACTTATAGCTTACTAGATAAAAAAATAAAAAATGCGCAAACATTATTTTGTGAAAAGAACATTGATTTAGAAATAAAAGAAGACAAATTAGTAACCGAGTACTTCGAAATTACAGGCAGTTTGACTGCACTATGGGATGGCGAAGAAAAAACAATTACTGAACTACAGTCTTACTTACAAAATCCGAATCGTGATATACGAAAAAAAGCAAAAACGCTCATTTCCGAAAAATTTTTATCTGTTGAAAATAATTTACAACATATTTTAAATGAATTAATTGCAATCCGTCACCAAAAGGCCAAAAACATTCAATTAGATAATTATCGTGATTATATGTTTAAAAAATATGAACGTTTTGATTATACGGCTGATGATTGCTATGAACTTGCAGAATCCGTTCGTAAATACGTTGTGCCACTTATTGATAATATATTTAATGAGAAAAAAGCTGAACTTCAAGTAGATACACTTCGTCCGTGGGATCTAAAAGCAGCCGCACCAAATCAAAAAGTGTTAAAACCCATTGAAGACGAGAGTGATTTAATCGAAAAAAGTTCTCATATTTTACAAAAACTAGACCCAGAATTTTCTGCATTATTGAGCCGTATGCATAAAAATGATTGCTTAGATTTAGAAAGTCGTAAAGGAAAAGCACCTGGAGGATTTTGCGAACACTTACCTGCTTCTCAATTATCTTTTATTTTTATGAATCTCAATCATACACATTATGATGTTACTACTTTCCTCCATGAAATGGGCCATAGTATTCATAATGAATGTATGAAGCAGCTAAAGCTACAAAAATATTTAGAAATCCCTTCAGAATCAGCTGAGCTAGCCAGCATGACAATGGAATTGTTTTCGATGGAGTATTGGGATACATTTTATGAGAATACAGAAGAATTTATAAAAGCAAAATTAGATTTCTTTAAAGATATTGTTAAGTATTTACCACAAATGCTTATCGTTGATCAATTCCAACATTGGATGTATGAAAATCCAAATCATACTGCTAAAGAAAGAAATGAAAAATATTTAGAATTACATAACACTTACCAATCGAATGTGGTAAATATTGAAGGTTATGAAAACTGGATAGCAACTGGCTGGTTACCTGTACTACACATATTCGAAATACCATTCTATTATATCGAATATGCAATCGCGCAACTTGGTGCATTGCAAATGTATAAACAATATAAAGAGAATCCTAAACAAGCACTACAAAATTACAAACAAGCATTATCCCTAGGTAGCTCTGAATCCTTACCAGAGGTATATGAAGCAGCTGGAATTCGTTTTGATTTTTCTAGTGAGACAATAAAAGAATTAATGGCATTTGTAAAAGAAGAATTAAATTTACTTGAACAAATATAAGTAAAAAAGATGCACCTATACTTTTAGGTGCATCTTTTTTACTGTATTCTCTTCTAATTAGTTTCAATTTTCATCTCGCTTTATTAATAAGCTCTATATATTGTAAGTCCCCATATCCTATTGTTGGAAAAAGATTAAATAACCTTTTTAATAACTCTTGTGTTGGTAAATCTTTATTTTTGGAGATATACTTTACTACTACATTATTTTCTTTTAGCATTTCTAAATATAAATCTATCGCCTGATACATTACAGGTAGTACCTCATGAGATGGCTTTTTATGATTTACTAGAACTTCATTGTAAACAGAAAAATAGTTCCCTAATTCAAGTTCAATTTGACTAACTTTAAATTCATCTTCTCTGAAGCTATTTAAGTATACTTTTCCCTTATAACCAGACTGTTCAAGGTAAGAAAGTACTGTAAGTAGATTCATTTGGCAAAACATATCTTCACCGAACCATAAAACAATACATTTATACTCTTTCTTAAAAAGATTCTCTAAAGGATGAATAACCTTTTTCGTATAATTTTCTACAGTACCTTGGTGTCCTTCTGCCCTTGTTTTAATAAACTCATCATCAAAAATCTGTGCAGTAGTCGTATTTACACACATATCTTCATTAAATGGAGCGTAATCAGACTCCCCCATTAGTTTTTCACTTTTAAATTCTTCATACATAAATTGACCATTTAATATATTTAGTACATCTTTATCAAACAGCTCACTCTTCGCATTTCGTAACTGATCAACTTCAATTTTTCTAGAAAAATTCATTCTATCCCACTCCTTTCCATCATTGATTGAGAGTTTAATAAATGATTGAACCGGTATTTTGTTAAGTTGGAATTTTCCTGGGGTTATACCAAAAACAGTTTTAAATGCTCTACTATAAGCCTCTTGCGAAGAGTAATCGTAATCAAATGCGATATCAATTATCTTTCTATCATTCGTCAAATCTTCCGTTGATAAATACAATCTTCTAAGAAGAATATATCGTCTAATACTTATCCCTGTTACTTGATGAAATTTAAACGAACAGAAGTAAGGAGAATATCCCATATAATTAGATAATTTATCTAATGAAAACTTCTTTTTTAAATTGCCCTCAATCCATTCAATCATTAGCTGTATATGTTCATTCATTTATCCCCCTCCTCACTAAATATTATAAGAAGTATCCACTTCTCTCTTTTGATATTTCTTGTGGTTTATAACATTAACCACCCTCTAGAACCTTTAAATATCATATGTAATTACTCATTTCATATTTTTTCAGCTATCTTATTTTTCCATACATTTACTTAACTTTCTAATAAAGTGAAACTTTAATCAGTGGGAAGTTTGTTCCTCCCCACTGATTATTATCCCATACTAATCGGACTTTTACGGGATAAATCTTTTTTAAAGGATTCTACCAAATAAAACACGAAATTTGTAAGTTAAGGAACTAGTAGTTTTGTAAGTGGAAAATTTATGTTTGGAAAGGAAGTTAAAATGAATAATATAGAAAAAGAGATACTTAAACTAATTAATAAACTATATCCATTGGATTTTATTGAAATGAAACCAATAACAAATGAAATGTATCAATGTCTCACAGCACAAAGTACTTACTTCGTTAGAATTACAAACTATAAAACATATGAAGAGCAATTAGCAGAAGTTACATATACGAACTTTTTATATCAAAAGGGCTTAGGAGTCCCTCTAATAATACCTTCTTTAAAGGCGAATTTAGTAGAGAAAATAACCTTAGACAAAGAAGTTTTTGCTGTATTATATAAAGCTGCTCCTGGTATACATTTACCAAGAAACGAATGGAATTCTAATGTATTTAAAAAGCTTGGTCAACAAATTGGTAAATTACATCGTGCATCTAAAAATTTTGAAAGTATTGAACCAGTAAAACATATAAACGACTGGTATGAAAATGAAGAGTATAATTTTCTTAACTATATCCCAAAAGAAGAGACTACTATAAGAGAAATTGCATCTGACGTTTTAACTTCTATAAAGGATCTGCCAAAGTCCACTTCAAATTACGGCTTAATTCATGGAGATTTATGGTTAGAAAACATATTAGTGGACAATGATTTAAATTTAACAATGATTGATTTTCAAGACTGTGAAAAACATTTTTACATATTCGATTTAGCTGTTCCAGTCTATAGTGCGATAGAATATTCTTTCGTTGGGAATGGCAACATAGTCGACTATGAGGATTCTATTACAAAAGCAATAATCGACGGATACCAGGAGGAAAATGATCTACCTAAAGAAATGATAGAGCAGCTTCCATTGTTTATTAAATTAAAGGAGATATTCGAATATAGTTTAATGCATATGTATTGGAATAAAGAAGAGTTAACTGAGGAGCAAGTACGGATAATGAACCTTTATAGAATAAAGATTGAAAAAAGCCATTCTTTAAACACAGTTGGTTTCCTATGAAGTACACCCAATTGTTACATTCAGTTTAACAATTGGGTGTACTTTTCTATAGATAAGTTTTCTTCAAAAGACAAAATACAAGCAGCGAAACGATATTTAATCGTACAGTGGCACCTATTTTTCAATCCATTCAACGGATTTATCTAGCTTAATACCATCCTCGATATTACTTTCTTCCAAAGTATTTGCCCTAGCTTGAATACAAATAAAATAAAGAGGTTCACTTGAATTGTTACGCCAAATTCTTTCCCCCTCTTGTGCCACCCTTATGACAGTACCCTCTTTGATTTCAAGGATTTCATCATCAATCTTGAATTCCCCTTGTCCTTTGACGAAGATATACAGCTCTTCATTTTCTCTATGCTTATGATAAAAGGGCATTGAAATGCCTGGAGGGAAAACATTTAGTGAAGCTTCCATCCCTGTACATTGTAAGTCATCTTTAAGAAATACCTTTCCAGGAGCTTTAAATGGATTTCCATTTTTATATTGAAGCAGATCCTCCCACTTTCCTACTTGAACAGCACTAAAATTTTTACCTTCCATTGTTGAATTAACAAATTGACTCATTTGTATTCTCCTCTCATATTTATTTTCCATAATTTCACTTTTTATTCTCTAATAAATGAATAAATCCTCTCACAAAAAGAAACCGAATAGTCTCTTTTTTGCGGTAAAAAAACGGCTCAATTAGCCATAATATGTTATTAAGAAGTTTATTAGTAAAGATTGTTTTTTACATATTTATTTATCTCTACATTTATTTTATTTAGAATTTCTAAAAAACGAAGCAATCCAATTTTTATTAATTAATATTTATTTAAAATTGTAAATTATGGCCTCAGCAGCTTCCATCACAATCTCACTTAAAGTTAGTTGAGCATGTGGTGTTAATGCAATATCCTCAACTGTCATGCCTGATTCAATTGCTAAACCCATTTCGGCAATTATTTCTGATGCACCATTTCCCACGATTTGAGCACCTACTAATACACCATCTTCTTTACGCACCAATAGCCTCAAGAACCCTTTTCCTTCATTTGATACAAGTGCACGACCGTTTGCTGAAAATGGGAATTGAATCACTTTTACTTCCATGCCTTCTGCCTTTGCTCGCTCTTCAGCATAACCAACTGTAGCTAATTCAGGATTTGTGAAACAAACTGCTGGAATTGCCAAGTAATCAACACATGATAGTTCACCAGAGATAGCTTCGGCAGCTACTTTCCCTTCGTAAAATGCTTTATGTGCAAGCTGTGGACCAGCAATGATATCTCCTATAGCAAAAATGTTCGGAAGGTTAGTACGACATTGTTGATCAACTTTTAATAAACCGCGGTCAGAAAACTCAATACCGATTTTTTCAAAACCCATATTTTCAGTATTAGGACGACGGCCAACCGTTACTAATACGTAATTAGCGTCAACTTTCTTTTCTTCACCACCAATTTCGTAGGTAACAATTACACCATTTTCAACTTCTTCTACACCTTTAGCGGATGCATCTACTATTACTGTAACACCTTTGTTTATAAGGTCTTCTTTCACAATTTGAGTCATTTGTTTATCGAAGCCAGTTAAAATATCTTTACCTCCTTCAATAATTGTTACTATAGAACCGAGGGAAGCGTAAGCAGAGCCCAATTCAGTACCAATGTAACCACCACCGATTACAACCAATTTACTTGGAACTTCAGTTAAACTAAGTGCACCTGTAGAGTTAATCACACGTTTTGTAAATTTAAATGTTGGAATTTCAACTGGGCGTGATCCAGTAGCTATAATTGCATTTTTAAATGTATATGTTTGAGTTGCATCTTTATTGGTTACTCGTATAGTGTTAGCATCCATGAAATAAGCTTCACCTTTTATCACTTCTACTTTATTGCTTTTTAATAACCCTTCTACACCACCTACTAATTTCTTTACAACGTTGTTTTTAAATTCTTGTACTTTTGCAAAATCAACATTTACACCAGAAGAAAAAATACCCATATTTTCTGAATGCTTTGTTTCCTCAAAGCGATGACCTACAGAAATAAGTGCCTTAGATGGAATACAGCCAACGTTAGCACATACGCCACCAAGATTCTCTCTTTCTATAATTGCCACTTGTTGCCCTAATTGTGAAGCTCTTATTGCAGCAACATATCCTCCAGGTCCAGAGCCAATTACGATTGTTTCTATTTCTCTCATATCCTTTTTCACACTCCTCCAAAAATTAGAAACAGGTAGGCCGAAATTGTTCATACTCTACACATTTTTCAATTTACTATTTTGTATTAGTACCATTCTTCTCTCATCCGTTTTTTCATAGTTCCATCATGGAATTTCTATTAAGTGATCACCCCCTCAAAAAAGAAACCGAACAGTCTCTTTTTAGCGATAAAAATTACGGCTTACTTGGCCGTAATTTGTTTTTCCAATTCATCTAAAAGTCGTGACGATACTGTATCAATATAGACTGTATCTTGGTATAAGCGTGACAAGGCAAGTGCTCCTTCAAGAGAAGAAATCCAGATGATAGCAATCTGCTTTGCTTGAGTATCTGGTTTTAACTCTCCTTGCTCAATTCCATACGTAATAATCTTTTCAATTATTCCAAGTAATTGATTCATCGCTATCTGTGCTTGTACTGCCATGAGAGGATGGGAATCATCTGCTTCTAACGTTACGTTCATGATTGGACACCCTCCAGGAAGAGGATCATTATTAATGAGAGATGTAAAAACTGAAATAAAAGTTTTTAACTTATCCAACGTATTGGATGCTTTTTTCATCTCTTCGACATAACGCACTCCCATTTGTGAAGTTGCGTGCTGAAAGACTTGAACAGCCAAGTCATCTTTATTTTTAAAGTGACGATAAATACCACCCTTCTCCAGCCCAGTCTCTCGCATAATATCAGAAATTGAAGAACCACTATAGCCCTTTACATTAAACAGAGCAGAGGAACGATCAAGAATCATTCTTTTTGTTAATTCACCTTTACGCATTGTGTCCTCCTAAAAGAAAACGTTTAGTCTCTTTTAAGTATATGACAAACCGAAAAGAATTAGCAAGAAAAAATAACAGGGAATATCAATGAGTAAAAAAACAAATGATACACCATCCTTACAAGAATCAGAATAAATACATGAAAAACATCTTTTATTTACAGAGGTTTAGTCTCTGCCAGTCTAGCTGCACTAATTATAGGAGCCCACTGGAAAATTTCATCTCTTAATAAACCTGTTTTTTTGCAATATATATGTAAATACATTTCAGCTAATTCCACTGAATTCTGTGAATACAATAAGTATGTCCGAAACACATCTGCACGAATATCACCTGAACTAGCATCAACCCAATCTATAATTTTCACATCACCATTACTCATAATTAAATTAAACGGATGTAAATCACCATGACATAATCTAGGTTCAAATGTGATTAAATCTAACTTTTTTAATATATTTCCCTTTTGTTTTTCATCCAGATCATGTACGGAGTTAATTTGACGATAAAGCCTTTCTTCCATCGGTTCTATTTCATCCGAGCTCACAGATATAGCATGAATTTTTTGTTGTATACTTACACAAATACTTATGAAATACTCCGCTTTACTCAAATTATTAAGCAAAAGCTCACCAACACTTTCTCCTTCTACATATTCCATAATAATAGCTTGTCTGCCTTGTATCTCTGTAACTTCAAATACTTTAGGAACGTGTAAACCACATGAATATGCATACTTTTGTTTTTGTGCTTCGTATAGAGATTCTGTATTAGGGAGGCATTCTTTAAACAATTTCACAACTTTATTATCACAAAGATAAATTTCAGCCGTATTTCCTTTGGCTATCGGATTTCCTAGATTCAATTCATTTCTCTCCTTACAGTAAATTAGAATAACGCTTTATAGTCCTCTATAAATTCAGTGTAATTATACTGAAACCCTTCTTCATGAAAATAAAAAAAACTTACCCCTCCCTATAATTATATAGAAAGTGGTAAGTTTAATTTTCTAGGAATATCGGAATGAAAATCCGGTGTATGCAAAACAGAAAATGAATACCCTTGTTGAATAAACACTACTTCAGTATGTTTACTTTCAAATGGAACACCATTTTTCTTAAAGTTATTTTGGATTTGTTGTAAAAACGCATGATCCGGTGTTCCGAATGAAACATGTACTTTCGGTGGTAAAGCTTTCATCGCGATTGGAATCCACGGTCGCTGCCACCAGGTTGCAACGATATATGCAGTGCCACCTATAACAAAGTTGAAAATATCCCCATCTTCCTTCGTTTTCATGTCTAGATTTGATTTCAACCATTCCGTAAATACAGGTACACTTTTAACCGGAAGACCAATTTCCCTTACGTATAAAATGTTTAACGGTGAATGCGGGACTAATACCTCTTCTTTAACATAACTATGTGCAATAATTTCGAGAAGATTTCCATCACCATCTTTAAAGTATAAATTGAATAGACCATTCTCCTCACCAATTGTATGACCATCTTTCCATTTCACAATGAGTAATCCAGACTCTTTAAGCCATTTTGCTGTTTCATGAAACTTTGAATATGGGATCTCAAAAGCGAAATGCGCAGGTGCAATTGGTTCATATACTTCTTGAAAACTAATTGTGGTATACGGTGTTACTTCAAATTGAATATATGATGCGGTTTCTTTTTTTATTGGAAAAGATAATATGTCTTTATAAACTTGTTTTACCCCTTCTATGGAAACCGTTTGTAGTTTTATATCTGATATATGTGTAATCACACTACATTCCCCCTTGTTTCTTACTATCTATTCTTATTGTATTACACTTATAAATAGATAAAATCAAACCGAAGGGTGGATTTTTCGTGTAAAAACTACAACTTTAGTATGAATATGTTAGCTCCAATTACTTTTTATTTCCTCTATAACAACTTCTGGTTTATCCCAGTGTAATAAATGTGTAGTATCAGAGATTAATTTTACTTTCGCGCCAGTTTTTAACTTAAAAATTTCCACTGTTTTATCTCTATATTCATCCCATATCTGCGGTAGTGTAGCTCGAAGCAATATAATATTAGATGGTAACTTCTCGTAAATATCTATCGTTTCATCTTTATGCATACCTCTTATTATATTACCAGCTGTTGTACCTCTCGCATGCCAACATACTTCATTATCCATTTCAATCCCTAGGTCTTTTACAGCAATTTCTAATAATGGAGACCACCTAGTATAGGCTTCTTTTTCACTTTTGAAAAATCCATCCCAATTATTAAAAATATATTCTTCAAAATCCTTTTCGTAATACGCGATTTCCTCTTCAAGCGTTTCTTCTTTAAGCCTTTTTGTTTGATATCCTCCATCAATAAGAATGCTTTCTAGTACTTTTTCTGGATTATTTAATAAATAAAATAGTGCTACAAAACTTCCCCACGAATGTGATAAAAAATAGAAATGTTCAATTCTCAGTTCATTTATTATTTCATTTAACCAGTTTGCTAAATTCAGCATCTCATAATCTTCCGTTCTTTCAAAGGGCGGTGTTTTACCATGCCCAGGTGCATCAATGGAGATAAATCTATACTCTTTCTTTAATTCTTCTGCAATTTCTATAAAACTTAAACTCGTACTACCTAACCCATGTAAACAAAAGATAACGGGCTTTTCATTATTTCCCCACTCAGTAATATGTGCGTTTATTTTTTCGTTGTTAATATAGTAACGTTTCAAAATAATTATCCCCTATATTTCAATTTTCAGATTACTACTTTACCTATTTCTATGATTTTTAAGTTTTCCCTGCATTCTTTTCCACAAAAAAAGCTGATTTTCTTTTAAAGAAAATCAGCTTTTACGTTAAAATACACTATGATTTAACAGCAATAATCATAAACCTTTTTGAATTCGTACGAATACCTTTTTCGGAACTATTAGCGTCAATGAACTTTTGTAAAATATTAAAATCCTCTTCCTCTTCTCCAAATCTAGGAATAATAGGCGTATGTTTTAATAAGAAAATGAGATCTTCAGGAGTACTGTAATAATCGGTGACATCGTATTCACGCACTTGCACGAGTTCAAATCCCGCACTAATAAGTTCACCCATATACTTTTCTTCTAAAGTTCCATCTCTTTCACCTAAGCATTGTCCTCTGCCAAATGCTTCTTTAAGGTTTAATTTATCATGTTCACTAACTTGTTGTGTTAAGAAAAAAGTACCTTTTTTCATTACTTTTGCCAATTCAGATGCTACAAACGGCGCATGACAACTTGAAGCAATATCAAAATGAGCATGCGGAAACGTTAAAACTTCAGAATCCATTTGGAGAAATTCAACGTTTTGTACACCTGCTTTATTCAAATTAAAATGTGCTGTTTTGATCATTCCATTAGAATTATCTATTCCAATCAGTAATGCAGCTGAAGATGCTATTTTTAGTACATTCTCGCCTCCACCTGTACCAACATCAAGTAGAATATGTGATGGTTTACATCTTACTTTCACTTCGCTATAAAAGTCCCAGGTGTCTCCTACAGTCTCACATTTTAGCTTACTAAAATCCCAGCCGTTTTCACTTCCCACTTTATCATAAAAGTTTTTGTACTCTAATTCATTCATTTTATTATTTCCCCTTTGCAAAAATGCATCAAATGTTTAATTATGATAATCCTTGAAATAGACTCATAGTTGATTTTATCGTAAAAGGGCCTATGTCTCCTTTTATATCTGCTACGTATTTTTTCAGCACCGAACAACTAGTTACTTCGAACGATACAGCATTTCATCTATATCACCTCATCCGGAAGACTGCCTATATAATAACCTATAGTACTATTTAATTATATATTATAAAATACAAATTATTAAAACGATATGTTTCGACACATCACATTTAGTTTACATAATAATATTATAGTTTGTTTTTATCGATATATTCTAAATGTCCTCTTCCCCAACCACACATACTATCCAAAACAATACTGACTGTTTTTCCCTGCTCAGTTAAGCTATATTCCACTTTAGGTGGTATTTCTTGATAAATTTCGCGTTTTATTAGTTGATCGTGCTCTAATTCACGAAGCTGCTTCGCTAATGTTCCTTGAGAAATGCCTGGGATTAATCGCTTTAATTCACCAAACCGTTTCGTTCCATCTGTTAATAATATAAATAAAATGAGTGGCTTCCATTTACCCCCGATTATTTGTAATGTCGCTATTACCCCTTTTAATTTAGGTTCTTGTAAATCCATCTTCTCACCTCTTCCATCCCATCATAGATCATAATAAATAATTTTTCATGTTATTTCTCCGTTCACTGATTCATTAGTACGAAAGTTGCGACTAAGTACAAGTAAAGTGTGTACTTTTCAATAATCATTTTTTAACGAATAATAAAAGCAACACAGATTTTTTTAAAATTTTATATTAAGGGAGAGGCTTAATCATGACTTTTACTACACTAAAAGGTAAACAAATCGTTATTATTGGTGGAAGCTCTGGTATTGGATTAGCAACAGCAAAACAAGCAATCGAACAAGGCGCACATGTTATTATTGCAGGACGCTCGGAAGAAAAATTAAAAATTGCTCGAGAATTAATAAATAACAACCATCTTCAAACTTATGTATTGGATAATCAAAATAAAGAGCAATTACAAGATTTTTTCAAGACAGTTGGGAATTTTGATCATTTATTCACACCGGGAGCCTCTTACACACTTGGACCAATAACCGCTACAGATGATATTGCTGAAAGCAGCTTTATCGGAAAGTTTTGGCCACAATATTACACCGTAAAATACGCGATTCCTTTTCTTTCAAACTCTGGATCTATCGTGTTAATGTCCGGTGCATTTAGTCAAAGACCACTTAAAGGTGCACCTGCTTATGGAGCTTGTAATGGCGCTATTGAAAGTTTAGGAAAAGCTTTAGCTGTTGAATTAGCTCCGATTAGAGTTAATGTTGTTTCTCCTGGAACGATACGAAGAGAGAATGAACAAAATGAAAAAAGAATGGCTGCTTATGAAGATTATAAATCTCGTTCTCTTGTTCAGAGACCTGGGCATAATGATGAAGTTGCACATACTGTCCTATATTTAATGCAAAATGGGTTTACTACAGGTAGTGTATTATTTCCTGATGGAGGATACACATATCATTGATTTATAACAATTCAATGCCTCCTTAGATTAACTAGTATTAAGGAGGCTATTATGGTTAATCAACGAGTCCTTTGTGCTAAATATTTTCAGATGGAAATACAGTAAAAAAGGCATATACGATGCCTTTTTTACTGTATTGTTTATTTGTTTATCGGATAACAAACCTCTGTAACCCACTTATTAGGATCCGATTCCATCGCTGGGCTAACGTGATAAATATTAAACATCGGGCCTGCTATTTCATATTCTTCCGCCTCAATCCATTTTGCGGCTGCTTCATTTACGGTTGTCATTTGTTCATAACTTCCGTTTACTGTTATAGATGCTACCTTGATTGGATCTATCTTTTTGAAATTAACATCTTTTGTATTTTCATGCTCCCCTAAAATATTTATCTGTATTTCTACATCCACATCATTTTCCTTATATTCTTGATCATGGAATGTAGCAATACTATAACTCGGATTAGCTATACTAATATTTTTAACATTAATTTCTTGCATCAATATACTCCATAAATCCCCTTCGCAATTATACGATGGAATAACCTTTCTAACACTTGCTACATTTCTTTCTGGAATTTCTTTTAATGAAACATGATAGTTCATTTCAATAACATCCTCTCTCATCGTTTTCATTGAGTCTTCGAGGAGACGTAATTGTTTTTTGAGATCGTCCATTTCTTCCTTTACTTGAGCACTACGATTTTCAAATTGTGACTTTATTACTTCAATATTTTCACTCTCTACTAATTCTTTAATAGTGGCAATATTAAATCCCATATCTTTTAACACTTGAATTTGATTTACTTTCTTTAATTGGGCTGCTGAATAAAATCGATAACCACTTTGCTCATCGACTTTTACTGGTTGTAATAATTCCACTTTATCGTAATGTCTCAACATACGTATACTAATGGAAGATAGTTTTGAAAAATCCCCTATTTTGAACATTAGTTCCTCCTATTTATTACAACTATTCGAAGCTCAACTTAAGCTTAAACAATGACATTGTGTGAGAGTCAACTATTTATAACAGTTTAAACAATTATTTAATGTGTTATATTTATATAATTAAAAGCTCTTACGACTTATTTACCAATTCGCTTTTCAACGCAATATATATTGATATTAATCCATTTACATTCAATAAAGTAACTATAATACTAATGAGCAACGCTACATCTGCAGAAAACATTTTAATCGTCTGCCACGGTGAATTTGTACTATAAATAAGAAGTGGAATTAAAGTAATAGATAATATTAGAAATAAACTCCCTAGAAAAATCCAGGTTATTTTTTTACAAATTTTCTTACGTTTATACTTTATTATTAACATAATTGCTGTAATGAAAAGTGCGAATATTAATATTGACATAACAATTTGAACTATCGGTATATTATTTGGTATATCAACCGGTTCTTCACCATTCAAAATATTAATAATCCCTTTTTTAAATTCTGGTAGTGATGCTTCTTCTAAAACATGATTTTTATTCGTTAAAATCACAACACCCCAGCCAGTTTCATTTAAAATAAATATTTCTGCATGTGAATCAGGAGTTGAGCCTGAATGCCAAACCATCTTTTCGTTTTCATTTATATTTGTTGTCCTCAGTCCAAAACCATAATATTTCGCTGAATCTATTTTATATAATGGAGATAAATAAAGATCCATACTATCTTTATTTAAAAATTGTGTATGCTCTTGGTGATTCAAAAACTTAATGAATTGAATCATATCTTCTAGATTTGCTGTAATATATCCATATGGTGTCCCACCATTATCATACGACACCGTACTTTTTCTTGGTATTCCAAACCATGATTGATAACCTGTTAAATAACCCTTTTTATAAGACTCTTCACTATTTGCTGCTGCACCATTCATTCTTAATGGCTGAAAAATTTGCTTCTCCATATAAGTAGAGTATGTCTCTTTTGAAACTTCCTCAATAAGTGCACCAAGAACGAGATAATTTGCATTACTATATTGATATTTTTGTCCTGGGGGAGCAGTTAATGTTACATTCGACAGTTTCATTACATTTTCTTTTATAGCCGTAGTAGTCTTTGATTGCTTATCTGATAATGCTAAACCTTCATAGGTACTCATTCCACTTGAATGTGTTAGTAGATGTTGGATTGTTATATTTGAGGCCGATTGATTATCTTTTACTTTAAACCAAGGAAGATGTTGTTGAACTGAATCCTCTAATTTTATTTTTTTATCTTCTATTAACTTGACTATAGCTAAAGCTGTTAAAGATTTACTTATTGAGCCAATCGCAAATGGGGTTTTACTAGTTACCTTTTTTTCAGACTCCCCAGTAATCCCCCATGTTTTTGTAAAGAATACATCTTTATGATGTACAATTGCAACGGAAGCTCCAGGAATGTTCTGTTCCTTTATAAATTTTTCAATATACTTATCTAATGTAACTTTAATATTTTGCTGAGCATAAACTTTTGGATGTACGATACATAATATTAATACATTACAAAGAATACAAATTTGAAATAGTTTATAGATAGTTTTCTTCATTATACTTTAGATAGCTTTCTTTTTTTATAACTTACTAGGCTAATAAATACTAATATAGAGAGCGTAAAACTAAATATTATTAATACATAGTTCCACCATTGATTCTCTGCTATACGATATAAAAGATTATAATTAAATGTATTTTTGCTATTAGTTCCGTTAAATGATTCAGTTAAAAATAGTGAAAGTGTAGTTTGTGAGATGAGGTAAGTAATAACTGCGATGAATATGCCACCTAAGATAAATGTGCTCGAATTTCCCTTTTCATTTTGAAGTTGTCTCATTTTAACTTGTAGGTCAATTTCATTTATTTCTAAAAAATCTTGAACAAATAATTGAGGCGTACCTAGATCATTTATACTATCCTCCCCATTTTCACGACATTCTTGAATATGCTCTAAAATTTGTTGTTTAATATTTTCCCTTTCTTCTAAACTTATATCGTATTGCTTTAATTCCTTAAGTACGTCAGTTAAAAATTGATTTTCTTTACCGTTTAATTCATTCCTCATTTTAGAAGGTCTCCTTTCAAACCACTTTTTAATAATGTTTGAATATCAAATTGTAATTCTAACCACTCATTAATTTTCTTCTCAAGACGTATTTTCCCGTTTTCATTAATTTCATAATAGATTCTAACTTTACCACTGTCTGTTACTTCTTGATAAGTATTTACCCACTCTTGATTTTTTAACTTAGTTAAAATAGGGTAAATACTTCCTACTCCTTTCAATTTTAAATTGTATACTTCAAGTTCTTTCATAATTTCATAACCATAACTTTTCTTTTTCGACAAAATAGATAACACACACATTTCTAAATGACCTTTAATTAAACTTGTTTTGTCCATAGGATAAATTTAACAGAAATATATACTTCATTCAAGTATATATTTCTGTTAAATTTAAAAATTCTAATAATTATGCAATCACTAAAAAAGTAGCATATTCCTTTTGTTATTATCCAAATAACCTAAATTATTATCCCAAAAAAACATTTTTATACGTCAATAATTATATAATAAATGATCATAATTAACGATTTAAAACTAACCCTAACAGATAAATGTATTTACATCTTAGAAATACTAACAAAACTTAAACATAAATGCCAACCTGTAATACCTTTCAGTTTAAAATTTAAGAATAATTTATATTGGTATTACAAATAGATTTTTCTTGCTCTATTATTTATCTACCTTAACACGTTTAAAGAAACTCTTCTTCAACATAAAAACTCATTTGCAGATTATTGCAAATGAGTTTTTAATCCCTAACTAATCCCTATTTTTTATTCTTCTTAATTTAATTATTTTTCTCCAGACATTCATAAACCGCCATCATATCTCGCTTATTCAACTCACGAATTCGATTAAATATTAGAATGTCTGCAACATCCTCAGTTCGTAAGCTTTCATCCACAACATCACTAACTTTTCCAGTTAACCATGTTTGCACATCTATTCCATCAACGATTTCTTTAAGTCCTTCATCGTTAATACCACTTGCATTACAAGTTATACATGGAATTGTTAATTTAAACACACCATCATGTAGATTATCTTCGGTTATAACTTTCTTTCCGTTACAGAATGGACACGGGTTGCTTTTTTTAATTTTATTAATTTGGGTAACTAATTTTTTGTAACCAAATGCTTCGTATACATATGTTAGTTTTTTATATTTACCATTTGTGAAATACTTATCTAGAATTGTTTCTCTTGTTTCATAAACATTAGGAAAATCACAAATAGTTACTTGATTGTTGAAGCAAATGGATTCTATATTTCCTTTTATTTCGTCCCAGAATGGTAAAACATTTTGTAACACCATTTCATAATTTGAAAAGCTTGCTTGTTCTAATTCAAACATTTTCAGTGCGACTTGTATATTTCTAGGTAATAAAGAAACATCTTCTGTCATAATCATATCGTCACCTACGATAGATTTCAATTTGACGAGTACAGGCAAATCTCCTACAATTTTTAATACTTCGTTAAGCGGCTGATTAATAATTTCACGAATATCTGTATCTCCAAAATTAAGTGGTTTATAGTGATTTAATAAAGTCCCCTTACAAATTGGACATGTCATCATTTCTTTAGAAGTCTTAATATCTTCTTTAATAGCTGCTTTTGAAATAACAATATACCCGCCAATAATCGTATTAAATCCTACCCATGTTCTACGTGTCTTTCCTTTCTTATCATAAAAGGACTTATCAAAATAGCCGTACCAAAATGTATGTTTCTCTTCCTCAGACATATCATTATAGCTTTTCGTCAAATCATGACCAAGCTCATTTTTAATTTCTTCAAATAGAAATTCTATTTTTTCATATTGATAAAATTTTAATACTTTCATGATTTCCGGATCGAATAGACCATCCCAAAATGGAACGTTTTTATCTTGAATTGTAATTTCTTTATCAAAAACTTCAATTTGAAGACGTCCAGAACAAGATGGGCAATGATTATCCTGAGAATAGAAATCGAAACTTCTCGTATCTTTATTAGTCGGATGAGCAGCTACAATATGATTGATTAATCCACCAATTTCATATAAGAAACTATATTGACTATACAAATGTCTTTCAAGATCAATAGCAACTACAGGTGCAATTGTATCAGATTCGTATTCACCGTAAATTAAACGAGCCATTGATGATAAGCTTTTTAAAATACCGCCCTTATAAACGTTTTCAGCATTTTTAAAATAGTTAATATGATTTTCTTTTAAATAGTGAACTCCTTCTTTACGCTTAAGCGTTGAAGAAATGTGTATTTGTTCAGCATTATTCACACTGCTTTTTTGACGATAATAATCCTCATGACTTACTACATCAAGATGCTTTATAGATTCAACCTGTCTTTTTCCAAAATCGACAATATAATCAGAGCTTTCTAGCATGTAACTGTTATGCTCAATCATTATGATAGAGACTGATTCATCTTGCAATATCCCTCTAACACTATCTATAAATTGATTTAAAATATTTTGAGATAAACCTTTTGAAGGCTCATCAAAAATAAACAATGTATGTGGATTTCTTGTTTTTGCAAATAACTCAGAAACTAGATGAACACATTGAAACTCACCCGTTGATAATGTTTGTGTTTTTCGTTCTAATGTTAAATATCCCAGTCCTAATT
Organism: Bacillus sp. FDAARGOS_1420; assembly: GCF_019344915.1. Lineage (NCBI taxonomy): Bacteria > Bacillati > Bacillota > Bacilli > Caryophanales > Bacillaceae > Bacillus > Bacillus sp. FDAARGOS_1420. The sequence continues at coordinate 1,682,210 of NZ_JAHWJB010000002.1, read as the reverse complement.
TGATTAGTAGGCTCAAGCGTTTATACGCAATATCTTCATTTGGAATTTCATCGATAATATCCTCAATTGAGCGCTCAAAAATATCATCAATTTCTTCACTATACTTTGTCAGTTTCTTTTTAACATCTAGGAAAGTTGCTACAGTTGATCGACTTGTAATCGATTGGTTTCGATCTTGCCCTACCATAACTAGTTTATCTTTTGGATATCGTTTCAAGAAATCTGTAGCTAAACACTCATTGACAAGTGTAGATTTCCCGCATCCAGACTCTCCTGTAACAGTTACAAGTCTATTTTTAGGAATTTGAAACTCCACCATTTGGATATTTCGGCAATATAATTCATGGAATGCATAATATTCTGTTGGCATTTCGTAATTTCGTTCCGATAGTATTGGTTTTGGTCTTGGTGATTCTTTCACGATTTGTCCACCATATTTTCCGCTACCAGGTCCGAAGAACATTTGCTCATCTGTTGTATCCAGTACTGTATCTGAATGATCAATGAGCCAGATTTGATTTTTACACCCTAATTGCTTGATCTCTTCTAATATTTGTAATAATGTTTCATTATCAAGTCCAACTGAAATCTCATCAATAATAATTACAGTATTTTCACTAACTGCCATGAATTCAGCTAAGTAAAGTCGTGTTAATTCTCCACCTGACAACGTACCCATAATTCGATTTAATGTTAAATAACCAATGTTCATATTGATAATATTTTGCAATATATGTTGTTTTGCTTCACTAATATTTAATTCTTCTGCTAATGAAAGAATAGATTCAACACTTAAATCGTTAATATCCGAAATTGTATGTGATTTAGCAAATAACTCAATAGTACGTTGTTCAACTTCTTCACTATAACGTTTCCCCTTACATTTTTTACACTCAATATTTTTAGTAGTACCACGCCCTTTACAGCCAGCACACCAACCTAATTGATTATTAAATGAAAAGACTTCAGGAGAAAGATTAAATTCTTCCGCTAGTTTTTCACGAATCTCTTTAAAAACACCTGTATGAGTACCAATCGTCGAACGCGGATTAGAAGAAATTGATGATTTCCCTAAAAAAAGTACTAAAGGCATTTCCTCCATCTTAATGGCACTAAAATTAGTTTCCATAATATTAGGAAATAAATATTGATATTCAGCCTTTGGCAATAAGGAAACTAGACGCTTCTTTGATTCTTCACCAATTGTTTGACAAAGAGTTGTTTTTCCAGATCCAGATAAACCAGCAATACCAAGTGATTTATTAAACGGAATAACAGTATCAAGTTTATTTATGTTATTAGCAATTAATTGATTTACTTTCATATTGACCTCTATTCTTATTTTTCCACAAAATCATTTTTATAATATAATAATTATATAATAAATACCATGAATTTAATCCCTAATCTTTCAACTCATCAACCTTAACCTTATAATTATCAAACCAATATTCCCACTCATCTTTTGAAAACACCTTCTCTTCTCCTTCTAAAACTGAAGAAAAAAGGTCAAGACAAATATGCCAACCAGCTATATCTTTCGGTGTATGGTCAGTTAATTCATGAATGTATTCTTTAAATAGTAAAAGAGAACCATTTTCCTCTTTATGTATTTCAAATCGGACACGATCTTTATCCCATGTGAATTCAAGTATTGAATTTAGTTGGCACTCCAAAATATCAATATTTAAAAATGAACCATCCATCATGTCGAACTTTATAATTCCACCTGTTTTAAGATTTTCAATCTGTAAATTAGACATCCATTTTTTAAGCTTGCTGTTTTCAGTTAAAACAGACCAAACTTCCTCTATTGTATAAGAAAATTGGCGTTCAAATTTCACAATATAGCCGTCAGTTTGTTTCTCTATTTCAGCCAACATATTTATTGCCTCCTACTTGTATATAGAATATATGTTCTTATTTTACACGAATTTATGTATAAAAGAAATCTCTATGGCAATGAAATATTAATTTAATGTGTGAATGATAATTTGAACATTGATTTATTATATATTCTCTCCATATGTTTATTACAATAGGCGTACCTCAACATTTTCACAAAAAAATTCAACATGAGAAAACGTTGATTTATTTATTTTATATAATATTTCCATTAAATATTTAAAAGCAATTTCCTTTAAGATAAATGGTGTTAATAAGAGCTAATATAGTATTCAAATCAAGTTATGTAATGTTCAAAATCACTTATTATGTATGTTTGCTTCCATGTTAAACGTAGGTTTACAAAACAAATAAAAAAAGCCGCATTTGCGACTCATGAACGGATAGAACTAATACCTATTTTAGGTGAATGACTTACCTTTTAATCGCGTCAACAATTAGCGATGGAAAACCAAGTTTATCGCCTCTATTTCTAGAATCATACCTTTTTGAACGGAAAATAACGCCGCCATTCGCATCCCATTCTGTGTAATAAAATTGACCATTTTCATCACAATATTCAAGTAAAACTACCTCAAATCCAGCAATTTCAAACATTTTCGTTAATGTTTTATAATTATGTACGATTTTATGGCTTGCAGCTGGGTGATCTTTCGGACCAGGCCCGCCTATTTGAACTATATTTTGATATGCTTCATCTCGGAAAAACGCATCAGGAACACCACACCGAATATGCCCTGCTGGCTTTAAAAATTTATAACAAATTTCAGCTGCTTTTACACCTTCTTCAAACGTAAGGTGTTCCCATACATGCTCAGCTAAAATAGCTGAAATGGAATTGTATTCAAATCTTTCTTCCCAAGTGGTATTCTCTAGTAAATTAAGTTCATCTTCTTGAGTTTGAACCCAACCTGGATTATTATTAAACACTCCAGCTCCGACTACTACTTTAATTTCGTCTTGCTTAATTGCCATCACTTTCACCCCATAAATCTTTTAATGTATTAATATATTCTATGTTTACTATATATTTTCCTTTTCAACTAAAGTGCCAGTTAGCTCAATAAGATAGGTGACAAAACTTCTGTTGTTTTTACTTATCCTCCCACATACAGCAAAAACGTTTATAGTGCAAAATAAAAAGCGCAAAGAATAATTCCTTCCGCTTTTATAGCAATAAATACATTTCATATTGTGCTAAAGAATTCTTTTCAAATCCAAATTTCTTTAAAAACCCTTCCAGTAAATTGTTGTTTGGAAACCCAATTGATAAACTTGATAACTTTAATTCTTCACTTGCTACCTGTAATAATTTCGTCCCAACACCAATATTTCTATAGTCTTTGTCTATGAAAATAAAACTAATTTTTCCTTGTTCATTTACACATACAGAACCTTTTATATCACTATCAACATATGCACCGTAAGATGTATGATTTGTTTTTTCGATATAATCAATATCATTTTGCCAATTTATATGGAAGTTTAGCCATTTCTGAATCTCAACTTTAAATGTTGGAAATTCTAATTGTTTTACTTCAATATTTTTATTACCTTTATTCATTATTTTAGTTAAATCATTTAAATTATAATAAGAAAGATCATATACTTTTTCATAACCTAATTTGTTGTAAAAATGAATCGCCCGATCGTTTCCTACAATAACTTCAAGAAAAAGCTGCTTACATTTATTTTGTGTCGCTTCTTCTTTATGTAACTCAAATAACTTTTGACTTACACCAATGCCTCGAAACTCTGGATGAACAGCTAATGTTCCGCAGCGCATTGTTTTTATACTTTCATAAACCTTTATACCACCAAGTATTACACCAACAGATTTGTCACCGTCTAACGCAATAAAGGAGTGTTCCAGTGAATTCCCTTCTGGTCCAAAAAATCTTTTAATAAAATCTTCTTTTGAAACTTCCATTTTAATAATGTAATCTGAAAATCTATCCTTAAAAGCTTTATACACTAAATCTATACTTACTTCACTACATCTTTTGTATTGAATCATATAAGTATAATCCCCCGCTTTGACTCGTTATAAACTGCATTCAAATACATGAAATGGATTACCTTCACTATATCCATCTTTTATTTCATGAACAACAATTTGACTAAACCCATTAGTAATAAGTATATTTTCAAATTCTTTTAAATCATATAGTCTTATAGGAAAATCCATAATCTCTGTTTCTACTATTTTCTCATCATGAATGATTTCATATTTCAGTATAATATTTAGAAGTTTTTGCGCCTTATCACATGAAACTTTTCTATACTCAACAATTAATTCATCGTTAATTTCTTTTCTATTTGTCTCCATCCAATCTAAAATTTGTTCTGTCTCACTTCCACCTTGTACAACTGTAAGAAGTAATTTTCCATTTTCCTTTAAGTTGTTTTTCATATTTTGAAGACTATTGTCTACTAAATTATTTGGTAAAAGTGAAAATGAACCGATAGGAATCATAATAAGATCGTATTTTTTATCACTATGATATTCTTCTATTCTTCCTTGTGACACGACCGGTTTTAAGTTTAATTTTTCTGCTTTATCTTTACAAACTTTAAGCATATCTTTCGAAATATCGAATCCCTCTATATTCACACCATTTTGCATAAAAGGAATTAACATTCTACCATTTCCGCACATTGGTTCTAACACATGTATATTTTTATCTTTTGCAAAAGAAAGATAAAAATCCAATTCTTTTCCGGCTGCAATTGATTTATCACTTTCATATATCTTTGTACAAAGTTCTCCATAATACGTATGCAATTATAATTCACCTCTTAATTTGAAATGAGTGGACATTTTCCTACATATGTCTCACTATTTACTTGTTTTATAACAAACGGTGCAATATCCCCATTTTGAATTTTGATTCCTGGCATATCTACTAAACTCTCTTTAATATCACCAGTACCATTTCCTTCTATAACAAAGGGTAATCTAACAATTGTCCAAGCTACTTCACTACTTTGTATAATTTGCAATTCTTTATATTTATCCTGCATCATCTTTGGAAGAAATAATCGAAACAAATTAGCCCCTATTTTATTTGCAATTCCCTTCTGATCTCCTTTTACATTTAAGGAGCCTCCAGAAATAAGAATATAGCGCTTCATTTCATATTCCTTCATTACTTTTAAAATATGCTTCGTAACTGTACTAAAAATATAAGGTTCATTTTTCGGCTGACCCACCGCATTAATCACAGCTTTACACCCTTGAAGTAATTCCTGTATGACTGAAAAATTGCGGGCATCCCCACTGATAGTCTCTATATTTTCATTAGTTATCGTCATATTTTTAGAATTTCTCGTTAATATTCGTACTTGATAGCCCTTTTCTAACGCTTGATTTACGAGGTATTTTCCGACTTTTCCATTCGCACCAAGAATCGCTATTTTATTTGTAGCTTTCATCACTATACTCCTCTTACTATACATTGTTAACTACAGTAATCTCATAAACACGTAAAAAAGTAATTAAATGCTCACACGCTCGTTCACATGCTAACATTTTAAAAACCTTTTGTTCTTCTTTCGTTTTGTCATTCGCTTGATCTGAGGCAGCTTTCAAACATAGAAATGGTTTGTTATTTACACGACATACATAAGCAAATGCTGCCACTTCTTGATCAACGGCTAAAGCACCGTATACAGTATGAAGTAAATACCTCATTTCTGAACTTCGAATACGTTGATCTCCAGATAGAAATGTACCAAAATGGACCGGGTCATACGAACGCAATTTCTTCATTCGTTTTACGAGTGATTTAGTTGTTTCAATAGGTGCTGTTCTACCATCATATAGATTAAAACTATCTTCTCCTGAACCAGCCGCTGTAACATCATGCTGTAAAGTATTAAGAGCTACAACGATGTGTCCATTTTTCACCTTATCTGATAAACTCCCGCAAATCCCTGTCATAAATAACTGGTCTGGCTGGAATTCACTTATTAATAGTTGTACACAACTAGCACAACTTACTTTACCGACACCAGTTACAACTGAAATAACTTCTAATTCATTAATAGAATGAAAATGAAATTCCCAAGCTGCTATTTTTTCTACACGCTCACTTGGATAATGTTGATGCAAATACGTAAGCTCTGGTTCCCATGCAGATACAATTGCGATCCTTTTCATTACACACTTCACTTCCTCCTATTTTCATGTAAATAAGTCATCTATACTCTCTCGTTCATATTCTGGTATCCACTCTTTATACTTCTCATATAAATCCCGTATCTTTTCTTTATTCTTCGCAATTACTTCACATCCTCTATCTTCATAAATAAACATGATAATATCCTTTGTTACATTTATAAAAAATACATCTGGATATGAAATTTCTTTTTTTCGCCCTAGACGTGGACGTAGGTCAGGGAAATCTTCATGATTAACAGCTTCAATAAGCGGTTCATATTTAATATCTTCTGCAAAACATTGTAAAGAAAATTGATATGTACAATATAAGTCAGCTTCTTCATCTTCAAATAGAAAAGGGAATGTTTCTTGTCTTATATGAAACTTTAAATCCCTCTTTTTAATAAACCTATTGTATACATTTATTTTCTGCGCATTTTTTATATTTTCCTGTTTAAATCGATAAACATTTGTGACTAAAAAGACGGTATCTTCTTTTGAAAATATATCTTTAAATAGACTTTTATTATACCTATATAGTTGTGTGAAATATTCCATATTATACGTGTTACCATCTTCTTTGAATTGATATTTATCTTTCCCAAAATCAAAATGAAGATGATTTTCCCACTGAAAGTATATGGACGGTACTAATGTAACTCCTGGGAATGCTTGATTCATATATTCTTTTAATTGCATTTTTATACCCTTTCTACTCTACAATTTCTTTTAAATACCAATATGCTTCTTCTAACCACGGGTGTATGACTTTTAATGTATCTTTTCGTTCCCACAAATATGAAATATATACAAAAGCAGCATGTTCTAAAGAGTTTCCTAAAGCTTTTTTTACATTTATCAAATATGGAGGTGTCCCTATTTGATCCCATTCTAATTTATCAGCAATAAATAATACTAAATCCATCTTCGTTGCATGTTTATGCAAAGTAGTGTGGCAACAGATAGCATTTAAAACTTCTTCATCCTCTATTTTAAATATCTCTTTTGCAATTACTCTCGATAATTTTTGATGAATAATCATTGGAAATTCTCTTTCTTCTTGTAATATTTCTATTCCAAATTTTTCAGCAACTGCAATCCGCTCCTCGTTCGGAAAGATTGCACTAATATCATGTAAACATCCTGCAATCGCTGCTTTTTCTTCATCTTCATAAAATATTCCCGCAATTTTTCTTGCCTCATTTGCCACACGAATTGAATGTTTATATGTAAATTCTTTATTGTATTTTAATAGAAAAGCTTTAATATCATTTTCTATTTTTCCAGTTGGAGTAAATGAATATATATCATTATATAACATAGCAAGCCCCCCTTATAACTATCTTTCAGTATAATGTGGAGTTTAAATATCCTTCTTATTTTATATTCGTTATGAATGTTTTAATTCCTTTTTAATACGATACATGAAATTTTATGTAGAAACATTACTACAAAATACATAAATGTTTGATATTATAGTAATGTTGATTAATTGTAAGGAAAGGAACTAACTATAAAATGAATAAAAACATATTAATTATTGATGATGATAAAGATATTGTAGAATTACTGGCTGTTTATTTACGAAATGAAGGCTATAACATTTATAAAGCTTATGATGGTGATGAAGCATTACAAATGATATGTACATATGAAGTTGACCTTATGCTTTTAGATATTATGATGCCAAAACGAAACGGATTGGAAGTTTGTCAAGAAGTGCGTGAAAATAATACTGTACCTATCCTTATGCTTAGTGCAAAGGCTGAAGATATGGATAAAATTTTAGGACTTATGACCGGTGCAGATGATTATATGATTAAACCGTTTAATCCACTAGAATTAGTGGCTAGAGTGAAAGCTTTATTACGAAGATCCTCTTTCCAAAATGCTACTTCCCAAAAGAATGAAGATGGTATTATTCGTATTCGTTCTGTTGAAATACATAAACATAATCATACTGTTAAAGTAAATGGAGAATATATTAAACTCACCTCTATCGAATTTGATATTTTATATTTACTAGCGAGTAATACTGGAAGAGTATTTAGCTCTGAAGAGATATTCGAACGCGTTTGGAATGAAGACGGTTATGGTTCTAATAAAACGGTAATGGTCCATATTAGTAATTTACGCGATAAACTTGAAACCGTAATGAATGGTGAAAAACTAATTCATACGGTTTGGGGAGTAGGATATAAAATTGAGAAATGAAGCATTTGATATATTAAAAGATATACCAAAGTGGAAGCTTATTTTTTGGCTTTTATTAGCTATCACTCTTACACCAATTACCGAATTAATTATATTTCGCCTCGTAACGAGTGTAATTGAGAGTTCACTTACTCTAAGCGAACTAGGAAAAGAATTCATTAGAATTTTTGGCCATGAAAAATATATTGGATTAAAAGAGTCTTTATGGATGATGATTGTATCTTATTTGTTTTTATTTTCTATTTTCTCATCCTATTTATACATTTTTTATCGTCATGAAAGAAAGGTTTACTATGAAACTTGTATAAAAAAAATGATTGAAGAAATTCGGTATATTGCAAGTGGAAACTTTAATCATAAAGTTTCCATCGTACACCATAATTATTTAGAAGAACTGGCAACTGGGGTCAATCAAATTATTGAGCAATTAAAAGTATCAATTGATGAAGAAAGACAGGCAGAACAAGCAAAAAGCGAACTTATTACAAATGTATCACATGACTTACGAACCCCTCTTACATCTATAGTTGGATACGTAAATTTAATCCATCATGATAATTATAGAGATGAAGTAGAATTACGATACTATATTCAAGTCATTTACGATAAAGTAACTCGTCTTAATGCATTAATGAATGACTTGTTTGAATATACACGCGTTCAAAATAAAGAGTTAAGTTTATATTCTGTTCCTATTGATATTGTAGAATTGCTTGGACAATTAACTGTCCAATTTCGGATACAGCTTCAAGAAGCTAATATTGAATGTCGCCCTTCTTTCCCATCTCAAAAGCTAATGGTACTAGCTGATGGGGATAAATTAGTACGTGTGTTTGAAAATCTAATCATAAACGCTATTACTTATGGAAATGATGGAGATCATATTGATATTACTGCTTACGAAAGCAGTAACATGATTACAATTGATATAACAAATTACGGACAACCTATCCCTAGTACTGATTTACCTCATATTTTTGAACGTTTTTATCGTGTTGAAAAATCACGTTCAACAAACACTGGTGGATCTGGGCTCGGATTAGCAATTGCAAAAAGTATTGTTGAATTGCATAAAGGAACAATTGAAGTATATAGCGATGATAAAAAAACAACTTTCACTGTAAAATTACTCCCTTATAAAGCTTAATACCACATATTTATAGGTTCAATTTTTTATCATATAAGAAATTGAACCTTTTATATTCCATCAATATCCAAAATTAAAGAATTCCTTAAAATTCTTTAGAAATTCTTTACCTTTTCTTTCTTCCTAATTAAGCATTCCTTTTTACAATAATATTATTGATGTAATAGTAGGAGGATCGCTAATGCAATTCTTAAAAAAAATAACAGTTTTATTATTATCTTTTCTTATTACTGCACTTATCGTTTTATATTTTTATCTTTATGTAAATGGTCCAATTATTCAAGCTAAATCAGCTATTTTAATAGATACTAATTCTGGTGAGATTGTTTATAAAAAAAATGAAGAAACTCCTATACAATCAGCTACTTTATCTAAATTAATGACAGAGTATATCGCACTGGAACAACTGAATGAAGGAAAAATACAGTTAGATGAATTAGTAAAAATAAGTAACGAAGTTTTCCGAGCAGAAACGAGTCCTATACAAGTAACTTCCAAAGATAAAACGACGGTTCGTGATTTACTTCATGCATTGTTTTTGACAGGGAATAATCGTTCCGCACTTGCCCTTGCAGAACACATTGCTGGAAACGAAGATAACTTTACACTTTTAATGAATGACAAAGCAAAACAACTAAAGTTATCACAACCATCCCCGTTTCTAAATGCTACTGGAATTAATAACGATACGAATAAACAATCAACTACAACATCGATAGACGTCGCTAAACTAGCAATACAATTAGTAAAAGACTTTCCAGATGTATTGAATGTTACGAAACTAACCTCTTACCAATTTACCTTCAAAGATTCAAAAGTTTTCAATACAAATAAAATGATATATTCCCTTAATAAAAACATTAAACTCCAAGGTGTTGACGGCTTACAAACTAGTTTTTCAACTAATGGTAATTATAGTTTTGTCAGTACAGCCACACGAGGAGATACTAGACTTATTTCAGTAATATTAGACGCCGGTGATGAAAACAGTACTTTTATTGAAACAAAAAAGTTACTTCAGTACGGTTTTGATCCTTCCTCGTACTCTGCACTCCAAGCTTTTAAAGATGCTGTTACATCTTGGACAATATTGTTTCAGTTTAAAAATTTAATCATACAAACGATTATGATCTTTTTCATCATTACAATCTTAATGTTTTTATATATACGTCAAAAAAAAGCCGAGGATTTTAATTAAAAATTCTCTTTAATATAAAAACCGACTTGCAATACAAATGCAAGTCGGCCTCTAAATTTATAATCGCCTTCCAATTAAATTTGCTGAAACAGGCTGAAGATTTAGTTCTCTCACCCATATAGATATCTGACCAATATGATGAATTTCATTTACAATTACATGCCTTAAAACTTCACCGTATTTATATGTTTTATCTGTCCATGAAGCTTTTAATATCTTATATTCTAGGTCACCAGACCATATTTGCAAAAACTCTTCTAATTCTCGTCGATATGAATTAGATAGCGCTTTCACTTTTTTGATTGATTGATAATCTTTAAACTGTGGTTCGTTATCCTCTTTTTCTTGAAGCGCACTAATCCAGCTATACTCAACATCTACAATATGGAAAAGTGTTTCTAAAATACTCCCAACACCTCCAACACGTTTGCGAAGCAATTCTTCCTCTGTAAGTTGTTCACACCATTTAAACCAATCCTGTCTTACTTGCCAATTATACCTAAATAAAACTAGCACATTTATCACTCTCCATATCTATTATCCACTTCACAGCATCGATTACATAATGTGGCTCATCTTTTTGAATATAGTGACCGCTATTTTCTGCAATAATAAATTTATTACTGGTTGATAATTGTAATAATTCTTCTTGCAATTGTAACCATTTCAGTTGTGCAGCTGCTGAATAAAAATCTTTTTTTCCAGCAGCTAACACGACAAGTGGAATATCTCTCATTGACTTACAATGTCGATCTGCTTCACCTAGACTAAACATAAACTCTTCATATGAACTTTCATATACAAATTGTTTGTAGTAAGCTTCTTGAAATTCTGGAGACATTATTGGCAAAAAATCTTCTTTATAATTTTCTGTTGTCGAATCAACTAAAACTACTCCCATCGTATCTTCAGGATAAAAAGTTGTAAATAAACGTATATTTATACCCCCAAAGGAATGTCCTACAAAAATATAGGGTGGCTTAAGTTGTAATTGTTTTAAGCAAGCTCTTAATTCTTTTACCATTTCAGAACTAACACGCCGCTTGGAACTCTTCCCGCTTTTTCCTAATCCAGCTCTATCATATGTAAGTACCGTCCCATATTCCGTCAGCCCTTCCGCAATACGATCCCATGCCTTTGAATAATCACCATAACCTGCTTCCATTATAATAACAGGCTGCAGCTTTTTTCCTTGGAATATTTTCGTATATATTTTAAAGTCATCAACTTGCACATATTCTTCTATACATTTAATCATTGACGATCACTTCTCTCAGATTAAGTTCCTCTACAATTTGATCAATTATTTCACCGACAGGTAAAGATCCATCCAGAACAATATCTGAATTTGGCTTTACAGTATGAATCGCCTCCAAATAAGCTTTTCTAGCATATGTTATATAATGCTTTAAATCATTATGTATTTCGTCCATTGTACCTTCTTTAAAATCTCGCAAAATTCTTCTAGCCATTGCGATATCTAAAGGCGTATCGATAAATATAGTTACATCAATGAATTGTCGCATTTCACTATTTAAGTATGCAAAAGGATAATCTACAATAATATAATCTACATTACCATCTCGTATAAGATGCTGAATATCATGAATTAATGGTGTAAGTACCCATTCATCATAATTAGCTCCATCATCAATCCATTTACAAATATCTGCGGGACAGTTATCAAATTTATATCTATCAAAATATAGAGCCTTTGAGTTTTTCAACTCATGAGCTAAACTTTCTGTAATGGTAGTTTTACCGCCCCCTGAAACAGCTGCAATTGAAATTATTTTTGTTTTTTTATTCACGATTCCGGCTAAACCCCTTTTGTTAACATAATATAATTATAAAATACTATTATTTATTGTTCCATTCATATTCTAACATACTCATTTCCCATAAATTCCAATACGTTTCTCCTACTCTTTTTGACTCTCTTAATAAACCTTCTTTTACAAAACCTATTTTTTCATAACAAGAAATAGCTGACTTATTAAAGTCATAAACACCAAGAGTTACTCTATGTAGTTTTAATTCTTCAAAAGCAATACAAAGTACGGCTTTCATCATATGTTTCCCTATAGAACGCCCTCTCATTTTCGTATTACCAACTAGCACTTTTCCAATTCTAGCAGACTTATTTATATTATCTATTTGTCCAAGAGAAATATGACCAATAACTGCTTTAGTCTCTTCATCTATTATTTTGAATGCCAGTGTGTTTGCACTTTCTGTATATTTCTCTAATTGCTGTTCATTTAAAGGATATGTGAATGCATTTCCCGACCATTGTATTAAAAATTCTTCGGAATTAATCCAATTTATTAATTGTTTGAAATCAGATTTTTTAAAGGGCACTAATTGAATCACTCTCATTCTCCTTTCGTACATCACTCTTTATAGCCTCAAACCTATTTCTATATAAAGAATATATTCTCCTTTTATACGAAATTAAAATAAAGCCATTCATAAGAATGGCTTTACAAAAAACAGCATAATTATGCTTTATTTGCTACGTCAACACCATTAAAATCAAACTCAGCGGTAACCGTTGTAACAGGAGGGAAAATTGCTTCAATTTTGCAAATGGAGATAATTACTCCAACAGATCCAGGAATAGCTGCAAGCTTAACAACATCACAACTTACAGACAAAACAGTACCTACATAAGTACGTCCCTCTGTATTAATTTGAACTGTTTGATTAATTAATTTCTTAAGCTCATCTCTAATTCCTTGTACACAAGAATTATCACATTTCTCATGCTTTTCTTTTTTACACTCTTCGAATATTTCCAAACAATCATCCTGTTTACATGTACACTTCTTTTTACAATTATTAAATCGAGAACCCAAAACCTCACCCCCTAATCCTTTCTATTAGTAAAGTATGTCCAATAGCTTAAAAGTGTACGAGACGAAAGCATAAAAACAAAAAAACAAACACTTGTACTAAACCTTCTTTTTATATACTAAAAACGAAATTGCGTCATTTATAAAAACACCACTGATCTATTTTGTTAATAAAAAATAAAAAAGCGGACACCAAACTACAGAGCAATATAACAACGCCCTTTTTAGTTTGATGTGCACTGGTTCTTCCAGTAGGACTAAATGTATAATTATTATTACAGCATTTTCTCATATTTTAGTATATTTCTTATTAGAAAAGAATTATTTTATATAGATTACTATAAGCATCCATAAAGCCAAGGCGCAAATGATAGCGAGCGCTATACGTGTAGATAGAACCCTTAATTCAAAGTCTGTTTTCTTGGAGGATTCAGGATATGCAATTATGTAGATCCCCTTTAGAACAATTCCAGCACCTTTATATAGGCCAAATTCTGCTCTTTATTCATACAAACATGGCATATTCAATGCCCATCCTTAATCAACATATTTCTCTACGAAATGAAATTTTTATATCATTCTTCATTATCATCTACCCGAATCGACCGCAGTCGCTATGTACTATCACCGTACACTTTTTCATAGTTTGGAGCTAACATGCACCGAAGCCAACCTAATGATTTATTCACCCTTTCACTAACCTCTAAAACTGTCCCCTCTTTAATAAAATAATCACCTTGATAAAACGTTTACTCGTTTGTCCCATGGAATCATCATTATTCCCGACCCTATTAAAATAGCGTTTTTGTTTCAAATGATGCTCTTATTAATTTGGACGCATTTACCAGTATATTTACCAAAAAATTCATGATATCGTTAACTAGTCGAGTACGTCATTACTTGACGATTACCCTTAGGAGCCCCGCAGACAATCGGGGTTCCTTTTATTTAAATAAGGATTTTGTTTAAACTTTACAAAACTCACCTATATTAAAATATCTTCTAAAATTCCCATTGAACATTTATAATACTTTTAAACGATTTAAATTCTACAATCAGTAATGGAGGCATTTTAATGGGAAACATCCCAAAAATATCATCACAACAATCAAATCCTAAGATACCCTCACAGCAAGTGAACCCTAATACCCAACAAGGTCATATTAAAAAAACAAGACGCCGTATTATAATTACTTTGGCTATTATATTACCTATAATTTTTGCCCTTCAATATTCTCTGAATAACCAACAAGAAATGATTAAAGAAAAACAAATCACACTGAATACGGAGCAACAAAAATTATCTTCTGTAAAGAAGGATGGTCATTCCCTTAAGAATGATGTTAAAGTTTTAACAGGTAGTGAAGAAGAAATTTTAAAATTCGCAAGGAAACTGTATGGATTTTCTAAACCGAATGAAACTATATTTCAAATAACTGAATAAAATTACACTGCATTACCCAAAAGGCGATTTGAAGATAATCGCCTTTTTATATTTAATTTCTAAAGTAATCATACTAATCTCTCTTTCTATCAAATAACTATTTTGTTTAATTTATTAAAATACAACCGCTTGTCCATTTCACTTTGCTCTATCATTACATTTACTATTAGTAATACGATTTTTAGAGGTGATATATAATGGACGAGTTTTTATCTTTTGCTGCACTTAATCCGAGTTCTATTGGACCTACACTTCCACCTGTTCAACCCTTTCAATTCCCTACTGGTCCCACCGGTTCTACAGGAGCTACTGGTGCTACCGGTTCAACTGGTTCAACTGGACCAACTGGACCAACTGGACCAACCGGACCAACCGGACCAACCGGACCAACCGGACCAACTGGACCAACTGGACCAACTGGATTTAATCTTCCTGCTGGGCCTGCATCTATTACCTTGACTTCTAACGAAACCACAGCATGTGTATCCACTCAAGGAAATAATACTTTATTTTTTTCGGGTCAAGTATTAGTAAACGGTAGTCCTACTCCAGGAGTAGTAGTCAGTTTTTCATTTAGTAACCCTTCTCTTGCTTTCATGGTTCCTCTTGCTGTCATTACCAATGCTTCAGGTAACTTTACCGCTGTATTTCTAGCCGCTAATGGGCCTGGAACAGTAACCGTTACTGCTTCACTTCTTGATTGGCAAACGTCACTATTACCATTGTGAATTGTCCGTAACGGTTTTATTTTTAAGGACTAAGCAATTTCTGATAAGATGAGCACAGATTTACAGTGCTCATCTTATCATTGGGATGTTCCTTTCAAATGAAATTTCGTAGCATCCAACGAATGGGATCTAGTTACCACTAATAGAAATGTTCAAGTAACCCCCATTCATTATCTGTTGTCATTTTTGAAAGGACTTGTTCCATACAACAGGTCCTATTTAATCTACACCATACTAAAATAACGCTTTCATTAAGGACTAATGATCTTTATATTTCTTAAGCTTGTCATCACAAGTACTTTTTATTATTAGTTAAATTCTCAATATAGTTTGTGTATATAATTCCATTCAAAGATACATAATACCCACGTAACTATTTAAAAAACATCGTTTTTATATCTAAGTTCAAAAAGGAGCTACATAACATGGATAAGAAAAATCTATTAAGTCAACAACTTGATTATGTGTCATCGGATGCGCTGAATACTCCTAGTAAAGCCCAAGAGCAAATGCAAGAGGCATCTCAGGAGGCACATGATTCAAATAAAAAGGACAGTACTCAAGCTTTACATGGCGAAGATTTACCAATTTCTGATGTATATAGAACAACGAACAAACAGTAAATTTAAAAGGGAAAAATCTTAAGAACGAGTGAACTTAATTCTTTTCCCTTTTCCTATTTAAATAATATTTTTATATGAAACACGTACACATTTTTGACACATCCACTATCACAATCTCCTGAAAATTCGTGATAATATTAATTTGTCGGATACGCCAAATTTCGACATTGAACGACAATATTATCTCCCTTATCGAATCCCTGTCCCCCAGGGATTTCTCCTTTTATTCATTACTTTTTCTTCACTAAATTTTCATTCTTAACAAAATTCAATCACTCCATTGAATAGACAGTCTCAGTATCCTATTTTGATAAAAACTAAAAACAAACAGACATACTTACCACTAATAGTAGATTTTTTAACTTCAAATTTACTTTTTTTCTCTTATCTTTTTGTGAACATTAAAAATGAGCTCTATTTACATAGAGCTCATTCGTAATGTTATAGTTTGCTAGACTGTAGTCCTTGAATGAAGGGTACTACTTCGGGATTTACTAGTGACGATAAATCGCCTAACTCTTTTCCTAAGTAAGCTGCTTTAATAACACGTCGCATTACTTTAGAATTACGTGTTTTTGGTAAATCTTCTACAACATGAATATCTTTTGGACATAATGCTTTTCCGATATGAGAATTTACTAAACTCATTAATTCTTTCTTTAATTCTGCTGTAAATATTACACCGTCTCGTAATACTACAAAGCAATGACAAACCTCACCTTTAACATCGTCAGGTACACCAATTGCAGCTGCTTCTATTACATTATTATGTTTCACAAGAATAGATTCATATTCAGCAGGTCCAATACGTTTTCCAGCAATGTTTAACGTATCATCTGAACGGCCTGTAATGATATATTGTTCACCGTCATAAATGACCCAGTCACCATGAACCCATTTATTTTCAAAGCGTGACCAATATGTGTTTACATAACGTTCATCATCTTCCCAGAAACTTTTCGTCATACCTACCCAAGGTTTTTCTAAACATAATTCTCCGACTTCATCTCGAATTGGTTTACCTCGATCATCAAGTACAACCGCTGCCATTCCTGGTAAAGATGCGTTAAAACTAATCGGTGCGATCGGCTTAATTAGGACATTCCCGAAAATCCCACCTGAAATTTCAGTTCCACCTGAATAGTTACAAATTGGTACTTTACCTTTACCAACTGTATTAAATAACCACATCCATGGGTCTGGATTCCAAGGTTCTCCTGTTGATGCGAATACTTCTAAACTCTTTAACGAGTGTTTATTTACATATTCATCACCTTTTGCCATTAATGCACGGATTAACGTTGGCGAAATACCGAGATGAGTAATTTCATATTTATCAACTGTCTCCCATAAGCGATCTGCTTCTGGGAAGTCTGGAACACCTTCGTACATAACCATTGTTGCGCCATTAATTAAAGAGCCGAATAGTAAAAATGGTCCCATCATCCAGCCCATATCAGTTACCCATAATACGCGGTCGCCTTGTTTTATATTCATTCCAAATCCTGCATCAAATGCAGATTTTAGCGGGAAACCAGCATGTGTGTGTACTGTCCCCTTCGGCTTACCAGTCGTTCCAGATGTATATATAAGCATTAATGGATCATCACTGTTCATTTCTTCAGCATGTCTAAATGGTTTTTCTTTTTCTAACGTACTCCATGAAAAATCATAATTATGCGGTGTAAAATCATTTCCTGCATGACGAACAATTACCACCTTTTCAACAGTTGGACAATGTTCACAAGCTTTATCCACTTCATCTTTTAATGAAACAATTTTCCCACGGCGTGAAAAGCCATCTGCGGTAATAATCATTTTTGAACCAGCTGCTTGTACACGTGTCATTACTGCATCAGCAGCAAAACCTGAGAATATTGGTGAAATAATCGCTCCAATTTTCATTACCGCTAACATAGCAACAACTGTTTCAGGAATCATTGGCATGTAAATTGTTACACGATCACCTTTTTCAATACCAGCATGTTTCAAACCGTTGGCAACACGGCTTACCCAGCTATCAAGCTCTTCATATGTAAATGATTTTGAAGTTCCGTTTTCCCCTTCATACATAAGTGCTGCTTGTGTTTTCATTTTATCGTCTGCAAGCCAGCGAGATAAAGCAGATTCTACAACGTTACAAGTTCCCTCAGTATACCACTGTGCAAACGGTGTACCATTTTCTAAATCTAACACTTCTGTATATGGTTTCATCCACTGATAGCCAACTGCTCTCTCAGCTTCTCCCCAAAACCATGCTGTTTCTTCAATTGACTTATTATAAAAAGCTTCGTAATCTTCATAGCCTAATGATTTCATCCAACCAAATAAACGCGTTTTTTCTTTATATTCTTCTGTTGGAAACCAAACTGCTTGTTTCAATGTTTTCCCCTCCTTGACTTTTTGAGCAAGAAAGCCCTAAATAGGGCTTTTAAACTGGATATACAGGATGTTTACGATCCGTGAATACTTGATATTTACTCATATACATTTCGAATCGTCCTTTTAACTCTTCACGTAAATTATTTGGATGAACAATACCATCGATCACCATCTCTGATGCTAAACGGTAAATATCAATATCTTTCTTATACTCTTCTCGTTTTTCAGCAATAAAGCTTGCACGCTCTTCTTCTGGTAAAGCTGCAATTTTATTTGCATATACAGCATTGACTGCTGCTTCTGGACCCATTACTGCAATAGAAGCTGTCGGTAATGCTAAGCAGCAATCTGGTTCAAACGCTGGACCTGCCATTGCATATAAGCCAGCTCCATATGCTTTTCGAACGACGATAGAAATTTTCGGTACAGTTGCTTCACTCATTGCAGAGATCATTTTTGCACCGTGACGAATAATTCCGGCACGTTCTACTTTTGTACCAATCATAAATCCAGGTACATCTGCAAGGAATAATAATGGGATATGGTATGCATCGCATAAATTTATAAACTTCGCTGCTTTATCAGCTGAATCGTGGAATAAAACGCCGCCCTTCATACGCGGCTGATTTGCAATAATGCCAATTGGCTTACCATCAATACGCGCTAAACCTGTAATTAGTTCTTGAGCAAATAATTTTTTCACTTCAAAGAAAGAACTTTCATCAATAATTCTGTTAATGAGATCTTTCATATTGAAAGGAGCATTTTGATTTTCTGGAATGATTTCTTCTAACGTTTTATCGAACTGTTTCGGTTCTTGAGGTGTAATCAAAGGAGTCTTTTCTAAATAGTTACTTGGAAAATAAGAAATATATTGTCTTGCTTGCGTAATTGCATCTTCTTCTGTTTTACATAAAACATCTCCGCATCCTGATACTGAGCAATGCATACGTGCTCCGCCCATTTCTTCTAAAGTTACCTTCTCACCGATAACCATTTCAGCCATACGCGGAGACCCTAAATACATAGAAGCATTTCCTTCAACCATCATAACAACGTCACAAAATGCTGGAATATACGCACCACCAGCCGCTGAAGGTCCAAATAATAAACAAATTTGTGGCACTTTACCAGATAATTTCACTTGGTTATAAAAGATCCTTCCTGCACCGCGGCGTCCAGGGAACATTTCAACTTGATCTGTAATACGTGCCCCAGCAGAGTCAACTAAATAAAATAACGGTACACGTAATTTCTCAGCCGTTTCTTGAATACGTAAAATCTTTTCAACTGTACGTGCTCCCCATGATCCAGCTTTTACAGTTGAATCATTTGCCATTACGCACGCAGTACGACCATGTATTTTACCAGTCGCAGTTACAACGCCGTCAGCTGGTAATCCAGTTTGTTCACAATTTGCAAATAATGCATCTTCCACATATTCACCATTATCGAATAAAAGAGCTAAACGATCTCGAACAAAAAGTTTTCCTTTTGCTTTGTTTTGTTCATGATATTTCGGTGCCCCGCCTTGCTTAATTGTTTCAACCCGTTCTTCAAATGAATTAGATTGTTGTTTTTGATCTAACATATTTACTCCCCCTTATACATTGGTTTGCGTTTTTCCTTGAATGCCTGTAATCCTTCTAATCTATCTTTCGTATCGATTACGCCCTCATACGCCTGTTTTTCCATTTGTAAGCCGGTATGTAAATCTACTTGAATACCATTTGAAATTGCTTCTTTTGCTAATCGAACGGCAATTGGACCATTATTAGCAATTCGATCTGCAATTTTAATTGCTTTCTCTTCTAGTAAATCAGCTGGTACTACGAATTCCACTAAACCATACTCTTTCGCTTCTTGCGCCGAAATACGTCTTCCTGTATAAATTAATTCTTTCGCTCTACCAACTCCAATTAATCTAGGTAAGCGCTGAGTACCACCCGCCCCAGGTATAATTGCAAGGGAAGTTTCCGTGAGACCTAGACTTGCAGTGTCAGAAGCAATTCTAAAATCACAAGCTAAGCTTAATTCAGTACCTCCACCAAGTGCGATTCCGTTAATAGCAGCAATAACTGGTTGTGGTAATTGTTCAACCATCTCCATAGTAGAACGAATCATACCCACAGCATGGCGAACTTGTTCTTCACTCATGTTGGCACGCTCTTTTAGATCAGCACCAGCGCAAAATGCTTTTTCGCCATCCCCTGTTAAAATAACAACGCGCGTATTTGATTCTTCGTTTATTTGAGTTAATATAGTTTGTAATTCTTCTAATAATGCCAAAGATAATGAGTTTGCTTGTCTTTCACGATTTAACGAAATCTTTACAACGTGCGGTGTAACATAGTCAACTGAAATGTTTTGTAATTGTAGCATCTTCTCACCTACTTATCGTTTTATGTTGGAGCGCTCTATACACATGACTCGGTAATTGGATATTTAACTTACTTTGAATAAACTGACTAGCTCTCAATAACTTTTCTTCATCAATATTAGTTTGGACTCCCAGCTTATGGAGCATATGCACTAAGTCATCAGTAGCAACATTACCCGATGCTCCTGGTGCATAAGGACATCCTCCGAGTCCACCACAAGAACTATCAAACGTTGTAATACCATATTCTAAAGACTTAACTACATTCGCCAGAGCCATTCCATACGTATTATGAAAATGCATTGCAAACTGCGAAGCATCATACTTCTTTAATAGATGTTCTAATACTTGTTCTACTTGTAACGGATTCGCTACACCAATCGTGTCACCAAGAGAGATTTCATAAATACCGTATGAAAATAGTTGATTACATATTTCGTCAACTGCTGTGGCACTTATATCCCCTTCATAAGGACATCCAAATACAGTAGAAACATAGCCTCTTACCTTTTTACCTTCGAACGTTGCCTGTTTTGTTATATCTTCAATTACAGCTAATGCTTCTTTAATAGATTTATTAATATTACTTTTATTGTGAGATTCACTTGCTGATAAAAAAACATTCACCTCATCTACATTTTGCAAAAAAGCTCGTTCCAAACCATTTTGATTCGGAACAAGCGCTGCATATGTAACATTTGGATCCCTTTTTAGCTCAGAAAATACATCACTTGCATCTGCTAATGCAGGAACCCATTTAGGGTGAACGAATGAGGAAACTTCAACGTACGACAATCCCGCTTCTGTAAGTAGTTGAATCCATTTTACTTTATCTTTTGTGCCAACAATCTTTTTTTCATTCTGTAAGCCATCACGCGGCCCGACTTCTTTAATGACAGCAAAATTAGGTAGTTTCAATTCGCTTCCCCCTATATCTCCCTATTCAATTTCTAGTAATACATCTCCTTCATTTACAAAATCGCCTTCTTGTACGTTAATTTTCATAACAGTTCCGGCTTCTTCTGAAACGATTGGAATTTCCATTTTCATAGATTCCAAAATGACGACATCCTGCTCTTCCTCTACTGTATCTCCTACTCCTACAACAATTTTCCAAACATTTCCTGCCATCGATGCATATACTTTCGTCATCATTTTTTCCCCCTTAATATTCATAACTCTTATTTTTTAACAAGTTGTTTCGTTACAAAACCTGTTGTATAAATACCACTTTTGAACACATCGTCTCCGAGTACTTGCAGTAACATTGGTGTGTTTGTTTTAATACCTTCTACTTTTAACTCTTCTAGTGCAATTTTCAATTTTGAAATCGCTTCTTCACGAGTTTCACCATGAGCGATTACTTTCGCAATCATTGGATCATAGAAAGGTGTAATCGTTACTTGATTCTCCAAAAAATGATCAATACGTATATTTGTTGGTAACGTTAAATCTGTAATTTTCCCAGGTGATGGGAAGAATGTTTTCGGATCTTCTGCATAAATACGAGCCTCAATGGCATGACCACTACGTTTTACATCATCCTGTGTAAATGATAGCTTCTCACCATATGCGATAAGTAATTGTTGTTCAACTAAGTCTAACCCAGTAATTTCTTCTGTAACTGGATGTTCTACTTGTAATCTCGTATTCATTTCTAAGAAATAAAAGTTCTTTTGATCATCTACAAGAAACTCAACTGTACCTGCATTTGTATAACCAAGTGCTTTAGCAGCTTGTACAGCAACTTCTCCCATAGCCTTTCGTGTACCCTCATCTAAAAATGGTGAAGGTGCTTCTTCAATTACTTTTTGATTTCGGCGCTGCACTGAACATTCGCGTTCCCATAAATACACTGTATTACCATGTGTATCTGCTAAAAGCTGAATTTCAATATGATGTGCATCTGCTATATAGCGCTCTAAATACATTTCTCCGTTACCAAAGAAATTTTGCGCTCTTGTTTTATTACTTTCAAATGCTTTGGTGAGCGTTTGCTCAGTTTCCATCAACTGCATTCCAATGCCTCCGCCGCCCGCGGATGCCTTAAGCATTAATGGATAACCAATTTGTTTCGCAATTTCAATTGCTTCTTCAGCAGTTTCAATATTTGTAGTAATGCCTGGAACTACTGGCACATCTGCTGCTTGCATCGCTATACGTGACTCAATTTTACTTCCCATCTTAGTAATGATTTCTTCTGAAGGACCGATAAATACGATTCCTTCTTCTTTACAGCGAATCGGAAAAGATGGATTCTCTGATAATAATCCGTACCCCGGATGGATTGCTTCAGCATTTGTCTTCTTAGCTATTTCAATAATTTTTTCAAGGTTTAAATAGCTTTCTTGGACACGTGGACCGCCTACTAAGTAAGCTTCATTTGCCAATTTTACATGAAGGGCATTTTCATCAGCCTCAGAATAAATAGCAACGGTACGAATGCCAAGTTTTTGACAAGTTTTCATAATACGAACTGCGATTTCCCCGCGATTAGCAATTAATATTTTTTGAAACATAGTGACTCCTCCTTTTTATCTACATCCTAAATGTCTTGCAATTACGAGACGTTGAATTTCAGAAGTTCCTTCACCAATTTCTAACAGTTTTGCATCACGAATATATCGTTCAACTTCATATTCGCGCATATAGCCATATCCACCATGAATTTGTACTGCATGATTTGCTATACGACTTGCAGCTTCAGATGCAAACAACTTTGCCATAGCCGCTTCTTTACCGAAAGGTTTATCGTTATCTTTTAACCAAGCTGCTTTATGTACTAAATTACGCGCTAATTCTACTTCAGTCGCCATATCAGCCAATTTAAATTGAATCGCTTGGAAATTAGAAATCGGTTTTCCAAATTGTTGACGTTCTTTCGCATATTGTAATGCACGTTCAAATGCAGATTGTGCAATACCTACTGCTAATGCTGCAATTGAAATACGTCCTCCATCAAGTGTATATAAGAATTGTTTAAATCCTTTATTTACATCACCAAGAATATTTTCTTTCGGTACACGTACACCATCAAGTACGATTTCACAAGTATTAGAAGCACGAACACCCATCTTATCGTAAGGGCTTGAAATCGTTAATCCTTCACTAGTAGTCGGTACGATAAATGCAGAAATACGTTTTTTACCATTGTCTTCAAAACCGTTGATAGCGGTTACAATAATTGTGTTTGCATACTCTGCGTTTGTAATCCAGCACTTTTCACCACTAATAACATATTCATCACCATCTAAAATTGCTTTCGTTTGTGTGCCCCCTGCATCAGATCCAGCATTTGGCTCCGTTAATCCGAAAGCACCTAACGTTTTACCTGACGCCATTGGAACTAAAAATTTCTGTTTTTGTTCTTCTGTACCGAAATAATAAATTGGAGAAGCACCTAATGAAATTGTTGCAGCATAGCTTAAACCTGTTCCACCACAAGCACGACCAATCTCTTCAACAGCTAACGCGTACGATAACGTATCGCCACCTGAACCTCCATACTCTTCCGGGAATGGGATACCTAACAATCCTAGTTCGCCCATTTTTTGAAATGTTTCATATGGAAATTCCGCAGTTTTGTCATAATATACAGCTTTCGGTGCGATTTCCTTTTCAGCAAAGTCACGTACCATTTCTTTAATCATTTGTTTTTCGCGAGTTAGAGTAAATTCCATTCCGCTACACACCCCTTATCGAATATTGAGTTTCGACAGCGTGCGAGTTTCTACTACAAACATTACTTCTTAAAAGACACGAATATTAGTTAGACAATTGCTATAATTCTGTCATAACTTAATTTTAAAACAGATTCTGTACCAATGCACAAAAAAATTCCTACATTGTTCTACAACAACATAGGAGGTTTTGTGTCGAATTATGTAATTTATTGTTTAATAATCTCTACCTTTTCCCGAATCAGAAATTTCTACTAACCCTTCAGGGTATGGCTCAAAATATGTTTGTCTTAATAAATACTTTTCATCAAATCGAATGGCCCATGATTTTAAAATTGTAAGCAAACTACTAAGTGGTATTTTCTTTTCTGCATATTTTTGTATCAGTTCTAGAAAATGATCTTTTTCTTGTTTTTTTAGCTTTGTTTTAAAATATCCGAAAATGTGCTCACATACATTTACATTCGATGTATAGCGAGGCGCGCGCATAAATAATTCATATAAAGTCTTCTCATAGTTATCAAATACGACTTCCATTGTTTCATTTTTTTGATTTGCAATAATACGCCCTAATTCTTTTTGTTTCACCTGATTATATGCCATAAATAAATACTTATAATCTGATTGAAACGCTACGAGTTCTTTTATGTTTTTAGTATGTTTAATCATTTTGTAATGCGCGATTGTAAACAATCTTGTAAAGAAATGCTCTCTAATAATAAAATTCGACAATCTACCTTCTTCTTCAATTGGAAGATGCGAAAATTTTTTTATTACTGCTCCGCCAAATAATCCAGTTCCTTTTCCTTTTATTGGCCCTTTTTCAAAACCAGAATAGATTTTCACATCACGAGTTCCGCAACTTGGCGAACGATTCTTCAAAATAAAACCGTCAACTTCAGGTAATGTTTGTAAAAATGCATTTGAAAATTCATTCATTTTTTCAGTTACATCTTCTTGTATTGACGGCTGTACAAGCATATTCGCTCCATTTTTTTCTACAATACGTATCGTTTCACGAGGAGTCCCTAAACCAATTTCTACTTCAGGACATACAGGTATAAATGTAACAAATGGCTGCAAGTTTCGAATTGTTAAATCTGGAACCATCTCTCCATTATAACGACAGGCATCAAATTCTAAACATTTACTTACAACAATTATCGGTTTAGCAAATTGTCGCATCACATTACCTCCGTGGCGTTAGTCCATACAATATAAATTGAATCGTATTTTCAATTTCCACTTCATCGTCCCATTTCTCTTCCGGCAATAATAAAAACCTCGTTAAGAGCAACCCTAATACAGCTGATAAAGTAAGACGTAATACGGAAGATGGCGGAAGTTCAATAATTTCCCCTTCTTCTTGAAACTTTGCAATCAGTTTTTTAAAATGTACAAGCAGTTCTGTTTCTATTAATTGTTGTATTTCACTTTTTAGTTCCGGCTGAAATGGTACTTCTTGAATTAATATTTTTATCATTGGAAAGTGCTTTTTAGCAAATTCAAATCTATTTTGAATTATTACTCTTAAAAGCACTTCATACGATTCATACTCTGTTTTAAATATTTCTTTTGCAAAGGCTTGTACGAAAAATGGTGCAGCAAACTTTGTTAAGGTCGGCATCACGACTGCAAACAATAAATCTTTTTTCGTTTTATAGTAGCGGAAGATTGTTCCTTCCGCTACACCAGCTCGCTTTGCAATTTCACTCGTTGAAGTTGAGGCGTACCCTTTTTCTCCAAACATATCAACAGCTGCCTCTAATATACGCATTTGACGTTCATTACGTTTATCAGTATTCGTTGCGGCAACTAATTCTTCCAGCCAATCCTTCTTCATTTATTGTGCTCCTTTTTATCATCATTATATTTTGCGATGTTTCTTTAATGCAAATACATTTCCTACTGCAAATAATAGTGAAAAAAGTAGTAATACAGTAAGATCTAATGCAATCTCTGTAAACCCTTGATTCCGAATCATTACTTGTCTCATAGCGTCAGCACCATATGTGAGTGGAAATAATTTACCTAACATTTGTAACCATGTATTCATGGATTCCATTGGAAACAACCCAGAAAAGAAGACTTGTGGCACGATAACAAGCGGTATAAATTGAATCATTTGAAATTCATTATTTGCGTATGCCGATAAAAATGTGCCTAATGTTAGTGCAGTTAAAGAAAGCATACATGTTATAAGTAGCGTTAGCCATATTGAGCCAGCTACATATAAATCTAAAATATAAACTGAAAAACTTACAATTATAATAGATTGTATAAATGCAAAGATTCCAAAACCAATAATATATCCTAAAACTATTTCCCATCTTCTCACTGGTGTGGACAATAATCTCTCTAATGTACCACTTAAACGTTCTCTTACAAAAGATACTCCGGACAATATAAATACAAAGAAAAATGTAAAGAAACCAATTAATACGGGACCAAGCCCATCGAACATCGTAATGTCTTTAGAGCCATGTAAATAATCCACTTCAGGCTTCATCATTGATACATCATTCTTCTCTGTACTCTTTTGCAATACTTGAAGTACCGCACGGTTTTTTGATGAATCACTGCCTTCTAATAGAAGATTCATTTTTCCATTTTCTAAATGAATTACTGCATCTACCTTTTGCTTCTCTAATTCCGAAATTGCTTTGTCTTTACTATATTCATAAATTGATGCTTCTTGATTTTTCATTACTTTTACTATAGGAGCAGGTACATCGACTACAGCAATATGCGGTATATAGTCTTTTTGTGTAAATACTAGCGACAATAACCAAAGTAATAACATTGGTGCCCCAAACATCATTGCTAAAGAACGCTTATCTCGAAAAAATTGACGAATGATACGGATGACTACACCATTAACTCTCATGATTCAATCACTCCTTCTAACATAAAGACATCTTCAATTCGTCCAGAAGATGTTTGTTTTTTCAATTCCTCCGGTGTGCCAATCGCAACTAAATTCCCTTCTCTAATTAGCCCTAGACGTTCGCAAAATTCAGCTTCATCCATAATGTGCGTTGTTACAATAATAGTTGTTCCTTTCTTTTTAAGGTCATAAAACTTCTCCCAAATCGATTTTCGAAGTAGAGGATCTATCCCAACTGTTGGCTCATCTAAAATTAATATTTCTGGTTCATGAAGGAGTGCTATCGCCAATGATAAACGTTTTTTCATTCCACCTGAAAAATGCTGTACTTGCTTTTTCATATGCTCTGATAATTGCACAAGTTCAAAAACTTCTACGATTCTCTCCTTCTTACGCTTACCTTTTAACCCATACATCGTTGCAATAAAATCTGCATTTTCATATGCCGATAGTTCTTCGTATAATGCATCAGCCTGAGCCATATAACCAATTCTTTTCATTTCATTTAGATTAGGCATGTTTGTATTAAAAACAATTACATCCCCTGTAGTTGACTCATTAATACCTGCAATCATTTTAATGAGTGTTGTTTTCCCTGATCCGGAAGGTCCAACCAAGCCAAAAATTTCTGCTTTTTCTACTTGCAGCGAAAGGTTATGCAAAACTTCTTTTTTCCCAAAACTTTTTGATACATCTCGTAAAATAATTGAAGGTTGCTGCACTAAAAATCCCCCTTTTCTTTAAAATGAGTGAGTACTCACTTTTATTTTACTCTCGAATTATTATATGTCAAACTTTTCAAACATATTTTTTCTGTTATTTACTAAATCAATGAAACAGAGTCGACATTAGAATATCTTTTCTTAAAGTCGACTCTGTTTCATTGTAAATTATTCGATTTTTGTTATGTTTTTAAATTTAAATACCTTCTAATTCTAGCAACATCTAAAGAATATTCGATAACTATTTGCTGTATTGGTAATATAACCGTTTCCGGATATAAATGTGCATATTGTAACGTTTCTGCATACTTTTCCAACCGTTTTTCTAAATACTTTACAATTTGCTCAGGATGACTTACTAATAAAGACGTACTATAATAATGAATTTGCTCCTCAATCGCCGTATATTCTTCAATTTCAAATTCTTTATGCATTTGTACACCCCTTTATATTTTTAATATTGCTTAATAATAACTATTTTAACTCGACTAATTTTTAAGTTTTTTGATTATTTACACTATAACAAACTCAATAGGTCAAATTTTGTTACTTTATGTAACCTTGAAAAATTTTAACAAAATTGTAATGGAAACTTGTACTCAAGAAAAACTACCTTTAAATTATTCTCCTGAACAAAAAAGCCATACAGATTAATTTAACTGCACGACTACAATCTCAGGTCTATTAAAAACTCTTTGCGGAATGATACTATTGCCTAATCCTCTACTAACTATCATAGACGTATTTTGTTGTTCATATAAACCCGCTGTATATTTGGGCAGTATTCCTTGATTAGGAGCAACTAATCCCCCGATAAAAGGTAACCGAACTTGTCCCCCATGTGCATGACCCGATAACACTAAATCTACTTTCTCCTCAGCATACTCTTCTAGAAATTCAGGCCTATGGGATAATAATACATTATACCTATCTGGCTGCGTTTCAATTTTTGCTTTTACAATTGCATCTTTTACAATACTTCCTTCATCAATATCTCCAGTATTAAATTCCGGATCATCAATTCCTAACAAGTTTATTTCGTGTCCTCCCTTTTGTATTATTACATGTTCATTTCTTAAAACAGTGACATGCTGTTTCTTTAATTTTTTTTCTAAACTGTTATATTTTCCTGACCATTTTTCATGATTTCCTGTCACAAAATATACTGGATATTCCTTCACAAGTTCTCGTATTACTTGCATACTCATTTCTGCATCGTACGATTTACTGTCTATTAAATCACCCGTAATAGCAATAATATCTGGATTTATGCTTTTTACTTTTTGAATTAAAACGTCTTGATTATCACCAAATTTTTTATTATGTAAATCTGAAATTTGTAGTATTTTATATCCTTTAAAAGAAGAGGGAATTTTACTAGAGGTTATTTTAACCTCAGTTATACTTATTAAATTGTTTTGTAAATATAAAAAGATACTAATGCCTACTAATATACCAATAATTAATATGATTCTTTTAGTCTTCTTGTTCATACTTCCTCCTAAAATCTTAATCAGTACTACAGTTCACAATAAATATTACGTGCCCTTCGCATTCAGAATAACTGAAATTTTTTAATTGATTTGTAGTATTTGTTATAGTTTTATACGCCACTTATAAAATTTTTCAATCGCATGTGTGTATGATGTCATGCTCATTTTTCAGTAATTTTATAGCAGATCACTGGAATATCTTCATAATATTAACATTTATCTTACTTAGTTTGATAACTATATCATGATATTTCCTATGGTTTTTTATAAAAATATTGTGTACTTTTCTCGAAGTATATACGACATTTGATTACAAATATATTATTACCACTACGATTTTAATTTATTTAAAACGTACAAAGAGAGAATTGAAACACTAAATTGCCTTATGAAAAGGTATTACTGTATCATTTGTTAGAAAATTGAAAAAACGTG
Organism: Bacillus sp. FDAARGOS_1420; assembly: GCF_019344915.1. Taxonomy (NCBI): domain Bacteria; kingdom Bacillati; phylum Bacillota; class Bacilli; order Caryophanales; family Bacillaceae; genus Bacillus; species Bacillus sp. FDAARGOS_1420. The sequence continues at coordinate 1,651,955 of NZ_JAHWJB010000002.1, read as the reverse complement.
TGTAGATAGCTATCATTGTAAGTGCATATATAATTAACTTTAATTTTCTGACATAATTTCACATAATTCTTAAACTATTTTTTTCGTGCATTATGAAATAAAATATTGCCCCATGTCAGTCTTTAAAAAATTATATATCATAACTTTAAGGGAGGAAGAAAACTATGAAGATGAAAAGAAAAATCATGATGACGACAGCACTTGCAGCTACATTGGCTACAGGTGCACTACCAAGTACATCGGTGTTTGCTGCTGAAAAAGAGGCTCCTATCCAACAAGAAGAGACACAGATGAGTATTCAACCATTTGCACAAAATAATTTGGAAACAGCAGTTAAAGCTGCCTTAAATGGTCCAGAAGTTAAAAAAATTAAAGTATTTGAGCATGAATTTAATGTAAAACCAATTGAAGTAGTAAATTTAGGTGGCGGTAAAACATATGTTAAGGGACAAATTTCTCATCATTTAAGTTTTCGTCCAGATGATCAATTTTATTATGAGTTTACAGTGCAAGATGGAAAGGTAATAGATAAGCCTGTATTTAATATTGATAGAGGTGGTTGGACACCATTTGCTGCTCCACTTTTATCAATTCTTGCTGCGTATAATGGGATTCCAGTTAATCCAAATGATTTAAATGCACTTGGTCAACAGATTGGAAAAGTGATAGATGGAAGCTGGGAACATGCAGCCCAATCTATCGCAACTGTAGTTAGTTTAAGTTTTAATGAGTAGAATTTCTTAATTTTTGTTAGCCTAACAGAGTCCCATTTTTCATAAGTAACCTTGTTATAAAAAATTCTGAAACAGCTATAAATAGATTTTTACCACTCAGTCACATTATCTTGATTTGTTAACCACCTTATCATTCATTATATGTCACAAAATAGAAGTCTTTTTTAAGACTTCTGTTTTGTTTGTATACAGTACAGCGGAAAGTTTGTTTTTTACCTATCTATGCTTCAATTCTTTAAGAATCCGTTTGACTATTAGATGCAATTTATTACAATAAACTATTAAAATCTCAAATAACTTCCTACCCTATTTTGATTTTTTCAAACACAAAAATTCATTACTTTAAGAATGAAAACAATAGATGTAGTAAAAAATCATCTTGTTTTATTATATCTATTGTTTAAAAGTCAGGAGAGATAAAATGAACAAAATAAAAATGAGGAATTTTTTTAAAATTAGTATCCTTACTTGTTTCACACTAGCAAGTTTAAGTACACCATCTACTATTTTTGCTGATAGTCATCCAGGTTATTCCTATGAATCCAATATAGGCTATCAAAACCCAGCATGGATGTCGAAAGTAGCAGATTCAACAAAATTGAGTGAAATATCTATTCCAGGGACTCACGGTACAATGGCTTTACATGGAGCAAGTTTTCTTGATGAAAATTTGACAAGAAATCAAACTATGAGTCTACCACAACAATTAAATTCCGGAATTCGATATGTAGATATGCGTGTTAAATGTGTAAAAGATTCTTTTGCAATGTACCATGGGATTGTAAATCAAAAAGCAATGTTTGAAGATGTATTAAAAGAGGCAATTCAATTTTTAAAAGATCATCCTACAGAAACAATTTTAATGCGCTTAAAAGAAGAAACTACTCCTGAAAGTGGCTCACTATCATTCGAGGAAATACTTAATAAATACAAAGGCCTTAATTCTTCCTATTTTTGGGATCCGAGTTCTGTACCAACTTCAAAAAGAAATAATCCTACTCTAGGAGACATCCGAGGGAAAATTGTAGTCTTACAAAACTTTACAGCCTCTCAGCAATATGGTGTTAATTACGATAGCTTAAATATACAAGATACATTTGAAATTGAAAACGGACCGGACGGAATGTATGAAAAATGGAATGCGGTGAAAACCCACCTTCAAAATGCAAATAATAATTTTAACAATGATAAAATCTATCTTAACCATTTTAGTGGCACAGGTGGTGCTGCTGCATTATTAAATAATGTTTATCCTTGGTTTGTTGCAAGTGGTAAAGAGAGCAGAAATACTGATAGTAACCCCAAGATGATTCAAAAAGCTACAACTAATGCGTGGGAAGATTTCCCTCGTGATATAAATGGTCAAGTATTTTATGGTGGAATGAATACACTTGGGACCGAACTCTTGCAACAAGGTGGAATTAAACATTCTGGTATTATCGCAGCTGATTTTCCTGGTCCAGGTTTAATTGATAGTATCATTAAATTAAATGGTATACATTCGAATGAAAAAGAAATATTAATTTCGCAAATTTCATCCGAATCTAGCCCTTTATCCGGACAACAAAATCGATCCAGTCAAAACTTTAAAATTGATAGTTTACCTGTAGGTACTAAGGAATTAAAATGGATTATTGAGCCTTCAGAAAAAGATCATCCTTCTTCTATCTCTTTCAATGTAATGATTGACGTTTCCCTAGGTACAGATTCTACTCGTTGGAAAAATATTTCACATGGATCTAGGACTGAAGCTTATACGAATGCTAAATATTATATTGCAAGCCCACTTGGTGCCACTAACAAATTTACAGTGAAAATATACGCTATTACAAATTAAAAAATAAAGAATCCCAATGGAATTCCTTTTTGATGGAATACCATTGGGGTTCTTTAATAATTTCATTTCGTATATATTGGGATGAAGAGTAAAAATTGCACCCCTGTTCCGGTATTGCACATAGAATAAGTGATAACTACCCTTTTCCACTTATCATTTATTTAAAACTGGCTTCCAAAGCGATAGTGCAAAAATCCAATTTGGATCGCCGTTCCCTTGATAACTTTGAATCGCTTCATACACTTTTCCCTCATGTACTACTTTATCACCTTTATTGTATGCTTTTCTTGCATCCCATTTTTCATAAGTAGAGTCCTCTAGTTTTGTTGCTACAGTTAAAACATCACTTCTACTAGACTCATTTCCAGCTAAATCAACCGCCGTCACTACATATTTATACGATGTATTAGTTTTTAAATCTTTATCCATAAAGGATGTATTATCCGCTGTCCCAATTTTATTCATAACCCCAGTGCTTTCTCTATATACAACATAATGATCAACACCTACATTATCTTCAGACGCACCCCACATCAAATCAACAGTTGTCGCTGTTGTACCCATACTATGTAATCCTTTTGGTTGAGTCGGAGCCTCTTTATCTGGAGTTTCATTCGTTGTCTTAACCTTTAGTTTTTCACTTTCTTTTGATATGTTTCCAGCAGCGTCTAATGCCTTTATTGTATAGGTATATTCCGTATTTGCTTTTAGTTTTTTATCAGTAAAAGTTGTACTTAGTACCGTACCAATTACTTCTCCATTACGTAACACTTGATATTCTTTTACGCCTATATTATCATTTGAGGCCTTCCATGTTAGTTCAACACTATTGGCAGAAACTTTAGACGCATTTAATCCAGTTGGTTGACTTGGAGCTACTGTATCGGGAGCTTCATTATTTACTAGATTTACATCAATTACATTATAAAACGCATTTGACGTATCTGCTACATCCCATACAGCTAAAATAACATGATAACCATTGCGATCAGTTGGTACATTAATTGTATGTGTTAAATTATTTGATGCTGCCGAACCGTCATGTTTCACAGTTCCAATTGGTTCTAATTCAGCACGTGTTAATGGTTTATTAGGATCCCATCCCTTTTTGGTAATGTAATAATGCCATTTACTTGTAGAATGTGCCGCTGTGTATTTCCATGTAAATGTATTTGCTCCCCCCTTTATTGTGTTTTTGAACCAGCGATTTGATGTTTGTTGGTCAAGAATCCCTCCAAACAGTCCTCCTGCCGAAGCGATTTTCCCATCAATCGGTCCACCATCTGGGAATCCTTTAGGTGCTTCTAGACTTTGAGGTTCGTACATTACATTTCCACAATTTAAATTTAATGCTCCATAATTCTGACTACATAAAGCAGCACGACTACTCGGCTTTTCAACAAACCCATGTGCATATGCACTTTGAGGAATCATTGTAATTGCCGTCACCCCTACAGCTAAAACACAAGCACCAATTCCTTTTTTACTTTTTCTTAATATTTCTAACTTAGATGTTAACTTCAAATTCATACTTGTCCCCCCAATATATTGTTTATGCTAATATAATAGCAATATAGGGATAAACGAACAAATCACCTACTAATATATTAATAGTTCAATAACATAAACACATTTAGTTTATTTATTAACCTGATATGGGGATAAATTAAGCAAATTAATTCTATTTTGTAACATTATGTAGTAAAGAGTTTATAAAAAACCAATAAAGATTCACAAAAAATCCAAATATCGATTACTTAATTTTTTACAACCACACCCCACACGATAACTACATTATTAAGCAGGTTTCATGATTTATTACATTCTCTCGCCACCTGACAAAATCAGATCAAAAACATATCCCTGCATATTATCGATTAATTCAACCACATCTGGATTTTTATCGTTGCTCAGCGACCAATTGATTGACACCATTGCATTTGCTGTATACAACTGAGCTACAAAGTCAATCGGCACACTTACTTCAACCTGCTGCTCTTTCAAATAGGAATAGCAGGCATTATATAAAATGGATTCTAATTCTAAACGTAAATCCGCTGAGGGAACACGTACATGGAGTAAAGTTGCAATCTCTTTTTTTCGCGCTGAGATCTTATCGGTTATCATATTAATAGCTTGAGCCACATTTCCATTCTCTATTAAGGCGAAACGAAATTCAATTTCTTCCTTGAACCAGCAGACATAATTTTGCACTAATTTTTCCAAAAGATCATATTTATCTGCAAAATGGCTGTAAAATGTGGACTTACTCACCATAGCATTTATGCAAATATCTTTAGTTGTAATTCGCCCAAACTCTTTTTCGTTCAAGAGGGTAATAAGTGTATTAGAAATATTTTTCTTCGTTTTATAAACGCGAACATCCTCTCCCATTAATAATCAATCTCCTTCCCAAAGTTGCTTATCAAACCATTTATATCCTTATGGTTCGATTTCGTACTTCTTACCCTCTCCTGCTTGTTGTTTCTTTAATATACTTCTCTTATCCTTACCTTGTAGTCAAATATAAGGAGGGATTTTATGTTTAAACAGTATGTAAACAACGAACAGTTCAATTTGCAAATTAACCGTTTTTTCAACGATTTCTATCAAGACGATGAGCGGGCAAATCAGGATTTGCAAGCCATCATCCCAAGACTTACAGACACGGACAGCTGGTATAACACTTGGATAGAATATGCAGCAATGCGGGAGCATCAGAAAGACTTCGATCTAGCTTCGGTTTATTATCAGGCTGCCGAGTTTTATATGGAATCCTCCGATCCAAAAAAAGAAAAAGTCTACCAAAAATACCGTGAAACTTTTTATAAGGGCTTTCATGACTTTGAGTATGAAACCTATCAAATTCCTTATGAAGATTCCTATCTTCCTGCAATCAAATTCATGACACCAGGCGCATGTAATACACTACTTTTCTTTGGAGGCTACGATTCCTACATGGAGGAAATGATGAAAATGATGAACTACCTCATAGGAATCAATTATAATATTATAGTTTTTGATGGACCTGGACAAGGAACAGCACTGAAAAACGGCTTAAAATTCATCCACAACTGGGAGAAGCCCGTTTCCACAGTCATTGACTATTTCAAACTTGACCGTGTTAGTATTCTCGGAGCTTCTTGGGGCGGCTACTTGGCAATGCGTGCCGCCGCTTTTGAAAAACGAATCGACAAAGTCATCGCCTTTAATATTTTTTATAGTGGCCTTGATGCACTCAAGATGCGCATGCCGGATAATATCTGGAATAAATTGACCACGCTTCTGGCTACTAATGAAGCTGACAAAATTAATACCATGTTTAAACACATGATGGCCACCAGCATCGACCTGAACTGGAAAGTTAAAAAAGGTATGGAAAATACAGGTGAAAAAACGCCATTTAACTTACTTAAAAACTTTGAAAAACATACGATGGCAGGAATCGGTCAGTTCATAAATCAAGAAGTATTGCTCCTGGCTGGTGAAGACGATCAGTACGTTCCAATTAGCCGATTACCGCAAATCGAATCGGAGCTATGTAATGCAGCCTCCATCACTTCTGTAGTTTTCACTAAGAAAACTGGTGGTGAACAACATTGTCAGGCCGGTCATCGTCACTTAGCTTTTGATGAAATTAAAAGATTTTTGCGACATAAATTATATTGAAAAATATGAAGCGTTTTAGCACTTTCAAAATTTTTCTTTTATTAGCACATTAGAACATGGTGACCATCGTGTCACTACTCAAAAAAACTGATATTATTTTCATAAAAGAAATCCCCCACATATTTGTGGGGGATTATTCTGCGTTTTACTTATAATGAAATATGTGAAGTTTTGTTTATTTACAAACCTAAAATTCCAACAATCTGACTCGCCTTTAAATTAGTAATATAATAGTACATCTCTAAACCCTTTTTTTCAGCCTTTAGCACCTTACCCCTCATTTTCGATAAATGTTGGGAAACAGTGGATTGTGGAATTTTTAAAAGCTTCGTCAATTGTGTAACATTACATTTTTTATACTGAATTAACTCGTTTATAATTTGCAATCGAATTGGATGTGCCATTATTTTTAACATATCTACATCCTCTTCAGTTATTACACTCTTTTTCATTTCACTTTTATACATTTTCATAAGAAATTCTCCTTTATTATCCGTGCATTTCCGCACGTCTTTTAATTAGAAGTACATTCTAAAATTATTACGGTTTAATATTCTTACTTTTTGGTATATTGAAGTTTATATTTTCAAAATAATATAATTCTAGAAACGCCTTACACACATATTGTAAAATTCCAATATGTGATTCATATGAACTTAATATACGGTTTAAATGAATCTTATATAATGAATCTCACTTCACTACGGAGACACTGTTGAAACTTTACTTCAATAACTCTGTAGGAAACTTATAAACAACTAAAAAAGGACACACCTATAGCATATGTATGCGTAGGTGTGTCCTTTTCTAAGATAAATTTTAGAGTATTAACTTCTTTTTATCCCATCGTATAAGATAACTATTTAAATTTCAAAATATATAGTATAGAATAGGAACATTCGCTATATTTATGTATGAAAGGATTTTCGGAAATGGACTTGTTGCAAATCAAGAAAATGGAAAATTTAATTTGGACTATTGAACATAGTAGTGACCTCTCAAAAAGGTTTTACATAATAAAATTTTTTGATAGAGAAAATACAATTAAGCCAATTGAAACATTAGAATTTGGAAATAGAAATATCGAAAAATTTGAATGGGTGTTTATTAATATATTTCCAAGGGTAGTAACAACTTATGTCCCTTCCACTGGAAGGAAACCTGATGAATCATTAATAGATACAACTAGAGAAAACAGTAAAGAATCACTTATTTTACAAGGAATACGAACCTACACCAAGTTTTGGTCATGTTAACCCCCACCCTTCTATAGCAGCAAATATAATTTTGCATAAAATGTGTTTTTTTGAGTTAAGGTGAATTCTATATGTAAATTCTTCTGAGAGTTTCATTCACATTGTATTGTTCGTTATTTGAAGAACAAGGAGTTTTTTATAATATACGATATATCAATTTTTAAAATGTATGCTTATACTTATTTTTTTAGGCATTTTATTCTCTTAAGAGCATCCACGCAAATACATGCTCTTAAGAAAATAAAAGTAGTACGCATGAGATTGAATGAATATTAAATAAAACACTTTGGATCTGGAACTTACCTTACACTTTGTTTTATATACATAAAAGAAGAGTAGAATATCCTTTTTTATTTTTAGATTTGCCTACTAACACTTCAAACAATCTATCAGGACGTTAAGTAGTGAATAATTCAATTTAAGGGGATTGTTTTAGTCTCTACTAATTTAGCAGAAAATTCAGTTCCACATTTAACCTTTCTAAATTCTAGATGATTAAATCCTTGATTAGCGCCTCATCGGTTGAATCAAAAAGGGTATGCACTTTTATACACCTAGTCCAACAAACGTAATTATTACTCCTACCAAATTTGAGTAGCCCCCTATTTATTGCACTAATTATAACTAGAGCTAGCCCTTTCCTTTTCTTTAAATTCCTACTTTAACTAGACCATACGGACGTTAAGTGATATGAGGTTCATTTTATAATGGGGGAAATTTTCACCTTTTCTAAACAACTTATTATATTATTTTTATCTAATAAGGCACAGAAACAAATTAAAAAACTTTAGTGCTCCTGAGAAAAAATCTCTTGAGGAAAAACGTTTTTAGGGTGAAACGTTTTTCAGGGTACTTTTATACTGACTCTTTTCCTTAAAATGTTTCTGTACCTAATATTTAAATTAACTTATGTCAACATATTTCGCAATACAAGTACTAAATGCTACATGGATATATAGAAAATGACACTTTTTATCACCATACCCCCTCAAATACTTATATTAAATATAGAAAAGTCACCTTACTATTATTAAATTTGTTAAATTAAATAATGAAAATGGAGAATACTAACTTTATAATTGTCACAATTTAATATATATCTACTCTTTTATTACTCGTAAAAATCATTTGATAATTCCTTCAATATTAATTTATGAAATGCAGAGACCATCTAAAGCAACAATTTTCTTACATTAGATTGTTTTTCTATTTAATTTATTTTGTCGAAAAAAGTCGATATTTTCATATTTTTTTCATTTAATTATTGTACATTTGCACATTTAATGTTAGGATTATGCCTATTCAAATTAGATCCTATTGATTCCTCTTTAAGATTTCTTTATTTTATTTGTGAAAATTAGTTACTTTCTAGTAAATTCCCAGCAATAATACAGCAAACTACACTAATAATAATTCTAAAATTATATTTTCACCTCGTAAATTCATAAAAAGGAATTTAAGTCAAACTATATTTTCTATCTGTGTATATTCATTCTTTATTCAAACATGATTAATTATAAGTTCTAACTCGTTAATCAAATTTAAATAACAATTTTGATTCTAAAATAAGTTCAAAATCAAAATAAATATATTGTCATTTCAAAATAATGTTGTAAACTATCTTTAGAATGGAAAGATTTATGTAACAGCATGTTAAGGGGTTACAGGGGGAATAAAAATGAGAAATTTTTTCGATGACAGGTATAAAAATATTGAATTAAAAAGGAGACTATTAAATATAATTAGTGAAATTAGTGAATTAAAAGGAAAATTAGCTGCTTATCAGGAACAAAATCCTGATATATTTACTAGCTTAGAAAAAACCATACCACTTCATTACATAAAAAACTTTACTACTACCTATGAAGATATAAAAGTCCCTAATAAAAGATTAAAAGAACTTATTTTAGATGATATAGTACCTCAAAATATTTCGGAAGATGCTATCTTTTGTTTTTATCAAACACTTACTTTTGTACATAAGAATTCCTGTGATTTATTAATCAATCCAGAGACTATACAGGAATTACATTTTCAATTAATACATTACATTACCTCCGACAGTGCCAAATGGCGCGAAAAACCGTTTACTATTCCAGGTATTCCTGAAAACGGAATGCACTTAAATAGTTACCGCATTCTTCCACATGAGCTTATTCCACAAGTAATGGAACAATTATGTGATCAATATAACTCATTAAATTCTAGTAAGGGCCATCATTCACTTTTATTAATAGCTCGTTTTATATTTAATTTTTATTGCATAGTCCCTTTTAATCAGGGTAACGGCAGATTGGCACTTATGTTAATGCAATTGCTATTAATTAAGAGTGGAAATACATTTGTAAAATATGTATGTCTGGATAAATACATTAAGAAAAATGAATCTGAATATTACAATTCGATTTATAAATCTTCGGTAAATTGGTACTGCGAGGAACATAATAGTAGCTTTTGGTTAAAAACGTTTTTAACTATTATATTAGAGGCGTACAAAGATCTTCATAATACAGTTCTAGATTCTATATGTAAGCATACTAAAGTGGAGAGAATTCAGGATTTTATCCTTAAACAAAAACACCCCTTTACTAAGGAGTGTATTCGTAACACATATCCAGACATAGCAGAGAGTACAATCAGTAAGGCTTTAAATTCCTTGCAATTGTTTGGCCATATTAAGCTAGTGACAAAAGGAAGAAATGCTAGTTGGATTAAAGTTTAACTATACTTGTAAAACACTTACAGTTCAAAAAAAAAATTATAACTTTATCATTTAAATTCATGCCTTTGGACTCTTATTCATTGAATTTCACTTTAATTAAGCTATTATTACTAATTTAGTTATTTCTAATTCCTACAAAACGTTTTATAGGAATATTTGTCGAAAAAAGTCGCATTTTAATATTTTTTCTTTATTTTCTGGTTGTAAACGTTTCATTTTCGTGTTACCATCTTAATCAAACAATAGATGGTAATAAAAATGAAAATATTTCTTTCCCTTAGAAACATATAAACGTACGGTCATATCAAGAAAATAAGGCCAAAGAAATATTTGATACCTATCCAAATTACCAATAGGAATTTTGCCGCATTAACTTTCTGTTATTTCAGAATAAAACTTCACATTTTGTCCCTAAACAAAATTTGTTAGCGTGCAAAATTCAAATACACTAAAACACCCAAATAAATGAAATGTCCTTTTTTATTGAGCATTGAGGTATGAAAAAATAATTCTTCCTACAAAATTCAGCTGAGTAACATAAAGACATCTAAATTACTACCTTTATCGCCATCTATTGTTGACAACATATTTACCAACTATTAAAAAGAACCTATCAATGGTTCTTTTTTATTATAATCATTCAAATTTCACTTCTATCTTGATACTTAGATTTCTACACAAATTACATCTACTTTTTTACTCTCAATTATTGAATTTATAATATAGTACTTCAATTTTAGTTATTCTTGATCTCCATCCGTTTAAATTAGTGAATAAAATTCAAACATATAAAAATAATAACTACAACTAATCGTTATATATTAAAGAGGTGTCAATTTTGTCCTTAAATGAAAAGACCCTAGAAACAAAGACAGATAAAGCCATTGAAAAAATCCAAACCAGTAACTTAAAAGAACTTAAAAATACATTAGATAACATCTTTGATATTAGTGCAGATTTGATTGAACATCCCTTGCAATTAAAAACAAACACGAATATTTTACTATATTATTTTGAAGGCCTTACAGATGGTGTTGCATTAAAAGGAAATGTTGTTACACCATTATTACAAGAAGTGAATGAAGACAGTCAAATATTTAATTCTAATATTATTGCTACTCATACCAAAATAGTATATACGTGGAATGAAATTAAAGAAGGATTACTTGAGGGACAATGTGTACTGTTTATGGAAGGAGAAAAGAGGTCCCTTCTAATAAATACAAAAGGCTGGGCAGAAAGAGCGATTCAAGAACCCATTTCAGAAGTTACTATTAAAGGCTCACATGATGGGTTTATTGAGAATGCCACAAAAAACATAGGCTTAATTCGTCGATATATCCCTTCTACTGAATTGAAAATTAAAAAAATGACAATTGGAGAACGCGCCACTTCTTTAGTCTATTTAATTTACTTAGGGGATGTAGCAAACGAAGATGTGGTCCAAGAAATAGAAACTAGAATCTGTAAAATTAAAACGGATGCGGTATTGAGCATTGGAGAACTATCTAATTTTACAAAGGATCAAAATTGGACTCCTTTTCCACAGGCTTATTTAAGTGAACGCCCAGATGCCATTTCTAATCATATACTTGATGGAAAAGTAGCAGTGTTAATTGATAGATCTCCTGGTGCGATGATTGTCCCAATGAATTTAATTGGATTTTTTCAGACTCCAGATGATTATAATATACATTGGCTCATTGCATCATTTTTTCGCTTATTACGATTTGCAGGATTTATTATAGCTATTTTTTTACCCGCAATTTATATTGCTATAGTCTCTTTTCACTTTGAAATCATTCCTTTAGATCTATACACTTCTATTGCAACGTCAAGAGTTAAAGTCCCTTTCTCTCCTTTATTGGAAGCTTTTATAATGGAAATCACACTAGAAATGCTACGTGAAGCTGGTATTCGCTTACCACAACCAATTGGACAAACAATTGGAATTGTTGGAGGGATTGTAATTGGGCAGGCGGCTGTTCAAGCTGGTCTTGTGAGTAACGTTATGGTTATTATCGTATCTATTACCGCCATTGCATCATTTATTGTTTCTAATTATGATTTATCAAGTTGTATTCGGCTTATTCGTTTTCCAATGATGTTATTAGCCTATTTTTATGGGATTGTAGGTATTGTTAGTGGATTAATGCTCTTATTTGCTCATTTTGTTTCATTAACTTCCTATGGTTCACCATATGGATTGCCAATTGCACCATTTCGTCTCCAAGAGTTAAAAGATTCTTTTGTAAGATTTCCTATTTCCATGATCACCACCCGCTCGAGTACAGGACAGCCGGAACAAAAAAAGAAAAAAGAAGGTGGTTCGCATGGGGAATCTTAAATTTCAAAACATAACTTTATTTGAATTTATTGTTTTCATCCATTCACTGCAACTTGCATCAGGTATGTTAATTATGCCAAGCCCACTTGCTACTACCGCTGGCACAGATGGCTGGATTTCTATCATTCTGGGATGGATGGTTACTTCTATAATTGGCGTATTTATTGTATTAATGTTACAAAAAAGTCCTAGCAAAAATTTCTCACAGATTTTAAAAACATACTTTGGTAAATGGCTAGGAACAATTTTTCTTCTTTTATATGCCTTTTATCTATTTTTTGCTGGTTTTAATACTTTATTAAAGGCAACTGACATTATAAAAGTGTGGATATTCCCTTCCACTCCTGCTTATCAAATCGCCATATTATTACTATTGCCTTTTATTATTTTATCATTGAGTGGGATAAGGGCTCTTACTAGTTATTCTATGCTTGTTTTCTTCTTCACTGCTTGGATGCCACTATTTCTTCTTTTTTCATTAAAGAGTAACTACAATCCTTTACACCTACTACCTATTTTTAAAGATGGCATATCCCCTATTGTAAAGGCAACAAAAGAAACAATTACCCCTTATGCTGGCTTAGAAATTGCATATTTTATTTATCCGTTCTTACAAAAAAAACAAAAAGCCATAAAAGGAATACTAATAGCGAATACTGGAACCATGTTTTTCTATCTATATGTGACTATTCTTTCTTATATATACTTTAGTCCGGAGGGGATAAAAGACGTAATTTGGCCAGTATTTCATTTGTTAAAAGGGGTTCGTTTTTCATTCATAGAACGATTAGAAATTATATATATCGCTTACTATTTGATTGTATTTTCTACTACAATATATCCGTATTTATTTTTCAGTTTTGAATCTGTGACCATTTCACTTCAAAAAAATGCTCGCAATTGGGTGCTCGTTAGTTTTATGTTTTTAATAGTCGGCTTATTTATTTTTCTAAATCCCGACGTGGATCAATATTTGTTTATATATTCTCTTATGGATATCTTAAATATCATTTTTTTTATTCTATTACCAATCTTTTTTTTCGCATACAGCATTCTTTTCACTTGGTTAACTAGGAGGAAACAACTTTGATTCGAAAATGGATATGGATTGTAACTTGTTGTGTATGTTTAATCGGTTGTAGTCAAAAAATCCCTCTTGAACAGGTTTCATTAATCCTGTTAATCGCCTTAGATAGAACTTCTAATGGAGACATAAAAGTGGGCACAAGCATACCACTCTTTCATCATAAACAGCAAAGAAGTACTATAGAGCAATGGGCGCGGGCATCCACTGTATATAATGGATTCAGTAAAATAGATACGAAGTTAACGGGCTATATGACAGCCTCAAAAGCTGAAATCATTTTAATTGGGAAAAAATTGGCCCAAGAAGCAAATTGGATGCAGGAGCTTGATTCTTCTTACCGTGATCCTTACGCTACCATTAATGCTAAAGTAGTACTTGTTGATGGACCTGTAGAAGAAATTTTCACAATTAATAAGCCCGATAAACCATCACTACCATCTTACATAAGTAGTGTAATCGAATCCTCCATTCAAAATAATCAATCCGTTTCTTCCACGATTCAACAATTAATGAGAGAAAAAAATGAAGAAGGAATGACACAAGCTGTTCCAGTTATAAAAAAAACAAAGAATGAAATCGACACGGTAGGAATTGCACTTTTAGATCGACAAGGTAAATATTTAAGCCGTATCCCTAAAAAAAATGTTAAGTTCTTCAATCTTTTAAATAAGCCCAAAAATAAAGGCCGGATGATACTACACCTTGCGCTTCCACCTAAAAAATCCAGCCAAAAACCAAACACTTCTATATTAATACAGAATGCGACTAGGAAAATAGATGTTAATTTTCAAAAAGGAAAGTTTGTATTTAATTTCGATATAAACGCTAATGTAGCTGTAATAGAAAAAACTAACGCACATTTAATTAAGGAGCATTATGATAATAAAAAAAACATACATAATTTAGAAAATGAGGTTCAAAAAGAAATTAATAAGAAATTACAAAATATGTTGTATGAATTACAAAAGAATAAAATTGATCCTATCGGATTATCCTTATATGCTAGAGCTTTTCAATATAACGAGTGGAAAAAACTAAAAGGAGATTGGTTGCAAGCGTTAGCAGAGGCTAAAATAACTGTAAAAACACACGTCAAAATAAAAGATACTGGGACCATTAGAAATTAGATTAGCCTATTCTTTTATTTGACAGCATTTCTCAGTCGAATTTCCCTTCCTCAATAATTATGATGTAAAAGACGCTAATTCAAAGAAAAATCTTTCGGTTAAATGCTAACCAATAGATTTTTCTTTTTTCTCTAACCAGTTCTTTTAAAAGGGCAACAATTTAACTACGGTAATCAAGTACAAGTTTCTAATTTAAGGAATTTAAGAACTTATAACTCTATTGCAGTAAACATGCCAGATACCATTATCAAAGCCGAAATTCCTAAGTTAAGGGGTTTCGGCTTTTTGAGTTCGTTCGAATATCTTAGTCTTAGTTTTAGTTTTATGTACTTTGATAGAATAGATACACATCAGCATATTTGTGCTTAATTTTATCGTTTAATGCGGCTTTAATAAATCATTTTTAGTTTATATATCCCATACTGATAGCAATTGAATTTTATTATTTATCCCCTTAGATTATTTCAAATGATTCTATTTTCTTTCCATTTGACTCTTTTGATATATTTCAAATTTCTTGATTACATGTTGTATAGGGGAGCCCTTCTTTTTTCCACGTAAGAAATCCCCCCTTTAAATTAACTACTTTCTTTATATCAGCTTTTTGTAAAATGCTAGCTGCTATAGCGGAACGTAACCCCGTTCGACATTGTAAAACTATTGGACAATTTTTCGGTACATCATCTAGCCGTTCAAGTAGATTACCTAAAGTGATATGTATTGCATCATGAAGATGTCCTTCATCCCACTCTTTTTTACTACGCACATCGATAACCTTTACACTTCCATCTTTTATTAACGGATATAATTCATTTGATGTTTTTTCCTTATAAATCTCTAAACTATGGAATCTTTGAATTACCTTTGAAGGTGCAAAAGCAATAATATTATCTAAGCCAATGGACTCAAAGTCTCTAATAACTTCCTCCACTTTAACATTTTCCGCATCTAAAATTATTAAAGTTTCTTTTTTATAATCTAATATCTCCCCACACCAAGTTGTGAAAGAATTGTTATAAGGTATGTTAATTGACTTCTCGATGTGGCCAGCAGCAAAACACTCTACATCCCTTATATCAACTATTTGCTGAACACCCCTCATCACTTCTTGAAGTTCTTCTATTATATAAATAGCAGTAATCTCTCTCTTCTTACGAGTTGGTGGACCATACTTATTTAAATGCTTCATTAATGGAAAATACTTTGGAGGCTCTGGCTGTCCCGTCAATAAATTCGATATAAAATTATCTTCATCATTACATTGAAACGCCCAATTAAACATCTTTTCATAACCTAATGTGGAAGTTGGAATTGCTCCTAATGCTTTTCCACATGCACTTCCTGCACCATGTGATGGCCATATTTGCAAATAATCGGGGAGTATTTTTATTTTTTGTATAGAATCAAATAATTGTTTCGCTCCTATTTTTGCGGTATCTTTAATACCAACAGCAATTTCTAATAAATCGGGTCTACCTATATCTCCTACAAATATAAAATCACCTGTGAATATTCCTATCGGTTTATCATTCATATAATTATTTTGACTTGTATCGGTTACTAAAAAGGAAATACTTTCAGGCGTATGCCCTGGGGTATGAATGACATTGAATTTTATATGACCAACCTTAAACTCTGTTCCCTCTCTAACCAAATTGTATCGGCCCTCGTTAAGATTTTGATATTTCCAATCACTATCTCCTTCATCTGATACATATAAATTTGCATTAAAAAGAAGGGAAAGTTCTCTAGACCCAGATAGAAAATCTGCATGAATATGAGTCTCAGCCGCAGCAATTACTTCCATTCCCTCTTTCTTAGCAAATTCTATATATTGTTCTATATAGCGGCTGGGATCAATAACAATTGCTACGCCTTCCTTCTGACAACCAACTAAATAGGAAGCATGAGCTAATTTTTCATCATAAAAATATTTTAAAAGCATAGCTATTCCCTCCAAATGCTTATTTCAAATTACTTCTCGGTTGTTACAACAACTCTCTATCTTTCCTTATAGAATCCCTTTCAACATCAAATTCCAATACATATAGGGCAACATATACCTTTTAAGTAAAAACATACTATACCGTTCTTTCGCTTGATTAAACGGAAACGTTTCTTGAGGCTCATGTTCATAGTTAAATTCAGCGAGTATAAGACTTTTATATCCTGTAACAATCGGACAGGATGTATACCCATCATAATTAGCCTGCAAGTCTCTTCCATTAAGTACGTCCAAAATATTTTGTTTTAAGACAGGTATTTGTTTTCGAATTGCCGCTCCAGTTTTAGATGTAGGTAAATTGGTACAATCTCCAAGTCCAAAAATATTCTTATATTTTACATGCTGCAAAGTATAAGGACTTATATCTACCCACCCCTGATGATCACTTATCTCACTTTCTTTAATAAAGTTAGGTGGCCCCATTGGTGGAACAACATGTATCATACTATATGGTACTGTTTCTCGCTTCAGTGTTTGCGTATCTTCAAAAATTGCTTCTCTCTTTTCAGCGATAATTTCTACTAAGTTTTTATTATAGTTCGTTATAATTTGCTTTCTTTCTAGTACTTGTTCTAATGTTTCAGCATAACGCGGTACCTGAAATATGTTAGCGTTCGCAGAATAAAACATTACTTCACTTCTGTTTTTCAAACCGCCATTACAAAAATACTCTTCTGCTAAATACATAATTTTTTGTGGGGCGCCACCACATTTAATAGGAGTATTGGGGTGGGTAAAAATCGCATTTCCTCCTTTGAATTTTTCAATTTCTCTCCAAGTAGAATCAACATATTTATAAGAATAATTGCTACAAACCCCATTAGTCCCAATAGACTCCTTTAAGCCTTTAATACCACCCCAATTTATTTGTATACCGGCTGCTACAATAAGAATCTCATATTCAAGTAGCATTCCATCATCTAAAAGTATCTTATTTTGATTTGGAAACAACTTAACAACACTTTTAGGAATCCACGTTGCTCCTTTTGGAATAAGTGATTCTTGATCACGCATCGTACATTCCTTTGAAACAATTCCTCCCCCAACTAAACTCCATAGTGGTTGGAAGTAATGTTTTTTAGATGAATCGATAATAGCTATACTTTCTTTCAATAGGGATACATTTCGTAACAAATGTGCAGTAGAAGATAGTCCTGCAGTCCCAGCGCCAATCACAATAATTTTATAATTATCTCTGGTCTTCATTATCCTCTTCCTATCTGAATTTAATTTTTAAGTTAACTAATTATTAGCCTTATTTCATCGTAGTAACAATATTATAAGATAAAAATACTATTATTTTATCTTATTAAAATGAATATTCCGTTAACTTTATCCGTCGACATTACTATATGCGTAAATCCCTTATGTTACTTCTTTAATTTGTTTCAAACTCTACAAACTTTACATTTCTCAATATTAGCCTGTATCCTATCTCACTTTAATGACATTACACTTCTATAGATAATGAAATGCAAGTTTCTTTGGTATGGTTTGTCCATCCTCCTTTTCAGGAGATAGACAAAAACAATCTTATTCCAATAGCTATATTACCTATTCTTTTTTGAATCTTTGTTATAAATATCTATACATGCATTTGAGAACGTCTTTGTTGTTTTTCCAGTCCCTCAATAATGTGAGAATTGCTATTACCATATTTCCCGTAGCCTTTGATTTATAGGGAGCTGAAAATAGTACATACCAACCCGACTGGAATATTGAACACCTCATAACAGGAGATAATTTCTACTTAACTCAACGTTTTGGTAGAGCGCATTTTGGTGCCAAAATGAAGATTTTCAAGGTTCACCCTGACGGTACTTTACAACGCTTTATTACAATTGAACCAGAATTTATTACTACGCCTAAAGGGTTAGAAATTTGGAGAACACCAATTACAAATGTATATACTAAAGGGACATATATTGCAGTAATTAAGTATAACGGAGAATTTACCTACTCAAATCATTTTCAAATTAATTAACTCTTTCCTACTCAGTAGCTAAAATTGATTAATTAGGTAGCTATGAAGAATTAAGATCTTAACCAGCTTCAATTGGATTTTAAGCTTTTTAATATAAACACATTTTACTTTTAATAGAAGTAAGTTAACTATTATATCCACCTACTCTTCGTATGCAATATTGCATACGAAGGGCCTTAAATATTTTGGTATACTATGCATGTGGATTTTTCATCCAAAATTCCACTCAAACGCATATTTATGTATATGCCGACCCTAATTGCTAAAAGTGAGAAGAATGTTATTCATTCTTCTCACTTTTTTTATTTAAAATGTGTGCTTGTACTTAGGTCTTTAGATATTTTACATTTTGAATCTTAATACTAATCCACGTATGTGAATTTCCTTATAAAAATAAACTCCAAAATAGAATTAATCTTCCAAATTCCACCTATGGATTCAGTTGTTTTCTAAAAAACATTCCAGCGTTTTTATCAATTGATTTTAGAATAGTTAAATAATAATACCATATACAAGCTCTGCATAAATTATTCATTTTCTTTTATATAATACCTACCTTTTTACTTCTGATAAATCATTAAACATTGGATTATATTTCACTTTTATATAAATAAAAGCCAAATAGCCGTTCATAATGAACGACTATTTAGCATCTTACTAATAATTTGAATGTTCTTCATGTTAATCTATTTTGTGTAAACCTGTTGAAGTAACTTGATAGGTTCTTTTCTTACCTATATATTCCTGTTTACTATTCTCAAGGTTAATAAGTGTAGCCCGTGTCTTTTCCTTTACTGCTTCCCCTTCTATATGGGTAAACTCGATATAATCTCCCACTTTGACTGGCACAGTTTGTCTTTCAGCAGTTTGCTGTCTATTTCCCACTATTTCCTTATTGTACACAACACTACCGGATGAATTCTGTACTTTGATACTTGCATACGTATTATTAAAATAAGAATGTGGTACGCCTGCTTCTAAATTCACCTGCATTTTCTCTGTTACCCTATTATAATCTACTTTTGCGATTTCTCTATCACTATATCCCTTTAAAGACCAACCAAATTGATTTCCGTCTAAAACCGTTGCTTCTGGCATTTTTTCTACTTTCTTCAAGCCTTCTTTTGTGACTTCATACATTGCTTTTTTTCCAAAGCTTTCTTGTTTACTGTTGTCTACATTTGTGAAAGTAGCTCTATGCACACCTTCTAGATGTGTTAACTCAATATAATCGCCTACTTTGACTGGAACTTTTTGCAATTCAGCATTTTGTTGTTTGTTTCCATAAATATCTTTATTGTATACTACTTTTCCTGATGCATTTTGTACTTTAATACTCGCATATGTTTCATTAAAATAATGATGCGGTACGCCTGCTTGTAAGTCAATTTGCATTTCTTCTTTCGACTTATTGAAATTGATTTTAGCAAACTCGAAATCACTAATTCCTTTTAGGGACCATGCAAATTGGCTTCCTTCTAAAATATTATTTTCATTAGGCACATCTGGTTTAATTGGATTAGAATCCGTACCCTTCCAAATCTCTGCTGTTAAAATTGGATATCCTAATGCAGCCACTTTTTGAATGGTATCGTTATTTGGACGCAATCCCCACTTCTCAAAGAAAGGTATCAAATTTTGTTTAGCTACTTTTGATGCCGAAATCATAAATAATTGTTTTTTATTTTCATCAGTTTGTGGAAGTTCACTTGAAGACATGTCTCTATACAATTGATGCAATTTAGGATAGAAGTCCTCTCCATATGCTAACTGTAGTTGCCAAAGCATAACAAGCTTAACAAAAACATCACTAACTTCGTCATAATTTTTATTAGGTTGTTCTAAGTATTGAAATGCCTTAGTATAAGCGCCCTCCTGTTGCAATCTAAAAGATTGATTAGATGTAAATGCTTTTTCTACAGAAAGGCTGTAAATATTATTTTGTACTTCTGTCATATTATAAAACTTCCAAGGTGATTGCTGTCTCAAATGCCCTGCCTCATGCCAAGGACCCCAGCCATCTTTTATAAATTTATTAATATCTAACACGTATTGGATTGCATCTCCTACATATGCGGTTCGATAAGAAGTTGCATACATATAATAATCGGGAGAATGATTTTCTTCTACGTAATGAATATAATGTTTATCTACTTGTTCCTCGGATAAACCAGCTACTTTGTCTTGAATTCGAGTAGCTTCATCCATCTTTTTTAAGAGTTGTACAGGATCTGTATTAGAACCTAACAAATATTTCTTAACACGTGCAGGGCTGGCCGTAATTAATACACGTTCTCCTTTTAACTCCACTGCATGTGCATTGGGATATTGGTCCAGCATGTTTATTAAATCTTGTTTCGTATGCTTTCCTAGTTCAAAAAAAGGAGTAGTCGTTCCACCTGTTGTGACTGTTGTTCGAATGGTACCACCTTGTTGTTTATTATAAAAATAAATCATCCCCCCATTTGGAGATTGGATTGTGTTTATACCAGGTTTTAATGTAAATGATTTTATTTTAGAATCTTCTCTCCAAGAAGCATCATACGAATACGTTCCAATGTATGCTTGAATATTTTGATTTCCTTCTACATTAATCGTTATTTGTTCATTTGGCTTTGCATATAAACCAGTGGGTTCATATGGACTAAATGCCATACTTTTTCTTTCCTGTTGTTTCAGTACCTCAACATCCCCTTTTCCTGGGACTGTATATCTTCTGTTTTCTGATTTAACTGACTTTTCTTCTTGCAGTGATGTCGATATTTTTTTTTGCTGCTTTGTTTCCTCTGCAAAGACATCTGATGAAGAAACCATTCCAGTCGTAAGCATAGTTACTGTAGCGGTAGCTGCAAGTATTTTTCTAGTTTTATATTTTGAGTTATTCCCCATATTATCTCCCTCATTTTCCCTTAGTACATTTAAGGATTATTATTTTATTTATTACGTTTTTACACCAAAAATTTTTTACGCTATTTATGTTGTATCTAATACTCTATTTTTTCTCATAATAGTCTCCTTTTCTTTATTTCTAATTGTTTATAAATGTTATTTGATGACACATAAAATAACAACTTTACGATAAACTCATCAATAACAACCTATTATGTTTTGATTTAGTATTGTTAACTTCCATCTAATTGTATAAAAGTATTCAATTAGGAAAATAAGAATATAAAGCTCACTAATCATAGATTAGGTTTTATGGAAAAATTCATAAAAATCATTCACCTTAAAAATTCAAACTTGTATAACTACTTTCTACATATAGGATGGAATTATAAAAATATTTCAATAAAATAAAAGACAGAGGCCTGATGATACCTCCGTCTTTTCAATTTATAAAGAACAAAAAATCATTTTATAACTGTATAAATGCCCTTGCAACAAATACTGTATTCCGCTATTTTTTTGAAGAAACAGGATCCATTTTTAATGTTTTTATCCCTTCTTTTAATGTAAACGCATCCGCTCTCAATGTTTTCCAACTATCTTTCGCTGCATTCAAATTAGGTTTTAGGAATTTGAATTTATTTTGATCCGCTTTTTGGGATGCTTTATCAATATGACTAAGCACTCCCGAATATTGAGAATCTAAATCATGCCATTGTGCAGACATATAGGTAAGTGCATTAATAGCCGATCCAATCGCATTGTGCATTTCATTAATATTATTATACGCAACACCAACTACACGATTTAATGTTACTTTATAATCTATAGTCTGACGTAATTGTGCTAACAACGGCTCTAACGTACCTAAATTATTTCTTGCTACCCCTATCATTACACCACCAGCAATCCACGTAGGAATTGAGGGAATTGATACAGTTATTATTCCATCTGATTCTACTTGTTTAAAATGTCTTACTTGCTCTAAAACTTCATTTAGGCGCTTTTCATCTTCATCAATTCCAGATGCTTGGTTTTTCAGAATCGAATGCAAAATATCTTTATGACCTGCAAATGCTCGGACATCTTCTCCAATACTATCTCTTAACTTAGCTAGTTCTTGTATTAAATTCTGTGTATATGCTTGATTTTGTTTAATCTCACCTTGTAAATCTGTCATGCCTTCTTTTAATGTGTCTGCATCCCCTTCATTAATCGCTTCTACTAATGTGTCATAATAATTGTCGAATTTAGTATCATACTCTACAATCCCCGTCAGTGTATCTAAAAGTTGTTTTTTTATGTGTGAATCCCATTTCGTAGCATGCTCTCTTGCATTCTTTTGATCTTGTAGAATTTGACTAGGTAGATTTGTATATCCTTTAATGTCAATTCCTTCAAAGTTAACATCTGGGTTTTTAATTAACAAATAAGAGTAATCATTCATGGATTTTGCAAATACCCCAGCATCTTGCAAAGCTTTTTTCATCTTTTCGCTGTTTACAGAAAGAGATATATCTTCGGTACTAGTTTGTTCCATTTTACTTTCACTTGCGAAGGCTGCCACTGGAGAAACTACAGTAGTTGTTGTCAGAGTTAAAAACGTCGATACAGCAAGTAGTTTATAAGGAAAGCTTTTATTCATTTTAATTCCTCCCATACATATATATTGATTTTTAATTTGTTTTTTCTTGTTTAAAAGCAATGTCTTTTGAAATGAATTCTGCATCCTTATGAATATCATTCCAACTTTGTTTTGCAGCCTTTAAATCATCAGGTATTAAAGAAAGTTTATGTTCTTGCATTTGGTCGATATTATCATATAGATCTTTATAATTCGCTCCCATCGTATTCCATTGTTGCTGAATACTTGTTAGAGACATAATTGCTTGATCAACTGTTTGATACAAATATGTTAAAGTGTCTTTTGTATTAGTAAGTGAAATAACTGCTTGGTTAGCTAAATCAGCTTTCATACTTAATTCTCCAATTTTATTCGAAATTTCATTATAGGAGTTCATATGATTAGATGCCTCAACACCAGCTGCTGTTCCTAAACCGATACCAGCTGCCCCTAGAGCTGTTAGACCACCAACAACAGCTGGTGTCGCTGTGCCACCGGTCACAACAATTACTACCGCTCCTGCAATCGTTCCAATAACTAAAATAGCTGCTCCTAATCCACCACCAATTGACCAGGCTAATACATTATCAAAATGTGCTTTCTGCGTAGAACGTAAATTCTCAATTTCGGCCTGAAGTTGTGGGACTAGTGCTTGTTTTCCCGCTAATATAGCCGTTAATCCCCCTTGTCCATCTGGACCTCCAACATTATTTTTAAAATCTACAGTATTTGTATACAACTTTGTTTTGAAAGCTTCTAACATCTTAATAACTTCCGTAACTTCATTTGAATTTGTATGAATTGTACCGATTAAATCCCCTATTCCTTCTTTGAGGCCCGCCTTATCTTTCTTTTTTACAGTATTTACTAGTGTGTCGTAATAATTTTGAAATTGTTCATCATAATTTACAATATTACGTGCTGTCTTTTGAATGTTTGGCTTCGCTGTATCTAGCCAGTAATTTGCATTGATTCGTGACAGTTCCTGATTCAGGTGAATGTTTTTGATTAATTCTCCCCCTCCTGAACCTAAATCAATGTTGGATAAATTTACATTCGGTTGCTTAATCATTGTTTTTGCGTACAAATCCATTACAAGAATATGAGAGCCTGTTTCAGCCAACACTTTCTTTAATCCTTCAGGTCCTAACGTATAATTTTCTATTTTCTGTTCTTGTGCTGTCTGTTCTTGTGCAAGTGCGTGAATAGTACTACCATTCGTAGCAGTTATAACCGTTGCTAAAGTGGCCAAAGTTATGACCTTAAGTGGAAATTTCATTTTTTGATTCTCCTCCTTATTTTCAGTTGCGTTATAATTTTTTCATTAAACCTTATTTCTTAATATTAAAATTTATAAACTTGTTCTTCGAGTTGATTTGTTACATTTTTTAGTCGTCTTAATGTATCTTTTTGAGACTGAGTGTTACTAGTATCAACTTCAGTCAATAATTTTGTAATACTATTATTTATTAGATTCAAATCCTCTTTATAACGTTTCATTAGCTCAATTTCTCCATCTACTTGATTAGCAAATGTATGCAAATCATTTTGCATGAAAAGAATCATTGATTTTTGTAAATCTGCTACTGTTAATTTAGTTGTTAAGTCATATAATTTTTGATTTTGTTTCTCTAGATCATCTAAATGCGCTCGTTGCTCTGCTGTTAGTTTATTAATTTCGGCAAAGGTACTATATGTTTTTTTAATTTTTTCAGGATCAATCACTTTCATAAGATCATACTCTTTCGTTTTTGTAACTGCAGCTGCAGCAATTTCACCTTTTTTACTTTTCTCTATCGCTTCACGTACTTCTTTTTTGGCAGCTTCAATTTCTATAGCTGATTTTCCTTTTTCTGTTGCTTCTTGCTCTGCTTTCTTCTCTGCTTCTACAATAGCATTGTTTATTTCTTTTCCTTTGCTATACGCTACTACCGCTGTTTGAGCAGCCGGTTCAATGATATCTTTTGATAGGCTATAAATTTCTTGGAATACCTTTAGCCCTTGTTCATTTAAAGCTCCTGGTAATAATGCTATTTGCTCTAAATCATTTTGAATTGATTTTTTTGTATTTAGCATTTCATTTTTTAACTTGTCTATTTTTCCTGTTCCCTCTGAACTAAGTACACTCTGTGCTTTTACCACATCTGTATCAAGATTTTTCAGTTTCTTATCTACCTGTAGTTTAAGATCTGTTAACTCATTAATCTGACGTTGCACGTTTTCTTGGTTTGTTATAGTCATATCTTGAAGAACTTCCAGTCTATCTATAAACCCTTCTTTATCTTCCTTATTATCTACAAATCCTTTTAATGTTGGATAATAGCTATTAAATTTGGTTGCAAATCCTTTACTTTTTGAATTTAGTAGAATTAATTTTGGATATAGTTCTGATGACCACTCTTTCATATCTTGTTTAATTAGAAATTGAGTTGTATTTAAAGATGGAACTTCTTCAAGTTGCACATTCGGACTTGCTAAGGCTCCATCTATAAAGGTTTGTGTTAATTTGGAGTGTGCACCTATTTTTCGTAATGCTGAGGAAATATCTATATTTTCTTGTTTCATTTCTGCCTGAACGATTGGCGTTGCGAGAGTATTGATAGGAATAGTCGCTCCAGTAACGATTGATGTTATTAAAAATCCTGTCATAATTTTATTCTTCATTCCGTACACCTCTTCACTATTGTCTTTTACAGTTTTAATCGTAAATTTTGTACAACCTAACGTTAGGATTTCTTCACATATACTTGAGGATAAAGATTTTTCCAAAAAAGTAATTACATCTCGTTTTTTATTTATTTTTGATAGAATATAAGGACCTTACTTCCCCCTCATTTTAAACACTATGTTTTTCATAAGTAAACCAGAAAATCGCTTTGATTAAATTTGATTTTTCAGATATTAATTATTCAAATTATAAAATATTATATTTAAAAAAGTTAAATCCAAATTTCATTTCATAAAGTGAAATAATTATACTATGATAATTAAACATAAAAATCCTTTTATTCCCCAAATCCTATATGAATCCCTCATCCGAAAATGATTTTAATATAATTTAATAGTGATTGACGCATATGTGTCTTTTATATGGATATGTAAAATTACATATTCATATAGGAGTAACTAGCATACATACGCCAAAATATTATTATCGTATATATAATAATCATGTTACTACGAACACCACAGGAGAAAACTCCCCTCATGAACTTTAGAGGATAAATTATCCATGAAATAATAATTTTTGCTTATATACTTACTATTATTATAGGAATACAAAAAAGCGATTCTTTTCACAGTAAAAGAATCGCTTTCTAGGTTCCTATTTTCAATTACATTACATAAAGAATTGAGAAATTATCATTTAAGAGCCTTAACTATCACTTCAGTTGCCTCTGCAATTAATTTATTATCATAGGTAGCTTCTTTCTCATCTTTACTAGATAAGATTGCAATGATAATAGGTGCCCTGTTCGGCGGCCAAACGATAGCAATATCATTGCGTGTCCCATAACTTCCAGCTCCTGATTTATCTCCAACTATCCAGTCAGTTGGTACGCCTGCACGAATAAGTTTGTCTCCTGTAGCATTTCCTTTCATCCACTCTGTAAGAATGTTACGTTTATGAGCTGGAAGCGCATTTCCGACCGTTAAAGCTTTCAGATTCGTAGCAATTGCTTTCGCTGTACTAGTGTCACGAACGTCTCCTGGAGTAGCTTCGTTTAACTCTGGCTCAAAGCGATCAGCCATAGTAACCCGATCACCCATCTGTCTAAGTGCTTTTTCATATCCTTTAGGTCCGCCTATTTTATTAAATAAAATGTTCCCGGCGGTATTATCACTGGAACGAACAGCCGCCTCTGCAATTTCCCCAAGTTTCATGCCTGTATCTACATGTTTCTCTGTAATGGGTGAATATTCAACTAAGTCGTCTTTCGTATAAGTGATAACTTCATTTAATTTATCAATTGAGTTTTGCTGTAGCAATACTCCTGCCGCTAATGCCTTGTAGGTTGATGCAAAGGCAAATCTTTCGTTAGGTCGATAAGCAATTGTTCGATTTGTACCAGTATCAATAGCATACACACCTAATCGAGCATCAAATTTTTTCTCAAGTTGAGAGAATTCTTTATACGTCGCATGATTTTTATGTTTAACTGGTCCGGTCTTTTCTTTCGCTTCAACTTGCAATGCCCCTCCTGTAAAAGCTTCTAGGCTTGTAAGACTTAAACCTAATATACCAACACATAAACCTATTTTTAGCATCCTCTTGTTTTTCAAAATCATCATTCCTTTCAAATTTTCAATACTGAAAACAAGTAGTAAATTCAATACACTGTATCCTATTTGAAAACCTGTTTTTATACGTACACATAATAGACCATCTAAGAAACAAGTTTGTTCCATAAATTTAAAACCTTTTTAACTAGTAGCCAAGATATTAACAAAAGTAAGAGATAGCAACTATGATAGCCGCTATCTCTTATTTCAAATTTCCTTTTTCTTTAACTTATAAAGGCTTTTATATAAACAGGGTCTCTTCCCCTGAGAAAAGTGCACAAATTTTACTAATTTTGATTCGAACTATCTGTACTAGCAGCTTCACTATGTATACGTTGCTTTTTTAAATCAAAGTATACATCTAAAATTTCCTTTCCAATTATAGAATTAATTCCATTTTTATCATCATGAAGCCATGGGACTACTACAGAAAATGCTACTTCTGGATTATCATATGGAGCATATCCAACTAATGTTAAGTTGTAACATTCCATACGTTCTCCTTTTGCATTTCTACCAATTGGATCATCTCCACCATATACAGTTTGAGCTGTCCCTGTCTTTCCTGCTGGTTTATATGGCGCATTTTTGAAATACTTCACGCCAGTTCCATCACCTTCTTGGAATACCCATCTAAAACCTTCTTTTATCCGATCAATATGTTCTTTCTTCATATCAACTCGATTTAATACGACAGGCTCTATAGAGCGTATAACTTTACCGACCTCTTCTTCTTTTATTGATTGCTCTCGTATTTCTTGTACAATTTGGGGTTGCATTCTATATCCACCATTTGCAATAGTTGAAATATATTGTGCCAATTGCAATGGCGTATACGTATCATACTGACCGATAGAAAAATCTAGTAGAAACCCAGGTTGACTATCTACTTTTCTCGTTTGCCCAATTATTTCATTCGGTAAATCAATACCTGTTGGTACCCCTAAACCAAATTGTTTAAAATAATAACGCATTTTATCAAATGCTTCTTGTTTAATATCCAATGAACCATTCGGTACGTAATTAACTCCCGCAATTTTTAAAGCTGTCTGGAACATGTATACATTCGAAGATACTTGTAAAGCTCGTAAATCATTAATATTACCAAATCCGGATACATTCCATGATTTCTTGGCTTGTGTACCTTTAAATTTCATCGGTGCATCATAAAATTGATCTCCTGGCTGTATTGCCCCTGTCTCATATCCAGTTAATAACGTTGCGCCTTTTACAGCTGATCCTAGCTCATACGAAGTTGTCATGTTACCTAATGCCAAGTCCTCAATCTCTATTTTCCCTTCTTTTTCTACAATCTTTTTGCCTGCCATAGATAAAATCTGTCCGTTATTTGGATTTGTCATGACGACAAACGCTCGGTCCAACAATGGCTCTGAACTCTTAAAAGCTCTCAAATTTTTCTCTATACTTTCTTCCACTTTCTTTTGTAATTCCATATCAATCGTTAATGTTAAACTACTACCACTTTTTCCTTTAGAGATTATTTCTGTGTTTATAATGTTTCCTGATTTATCAGTAATGTTTTTCACTTCTTCTTTTGTGCCGTGTAATACATCTTCATATCGTTGTTCAATATAACTTTTTCCTACACGATCATTACGGTTATATCCACGTACCAAATAAGAATCTAAGTTTTCTTTCGGTAATCCTTCTTCACTACTTGTAATATTACCTAACACGGAACGAAATAAATTACCATTTACATAATTACGTTCCCAATCAACTGTTGTATCTACTCCTGGAAACTCCGCAAGTTTTTCACTTATCCGCGCATATTCTTGATCTGTCACATCTTTTTTTATAATTTGTGGTGTCAGTTGATAACCTGAACTCATTTTACTTTTAATAGCTAACACCTTTAAATCTTGTGCTGTTAATTCTGCCAATTCTACTTCTGTAACGCGACTTCGTCTTAAGTCTTGAATTTTTTTGTCTAGTTCTTTTCCCTCTATTCCCTTTTCTTTAAACTTTCCTATGTCGTTTTTAGTAATCTTTGATTCCGCACGTTTCGTATTCAATTGCATCCAGAAATCTTTTTTATCGATATCAGTTAATTTATTTATATCTTGCTCAGGCATTTCAAGTACCTTCGCCAAGTCTTTTGCTGTTTTTAAAATATCTTCACTCGTAATCCCCTTCACCCTTGTATACGTAATTGTGCGAAGAGATTTATTATTAACGACCGTTTTCCCTTCTCGATCTAGAATCTGTCCACGTGGAACTGGTATACTAGTTATTTCATTTTGACTGTTTTCCACTTGGTTCTTATAAGCCTCTCCCTCAACGATTTGTACTTTTCCTAGCTGCATAATAATAGCTGAGAATAGTACAAATATGCAAAGGAACATTATATTCAATCGAATAGATATATATGTCTTCTGTTTCTTTACTTTTTGTTCTTTCATAAATCCTCCATATAATCCTTCAGGAAATCCTCACTAATACTTAGTAAATAAATATACTAAAAGCGTTCCCTATATATTAGAAACCACTATTCAGTTATAATAGTGTCTTATCTTTTTTGTTAAATCCTTGTAAGCATACATTCCTTTTGGTTTAGCCGCGTAATTGATAAATCTCCCTTCCTGTTTTTTTCTCTATTTTTTTGTCGCCTGCATTAGAAATGCTAAACTGTATAATGACTCATATTAAACTTACACATAGACTTACTATTAACATGTACTTTTTTTCATACTGATTGTTCCTTTCTTCATGCTGTAATACTTAATAGACAATCTAAATCATAAAGTTGTTCCACATTTACAAAAAAAATAATTAACTATAAGATGGAATAGGCTACATAAGGGAGGGTTATATGTTACATACGAAAAGATGGAGATTTTTTGCGGTTCTTTCTATTGTAAGTGTGATTTTACTAATTTTATTAAAAATCAACTTCATTTCAATTACTATCGCAACTTCTTCAGCTGAAAGAGGAAAAATTCTTGATCAAAATGGTGTAATACTAGCTACAAATAAGAAAGTTAAGTCTCTATATTGCACTTCTAATGATGAAAAACTATCGAATAAAGATACATCAAACACATTAGCTTTTTTCAATCAATTTTCAAACGAGTTTCAACATGACATTTCTACAGAGGACATAAAATCTCAATTACAACAATCCTCTAATAAGCAGACTATGAATGAAATATCCTTATACTCTGATATAAATGAAAATGAAATTTCATTCATAAACAAGAATAAACCTAAAAATGTAGTGATCAAAGACGAATTCATTCGATATTACCCAAAGAACGAAATTGCTTCACAAGTAATTGGGTATGTAGAAAATGACCTTAATTCTAAAAATGTACCCGTTGGAAAAAGCGGGATTGAACTGCAATATGAAAATGATTTAAAAGGAAAACCCGGAAAAACTCTTATTTTTAAAATGAATAATAAAAAGTTCTTATGGAACATGCAACAAGTACAAAAAGGAAAAGATGTCCGGCTAGCTTTAGACTCTAAGTTGCAGCAAAAAACAGAGGAGGCATTAAGATCTCAAATCAAGAAAATAACTGATGTTAATGCTGGTTACGTTGTGGTAACCGATGTGAAAACTGGCGCAATTTTAACTATGGCCAACTCAGCAGTGTTTGATCCAAATACATTATATGAACAAGTATCATCTAAAAAAGAAAACATCAAATCACTTTCGCAAAATAAAGCAATTCAAAAATTAAAGTATGGTGAATCTTATGTAAATATGGCCTCTACTATAAAGCCACTTACTATTTTAATTGGATTAAACGAAAAACTTTTTCAACCTGAAGATACTTATTTAGATAAAGGTACTTTTCAGTATGATAATCAAAATAACATTACGAATGCACCTGGAACGCCAACAGGTGAGATTACACCGAGGCAGGCTATCATTAATTCATCTAACACATTTATGACAGCCAAAGTAGCTCTACCCTTATTCAACCAAAATAATGGGAATATAGAAAAAGTTGCACATATATGGACAGAGTATTTAAAGCAATTTGGCCTTCGTTCTAAAACCGGGGTTGATTTACCTTTTGAAGAAGACGGGCAATATGAATTTCATCCAACAAACAAGTTTGAAAATGGTATCTCCGCCTTATTAAATGCCTCTTGGGGAGGAAATGAAGTACACACTCCTCTTCAACTTGCTCAATATGCAGCAACTTTAGCAAGTAAAGGTGATAAATATAAACCTCAAATCGTAAGTGCTATTATTGATCAAAATGGTAAGGAAACAAAGAAATTCAAACCAATTATAGAAAGTTCAAATCATTATCCAATGGACTTTTGGAATGTCGTGCAAGGTGGAATGAGTCAAAATATAGAGGAAATTAAAAACTTACCCTTCCATGTCGCAGGTAAAACAGGCATAACAGGTGCTCCGAATGAGCAAGAAAGAATGATAAACCATTCTCTTTTCATTGCATATGCTCCTACCGAAGATCCACGAATTGCCGTTTCTGTCGTTATTCCTGGTAGTAATTCAGAAAAAAACATTGCTGCTCTCGTTACATCAGAAATTTTAGAGTACTGGAATACTCTTCAATAAGAGAATAAAAACATAGAGGAAGGTTCATTAAAGTGAACCTTCCTCTTTACCATATAGAATCTATATTCGTTATTTTCCATTTACCTTCATGATCCTTTTCGAACATGAAAGAATATTTAATATCAGTTAAAACATACTCTTTTTGTACATATCCAGTATTACCGCTAATTGTCGATACTTTTATATATCCATTATTCTGCACTTTTTCTGGAATCCAAGCTTTTACCATTTCATTAGATACTTCATATAAAACTTGTGATTCTCGCTTTGGTTCAGCTAAAATTTTCGTTTTATTTCCAGTAACAGTTGCATATATATAATGCGCTTGCTTTGGTTCGTTACTTTCTGTCAATCCACTTGGTACTTTGTATGCTCGCTTTGTATCATTTGTAAATGCTCCCCCCATTGTAAGAGCAATTTGCAACTCATGAAAAATATCTTCATCAAATTTCAATTCATCCTTCTTATAACTCTTCCCTTTAAATAGAACTTCATCATTTAACGCTCTATACAGGTCATTTTCATTTTTTGAATTTGTACTTCGATATAACTCATTCATAAATTGTTTTAATGATGGATCTTGAGCAGACTCATCTTTTGTTTTAGGCTTAATTTGAGTACTACTTTGTACCGGTGATTTATTATCATCAAGCCAAGGTTGTTGAACAATAAAAAATAACATTGTACAAACCAAAACAACTACAATAGGCAATGCTTTTTTACGAAATGGTCTCTTGTATGGTACAGAGTCTATTTCACTATTTTGGTATATCGATTGCTTTATTTTATAAATAAATGCTTCTTCATCTTTACGACGCTCCATTGGTCCATTTTTTAATTTGCTATACCAATCAGGATTTTTTTTACTGTTCATCACTTCTACCCTCCCCTATTAATTTTGAAACTTTACTTCTTGCTCTGCTTAACCTAGATTTGACTGTTCCAATGGATACACCTAATGTTTCAGCCATTTCTTCATAAGATAATTCATATTTCGCGTCCAATATTAGTATTTCGCGGTGTTTTTTAGGTAGTTTTAATACAACATCCCACACATCATTCATTTCCTCTTGATTAAAAAATTCTTGTTCTGCCGATGGAGATTGCTTATCGTCACTAAAAAATCCCACTAAAGATATCCTTTTAAAATAAGAGGATTTCAAATAGTTTATTGCCGTATTTCTTGTAATTTTTAATATCCACGTTTTAATAGATGACTCCTTTCGAAACGAATTCCAATGTTTAAAAACCTTAATAAACACATCTTGTGTGATGTCATCTGATAAGTGTGGATCTTTCGTAATAATAAATGAATAATTCCATACATCTTGCCAATAGTCTTTTATAACATAGTCAAGCTCATCATGATTACATTTTTCAATAAACTTCTGTTCCATTTCCACACCTCAAACTTATTTGAATAAACATAAAGCTGCCCTCACTTTTAATATGGTTTCAATATATAGACATGATACAAGTTTCATTTGTTCCATTGTTTATCTTTTTTTCGACAGATGATATTTCTTAAAAAAATGTAATAAAAAAGACCAGGATAAATTCTTAAAATCATCCTGGTTTTTCTGTATTAAATATATTTTCATTATTTTTTTATAATAGAAACCGCATCTAATACATCCACTTGACTCTCCATAGTTTTAGTGAGTTTTTTCCATTCAGTTTCTGCTTGTGCAGCTTTAACATCATCTGAGTTGTATGGTCTATCTTCTCCATACGATTTATTGAAATGTAGGATTTCCATTGATGTTTCATTTACAGGAATCTGATTGAAAGTTGCATTATCAACAATTACAATCAATTCCTCGTAATTTGGATTACGATAGTGACCGAACCAAGTATCACTAGCATACTGGACATCTATTTTCTTTTCATTAATTGTTAATTCCTTGATTTTTTTATTTTTCTTACTAGCTAGTAAGACAGCTTTACCTTTTGGAGCTGAAGGTACTGACTTAATTGGGTCTGAACTCCATACTTCATCATCATTATCTGACTCTCTTAATACACCTAACCCAACCATTTTTTTCGCTGTTTTTTGATCCATCATTAATACTTGTTTACCATCAATTTCTGCTTGCTTCACTTTATACAAAGTGTTGGTCTTAATTTCACTTTTATGTTGATTTACTATTCCTTTTAATGATTGTTCTCCTCCAATTAATAAAGCGGCATTCCTTGGTTCCTCTTTCTTCCCAAAAGAACAAGCTCCTAACATAGAAATAGATACAATCCCTGCCACGCACACTTTCATTACTTTTTTCATTTCTTTTTCTCCTCTTTGCTTGTTTTATCAATACGTTACATGATTTTTTTATATAACCGTTGTAAATAACGCCAACGGACAGTGAAAAAGTACACACTTTGAATGGATATAAAGGCTAGTATAATTAAAATCGAAATCTTTAAAACAGAGTAGTCAATTAGCTGTTGCAAGGCTATAAAAGCGACCCCGCTATGAATAATCGCTATAATGATAGGCAAGAAGAACATTAGTATAAGCTGTCGTGTTACGATTTTCTTTAGTTCTTTTCTACTTAGACCGACCTTTGCAATCATTTCGTATTGTTGTTGTTCTCTTTCTAAATCTGCATATAGCCTGAAATATAATAGGCTGGCTGCAAACGTAAAGAATACAATACCTACTAAAACACTGACGATAAGTAAAATGCCGTTCTCTTGTTTCGAAGAAATCCATTCAGAATACAACGCTTTAAAATAATAATGTGCTTGCCCCGAATTATGATTACCCATTGTTTCTTCTAATTTTTTTGTAACCACTCTTGATTTCTCCCAATTTTCCACGACAAAACCATATTGACTTTTCATTACGTAAGAATCATCTTCCGTCTTTCTGTTAGGGATTTTATCGTACAGAGAATCCGAAACAACAATAATGGCTCCAATTGAATTTGGGAGAACTATATGTGGGACCGCCTTCTTGACCCGGAGGGACATTTCTAAGTTTTCCTGTACTACATCTATTTTTTCAGGTATATCTTTTCCTCTTGCATACTTTTCTTTTTGCGAAATGATTGAGGGTACTATGGTCGCTTCTTGATCGTTATCCATCTTTTCCATTTCATATCCGAAAATTTTTGCAAACTTGTTATACTCTGATACTTTGATTAGCACTAAATTATTTTCCGTGAATTTAGGATTCGTAACCGCTACCTGATAAGAGAAATTTGAGCGAGTAAGTTGTTTTTTCATTTCTGTAATGTGCTCTTCTTCTTGTGCATTTTCTCCTAACGAAGTATAGGTAAATGCAAATGGGTTGGTCATTTCGGTTAATCCCTTATTTCCCATTGCTAGGCATGTACCAATCCCTGTGAAGGCCACAGCGGAAACAATCGCTAGCATAAAGAACATAGTTGCATTATCCTTCATACGATAGGTCAATTCAGATATAGTAAGAAGGTTTGTTTTATTAAAAAACAAAGTGTCTTTTTTCTTTAAGACACGTATTACATACACGCTCAACTGTGAAAATAGAAAATATGTCCCTATCACTACAAAGACTACCCCTCCAAGTAAGTAAGGCATAATGAAGTTTCTTTCTAGTACGAAATAGAACACACATCCATACCCTAACCCAATTAATAATACGGAAAGGAATGCTAATGATTTTGATGCCTTTGGCTCTGGTTTTGGCTTTTCCTCTGATTTCATCAAATCAATTAACTTGTTTGCTTTTACCATTTTAGAAGTAAACAACGAAATGACTAGAAACAGAATCAAAAATGCGCCAGTTGTCGTAAAGACAGCTTTTATAGGAACGTAAAAAGGAAGACCCTTATCAATCGCTAATATATTTTCACTTGCCAATAAATTGAGCTTTGAAAATATTAAACCAATTAAGATACCAAATGTAATTGAAGCGACTCCAATTAACATATTTTCTAAAAAAATTAATTTATTTAACTGCGCCGGTGTCATACCATGCATGATTAAAATTCCAAATTCTTTTTTTCTTGTTTTTAAAAAAGAACTCACCGAATATAAAAGAAAGAAGAATGAAAATACAAAAATGAGATATTGAGAGATTTGCATCCCCATTGTTCCTAAAAGGCTCATTGTTTTACTTGTGGAGGCTAGTTCTCCTTGTAAATCAGGATGAAAAAGTAAGAGTGAATATGTAAAAAAAACCATAACTGAAAATGAGCTACTTAGAAAGTGTGCAGCATAAGTCCGCTTACTTCGAATGATATTATTAAAAGCGAATCTTTGAAAAGTCATGCTTACGACCTCCTAGTAATGCAAGTACATCTATAATTTTTTGATAAAACATTTGTTGGTTTTCTCCGTTATAAATTTCGTTATATAATTTTCCATCTTTAATAAATACAACGCGATCACAAAAACTTGCAGCCACTGGATCGTGCGTAACAAGCATCATTGTTGCATCTTGTTCTTTATTTAATCGTTTTAATAACTCCATTACATCATTAGCCGCTTTTGAATCTAAGTTTCCTGTCGGCTCATCTGCAAGTAATAATTTAGGTTTATGAATTAGAGCACGTGCAATTGCTGTTCTTTGTGCTTGTCCGCCCGATATTTCATATGTTCGTTTATTTAATATATCTTGAATGCCTAATTTTTCTGCAATACCTTCTACACGCTGATTCATATCCTCAACTTTAGTACCATCTAACGTCAGAGGAAGAACAATATTTTCTTTTACAGTTAATGTTGTAAGAAGATTGAATGCTTGAAACACAAAACCTAATTCACGTCTTCGAAATAATGCCAGTTCATTTTGAGATAATTGATATGGATTTTCTCCATTAATCAATATTTCTCCTGATGTGGGAGAATCAATAGTAGAAACCATGTTCAACAAAGTAGTTTTTCCACTTCCTGATGGTCCCATTATTCCTACAAACTCCCCTTTTTTCACACTCAAATTAATGTCGGCGAGCGCTTCATAAGATACCTTTCCTGTATAGATTTTACTCAGTTCACAGACCTTTAATATTTCCATATCGTTTTGCTCCTTTTTATCTTTTAATAACCTAAGTTTATCTAAGCGTCCCTTCTTCTCATATCGATTAACCTTTCATATATCTAACAGGTCTGTAATATTTCTGAAAAATCAAACTAAACACCGTTCTAACGATTTGCATAAGGGAAAATAATACAGATTGTTGTTCCTTTTCCTACTTCCGACTTTATTTCAATATCATGTTCCAATCTTTTTATAATATTTTTCACAAGATATAATCCCATCCCAGTAGATTCCTTAAATTTCCGACCATTTATTCCCGTATAAAATGGGCGGAATACTCTCGGGAGGTCTTCTTTTGGAATTCCTACACCATGATCGTGTATTTCAAGGATTACTGAGCGCTCTTCTTCTAATGTAGTAATAGTAACGTTTTTTCTACTTCCTGCTGAATACTTAATGGCATTGGATATCACTTGATGAATAACAAACCGAAGCCACTTTCTATCGGTTTCTACCATAATAGTTTGTTTTACTTTTACTTCTGGATAAACATAGCTACGGATAAACAGACGTTTATTTTCACGGATTACTTCTTGAACGATTTCCTGTAACGAAACTCTTTCCACATAAAAATCTTGCTCAAACGTTTGTAATCGCGCCATATATAAGACCATTTCTAATCCGTACTGCATTTGATCTACTTCTTCCACAATACTTTCAAAAACCTCCCCATTCTCTTCTTGTGTGATCAGTTCAATAACTGATAGAGGCGTTTTCATCTGATGCACCCATTGATTAATAAATGTAAGGTGCTCTTTTTGTTTATATTCCCAAGTATGATATTGACTGTATTGTGTCTTTAACACACGCTGAAGTGCTACTGATAATGGAGTGGAATCGAGTTCTTCTAAGGAGTCCTCTAATGTTTCAGAAGGGTTGGATAATTTGTTATAAAATCTACGATGGCTAAAGTAGCGATACAGTAAAAACGCAATTAAAAAGCATCCTCCTAAAAACACACTATATAACGCAGTAGATAAGTGGTTATATCCATCCAGCCAATAAACAGTTAGAACGACAAATAGCTGAATGATTGAGAAACAGATGAAAGGGATATGTTCACGTAAAAATAAATTCATTATTATACCTCATCATTCTTCCAAGTTATTTTCAAACGATATCCAGCACCACGAACTGTTTCTAATGCATTTTTTATTCCGATTTCCTCTAATTTTTTTCGGACACGTGTAACATTTACACTTAACGTATTATCATCTACATACGTATAGTCATCCCAAAGTTTTTCTAAGATTTTCTCTCGACTAACAATACTAGGAGATTGTCGTAAGAGAGTTTCTAGTAAAACAGTTTCTTTTTTTGACAGTATACACATGCTATCATTTAGCTTTAATTCCATTTTTTCTGGATAAAGTATTAAACCGGATTGCTGAACAACTCTTTCTTCCGCTTTCGGTGCGTATTCTCCGTAAATTCTTCGAAGATGACTTCGGATTTTTGCCATTACAACTTCATGATGAAACGGTTTAGTGATATAATCGTCTGCACCATGTTCAAGTGCCATAACTTGCTCCATCTCTCCACTACGTGCTGATATAAATATAATGGGACAAGTAGAGACCGTTCTAATTTGTCGGCACCAGTAGAAACCATCAAAACTCGGTAAATTTACATCTAATAAAACTAAATCAGGTTGAATTTTTTCAAAGTTAGCCAAAATATTTTCAAAATCCTCTGTAATATTCCCTTCATACCCGTACTTATTAATATGGGATTGAAGTAGTTTAGAAATTTTTCGGTCATCTTCTACAATCATGATTTTATACATACATTTAGCTCCTTTTATTTATGTATCTATTTATTATCTAGAAATATCTAATTAATACTTTTATCTTTTAGTATAAAGAAATTCCCCTCTTACTTATATTGAATAACCTTACTTCAAACTAACAGTTTTGTAATATTTCTGAAAATAAAGTTAAGTATAATAGCTCTTATTTTTTAAATTTCAATTATCTAATTTAATATTTAAAAATTTGTTATTTTATAATTTTCAAATAAAAAATAATCGTATTTAATTGTGTAAAAAACACGTAATTAAATACGATTATTAAAATCATAAAATCTGCGTTTAGACATAAATTAACCGATTCCTAATATAATCTTGAATCGGTAAGGTTTGTATATTTACTAAAGAAGTAAATTTCACCTTCTAATTAAGTATTATTTCTGAAAAACATGTTTTATTTTTTCACCTGGAACGTTGCTCCCGCCTCTCCCTTTTACATCTTCAATCATCATGGTAACAATCATGTTTGGCGCGCTTGCATCGAAAGCTACAAACCATCCAAGTTCTTTACCCTCTGCTTCTTTCGATTCTTTCAGTTCTGCTGTACCCGTCTTACCAGCGAGAGTTACACCATCAACTTTAGCAATTCTCCCAGCACCATCAGGATCATTAATAACCTTTATTAACGCACTTTTTAATATCTCTTGATTCTTGGTAGAAATTACATTTTCTTTCCAATTTCCCGCTTCTTTTGTTTTTTTCATAAGATGCGGTGACGGAATGTTACCCTCATTGACAATCGGTGCATAAGTCAATGCTAAATGAAGAGGTGTCATTAATACTTGTCCTTGTCCGTACCCCGTGTCTGCTAGTTGAATATCATTTTTTATCCCATCTTTTGCAATGATTGAAATAGGGAATTCGTATTCAATTGGTAATTTTTCATGAAATCCGTATTTCTTAAATTCATTTACATACTGATCTTTTCCTATTTTCAAAGCTTGTTGAGCAAAATAAATATTATCAGAGTACTTCATTGCCTTATCAAAATCAACTGGACTAGCATCCTTCACACGTGTTACATAATAATTTCCCCAAGATGAATCTTTTGTCCACTTTAATCCTTGAATTTTAAATTCTTCCTTAGGATTTATTGTGTTTGTTTCCAAACCAATTGCACCTGTTATCGTTTTAAATACGGAACCTGGTACAAATGCTTGTGTGAAGCGATTCATCATTGGCAGTTTCGAGTCATTATTCCATGCTTCCCGTTGAGCTTTTGATGCTCCTCTAACTATTGTATTTGGATTATAAGCAGGGCTACTTACAAGTGCGATTGTTTCACCCGTTTTAGGATTGACCGCTGCACTAGATCCTGCTTCATTTTTTATCTCATTAAAGATTTTTTCTTGAATTGCAGCATCAATAGTTAACGTAACATTTTCCCCTTTTTTTGCTTCTTGTTTTGCTACGTTTTTAATCTCTTTCCCGTTCTCATCTTCCATAAATACGCGTCCACCCTTTTCACCACGCAATTTATTCTCTAATACTTTCTCTAAACCTGTCTTACCCACTAAATCATCTGCTTGATAACCTTTTTTTTGAAGCGATTTTAACTCCTCTGCATTTACCTTTCCTATATATCCCGTTAAGTGTGCCGCTGCTTCTCCTAATGGATACGTACGAATATTTACTGGGCGAGATAAAACTCCTTCTAATTCAATATAATCATTCTGTCTGGTTCCCTCTTTTAAAATACCAATTGGTACAAAGGAATCTGGTTTTATCCATTTTGCTGCGAGCTTCTGATCGACCTCTTCTATAGACATATCAAGTAATTGTGCTACTATTTCTTTCGTTTGCGCTGCCGTTTCACCTAGTTTCTCTGGAATAATTCCAACTTCAGACGCTTTACCATTCGTTGCAAGCCCTTTTCCATTTCGATCATATATTTCCCCTCGTTTTCCTTGCTCTGTTTGCATACGTACTTTGTAATCTTTTTTCATACCTGGGAAAATGAAGTCTGGTGTCCAATCTATTTTCCAAGATTCCTTATCTTTATCTTTCACGAGTTTTGCTTCATGGATGAATGAAACAGTTCCTCCATCCGTATCCATATTAACTTCAAAAAGAAAAAGTTCTTTATCTTTATTATTCTCTCCTTTCATTTTAATTTTTAAATTCTTAACTCCAATACCCTCATAAATTTTTTGATATTTCTCTGTGAACTCCTTTTTAGAAATCGTTTTTTTTGCATGTTCTGATAAACGATCATACATATTTGTAAATTTTTTATCATTCCATAAATTGATATATTCTTCAAATGCTTGTTTTGGCGGCTCATCTTTATTGCATCCTACCAACATAACTCCAAAACAAAAGAAAAGCAGCATCCATATTTTTTTCAATTCAATCTTCTCCCTTAATTAAAAATGATTATTCCTTTCTAAATATGTTAAATAAAAAATGTTTTAACGCTTAATAGACAGTGTAAGTAATGAAATAGTTCCACATTTACAAAAAAATTAAATTTATGGTTAAGCTGCATTCAAAAAGGGAAGATTTTAAGATTCTTACAAACGACGAATATATTTCGCGAACGTTATCATTATTAGTGTTGTTTTAACAATTCATTTAAAATACCTTTTAGTTCATTTTCGCCAATTTCATCTTTTTTCTTTATAGATTATTGATACAAAAAAAGAATCCTTATAATAAGGATTCTGCAACAGAAAATAACAAAAATATAAACAATAAAAAGAATTACTTAAAGTATAATTTATAGGCACTCTATATCCTTCTTATTCGCACCAAAAACCCCTGTACAGCATGCGACAGGAGTTTAGGTCATTCTACAGCTTATTTAAAAGAGTCATGTACAGGCAAACTACTAAAAATCAATTCAGCAACTTTTACATATCCTTTTGAGTTTGGATGAATTAAATCCGTAGACCAAAGCGTATTGTCATTAACTAAATGATGATCCCAAAAGTCAACATGATGAAGCTTATACTCTCTACTCAGTGAAAGTATAACTTCATTTGCCTCAAATAATTGTTCTTTTAATACTTGTTTTTTTTCAGAAGGAAATGGAAGCCTAACAGTAAAATCTGGAAGGTTTGCTATAATAATATCAGCACCTGCTTTACTTAATGTATCTATCATAAATTCCATATCGTTCTTATATGCTTGATGATTCCAACGTCCTTTTAAAACATCGTTTGCACCTGCAATTAGACCAACCAAATCTGGATTAAAAGTTAATGCCTGTTCCAATTGCTGTGAGCGAATTTCTTTAGTTACTAACCCACGTTTTGCAAAATTAGCATATTTTAAATCATCTACACACAGTTGAACAAAATGATCTACCCAGCTTTTTAATGCTATTCCCTCAACTTCATCCCCTATCCCCTCTGTAAAACTATCACCAATCGCTACAAATCGCTTCCACATATATAGTCCCCCTTTTTTGTTATTCATATCTACACTATACAATAGCCCGCAGCGTAATTGTTCTTCTTAAATGTTTTTCAATTTCAATTAAATTCCATAGGAGATTTTTTAAATGAGCAAGACAACTCGATTAAACTATTTCACATGAACAAAAACATGAAAATCTACGTTATTTTCTCGCAGAAATAGGTTGAGACCAACTATCTTTCCCATTATCATTTAAGCGTACTTGAAAAACATATATAGGTTGAGAAAAGCCTTTTGTATCAGCGTAGTAATCTATATTATAATCTGTAATGACTAATGTATCACCTGCTTTGAAAGATATTATAGGATCAAAGTCTCCTTGTTTTAGTTTTTGAAATACTTCTTTGGGAGACAGAATTTCGACATCTCGAATATGTGATTTTTTTGTAACTGGCTCATTGTCATTAGGCATTTTTGTAATTTCCTCTTTGTAAACAGGCATTTTATTACCTTCGTCTTTTAACTCTATTGATGTTTTTATAGTGACATCAGTCATGTCTGTTTTTGTAATGGGATCTAGAGGCATATTCCCAAATTCCTTCATTTGATACGAAATCATTATTCCAAGTGTAACAAAACTTACTGTAATCGGAAGAAATAAATATTTGGTCATTTGTGTATCTGTTTCTTTTTTCTTCAACAATATAAGAACTATATTTAACATAGAATATCCTAGCATCATTCCTAAAGTATTATGAAGTAAATCGGCTAGTTCCATACTTCCACGTTGCATTATAAATTCAAGGATTTCAATCAATAAACTTGCTATAATTGAGCTGATTAACATCCATTTTGTTTTTTGAAAAACATTACTAAATAAAGGTAATAAAATTCCTAACGGAAAAAGCATACCTATATTCACAATGATATGGAAAAAAGAAGAAAATGAAAAGGTATTCCATGCTTTTTTATAAACACTAAGTACATCAAAGTCAATTGTTCTTGCAAAAGTTATATCATCTGGACGACCAAATGAAGTAGCTGATAATACAAGGGAATAATATCCTATTATCAATATAAACAATATAACTTGTTGTACGGTAAATTCCCCCCCTCCTTTACATACCTTTTTGTATACTACAAAGTAGCTAAAAACAAAAATGAGTAGTAACAAGAATGTGAGTTGTATTGTAGGAATTGCAAAGGTAACAAGTAGTTCGGAAATAAAATTCATTTTACACCT
Source organism: Bacillus sp. FDAARGOS_1420 (assembly GCF_019344915.1). Lineage (NCBI taxonomy): Bacteria > Bacillati > Bacillota > Bacilli > Caryophanales > Bacillaceae > Bacillus > Bacillus sp. FDAARGOS_1420. Next base: position 1,608,399 of record NZ_JAHWJB010000002.1, on the reverse strand, counting down.
CTGTTTTTACGAATAAAAGATTCAATAGTTTTATATAACATTTTAGATATAGATAGCGATGTGTTGTTCCCCCTAATAATTATTAATACAGAATTAAACCTGTATACATTGAGCATTTCTTCCTCCTGAAACCAGCTTTATTTGACCAAGCAGCTACAAGGAAACTAGCGTTTTACTAATTGTACTTTCGGCTATGTCTGGAAAAACGTTACGAAGATTCTCTTTAGTAAGAGGATTTTTGGAGTTAAGTATAAAATTAAAAATTTGTTCAATTTTAGTATATTTATATAGAATCCGTAATTGACCGATTCCTAATATACTTAAGAATCGGTAATATTCGTATATTTACTAAAGAAATAAAATCCCTTCAAGCATTACACTTTTTTCCGAAAATTTGTTGTTCTTTGTTTTGCCCAGTTGATACATTTCTTTTCAATTAAATGATACGAAACTATAGAAAGAAGTATTGTCATTGAAATACATAAAACAAGAAGGAAAAAGATAGGTATCTTTGTATACAAAAGTTTAAATAGTACCATCATGATTGGAAAATGACACAAATAGATACTGTATGAAATTTCTCCTAAGTATACAAATACACTCTTATTTAAAAATGCTTTCACTTTTAGGTTACTCATGGCCATTATTATAAATATACTAACACCGATTACGACACCCCAATCTTTTAATAAGAAAGTAGTATCATTACGGGAAAAACCATAAATTAAAATGGAATATAAATATAGAATAACCCCTAATGCAATAAGAAATCCTTTATTAAATTTTTTCATATTCCTATATAAGTAGATAAGCTTTTCCTGATGCTTAAAAAGTAACATTCCAACCATAAACATCGATGTGAAATGCAGTGTATCGGCATAACCATTATAAAATCCCTCTGCTTTCCCTATATGCAACATATTAAGGAAAACACTAATTAAAGAAAAGCTCAAAGCAAATAGTATCGTTTTCTTCCAACTCAGTTTATAAAAAAGAAGGAATAACAACGGAAACACAATAGATATACGCATTTCTTGAGCCAATGACCAGATAACTGGATTATAATTTTCCGTAAAAAAGTTATTAAGAAGCACAAAATGGTTTATAATATCTATTTTTGTTATAGACCCTTGCCATCTATCATAGAACCAATCCCGTAGTCCAGCCACTTCATACGGCGAGAACAAAATAAATAAAGCAAAGGTAATGATTATCCAAAAATAATAAGGAATATAGATTCGTACAAATCGCTTAATTAAATATCCCCAATAATTTGTTTTTGAATGATAAAGTGCCATAGATAACACAAAACCACTTAGTACATAAAAAACGATTACAGCTTCCCCGCCAGCCCATAAAAACCTAAGCGGGGAAAATTTAATAGAATTAGGCAACGATGGTAGCATTAAACAAAAATGTCCAAATACCACTGTAAGTGCCGCTAACCCTCGTATGGAATCTAATTCTTTTATTCTCTTACTCATAAAATGTTCTCCTTGTAAATTGTAGATTTTGCTGTTAATAAAGGCCACTATACTATTGTAGTGGGAGAATTATACATATTGTTTCTTTAAATTCCTAATATAAGCAGTACAAAGTCAATCTATGTATCTGTTTTAGGGAACTTTCGTATTTAGGCATAAGTTATATAATAATAGAAAGAAAAAAGAAATTTCATTCTATAAAATCGTATTGTCGTTTAGAAAACATTTTAAAACTGTTTTCTAAACCCTCGTTATAGTCTGTCTGCTTATTTGTCCATTGAACACCCTTATTCCCAGGCCACCCTGAGGTATTAGCAACATATTTTAATAGCTCTGGTCCTTTTAAATTTTGCTGTAAACCACGGTTATATGCATTTATCATATTAGATATTGCAATTCGAGTATTGGTTTCTGCATTTTTCAAATCTTCGTTCGTTAAATCTTTAGGTGCTAGTCCACCTCGATGAAGCTGAAACAGTCCAAATGATGTGCCCTGATCTCCAATTGCGTTTCGATCAAACTTACTTTCATGGAATGCAATAGATAAAGGAATCCATGGTGGTATACCATGCTCTATTGATATTTGTTGAATCGTGTCTCTTACTTTAACTCGGTTAGTATGATGGTCATATGCGTATTTTGTAAGATATAGCCCTCCTGTTAAAACTAAAATAAATACTCCACTTTTTATTAATGTCCCTCTCATCGACGTCACCTCAATTGTCAGTATCAAAGATTGTCACTAGTAATCCTATCTTTTGGGGATATTAACTCGTAATCATGTATCATCTTGTTATTGTTTGTTTCATTAATTACCGATTTTCAGGTGAAATTATTAGGGGGTTCCCTCCATATAACATTCGCTTTTATCACTTTCGGTACAGTTTACTTTTGTATGGGAGAGCGTTTTCTCTGTATGGTACCGTACTTTTTTCTCGAATACCTTGCTTTTTTATTCGATTGAAATTAAAGAATAACTATATACATAGGGACAAACACTATAAAAAGATACTTAAATTTCTTTAAAAAATTCATTTTTCGGCCTCCATTTCTTTATATAATTAATTTAAAACAAAATATTTAATAAGAAGAAAAGATTTTATTAAATTTTTATAAAATTTAATAACAGGAATAAGTACCAGGTATTTATTTTTATTGTCACTTGATGGAATAATGAATGTGTTTTCATCATGTAACTTTATTAAACTAGCCTTGCACCAGAACCCTTTGAATCGAACAATTCATAATAAACGCCATCCTTTCTGTATATTTCTACAAAAAGAATAGCGTTTTTTGATTATATGGATACAAATTTACCTTAGCTTGATTGCAATACCGAAAGTTCCGAAGAACCAGATTTGAGAATTAATGCAATCTTCCATTCCAAGCCATCCACATAAGAATCTATAATACTTTGAAACCTTTTATTTCAGGCTAATATTTAGTTTTATCCTACAAAGTTAGCCTTTTACTATATCAACCGCACTATTCCACATACCGCTAAAGAAAGATCCTATTTCGCGCATTAAACGTGTAAACCAATTTGCTTGTTCTACTTCAGATTTTGTTACAAGGTCTACTTGTAATGATTTACCTGATAAAAATCCAGGATCTGTACTATCTTTAGGTGATATAGTCATTTTACTAATTGTTACATCTTTTTTAATAGGCGCTTCTTGTTCTTTATTCGATACTTTAAATTCTTTTTTATAAACGTCTTTGTTGCCCTTTGGCATTGGAAGTGAAACAGCTTGCTTCGTTTGAACAACTATATCTTTGTCCTTTGCATTTGCTACTCGCACTGTTTCATGACCTTTTACTACTGAATCTTTTTCATAGACCTTCTTCACTTCAAAATTTGCAAATCCATAATCATATAATTTCTTTGTTTCATCAAAACGTGCTGTATGAGAGTTTGCTTTTATAACTACAGAGATTAGACGCATACCGTTTTTTTCTACTGTACCAGTAAAACAATCTCCGGCTTCTGGAGTAGTTCCTGTTTTTAACCCATCTACACCTTCGTATTGCTTAATTAAGCCTTTTAACATCCAGTTAAAGTTCGTCATATCAATCGGATACTTGCCACCCTTTTGGAATGTTTTTTTAGGGATTTTTGCTGTATCTAATATTTTCGGGAAATCTTGAATAAGACGTTGTGCTAAAATCGCACAATCTCTTGCGGACATTTTATTTTTCTCGTCTGGAGTTGTCCCTTCTGGGTGATGTCCTTTTAAATCATGGTTTGTTAAACCTGTAGAGTTTACAAATTTATAATTTTTCATTCCAAACTCTTTTGATTTATCGTTCATCATTTTCACGAAATTGACTTCTTTTCCAGCAATCTCTTCAGCTAAAGCAATTGTTGCACCGTTTGCAGAGTAGATTACCATTGCCTCATATAACTCTTTGACCGTATAAGAGCCACCATTTTCTAATGGAACGTTTGATAATGAGCGATCTTGCGAAATCTTATATGCATATTCAGAAATTTTAACTTTTTGATCCCATTTAAGTTTTCCTTTATCCACCGCTTCATGAACTAAGTATTCACTCATCATTTTTGTCATACTAGCAATTGCTAATGATTCATCTGCATTTTTTTGATATAAAATTTTCCCGGAATTTGCTTCTACTAAAATTGCTGATCCTGCTTCTACGTCTATAGCAGGAACTGTTTCCGCTGATGCTCTTCCAAATGTAACGGCCATGCTACAAAATAGTGTAAGCACTGTTACTATTGTAATAAATCTCTTGCAAAACATACTTTTCACTTCTGTTACCTCCAATATCTTTGTACTCAAAAAAACGTTATTTTAACATAATCCTCCAAAAAATAGACAGCCTTATCAAATTCTATATACGTATAAGACATTAGAACCACTTTCATATAGACCATCTCATCCCACCCTTTTAGGCACACTGACACTTAGTGTTCCCACACATATCCCTCTTTTTAATACCTTTGTATTTTTCGAAATGATCTGTACTTTCATATCTTTTAGGATTACACTTAATAGACAATCTAAGTAATACATTTGTTCCACATTTATAAAAAAATAAAACCAGTGTGCCCCGGTTGAATACCAAAACACACTGGTTGCTAAATTTACTATCGTCTCTTACATTATTCATATCAATGAACTTCCCCTTTATTCGGTTAATCACTTTATAATAATAAATCAAATTAACTTATCAGTATCATGTCTACTATGAATGGCCTACTTGAATTATTAACTTAAGAAGTTTCTTAAGTTTTAAAAAAAAGCTTATGGAACCTTTCATTCCATAAGCCATTCTATTTAATTGGATGTTCAACAATAAAGGACATCCAGCCTACTTTATATTCTGCATGTATATTACCATTATGAAGTTCAACAATTCTTTTTGAAATAGCGAGTCCCAGTCCATTTCCTTGATCATCTTTTCTGGCCTTATCACCCCTGAAAAACCTTTCAAATAATTTATTAGGATCGCTAACAGGCGGCTTCTCGACTTTATTTGATACTTTCAAAATTGCTTTGTTACCTATTAGCTCAAGACATATTGATAATTCGGATGGTTTCATGCTGTACTTTATCGCATTCATAAACAGATTTTCATAAACACGTACCATTTTTTCTACATCCATGAAAATAGGTATTGTTTCTTCCGTTATTGATTTTTGAACACTTAAACCTGCCTTTTCAAATATAGGAATATATTCTCCAACTATTTGCTCCAACAAGCCTGATAAATCAACTTCGTTAATGTTTAACTTAGCATCGATGTCTGATAAACGGGTGTACTCAAATAGTTCATCAATTAGATATTTCAATCTCTGTGATTTTAAATAAGTGGTTTCGAGATACTCCTGTAATTGTGCTTTACTGTCGTATTGCCCTCTTTTTAATAAATCTACATAGCCGATAATAGATGTCAACGGTGTGCGTAAGTCATGAGATACGTTGGTTATGAGTTCATTTTTTGTACGTTCCAATTGTCTTTCCTGTTCAAATGTATTCTCCAATTCCTTGGACATATAATTAATATTTTGAGCAAGATGAGTCAATTCATCCTTTCCCTCAATCCCAATTGTCAAACCCAGCTTTCCATTGGCAATATCATTAACACTATCAGAAATGAGCTTTAAATATATTATTTTCTTTCGAACCAATATCAAAAAAATGATTATAAAAGTAAAGATTGCTAACGCGAATATAAGAAATGTAAGCATATTATTTTCGAATGTACTAAGATCATCAAGATAGTGATTTAGATTTAATGGTATTATGACATATAGAAAAGTGAGGATTGTTAAACCAAACGAAACAAAAAAACTAACTGCAACAGCACCAAGAAGTTTTATAATTATCTTATTTCTAAAACTAACCTTCTTCATATTTTGTACCCAATTCCCCAAACAGTTTTAATATAAATTGGATGTTTAGAATCCTCTTCAATTTTGTCTCTTATTTTTGTAATATGCACCATGACAGTATTATCCGATTTATAAAAAGCATCTTTCCAAACTGCTTCATATATTTTTGCAACACTGAGAACAATTCCTTTGTTACGAGCAAGTAGTTTGAGTATATCGAACTCTTTTGGAGTTAGCCTTACTTCCGTTCCTCTTACCCATACTTGACGTGTATCTGTATTCACGGTTAAATCACCAATTTCTAAGATGCTTTTATTATTATCTGTATGCGTATTGTATTTTTTAAACCTTCTTAGTTGGGATTTTACTCTAGCGATTAACTCCAACGGGTTAAACGGTTTTGATAAATAATCATCGGCACCAGACGCTAGCCCCTGAATTTTGTCTATATCCTCTGATTTTGCAGATAGCATGATAATAGGCATATTTCGTTCTTCCCTAATTTTCATACATGCTTCAATACCATCCATATTAGGCATCATAATATCCAAAATAATAAGATCGAACTTCTTTTCTTCTAACAATTTTAAAGCTTCAATAGCATCTTCTGCCTTTTGAGTTTTCAGACCTTCATTTTCCAAATAAACAGAGATAAGATTTCTAATCTCTTTATCATCATCAACAATAAGAATTTTTGACTCCATCATATTCCTCCACATTTTTCTCGTATTGAACAACTAAAGGCAAAAGCAGGGGGTACATTTCTATCCTCTTTTTAGTATATACTTGCAATTAAAAGCGCCAAAATAACATAATCGGTATAAAAGATAATGTCTTAAATATTGTTCGAAATTTTCTTTAGATCCATTTACAATTAATAAGTTTTCTTCTTCATTAAATTTAGCTTTTAATAAAAAATAATTATTTTGAGATTCCTTCTTTTAATTAAACTTTTTTGATTACACCTGTAGTTTATATAACTTATAAAATGAAAAAAGAATCCTCTTCAATACGCTCATTAAAGGAAATTCTTTTTCAAATCTTATTTTCTTTACTCGTTACTTATTTTAACCAGTTTTTCTCCTTGTTCTAAAAGTGTTTCATAGTCATTGTTCTCTTTAATTTCTTTGATTTTATTTTCAATTGTGGGCGTATTATTTATATTAAAGTACGTATTTAATACTTCATATGGTGTCTTTCCTTGTTTGGTTGCACTATCTTCAATAGCTTCTTTCCATGGAATATTTGCTTTGTCCATGCTTAATTCAAGGGCTGAACCAGTCTCATATCTCATATTCCGCTCTAAAAACTTTGGAGATTCTGCCTGTCCATTAGCAACGAAGTTGAACGCCTCCATAAAAGTAACATGATATGGCTTCTGTTTCTTTGCAAGTACCATAAGATTTCCACCAGTTAACTTACTATAACGATACTCTAAGTATCGTGCTGAACCTTCTATTGCTTCAGTTTTTGTTTCTCCAATTAATTGAGGCCATTTTTTATAGCGATAGTTACGTACAATTGTCCAATCATATAATGCCTGATTAATACTTTCTGGTCTTGTATCAATCATTGCTTTATCTAATAGCTTAAATTCTAATCCCATTAGCGCGTAATTTTCTTTATTAATCGGATATTCGTGAATAAACTCTCCACCATTTGCATCATATGTCCAATCTTTTTGTTTATAAGCATGAGAACCTTCATGTAATAAGAAAGATGAAAAATCAAAATATAAATCTGGATTACTAAACATTTTAGGATGATATTTTAAATAAAATACATCCATATCATTAATATTTATTGTCCCAAAGTTACAAGGAAACCAGGTAGAAATAGTTCTAAAATCAAAACGAGTTAAGCGATAGACTTTAGGTAGATGCAGAGAATTTGAGACTTTTATTTCCTTTGCAAAAATACTATTTTCTAATCCCGTTACATTAACTGCATAAGCTTCTTGTCTAAAGAATCCCCCGTCTTTATTACTACGTATCAGAACCAATGGCATTTTTTCGAAGCGATAATCTTCGTTCCAAAGTTTATCACTCGATTCTTCAAAGCTCTTATAAATAGTAGCTAATTCTTTTAACATCTTTTGATCCGTGTTATCTAAAGACTTAAACTCTGTATGATATGTTTTATTTAAAATTATGCTTCCCAACATAATTCCTATAAATATTACTAATAAGATTAAAATTACCTTTAAAAATTTTTTCAACACACACTCCTTTTCTAAAACGATAATCCTTATGATGAATAAGGTTTACAAGTTTTATGTTTATTTACACTCTTTTGGTGCAGACCCAATTTTAAATGATAGCTATAATAGACACAATTTATACAAGATATTATTTTGATAATTGTTCCATCCTGTCAAAATTCCGGTTATAGTTAACAATTAATATGGGATGATTATTCAATTTTATTGTAAGGGGATAGTGCAAGAGTTCCTACAAATAAGGTTAAAGTAGTACTCAATGTAGGAACGATACTATTTTCCCACTGCCTTTCCCTTCATCATAACGGGGGGCAATTATGATGATACTTAGTATACATAACATTATTACATTAACCTTCTTTCGGAAGTACAATTCTTTTATACAATTGAACTGTAATCCAGTAGTAAATTGAGTAAATCACTATGAAAATAACAATTGGTAACCAAATTCGAAAATACGGATCGATTAAAAGAGGGCCAAACATATTCATACCAACTAATATGTGAACAATACCGATAATTGCTGGGACTAAGAATACGAAGGATAACTCCTTATAAATCGATTGTGTTAATAATTCCCGGCGAACACCAATTTTACGAAGCATTTGATAACGTATACTATCTTTAGATGCGCCAGATAGAATTTTAAACATTAAGCAACTTGCCATCATTGCTAAAAACGCAATTCCAACGAAGAACCCCATAAACATTAGTCCGCTGGAAAAACTTTGATTCACCTTATATGTTTGATACTTACTATCCAGTTCTTCCACTTTCACATTTTTATATTTAGCTACCTGCAATTCATCAATTTTTTTCCATTCTTTTACGTATGCTCCAAAAACATCTGTTTTCCCAATAAACACCGTATTTTCTGTATCTTTCATACTATCGTATATGTTTTGATCTACAATTTTTATTTTATGATCAGGATGTATATAATTTGGCTGAATTGTTTCGAAAGCTTCTCTCCATTGTTTTGATTCCGCATCCTCTTTACCCCATTGTCTTGACAATGCAAATGCATCCATGGGAATCTCTTCTGAAACTTTCATTATCTTCTCATTTTTTCTATCTTTTACTAAAGGACGATTGTTCTCTAGCTCTTCTTTTATATAATAAACATACTTATCATCTACTTTGTAACGATATTCAAGTTTCTCTTGAAATAAAATACTACTCAAAATGTTCTTTTCTTCTGCTGTTGGATTATGAACTACCGAATCGTAAATTGTTCCTTTATCAGTCTGCTTTAAAACGTCATTTTTAAATGCCATACCACACGCAATTCCACCTGCTCCAAGGGCTACTAAGATCGCTACCGTCGCAAGCACATTTGTTAGGCCATTAATGCGGAAGTTTAATTGAGCAAAGGTAAAAGCATTAAGCCTTTTTTCACTACGCTTTTTATTACTTTTTAATTTTTTAATCATAACTGGGAGAAGTGATCCAAACAACATGTAAGTACTAACAGTTGCTGCGATTAATCCAAGAGCCATTAATGTAGGAACGGTTCCTAGATTTTTTGCCTGTGGTATATAGAGCAGTGATGCATAACCAATACCTAACAAAATCAGACCAAGGAATGCAACTACAACTGTCATTTTTCCTTTTACCGCGACATGCTCTGTTTGTGCATCTGCATGTACAAGTTGTAATACAGAAATACGTGATAATTTAATACTATTCATACTTGCTGATAGTACAAATAATGCAAAGAAGAAGATGCAAGTAGCAACCATAGATGGAATGTACAAAGCTTTGTAACCTTCTCCAGTTAACTCCAATTGTTTCATTAATGACTGTCCGATACCTTCTGCAAGTCCTACACCAATTGTGATCCCAATTACAAGTGATGCCGCACCTAATACAATTGTTTCAAGGAACATCAGTAATGTAACTTTATACTTTTTTGCTCCTAACATCATATACATACCAAACTCTTTTTGGCGAAGAGATAATAAGAAAGAGTTTGCATACATAATGTAAAAAAATGTTACAATCGCTAATAAAAAGGAACCTATTTGGAATATTAATACAATAGGACCAACGTTTGCATTAGATTCAAGGAACGTTTTATTTAGTGATAGCGTTTGAAACATATAGAAAGTTGAAATAGATACAATTAGACCAATAAGTAATACAATATAATCTTGTAACTTACTTTTTAGCCCTGACATGGAAAGTTTAAATAACATGCCCAAACCTCCTTTCTTATGCTTTTTGTGTGCCTAAGTCTGCAAGCACGTCTAAAATTTCTTTGTAAAACTCTTCACGTGTACCATTACGGTGAATTTCTTTATATAACTCACCATCTTGAATGAATAAAATACGCTGACAGTAACTTGCACTGTATGGATCATGTGTAACCATCATAATAGATACACCTTGTTTTTTATTTAAGTTTGTCATTGCATCAAGTAAACTTGTTGCATTTTTAGAATCAAGAGCTCCTGTTGGCTCGTCCCCTAAAATAATTGCCGGCTCATGCACAAGTGCACGTGCTGCTGCTGAACGCTGTTTCTGTCCACCAGATACTTCAGATGGATACTTTTGAAGTATTGCTGAAATTCCTAACATATCAGCTACCCTTTCTACTTTCGGCCCAATATTTCGTGATGGAACACCTTGAAGGGAAAGTGGAAGTGCAATGTTTTCATAAATAGATAAGTTCTCTAATAAGTTAAAATCTTGGAAAATGAACCCTAATTTTTGTGAACGGAAATCTGAAAGCTCACCTTGTTTCATTTTCGTAATATCCGTTCCTGCAATTTCAATAACACCACCTGTCGCTTTATCAAGTGTTGAAATTACATTTAATAATGTTGTTTTGCCAGAACCAGATGGCCCCATAATACCGACAAACTCCCCCTCTTGAATCGAGAATGAAACACCTTTTAATGCGTGTGATTGATTCTCAGCTTTTTTACCGTACACTTTTTGAACGTTTTTCACGTCTACAACTGGTTTCATCATATATATCCTCCTACGTTTGTATGATTGATAAGCTACTGTTTGAGTTATGTCTTTTTCGTTTCCACTTGCAATGCTTCATCTGTAAAAGTATTAAACTTGTCCACCACCAATACACATCCTTTTATTTTTCAAAATAATAAGTCCTTTCATACTTTTGTAATACATAAAAATAGGTATCAAACGGGATTTATTGTATTTAATTTGAATATCCATTTTTAGTAATACACGTAATAGACAAACTAAGTAATAAATATGTTCCCCTTTAAGATAAGAAAGCACTAGGTGTTTTGTTAAGAAAACACAATGAATTGCACATAAAAAATCCCTTTTCGCCATCTCACAAAAAAGAATTATTGCTGCAGCCATTATAAACTTTATAATGGCTGGCTCATGCACAAGTATACATGTTGCTGCCCACTAGATACTTCAGGTGGATGCTTTTGGAGTATCGCTGAAACTTCTAACATATAAGCTACCTTTTCTACCTCCGGGCGAGTAATTCGTGATGGAACACCTTGAAGGGAAAATGAAGAAACAATTTTGTGTAATCATTTGAATTATAAATAAAACATATTAAGAACTACTGGTTATATTTCTTAATTTTTCTTAAGATAATTTATAAAAACTAAACCATAATGGGGAGATTATTTCATAATTGTTTCTAGTACAAATAATAAAAAAACTACATCCTATATTGAATGTAGTTTTTCTAGCTGATTTATTTATTTTTTACTTCATTTTTATAAAAAGCAAATAATGGTTCAATGGCTGGACTAGATAAAAGAGGAATTGCCTTCTCAATCAACTCTCTATCCCAATCATACCAACGCATTTCCATTAGCATATTCATTTCTGTATCAGTGAACCGTTTCTTTATTTCCTTAGCAGGATTACCGCCCACTATCGTATATGGCGGAACATCTTTACTTACGACAGATCCTGCTGCAACGATAGCACCTTCACCGATTGTAACGCCTGGCATTATAATAGCATTCATTCCAATCCAGGCATCACTTTTAATGATTGTATCGCCCTTCGGTTCATATGAATGTTCTATTTGCTCAGCGAATGGATACACTGTAATCCATTCTGAGTGATGATTATGATTACCACCCATTAAAATGATAACGCCACTTGCAATACAAACATAATTTCCAATAATAAGTTTATCAAGATGCCAACCCATCTGTTCAATTGGATTGAACAGTGCTTGGGACTTAGCATCGCCCCATAAATACCTTACACAACCATCTTCAAAATTTTGATTTCCATAATACCCTGAATAATAGGAGTACTCTCCTACTTCAATGAGTGGATTTGTTACTATATCTTTTAAATACTTTGTTTCAGACCAATGATTAAATAATGGATGCTTCATAACTATATTCCTCGCTTCTAAGTATTGTAGATTTTTGCAATTTACTTAGAAGCTTAATACGACAGCGACATTTTTAAACTTTTTCAAACGACGAATCATTATCTTCAAGCCTTTCAGTTATAATGAAAAATCATAACGTAATAAATTACACAAGTCAAATTAACCAAGTTATAATAAATCCGAGAGTGCGGACAAGAAAACCATTTTATATTTTTTTGAAACTCTTTATTTTTTTATTTAAATTACGGTACATGAAATTCACATGACACTTGTGTAGTAATACTTTCTCCTTATCAAGGGGGGGTATAATATTACAGTAGAACTTTACATAGGTGTAGCTTTTGAATAAAGTTTGATTAAATTAACTTAATAAACCTTGATAAAAGAGCGAATAGAAAAAGCGTGTTTTGAAAAAAAGATTGATCAAAACACGCTTTTTCTATATTCAATTGAATCATCCTTTTATAAAAAAGTTTGATAATTTTTGTGAACCTTACTCAATTAAAGCGCCCGACTGTGGTATATACATTATCCTCAATTACTTCTTGGGGTAGTATCAGGAAAATGCGGATTTACAACGCTAAGGAAATGTCACTTATTAAAAAAGCCGATTTCCATCTCAAGGAATCGACTTTTTAGTTCATTAAGTAAGAGGCTTGAAAAAATAGCCTGTATATATTTGAACGATGAATAACTTACCTATTTTCTTGTGTTTGTTTGCATTACATAAAGAAAATTCAGAAAAACATAACGTATTATTTATCTGTTTGTTTTTGCTTCTTTTCCAAATACTCCGCACGCAATTTTTCAAGTTGCTGCTTTTTATCAAATTTGGCAGGCGTCTGTTTTTCATGAAACTTTGCCACAGCTGCCTGACCTTTGTAATCCAATTGATATTTCCCCACTTTGTTCACCTACTTTTCTTGTCTTTAAAGAGAATCTATTCAACAAATATAATATACCTTATTTTACTGAAGTAAACCTTATTAGTCAAAGGAACTTAAAGTAAAAAGCTTGATAATAAGGGGAAAACCAATCTAAAAAGTCGCTTTCCTTAGGTAAAGGAAAGCGACTTTTTGTGTAGTCTTATTCAATTAAATGGCCCGATTGTTGAAGAAAGAGATACTCTGCAAAATAGATCTTTTTATCAAACTTTATTTTAAATCAACAATAGGTAAATTTCTTGGCCATTATTTTGCTTCACATAAAATTCTATACAAAAAAGCAACCTATAAATTTAGGCTGCTTTTTATTCCGTCTTTTATTACTTAGCTAATTCTTTCGTTCCCTGCATTACATCAACGAAAAATCCCCAGTTATTCACAACAGAAGAAATACTAATATGTTCATCTGGAGTGTGAACATTAAAGATATCTGGACCGAATGAAATAGCATCTAACTCAGGCATTTTTTGAACAAATACACTGCACTCAATTCCTGCATGTACTGCGAAGATTTCAGCATCTTTGCTGTATTTTTCTTGGTGCACTTTTTCGAATAGATTACGGATAGGCGAATTAGGATTATATGGCCACTCTGGATATTCAGACTCTTTTTCAAATGTTGCCCCTACTAATTCCGCAATATACTTAATTTCATCTACAATATGTTGTTTTAAGCTACTTACAGAACTTCTCACTTCGCTTCGTAATTTAATCTCATCTTGCAGTGTTTGAATAACTCCTAAATTAGTTGAGCTTTCTACAAGACCTTTAATATCCATGCTCATACTTTGTATACCATTTGGAATTAAGAATAATGAAGAAATAAGCTGTTTTTGTGTTTCTTTAGAAAAGACTTTTTCCGCCTTTTCTTCTACTTTTGTAAGTGAAACATGAACATCCGGATCAACAGCACGTAGCTCTTCTTGTAACATACGTGTCCATGATTTTAGTTTTTCTTCTACTTGCTGTACATCTTCTGCACGTAATAAAATTGTAGCTACACTTTCACGCGGAATTGCATTTGTTTTTAAGCCGCCATGAACTTCACTCATATTAAACTGAATGTGAAGTGATAAATCACGTAAAACTCGTCCTAATACTTTATTCGCATTACCGCGTTGTTTATCAATTTCCAAACCAGAATGTCCACCTTTAAGTCCCCCAACATATAGTCGGTATGTGTCCATATCTACTGACGCTTCATCCCAAATCACTGAAATCGTTTCAACTGCTTTCGCACCACCTGCGCTACTCACTAGTAATTTATGATCTTCTTCAGAATCAATATTAATAAATATTTTTCCGTCAAAATGATTTGAATCAACAGCGAATGCACCGCCCATTGTCGTTTCTTCTTCAGTTGTAATAACAACTTCTAAAGCTGGATGCGGGATGTCTGTTGAATCTAATAATGCTAATGCATATGCAACGGCAATACCATTATCCGCACCTAAAGTAGTTTCGTTTGCATATAACATATCTCCAATAATTCTTAATTCAATTGGATCTTTCTCAAAATCATGAACTGTCGCTTGGTTTTTTTCACACACCATATCAGAGTGCCCCTGAATGATAATAGCTGGAACATTCTCATAACCAGAAGTAGCTTCTTTTTTTATAATGACATTTAATGCTTCGTCTTGAATAACTTCTAAATTACGTTCCTTTGCGAAACTCACTAAGTAATCACTAATTTCTTTTTCATTACCTGATCCTCTAGGAATCTTTGAAATTTCTGCAAAATGATAAAATACAGGGTGCTTTGTTAATTGTTCTAAAGTAGAATACATTTTTAAGCTCCTCTCCAATTGACAAAATAATATGTACGTCCTTTATTATTATACCATGATTCATTATTTTACTTTTATTTTAAGATTTCAAAAATTCATTATAACCTATTCATTCCATCCTCATATTTTTTAATTTAGTGTAAATAAGCTATACTCTTACAAGATTGTAAGAGTGCTGTAATCAAAATCGATTTTTCTATAAAAAAAATAATCGTATACTTTAAATACATAATTTAAAGGAGATAATGAAAATGAAAAAAATTTTATCTGTTATTACACTAAGTTTATTATTTTGCAACTTAACTATCGGGTGTGAAAGAGCTTCTCTAAATAGAATCGGTAAGGATGTATATTACGTACAGATAAAAGGTGAAGGGTTTATTGAAAAGATAGAAGGTAGAAACTTACGGAACTACACATTGCCGGCATATGATGAAGATGGAGTAAGAAAACAAATTACATTTAGAAGTAAAAAACAATCAAACGATCAAAAATTAAATGAAAAGGCATTTTTGTGCATTTATGTAGACCAAGAAAATAAAGATAAAAATGAAATATCATCGATTGAAGTAAAATCCTATGAAGAAATTCAAAAAGCGGATTTACCTTTAAAAGTAAAAGAAAAGTTTAATGCAAAATGAAAAATAAAGGAAAATGCTCTTATGCATTTTCCTTTATTTTTTTCACTCGAGCATATTTCGAACTATTACTATCCATAAGTTTTTCTAAACGATTTATATTTTCTGTTAATGCACCTTTCACAAGAGAGAAATCTGTATTTGATTCTTCTTTTTTAGTTTTAAAAAACGAAGATTTTTGAGCATTTACTTCTGCCATCTCTTCTCCCCCTTTTCAAAAAGATACAGCCTTTTATTTATATTATATAGCAAATGCAGACAGAGTGTACACGTATCATTTTCTTTTTAATTCTTCTTCTAACTCTTCTACTTGCTGCAAAGTATCTCCTTTTATTAAAGAGAAATCTGTTGTATCTTCATTATCTTCTTTAAAAAAATCATTGTCATAATCTTTTATCACTACAATCACCTCTACGTGCTAGTGTAGGAATGATTGTCCAATTTTATACAAGCTTGTCTGAATTTGTTCTCCCTTTATGTATAGGTGAAAAGGACAGAAAAAGATTCTGTCCTTATTTACTAAAATAACTATGATGAATTGTTAAATTATATACATTTTCAAAATCTCGATCTTGAAGGTTATTTTTCTTCCCATCAATAACAATGAAAACATCACTAACTATTTTTGCTGGTATAATTCCGACATTTTCTACTTGCACCGCTTTCTGCTCATTCAATTGCTCGATGTGTTCTAATGGAACAATAATACTAAATTGAGAGCGGATACCACGAAAGTTTGTATTTAATTCCTTCACCGCTTCAAATACAACAATTTTCGCACCAATCTTTTCCCCATATGAATCTAAAAATGTGTTTAAGCTTTTTGTATATTCCTCTTCCGTATGCCATTCCATTGTCCCAAAGGCTGTTGGATTCACATTTTGAATAATTGTCGTATATATTTCTCCTCTTGCTTTTGAAGCAATTAATGACCTTTTAATTGATTGGACCGTCTTTCCAATATCGCTGAATTTTGCGCCCCATATTTCTGAAATATTTGGTGTCAAAATGAATGCAATATCAACGAAAATTACCATCGCAGTAAACATTAAAAGATTTTTCCAGAGGGTTAAATCTATTCCTTTTATCGTGAAATAAACTGTGACTGATGTTATGAACAAACCGTACCACGTTTTTCGAATTCGTTGTTTCTTCTCCTCGTACAACTCTTCATTTCTCCAATAAAAGAAAACAAGAACAATAAAGACGATTGCTAAAATAAATAAGCCAATTCGAATGTTAGAGATCGTCAATCACATCACCCTCCATTCCAAAACTACTCACGATACCATTACATGCACAAACAGCTCTCTTTATGACAAAAGACGTGGACAACCTTCTAAAGTTAGCAACATCGCATATACATTAGAAGCAGGCCACGTCTTTTATCCCGCATTAACGGGCAGTAAGCCCCCCCACCTCAAAATTCAGCGAAAGCAAAGACGTTAGGTGAGGGATCAACTGCCCATAAAAGCCCGATTGGTGAAGGCTAATAATCAGTGCGGGATGAACACCCTCCACTGATTAAAGTTTCACTTTATCATGAATCTACATTGTATATGTAGACAAGCATGCGTTTCAAATTTTCATGTTAAAAAGAAATATGTTTCGGAATTTCCCCTTCAGGTACTTCTCCATCCATACTTAAGTAATAATGACGAATCGGACGTAATTTTTCATCTAACTCATAAACAAGCGGAATGCTAGTTGGAATATTTAATGAAACCACACCATCACTTGAAAGGTTGTCTAAGTATTTCACTAGCGAACGAATTGTATTACCGTGCGATGAAATAATTACTTTCTCACCACTTTTTAATGACGGTGCAATTTCTGAATGCCAATAATCAACTACTCTTTTCTCCGTATCCTCTAAACATTCAGTCAATGGGAATTCATCTTTTTTTAACGTTTTATATCTTGGATTGTTCGCCTCATATCGAGGATCATCTTCAGTAAGTGCAGGCGGTCTCACATCTATACTTCTTCTCCAAATATGAACTTGTTCATCTCCATATTTTTTTGCAGTTTCGTCTTTATTCAATCCTTGTAGTGCACCATAGTGGCGTTCATTCAACTTCCATGAGTTATGTATAGGAACCCAAGTGAGATCCATTTCATGCAGTACAATCCATAATGTACGAATTGCTCGTTTTAGTACCGAGGTATACGCAACATCAAATGTATATCCATTCTTTTTTAATATTGTTCCTGCTTCTCTCGCTTCACTTAATCCATTCTTTGATAAATCCACATCTGTCCATCCTGTAAATCGATTTTCAAGATTCCACAAACTTTGTCCGTGACGAATGAGTACAAGTTTTATCATTATAATTCCCCTCTCGGAAATATGAATTTTAAAATTTCAATACGTACACATATAAAGTTTTTGGCAATGTGAATTTTTTATCCATAGTTGCCAAATATACAGATAAAAATTTATGATTTTTCAAACTACAAAACAAGATACTGTTTCTATCTTTTATTCTACTGGTATCTCACGCTTAGACGTCCATGCATCAAATCCTGAACGGCTATTTGCCATTTCATTCATAACTTGATGCCAATTTTCTTCACATGATTCGCCAAACTGTGAGAAAATAGCTCCCATTTGTTCTCTTTGAACATCGCTCAGTTTTTTCTCTAAGTCTGTTCCTTCTTCTGTTAAAGACAGCTGTTTCACACGACGATCATGTGCAGCTTCATTACTCTCAATAAGTCCTTTATCTAACAGTTGGCGCAACGGTCCGTGAAGAGCTTGTTTACTTATTTCTAAAAGTGATAGCAGCTCATTTACACTAAGCCCTGGAAAACGAGCGATAAAAAACAGAATTCTATGATGTACACGCTGTATACTATACTCTTTTATTATTTCATCTGGTTTTTCTGTAAAAGTTTTATATGCAAAGTAAAATAATGCTAATGCCTCATTCATTTGCTCTTCTTTATGTTGTGTCATCTACTTTCCCCCTGTATGTAAATTATACCACAACTCAATTATGAATAATTAAGTTGGTATATTGAGCCTAATTTCTTCATTCTAAAACCAACAAATTTCAACTATTATATTTTTTGAAGGTTGTTTAATTCGTAAACCATACCTTCAAATAAAGTATCCAAATTATTTTTTAAAGAATTCTTAAGGAAATAGGTTAAATTCAAATGATAAATATTGTAAAATTTATTTATTAATATTTTTTTGAAAAACTCAATTGTGATTGGAGTGTTATTGTATGCAAACAAAAAAAGTTTATCTTTATGTATTTAATACGATGTCAGACTGGGAATATGGACATTTAATTGCAGAACTAAACTCAGGAAGATATTTCAAAAAAGAGTTAGCCCCTTTAAAGGTAGTTACAGTAGGAGCTAATAATGAAATTATTACTACGATGGGAGGACTGAGCATAAAGCCAGATATTTCCCTGGATGAATGTACTCTTGAGAGTAACGATCTTTTAGTTTTACCTGGAGGGACTACTTGGGGGGAAAGCATTCATCACCCTATCTTAAAAAAAATTGGTGAAGCGTTAAAACTCGGCACTATTGTTGCTGCCATTTGTGGTGCAACTGAGGGGTTAGCGAATTTGGGATACCTAGATTCTAGAAAACATACAAGCAATGATTTAGAATATATTAAAATGGTTTGTCCTAATTATAAAGGAGAACAACTTTATAAGATGGAACCTGCAGTATGTGATGAAAATTTGATTACTGCATCAGGAGTAGCTCCTCTGGAATTTGCAATGGAAGTATTGAAAAAAATTGATGTATTTGCACCAGATACGTTACATTCGTGGTATAACCTAAATAAGACTTATAAGCCTGAATACTTCTTCCAGTTAATGAATTCAATTACTAGATAAGCTGAAAAATTAAATTAGCAGTTTTATATTATATAAAAAACTTAAAAAGCACCCCTAAAGTCGTTATAAATACAAACGATGACGGTTGTAAAACAAAAAATAAAAGGGATGATACATATTTATCTTGTATCATCCCTTTTATTTTTTATAACATTAATATCACCATATTATTTTAATTATTCATCTCCAGCAAGAGTTAACTGCCAAGATACACCATACTTATCATTTAACCAGCCAAATTTTTTACTAAATGGATAGGCACCTAAAGGCATAAGTATTGCTCCATCCTGCGCTAGTTTATTAAAGACCGTTTCAATTTCTTCTTCCGTCTCACAAGTTACATAAAGAGACATAGCTGGAGTGAATGTAAAATCATGCTTTACATAACTATCAATACACATGAACTCTTGTCCATTTAGCGTGAATGTTGCATGAATTACAGTTCCCTCTTTACCTGGTCCATTCTCATCATAACGAGAGATACTTACAATTTCTGATTGATTAAATAGCGATGTGTAAAAATTCATCGCTTCCTCAGCTTTGCCCTCAAACATCAAGAACGTAGTAATTTTTTGATTTGTGTTATTCATATAGAGACAGCCCCTTGTTATGTATTTATGCAAAACAGACATCGGACAACAAAACCGAACGTACATTCCGATAAATATATTGTCTATAAAGACAATGAATTTGTCAATTCTCTATTTTTTTATTTCTTCTTAAACAATGCTGTCCAAAGAAATGACTCTCCAAACATATTATTTGGTTGTTCAATTTGTTTCATCTTCCTAATTTCAATCACTTCAAACTCTTTAAATATTTCCCTTAATTTTTCTTCCGAATAGGCAAGACCACCTTGTAAACTCCAACCTCTATATACGTCCCAATCCGTTATTTCTGATCCATTCCTCTCATCTAAATCGCCAGCTGCAAAACATGTTAATCCGAAATAACCACCAGATTTCAATGAGTTTTTAATTAAATCCACATAATTTATTCTTCTATGCGGTGGAATGTGATGCAAACAGCCCGAATCGTATACAAAATCAAATTCATTTTGAGCACCTAAATTAAAAATTGAATCACAAATAAAGTGAATTTCTATTCCTTTTTCTAATGCTCTCTCTTTCGCCCAATTAATACCTTCTATAGATAAATCTACTGCTGTTACATCAAATCCCTCATTCGCTAAATAAATTGCGTTTCTTCCTGGACCACATCCAAGTTCTAATACTTTCCCTTTTGAAACACTCTCTTTTTGTATATACGAAACTAGATTCTCATCTGGAACATTTTCAAAAAACGGAACATCTTTTTCTCTATTCACATAAAATTCATTCCAAAATGGTTCTGCAGGTCTTAATAATGAATCAAGCATTTTTAATATATCTTCTTGTGTACGTAACGTTTCATTTTTCATTTATACCCCTCCATAATCAATAGTCAGAAAATTATTATATCTCTTTTTAAACTTTTAAACAAAGAAAAAACTCCTATATTCAATAGGAGTCAAAAATATTATCTCTTTAAAATCCAAGTACGGTTAACCATTTTAACAACTGCTCTTCTCGCACTTTCAAATCATCGTTTCTATACTTACCCATCTGTATTTCGCTAACAATTTCCCCGTCCACCATAAAAAGAACTCTTTCTGTTTTAGCTGCTACCTTTACGTCATGAGTAACTAGCAAAATTGTAGTTCCCATACGGTTTATATTTGCTAAAATATCCATTACCTCTTCTGTCGCTTTTAAATTCAAAGCACCCGTTGGCTCGTCAGCAAAAATAATATTAGGTTTATTTATGAGTGCTCTACAAATAGATACCCTTTGTAATTCGCCTCCTGATGCTTCAGTTATATTATTAGTTGCAATTTGACTAATTCCCGTTTTTTTCATCAATTCAAGTGCACGTTTATTTATTATTTTCCTGCTCTCAAATTTTGCTAAATACGCAGGCAAAACTATATTATCAAAAAGATTCAAATTTCTAAGAAGATTGCTCTGTTGAAAAATAAATCCCATTTCGCTGAGTCGTAATTTTGCTAACACTTCTTCTTTCATACATGTTATTTCTTTACTATCAACTTTCACACTTCCTGATGACATTTGATCCATTCCGCTAATATTATATAGTAACGTCGATTTCCCTGAACCAGAAGGTCCCATAACCGATATAAACTCTCCCTCATAAATCTCTAAATTTATATTTTTTAACATATGGTAAGTTTTATTTCCATCCATTTCGTATTTTTTATTTAATTGTTTTACTTCTAAAATTTTTTTCAAATTACACACCTCCTACTCCCCATTTAGCTTTAAATCATTTGTTTGTTTCACTGTAAAACTACTGAAAAGTGTTGCTACGGTCACAGATATAAATAAAATAGCTGGACATATTACATAAGAAATGATCGGATTAACAACAAACTTTATGTGAGCTGCTCCCATAAATGAACCTAACCAGCTTATTAGTGTTTCTCCAAACGTAGCAGCTATAAATGTCCCTGTTAAAATACCTACTAATACTATAGAGATAGAACGAGTAACATATTGTATACGAATATCTTTGTAGGAAAAGCCGATACTTTTCATAATTAATATTTGCGAAGAATCTTTTACCAATAACATTTTAAAAAACATCGCCGTTATTAAAACCGATATCAATATAGCAATCAAAATTGCCACTTGTGTCACGAGTCTTAATTGTTTAATTGTCTCCCCTAAAGTTTGAGATAAATAATTATCCGTATCTGTTATTTTTGCAGAATTAAAATTTTGTTTATACTCCTTCACTTTTTCTTGTAGATTCACTTTGGGTTTCATATCTACATTTACTACGTACCATAATATATTTTCTTTATTATAAGAAAAACTCGCTTTAGCTGTTTTTCCTCCATTCGTTACATCTTGATATATACCACTAATAGTTAGCATTTTCTCTTTTCCTTCTACAAATAAAACGATTTCATCCCCTATATTCTTTTTTAATTCATTTGCGTTCATATAAGAGAGAGCGATCTCATTTTCATTTTTTGGTGCCATACCTTTAACATATTCTATTGGAAATTGGGCGAAATCTCCCACTTCTACATTTAAGTTTTCATGTGTACCATCAGCTTTCACCATTTTAAATGTACTCGTTACAAATGCTGCATATTTTTCTACCTCTTCATCGTTTCCGACATACGATATAACGTCATTAAACCGTTTTTCTATATTTTCAGATTGCTGTAAATCTATTCGTATATCACTCTTTCCTGTTCCCATATAATTAACAAATTGCGGTGACTGAATCGTGTACAAAAAGTTAACTGGTACAACAATCATGAACACTGCAATAATTAAAACGATACTTAATACTCGATATAACTTAAATCGTTTCACTACATCTTGTATACCAATAAATATATTTACATTTGTAATTTTAGTTTGATAGAGAGAAAAAAATCTTCTAATCTTTCTTTTTCCTAGTTTATCTCTTGATCGTAAAGCGTCTATTGCTGTAATTCTCCTGAAATTCCGCAAAATGATGCGGCAAAAAAGGATAACGGCTAGAAATAACAATGTTGTGACTATCAATGGCACAACATAATATAAAATACTTTTATTAGCTGTCCCCATATAAAGTGCGATGTTAGAGGTAAATATTTTTGTAACAAATAACGAAAGGATATATCCACATATACATCCGATAGCTGAAATAACAACATATTTTGTTACATATAGTTTTTGAATATCTTTACTTTGAATGCCTATAGCTTTCATAACACCAATTTCCCGATAATCTTCTTCCATTGAAGTCATAATCGTAAATCTAATACATAAAATCGCGATTAGCATTAATAATGCACTGATAATGATCAGCACTGCAGCTATTATTCCATCTGTTAATGAATTGAGTGTTTTAAAGAGTGAATACGTAATAGAGGGACCTTTTTGAGGTAAGTTTGATGACTGGTATAAATTTTCAAATTCATTTATTTTATTTAAATCTGTTAGCTGGAATTCAATAAGATATTCACTTTCTCCAAAATTCCCCTTTATTCTTTCGAAGTCTTCATCGCTTATTACAAATCGTTTTGAACTAACAAGTGATGGGTTCATTTGAACATCACGAACAAATGCCGAAATAGTAAATTCTAGCTCATTATTATTTTTCACAACCCATATTTTATCTCCAATACGCAAATTATATTTTTGCATATAATAAATTGGTACACCTATTTCTCCTTTCCTAACATTGATCAATTCATTATTTAAATCTAATAAAAAGTCCAAAATAGTATTTTGCTTAACGAAGCTAATGTCCATTACACTATTATGTTCCGCTTGATTTTTCTTCTTTATAAAAATGTTAGATCCGCCTATTTGAACCATCTCTGCTGTTTGTTGTTTTTTTACAAAAGGAGTTTGCGCTACAAATGAATCAATTGACTTTTGGTTTATTTCTCCGGCATGCATTTGTACGAAGTGCGGTGCGTTTGATACTTTAAACAATTGATCCGTTGAGTTCAATAGATTTATAACGTTACTTGAAGCACTTGCGATTAAAAGACTTGATAACATGATAAACATAAATAGAATGGTAATTATCATTTTATTTTGAGAGAAATCTCTTTTTAACATTCTCCTAATCATATGAAGCTAGTTCCCTTCATTCCATAATATTTTCTTCGTCACCATCGCTATTATTATCATTATGAAACTAATAACTAATATAGGTAAATAAATTTTCATACTGAATCCTTCAAACATAAAACCATAAATGACTTGCCCAATTGGTGCCATACATTGAGATACCGCTGTTATAATTGCCATTACTTTTCCTAGGTTTTCATTTGGTGTTTTCTTTTGGACTACAGTAATCACATAGATGGATACAATTGTCACGATCATTGCAATTAGAATAGAAGAAAGTATAAAGAGGATAAATGGTGGATAGTATCCTAAATTAAGAATAACTGGCGTAACTGATAGTGCCATTGGTAGTACTAATAAAGCTATTAAAAGCATCCAGTAATACAATGTTTTCATCTGTAGCTTTTTCGCAAAAAAACCTATCGATAATGCACCTAAAATAGTAGCAAAATCGATCAATCCCATTCCAATTCCGTATAACGTGTCGCTACTTTCCATTGTTACTCGTATAATAATTGGAGCGCCAACAACAAATAGCGGTGTAAGTATTAAATTTAGTAATGCAGCTAAAAGCATAGATTTCAAAATAAATGGTTGTTTTAAAACATATATAAATCCTTCTTTCATATCCTTTACAATTGTCGGTATTATATGGCTTTCTCGTGCTCTTTTTATAAAAGGTATTTTAATAAACATTTCTAAAATCGCAGATAAAAAGAAAGCAAGACAACTTATTATTACGAGCATTTTCAAACCAATTATACCGTACAGTATTCCTCCTAATACAGGAGCAACTATATTTGACAATGCTTGCACACCATTTACGATACCGTTCGCTTGCTCTAACTTATTCTCTGGAACTAATTGCGGAATACTCGTTACCGCATATAATCCTGCGAATATATCAGCACGCCCTGTTATATCTAGCACATATAATGACAGGGCAAAACGTACAAGTGTTGAACCTAAAATAGTAATAATTTGTCCACTCACCATTAAGTGAAAATCTTTCATCGAAGACCTTATACTGGCTGACATCCTTATCACACCTTTCATTCGATTCAGACCGACTGTCGGTCGATAATATCCAAACAGAAAATTATTATTTCTGTTTGATTAAAACCTCCACCATGTAATCAAAGGCTCCCTCTTTCGCTCCAACAGATGCTTCCATCATTTTGATATAAGCTTTAGCCCTCCTCATCATTTCTTCCGGCTTCCATTGGAATAAACCCTCATCAAATATGACTTGTGCTGAAGAGAGTAATAATTCAATCGTTTCTTGTGGGTATGGAGTAGAAAATATGCCTTCAGCGATTCCTTGTTCTAAAATCTCTGCTAAAACAGGAGATAAATGAATAATTGATTGTACTATACTTTTTTGATGCATTTCCGCATTATTTGGCTGATGAAATTGTTCAATCATTTTATCTTTTACATCTCCTGATTTTGGTGATTGTTCCATTAAAACTCGAAATAACTTATCCAAAACTGGGATATTAGGGTTAGAGACAATTGCTTTCGCTTTAGCAACATCTGCTTTAATAATCCTCATAATAATTTCATCCATTACTTCTTCTTTCGACTTAAAATAATGATAAAACGTCCCCTTTGCTATACCAATCTCTTTTAAAATGTCATTTACTGTAGTTTTCGTATACCCTTTTGTAACAAACAAACGTTCAGCAGTTTCTAAAATTTCATTTCTACGCTCCCCATATTCTTTTACGATCCTCATTCATGTACTCCTTCCTACGGACCGACTGTCGGTTTATTTAAAGTATATGTTTAGTATGTGAAAAGTTTCCTGTTATCGTACATATACAACAACCTACTTTATATTTCCTTTATGAATTTTAAAATTTATTTTTAATACGGTGAATGAAATTTTAAAGGTTGTTTCTATGTAATCACCCTTGTACTTATATCGACTTCGTTGTATAAAAACAAAAAAGAGCCGCAACACTTTGCGACTCTTTTTGAATAATAACTATTTAACGGCCACGTCTTTGCTGACCTTGTTTTGTACTACTTTTCTTATTACTTGGCTTATTAAATGATCGATTGTTATCATTTCTAGAACTATTTCTTGAATCGTTTCTTGGACCACCTTTTGAACCACTTCTTAAACCTTCACGGCTATCTCTTTGACGATATTGACCTGATTTCTTTGGAGCCGGCTTTTGTACCGGTTTTCCATTTTCATCTACATTTTTTATCATCGGTTGTTCGATTATTTGTCTTTGTATTGGTGCACCAAGCGTTTTTTCAATTTCTTCTAAATGTTTTTCATCTTTCGCTGCAACGAACGTAATTGCAAGACCTGATCCACCTGCACGTCCTGTTCGGCCAATGCGGTGAATATAACTTTCTACATCTTCAGGGATATCAAAGTTAAATACGTGCGTTACACCATCTACATCAAGTCCACGAGCTGCTACATCAGTCGCAATTAAGTACTGAATTTTAGCTTCGCGGAAACTCTTCATGACTCTTTCACGTTTCGCTTGAGGTATATCACCATGAAGTTCAGCACAATTATAACCAAGTCCCTTTAAATCATCATAAAGCTTACTTGCTCTAACCTTTGTACGACAGAAAATAACTGCTAAAAATGGCTGATCACGATCCATAACAAAACGAAGTGCATCTGGCTTTGCACGATCTGTCGTCTCAATGACACGCTGCTCAATTGTATCTACCGTTACTTCTTCACTTTGTACTTGAATCATTTGCGGCTCTTCCATATAACGCTTCGCCAATTTTTTAATATCTTTTGGCATCGTTGCTGAGAATAACATCGTTTGTTTACTATCAGGTGTCTCATCTAAAATATCTTCAATATCATATAAGAATCCGAAATAAAGCATTTGATCTGCTTCATCTAGTACAATCGTTGAAAGATTACTTAAATCAATTGTTTCACGTCGTATATGATCTAATAATCGTCCTGGTGTCGCTACAACAATATGTGTATTACCTTTTAATTTTCTCAATTGTTGTGCTACATCTTGTCCGCCATATATCGCTAGTACATTAATATCTTCTCTTTGAACAAGCATTTTTTTAATTTCAGTTGTAATTTGCAGTGCTAGTTCCCTTGTTGGTGCAACAATTAAAGCCTGAACATCACTAGACTCTGGATCGATTTTTTCTAAAATCGGTAACACGAATGCTAACGTTTTACCCGTTCCTGTTTTCGCCTGCCCAATAATATCTTTACCTGACATAATAACAGGAATTGCCTTCTCCTGAATCGGTGTTGCTTCTGTAATTCCATTTTCACGTAATGTATGATTAAAAGTTTCACTAATTCCTAATTCTAAAAAGTTTTTCAAATAGACCACTTCTTTTCCTTATTTTTCACATTAGCTTTCATTGTACCATTTGTTTCGCCAAATATGAAAAATAAAAAAATTCTTATCTTCTTTTTTTATTTTCATCGTGTATTAGATGCACAAATTCTTTTTGTTTTTTCTCGGATTTTATTAATGCTTCCATGTTTGTCGAATTCAAAATATACTTCTTAATTTTTCTATTACTCCAAATTAGACCTGTATATTTCGGATCTTCGTGTAACCTTCGAAACCACTCAAATTCGCTTAATTTGGCAATATGGTGTTTTAATTTCACGTCATTTCGAGGATAAAATAAAATTATATCCATTATTACATCGAACAATAAACTCATCTTCTCCCCTCCTATACATATATATTTCAAATTTACGGAAACATAGTTAAAGGATGATGAAATTGACCACTACATTCATAAAGATATTTTGCATATTTTTCTTACTATATTTTCAATCGACCTCAATTATTATGGCAAAATCTCAAACAAATGTGATAAGTGAATTTAAACAAGCTTTACTCAAAAATGATAAAAAATTAATGCAGTCATATGTAACAGAAGGGATTGAACTACCTACTTTCCAAAAGGAAAAACCTATTCATGAAATTAAAATAGTACCATCTCCAAAAGAGGATACTACAATTCTTATTTCTTATTTCAAAGACACTGATGATGGATTTACTATCGGTTGTATTTTAGAAATAGTAACAAAAAACTACAAAATATCTCAAATTAATCAAATTTATGATGGAACTAATCCTCTTATGAAAGAAGCTACTATTGTAAAAGAATATGAAATGAAGTGTAAGGAACATATACTTACTCCTACCAAATTCCCGTTCGAAATTCAGCAATTTCACGGTTACATCTATAACGATAATCTGGAACTACGTTACTATAATGAAAATATTAGTGGGATTTTAAAAATCACGGTTTCACCAGTTCACAATAAATTAGAGCAATATGTACACAAGGGAACAAAGTTCTATAATTTTAAAAATAATATGAAAGCATTATATAACCCTCATTTTAATTTAGCATATGAGCTTATATTTCAGAAAGACGGTTTTCAATATACAATCGCAATTGGTAACAAACTACATATAAAAGAAAAATACAATGTTAATGATTTGATTCAAATTGCAGAATCTATGAATTGAAAAACCCTATCTTTCCGATATAGGAAAGATAGGGTTTTTATTATTTTATAGTAAATTCCCCTCCATGATAGCAATAATATCTTTCTGCTTTAAGACATTTAATCTTCTTCAAAGACTGTTCCGCTCTTTCTATATCTAAACAAAACTTTGGATTAGCTATAACTAATTCCCGATTCTCTTGAACCGCTGCGTCTCCCGTAATTACACAGTCTAAATTCGGAAAATATAATGAAATATGCCCCGAAGTATGTCCTGGCGTTGCTACTATTTGACACTCATTATTCAAAATCATTTGACCATTATATACCTGTTCATCAACGGAAATATGTCTTATATTTTTTAACTGCTGTATAAACCATTCGCCAAATTCTTTTTCTTCTTTTGGCATACGTTCTAGCATTTCTTCAGCTTGAACTAATCTCTCTGATTTTATTTCACCATTAATATAGTTTGATTCAATTTCACTAGCAATAACATTAATTTGAGGATATTTCACTTTGAAATCATATAAAGCTCCTATATGATCATCATCATAATGGGTAATAATTATATTTTTTAAGTTTTTCATCTCATACCCATGTTTTACAATTGCATCTTCAATTAAAGGTGAAAAATTCATATAACCTGTATCCACTAAAGTTAATTCATTGTTTACTATAATTAAGCTCGGATAAATACATTGTTTCCCCCCGTTAAATTCGAATTCAATTGGTAGTTCTATTATCTTCATTTTTCTTCCCCCATACCGATTATTAAATGTTTAATAATAAATAAATCATCCACATACACTTTACTGTACATACTTATGTAACGGAACACTGTGAGTCGTTACATAACCAACATTCTATTATTTTAAACAGGTAATTCCCTATTTTTATGGAATATACATAAGAAAAACAATAAAATTGATTATTTCCCTACTTCTTTGTCTATCCTTTTAAAAAATCTATGTTTTTGTAATAGGAGTGTTTATATGGAGAAACAGACCCTTTGGAAAAAATTCAAAAAAAGCTCAGCAAACCTCGGGAAATCAAGCGTATATGAAAGTATTATTTTATACTACACAATGAGAAAAAAAGGGTTACCTACTAAAGCGAAATTCATAATATTAGCTGCTTTATCTTATTACGTATTAGCAATCGACTTCATTCCAGATATAGCTGCTATTATTGGGATTGGCTTATTAGATGATGTTTTAGCAATCGCTATAGCGCATAAATTTGTAATGCGCCATGCGGACAGTGAAATTCGAGAAAAGAGCAAAGTAAAAATGGAGTCATTATTTACTTCAGCACAAGCATAATTAAACTATCTAGTCATTTACATAGCTTTTTACTTTCAAAAAAGCTAACTTTAATTATTGATAGTTCTATTTAACCTTCACCATGAGAGCATTACAGAATAAATTCTTAATTTTTCTTAGCTCTCAAACTGTAAACAAATAGGGGCCAGTACTTGTTCCTAAGTTCTGACACCCTATTATTTGTTCTTATATTTATCTGTTATACAATTCATTCAGGAAAGATTCCCGTAGAAACATCCTTATATAAAGAAAGACCATAATAGTGCAGATAGTTTATACAGTTACATGCGTCCCTTTATACAAAACTGCTATTGCAACTACTATAAGAATCATCCCCATAAAAGCAGGAGCAGCATGACCAAGTGATACATAGATTTGTCCTCCAATAATTGGACCAATCATTCTTGCCAAAGCTTGAATAGATTGGCTACCACCTTGAATCCTCCCTTGTTCACTAGAATCGACAGACTTTGAAAGCATCCCATTGAATGAAGGTCCGAAAATTGAGTCACCAAAACCAAACAGTAACATCCCAACGATTAGAAGAGGATATAGGGAAAACAAAGCAGATGCTGCAATAAAACTGTAGCCAATAATCTCCGAAACCATTCCAAGTATAGCTATTTGTTTATCACTAAGCTTGATCAAAAGCTTTGGCATTATAAAAGCTTGTGAAATGATGTCTTGAAAGCCCATAATTGAAAACATAAGTCCGATTAGTGCAGGCTTCCAGCTAAAAGTATCCATCGTAAATTGTGTGAAAATTGCTTGTAAAGATCCGTTAGGTATCCAAAGTAAAAACGCTGAGACAAGTAACCATTTTAAGTTTTTCATGGAAAGTATGTTTGCAAGTTGTACAAAAGGATTTAACCTTACAAAAGTAATCTCTTTTAACCTATTATTTTTGTCAAGACTCTCAGGCATATATTTCATCCCATATAAGACATTTAATAAGGTTATGAACGCTCCAAAATATAAAGGTACAGAATGACCAAACTTGGCAAGTAATCCCCCAAGTGTTGGTCCAATAATGGTTCCTGCACCTACCACTGCACTCACCCATCCAAAGTACTTCGTTCTCTGTTGTGGAGGAATGATATCTGCAAAATATGCGAAAATTGTACTTATACTCCCGCCTGTTATACCTTCTATTATGCGTCCAGCAAATAGTACCCATAAGGCCCCTCCTATACCAAAAACTAAGTACCCGATTGCGGAACCGAAAAGGCATATTAAAAGTAATGGACGACGGCCATATTTATCGCTCAAAGCCCCGAGTGCAGGAGCAGCAAAAAACACGCAAACCGCATAAACAGAGGTCAGTAGCGTAACAACTAGAGCCTGTTCTTCCGGACTACTTATATAAGGCTGCACTAAGAATGGCACTACAGGCATAATGATACTGAAACCTATTCCACAAAGAAATACAGAAATAAGGCCGAATATTAAAGCATGTTTATCTATGTTTTTTTCAGTTTCGCTTTCATTTTGTGATTTAAAAATAGACATTTAACTTCTCCCCTTAAAACATTTTGTTGCTTTGTCAACAAAATGATAACTCTGTTTTGTTGATTAGTCAACAAAAATACAATAATAAAAAGGTAGCCTTACTATGAACAGGCTACCTTTTTATTATTTAAATGTATCCCGCATGAACGGGAAAATAAGTTAGTTTTCGGGATTAACTACCCGTAAAAGCCCGAATGCTTCAACTTTATTATGACTTAACATGTATACCTTGTTTCTTTATTTCTGCATCCAAATGCCTACTATACTTTTCCACGAAGTTAATTATACTGTCGAATTCTTCCTCGGTTACTTGCTCAAATACAGCTTTATCCCGCTCTTGAAACTCTTTGTGCAGTTCTTCATGAATTTTATAAACTTCTTTCCCTTGTTCGGTAAGCCTAAAATAAATTTCTTTCTTATTTTCCGACTTTTGATAGCTTTCGATAAGGCCTTTTTTTATGAGCTTCTTAGTCATTCTACTTATTGCACCGCGAGTCACATAAAAAGCCTCTGCAAGTTGTGTCACGTTAGAATCTGTATTGTTTTCAATATATTCAATACAATGTACTTCAGAAGACTTAAAACCCTTCAGACCTGCTTCCATCTTATCCTTATTTAGCCAAACCATCTTATTATATAATTCCCTGAAACCGTTCATGACCTGTTCTTCCTTATTCATGGCCTATCCTCCTAACAGCTCATTCATACATTAAAACCATTATATTAAATTTCTGTTTCTGTTTCGACAATATTGATATAATTATTTGAGTTATCTATGAAAATAGATGCTTAAATAAAATAATTCACTATACGGAAAATACAGCATGTGTATTACAACTTGTACTATACAGTAGACAAAAAGCAGAGCTAAGATTAGTTTTCTTAACTCTGCTTTCATAAAATTTATGTTTTTTAAAGATTATTTCACTTCATTAGCTACAAAAAATTGCTCACAAACACTCGAAATGCGTTGCAAATCTACGTTCCCACCAGATATAACCGCTACTACTTTTTTCCCTTTTATATATGTATCCACTTTCCCTGCAAGTAGAGCAGCAGTAGCTAATGCACCTGCACCTTCTACAACGGCTTTACCACGCTGTAATAAGTCTTTCATCGCTACTTCTAATTCACCTTCTGACACTGTTACAATATCATCTACTAATTCTTTTACAACCTCAAAAGTTAAATCACCTGGTATTTTAACTGCGCAACCATCTGCTATAGTAGGTGCCTCATAATGTTCTACGATTGTCCCTTTATTATAAGATGCCTTCATCCCATGAACATTTTCAGCTTGTACACCAATTATATTGATTGATGGATTAAAAGACTTTAATGCAACAGCAATACCAGAAATAATGCCACCTCCGCCAATTGGTACAATGACCGTATCTACATCCCACATATCATCAAGAATGTCCAAACCAATTGTACCTTGACCAGCCATTACCTCCACATCATCATATGGATGTAAGTATGTTTCACCTGTTTTCCTAATAATCTCCTCACATTTTGCCTTCGCATCATCAAAAGTTTCACCATATAAAATCACTTCTGATCCGTATCCTCTAGTTGCTTCAACTTTCGCCTTCGGTGCAGAAATCGGCATCACAATTTTACTCTTAATACCAAGTAAATGAGCAGATAAAGCAACTCCTTGCGCATGATTACCAGCGGAACAAGCAATTACGCCTCGCTCTTTTTCTTGATCTGTCAACTGTGACATTTTATTAAACGCACCACGAAATTTAAAAGAACCCGTTAATTGCATATTTTCTAATTTCAAGTGAATTTCTCCGCCTGTTTTACTAGTCAAATAAAATGATTTTACTAAAGGAGTTTTACGAGCATTTCTGTCTAAAATGTTTTGAGCTTTTTTAATGTCTGTTATATGTAATGGTAGTTTTTTAGTTATCATGCTAACACCTCTTCTAATAATTTATAATCTACTGTTTGTCTCATTTTTAAGTTTTCGTAAGTAATAATCCCTTTATACGCAACCAACTATGTTCAAAAATCATTGCTCATATATGTACGCCATTCTTTAATGTACATCTGTGTAAACAATTCAACATCCTTTTCATATCACGTTCTTTGTAATGATTCAGACATGCAATTTGGATCCAGTTATTCTTTTGTAAATACGCTGATTCATAATGAACAATATATCCTTGTAACGCTAACGCATCACCTAGCGCCTTAGAAGACTGATCTTCATTTAATTGAATGGTAACTATAATTGGCACGGCATGTTCTTTAGGTGAAACAAGATTTAAACCCATATTAGTAATAGCTTGTTCAATATATGTATACGTCTCTTTTATTTTTTCAAATACCATTTCATCTTCAAATATTTTTAATGCTTCTTGCAATGCATAAATTAAATTCCATGAATGGGAGTATGGGATACTTTCATTTTCTTCGTACATACCAATGTCCATATAAGCAGGTACTGCCTCGTTTACTTTTACAATTGAAAGTAAACGAATTTCATATACGTTTTCTCCATGTTCTTGCAAGTAAAAATCTAAATTTGAAATTTTATGATCTAATGAGAATGGTCGTTTTCCTCGCAACGCAACCATACCTACTAACTTATCACCATCTAAACAAATTAAATAAGTATTTTCTTCATGAAAACGATCTATACGAACATGCTCTTTCGTTTCTTCATGTTACGGAATTTCTTCTACAAATGTTTTATAATTCAATTTATGTATACTTTCAAATTCCCAAGATTAATCAGCAACTTTATAAATTAACCCCATGTTGTATCTCCTTTATGTATTTAATAAAAATTATAAGTGGAGATTAACTCCACTTATTAAAAGTTCATTTCATTCTCGATTTACATATAAAATAAGTACAATGATAAGTGCACTTAAAATAGTCGTAACAATAGAGTAAGAATACAAAATCATGCAAACTGGTAAACAAGCGATTGTAATTAGTCCGGGCTTAGTAAATCCTTTAAAGATTAAATAAAATATAATGAAAACAGCAATAAGAGTAAGCGCTATCAAATGATCAAATGCAATTAACCCTCCAATAAATGTTGAAATGCCTTTTCCGCCCTTGCCTTTAAATAAAATTGGGTAAATATGTCCAAGTATAACAGCCAATAATGCCAGCATTACGAATGTAGCATCTTCAAAAAGGTATTTTGCTATATAAACTACAATTGCACCTTTAATCGCATCACCTATAAATGTAGCGACAAAATACCCTTTTCCATATACTCTCCCCATATTTCTTGCACCGGGATTTCCGCTTCCTTCATCACGAATATCAACGTTATGTCTCCATTTTGTTACTATATAAGCGGTCAATATGTTTCCAAACAAATAAGAAGCCACTACATAAAACAATTGCATACTATTAATCATGTAATCATTCACTTTCTACATGGGAGTACTTATACAATATTCAATAACTATGTATATTGTACTTTTTCTTGCTTTACATCCCTTTGTATATTTTAACATCATATTTTTACAAATCATACAAAAATTCTCATACTTCTATTTTATAAAATATACACCCTTCATTAAATGATATGTTCCTTTCACTGCCATTTCTGATGGTGATACGAATGTAACTTCTCCCATACTTTTCTCACAGCATTTCTTAAATTCAGCATATATTTCAGGTACTGAACACAATATACTACCACTAACTGCAATTAAAGGTGATAAATCAAACTGCATCTTGTTGTAAATATTCACCGTAATTATCGTTAATTCCTTAGCCGCTTGCAGAATAATTTTATGTGCATCATCATTCCCATTCCTCGCTTCCTCTATAATTAATGGTGCAATTGCTGCAACTTTATCTTTTGAAGAACTATATACTAGTCTTTTTATATGAGATGATGTTAAAAGTCGAAACTCGTCTTGAATCCTTAAGCTTAATGGACAAAGTCTAACTCCTTGATCAAATTGATTTGCCATTCTCTTTAAACCTTGTAACGCAATCCAATAACCGCTTCCCTCATCCCCTAAAATATGTCCCCATCCACCGCTATACTCGTACACTTCGTCTTTCTTTCCTATACAAATTGCACCTGTACCACCTATAGTTAATATTCCATTCTTACCTTTTAAAGCAGCTGCATGTGCAATCATTGCGTCATTAAAAACTTCAATTTTCGTTTCATATTTCTTTATTAATCGTAATGTTAATTCATTTGTATTCGCTCCACTTATACCCGCTAACCCTAAACAAATACAAACGCAGTGCCCATCTATTAAAGCTTTCTTGCATTGATCGATCGCCTCCATAATATGCGAAACTGCTTTTTCATAATCTATTAATATATTTCCAAACCCACTCGTACCTCTTACAACTTCGTTTCCGTCTTAATCAAATGCAATTGCTTCTGTCTTCGTGCCCCCACCATCTACTCCAATCATATACTTCATATGTTCGCCTCATTTTCATCATCTTATTGGAGGGAATGTTATATTCCCTAAAACTACAGATTGCTTTGCACCTGTTGCGCTTGGCACATTACTCGGATTACGATGATGCGTTTCGTTTGCTAAAATCGCAAAGGCGATTGCTTCTTTCGCCTCTGAAGAATAGCCTATATCTTCTTGAATGAATATCGCGCACTTTTCTTCCTTCAATCCATTTCGTATCATTTCAACAAGTGTACGATTATAACTGCCCCCACCACCTAAAATTACTTCATCGATTTCATAATACGGCAGAATAAACTCCTTATAATGATGAACAATTGAACTTGCTGTAAACATCGTGACAGTCGTCAAAAGATTTTCTTTACCATGCTTTTCAAACCGCTTCAATAATTCACTTACAAACTCTTCTCCAAACTGTTCTCTACCAGTTGATTTCGGTGGATTCATTTTCAAAAATGGATGGTTCATACAATATGTCAAAATTTCATCTACAACTACTCCTTGTTTTGCAATCCTACCATTTTGATCATATGGCAACTGAAATAATCTTTGACATACATCATCGATTACCATATTTCCTGGGCCAGTATCAAAAGCAATAACGCTCTTATCACTTAGATGACTTGGTATTACTGTAACATTACCGATCCCGCCAATATTTTGTAGTAATCTATTTTTAGTTTGATGACGATACAAAATGACCTCTGAATATGGCACAAGTGGTGCACCTTGTCCCCCTGCTGCCATATCCATCGTTCGAAAATTAGAGATAACCGAAGTGTTCGTTTCATACGCTATAACTGCTGGTTCCCCAATTTGAAATGTTGAAGAAATAATATTACCTTCTGGTGCTGGTTGATGATAAATCGTTTGTCCGTGAGAACCTATTAAATCTAATTGTTTTAGCGACAAATCAGCCTGTTTACAAACTTCCTTTACAGCATTGGCGAAACATAAACCAAGTTTGAAATTTAAACTACATATTAGTTGCACATTTGAATTCTCTATTGATAATGCATGTTGTATCTCATTTTTTATATCATTGCAAAATGGAACAGTAGTAAAATGGATGAGTTCGACCTTAGAATCTACACCGTTCCCTTCTATATGAACGAGCGCTACATCTATTCCATCTAACGATGTACCGGACATTATTCCTGCAATATACATAAAATGCATGCCCCCTATTCACTAAAAAACAATTATGTAAGTAAACAACGTACAACCTACAGAAAACAATATAAATCTAATAAACAACTGGACTTTCGATACAAATGTGCCATCAATGAAAGAAACAACGATCGTAAGCAAAACACTTGCCGCAATGCTTGTAACGATCCATATACTATGCATTTGTGGTAGATTTAGCATTCTTAATAAAGGTACTAAGAGTAAATTTGCACATATTACTCCAAACAATAATATAAATACACCTTTATAACTAAATTTTATATTCATTCCATTTCACCTCTCTCGATTTAATATGAAAGAAGTGATAGACAAAAAGTCTATCACTCAAAATAACAGTATAAAACTTAAGGGCTAACAGATTCCCCGTCACCATTCTTTTCAATTTCAAGCATATTTTTGTCATACATTTTAAAGAATGGTAGGTAAATAAGGAATGATATTGCTATATTTATAAAAACTAATACTACTGCACGCCAATCTCCACCTGTGGCTAAATACGCGCCAATTGGAGCTGGTAATGTCCACGGCGGCATAATATGTGTTGGCGTTACAAATCCCATCGCAGTTGCTGAATATGCAACAGTTGCTGTTACGAGTGGTGTAATGATAAACGGGATAATTAAAATTGGATTTAGTACAATCGGCAATCCAAAAATAACAGGTTCATTAATATTAAAGATACCAGGCACAATACAAGTTCTTGATAATGCTTTCGAATATTTTGATCGACCAAATACAATCATAGCTAATACAAGTCCTAACGTCGCACCAGAACCACCAATCCATATAAACCATTGATATAATGGTTCTGGTGAAATGAATGGCAACTGGTTTGCTCCACTAGCAACTGCTTCACCATTTTTCCCTAAATATACTTCCCATAATGGCCGGGCAACAGTTCCAACAACCGACACACCATGGATTCCGAATGACCAAAAAAATGTAATTAAAAATACTGGAATGATTACACCGAAGTAACTATCACCAGCTTTTACTAACGGTGCCGCTAATTTATCAACTACATGATGTAAATCAATACTAAAAACTACAGTTACTAAACTCATTAAAATAATTACGAATGCAGCAGGTATAAGTGCTTCAAACGAACGTGAAACAGACGGCGGTACTTGTTCTGGCATTTTAATCATTACATTTTTCGTCTTACAAAATCTTAAAATCTCTACTGATAAAATAGATACGATCATCGTTACGAATAATCCATGCCCCCCGAGATTTGTCATCGGAAGCATAAATCCTTTTTTATCGATTAATTCGGGCGTCAATGTTAAAAGTAGTGAGCATACTGCTAACTGTGCCCCTGATAAAGCATCTAACTTATAACTTTTCGCTAAATTGTATCCTATACCAAATGCTATATATAAAGACATAATAAACATCGTTAAACGATATGGTATTAATATACTTGTTTGATTTTTCAATGCCCAAACTGATATGAAACTATCTTTCGGTAATGGTGGAAATGCTACTATTAAAAAGAAACTCCCTACGATAATAAATGGTAACGCCGAAATAACTCCATCACGGATTGCTTGTAAATGCCTCTGTTCAGAAAGCCTTGCCATCGGTCCAGATAAGTTTTTATCAAGAAACGTGACAAACTTATTCATAACGCTTCCCCCTAACTAATTAATTCATTTACAGTTTTTAATAAAGTCGGTCCACCAAGCGGCGTGTATGCTTGCGGCGGAATAATACCGCACGGAATAGATTCTTGTTCTGTAAGTTTTTTTACAGCGTCAAATCGATGTCTAACTTGAGGTGCAACCATTACAACATCCCAACCATTCTTTACTTCTTCCTCCACCTCACTTGTTCCAATAGCATGCACTTCCATGTTCATACCTTTTTTCTCTGCTTCTTTTTTTAAAGCGTTTACAATAATTGCGCTGGACATTCCTCCAGAACAAACGAATAAAACTTTCATTATTGAATCCTCCTATACTTATAAATTGTTTCCTTCAAATGAAAGAAAGTTTCACTTTACTAACAAGCATATGAAGAAATGAAACGATTTAGTTATACTGAAAGTAAATTTCACTAAAAATATTTTTCCTATTAAATTAATGTTTCAATATGCAA
This sequence comes from Bacillus sp. FDAARGOS_1420, assembly GCF_019344915.1. Lineage (NCBI taxonomy): Bacteria > Bacillati > Bacillota > Bacilli > Caryophanales > Bacillaceae > Bacillus > Bacillus sp. FDAARGOS_1420. The sequence continues at coordinate 1,569,067 of NZ_JAHWJB010000002.1, read as the reverse complement.
TTTTCTCTATTGCAAGGCCAACCCCGCCTCAAATAATATATTAGATAATCATATGATAGGGAGGCGTATAAATGATTGTTAAACGTTTATTAATGATATGTTGTACCGTCATCTTTTTTATTCCTTTCTCTTTCATTTCCCCTCACTCTACTTATGCTGAAGTAAATACTACTTACAAAAAACATGAATTACGGGCTGTATGGCTAGCATCTGTTCTCAATATTGATTGGCCTTCAAAAACTGGCTTACCTATTGAAAAGCAGAAACAAGAATTTATAAGACTATTAGACGATGTAAAAAACACTGGTATGAATGCAGTCGTTGTACAAATTAAACCGACTGCTGATGCTTTCTATCCTTCAAATTACGGTCCTTGGTCTGAATACATTACGGGTACACAAGGAAAAGACCCTGGATACGACCCACTCGCATTTATGATTGAAGAAGCACATAAAAGAAATATCGAATTCCACGCATGGATTAATCCATACCGAATAACGATGAATCACACTGATATAAATCGATTATCGGATAATCACCCTGCAAAACAGCATCCCGATTGGGTTGTACCTTACGGCGGGAAGCTATATTACAACCCTGGTATTCCAGATGTGAAAAACTTTATAACGGAAAGCGCTTTAGAAATCGTAAAAAATTATGATGTTGATGCAATTCATATGGACGATTATTTTTATCCTTATAAAGTAGTTGGCGAAGAATTTCCTGATCAAAAAACATTTGAATCATATAATAATGGGAATTTTTCAACTATCGAAGATTGGCGTCGCAATAATGTAAATGAACTCGTAAAAGGTTTAAATACTGCTATAAAACAAGAAAAATCATACGTAAAATTTGGCATTAGTCCATTTGGCGTATGGCGAAATATAGCTGATGATCCAACTGGCTCTAACACAACTGCAGGTCAAAGAAACTTTGATGACCTTTACGCTGACACACGTGAGTGGATACAAAAAGGATATATTGACTACATTACACCGCAAATATATTGGAATATAGGTTTTACACCTGCTGCATATGATATATTAGTAGATTGGTGGGTAAAAGAAACCAATAATAAACCCATTCACCTATACATCGGTCAGGCGGCCTATAAAATTAATAACAACTCTGTCCCTGCTTGGTCTGATCCTGAAGAATATCCAAAACAAATCGCATTAAATCGTCAATATCCTGAAATAAAAGGAAGTATGCATTTTAGCTTAAAAGATATTAATAACAATCCACTAGGAGTTAAAAACAGACTCTCAAAAGACATATATAAGCATCTTGCATTAATCCCACCTATGCCTTGGCTTGATCAAGACCCACCAAAACAACCTACTTTAAAAGGTGCTATTCCAAGAGAAGAAGGTATTGCTATAGGTATCATTGATGATAGAGAGAATGACTCTGCTTATTACGCAATTTACCGTGTAAATGGAAAAAATGAAGTGGATATAGAAAATCCAAAACATTTACTTACTACTGTAAGAAAAACAAAACTTGGAGAAATTTACGTAGATAAAACGGCTATTTCTGGAGAAACGTATACGTATGTGGTAACTGCAGTTGATCGATTGCATAATGAAAGCATTCCTTCTAGTTTTACTACCGTTAAGGCAAAATAAAATCTCAAAAAAAACGCCTTAAAGCTGAGAAATACTTAGCTTTTAAGGCGCCTTTTTTATTTATTCTTAAACTTCTCAGTCGCTGCTCTCATCTTCACATTCAAATCATGATCAATGGAGTCGCGAATATCACGCTCTACTACTTCCATTTCTTTTTGGAAATTTTGCAAGTAGACTTTTAACTCTTCTTCTTTTTCTGGTCGTTGTGATGGAGGTAATTGCACCACTAAAGATAACATCGCAGTTAAATCTTTCATTAAAAACGTTTCAAGTTTATGTTGTTGTTCAAACATACGCTGCTCTTGATAGTACGGCAATGCATTTAATACTGAAATTGTAATGTCATCAACCGTTCTTTGTAGTGAAGGATTAATCGAGCGTTTATATGCTTGAATTGTATTTAATGCATCTGGATATCGATCATAGAAATACAGTTTATAAAACGATAAGTCTGTCGGCTTTACAGTTTGCTGCGTTTCTTGTCTTAAGAAATCTTTCACTTTCATCGCGGCCACATCGATATCTTCATTTGTAAGCTTTTTCGTTGTTTTTGCCATTACATGCACTTTTTTCTGTTTTTCTTTCGGTAACATTGAAAATACTTGTTCTCTCGTACGTTGACCTGATGTACAGAAAAGAGTATTCAATGTATGTTGTTCTTTCTTTCCTTCCGTACGAATCCAGCGATAAAAGAGTGGATGTTGCGTAAACTCTTGTAAAAACGGTGTCGATTTGTTTGATAATTTCTCAATGGAATCGTGTGCTCTCTTATATGGTTTCGTCCATGAAAAATAAAGTTTACGTCCGAAGTATACAACTAAAACAACGACAGTAAATGCGATTAAAAGTAATGATCCTAATAGTAATAATACTCCTTGAATGAAACTCATTTTTTCACCTCCTCTAAAAGTCTGTTATTTCCTTGGACGCTGAATGAGTTTCTGCTTCATCTCATCATTAAATGTATCTAGTTCAATTACAAATTTCTTACTAGACTCAATAATACGTTCTGACGATTTCTCAGATGCTTCAATAGCGGCAAATACATTTTGGAATGATTCACGTAATTTATCCATGCTAATTGCAGGATTTTCAAGGAGTTTTGTTGTTTCTTCTGTATTTTGTTTTAATGCTTGTGAATTGCTTAATACCATTGATTCAATCGCTTCATTTGTTGCATTAACAGCATCAATTGTTTTACGTTGATTTGTTAATGCAAGCTGTATTGCAGCGGAAACCGTTACAACATTTTGCGTCATCGTAATTGCATTACGAATTGCCTCTGATAGCTTTTCATTATTTTTCTTAATGATGTCTACAGATGCGATAGATTGTAATAATACACTTTTTGCTTGTTGCATATTACGAGTACGCACAAGTATCTTTTCTAATGCATCATTTATTAACGGAATATCCCTTTGACGTTCTGGATTTTGTTTCTCAGCTTCAAGCATACCAGCAAGTTTTCTTCCTAAGTATACTTGTTTATCAAGAGCGTGAATTTTATCGTGTGATTGCTCTTTTAACATTTCAAGACCAACCGTATCCTCTTGCAAGTTATCACGGCCAATGAGAAGTGATCTTATAATCTCCTCGATTTGCTTATCTATAGATTGATATTTATGCACGTAATTTTCAAGCGGATTTTTCTTAAACACTTTAAACATAAGTTTCTTCATACCAGTTGCTTTTAATGAGTTTGGATCAAGTTCCGATACCACTTTTCGTAATTCTAACAATGTATTTGGAATTTCTTCATTCTTTCCATTCATCATCGCTGTCACTGGACGTTTTAAAGCTGATAGCGTTTGTCCTGCCGCTTGCTGCTCTTTATCCCCTAAGTCTCCAAGCTGCGACAATACTTTTGATAAATCTGTATTTTGCTCGCTATTTAACTTTTGTACATAAAGATCTGCTTCTTTATTCAGTTCTTCAAGTTCTGCATCTTTTATTACTGTATCCACTACTACTTCTACATTATTATCTTTCACAATCGATACAGGTTCTTTTTTCTCGAGTTCAGTCAACAAAATCGCTCCTTTATTTATATGTGCGAATTTATGTGCACTATATTTCATCTAATATATCGTATTTCATATACATTTTTGCTTGAAATCGATTTTTCAAGAAATACCTGCTTATGCAGTCATTCCCTGTTTCATAGTATAAGTATACCTGTTCTCGTCATTATTTTCCTCAGACTTAAGACCTAGAGAACAACATGCTGAAGACGGATTCTTCACAGCTTACCTTACTTATCACCACTGACTATTAATTTTAAATTCCATTTAGTTACCTTCTTAAATTCATACAATGCTCTATCTTTTGACATATACTATCTTTCAATGTGATAATTATATTAGGTCCACTTCTAATTATTCTTCCGCGCAACAAATGCTCCCTTTTGAAAAGCTAATAATACGGTTTCAAACGTAACGTCTTCTTCAATCATCTTTATAAATCCAGCTAATTCCCCCGCATGAGAAGTTGCATTATCAATTACAAGAAAACCTTTTGGCTCTAAAATACGTTTTATATGTTCCCACCACCACATGTATTGCGTGCGCTCTGAATCTAGGAAAATAAAATCAAATGAACGATCTACTTGCGAATCTAAAAATGCCCCAGCCTCTTGATTATGAATATCGATTCTCTGTGTAAGATTTGCCCTTTCAAAATTTCCAAGTGCCTCTCCAACCCGTTCTGAAGAAAGTTCTACAGTTATAACATTTCCATTTGTTTCTTCTACCGCATTTGCTAGCCACAATGTAGAATAGCCATTTGAAGTTCCAATTTCTAAAATTTTTTTTGCATTGCACCCCTTTACTAATACTGATAAAAACTGCCCCATTTCACGAGAAATATTTCTTAATTTTTCTTCTCTTTTTTCTTTATGTCGATCATGCTCTTCTCCATATTGTTCAAGTTGCAATAATAATGAATCTAGAGTATTCATTTTCTCCATCACCTTTCCAAGCAATATGATGAAAAAGTACATGATGCCCGTCTACTTTTCATTATATGCGAAATGCACACCTTTTTCCTGTTATACGACAAAGAATTAAAATTTTTTATAGCATATTGTTTCGTTTTTTGGTAAAGTTAATTTCTACGTGCAATTATTTAATTCACATTATTTTACAATCAGTTTTCAATTATAAGATAATCTAAACCCCATTTAAATGAATCGGTATTTCTAATTCAACTAAGCGCCCTTTTCGGACGCATTTTCTTTTGTTTATATATTTCTGTAAGAAAGGATGCTTACACATGAACGTGATTAACTTAGATGCTGCTAGAAGACGTAAACAGCATAAAAAACTAATGATAACTATACCGATTATTAAACGCATTTATGAAGAAGACGGGGAAATTAAATTCGAGGTAGCCGGCGAAAAAGATGTACCTCTTGAAATGTTAGAAAAATAAAAAAAAGACGCATTTCTAAAGAAATGCGTCTTTTTTATACTATTACATTTAAGTGCATAAGTTTTTCAGGATTAACCATCATATAAATGTTTGAAATTTTCTCATCCTCAAATATGAATGAAAGTACATACGTCACTTTATTATTTATTGTAACTATAACGCCTGGTGCACCATTTACTATTTTGAAATCAACACTATACTTTTCTGGCAATCGTTTTGCAATTCCAAAGAACAAACGTATAATTTTATCTGCAGAATAAATCGGATTAATTGCAGTTGTAACTTTACCACCACCATCTGCTTTAAATATCGCATCTGTTTTTAATACTTCTAACATGCCTTGCGTATCCCCACACTGTAATGATGATACAAACTTTTCCACATAGGCAGCCATTTTCTTCGTACTTAATGTTGATTGCTTCGGCTTATCTAAAATACTTTTTCGTGCGCGTTGAAAGATCTTCCGGCAATTCACACTACTCTTATCAACAATTGAAGCTATTTCCTCGTAGTCATAACTGAAAACCTCTCTTAATATGAAAACAACCCTTTCTACCTCAGACAATTGTTGTAAAAGTAATAAATATGCCGTAGAAATTGATTCTTTCATTACAAATGACTCTACTGGCTCATCAGACTCTTCCACAAATGGCTCTGGTAACCACATCCCTACATATACATTACGTTTATGCGCTGCCGAACGTAATTTATCAATTGAACGATTTGTCGCCATTTTACACAAATATGCTTTCATATTTTCTATAGATTGAACATCCTCTATATTATTTACCGCGATAAATACGTCATGAACGATATCTTCAGCGTCCATAACACTCCCAAGGATTCTATATGCTAATGAAAATAATAATGGTTGATACGCTTCATATAATTGCTCCGTTTCCATGATGAACTGCCTCACTTTCTAATTGCTTTAAAATGTGTAACGCTGCACGTTTCCCGCTTGCTACCGCAGCATCAGCTAATATTTCATCATGCCCAGCCCAATCTCCTGCAACGTAAACACCTGGCATTTCAGGTATATTAGGGCCCGGTTTTTCAACACGGTCAATATGAGGAAAATCATGTACTACCGTTATTTTCGGTAAATATTGCTTTGCAACAACTTCTCTTTTCCAATTAGGATGTAGCAATTCCATCGTATTTTCTAACTGTTCTTGATCATCATGAAAATGATTTATCTCAAGCATAGGATTATGGTACTTAATTAAACTCACTACAAGTGCTCCATCTTCACTTAATTTGGCTGCTCTTGATTGATTCGTGAAAAATATAGGTTGATCTAACCCTAATGCAAATTGATGTGTAGGATTGGTTAAGCGTCTTAAACCAATATCTAATGCAGCGACGGTAACCGGTACCGATTGTTCACTCCATCTATACAAACTTGTTCCTTCTGCACCTTTTATTATTTTACAAGCTTCTTTCGGTGGCATCGTCACGACAACTGCATCAACTTCAAATACTTCATCATCCAAACATCGAATTTTTTGTACACCTTCACAATGTTCTACTTCCAATACATGCTTACTAGCCTGAAATTGCACCCCAACATTATTCGCTATATCTCTTAATTTTGTTATTATCGTCTCCCAACCACCATCTACATAAAATACTCCTTCTTTCATAGACAGCTGTATTTGCTTTAGTACAGATGATGCTAATTGTATTGTAGGAGCAAACGTATATGTTGTTGTTCGGCATAGTGCATAAAATATATTTCGAACCATCGGATCTTTTATTTCATTTTCTGCCCATGTAGATAAACTCATTTTTTGAACTTCTCCTACATCTAATTTTCCTAAATGAATCATAAGACGAGAGAATTGTACTTTTGCAGCCCATGAAAGTAACGGTGTTGATAAAATGGAGCGAAAATCTGTTGGAATGGTAAATACATCCCCTTTCCATATTCCATATGCTTTTGTAGATGGCATTCCACCTGGAAGATTCAAACCTAACTCATTAAAAGTTAAAAATGCTGCTCCTCCTCTGTATAAAGCATGTGCACCAAGATTCATGCAAATGCCATTTTTATTTATAGTCATCCCCCGACCACCAAAGCGACTGGATTTTTCTAATACAATAACTTTCCTTCCAGATTTCGCTAAATATATAGATGCTGTTAACCCAGCAAGCCCACCGCCAACAATTGCTACATCAAATGTATTCATAATAAAATCCCTCCTTATCGTTCTACATACAAGACGAACGATTTAGGAGGGATGTGACATAAAAATAAATTTTTATTTATCTACTTTATTTCTTTTTTGTATTCGGTCATATTGCATACGAAATAACTCAACTGCGAATGGAATATCCTCTTCACTCTTTATATAATAACTTATCCATCCTGATTCGGGTAATACATGGTGTGGTTGAACTGATCCTTGATTAATTAATTCATCTCGCTTTAGTTTCGGAAATGGTAAATCAGCTAACTTATCCCCGTGAAGATGCCCTAATTCTTTCTTGCCATAGTTTAATTCTACTCCACCAAATCGGTGTGGCTTTTCAGAAACACCTCCCCAGCTAAGCACTTCTTTTCTAATTACTTCACTAATAAAAGGCCAATTCCTTTCTATAAGGCATTAGTCTTTTCATATAACGTAACCATTAAAATATACGAAATAAATTTTAATATTTTTACTCCTAACCTAACATCAATAATTCCGACTTTCATTAGTTCGCTCTAATTTTTATCCGTATTTACATTATGAGAAATAAAAAGCACAACCTATATTATTTATAAAACAGGTGAATTTATTATGATACAGACAAATGCACATAACTAACACTAGGCACATATCCTAAAGTTGTATCCATACTTACCTATAGAAAGGCGGGTAATACAATTGACTTCTAATATCGACTACGCTTCCCCCTCAACTAATTTCACTCATGATTTAAGTAAAAGTAATTTTTTTAAGAAAGATGCCCAAAATTATATAAATGTACTTGGCATTAAACAATTAAATACTTTAGAAAATACTTCTTTATTAGATATTTATTTAAGTACAGGCAACGTTGTAGAACCACATATTCATCAAAATGCAGCTGAACTTGTTTACTGTATTTCAGGATCTGCAGTTGTTTCTTTACTTAACCCATTTACGAATCAAATATTAAACTTACCGATAAAACCAGGGCAAGTTGCCAACATTCCACAAGCGTGGTGGCATTATGAAATTGCTTCAGCAGATAATACTCATTTATTAGCTATATTCAATGCCCCAACCCCAGAAGTTATTTTTGGTTCTGATATTTTAAGATTAACTCCCGCTAATATGATGGCTCATACTTATTGCCTCAATGAACAACAATGGAAACAAGCAGTATCCCCAATTCAATCAACTACGGTAATTGGTCCCCCGGCGAACTGTAATCAAAACCGTGACATGATAAATCAGTCAACTCAGCCCCCTACTCAACAACAAAATCTATATTACCAAGATTCTTATTACTTCCCTCTATACTGGGGGTATTAATTAGTATCATTTTAATAGAACCATCATTTATCTCCTCGGAAAATACCAAGGAGATTTTTTATCGTAACAATTAATAGAGTTCATACATATAATATTTATATATTTAATTGGAGGTGATAGTACTATGAGTAATTATAACTATCGAAAAAACTACTCTAATAATAAAAATAGTAGCTCTTCAGCATCCTCTCAATCTTCGAACTCTCAATCTTCCGATTCCCAGTCACAAAGAGATTTAGCCGAGCAAGGCTATATAAAGAAAAAAGGATGTAACTGTAATAAAAATAAATAGTTTATTACTAATTTGAGCAATGACATTTCACCGCTCATGATTAACAATTTAACCCACTAGTATATAGTTTATTTAATGGATGAATTCTGTTTTTAATAGAATTCATCTTTTTTGTTTATATGTAATTTTTCAAACCATATAACTTATTCCATAAACAATAAAGTGTAAATCATAAATTTTGATTTTTCTTATATACCAACTTAATAAAGAGTAATTTCCCAATTGGTTTATTACCTATCTTTCAAAAAAATATAGCCCCACCTAATAAAATTAGGTGGGGCTATATACAAATGCCTGTTTAAATTTCAAACAAACATTGTAACAAGTTAGACGATATTAATACCTGCACTTACAAATCCAGCAACTGCAGCTATTGGACTAGCTGCTGTTAATGAAACATATAATAGTATTTGATCCCCAGCAACTACTGGAATACTTTCAGCTACGATCCCTGATGCTGTGTCCAAAATTGCTATTGTAGTAAATGTTGGTGTTAATAATAGAGGCGCTCCCTGAACTGTAAACGTATTACTTCCTGCAGGTGCAATTAATATTTGCATCTGAATTTGTACCGGTGTTAATACCGCTAATGCAGCTGTTGCACTAAAGAAACCTGCTAATGACGTAATAGTTCCTGCACGTGGTGCTACAAATGCATAATCACCTACCCCTAACGCTAGTGTGATATCAGTTCCACCTGTTAATGCTACGCCAGGCTGACTAAAACCAAATCCAAGGAGAGTTCCTGTATTAGCTACTAATGCGTTAACTAACGCAGCTGGCGTTGTACCTGAAGCATACGGAATAATAGCTCCGCCTCCTGTTGCTCCCGTTGCTCCTGTTACTCCTGTTGCTCCCGTTGCTCCTGTTGCTCCTGTTGCTCCTGTTGCTCCTGTTGCTCCTGTTGCTCCTGTTGCTCCTGTTGCTCCCGTTGCTCCTGTTGCTCCTGTTGCTCCTGTTGCTCCTGTTGCTCCTGTTGCTCCTGTTGCTCCTGTTGCTCCTGTTGCTCCTGTTGCTCCTGTTGCTCCTGTTCCTGCCGGGCCTGTCACTCCTGTTGCTCCTGTTGCTCCTGTTGCTCCTGTTGCTCCTGTTGCTCCTGTTGCTCCTGTTGCTCCTGTTGCTCCTGTTGCTCCTGCTCCTCCTGCTCCTGTCGCTCCTGTTGGGCCTGTTGGGCCTGTTGCTCCGCCTCCTGGAGTAGCACCAATTAGTTGTGTTAATAAGTTTAATAGAAGTTGTAAACTCGCAGGATCAATAATTAAAGAGAAGAAGAATGGTGCAAGGGCACTGTAGAATTGTTGTAATAAAGAAAGTAATTCGCTTAAGTTTGGATTAGGGGATTGTAGTACATTGATAATACTTTGAATTAGTTGTTTTAAATAATTACCCTCTGGAGATGGTGCTAATCCATTTAGTAAATTTAATAGTTGAGTAAACAAATTGAGTAAATTTAATCTGTTTGCATCACTTGGATTTGCAAAAAACGCTGCAATAGCTGAAATTAAAGAATTTAGTAAAGTGATTAATTGTCCTAATTGAGTGCTAGTAATTGGAACTGTTTGTGGATTATTACAACATTCTGGAGTGAAAACTATCGGATTGCAGTTATTATGACCAAAACAATTGTTATGTGACATTTATTTCCTCCTGACTTGTCTTATAGTTGAGTGTTTTCCTATTATAAGAACCATAAAAGTGTACAAAGAGTTATGTTATATATTCACTTAAAATAGGAAACATGAATTATAATTAAACTTTAAAACGACATTTAATTATGTTCATGACTCACATATTAATTATATGTTTTTAATAATTGACTGCTTAGATTAAACACCTAAACTTAAGAGTTTATTTTATTTTTCCACGTTTATCTATTAGGTCCAAAAGCACATTTTCATTTAAAAATTAAAACATAAATAAATCATTAGCATATATTCCACAAGTAACAACATCATTCTTTCAAATAATTAAAAATGATACCTTTACTAATATTGTGTTCCTTCTATAATCATGAAGCCGTTTCTATTATAAAAAACTTTCATACAATATAGTGGACAAGTTTTTCTATACTTCGTTCAAAAAAATAATTAAAGGAGTGAAATTTAATTGCCAATCATTCAACCATTTATCGCTTCTAGGAGATTTACATCTACACTAGGAGCTGGAACAGGAACAGGTGCTGCTTTTGCAATTGCTGCAACAGCTTGTTTAAACGATGCCGGTACTACTGCAACTGCCTTTCCGACTTTTACGTATTACAACCTCTATGTAAACGGCATAATTCAACCTAGCGTGAACTCCAGTGTCACCACAGGTCCTACTGGTGCTATTACAATTCCTGGCGGAGATGCATTAGACGGTGGAATCCCAATAACAATTGAATTTATCGTCACTTAATTTTAACTAATGTAATTTAGAACAAAAAAAGACAGATTTCTTTTTCCATTAAGAATCTGTCTTTTTTAATTAATAATAATAAATTGTAATATAATTGATGACCCTTGCGAAGGTGGTTGATTATCCAATAAAGTTAGTTTACCAGTACTAACTTCATAAAATGGTTGTGGTTGCAAAATTCCATTAATAAACAAATTTATATATGAAACCTCACTAGGTGATAATATATTCGTTGTCCCATATTGAGCTATCCCATCTGCATCTGTATATATAAGTTTCTCTCCATCTGAAAAAGTATAATATAATAAATTGGTTGTTGTTATGGGACCAATAACCCCAGGTTCTCCTGTTGGTCCTGTTAGGCCTGTTGGTCCCGTTAGACCTGTTGATCCCGTTGTACCGGTCGGGCCTGTTACACCTGTGGATCCCGTTGTACCGGTCGGGCCTGTTACACCTGTGGATCCCGTTGTACCAGTCGGGCCTGTTACACCTGTGAATCCCGTTGTGCCGGTCGGGCCCGTTACACCTGTGGATCCCGTTGTGCCAGTCGGGCCCGTTAGACCTGTGGATCCCGTTGTGCCAGTCGGGCCTGTTACACCTGTGGATCCCGTTGTACCAGTCGGGCCTGTTACACCTGTTGGTCCCGTTAGACCAGTCGGGCCTGTTACACCTGTTGGTCCCGTTAGACCGGTCGGGCCTGTTACACCTGTTGGTCCCATTAGACCGGTCGGGCCTGTTACACCTGTTGGTCCCGTTGTACCAGTCGGGCCTGTTACACCTGTGGATCCCGTTGTGCCGGTCGGGCCTGTTACACCTGTTGGCCCCGTTGTACCAGTCGGGCCTGTTACACCTGTTGGTCCCGTTAGACCGGTCGGGCCTGTTGGAATATAAATTGGGGGAAGAACTGGAAATGTAGGTCCAATATTTCCAGGTTCTATCATAGCTTTATTTATTGATAATTTATCATCTCGCTTCAATTTAATACCTCATTCCACATTTTTGTCTACTAATTTATATAATAATAACTCTATCATTTTAGAAAAATTCCATAACTAATCTTTTTTTCATTCTCAAATGATTTTTACATATATTAAACATTCACCTTTGCTATAACTACTATTGAACTCTTCCATTCCACTTCCTAGATCTATTTTTACTCCCGCAATATCAACTTCAAATTATAATAATAATTTAATTACCAATTTATTTGCTGGTAATACAATTTCACTTCAATTATTCGGCATATTATCCATCTTTAATTTAGTTGAAGGTGGTTCAACAGGTACCTTTCTAACAATTATACGAATCGATTAAAAAATGATTCATTCTTTTTTTAATAAACATTTTTAAATACTAAACAGTAACTATCACGACAGTGATTAAGCAACAAAAACACATTTCACTATATTCATAGTAGTAACTATCTTTACTAAATTTTCCGTATATATATTATCAATTTACACTGCGCCCATGCTGATGTTACATTAAATAAGAAGACAATTTCTCCTTTACGAACCATCTCAATACGTATTTGAGAAATATTCTCCAATCCTATACGCGAGAGCAATACTGTGTTGACACTCAAATGAGTGTCTTTTTTTGTAAATTGTAATAAATAAAACCATCTCTTATAGATGGTTTTATCAAAACATATCTCTTTATATTTTAAATAAAATAGCAAGTTTATGAAGCTGGATAATAAATGGTCATACTTAACCGAGTTAGCGTTCGTCCGGAATTATGATAAGAGTGCGGTCTATCCGCCTTAAAGCGAATTGAATCTCCGCTATTTAATGTATATTGACAATCATTTATTTCAATTGTCAATTCTCCCTCAAACACCGTTATAAATTCTTCGGTCCCTTCTTTATGGCCTTCCGAACTTAATTTTCCTTCCTTTTTAATTTCAACCGTATAGATTTCAAAGTTCCTATCATCTTGAAAAGGAAAAGAAGGATACACTTTATATCTCCCATTGTCTTCTGATAATACTTGAACATCGTTTCGTAAAACCACTTTCGTATCAGGCTGTGGATTATTAATTAAAGACGTAAAAGACACTTTTAAACCATTCGCAATTTTCCATATCGTTGTTAGTGTCGGGCTTGAATCTCCTCTTTCAATTTGTCCAATCATCGTTTTACTCACACCCGTTAATTGGGAAACCTTTTCTAAACTTAATTTTTCTTTCTCACGTATTGCCTTTATATTTTTCGCCAAAATAAGTTGAATTTCTTCCATAAAAAACACTCCTATACTATATACAACATAACGACCGTTATGTATAATAAAAAGCACACGTTATATTGTTCTTTTCGGTCATTATAACACACGAAAAATACTTAGGGGGTTTTGAAATGCCTTTATTTTCTTTTTTATTATTTGTTTTTATTAGTAGCTTCACACCCGGTCCTAACAATTTTTTAGCTATGACATACGCAAATCAACTTGGTTTGAAAAGGAGCATGCAATTTTGCTTTGGAGTAGCTTTCGGTTTTTTCCTCCTCACTTCTTTATGTAGTTTCTTTAATATCGTACTAATTAATATTTTACCCAAAATCGAATTACCTTTAAAAATTTTAGGAGTAGCATACATGCTATATCTAGCTATTAAAATACTCACTAGTAAAGGCAGTACAGATCCCGATGAAAAAGATAATAAAAACTTATTTACAGTGGGGATTTTTCTTCAGTTTGTTAACCCTAAAGGGATATTATTCGGACTGACTGTAGTTTCTACTTTTATTCTCCCTTACTACAATTCATATTCCAGTTTTCTACTTTTTTCATTATTTCTAGGTGTAATCGGTTTAATGAGTACATTTAGTTGGAGCCTGTTTGGTTCAATATTCCAAAAACTTTTATTACAACATACTCAATTATTTAACATCATTATGGCTGTTTTATTGGTTTTCAGCGCTATATCAATCGTTATAAACTAGCTCTATACTCATTCCGGTTACTTATAAACTACCTTTCTATATATTTTTAAAACTTAGATTGTTTTTAATAGTAATCTATTTCATAGTTCTAATTCATTCATGGGTTGAGGTGATACTCTATATACCATTTGTGACATATCGAAACGAACTAATTCCGATATGTCACAAATGCTTAAAGTTTTTACCTAGTCAGCTTAAAGTTTTTACCTAGTCAGCTCAAATCTCCCACCTATTTATTGGACTCTGCTCTATTCACTCCTTAAGGCGGGAGTTTTCTGCAAAAAAATAGTAACGTATAGCTTTAATCGAAGCGGATTTTTGTTCATTTCCCACTAAATATAAGCTGAAACCAAACTGACTTGCCCCCCAACATAACAAAGCAACAAACACCGAATCAATCTTACTTCAAATTTACTCAACTTCATACCACCAGCCTTATGATCAAGCCAACCTCTTTTCACCTAGTCTGCAAAAGTACGCTGTTAAAACATTCAGTGAAAGACTATTCGGATAGCAATGTTTGCAAATATAAAAAATGAGGTTTCTCTTTTCTAGAGAAACCTCACCACATCAATATTTTTGTTAAATTTTAAACTGACTCGTATACAAATCAAAGTAGAATCCTTTCTCTTCCATAAGAGATTCGTGATTTCCTCTTTCAAAAATACTACCATCTTTAATTACAAGTATTTGATCTGCTTTTTCAATCGTTTTCAGCCGATGAGCGATTACAAAACTTGTTCGCCCTCTCATTAAATTATTTAATCCAGATTGAATTTGTAATTCTGTTCTCGTATCAATATTAGATGTTGCTTCGTCGAGAATTAATATATCTGCATCTGCTAAAATCGCTCGTGCAATCGCAAGGAGTTGTTTTTGTCCTTGACTTAAATTCGAACCTTCTGAAGCAATTTCCGTTTCATATTGATTTGGTAGATGTTTTATAAAAGAATGTGCTGATGCTGCTTTTGCTGCTGCAACTACTTCTTCATCACTTGCATCTAAACGTCCATATCGAATATTTTCCATAATCGTTCCTGCAAATAAATACGTATCCTGTAAAACAACCCCTATTTTACTCCGCAAAGAATTAATATCATAATCCTTTATATCTTTTTCATCAATGCTAATTTGCCCTTTTTGAATGTCATAAAAGCGAGTTAACAAATTAATAATTGTTGTTTTTCCTGATCCAGTTGGACCGACTAAAGCGATTGTCTCCCCAGGATTCGCCTTGAGACTCACATCTTTTAAAATCATGTTGTCCTGTGCGTATCCAAATGAAACTTTCTCAAGCCTAACATGTCCTTGTAAATTTTGTACAAGTACTGCATCTTTTTTATTTTGAATTTCTGGTACTTCATCCATAATTTCAAAGACACGTTCTCCTCCAGCAACTGCCGCTTGAATCGTATTCATTAAAGTTGCAAATTGACTAAGTGGCCTTGAAAATTGTCGAGAATAATTAATAAAAGCTGCAATGACACCTACTGTTGTCATTCCGTTTAATACCATTACCGATCCAGTTCCAATTACAAGCCCCATTCCTAAGTTATTAATAAAGTTCATACTTGGAAAAATAAATGCTGAAAACGTTTCAGCCTTCGTTGCTGAAATTCTTAGCTGTTCGTTAATTTTATTGAAGTTATGTACGGTTTCTTTTTCTTTTCCGTATAACGTAGTTACGTCTGCACCTGTAATGGCTTCCTCAATAAATCCATTTAATTCTCCTAAATCCTTTTGACGCTTCGCAAAGTTTTTCCCACTATAAGCAACTAGTTTTTTCGTAACGAAAAACATAATAGGTACTGTAATTAAAGTTACAATCGCTAAAATCCAATCTAATGAAAACATCGCAATTGTTACACCTATAAACGTTAACGCTGATGAAATGATTTGCACAACACTTTGTGTCAAAGCTTGATTTAAGTTATCAATATCATTTGTCACACGGCTCATTAAATCACCTTGAGAACGTACATCAAAGAATCGTAGAGAAAGTGTTTGGATTTTTTCAAAAATATCTTGTCGTATTTTTTGTATCGTCTTTAATGCAACATTAATCATTACAAATGTTTGTAACCATGTTAATAATACGGTTATCCCATATATCGCAATGAGTAGCATGCACA
The DNA here is from genome assembly GCF_019344915.1 of Bacillus sp. FDAARGOS_1420. NCBI lineage: Bacteria > Bacillati > Bacillota > Bacilli > Caryophanales > Bacillaceae > Bacillus > Bacillus sp. FDAARGOS_1420. The sequence goes on along the minus strand of NZ_JAHWJB010000002.1, from coordinate 1,552,741 downwards.
TTCTCGCTGTCCCGCTTAAATCCTTCGGTACAATGTATTCATCAATGATGACCCCCATATAATATGGCCCAAGTAAACCTAGTAATGTCGTGATAAATACAAGAATAATAACGAACATAAGAGATGCTTTTTGATATCCCATATAGTTCCATACTCGCATTATAGTTCCTTTAGTATTCTTAGTTTTTCCCGTTTTCGGATTGTTACGTCCACCTTTATTTCCAAATTGTCCTTGAAAATTACGCATGCTCTTCCCCTCCTTCTTGCTGCAGGCTACCACCTTGGGAAAGATAAATTTCCTGATACACTTCACAAGTTGCCAATAAATCCTCATGCGTACCATTTCCAACTAATTCACCGTTATTCAAAACGAGGATTTTATCAGCATCTATAATAGAAGATATTTTTGATGCAATTAAAAATGTCGTTGTGCCACTATATCTTGTCCTTAACGCTTCCTGTATTACAGCTTCTGACTTCGCATCAACTGCCGATGTAGAATCGTCTAATACAAGAATAGATGGCTTTCTCACTAGGGCTCTTGCAATAGATATACGTTGTTTTTGACCACCAGATAGATTGGTTGCACCTTGTGTTAAGTTATATTCATAAGAGTCTTCCAGCTTATTGATAAACTCAGTCGCACAAGCAGATGAAGATGCTAATTCCAATTCATCATAAGTTGCATCTTCTTTGCCATAACGTAAATTCTCTTCTATACTGCCTGAAAAAAGAAGTGCCTTTTGTGGAACGAAGCCAATGGAAGCACGAAGTTTTTGCAAATCGTATGCTTTCACATTAACATCATCTATACATATTTCACCTTGATCAACATCGTAAAGTCGTGGCAATAGTTTCGCCAATGTAGATTTACCACTTCCGGTCGATCCAATAATCCCTATTTTTTCACCTTTACGTACAGTAAATGAAATATCTTTTAAAACATATTCATTATTTTTCGTATAACTATAGCTAACATTTTTAAACTCTACATTACCACCCACTTGTTTTGGTTCATATACGTCGCCTTCAGTTGTAATATCAACTTCAGTATGTAAGACTTGTTGTACACGATCAGCTGATGGAAAAGCACGGGCAATTTGAATAAATACCATACTAATAGACATAAGTGACATTAAAATGATATTTAAATAGTTAATAAAAGCTAAAATGGCCCCTACTTGGAGTGTACCGTTAAAAACTTTCTCGCCACCAATCCATAAAGTTGCTACAATTCCGCTATTTACAACTAGCATAATAATTGGCATCATCAATGAAATAATTTGTATTGCACGAATATTTATTTCAGTTAAACTTGTATTAACTTTCTCAAACTGTGCGATTTCATATTTTTGTCTTACATATGCTTTTATAACACGTACACCGGATAAATTTTCTTGTAGCTTTGTGTTTACTTTATCTAATGCTTCTTGTACTCGCTTAAATGAACCGCTCGATTGACCTGCAATCAATACAATTGCAACTAATAATACGGGTACCACAACAAGTAAAATTGGAAATAGGTCTCTCGCTGTTACAAAGACTATAATGATACTTCCAATAAATAATAACGGTCCACGGACAAGTACACGTAACGTCATCGTCATTGCCGATTGAATAGATGTAATATCATTTGTCACGATTGTTAATAATTTACCTGTTCCAAATGAATCACGATTTTTGCTAGAAAATGTTTCTATTTTCGCGAACACATCTTTTCGTATGTCTGTAGCGAAATTAACAGCAGCTTTTGTAGAATACATCATACAACCAAGTCCTCCAACTAAACCGATTGCTGCTGCTCCTATCATAAGAAGCCCCATTTTTATTACATAATTCAAATCCCGGTTTGCAATTCCAACATCAATAATATGTTGCATTATTGTCGGTTGAATTAAGTCCATCGCAACCTCAAGTACCATAAATAGCGGTCCAATAATAGCGAAGAACATGTATGGTTTTAAATACTGTAACAACTTGCGAAATGATTTCATACACAATCTCCTTTTTTCATGAAATTACCATCGAATAATTTATATTCCTCCTTATTTGAGCGATATAGTCTGTAATTTCTCCATTAGTCCTATTATATTAGGCAAATTAATATTTAACATTATTAAATGATAAGTTTTAAATCATTTTTAGTCAATAAAATGGAACTTTAATCTACCAGGCATTTTCACTGCCAGTTGATGTGAATACTCTTTAACTTAATAAAAACCGCATTCTCATTTAGTAAGAATGCGGTTTTCCCATCTATATTTGTTCAATTTTAAAATCGAAAACCTCGGTCTCGAATCCATTATTTTCAGAAGGACTACACGTATAAAAACCAATTTTAACAGGCTCATTACCTATGTCCTCCATCAAATGAGCGATTCTTATTTGTTCCCATCGCTGACTCGTTTTCACATATATTGTATAATCGCCAAGTTTTCGAATAATTCGAAAACGTAATTGTTGCTTAGCAAACTCATTTGGATAGTCTTGCGTTGACCAATCAGAATAGCCATTATTCGTTACGACAGCACCTAAATGTGATGGGCCCTCAGGAATATATTCTAAAGATGTTTTTAACCAACACTTCTCAGAAATCATAACAAATAAACCCGCTTGATCGTATGTCGCATTTGGATTCATGCGCAATTGAACCTCAGCCTGAAAATCTGTCATTATCTCATCATAAAATACATGGCCATTCATTACTTCAAAACCATAATGGGTTTTCAGCCAAAAATCTGTTTCTTCTTTCGAATGGACAATGAATGTATCATTGTCTTCAAGTTTGTAAAATTTAGGTGCGTTCATTACAGTAAGTTGCTCAATATGATTTGGTATATATGATGTTTTCATAATTCCTCCATAAAAAAGCATTTAAATTAATATTTAAAACTCAGTTAATACCGGGAATTTATAACCTTTAAAATCTAATTCTTTATTACTTCGAACCATTAAATACTTACTAGTCTGTAATTCTGTATATTGTACATCATCAATTCCTAATTGATCTGGGTAGAAATAAAATTCAATCTCCGTAAATTCCCCAGAGATTTCCTCACATAATTCATCTAAAATCGGAATTACCGGCGCAAATACTCCAAATAATTTTAGTTTTTGATTTTCTACTGTAAAAACAATCAGCGCATCTAATTTCTCTGAATAATAAAGGTTTTCATTCCATGTTGAATCATACATATTTAAATAAAACGAAGAGCGGTAATTTAACGTTGAAAATTTATTAGAAAGCCTTTGGCCATTTTCAATAATCTCATGTATTAATTGTCTATCCTCTTCATTATAAAAATCTAACTTTTTAAGTTGAGAATCTTTGTAACCTTTATTTTCGCATGATACTGTCATCAAATATTCTTGCACAATTTGAAAACCAAATGGTTTATATAGTTCCGGATTTTCAGTAAACAAGACCGCACACTCGCATTGCTCATCAATTTCCTCTATCATCTTACTAAACAATTGTTTCATTAATCCTCGTCTACGATAATTCGGATGTGTCATTACTGATTGAATACCCGTTGCATTTATTTTTTCACCATTAATTAAAAGCGGAAGTGAAAATGCCGCAACATTTGCAATCGCATTATCATCTTGTAAAAATGATAATGCTTTATATGTATAATCCCAATACCCTTTCTCTGAAAAATCCTGCAATGTTTGGCTCGTAATCCCAAACACTTCTTCAAATAAAGGAAATAACTGTTCTCTTCTCGGTTCTTCTAATAGAAAGTTTGCCATTTTTTAACATTCCCCATGTTGTCCCTCCATACGTCGATTCCATTAATTTAGATATACTTATATGACCTACTCTCAAAAAATAGGCCTTTCAAATCAATATAGTATCATAAAACTTTTAAAAATGGTTTAATTTATTTTATGTTTTGATTATTAAAAAACAAGTCGAATAAACTAGTATTAAGATTTTTGAATAATATCATGTTTATTATATAGCAAATGGTGCTTCCTACTTATCTTTCCGATAATAGAAATACACCATTTTATGCAAATATAATTCACCTATTCTTTGGTTCCCTCAAGTCGCTCCTTCGTACTAATTTCTTCTCCCTTCACTCGCTTTTCAAACGTCTTTCTCCAACTAGTAGACAGTGCATTTACTTCTAAAATCCTTTTTAATCCTTCAGAGTTTTGTTTTTCTTTATGCATTATGCGATTCGCAAACAAAATTGACACACCTTTTGGATCAGGCTTCAACAATTTTAAAGTATCTACCGGTAATATCCACCCTTCTTTTAATACTCGAAAATAAAAACCTGTGTATCCTGTATCTTGAAAATATAATGGCAACTTTGGAATATTATATTTCTTCGCTAATTTAAAACAAGGTTGTCTTGGCTGCGTTACTTGTACAATCGCTTCTCCGAGTTGAAACGTGTCACCAATACAAACATCTTCTTCACGCATTCCGCTTACTGTTATATTTTCACCGAAAGCCCCATATACAAGTTCCTGATTCAACTCTTTTTCCCAGTAAGGATAGTGGTCACCAGTATAAACACAAACCGCTTTATCTACACCTCCATGATGAACTAAATCCGCCTGCCCATCTCCATTAAACTTTAAAAATGATAAAAAAACAGGTTCCTTTACTTGCTTTTTATTTATCCCTGTTTGAATTAACTTCCCACCATACATAACCTCTTTTGGCAATCCTAGATTTAAAGATAGGATTTCATATACTTTAGTCATTCAAATCCCTCCTCTTACTTGCGGCACAACTTTTCAAAAGACTCATTTATTATTTCAAATCCTCTATCTATTTCTTCGTTTGAGATAACTAGAGGTGGTAAAAAGCGTAGTACATTATCAAATATCCCCGCTCCAATACTTATAAGCCCATTCTTCCAAAAATCTTCAATTAGCTTTACTGTTAGTTCTTTTGCAGTTTCTTTCGTTATGCGATTCGTTACAAGTTCCATTGCAACCATCGCACCGATTCCACGAACATCACCAATCACTTCGTACTTTAATTGCATTTGATGTAGATGTAACATTATTCTATTTCCAATTTGCTGAGCCCTTTCAACTAGGTTTTCTTCTTCCATTATTTCAAATACAGCAAGACCAACTGCACAAGATAACGGACTACCTGCAAAAGTTCCACCAATTTGTCCTCTCCCAGGAATGTCCATCAACTCCGCACGACCGACAATAGCACTTAATGGTAAACCGCCAGCAATTGATTTTGACAAAGTCATTATGTCAGGCTCTATATGAAAATGTTCTGTTGCAAACCATTTCCCTGTTCGGCCAAATCCAGTTTGCACTTCATCCATTATCATTAAAATACCGTATTGATTACAAATTTCTCGTAATCGTTTTACAAATGTAATAGAAGGAACAATAAACCCACCTTCCCCTTGTACTGGTTCCATTACGATTGCTGCTACTTTTTCAGGTGATACTTCTTCTAAAAACTTTTCAAACTGATAGATGACTTGAGAATCCACTTCTTCAGTAGAAACTCCTTCTTCAGCTCTGTAATAGTACGGATACGGCAATATATGCATGTCTGAAACGAACGGACCAAATCCTGCTTTATATGGAGTTTCTTTGGTCGATAGAGACATTGTCATTAATGTTCTCCCATGAAATCCTCGTTCAAACGAAATTACTTTACTCCTCCCTGTTACTTTACGTGCGATCTTTACAGCATTTTCAATCGCTTCCGCACCACTATTGGCAAACATCGTTTTTTTCTTACTTGTACCTGGCACTTTCTCATTAATTTTCTCCGCTAAAGTAATATAATTTTCATATGGAGTTACATGAAAACAAGGATGTATAAATGATTCTGCTTGTTTTTGTACCGCTCTTACAACTTTCGGATGACAATGTCCAACATTTTGCATACCAATTCCACCAGCAAAATCAATAAACTGATTTCCATCTACATCTGTTATTATCGCTCCCCTTGCTTCTTTTACATATAAAGGCGTTAAATGATATATTCCTGTCGGTACAGCCTCCTCATACCTTTTTTGAAGTACTTGTGAATAACTGCCCGGTAATACACTAGATTTCAACAATTCTTCTTCACCTCATCTAATTTTTTAATCAATCCATTTCTGATAAAGTGATTATATATCCCACAAAACCATTGTTCAATTCAATTATTTATATAATAATGATAGGTATATCCTATGATTAAACTTGAGGTGATTTCAATCGAATTACGACAATTAGAATACTTTTTAGCTGTTTCGAAAGAATTACATTTCACAAGAGCAGCCGAGAAATTAAATATTTCACAACCTTCACTAAGCCAACAAATACGTGCATTAGAACATGAAGTAGGAATGCCACTTTTTGATCGAATTGGTAAAAAAATATCTTTAACTGAAGCAGGAAAAGTTTTATTATCGCACAGTAAAACAATCTTTCACGAAGTCGAACAAGCCCGCTCTGCCATTCAAGATTTAAACGGATTACAACATGGATCCTTAACAATCGGCTCATTGTTAACCGTCGTAAATTATCTACTACCACCAGCCATTTTAAATTTCAATAATTTATATCCGAATATTGAACTTTCTGTATTAGGTCTTCGTACAGGGGAAATTCGTGAAAAATTATTACAAAATGAATTAGATATTGGCATTACATTTCTTCCAGTGCAAGATAAAGAGATTGTTTCTATCCCACTATATAAAAGTGAACTTACATTAGTCGTGCCGACCGGTCATCGATTAACTGAACATGATCATGTATCTATTGCTGAATTACAGAACTACCCTTTAATTCTTTTACCTAAAAATTTCTTTTTAACCGAACTAATTACATCTCATTGTCAAAAATTCAACTTTACACCAAAACCAATTTTAGAAATTAGTACGATGGAATCTTTAATTCAAATGGTCTCAAAAGATATGGGAATTACAGTATTACCAAAACCTTATATAGATTTTTTGCAAAGCGAACACATTCAATCTATTAAAATTGAAAACCCCACTCCAACAATAGATATAGGACTTATTTATAGAAAAGATAAATACATGTGCGCTGCTACCCGAGAATTCATTGAACAACTAAAGTTAACAGTACAATCTCTACAAAATTAAACATAAAAAGAGATTATCCTATGTAGCCGTTACACAACGCCCTATTAGAATAATCTCTTTTTATAATAATATAAAACATTACATTTTATGGTTTCTTTTCTAATAACCTATTATTCATTATAAGTGCTAAATTATTATCGTATTATTAAGCTACACATCAACGATATTTTATGTCTATTTCGTATAGGTGTTAGCAAGTCCGTTTGCAATCTTGTTAGCACATTTTTATAAAAATTATATAGTACTTCACAAAGTGGGAATCCGTTTCGATCAATCTTTTTTCAAAATGGATTCCTTTTTGTCTCTTATCAATATTCAAATGTTACAGTAGTACCATTAAAACCATCAAAACAATTAGAGCAATTAGAACAATTAGAGCAACCACCACAACCAAAACAACTAAAGCAACCGAAGCAACCAAAACAACGGAATCCACCACAACGACCACCGCCACAACCGCCACAACGACCACAACCGCCACAGCGACGAGCATCATCTGTAATATAGTAATATGGATATTGGTTTTGCTGGTCCCAATACACAATATTTCCAGACTGATAATCATTAAGGCTTAACGCTTGTAGTTCTTGTTGAAACTTATTCATTTTCATGACCTCCGTTTATAAACTACAACCCAATCGATGCTTTCCTATATTTCTGTTCGTTAAATCTAAGTAGAGATAGCGCTTAAAGTGAAACTTTAATCAGTGGGGAGTGTTCATCCCCCACTGATTATTAGCCCGACTCCCACCTAACTTCTTTGCTCCAGTCGAATTTTGAGGTGGGAGTTTTACTGCCCACAAATAGCGGGTTAAACTAAGTTCAATACGTACACCTACAAAATATGACCTATCACTAGATGATGTACCTTGTTCATATGCCTATTTTTAGGTTGTTTTTACTACGGGCTCATTTTTACAAATGGAAATTATAAAATATGAATTTAAACAATAACATTTAGATTTATGTTATCATTTTCTAGTTCTATAGTCGTATATTCCATAATTTTGTTTGGTCATCTTCGTATTTCCAATATGCACTCCCATCTTTTTCTTCGCTTCAATAACTGCTATATCAGAGCTAATTTTGAACGGTATTTTTCCATTATGCTTCTGTTTATAAATCTGCGTAAGCTCTTCTTACTTTTTTAACTTCTCTTCATTTATTTTTATCTCCGGTGTATTTCCAACCCTTATTTTTATCATTTAACCTCTTTTATCACAGTCCTTTTTTCTTTTCAGCTGACTAAAATAAATATTATTTGATGTCTACTCAAAATCTTGTTAAAATCGTTGCAAGAACATACATTCTGATTATTATTAATGTGCGTATAACATTTCAAAACTAGATTAAATAGTTCCAAATGAATAAAGCTCTATATTGAAACTTCTTATTGGCGATCAACTATTTTTTGAAACGAGCAAACCTGTATGTATAAGATTGAAATAGCCACATTGAACAGTTAAAGAATAAATTTTTGAATCATCCATTTATTATGTTAAGAGAGGAAAGTACTTATGAATAAAAGCAAACCAGTTGATGAATTGACTATTGAAGACTTGAAACAAAACCCGATATGGGAATGGGCAATAGATGAAGAGGAAAATGAAGAGTGCGATGAAACGTGGGTAAAACCAGTGGAAACTATAAATTTCACAGAAGAATTAAACGGTTCAATAGTACTGGGCGAATTAATAATACATAATGATGAGAAATTCCCTATGATGTGTAGTATTGATATTGAAAATAACGAGGTATTAATTAGTTCCATTGTTTTTTATAACGAAAAAGAAAATGAGTATATTGCTATAGAAGATGTAGTGAAAAAGGTTGAGATGCCAATCTCAATTAATATTTATCTCACAATTAATGGAGAGCCTAGATTTTTAAAATTCTCTGCAAATAAAATTGATATTTATAAAAACACTATAAAAACTAACTTAAATTAAATTCTAATTGAAGTTAGGAGAATACTCATTAAGTAAAAAATGGGAAACCATTATAATTAACGGTTTCCCATATATCCTCCTATTTTCAATATTTATATAAATTTATACTAAATAATCCCCTTTTCCACCAATGTCTCTGCGATTTGAACTGAGTTCCAAGCCGCACCTTTTAATAAATTATCAGAAACAATCCAAAGATGGAATCCTTTTGGCGTATCCGGATCTTTGCGTATTCTACCTACAAATGTATCTATTTTACCCTCTGCATATAATGGTGTTGGATAAATTTGTTCACTAGGATTATCTTGTAAAATAACACCTGGTGCATTCAGTAGTACTTCTTTAATTTCTGCAACGGTCGCTTCTTTTTCAAGTTCAATATAAACCGATTCAGAATGCCCCGATACAACTGGAACTCTGACGCAAGTAGCTGCCATTTTCAGCTTTGGATCTTCTAAAATTTTCTTCGTCTCTTGAATCATCTTTACTTCTTCGAATGTGAAATCATTTTCTGTAAATATATCCACTTGCGGCAATACATTAAATGCAATTGGATAATGTTTTTTATCTTTTTTCGCTGGTAATATAGTACTCTTCACTTCTTGACCTGTAAGCATTGACTTAGCCTGTTCTTTTAATTCATGAATCGCATGAATTCCTGAACCTGATACGGCTTGATACGTTGAAACAATAATTCGTTCTAAACCAAATGATTTTCGAATTGGCTGAAGAGCTGTTACCATCTGTAGTGCTGAGCAATTCGGAACTGCAATGATCCCTTTATGTTTCCTTAAAGTATGTGCATTTACTTCTGGAACGACGAGTGGTACATCGTGTGCCATTCGGTATTCACTTGTGTTGTCAATTACGATTGCACCACTAGAAACTGCATGATTTACATATTGTCTAGAAACTTCTCCTCCAGCACTAAAAAATGCAATGTCTACACCTTCAAAACTAGTTGATTTTGCCTCTTGTATTTTAATCTCCCTTCCTTTAAATTTTACTGCCTTACCAGCAGATCGTTTTGACGAGAGTAATGTAATTTCTTCTATATTAAATTTCGTTTCTCTATCTAACAATGCAATAATTTTTTGCCCTACTGCACCTGTAGCCCCAACTACAGCTACATGATAGCTCTTTTCACTCATTTTTTCTCCTCCAATTTCACTTGAATAAATTTCTCCACAACTTAATTTTAAAAGAAATTTAATGATTTGAAAAATTGAAATACATGATATAATCATTCACAAATCATGATAATAAAAGAGGTATCACTTATGGAAATGAGACATGTTAAAACATTTTGTGCCATTGTTAAATATGGCAACTTTTCTAAAGCTGCTCATGCATTAGGTTATGCGCAATCTACTGTGACAGCTCATATTAAATCATTAGAGAGCGATTTAAACATTCCTCTATTCGACCGATTAGGAAAAAAAATACTTCTTACAAAAGCAGGTCATCAATTTCATCCGTACGCATTAGAATTACTTACTATTTATGATAAAGCGCAAGAAATCCCTCAAAACAGTGACCATTTAGAAGGAACATTGACTATTACATCTAATGAATCATTGGCAGTGTATCGGTTACCACAATTATTACGTACTTACAAACAGGAAAATCCGAAAGTAAATATCGTACTTGAGACAAATACCAATGAGCAAGCATTGAAAAAACTACATGAAGGAGAAACCGATGTTATCTTCATAATTGGAGAAAGTATAGAGCATAATGATTTTATTACGTGTAATTTATGTAATGAAACATTTGGATGGATTTTCCCTGCTCATTTCCCTTCAAACACTGATCCACTCCTTTTATTACAAAATACTCAATTTATATTTACTGAACAAAGCTGCGGCTATAGACCAATGGTAGATCGTTTTTTACGTCAAAGTGGGAATATTCCCGCTAAAACATTCGAAACTTCCAATGTTGAAGTCATTAAACAATCTGTGATGTGTGAGTTAGGAATTTCAATTCTCCCTTACATCGTTGTACAAGAAAGTTGTCAAAAAGAGCAACTCTGTTTTCAGCCCATCGAAACTCCAGCAGTCATTCAAAGCCATGTAATCTATCATAAATCTAGATGGATATCACCCGTTTTACAATCGTTTCTTACATTGTTAGAGAGAATAGAATAGAAAAGTAAGCGAGTAATTACAAAAATGAGTAACTGCTCTAAAAAGCAATTACTCATTTTTATTAAAACATTTGTGTTCATAACAATACAGGTGTTTCAAAATCAATATGTACCTTATTTATTAGTTTGTCCCCCACCTGCAATTAATTTACTACCTGAATATGTACCTTTTTGTATAAAAACTTGATTAATTAATTCTTTTTGCTCCTTTTCTGACATTACTCCTTTCCCTTCTCCTAAATTCCCACTTTGTAATTTCCAAATCTTGTTGTGGTCCACATCAACCTTTTCATATTTTCCTTGTTTCCATCGTTCTAAAATATCCACATATGTACTTTTTTGTGCAACATCATTACTATTTATAATTTCAAGTAAACTTTCAATACGTTCTTGTGTAATAAAGATATATCCCCATTTTTGATCTGCTTTCGCTTTTTGATGTGCCATTTCATGTAATGCTGTCTGTATGTTCTCATCTGTCCATTTGAAATTTTTATTAAAACCACTATTCGGCAATGAATAATTCCCATTTTCTAACATCTTTGCATCTTCGGCTTTTACATTACTATCAGCTAGCACTTCTACTGCCGGAGCGGCTGGTGATTCCTTTTTCGCAGCTGGTTTACTATTATTCAGATAATACAGCATACCATACGTTACACCTACCCCGATTACCGCCATACCAGCTATAATTCCTATGATTTTAAATAATGTTTTCATCTTGCTTGTTTCCTCCCAAATATCTCTGTTCTTACTACCTCATTATTTCTTATATAAAACAGTTCCTTCATTCAAAATAGTTCATCCCACCCCCTATCATATTATTTATATATATTTCCTTATATTGTATTTCTTTTTTTGTAAAATTGAAAGATTATTCTGTTAAAAAATAAAGATATTCTACAAAATTTCCCTTTATATTTATATGGAAACAAAAAAACAACGAGCGCCTTCTAAAACACTCGTTGTTTTTACTTTATGCTCGATTCTCTTTTAACCACTCCGTAATAGCATCTAACCTCGAAACATCAAAACGTCTTTCTTCACACACGTTTAAGCTGTTTAAACTTTTCACAATTTCTAATTCATTCGACTTTATACTTTTTGCTTCAATCAATTTACAGTACCCGTCTGTGACGTTATTTAAATTTTCATAATAACGCTGAAATGCTTTAGATATATGTAAATGTTTTTCAAAGTTTCTTCTTTTTTTCGTCCCATCAGACTCTTTCCGTTTTCTAAGCTCTTCATCACTTGTATATAAATAAAAATATTGATCTGGAAAACCAATTTCTTCGTTAATTATCTTTTCTTTATAAAAGTTTTCTATTAAAGATAACGGCTGATTAAATATATCAAAATGGAAACACCAATTATAACTAAGTGGCTGATAAATATCACCATCGAGTATTACTAACTCATATTGCTGCGACTTCTGCATTGCTATATTCCAGCGCTCTACTTGTTTTTCAAAATACCATGTTCTATGTTCATTTTTTGGTCTTTCAAATAATAGATTAACTTCAGGTATAATAAATGCACCGTAATTTTTTTCTAACTCACGACACGTACTGCTCTTACCAACAGCACTTGCTCCCTCAAACGCTATAATCCCCATAGTTTCTCCCACTTTCATTAACTTAAATCTCTTTGCTTCGCATTTTTCCCCCATAACTGTCTCCATAAAACAATTGAAGCGATAGAAAGCATTATTGTTGTAATGATACTACCTTCAATACCAAATGAGCCTCCATAAAGCACTTCTGACCCATTTGTTACAGGTTTAAATAACGGCGTTGAATATATCGTCATGCCACTAACTGCAAAACCATAGACGTTATATTGCGCCCAATTCCAAATGGAATGCCACGCGCATATCCCCCAAAGACTACTGTCTTTTAAAACGTAAAATGCTGCAAATACACCAACTAATATTATATTCGATATTGAAAGAATTGTAATACCAGGATTAAGTAAATGAAGAAAACCAAATAAAAAGGACGTCACTACAATCCCAACCCATATACGACTTCTAACAGAAATAACTGGAAACAACCAGCCTCGTACAATAATTTCTTCCGTTGCACCTTGTATTAAAAAAGCAATTAAAGATCCTACAATACCAAATATGGCGGTTGCCGTAATTGGTTGCATTTGTAGTTTTACAATCCCTGTTAATACAAGTACAATTACTGGTATTGAAATGAAGACAAATCCTATTAACGCACCTCTCAAGTAATTTCTCGTCCATTGCACTTTCCAAAAACCAATGGATGAAAATGACCTTTTTTCTACAAACCTAATCCATAAAAAAATAAAAAATATAGCCCCACCAAACGTTAATATCATCTCAATATTATTATAAATTGCCTTTACAGATGATGTATCCGCTTTCGGTAAAAACAGCATAAATAACATAAAAAATTCACCTAAAGTTAAAAATACAATAGCTAGTATTACAGCTAAAATAGGATGAACTTTTCTTCTTCCTTCTTTCGCAGCTTCGATTATTTTAAATTGAGTATTTCGCAATATTCTCTCCTCCTAAACAAATAAATCACAACTGTTCTTAAATATATATATCCTTTCCCTTATACATACTTATTAATTAAAATGTTCTCAGTTTAGCATAAATCCAAATTAGGCATAATATATAAATAAAAGAGATGTCTTTGTGCCTTTTGCTATAAAACCCCCTATTTTTTCTTGATTTTCCCAACACTTGCTATTTCCCACCATTTGTTGTAAGATAGTAATTAAGGTCAATTTAGCACTATATTTTCTTTGCATATTATCAAGTATCAATCAGGAATGTTTTGTACTCCTTATGGATTTTTGATAATATGTGAACTTTTATTTCCAATCGAATAAGGCCGATCATATTGTAATCTTTTTAAATTTTAGGAGGCATTACCATGACATTAACAGGTAAAGTAAAATGGTTTAACAGCGAAAAAGGTTTCGGTTTCATCGAAGTTGCAGACGGTAGCGACGTATTCGTTCACTTCTCAGCTATCACTGGCGACGGCTTCAAATCTCTTGACGAAGGTCAAGAAGTTAGCTTCGAAGTTGAAGACGGTAACCGTGGACCTCAAGCTAAAAACGTTGTAAAGCTATAATTCAATCAATAAAAAGGTTGTTACCAGCTCGGTTAACAACCTTTTTAATATATAACTAAAAATTTTTACATAAAAGGAGTGGTTACATGTATCGCAATCGAAAGAACGATGTAGCAGAAGTACCACCAGAACAAACCCCTGTTTGGGAATGTGAATCAGAGGATTGTTTAGGATGGATGAGAAAGAACTTTTCATTTGAAGAAGAGCCTAAATGCCCTTTATGTAAAAGTAGTATGAAAAGCGGAGAACGTTTATTACCTAAAATAGGTTGATTTTTACAAGCCCCTCTTATTTTAAATAAGAGGGGCTTTTTTATTAATAATGAATATCCTCTACATCTGTTCGTACAATAGAATACATTAATGCATCGTGTTGTTTATTTCCTTGATGAATGTATCCACGTAACAGCCCTTCTTGTTGAAAACCTAATTTAGATAACATATTACACGAAGTTATATTTTCAGGATATGTAATAGCTCCAATTCTAAATAAGCCTAAATCTCGAAATCCATAAGTAATAATTTCTCGAGCAGCTTCAGAAGCATAACCATTCCCCCAATAACGAGGATGCAAATCATATCCAATCTCTGAGCGTTTACTCCAAAGTTGTAAATTATTTAATCCAATTGTTCCTACTAAATTATTTGTGTCTTTTAATACAATCCCCCAACGCATTGCCTTTTTCTCAAAGTAATTTTTCGAAAAAGATTCAATCATACGTGAAGCTTGTCCAAACTCAGTAAAAGAATTCATACCGTAATAACACGTTACCTCATCTAATGAGAATATTTCATATATTTTTTGACAATAAGATTGTTCTATTTCAACTAAGCGCAAGCGTTCTGTTTCTAACATAGGAAATACCATAGGATCACTCCTTTCTCTCTACTCATTTATTATAGCAGAAAAAGTATTTATAATTAGGAAAGTCCTTAATGTCCCACAAATCAAATATTTCTAGCGATGTTTATCCTATTAATAATATATAACTTCGTTGTATTTATTAATTCCCCTCTAAAAACCACCCCTAATTTATACCCTCTCATGTTAAAATATAGAAAAAGAGTAAATACTTCTTACGGAGGTGCTTAAACTTTATGTATATTTTCATTGGCTTATCCCTCTTGCTCATTTTACTCATTTTTTTATTCGCAAAAAAATTCACACCAAACTCATTTATGATGACAAGTTTTAAAGGAAATAGCTTTAAGACATTTTCAGTTGGTATATTAATCGCTGCCACACTCTCTCTTTCATACGGAATGTATCACGCAGCAACATATCAACCTAGATATTTAGATATTAAATTGCAAAATCAAAATTTCACTGTTTTTGGTAATGTTGGTGAGTTTGGTTATTTCTCAGAAGAATTACTAAAAAAAAATGCAGAAGTTGAACTGTATTTTGTCTCTTGGGAAACAATACAATTAAATAATCCAGAAATAATAGTAGACTACCCTTCAGGCAAACAGGAAACATGGAAGCCTAATATAACATTAATTCCTACAAATAAATTAAAAGAAAAACATAGTATTAAAGAACTTTATCGGCTCTCACCGTATTCCTTTGAAGAATCTGGGAAAATAACATTAACTATTAAAGAGAATAAAGCCAATCATAAAAAGATTGCAATTAATGTGAAATAATTACAAATAAAATGTCCCTCCATTATGTTGGAGGGACATTTTATTTACATATGTATTCAATATTATTATTTTGACTGTTCATTCAATGTCGTAATTATTTCATTGGCAGTATTCTTTCCGTTTCCAATACAAGCACCAATTCCTACACCGTAATATGAAGCACCAGCTAAGTATACATTAGGATAAAGCACGGCCAATTTTTCTTGTAATGATTGAACAGCTTGATTATGTTCTAAATGATATTTCGGCATTAAATCTTTCCAATTTGTAACTTCAATTA
The DNA here is from genome assembly GCF_019344915.1 of Bacillus sp. FDAARGOS_1420. Taxonomy (NCBI): domain Bacteria; kingdom Bacillati; phylum Bacillota; class Bacilli; order Caryophanales; family Bacillaceae; genus Bacillus; species Bacillus sp. FDAARGOS_1420. The sequence goes on along the minus strand of NZ_JAHWJB010000002.1, from coordinate 1,536,504 downwards.
CTTCCGGTTCACCTTTAATTCCGAGGCTCTTTTCAATATCATATAAAGCAACTCGTACTAATTCTTCTTCACTATAACTTTTGATCGTTTCATATACTGGATTAGTGCTCTTATAAAACATTCTTACTAATAGCTTTTGTTTACCAGATGTATGTTTCCACTTCCTGCTTGTCCATGTGCAAGCATCACAATGTAAATCACTGTTTTCCGTTACGATAAAACCTGTGCCGTCAGCCGGTAGTTGTTCATCTAGTATGTCAAAACCTAAGTAAATACTTATAAGCGATGAATTTTTAAATTTATTAAAATGCTCATTTAACTCATTAGACTGTAATAACGTTTGTGCGATATCATGTGGAGCTGCTAAAACGACATAATCAGCTTGTATTGTCTCATGATTTGCAAAAGAAACCTCATACCGATCCCCTTTTTTACTTATCACTGTTGTTACAGCACCTTTATTAATGACAGTCTCCGTCAGCACTTCTTCTAAGCGATTAATAATTGTAGATAGTCCACTTTTAAATGATACAAACTTTTTATTTCCTGCTGACTGAAATTGTTTTTTATTCTCTTCAAAACCTTTAATAATACTTCCGTATTTATTTTTATACTCAAGTAAATATGGTAACGTAGATGCCATTGTAAGCTCATTCAATTTACCGGAATATACACCTGAAAGCACAGGTGCAATTTGTCTTTCCACTAACTCTTTCCCTAAAAAGCTTTCTAAAAATACAGCAAGTGATGTATCCTTTGTAAACTCCTTATTTTTCGTAATAAAATCTTTTAAAGCAACGATTTTCCCTTTTTTTGAGACTAGTGTACTGCTAAATAATGATTCAACACTCATAGGAATCCCAAATATAGTGTCAGCAGGAATTGGATGTAATATGTTATCAGAGTATATGTAAGAAATACCTGTTTCGTTATATACCATTTCATTTTCTAAATTTAAATCTTTTACAAGCGGCAAAACATGTTCATTACGAGCTACGATAGAATCTGCTCCAGATTCCATAATAAATTCATTTTCTTCCACACTGTGGATTTTACCACCTAAATACTCTTCTTTCTCAATAAGGATTAAATTTAAATCTATATTATAATCCTTCTTTAATTTTTCTAAATAAAACATAGTAGAAAGTCCAGTAATACCTCCACCGATGACAACGACTGTTTTCATATTTGCTGCGCCCCTAACCGATACAATTAATAATTCCTTTATTATTATAACCAAAAATTATCATAGTCGACTAGCAGCTTGCGCATTCTGTAAGAAATTAGACAATATATATGAATATATTTTAGGCTGATCATTATGCACTAAATGACCTGCAAACGGAATAACAGCAATATGTATATTGTTGTTTAATTGTTTAAACGTTGTAGCGGCTGTAACTTCATCTGCTGAATCTCCCCCAACAATACACAGTGTAGGTACTTGAAGATTAGCTACATCACCTGTTTCATGAAATGGGTACCACTCCTTAACTTGCCACGATTTCAGCAACCCTTTCCAATCACTTTTTACATGAATTTGATTCATATAAGTTACAACTTCTTCATTTTCCATCAACTGTTGATGACACTTTACTTCATACTCCTGAGACTCTTCCCAATTATCTCGCTCAATAGGAAAGATACCTGAAAAAGTTAATGTCCTCACTTTATCTGGATATTTTTTTGCAAATAATAAAGCGGCTATCCCCCCTAGTGAAACACCCGCTATATGACAACTATTAATTTGCAAATGTTCTAGTGTATCATTCAAATCATCAGCAGAGCAAAGAAAATAATTATCTAATGTACCTCCTGATTCTCCATGTCCCCTCAAATCAGGACGAATTACTTTATATTGTTTTTCTGTAAAAAATTCTACCTGTTCTTCAAACTCTACTAAACCTGTCATACCACCAGAATGTAAAAGCACAATTGGTTCCCCTTCACCTGAAATATGCGTATGTAGTATCATTTATCCCCCTCCTTTAAAACTGAACATTCTATTTATTGGTAGTATATCGAATATATTTCTAAATTACCAAATAAAAAAGAACTATAACATATTCAACTCACGTCATAGTTCTTTCTATTTTAAAAACATAAACCAGTTTATTAATTTGTCAATTTCTTGGCTGAGTGCTATTACTTTTTCATGTTGAAGTCCATAATTTGAGACTAGATTCAATAATTCTTCTTTTTTCAATTCAATTATTTTTTCTAACTTCACTAATTCCATGTCGTCTTTATTCGCTCCAATTTCAAAATATATGTATTTTAGTATAGCCTACTTACATAATAAGTAAAAGTCTCATGCTAATGTAAAATCTTACATATTTGAAAAAATAATATACTACTAACAAAAAAAGAGACTTAAACTAAGCCTATTATTACAGGGCATTATAATTTTCTACCATTTTTTATAAATATATTAGTTTATGAGTGTGTACCATTTACTATTAATTTAAAGTTAGACACTTTTACTCATTAATAATACAACAGAATTTCTCAAATGTTTTATCTTTATATTCTGGAACCCTTGTTAAGTGATCAAAATAACTATATGAAAATTTAAATATGTGTCCAAAATCCCAATTAAATTCACTGTAGTCTTTAAGCCAGAATGCATTATCTAGCGGAAGTGTATCAACTTGTTTTGCTTTTGTGAGCGGTAAACGATCTACAGGAGAATTCAATATTATTTGGGCATTCAGCATTAAATTGCGACTTTTTCTAAGTACATAAACTAGCTTTAATAGTGGTTTTATTCCTCGTTGAAATAATTCTACATGCCCTAAGTCATATAATATATTAATCGCATGTGAGAAGGTAAGCATATGACCAATTAAATCGTGATGTGATTCTGCCTTATATATAACATTAAATTTAGATAACTCATTTAAAATAAATTCAGATAATTGCTTCGGGTTTTTAATTTCGCTTTGAATCTCATCATTATTTATAATTAGTTGCTTTACTTCTTTAGTTGTAAAACCAATCCAAGATCTACCGGGAATTGTTTTTTGAAACGATAATATAAGGTTTGCTATATTATTAATATCTTGCTCACTCCCCCAATGACTTAACTCCTTAATGGCTAGTAAACTTAAAGAAGCGTAAATTACATTATGACCAACCCAATGGAGTTCATCAATCGTTTGTTCCAAAGATTTGATTATCGTTTCTTCAGCACTTTGATAATCGACACCTTGTTTATTATCAATTGTTTCGCCTAACCTTTGCTTATGGAGCATCATTTTCGCTTGAGAATAAATGTTACAGGCAGTTTTTTCATCAATGTTATTGTTTTTCGTAAAAAAATAACTAGCAATGGCAGCTGCTCCGAAATGTGCATGCCAAATATCATTTGTTTCTTTTTTACATTGAGATATAATTGAGAGCCCATCTTTTAATACATTTATATTTTCCATTATTATCCGCTCTTACCCCCTAATAAAAATGACTTTTCAGCATCTACAAAGTCGGCAAAAAGCCAGGTGAAAACTCTTGAAAAGTTTCCTCCTTTACAGCTATAAATTTAAATTGCCCCTGTCGCTCAACAAGAATTAAATTTGCTTCTAATAATATTTTGAGATGATACTTATTCATCCCTAATGCAGTCTCAATCTTCCACAATTGTGTTTGTTTTGATTATGAAATAAATAACGAACAATCTCTCGTTTTACTCCTGCCAAAGCCTTAAAAATTTTCACTCTTTGTTTATCTGAATTATTTGGTTTGATAGTCATGGAACTATCTTAATTTTTTGTCAAGTCTCTCATCTTCTTAAACATACAAAGTGAAAATCAAATGTGTATGTATTTATAGATAGTTGTTTTATTATACACGCGAATCTTTATGTAATTGATACTTTCTATTATGTTACCACTTAGTATGTATCCTTAAGCTACTTCCTTAGCTTAACGAAGGTGTTAATACAAATAAGATGTGATTCATTTCATCACTCTTATTCAAAAATCTATGTTTCACGTTCGGTGGAATACGCACAACATCTCCTTCTTCTAAAAAATATTCATTCCCTTCCAATTCCACATACACTTCCCCTTTCATTACAACTGCAATTTCTTCCTTATCTTCGTGGGAATAGTGACTTTCTGTTGTATTTGCATATCCGTTTAAATCCATCATTAACATTTCAATGCGAGCTTTCATAAAATCTGGTGTTAACACATCATAAACAATATGATCATTATTTTCTCGATATACTTTTTTCCGATCTTTCTTCTTAGAAATAAGTGAGTCTGTATCAATATCATTAATAAAAAGAGTAAACAGCGGTACATTTAATGCTTTCGCTATTAATTCCAATACATTTAAAGAAGGATTGGCATGTCCTCTTTCAATTTGACTAATAAGTGAAGTACTGATTCCTGCATAATCAGCAAATTCACGAATTGTCATATTATTTTTCTTACGATAACTTAAAACAGTTTGACCTAGTCGATAATGAATCATTGTTACAACTTCCTTTCGTCCATCATAATACATCTTTCGTTCCTTTTGTGCTGACATACTAAACAGTGGCAATTAATGCTTCCTTATTTCATCTTAGGCTTATATACTAACTTTTGTACATTATATTATATACAGTTCATTATAATAAACAATCAAACGGAGGGACAAACTTTGAAATCACCTATTCTTTCATATTTCATCTTATTTTTCGGCGTGTTCGCCTTATCTACTTCAGCAATCTTCGTAAAAATAGCAGATGCCCCTGCAGCAATCACTGCTTTTTATCGATTATTGTTTGCTACGGTAATTCTTTTACCGTTTCTAATATTTAATACAAACAATCGAAGCGAACTTTGCTCATTATCAAAAAAGCACTGGGGATTTGGACTCTTATCTGGATTATTTCTAGCAGCTCATTATGTACTATGGTTTGAATCATTACAGTATACTTCTGTAGCAAGTTCTACAGTTATTGTAACGTTGCAACCTTTATTTTCAATGGTCGGTGGTTATTTTTTATTTAAGGAACGGTTTACGAAAGGTGCAATTATAGGCTGCCTTATTGCAATTTCAGGAAGTATCGTGATTGGGTGGCAAGATTTTCAAATTAGTGGTGAGGCTTTATACGGCGATATTTTAGCTTTTATTGCTGCTGGCGTCATAACAGCTTACTTTTTCATTAGTCAACATGTTCGTAAAGACCTATCCCTAATACCGTACTCGGTAATTAGTTATGGCAGTAGTTCACTTTTTCTCGGTATATTTGCTTACACACAGCAGTCATCTTTCTTCAATTACACTACACAAACATGGTGGTCCTTTATAGGTCTTGCATTCATTGCAACGATTTTAGGACAAACAATTTTCAATTGGTTATTAAAATGGATGAGCGCTACTGTTATCTCGATGAGTATTTTAGGAGAGACAATTGGAACTTGTATTTTAGCCTATTTCATTTTAGATGAAACAATTTCTTTACAGCAAGGACTAGGAATTCTACTTATTTTCATTGGATTAGCAATATTTTTATTACAACCGAAACAATTGAATCACAATTTATAAAGTGAAACTTTAATCAGTGGGAGTTTTACTGCCCACAAATAGCGGGATAAACAAGAAAAGCATGACATTAGTTTGCCATGCTTTTCTTGTTTATTTATTATTGCGGAGATTGTTCCACTTGCTTTTGCTTTAGCCTTTGCTCCAATACATGAATCATAAAGAGGAAATGCTCTGCCTCTCTTGTAACATGATCAGCAAGCAATGGATTTATGACATTTCGAATTTGGCATGTTTGAATTAACTCTAATCCTGCTTTTTTGAAATTCCTTAACTCAACAGTAGCATTTTCACTATCTTTATTCATTTTTCCTATAATCGGATATGTCGGTTCTTTTTGATATAACATCGATTCAACATCTCTAGCTTGATTAAGAAGAATTTCAAAATCATCTCCAAATTTCAACGCTGTATGAACAAGATTTCTCTCCGATTGATCCAGTAATGAAGCAATAAAACGTGAGTGTTCCATCATAATTCGTAACCAGAAAACATTCTCGCTAATAATCGCATCTTGAATAGGATCCATCTTGCCTTCATTAAACTTTTGAAGTGTCCGCATAAAATATTCCGCTTCTCGTGCAACATGATCCACTAAAAGTGGAAAATTAAACCCTTTCACTTTACAATTGATGATTAAAATTAGTAAGTTTCTTTTATAATTACGAAAAGCATACACTAACTGAATGCTCTCTTCATTTAATTGCCTTACCGCTTGAACAGTTTGTGGAATAGTAAATGCTTTTTGCAGCTGCCTATCAAACTGATTATAAAACTGTTCTACTTGCTGAATTAAATTTTTATCGTTACGATTAAACCCCTCACCAAGAAACAAAGCATGCTCTTTCATAATACGTAACCAAAATCTATTTTCAGTTATAGATCGTTCAATAAATACTTGTTCTGTTAATGATTCAGATGGAGCTGCTTTCAATTCCGGTGGCAACAGCATAGCTCGCTGTGGGTCCATAATAAAATGTCCAGGAATAGGTTGGTCTGTCGACATTACAATCACTCCTTGTTCCTTGAATGCTCAATTATACTATGTATGAAAATAAATAAAATTTAAATATACTTATGCAATCGTTTTTTCAAGGTTTTTGAAATTTCCACATATGCATTCCCCTTGCACATAGAAATAGATTCTATTAAGTCATATGCTTTCCGGATTAAGATGATTCCTAATGCTTCATCCGTTAAAACATCCTTTAAATAAAAATTGCTCTTTATTTTTAATAAACTAAAAAAAGTATGGCGTCCTTTTGCCATACTTTTTTCAAAACAAATCGATATTTCTGTTCAATTTCCCCCCCTATTTATTATGTATAATCAAACCATTTGGTCTAAAACGACTCATCATGATTTCGTTAACAAAGTTCCCATGAGCCTTCAAATTCCCAACCTTTACACCCTCTTCGATAAATCCAAATTTTTCATATAATACTTTGGCTCTAGGATTCGTTTCTAATACACCAAGTTCCACTCGTTCTAACATTAGCCAATTATCAGCTAAATCAAGCATTTTTGTAAGAAGTACTTTTCCAATTCCTTTATTGTGATACTCACTATCTACTCCGATGAATAAATCACCCGAGTGGGATCTTCGCCCTGGACTTTGGGTTAAACCGACAAATCCAACAACTTCTCTATCATATTCTGCTACAAATTCAAATTGATTCTGTGCTAAATTTCGAATTCTATTCTCCATTGCATCTACACGCATACTAGGTAGGAAAACCATATATGGTAAAACATCATCTTGTATGCATATACGATGAATTGCTCTAGCATCTTGTGTTTCTACTGCTCTAACGTTAATCTCCATCTTTTTCCCCTCCATTCAAATATAATATTCTAATATCCCATATTAAAATCCTGCCAACCCTTATTTCTTTGTGTTATTTTCATATAATTATTTCGATATAATATTCGCTTTTTGAACATCATCTCTTATATTCCCTCTCGTTCAAAATGAAAAAATCACTTAGAATATGCTAAGTGATTTTTTATTTAATTTTTTACCCTATTATACAACTCAAGCAGTTCTTCTACTGAAATACCATTTATTTTCATACCAGTAATATCACAATTTTCTATTTCAATATTTTTCAGATTACTACTACGTATTGTAGTACTTTCCAAATCACATCTATCAAATGAAATAGGATCTTTATCCTCTCCAAGGCTTGTATCTCTAAATTGAACTCCACCTAAAGTCACAAAATTAAATTTACTGCCAGAAATATTTAAATCTGCATATAAGGAATTTCTAAAATTAATATTCCTAAAGGTTGATTGACTTACATTACAATTACTCATATTTATATTCATTACATTACTACTAACATATGAACTATTTTTTAAATTCACTTGATAATACTCTGTATTTGCCAAATTACAGTTTTCGTATTGACCATTTTTCATATCTTTATTTTGAACTAAGTCTTCTTTGCTTAAAGCTATCTTTATTTTTTTCACATAACAATACTCATCTTCCGTTTCAAAAATTGTCTCATAGCCCATTTTTTTATAAAAATGATGATTATTAATCTTTCTACTAGACGTCTCAAGATCCCAAATTCTTACGCTTGGAAACTCTTCTTCTATAAAATCAATAACCTGTGCTCCAATTCCTATTCCTTGATGTTTAGGATCTAAAAATACACAATCAATTCTACCGTAAGACTTACCAGAAATCGTAACTATAATTCCCCGATAATTTCTTTATTCATTATCACTTTGAAAGATTCCAGTTCTTCAATCGAATATTTCATCATTTCAACTGATGAATATCCTGGTGGTTGAATATTATAATCAATTACACCCTCTTGATCAGACAACCATTGTTTTGCTTCTTCATCGAATGTTCTTTTCATTATTTCTGTCAACTTTTCAGCATCTAAAATTGTAGCTTTTTCAATAGATATTATCGTCATTTTGTTTTCCCCTTAAATGTTACAAACCAATAACTTATATGTACAACAAAGTTATTAATTCACTTTTGTTTTTAATACTTTTCCCATTATTACATAAGGAACATCATCTTTACTTGGATGAAACGGTTCCAATACATTTACCCAATCTAATTTTCCATTCATCACTCCTATTTTTAGCGATTATATTTACTAGCATTTATAAATAATTACAAAATAAGGAATATTAAAACAGGATATTTATCTTCCCATTCATTTGCTAAATACAATAAACCTGCACAATAAAAAGCTCTGGAGCATTTTTATAAAAAATTCATGCTTCAGAGCTTAAGAAAAATTTTAATACACTTAAAACTTCATCATACATTTCGTCTATATTTTTCATTGTATATTCCAAATGACCATTCTATATCAGACCAACAAAAAAGAAGGTGGCCTAAAAATCAGTTTTACTGACTTTTTCGGCAACCTTCTTTTTATAAAGTATCTTCTTTTCTTAATTGCTTTTCTTCTTTCCAAAGCTTTCCTGGCCAAAAAGCAAAACGTCCTAATACAACTGTAATTGCTGGTACTAATAATGGTCTTACAATAAACGTATCTAGTAATACACCGATTGCTGTTACTATACCGAATTGAACGAGAACTTGAATTGGTAACGTACCTAACACTGCAAAAGTTCCTGCTAAAATTAAACCAGCTGATGTAATTACACTTCCTGTTTGTATAACACCATTTTTTACTGCATCTACATGATTTTGTTTCTTTCTATTTTTCCATATTTCTGAAACCATGAAGATATTATAATCTTCCCCTAAGGCAACTAAAAATACGAATGCATATAACGGTATCGCACCTTGTATCGCGGGAGCTCCCATACCGAAATGCAGTAAAATCCAGCCTGCTCCTAATGCAGAGAAGAAAGATAAAACGACAGTTACAATTAAGTAAATCATCGCAACGATTGAACGTAAATACACGAGTAAAAGTAAAGCGATGATACTAATCATAACCGGAATAATAACCGCTTCATCCCGTTCAGTAATTTGCTTTGTATCATATAAGGAAGCTGTTTCTCCGCCAATCCATAAATGATTCTCAGCTTTACTAATTCCTTCAGCTTTTAATACCTTTTCTACACTATTTTTCAATTTAGGGATTTGATCTAACGCTTCAATGGAGTAAGGGTTTTCTGCTAAAGAAACTTCATACATTTGCAATTGATTATTTTCTTTTCCCTTCATTGGCTCTTTCACTTTATTAACAAAAGATAATTTCTCTATTTCTTGTTTAATAGGTAAATCTTTTCCCTTTGAATCAACTACAATCTTTACCGGTGCTAATTCTCCAGCTGAAAAATGATCAGTAATTAGTGTAAATCCTTCACGTGATGGCATATCTTTCGGGAATGATTCTAATAAATCGTACGTGTATTGAATACGTGGTACAAATGAAGCCAAGCCTCCTAATAAAAATACGATTAGCATAATAATTGTCCACGGTTTACGTACAACAATATCACCAAGTTTTTTACTAAAGAACCCTTTAGTATTTTTTACTTTTACTACTTTCTTTTTCTTTCTTGCAAACTCTTCATTCATTGCAGCTGTTCTCGGTATGAACGGGAAAAATGCAACTCTACCGAAAATTAATAATAATGCTGGCAGAATCGTTAAAGCAGCGATTCCCATAATGAAAACAGCCACACTAAATGGAACTGCGAATCGATGAAAAGCTCCATAATGAGCAAGTAATAACGTTCCTAACCCTAGTACTACAGTAAGTGCACTCATTATAATTGCCCCGCCAGATGCTTTTATCGCAAGTTGCAATGCTTTATACTTACTTTCTTCTTCTAGCAAGTACTCTTTATATCTTGAAATAAGAAATAAACAATAGTCCGTTCCTGCTCCAAACAGTAAGACAGTCATAATCGATATAGCCTGTGCATCTACTTTAATCCATCCATTGTCTGCTAAAAAGCCCAGTGTCGGACTAATAATTCCATATGCAAAGCCAACAACAAGTAAAGGTAAAATTGCTAAAATTGGTGAACGGTACAATAAAATTAATAAAACCAATACTAGTAGTACAGTAGCAACTAATAATTTCACATCAGCTTGACTAAATAAACTTACCGCATCCGTTTGAATACCTACAGGTCCAGATAATCGAACATGTAAACCAGAGTCGGTAATTTTTTGTTTGAATGGATCTTCATCCACTTTACTATTCACTATTTTTCGTAACTCTTCTAAATTACCTTTTAATATATCCGTTCCAGCAGATTTATTAAAAAATATTGGTGTGACAAATGATGTACCATCTTTTGATGCACTTTTTGATAATACTTGCTCTGGAATTGTATCAAATGGTGGTAACAATGATTGTTCTTTTAAAGGGTCCGTTTTTAACTCTTTATAAACGTCCTGTATTAATTTGTAGTCTTTTGACTCTAATCCACCATCCCGATGCCATACAACTAACAACGGATTTCCTGCATTATTAGGAAATTCTTTTTTCATAAGTGCTTCAGCTTGCTGTGACATAGCTGTTTCAGGTAAATTTTTCGGATTCGGTTCTTTCGTACTGTTTACTTGTGGTAACGTAAATGAAAGTACTAATGTAATAAGAATCCATACCGATAAAGTTATCCATTGCGTATTCTTCCCTGCTACAAGCCTCCCTAACATATGTAACGGGTGCTTTTTCATAAAACCCCACCTTCCTTTTTTCCTCCAATATTAATTATATATACTGGTCGGTTAATTAATCAAGAATGATTAAAAAATTATGTTATAATTATCTCAATAATAAATGTCAGGAGCGAATGTATTTGGATCAAAAACAACGTCCTCTCGGAAGGCCTCGTCAAAATAAAAATACAAAGTCTACAAAAGAAATCATTTTAGAAGTTGCAACTAGGTTATTTCTCACTCAAAATTATCAAGTTGTTTCGATGGATGAGGTCGCGAAAGAATGTGGTGTTACAAAAGCAACCGTCTACTATTACTATTCAACAAAAGCGGATTTATTTACCGCTACTATGATTCAAATGATGGTACGAATAAGAGAAAATATGGATCAAATCCTCTCTACAAATAAGACTTTGGAAGAAAGATTATTGGACTTTGCTACAGTATACTTACACGCAACGATGGATATTGATATGAATAATTTTATGAAAGATGCAAAACTCTCTTTATCTGAAGAGCAATTAAAGGAATTAAAAAATGCCGAGGATAACATGTATGAAGTGTTGGAAAAAGCGCTAGATAACGCAATTCTCCTTGGAGAAATTCCTAAAGGAAATCCTAAATTTGCTGCCCATGCTTTCGTCGCTTTATTATCAATCGGGAATTTTAAAGATGAGAATCACAACCCTACTCTTGCAAATATAGATGAATTAGCAAAAGAAATCGTTTCGTTTTATTGGAATGGATTAAGTCATCAAAATTAAATTGATTATATTTAATAAAGAGCACATTTGAAACTCCTTCAAACATGCTCTTTATTAATTTAAGGGTTTTATTTATATACTAGCAATTAGATTATACTTTAGCACCGATTAACAAAAAATTCTTATCTACAGCTTTTGAATTTGTGCATTTATATTCCCCTTACTTAACCCACCATGGTAACAAACTACAGAATCAATTTCTAGATTTAAATACTTCTTCAAAGAATTTTGCGCTTCTTTTATATCCAAAGTAGTTGGGGCATGAATTCCCCCTAAAATTCCGTTTACGCTATACATTGAATCCCCAGCGATAAGAGTTTTACTTTGTCTCAAATATAAACTAATATGACCAGGAGTGTGCCCTGGGGTATGAATAGTAAGAATACCACCGCAATATGGAAGTTCTTGGCCTTCAACCAAAGTATCATCCACTTTTCCTTTTGGTGGATTCTCTACATTTCCATCTTTCAATAAAGGTAAATCCCCTTCAATATATGGCTTATCTAGCTCGTGAGCATAGACTTTTATATTACTTCCACAGTTTTGTAATAGTTCAGGAAGACTACCTATATGATCTATATCTTGATGCGTCAAAATCACGGATTTTAGTTTATCAAACGATACTCCAACCTTACCCATTTCTACTCGTATATCTTCAATTTGTCCAGGAAATCCAGTATCTATTAAAACTGCCATTTCATCATCCCATAAAAGAATTGGGTGAATAATAAATTCTTGAAATTCAAGGTGTAGCATTTCTACTCCTTTAGCAATCTCCATACAGCAATTCTCCTTTATAATGAAGTTTGAAAATATGTACGAGTACACCGAAAATATAAAGCCCCGCTATCTTATAATATGTTTTGTCATTCCAATAGAGAATGCCTTAAACCCAATAGATTCATAGTAAGATTGCAAATTTTCTACACACATAAGTTGGGGAATAACCTTGTTTTGTTCACAGTGCCGGATTAATCGTTCCACTATTTCTTTTCCAATGCCCATGGACTGATACTCTGGCATTACACATACACCGCAAATAATGCCCGTTATTACACCATCTGATATTACTCGTCCCATCCCAATTAATTGTTGCTCCTTAAAAGCATATATCACATACCAACTTTGTTTACACATTTGCTCTAACTCGTTAACCGATAATTTAAGAGAATTCCATCCTAAAGATTCATACATAGTTAATAATTCATTGAAATCTTTAGGGGGTTCAATCGTGTAATTTAAAATAGTTTTCATGTAAATACTCCCTATCATCCTTTTTGTTTTATTCCAAAAAAATTTTGACCGTCGTTAAACTGACTAGAACAATACTTCAATAAGAAAAAGAAGGCATCTCACCATTGTGAATTACCTTCTTTTTTATAAATCCATCATTATATTATCAACCAAAAATCATACAGCTACATATGATAAGAACAAACAAAACTAATAAACTATTTGAGAAATAACCCATAGAGTACTACCCCTTTATTTCATTATGTAAAAGATTTTACCATAAAATTATTAATAGTATAATGACCGAAAAAGACATTGGCTTCATTAGTTTTTTATGTATAAAGTAATATTTTATAATCTTTCTATTCACCGCTCATAAAAAACTTTAACTTTTCCTCTACTGCATCTCTCACGATTTACATAACATTGATATTAGTAATAAAATAATTACTAAATTGATAAAGGACACGAAAAATAATGACTAATAAAGAATTAACAAACGAATACATGAATTTATTATTAAATATGTCAGGTACTTTTAAATTATTATCAGAGAAATCCACTGAATTTACACATTTAGAGCAACACATAGTTGAGTATACAAAAGAAGACCTCGATTTTATTAAATTCATATAATAATCTATAGGATAGTTAGTCCATTATGAGGGCAAATTATTCTTTTTATTTACATAATGAATGAAATAAGTAAACAATAAATATTTAGTTTAATCAGTATAATAAAGATATATAACTTGAAACGTTCGATTGTTTTTGGGAGGAGGACAAAGCCTCGGTGCGAAGGCAGCACTCCGCTTTCGAGGACATGCTTCAGTTATAGTTTGTCACTATTTGGATTATAAATCAGTTCTTTTATCTTTATCTGGATTCTCGCCCAAACTAATGACCTCTTCTCCTTTTCAATAGTTTCGAGTTAGGTCCGGGATTTCTAAAGGTCGCGTACGTTCCAAACAATCTCACCGCGCTCGTCCCACGTACTGTGATGCCTCTCAAATCCTATCTTTTCTAACACCCGGAAGGACGCAACATTCCATGCGCCTACAGTCGACCAAAGTCTGTGGCGCCCGGTAGCAATCGCAGCGTCCAGCACAACAGATGCTGCCTCAGTCGCATAGCCTTTGCCATGAGCACTGCGGAACAACTCGTATGCGATCTCCGGCTCTTCCAGTGTGGAACGACCGATAATCAAGCCACAGTATCCGATGAAATCACCTTCGTCTCGTCGGCGGATAGTGAGAAGGGAAATACCATTTTCGACTGCCCTCTTACGCATCTCGATAAGCTTGCTACGAACGGCGTCAAGGGTTGGCATATCCACACCACGTTCGCCAATTAATTTTCTCATCCAGACTGAATCGGATTCCTCCCACATACTCAGATCAAGTCGTTCAGTTTTCAGCTGGAACTCCATAGCTTTAAATAAAGCTGTCATAGTGGAAACCTCCTAGTTATGTCACTGCACTCATAATATAATGTACACCATCTTCCAACATGTACTGAATCACTTATTTTCTCTCCTTATCGCTCATTTACTACCACCTAAATGTATATGTTCTAATTATTAACACCTTTTTCCTTTAAATTCTTTAGGCCCTATCCTCATTTATAGTAATAGCTTTCTTATTCGAAAAAAGATTTTTAAAAATTCCTACCCCTACAATTAATAGACCTATACCAATTAATTTATTTATTTGTATAGGCACTCTCTCCATTCCAAACAATCCAAATGTATCAACACATAATGCAACAACTAATTGAGTAATAAGGCTAATGAGCACCGTATAAGCTGGACCTAAACTCTTTATTGCACCCATTATACAAATAATTAATCCGATACCAAACAATCCACTTATATAAAATAAATAATTTGCAGTATAAAAGTTAACGCTTATACTTTTCTCTGTAATGATATGAAATAAAACAGAACTTATGAGACCTATTCCAAGAACACATGCAGTTGTTAACCACTGTCCTACAATTTCATTCACTTTCGTATTAAAAACAGATTGTAAGCTAATTAATATTCCAGCTAATATAGCTAAACTAAATCCAATCATAACCCTTCTCTCCCTTTCATTACTCATATATATTATCTTTAGCAACTTCCTTCATTCTAGAAAAATCTTTAATCACAATAACTCCATTATTCTTTTCAATTAATTTTTCACTATAAAATTTTTGTAAAACTCGAATTACATGCCTATAACTTACACCTATAAAATCTGCAATACTTGATACAGAAGTTGAATCTAAATCCTCTTTATACATATTCCCATTACTATCCGTTGAAATCGAAAGTAAATAACTAGCTACACGTACTTCTACCGGATAAAGTAAATTTAGAGCTGTAAAACGAGTCGATATTTTTAACGTGTTCGCAATGTTTTCAAGCAAGAACTTCATAAATATAGGATCATGTAATAACTTATTTCTAATAACTGTATTAGAAATGGAGATTGCTACAACATCTGAACAAGCTTCAACAACATTATGTGCTTTGCTATTTTGTATTAATTCAATATCACCAACAATTGCTAATGGATTGATAAAGCGAAGGATTAGTTTCTTTCCTTCTGGTGTAATCGTGTAAACTTTTACTTTTCCTTTAATAACAAAATATAAACGATGAATTTCATCATCTTTATCGCAAATAAGTTTGCCTTTTTCAAAATGATTTACTTGAAAATTGTCAGTACTTATTCCTGAAAAAATTTCAAGTATATTATAAGCTTTCAAATATTGAATAATTAAGTCTGATTTATTATCCACTTACAGTCCCTTCTTTCCTTACATATTAAACACAAAAACACCTAAAATCATTACTATTGTTCCCACAATATGGTATCTCTCCATTTGTATCTTTTTTATATGAAATAATCCTTTCATTTCAATAACAGTAGCTGTTAATAATTGAGCAACCATAAGTGTTCCAGCTGTTAATGTAACTCCCATTGAATATATCGCCATTGTTTCCGCACAAATAATCAACCCACCAAGTGCGCCAGCTGCTAAATATACTTTTTTTACACCTTTTAAATCCGTTACTTTCTCTTCTTTCTTTAACAAAAATATAGTTGTTGCAATAAGAAACCCAATTAAATGCGTCATAATACTCGTCGACCATATACCGATATCTGAACTAAGTTTCGCATTAAACGTACCTTGAAGTGTAATGAATACTCCTCCAAAAACTGAAAGTAAAATACCTTTCAAAAAAATCATCTCCTAATCTTCTATCTATGATTTAATTAAAAGCTACAATACTACAACGACAAAAGGACAAATGTCACATCAATATGAAAATAATTAGTAATGTACACGAAAAAACACATCTCAAAATATGTGAGATGCGTTTAAAACATTTAATCCTTATATAATATTTTAGTAATTAAAACTACGCTACATTAACAGCTTTATTCTTCAAAACAAACTTTCCAAATAAGAAACGTACAAGAGGTCCCATTATTATTAATTGAAGTGGGTACGCCATAATAAAATTTTTAATAAAGACCGAGAAATAAATTGAAATGAATGAGTCACCATGTAACCCATTATGTAAATACATCATAGCCATTCCGTAAAATGACATAAAGAATACCATTCCGATTACCATTGTTGTTGCCATCGCAATAATCATGTTTACTTTTTTTGATTTATCAAATGGTAATGCAAATACAATCTTTTTCGCACATGGTCCAACGATACATATTTCAATTAATAGCGCAATAATAAATCCAATTATTAGTTCTAATGCGATCTCCTTAATATGAATTGGCCCTCCTGCTCCATTCATTAATAAATTGTAAAACGTCATAACGATAACCATCCCGAGGCACATCATCATACCAAATTGGAGGTTTTCCTTTCTTGTTGTTGGCAATTTTCATCATCCCTTCTCTTTGAGTCTTTGTCATTATATCGATATTGGAAACTCCTTCGTAAGTGAACATTTTGTGAACATTTTTAAAGCGTTTACGTGCATTTCTTTCACTTTCCACTCGAATCCTATCCCACTCTATAACTTTATGATTATAAAGGTTTTATATATTTCAATGTTGAATTACTAAATTTAACATTGAATTACATTACTACTAGGAGGATAACCATGAATGACACAAAATTTTACGTATACCACATCGTTACAAGGAAAAAAATGAATATTGGACAAATCATTCATTTCGATAAAAATCAAACTAATACCCTCTATCACTTCTTTTTTGAAAGAGAACAATTAAACTCTAACGGTGAAGATGGCATAAAAATTTTAAACAATCATTATAAAAGTGACGGATTACATATAAATAATGAAAATGCTAAAGTAGTTATGAATTATATAGATCAAACAATTAGAGCTGTTAGAGAAACGATTGTAGAAATGGTTAGACTGCAAGAATTTCCTGAATATCCGTCAAGGTTGTCTTGCTTATATGCTGCCAAAAGCTATGAAGATGCTTTGAAATGGAAAGCTTTATTTGATTCTTATAATCGAGATGCTTTGCAGATTGTTAAACTACGAGTGATCGGTAGTTCTTTTGAAGGTGACGGAAGTCTTTTACCGAAAGAAGATGGTATTCCTTTCGCTCAAAAAATGGAACAAGCTAGAGAGTATTGGAAAGGAAACGTTAGAAATGAACTTCCTGAGTTACTGATTAATGGGAGAATTGAAGTGGTGGAAATTATTGATGATTGTTCATCAATTAAAATTTAATTCCTGGTTAGATTTTAAAGAATGGAGATTAAAATGATGAAAAAAGTGTACTTCAATCATGATGGTGGTGTAGATGATTTAATATCACTATTTTTACTACTCCAGATGGAAAATGTAGAGCTTACAGGTGTTTCAGTTATTCCTGCAGATTGTTATTTAGAACCAGCGATGTCTGCCAGTCGTAAAATTATAGATCGCTTCGGCAAAAATAATATTGAGGTAGCAGCATCAAATTCCCGTGCGAAAAATCCATTTCCAAAAGATTGGCGGATGCATGCATTTTATGTAGATGCTTTACCCATTTTAAATGAGTCTGGGAAAGTTGTTACACCTGCATCCAAAAAACCTGCACATCATCATATAATAGAGACTCTTCTACAAACTGATGGAAAAACAACTTTATTATTTACAGGGCCCCTAACTGACCTTGCTCGTGCACTATATGAATCTCCAATAATCGAAGATAAAATTGAACGTCTCGTTTGGATGGGCGGTACATTTCGTACTGCAGGCAATGTACATGAGCCGGAACATGACGGAACAGCCGAGTGGAATTCATTTTGGGATCCCGAAGCAGTAGCTCGTGTTTGGAATGCTAATATAATCATTGATTTAGTAACTCTAGAAAGTACAAACCAGGTTCCGCTAACTATAGACATACGTGAACAGTGGGCAAAAGAGCGTAAGTATATTGGTGTTGATTTCCTTGGTCAATGTTATGCGATGGTCCCCCCTCTCGTTCACTTTTCAACTAACTCTACCTACTATTTGTGGGATGTATTAACTGCTGCGTTTGTTGGGAAAGCTGATCTTGCAAAGGTACAAGCGATTAAAAGTATTGTTCATACATACGGACCTAGTCAAGGACGTACAGTGGCAACTGATGATGGGCGACCTGTAAATGTCGTTTATGATGTAAAACGTGATGTATTTTTCAACTATATAACTGAATTAGCAAAGAAAGCTTCTACTTGAAATTCTATCTATACGAAAAATAAATAAAGTCGTATAACTTCAGATGATGAGCCTGCAAAAAAAATTCAAATTGGTTGCGACTTAATATTTGATCAGAATAAGCGTTAATTTGATTAGAGTTGTATTTTACAGATTATTCATTTCATAACCATTTACAAAAAACGTTATTGTTTCTAATTCATCTTCATTTAATTCTCTATCTATGTCTCGTTTATACGATGCCTTTATATTCGCTTCATCGCCTTTATGAGTTTCCGTATAAGTTCCTACTGTTTTTAGCAAATGAATTTCTTGTAAAAACTCATCCCTATTTATAGCTGTCCCATGGGAAAGAATATATGTCTCAGCATCAAATGCCTCTAATTCTTCTACTAATTTAAACGTTCGTTTCGTCGTATAGTTCCACTTAGAAGAAAAAATATTTGCATAAATACAATCTCCTAAAAACAATATCTTTTCTTCTTTAATATAAATGACAACAGAGTCATGTGAATGGTCTCCGCCCACATGCTTTAACACACATGTCACATCACCAAGGTCTAATTCAAGTTGCTTCTGAAAGGTTAAGGTCGGCGGAATAATTTGAATATTTCTTGGTTGTTCACTGAACTCTTTTTTTATACAGTCCGCACAAAATTCAATTTCTGTGCCTTCTTTTACTCGTGTGTCCAACGCGTCATCTGTCCATTTATAAGAAACTAGTTTCTGCATCTCTCTTTTCGTTTCAGAATGCGCAATAGATAATGCACCTTGTAGTACAGGTAATCCAAAAATATGATCCCAGTGCCAATGCGTTAATGCTACAAAATCAGGATTTGAGATATTTTGCTCTTTTAGCATTTCTAAAAACAATTGTGCATGTGCTTCTGAATTACCTGCATCTATCATCAAAGTCTTTTCATTTCCAATGACCATTCCTAATATAGGTCTATCTGTTTCAGAAACAGGTGTCATATACCAAAATGAGTTTCCTATTTTTTTAATTTGCTGCATAACTATTGCCTCCATTTTATGAGTGTGTAACAATTTCCAGCCGAGAAAATTCTTTATTTTGTATTTTGATTACTATTAAATAACAATGTCAGAAATAAAATCATTCTACATTTTTTATTATCTAGTGAAATACAAATACTAATTTTGACAAGGGCATCCTTTCTCAACATTTGTTGCTTTTAATCTATTTTACGCTACGAATTTACATGTAAATTATATTACAATTTGTATAAATGAGATACATTTTACAATATCGAAGGGGTGTTGAACCTGGAATGCAAAGGAAACAATCATTCCCTATTTCGGTAATGTGTTAACAGGTAAAGAGTTGATCAATCAATGAATTTAATGAGGATGGCTACCATGTTATAAGCTGAATAAAAAGCAGCAACTATACAGTTGCTGCTTCTAACATTTCTTTTTGTATTTCAACACGCTTGATTTGGTGAGGGTCTTTAGAAAGAATTTTAAATACATATCCTTCGCTATTTACTGTTTGCCCTTCCTGGATATCATAATTCTGCATCAGAATCCAACCACCAATCGTGTCAACATCACTATCATTCATATGTAATCCTAGTAAATCATTTAATTCGCTAATTAATACTTTACCTTCTACGACAACATGTCCTTCATTCATTTGCTGAATGGGCGGACGCTCATCTTCATCATATTCATCACGGATTTCTCCTACAATCTCTTCCAGAATATCCTCAATGGTTACAATACCAGCCGTACCGCCGTATTCATCATATAAGACAGCCAACGGAATACGTTTCTTTTGCATTTGTAGTAAAAGATTATGTATTGGTATGGTCTCAATTACTTCAATTACTGGACGCGTATACGATTGAATAGAATTAAATTCTTTTGTTTCCTTATTCATATAACGAATAAAGAAGTCTTTCACATTCACCATGCCAATGATTTCATCTTTATCTTCCCCAAATACTGGGTAACGTGTATACTTTTCATCACGGATTATTTTCATATGGTCTGCTAAAGAATTATCTACATGTAGCCCTATAATTTCTGTACGAGGGACCATGATTTCTTTCGCAATACGATTATCAAATTCAAAAATATTATTTACATATTTGTATTCAGCTTGATTAATTTCTCCACGTTCATAACTTTCAGAAAGAATCAATCGTAATTCTTCTTCTGTATGTGCTACATCATGCTCTGATGCAGGTTTTAAGCCGAACATTCCTGTTATCATCCTTGCAGAGCCATTTAACAAGCGAATAAACGGATACATGATTTTGTAGAACCAGATAAGCGGAGCCGAAAGTAATAAAGTAACCTTCTCAGCCTTTTGAATCGCGAATGTTTTTGGTGCTAATTCACCAACTACAACATGTAAGTACGTCATAATAGTAAAAGCAATTCCTAAAGATAATACACCTGCAATGGAAGGATTGATGTTCCACTTATCAAATAAAGGATGTAAAAGTCTCTCAATCGTTGGTTCACCTAGTGCCCCGAGTCCCATTGCTGTAACTGTAATCCCTAATTGACAAGCTGACAAATACTCATCCAAGTTTGATGTCACTTTCTTCGCTGCCAGCGCACCCTTCTTTCCTTCTAATACAAATTGATCAATCTTTGATCCTCTTACTTTTACAATAGCAAACTCAATTGCTACGAAAAATGCAGTACATGCGATTAAAACCACTACCATGATTAAATTAAATATGTCCAACTAATTCCCTTAGCTTCCTTGAAACTAAAGGATTCACCTCCTGATATATTTTCTCTTTCCAGACCTACTTCATACACATTGACATGAGATTGTATAAAATCTACATTCTCAAAATGATGAGGGGTACTCTGAGAAAATCGAGGTCATTTAGCCACCTATCCGAGTCAACATCTGAGTCCAATACATTTCCACCGCCTTGATTAAATTATCTATATGTTAGCATGAGAAATAAATCCCAGTCAACGTTAACATTTTGTATACCCTGAAATTCAAACAAAAAGCTTCTCTTTCCTGTTACATAAAACCTCTTAATGTGTGCATCAAACACTATAACATTTCCTTCACTTCCACTAACTATATTATTTTTTTGTTCATTATTTACATTCCTTCTCACATTAAAAATAAAGCGAAGAAACATTTATCTATCTTTTTTAAAAATATTTTGACACACATATTAGTAATAACTAATACGATTGTTCAACTCAAATGATTTAGATGTGAAAGCGAAGTTCATACATGGCTTTCACATCTAAATCATGTTACAAATACTTCAATGTATCATAGGTGGGGAAAAACAGTTTCTTATTTAAATGTCATCCTCTTCTTGTTTTTCAAAATCACTCCATGTCCAATTGGTCCAATCATTATTTACTTTCCCTACAGTTATCAAATTCACATTATTTAATTCAATCGCTTTAGCTAAACTTTGAAAGAATATGCTCTCACTCGGTTTTTGATCATCACTTATATCAGGATGTTCCCATTCTTCTGTTTGATAAAATAGATTTGGTTTAAATTCTGCATTGGTTTCATCTAATATGTCCGAGGGATTTACCCAGAATTTCTCCTTATATTTAGAAGTTAAAAAACGAATAAGTTTGGTAGGATGAAATGAATCTGTTTCAATTCCTAAACGCTTATACTCTTCTACAGTTGGTGTTAAAGTGATACGTTCTCCTTTCAAAAGTAACTCCATATGAAAAGGATCTACAAGGAAATGATCTTCATCATCGTACCAATATTCTTCATTTACAAGCGTTAAGATTTCATCGAAACATGAAAAGAATCCTTGCTGTCTCATGCTATTACTATACACATAGAAGTTATTCGATATCTCAAGGTTTGCATCAACGCCCACAACCTCAAATACAATGAGCCACTTGTCTTCCTCTCGAAAAACAGATATTCTGGATTGTGCTAAGTCAAAATTATAGTTATCAAGTACTGGAAAATCAAACTCCTCCGCGTACCTATCTAGTGTTTCAAGTATTTTTTCTGCTTTCATAACATTACTCTCCATAAAGTTAGTATAGTAAATTTTTATTACATTCGTTTTTCTTTATTTAACTCATAAACATTATCTAAATACCAGGACATTTTTTTATGTCCCTCTAAACTGGCAACCATCCAGTTTTATTTATTTGTATATTATATAAAACTCTAATGGCTCAGTAAACAACATTTGATTATGACCTTATCCTTCATTTTCTTTATAATTGTATTTTCACAATCCCCACCATAGCACTCCACTGCAGCTCCTCTTATTCTTCCTTACAATTAAAACAAAGACACATAGTCTATTGTTAATGTGAAATACAGTTTGCTCATTTTTTCTAATAACTTACTATATAAGAAAAGACGCGTTTCTATATAAACGCGCCTGATTGTTATATTCTTAGGAACACTTCTTTATGTCACTTATCAACTAATAATCAGCATCCCTATCTTTTCTTCCGGCAAACTACCACCATAGAATAACAATCCTCCTGCAACTCATTCCCATCCCAATCATTATATATATGTAACAATTCAAACCCATTCGCTACTAGTAATCTTTCTAATTCTTGTGGATACGTATACCGAAGATCTATTGTTGTTTTCAGTTCCTCTACTAGCGCATTATCCTCATAAAACCTTCTTGTTGTTATGTAGTACTGTATTTGCTGAATTGAATCATAATTCATCTCAGTATATAAATCACATCTTCTTCCCTGTTCATCTGTAATAGTTGTCCAATATTCTTCTGTAGGTGGTTGTATTAATTCTTCCTTTGACGGAAAACGTGTATCAAATATGAATATACCATTATCAGTTATTACATTATGAATCGATGCTAATAATTGATTTTGATGTGTATTAGTAAGAAAATGTTGGAATCCATGTCCTACCATAAATGCTAACGGAATTGTCTCTTCGACGCTCAATTGCAAGCAGTCTTGCTGTAACCACTTTATATTCTTTAAACTCGCAGATTTACTCTTCGCTTCAGCAAGCATTCCTTCATGTATATCTATACCAATCATTTGATACCCTTTTTCGATAAAAGGAATAGTGACTCTCCCTGTTCCACATGCAATATCTAAAATCCATTCATTTTGTATATTTAGTTTTTGCGCCCATGATAGTAAAAACGGAAAATCTGAAAAACTTTTATTTTCTATATCATATCGTTTTGGATTTTCATATTCAGATAAGTTCCATTTTGTTTGCACTTACATTCCCCATTTCATTTTAATATGTAAATTATAATGAATTTACAGTTTTTTCTCTATAATTAGTCATAATAATTTGGACTAATCTCCCTCCCCCATTAGTAAGCTGAAAACAAGGGGATAGAATTGGAGTGTGATGATATGGAACGTTTATGGATTCCTATAATCGTTACGTTTTTTTCGTTCGGTGGATTACTATTAGGAGGTGCTGTTGGAGTAGCAACACGCCAACTAATTGAAGAAAAGATGCATCGCTTATACGCATTATGTGGTGGGATTTTGCTTGGGCTTTTATCACTTGAAATTATTCCTGAAACATTTTCAAGCTATGAAATAATTGGGCCTATGCTCGGTATAGCTATCGGTATTTTAGTTATGAGCTTATTAGATAACTATTGTCATCATCCGATTATACATAAGAAAGATCAACAAGCATGGCAAACCTTCCTTTTTCTTTCTTTCGCTATATTCATTCATAATATGCCGAGTGGATTTGCGTTAGGAACAGCGTTTATAAATCATAATGACTCTGCCATTCCTTTCTTACTTGCGATTGTCATTCACCATATTCCAGAAGGGTTAGCTTTAATTATTCCATTTCTTTTTACAAAACATAAATACATTTCATTTTTATTAACAACTTTATTACTTTCTCTCATCCTAGGGACCGGTACTGTTTTTGGCATTATGATGGACGGGAAAGCTCTCCATTTACAAGGACTTATTATGGGAAGCGCAATTGGTTCTCTTGGCTATGTCACAATTCACGAAATGCTTTGGAAAGCAAAAAAACAGCTACCTTTCCTTCCGTTTCTATCGTGGTCTATTAGTGGATTTTTACTAATAATAGCCTTCACTCTTTTCACTGGACATCATTAAAACAAATAAGTTATATCATTTGTATATTTTCCCTTTTTCTCCAAAACATAATAGTATCTACCTATTATAAGGAGGAACGATTATGTTTGGAAAAACAGCCGGTGAAGCATTAGTGGATCTTTTAATTGACTGGGGTGTAGAACACATATATGGTATGCCTGGAGATTCCATTAATTCTATTATTGAAGCTTTAAGAAAAAAACAAGATAAAATTAAATTTATTCAAGTTCGCCATGAAGAAGCTGGTGCGTTAGCAGCGGCAGCCTATGCGAAATTAACAGGAAAACTTGGTGTTTGTATGGCTATTGCAGGACCTGGAGCTATTCATTTATTAAATGGTTTATATGATGCGAAACTCGATCAAGCTCCCGTATTAGCAATTTCAGGACAAGTCGAAAGTGATTTACTCGGAACGGATTTTTTCCAAGAAGTAAACTTAGAAAGAATGTTTGATGATGTCGCGGTTTATAACCAACGAATAATGTCAGCTGAACAGTTACCTGCTGTAGTTAATCAAGCGATTCGAATGGCATATACAAAAAAAGGTGTCTCTGTTCTTACAATTCCAGATGATGTTCCAAAATTTGAAGTGAAAAATGGTGCGCGCATTACAAACTCTTCCTTTACATTACCAGAAATATTTCCGCAAGAAGAAGATTTAGCTGTAGCGAAACTCGCACTTAATGAAGCGAAAAAACCTGTTATTTTAGCCGGAAAAGGAGCTAAACATGCGAGAGATTCTTTACTTGCATTTGCAGAACACATCGGTGCTCCAATCGTACTTACATTACCAGCTAAAGGGATTGTTCCTGATGAACACCCTCTTTGTATCGGTGGATTAGGATTAATCGGGACGAAACCTTCTTATGAAGCAATGAAGCATGCAGATACTTTAATTATGGTTGGTACTTCTTATCCGTTCACTGGTTTCTTGCCCGAAAAAGCAAAAACACTTCATATTGATACAGACCCTGCACAAATCGGGAAACGTTATACGACAGATATCGGCTTAGCTGGTGATGCTGATAAAACATTAAAATGGTTAATTGAAAATGTAGAAAAACACGAGGATCATTCCTTCTTAGAGCATCATCAAGAAATGATGAAAAAGTGGGAAGAAAAATTACACACTCAAGAAGAAGATTCTTCTACTCCAATTAAACCACAACGAGTTATGCATGCACTGCAGAAAGTAGCAGAAGATGACGCAATTCTTTCAGTCGATGTCGGAAATGTAACAGTATGGACTGCAAGGCACTTCCGTATGACAAACCAGAAATTTATCATTTCTAGTTGGCTTGCAACACTTGGCTGCGGTTTACCTGGTGCACTTGCTGGACAAATTGCTTTCCCGGATAAACAAGTGTTTGCAGTTTGTGGTGACGGCGGATTTGGAATGACAATGAATGATTTCGTAACAGCTGTTAAATATAAACTACCAATCGTTGTCATTGTATTAAACAATAATAAAATTGCTATGATTAAATTCGAACAAGAAGTTATGGGGAATATTGAATTTGGTACAGACTTAACGAATCCTGATTTCGCAAAATACGCAGAGGCGTGCGGTGGTATTGGATACCGTGTAGAACATTTAGATGACTTACTTCCTGCCTTTGAAAATGCGGTAAAACAAAGTAAACCATGCATTATTGATGTAGTTGTAGATGTAAATGAAGCACCAATGCCAGCAAAAATCACATTTGGTCAAGCAGCTGGTTATACGAAACATATGATAAAAGAATTATTTGAAGAAGGTAAGATTGATTTACCACCACTTTAAACAAAAAAAGATAGCTGAAAACAATTTGTCTTCAGCTATCTTTCTTTATTTTTGTACCTCTTTATAGAAAGAAAAATCATTCATAGTAGGTTGTACTTGCTTCTCTACTTTCACTTCTTTATCCTTCCTCTTCGGCATTCTTACATTTCCTAGTTTAATCGCATCTTGCATACTATTACTAATAAGATTTCCTGACAAAATTGTCATACTATAAAAAGCAATCGGAATAAGTACAATCCATGTATGAGTAGTTAAGTGACGGAAGTTTTGACCAATTAGGCCAGTCCATTCCTTTGTTACACTATCTGCATCTATAGCGCCAAAAATTATTGTTCCGCCAAAAAATAATTCCAACAAACCAAGATGCAAGAGGAGTAATAAAGTACTTACAAATTGCTGGGCTACTAATAAAAGAAATGATGGTAACATATGCGGCCATACATGGCGTTTCAACCTCTGCCACTTACTTCCGCCGAGCACAGTGGCCGCCAACATAAATTCTTCTTTCTTAATACGCTTGACTTCTTGCGCTACATACAACATAACTGTCGGTACTGCAAGACATGCAAGAACTATAATTTGAAACGCAACTCGCAAATGAAACGGAGCAGCTGCCTCTCCACTGTCGAACATTAAAACTCCCCTTAATATAAAATAGGAAATCATAACCATTGGTACAATGCTGAATGGGTCAAAAAAGGACGAAATAATTGGAAAAGAACGCCGACTATACATACCGAGAAGTAAGCCTATGCCCCCTCCAATAATTACTCGTAAAATCGCTATAATTAAACTCGCACCAACCGTCCATTTCGCTCCCTCTATTATTAGTTGAAAAAGATCGCGGCCTTTCGCATCACTTCCGAACCAAAATTTACTCGATGGTGAAAACGGAGCAACCTCTAATTCTCCTTTTGCGTTATACATCATCGTTAGTTCACGAATATTCCCATCGAAAAACAACGTATTCCCAATACTAACAATCATAAGGACACTTAAAAAGGTTACACCAAACCAAAACCTTACATCTTTTTTAACAACTTGCCACATATTACGCACGCTCCTTTATAACATTTTGCAAAAGCGTATGTAATAAACGAAACAAGATAAAAATCGGTACATATAATATAATTAAACTTACTGTGAAAATTTCTATGTTCGAATGTTCTTTTACAAATACAAACATTCCATATGTGTTAAAAATCCATTCAATAATATATAAATTGGATAGCATAAATAAAATATTTGTTTTCGCATAATAAACTGTCGTCAATAAAACATTTCTTGAAATATGATGTGTCAAAATATGCCGTAAGCTTAACCCTTTACTCTTGGCAAACATACTATAATCTTTCTCTAATTCTTCTCTGAACCTTAATAACAAAAGTTTAATAAACAATAACGTTGTTGGTATTGTAAGACATATAATCGGTAACAAACGTACTCTTTCTTCCCCTAATCCAGCCAGTTTGATTGGCATAAACCCTGTTTTTTGAAAAATAATTACGACAAGAAGTTGCGATAATAAAATAAGTAAAATATCTGGTATGCTCTCAAGGGTAAGAAAAATCCCATTCCATATTCTTTGTTTCATATGAGTTCGCTGCAGTACAAAAACAACAAGTACATACGCTATACATAAAGAAAGTAAAAATGCTGAAAGAAATACTATCATCGTTTCAATATAATGGATCCAAATTTGCGGAAATAATTTTCTCGGCGCTTGAAAACCATATGTAATTTCAGTTGGGTGAAGTACTTTCTCACCAACATATATAATTGCATTCCAAAAACCGATTAAATCAATTTGTAATCCCTTAAATAACCGAGGGAGCGCACCTAGACAGATTATACATAAGATTGCAGCAAATAATTGTAAACAAGTAACCCCACACCACTTACCAATTCGAATGAACATAAATTACCCCTTCTATTTAAATGAATATTCAGAAACTAAAACTATGTATAGTACCTATATCTTTTAATAAAATAACTCCTCTCTCGACAAAACATATCGATTCTCGTCATTTCTCTGAAGTTGTATTATATCTTTCGACTATTATCCAACATTTTCCTTCTTGATCGATTATATACTATAAAAAAGCACTTATTTTTAAAATAAGTGCTTTTTTATTTAATTTCATTTTACGAATGTATCACACAACCACTCATAAAACTTTTCCTTCTCTTCAAATTGAGGGTAATGTGCTGAGTTTTCAAAAGCTATAAATTCTTTTTGATTCGCTTCAATCCTATCAAAATACTGTTTAGCTGCATGAAATGAAGTATTATAGTCATATTTACCCATAAGAAAATAAAGCGGTAACTTCAGTTTAGTTACTTTAGTAGGTAATGGATTCTTTAAGTCTTTTTCTAATAAGACAGTTTGAGAGTGTGATAATCCAACGTTATAACGAATT
Organism: Bacillus sp. FDAARGOS_1420; assembly: GCF_019344915.1. NCBI lineage: Bacteria > Bacillati > Bacillota > Bacilli > Caryophanales > Bacillaceae > Bacillus > Bacillus sp. FDAARGOS_1420. Next base: position 1,507,373 of record NZ_JAHWJB010000002.1, on the reverse strand, counting down.
ACATCTAACAAGTTATATTCATTACTGAATAACATCCCCATGTTATCACCATCTGGATTTTCAATGAGTCTTGATGTTCCACCATATTTCGCAACATAATTTCGCGGGGTATATGTATCACCATTTTTAATTTTTTCAGTTAACCCTTTTAAATGTGAAACCTCATCCGCATTCCCAGCATTTTGTGCCTGTTCAATAACGTAGTTTAAACTATCCATCTCACTTTCTACTGTATCGCTCATCTGTCCAATGCCAATATATGCTTCATATTTTTCAGGAGCTTTGTTGGCAGCCTGTATTCCAATATATGTACCATAAGAATGGCCTATTAAAATTACTTTTTCTTTGCCTAGACGTTTTGAAACGTAATCCGTCATAGCTAATAAATCCTCCACGAGTAGATCTGATGAAAGGTTAGAATAGTCTTCAAAGAAATGATACGATTTTCCACTTGCTCTTTGATCGTAATTGACAACCGTGAATTTCTCTTCCAATAAGTCTTGGTATTTTTGAGCATATGGTATTTCCGAAGAACCTGGTCCACCATGTACAAAGATAATAACTGGATTACTCTTATCTTTGCCGCGTATCATAATTTCATGACCAGTTCCATTTATCTCTACTTGTTCTAATGTACTTATACTGTTTTTGACCCTTATTTGTGAGGTCCATGTAGGAAATACCAACGCTATGATTAGTAATAGTATAGTGATGACTCCGATAAGTTTTATTAATTTTTTTATCTTCCTCATACAACGTTTCCTTTCCTTTAAATTTATAAAAATATCAATTCCATCTAAATTTGTTTGTACATTATTAGTCTCCCATACACTTCTTAACTTTCCACTACATAAACCCTTAATATTTCCTTAATTTTCTATATATTCATTACAGAAAGACTTGAAAACATCTCGCATACACGTATTTATGTATCACAAACACAGAAAAAGCCCTTGTTTTCATAACAAGGACTCGATTGTTTTCCTATTTCGCTATCTTTTCTTTCGGCATTACCATACCTTTATAAAGTTGGACAGTAATCCAATAATAAATGAAATAAATTACTATGAAGATTCCTATTGGCATCCACACTTTTACAAATGGGTCAACTAATATGAAGCTGAATAAGTTAAGCCCTACTAACACGTGGGAAATTCCAATAATTGCTGGGAAGATAAATAAATATGAGATTTCTTTATATATACTTTTTGTTAACATACTACGTCTCACACCGATTTTCCGTAACATTTCATAACGGCGTACATCACGAGAAGCTCCTGTTAATATTTTGAACATAAGAGAACTCGCCATCATTGCTAAAAACGCAATTCCAAGGAAAAATCCCATAAACATTGTTCCGCTCATGAAACTGTTCATAAATTGATAAATTGTCATTTTCGTAAATAAGTCTACTTTTGTACCTGTTGTTTTTTCAATTTGTTCTTTTTGCCTCTTATCAATTTCTGTCAATAACGGTTTATATTTTTTCATATCATCTACTTTTGCTAATGTTACAGTATGTTCTGTTCCTTGAATTCCTTTGTAATGCTCTTCATCTGCAATTCTTACCGGTTTTCCGTTAAACTGATTATGTGTAATTTGTATCTCTCTTACAACCGCATCTTCCCAATCTTTTGGCATACGAGGAAGCTTATTCGCTACTTCAGGAGCTTCCAAAGCAGAATAGACAGGTTCAGTTAAAGGTGCAGCCACACGTTTACGAGCAGGTTCTTTTAAAGTCTTTGTATCAAAATGATCTGAAATAAGTGGTGGTTTTTCAGTTAAGTCGTTACGTAAATAATAAACCGCTTCTCCATCTACTTTATACTTATACTTGCTTTCTTCAACAATTTCCATTTCTTTTAATGCCGCTTTATCTTGTTCATTTGGATCATGAATTACGACATCATATACACGTGAGAAGTCTGTCATAATGCCCACATTCTTTTGAAACGCCATACCTGCTGTCATTGCACCTGCACCTAATGCAATTAACATCGCTACAGTGCCTAGTACTCTCGATAAACTAGTTACTCGAAAACGTAACTGTGCATAAGTAAAACTATTTAATCCCGTTTCATTTCGTTTTTTATTCCCCTTAATTTTCATTACAAAAAGTGGGAGTAATGAGCTAAAAATGAAATACGTTCCTACTGTCGTAACAATTGTCGCTATTATAAATCCTAGTTCAGCAAACATTTTTATATTCACCATAAAATAGTATCCTGTACTTACTAGCAATACACCTAGTACTGTCATAATAACAGTGCGAGTCTTACTTTTCTTCACCTCATCTTGCGTTTCATCTTCACGTATTAATTCTAATTCTGTTTTACGTAATAATCGGAAACTATTCATTAAACCAGTAATGAAAAATAATATTAAGAAGAAAATAGATGTAACTAATATAGCTGGTGTGTACACAGATGCGTAATTACCTTTTGCTGAAATTTCCATTCCATTCATTAAAAAATTTCCTGCTACACTAGCAAGTACTATTCCTACTAAAATACCGATAATAATACTGACAATACCCATACCAAAAGTCTCAATAAATAATAATTGCGCTACTTTTTTCTTTTTCGCTCCAAGCATCATGTACATACCGAGTTCTTTCCTTCTTAATGTAAGTAAAAAAGAATTGGCATATATGATGTAAAAAACTGTAATGAAAGAAAGCAATATTGCACCAACCCAGAAGACGAGCCTAATACTACTAATGAGACTATTATCTTTTGTAAATTCACTATTCATCGCCATCGTTTGGAACATGTAAAAAATACTAATACTAATAACGAGACCAATAAGTAACACCATATAATCCTTTAACATTTTTTTCATACTATGACGTGATAATTTGAATAACATAGTCTCGCCTCCTTACTTCGACTCAGTTGCTGAGCCCATTTGGGCAAGCACACCTAAAATATCTTGATAGAAATTTTCTCGTGTTCCTTGACGATTTAACTCTTTATAAAGTAGACCATCTTGAATAAATAGAATACGCTCACAATAACTCGCACTAAATGCATCGTGTGTAACCATTAAAATACTGACATTGTGATTTTCATGTAAATCTTGCATCGCTTCTAATAAACTTTTTGCATTTTTACTATCAAGTGCTCCTGTCGGTTCATCTGCTAATACGATTGCCGGATTATGTACTAAAGCTCGTGCTGCCGCTGTTCTTTGCTTTTGTCCACCAGAAACAGCAGTCGGATATTTTGTTAAAATTTCAGTAATCCCTAATTTCTTTGCTACTTCATTGACTTTTCCAGTAATCTCACTTGACGGTACGCCTTGCAGGGAAAGTGGTAAAGCGATATTTTCATAAATTGATAAATTTTCTAGTAGATTAAAGTCTTGAAAAATAAATCCTAATTTTTGAGAACGAAAATCTGATAACGCATTCCCCTTCATAGAAGTAATATTTGTGCCAGCTATTGTTACACTACCACCTGTCGCTTGATCAAGTGTACTAATCACATTTAGTAATGTCGTTTTACCAGATCCAGAAGGACCCATAATCCCTACAAACTCTCCTTCTTTAATACTTAATGAAACACCCCTTAATGCTTTTGACTGATTCTCATTTCTTTTCCCATACGTTTTTTCTACACTTTCTACAGTAACTACATTTGTTGACATCTCTTTCACTCCATCCCTTTTGTATAGTATTAATTTCTCATATATTTCTTATCTTTTTGTCATATAAATCCTTAAGAGTTTTTTAACTTTTCAATCTCAAAAGAAATATGAATCATATCACTTCTTAATATTCTCATTTTTCTAAAATCCGTTCATTCGATTTCCCTTACATTTACCTTACAATTTTGTAAGGTAAAAAAGAAAACACACCACTTTGAAGTGAACCCCGAAAACGGGACACATATCAAAACACCTAAACCATCTGCTCAATTCGCTTAGCTTTTTTGGCCCATTTCCAAAAGGATATTGTTTTCCTGCAGGTTGTTGAAAACGATAAGTTTGATCTGTACGATACCATTTCATCCATGTCTTAATTTGGGAAACATTTTTAATTCCGAGTATTTCCATAATGGTGCGATTTGAATAACCCTCCTTTTTCAACTCAATCACTTTCCACTTTACTCCTTCTGGGTAATGTACTCTTCCCTTCAAATGAAAAACACCTCCAATGAACGTGGTTCAAGTCGGAGGAAGGCACCTTAGGGCGTCTTTTCTTTATAGGCTAGCACCAAATCCTGTATCCATTATTTGTTCACTTTGAATACATACGGTTTAAGTTTATTATCAAATTACCAATATAATTAAAGTAAAAAAAATCCCTCAGATAAGCTGAGAGAATCTTTAAAATTCACATTATTTTTCCTTCTTTAATCGCATTTTTCTATCTGGTCGCCTTCTTCACCTGTGTTTACTGCCGAACTATCCGTTCCGCCTCCCACTGCATGTTGCTGTTTGGTGTTAGAACTTTCGATGGCAGCGTTGGTTCCCGCTGCACTGTCATCTCCACCACCACTTGCCACTTGAGTAGCACTAGCCTGTTTCTCACGGGTTCTATTAATTTGATTATTGATGATGAGTACAAATTCTGCCTCTTCATCCGAAGTTTCTTTTTTCATTTTATGCGGCTCAATCTGATCCCCACTAATTCCTTTATTTATCGCTTCGCCTCCAGCGCCCACCGTTTCTTGCTGTCGGGTATTCGATGAATCGATTGCTGCATTACTTCCTGCCGCACTATTTTGTCCGGCTCCACTGGCAATTTGTGTTGTATTCGGTGCAAATGTAATCTGATTATTAATGACAATGACAATTTTTCGTTTATCATCAAGATTTCCCAAATTAATTTCTTGCCCATCTTTTTTTACAAATCGAAACGTGATTTTTTCATTGTTTTCCATGTTCTCACCCCCTTTGTAATATTAAATGACTAAAGAATGATAATGGATTGGACAAGGGTATTTTTTTATACATATGTGCACCCACCCACAATGAAGGATGTATTCCTATGACTACTTTTCATAAGAAGTGAATGTTATTTTTCTTAAACCGTTCCAATGTAAACTTTTAAATATTAGTTTACATTCAAAACATTGATTTCACTGAATTAATGTTACTTTTCATATTTTCGAAGAAAACACCAACAAAAGTATACATTCAAAACACTGATTTTATTAGATTTATAAAGTGACGTCGTTTTGGTGTTAACTATATCTATTTTCGTTCGTTGTGTTCGTTTGTTTTGTTAAATTTCTTCAATATGCCAAACATCTACTTGAAACTCTTCTTGAGAAATAACCATCTTTCTAGCTTCTATGTACGTTACTTTAAAATCAGGTGTAAACCTCATAGCAGACTTCTTCGACTTACCTGACTTTGTTATGCTGCTCTTAATCTCAAAAGATGGTATAAGAGTGAAAGAGGGATGACACCCTATGCGACCGACATCATCCCTGTTTTGTAAATACTTGTAATAATTCATTTCTGACTGTGAATCAAAGTTAATTCCGTCATAAGTTACTTTCTTCTGTTTGATCCGTGGTGCATTCTTTTTCTTGGCTGTCGCCTTTCTCTTTCTAATCAACTAGTAACCTCTCTTTCTATTCCATTTGTCCTTTGCACTCTTCAAGAAAATCAATAACTTCCTGAACATGCTCCCTTGTTGTCATACTTTCCATTACGTATCCTTCATCGTTATAAACATTAACCTTACTTCCTGTGAACTCCATCCCATACATTCCATCTGTTCCTAATAACTTTACGTTACGTTACCTTCCATTCTTTTAACCTCGCTTTCTATTAAAAGGATTATTTTATTAGGTTTTCTAACAACCTTCATTTTTAAATTTTCAGATCCAGATGCACATCTAGACTCATAAACCATATGTTAATTTAAATACTTTCTAAGAAAGTAGGTGAAAACAATGCCATCTATTGTTGGAAATATGGTTGTACAGAATAGTAACGGTTCTTTCAACTTAGGTGATTTTTATAACGTTTCTCCAAAGGAAAATACAAAAGCTTATAATGGTTCAGGTTCATCAAATGTTGCTTTTGTTGCCAATACCTTTAGCGGTGTTAGTGCAACAAACACATACGATTCTGATATTGCAGACCAAAACCAAGTTGGGACAGTCTAGAATTGTTCATTTCCCTCTTCCTCCCTGAATAAAACTCAATATTCCGTCAATACTGTATATGACATTAGATTTTCTCCTTGTTCCCCCTTGGAGAACCGAGCAGTTAGCTTTTGCTAGCTGCTCTTTTTACAAATAGTAATTAATTAACACAAGCGCATTTCAGAAAAGCTTCGTATGATACGGTGTATTCCTTTCTTTTAGAAAATGAAACTCGTCACGAGAGCACTTTTATGAAGTGCTCTTTTGGTTTTTCAAATACATACAAAATGAAATTTTTATAGTAATTTTAGTTGCTCGTATAATCTTCTCGGCTTCTTGATCTCCGATATCTCACCATTAAAGGGTTCTGGTGCAAAAATAAAATAAAAGAGAATAAAGCGCATATATTCCTAACGGAATCGTATCTTATGCTGCAAGTCCAAACAATTGATGGATGAATTCTTTCTGATTTTGGACAGACTGGTCCCGTAAATCAAGCTGTTCTTTTTTAATCATATGCATGGCTTCTACTCCAGAAAGAATGGATGTAGCTGTGTCAAAACATTTGAATCCTAGCATAGAACGGATTCGCTTCTTTATAAAGCGATGATCTTGTTCTACTATGTTATTTAAGTACTTTTGTTGTCTAAGTTGCATACCATCAGGTATGCTTTTCTTACGATTAGTCAACCTGTATTTATAGATTTTTGATGGATTGAGTACCAAAAATCTATATCACACATGTATCCACGTATAACGCATACTAAATACCCCTAATATGATTCGTTTTTTTACTAGGGGGAGATATGATATGATGAATAAAACTATGATATTAGGCCGTTAACCGATAATCATAGTGTATATCGTGTGTAATAAGATGAAAGAGAAGCTTCAGTAACTTATTCACACACGCAATGGACGCAACTTTATGACATTTGTTATAGGGTTGCGTTTTTAATTTATCGTAGTACCCTATAATGTGATTTCGCCCGTAACGCCGTTGTTTAATCATGTTTTGGATAATCAGGAAAAGTAGTTTTCGTAAATGTTTATTTCCACGTTTATTAATTTTATCTTTATAAAAAGTTTTACCGGATTGAAAGCGACGTATATCAATACCGGCATATGCATTCAATTGCTTGTTATTCGCAAAACGAGTAATATCTCCTATTTCAGCCATTAAACGTACAGCTGTATTTGGCCCAATTCCAGGAAGGCTCAAAATGATACTATATTCTGCACGTTGTTCGGCAAGATGTACCATCTTGTTAATGCAATGTTCCTTTTGATGAAGAAGTTCTTGATAACGCCTTGCGTATACCTTGAGTTGATCACATAGGACATCATTTTGTGAAACGGCTGGATAGGAATTTTTCGCTATTTCAAGTATTTGAATTGCCTTTTTCTCTGCCATGATAGTTGATATTTTTTTATTGGTATTGGCACGAATACGATTTTTTATGATTGTTTTAGAAAGATTTAAAACACAATCTGGATGGGGAAATAGTTGAACAAAATTTAAAAATAGATCCGATTTACTAGTGAACATTTTTTCTAATTCAGGAAATGTTAATTGAATTACTTTGTGCATACGACTACGAATCATCGATAATTCTCCATCCAGTTCGCTATAAAATCTCGAAAGAGACTTTAACTGATGGAATAAGTGGTCCGTTCTATGAGATACCCTTCGGGTAACTGTAAAATGAGTAATGGCTAGTCGATGTGCATCACTTCGGTCCGTTTTATGAATCCGTAAGGAATCACATTGTAATTTTGCTTCTAAGGGGTTTAATAGACAATATGTATATTGGTTATCTTGCATAAATCGTTCTAGCTGCCTGGAATAAATGCCTGTTGCTTCGAACACAATTTCAGGTGATTTGCCAGTTTCATTGGTAAGCTCATGTATCTTTTTTTGTAGCTCTTCAAATTCAGACTTTGAATGTTTGATTTCTTTTTCAAAGATACATTGTTTTTGTGCATTATAAATGACCATATAACTTTTACCCATACTGATATCAAATGCAATTACGTGTCTCATAAGGTTCCTCCTGACGTAAAGTTGAAGTCTTCATCTTACACTTATCGATTCCCATTTCTTATACACGATCTCGAGGACCAACATACTAAAAACTGATTCAAATAAGGTAAGTGAAGAAGGTCAGTTTTTTTTACGGATTCAGAATCCTAAAGCATACACGACCCTTTCTTCACTTCTACTATATAAAAAATAGTAGTGCGAACCAATGCCTTGGCCTGCACTACTAATCTTAGTATGTTTTCTTTTTTCAACTGTTCAATTGCTATAGGATAAGCCGGGTTCTTATCGACTGTTATAACACGTGGCTTTGAAACATGAAAAGACCGCAAAGCTTTCTTGAAAAAGCGCTTTGCAGCCTTATGATTTCTTGTTTTGCTTAGGAAAAAATCGATTGTTTTTCCTTTCGAATCAACAGCACGATACAGGTACATCCATTGACCTTTTACTTTAATATATGTTTCATCGACTTTCCAAGAGTCATTTGTTTGTTTGAGGTAACGTCGGTTCCGTTTGTCCAATTCAGGACCATACTGATGAACCCAACGCATAATCGTTGTATGAGAAATGGATAAACCCCGTTCCTCCATCATTTCTACCAAATCACGAAGGCTTAAATTGTACCACAGGTACCAACGTACAGTTAACAAAATAATATCAGGTTGATAGTGCTTCCATTTGAACAAATTTTTCTTTTCCATACCAATCACACACCTTTTTAGAGTAGTAGTATCAGTATGTCCAAGACTTAGAGATTACTTGCAATTGCCTTGAAGTTTTTGCACCAGAACCAAATATTGTCTATACATGAAGCGGATAAGCTTCATGTACAGGCAATATTACATATTAATACTTTAGGAAGTTATAAAATAAAGAGGTGGCTTTTAAATGTATAATGAGTCATTATATTATCCTTATATAAATTATAATCAATACTTCGATCGTCAATTCCCTGGTCTTCAAATTCCTGGTTTACCAGGAACATCAGGTTTTCCAGGTGGACCAGGTTTTCCAGGTGGACCAGGTTTTCCGGGTGGACCAGGTTTTCCGGGTGGACCAGGTTTTCCGGGTGGACCAGGTTTTCCGGGTGGACCAGGTTTTCCAGGTGAACAAAGTTCACAAGCTCCAACATCTCCTCCCCCATCATTTATTCCTCAACAATCAACTGCTTCACCATTTGCTGTTGATCCAGGAGCAATTTCATTCTGTTTATTTCGAAATACCTATATATGGCTTAGTAATGGTGAACAATTTTGGTATTTTCCAATTTTTGTAGGACCAAGGTCTGTTGCTGGTTTTAGATGGAACGGTAGGTTTTGGGTTATTTTTGGAATTGATACGAGAAGGATTATTTCATTTACATGCTTTTAAAAATTGTAGAGTAGCGATAAAGGCTTAATTATATAAACAAAAGAGGTATTAGAATGAAAAACTTTCAATCATTTGAGGGTACAATAACTATGATTAACGATTTTGTAACAGGATCAAATGAAGAAATGGGATGTAATAAGTTAATATCCGTAAATAATGGTTATGGAACTCTAATAAATTTTGTAGTGAAACCAAATACTTATTTTATTGACTATGCAACAGTAGTAATAGGAGATAAAATAAGTGGATTTTATGATGCTAACGCTCCTGTTCCTCTCATTTTCCCACCACAATTTCAAGCAATTGTTATGGCTAAATATACACCGCATCAAAATGTAAAAGTAGACTATTTTAATGAACAGTTGGAGAGTGGTGATGGAAAATTAAAATTAAATATTTCTCCTTCTACTCAAATTTTATTAACAAACGGTCAATTGTTTACAGGGAATCTTGTGAATCGAAATTTAATAGCTATTTACGGTTTTACAACAATGAGTATACCAGCTCAAACTACACCATATAAAATCATTGTTTTGTGTTAAAAGGGATGCAGACCGATGCTCATCAAGCTAACAAAAAGAAACACCCTATTAGCAAAGATGAGATTTCATTTTTAGAAATTGTCTTTGCCTATAAAATTCGGACTTATCTTAATTTCAATGTGAGAACTATTGGATTATCAATGGTTCTCACATTGTTTACATGTATTAAACGAAAGTTTGGTTTCTTCTTAAGACTCAAGCGTATAAACAAGCTTTTACATTAATATGAAGTCCAATCAATTAGTTTAGATTTTGAAAAATAATATTTTAATGAAATCCAATATATAAAACATGGTTATCAAGTCGGAGGAAGACACCTTAGGGCGTTTATTCTTTATTTTCAAAAAGACATGCTAAAAGAAAACGAATTTTGCAACAGAATGCTCTGAATCATCTTTTTCACTTAACTTAGTGTCCAATTTAGTGTCGCATCTCCAATTGCTGCGTAATTTTTCTGTCTAACTTTTCGGGTTCAGTTCATTATATTTTCTACTTTATCTTTATATACAACATATTCTTTCCCATCCACTACTGCTACCACCGCAACTTCATCTTTTGGATTGAATGACAGCCAATCAGCCCACATATTTGTATTTGGCCCTCCACCCCACATATTATGAACCGTTTTTTTAGTTAAATTCATAACTTTATAAGACGCATATACATTTGATCCAGTCTTTATTTCAAATGTATATGCGTTATGAATTTTTTTACAAAAGTAGAAAACGCTGGATGGACGAAGCTGATTCATAAAATCCTGTTCTTTTTTCTCTGCAATTTTTATCCCTTCTTGTAATGTGACAACATCTGTTCGTAATGTTTTCCAACTGTCTTTCGCTGCATTCAAGTTAGGGGTTAAGAATTTATATCTATTTTGATCCGCTTTTTGATCCGCTTTATCAATATGTCCCAGTACGCCCGAATATTGAGAGTCTAAATCATCCCATTGCGTGGACATATAAGTAAGAGAAGTAATAGCATTATCAATCGCACTATGCATATCACTAATATTATGAAACGCAACTCCTACTACACGATTTAATGTTATCTTATAATCTACATTCTGACGTAATTTTGCTAATTCCGGCTCTAGCCAGCCTAACTTACCTCTTGCATCACCTATCATTATCCCACCAGCAATCAATGTGGGAAGAAAGGGGATTTTTACCATGTCTAATCCCTTAGATTCTATGTCTTTCTGATAGTTTACTTGGCCTAAAAGGTCCTCCAGACGCTTTTGATCATCCTCAACCGCAGCTCCTTGGTTTTTTAAAATAGACTGCAAGGTCTCTTTATGGCTCCCAAATACTCTAACATCTTCTCCAATAGCATTTTTAAATTTAGTTAATTCTTCTATTAATACTTTTGCAGACTTTTGATTTTGTTGAATTTCCCCCTGTAAATCTGTAATCCCTTTTTTTAAAGTATCTCCATTCCCAGTATTGATCGCCTCTACTAATGTTTCATAATCATTTTCAAATTTTGTATCGTATTCAATAATACCTGTCAATGTATCTAAAAGCTGTTTTTTTACTTTCGTATTCCATGAAACTGCATGTCCTCTTGCATTCTTTTGATCTTGTACAATTTTACTAGGTAAATCTGCATACCCATTAATAGTAATTCCTTCAAAACTCACATCCGGATTATTAATTAACAAATAAGAATATTCATTCATAGATTTTACAAATAACCCAGCATCTTGCACAGTTTTTTCATCTGTTCTTCATTTGCTGAAAGAGACATATCTCCATTGTTAGTTTGTTCAATTTCATTTGCAAAAGCTGCTACTGGTGTAACTGCATAAGTTGTTGTCATAGTTAAAAATGTCGATACAGCGAGTATTTTATAAGGGATTTTTTTCATCATTTTATACTTCTCCTATATAGGTTTTGATTTTTAATTCTATTCTTCTTTAAAAGCAACGTCTTTCAAATTTTTAAAAAATCTGTAATACAGCACGGTTATCTTGGTATCTGGGTACAAATTTTATAAAGACGAAAGGCGAAGTCTTTAATGAGACTCCGCCTTTTTGATGTATAAGGAATTATTAATTGTTGCATTACTATTTAACAACGTAATCATAGATTCTCTATGTTTTAGGTGAGTTTGCAACAAAACTAATATTTTCTTATTTTTGCGGAGTAACAGGCTCCACTTTTAATTCTTTGATTCCTTCTTTTAAAGTGACCGCATCTGTGTGTAATGTTTTCCAACTGTCTTTCGCTGCATTCAAGTTAGGTTTTAAGAATTTAAATTTATTTTGATCAGCTTTTTGTGATGCAGTTTCAATATGTCCAAGTACTTCCGAATATTGAGAATCTAAATCATGCCATTGCGTGGACATATAAGTAAGGGAATTAATAGCATCATCAAGCGCCTTATGCATTTCACTAATATTATTGTAAGCCACTCCAACTACACGATTTAATGTTACTTTATAATCTACGGTCTGACGTAATTGTGCTAATAAAGGCTCTAACTTACCTAAATTATCTCTTGCAACACCCACTATGATACCGCCGATTATTGGTAGACCCAAAATGGCACCCTTCATTACATTAAACCCATCAGATTCTAATTGTTTATAATAGTTTACTGATCCTAAAACTTCATCTAGACGCTTTTGATCAACCTCAACATCTACACCTTGGTTTTTTAAAATCGACTGCAAGAGATCTTTATTGCTTCCAAATGCTCTAACATCTTGTCCAATAGAGTCTCTTAATTTAGTTAATTCTTCTATTAATTGTTGTGCACACTTTTGATTTTGTTGAATTTCACCTCGTAAATCTGTAATCCCTTCTTTTAAAGTATCTCCATCTCCTGTATTAATCGCATCTACCATTGTGTCATAGTAATTGTCAAATGTTGTATCGTATTCAATAATACCCGTCAATGTATCTAAAAGCTGTTTTTTCACCTTCGTATCCCATGTAACAGCATGTGCCCTTGCATTCTTTTGATCTTGTACAATTCTACCAGGTAAATCCACATATCCATTAATAGTAATTCCTTCAAAGTTCACATCTGGATTTTTAATTAACATATAAGAATAGGCATTCATAGATTTTGCAAATAACCCGGCCTTTTGCAAGGTTTCTTTCATCCTCTCTTCATTTGCTGAAAGAGCCGTATCTCCATTGTTAGTTTGTTCAATTTCACTTGCAAAAGCTGCTACTGGTGAGACTACAGAAGTTGTTGTCATAGTTAAAAGAGCCGATGCAACGATTAGTTTGTACGGGATTTTTTTCATCATTTTATATTCCTCAAATATAGGTTATGATTTTTAAATTCTATTCTTGTTTAAAAGCAATATCTTTCGAAATGAATTCTGCATCTTTATGAATATCATTCCAACTTTGTTTAGCAGCCTTTAAATCATCAGGTATTAACGAGAGTTTATGCTCTTGCATTTGGTCGATATTATCATACAAATCCGTATAATTAGCCCCCATTTTATTCCATTGTTGTTGAATATTCGTTAGAGACAGTATCGCTTGATCCACTGTCTGATACAGAAATGCCAAAGTGTCTTTCGCGTTAGTAAGCGAAATAACAGCTTGGCTAGCGAGATCAGCTTTTGTACTTAATTGTCCGATTTTGTTAGAAATTTCGTTATAGGAGTCCATATGCTTAGATGCCGTGACACCAGCTGCTGTACCGCCAGTCACAACAATCACTACCGCTCTTGCAATAGCGCCAATAACTAAAATGACTGCTCCTAATCCACCGCCAATTGACCATGCTAATACATTGTCAAAATGTTCTTTCTGAGTAGAATGTAGCTTCTCAATTTCAGCTTGAAGTTGTGGAATTAGCGCTTGTTGACCCGCTAATAGTGCCGTTAATCCACCTTTTCCATCTGGGCCGCCTACATTATTTTTAAAATCTGTAGAATTTGTATATAGTTTTGCTTTGAAGTCCTGTAACATCTTAATTACTTCTGTAACCTCTTTTGAATTTGTATTAATTGTAGTGATTAAATCATTTATACCCTCTTTTAAGCTTGCCTTATCTTTCTTTTGTACAGTATCTACTAATGTGTCGTAATAATTTTGAAATTGTTCATCGTAATTTACAATATTACGTGCTGTTTTTTGAATCTTTGGTTTCGCTGTATCTAGCCAATAATTAGCATTGATTCGCGACAGTTCCTGATTAAGGTGAATAGTTTTGATTAATTCTCCTCCTTCTGAACCTAAATCAATATTGGATAGATTTACATTCGGTTGTTTAATCATTGTTTTTGCGTATAAATCCATTACAAGAATATGAGATCCTGTTTCAGCCAATGCTTTCTTCAGTCCTTCAGGCCCTAATGTATAATTCTCTACTTTTTGTTCTTGAGCGGTCTTTTCTTGTGCAAATGCATGAATAGTGTTACCGGTAGTAGCAGTTATAACCGTTGCCAGAGTAGCTAAAGTCAACACTTTAAATGGAATTTTTTTCATAACTATTCTCCTTCTCATTCTTTCGCTAGATTCTTATAATTTTTTTAGATTTCCAAAAACATAATATTAGAATTCATAGACCTGTTCTTCAAGGTAACTTATTACATTTTTTAATTGTCTTAATGTATCTTTTTGAGACTGCTGGTTAGTTGTATCAACATTAGTAGATAATTTTGTAATGCTATTTTTTATTAGACCCAAATCTTCCTTATAGCGCTTTAGTAGGTCAAGTTCTACATCTACTTGATATGCAAATGTATGTAAATCATTTTGCATAATAAGTAACATTGATTTTTGTAAATCTGCTATTTTTAGGTTCTTAGTTAAATCATAAAATTTTTGGTTTTGTGTCTCTAAATCTGCTAAATGTGTTCGCTGTTCTGCTGTTAGTTTATTTACTTCAGCGAAAGCACTATATGTTTTCTTAATTTTTTCAGGGTCAATAACTTTCGTAAGGTCATACTCTTTTGTTTTTGCAACTGCAGCTGCAGCTATTTCAGCTTGTTTGCTTTTCTCAATTGCTTCACGGGCTTCTTTTTTGGTAGCTTCAATCTCTAGAGCAGATTTACCCTTTTCTTTCGCTTCTTGCTCTGCTTTTTTCTCTGCTACTAAAATAGAGTTGTTAATTTCTTTGCCTTTGTTATACGCTGCTACTGCTGTTTGAGCAGCAGGTTCAATGATATCTTTTGAAAGGTTATAGACTTCTTTGAATATAACAAACCCTTGTTCATTTAAAGCTCCTGGTAATAATGCTATTTGTTGTAAATCATTTTGAATTGATTTTTGGGTATTTTGTAATTCATTTTTTAGCTGATCTATTTTCCCTGTTCCATCTGAACTTAGTACACCCTGTGCTTTTGTAACATCCATATCGAGATCTTGAAGTTTTTTATCCAGCTGTAATTTAAGATCTGTTAATTCATTAATCTGTCTTTGTACGTTTTCTTGGTTCGTCATAGTCATATCTTGAAGAACCTCAAGTCTATCCAAAAACCCTTCTTTATCTTCTTTATTGTCTACAAACTCTTTTAATGCTGGGTAATAGTTATTAAATTTAGTTACAAACCCTTTACTTTTTTAATTTACTAGAATTAAATGTGGATAAAGTTCTGATGACCATTCCTTCATATCTTGCTTGATTAGGGATTGATTTGTATTTAAAGCTGGGACTTCTGCCAGCTGTACATTAGGGCTCATTAAACCTTGATCAATATATGTTTGGATTAATTTAGATTGTGCACCTAATTTTCGTAATGATGAGGAAATATCCATGCTTTCCTGTTGAGTTTCTGCATGAACGATTGGTATTGCGAGAGTATTGATAGGAATAGTCGCCCCAGTTACAATTGATGTTATAAAAAATCCTGAAATTATTTTATTTTTCATTCCGTACGCCCCTTTACTATTGTCTATTTACAATCTTATACATACATCTTGAACGACCTAACGCTAGGCTCTTTTTGTCACATGCTCTAGGAAGGAGAAATCTTTCGGATAGAGTGTTAAACCTCGTTATTATTTACTTCTCATAGAAAGTAAGGATGTTACTTTATGATAATTTTAATATTAAGTTTTTGGGATTTAATAATAAAATTTCATCACCTATATTTGAATTAACTGCCCAATGAAAAGTAAAATATTTATTTTTCTCTTGAGTTGCTGCTGGATTTACAGGAGTCCAGATAGATAGACTCATTGCTTCTACTGCTAACCCTGCCATGACCTTTTTGATAATAATTTCATAATATCTCTCCTAGTTTTGTCGACAGGGTCCTACAAGATTACAAAAGATGAATTTATACTGTACATTGCTTATACTTTTATTACGGAATAAAATCATTTTTGCTATGTAGAAACTTAAAACACTTTTTTTCAAATGTTATACTTTCGAGATTATAGATCTTTTCAGAAGTGACGCAACATTAAGAAAATTAACTTTAACATAATGTTACTTGCAACTTTACTGCACATTTATTAGTGCAATCTTCTCTCCCCTTGAGTGGTCATACCATTTACAACTTTATTAAAACATTAAATTTTTAATACGTAACTAGTAGAATTTTGTCGATTATATTCGATAATTTAACTATTAAATATTAATACAAACGAAAATGTTATACTTATAAAATGATTTTTTAATTTCATTTAAGTAATTATAGCAGTTACAACTTGATATACTTAGTTAAAAGGAGTCATTTTTAATATATATAAAATAGTTAATATAATTTAATCACACTCTGCATATCGATCCCCTTTATTTAGATATGCATCATTACATATTTCTCCATAGATAAAAACAACAAATAAACAATAAACACAAGACGAATAAACAACAAATAAAAAACAAATAAGCAACAAATAAGCAACAAATCCAAAAATCTGAGAACAGTACAGTAATAACTTCTACATTCATTTTCCCGAAAGGATTATCACCATTTATTAACCTAAGTGGTTTATATAAACACAATGTAGAAGAAATGAGTCAGTTCAGCAAATTTTTACCGAAACTTTTTGAAGAAAATTTGTAAGGCAAGTTAACAGCTTTACTTTTAATAAGTGATTAACAAGAAAACAAATCGGTCCCCAACATTTTAGATATGTCTAAAATGTTGGGGGCCTTTCAATATCAAATCAATCACTTTCCACTTTGCTTCTTCCTGGTAATGTACTCTTCCCTTCAAATGAAAAACACCGCCGTTGAATTGACATACTTAGTATGCGAATTCAGGAGGTGTTTTTTTCATGTACCACTATTCGGGTTCACTTCATTAAAATGGTGTATTTTCTAGTCAATTATTATTTTCTATCCTTTATTTCCTCTTCAATACTTGCCACAAATATATCCAGCGAAACAACTTCCGACTTCTCTTCCCCATATTTTCGTACATTTATAGATTCGCTTTCCATTTCCTTATCACCAACAACAAGAACATACGGTACTTTTTGCATTTGCGCTTCTCTTATTTTATATCCTAACTTTTCATCTCGCATATCTCGTTCAACCCGAATTCCAGCTTGTGCCAATTTGTCTGCAACCTCATCTGCGTATTGTACATGCACTGCATTTGAAACTGGAATTACTTTCACTTGAACTGGTGCTACCCATGCCGGTAACGCGCCTCCAAAGTGCTCAATTAATATCGCTAAGAATCGGTCTAACGAGCCTAAAACTGCCCTGTGAATGACAACTGGTCTTCTCTTTTCATTCTTCTCATCTATATAATTTAAATCGAATTTCTCTGGCATTTGGAAATCGAGCTGGATTGTTCCGCACTGATGACTTCTATTTAAAGCATCTTTAATATGGAAATCAATTTTCGGTCCATAAAATGCGCCGTCACCTTCATTTAGTCTATATTTATAATTCAATGAATGTAATACATTTTCTAATGCCGCTTCTGCTTGCTCCCACAATTTATCATCACCCATTGAATCTTCTGGACGAGTAGAAAGCTCTACTTCATACTGGAATCCAAAAGTTTTATATACGTAATCAATTTGCGCCATTACTGATTTAATTTCATCTTCAATTTGTTCTGGAGTTACAAATAAATGAGCATCATCTTGGCAGAAAGTACGAACTCTTAATAATCCGTTTAATGCCCCGCTAAATTCATGTCGATGCACTTGACCGAACTCACACATACGAATCGGTAACTCACGATAAGAATGTAATTTATTTTTAAACATAAGCATATGGCCTGGGCAATTCATTGGTTTTAACGCAAAACTTTTATGATCTACTTCCGAGAAATACATATTGTCTTTGTAATGTCCCCAGTGTCCTGATTTCTCCCATAATTCTTGATTCATCATAAATGGAGTACGCACTTCTTGATAATTGTACTCATTTTGAATTTCTCTTAAAAATGCTTCTAATTCATTGCGAATAATCTGTCCTTTTGGCAAGTAAAAGGGCATTCCCGGAGCCTCTTCCGAAAACATAAACAATTCAAGTTCACTACCTAATTTTCGATGATTTCTCTTCACAGCCTCTTCAACAAAATGCAAATAATTTTCTAATTCTTTTTGTGAAGCAAATGCAACGCCATATATACGCTGAAGCACTTGATTGTTACTATCGCCTCGCCAATATGCACCAGAAACATGAGCTAATTGAAATGCTTTCAAATAACCAGTAGATGGCAAATGTGGTCCTCTACATAAATCTACAAATTCACCTTGTTTATAAAGTGTTACACTCTCATCATTAGGAATTGCTTCTAAAAGCTCTAATTTCAAACTATCATTCATTTCTTGAAACAGTTTTTTTGCTTCTTCTCGAGAGATTTCAACTCGTTCTATCTTTACATTTTCATTTATAATATTTTTCATTTCTTTTTCGATTTCCGGTAAATCTTCAACATTTACACTACTTGCAAGATCCATATCATAATAAAATCCATTTTCAATAACTGGCCCTACTCCAAGCTTCACATCACCATAAATTCTTTTCACAGCTTGCGCTAATATATGTGCCGCAGAGTGTCTTGCAATTTTTACCCCTTCATCTGAATCCATAGTAATGATTTCTACTTTCGCACTTTCTTCAATGTTTCGTCGTAAATCAAAAGACTGCTCATTAACTTTTCCTGCGACTGCTTTCTTTTTTAAACTACTGCTAATCGAACCAGCAATTTCTTCCAAAGTAATACCTTTCACAAATTCTTTAACGCTACCATCTGGAAATTTAATTTCAATCATCTGTTCTTTCATTTTTCATCTCTCCATTTCATAATAAAAAGCACACTCATCCCTAAAATAGGGACGAGTGTGCTTTTACCCGTGGTTCCACCCAGATTCCCATCGCAAACATGCAATGGCTTCTTTTACGGTAACGTCGTTTACACGGCACTAGATACTTCATTTCCCCAGTGCAGCTCTAAGGTGGTAAGTTATTTTTCTGCGTTAGGAAGTTCTCAGCTTTCCTTCCTTCTCTGTATAACCGTTTAAAATAACTCGTGTCCTTTTCTTCGCTTATTATGAAATTAAATATAAAAAAGCATATTCATCCCTAGTAAATAGGGACGAATATGCTTATATTCGTGGTTCCACCCAGATTCCCATCACAAAAAACATAATGGCTTCTTTTGCGGGTAACGTCGCTTACACGGCACTAGATACTTGATTTCCCCAGTGCAGCTCTAAGGTGGTAAGTTATTTTTCTGTGTTAGGAAGTTCTCAGCTTTTCTTCCTTCTCTGTATAACCGTTTAAAATAACTCGTGTCCTTTTCTTTGCTTTTGTAAAAAATCCATTTATTGTTATTTAATATATCCTATTCATTTTATTTTTACAAGTGTTAAAAATATATTTTTTATTCAAAAAAAGAAACCAAAAACATTTTTGGTTTCCCCTTCTCTTTTTTACCAATCTTGTGGTTCGTAATTTAAGTCTGAAAATAGGCGTTTTTTCTCTTTTTTCGATAAATCTCTCCACTGTCCAACCGGTAAATTATTCAATTCAATATTCATAATTCTCGTACGTTTTAACGTATATACTTGATAACCTAGAGCTTCACACATACGACGAATTTGACGATTTAGCCCCTGTGTTAAAATAATTTCAAACTCATATTTTGATAACTGTGTTACTTCACAAGGAAGTGTTTTTGTATCTAAAATTTTAACACCTGCCGCCATTTTTTCTAAAAACTCCGGTGTAATCGGCTTATCTACTGAAACGATATATTCTTTCTCATGTTTGTTTTCAGCACGTAAAATCTCATTAACGATATCGCCATCATTCGTTAACAAAATTAAACCGTCTGAGTCTTTGTCGAGACGTCCGATGTGATTAATTCGTAAAGGATGATTCACTAAATCGATAATGTTACCTTTTACGGCTTTTTCACTTGTACATGTAATACCTACTGGTTTATTTAAAGCGATATACACATGGTCTCGAGCAATACGAAGTTGCTCTCCATTTACTCGTACGTCATCACCTGGATTTACTTGGTCACCAATTTTTGCAACCTTACCGTTAATAATTACTTTTCTCTCGTTAATTAACTTATCTGCTCCACGTCGAGACGCTTTTCCAGCTTCACTAATAAATTTATTGATACGCAAGTTAGGCACATCCTTTTCATAAAAAATTTCAAGCTCACACTGCTTCTACCGTACAATACAAAAGGGTAAGCCTCCTATTATAACTTAAATATATTAACATGAAAGGGTATATGACGTCTTCACTTAATTACATGTTTACAAGAAAATAAGTGGTCCTCTTTTCCTTTTCACCTCAAACTGTTTAGCAGTCAATAGATTAACCCTTGAATATAACATCATTTATTTACTTTTTTCATAGATAATATACCGATATAAGTTTGATTAATAATGCCTAAATAACTCACAATATGTGAAAAGCAAAAAGAATCCTTTTGAAAATATTCAAAATGGATCCTTCTTCAGCTAAAATAATACTAGTTTTTATACAAAAGTGTTCAATAATTATAATCTTTGATAGAAAACATCGTTCAACAAACAAAATAATCTCGAACTTCCTAATTTTTTACGCTTCAATATTTTCTTCACATACTCCAAAAAGAAGCCCTTGATTATCTATACAATAAGCAAAGTAGCCCATATTAGGAATAGCAGTTTTAGGTACAACTACTTGTCCACCATTTTCAATAACTTTATTTATGTACTCATCAACTGAAGATACTTCAATAGAATTAGTCGTCCTAGTAGCACCATCAGGGGATTTCATTAATCCACCATCGATACCGGGTCTATCACTCTCACCTGTAATTATGAACCAATATTCATGTGGCCCAGGCATTTTTTCAAACTTCCATCCAAAACTATTTGTATAAAATTGAATAGCTTCTTGAGGGTTTGGGACTTGCAATTCAAATCTTAAAACTCTACTCATTTAAATATCTCCCCTCTTATTCTTGTACAAAGTAATTATACAAGAACTAATGTTCTGTATCATTTTTTTCGAAACTAGCTACTTTAATAAGTTCTAACTTTATTTAGAAGCGGCAACAGACCATTCTTCCTTCCGAATAACTTTCTTTCCATTTATATTTTCAACATACTCATTTACATTTGCCAACTGATATAACTCTGGGCAAATTTCTTTCATATAACGTCCATGTACTATTTCATCTTGCCAATAAGTTAATACTATGTAACGATTTTCATTCTTTAAAGACTTCCCTACAACTCCACCTAATATCCCTTTTGCATTTTCCATTCCTTTATTCCAAATTGTTTCTTGCGTATGTAAAAAATTCTTTTCTTTTCCTTCTTTCACATCGCAAATTGCAACTCTTACAAATGACCCTTGTGCAATTACGTCTTTCAAAGGAGTTTCTGTTATATCATACAACGTTTGAAATAGTTCAATTTCACATGAAAGAAACGTATCTTTTTGATTACTATTTAAATAAATTGTATCGTGAGCCTCATTCATAAACGATTGATATGCATTTCGATCTTCCCATAAAGTATACACACAGGCTTCAGCTTCATTCCACCCACCAAATTGTCCATAGAATCCGTCTAAATACTGTAAATCACGCCATTTTTCTTGCGCATCAGAAAACAATTCCCTTTTCTCTTCTTCCACCTTACAAAATATTGTTTTTAATAGCATTTCTACTCCCCCTTACGATAAGACCCATTTCCCTCTTGTAATAATTTGTTTACATAATAAAATTATGTAAACAAATTATATCTGCTGTTATACTCCATACACAAATAACCATTTTTAGTCACTCTAAATCTATCAAACCACCAAATTGATTTTATTTCAAATAATTCGGAATTTAAAGGGGGTATAATCCTATACAGATTACATCTCACTCTTAACTCATTTACTATTTCAAAATAAAAAATGATTGCATTTCACTAATTGTATCTCTATAATGTTTTTATTGATTCTATACACAATCAATGCGTTTAAGTTTTTAATTTTATAATTCGGATGAACCATTCAGGAGAAGGTCTATTGATCTACCGACGGGGCAAAAAGTTGCTGAACCAACTTTGAAACTCTCAGGTCTTGTTTACAAGTAGAACTGCATGGGGACGAATCTCTGGAGAGACTCCCTCTCGCTTAATATAGCGCGGAGGAAAACGAGCACCGAAGGAGCAAATCCGCTACTATAGCGGATAATCTCTCAGGTAAAAGGACAGAGACAAGCGAAAGAAAATGCCGATTTGTATCGGTTTATTTTTCTATCCCTTGTTTCTCCAGAGACCATTTCATTTCCTTGAAGTGGTTTTTATTTTTTCTAAAAAAGGAGAATACAGATGGAGACAGTAAGTAAAGTATTAGAACAAATTAATCAGTATGTGTGGGGGTTACCAACTTTGTTGCTACTTGTTGGAACTGGTATCATTCTCACAGTGCGCTTAAAAGGTTTACAGTTTAGTAAACTAATATACGCTCACAAACTAGCTTTTAAAAAATCAGAGGATACATCATCTTCTGGAGATATTAGTCACTTCCAAGCACTGATGACAGCTATGGCTGCAACGATTGGTATGGGAAATATAGCAGGTGTTGCAACTGCTGTGACAATCGGTGGACCCGGCGCAATCTTTTGGATGTGGATTACTGCTTTATTTGGAATGGCAACAAAGTATGCCGAAGCAATCCTTGCGGTGAAATACCGTGTTAGTAATGAAAATGGTGAATACTCCGGTGGACCAATGTATTATTTAGAACGTGGTTTAGGGAAAAAATGGCTGGCTGTTTTATTTGCTATATTCGGCACAGCTGCTTCTTTCGGTATCGGTAATATGGTTCAATCTAATTCAGTTGCAGAGGCAATGCGAATCAATTTTGCTTTCCCTCCTGCATTAACTGGTATACTCATGTCATTCTTAATCGCCATCGTTATTTTGGGCGGTGTAAAAAAGATTGGTAGAGTTACTGGATATATCGTTCCTATTAAAGCATTCTTTTATATAATCGCTGGCCTTATTATTATTTTCTATCACTTTGATCAAATTCCAGAAGCATTTTCACTTATTTTTTCTGGTGCATTTCAAGGTACTGCAGCTGCTGGTGGTTTTATCGGAGCAACAGTTGCATCTGCAATTCAAATCGGAATGGCACGTGGTGTATTTGCTAACGAGGCTGGTTTAGGAAGTGCTCCTATTGCTGCGGCTGCTGCCAAAACAGATTCACCTGCAAAACAAGCTTTAGTTTCTATGACTGGTACTTTTCTAGATACATTTATTGTATGTACAATTACGGGGCTAGTATTAATTACTACAGGCGCATGGAAATCAGGTAAAACTGGTGTTGAAGCTACAACATTAGCATTCCAATCCGTATTCGGTACTGCTGGTAGTATGATTCTCGGTATCGCCATTATATTATTCGCCTACTCTACTATTTTAGGTTGGTCGTATTACGGAGAGAAGTGTGTTGCTTATTTATTCGGACAAGGTGCTGTACGATATTATAAAGCAATCTTTATCGTTATGATTGCTATTGGCGCTAATTTAAAATTAGGTGTTGTATGGACATTTGCCGATATTGCGAATGGACTTATGGCGATTCCAAACTTAATTGGTCTTATTGGGTTAAGTAGTGTAGTTGTCGCTGAAACAAATCGGTTTTTACAAGCAGAGAAATTGAAAGAAAGCAATAAAAAACAGGCAAGTTAATTTGTGTTTACAATAACTTCAGTTTAAATTCCACTATAAATATTGATTTTATATAGAATAAACCCATACATTTTAAAAAAGAAATTGTTCAAAATGTATGGGTTTTAATTTTAGATTTCTTATGTTTTGAAAAATTTTCTTTATTGTACGAAACGAATGTTTTGCTTCTTCATTTCCGATTCTCTATCAGCTTTTACAATCCCTTTTTCATTCATTTCATGTTTATTTATAGTTTTATATTTTACATACGTATGAAATTCCGTTTTAAATGGAAACGATGTTATTTGAATTGTTTCTTCATCCACCCATTCAGCTTGAATAGGCTTCTCCCCCTTACTATTAAACATTTTTGTTCCTTCAAAACCCTCTTTAAATAAATCAATTTCATCTTTCTTTTTTACACCAGGTTTATTCATACATACATATAAAGAAAGTTCATCACAAAACTTTAATAATCTATAATGTTTATCAAACATCGCATATTGTTCTTTTGTTAGCGTTTTCAAAATTCTTTTTTGTCGTTCCAATTCATGTTTATAAAAAGACATCATCTCTTCATCTTCCTCATTTAATGAAAATGATAAAAAGTGCTTACTACAAAGTAGCGCCCCGTATGGATTTGACTCTTCAATTGCATTCAAACCAATCGTATAAAAAACAAAGCGTAATGAACTTGGACAATCCATAAATGTATATGGAATATTTTTAGCATCATTCAAAATTGGTACTTTATCAAGCTCTATCCATCCTCTATCATGCTCATATATAGCATCAATTGTCTCTTTTAAGTATATTTTATCTTCAAAAAAATCTTCTATTATATGTCTTGCAATTTCACCAGCTAAAAAACCATGATCATGTTGACGAATTAATATACTTTCTTTCTCATTCTTTTCACGAAAAATCATCCGTATATTCCCCCTCATCCTCATATTACAGCTTGTTGTATGCATCAATTCTTAATTAATCCCTAATTATTAGCAGGGATTCAGTTTCTTTCAACGAAATTAACATAAATATACAGCATTCTTTCTAATCACAAAGTTAGCTTTATCTTTACTAACCATTATACTAAAACATTCATTCTAAAAAAATTTTTATGAGGTGAAAACATGAACAAAACAGAATTAGTTAAAAATGTAGCACAATCAGCTGATATTTCTCAAAAGGATGCTTCTGCAGCTGTACAATCCGTATTTGATACAATTGCTAATGCATTACAATCTGGCGATAAAGTGCAACTAATCGGCTTTGGAACTTTTGAAGTGCGTGAAAGATCTGCTCGTACAGGGCGTAATCCGCAAACTGGAGAAGAAATTCAGATTGCTGCTGGTAAAGTTCCAGCATTTAAAGCAGGAAAAGAATTAAAAGAAGCTGTTAAATAAACAAGAAACCAGCCATTTTATAGGCTGGTTTCTTGTTTATTGTTTATTTAAGCAGTTCCTTTATATTCTCTGCATGATACACTTCACAAATATAAAATACACATTTGCAGTTACTTACAATTTGATATTTTCTAGTTGGATAAACATTCGCCGCAACAGAACACCCATCAAACAATTCGATAATATTTCCAGATGGCTGATATCCTTCATATAATACGTTTCTTCTTATTTCCATCTTTTCTATAAGGTTTTCAACAGGAATATTTCCACTCTCTAATTCACTCTTTATTGTATCCGGTAAAAACGAAGTGTCCGCAAAAATTAGATTTTCAGATAATACCTTACCTTTATAACTAACATTGGATACGCGGTAAAGAAATGTTCCATTATTATCAAAGAAATTCTTTGCTTCTTTCGGAATGTATTGTCTATCAAGAGCTTCCTGTTCAAGTACATCAAACTGAACTGTATCTTTTACAAGTTTTTCTAAAGCTAGAATAGATGACGTATTTCTAGAAAACAACATATCTTTAATTGCCTGTACATTATAAGTTAATTCAGTTTTTCTATTTTCCGCTACTAACATGAGGAACACCTCTTCTATAAGAATTTTTATTAAAAATTAACGATGATTTAATAGCAATCCCGCGTCTAACTGCGTAATTTCAGTTACTTCTTTACTAAATATTGCAATGGAAGCCATATAATCTAAACTAGGTCTTACATCTTCCATCATTGTATTTTCTGCTAACTCTTGTCTATCTTTAAAAACCAACAATTTTGGAGGGTCATTTGGAGCTGATACTGTAATTTCTACTGGTGGGATCAATAGTCCTTCACCTGTCGCTTTCAGCACTGCTTCTTTTCGAGTCCAATATGTTAAAAATCCTTCTAGTCGCTGCTCATCAGGTAACTTCATAACTTGTGCTATTTCAATGTCTGTTAATACGCCCTCTGCCATTTTCATAACATCTACATTTGGATTCATTTGCTCAACATCAACACCAACAGGTGCAGATTTAGTAAATGCAACAACAACCCACTCACCCGAATGTGAGACTGATATTTGCGGCATACCTTCTGGTAATTGAGGTCTACCGTGTTGTAACTTACATACTGGACACATTCGATCAATCGGTACTTGAACTGGCGACATAGAAAGTATCTTTCCAAGAACTAACCTACTAATTACACAACCTATTATAAAACGTGCACGATCTGCTGAATGGTGATATGAATTTGCTTTCTCTCGCTCTACATCATTTAGTAAATTGTTATGCCATAATTGTAAATCTGAAATTTTCGCCCACCATATTTGACAACTATTCTCATTAAGAGTTAGTACAGAATCTACAACTTTACTCTCTATCATGTAAACTCTCTCCTTTTAAATGCCAATATCACTTTATTTTAAAAGAGTATTAGCATGCTACAACTCATTCATTTACAACTTCTTTCTCTTTTTGTAATACAGATAACGGCTTTTTATTCTTCTTTGACATTACCTCTTTATCGGAAATACGTAAAGAAAATAGTAATGCTATGAGTAAAAATATTGCTGATCCAATTAATGCTGCTTGATATGGTAAGAAATCTGACTGTGCATTATTCTGTACGCTATTACTTCCAAAACCAGATAGTATACTAGCTAAAATAGCAACTCCTATTGCAGATCCTAATCGGTTTTGCACATTGAATATAGTAGTTGCTCTCCCCATAGAAGGTGGTGCAATATTGTTAAAAGCAGAAAATTGAACCGCACCGACAGATTGACCTAAGAAAATACCAATGCCAAACAATAGTGCCCGAATTTGCCATGGATTCGTATCATGATTTACAAAACTTAATAAAATAAAGATAACCGCCGTACTTACTAATCCAATAGAGATTACTTTTCGAGCTCCTAATTTCTTATATGACCATGGCACAATCTGTGAAGAAATCATTAATCCAATCGCCTCTGGGAATGTCGTAAGACCGGATTCCAGCGCGGAAACTCCTATTACATTTTGATACATAAGCGGAAAAATAAATAACATTCCTAGTAAACCAGCTGATGAAAACAACGAAATAAGACTCATTTTTCTAAAGACCGGTTCTTTTAATAAGCGTAAATCTAACATCGGTTGCTTTACTTTCAGTTCTACAATAATAAACAATGTAATGAACACAATCCCAGCTATCCCAGTACTTATTATTTCTGGAGAAACCCAACCTTTTGACGGGCCTTGACTGAGTGCATAGATGAGCATCGCAAAACCTGGTGCTGAAAGAACAAAACCGAGAGAATCAAAACGACCAGCCGATTTTTCAATATGCTCTGCTAAAAATAGAAGTCCAAAGAGCAACGCAATGATACCAAACGGCAGATTAATATAAAATGCCCAGCGCCAAGACATTTGATCTACAAAGAAACCACCAATAATTGGTCCGATCGCTGGTGCTACAGCAATTGGAAGTACAATAAATCGAGAAATTTTTGGTCTTTCCTCTGGTGAAAATGTTCGGAATAACATCGCCATCCCGACTGGTGTTAAAAGCCCGCCGCCAGCACCTTGAATGATACGAAAAATGTTTAATGAAGTAATATCATTCGCAATTCCACATAATGCAGATGCAATTGTAAAAACGAAAAGGGCAGTTAAAAATACTTTTTTCGTACCAAAACGATCGCCTAACCAACCAGAAATCGGAAGAAAAACAGCTAAGCTAACTAAATACCCAACATTTACTGTCCCCATTGCAGATGGGGGCACTTGCAGTTCTTTACTTATCGTTTGCAGTGCTACATTCACAATCGTTGCATCCATCGCAGCCATAAACATCGCTGTTATATAAACGATGCTTACAACTACTTTTGGATTTATTTTTACTTTCATTATTGTTTTCCTACTAATATTTTTTCGCTAATTTGATTTTTTTTCGGCTCTAAATCATTCCAGTTAACTTCAACGTAGTCTAAGCAAACTTGTCTGCTAGCTTCTTCATGTACGACATTCCATCCAATTGGTACATCAAGAAAGGCAGGCCAGAGAGAATACTGGCCCTCCTCATTCATTAATACTTTATATGTGTAATTATCATTTTCAAATGGATTCGTCATACTTTACTTACCCCTTTCTTATTCTGCAAATATTTCGCTAGCACTTGTCCAATTTCTGTAAGTGGACCTGGCTGACATAAATCTTTATGTCTACAATCAATATCATGCTGCACGATTTCCCCGTCTAAATAATTTAGCCACGTATTTGGAGAAATAGGGTCAAACCAGTCTGGTATAACAGTAGATCTAAAGAATAAAATATCCCCGTTATAAACTTTTGGCACGTATTTCCCTAACAACCCTACTGAATTCACATATGTCTCTTTCAAGTTTAAAATAGTCTCTTCCTCAAGACTTGCTAATGCACTTCCATCTTTGCGAAGTATTGCAACCGCACTTTCCATAGTAAGTGGTTTACCATCCATGTTATCTGGATCATATCCACCTAAAGCAAGTAATGCGATTAACGCTTCTTCTTCAGTAGGTGCTTCCGTATTCGGTAAGAAGTGACCAGGATACGAATCCAGCATAACGAGTAATTCTACTTCTTCCCCTTCATTTTGAAGTTGCGCCGCCATAGCATGAACAACATTTCCTCCAAGCGACCATCCGAGTAAACGATACGGTCCGTGAGGCTGTATTTCACGAACGTGTTTTAAATAATCCGCTGCCATCTCCTCTAAGCTTTTTGGAAGTTCTTCATTTTCAGCGATACCACGTGCTTGTACACCATAGATTGGATAATCTGTTCCTAAAGATTTCATAAGTCCTGCATAACACCAACTTAATCCACCTGCTGGATGTACACAAAATAGTGGTAATTGATCTCCGCTTGCTCGTAATGGAAGCAACACATCAAGTGCACTTTGACCATTCCCCATTTCAAGTCTTTCAGCAAGACCTGCAACAGTAGGTGCTGCAAATAAAGTTCCGATATTCAGTTCAACCCCAAGTGCCTCTTTAATACGGCTCATCAGCTGCACCGCAAGAAGTGAATGACCACCAAGATCAAAGAATCCATCATCAATTCCAATTTGAGACACACTTAAAACTTCTGTAAACAAGTCGCATAGCATTTCTTCTTGCGGCGTTCTTGGTCCGCGGCTAGAAGATGATGCAATAAATTCTGGAGCTGGCAATGCCTTTCTATCTAATTTACCGTTTGGAGTTAAAGGTAACTCATTTACTACTACAAAAGCGTACGGAACCATGTAATCTGGTAAACTACCTCCTGCATGCTGACGCATTTCATTCGTATCAATCGTTTCATTATTTGATGCGACGATATAAGAAACTAATCGTTTATCCCCTGGTTGATCTTCCCGTACAATAACTGCTACTTGTTCAACTTTAGGATGTTTCATTATGACCGCTTCTATTTCCCCTAATTCAATTCGGAATCCACGAATTTTAATTTGATGATCTGCACGTCCTATATAATCTAACGTCCCATCTTGACGCCAGCGCGCTAGGTCCCCTGTACGATACATTCTTGTACCTGGCTTCCCAAATGGATCTGCGATAAAACGTTCAGCAGTTAATCCTGCTCTTCCTAAATATCCACGAGCCAGTCCAGCGCCTGCAACATACATTTCTCCAACTACTCCAGGTGGCATCGGTTGTAAATAGTTATCTAATACGTATACTTTAAGATCCGGTATACTGCACCCGATTAAACTATTTGCCCGTAAAGAGACGATGCTCTCATCTAATTCAATATAACTAACATGTACCGTCGTCTCCGTTATACCGTACATATTAATAAGCTTCGGTGAGTTATGAGGATGACGACTATACCAATCTTCTAATCGACTTAGTTCAAGTGCTTCTCCTCCAAACACAACATATCGTAAAGATAATTTCTGACCAATCTCTTCATTTTCGCGATCGGCTTGCATCAATTGATAGAACGCTGATGGAGTTTGGTTTAAAACAGTCACCTTTTCCTTAACAAGCAGTTGTAAAAATTCTTTCGGCGAGCGACTTACAGTATGTGGTACTACGACTAGACGCCCTCCATATAATAAAGGTCCCCAAATTTCCCAAACTGAGAAATCAAAAGCGTATGAATGGAACATCGTCCACACATCTTCTGCGTCAAATTGGAACCAATGATCAGTTGCTCCTAAAAGTCTTACTACATTTTGATGAGGTATCATAACGCCTTTCGGTCTACCTGTTGAGCCTGACGTATAAATAACATAAGCAATATGTGAAGGAGATAACGGCTTAATGCGCTCCATTTCATCAATATTATCTTCACTATATTTCTCAATTTCTTCTATTACTTTCACATCATCAACTAAAATCTGTAGTGCCTCATCACATTCAACTTCCACATCTGAATTTGTTAAAACACATGATGGTTTCGCATCGCGTAGCATAAATGAAATACGATCTGACGGATAATCCGGATCTAACGGAAGGTATCCCGCACCAGCTTTAAGAACAGCTAGTAAGCTTACAACCATGTTTAAAGATCTCGGCATCGCTAAAGCAACGAGTTGATCAGGACCGATTCCTTTCGCTATTAACAAACGAGCTATTTTATTCGCTTTTCTATTTAACTCTTCATAAGTTAGCTTTTCATCTTCAAAGACGACAGCAATAGAATTTTGATTTACATGAGCCTGCTTTTCAAATAATTGTGGCAATGTCATTTCAGGTACAATTTGAAAACCACCATTCCACTTTTCTAAAACTGTATTTCGCTCTGCTAAAGTTAATATTTCTAATCTACCAATTGATTGATCCGGATGTTTCTCTGCATCATCTAATAATAGAATGAATCGTTCTATTAGTTTTTGAACCGTTTCACGTTTATATAAATCGGTACTAAACTCTAACAATCCGTGTAAGCCATTTGGCGTACCATCAGCTCCATTACTTTCACTAATCTCAAATGTTAAATCAAATTTTGCAGAACCAACACTTTGAATTTCAAGGCTCGCTTCTAAATCCGGTACATCAAACGTTGCTTCTGGCGTATTTTGGAAAGCTAACATAACTTGAAACAGCGGATGACTATTTCGAGTTCGTACTGGGTTTAACACTTCAACAAGTCGTTCAAATGGAACATCTTGATTTTCATAAGCTGCAAGGTTTACCTGCTTCACTCTATCCAATAATTCTTTAAAGCTTGGATCTCCTGATGTATTTGTACGTAACACTAATGTATTTACAAATAAACCGACTATATCCGAGAGTACATCGTCGTTTCTTCCAGCAATCGGGCTACCTAATGGTATATCAGTTCCAGCACCTAATCTTGTAAATAGTGCACTAAGTCCCGCTTGCAACACCATAAACAAACTAACTCCATTTTTACGACCAAGCTCTACTAACCTACTATGCATACCTTTATCTATATGAAAATGAATTGTTTCTCCGCGATAACTTGTTTCAATTGGACGCTGATAATCTATAGGCAACTCCATTTGATCTGGTAAACCTTTTAATTCCTCTTTCCAAAAATCTAATTGTGTTGAAATAAGACTTTCTGGTGTCTTTTCATCACCTAGTAATTGCTGTTGCCAAAGTGAATAATCTGCGTATTGAACTGGAAGGGTTTCTAATTGAACACTATCACCTTGACATCGTGCTTTATAAGCTACTGTAAAGTCTTTCGTTAACGGTTGTAATGACCAGCCATCTCCTACAATATGATGTAAAAGAATTAGTAATACATGCTCATTTTCACTCACTTTAAAAAGTTGCAAACGAATTGCTGGTTCGATATCAAGATCAAAGCTATATCTTACAGCTTCAGACAGTGTACTTTCTAATTCATCCTTACATGTATTTGTTATAATCATTTTTAAATTCAATTTATCCATTTCTAGAATTCTTTGATATGAACTGCCAAGTGAATTCGGGAAAATCGTTCTAAGTGTTTCGTGTTTCTCAACTACATCATAAAAGGCACCTTGCAGTGCTTCCTCATTCAATTTTCCAGACATACGAATGACTAACGGAATATTATAAGTAGGACTTGGACCTTCTAAACAATTTAAGAACCATAACCTGCGCTGTGCAAATGAAAGTGGAACTTCATTTGGCCTACTTACTTTCTTAATAGCTGGTCTTGCGCTTTTTGCACGATCTAATTGTTTCGCTAATTCAGCAACAGTTGGTGATTCAAATAGCTTTCCGATCCCTAATTCTACACTTAACGTTTCACGAATTCTTGCCATTAAACGAGATGCAAGAAGCGAATGGCCACCCATTTCAAAGAAATTATCATCTATACTAATTCGCGAAACACCAAGTACTTCTGCAAATAAATCACATAGTATTTCTTCTTTCGGATTTCTAGCAACTCTCTCATTGTTCATTCCATTAAAATCAGGAGCAGGTAATTTCTTTCTATCAACCTTACCATTTGGTGTTAATGGTAATTCTTCTAGCACAACAAATGCTGATGGTACCATATAATTCGCTAAACTTTCTGAAACATAAGAGCGAATTTCTGAAAGATGAATCGTTTCCTTCTCTTCGGCAACGATATACGCAATGATTCGTTTATCATTTGGACGATCTTCTCGTACCATTACCACTGCTTGTTGTATATTTTCATGTTGTTGTAAAACCGTTTCAATTTCAGCTAATTCAATCCGGAAACCACGAATTTTAATTTGATGATCTGCACGACTAATGTACTCTAGCACACCATCGTTACGCCATTTCACAAAATCACCGGTGCGATACATACGTGCTCCTGGTTCTCCATAAGGATTTGCAACAAACCGTTCAGCCGTTAACGCTGGTTTTCCTAAATATCCGTTCGCAAGTCCTTCTCCTGCAATATATAATTCACCGATAACTCCAGGTGGAACAGGCTGTAACCCTGCATCCAAAGCGTACACCTCTGTATTCCAAATTGGTCTTCCAATAGGAGGTATACCATTTTCACTGTCATCAATGTTCATGAAAGTAGACCAAATAGTCGTTTCAGTTGGTCCATATAAGTTAGTTATAGAGCAACCTAATTCTTTTAATTTATTTGCTAAATGTGCTGGAAGTGCTTCACCACCAACGAGCACATTTAACCCTCGTAACCTCTCTGGATATTCAGTTACTAACGCTTGCCAGAGCGTCGGTGTAGCTTGCATAATTGTCGCTCTTTCTTCTAGTAAAAGTGTAGTTAACGCAAAAGGCTCTTGGATTACCTCTTTTTGAGCAATTGTTATACTTGCACCACTAATAAGAGGTAAATAAATTTCTAGAGCAGAAATATCAAACGCAAACGTTGTAACTGCTAATAAATGATCGTTTTCATTTAATGAAAACGTATGTTGCATGGCTAATAAGAAGTTACTTAAACCTTTCATAGGAACAATTACACCTTTTGGATTTCCAGTGGATCCTGAAGTGTAAATTGTATACGCTGGGTTTAAAAGTGATTCATCATTTTTAAATGGTATATTCATATGAGAATATGTTTTTAACACTATTTTCGTTTCTTCGCTATCTAATATGATTTTTTTAATATCATTTTCTATAACTAAAGAGGATGAAACAGATGAATGTGTTATGATATACACCGGTTTTGCATCATTTACTATATAACTAATACGTTCAACTGGGTATTCTGGATCTATCGGTAAATACGCTGCACCCGTCTTTAGAACTGCTAACATACTAACTACCATTTCTATTGATCTTGGAAATACTAAGGCAACAAACTGATTTGGTCGTATTCCTTCTTCTAATAAATAGTGTGCTAGTTCATTCGCTCGTTCATTTAGCTCTTTATACGTAAGTTTTATCCCGTTACAAGTAACTGCTATTTTATTTGGATTTTTTTGTACTTGTTTTTCAAATAATATAGGTAGATTAATTAGCTCTTCAGCTTTCTTCGTTTCATTCCATTCCAATAAAACTTTATGATTTTCTTCAGGAAGAGTAATGTTTATTTTTCCAATCGGCTCGTCTTTGTGATAATTATTTATCACTAATTCTAATAGATTCATAAATCTTTCTTTATGCAATGCTAGTTCCGTATCGCTATATACTTCCGGATTCGCATCAAAATGAATCATTAACTCATTTTCATCGAAACGTTTATATACATTTATCGATAAATCATCAACAGGTCCTGCTGATAAATTATGTGTAATACCACGATTTCCAGCAAAGTTAAGCCCGTAATCAAAAGGCATAACATTCACTAACGGCCCAAACAACCTTTGATTTTCACCTAGTAACTTTAAGTCTCTTCTTAATTCCTCATGACGATATTTATGATGATGACGTACGTCTCGAATTTCTTTAGAAACTTGCTGTATTAATTCTGCAAACGTTATATTTGGAGTTAACTTTAGACGAAGTGGAACTAAATTCATTACCATGCTAGGTGTATGAATAGATACAGAACCAAGACGCCCCATCATCGGTAAACCTAAAACAATATCATTTGCACCTGTTAATTTATGCATATAAATACTTGTTACAGCTACAACAAATTCGGGCCAACTCGTTAACGAAATATTAATATCTTCTAGTAAAGTTTTCGTACTAGCATTTGATAGATAAGCAGTTTCTCGTAAAAATCCATTTGATGTTCTCGGCGCTCGTTCTGCTAAACTTATAACTTCCGGTTCATCTGCAAACTTTTCTAGCCAAAAAGTACGATCTTCCTGAAATTGTTTAGATTCACGATACTCATTATCTTCTTGTACAATTTTTGCAAGAGAACCAAATGGCTTTTCATTCTTGTTTGTTTCTTCTATAAGTGATGT
The DNA here is from genome assembly GCF_019344915.1 of Bacillus sp. FDAARGOS_1420. NCBI lineage: Bacteria > Bacillati > Bacillota > Bacilli > Caryophanales > Bacillaceae > Bacillus > Bacillus sp. FDAARGOS_1420. The sequence continues at coordinate 1,472,057 of NZ_JAHWJB010000002.1, read as the reverse complement.
ATACTCATTCGCTACCTTTTGGCTAAGAAGTGAAAATCCATAGCCATCCATCACAATGTGATGGATGCGCTGATACCAAAAGAAACGATTATTTTCAACTTGAATAAGTACTTCAGTAAATAATTTATCCTCTGTTAAATCCACGGGCATAGATAAATCATTTTTCATCCATACTTTAGCAGCTTCTTCAGGATTTTCCTCTTTACGAACGTCAATAAAATGCATATGAAACTTTGACGATTCCTCAATAACTTGCCATGGGCCAATTTCATCCTCTTCGAAACGAACATGCAGTGCTTCTGCTTCTTTTACCACTTTACGTACAGCTAACTCGAAAATTTCTTGATTAATATTTCCGTTTATTTCTATATATTCCCCAGTATTATAAATCGGATTAAGCGGATCTAATTGCTGCGCAAACCACATACCAAACTGCGCAGATGATAACGAATGACGAATCTTTTGACTGTTAGGCATTCTTTACTACCCCTTTATTATGTAGTCTATTTGTTACAGCACTTGTGCTGCTTGTGAAGATAGTAAACGGTACCAATCATCAACAGTTGGACGTTCTGCTAAATCTGCAAAAGTGATTTCTTTCCCTTCGCGGCGCCACTTCTCTACTAAACTCATAATTCTGACCGAATCAAGTCCTCTATTTAATAAGTCTTCATCAACTTCAATACTCTCTACTGGCTCACGGAGTAGTTGTGCAACTAGTTCATGTACTTCCTGTAAAGTGATTCCTTCACTGTCATCGCCTTTTACACTTTGTAAATCTTTTAATAGTAAGTTTGTTGATGTCGTTACTGCACATCTATTAGATGCATACTCCAATGCTTGTTTATGATGCTCTAGTGAAAAATCAGCAACTGCATCTGCTACAAAAAATGGCTGGATACCATCCATAAAGGCTTCACAAGCTGTTAAAAGGCAGCCAATATGCGCATAAATACCGCAAATAATAAGTTGATCTCTTCCCTGTTCATTTAAAATTTCTAATAGATTCGTCTTTTTAAATGCACTATATCTCCATTTTGTTAGGAATATATCATCCTCATCTGGAGTAAGTTCATCGACAATTTTCTTTTTATCTGGTCCAGCAGGAATACCGTCACCCCAAAAGTCTTGTAATAACCCTCGTTGTTCCAACGTTTGTCCACCAGGTTGTGCTGTATAAACAACTGGTATACCTAGTTCCTTACATCTTTCTCTTATCACCTTAATATTTGAAATTAGTTCTACTTTTGGCGATTCTGTATCGCTATATGCATCAAGAAAGTATTCTTGCATGTCATGGATTAGAAGAACCGCACGTTTCGGATTTGGCGTCCAATTCACTTTATTTTTTGGTAGTTCTGATTCAATTGGCATTTTATATACTGAAATAGATGGGATAGCCATCTAATCACTTCCTTCCAAATTTTAATAGTTTTTTATCGTTTTACTGTAATAAGTTTTTCAGCAATGGCTTTACGTAATTCTTTTTTGCTTACTTTTCCAACACCTGTTTGCGGGAATGATTCAATAAATTCAATTCGATCTGGAATCTTATAAGCCGCTATACCACGTGCTCTTAAAAACGTTTTTAATTCACTTACAGTTGGAGATTGTCCGCGAGCTATAACAAAAGCGCAAGTACGTTCTCCTAAATAATCGTCAGGCATAGATACAATTGCTACATCATGTACTGCATCATGCGCTAATAGATGATTTTCAACCTCTTCCGCAGCAACCTTCTCACCGCCACGATTAATTTGATCTTTATCTCTGCCTTCTACAATGATGTAACCTTGTTCATTTACTTTCACAAGATCTCCTGTACGATAAAATCCATCCTTTGTAAATGATCTTGCATTATGCTCTTCCGCTTTATAATAGCCACGAATTGTATATGGCCCTCTTGTTAATAAACTTCCTACTTCACCGGGCTTTACATCGTTATCATTTTCATCAACAACCCTTACTTCATCGAATGTAGACATCGGTCTACCTTGTGTATGAATAATGATTTCTTCAGGATCATTTAATCTTGTGTAATTTACTAACCCTTCTGCCATACCGAACACTTGCTGTAACGTACATCCAAATGTAGGGCGTATACGCTTCGCAACTTCGGCACTAAATTTCGCACCGCCTACTTGAATAACTTGCAAGCTCGATAAATCGTCGTTACGAGAAGATACCGCATCAAGCCAAATCATTGCTAATGGTGGAACGAGCGCTGTAATCGTAACTTTTTCTTTTTCTATAAGAGCAAATGACTCATCTGGACTACCTCCAGTTGCCAATACTACTTTTCCAGCCGCATAGAAAGTTCCAAATGTTCCTGGAGAACTCATCGGGTAATTGTGTGCTACTGGAAGAACTGCCATATAGACGCTTTCTGCATTTAAATTACAAATGTCAGCGCTAATACGTAAACTATAAATATAGTCATCATGTGTTCTAGGAATTAATTTAGAAAGTCCTGTCGTCCCTCCTGATAATTGGAGAAACGCAACATCACTTGGCTGAACTTCTGGTAACGGAACGGGATTCATGTAAAGTTCATTTATACTCACAAACTCTTCTTCTTCCCCTACTACGATTACATGTTGTAAAGTAGGCACTTTTTCTTTTACTTCTCTTGCTAGTTTTCGGTAATCAAAGCCGAGAGCCTTGTCTGAAATAACGTAAGCACTCGCCTCACCAAACTCACAAAAATAACTAATTTCACTGCTTCGATGTGAAGGTAGTGCAAAAACAGGAAGCGCTCCAATTCGAAATAGTGCAAAGCATATTTCGAAAAACTCTATAATATTAGGTAACTGGATTACAACTCGATTCTCTTTCTTTATTCCTAAATTCAGTAAACCTGAAGCTAAGCGATCTACCTGTTTATCAAGTTCACTATAGGTTATTTGTGAATTACCACTTACAATCGCAATTTGATCTCCATGTTTTTCAGCGCGTTCTTTTAACATCGAACCAAATGTTTCTCCAAGCCAACACCCTTCTTCTCGATAGCGATTGGCAAATTCTTTTGGCCATTCCGTATAACCTATTAACATTCTTTCTTCCCCCTATTTTTCATTCAGCGAATTATCTCTTAACCCTAAAGCCTTCAACATTGTTTGGAACTTAGCTGATGTTTCTGCTAACTCATCTTCTGGCTTTGATTCAGCAACAACTCCAGCACCTGCATATAAGCGAAGTGTATTCTCTTGCACTTCAGCACAACGAATTGTAACAATCCATTCGCCATCTCCATTTAGATCGCTCCACCCTAACATTCCTGTAAAGAATTCACGGTCAAATGGCTCAATTTTTTGAATAGCCTCTCTTGCTTCTTCCATTGGAGTTCCGCAAACTGCTGGCGTAGGATGAAGAGCAATTGCTAATTGTAAAGAAGAAGTATTTGGATCCTTAAGTTCACCTTTCACTTCTGTAGACAAATGCCACATTGCTTCACTATGAATAACTGATGGTTTTTCTGGCACATGCAATGTATGACAGTACGGACGAAGCGCAGCAGCAACCGCTTCAACTACTACCGCATGTTCATGTAAATCTTTTGGAGAAGAAAGTAATTCTTCTGCTCTTCTTTTATCTTCTACTGGATCCTCACTTCGTGGTCTTGAGCCAGCCAACGGATTTGAAATTACTTGCATACCACTACGTGAAACAAGCAATTCAGGGCTTGCTCCAATTAACGTCTTATTGTTCTCGTTTTCATCTTTCGGTAAATTCACAGCAAATGTATAACCGTGCTTATTATGCTCTGCTAATTCGCGAAGTAGTTTTTGTTGATCAATTTTCTCGGAAAACTTAACATCCAACGATCTAGATAGAACGATTTTCCTTAAATCTCCATCCTGAATTTTTGCTATTCCTTGCTTCACACCATCCATATAAACTTCAGGAGCTGGAACCGGTGTCATTTCAAATGTTAGTTTCTCATTTCGTTTTATCTCATTTGTTGTCTCTAACTGTAAACGCTCAGTAATTCTACTATGTTCTGATACGATAAGTTGAACTTCTTTTCTACGATCAAAAGGCAAAGCACCAACAACGATAGGATTCGGATTTCCGGCTTGTTTTGCATTACTTAATACCGCTTGTACAAGTTCTGGAAAGCTTTCAATTTCACGATGTTTCACTGTAGTAAACTCTCCTTCTGCTAATATTGTTCGAGTTGGTGAAGCGAAAAAGAATGAAGATTCTGTCTTATAATCTTCTAAAAGTTCTTCTGACAGTTCCTTTACGGCTGTAAGTTCATTCATAGTATAATAACCTCCTGAATTTTTTATTAAGCTCCTAATGTAGCTCCGCCATCGACACATAAATTGTGCATTGTAATATGACTTGCTTTATCAGAAGCTAAAAACAATACTGCTTCAGCAATTTCTGAAGGTTGTGCAATTTTTTGTAACGGAATACCGAGTCTATATGTATTTTGAGAACCAGCAATTATATTTTCAGCTCCATTCTCATCAGCCCATAGTAATCTTTGCATTTCAGTTTCAGTAGAACCAGGAGAAACTAAGTTGCAGCGAATATTGTATGCTGCAAGCTCTAATCCTAAACACTTCATAAACATTGTCGTTGCGGCTTTTGATGCAGCGTACGCAGCCATTTCCATTCTCGGAGTATTTGCCGCATTTGAACCAACTGTAACAATTGCCCCTGACTTTCTTTGCATCATATGTTTACTTACTGCTCGAGACATATAGAAAACTCCTGTAGAATTTACAGAGAAGGTTTTATTCCAATCTTCATCACTTAAAGAGTGAATTGGTCCCATACGTAATACCCCTGCAACATTTATTAATATATCTATTGGTGCTATATCATTTTCAATACCGTTTACCATATCTTCAACAGCGGTACTATCACTCACATCTAAATGAAATGTTTTCATACGTGTTTCATTTAATTCATTTTCATTTAAGAGTACGTTTAACCCCTCTTCATTTTGATCAACCGCAATAACTGTAGCTCCTCTTTCTAAAAACATTTTGGCAACAACACTGCCTATACCTTGAGCTGCACCTGTTACTAAAACCGTTTTTCCATCAAATTCCCCTAAGTTCATTTCCTCTATCCTTTCATTTGAAAATTAATCTAATTAAACAAATAGCTATAATGATAACGATTATCACTATCAATGTAAAAAATAATACACTTACTAAACTAATTGGTCAAGTGTACTTTTCATCAAAATATTATTCATTGATAATGTTTTTCATTTAATATTCTTACATCGAAATGATAATCTTTCTCAATAAACTTGTCAACCTATTTTTATTTTTCAGATAAAATATTTTAGTACTTCTCAATACAATTACATCTAAAAGCATTAATAAGTACTTACATTAAAAAATTTAATTCGTACTCCTCTTTTTAAAATTGAAGAAGATAAACTGTAGATACCTTCATTTACAAAGCCTTACCAAAAACTCAAGTATATATTTTCTCAACATTTTTCTGAAAATATCGAGAAAGTATATCTTGCAATTACTGATGCATGTCGTGTTTATAATTTAAGATTTAATAAGTATTTCGAATATAATATATCAATTTATGATATTCCAATATAATCCAAACGGATACTTTACTCATTTTTTTGCCTCTAGAAAATTCCACATGTTGTAATTCATAAAAAAGCACCCTATTAAATAGGGTGCTTTTTAGTAAACATAGTGTTAAAGAAGATTTATATACTTACGCTACACTGCGATACTCTTCTTCTTTTTCTTTTTTCTGCTTAGGCACTTGGATTAAAAGTGCGATAATAAATGATACGACACATAATACGCCGATCACCATGAAAGTTGGTTTGAATCCACCTAGAACTGCACCGATAAAGGAACCAGCGAGCGCTCCAAATCCAAATCCTTGATACACAATTCCGTAGTTTTTACTATGGTTTTTCATACCGTAGAAATCACCAACGATAGCTGGGAAAATAGTGATATTTCCACCAAAGCAAAACGCTACACTTGCTACACATACGAAGTAGATACCATAATTTAAATCTACGAAACTTAAAACCAAGACTGAAGCTGCCATAGCAACAAATGTACCAGTAACGATTTTTAAACGGCCGATTTTATCTGATAACGGTCCTAAAATAATACGACCTAATGTATTGAAGATTGCAACCATAGCCACCGCATTAGCTGCTGTCGCTGCGCTAAGCCCTACAAGTTGAACACCAATGTCTTTTACCATACCAATTAAGTATAAGCCACTCATACATGATGTAAATAACATAATAAATAATAAGTATACTTGTTTTGTGCCTAACATTTCTTTCGTTGTATATTCCTGAGTTTTTGTTTCATGAACTGCTCCTTGATCTGCAGCTTGATGGATTAAACAAGCGCCAAGGACAATCATAGCTGTAACAATTAACCCCCAGTATATAAACGCTTGTGATACACCAACTGATTCAATTAACTGTGCGTTAATATATTTAAAAATTAAGCTACCCGAACCATATGCAGAGACAGAAATACCAGCAATTAAACCTTTACGCTTTGGAAACCACTTTATTAAATTGGATAATGAAGTGATATATGCTGTACCATCTGCATAACCTACAACAACTCCTGCTAGTACATAAAGCAATATTAATGAGGAAGCTTGTGAACTAAGTATTAATCCTAGTCCTAATGCTAGTCCAGCTATCATAATAAGTTTTCGAAGTCCCCACTTTTCTTGCAATTTACTCGCAAATAAAGTTGAAAACGCTAAGGAAAGACTAGTAATTGAGAAAGTTATAGCAACAGCGTTTAGACTCCAACCATATTTACTAACTAAAGGCTGATTGAATAAACTCCATGTATATATCGTCCCAAGTCCCATTTGTACTATGACTGTGCCAAGGACAACAAGCCATGGATTAACATTTGATTTTTTCATATCATTCCGCCTCCTCTTTCTATTTCAATGCTATTCGCTAAATATGCTTTTTTTATTTTTATTTTCGCCACCTCATTCGACTTAACAACTTCATTGTATAGGATGTTCCCGCTCATGTAAGCACTTACAATACGGAGCGTCAAAAATATGGAATCAGTTACAGAAAACGAAGGGTGAAATACAAAAAACTACTTGTTAAATACGTAGTAGTTTTTATAATGTTTTACATCAATACGACTTATGTGTGTTTTCATATCCTCTTTTATACAAAGTTATGCGCCCTGTTACACCATGGCTGGACTTCAAAATTTTGATTATCCTATACAAACAAAAAAACACCATATTCTTTTTAACTCTCCAGCTTTATAACATGTTGCGTCTATATTTCTTAATACAAATCATTTAATAGTCTTGTAATCTGGCTTCTCGTTACAATGCTTGTAATCAAAAATCCCATCTTTTATACATTTTAACTTCCATATATCTTGTTTTTTTAACGAAACATACAGAATTACAACGTTTTTTACAATTTTCTACATAAAAACAGAAAATATATAATTCATTTACATAATGTTGCACTTTAATTTTTATTAAACAACAAATATTTTATTGATAAATAAAACTAAACATTCACTAATATATCTATACGTGGTTTAATATATATAATAAACAAACATTTCTGACTTTTATAAGGAGGTACTATGAAAGCAAACGTAGGCGATACTATACTATTTCAACGAAATAACTTAAAGATCACAGCATCTGTACTAAAACTATACACTGAATCGGTCTTAGTTGAAGTTACAGATGTAAGCGGTGGTACTTTTGAATTTGACCGAACAATTGTAAATCATAAAAACTATAAAATTTTAAATGCAAATAAATAAAACAATACAAAATAGCCCCTGCTTAACAGCGGAGGCTATTTTGTATAATAACAATTCATTAATTTATATATCCTAAAACACTAACAATCTTGCTTGCTTTTAAATTATTAATATAATAATAAATTTCTAACCCTCTTCTCTCAGCTCTTAGCACTTTACCTTTCATTTTTGATAAATGCTGCGAAACAGTCGATTGAGGAATATTTAATATTTCTGTTAATTGTGTTACATTACAAGTTTTGCGTGCACTTAATTCATTTACAATTTGTAATCGTATTGGATGTGCCATTATTTTTAAAATATCCACATCTTCTTCAGTTACTAAACTTTTTTTTATCTCGCTCGTATATGTTGTCATAAGACATTCCCCTTTTATTTGAATTCCTTTTTATTAAAATCTGCTTCTAAATAAAATATTATCTCTAATACACAATTAAGACCCTTATATAGAAATAATAGGATTTTGATTATTTAAAAACAGCAATACTATACAATTTCATCTATTTGGTACATATACATAATACAATTTCAATTTGTGCTCTATGTGAAGTTAGCATAAATTTATAATGAAGATTTTTCAAACAATTCACATCTAACTATATACTTCCTCATAATACTATCCAGTGATTTTAACATATTTTAGGCATTTGTATATACTATCTACAAAAGAAATGTTGTTTAGGGGGAATTCAAATGCCAACAATGTTACAAGAAGAAGTTGAAGAAGCGCGCGAAACATATGTCAGTCGTATCATATTGGTCGGCGGATCAGCTTTATTTCTAGTAGGTGGTGTTATATCAGCAATTTCGGCTTTTAAAACTTATAATCGCTTGGAAAATACGCCTCCTTCTACAGATAACTCGTAGGTGAATTATGTAGTTTTGAATAAAAAACAAATGCCATCTCTATAATGAGGTGGCATTTGTTTTTTCGTAAGTTCTATACTAGAAAATTGCAAACAATACTTTGAGCATGAATTATAATTGAACTTACTTCACCACAAATCTCGTCTGACTACACCCATCCTTCTGCTTCGTTACTTCTAATACAGCTGGCATTGCGTTTTTCAGTTCTTGAACGTGTGAAATTACACCGATAAATCGGCCTGATTTTTGTAAGTCAATTAAGGCGTCGACTGCTTTCGTTAATGACTCTTCATCTAATGAGCCGAATCCTTCATCGATAAACATCGTTTCGATGGAAATACCACCCTCATACGCTTGAATTACATCTGCCATTCCAAGCGCTAAGCAAAGCGATGCATTAAATTTCTCACCGCCAGATAATGTTTTTACATCGCGTGTTTGGCCAGTGTATGCGTCGTATACATCTAATCCTAATCCACTTTGTCGATTTCTCTTTTCAACTCGTTCGCTTCGTTTTAAATAAAATTGTCCATTTGATAATTTACGTAGTCGTTCGTTCGCAATTTGAACAATTTGTTCTAAATACTCAATTAAGATGTAACGTTCAAAGGATATACGACTATCGTTATCCCCTTTCATTACTTCATATAAATCAACAAGTTCTTGGAATGCTTTTTCTTCCTCATGAATTTGTTCATCAATTCGTTTAATATTTTCATGTAAATCCGTAATATATGATACGGCGTTTTGAGCACGTTGTCGTTTTTCTTTAATAATATCAAGGCTAATTTCCAATTCTTTCACTTGCTCATCTAATGAAGAAATGTCCATATACTCTTTATCTTTTAAGTCTGCTTTTAATTCTTCAATTTGTTTTGTAAGTACTTCTAGAGATGAGTAATAACTTTGGATTTCTTGTTGTAACTTATCCATCTCAGCATCATTTAATTTGGATTCTTTATATGTTAATTGATCTGTAAATCCGCTTTGTTCTAGCTCTTTCATAAAGCGTGTGAACGTCTCTTCTTTCTTCTCTTTTGCACTATTAAATTGATTAGAAGCATTATCATGTTCTGCTTGAATACGTATATTTTCATTTTGCCAATGTTGATACGCCTCTTGTACTTTCTCCCATTCATCTTCCATTAACCTAAGTTCTTGCAGAGCTTGGTCAAACTGTACTTTCCAAGCTTGTACCGTTTGCAAGCTTTCCGGAATATTTTGCTTATCATGTTCATATGACGTACGAAGCTGCATACACTCCATTTCAGTACGGTGCTGCACAGTTTCTACTTCACGCTTTTGTTTCTGGAGTTCTTCTACTTTTTCTTCTACGCTTTTTATATTCACAGCAATTTGCTTACGCGTTTCTTCACTTGCTTTTAACGCATTAACTTCTGCTGCTAATTGCTTTCCTTTTTGAACGAGCGCACTATATGTTTCTACTAATTCTTCTGAGCGATAGCCTCGCTTTAGCACTTCTTCTATCACTTGTTCATATTGAACTCGATAGAAATTCCACTTTTCTTCTAATTGAACATGTAATTTTTCCGCAATATTTTTCTTTTCTCTTAGCTCATTTAACTCTTTTTCATCAATTGCATTACTTTGCTCTGTAGCTTTTTTCGGGTGGTCCATACTACCACATACTGGACAAGATTCACCATCATGTAAATGAAGAGCTAATATACCAGCTTGTTCACTTAACCAGCGGCGTTCCATATTTTCATATGTACTAACTGCCTGTTGCATCTTATGAAACGCACTTTCTTTTTCTAGCTCGTATTTTTGTTTTTCTTGCCATACATCATATGCCTGCTTTAATACTTTTGCATCTTCTCGCATATTCGTTAGTTCTTCTACTTTAGCTACATATTGTTCAAGCGCTGCTTCTAATTGCTGTAATTCGCCAGACATTCTTTGTTTTTCACTTTTATGCGCTTCTAGTTGTTCATCTAACTTTTGCATACCTTCTTTTAATTTTCCTATTTGAATTTCAGCATTTTGCAAATTTAACTTTTTCTCAGCTAATGATGCAATAATTGGCTGTAACTCTTCTAGTCTTTGAACTTGTTTTTTAGCATTTTCTCGCTCGGATGCCTTATTCTTTAATGCTTCATATTTCTCCTGAGCAAGTGCAAAACTGTTCATTATATGCTCTTTTTTTGCGATTATCTGTTTTAACAAACTTTCAGACTGCTGTTCATATTGCATCGCTTCCTCATACCATTGCTCAAATGGTAATAATCGCTTCGCCTGTTCCGCATGTTTAAAAGATTTTTCTTTCATTTCGATTACGGCACGGTTTTCTTGTAAAATACTGTACTTCTCATTCTTTTGTTCTAAATCTTTGAATTTCTCATTTACAGCTTTTGCTGCATGAAAACGTTCCTCTGCTTCTTTTAATTGTTTCGTTTTGTCATTTTGTTCTAAGTGTAATTGCTCAACCTCTGCATTGTACCAAATTGTTTCTTGTTCTAATGCCTCTACTACTTGATGTGTATTTACATGCTCTTGCTCCACTAATGTCTCTAATAATGCCCCATCACGTATTGGTAATTTAAATACATTACGGAAATATAGCTCACGTTCTTTTTGTTTTTCTTGTAAGACGTCTTTCCATTGTTTACGCTTTTGATCTAATATCTCACGCATTAATTTATAACGATCTGTTTTAAAAATGCGGCGTAGTATTTCTTCTTTATTTTCCGTTTCAGATGTTAATAATTTTCGGAACTCTCCTTGCGGTAACATGACAATTTGGCTAAATTGATGTTTACTTAATCCAATTAAATCTTCAACTTTTTTATTTACATCCGTTACATGAAAACGATCGACACATGGAACTTTTTCCTCATCAATTACTTCATATAATTCGACTGCATGTCCTGTAATTGTTTTATTTCCTTGTTTTTTATGGCCCAGTTGTCGTTTAATTTCATAACTTTTTCCTTTTAATTGAAAAGTTAATTCCACACTTGTATAAACATCATCATCAGCAAATTGGCTACGAAGCATGTTAGTATCACTGCGCTCTTCTCCACTAGCCTCTCCATATAATACATAACAAATCGCATCAAAAATCGTTGTCTTTCCAGCTCCTGTATTTCCAGAAATAGCGAAAATACGATGCTCACCAAGATCTTTAAAATCGATTATTTCTTTCTGTTTATATGGACCAAACGCGGTCATTATAAGCTGAATCGGTCTCATCCTCGCTCACCTTCCCGTTCTTGCACTGTTTGCAAAACATCTAAAAATAGACGTTCTTTCTCTTCTGATAAATCTAGCCCTTTCATTTCTTTATAAAATGCTTTTAAAAGAGATAAATCATCCGTTTTATGTCTTGAAACAGTTACTTCATTTTCATCTGTGAACTCTCGTCTTTGAATAGATCTTTCAACATGCATTGCATTTGGGTATACAGAACGTATTTTTTCCATCGGCTGCAAGACAGGGTTTTCATCTAATAATTTCACAAATACATAATCTTCACTCACTGGATGAAGCAATAAATCGTCTATTTTCGCTTCTACTGTACGCATTTTACGACGCGGTGTAAGTAAACGTTTTTCAATTGTTGTTTCACCTTTTTCATCCAGTTCCACAATATAATATCCTTTTTTATGCTTTTCTTCAGAAATAGAATATGCAAGTGGTGAACCTGAATAACGAATTGTCTCATTACGTACAAAATGCGCTTGATGTAAATGGCCAAGCGCCGTGTAATGAAACTTATCAAAATAATGGCTATTTACATATTCAGCACCACCAATTGAAAGTGGTCGTTCCGCATCACTCGTATTTTCCTCTGCCTCTCCTGAAGAAGTTACAAATGCATGTCCTACAAATATGTGTCTCGCTTCTTTATCCATCGTTTCAGAGAGTTCGTTCATAAAAATACGCATCGCATCATCATGAGAACGAACATCTTCATTTTTCAATATATGTCTAACAATACTTGGATCTGCATACGGAACGAGATGGAAATGAACCTCTCCGTATTCATCATTTAAAACAACAGGATTGTATGGAAACTGGAATTGTCCAACAATATGTAATCCTTGTTTTTTCATTAAATTACTACCAAAATGTATGCGGTCCGGACTATCGTGGTTTCCTGCAACTGCAATTATTGGTGTTTGTAAATCAATAACTATCTTTTGTAATACATCATTTAATAAGTCTACTGCTTCTGTAGGTGGAATTGCTCGGTCATATAAATCTCCTGCAATAATTACAGCATCCGGTTTTTCCTCTTCAACAGCTTGTACAAACTGATCTAACACAATTTTTTGATCTTCAGTCATATATACACCATGAACAAGCTTACCTAAATGCCAATCCGCTGTATGAAAAAACTTCATATTACCCTTCTCCTTTTAGTTTACTGATTGTAGTGAAACAAGCTGATAGTTTAGTGTAGTTTTTCCGTTCTCCCATTCTAACTTTTGGACAATTGCACTACCGATTCTTTCTTCGTTTGATTTATATAAAGGCAATATTTCTTGAATAGTAAATAGATGATAACCATCTAAAATTAATTGAAATAAATTATCTTCTATATGTAATCTTACTTCTTTTTCATTTGAAATAATTTTTGTATGCATCTCAAATTTCATGCTAGATACAACCCCTTTTTTCTAATCTCTACATTTTAATAGTATAGTGGTCATGCAAGATTGACAAGTAAATACACCGCGATGTACATACTTTTTTAATTATAAATATTTTATGTTTTTTTGTATAAAATACGGTATGTGAAATTATCATTTTACAAAAAATAAAAATACCCTTTCAGGCATCCTTATTTTTGTAAGTACTCTTTCATAACGTAGTACAATACAGTTATTAAGACAATCGCTACAAAAAACGCGAATACGGCCACAACATACCCATCTTTATTTAATAAAAAACATATGGAAATAGATATTATAAAAATCGGAAACACGAGACGTACCTTATCTTTCACTTCTTCTGTCGTATCTGTATGATGAAAATACTGTGTAATTCCTACCATAAGAGATGACAAAATAATTACCGACAATAGTAAAGGTCCTGGCATTCCGATCTCTCCTTTCTCTATTTCTAATTATATACAAACCCCTCGCTCTTTAAAAGTTAGATAATTCAGCCTTTTGATCTTTTCTACATCCACTCTTTAATGCATTGTTACGCCACGTATACTAACTCAATTTAAGTTATACATATAATAGCGCCTTCAACACTATGATTTCAAATAATTGCGCTTACAGTAATGTTGTAATATTCCTCTTCATTCTCTGAAATCCTGCAAATATAACTCGTCAAAATATGCGATAAATACTAACATTAAGCACCTAATTTAGACAAAAATTATAGAGGACATTTCAGCATGTATCAAGAAATAAGAATAGAAAGATAAGTAAGGGAGGATTTATAATGACTGAACACGTTTTATTTTCTGTTAGCGAAAACGGCGTTGCATCTATTACTTTAAACCGTCCAAAAGCACTTAATTCTTTATCCTATGACATGTTACAACCAATTGGGCAAAAACTTAAAGAATGGGGGCAAGATGAGTGTATTGAACTCATCGTTTTAAAAGGAGCTGGTACGAAAGGTTTTTGTGCAGGTGGTGATATTAAAACGCTATACGAAGCACGTTCTAACGAAGTTGCATTACAACATGCAGAGCAGTTTTTTGAAGAAGAATATGAAATTGATACATTTATTTATCAATACAAAAAACCAATTATCGCTTGTTTAGATGGAATTGTAATGGGCGGTGGTGTCGGTCTGACAAATGGAGCAACGTATCGAATTGTAACAGAGCGTACGAAGTGGGCAATGCCTGAAATGAACATCGGTTTCTTCCCTGATGTCGGTGCTGCTTATTTCTTAAATAAAGCGCCTGGATATACTGGTCGATATGTTGCTTTAACGGCATCTATTTTAAAAGCTCCTGATGTATTATATATTAACGCTGCTGATTACTTTATGACATCAGATTCATTACCAAATTTCCTTACCGCACTTGAAAATGTAAATTGGAAAAAAGAAGATGTACATACTCATTTAAAAGAAGTTATTCGTACATTTGCAACTGCTCCAAACTTAGATGGCAATCTTTCTTCTTCAGTAGAAGAAATTAATTCGCATTTTGCATTCGATACAATTGAGGGAATCATTCAATCGTTAGAGAAAGATCAAAGTCCATTTGCCCAAACAACGAAAGAAAAGCTATTATCCAAATCGCCTGTTTCATTAAAGGTAACATTAAAACAGTTTATTGATGGCCAAGAAAAGTCAGTTGAAGAATGTTTCGCGACAGATCTTATACTCGCTAAAAACTTCATGCGACATGAAGATTTCTTTGAAGGAGTACGCTCCGTTGTAGTTGATAAAGACCAAAATCCAAATTATAAATATAAACAATTAAGTGATGTTTCAGAAGAAGATGTAAATCGATTCTTTAACTTACTTAACGCTTAAACAAAGAGGCCATATATTGTAGCACACTCTCAGCTACTCTATATGGCCTCTTCTTTTTAGTTAAATAATTTTAAATATAATTTAATTTTATTTAACTGAAATGTATGTTAAACTAACGTTAATCGAATTTTCTAAAAACAACAAAGGAAGGCGGATAACATTATGGAAAATTTTTTTCTGTTTATTATTATGTCTATATGTCTTATTATTCTACCCGGTCCTGATACAGCAATGGCTACGAAAAACACATTGATTGCCGGCAAAATCGGCGGCGTAAAAACTGTTTTTGGTACTTGTGTTGCGCTTTTAATTCACACTTTAGCTGCTGTAATTGGTCTTTCAGCACTTATTGTAAAGTCTGCTCTTTTATTTTCTATTTTTAAATATGTTGGTGCTGTATATTTAGTCTATATTGGTATTAAAGCCCTTTTAGCAGTAAGAAACACAGAAGACTTAAATACAGATGACATTCCAATAAATAATGATAAACATACTTCTTGCTTTCGCCAAGGGTTTCTTACAAATTTACTAAACCCTAAGGTTGCAGTCTTCTTTTTAACTTTTTTACCACAGTTTTTAAATCCAAATCATAATACATTTATACAACTTCTCGTTATGGGACTTACTTATCTCATTTTAACAGTCATTTGGTTTGCTTTTTATATATTTTTAATTGATAAAATTAGTGCTTTTATGAAAAAACCGAAGACACAGCGTTATATTCAAGGGATTACAGGAATCGTCTTAATTGGGTTTGGTATTAAATTAGCCTTTGAAAGAAATAGCTAACACAATACAAACGAAAATACACTACTCATAATGAAGTAGTGTATTTTCGTTTGTATTATTTTGATAATGAGTGGGAATGCACCCCACTCATTATCATTTCACTTTATTAAAACCAGCGCTCAGTTACAACTTTTTTACGTGTATAAAATTGAACGCCATCCGTACCATTTGTACCAAGATCTCCAAAGAATGAAGCTTTGTTTCCTGCAAATGCGAAGAATGCCATTGGTGCTGGAACATTAACGTTTACACCAATCATACCAGCATCAATATTGTCTCGGAATCTTTGTGCATGTTTTCCATTTGATGTATAAATAACAGCACCATTCGCAAATTTCGATTGATTTGTCAGCTTAATACCTTCTTCTAAATCTTTTACTCTTACAATACTTAATACCGGAGCGAAAATTTCATCTTGCCAAATTTTCATTTCTTGATTTACACCATCAAAGATTGTTGCACCAACAAAGTAACCTTCTCCAACTTCTTCATTGATTTTACGGCCATCTACTAGTAAAGTTGCTCCATCTGCTACACCACTATTAATATAGCCTAAAACACGTTCTTTATGAGATTCACGGATTAATGGTCCAACATAATTATCTTCGTTGAAACCGTCACCTACTTTTAACTTCTTCGTTTCCGCTACTAATACATCAATGAATTCATCAGCAATTTCATCAACTACTGCTACTACTGAACATGCCATGCAGCGCTCTCCACTACTTGCAAACGCAGACCCAATTACACCTTGTACTGTTTTCTCAAGGTTGCAATCTGGCATTACAATCGCATGGTTTTTCGCACCTGCTAACGCTTGTACACGTTTACCATTTTTTGTACCAGTTTCATATACGTAGCGTGCCACTGGCTCAGAGCCAACAAACGAAACTGCTTGAATATCTTTATTTTCTAAAATACTATTTACAACATCTTTTCCGCCTTGTACTAAATTTAATACCCCTTTTGGAAAACCAGCTTCATAGAATAACTCTACAAGTCGCTCAGCTAAAAGTGGCGTTCTTTCAGATGTTTTTAATACGAATGTATTACCGCAAGCAATTGCAAGTGGAAACATCCATAATGGAATCATCATCGGGAAGTTAAACGGTGTAATACCAGCAACAACTCCGATTGGGTAGCGCCAAATCGATCCATCAATTCCACTAGCAATATTCGGAAGAGCTTGTCCCATCATTAAATTTGGTGCTGATGTTGCAAGTTCTACCGCTTCAATACCACGCTGTACTTCACCAGTTGCATCCGTTAGCGTTTTACCGTTTTCTAGCGTAATGATTTTTGCAAGCTCTTCTTTATTTTCTTGTAACAGTTGTAGATATTTGTATAGTTGTCTTGAACGATTTGGAACTGGCACTTTAGACCATGTTTTGTATGCCGCTTTTGCCGCTTCAACAGCTTTTTCAACATCTTCTTTTGGAGAAAGTGGAACGTAAGCGATGATTTTTCCAGTTGCCGGATTCGGAACCGCTTCTACTTCCGTACCAGTAGATTCTACCCATTCGCCATTAATATGATTTTTCACTCGTTTAATTTCAGTTGTAATCATTATATTCTCTCCTTTTTTATCATGGTTTTTATAAGTGCACTATTTTTGATTAGAAATTAATTGTTCGCTAACTTTCTTATATAAAGCAGCCATATCGTTTTCACCATATCCTGCCTCACTCGCTTCTTCATATACGTTTAATAGCATCTCACTTACTGGTAAGTGAAGTTCACTTTCTTTAGCTAAATCTACTGCAAATCCTAAATCTTTCTTTAATAAATTTACAGTAAAGCCTGGCTCATAATTTTCTGATGCAATGAAACTTTTATAATTACGCTCATAAATTCTACTTTGACCGTAACTTACATTTAAAATATCAAACATTTTATCTAAATCCATATTGTTCTTTTTCGCTAATGTTAAAGCTTCACTCACACCAGCTGTATAAAAACCAATTAATAGATTGTTAATTAATTTAACAGTTGTACCACTATCAATCTGCTCACTAACATGGAAAACATTCGCTCCAAGCACTTCCATGACAGATTCAGTTTTCTCATATACTTCTTTCGATCCACCAACCATAAACGTTAATGTACGGTTTTCTGCACCAATTACCCCACCACTAACAGGTGCTGCTAAAAAGTCTACTTTCTTTTCCTTCGCCGATTCCTCTAATTGTTTGTTTAATTGTGGAGATACTGTACTTGTATCAATTAAAGCTACATTCGAGTGGCTATTTTCAAATAATCCTTCTTCCCCAAAATATACCGCTTCCACAGCACGAGGTGAAGGCAAACTTGTAAAAATCACATCGCATGTCTCTGCTAGTTTTGAGATCGATAGGCCGATAATTCCTCCTTCTTTTTCAAAGGAAGCTTCCGCCTCTTTATTCAAGTCCACTCCATATACTGTGTAGCTAGATTTAACTAAATTTTTAGACATTGGAAGACCCATGTTACCTAAACCGATAAAACCAATCTTTTTCATATCGCTTTCCTCCTATTTACACAATATATTTCCCGCGATTTATAATAACTTTCGCAATATCTCTCTTTTTCGTAAATAAGTTTGAGTATAAAGGCACTAATAATTGACGGATTTCAGCTAATATTTCTTGTCTATTTTGTTCTTCTGTGACAGCTGCTGAAAGAATGGAAATCGCGGATTCTTCTACTTTACGATATCCTTCTTCACAAATAACATCTGTTATCATTTGCTTCGTACGCTCTTTTTCCTCACCATTTTTACTAACTGCTTTCCTCGTACGTAAAAATGCTGATTCCATGACGTACACGTCCGTCAACATATTTGATAATACGCGTGAATATTCTTGCTCTTGCTCAATTTTTATTCCTGGAGTTTTAGAGAGCGTTTTCAAAGATTGTTTCAACAATTTTTTCGCTAATAAAATGTAACGATGGTTTCTTTCTACATTTGCTACATCAATTTTTACTTCAGCATCTTCTATTTTCTCGATTTGCTTCATTAACATTTTTGCAACTGTTAATCTATTAATTTCATTCGTTCCTTCAAAAATACGACTAATTCTAGCATCACGATATAATCGTTCTACTTCGTATTCTTGCATATAACCGTAACCACCATGAATTTGTACAGCTTCATCTACGATATAAGCAAGTGTTTCAGAAGCGTTTACTTTATTCAGTGCACATTCAATTGCAAATTGGGACATTTTTTTCATAAGATCTTCATCACTCTCATGAATTGCTTCATCAATTACACCCGCTGCACGGTAAGCTGCACTTTCTGCTCCATATGTAGAAATAATCATATTGGCAATTTTCTCTTGAATCATCGTAAAATCTACTAATTCCGTTTGGAACTGTTTTCGCTCTTTTCCATATTGAACTGACAAACCGATTGCTTGTTTTGCTGTTCCAATATTTCCAAAAGCAAGTTTTAGTCTAGCGAAGTTAAGAATATTAAGAGCTACGTGATGCCCTTTCCCAACTTCCCCTAAAATATTTTCAGCGGGGATGACAACATCTTCTAAAATAAGCGTCGCTGTTGAAGAACCTTTAATCCCCATCTTCTTTTCTTCTAATCCTATTGATACACCTTCACATGTTCTTTCGACAATAAACGCTGTCATTCCTTTATTTGTCTTCGCAAAAACAACGTATACATCTGCCATATGAGCATTTGTAATCCACTGCTTCTCACCATTCAACTTCCAAGCAGTACCCTCTTCATTCAATACTGCACTCGTTTTTGCACTTAATGCATCCGAACCAGCATTTGGCTCAGTTAAAGCATAAGCCCCAATCCATTCTCCCGATGCGATTTTCGGTAAATATTTTTCTTTCTGTTCTTTCGTTCCATAATATATGTAAGGCAATGTACCTACACCGGCATGTATATTAAAAGAAACGCTAAATGCACCAGCGTAACCCATTTTCTCTGCTACAAGACCTGAGACAGCCTTTCCTAACTCGAATCCGCCATAATCTTCTGGTACCTCAATGCCTAATAATCCAAGTTCCCCAGCTTTCTCAAATAATTGACGAGAAACTTTATAGTTATGTTGTTCAATATTCTCAATTTGCGGGACAATTTCTTGTTTAACGAATTGTTCTGTCGTTTTTGCAATTAAATCTTCATCCCCTGAAAAATCTTCTGGTGTAAAGAAAGTATTATTCACATCTTTATTGAGTGAAAAAAATTCATCCCATGGTAACTTTGTTTTCTCCATCTGAATCCCCCTATCATTTCGGCCTTCGTTGCTCTTTGCATATGCTCGTCTACGATGAGTGGAATATCTTATTATTGAAAACAGAAGGCGATGATTTTTCACATCAAGCAGTTCGTTTTGCCAAAGATGTATTTTCATCGCCTAAATCCTTCTACCTATTGATCTTCAGATAATACTGTTTTTGCAATTCCAGTATCTAACTCTTCAAAGTCATGATATGAAATTGTTTCATATAATTCACTTCTCGTTTGCATATTAGAAAGTGCATCTTTTTGAGAACCCGTTTCCTTAATTAGCGTAAACACATTCTCATATGCTTTTGCGGCAACACGAAGTGAAGTTACAGGATAAATTACCATTTGGAAGCCCATATTCGCAAATTCCTCTGCACTATAATATGGTGTTTTTCCGAACTCAGTCATATTTGCTAGTAAAGGTGCATTCACTTTGCTAGTAAATAAACGGAATTCTTCTTCCGATTGAAGCGCTTCTGGGAATATTGCATCTGCCCCTGCTTTTACATATGCATTCGCTCTTTCAATCGCTGCATCTAATCCTTCCACGCCGCGAGCATCTGTGCGTGCTACAATATATAAACTTGGCGCAACTTCTTTAATCGCTTTAATTTTTTGAACTAATTCTTCTGTAGTAACAAGTTTCTTACCGTTTAAATGTCCACATTTTTTTGGTAATTGTTGATCTTCAATTTGAACAGCCGCTACTTTCGCTTCTACCATTTCTACAGCTGTTCTCGCTACGTTTAGTACTCCACCAAATCCTGTATCAATATCAACAAGAACTGGTAAATCTGTAGCTCTAATTAGATCTCTTGCTCTTTCAGCTACTTCAGTAGATGTCACGATACCTAAATCTGGTAGACCTTTACTTGCAGTGTAAGCAGCTCCCGATAAATATAGAGCTGAAAAACCTGTATTTTTCGCAACAAGAGCCGCCATTGCATCATGAGCACCTGGAATTTGCAAAATTTCATTTGCTTCTACCAAAGCTCGGAAGCGATTCGCAAGCTCCTCTTGTGTTGACTGTTTATTCACAACCCAAGCCATTATAAATTCCTCCTATTATTAAATTAAGAATAGATCTACAAATTCGTTTACATTCATATTTTCTAGTTTTTCTTCATTTAGACAAGCTTCATGGATTTTTTCTTGTTGCTTACTAGAATAATGACCTGCCATATTTGCAGTGAATTTCCGAACAACTTTTGGAATTGCTTCGTCTCTACGGAAACGGTGGCCAAGTGGGTATTCACATTCCACATTTTCTGTTACAGTACCATCTTTAAAATGAACTTGAACAGCGTTGGCGATTGAGCGCTTGTTCGGGTCAAGGTAATCTAAACTGTACTGTTTGTTTTCAACAACAACCATCTTATTACGTAATTCATCTACACGTGGATCATTCGCTACTACATCCTCATAATCATCCGCAACGATATCTCCTTTTAATAAACCTATTGCAGTAATGTATTGTAAGCAATGATCGCGATCAGCTGGGTTATTTAATGGACCTTCTTTATCGATAATACGAATTGCTGACTCATGAGTTGTAATTGTAATACGATCAATTTCATCTAATCTTTCTTTAAGTTCCGGATGTAATTTCACAGCACATTCTGCAGCTGTTTGTGCATGGAATTCTGCTGGGAATGACACTTTGAATAATACATTTTCCATTACATAAGATTCTAGCGGTCTTGCTAATTTTAATTCCTGTTTATTAAATAATACATCTTGGAATCCCCATCCTGGCGCAGATAATGCTGTTGGGTAACCCATTTCACCTTTTAGAGCAGTCATTGCAAGATGAACACCGCGGCTCGTCGCATCTCCTGCTGCCCATGATTTACGTGAACCAGTATTTGGAGCATGACGATATGTACGAAGACTAGAATTATCAATCCACGCATGTGATAATGCATTAAAGATTTCTTCACGCGTTCCGCCAAGCATTTTCGCAACTACTGCAGTTGTTGCTACTTTTACGTATAATACATGGTCAAGACCAACACGGTTTAAGCTGTTTTCTAAAGCAAGTACACCTTGAATTTCATGTGCTTTAATCATCATTTCTAGTACTTCACGTACTTTTAATGGTTCTTTTCCTTCTGAAATACGAACACGGCTAATATAATCTGCTACTGCTAAAATTCCGCCTAAGTTATCAGATGGATGTCCCCATTCTGCTGCAAGCCAAGTATCGTTATAGTCTAACCAACGGATCATACATCCGATATTAAATGCGCCTTTTACTGGATCTAGCACATAAGATGTTCCTGGTACACGTGTACCATTTGGCACGATTGTTCCTGGTACAACTGGTCCTAATAATTTCGTACACTCTGGGTATTGTAGTGCTAAAATTCCACATCCAAGTGTATCAAGTAATACGTAGCGAGCCGTACTGAATGCCTCTGCACTTGTAACCTCTTTATTTAATACATAGTCCGTAATTTCTTCTAATAATGCATCTTTTTGTTTAATTTCATTTGTTTTAATCATGCTATTCTTCCCTTTCTGTCGAAAATTCGTTATTATTAATGATGGGTGTCGGTCAAACACCCATCAGGCGGGCGGCGCTAACAACTCCCCAGTTGTTTTTATTTACTAAATGCATGTCGCTCGCCAATATAATTTACACGTGGACGGAACAAACGATTGTTCGCATGTTGCTCAATTACGTGTGCACATAGCCCTACTGTTCTAGAACTAAAGAAGATTGGTGTGTAAAGTTGAATTGGAATACCAAGCATCCAATATACTGGAGCAGCATAATAATCAAGATTCGGATAAATTCCTTTTTCCTTCTCCATAATTTTTTCTCCAGCTTCACACATTTCATATAGTGTATAATCGCCTTTCACATCACATAACTGCTTTAATGCTTCCTTCATCATAAGTGCTCTTGGATCCATCTTTTTCATATAAACACGGTGTCCAAAGCCCATAATTTTTTCTTTGTTATATAGTTTCTTCTGTAATAACTCTTCAAATTTCTCAACATTACCAGCTTCTAAAAGCATGTACATAACCGCTTCATTCGCACCGCCATGAAGACTTCCTTTTAAGGATGCAACTGCTCCTGTTAAAGCACCGTATAAGTCGGATTGCGTTGATGCAATAACGCGTGCTGTAAATGTAGAGTTTGGCATTTCATGTTCACTATATAAAACAAGGGAACGATCAAAGATTTTCTCTTCAAGTTCAGTTGGTTTCTTTCCAGTTAACATATAGAAGAAATTCGCACTATATGACAATTCTTGAAGAGGCTCAATTGGTTCCTCATTATTTAAAATATGGTAGCTATTCGCTACAATATTTGGCACTTTACTTAAAAGCTTGTATCCTCGACTTTTATTCACTTCTAACGAGCGGTTTTCGATATCACTATCGTAACCAGCTAATGCGGACACACCTGTACGTAGCCCATCCATAGGATGCGTTTCCTTAGGCAATGCCTTTAGAACATTGAATACACCTTCTGGCACTGCATATTCTTCTTTTAATTTCTTTTCAATTGTTGCTTTCTCATCCTCATTCGGTAAACGTTCTTCTAATAAAAGGTGCACAATGTCTAAATACTCTTTTGTTTTTGAGAGTTCGATTAAATCATACCCTTGAATTACAATTTCACCTTTTACTGTGTCAAGAAACGAAATTTTCGTTTCCGCTGCTACTACACCATCTAATCCCGGGGAAAATTTTTCTTCAGCTTTCATCATTATTTCCTCCAATCCTAATAGATCTTCGTGCACATAACTGTAAGCCTTTACAATAATATGAAACTACATTTCTATTTCAATGTATCAGAGTTTTTAGAAGATTTCAATTTATTTTATAATAATAAGTATCCTATACTTTTACCGATGTAATAATACTATTTTTCAAAAATAACTTTCATCTTTTATAAAGAAAGGACAGACATCCTTTTACAATTTTTTAAAACGAAATATAACAATTATCCATATAATCCCACTAAATATACCTTTAATCCCTTTTTCTTCAACAAACATAAAAAACCGAGCTGCACTCATGCACAGCTCGGTTTTTTATAATATTTATTTCATATTCCCATAAATATAATTCTTATATAAAATTTATTTATTTTTAATAAAATTATTATTTTACATAATTAAATTAAATTTCTTCCGTTTCTTTACGATAGCTTACAACTAATTCATAGTTTTGAAAGTACGAAAGATCATCAAAATCTATAAAAATAAACTACCGTCTTTCTCAACTGGCACTATTTCCCGAACTGGTTTCTCAGAAACAATCCCTAAAGAATATCCGGGCTGAATTGAGCTATTTCCTCCGTACCTTACAATACATCAAATAGATTCATCATGCTTTATACGCAAAATCTTTTTTGCCTAATCGTTGTTTTACAAAAATGACAAATATAATTAAAGCTATTAATCCTGAAATTGCACTACCTGCGAATAAAATACGGTAACCAAACATTTGTGAAACAACTCCAAGTAAAATCGCACCTAATCCAATCCCTAAATCAAAAGCGGTAAAGAATGAAGCGTTAGCAACTCCTCTTTTACTAGGATCAACAATTGTCAGCATCGCTGCTTGTAAAGCGGGCTGTGCTGAACCGAATCCAACACCATATAATGCCGCTGCAATCATTACACCTATCAAACCATTTGAAATCGTTAGTACAACTATCGCTAAAATAGTAATACATAGTGCCGGAAGTATGATAAAAACTTCTCCATACTTATCTAATAGTTTTCCTGAAATAGGTCGTACAATTGTTAAAGCAATTGCATATACAAGAAAGAATGTCCCAGGATTCACATCAATTGATGACGCGAATAACGGTAAAAATGTTGTTATTCCTCCATATGCAAATGATAAAAAGAAAACAACAACCGTTATTGATAAAACGGATTTTTCAAACAGCTGAATTTTCCCTTTTTCTTTTTGTGGCGTGAATGGCATTTTCGTTATTAACGATAA
This sequence comes from Bacillus sp. FDAARGOS_1420, assembly GCF_019344915.1. Classification (NCBI taxonomy): domain Bacteria; kingdom Bacillati; phylum Bacillota; class Bacilli; order Caryophanales; family Bacillaceae; genus Bacillus; species Bacillus sp. FDAARGOS_1420. The sequence goes on along the minus strand of NZ_JAHWJB010000002.1, from coordinate 1,446,920 downwards.
TACGACTGCCATAAAGGATAAAAGAGTTGCTAACAAGAATAGACCATGAAATGAATAATTTTGTACAACCCATAATCCAATCATCGGGCCAATTGCCATCGCGATTGTCATCGCCATGCCATACCAGCCCATCCCTTCACCACGACGTGAATCTGGAATAATATCAGTTATCGCTGTTCCAACTGCTGTTGTAGAAACAGCCCACGTCACTCCGTGAATAACGCGTAAAACAGCTAAAAGGACAATAGTTGATGCTAAATTATACGAATACATCGTTATTCCAAAAAAGATGAGTCCGAAAATAATAAAAGATCTTCTACCATATTGATCTAACATACCTCCAATAATCGGTCGTATTACAACTGCGGCTATCGTAAACATTCCCATCATCAGCCCAACTTGTGATTCATTTCCACCAATCTCTTTAATAAAGAGCGGGAGCGTTGGAACAAGTAAATAAAACCCTGTAAATAAAAATAACATCGCGATAGTCATTTGTATAAATGATTTCGTCCATAATCGTTCCATTAAAATCCCTCCATAAACACGTAAAATATTACGATTAACACATCCATTGTATATGTTTCATATTCCTTTTCCCTCCGCTAATAGGCGTATCTTTTCGTAATAAATGGTCCACCATCAATTCACATTGGTCTTACGACTTTGTACGTATGTTTTAACCGAAAATCCTATCTATATGTACCTTTATAAGCATTAAAAGAATATACTACTTTATCATTGAAACTTAGGAGTGATCGTTTTCATGTGGGTATCACCAAGAATAACCGCCGTTGTCCCAGCAGCTCCCTCAATACATGTTCCTGCCGTTCATACAGCAAGTTCTGATGTTGGTATCGAACTTCCTGCCGCTTGGCAACAATATCAATCGACTGACCAAGTCACCCCTTCATTTTGGCATCATGGTACACACCCTAGTAGTACTACTTTTTATAGCCCTAGTTATCCAATACCACCAACTCAAATTTTTTATCATTTCCCATCAATTTACTTTCAAAATTTTTATGGTACTTTTAACATTTAAAAATAATATTCTTTATAATACAAAAAGCACCAAAGAAACCGTTTTCCCGGTACCTTTGGTGCTTTTAAAATGCATTATTTATTGTCCATTATTGGAAGGAGCCTCTCCTGTGTTCCCGCCAGTAGTTGGTGGGGTTGGAGTTTCCTGGCCACCTCCAGTGGTTGGTGGATTTGGAGTTCCTTGGCCATTTCCATTAGTTGGCGGATTTGGAGTTCCTTGACCATTTCCATTAGTTGGTGGATTTGGAGTTCCTTGGCCATTTCCATTAGTTGGCGGATTTGGAGTTCCTTGGCCATTTCCATTAGTTGGTGGATTTGGAGTTCCTTGACCATTTCCATTATTTTGTTCATTTTGCTTATTCTGTTCATCTTGTTTCTTTTGCTCTTCTTGCTTCTTAAGTTCATCTTGTTTCTTTTGCTCTTCTTGTTTCTTAAGTTCTTCCTGTTTCTTTAATTCCTCTTGATTTTTCTCTTCTTCAGTTTTTTGCTGTTGATCTTGTTTTGGTTGTTCCGTTGTATCCGGTACGCTAGTATTTGGAGATGAATCACGTTTTTCACCTTTTATACGCAATTCACTACCTTCTTGAATAACACTACTTGGCATTTTAAAGCGTGATTTATCTGTAGCCATCTCGCTCATCATTTCTTTAAAGATCAACTGTGCAATTTTCGTATTTTTACTACTAATATACTCGTCTTTACCATCTTTCGTATATCCAGTCCATACTGCCATCGTATATTGCGGTGTATATCCTGCAAACCAACTATCACGAGTTGCACTTTCTGGAATTCCATATTGTGCTAGTTGTTTTGAAGAATAGTTAGTTGTACCTGTTTTACCAGCTACATCTAAAGAGGCCACATTTGCCGATGTACCAGTACCTGATGTAACTACAGAACGAAGCATATCAGTAATCATATATGCTGTAGAATCCGCCATAACTGATTTTGGTTTTTGTCCAAAACTTTGTGACTTGCCGTCTGGATAAACTACTTTCTTAACAAAATGCGGCTTCGTATACTTACCGTCATTCCCAAATGCCGCATAAGCACCTGCAATTTCAGTTGGTGACGCTTCATTTGTACCGATCGCTGTTGATTCTGTCGGTGCTACATTAAATGTAATACCTAATTTCTCAGTGAACTCTTTCGATTTACTAATACCTACCTCTTTAGCTGTTTTAATAGCTGGGATATTACGTGACTTTGTTAGTGCTTCACGCATTGAGATTGGCCCTAAATGACTTCTATCTGCATTTCTAACTTCTTGGCCAGTTGAATACTTAAATGGAGAGTCATCAATTTGATGATAAGTAGCCCATTTTAAATATTCAATTGCAGGAGCGTAATCAAAAATTGGTTTCATCGTTGAACCAGCTGCACGATCTAATTCAATCGCCATATTATGCCCTTTAAATACTGCTTTATTTTCACCGCGCCCACTACCTATAGCGCGAACTTCTCCAGTTTTCGTATCCATAAATGTGAAAGCACCTTGGAATTTATCATTTGGATAATTAATAATATTTGTATTCAAAATATTATCAGCTAATTTCTGTGCTTTTGGATCCAATGTTGTATAAATTTCTAAACCATCAGATCCAATATTAACATCTGGTATTTCCTTTTCTACTTCTTTCACTACTGCATCCATAAATGCAGTATATGGCATCGCTTGTAGTTCAGCTGCACTCTTAATATTTTTATCCACTGGTACTTTCGATGCTTCTTCCATTTCTGCCTTTGTAATATAACCATGTCTATTCATTAAGTTTAGTACAGTATTTCTTCTTTCTGTTGCCCTTTGAACATTTTCTTTTTTCGTTGGGTCATAGTTATTCGGTGCTTTTGGTAAGCCAGCTAGCATCGCAACTTCTGGTAATGTCAAATCTTTCAATTCTTTACCGTAGTAGTTTTGTGCTGCTGTTGCGATTCCATATGAACGATTACCTAAATTAATTTTATTTAAATACATCTCTAAAATTTCATGTTTTGAATACTGTTGTTCTAACTTATACGCTAAATATATTTCCTGAACTTTACGTTTTGATGTTTTTTCCATCGATAAGAAGTAGTTTTTAATAACTTGCTGCGTTATCGTACTACCACCTTGAGAGCCATAATCCCCCTTAAGACTAACTAAAACTGCACGAGCAGTACCTTTAAAATCTACTCCGCTATGCTCATAAAAACGCGAATCTTCTGTTGCTAAAAATGCATTTTCTACTAATTTTGGGATTTGATCATACGTAACATTCGTCCGCTTTTCTTTCCCATATTCATATACCAAATTCCCGTCTTTATCATAAATTTTTGAGGATAACGGATTAACAAGTTTTGCTTTCTCAAGTTTTGGTGCATCCTTAATCATTACGAAAAAGGTAGCAACCCCTGCCACTAAACCTACAATACCAAGTAGTAAACAACTGATTAAAAATTTACGAAAAAACGATGTTTTACCTTTTGGTTTTGTTTTTTTAGAAGCTGGCTGTTTTTTCTTTTGAACTTGTCGTCGCTCCTCTCGAGAACGATAATTTTCTGACATGTTACTTTCTCCTGCCTTTCAATTCTCCCGTTGATTTACTTGAAAATATTGAGGTCACTTTCCCAAATACATTTAATCAAGAAAGTATATTGACCTGGAGCATTCAATATTTTCCCAATTCACAGATTATACATTTTAGAATACTTCTTATACAAACTATTTTCACTTCTATTTTTTCTAATAATACTGCCCCTTAAAGCATAGAATGTAAGAAGTGGATTTTTAATACCTCGTATAAATAATATACCTTTTTTTCAAATGGTCAATATTTTCTTATTTATAAATCAAAGGTGAAATAAAAATAGCACAACGATATGTACTTCGTGTGAACTTCCTTATAATTACGTATAACAAACATTTGATATATTGCATATAAGTATAATACTCCTTTAATTATTAGGATTTCAACACGACAATCCCCTTCTCTACAAGAAACCATCTAAAATGAAAAATAAGGAGTTGCGTAATGATGAAGCTATCTCCCGTTATTTCAAAAAAATTAGTTGCTGTTGGCTATAATCCTTTTTCTATGATTTTACGTATTCAACTAAAGAATGGTATGTATGATTTCTTCAATGTGCCAGAAAGCATTTACACCGGTTTATTAAACGCACACTCTAAAAGTTATTATCATAATACTTATATTAAAAATTCTTACCGCTATACTAAAATTTAAACTTGATTGGCATACAAAAAAGAAAGGCGAATCAAATCCCCTTTCTTTTTTGTATGCCAATCGCAATTTATCTTCTATTTCTTTTATTAATTTCATCATACGCCTGAACTTGTTTTTTAAGTCGCCTGTCGGCTTTTTTATCATGTACGACAAGAACTGCGTGTATCGCTCCTGGAACCCAAAAAATTAAGGTTAAAATGAAATTAATAATCGCTTGAAACGGCTTTCCGCAAAATAAAACAGCTACCGGCGGAAGTAGAATTGCTAATAAGTACATCATGTCTGAAAAACTCCTTAATGTTTATTTTTCGCTTCTTCCCCATCCATCTCCTACACTATCAAACCTATGAAATCATGTTATTTCTAAAAGCGTATATAAGAACTCATCATTACAAAAATCACATATAATAGTATAACTAAATAAGAAGCCTCTCACTAACGTTAACAAGTTATTTTCACCTGTTCGTTTATATGTATATTCTACGCCTATATGAAAAAGCCTACAAAAACAATTAACACATCCATCTTGTCCTACTTCTAAAATTGAAATACTCCAAACTTCATTGAAATGAGTATTTCATCACCTTTTCTTAGATTCCAATCGTTGTTCCTCTACTATTTCGGTTAATCCAATTGCTGAAATTACAGTACCTATTGCCTGTATCCAAATACCTATTAGCCCTAGTATACGTTGATCTTCTTTATCTATATTACTGTCTTCTTTTCCCTTTTCTTCTTTTGATATATTTTTAATACCTTCATATGCTTGTAATCCCGCACCTAAACTTTGCATTGAATTCCCTAATACGATAATCCACTGTATTCCATTTATCTCATTCAATGCTACTTCTACTCCTAAAAAAGCGCCAATTGATTGCAAACTATTTCCAGTAATTATAAGGAAATCATTTTCTTTCATTTGTTCATTGAGATTAAAATACGTTCCTATTACATTTGAAATATTACCTAAAGCTAATAACTCAATCCCCGTTTTCGCTAGCGCTTTATTTTTATTATCTATAGTTACCTCTTGCTTCTCACATTTATCTTCATCCTTCGCATCATTAGTTGCTATAATTTGTAATATATATCCGAGAGCTTGTAATGAACTCCCTACAATAACGAGATCCGACTCAATCTTTTCTTCCCCTGCAAACCCTCTAGTTGTTCCAATTGCTGCTATAAGATTTCCTCCTACTTGAAACCAGGCACCTGTCAATTCTAAATCGCGTAGGTTCATTTCCCATCACCTATATTTAAATTTTCTAGTACATTCAAAACAAACAAATATCACCTTTAATTCATTATTCTATTTTTCATATGTAATTTTGTGCATCACATAATGTACTAATATACAAAAGAGCACCTTTCAGGCGCTCTTTTTGACAAGGAGTTTCTCAATGAATGTATGCCGGACATGTCAATGACTCACCGTTTTTATCTATTGATATATTTAATATATAATGAATTGCTTTATGTGACCACATTTCAGGTGTCGAAGATACTTTTACATATTGAGGTGCACATAAGTCAAGCATTGGAGTGCTAATACTGCCACCTGGATCTAAAGCAACTACTGCCATACCATTTGGTAGTTCCATTGCCATTGACTGCGTGATACCTTCAACAGCAAACTTCGAGGCACAATATGGCGCAAGTTCAGCCTCGCCTTCTCTTCCCCAACTAGAGCTCATGTTAATAATAATTCCTTCTTTCCTAGCTATCATCGCCGGGACGAACGCCCTAATGACATTTACTACCCCGTTCACATTTACACTCATTACACTTTCAAATTCTTGTGCAGTAACTTTCCATAGAGGTGCATTTTTATTAACAATCGATGCATTATTTATTAACATATCGGGAGCCCTATACTTATTAAGAATACGACTTGCCCATTTACTAACTTGGTGATGATTTGAAACATCAATTATTTGAAAATCATGTGAAGCACCGTAATATTTATTAAGCTCTTCAATTTTATTTTTTGAGCGTCCACACCCTACTATGTTCCACCCCAATTCATGAAACCTATCAACCATTGCACGTCCTAACCCTTGCGTTACTCCAGTAATAATTACAAGTTTCCCAATGTCGTTTCGCTCCAACTTCATCTCCTCCTTTCCATTAATATTACTCTTTTTATTCTTATTCAACTTCTCACTTAAGTATCAATTCATTTCATACTTTAGAAGTATTTTTAATATTACATATTACAAACAAAAAGAGTAACCATCATAGTTACTCTTTTTGTTTGTATCGCTATTATTTTTAAATTGTATCTTCTATTCCCTACATTTCTCACATCGATAAATATAGGTTACACCTTAATGAAAGTATATTTATGTTTACGGTTCGATTTATCCAAATACTTTTCAATCCACTTTTTCAACTTAACAGATCCCACCTCTATCAAAGAATTTCCACCTAGTCTTATAACATACTTTTATTTAAATTCTCAATCTCATTTTGCAACTTTTTAAATTGCTCAAAATGCATTGTTATAGATTGAATACTATTCCTTTCAACATTTTGCTTTACTAATAAAACGCCTGTATCGTGAAAAATCGCTTCAAGTTCTTTCCTTATAGATACTTTCGTAATATATGCGGTTTTAATTGCCGATAAAATTGCTATTTCATTAAAATTTAATTTTATTTCATTAGGACAAAATGCTTTTTCGATCAATGTGACATCATTACTATAAATAAAAGCAACAAGTTTACTTGATTCTGCATCTGTTAAATCCACTGTTTTTATAACATTATCCATTACATTTTGCCACCTTTAATTCCATATATATTAATTATTCAAATTTATTCTTTTTAAAATTCAGCTCTTCATTAATTTTAACATACTTTTTGCTCGATTGATTAAACAAAGCTTCAAACATTTTTCTATTCCGGAATATTTGTCAAATGAACCAATTAGACTGTACCTTCATATAGTAATGCAAACAATTACTTATAAAGTAGGTGAAAATTATGCCCTCAGTTGTTGGGAATTTAGTTGTACAAAATAGTAACGGATCTTTCAACTTAGGTGATTTCTACAATGTTTCCCCAAAAGAGAATACGAAAGCTTATAACGGCTCTGGCGCATCTAACGTTGGTTTCGTAGTGAACACTTTTAGTGGGGTTAGCGCGACTAATACATTTGATTCTGATCTAGCAGATCAAAACCAAGTTGGTACGGCCTAAACAACTCTGTAATCATTTTTGTATAACATTTTAAAATTTGTCTATACTATACTCAGGCTGATACACAGCTATCGTCGATTTTTTGAGTGCCAATCTTTTTCTCCCTTTCCCTGGGACTAAGCAGCTAGCTTGCATCTAGCTGCTTTTTCATTTAGTTCTTCACCTCTTCAAAAAATTAGGTTTTTACAGATAGCCTGACTCACAGCCGAATTTTGAGGTGTAAATCTAATTGTCCGCAAATAGCTGGCTAAATTAAAGAAGCTAAACTTCAAAATTCAGCTTCTTTTAGGTTACATCAATTATGTCCATTGCAGAAAATATATATGTTTTATAAAATGCATCTGTACATTTTACAATTTGTTGAATCGGATTTATATGAACCACTGTCATATAACTCGTAAGTATGTATCCTTCTTCAAAATATGTCACTAACATCTCTTCTTCAGACAATAATGAAGTTAATAATTTGTCTGAAATGCTGTCTTTCGCTTCATTTGTTATTAGCGGTCTTTGGACTTTTAATTTCTCTCCAATAATTTTTTTCATACTTAATAATTGCTCCGACATTACTGTAAACGGAACCCACTCTCTTCCTTTTTCCTGTACCTTTACATAATTCATTTTCTTTACTCCTCAATTTTCTACATCTATCCATTCATAAGAATAGAAATTTCACTTCTAGATACACTTTATCCATCTCTTATTTATATGTAGCGTAGCTTTCCAATTCAAAACTATTTATGAATTTGTAGAAATCTCCACTCCGAAAGAACATTCGTTCTAATTATACACGAACGAACGTTCTTTCGGAAGTGCAACATGTAAATTTTTCAAACAAAATGCAACTTTAATATATGAAGTTTATTCATACTCATTTATTACTCCCTTTTATTAATCAAATTTCTTTGCACTTCCTATCGCATCATAGAATACGTGTAGCAACAATAAAAGCGACTCCACCTAATGTGAAGTCGCTTTTATTGAACTAATTATATTTCTAATTTTACTTTTCTATCCTAACTAACGTTCTTTCTGGAATACAAATTTCAGCTATATCTCATTAACCATCCTTCAACAAAAGCATACACTTTTATTATGAACGAACTCACAAAGCTTTAGAAACTTATGATGTAAAACAATTCATCCCTCATAAGTTTCATACATATCGACAATTACTACCATTTATCCTGCTATTTGCAGGCAGTAAGATTCACACTCATTAATTTTTCACTTTCTTTATTGAATATGCTTGGGTTGCATTATAATATGTAATTCTCTCTCTGTTTCTGTTTTTTTCGGATTCCGATAATATTCCAGTTTATATTCTAATACTTCATACTCAACCATCCCAATCTTTATCCCTTTTGTTTCTTTTAATACAGCTAATAGAACGCTTACATTTTCATTAGATGATTCAAAAATTTTCCCCCCGCCTTCTCTCTTAAAAATAACTTTCATATATTCTCCCCCAAATTAATTTAATAATCTAGTAAATATAAAAATATTCATCCTATTTTAATAAAGTGAAACTTTAATCAGTGGGGGTTTTGTCCATCACCCACTGATTATTAGCCTTCACCAATCGGGCTTTTACGAGCAGTTGATGTCCCACCTAATTCCCTCGCATTCCCGAATTTTGAGGTGGGAGTCTTACTGCCCACAAATAGCGGGATAAATAATTCTTATCATCATTAAGAACATCCTTTTGTACTAAATGTTCAACATGTCACTTCCTATAAAGTTAATTTATACTCCAATAAATATGATATGTACCATTCTTTAAATTATGTCCTCAATTCACTCTCCAAGAAAATATATTTAGTTTATATTTAACAAAATTAATTAACTAAAACATTATCATTTCAGCATTTTGCGAATTTAATTGCTTATTCCTTTTATCTACATCCAAATTTTCCTATTGTAATTCTTAATATTTAAATGTAATATTGTATTGTCTTACTATCTATTTATAACTCACACACTAATGCGAAAAGGGAACTCTATATGAGTTCCCTTTTCTATTGAAAATAAAAAAACAGAAATATAGCATTATGCTAAATCTCTGTTTTTCTTCTAAACCTTATTTCTCATCTAAGAATTTAAATGTATCTTTAAACTCTTTATCTGTTACTTTAATATCTGCTTCTTTCAATAGATCATTGATTACTTGTTGTTTCCATTTACCTGTCGCATCTTGCAGTCTTTGTTGTTCTAAATCTTTTCGAATCGTATCTTTTACTTCATCAAATGGTTTCAATTCTTTTTTATCCGTCACTTTTATTATATGATAACCATAAGATGTTTTTATTGGCTCACTTACTTGTCCTGCATCTAATTTATACGCAGCTTCCTCAAACTCTTTCACAGTTTGACCAGGAGCAAAACCAGCTATTTCTCCGCCCTGTTCCTTTGAACCAGTATCTTCCGAATACTGGTTCGCTAAAGCAGTAAAATCTTCACCATTATTTATTTTCTCTTTTACTTCTTTCGCAGTTTTTTCATCTTTCACTAAAATGTGACTTACCTTCATTTCAGGTTTATGGTTATCTTTCACATCTTTATCTGTGACAGTCGCTCTAATCGCTTTCTCAAGTGCAATTTCTGGCTTCATTCTCTCTTTTAATTCATCTTCATTCTTTAATCCTACTTGCTCTAAAGCCACTTTAAACTTGTCACCCATTTGTTCCTTCGCTGCTTCTACTTGTTTTTTAGCTTCTTCATCTGAAACTTTATATTTATCTAGCAATGCCTTATTTAACATCATTTGAGATAAAGTACTTTTTCCATATGTTTGCCTTAATTCTTTACTTAACTCTTTCTCTGTCACGTTTCCTACTTTTGATGTTGCAACATTTTCTGAGGAACCACACGCAGACAATGTTAGCGCCACACATGCAATAATAGTTCCCATAAATAGCTTTTTCTTTTTCAATTCAAATACCTCACTTTGATAAATGTATATTAGGAACTATACAGCGCTATTGTGAAATCAATGTGTTTTCTGCAAGTATTTCTCTTCATGCCAGAGACAAGCTTTATTAAATAAAAAAGCCGGCATAAAGCCGACTTTTTAACATCATTTAATCTGTACATGTTCTTCTTTGATCCATTTGTTCCCACCTATATCTATATATCCATCCTGACGATTCCAAATACGATAAGGGACCTTCCCATCGACCGCACCTGTATCATTCCCGTTTGGCCCATCGTACGTTCTAATTTCATATCCAGGTGTGTACTTTGAATATGCATAAAACCATTGTACATTAAAATGTTCTAACTTAGCCCACTGTTGTTCACCACCTAAACAAATCATATCTTTTTCGCCACCTCCCCAATAACCTTTATAGATTAAATATGGGATTTTTTTCGTAAGTCTTCCTATAAACTGCGGATTCGCAGGATTTTCATATAAATTAATGCCGTATCCATCATCATATTTTGAAACTGCAATACCAATTCCATTTGGTTGCTTACTGTCTCCAATACTAGATTGATTTGTTTGATTTGAACCTATAAACCAAGAAAGATTTTTATTCCCAATTAATTGATTCAAATCACATTTTCCAATACCAGGAACATTTCCTGAATCAGTATATTGCCAAATATCACAAGGATATGCTGGCTTATTCCCTCCATAACGAGGGATCCAAATAAAATCAGCATCAATATTGCGAGCTCCAAATGATACATACGTGTGATGTCCTACATATAAACCAATTTTTTTTGCTCCTAATCGGCGTAATTCATCAATAAATGCTTGAGTCCCGCCTTGCATATCTACCATTGTTTGAACTTCTACATCTGCCACCCAAAATTTAGCGTTTTTATCGCCACGATTCCAAAAATCTTGCGCTTCTTTTTTTGCATCTGAAATAGATATAAAACGGCAAAATGCATAATTCCCAAATGGGATACTACGTTTCTTCATTTCTTTCACATAACCTTGATACATAAAATCGACCGTATTCGAACCATCTTGAACTCTAGCAATAACTAAATCTAGCTGAGACGCTGCAATATCCCAATTAATATTTCCATTCCATTTCGAAATATCTACAATATAACCCATTACTAATCAACTCCTTTTTATTATCTTATTCAAAGCTTGTATTATTGTTAGACTCATACGCCTAATACAAACTCTCCATAAAATAAATAAATATAATCTCATCATTTTTTCAAAATATATAACCTATCTAGAATATTTTTCTTTAAATTAAATAGACAAATTTAACTTTCTTACTATAAATATCGGGATAAAACTATAAATAGTGTGCATACTATATGTAAGCTATTTTAGCTTATACTCATAACTGACCTCCAATATTTTTCAATCTCCCTGTAACTAGGCAGCTAAATAATAAAAGCTGTCTAGTTATTTTTTTCTTTATGTACAAGAAAAAGACATTTTCGATTCAGGAAAATGTCTTTTCAGATTTTAATAATACAGTTTTGGGGTTATATCCTTATTTTGTATATTCCCTTCAATAACAAATCGTTCATCACTAGTGCTTGTAACGCAGCTTGTAGAGAATAAAATAGGGAAATCGCACACAACGTCGTTCATTACATCATGAAATACATTGGCAGCAACACCTGTAAACGTTTGACAAAGGTTTGAAATATCATCGTTAAAAAATTGAATAACTTTCGCAGCAAAAACTGGAAAAATAACATTCGCTCCACCTGGTAGCTGTGGTTGTACAACAACTTGTTGAAAATAAGGATTATTTTCTAACGCTACTTGAAATAAATGTGCAATTTCAAATGCATCTAGTGGACATGGAAGCGGATTTACAATCACACTTTCTTCGTTACTAACAACAACCGTTACACTTACATTTCCAAATTCCACGAACGGTTTAAGAAGCGTAGCTAATGCTATCGCTTTTTCATTACTCATAGCTTGTACTAAAATAATAAAATTCCCACCAACTGGAATAAGTGGACCAACTGTTACAGTTGGATCAGCACCTATAGAATTTTTAAGCTCATTAAAATACGTAATCCACGGTGGTAAAAGCTCAACTTGTACATTTTCTTGCATTCTTTCATTCTACCTCCTTATACAATTCTTATTACCATAATATGTAACTACTTTAAAATTGCATAAGGCATATATACTATTTTCTTACATTCATTATTTATAGTAATGAAGCAATTTAAGGAAAGTATTCTATGTTTCTTTCCTAGCTTCAAGTAATGTGCTTATTATATTTAAATGTCTTCACATTCAAAAGAAGATTAACACATAAACCTTCTATAAATAAGGAGTTTATTTAATGAAAAAAATCCCTATCGTATTCAAAGTCCCCCCGAATTCAAAGCTAAAAGTTACATTCTACGGTCCTTGTAACGAAGTAATTACAAATGTATCTTTAATTAATCAACTACTCACCCCTACCTGCAAAACTGTATCTCAATATCCAGACTTTAAGAAATATATAACTGAAGTCCGATCATTATCAAATTATTAATCGTATAATTTTATGATTTATCGTTTCGAACAGTACGATAACGAAGTAATAAAAAGAGCCGCATCTTTCAAAAGAAACGGCTCTTTTTTCATTTCACAAAAACATGACTTCACTAAAAAACTAAAATAACTCATTAATTGATATTCTATTGATATTTTGTTGATATTTTACACATATTAATGAAATGAGCATATATTATCGTATGGAGATTCTCCACTCATAAAGCCTATCTTTTTTTGAGCATACTTTATTTGTATGCTCCTTTTTTATTCTTTACTTAACGGGTTATCCTGTTAGCATTTCCAAATATCCACCTATAAAAACATTGAATATTCCAAAAAACTCTTTTCTTATTATGCACTATGAATATAAGTTTAATAATTTATCTGTAGCTACATTTTCAGTATCACTTAAATCGACAAAATAATGAAGTTGCCACAGTTGACTCTTCTTAGCTTGATTACTAACAGGCTTATCCCAAATAGGGTAAACCCTCATAGCCATTTTCCCTTTTTGGTTTTGAGTTTTTAATATTTTTTCTTTTAGAAGAATCTCTTTTGGAAAAATAAATTGTCCTAGTTTATTATCCGCTATACAAGTGATAACTAAAAGGTTAGGAGCTGAATCATAAGAAAATGCCTGATTGCTCATGGAGGCATTCTTCTCCCAAAAAGAAACAAATTGTCCCATCTTATTAGGCGTAATTTTTGATACCCTAAATCGGATGCTTCTATTATTTAGATGGAATACCCCACCTGCATATTCTGAATTTTGCTTTTCTTCTTTTCTTTTAGTAATTAATAGATTATTAGGTTTGTAAATCATTTCATCTAGTTTTTCAATTATATTACTAAAATTTGTCATGTAAACGCACCTTTTTTATTTTCCAGTATACCAAGAACATTCGTTCTTGTATATTAAACTTAAACAAATGTTGGCTTTGAATAGTCTTTCAAAGATTATTTTATCTACTCCATCCATAACTTCAAATTTTCTTTTATAGTATTTATTACATTACTCTTCCAATTCCTTGTATTTTTCATTATTATATTAATATAACAATATAAAACGAGGTAAATATTACATGAATCCATCCAAAATTGACTTCGGCTCCATAGAGCAACCTTTATTCCTATTAATTTTATATCTTATCGCAATTCTTTTAACACTCGGCATTACATTTAGTATATGTCATTCCCTTTTACTAAATTTAAATGCACCGAGATGGGTAGCACAACTGTTAGCTATCGTATTAACTCTAGGTGTTGCTTATCAAGTATTTATGAACTTATTTTAATATATTACCAATTTAACACCTTTAACTAAAAGGCCCTACCATAAGGTAGAGCCTTTTTTAAAAAAATAGTCCATAAATCACAAACATGTCTTTTATTTTATTGGAGATGGAAATCTTGCAGCTTCAAAATGCGTACTAATAAATCCTGGATCATTTTGTATAATCAGTCCATCTACATCACTCTCAGCAAAAATTTCAACTACATCTCCTGCATGTAATTGAAGTATTGTTGAAACAGCTACGACATTTGCAAAATTGGATGGACCAAAAAAATCATTATCTATCGCTATAGCTGGATTATCATTTACCCGAATTTCTACACGCGCTCTATAATTCGTATTACTATCATTAGGTGCAAAGCTGATTGGACCAATAATAGAATAAACCCCTCTAGTCTTCGGAATAAAATCTGATGTTACTGGATTATATTCATCCGCTAAATCAAACTGTTCATTTTGGAATAATACTTTAACAAAAGTATTTGCAGTGACATTTTGATCTACTGTACTAACCGCTCTAAAAGCAGATGCCCTTACAAGTTTATCTTTCTCATTATCACAACACTTATCGTAATAATCTGTACTCTTCTTACAACAAGTATGCTTTGTCTTTTTATAGCCATTGCAATGCTTACAATAATAATAAGACATATTTATATCCCCTTTCTAAATCTATTGTTGTATACTATGCAAAATAAATTTAAAAAGTTTGGACGAGCTATTGCTATTATGAAATTAAAAAACTCCACCGAAAAGCAGAGTTAATAATTTTTTTCCTTTTTAATATTTATACAATTGGAGATGGGAATCTTGCAGCCTCAAAATGAGAACCGTCTTCTGTACTACTAATAACCCCATCTATACTACTTTGTGCAAAAATCTCGACAATATCACCTGCATGTAATTGAAGTATTGTTGAAACACTTACGACATTACCGAAATTTATTGGACCAAAAAAGTCGTTATCTATAGCAATTGCCGCATTTCCATTCACTCGAACTTCTACACGCGCTCTATAATTTAAATTTGTATCGTTCGGAAAGAAACCAATCGTCCCAATTACGGAATAAACTCCTCTAGTCTTCGGAGTAAAATCTGATGTTGCTGGGTTATATTCGTTCGCTAAATCAAATTGTTCATTTTGAAATAATACTTTAATAAAAGTATTAGCTGGAAGGTTTTGATTAACTGTATTTACAGCTCTAAAAGCAGATGCTCTTACAAGGTTATTCTCCTTATGATCGCAAGAACAGTCATCACATCTTTTACCGTACTTATTATAATAATCACTTCTTTTTTTACAGCAATCATGATTTTTCTTTTGGTAACTCTCACAATTCTTACAGTAGTAATAACAAGACATATATAGTGCTCCTTTCTAATCTACTACTGCATAATATGTATGCTAGACTTGGAAAGTTTGGACAGGTTATTGCGATTACAAAAATAAAAATGCTCCACCATAAGGCAGAGCGAAGAGAAAGTATAACTTTTAAAAACAAAGCACTCATGTAATATTATGGTTAAATCAGTAATACAAATTATCTAGTTTCATCAACTCGGATTTTCAGAAAAAACTCCTCTGTACGATTTTATTATTATTGAATAGATTATATTGTTCAGTGAGATATGCAATATTTCGTATTTTGTTATTTCAATATTCCTTTATTATCGTTGAGTTGTAAACATTCTCTTAAAAACATTTTAAAATCAACACTTACTCTATAACAAATACTTTTTCATCCTTTAGAATTACCTATAAGCATTATATCCAAATATTATTATTGTAAATTATCGACCTGTACAAGCGTATAATTTTTGTGTATTCTATGGACAAGGAGTAAGGTAAGAGTTACTCTTTGCCATTTTAGGAAAGCATCCAAAATTTATAAACGCTTGGCAATAATTTTTGCCAAATTCCGCTCTCATCATTCTTATCGTCACCTTTCATTTTGGAAAAATAATATCCCCCACTTAAGAATCCTTGCGTTGCATATAACTCATGAGGTTGTAACATCCTCATTCCAATATCTAAAATTTTATAATTGTTCCCTAGATACGAATCATTTCTTATAAGGACGCTCTGTACTTGCGCCCTTATATAAATACTTAAATGTATTCCCCCGCATATTTTTATAAATTGTATACAGTTCCATATGGAATTGTTGAAACAGAAATTCCGTATGGTGTAATATGATGCATTGGGTAATAATACTCCATAGATGGATAGTACGGTTGTATGCCTTGCTGTATTTGTTGCATTTGTTGCATTTGCTGCTGTGCTTGTAACGCTTGTTGAACAGCTTGAATTGTAGTTTGTGCTCCGCTATACGTAATACCCGCCGTACCATACGGACGCATTCTATCTCGGGTATCAAAATATGAATAAAACATTATTATTCAACTCACTTCCATATAAGTTATTACAAAGTATGTTATGATTCTTAATTTCAGTGAGTGTTAAAAACTAGTCCACTAGCTTTTATTCAAATAGCATTTTTGTTCACCTTCCTTCTTTTGACCCTCACTCTTTCCTGAAATATTCCGGCGATTTTTCGCATTCAAGGCCAATCTTTTCACCGACAATCAATCGGTCTACATTTGCAAGCATCCACGGGTATTCAGGATGCTGCAGGATTGCATTTCTGCGTTGTACCTTTAAATCCCGTACGCTTGGAATCGACTTATGGCATCATCTTGTAACTTTTCGGCATCGATAGACATTGTCATGATACCTTCTTGCTCCTGTGGATCAGCTTTACCATAGCCATTGTGCATGGACATCTGGTTTTCTAGCATCTAGCTCACATCCTTAAAAAATGCAGGATTTCCCTTTCCATTATCGAATTAGTAATGTTTGGAAAGGGGGTGTAACATGGCAGAAATTAAAGTAGGACTTACACAATTTTTAGACTTCACACTGAAAAGTAGTGCAGCTAAAACAAACTTTGTAAAAAATCTAAAATCTCAACCTGAATACCAACCAGCTTTTGATTACTGGAAACAATTACGAGACACTGTTATTAAATTTCATCAAAATGAACTACCTTTTGAATGTTTCGAAACATTAGTGCAAACGGTTGATCAAAAGAAAAAGCAAAACTATATCGATGTCATAAAGCAGTACAAAAAATTTATTAAAAACAACGACGTCTCTTGGTTCGATCCAGGAAAATCACATTGGATATCAGATAATTTAATCGTCCGCTCATCACCTGAACTCGGTTTGCTCATTAATGATGAGCCGCATCTTATCAAACTATATTTCAAAGGAAAAAAAGAGCGAATTGATAAATACAACATCAACTCAACACTGACATTATTAAATGAATCAACATTTTCAGATGAACATAACGATGTGAATTATACGGTTCTTAACATCCAAAAGAACAGAATGTATACGAATAACTCTATTAATAATGATCATTTAATAGCGCTTGAATCAGAAGCTAACCAGCTTTTTTATATATGGAATAAGGTGTAAAGGGTACTATCCATCTCTTTCAATACCTTTTCCATGCATAATTTGAGCACAATTTTCACAAATCCTATCAGTTTCATTTAATTGAAGCTCACCTTCTTGTTCCTCACAAACAATGCAGGGTGGGCGTTTTTGCGAAAATAGTTTCTTTAACCATTTCCGCATCCTAACTCACCTCCTCCGAAAGAGTGATATAATGAGCTCTCTTCACTAAATCAGCGTTACCCCCCTGGTTTTTTAACCGATGAAGAAGATCTTCGTTTTTTAGAACATGCAAAAGAAAACCGTTATTATATCGCTTATCTTCTTGCTATTACATGTGGAATACGTAAAGGTGAAATCTTAGGTCTACAATGGAAAGAGATTGCTGATTTTACCTGCCATTACTTTAATGGCACTAAATGACCATCTGCAAAAAATCTCTGAGGAAAAAGAGCGATATGATGAAAGCTATAATGACTACGATTTGGTCTGCCGTTTCAGAAGTTTGACACAGCTCTGGAAAAAGCTTATAAAGAAAAGTGAGGTTCCCGATATTCGGTTCCATGATCTGAGGATTATGTTAAAGCAAGGTATACATCCGAAGATTGTGAGTGAACGATTAGGACACAAAAAAGTAGGTATCACCTTGGACACCTACTCACATATTGTACCAGGACTTCAGGAAACTGCGGTGGATCAATTTGCAAACGAATTATTCGGAAAGAAAAACTTTTGTTAGAAGTTTTCGTTTCTAGGCAAAAACACCACCTAAATAACCCCAAATATTATAAGTGAAAAAGGAGAAACAAACATGAAAGAAATCAAAGCTGAACAAGAATTCAAAGACATCATCGCAAGCGAGGAGCCAGTAGTTGTTAAGTTCTTTACTACATGGTGCCCAGATTGCGTGCGTATGGACAACTTTATCGGAGATGTAATGGAAGAGTTCAATAAATTTGAATGGTATTCTATTAATAAAGATGAGTTCCCAAGTATTGCTGAAGAGTATCAAGTAATGGGTATTCCAAGCCTACTTGTATATCAAAATGGCGAAAAGTTAGGTCACTTACATAGTGCAAATGCAAAAACGGAAGAGCAAGTTACTGAGTTTTTAGAAGCATACTAAGAAACGAAAAACCTCTGAAAAATCATCAGAGGTTTTTTCGTTTTCAAATTGTTCTTTACCTTTGTTCTCTTTCTGGAAAGTAAATATTATAATGCTTTCTCCTCTTCTTATTGAAGAATTTTGTTATCATTTCTTATATATTACTCACACGAGGAATTACAAAGAGTCATTTTGCGAAAAATATATATGAAAAAATTTTTGAGAATCGTTATTCTCGCCCTCTTTCCATTTGCCATAATCATCATTACTTGTTTAATAAAGTGAAACTTTAATCAGTGGGGGTTTTGTTCATCCCCCACTGATTATTAGCCTTCACCAATCGGGCGTTTACGGGCAGCCCCACTCCCACCTAACTTCTTTGCTCCAACTGAATTTTGAGGTGGGGGTCTTACTGCCCTCAAATAGCGGGATAAATTTCTACTTTGTACGTTTCAACATATTTTTCCTTAACGAAACTTTGTTATCCCCTTCTTAAAAAGCTATAAAACGTCAACAATGTTTGTATAGACCCACACGAGTTTCGTTTGATACTCTATGTATAGAAAGAAATTCCTTGTAGAAAGGCGAGTGATTAAAATGGATTCTCTTTCTCATAAAGAAGCTGATAAAGGTGCTATTGTCAGCATTATAGCCTACATATTTTTATCCTCTATGAAAATCATCATCAGTTATATTACCCTCTCTAGCGCATTACGTGCTGACGGTTTGAATAACTTAACGGATATTGGTGCTTCTTTAGCAATATTAATTGGCCTGAAAATTTCTCGTAAGCCTCGTGACCCAGATCATCCATATGGGCATTCGCGTGCAGAACAAATCGCATCACTTGTTGCTTCCTTTATTATGGCAACGGTCGGATTAGAAGTTGTTATTAGTGCAATTCAATCGTTTTTCAATCCGAAACAAGCAGCACCTAATGTACTTGCTGCATGGGTGGCTTTATTTTCTGCTGTCGTTATGTACGGTGTATACAAGTATACGAAAAAGATTGCAATGCGAACAAAAAGTAAATCATTAGAGGCTGCTGCAAAAGATAATTTATCAGATGCTCTTGTAAGTATTGGTACAGTAGTAGGTATAGTCGGAGCACAGTTCCAAATGCCTATTTTGGACCCTATTGCTGCTTTACTTGTCGGTCTTATTATTTGTAAGACTGCGTGGGAAATTTTCGTAGAAGCTTCTCATATGCTAACGGATGGAATTGATCCTGAAAAAATGGATGAATACGCTGATGCTATCGGGCATATTTCAGGTGTAGAACATATTGTAGATATTCGCGCTCGTATGTATGGGAATCAAACGTATGTAGATATTACAATTGAAGTAGATGCTCGAATAGATGTTAGAGAAAGCCATTGTATTACTGACAATATTGAAGATATGCTTCGAAAGAAATTCGGGATTTACCATGCTCATATTCATGTGGAGCCCATGCAAAAAGAACCTATTATGACATAGGTTCTTTTTTAATGAACGCCTTATGAAATATAACACATAAAACGAGCCAGCTACCTCCCGCTGCCCATCCGGCTAATATGTCAGATGGATAGTGCACGCCAAGATAAATTCGGCTAACTGAAATAGATAATACAACGAAGCTTGCTATAAAAATAATCAGCAACTTTTTATGCAATGAAATACGATCTTCTGTAATTGTGACGTATGCAATAAATCCTAAAAAAGCAGTAGCATTCATCGTATGACCGCTCGGAAAGCTATATCCAGTTGCTGTAACAAGCTGCGTCACATCAGGTCGTGCTCGTTCATACCATAGTTTGAGCATACTGTTCAAATAACGTGATCCGTAATAATTAATTGTTAGAAGTAATGCACTTAATATTTTTTTTCTAAGAAGAAAATAC
The DNA here is from genome assembly GCF_019344915.1 of Bacillus sp. FDAARGOS_1420. Taxonomy (NCBI): domain Bacteria; kingdom Bacillati; phylum Bacillota; class Bacilli; order Caryophanales; family Bacillaceae; genus Bacillus; species Bacillus sp. FDAARGOS_1420. The sequence goes on along the minus strand of NZ_JAHWJB010000002.1, from coordinate 1,426,228 downwards.
ATTACAAGTATAATGAGTAACGGGAAATATATTCTTTTTGAACCGATAAAGGACACCCAAGTAAAATAGGTTGTCAAATACTCGTTTCGGAAACTTTGAATAAAGTGTGCGACTACATTATCAAATTTTTCAATACAAGCGGTATGATACGAAAGTGATAGTGCGACAAAACAAATGAGTAGTGTACAACTTAACAAGTATAAATGTCGGTATCGTTTCACATACATAACCTCACTATGCAAAAAAATGGAGCGGTTGTTTTAGTTTTCCTCCCCATTTCTTTTTTATGCATAGTTTATTAAAAAATATTATTGTTAATTTTTTGCTGTATCGTTGGAATATCTTCGTTTGTTACTGTAAAGCGAATAACCTTCTCATCAAGATCAAGCGCTTCTGCGAATAAACCAGCCAATCCACGTGATTTTCTATCTACTTCCATAATAATTTCTAATCGGTCGTGGGCACTTGGCAAAATTAATAATTCTAATTCATCTAATTTCCCATAATACTCTCCGGAAACTGGAATAAACTCAAATTCTTGCGCGAATGGAACTTGCTTACGTAATCGATACGGTAATTCTTCGCATTCTACATGACGCGCTTTAAAACCTAATTGATTTACACTATTTAATACACTGTTCAATAGCGCATTCGGCAACACTTGAATATAATCACGGTCACTTGGATCAATACTACGTTTAATATCAAGGCCTGTATGAACCCAAACCGTTTTCATTCCAAGTGTTAGTGGTACTTCAATTGGCATTAAAAACGAAAATGGGATTTCCACTTTTTCATTTGGCTCTACAGAAAATGGATCTGTTAAACGAACTCGCTCCAAATCATACGTTGCCGTTACTTTTTTATCATCCACTTCTCTTACATATGACGTCGACAACGTTAAGTAAATGCTTTCAATTTCTTGGTTAACTGAACCTCCAGTTATATGAACCTTCCCTACTATCTCTTCTCCAACTATATACTCATCTTTTTCAAGAACGGTATCTACTTTTGCACTACCAATACCAACGCTTGCTAAAAACTTTTGAAACATGAAGTCTCCATCCTTTCTAAAGCGTAAGCTACATCTTTTTTCAAATCTTGTACATTTTCATAGTATGGAGCTTTCATTTGTAACATTCGCATTAGCATGTCGCGATTATATTCTTCCAGCGCTAACTCTTCATACCAAGGTTTTTCCTTTTTTTCAGTCGATTCATAACTAGCATACAATAAAAATAATACGAAATGACCGAGCGCATAAAAATCGCTACGAAAGTGAACTTCTCGCATCAAAGCTTGTTCACCTTCATAAGTTATAGCACGCTCATCACCCTCATCACCCTCATCACCCTCACCTTTCAATTTAGCCAATCCAAAATCAATAATACTAATCTGATTTTCTTTCATTAATATGTTTGGAATACGTAAATCTCGGTGAATGATACCTTTACTATGAAAATACGAAACAATTCCTAGTACTTCATATAAAATTCCAAAAACTTCACGTTCATCATATACTTGGCCATCTAAGAAAATACAATCTTCGAAATTTTCCCCCGGCATATACTCCATCACCAAAAAGTTCTTTTTCTCCCATATGAAATGATCATGTAGGTTAGGAATTGATGCATGATTTAATGTTTGTAAAATCACTTTCTCTTGCTCAAATGATTTTCTACCAGACTCATATCTTTGTTTACTTTGCCTTAATTGTTTTAAGACTTTATATTTATTTATTTGCAAATCATTAACGATATATGTAACCCCATAACTGCCCATTCCAATTACTGATTCAATCTTATAACGCTCTGCAACGATTGTATTTTCTCGCAGTGGTCTATCAAATAAAGCTAGTATACGACGCCATTTCATCAGCTACTTGAAAAGAAACTACGGCTTTTACGTTTTCTTTTATAATGCTGATGCCCATAACCAGATGAACGTCGTTTATTATCGCTACTTGAATATGAGCGCCCTCTATGACGATAATCACTACTTGAATACGAACGATGTTTTTTCTTTCCTAATAAAGAATCAATAATTTTTTTGAACATCCCTTCACCTCTTGTATAAAATTTTCTTTTAATTATACCAACAATTCTTGTCTATATTTGTGACAAGTTTGTAAAGAGTAAAAAACGACGAGTTAAGCCCGCCGTTACTTTCAATCTTCCTCTTCATCAAAAACTTCATCAATCATGCATTTCTCTAATAAATACTCAAATGTAATATCTGCCAGGTCCTCAATTTCTTCTCTTTTTGGAACGTACCCTCTTTCAATTAGTCGCTCATAAAAAAACTCCGCAATCTCTTCCGTGTCAATTACGACTTCAATTTCCTTCATGAGCATCACTCCTTTATTTCTGTTTTATGAAAAAATCTCAAAATTATGTATATGAGATTAGAAAAATAGTTTTTCTTTTTTTATAAGTCATATCATGTAGGTAAAGGGCATACGATGTTAGTACAAGCTATCCAAAGGGGGAAATAATAATGGAATACCAATATGAAGTAGATCAAGAAGTAGGGCAAACAAAAGAAGAGTTCATGCATGAAGATCAATGGGCAGACTCTCTTATTAAATGGCTTTTTATTTTTTTAATAATTGTAGGCATACCTTATACTGCATATGTTGTTGTTCAATTTATTCTCTCTTTCTAGTTAACTATTTTTTCTCTGTCAATTTAACTAAATAATTTTGAACAACATCCATAACAATTTTATATTCTTCATCTTTAAATGTATCGAATAATAAATGATAATCATTATAAATATCTAATAACCCATCAATAATTTCTTGGCGATTCGTCTTTACACTTACTTTTTTCGAATTGTTAATCGACTTCAATTTTCCTAAATCCAATTTATTCATACCAGCTTTATCTTGTTTCATTTTCTTCAAAATTGCATTTGCCGTTTGTGCATTGGCAAGTAATGTTAAATCTGATTCATCAGCTTCTAACCATTCACCATCAGTAATTCGTGACAATTCATATATAGTATCTTCCCATGCATCATTTTTATATCTCCATACTTCTGTACGAAAACCAACAATACGAAAAACATCTTTATCATATCCAGTTACTTGCACGAGATCACCAAAAGTAAAGTTATAATTTAATTCAATCCACTCTGTGTCGCCCTTTTTCATTTCCTGCTCTGTAACATGCTGTAAAGTTTGCTCAACGTAAAACCCATCGTGATTATTTACTTCGTATACGTAAACTCCATCTAAAACTTTCATATTTGTAACTTTCCCAACGGTTCCATATAGCGTAATCACGACTATGTCTCCTACGTTATATTTAGGTTGTTTTTTCCTTGCCATCAATATCTCTCCTTTTTTAAACGTCGTGATTTTGATAACAGTATATGCAACCTACATAAAAACGCTTATCACAGAAGCTTATATTCATAAATTTTTTCAATAAAAAAGTAGAATTTGTATATAACTTAAAAAAGCTAGTATTTAAACTAGCTTTCACTTTTCATTTATGTTCTAACAACAAGACGTATTGTAAATAAAAAAGCATAATGAATACTTCACTTCTTTCAAAGTAATGTATTCATTATGCTTTCATTTTCCTAAAACTTCATATCGTTATCTCTCTTGTATATATAAATCCCATGCATCATCAAATATAGACATACTTTCTAGCATTCCACTTAACTCTAAGTATGAACTAATTACATCATAGTCTTCAGATTGCTTCGGAAAACTTAAATCATCATACATCGCCTCTGCTAAATCTGATATTTCATTTTTAAATAAAGCTGCACGGTGCTTCATCATATAATGGTAAAATGTCTTTTTCAAAAATATTCCCTACCTTTCTAACTTGGGTACATTATACAAGGCAAAAAAGAAAAAAACCAGCATAAAAGCTGGTTAGAAGTCGAAATAATTCCTTTTTAATAAACGTGGTCTTCCCATTAACTCTTCGTATGTTAGTTGTTTTGGCAAATCTTTCGTATAAATTAAAAACAACTGATCTTCAATTTCTTTTACAGTATGGTCTGCTTGATAGTCCATTCCACATGAGGAACAAGTAATACATGGTGTCTCTTGGATTTCAATGGCTTTCGTACCATCTGGTAATTCCCAATATACAGTATTCAAGCTTTCTTTCGCTTCTGTACTGTCACACCACATACAATTCATACTACGTCACCCTCATTTTTTGTGTCATCATCTAACTTTGCTATTTGTGCTTGATATTTTTTATCTTTTAATTGATCACGCTTATCACGTTTATCTTTTAAAGAAGCATGCGTTTCATTGACTTCATAATCTTTGCGGCGATTCATACGTTGTAAATCATCTGGAACAAGATTAAATTTCTTATCACTCATCAATCCTGCAACGCCGATATCAGAACGTTTTTCTTCATAAGTCGGATAAATTTCTTTAAAGTAGCCTTCTGCTCTTCCTGGGATATAGTTTTCTGGTTCTGGATACGTTGTAATAACCCCTTCAAAGTTACGAAGAACAACTTTATCCGCACTTTGTGAAATTAAATAGTTTGGCTGAAGCGCAATTTTTCCGCCTCCGCCCGGTGCATCGACAACGAAAGTTGGTACTGCATAACCAGACGTATGTCCACGTAAGCCTTCAATAATTTCAAGACCTTTCGAAACTGGTGCACGGAAATGACCGATACCTTCTGATAAATCACATTGATAAATGTAATATGGACGAACACGAATTTTCACTAAATCATGCATAAGTTTTTTCATAATTGGAACGCTGTCATTAATTCCAGCTAAAATTACAGCTTGGTTTCCAATTGGAACACCTGCATTTGCAAGCATTTCACATGCTAGTTTCGATTCTTCTGTAATCTCAATAGAAGTGTTAAAATGCGTATTTAACCATACTGGATGGTATTTTTTAATAATGTTACACAGGTTTTCTGTAATACGCTGCGGGAATACAACTGGTGCTCTCGTTCCGATACGAATAATCTCGACATGCGGGATTGCTCGTAAATTCTTTAATACATATTCTAAAATTTTATCATTAATTAGAAGTCCATCACCGCCAGAAATTAAAACGTCACGTACTTGTGGTGTTTCACTAATATAAGCAATCGCATCATCTAATTGCTTTTTCGGTACGCCCATTCCAATTTGTCCACTAAAACGACGACGTGTACAGTAACGACAATACATAGAACATTGATTCGTTACTAAAAATAGTACACGGTCTGGATAACGATGAGTTAATCCTGGAACTGGTGAATCTTCATCTTCATGAAGAGGATCTTCTAAATCATATTTTGTTTTATATAACTCTTCCGAAATCGGTACTGATTGCATCCGAATCGGACAGCGTGGGTCATCAGGATTCATTAGCCAAGCATAGTACGGTGTAATGTTTAACGGGATCGTTTTCGTTGAAATTTTAACGCCTTCTTCTTCGTCAGGTGTTAAGTTAATTACTTTCTTTAAATCATCTAAAGTTTTGATCGTATTCGTTAATTGCCAAACCCAATCATTCCATTGTTCTTCTGTAACATCTTTCCATAATTCAATATCCTTCCAGTGACGATTTGGTTTGTATACATCATGTAACATTGCTATTCCCCCTTTTTATACGCTCATCCTTTATATAAGCAATAATTATGCCAACTTCATATTCTTGATAAGTAAATGCGAGAAATACCCTATTATATAAGAGAATAAATATTTTTAAGTGCTGTACTAAAACGCTATTTACTATCATATTCATTACTTGTTATATATGTAAACGCTCTTTTATTGGTGCAAACACACAAAAACCGCCGATTATTCGGCGGTTTTGTCGTACTTGCTCAGTTTATATTGAAGCGTTTGACGCGGAATACCTAACATTTTTGCTGCTTGCAAAATATTACCTTCCGTTTCAATTAACGCTTGATCTATTAATTCTTTTTCCGTTTGATGTAGAGCTTCCCTAAGTGGTAATATACTTTTCTTCTCCTGAATTTTCTCTTTCCGAAATGTTCTTGGCAAGCAATTTGCTGTTAACGAATTCCCTTCTGTAATAATGACGGCATGTTCAATCGTATGCTTTAACTCACGAACATTTCCAGGCCATTGATAAGCTTGTAATCTTTCTTTCGCTTCCTTATCAATTTGAAGTACACCTTTTTTATAACTTTTATTATATTCTTTCAAAAAGTAAGACGCTAATAACAGTACATCCTCAGTTCTTTCGCGAAGCGGCGGGATATATAATGAAAACACATTTAATCGATAGTATAAATCAGTGCGAATTTTATTTTCTCTTAAACATACTTCTGGAGGCTGATTCATTGCAGTAATAACGCGAACATCTACTTTTCTCGTCTTATTATCACCAATGCGACGAATAACTCCATCTTCTAATACACGTAGCATTTTTGCTTGTAAATCAAGCGGCATTGAATTCAGTTCATCTAAAAATAATGTCCCTCCATCTACAAGTTCAAATAATCCTGCTCGTTCGATTGCCCCTGTATAACTACCTTTTGTCGTGCCAAACAGCAAACTTTCTAATAGCGACTCTGGCAAAGCTGCACAGTTTTGTGCAATAAACGGCTTATTTTTTCGTTTAGAAGCTTCATGAATCGCTTGCACAAATAGCTCTTTCCCCGTTCCAGTTTCACCATATATTAAAACATTCGCATCGGTTGGCGCTACTTTTTGTGCTAACTCTTTCGTCTGTTTAAAGCGGGAATCATCAGTTACAATTGTCTCGAATGCAACATGCTTTTTCACCGTTTTTTTGCTAGTCGATCGTTTTATTTTCGATTGTAGATCTACAATCGTATCAGTAAGCTTTTGAATAGTAGAATAATCTTTCGCAATTTCTACAGCACCAGCAATATTTCCATCTATTAAAATAGGTAACGTTGTATTGACTGTACAAACGTCTTCCCCATTTAAATTTTGGTAATGTTGAACTTGGTGTACGATTGATTTTTTTGTATCTAATACTTTCATCAACGTACTTGTTTCTCTGGATAATGACGGGAATGCTTCTAATAAATGCTTTCCTAGTACATTTTCAATTTTAGATCCATCATGTTTTGCAGCAACTGTATTATAAAAGATTGTAATCCCATTTTCATCTACTGCATGTATGGCCTCATCTATACTGCCCAAAATCGCTTCAATGACTTCCTGTGTCGAAACTGCTAGCAATGTCATCCCCCCTTTTGCCGAAAATCCAGCAAATTCATCGCCGAATTTTCGGCACCCTCTGTGCGATTATAAGCATGACGATTCCGTTCTACTATTTTGATGAAATGTGTATATATTTTTATTGCTTATTTATGGTTAAGTGACACTTTAATCAGTGGGGCTTTATTCACCCCACTGATTATTCACCCGACTCCCACCTAACTTCTTTGCTTTACAGCCGAATTTTGAGGCGGGAGTCTTACTGCTTTCGAATAGCTGGATAAATCTTTCACCCATATATTCATATCTTCCAACTTATCAAAAATATAGCAATTATTCGCAAGCCTTCCCGTATATGTATAGCCTAATTGATGAAAGGCTGCATTCATACCGAAAGATAGCGAGCGAGCAATTGTATAAGAACAAAAAATAGATTTTTCTTGGAGCTCTTCCTCCAATTTAATTAACAGACTTTTCATGAAACCATGTTTTCGATATTCAGGTAATGTAGCACAATTCGTTAATTCTGCATTACCTTCTTTCACGTTCATTTCAGCAGATGCTGTACTAATAATTTTCCCCTCGAATTCATAAACATAGTAAATTGTATCGTCTTCCTTCATCGTCTGCTTTACATAATTCCTATCATTTAAAGGTGTCGGATAAACTTCAAATACTTTTCCAAAGACAATTGCTAATTCTTCCGCATCCTCTTCTGTCGCTTTTCTTAACACAAATTCCTCTGGGACTATTTTTTCTTTCACTTCTTTTTCTTTTACACCACTTAAAATAGTATCTTCCTCAGTCCAATGAATACTATTTCGTCTTTCATCATTATGATATTTCACGAAGAAGTGCGCATCGTGCCCTTGAAAATAATGAGGTATCGTTGCTTCCAGTAAGAAACCGAAAGAGAGCCATGTTGAAACATGCTCTCCCTTTCCTTTAATAATACATTTAGTGAAAGAATGTTTCTTTGCTAATTCATCGATTGTTTGTATGATGCTTTCAACATTTCCTGTATAGTGATCAACTCTAATACGTTTATTAAAATAATCTAAAACCCCTTCTACTGTATAATGCTTTGTCTGTTCACTAAAAGATTCATAGTATTTCATTTTTTCACCTCACACCAATCTAGTAATGTACATGCAATTATTTTTGCGGCAGCAATCATTTTATCAACTTCTATATATTCGTTTGGATAGTGTGCTACTTTCGTCTCTCCTGGACCAAATACTATCGTGGGTACGTTAGCGATTTGTGTGAACAAACCTCCATCTGTTCCCCATGGCGAAGCTTCTATAATCGGCTCGTTCCCTTCGATTTCAACAAAGTTATGTTGAAGCGTTGTAATAAGTGGATGATTTTCTTCTAGTTCACCAGGAACCCATCTAGCCCCAAACCATTCTACTTCTACAGGATTTTTTACAAACCAACTATCCACATCTTTTAATTCACCAATCCAGCCCTCAAACTCTTCTTTTGCTGCCTCTATAGTCTCATTCGGCGCAATACCACATCTTCCTTCTAAAATTAATGAATCGGGAACAGAACTTGGCCAGCTTCCCCCTTCAATTTTCCCAACGTTAATTGGAATTGGAATCGGAATCCCCTTAAATAACGGATCTGTAATTCTACCATTTCTCTTCTCTTCTAATTTTCTCAAATGCTCTACAACAAACATACTTTTTTCAATTGCACTTACTCCCTCATAACGTGTACCACCGTGTGCTGCTTTTCCTTTTATATGTAGACGAAACCACATTGATCCTTGTTGTTTCAGAAAAAACTTCATATTCGTCGGCTCAGGAATAATAACGCCATCTGCCTTATATCCTCGTAAAATAGCAGCTAATGTTCCTGCCCCACCGCTCTCTTCTTCTATTACACTTTGAAAATGTATATCACCTTTTAGTTCAATACCAGATTCAATAATCGCTTCCATCGCAAGCATAAGTGAGACATTGCCGCCTTTCATATCTGTTGTTCCACGTCCATATATGCGGTTTCCTATTTTCTCTCCACTATATGGATGATGGTCCCACTGATTTACATCCCCTTCTGGCACGACATCAATATGCCCGTTTAAAATCATAGATTTCCCTTCGCCACTTCCTTTTAAAGTCGCTACAATGTTCGGGCTATCTGTAAAACTTATACGAGGTGATACGAAATAAGGGTGATCTTTCATTTCATTAAAAGCAGGCTCCCAAATATCAAGATCTAGACCTAACTCACGCAACTTTTCAATAACAATTGCCTGCGCACCACTTTCATCACCAGATACGCTCTTTTCTTGAATTAATCGTGTTAAAAATTTTACACTCTCTTCTTCATGACCCTCAATATAATCACAAACTTGTTTTTTTAATTGCTCCATATATTACAACTCCCCTCATTCAATTACTAGTAAATTTGAGCTTATATGAAAATCAGCTGTCGTATGTCGTTTTACATCTTCTACAGTATATGGACTCATTAATTCTTGTAAGACAAGTCCTCTTTGGGTCACTTCCATGACAGCCATGTCTGTAATAATTAAATCTACACATTTTTTCGAAGTTAATGGCAATGTACATTCCGAAACAATCTTTGCATTTCCGTATTTATCAACATGATTCATCACAACAACGACCCGCTTCGCTTTTTGCGCTAAATCCATCGCTCCTCCAATACCTGGAACGCGTTTTCCTGGTACAATCCAGTTCGCTAAATCACCATTTTCACTTACTTGTAACGAACCAAGTATCGTAACATCAAGTAATCCTTTTCGAATCATGCCAAACGCCATGCAGCTATCAAAATAACTTGCTCCTGTAATAAGAGATGTTGGTAAACCAGCTGCGTTACATAAATTCTCATCTTCATTCCCTTTACTTGGCGTTGGTCCCATACCAACAATACCGTTTTCTGCATGAAACATAACATTCATATCTTCTGGCAAATGATTCGGTACAAGCGATGGAATTCCAATACCTAAATTTACAAGCATACCATTCTGAATTTCTTTCGCTGCACGTCTTGCAATCTCATCTCTTACTTCTACGCCCATACCCATTTCCAATTCACTCCTTCCGATGGCACGATATAATTTACAAATACACCTGGGACGACAATTTCTTCTGGATCTAAACTTCCAAGTGGAACAATTTCTTCTGCTTCTACAATCGTTATGTCACCAGCCATAGCTACGTGAGGATTCATATTACGAGCGCTTTTATCAAATACAAGATTTCCAAATGGATCCGCCTTTTTCGCATATACAATTGCGACTTCAGCCGTTAAAGCTGTTTCAACTAAATATGTCTTTCCATTCATTTCAACTGTGCGCTTTCCTTCTTCTACAATCGTATCAACACCAACGTCAACTAAAATACCACCAAGCCCTACACCACCAGCGCGAATACGCTCTGCGAGTGTTCCTTGCGGAGAGAATTCAATTTGCAATCTTCCTTCATTTAATTGTCTTCCCGCATTTGGATTTGACCCAATATGAGAAGTAACTAAAGATTTAACTCTTTCATTCGTAACAAGACGACCGATTCCTACATCAGGAAATCCAGTATCATTTCCTATTAAATTTAAATTTGTAATGCCTTTATCTAAAACAGCTTGAATTAAAGATGGAGGGGATCCGATTCCTCCAAATCCCCCAAACATTAATGTCATATCATCATGGAACAAAGAAATTACTTCCTCTATTTCTTTTAATTTACCGAATGTATTTGTAATAGTTGTCATGCGATACTATGCCCTCCTTTTTGCATCATCTCTTCCACGCTCTTTACAAAAATTGAAAGTAATTCATCTAACTCGGAATATGTAGTTGTCATTGGTGGTGCAACAAGCAGTGCACTATCCTCTTTTCCTGCTTGCCCTGAAACAGCTTGGTATAAGAGAAGTCCATTTTTAGCAGCAACTGAAATAAGCTCCGATGCTTTTGTAAACGGTTGCAATTCTATTCCAATTAGCAATCCTTTTCCACGCACATCGGCAATGATTGTCGATTGTTGCTGAACTTTCTGCAAACCTTTTAATAAATACTCTCCCTTTTCTGCTGTTTTTTCAGGTAAATTATGTTTCTCCATATATTCAATAACAGCTAAAGCCGTTGCTGCAGACAATGGATTTGCACTAAGCGTATGCCCGCTCATTACAGAACGTGATCCATGTAAAATCGGCTCCATAACACGGTCACTTACTATTGTCGCTGCCATTGGTGTATAACCCGCTCCTAGCCCCTTACCAAGCGTCATAATATCCGGTTCTACACCCCAGTGCTCCATAGCAAACCATGCACCAGTACGACCAAGTCCAGTCATTACTTCATCCGCAATAAATAATATATCGTAATGACTACAAATATCTTTAATTACTTTATAGTATTCTTTCGGCGGAACAACCGCGCCTCCAGCAGCTCCGATAATCGGTTCAGCAATAAAAGCTGCAATATGTTCTGCACCAATTCGATCAATCGCTCTTTCTAGTTCAGTCGCACAAGAAAGTTGACATGTTGGATATACCTTTTGTACAGGACATCTAAAACAGTATGGAGCTGGAATAGTCGGATAATCTTCCAAAATAGAAACGAAACGTTGTCTGCGCAGTGGATGCCCAGACATAGATAAAGCTCCCATTGTAATCCCGTGATAGCTCATCCACCGTGACAAAATTTTATGTTTCCCTTGAATGCCACGCTCCTGAAAATGCTGAATTGCGATTTTCATAGCTGTTTCATTTGCTTCCGTACCACTATTCACAAAAAAGCTCCAGTTCAAATCTCCTACACATAAATCACTTAACTTCTTCGCTAATTTTTCAGCTGGTTCACTCGTAAACTGTGATCTATAAACGAAAGCGATCTCCTCTGCCTGTTTTTTAATAACTTCTGCTATCTCTGCTACGCCATGTCCAATACCTGCCGTAATCGCTCCAGACGAACCATCAAAATATTTATTTCCGTTTTGATCATACAAATACACACCTTTTCCATGTGAAATCATCGGATACGGCTGACCAACAAGTGGTTTAATTAAGTAATCGCGCATAGCGCTCCCCCATTTCTCCAATTTGTATATGTATATGAAGAAAATTGACGTTTCTTTCATAAAAAAGAATCCTCTGCAAAAGCAGTGAATTTTTCAAAAAACTATTATAAAATATACAAATGATTGCTAAATATTATTTCGAAAACAGAAAATTCAGAACTAAAAATGAAGACCAACCTTACCTGTACGCTTAAATACCCCTTCCTAATTTAAGATAACAGCAAATTGAATATTTTTTTAATATAATATCAACTTCCCTCAATTGCTGACATTGTGTAAACTTCGACGGAACTCCCGTTATTCTCCTTCCTATTATCCTACTTTATATTGCATATTTTCAAACAAAATTCGACATTTTACTCCGCCTCATTTATCGTAACTATTTCTTAACAAATAGTACCACCTGTTTAGAACAATAAAAAAAGAACCGATTAACCACATTAATCAGTTCGGCACGACGCTCTTTTATCGGTATTACCTTATCCAACGCATCACTAAAATTAATAGCAATACTCATAATACAAATCCATAATTCGTCCCACAGCCTATAGCACCAAATCCTCCATAACTTCATTCCAAATAACTATGGGGATATCCCCATCCCAATGGTTCCACTCCTTCCATCAAAGTCAAACTACCTTTCCTTTATAATTTATGTAGGACAATTATCGATTTGTATGTGTGTTTGCCTATAAATAAAAAAATCCCCATTTTAACTTTTCTTTCTAGAAAGGCAAGTTTTTTGCATAACCTCTTTCTAGCTTCGCATATATTTGTAATGATGATAAAGGAGGAATGTTCATGACTCAATCCGAAATTGAAAAATACGGCCAAGAAGCTGCACGTTACGAACAGCTCGCTCGTTACTATCAATATAGCAATCCTAAAAGATATGTAGAACTCTATATGAAATACTATGATGCAATTACAAAACTTGTACAAGCATATGAAAAGAGAGATTCACAAGAAGCGACTTTACCGTCACATATGAGAATCTTCCACACAGCTCCCCATACACCAGCAGTTGATATTATAATAAACGGACAAAAGGTTATTAAAAATATTTCTTTTAAACAATTCAGTCCGTATTTATCATTAGTGCAAGGTAAATACCGTATTGATATTGTCCCTGTCGGAAACGAAACTCCAATATTTTCAGCATTAGTACCGATAATGGGGAATCACACTTATACCCTTGCAGCGGTCAATAGCGATAATCATCTCCAATTACAACCCATTCTTGATAATACTCATTTACCATCTGGTCAAGCAAAAATACGGTTTGCACATTTTTCACCAGACACTCCAGTTGTAAATGTAAATTTAAAAGATGGGGATCATTTATTTGAAAATGTACTCTTTAAGCAAATAACAGATTTTTTACAAGTTAGCCCTGGTACAGCAGATATTGAAGTTTCACTTGCTGATACAAAAAAAGTATTATTAACCATTCCAAAATTCAACGTTGAACCAAATACAATTTACACAATTTCAATAGTTGGTTATTCAACTGAGGATCCAAAATTAGAGACCGTTATACTTACAAATTAAAACAGTCTACACCATTCGTATGGTGTAGACTGTTTACTTTTGAAACGTAATTTGAAATTCTGTCCAATCGTTATCCGAACGACACAATATGGATCCGTTATGTTTTTCTACAATTTGTTTACATACAAATAGTCCAATACCAGTTCCTAGCTTTTTAGTAGTTACAAATGGCTCAAAAATGGTCTCTACATTGTCTGCTGGAATCATAGGTCCATTATTTTTTATAACAATGCGAACAGCCTGATCTTCTTCAAATACATCAATGATAATTTTTCGCTCTTCTTTCACCGATTCAAGAGCATCAATCGAATTCATTAAAATATTTAAAACTACTTGCTTCACTTCACTCCGGTAACCAACGAGTGGAATAGGATACGGCAAATTCTTTTCAATCAAAACGTTTGCATTAACTAAACTTGGATATAAGAATTGTATAATATCTTGAAATAAGTCATTTACCCAAAAACGTTCAGATTCATTCCACATTTCTTTTTTCGATACAAGTAAAAATTGCGAAATCCTAAAATTTAATTGATCTAATTCATGTGAAATAATATCTAAATATGATAGATTAGGGTGATCTGTCTTCAATAACTTTACAAATCCCATAATCGAAGTTAGCGGATTACGAAATTCATGCACAAAACTAGCCGACATTTGCCCTAGAATCGTAAGCCTTTCTTTATGTGTTTCATTTATATATTGCTGTTTTTCTTCTAAATTTCTCGATATAATTTCTGAGTATTTTAAAACGGTATAATAAATTAATTTGTCAAAACAAGTATGTATTTTGGCCATAATCGGTTTCAGTTCACGAGCACTTACATCCAATTCGCACATTGCTTCAAAAAGTTCATTTCTTCCCACATTTGCATTGTAAACAAAATCTCCAATATTCGCATCTGCCCCTGCACGCTCAATGGCAATTTTCTCACATAATGGCTGAAGATAATTAATGTCTTTATCTTCCATAATGAGTTCGATAATTAACTCTAATAAATTCGCTCCATTTTGAACTACCTCTTGTTTAAATGGATCTTTTTCGGAAATTATCATTTTGTTTTTCCAGTTCTCTACGAATTGGTGCCTGTTGTTTTTCAAGTGCGAACAAAATACTTCTTTAATATCCTTATCGATTGGAAAAACCTCCATTCCCTCCATTTCCATACGACGAATACCCTTTATATTTTGAATATTAACACAAAAAATACATTTCGTTAATAGATTGTTGTCACATTTTGTTAATTTCTGTTGATAAAATTTATTTTTCCTTTCTTATTTAAATAAGTTTTATTCATATATCCCTTTTCTCTTCTCATTTTTTTAATTATTTTCCTGTTCAAAACTACTTTTTTTGCATCCTTTTTAATTCTTGCGTACAATAAGAAGTGAAAGGTGTGAAAAATATGGTAAATAAAAATGTGGAAGACTATCTCCAAGAAGGCATATATGGCCAAAAGCAAAACAAACCAGAAGAACGTAATATGTACTTAACTACATTACGTGAGCGTGTAGAAATCGCTTTAACAATCGGTCAAGTAATGCAAAGTAATGTGTATACAGAAGTAACGGGTAACATACGTTCTTCTCAATCATTACAACTATTCCTAAATGGAAGCATTGCTTACCCACATTTATCAAAATACATTAAATTAGCAACTGAAAAAAATATTCCTTTTACAATTGTTCAAAATAAAGGTACTGAAACACCAATCGGTTTAGTACTCTCTCATAGCACTGCTGTAGATAAAGAACATATTTATGTCGAAGATAATATTTTCAAACAAGAAATGAAGTAAAAGGTACACTTGATTAAATGTAATCGTTCCGAGAAACGTAAAACAAACAATAAAAAACGAGTATGGAATCGTAAACATTTCCTGCTCGTTTTTTATTGCGGTGTTTAAGCTCGATCTACTTTATTTTTTAATACACACTAATTTCATTTCTGTCATTTCTTCTATTGCATATTTAATCCCTTCACGGCCTGTTCCACTCTCTTTCACACCGCCATAAGGCATATGATCTACTCTGAACGTTGGAATATCATTAATCATGACACCACCGACTTCTAATTCATCAATTGCACGCATTGCCTTACATAGATTGTTTGTAAATACACCTGCTTGTAATCCATAACGTGAATTATTTACTTGTTCTAAAGCCTCATCAAATTCTTTAAATGTATTTACAGTCATAAGTGGACCAAATACTTCTTGGCACTGAACAGATACATAATCTGGAACATTTGTTAATACAGTTGGTTCAAAAATCCTTGCATCACGTTTGTTACCACCGTATACAACATTAGCTCCTTCCTTAACTGCCTCTTCCACCCATGAATTTATACGTTCTACATCTTTTTTTGAAATAAGTGCTGATACATCTGTTTCTTCATGAAGCGGATCTCCTACTACAACGTTTTCCATTGCTTTCGTTAATTTTGTAATAAACTCTTCCATTTTGCGTTCATGCACAAAAACACGTTGTACTGAAATACAAACTTGTCCATTATTCACAAACGCGCCCCATTTTACACGTTCAATTATTTCGTCTGTCAATTCAACATCTTCATCAATAATTACTGCAGCGTTCGATCCTAATTCTAACGTCACTCGTTTCAACCCGGCTTTTTCCTTAATTCCAATACCTACTTTCGGACTTCCTGTAAAAGTAATACTAGCAACGTTCTCATCTTTTATTAATGCCTCACCTACAACAGATCCAGGTCCAGAAATTATATTGAAAGCTCCCTTTGGTAAACCAGCTTCTTCAAATAATTCTACCAATGCATACGAAGAAAGTGGCGTTTGGTCGGCAGGCTTTAGCACAATAGTATTTCCAGCCGCAATTGCTGGGCCTACCTTATGTGCTACTAAATTAAGTGGAAAATTAAACGGTGTAATAGCACCAATAACCCCGATTGGTTGTCGAATTGTATACGCTATACGGCCACCTGCTCCTGGTGCAGCATCTAATGGTAACGTCTCACCATATATTCGCTTCTTCAGCTGCAAACTTATATGTTTGAACAGTGCGATCTACTTCTCCCCGTGCAGCACGAATTGGTTTTGCAGCTTCTTTTGCGATAATCTCTGCAAACTCTTCTCTTCTCTCATCCATTTTTTGTGCAACCTTTTCTAAAATAGTTGCACGGTCGTATGCGGATAATTTTTTCATTTCTTTCATTGCATTTTTGGCCGAAACTATTGCTTCCTTAACATCATCTTCTGTACCTTGCGCAATCTCCGCTAATGTTTCTTCAGAATATGGTGCATACAATGGTTTATACGTCTCTACTGATTTCCATACCCCATTTATATATAAATGTTTTTTCATAGTGGTTCTCCTTCCGAATATATGTATACAATAATACATTTCATTTATTTCACCTGGTGAAAGGTCTGACTTGTGTAATTGTATCATAGCCCTAATACATCAAAAAACATTTTGCTCAAAAAAACTCTGCTACAAAGCAGAGTTTACGAACTAATTTGTTCTTGGAGCGAAATCTTTTTTTCATCTCCTACAATAACAATCGATTCTGAAGGTTTCGTTACTTCTAATCTCTTAATATAGTGTCCATCTAATTTTTTCACGCAAAATTTATAATTTTCAATCTCAATGGTATCGCCCTCGGAAATCTCAATATTTTTTGTTAGGATCCAACCGCCAATCGTATCGACATCATCGTCGTCAATAGCCAAACCTAATAATGCGTTCACTTCACTAACAAGTACTTTTCCCTCTAAAATCGTTTTCGTCTCACTAACTTGTTGGATTTCCGGTTGTTCATCAGTATCGAACTCATCTTGAATATCCCCTACAATTTCTTCTAAAATATCTTCAACGGTTACAAGACCTGATGTACCACCATATTCATCAATTAATATAGCGATATGTGTTCTTTCTCTTTGCATTTTTAAAAATAGATCATGAATTGGGATAGATTCAATAACTAAAATAATTGGCCTAATATATTGCTCCACTGTCTTTTCACTAACAACTCGGTGCTTCACAAAATCTGTAAATATATCTTTAAAATTCACAAAGCCTATTACATGGTCCTTATCACCATCAACAACCGGATACCTCGTATATTTTTCATGAGACATTTTTTGTAAAGCCTCTTCAGCAGGCATTTCTTTATTTAAAATATTCATCTCTGTTCGTGGTACCATTATTTCTTTCGCAATACGATCATCAAATTCAAATATTTTATTCACATACTTATATTCAGATTGATTAATCTCACCATTTTTATAACTTTCTGAAACTAACAACCGCAATTCTTCTTCTGAATGCACTTCATCATGCCCTTTTGGTGGTTTCAACCCAAGAAACTTTGTAATTAACCGAGCTGATCCATTTAAAATCCAAATGAATGGGAATGCAATACGATAAAACAAAATGAGTGGCTTAGCAACAAAGAAACTCACTTGTTCTGCTTTTTGAATCGCAAATGTTTTTGGAGCTAACTCTCCTACTACCACATGGAAAAATGTGATAAACAAAAACACTAAAATTATAGCTATAATGTCTGCGAGTTGAGTAGGGACGTTCCAATTTGCAAACAACACATCAAACATGTGCTTTAGCGCAGGTTTACCCGACCACCCAATCCCAAGAGCTGTAACAGTTATTCCTAATTGACAAGCTGATAAATATTCGTCTAAGTTTGTAATGATTGTTTTGACAGATATTGCACGATTATTTCCTTCTGCAATTAAATAGTCAATTCGTGAACTCCTCACTTTAACAATTGCAAATTCTGCTGCAACGAAAAATGCCGTTAAGGCAATTAAAACAATCACTATACTTATACTATATATGTCCAAATACTTTTCCTTACTTACAGTGTAAGCAAGGAAGCCACCTCCTACTTAAATTTATTCAAGTGAAGTAAGCATTCTTATACTCTAATAAAATTCTACATTAGTAACCACCTTTTTATATATTATATGCATACATAAAAAAGATATTTATAATTATGATAATCTAATTAGCTTATTATCGTCAAACTATAATAAGCCCAATTTTCCGATAACTAAAAATGATTTATATAAATAGTATGTGCTAAACAGCTGAACTTCGTGAAAAAACACTTTCTTTGCCGATTCCACACTTCTTTTGTCACACCTGAAGGGAACTTGCTACATAACTAGAAATCATTCAACAGGATATATATAGGAGGGATTATTTTGGAATATAAAACACCATTTATCGCAAAGAAATTAGGTGTTAGCCCAAAGGCTGTTGTCCGGATTGCACAACAATTAAATCTTACGATTAAAAAAAATAAATATGGTCATTTTATTTTCACACAAGGTGATTTAGATCTAATGCTAGAATACCATCGCTCTCAAATGGACCAGCCTCAAAACTCTCAAACTACTCAAAAACCATCTTCAAATGATGTAGAAAAATTAAAAACTCAAGTAAACACAATTGTTCAAAACACATCATCGAATGATTTTGAGCAATTAACAGCTCAATTTACCACAATTACGAGAAGACTAGATCGAATGGAAGAACAAATGCAAGATAAAGCAAATGATGTCGTTACATACCAACTTTTACAACATCGCCGCGAAATAGAGGAAATGTTAGAACGAATTCAAAAACTAGAAGCTGCCCTAAAAAAAGAAGAACCAATATACATTACTCCTGATGCAAAACCAACATATGAAAGAGAAAAGAAACCGAAGCGTCGTAAAATGATTTTCAGTATATTTGGACTATAATATTGTAGACCCTTATTCTGAGAATAAGGGTCTACCTTTTGTATGAAAACAGATGCCTGTAATAAGTAACTCTTCTTCATACTATACATATTCATATATTTTCATTTTGTTAACATAATATTTTTACTGTATTCTGCAATAAGTGCCTGCGCATGAGCATTCCCTTGAATAATATCACGGAATTCTTTCAAAGAATACAGATGTGTAGCCCCTTTTCGAGCATGAATTCGCACTGGTACACCTTGTAAAGTATCATGAAACTGGAATGGACTATCTATCGGTTCGATTGGAAAACCGAGTGTAAGTAAATACATATACATTCTTTTTGTAACTGCTGCAATATACCATTCCACTTTCGTCTCTAACGCATGCATAAATAAAATAGCTGCCAGCCTTTTGAAATGTCCTCTCCCCCGAGACGTTTTCGCAATACTTAACTTTCCTATTTCATACACATTTTTCAAATCTTTCACTAAATCATTTTTAGAAAACGGATAGAAAAACTCAGAATTTGATTGTTCAGGTACTGTAAACTTAATACATTCAACTGTACCAATATGATGTTCATCTTCTATTAATAAACATCGTGATGGATTTAAATTACGTTCTACAAACATTAAGTTTCTTTCTTCACAAAAATCTCCCCACAGTTGCTCGAACCAAAAATGCTCTTCCTTTGTTTGAACACGCTGGAACATATTTAACCGCCTTTCCCATCGCCGCTCTGTTTTTGATAACGCTTTCACTTACTATCATATAAGAACAAATCTTCGTATGCAACTAAAAATATTTATGTCTTATTATATTCTGCAAAATGAATTAAATTCCTACTTATTAGTCATTCATACACATGTAAAAACCCTTAATTCCCAATACTGTTACAAATATAAAAAGATCCAATTACTCTAATAAAAAAATGATAATCACTATCAAGTTCGAACCGTATAATGTGTCTTTCCGTACTGCATATAATTCTTCTTAACCTAAAGAAATCCTTCATTAAAAAGGATTTCTTTTACATTTTATTACTTTTTAACCATTTCTCAAAAATTTGAATCATCCCATGCTTCCCAGCCAACTTCTCTTCTCCTTGTTTCGTTTTATATGGATATAGTTGTAAAAACACTCCACATCCAGATTCAATTTTTTTACTATGCATATGGCTACCTGGATATACACAAATCACTTCATAAATCGCTCTTCGCTTAAAAATTCGTTTACCATTCTGTTCTTCTACATACTTAATAGACCAGTATTTATACATTTGCTCCGTTGCTTTCGTATTACCTACAGGCTGAAAAATATTGTACATAGGGCTATATTTCACTTCGATAATAATAGAAGATTTATATACATACTTCTCTTCTTCCTTTACATAACAATCTAAACGAATATCCGGCTTCTTTGTGTCCTCTCCGTTATAAAAATTACTTCCTTTGCTTAGTGCAATAAGAGGGTGTGTTTCAATTAAATCATTAAACGCGACATGCACTTTTATATCATCTCGATGTAAAATCACTGTCGTTCCATCTTGTAATCCGTCTAAATAAAAATGTTCTTGTATTTGTTCACGGATAGGATTCTTATCTTCAAATCCGATTTGTTCTAATATAGAAATAACGATAAAAAAAGCGTAATACTCATACACTAAAAACGTTGGTTTATATACGAATAATAAAGATGGAGGTTGCTCGGTATGTTGCGGTAACAATTCTAAATGGTGGATTAATTGTTGATGCGGTATAGATAAAGTGTTCGAATTAATGGTAGCTGTTTCAGAAACTTCCCTCCAAAATGGAGAATACAATAAATGTCGAAAGTATTGTACGCTTTCATATAAGATATGAGCTAATATTTTATATTCTTGCATTTTCACAGAACTTTTCCGTAAATCTGCTTCTTTCAGTAAATGTAGATTTCTATATTTTTGTTTTTCCCTATCCGTCACGGATCCATTTCGTTCAATCGTTTTAATAATTGTTTTAACAGCTTGAAATTCATCTGACTTTTTCTTCTTTTCTCCTTCTAGTATTTCAATAGTTTTACGTACAAAACTTTCTGCTTCAATTAAATAATAATAGAATTGCATCATTTTAAATTTAAGAAATGCATTTTCAATACTATTTTTTTGCTCCTTAAATTTACGGTTGTAATATTTCGCATAAAGCTTTCTTTCTGTCATAATGGCAGTTTTTCTCGTTGTCTTCCGCGCTTTCGTTTCCCATTCATATTCGTGTACAAATTCCGCATTCGATTCTACTTTTTTTAAAATTTGTTTTATTCTTTTCATTTTTTGTGGCAACTTTCTTAACAATACCAAATAAGAAGAATCTTCAATATCGCTAAGTGCTGAGAAAGTTTTCTTGTAATAACCTCTATCTAAAATTAACTCGTTCAAAATTGACTTCACATAATCTTGAATCATTTCAAATTGGTCATCAAAAAAGTTTTTAGGAACCACTTGAAACGCACCATAATAAGTTTTATCTTCTATACGCACTTCAAAATGGTATAAGCCACAGCGCCACGGATAAAAAAATTCAGTTTTTCCATGTTCATACACTAATACTCTTTGTTTTTTTTCATTTAATTCATATTGTGACTCTTTTATATTCTTTTGTCCCTCATATACTTTATTCCATATGAATGTAATATCCATTGGATTTTGATAATGGAAATGTAATTTCAGTGGTTTTAATTCCTGTACTTTATAAATACATTGAACTAATGCTGTAGTAGACGTACAAAGCCGGTTTAAAAGGATAAAATCGCCTTTCCCCTCAGTACCAATAATTAGCTTCAATACAAACGGGAGCGTTTCTTTCGTATCGACGATTGCTGTTTCATAAGGCTCCTCATTTTGCATAGCCATACAGCTCCAGTTCTCTACGCTTTTGTCTTATATAAGCTAAAGAATGTTCAAATGTAGATACACGATTTGCAAGCGGAGACTGTAAAAGTGGTATCAATGTCGCTCCCCTTTTTGCTTCCTCAAAAAGTAGAGGGCCCACTGTCATTTCTGTCCCCCTTAATTTCGTTAATACACGCTGCTTTATTTGCAAATCAAAACCTTCTTCCCTGCTAATCATATAGGACTGATTATTTTGGAACGGTATATTTTGCAAATACGTAGCGATTGCGCTTGCACATCGGAAAGAAATTCCTTTTGATATATCGTGTGATGATAATACATCATGTAACTTATCCAATAACTCTAATTCCTCTTCAGTATACACTTCGATCATCTCTTTATTCCTAAACCAATTGAGTCGAAATTCTCCCGTTGTTACTTTCAACGGGGGTTGCTGAACAACTTTCTCATGTTCTATACTCATCTCGCAAAACGGAATTTTTTGTAATGTAATCAAATTTGTTCGATCTAATAATCGATCGGAAAGCTCTTTCGTCGTTTCATCAAAATTTACAGTGCCTACGAAAATAATATTCTCACCAATTTCCACTGAAGGTGGAATTTGATTTTCTATTTCTTGTACTTTCTCATACAAACTCAAAATACGATTTTTCTTTTCAAGTTGAAGAACGGATAGAAACGGAGTAAACCAATGCTCAATATGTGACATGTTCATTTCATCGAACACAATTATATACAATTGATTTGGATTTTCTTTAGCCTTTAACAATGTCCGAACTAACTTCGTTTCACTTTCAATAAAATTACCATTCGGATGAAGGTAACCGAGAATATCATGTGGTTCTTGATACGATGGTGAAATCGGAATCCAAATTAATTCTTCCCCATAACGTAACCCAAGTGATTCTGCATAAGCTTGCACAAAGCGTGATTTCCCAACACCTGGTATACCACCAACAATTGTTAACATATTGGTTTTAATACTAATGTGAAAATTATATATATCTGTATCATCCAAATATAACCCTTTATTACGAACCATACTTTGTACATACTGCAAAAAAGAGGATTCACGCTCATCCCATTCCCAGTCATCCTTTTGCATTTTAATATCTTCTACTTCAACTAACTTACCTTCTTCAGCAATTCGTTTATTTAGTTGGTCATACACATTTTCACTTACAAAATATAAATGATCATCTACTGCTATTTCTACATGTTTCATCCAATCGTTTATTTCAATATATTTGCATTCTTTTCTTTGCTCAAAATATGAAATTGAACTTATTGATGATTTTAACGATAAATTTCCATATAGCCTTCCTTCATGCCACAATAATTCTGGAGGCTCAAAGTCTTTTGGTAATTTAGGCATAAGAAATGATAAATAACCGTTGCTTAACTTCCGTTCCAAAGACGCTCTCTTTTTATAATTTGAGACCTTTGGTGAAGGAATCAATTTATATGAAGATGCTATTTCCCGAGGCTCTTCTGTGCATATTAATTCCAGAAATAAATTTCCACGATCATAATAAAGACGAAACATAACCAGTTGCTTTTCTAATTTATGCTTCTTTAAATCAGTAAAGATTTTTTCATTCTTTTTATTACTGCATAATCCTTCAAACAAATATTTTCCAGTCGGAAATAACTCTTGTAAAGTTAAAGGTATTGAAGAAAGACATTGTACAAAGAAATTTTCTCCATTCTTCTCTCCCTCAGCTTTTGCAAACTTCCCAATAAACCTCATATAATACATTCGCTTTATAAAACTTGGATGAAGAGCTTTATGTAATTTCAACGTAGTCACCTTCTTTTTTTCATACTATTCTTATTGTATGAACTACAATCTAAAACTAGAAATAAAAAACCTGACGTCATCCGTCAGGTTCAAAATTAAAACGTATATTAATGAGAAGGAAATGCTTTTTTTTCTTGTAAAATGGCATTATGAGCGATTTTCATTTTAGCAAGTACGTACCGTAATCGATCTTCGGCATTTTCATCTTTATTTTGCTGCAGACTCGCCAAATTCTCTACAGAACTCGCTAAATTTTCAATCACGCCTCGAAGTTCAGGATGATGATTAAAAAAAGATTCTTGTACTAATACTTTCCTTAAATCACTAGCTAAATCCATAATTCTAGACAACTGTTCTTTTTCTTCCATTTTCATCCCTCCTGAATATCTTATGTATTAAATATTCTCTAGACAAGGAAAAAAGCCCTTTAAATTAAAAGGACTTTTACATTTTTATAGTTCCTGTCAGTAACATATAAAGTGATGTAATAGCTGCAATAACAATTGCCCACATCACATATCGCTCTTTGCCTGAAAAACAACGATTCCCTTTTTCTTTTCTTGCAAACATATACACGAGAATCCCAATACCATATACGATTGAAACAAGCAATAAATTCTTTAAACCAGCTGCATAAATTAGCCATACAGAGTATAGGGAAGCAATTAATGCTAACAATCCATTTTTTACTCTCGCAACTTTCAGCTCTTTCGTGATGACTAATTTCAATTGAAATAGCGCTGATAATAAGTACGGCAGTAATATAGATGTTGACGCAATAAAATACATAATTTGATATGTCGATTGTGAAAACAGAACGATTATAAATATAGTTTGGGCAACGATATTTGAAATCCACAATGCCATATGCGGCGTTTGTTTCTTATTTGTTTTCGTAAAGACTTTCGGAAACACGCCGTCTTTTCCTGCTACGTGAGAAATTTCAGAAACAAGTAAAAACCAGCCAATTAATGTACCTACAAGTGACGCAACTAATCCAATATTAATTGCCATTGCACCCCATGGCCCAACAACATGTTCTAATACATGTCCCATTGAAGGAGTCTCTAATACTGAAAGTTCTTTTCTTGTCATGGCTCCCATTGACAGAACAGAAATTAAAATATAAATAGACATTACTAAAATAAGTCCAAGTACTGTCGCTTTTCCAACGTCTCTACTATTTTTAGCTCTTCCTGATAATACAACTGCTCCTTCAACCCCAATGAACACCCAAAGGGTTACAAGCATTGTATTTTTCACTTGACCTAGTACAGAGGAAACTGAGATAGTTCCTTCGCCCCAAAAGTCATGTGTAAATGTATCCCAGCGAAACGCTGTTACCATCACGACAATAAATAATAAGATCGGAACTAATTTCCCAATCGTTGCGATAACATTCATAATGGAAGCTTCACGAATTCCAAATAAAATTAGAAAATGCAATGTCCATAATAAAAGTGATGCACCTACGATTGACGCAACATTATTTCCGCCTTTAAAAATTGGGAAGAAGTAACCTAATGTACTAAACAGTAACATAATTGTTGCAACATTTCCTAAAATCCCTGCTAGCCAGTATCCCCAAGCACTGTTAAAACCAATATATTCACCGAATCCAGCTCGTGCATAACTATAGATTCCGCCCTCAAGCTCCGGTTTTTGTCTTGCTAACGTTTGATATACGAGCGCAAGTGGAATCATTCCCATTGCTGTAATACACCAACCAATTATCGTTGCACCACTATTTGCTCCTACTGCTAAATCATGCGGTAAACTAAAAACACCGCCACCAACCATCGTTCCAACTACTAATGCGATTAACGGAAAAAATCCTAACTTCTTTTCTATTTGTACCACCCCATCTGTCATTCTAGGTGTTATGTTCGTTCAACTATTAAAGTCACCTTTTTCTCTAATAGACGTTTCTCTTATATTTTTTCAGGAAAACATTACTTATTCTAAAAGAAAATGAAGAAAAATGGAATACTTTTTTGAAAAAATGTATAAGTATGCACAAAAAAAACCGTTCATTTTGTAATGAACGGTCATTTCATACATATAAAATTGTATATTTATTGTAAAATTAACGAAGTAACTTCTCTTTTTGTAAAAATTGTTTTGCGACTTCTTCGCTACTTTTCCCATTCACATTTACTTCATAATTCATTTTTCTCATTTCTTCATCTGTAATCTTTCCAGATAATTTATTTAATACTTTTTCGAGTTCAGGATATTTCTGTAACGTCTCTGTTCTTAATAATGGTGCTCCTTGATAAGGCGGGAATAGTCCTTTATCATCTTTTAGCACTTTAAGACCATATTGCTCCAATTCACTATCTGTTGAATATGCATCGATTACATTAACATCTCCCGATTGTATTGCACTATAGCGCAGTTTCGGTTCCATCGTTTTAACATTTGAAAACTTATAGTTATATAATTTTTGCATTCCTTTATAACCATCTTCACGATCAGCAAATTCTAATGTAAATCCTACTTTAGCTTCCTGTGCACTTTTTCCTAAATCAGAAATTGTATTTATGTTATTTTGATCTGCTATTTTTTTCGGCATGGCTAGTGCGTATGTATTGTTATACTCCATTGGCTTTAACATAACCATATTATATTTCTTTTCCATTCCAATACGAGCTTGTTCATATACTTCATCACGATTTGTACTTTTCGGTTCTTCTTTCACGAAAGTAGATAAAGCTGTACCTGAAAATTCCGGGTATATATCTACTTCACCTGATTTTAACGCTTCAAATACAAATGCTGTTTTTCCAAGGCCTGGCTTTAATTCCACTTGTAAATCTGTATCCTGTTCAATAAGTTGCTTGTACATTTGAATTAATATTTCTGGTTCAGATCCAAGTTTACCAGCAATAACTATGTCTTTCTTTTCGGTATTCCAAAGAAATGGAGCAGCTATCATTACTACAACTATACATATCGTCAATATAACGCGCTTAGAAGAGCGTTTCGGGCTCTCAAGTATGCGAAGTACTATATCAAAGAATAAAGCGAGTAACGCAGCTGGTACGGCCCCTAAAATGATAAGCGCATGGTCATTTCGATCTATGCCTAATAATATGAGCTTACCGAGCCCACCAGCGCCTATTAAAGCAGCTAATGTAGCCGTTCCAACAATTAATACCATCGCTGTACGAATACCAGCCATAATAATTGGCAATGCGAGCGGAAGCTCTACCTTCCATAATCTTTTCCAGCTATTCATCCCCATAGCTCTCGCCGCTTCTATAAGTGATTCATCTAATTCCCGTATTCCTGTATATGTATTTCGTAAAATAGGTAATAGTGCATACACAACTAATGCGATTATAGCTGGCAGTTTTCCAATTCCTACTAACGGAATTAATAGTCCAAGTAAAGCAAGTGAGGGCACTGTCTGCATAACAGCAGAAGTCCCTATAATAAATTCAGCCATTCGTTCTTTTCTCGTTAATATAATGCCGAGCGGCACTGCAATAATTACTGCAAAAAATAGTGAAATAAGCGATATTTGTAAATGCTCACTTAATGCACTTAGCAATTCTACTTTTCGTTCTTGGAACGTTTGAATAAAATCAGTCACTGTTTAGCCTCTTTCCTTCATTTGTTCAACAATGTAATTGACAATATGACGACTTGTTAACGCTCCAACATATTGACCATGCTCTTCAACCGGCACTGACTCTTCAGTTTGTAAGCGGACTAGTGCTTCTTGTAATGACGAATGTAAAGATAAAGCATTCCCTTCAACTCGTATACCCTCGTCTAGCGGCAATACCTCTTCTATACTCTTCCCCTCATACCAAGGTCGTCCACGATTTCCAATGAACTCCTCTACAAACTCATTTTTCGGGTTATGTATAATTCCTTCTGGCGTATCTAATTGAACAACTTTTCCTTCTTTCATTACACAAATACGATCACCAAGTGATAAAGCCTCTTGCATATCGTGCGTTACGAACACGATTGTTTTTTGAATCTTTTTTTGCAGTTGTACGATATCCTTCTGGAGCTGCTCCCTACTTAACGGATCTAACGCACTAAATGGTTCGTCCATAAGTACAATTTTCGGGTTTGCGGCTAATGCCCGTACGACACCAACACGTTGTTTCTGCCCTCCCGACAATTCATCTGGCATACGATCACGATATACACCTGGATCGAGCCCAACCATCTGTAGCAAGTCATCGACACGTGCTTTTATTTCCTTTTTGGTCCATTTTCTCATTTCAGGGACAACTGCAATATTTTCAGCAATTGTCATATGTGGAAACAGCGCAATCTGCTGCAACACGTACCCTATATTCCAACGTAGTTCGTTTATGTTATATTGTTGAATATCTTTTCCATCGATTAAAATTGATCCTTCCGTCGTTTCAATTAAACGGTTAATCATCTTCATTGTCGTTGTTTTCCCGCAACCACTCGGACCAATGAGAACAAAAAATTCTCCTTTTTTAATTTCTAAATGCAATGAATCCACTGCTTTTGTGCCATCTTCATACGCTTTTGACACATGATTAAATTGAATCACAGACACAACTCCTTTCATGTTGTTTCCTTTATTTTGATGGAATATAGCATTCATTTCAAATGATACGCTTTATTATACAAAAAAAGAGCTCTCATTTGAGCTCTAACGGTCGAACAATATTGTTTTCACAATTGCAGCATATTCACGCACATACGCTTTTTTCTTAGAGCGTCTCGGTGTTTCAGCAGCCAAAGCTTCCATCTTTATCCCTAAACGCTTTGCAATTATTTTCGTTCGATATAAATGATACGTATTACTTACAACTACCGCATGCTTTACATCATATAAATCCATACTAAACTTTAAATTTTCATACGTATTTGTAGAGCGGTCTTCAATTAAAATGCGATTCTTATCTATACCATGTACCATTAAATAGTTTCTCATACTGTGAGCTTCCGGTATATCTTCATCTTCCCCTTGACCACCTGAAACAATTACTTTCACCTCAGGGTGAGCATGTAAATATTCCAACGCTATATCCAAACGATTTTGAAGAGATAAAGACGGTCTATCTCCAAATAACTTTGCACCTAATATAAGAACGTATGGAGAGTGATTACTCAATGTTTCACGAGCAACTTTATTCATTCGAAACGTCATATAAATGATGTATATCGGAGGTAGTAATAAGATTATAAGCAATATCCATTTGTTCATAAATAAGTTAACACTCCCTTTCTTTTTATTATATAGAAAAAGAAAAGGAGGCAGAAGTATTTTTTAAACAATTGATTTATTAGACACATTCGCTTCCGTTTTACGTTTTGAAATTACATAATAAAAAGCAACCCCTAATGATAGGATCAATATACAGCTCAGTACATAAAACGGGATCATTACCCCTGCTTTAGATACACCTGCCGTAAACAACATTAATAATACAATTCGAATTCCTGTGCCAATTAATCGAAATAAGCTGTCCACACGTCCCATTACTTCGTTTGGGATTTCTTCCATCATCAATACATTTCTCGCCACTCGTGTTCCAGCATTTCCAATCGCATGGAAAATCGCAAGTCCATATAATAACATAATGGAAGGCTCAATAATCATTGCGGTAATTGAAATTACATAAATAACCATCGTCATAACGATTGAAATTTCTATTTTGACATATTTCATCATGATTGGAATACTTATTCCCGCAATAACAGCCCCAACACCATACATCATACCTTCTATCGCGTATACAGAGGCATTAGCTTTGAGTATATCTGAAATATAAACTGGGATTAAATAATTTGCCATCATAACACCGATAAACGGCATATAAGTGGCAAGTAAAAACCAAAAGAACTTAGGGCGAGTTTTCATAAAGTGAATTCCTTCGAACAATTGCTTCTTAAATGTTACTTTCCCTTTTACTTCTTTTTTCTTTACATACGGTATACATAAGAACAGGAAAAATGCTCCTGCAAAAGTTAACATATCCACTAACAAAATCCATTTCAAAGAAATAATCTCAATTAAAAAGCTAGCGGCCGCTCCTGAAATAACTTGCGTTAATTGTCCTTGTATCTCCATCGTGCCACTTAAACTTTTATAATGTTCAGATTGAAATATTTCTTGGTTAAATGCAAAAATTGTAGGATAGAATAATAGATAATAGAAAGAACCTGCTATATAAATAATAATGTAATGAATAGAATTGTATGATTGCCCAGCAAATCCCCAAATGGCCATCATTCCTATAATGGCTATCCCGATACCTTCGTTACATAACAATAAAGATTTTCTTGAAAAACGATCTATGCTTTGCCCAATAAATGGCGTTAATAAAAACATTATGAGAGTCGCAACGATAGAAACATAACCAAACGTTGTCTCTCCTCCACTTTCCTTAATTAACAACCACGGAATCGTTATCATAACAATCCCAGAGCCAATAGCAGATAAACTATTGGCGCCTAGAATGTAATACAAGCGAGAATCATGATAAAGAGAGGACATATCACTCAACTCCTAATTGTTTTTTCACCTCTTTATATACGCTCATATATGCTTTTAATTCTTTAACTAAATCATGAATTAATGGTTTTGCATCTTCTCCAAGTTCACTATCTTGCACATGTAATCCATCAAGCACGACTTGTTTTGGAATTGCGTTTGCGTAAACGCCTCTAGCGACAGTGCGCATACTATTTAATGCGTTTATTCCCCCTTTACCGCCTCCAGCAACTGCTAGTAATGCGACAGGCTTATGGATGAATTCACTGCTACTTAAGTAATCTAACGAATTTTTCAGCGCTCCGCTCATCGCATTATGATATTCTGGTGTACATAGTACTACACCGTCTGCTGCTTTCACTAAAGCTTTTAATTTTTTAACTGCTTCCAATTCACGTTGTGATTCTTCCCCATTATATAAAGGCAATTCCGCTACTGCTAAATCGTATAACTCCCCTTCAAATTGCTCTGCAATATATTTTGCCACAACGCGAGTTCTACCGAATTTTCTTGGTGTACCGTTAATAACGACTAGTTTCATAATTATTTCTCCCCTTTGTTTTCAAGTTATATTTATATATTATCAGAAATTTCTATACAAAATACAGTAAAAAGGGGTAATAGTTTTCATAAAATAGTATGAGAAATAAAAAAAGAACTCATACTTTCGTATGAGTTTCACAAAACTAATATTCCCTATTTTTTCACAACCTCATGTCCACCGAATTGATTACGAAGTGCAGAAACCACTTTTCCGTGGAATGTATCATCTTCTTGTGAACGGTAGCGCATAAATAATGACATAGCGATAACTGGTGCCGCTGCTTGTAATTCAAGTGCAGTTTCAACAGTCCATCTCCCTTCTCCTGAAGAGTTCATTACACCTTTAATACCATCAAGTTTCGGATCATCTGCAAATGCCTTTTCAGTTAAGTCCATTAACCAACCACGGATAACTGATCCATTTGCCCATACTTTTGCAACATCTTCATAATTGAAATCAAAATCACTTTTATCTAGTACTTCAAATCCTTCAGCGATTGCTTGCATCATTCCGTATTCAATACCGTTGTGAACCATTTTTAAGAAATGCCCACTACCGACGCGGCCTGCATATGAATAACCATTTTCTACTGCTAAATCTTTAAATAAAGGTTCTAGTTGATCATAAATTTCTTTTTCTCCACCAACCATTAAGCAAGCACCGTATCTAGCTCCTTCCACACCGCCTGATGTACCGATATCTACGTAATGTAAGCCAAAGCTTTTCGCTTCTTCAGCACGGCGTAACGTATCTTTATAGAATGAATTTCCACCTTCAATAACGATATCGCCTTCCTCTAATAATGGATATACATCTTTTAGTACTGACTCAACAACTTCTCCTGCAGGTACCATTACCCAAATTGTACGAGGTGCTTCTAGTTCAGCGATCATTTCTTTTAACGTATGACGTGCAGTAATCCCTAGTTTTCCTGCCTCTTCAACAAGTTCATTATTTACATCGTATACAACTACTTCATGCTTGTCTTCATATAAGTGTTCAGCTAATGGGAATCCCATTTTTCCTAATCCAATTAAACCTAGTTTCATATTAATCAATCTCCCATTCTATACAAATATATTTAATAACGAAATTAGCCCAAGTGCTACAACAGATAATATTGTCTCCATTGCAGTCCATGTTAATAATGTTTCTTTCACAGTCATTCCAAAATACTCTTTAATCATCCAAAATCCAGAATCATTTACATGCGATAAAATTAATGACCCTGCACCTGTTGAAAGTGCCAGTAACTCTACATTAACTCCTGGTGTACTTGCCGCAATCGGTGCCACTATTCCTGCTGCTGTCATCATGGAAACAGTAGCAGAGCCAGTCGCGATTCGAATAAGTGCAGCAATTCCCCAACCTAATAATATCGGTGAAATATGTGATTCTTTCGCCATCTCCGCAATTGTAGTTCCAATTCCAGAATCTAATAACACTTTATTAAAGGCACCACCTGCACCGATAACTAACAGTATGTTTGCAATTGGGCCTAAACAATCATTTGTAACTTGTAAGACTTTGTCTTTAGAAAACCCTTTTGCATAGCCAAGACTAAAGAAAGAATATATCGTGGCAATTAATAATGCGACTATTGGATCTCCAATAAAATGCAATACTTGTGCAAGTTGGCTTGTTTTATTTAATGCTACTTCCGCTATCGATGCACCTAGCATAAGAAATACTGGAAGTAAAATAGTAAACAATGTATTTCCGAAGCTAGGAAGTTCCTTCTTCTTATCTCTTTCAATAAATTGCTCCGCTATATCTAACGGTACTTCTTTATGTATACGAGCACCAATCCATTTCCCGTAAAGCGGACCTGCAATTATTGCAGTTGGAAGTCCGACAATTAATGCATACAAAATTGTCTTCCCTACATCTGCTTTAAATATACCTACCGCTGCCATAGCTGCTGGATGCGGTGGAACAAGTCCATGTACAACCGAAAGACCCGCTACTAGCGGAATACCGATTGTAATAAGTGATACCCCTGTTTCTAACGCAATTGTAAATACTAACGGAATTAATAGTACAAATCCAACTTGGAAAAATACCGGAATCCCTACTATAAATGCAACGAACATCATTGCCCAGTGAACACGCTTTTTCCCAAAACGTCCAATTAATGTGTTAGCAATTCGTTCAGCACCGCCAGACTCAGCCATCATTTTTCCAAGCATTGTTCCTAAAGCTAAAACAATCGCCAAAAACCCTAACGTATTACCAAGACCTAATTTAATAGAATCGATAATCCCTGGATGTTGTGGTGAAGTTCCAATTAAGGGCATCCCCATTGCTAGCCCTACACCGATTGCTGTTAAAATTAACGCGACAAATGGATGCCATTTTACTACCGTAATTAGTAAAAGTAATATAACAACAGCCGCTAGTACGATTCCAACTACCATTTCTCCCAATCCCCCTATTGTTTACGTTGG
Organism: Bacillus sp. FDAARGOS_1420; assembly: GCF_019344915.1. Taxonomy (NCBI): domain Bacteria; kingdom Bacillati; phylum Bacillota; class Bacilli; order Caryophanales; family Bacillaceae; genus Bacillus; species Bacillus sp. FDAARGOS_1420. The sequence continues at coordinate 1,392,570 of NZ_JAHWJB010000002.1, read as the reverse complement.
AAAGCAGCTATACAATCAAATTCTTCTTTCAAACGATTGTAAAGTCGTTCATACATATAAAACATCTCTAAATATAAAGCCGTATTTTCTTTATTCGGTACATGGTGATGGACAATATCAATCCAATCCTTCACCTCTTCAAGCGAATCAATTTTCCCAATTGCATACAAAGCAAGTGCCGCTGCCCCAAGCGCAGATGCTTCATGACTTTCTGGAACAAGTAATTCTTTCCCCATCATGTCAGATAACATTTGTCTCCAAAATGCAGATTTCGCAAAGCCTCCTGAAACACGTATTTCAGTAAGTGGCCCTGTACAATCTCGAATGGCAAGTGCTACTGAATACACACTCATACAAACACCTTCCATAACTGCTCGTATAAAATGTTCTCGTTTATGCTGAAGGTTTATACCGAAGAATGTACCACGAGCATTTGCATTCCAGTAAGGTGCACGTTCCCCAGATAAAAACGGTAAAAATAGCAATCCTTCTGCTCCAGCTGGTACACTTTCTGCATACTTAATTAATAAATCATAAGGATCAATCCCAAGCTTCCTTGCAACTTCTTGCTCTGGACTACCGAATTCATCACGTAGCCATCTTAATAAAATCCCGCCATTATTCGTCGGTCCACCGATTACCCAGTGCTCATCTGTTAATGCGTAACAAAAGGTTCTTCCTTTTTCATCTGTATTAACACTTGATGAAATTGTTCGAACCGCACCGCTTGTCCCAATCGTAATTGCAGCTGATCCAGGTGATATTGCACCGACACCTACATTTGCAAGAACACCATCACTCGCACCAATAACAACTGGAGTATCTTCATGAATGCCCATCTTTTGTGCTAATTCCGGTTTCATTCCCGATAAAATATATGTAGTTGGTACAGGTGTTGATAATTGTTCTGGTGACATATTTAACATAGTTAAAACATCTTCATCCCAGTTTAATGTTTCTAAATTAAATAACCCAGTAGCTGATGCGATTGAATGATCAACTACATAGCGTGAAAATAATTGATAAATGACATACTCTTTAATAGAAATAAATTTATAAGCAGTTCTGAATAAATCCGTTTCTTCTTCTTTCATCCACAGTAATTTAGAAAGTGGTGACATCGGATGAATTGGTGTACCAGTTCTTCTATAAATGTCATGACCATTCATTTGTTGTAATAGTTTTTCTGATTGCTTTGTGCTTCTATTATCTGCCCAAATAATAGAGCGCGTTAACGGCGCACCGTTTTCATCTACAGCAATTAAGGCATGCATCGCTGTACTAATACCGATTGAAGAAATATCTTCCGGTGACACATTACCATTTTTAATGGCAACGCTTACAGTTTTATATACAGCAGCACATATTACATCAGGATCTTGCTCAGCCCATCCGACGTTCGGTTGAATAATTGGATAATCAATTGCATGTGAAGCAACGACTTTTCCTTTTTCAGTGAATACAACCGTTTTCGTACTTGTGGTACCGATGTCAACCCCGATTACTCTCCCCCTTGTTTCCATGCGAACCTTCCCTTCGTTTCTAGCAAAATACGATCTAGTAAACCGTTTACATGAATTAGTATATAAAATATTTTTTCATAAATCAAGTTATTAGAAGAAAATTTTTTTCAAATCAAAATGTACCTCTCATCTTCTAAATCATTCTCTTTATCTTTTTTAAATAACCTTTTTAATTTATCAAACATTCTTTCCCCTCCACCTAAAGATAATAATATATAAGTTCTCGTTTTCTTAGCTTGATGGACATAGGGCGTGGCTCCCTACTATCACTTTTTTACCTTGTAAATATATGTTCCATACTATAAAATCTAATAGTATTTATATTTTTCAGAAAAATCAAAACAGAATATGAACTTTATTGTATAATGTTGTAAAAAGATGTCGGAGGGATTTAATGTTAAATACAATATCTCAATTCACAATTAAGCTTTCATCAATTCTTTTATCACTCTTACTGTTATTAAATTTACCTTATTTATTTATCACTCAACAAGGATTTACCTTTCAACCAATTTACTTTTTTAATCAGATCGTTACTATGTTAAAAGAGGTTTTCTCCCCTGAATCATTAGTGGTTATCGGATCAGACCCGAAATTTGGTAGTTTCAAAAAAACACCATTATTTCCAACTGTTTTAGAACCTTACCTATATTCATTTACTGTATTATTTATAGCCTTTTTGCTTGCACTCTTTCTATCATCTAGTATGGCATTTTTTTATTTTTTAGCAAAAGATTATATAAAAAAATGGATAAACCGAATTGTGTTCATATTAGAAGCTGTCCCTGATATGATGATGATGATTTGTTTGCAAATATTTTTCATATGGGTACTTCAGAAATTCGGAGAATCTCCTGTCACCATTATTTCTTTTAATGAAAATCGAGCTTATTTACTCTCTATTTTATCTTTAGCAGTCTTACCTACATTACAAATGTTTCGGATGATGGTGTTATACATAAAAGAAGAACATGAAAAACATTACGTAGAGGTTGCATATGGAAAAGGACTTTCATCAAGTTATATACTATGCATTCATTTATTCAAAAATATATCTATCCACTTCTTTCATCATTTAAAAACGATTTTTGTTTTCTTACTTTCTAACTTATTCATTTTAGAATTTGTTTTTAATATGGAAGGCATTATTCAATTTTTATTTAAGAAGGCGTTTATTTCACCTCCAGCTGCATTTATCATACTTGTTATGATTATCTTACCGTTTTATGCCATTTTTCAAATAATCTCATTCATGATGAATAGATGGCAAAAGCAATTGAAAGGAGCAGCATTATGAAATCTATTTGGAAATCAAAACGATTTTTAATCGGCTTTACTTATCTATTCATACTTGTTTCAGCTAGTTTTATTTATAGTTGGTTCTTTAAAGATAACATCCCAAAACCTCCTCAGTTACTTTACAATGACAATAACGAATTACTTGGAAAGGCCCCCTTTTCGCCATCGTTAGTGCCGCCTTTTGGATCTGATCGTTTTGGAGATTCTGTTTTCTTACAAATTGTAGAAGGAGCAAAATTCACCATTTTATTAGCCGTGGCAATTAGCTTCTTTCGAATTTTATTCGGAACATGTATAGGAATCCTCTTAAGTTTATACGCTCCAAAATTCAAGAGATTTTTCCAGTCATGCTCAGAAGTTTTTTATTATATTCCAACTCTATTTATCGCATTTATACTCATCACGCCCGTTAATATTGTAATCACATCAAACGCTGATAGATTAGACCCAAATATTTCATTTATGTTTTATCAAGTACTCGTACTTATTTTCGTCGCTCTACCTACACTTTCTTTATATATATCCTCAGAGGTTGATGAATTTATGAAACAAGATTACATTTTAAGTTCTCAATTGCTGGGTGCTAGCCGCTTTCATATTATCAAAAAACACTTACGAGTCTTATTACTTGATCGCTTATTTGTGTTATTCATGGAACATATCGTCCAAACACTCATACTCGTTATCCATTTAGCGTTGCTTAACATTGTAATTGGCGGGATACAAATGCGGGAACTCTATGACGGAGTGCCCAAACCTGTTTCTCTATCTAATGATTGGGCAGGTCTTATTGGATTAAATCGTTATGAAATGAATCTTTCATGGTGGATTATTTTTTATACTCTCGTTTCATTCTTTATTACGATTCTTTTTATTAAGCTTATGACAATCGGAATTCAAGATGCACTGAAAGCAAGAGATTCGCAAGTTGTAGCAATTCAAACCGTTCCAAATCATAAAAAATTTGTTGAAAATAAAGATTCTTTTTCGTTTGCAAATAAAGTGAATTTTTAATCATGTCTCATCAATCAAGTATTAATTGGCATTGATATTAGTAGAATATAAAAAAGATGATCCCTATTGAATACGAGGGATCATCTTTTTTATGCCGTCTAACTTTTTTACATGTCCTTTGCTAGACTCATGCTTTTTATATTTAAAATGAATTATTTACAATCACAATTATGCTGTTTAAAATCGATTACCATACGTCCTTGAATTCTACCTTGTTCCATTTCTTCGAATACATTTTGTACTTTATCTAGAGAACACGTTTGAACAACCGGCACTACTTTTCCTTCTGCGCCGAACATAAATGCCTCCTCCAGATCCTTACGAGTACCAACTAGAGAACCAACTACTTCAATCCCGTCTAATACAAGTCGTGGAATGTTTAAATCCATAGTTTCTACTGGTAAACCTACCGCAACTACTTTACCGCAAGCACGTACTGCATCAACTGCTGAGTTGAAGGCTACTTTAGAAACTGCTGTTACTACAGCAGCATAAGCACCACCAAACTCCTCTTGAACAATTTTATCAGCAGGACCTTGAGAAATTGGATTGATAGTCATATCAGCACCAACTTCTTTTGCTAAGGCTAATTTGTCGTCATTGATATCTACTGCAATTACCTTTGCACCAAATACGTTTTTAGCATATTGGATAGCTAAGTTTCCTAATCCACCGCAACCATAGATTACGATAGGTTGACCAGGTTTAATGTCTGATACTTTTATAGCTTTATATGTAGTTACGCCCGCACATGTGATTGATGATGCTTGAGCAGGATCTAATCCTTCTGGTACCTTCACCGCATAATCAGCTGTAACAATACATTGTTCAGCCATACCACCATCTACTGAATAACCAGCATTTTTCACTTCACGGCAGAATGTTTCTCTACCCGTTACGCAATATTCACAACGTCCACAAGATTGGAACATCCATGCAATACTTACACGGTCACCTATCTTTAGTGAAGTAACATCATCAGCAATTTTAGTAACAATACCTACACCCTCATGACCAAGGATGCGGCCATCGGTGTTTCCAAAATCATGATTTGCAACGTGTAAATCAGTGTGGCAAACTCCACAATACTCTACATCTACTAGCGCTTCACCCGAATGTAGCGAACGTAATTCCTTTTCAATAACTTCAATGTTTGCTTTGCTGTTTTTATTAACTACTACTGCTTTCATATGTGATCTCCCCTTTAGTGTTTTAGAGTTTTAATGAGTTTATCTCACAACTACTGTCCTCACTATTTTGGCTAATTATTGTGCCAAATTTAAGTGTTCAATCATCATTACAGGTTCATCATAACATGGAATTTCATAAGATTATTGTGAAATATTGAACAATATTTGAATTATTAACCAAGTATTTTCTTACTATATTTGAAAGGAAAACTGAAATTCCATCATATTTACATTGAAATTTATCAGGCATTTCTTTTTGGTTTATATGCAAAGAATATAGAGGTTTAAAAAATATTTTTTAAGCTTGGGAGATTATAAGTAATATATTTCTATAGACAATTAGAACCATTAAATCTAGCGGATATATCAACAACTATTCACCAATATAAAAAGCCTTCTATTATTATATTTAGGTCATACACTTTAGACTCAATAAAATCAAAGACAGGAACATATTTGTTCCTGTCTTTTTATAATGTGGTGGGACCCCGCATCCATCTATTTAAGAAATTTCTCCTATAATCCCTAGTATAGAAACGGAATAATTCGCCAAGTCTTGGACTGATATTGTTTATATTGTTCACCAAACAGCGTAATAAGAATTCTCTCTTCAATTTTTATACGATACGAATACACAAGGAAAAATAAAATAATATTTATGATAATGGCAATGAATGAAGATGAAGATATAGCAAATCCTAAAAAGGTCAAAAAAGACCCTAAATAACCAGGATGGCGAACATATTTATATAGACCGTTTTGAATTAACTTATGTCCCCCTTGCATTCCGACATTCCTACTGTAAAATCTTCCTAAGATTTTCATTGAAGAAAATCTTATCCATACACCAATTAGCCCGATAATAACACCCAAAAACAGCAATGAATTAATCTTATTTACTGTAATGAAATACATAATCTCTGGAATGGTTAACATCAATGCAAAAACTATTCCGATAAAAAAACTAGAACCACGATTTTGTTTTTCTTCTTTAACAGGTGAACTTCTATAAAATTCTAATAATAAATACAGAAAAATAGGTAAATACGCTATGAGAAACATAATTCTTTTTCCCTTCAATAAAAGTATTTTATAATTAACTCACTTATTTTTATCAATTAGGTCACAAAATTTGGAGATTCCTTCAGAAATAGCTAATTACTCTTCCTTGTTCAATGCCTTTATTTTTGCAAGTAATGGCACAAAATAATCAGAGATTAACTTTTTCAATATAGTCTTTAACTTGTTCTAAAATGTAAAGACATGTATATCCCCGATCTAATTTATCAGTTTTTCGTTCTACTAAATTTTGTTTTTCTAATCGGTCTATTACTAAGCTACTGATGTAACAGGTACCCCCTCTGAATCCACTAGTAGGAAAGCTTTTCTTTTTACCAATGTTTATTTCTTTAACCCTCATTAAAACACTCTCCGAGGCTTTGTCCCCCTCCCAAAAGCCAAACAAACGATTCAAATTCCATATCTACATTATACTAATCGAATTGAATATTCATTCTTTTTATTCATTATGTAAATAAAAAGGATAATCAGCCCCGTAATGGACTAACTACCCTATAAGTTATTATCTAAATTTAACATTTGAAGAGCCCTTTATATTCGTTTCATCGAAATTGTTTCACGTATACTTTGTAAATTTTGTAGTGTTTCCTCTTGTCGCTGCAATGACAATCCCACATACAAAGTATCTAATAAACTAAGCTGCGCTAATCGTGACGAACTTGCTTCTGTACGAAATTCCGTCTCACGCGTCGAAGTATATAGTGTTATATGAGCAAGTTGGCTTAGTGCCGATTTTTGATAGCTTGTAATCGCAATAATGCGAGCCCCTCTTGCTTTCGCTACTTCTAATGCTTCAAGTAATCCTTTATTACTGCCCGAATGAGAAATTGCAATGACCACCGCTTCTTTTGTCAGCAAGCCAGCTCCCATAATTTGAAAATGTGAATCCGTATGAGCAATACAAGAAATACCCGTCCTCATAAACTTATGATAAGCATCCATCGCAATAATACCCGAACCACCATTTCCATAAAACTCAATTCGTTTCGCTTCATTCAGCGCACTTACTGCCTGTTCCAACGCGTTATCATTTAACAAATGTAATGTATCTTGCAGTCCTGTAATATGTGAATGAAAAACTTTTTTAGCAACAGTGACCATATTATCTTCTACCGATACTTCCTCATGAATATTTTGCATCGGGGTATGTACAATCTCACGAGCTAATGTAATTTTCAGGTCTTGAAACCCTTGAAAACCTAGGTGTTTGCATAAGCGGAATATCGTTGCTTCAGAACTATTCGTAACTTCCGCTAACTCCGTAATTGATTTATGTACAACATCTTGTGGATGTTTCAAAATATGTTCGGCAATACTTCGTAATTTCGGTGATAAACCATTTAACGAAGCCTGAATCTTTCCAATCCCACTTTTTGTACCAGGCATATCGTATCTTCCCCTTCCATAGTAGCTTTATCCCGTAAAAACCCGATTGGTTCAACTAATAATCAGTGGGGATATCCCCCCCACTGATTAAAGTTTCACTTTATTGTACCTAATTATTGAAAGAAGAAAAACCTCTATTTGGCGCATCACTATACATTTTATTTGCTCCTATGTATTCTACCGTAACATATGACACAATTATTCATACTTATTTCTAGTTTTCCCCATGCTTTACTGCGTATAAGGCAGCTTGTGTACGATCATCTACTTCCAATTTAGCCAATACGTTAGAAACGTGTGTTTTCACAGTTTGTTCTGTAATATGAAGTTCTGCTGCAATCTCCTTATTGCTTCTTCCTTTCGCAATTTCACGAAGTACTTCTTGTTCCCTTTTTGTTAACATAGAAAAAGGATTCTCTTGTTCTTTCTTGACTGCTGATCGTCCTAATAGTGCTGGTGTTACTTTCGGGTGAAAATTTGCATTTCCTTGATATACCGCAACGATTGACGCAACGAGTTGATCTGGCTGCACTTCTTTTAATTGATAACCATCTGCCCCAGCTTCTAATGCTGGTAAAACGTAATCTTGTTCTGAAAAACTACTGAGCATAAGAATTTTTATTGTCTCATCGTATTGTTTTATACGTTTTGTCGCTTCAATACCATCCATTTTCGGCATTGATAAATCCATTAATACTACATCCGGCCTTTCTGTTTGGACGAATGTTAATGCTTCTTCACCATTTGCTGCTTCCCCAATAATTTCAAATTCTTCTCTCGTCTTCAAAAAGAATACGAGTCCCCTTCGAACGATATGATGATCTTCTACAAGTAATAATTTAATTTTCACTGACGTTCTCCCTCTCAAACCGGTAATTGAATTTCTATCTTTGTCCCCTTTTCCGGTTCTGCTTTTATTCGAAAAATCCCCCTCATTAATTCAATTCGTTCTTTCATACTTTTCAAACCAAGTGCTGACTCTCTTACTTGATCCTGTATAAATCCTATCCCGTTATCTTCTATGTAAAAATGCAACTTATTATTTTCTATCCTTAAATGAATACATACTTTTTCACATGAGGCATGTTTTTTACAATTATGTAATGCCTCTTGGCTTATACGCCATAAAACTTCTTCTATCTCATCTTCAATTAAAACCATTCCATCAATTCGAACTTCCACTTGAATCCCTAACAGTTTTCCGTAATTTTGAATCGCTTCTGCTAAACCTTTCTCTAATCCTTCAGGCCTTAATTGCCAAATCAAAAGTGTCATCTCTTGTAATGCTTCCTGTGATAATTCTCCAATATAGCTTAACATCTCTTGCAAGTCTCTATCCTTCGTCATATTTAGAGTCCCTTTCGCTGTTAGCATAATTGAAAATAACAATTGTTTAACAGAATCATGTAAATCACGAGCCAATCGATTTCTTTCAGCTACAACTACATATTTTCGTTCTTTCTCAACTAATTGAATACGTTGTATTGTCGTTCCAATTTGAAATGCAATCGCTTCTAATAACGCTAACTCCTCCTCAGAAAAATGTGTTTTATGAGGCGAGGCTACATTTAATAGACCAAATTTCTCTGATCCAGATCTTAGCGGGATTGTCGCATGATGTGTAACATCTTCTGTCTCGCCCCAATTACATTCAATCGCATCCTCTATTCGTTTACATTCAATAATATTTGTCGCTTTTTCCAATCTTCCATTCACAAAACGTTCTACACACCAACAATCTCCTTCACACATCGGCTTCTTTTCCTGCCACGTAAGAGCTGGGGGTAAGTTTTGGTCTACAAGCATACGATGCTTTCCACTTTCATCAATAAAGAATATCCACCCTGTTTGTAAATTCATAACTTGTAATAATGTATGTAACACTTTTCCTAACATTTCCTGTAAGTTTGTTGCTTCATTTAGTAACTCAGCAATTTCTTTTAATGCCTCTAAACGATGCATCTCTTTTTCATCTATGCTCATTCTCATCACCAACTACCATTATAACATTAAGAAATTTCAAAATACTACAAACAAAAAAGAACCGAATTCCTTCAGCTCTTTTTTCGGAGATATCCCATACAGTACATTCAAATCTGCCGATTTGCAAATCTAAATTCTAAACCAAAACAGAAATTAGCTAGTTTTCATTAACTGTCTGATAAAGATTGTCCCACATGGATATTCTGTAAACTTTCAGTGTTAACGAACATATTCGCTGCTGGCATTTGCACTTGATTTTTATGGAACATAGACATTAATTCAAATCTTACTTGTCTGGAAGTTTCAAAATAATCTTCAGGTTTAATCAAACCTGTAATACAAAATTCATATCCAACATATTTAAGGTTAGGATTTAAGTCTGTAACTCCAACATATTTAAATGGTTCAACAGCTTCATCATCTACTCTATAAAGATTTTGGTCCAATTTTTCATTACAAATAACACATACTTCTTCTAACAATTCCTTAACTCTTGTAGGATCTTCCTGATAATTTACCGTGATGCGTTCAATAACTCGCATCCACCCTTTATTAAAATTCTGTATCGTTCTAATCTCTCCATGTGGTATGGTAAGGAGCTTCCCTGACCATTCACGAATTTGCATAAAACGAATACTAATTTCCTCAATAGTTCCTGAATTTGTTCCATTAAAAGTTACAAAATCGCCAACACGAAACTCTTTGTCCGCTAATCTTGCGAAGCCTAATATGACATCTTTTAGCATCTGTTGTGCAGCAAAACCGATGACAACTCCCGCTATCCCTGCACCTGCAATAATACTTTTTATATCTACAAATTGACTAATTAAATATATGATTAGACTGATGATAATGATATATCTAAAAATAGATCGAATAACACTTTGAATCGTCTGCTCTACCTCTTCATCAAAAAAGCTTGATTTTTTAAAAAACCAATCAATAATGCGGTTTATGACAAAAGAAATAATGATAAGAACTAAAGCAAATAGTAAAAATCTTAAAAGTAAAAATTCCCTTACATAATTAAAAAACTCTTCAGTATACGTTAATAAACTCATCCATCCACTTCCTTACTAATGAAAATTTCATGCAGAGCTACTCTATTTTAAATACACATTTATCATCTCAACACTTGTTTTCGAAACATCTTTTATCCTGATCTTAAATCGTACTTTCTTAACTATGTATTTGTATTCATTGTTCATCTTCAACAATATAACCATTTCATCAATCTTTCAACTTCAGATGTCCTTTTCTATTCACTATAAATATACCCTTTTTAATACCCTAAAGGGAGATTACAATAGAATTTTTTATAAAATGAAACTTTAATCAGTGGGGTTTTTTGTTCATCTCCCACTGATTATTAGCCCTCACCAATCGGGCATTTACGGGCAGCAGGGCTTCCACCTAACTTCTTTGCTCCAGCCGAATTTTGAGGTAGAAGTTTTACTGCCCACAAATAGCGGGATAAACGCCTTTTTTTTAAATCCGCAATACTCACTTCATTACAAGGAAAATATTCATATGACACCGAATAGTTCATTTGAATATATTTTTACTCGCGGAGGTTACTAACAATGGGATATATTGAAGAACTAAGAAAAGTTGTTGGATCAAGACCACTCAATCTAGCAGGAGTTGCTGTAGCTGTTTTCAATGAACACGGTCAAATATTACTACAACAAAGACGAAATGGCATTTGGGGAGTTCCTGGAGGTTTTGTGGAACTTGGTGAATCCACAGAAGAAGCTGGGAGACGAGAAGTGCTTGAAGAAACAGGTATTGAAATTGGTACACTTCAGTTAGTAAGTGTATTTTCAGGTAAAGAGTTTTTTGTACAATTACCAAATGGAGATGAATTTTATCCTATTACAATCGCATACCTTTGCAAAGACATTACAGGTGGTTTGTTAAAAGCAGACGAAGCTGAATCATTACATGTACAATTTTTTGATTTAAATGGGCTACCAAAAAAGATTAGCCCGTTCATTAAAAAGTTAATTCAACAGCAAGTCGTCTCTATTCAAATGTGAAAAAGAGACCTTTTGAAGGCCTCTTTTTTTCACTTCACTTCTGCATTTAAACAAGATTTAAAATGTCCAAGTGCATATTCATGCCCTTGCGCATTAAAAGATGCTACTGCTTTTTCATAAACGACAATTTGAAACCCTTTGTTATAAGCATCTACTGCTGTATGAAGGACGCAAATATCTGTACATACACCTACAAGATGCACTTCCTCTATTCCTCTTTCTCTTAGCTTCATTTCTAAATCCGTTCCTGCAAAAGCACTGTAACGTGTTTTGTCCATGTAATATACATTTTCAGCATTTTTATATTTTTCGTATACTTCTTGTAATTCACCGAATAAGTCTCTTCCATTTGTATCTGCTATATTATGAGGTGGAAACAATTTCGCTTCTGGATGATATACATCATTGTCTTCATGTTTATCAATCGCAAACACTACATAATCTCCACCTTCAATATACTGCTTCGTTATATGCACAAGTTCTTTCTCAATTTCTTGACCTGGCTTCCCGCAAGTTAAAGCACCTTTTTCAGCTACAAAATCATATGTATAGTCGATATTAATAAGAGCTCGTTTCATTACTACTATCTCTCCTTCTTCTGTTTCACAGTAAACAATAGAAAATTTGTTATTACGACATCGTATGTACTATTCGACATTTCAAATGAAATCCCTACATTTCCAACTCAATACTTACCTTAATCCGAGTTTATCATAAAGTGAAACTTTAATCATAGGGGGGTGTCCATCCCCCTATGATTATTATCCTTCACCAATCGGGCTTTTACGGACAAATTGATCTCCCACCTAACTTCCTCACATGTGGGTAGGGGCCTTACTGCCCGCAAATAGCGGGATAAAACCGATACACAATGACAAAGCATACAGCTCCAATTAACAAGTCATGAATGTGATAATTGAGCGTAACTTCAACCGCCTCTTGTAAAGTAAACCAAATGACCGAAAACATTATAATAAATAAGAAAATACGAATAACTCGTTTCAAACTTTCAATCCCTTCCTCTTACATGATAGTAAAGAATAAGTTCTTCCTATTCATTCGTACTAGAAAGTGAAACAAATTATTCTCAACAACCTAATCCTATCCAAATTAAAAAGTACACTACCACTTTAAGTAATGTACTTTTTATCCATAATTAAGACGCAGGCTTTGTTTCAAACGTTGCTTGATTAAAGCTAATGACTTTTCCTTTCGGGTCATTGTTTTCAAACTGAGCTGCGGTAATCGTATGACTACCTGTCTCAAGCGTCTTTTCTTTTAATTGTACTGTTGTCTGTGTTGTACTAGTTACTTGATGTTTATCTGCAAATATTTGATCTACAAATACAAATGTTTCTTTATCGTTTTGAAAATTGGAAAGTTCTAATTCGACTTGCTGAATTAAAGTATCCTTTTTTATGAATACAGTTGGTATATTGCCATTTTCAGAAGTACCATCTGGAGTAGTTACTTTTACTTTCCCTTCTCCGATTGGCACTGCTCCTTCAGGAAATACGACCATATTCTCATCACTTGCATTTACAACTTGTTCTTCCTGGTTTGACTGTGCATCCTCTTTTTCCTTTGGAGTACCACAGCCTACTAATAACAATACAGACAATCCAGCGATTATGAATTTCTTCAAAATTCATTCCCCCTGTTATTTCATTATAATTTATTATACAAAAATAACTTCTTGATTTTAAAACTAGTTTTTAACACTTTCATGAACAAATATTAACTTGCTCACGATTACTGTACCATACTTTCATTTTAAGAACATTAATTTTTTTAAAGAAATAAATAGTAATTCCAATCTATTCATCATTTTAGCCCAATTTACTAAAAAAATATCCATTCAAAATAAAAAGACATTGTCATTTCAATGTCTTTTCTACATAACATTTAGAAAATAAATGTTGTAATCTCATCAACTTCTTTTCGAGAAAGTTTCTTCGGCTTATCTTTCGGAAACCCGAGTGAAATTACCATATTAATTTGTTTTTGAGGCTCAATTTGTAAATATTGTCGCAGTTCATCTTGAGCTAATAATACAGGTCCTGTCATTGGACAAGTACCCAGTCCTCTCGCATGTGCAGCCAACATTAAGTTTTGTGCTGCTAAACAGCTACTCTTAATTCCTTCCTCTTCCCATACTGAATCAGGAACGAAGGCAATTGGATCAAATATCTTTTCACGAAACTTTGATTCATATGGTGTTGCCAAACATACGATTAATACTGGCGCCTCAGAGAAAGCTGTCGCATATGGACCGAAAGAACGTGTAAGTAATTTCCCTGCTTTCTCTTCTCCATTTTCTGCTGCTTTTGCCGCAAGTTTATGTAATGCATCCCATGTCATTTGTTCAATTTCTTTAATTTTCTCTCGGTTCATAATGACCAAGAACTCCCACGTTTGTGAGTTCGTATCACTCGGTGCATAACGAGCACAATCAATAATTTCTTTTATATCACTAGTGGATACTTCTTGTTCTGTAAACTTTCTAACACTTCGTCTACCGTGAATTACTTCTTTAAAATCTTCATAATTCATATATTAAATCCCCTTTTTACAGCGTTTTCAAAACTTGTCCTATGGTTGAATTATATCATGAAAAAAAGCTGGGGGAATACCAGCTTTTTCCCTCATTATTAATTTGTCACTTTAAACAAATTAATACTTTCTTCATATGCAGCTTGTAGTTTTTTCGTAATTGGTCCTCTTTCGCCGCTTCCAAACTTCTCATCACCAATTTGAACAACTGGGAATATTTCAAGTGGTGTCGCTGTAAAGAAACATTCGTCAGCCTCGTATACTTCTTGCAATGAGAATTCACGCTCTTCCACTTCAATATGTAAAGCTTTCGCTAATGTAATAACGTAGTGACGAGTAATGCCGTGTAGAATGAAATTATCGGCCGGATGTGTAATTAATTTATTATTTTTCACCATAAAGAAATTCGAATGACACCCTTCTGTTACAACTCCATCTCGTACTAATATCGCTTCTTGATACCCTTGCTCGTTTATTTTATTTTTAATCATGATATTAGGTAGAAGGTTTAAAGATTTTATATGACAGAACTTCCAGCGTATATCCTCTTCTACAGTAACCTTTATTCCTTGTTCCATAGTAGCGGTAGGTCTTGGAAACAAAACAATATTCGCAAAATATGTTGGCTGTAAATCTTTTTCATACACATGATTTCGAGCTTGAGCTCCACGTGATATTTGAAGATACACATTCCCATCCTCTTGAAATTGATTTCTTTCAATCATTTGATGAAGTTCTTCAACTAACTCTTCCTTTGTAAACGGCGGAACAATATTTATTTCCCTCATAGATTTAAAAAAGCGTTCCAAATGTAAGTCTAATAAATGAGGCTTCCCATCGTATAACCTAAACACCTCATATATACCATCACCAAATTGAAAGCCCCTCTCCTCTAATGGGACCATCGGCTGTTCTTCCTTCGTATTCACAATTCTTCCGTTAAATAAAATCCAATCTTTATGAGTAGCTTTCATTCCTTCCCACTCCTTTATTCCATAATTGATTTTATTGTACAACTTATCCACACTTAAAAGAAGGAATTTTCTGTATTTAACTAAACAAAAAAAGTACATCACCTATTTAAAGTGATGCACTCAACCATTCATTTATTTCAGAAAATATTTTTCAATATCATCTAACATTAAGTTTGCAGCTTTAATACCGCCTGCTGTATTCCAAATTACTTCATCCACTTGGAATACTTTATTGTCTTTAGAAGCCTGCAGCTGCTTAAAGAGTGGGTCTTCTGTCCATTCTTTTGCTAACGTGGTTCCTTCGTTATTCTTATCTGCATCTTTATCAGATGTGAAGTAGAATATGTAGTCCCCATCCATATTCGGAATTTGCTCTTTTGTAATTCCTTTTATCGCAAATTCATCTTTATCTTGTAGTGGTGGTCGCTTAAATCCAATATCATTTAAAACAGCACCTGAGAATGAGTTTTTCTGATAAATACGAACGTCACCTGGTACGAAGCGAATAATAGAAACTTTAGAATTCAATTTATCTCCTAACTTCTCTTTCATTCCTTCAATACGTTTTTTATAATCTTCAAGAGCCTTTTGCCCTTCTTTTTCTTCATTTACAGCTTTTGTATAGAATGTAAAGTTTTCCTTCCAATCCCCGCGCAATGTTTCAGCGTATACAGTTGGCGCTATTTCGTTCAATTGCTCATATATTTTTTCATGACGCATTTTATTCCCGATAATTAAATCCGGCTTAAGCTTCATAACTGCCTCTAAATTAATATCACGCTCAGTTCCTACAACTTTCGTATCTTTTAAATCTTTCGCTAAATGAGGATACCATTCATCACCAGCACGTGGTTTTGTAGTTCCAACTGGCGTTGCTCCAACAGCTAAAAGTGCCTCCGCACCCTCATTTGTTAAAACAACTACTTTTTTAGGTGTACCATTTACTGTTGTTTCACCCATTGCATGCTTTACAGTATACGAATCTTTTGCTTTAGCTGATGGATCATTTCCTTTTTTCTCTTCTTTGCTACACCCTGCGATTATTACCATAAGTATCATAATGCATAACATAAATATTTTTTTACTATGTACCATATGTCCTCCTAGATGAAATTGATTATCATTAACAATCAAAGGTTAATGTATATTACATACATTTTAGATTCTATCCGCTATTCAAATGTTTATTTTTAAAATAAAGTATATAAGTATGAAAACAATAAACGTTCTTAAAATGCGTATCTACGTTATACATAAATACGCATTCATATTACATCATAAATTTATTTCCTAATATTGATTATATTTAATATATGATGGATTATTATACACCCACTGATTTCCACCAAGGTTCAACCAACCGTTTTGATTAATATATACTAAATAAGATTCCGGATTATTTAATTTACGAATAACTGAAGAAGATGTTGATGGACCACTTCTTAAATTCACATTTGTTCCTTGTATATATGCAACACCAATTGCGCTTCCATCGCTATTGCTCGTCTTTACAAAATTAATGTACGAAGGGTCATTATACACCCATTGTCCATTTCCTAAGTCTAACCATCCGTTACTTTCCTGATATACGACATACGATTCTGGGGCGTTTAGTTGACGAATAACTGAAGAAGACGTTGATGGGCCACTTCTTAAATTCACATTTTTCCCAAGTATATAGGCAATCCCCTTCGTTTGTGGTGTTGGCTGTGGGTTTGGAGGTTGTGGATTTGGAGGATTCGGATTTGGAGCTACTCCAAAAATAGCTGCTATTCCGTTTGCATACGCTTGGCTTAGATCTTCGATAAATTGTGGATTTTTCAATAAATTAGCATCAAACGTTGTATCAATAAAGGCAGTCTCTGTTAAAATTGCATCCATTGCAGTCTCTCTTAGTACCGCATAATTTGCTTTTTTGGCTCCTCGGTCACGAAGACCGTATTTTGTTAATACAGGATTGACTGCTGCATGCATCTTTTGTTGCTTTTCATATGCAGAACTACTATTAGATAGCGCGTTGTAAATATAACTTTCAAATCCAGTTCCACCGCCACTATTAATGTGAAATGAAATAAAATAATCTGCACCAAATGAATTAGCAATATTAGCACGTTCTGATAAAGAGATAAACACATCACTATCACGTGTCATTTTAATATTGATTGGATAATTTACAGATAAAATATCTCGCACACGTCTAGCAATTTGAAGTGTTAACTCTTTTTCCACTAACCCATTACCAACAGCACCAGAATCATATCCACCATGCCCTGCGTCTATAACAAGTTTCATATATCTTTTTCATTCCTTTCTTTATTGTAATAAGCTTTCATTTCTACTCGTCCTATTTTATGTTAATTGTACAAGTTCCGTTACAAGTACAAATAAAAAAACCCCCTTATGTAAGGCGGTTTCTATCGCTTTGCTTTAGCCAATTTAAAATGAATATATACGATTGATAATGGATGTAACGTATGCAAAATAAAAGAAATAAAAGAAATATCCCCCCGCCGCTATATAGCAACCCAAACTTCAAAAAAATGTTCAAAAGAGGTGGGAAATACGTTATGTTTTGCAATACAAATAGCATACAAAACAAAATTAAAAATACGGGAATATATTGTAATTCATATGGTCTTCTCTTCTTATACATTCTTTTCCGAATAAAAGTCTGGCATAGTTCTGCTACTATAAAACAACCTCCAACTAATACAAGACCAGAAGTTATCGTCATACGTCCACCTACCTTATATTCATATCATCACCTAATCAATATTCACTATATTTTCTTTACATATATTCCATTTCCCTCAATAAAACCAGATCCCTCTATGAAAGATTTAGCTTGTTCAGTAAACATCTCTTGCAATACTTTTATTTCTTTCACATTTCTCTGTTTCATCATTTCTTCAAATGTAAAATACGTATTTGTCCCGTATCCATAACCTTGATAATCAAAATGAATAATTAACTGTGAAAAAATAGCACTCTCTTCTTGAACGCTATAATCTATTACGCCAATATATGTATCATCAACTTTTACACAATACTGAACCTTTTTCTCATCTAAGCTGTGTGAGTGAAACATTTCTTTTACAGCGCTTTCATTTTCTGTATTTACTTTCTCAAACGTAATCATATGTTGTCCATCCTTTTACTATTATTGTATCAATAATAAATGCAATTTATGAAAAAAACCTTAAGATCGAATGCGACCTTAAGGTTTTTTATTAAACTAAGCTATACGCACGCTTTGTTTCTTCGTGGAACTTATTCGTATCGTATTTATGCTCAACATAAATTTGATGCCATACCATAAACGCAAGTACAGTCCAAATTTTACGGCTATAATCGCCTTTATCTGCACAATGTGCTTCCAGTAAGTTTAATACATACTGTTTTTCGATTAAATGCTCAGTTTTGCTTTCTTTAATAATATTTACAGCCCAATCGTGCATTTCATCTTTTAACCAGTGACGAATTGGTACTGGGAATCCAAGCTTTTTACGATCTAACACGTGATCCGGAACAATTCCACGAGCAGCTTCACGTAATATAGCTTTCGTTGTTCCGTTTGCAATTTTAAATTCTGTCGGAATTTTAGATGCAACGTCAAATACTTCTTTATCTAAGAACGGTACACGAAGTTCTAATGAATTTGCCATCGTCATTTTATCAGCTTTTAATAAAATATCGCCGCGTAACCATGTGAACATATCAATGTACTGCATTTTACTTACATCATCATAATCTTTAATTTCGTTATACAATGGTTTCGTGATATCCATATAGTTAACACTTTCATCGTAATACTTCATTAATTCAGCTTTCTCTTCTTCACGGAAGATTTTCGCATTTCCATAGTAACGCTCTTCGATTGGCGTACATCCACGCTCTAAGAAGCTTTTTCCTTTAAACCCTTCTTTAAGAGCACCACTTAATGCCTTTAGAACACTCTTTCCTGGGCTAGGAATGTAAGAGAACATTTTTAACGAGTTTGGCTCACGATAAATGTTATATCCACCAAATAGCTCGTCTGCACCTTCACCAGAAAGAACAACCGTTACATGTTTACGCGCTTCTTTCGCAACGAAATACAATGGTACAGCTGCTGGATCCGCTAAAGGATCATCCATATGCCAAATGATTTTTGGGAACTCATCCATAAATTCTTGCGCTGTAATGAATACGTTATGGTTTTTAACTCCTAATTTCTCAGCAGTTTCTTTCGCAACATCAACTTCACTGAAACCACGTTGTTCGAAACCAATAGAGAATGTTAATAGATTTGGATTCATTTCTCTTGCGATAGAAGCAATAATAGATGAATCGATACCACCAGATAAGAAAGAACCTACTGGTACATCACTACGCATATGTACTTTTACAGAATCGTATAATACATCACGAATTGCTTGGATATGCTCCTCTTTCGTTGCGCTTGAAGCGTTGAAATAAGGATTCCAGTAGCGATGGATTTCCATCTCTTTACCAATTTCTTTTACGAAGTAATGACCAGGCTCAATTTTGTTAACATCAATTGTTAATGTTTCTGGCTCTGGACCATATTGGTACGTAAAGTAGTGTTGTAGTGACTTTGGGTTTACCCCTTTGTCTTCCATTACATGCATAATACTTTTCTTCTCAGATGCGAAGAATGTAGTATCACCTTGTTGTGCGATGTATAAAGGCTTAATACCGAAGTGGTCACGTGCACCGAAAAGTGTCTTTTCTTCACGATCCCAAATCATAAATGCGAACATACCACGAAGGTAGTCTACACATTTTTCTTTCATATGTGCATACAATGCAATGATAACTTCTGTATCAGATTGTGTAGCAAAAGTTGCACCTTTTTCAAGTAACATTTCACGTAGTTCTACATAATTGTAAATTTCACCATTAAAAATAATTACATATCGATCATTTTCATAAGTTAACGGCTGATGTCCTGCCTCTAAGTCAATGATACTTAAACGGCGGAAGCCAAATTGTACATGTTCATCACGAAAATATCCTTCGTCATCTGGACCGCGGTGGAAAATCATCGTGTTCATATTTTCAAATTGATGTTTTTCTGTTTCTGAAAACTCTCTAGGGTTTTCACATAAACATCCTACAAAACCACACATACTTCTTACCCTCTTTCAGTTTTCATTCTGTCTCAATACTACTATATCAACCCTATTTATACTAGCATAATCAACTGAATATGGCGACCAAAAACTATAAAAAACTCACTCCATTTCACATTTTTAACATTTTTTTATGAAAACATGAAAACTAGGCACTCACCTTTCTCCGCTTTTGTCATATGATATTGCAAATTGATTTCTAGGAGGTAATACCATGAGTGAAGAAAAAAAAGATTCTTCTCGCCCACCGGTTCGTAATTATTTAAAACAAATTGATGATTTTTTCGAACAAACACCTCTCCGTGGCGTAATTGCTGATTTAAATCATTTTTTCCAAAAGGGAAACCGTTTATTAACATTCCCAGTAGATTTATACGAAGTTGGTGACGAACTCGTCGTTACAGCCGAACTACCAGGTATACAAAAAGAACAAATTCAAATTGAAATACAAAGCGAATACTTAAAAGTCTCTGTAAAAGAAGATATACTTGAAGAGACGGAAGAAGAACAGACATCTCATAACTATTATCGCCGAGAACGTTCCATTTCAGAAGCGTCAAGAATTATTAAGTTACCATATTTAATTAATAAAAAAGCAACGAAAGCTTCTTATCAAAACGGTGTATTAGAAATTCGCGCACCGAAATTACCACAACAGCATGACATATTATCCATAGACTGAATACTAATAAAAGAAGGGTGCTAAGCACCCTTCTTTTTAATCAGCTAATCGCTTCATATCACGTATAATATCTTCGTATGGCGTATTGCTAATGCCGCTATATTTTTTCATTACTTTTCCATTTTGATCGACTAAGAAAAATGATGTACCGTGTATTACTTGCCCATTCTCTGGTTTATCTACAAGCGATTGGAAGTTATCTTTTGAAAACTTTGTAATATCCTCCAGTGAATAACCTGTTAACAAGTTCCAATTACTTGTATCCTCTGTAAACTTTTGAATGAATGCTTTCAAATTTTCTGGTTTATCAAGTTCAGGGTCTACACTAAACGAAACAAACTGAACGTCTAATTTCTCTTCCTTAGCCATTTTCTGTAATTTCGCCATATTAGCAGTCATTGGCGGACAAACTGTTTGACAGTTTGTAAACATGAAATCTGCTACCCAAACTTTCCCTTTTAAATCTTTTGTACCAAACGGCTTTCCTTCTTGATTTGTAAATTGGAAAGTTTCTAAATCCCAGTTTAACGGTTTACGGAGTTTTGCCCCTGAACTGCTACAACCTGCAAGTACAAAGAGACAAAATACAACCATAAGACCAATTAACTTTTGATAACGCTTCATTATTAAACCTCTTTTCTCTATCCTTAATTTATGTAAGTTATGTATATCATAACAAAAGTAAACACTATGAGAAAATTGTTTACATCATTTGTTCACGAAATCGTACGAATTTACGTATGTTACTTCTTTATTTCAAGCGAATTACTAGACAAAATATATTTTACTACTATTATTTCTCTAACCATTATTTGCGAAACGAAGTTCATTGTTAAATTTGTAAATAAATCTTCCTATTTTTTTACAATTAATTAAACATTACTCCATGTTAAACACTGTATTCCTTAACAACATTTCGGTACAATACAACTACAACGATTTTAAATGAGGTGATGTTCATGGCTAAGCGCTATGAAAATATGGATAATGCAAGTACAAAAAAATCAATTCGCTCCTTCTTACGTTGGCGTAAAGAAAGAAAGCAAAACAAAAAAGACTTTTCTTTTCTAGTAGAACAATCACCTGTTAAACAAAGTAAATTTCTACTAAATAACTTTGAAAAAACGACTGTCACATGGATTGGTCATTCAACTTTTCTCATTCAAACGAACGGCTTAAATATTTTAACAGATCCAGTATGGGCAAATAAATTAAAGTTAGTTCCACGACTTACTGAGCCAGGGCTCACTATAAAAGAACTACCTAAAATCGATATCGTTCTTATTTCACACGGTCATTACGATCATTTAGACTTTTCATCTCTTCGTCAACTAAATGATGATGCCTTATACCTTGTTCCTATTGGGCTAAAAAAATTATTTACTCGTAAAAAATTCACCAATGTAGAAGAATACAACTGGTGGGAAAGTACAACAATTGATGAAGTCTCTTTTCACTTCGTACCTGCCCAGCACTGGACGAGAAGAACATTATTTGATATGAACACCTCTCACTGGGGAGGATGGATCATTGATAATATGACTTCTTCAGAAACCATTTATTTTTGTGGTGATAGTGGTTATTTCCAAGGATTTAAAGAGATCGGCAAACGTTTTTCAATCGATATTGCACTTATGCCAATTGGTGCCTATGAACCAGAATGGTTTATGAAAGTGTCTCACGTTTCACCAGAAGAAGCTGTGCAAGCCTATCTAGATATAAAAGCTACACATTTCATTCCCATGCACTACGGTACTTTTGCTTTAGCAGATGAAACACCAAGGGAAGCCGTAACACGACTACGAAATAACTGGAATTTACGAATGCTACCGTGGGAACAACTACATGTTCTCTTTTTAGGTCAAACTTTCACTTATAGCCCTATTGTCCCAGATAAAGAACCAGTAAAAATCATAGAAACTTCTCATGTATAATAGTACTAATTTTTGCGAGTAATTTATCATATACTTTAAAAAATTGAAAAGGGTGTTTTCCATGAAAGATTATTTACAGACTCGCTATATAATTAGCGGTAGCGCCTGTATTGCCCTTCTCATTTCTTATTTTCTGTCCTGAAGTAATAAAAAAGCTACTTGAAAATTCATTTCAAGTAGCTTTTTTATTACTCTGCTAAATACATAAAACCAATTGCTCCTGGTCCTGTATGAGTACTGATAACTGGTGTTGTATAGAAAATCTCTGATTGAGTGAATCCATTCACTTTTTCAACAGCAGCTTTTACACTTTCTGCTAAAGGAATTGCTTTAGCATGTGGAATCGCAACAGCTTTCACCACTTTTCCAGCAGTATCTTCCTCGAATAGTTTAGCCAACGTTTTTACAATCTGCCCTTGGCTACGTACTTTCGTTACCGGATTATATACGCCGCCTTCTAAACTTGCAATTGGTTTAATATTAAGTAAAGAACCAATAAGTGCCTTACCTTTACCGATGCGTCCACCTTTTACTAAGTTTTCTAATGTATCTACGATTACGTATAAACGAGTATTTTTTCTCACTTCATCAATACGTTTTAAAATAGCTTCTAATGAGCTTCCTTCTCTTGCCATTTTAGCAGCCTCAATTACTTGATATGCTAACGCATGGCTAATGAATTGAGAGTCAACAACTGTTACTTTCGTATCTGCCATTGATGCAGCGCTATTTGCTGTTGCAACTGTGCCACTCATTCCACCTGTCATATGAATGGAAAGTACTTCACTTCCATCTTCCCCTAACTTTTCATACATTTCTACAAATGTACCCATAGCTGGTTGTGATGTTTTTGGTAATTCTTCTGATTTCGCCATTTCTTCAATAAATTCATCTGGTTGTAAATCAACGCGATCTAAGTATGTTTGTCCATTTACAGAAATAGATAATGGTAAAACATGAATATCATACTTCTCAATTATATCTTTTGATAAATCTGCCGTTGAATCTGTTACAATTTTAATTTTTTGCATATTATATTCTTCCCTTTCCAATACGCTCTCCCTGTTATTATACTAGCATTCCCGATGCTTTCAACAATTTCGAATGAATTTCACTAAATTAATTATATTTTTATACCTAAAATAAAAAAGACAGAGCTTATCTAACTCTGTCCCTGCTGTGTATTATGCATTCTTTTCAAGAGTATTTGTCTTATATACATTTGAATAATCATTCCACTTCAAACAACTTTGTAAATATTCACGGAAAGAGTACGAGAATCTTGGGTTTTTATGTTTTTGAATTTTCGCAATAAACAATTGAAGACGAGACTGAATTAGAAACGCTAATGGATGCTGTGTTTGTAGGACAGGGATTTCAAATATTTTAATACAATTCCCTGTTGCATGAGTGAAATAAAAACTTTTCGTAATCACAATATCAATCCTCTTTTTCGTTGGATTTTTGAACTTCCTCCACTTTATTCTTTAACACGTTTTTTAGTGTAGGTTTCCTATGAATACTAAAATATCCTTAAGCTGCCCCATTTAGAAGTTAATACTTCATTTATATCCACCTAATTCGAACCCTGTCCTATATATCCTTTGAGACGGGAGTCTTATTATCCATATATAGCTTGATAACTTCAGTATAAACTTATAAAAATGAAAAGTTTGTCTAAATTTTGGAGATTCTATAATTTTTCCCTTCTATATATTGTATACAATTATAGCTAGAGTATAACAAATAAATTAAAAAGTGCCTTTATAACGAGGCACTTTTCGACTGTATTTCTTCTTCTCTTTTCTGTTTTCGTTTACTAACTATCTTTGATAAAGCGATACTGATTTCATAAATACAAATAAGCGGTACCGCTACTAAACTATGTGATAAAAAATCTGGCGGTGATATACATGATGCAATTATAATCAACACGACATAAGCATATCTTCTTATTTTCTGAAGAAATTCTGCCGTTAGAAGACCTATACTCGTTAAAAACATAACAACTACAGGTAATTCAAATATAACAGCAAACGGAACTGTTAAATTTAATACGAAATGAAAATATTTTTCCGTTGTAAACATCGTATTAAACATCTCATTACCAATTGTAGTTAGGAAATGAAATAAAAATGGCATGACGATAAAATAACCGAAAGATAGGCCTGCTATAAATAATATAGACAATACCGGTATATACATTAATGTCATTTTTTGTTCATTGGGATGTAAACCTGGTTTTACAAATAACCAAATTTGTATCGCAGCAAAAGGAATTGTACAAACGATAGCAAATACTGTAGCAATCGAGAAAAAAATCCACAACACATCACTTGGACCGAGAACAGTTAATTTCATTGGTAAATCTTTTACAAGCCAAAAATAAATATCCTTCGTAAAAGCAAATCCAATAATTAAAAATAATACAAAGGATAATACTGTATATATTACTCGTTTGCGAAGCTCAACAATATGTTCTACTACGCTCATTTCCCGATCTTCCATCTCGTTCACCACACTTTATTTATCCATTCCGAGAAAAACTTCAGCATATTCTTTTATTTATTTATTTTTTTCTTTCTCTTGAAATGCCTCATCAGTCAATTCTTTTGTTGATTTTTTAAATTCTTTTAACGTTTCCCCTAAAGCTTTCCCAATTTCCGGTAACTTTTTTGGGCCAAATAAAATTAACACTGCTACTAAAATTAAAATTAACCCTGGAAAGCCAATATTTGAAAACATTTCCCCATCCCCTTCATAAGTAGATTCCTTGTCCTACTATTCCATAAGTTCATTTTGTCAAAAAATTTCGTAAACGTCAATGTATCCGTTGTCTTTTGTCAAAAAAATTTGAAAATATAATCAATTGAATATCATTTTCTATTCCTTTTGTATATGATATGGTTAAGGAAAATATAACTTATCTCAATACAGTGAAAGGGATTAACATTATGACGCAAAAAATTAAAAGAATGACCCAATTTGTAAAAGAAGAAATTGCGAATGCAATTACCCATGGTATCGGTGCCATTTTAAGCATCCCTGCCTTAATCATATTAATTATTCATGCTTCCAAACATGGCACAGCATCTGCTGTTGTTGGCTTTACCGTTTATGGCGTAAGCATGTTCTTGCTATACTTATTTTCTACACTGCTACATAGTATCCATCATCCAAAAGTAGAAAAGTTATTCACCATTTTAGATCACTCCGCCATATATTTATTAATTGCCGGCACGTATACACCATTTCTACTCATTACACTGCGTGGCCCGCTCGGTTGGACTTTACTCGCAATTATTTGGACCCTTGCGATTGGTGGCATTATTTTCAAAATCTTCTTTGTTCGTCGCTTTATTAAAACATCAACATTATGTTATATCATTATGGGTTGGCTCATCATCGTTGCCATTAAACCCCTTTATGAAAATTTAACCGGTCACGGCTTCTCACTACTATTAATAGGCGGCATTTTGTATTCTGTCGGAGCTATATTCTTCCTTTGGGAAAAGCTTCCGTTCAATCATGCCATTTGGCATCTCTTCGTACTAGGCGGTAGTACAATGATGTTTTTCTGCGTACTGTTTTATGTCTTACCCGCAGCATAAAAAAAGTTTCAGCTTGTTTAAGCTGAAACTTTTTTTATTACTTATGTAATTGAGATGCAATAATATCTTTTGTATGCTGGGTTAACTCTTTAGCATCCATACTTGCATATTCTTCAGGTGTAATTGGCTTAGAAATTGTTAATGTTGCATGAGCTGGTTTCATACGATTTCCATTAGCCTCAAACATCTTATATGTACCATCTAAAGTTACTGGTAATATGGATACGCCAGATTTTACAGCAAGGTGAAAACTCCCTGCTTTAAACTCACCGATTTCGCCACCCTTACTTCTCGTTCCCTCTGGAAAAATCACGATAGAATGCCCGCTCTTTAACAGTTCAATTCCATCTTTAATTGCCTTAAGAGATTGACGACGATCGCTGCGGTCCATAAACACACAATTCATTAATTCCATCCATGTTGGCACAACCGGAAACTTTTTAATTTCCGCTTTTGAAACGAATCCAATTGGCTTATTTAAGTAACCTAGTAACACAGGAATATCCATATTACTTTGATGATTACTTACAACTAGCACCGGCTTGTCTTTCGGAACATTTTCAAGTCCCTTTACTTCTACAGTCGATCCAGTTACACGCACCATTTTTTTACCAAACCAGTTTGTTGTTTTATACACAACACTATCTTTTTCTTGCGGTGACATCGCATTTGCTTTTCTTTTTATACGCCACAACCTTGGCGTAATCGCAATTACGATTAAAATTAAATAAAAGATTTTAAAAAACGTTTGAATCATACAGAACCCCCACCTATTATCATTCCGACCTTCATTATACTAGACAAACGAAGGAAAAAGAAGAAAAAATGTCCAAACAACAAGTGTTTGGACATTTTGAAGTTTTCTATATTAGAAACGTTTCGCTAATTCGCGTGCACTTGCAATTGCTGCTTCTTTAATGTCTTGTGCTTTTTCAGGATTTGCATTCATTCCTTCAACTGCAATATATTCAGTGTCTGATACACCCATGAATCCTAATACTGCATTTAAATGATTGCGACCGAAGTCCATAGATGCGTATGCTCCTTCAGAGTAAACGCCGCCTGTAGCTTGAATATGAAGTGCTTTTTTTCCTTCTAGTAAGCCAACTGGACCATTTTCAGTATATTTAAATGTTTTACCTGCGATTGATAAGTTATCTAAGTATGCTTTCACTACTGCTGGGTAGCTGAAGTTCCACATTGGAGTCACGAATACATAACGATCTGCATGCATAAATGTTTCTAGGTTTGTGTTCATTGCTGCAACTTTTTGTTGCTGATTTTCACTTAAAGCTTCGAATCCTTCGCCTGCTGCAAATTTACCCCAAGCAGCGAATACGTCTGCATCGATTGCTGGTACAGTTGTATTGAATAAATCAATTGTTACAACTTCGTCTTGTGGATGTTCGTTTTTATATGATTCGATGAAAGCTTCCCCTACTGCCATACCGAAAGAACCTTCTGCTGAATTTGGATTTGCTGTAATAAATAGTACTTTTGTCATTGTATTATCTCCCTTTTTCTAATTTATCTTTAACTCGAGATTTATTATTTTATAGTAAATAACTTACCTAATGTAAGTATAATACAAAAAGTTTTAATGACTGTCAATAAAAATAGCTACTTTTTTTTCGTAAGTTAATAAGTTATATTATTTCAGTTAGTTTTTGTATACAAATATTAAGGTTTTAATCAAATAAAAGACTATCTCCATATTTCATGGAGATAGTCTTCTTCAATTACTACTTTTGAAAAACATGTTTCACTTTTTCAGCCGGAATATTACTTCCACCTCTACCTTTTACATCTTCAATCATCATTGTAATGACCATATCAGGTGAATTTAAATCAAACGCAGCGAACCAACCTAGTTCTTTTCCTTCTGCCTCTTTTGATACTTTTAATTCTGCTGTTCCTGTTTTACCAGCGAGAGTCATACCATCAATTTTCGCAATTTTCCCCGTACCATCTGGATCGTTAATTACTTTCGTTAAAGCCGTTTTCAATATATCTTGATTTTCTTTAGAAATCACGTTCTCTTTCCAAGCTTTTGGTTGTTTATCTGTTTTAATAAGATACGGTGACGGAATCTTTCCATCATTTACAATCGGTGCATAAGTTAAAGCTAAATGAAGAGGAGTCATTAAGACTTGTCCTTGTCCATATCCTGTATCTGCCATTTGAATATCATTTTTTATGCCATCATTTGCGATTTTAGAAGCTGGGAATCCGTATTCAATTGGTAATTTCTCATCAAATCCGAATTTTTTCGCCTCAGCCATAAATTTATCTTTTCCAATTTTCAAAGCTTCTTGTGCGAAATAAATATTATCCGAGTACTTCATTGCCTTATCAAAATCAATCGGATTTGCATCTTTTACACGTGTTACGTAATAATTGCCCCAAGAAGAATCTTTCGTCCATTTCAGTCCTTCTATTTTCAATTCTTCTTTTGGATCGATTGTTTTTGTTTCAAGACCAATTGCACCTGTAATTGGCTTAAATACAGAACCTGGTACCGATAATTGTGTAAATCGATTCGTCATCGGTTTTTTCGGGTCATTATTCCAAGCCTCGCGTTGTGCTTTTGATGTTCCTCGTGCAATTAAATTAGGATTATAAGCTGGACTACTTACAAGAGCAATTGTTTCTCCACTTTTCGGATTAATTGCCGCACTTGAACCAGCTTCTCCCTTCATTTCATTATACGTTTTTTCTTGAACAACACTATCGATAGTTAAAGTTACATTTTCTCCATCAACAGCATCTGTTTTCGCTAAATTTTTAATTTCTTTTCCTTGTGCATCTTCCATGAAGACACGGCCACCTTTTTTCCCGCGTAGCTGTTCTTCCAATACTTGCTCTAATCCAGCTTTACCAACTGGATCATCTGCTTGATAGCCTTTCTTTTGAAGCGTCTTTAAATCTTCAGCATTTACTTTTCCGATATAACCAGTTAAATGAGCTGCTGCTTCTCCTAATGGATATGTACGAACATTTACTGGTTTTGTTGAAACACCTGGTAAATCGATGTACGTATTTTGCGTTGCCCCATCAGGTAAAATTCCAATTGGTACGAGATACCCTGGTTTTACCCATTTAGCAGCTAGTTTTTGATCAATTTCTTCTACAGACATATTTAACAACTTCGCTACTGTTTCTTTCGTTTGCGGAGCAGTAGCGTCTAATTTTTCTGGAACGATTC
Organism: Bacillus sp. FDAARGOS_1420; assembly: GCF_019344915.1. NCBI lineage: Bacteria > Bacillati > Bacillota > Bacilli > Caryophanales > Bacillaceae > Bacillus > Bacillus sp. FDAARGOS_1420. Next base: position 1,362,962 of record NZ_JAHWJB010000002.1, on the reverse strand, counting down.
CGATCTCAGAAGCTTTCCCATTCGTCGCAAGACCTTTTCCATTACGATCGTAAACTTCACCACGTTTTGGTTGCGTCGTTTGCATACGCACTTTACTATCTTTTGTCATGCCAGGGAAAATGAAATCAGGAGTCCAATCTATTTTCCAAGATTCTTTATCTCCATCTTTTTCTTTCACCATTTTTGCTTCATGGCCAAAAGAGATATTACCACCAACTGTATCCATACTTACTTTAAAAGGAACAGGGCCATTCTCTTTCTTATCCTCTTTTACTTCGCCAGTCTCTACTTTTAAGTTTTTCACTTCTATACCTGCATAAATTTTTTCATATTTCTCTGTGAAATCTTTTTTAGAAATATTCTTTTTTGCATTTTCTGATAATTGATCATACATATCAGCAAATTTTTTCTTATTCCATGCTTTTGCATATGTATCAAACGCTTCTTGTGGTTTTTCTTCTTTACCGCATCCGACTAGCATTAATGCAAAGCAAAGAAAAAGAATCCCCCATATTTTTCTCAACCGATTCTCCTCCTCTTTCTATATGAATACTTTTGAAAATTTTAGCATTTTTCACATGCTACCTTTCATTATAGCACTATTGAATATCATCTATAAACTTACATTTATAAATACAAATAAAAAAATTGATGCGAATACTCACATCAATTTTTATTATTATTGTTGTTTCTCGTATACATGGTAATAATACGTATACGGATTATTTTCATCCGTTAAACCTTTTTCTACAAAAATCTCTTTCCAATTTGTCATATCCATTTCTGGGAAGAATGTGTCCCCTTCAAATGCGTGGTGGATTTTTGTTATATATAACTTGTCTACATAAGGTAAAAAGAGATCATAAATTTGCGCTCCGCCAAAAATAAAAATCTCTTCTTCATTTTTACATAGTTCAAACACTTCTTCTACAGTATGAGCTACTTCGCAGCCTTCTACATGATACCCTTCATTACGAGTTACAATAATATTACGTCTTCCAGGCAATGGTCTACCAATTGCTTCATAGTTCTTTCTCCCCATAATAAGTGGGTGACCCATCGTCGTTTTCTTTACATACTGTAATTCACTCGGTAAACGCCAAGGTAAGTTATTATCTTTACCAATTACTCTATTCTCGTCCATTGCGACCATAAATGAAACAATCATCTTGTCATCTCCTCTACAATTACACTGCAACCGGTGCTTTAATTGCTGGGTGCGGATCATATCCTTCAATCGTTAAATCTTCCATTTCAAAATCAAACACAGATTTTACATCTGGATTTAATGTAAGTTTCGGGAATGGACGTGGTTCACGTGCCAATTGCTTTTCTACTTGTTCAAAATGATTTGTATAAATGTGTGCATCTCCAATTGTATGAACAAATTCTCCTACTTCAAGACCACATTCATGTGCAATTAAATGTGTTAAAAGTGAATAGCTTGCAATGTTAAATGGAATGCCAAGGAATATGTCACCGCTTCTCTGATATAACTGACAAGAAAGCTTTCCATCTGCTACATAAAACTGGAATAGCGTATGACAAGGCGGTAAAGCCATACTTGGTACATCTTCAGGATTCCAAGCAGAAACAATTAGCCGGCGTGAATCTGGTGTTTTCTTAATCATTTCAATTACATCTTTTAATTGATCAAGTGTCTCACCAGCTGTCGTTTTCCAAGCACGCCATTGCTTTCCGTATACGTCTCCTAAATATCCAAATTTCGTTGAGAATTCATCGTCTTCTAAAACGTTCTTTTTAAACAATTCCATTTGCTCATCGTATTGCTTCTTAAATTCCTCATCTTGTTGTGAGCGAAGACCGAAATCTGTCATATCAGGGCCAGTATACTCATCGCTTTCTACCCAGCTCTTAAACGCCCATTCATTCCAAATATTATTATTATGTTGCAATAAATAGCGAATATTTGTATCACCTTTCATAAACCAAAGCAGCTCACTTGCTACTAGGCGAAATGGCACTCTCTTTGTCGTTAATAGAGGAAATCCTTTACTAAGATCGAAACGCATTTGATATCCAAATACAGATACAGTACCTGTCCCTGTACGATCTTCTTTCTTCGTACCGTGCTCCATTACATGACGGCATAAATTTAAGTATTCATATTCAACATGTTTCATATGTAGAAAAACCTTCTTTCAATCGTATATGAGATTTATCATAACATGAAAAACATCGAATTTAATAATCCAAATTAATAAAAAACATTTCTATATTAACAGAATTCTACCTCATTTATTTTCTTACAAAATGTAAATTCATAATCGCCCGATCCTAGTTCCTTTTCAACCCTATCCCTTGTTTCCCATTCAGCTTCCTGAATTCGTAACGTTGCTGTAGTATTCGCTGGTACTGAGATATTTAATATAGCTTGTTCATGTTCTACACGCCAATCAATTTTAATTTCTCCATACGCTGTTTCACGCTTTATATTTATCCATTCTAGATTGGAATCAAAATAAGGCTGGATATAAAAATGTTTATATGCAGGCTTTGTTTCATTCACTTCTAACCCAACAATATATCGGTATATCCATTCAACGATAGAACCGTATGCGTAATGATTATAAGAATTCATGTTATCCTTCCAAAGTGTTCCATCTTCTTTCACACCATCCCAATGTTCCCAAATCGTTGTAGCACCTTTTTTCACTTGATATAGCCAAGATGGATAATCTTCATGAAATAGAAGCTTACAAGCAAGGTCATGACGTTTAAACTTGCTTAATATTAAATTCAAATACGGTGTTCCTATAAAACCAGTTGTTAAATGATTTTTATTTTCTTTTAAAAGCTCAATTAAGCGATTAAATATTTTCTCCTTCACATTATCATTTACCAATTCAAACAAAAGCACCAATACGTGGGCAGTTTGGGTATCTGAAATTAATCTACCATTTGGTGTAACGAATTCATTTTGAAATGCTTGAACAATATTTGTGTGTAACGCTTCATAAAACTTAGCATCTGTTTTTTCACCTAAAATCTCAGCAATTTTTTGTAAAAGCGATGTTGAATACCCATAAAAAGCCGTCGCAATAAAATGCTTGTCTGTCCCGCCTTCATATACATCTGGTTTCGTATCTAATGCAAGCCAATCTCCTAAATGATAACCTGTATCCCATATATACTCGTTCTCACCTTGTGAACGTATGTAATCTAAATACTTCTTCATACTGTCATATTGTTCTTTTAAAATCGATACATCTCCATAATATAAATAATGAACCCACGGACAAATAATGACTGCATCGCCCCAACCTCCTGAAGTATCAAGATCAAAATCCGCTCTTTTTCCAAACGCATCTGGAATAACTAAAGGCACAGCTCCGTTAACATTTTGGTCTAATGATAAATCTTGAAGCCATTTTTTAAAGAACGATTGGACATTCATGATTTGTGTAGCTGTCCCGATGAACATTTGTGCATCTCCTGTCCATCCAAGTCGATCATCACGCTGCGGACAATCTGTCGGCACATCAAAGAAGTTACTTCTTTGGGACCATTCCACATTATGATGAAGCTGATTGATTAATGGATTGGACGTTTCGAACTCAGTCGCTTTTTCCATATCAGTATGCAATACGATCCCCTCAAAATCTGTTATTTGAGGTGGCTGAGTTAATCCACTTATTTTCACATACCTAAAACCTTGATATGTAAAATGAGGCTCAAACCTTTCCTCTTCTTCTCCTTTTGCAATATACACTATTTTTTGTTTTGCCTTTCGGAGATTTCCAGTATAAAAACTACCGTCTTTATTTAATATTTCAGCATGTTGTAATTCTATTTTTTGCCCAATATAAACATGACGGACTGTAAATCGCACCCACCCTACCATATTTTGTCCCATATCAATGAGCCACTCGTGATTTGGTAATTTTGAAATAGAGATTGGTTTTATGATTTTCATTTTACGAATCGATTCGTTTTCTTGTGCAACAATTATTTGTTTAGAATGCTCAATTACTTCAACATCCTCAAACTCTTGTCCACTTTCTTCTAACCTAGCGTCGTAAACTTCTCCGCCATAGATTTCCGAATATAAAATAGGGCTTTTTGCTACCTTCCATGTTTCATCTGTTACAATTTTTTCTTTCGCCCCATCTTCATATGTTATATGTATTTGAGCAATTGTCGCACGTCTTTCCCCGTAATAATTACGTACATGATGCATTGTAAGTGGACCCTTATACCACCCATTACCTACCAGCACAGAAATAACATTGTGCTCATCCTTTAATAAATGCGTTATATCATACGTTTGATACAGTACCCTTTTATCATAACTTGTCCATCCAGGAGTAAAATAACAATCTCCAATACGCTCTCCATTTATAGAAGCCTCATATAATCCTAAACTTGTGATAAATAAACGTGCTTTTTTAACTAATTTTTTAATAGAAAAATTTTTATTAAATGACATAACTTGCGTTCGCTCGTTTTTCGCAGCAATCCAGTTTCCTATCCAATTTTCTTGCCTTTGTAATCCAGTCTCCCAAAATGCTACATTTGACCAAGTTGACTCTTCCCCGTGATTATCCCACACCTTTACTCGGTAAAAATAACGCGTCTCCGCCCTATATTGATATGAATTTATCGGTATGTGTAAACTTTGATCTGTTTCTACTTTCTGTGAATCAAATAATATAGTTTCAAAATCTTTATTCGTCGTAACTTGCAATTGATAAGCAAGTTGTTTTACATTTCGGTTACTCGACTCAAGCTGCCAACTCATTTTAACAACTTTTGAATCTATACCTATCGGATTTTTTTTATTATCGCAAAGCACTCTCTTTATTGTTAGCACACTTCTTCACCATCTTTTCTAAATCTTAATTTAAATTAATTATAATAAAAATAAAATTCTAAATAAATAATAATTTCATTCATTCTTACAAAATTATTAACTTTCCACATTTATAAAGGTTTTCATTTTCTATTACCGAAAGTATAGTGCGGTAGGATAAAATTTATATTTGGAGGTTAGAAGCATGTCTAAAATTGAAACTCCTGTTATGACTTCTTTACAAACAACGGTTGAAAAAATGATGAAGGATTTAAATGTTCCTGGTGCTGCTGTAGCTGTTATAAAAGACGGTGAAGTTATTATTTCGGAAGGTTTCGGCTATCGTAATATAGAGACAAAAGAGGCTGTTACACCGAGTACTCGGTTCGCAATTGGTTCCTCAACGAAAGCTTTTGGCACACTTTCATTGAGTTTATTAGCACAGCAAAAAAAGTTTACTTGGGATACTCCTGTCCAGACTTATATACCTAACTTCTCTTTATCTGAACTACTTGCTAGCTCACAAGTTACAGGACGAGATTTGGCTTCCCATCGTACTGGGGTAAGTCGTCACGATGCTCTTTGGTACAGTTCTTCTTTAACTCGAAAAGATATAGTAGAAAAAATAAAACATTTATCACTTGATGCTCCGTTTCGCACAGCATTTCTTTATAACAACTTAATGTATGCGACAATTAGTTATATTGTAGAAAACATTACGAATCAAACATGGGAACAATATGTTGCAGAACATATTTTAGAGCCTTTAAATATGGATCAAACAAACTTCTCTGTTACAGACTCACAAAATACAGATGATTACGCATTACCTTACGTTGAAAATAACGGTGAAATGAAAGAAGTTCCATTCCGTAACATTGATACAGTTGGCGCTGCTGGATGTATTAATTCTACAATTGAAGATATGGCAAATTGGGTACTTCTTCACTTAAACGAAGGGAAATTTGGTGATCATGAACTAATCTCCTCTGAATTATTACAACAACTGTGTACACCACATAATTCAATTCCAGATCAACCAGCTTTATCACTTCCTGAATCTCCATTAAATAGTTATGGGCTTGGTTGGTTTATTAGCGCTTACCGTGGTTATAAAATGATTCATCACGGCGGTAATATCGATGGATTTTCAGCGTTTGTTTCATTTATGCCAAATGAAAATGTAGGTCTCGTTATATTAACGAATGCTGGAGGTACATTACTGCCTATATATCTTGCTAACCAAATTTACGACGAGCTACTCGGATTAGAATCTATCGACTGGCATAAACGTGCTGTAGAAGATAGTGAAAAAATGAAGGAAATGATGAAAGAAACAACTGAATCCATTCCTGAACAAATTAAAGGTACTACACCTTCTCACAAAAGTTAGAGGATTATACTGGTACTTTTGAACATCCTGCATATGGAACATTACAAGTATACAAACGAGATGATTCGTTATATGTACAATTTATGGAGATGGAAATTCAATTAGGGCATCATCACTACGACATTTTCTCTGCAGAAGTTGATTTATTCCAAATGAAAATGAGTTTATTATTCTCTTATGAAATGAATGTAAGTGGTGAATTCCCATCGCTGCAGTTACATGTACCTGCAATGCTAAGTACCCAACCTCTTACATTTACTAAAATTGAATAGTTAATTTTATAGAGGGAAGCTTTCGCTTCCCTCTATTTTTTCACAAGTAGAAATTCTATCTAAAACTATTAATTTGATTATCTAATTGAACAAATGATCTTTTAATATTAATCAAACCATTCATCATTAAATAATCTCAAAATAATCCTTCATAGAGCATTGTTTTCTTATTACCGTTTTACCGAATATGGAAGAATATAGTTATTGTTGGCGAGTTTATTTTTCTTATCTCTCCATATAATTTTTTTCAAACACATAAAAACAGTAACTGAAATAGCGACTCCAACTGTAACATCAGAAGCAAAATGAGCTCCTACCACAATACGACTCATTGGTACTATTATCATCCATAAAAGAATGAGAATCCAAACACCTATTTTTTTCTTTTTAACGAAGCGAAATATTCTGGTAATAAACTAAACCAAATGACTAACGCTGCATTAGCACTATGGCCTGAAGGGAATGACATAAACTCATCACTTTTAGCAATTCCTTGAGGTATAAACCATCTTGAAAACCCTTCAAATGATCCAATAGAAATCATATGACGATAGCGTTCTCTCCCCCAACCTAGTTTTATTAGATTAAATGTAATTAACACAATAACTACACTTAATAATCCAATTAATGCAATGTCTCTCAATCTTGCATCATCATATTTACTCCATGATTTAGAAATCATATAGCAAACTACAATAAAGCAAAGCATAAAAATTGGAATTTAAATTTTTGAAATGGTTAAATAATGTACTAGCATAAATGCATCTATAAAAGCGAACAAAAGAATGATTGCTCCATAGCTAATTCCAGATAGATAATATCCTCTTGAACCTTTATTCTTTCTAGCTTTAAATAAATACATACTAGAAAATAAAGCAATAAGCATCGCTGGAATTTCTCCTATAGCTTGTAAAAAAAGAGCGACCTTATTAGTTGGTTCATATAAACTATTGGATATTTGTAAGTCTGTAAATGCAAAGATACATAGTAGAATAGCAAAGCTAACAATTAATATCACTTTTCTATTTTTCATCATTCTCCCTACTTTCTACTTTCTACTTTCTACTATGCTTTAATATAAAATTCCCCATCTCAATTGCTAAATCTTCACTTTGGGGATAAACACCTACATTATCTCCATAAGCGTGCCCTAAACCACGATAAAGGACTGTTTCAGTATCCACTCCTTTTTTAGTCAATTTAGCTGCATACGCTAAACATTCTATCATTAAAAAATCATGCTCTCCTACCGTAATAAATGTACTTGGATAGTCCGGGGATACATCAACATATGGACTTAAATACTTAGAATGAATTTCTTTCGTACCAAGTACTTCTGACATACCTCCAACCATTGAATGCATTATATTAAGCATTTTTTCTAATCCTTTTTTATACTTTGGAGCAATTTCATATTTATCTATACTCCAAGAATAAAATTCATCTTCATAGTCGCACATGTTAATTGTAGGATACAGAAGCAACTGTCCCTTCACGTACTTCCTACCATCTTCCAAATCTTTAGTTGTACAATACTGTGTTAAGTTCCCTCCTGCACTATCACCTGCCACAAAGATATTATTCTTATCACCGCCTAATGTGCCAGCATTCTCATAAATCCACTTTAAAGTAGTGTAACAATCTGTATGCCCAGTTGGAAAAGGATTTTCTGGAGCTAATCGATAATCCACAGAAACAGCTAATATATCTGTTTTCTCAACTATCAATTTCACAAGTTCTTCTACTACATCTGGTGATCCCGCCATAAATCCACCACCGTGAATAAAGTATAGAATTGGTGCATTCTCTTGTTTAGAACTACTATTATAAATTCTTATCGGAATATCAAACCCATCTCCAGCTTTCACAGTTTTATGCATAATATTAATATCTTTAGTGACAATGGGAACACTTTTAATCGCATTAAATTGTTTTCGCATATTCCTTACCGACTTTTCAGAAGCGTCCATTTTCATCATATTTTTAGGCATAAACCTCATTACATTCATTTGAACCTTCATGTCCTTATAAAGACGTGGATCCATCGCTCCTTTTTCATCACAATCTGGTATGTTTTTTACTAAAACTTTTGCCCCCTGTACATTAATGATTTCTTGTTTTTCTTGCATTTTTTCTAATAAGTCTAAGTCATATTTTCTAGTCATCTAATATTCATCCTCTCTTATTTTAAGCGTTTTCATTTTGGGGGATTATATAAATCCCCTTTGAATCTTACTTCAAACGCTATTATTAAATTAAAAACGTTCCATGTACAAAATGTACCATGGAACGTTTTTTTATTGTTGTTCATATTTGATTCGATTATTGTCATTTTTTGATATGATATTTTTCCTATACTGTAATGGTGTATATCCGTATTTTTCTTTAAACTGTGAAATAAATGATTTTACATTTGGAAATCCGTGTTTTACTGCTATATCTTGTATAGAATTTGTACTATTAATAATATCTTCATACGCTTTATAGAGCCTGTATCTCGTTAAAAAAGTGGTGAAATTTGATCCGAACGATTTTTTGAACATACGGGAAAAATGTTCTTCACTTACAAAAAAATGTTTAGCTACATCTTTCAGTTTTAGTTCCTCATCATAATGTTTATAAATATACGTAATCATTTCTTTCTGTTTGTTTCCAAGTTGATAATTATTGTCTATACTCTCTCCATCTTTGCAATATCGCAATAGAATATAAACAATTTCATAAATTAAACTATTAATTTTTATGTAACTTAAATCATCAGAATTTGCGACTAACTCCTTTAATTCATAAAATATTTGCTGGAGGTTCGTTTTCTGAACAACTAATTCTTTTATATTAAATCTATATTTATCAAAATCTCCATTTACCTCTTTAAGAAATTCATAAGAAATAATTAACATCATTACTGCACAACTTGTATTCTCAACTTTTTCGAATTCATGAACATCTCCACTATTCACAAAAATAAATTCGCCAGCGGATACTTTCTTTTTTTGCCCATTCACATACAAGAAAACCTCTCCATATACGACTAGGCTAATTTCAATACTTCTATGCCAGTGAGGAGGAATATAATAGTGAAAACCAGTAGGTAACATTGTGTCCTCTATATATTCAACCATTCCTGGAATTCTATCGCGTAATTTTATTTCTTCATATTTGCCTTGCCTGATTTTCAATAGTCCACCCCCTATTTTCATTATAAAATAGATGTCAAGTTTCTCATTACATTTCTGCGCTCGGAGTATATGCAACCTCTATGTTAAATCCATTAGAATCATAAAAATCGATTGTTTAGTAATCATCCGAATATTGATTCATTTTGATTAGGTCACGTATTATTTTCACCTTAGTCTTAAAAAGAACTGCTGGTTTAAATGATTATTCTAATTTAGCAGTAATGGAATGGGCTGATACATTCGCTCTTTACTATCCTACTTCACGGCTTTCTATTATAGATAAAGGTGAAGGAATGTCCGGAATTGGTATACAACCGCACATACATATCCCATGGACTCCGGAACATATACAAGAAGATGTGGATTTAAAGTTAGCATTACAACTGCTTCAAAACGAAGAATGGTAAAAAAATAAAGGTAGATGTGCATCACACCTACCTTTTCTATTTCATATCAATCTTTTCTGGTTGAAACCAAATTGGCTTTAATAACTCACAGTTTTTATGATCCTCTAAAACTATAGTAAGACGTTCTAACGTATCATCTAACATATGCGGTGCTGCTCGTAAACTCCAGACAACTGAAGAAAAAACTGTCATGCCAACGTAAACCGCATATAATTTCCAAAACTCCTCTGGTATTCTCCCATTAAAGTATCCTTCTATTTGTCCGATTGAATATGGAATACTAATGTCCCTTGCAAATAGTGCTATTTTTACGAAATCATGAAGTGGGTCGCCCCAGTCGTAGCCATTAAAATCAACAACACCTACATATTTCGCATCACGTACAATTATATTTTCTAAATGAAAATCATCGTGTTGAAATCGATTTGGGCGGTTCTTTAAATATTTTTCATTTTCATCTATAAACTTTATGATTTTATCATCATTTTTAATTTGTATTCCGCATGTTTTATATGCCTCTACATATTTTCGATGTTTTTTCATTGCTCTTTCATACCATGGGAGTATATCCTTAGGAGCTTCATGTGTATGCATTTTTGCTAAGTCTTTTCCTGCTGCTATACCAATATCATATTGTTCTCTTGGCATATATGTAGTCAATAGCTTCTTAGCATCTTCTCCTTCTAAATATGAAAAAATACTATAACATAAATCTTCTTCCTCCAATATACCGAGTTCAATTGGTCTTTGAGCCTGCACGTTACGTTTTACCATTTCATTTAAAATTTGAAACTCTATTTTTTTCCTATCATACTCTTTTATATCACCTGTCCGTAATAAATATTTTTTATCATCACTAGTCGTAATAATATATTTTTTATCAGGTGAGAAACCTTTAGAGATTTCTTCAATATTTGCAGCATCTTTTACTATTTGTATATTGTTTTTCCACGTTGTAATTATCTTCATGTCTATTCTCCTTACATTTCTGTATTCGGTGTATACGCAACCTCTACAATAAAGCCCTTCGGGTTATAAAAGTCTATTGTATAGTAACATCCGAATAATGATTCATTTCAATTGGACCACGTATAACCTTCACCTTATTGCCAGTAAGAAACTTTGCTACCCAAAATTCAATATGATGAATACCTGCTCAAAGTTTATTTATATTAAGAATGTGCCGCCTGTACTACTTGCACAATTTCCCCTGGCGTATTAACCATATAATCTGGCGCGTCTCCTTTTACTGTCTCAATTACGTCATACCCCCACGAAACCCAAATGACATTCACACCAGCTTTTTTACAAGCTGCAATATCACGTTGTTCATCACCGACATACAACATATCTTGTTCTGTTAGCTTTTTCGACTTTAAAAATCTTTTAATCATTTTATCTTTACCAAACAAATTTTTAGAACAATACACTTCTTGAATATTTTCTATGCCATTACTATGTAAAAATGCCCTAATATGCTCTTCTGAGTTCGAAGATATAACCGCAATCCCGTATCCTTTTTTATGTAATTCATCTAATACATCCTTCATCCCATGGAATAAAACGAGATCTTTTATGGCAGGTTGATATAATTTATAAAACTCTAACGCCAATATAGGAAGTTTATAAAGTGGTACATCGAGTTTTTTACATCTTTCAAAAATAGTCAATTTTCGTAAAGGCTCAATTTCTTCCTCACTAACTGTCTTATATCCATGCTTTTCAGCAAGTTGATTATAAATTGGTACAAATATATTTTGTGAATCTACTAATGTGCCATCAAAGTCAAAAACGATATATTTTTGCATCCCCATACTCCCTTTTTTCTTTTTTCCTAAACATATGTTATTCAACAACATAAATGTCGTATCCTTTCATAAAGAAAAAAAGAACAAGATTTCTCTCGTTCTTTTTAAGACAACCATTTCGGCGGTACATTCGTATTCCAATAAATATTTCCTAACTCATGGTGTCCTGAATATCCATCATCAAAACGATGATAGTGGAAATTAAAATAATATCCATCTTGCGGTGGATGATCTCTCCTCACATGAAATCGCAGTAAGTCATTTCCTGATTTTGTGTCATAAACATGAAAAATCTTTTCATTATTTCCACCAGCTGGTTTTTGAGAAATCGCTAATGATTGTAACGATTCTTCTGGCACATCATTTGCAAGTTCCGCAATTGCCTCTTCAATTTTAGGTAATACAACATCTTTAAATTCATCTTCAATTACAGGCCCAATTTTAGAGCCGAATTTTTGCATAGATTGCTTCTCTGCTTCTTGCATCGCATAGTTAACAAAAGTATCGGTGGTTAACCTATCATTTGTTTCTTCATATGTATAGGACGTACTCTCCAAATTTTGTTGCCCAGCTGTGCTCGTAGGCTTGTCCGCAGCTTTGGCATTATCAAGTAATATGGAAGGAGGCGTCACTAAACCAAACGTAAATACGGTAATTAATGCGACTAAGGTTTTTCTAAACCAATTTGGCATTTATGTTCCCTCCCCTTTCACTCATTATATTTTATATAACGGTTGTTTCTTCTATTATACAAAATGATTGTAATTTTTGCACTTTACAATTTTGTTAACGTTCACATATTTTTCACTTGAATATGAAATTGTAAGATTTCATACACTATAAATACAACAACAATGAGGGGGCAATCAGATGACTTTAGATGTCGTGTACTCAGCCGCAAGCATACTCCTTTTAGTATATTTTATTTACCAGTGTGTTACAGACTAGAAAAAGAGCCATTTCCGGCTCTTTTTCTATGGTAAAAATACAATCCAACCAATGAATACTATAAAAATAACCCCAATAATTATTGCTGGCAATAAATAAAACTGTGAGAGAATGACTGTTCCGTACATAAATACGACTGGAAGGAGCAAATAACGATCTGCCTTCCACCTTAATAATAGTAATTCTCCTTCATCACAATATAAATGTAGAAACATTTTCTTCGTAAATTCATTCCAATAATCACGCGCATAGCGAGAAATAGCAGCTATAGCAAATACAAGAATAATAGCTGTTATCCACTGCGGAGTCACGATAATACTTACAGTGCTTATACATACAATTTGAACATAAAACATTAAAGCACTACTTGTACGCAAAAATTCTTTTAAAAAAGCTTCTACAATACGCGAATCAGAATTTTTTCCTAATATCTTTTTAGACCGAGGGAACATCCACGGTTTTTTATTCGAACTACTCGGCTTCGCAGCATGACCACCAACTTGCATAATCCCTACAGTCCAGCGCATACTTTCTTCTTTTTCTTTCTCAACTTCTTTAAAAAAGAAATTTTTATAATTCATCTTTTCTTTTACTAAGACTACAGTAAGTACAGCTACTAGGCCGGTAAATAATATGAAATACAATGGATTTTTAAAAATGAAAAATACACTCATTCCAAAATAGACTAAACTTAAAGAAAATATAACATCTTTTATAATCAATAAAACCCATCGTTTCCCCACACGTACATTTATGAATCTCGTCAACAACGATAGCATAAATCGAAAAACAGTAAAGAACATCCAGAACAGTACGATTTGTATAATTGTCGCTCCCGTACTTTTCATCAGTATAGGCAGCATAATGAATACTACAATTGCGTTCGTTATTGCAATCCGAATTAACGTATATATCATGCCAAGCTTCATTAATTTTCGCATATGATTTGGGTACGAAATTAAAAATAAACTATCTGCTTGTTCAAAAAATGAGCGAACTCCTCTTGAAAATGTGACAAAATAAAACGCGAGTAAACCTAACCCAAAATAAATGGTCTCTTCCATCGATAATTCTTTCATCCATAGTGAACGATAATAGATCCCCGCAAATATAAGTGCTGGAATAATAATATATAATGCGACTGTCCAATCTGTTACAGAACGAATCGCTTTCCATTTTCTTTGCAATTCATGACGTAACCTTTTATTAAACTGTTGTTTAATCATGTTGTTCCCGCCTTACAATTGCATCGAAACAATCTAACAGTGTACTTCCTGGCATTTCTGCTAACGATTGGATCGCCTCTAAATGCCCATCTGCTACTAACGTACCTTGCGAAATGAGTAAAAATCTTTCACAAATTCTTTCAGCTGTATCCAGTACGTGCGTACAAAGTAAAATTCCGGCTCCTCGCTCTTTTTCTTTATATAAGTAGTTCAAGAATTCTTTCGTAGCTACTGGATCTAAACCAATAAAAGGCTCATCAATAATATAAAAATCTGGCTCTGTTAAAAATGCTAATATAAGCATCGATTTTTGTTTCATACCTTTTGAAAACTTTGATATGTATTCGTGTATATGTTTTTCCATTCGAAACGTATGTAATAATTCCCTTGCTTTGTCCTCCCAATTTCCTACTTTATTTCCACGAGCAGCCATTAACAATTCAATATGCTCCCATAAAGTTAAATAATCATAATAAGTGGGCTGCTCCGGTACATAGGCATATGGATTTTTCTTTTCACCAAACGAAATTTCACCATCCATATTGACAAGCAAACCGAGTATCGATTTAATTGTCGTACTCTTTCCTGCACCATTTGCACCAATAAGAGCCACTAACTCTCCTTTTTCAATTGCAAATGCAATATCATGAACTGTCTTTTCACCAATTTCATATCCGGCTGAGCGGATATTCACTTCTAACATAATACTTACCTTCTTTCCATTTACATTACAATCAAGGAAAATGATAACATATCTCTCTTAATATAGTATTATATCACTTCTGATATATTTATTTTTGTAGCAGGAAAAAGCATATTTCAAGAGAATAATTAATGTTTGTGGATTTTAATTTAAATTGAAAGGACTATAACTATGAAAAACATTGAAGCAATATTCATTGATCGTGACGGAACAATTGGCGGTGATACTACAATACATTATCCAGGCTCTTTCACGTTATTTCCTTTTACAAAGGAATCTTTACAAAAGTTAAAAGCTCAAAATATTAAACTATTCTCTTTTACGAATCAACCAGGTATCGCGGATGGAAAAGCAACTGCGAATGATTTTGTGCAAGAATTAAAAAGGTTTGGTTTTGATGATATTTATCTATGTCCTCATAAACATGGTGGCGGATGTGAATGCCGCAAACCGAGCACAGGTATGCTCCTGCAAGCAGCGGACAAACATGGGCTTGATTTAACAAAATGCGCTGTAATCGGTGATCGCTGGACAGATATTGTTGCTGGGGCAAAAGTAAATGCAACGACTATATTAGTTCAAACTGGTGCTGGATATGATGCTTTACATACGTTCCGAGATAAGTGGGCACATATTGAACCAAATTACATCGCAAAAAACTTTGAAGATGCTACAAATTGGATTTTAAATCATCGATAAAAAAATTAAATGAGACGTCTTCACTTTGAAAACGTCTCATTTAACTATATATATTTCAAAAAGTTAATTCATAATGGAAATAACGATTATCTCTTAAATATCCATTTTCAGCATATAATCGCTGTGCTGATAAATTATCAATCTCTGTTTGTAATTTTACACCTTTTGCACCATTTTCTAATGCAAATTCTTTTGCAGCTTCTAACAATTTTTTACCTGTTCCGGCTCCGCGCTTCGCCTTTTGTACAAACAGATCATTTAAAATCCATAACTCTTTCATCGAAATAGAAGAAAATGATGGATATAGTTGCGTGAACCCGATATATTCTCCATCTTCAACTGCCACGAAAATAATGGATTCTTTTCTCTCGATTCGATTTCGTAAAAATACTTTTGCTCCTTCAATATCGGAATCTTGTCGATAAAATACGCGATAGTTATTAAAAACAGATGCTAGTCCATCTAAATCTGCAATTGTTGCCTCATATATTCTCATTTTGTTTTATTCCCCTTCCAATATTGTTTCATAATATCCGTTACCCATTTAGGCTGTAGAATTTCTTCTTTCGGCATAAACTCTTTCATTATCGGCTTTATATCCAATATAGGGGTGCCATCAATAGCATCTAACCCCTCGACAATAATTGATTTGCCTTCTCTTTTGATCACCTTTACAATTGTAGCTCCTATGCGATTCGGACGATTTTTCCCGCGCTGTGCAAAAATGCCTACTTTAGGATAATCATTATTATTTCTAGGATGTCTAGCAAAATATTGAATTTGTTCATCAGTTACTTTATGAAAATAAAAGACAACTTCAATATGAGAAAAATCTTCAATCCCTTGTATACTTTCCTCTGTATACATATCAGTTAAAGTAATATAGGATCTTACTTCTCCCCACTCATCATCTTTTATTTCCTTTCTTTCATTATGTACAAATGCGATTGGCTGAACTGAAAACATCCGCATTCCCCCTTAAATGTAACCACTTACATTATAAAATATTTTCTGAATGTTTTCCAGACAAACGAGTTAAGTTTACATAATATAATTACAATCTATTATGTAAAGCGAAATTGACTGCTTCAATCGCGTGTATATGCGTTGTATCAAATATTGGAACTGATATGTCTTCCTGTTTTATTAATAACCCTATTTCTGTACACCCTAATATTATTCCTTGCGCCCCTTTTTGCACTAACTCTTCTATAACTCTTTTATAATACTCTCTAGATTGAGATGTTATCTTTCCTAAACATAATTCTTTGTATATTACTTCATTTATTTTTTCTCTATCTTTTCCTAATGGTACTATTACTTTTATATCATTCTCTTCTATACGTGATTTATAGAAATCTTGCTCCATCGTATATTTTGTTCCAAGCAGACCAACCGATTGAATACCTTTTCTATTTATTTCTTTTGCAGTTGCATCCGCGATATGTAATACTGGAATGTTAATATTCTCCTTTATTTTCTCAACTACTTTATGCATTGTATTTGTGCAAATGATTATAAAGTCTGCTCCTCCTTTCTGCAATGAATACGCCGTATTCCCTAATACTTCTCCTGCTCCATCCCAATCTCCGCTAGACTGGAATCGTTCAATCTCTTCAAAATTCACACTATTAATCAGACATTTTGCTGAATGTAATCCACCTAATCTACTTTTTATTTCTTCATTTAAAATTCGATAATATTCTGAAGTTGATTCCCAACTCATACCACCTATAAGACCTATCGTTTTCATAGTAAAACACCTACCTAAACTATTTTTATAAAACTAATAACAATATTTTATTATGTATATTATACACAATAAAACAAGACTTTAAATTTATAATATAAAGTCTTGTTTTAACTATTTCCAAGGAAATTTTATTATAATATTCTGAAATTAAATCCCTGATGTTTTTATAGAATCTTCATATTGATAATTAAAACACTCCCGATACAACTGTTTGATTTCATCATAAGAAGGAACTCGTGGATTATTTCCTGGGCTACCACTTGCAATTGCATCTTTCGCCATTTTAGAAATAGCATTTTCAAATTCAACTTCGTCAATTCCGTATTCTCTTAAATTAGGAATACGAAGATCAAAACAAAGTTTCTTAATTTCAGCAATCGTGTAGTTCGCTACTTCTTCATCAGAATGAGAATACAAATCTTTGTTTAAGCTACGTCCTACTTCTGCTAACCTTTTTATTGCACTCATTTTTGTAAACTCTAAAACTGTAGGTAATAGTATTGCATTCGATATTCCATGTGGTACATGGAATAATGCTCCCACTGGACGGGACATACCATGCACTAATGTAACAGATGCATTTGAAAAAGCAATCCCAGCTTGTAATGAAGCAATCATCATTGCTTCCCTTGCTTCCATATTATCTCCATCTTCATATGCGATACGTAAATATTTCATAATGCTTTCAATAGCTGAAAGAGCAAGAACATCTGTAAGAGGTTGTGAAACTTTAGAAATATAAGCTTCAATTGCATGGCATACTGCATCTACTCCCGTTGCTGCAGTAATATGAGGTGGTACCGAACTTGTAAAAATCGGGTCTATTATAGCAACATGAGGGATAAAGCTTGGATGTTTTATCATCATTTTCACATCTGTTTTTTTATTTGTAATTACTGCTACACTTGTTACTTCCGATCCAGTACCAGAAGTCGTAGGGATTGCGATTAGCGGTAGTGGATTGGATTCTATTTCTATATCCTTTTGGACGTAATCTTCAATTTCTCCACCATTTGTATATAACACTGCTACTGCTTTCGCAGCATCAATACAGCTTCCTCCTCCAATACCTATGATAAAATCGCATTTTCCTTCTTTACAAATAGATAACGCTTCCAATATGTGTAAATTTGTAGGCTCAGTGTTTACTTCATTGTACGTAATAACAGTAATCCCTTTCGCATTTAAGTGATCCACACATCTTTCAACATAACCCAAACTCTCCATAATTGTATCACTTACAATAAAAGCCCTTTTCCCTAACTTTCTTGATTGATCCCCTAGTTTTTCAAACGAATTTCTCCCATATAATACAGACTTCGGCATACGAAACTCAGCAACTTCTTGCAAGTACTCCACCCCTTCTATCTATAATAAATATTTGCAACTACTCAGCCATGCATTTCATTCAGAAGTTTGATAAAGTCTATTATTCCAGTTAAAATAAGCCCCCTTATTAACTATAGAAAGTTGTTTTCATTTTTCAGCATATAGATTGCTGCCATGAAGATAAAAATGGGCCTACACCTTACTACCTTTCTTTGTTTTAAAACTTTGCGCGTGGCAGGAAAGGCCCTGACCGCTCCTATAAATATCCAGGTCCTCTCTTGGCCAACTAAAAAACTTTTCTGCCTGTTTTTCATAGAGTGACTGAGTAGTTACAATAAATATTTTATTATGTAAAATATCAATCTAATAAATATTTTCTTTTCGTATATTAACTAGTATTAATAGATCCCTGTTAAAGTATAGAATGCGATGACTGCAAATACAGCAATCGTTTTCAAAATTGTAATAGCAAATATATCCTTATATGACTGTTTATGTGTTAATCCTGTTACCGTTAGAATAGTAATAATTGCCCCATTATGTGGTAATGTATCCATTCCGCCTGATGCCATTGATACAATGCGGTGCATAACTTCTAATGGAATGTTATATTGCGTTGCTGCAGCAATAAATTTATCACCCATCGCACTTAACACAATTCCCATTCCGCCTGATGCTGAACCTGTAATTCCAGCTAAAATATTCGTCGTTACTGCCCCATTTACTAATGGATTCGTGAAAGTTGCAGAGATGCTATCTCTCATTATCGCAAAGCCAGGAAGTGCGGCAATAACACCACCAAATCCAAATTCAGCTCCTGTATTCATTGTTGCAAGTAGCGCTCCACCAATACTTGTATTCAATCCAGCTTGAAATCCAGTTACTACTCGTTTCCAATATAATAAAAGCGTTGATAAAATCCCTATAATAAGTGCCAATTCTACAGACCAAATCCCAACTACCGCACTTAATTCAACCTTTCCAAATGCTTTCATACCAATAGCTGAGAAATCAAAGCCATCTGGATACCACTTTGGTATCATGATTGTGAAAACTTTATTCATTACACCTACTAAAATAAGTGGTACAAACGCAATTACTTGCTGTACTCTTGTAATTTCAATACTGCTTAATATCGGCATATCTTTTTGTTCTAATTGCAAAGATGCTGCCATTTCAGAATTCCCATCGTTAAAACCAAAATACCCTTCTCCTGCTGCTTTTGCCTTCTTACGCTTACTCTCTAAATAAAGTAAACCTAACGTTAAAACAAAAATTGCTCCTAAAATACCAAGTATCGGTGCTGCATAAATATCAGTTTTAAAAAAAGTTGTAGGTATTACATTTTGAATTTGTGGTGATCCAGGAAGCGCATCCATTGTAAATGTCGCTGCTCCAAGAACGATTGTGCCAGGGATTAAACGTTTTGGAATATCCGCTTGTCGAAACAACTTAGCCGCAAACGGAAATATAGCGAACACCACTACATACACACTAACACCGCTATACGTTAAAATAGCTCCCATTAAAACGATTGCTAAAATTGTACGTTTTTCTCCAACTAACTCTACAATCGTCTTTGCGATGGAATCAGCGATTCCTGACATTTCTACTACTTTCCCAAATATTGCTCCAAGTAAAAACACTGGGAAATATAATTTGATAAATCCTACCATTTTCTCCATAAAAATATTTGAAAAGAAAGGTAATACAAAACTAGGCTCTGTCAAAAATACCGCAAATAATGCAAAAATCGGTGCGAATAATATTACAGAAAATCCTTTATATGCTACAAACATGAGTAAACTAAGTGCTAATAAAATAATAACTAGCTCCAATTATAACCCTCCTTTTAAACTGAAAATTCAATCTTTTTATGACGAACTTTTACTCGTATTTCGAACCCTTTTATTTCATGACATTCCTCCTCTTTTTATCCCGCTATTTGCGGGCAGTAAGACTCCCACCTTAAAATTCAGCAAATGTGCAGAAGCTAGGCGGGATATCAACTGCTCGTAACAGCCCGATTGGTCAGGGCTGTTACTCAGTGCCGGATGGACAAAACTTCCACTAATTAAAGTTTTACTTTATTACAAATTTTTCATGCTAAAATTGTCTAATTATAGTATTCGATTACATATGTAAAATCCCTTTAAACAAAAACGATTTCATCGCCATATGTTATAAAGGGATTTCTAGGTTCTATTTCTATAGTTTTATCGTACTATTCTCTATACAAAAGCTTTGTAACTCTTCGACATCTTTCACTATATGAATCGCCCCAGCATCACTCAATTCATTCTCATTACCATATCCATACAATACACCTATTGAAGCAATTCCGTTACTGTTCGCACCGATTACGTCATGCTTTCTATCACCAATCATCACCATTTCTTCTTTTTTGAGTTCTTCATTTGTTTGTAAAATATGAGCAATTATTTCTTTCTTTTTTATTCTTGTCCCATCTAAATTACTCCCAACAATCTCCTCAAAAAAAGATGTTAACTGAAAGTGCTCTATTACTTGTTTCGCAAATACAGTAGGTTTTGATGTTGCTACAAACAAACGATTATCAGCATCCTTTAATTCTTGCAATAGGGTTGTAATTCCATCGTATACTTTATTCTCTAATAAACCACTTTGCTTTAAATACTCCCGAAAGTAAAACACTGCTCGTTCTACTTCTATTTCGTTCATATTATATCTATCTACAAAAGATTGTTGTATTGGTGGGCCGATAAATGAATCTAACTCGCTTATATTTACTTCTTCAATCCCGATTTTTTCTAACGCGTATAGAACAGAATTTATAATCCCTTCTTTCGGATCCGTTAATGTTCCATCTAAATCAAATAGAAATGTTTTATACATATTTAATTCCCCCACTGATTTTATATGTACCCCATTAAAGCCATGCTCCTACTTAGCCCTTTACTATACTATCACCATTTAACTTTTCAGAAAATTACTTTTTCTTATCCTTATACTTTCAGTTACAAAATCACAAAAGATATGATAAAGTGAAAAAGTTATACTCAATTTAATAGAAACTGGTGAATCAAATGTCAATTACATTAATTTTTATAATGGCTTTCACAATTGTTATCCACGCGGTTGAAACTAGCTCTTATAGTATTCGATTAGCTGGTGTTCGTTTAAAAAAGATTGTCGTTGCCTTATCCATCGTAGGAATGGTACTACTTATTTCAAGAACATCTAACTTACTACAAGCTTTTTTAATTGGTGGTATTGTCGATGAAGCAAAACTAGATTCTTCTATTGATTTAGAGCATATTATACGGCTCGTTCTATTATCGGCTTCTGTCGGTACATTGCTCGCGATTATACTCTACCCAACTTTGACAAAGCTATTTGGATACGTTATTCAAAACTTTGAAACGGATGGTTCATTCATTCGAATGATGAAAACAAATAACATTCAAAAATTAAAGTACACAAAAAAATATGTACGCTTTCCAAAGCTTGAGATGATTCATCGAATGCGTATTGGCGGAATTCCGAAGCGAATTATGCTTATTAATATGTTTGCCACTGCCATTTATACAGCTGGTGTTCTTTCCGCACTATATGCTTCTTTTTTAAATCCGACTTATGCAACAAATGCAAGTACAGCTTCTGGCCTTGTGAATGGTTTCGCCACTATTTTATTAACAGTGCTACTCGATCCACGCATTGCCCTTTTAACAGAACGTGCTTTACAATCTGAAAAGGGTGCTGAGGCAATGAGTAAAATGTATGGTTGGCTAATGATATCTAGACTTTTCGGCACATTATTGGCACAACTACTATTTGTACCAGGTGCTTACTGGATTTTATGGATTATTGAACTGATGCATTAATTTACTAGAAAGGTGAATATATCAATGAAGATAAAAACAGAGCAAGATATAATTCGTTTTATAGAAAACGACGAATGGATGATGTATGTATTAAAAATGGCAAAATCACTAGAGCTACCTGATTGGTGGATTTGTGCTGGGTTTGTCCGTTCTAAAATTTGGGATACTTTACATAACTACGAAGTAAGAACGGCTACGCCAGATGTCGATGTCATTTATTATGATCCATTACATAAAGATGAGGCGTACGAACAATCATTAAAACAGAAGCTGGCGAATATGGATGCCTCTATCCCTTGGTCAGTAAAAAATCAAACTCGCATGCATGTAGTGAATGGAATGCCACCATACTCTTCTTCTGTTGATGCTATTTCTAAATTTCCTGAAACAGCAACCGCTTTAGGAGTTACGCTTGACGAGCAAAACAATCTCATATTAACAGCTCCATGTGGAATTGAAGATGTACTTTCATTACAAGTGAAACCTACACCTCATTTTCTGGAAACGAAAGAACGAATACATATGTACAACAAAAGAGTTAATCAAAAGAAATGGCAAAGCAAATGGCCTAACATTACAATCACTTATCCCGAAATTTAAAAAGAGTGCTTCTCATTATTAGAAGCACCCTTCTTTTTTATTTCAAAAAATGCATGATTGTTTCTGCGAATCTCTCTGCTTCCTCATAATGCGGTGAATGACCACTTTCTCCGAATACAATATACTTCCCATTTGAAGCATCATTATTAAATATTTCAATTTGTTTTTCACACGTTACTACATCGTATTTTCCTACAATTAATAACATTGGATTTTGTATATCTTTTATTTTAGATAATAATGACGTATGACATGCTCCCTCTGATTTTAATCTATCAAAATGGATTTTGGAGCGATTTGAAAATACTTCCCACTCTTCATCACTATATAAACTATCGTCTGTCTCATCTTTTTTATAATTGTAAATCTCCATTCTTTTTTCTTCTAATTCAGCACTTAATCTTATATAAGCTTCTAACAACTCTTCTGAACTAGCATTATTAGATGAATAAGCAAAGCAGTCTTCTGCTGCCGCTTCTTTTCCATACTTTTTTAATAACGTTCCTGTCTTTTGTAATAGAGCCCTACTTGTTAATGCAAAATCGAAAGTCGGACCTTCAAATATTATTTTCTCTATTGAATTTGGATACATCGACGCATATAACAACGCTAAATATCCACCGAAAGAGTGCCCGATTACAGACCATTTCTCAATTTGTAATAGTTTTCTTATTTCCTCACAGTCTTCAACTAAATCATTTAATCCAAAAGGTTCTTCCTCAGTAATTCCTTCTGATCGACAAACTCCTCTTTGATCTATCATAATGACATATAAGGAATCTTTTAATCGTACTGCTTGATAAAATGAAAAATCATAACAGCTTTCACCTGGGCCACCGTGTAAAAATAATACTGGTTTATTTTTAGGACTTCCATGTGTTTCAACGTATAGCTTTTTCCCTCTAATGTTCATATATTTCCCAACTTCAATCAAATTTGTTTTTATTATCATCACCTTCTTTTTTTTACTGAATATTATAACATTTAAACTTAAATAATCCCTATTACATTTAAAAATACGATAACTATTGCAAGTGGTGCTACAAATCGAAGTAAAAATGCCCAGATAGTAAATACTATCTTTCCATAATTTCCACCTACAAAAAATTCAGCTTCTAACACTTTCTTTTCCATCTTGAATGATACGAAAATACTAATAAATAATGCTCCCAGCGGCATTAATATATTACTAGATAAGAAGTCTACTGCATCAAAAATATTCTTCCCAAAAATCGTAATATCACTCCATACTCCAAATGATAAGGCAGATGGTATACCTGCTAGGAAAATGCAGAACCCGATGATCCATGATAGTTTAGCTCTTCTTTCTTGTTCACCATTTGCTAATGCTGAAACAACCGTCTCTAGTAGAGAAAATGCCGAGGTTAATGTGGCAAATGTAAATAGAGCAAGAAATACAGTTAAGAACAATCCTCCGAATGGAATTTGGCTAAATACAGATGGCAATACGATAAATAGTAAGCCTGGCCCTTCTGTCGGCTCCATGCCTAACGAAAATACTGCTGGAAAAATGGCAAGACCTGCAAATAAAGAGACGAATAAATTCAATCCAACAATTGTTATTGCTGATTTTGGTAAACTTTCTTTTTTATTCAAATACGAGCTATACGTAACCATAATCGAAATCCCTATACTAATCGCAAAGAATGATTGGCCCATTGCGAATAAAATACTTTCTGAAGTAATCTTCGAGAAATCTGGTTGTAAGAAAAACTTCACGCCTTGCATCGCATTATCCAGTGTTAATGAACGAATAATAAGAGCGACAAATAAAACGAACAATGCTGGTAGCATATATTTACTTGCTTTTTCAATTCCATTTTGTACACCTTTTGATACAACCCATATCGTAATGAACATAAATGCAAAATGACCGATAATGGCCCAAGTCGGATTTCCAATTGTCTCTGTGAATAATGCACTATAATTTTGTCCCGGAGTAATAAGCTGTCCTGTTACTCCCCTGAAAAAATATATTAAAACCCAGCCACCTACAACACTATAAAATGATAGCAATATAAAACAAGTTCCAACGCCAAGACGGCCAATCCAGTGCCATCCTGTATTTGGTGCGATACTTTTAAATGCTCCAACTGCTTGTTTCTGTGTACTGCGTCCAATCATAAATTCAGCTATAAGTAGCGGTAGTCCAATTAATACAGTAAATAATATAAAGATTAAAAAGAATGCCCCTCCCCCGCTCTTTCCAGCGATATAAGGAAACTTCCATATTGCGCCAAGTCCAATTGCTGATCCTGCTGCTGCCATTATAAAACCTAATTTCGAAGTCCATTGCTCCGTCTGTTTCATCCTATTTTCCTCCTGTTAAAATCAACTTATATTAATAAATAAATGTTATTGATCAATCTGAATAAAACCTCCATTTCTTTTTCTATAAAATAAAAAAATGGCCCAACGTCTCTATATAAAGAGACGCTAAGCCATTTACTTAACGCGGTACCACCCTTATTGATTCCATTATGAATCCACCTTAGTAGTAATCGTTTGATTACAAACCTAATATCGAAGGTTAACCGTTAAGATTTACTAAGAATGTGATTCCGTTCCACCTTACTGCTCCTAGGCGAGTTCAGGATGTCATTTGACTATGTCGCACCAACCCATAGCTCTCTGTACAAATACATGACCTTACTACTCCTATTCAATGCATTTTAATATTTAGAATATATTTTCTTTTGAAATTAATATGAAGTATATCGGTTATATTTATAACTGTCAAGGGCTATGTTAATTTTTTGTCGAAAATGATTTTTATAAACTTTCAATGTAAAAATGAAAGAACAGTAAAAAAGCATCTTCGCGATAATCGCGAAGATGCTTTTTTATGGTATAAGACGTGTACAATCTCTCGGAAAAGCACTCGCTTCTCTAACATTTGATAATTCTAAAAGCTTATACACAACTCGTTCTAATCCAATTCCAAAGCCACCATGCGGTGGACATCCGTAGCGGAATGTATCTACATACGATTGAAATTTCTCTGGATGTAATCCTTTTTCTTTAAAAGATGCGAGTAACATTTCATGATTGTGAATACGCTGTGCACCTGACGTTATTTCTAATCCTTTATATAATAGGTCAAATGAATCCGTTACGGCTTCATTCTCCTTATTCGGTATTGTATACATCGGTCGCGATTCTTTCGGATAATGTGTAATAAAGACAAATTCACTTTTATATGTTTCCTTCACATATTTCCCTAGTAACTTTTCACCTTCTGTATCTAAATCCCCTTCAGGAGATTCTTTCCGATACTTCATTTTCAAAATTTCTTGCGCTTCTGCCAATGTGATTTTAGGAATTTCTGTAATGACAGGTACTGTTATTTGTAATAGTTGTAGTTCTTTTTCACATTTTTCTCCTACTTGTTGAAACATGTATCGTAAAATATCTGTTTCTAATTGCATTACTTCATGAAAATCATGAATAAATCCAAGTTCTACATCTAACGATATATATTCATTTAAATGTCTTGAAGAGTTATGATGTTCAGCCCGGTACACAGGAGCAATTTCAAAAACACGTTCGAGTCCTCCCGCTACCATCATTTGTTTATAAAACTGTGGTGATTGAGCTAAATACGCTTCTTTTTGGAAATATGGAAGCTTAAAAACATTCGCTCCTCCTTCTGCCCCTTGCGAGACAATTTTCGGAGTAAATATACGTGTGAAATCGTTCTCTATTAGGAATTCACTAAAGCTCTGAACGAGTATAGATTTCACTTTAAATATCGCCGCGATTCGCTCATGCCTTAACGATAATACTCGCTCATTCAATAATTGATCTAGGCCAACTTGTAACTTTTTTTTATTTATTTCAAATGGGAGTGATTCTGCTCCATTTAGTACTTCCACTTCATGTGCAAGTACTTCAACACCTAATTCTGTTTTCGGTGTCTCTACTATTTCTCCAATTATTTGGACCACACTTTCAACATCAACTTTGTATCCGGCTAACTCGTTTTCTAATACACATTGAATAACTCCCGTTCGGTCCCTTAATAATAAAAAACTAACATTCCCTAGATGACGAATCTTTTTTACCCATCCTTGTAGTAATACAACCTTCCCGCCATGTTCCGTACATTCTCGTGTGAGTGAACGCTTCATTATTTGATCCATTATATTTCCCTCCATTAATTTTATTTTTATTTACGTTATTGTTGTCATCGTCATCATCCACGGTCACTCACCTCCTTTCAAAGAATACAAAAATCCGCCCCTATAAATAGGGACGGATTTTTCCGCGGTACCACCCAAATTGTCATAATGACCATCTTAGCCCTGATAACGGTAGGTACCGTTTGCTTTTACTAATTATCACGTTCAAAGCAACACTCACAGGTGTCTTTCCATCATGCGGTATCGCAATCTTCCCAGCAACCGATTGCTCTCTGTAGACCCTTGCATCATGTACTTTTCCTAATCATCACTTTTTATATTTACAGAGTATTCTATCTCTTTATTTTATAAAACGCAAGCCCTTTTAGAAAAATATTGCGATTTTTCACTAAACAGACCCCTTCTAAAGATATGTAACATGAACATTGAACTCTATACAATTATCATTTGACAGCTTAGAAATATTTTATCCTTATCAAATTCTTTCAATTGAACTTTTTTCCATTTTATTACATAAAACACGAGTTTCCCACGCATATTATTATTAAAGTTTTATCGGAGGTGTACATATGAAAAAAACAATTAGTTTCTTTCTCCTACTATTATGCTTAGTTGTAGTTAATGAAGCATATGCCTATTCACCAAAATCTTTACCAATCTCTCAAAATTCTGATCAATGGCAAGTAAATATTGATGAAGTAAAAAGAACGAGTGAAAAATTGTTACAACCCAAAAAAGGTGTATTTCAAACATATCATTTCTCTGTAAAAAATCTTGGAAAAAGTGAAGTGTATAATGTACAAGTTGAAGTTTTTCGGAATGAACCAAATACGAAAACAAAATATGAACTCTTTTCCCTAAAAGAAAGTCGTCTAGCGGGCGGAAAAACTGGATTTGAACACGCTAATTTTCCAGTTTCTACAAAATCGGATAAGGTTGACGTGATCATTACGTGGCAAGAACATCCTTTCCGCTCTATGAGAAACGGTCAAAAAGTTGAATCTAAAAAATTTAAAGAGCATTTTGTTTTTAAAGAAGCAGTAAAGTGAACTTATCGGTATATGTACATTATTACCGCTACCAATAAATTTTCTAGTACCAGTTCTTAAGCAAATTAAAAACGTCGTGGCTTATAAATGCCACGACGTTTTTAATTAATTCGTACTAATTCCTCTCGCTGCCCAAATACGATCGATTTCAGCAGCATGTTGCCCGCCGTATAAAAGAGCATCTGCTTGCTTAATCGCTTTCGCTCCATCACGGAATTTCGCATTTGGCGTTAATGACCAATGTGATTGTAAAATAATTTTTGTTGCTACATCACGTCCAAAAGATTGCGCCATTTCGTATTGACCTTGAGCCCAAATTTCCCCATCATTATGCACTTCATTCGTTATATCTTTCGGGTATACTTTATTCGTATCTAATCGGCGTAAGCACGTCGGATCTGAACTAGAATAAGCAGTCGCATCCCATTCTCCAATACATGCTTTCCCGTATCCTGTTGTCGATACTGCATCTTCATAAGTAGCACCTAAGAAGTCTCCAAATCCTTCTCCCATCGCTCCACCTTCTGGTGAACTTCCGAATCCTGGCACTTGATTATCTTGAATAGAATGACCATATTCATGCGCAATAATGCCAGCATCTTCTGCATCATCTACTCCGCCAGTACCGAAAGTTAAAGCTTTCGTTGATGGAGAATAGAATGAATTATCGTCAGTTGTACCATTTACATTCACTTTAATCGAACGTTTATTAATATTTTGAAAACCTAATCCTTGAATGTAACGCTGTAATGTATCAATATGATAATATGACATAACATCTTCAAAACTATCATTTGCACGTGTATAGTTAAATTGTAAGTTTGTAGATTTCGTCTTCGCTTTTGAAGAAATCGTAACATACTCACCAATTAAAAATCCTGTACCATCTAAACCTTTTAACGTAACAGTTTTCAATTGATTCGTTAATGCTGTTGAATCTGCATCATTATTATCTTTTAACCCTGCTAAACTTCCACTAGATACGACAGGGTTAGGTAAAAATACTTTTCCTGTTCCTTCTGCTTTTCGGTTTATATCAACTTTTTTAATTAACTTTCCATTTTCCGCATCAATGAATGTTTCCCATGCACCGAATGGATTATTAGAATGGACTACCACTTTATATACAGGAATAGCGACTCCCTCTTCAACAATATATCCGAATTCTTTTTCTGTAGGAGCCCATAAGTTTTGCTCACTTTCTCCTCCAACATACGCCATCGATTTTTGTTCTGCATCTTTTTCACTAATTTTTTTCGTAACTTCCTTCACACCTGTAACAGGCTGATAATCTGAAATCGCAAGTAATCCTTTTCCCTCTCCGTTAAGAGTAACTGTAATTTGTTTTGAAAATACAGGCGCACCATTGACCACTTGTTGGAATCTAACATATGAAGCTACTGATGTTTCTGTTGTAGAAATATATTGCAAGTCTGAAAGGTCTGCCTTCAATCCATATTCCGTAGCATGTCCCTTTAAATATTCAATTGCTTTTTTCTGTGGTGAATAAGCTTCTAACTTTACTTGCTGTTGTTTTTCCAGTGCTGAAACAGTAGAAATTGTCCCCATTACTAATGGCACAGTCATTGCCATTGCCACCATTTTTTTGTTTAACATAGAACCACTCCCCCTAATAAATTGAAAACTTTACCCCATTCCTATAAGGCTATTCCTGTCCACAAGTAACGAAATAAAGTGAATCTACGAGTAATTCTATACAAACAATTCTATTACCTTTACATTTTGGGTAAGTGAAATTTTCTCAATATTTATGTGTGAAACGAGAAAAATACTGTAGAAATATATTACTCTTTATTTTCATCGTGATAATTCATTTTCAGTGTTTTATTTAGCGTGTTTTGGAGAAAGAAATTTTCTAGAGCTCCTATCGAATGGATTATGAGAAAATTAGCCGGATAATTTCTCTTCATACAAAAAGGAAGTTGGAATGAACGATTCCAACTTCCTTCTCATTTAATTTGCTGGGCTCAGTTTGACGCGAACTTTTGTCTCACCTAAAGAAAGTTCATCGTCCTCATTCGTTAAGTGACCAAACGCAAATTGCTTGACGAGTAAGTTTTCTTCTAATAAATCTTTATGATTCGTTAACGTTTGCTGTAGTTCTTCTTCTGTATCAAGAATTACATCCACTCGTAAATTAACTGGTAAATTCAACTGCTTACGATATTCTTGAACTGCACGAATAAATTCACGTGCTACTCCTTCTTGTAACAATTCTTCCGTTACATTCGTATCTAACATTACCGTATATTGACCGTTAGTCGTATTTGAAAATCCTGATTTCGCAACTTTCTCTACTAATACATCTTCAGCTGTTACAACTACTTCTTCTCCTGGTGCTACTTCGTAAACTGCTCTTTCTGTAGATACAAAGTGTTGTACTTCTTCTTTTGATAATTGTTTTAACCAACCATTTACTGCATTCACACTTTTACCAAACTTCGGCCCAGCTGTTTTAAAATTCAGCTTTAATTGATAGGACGTGTATTTCGTTTCATCGAGTTCAACATGGAACGCTTTTACATTTAGCTCATCCATGATGATATCACGATAAGATTCCCAATCCATATCATTTTCATTATGCGCTAGTAATACAAGTTCTGCTAACGGCTGTTTTACTTTTAATGAATGTTGATTACGATTACTTCTTCCAAGTTCAACAACTTGTAAAACAGCATCCATTTCTGCTTCTAACTCAGGCTGGATAAGTGATTCGTTTACAACCGGATAATCTGCTAAATGAACGCTTCTTCCTTCTAAATTCAGATGAATATCCTCAGCTACAAACGGTGTAAATGGTGCAATTAATTTACTAATTGTCACAAGTACTTCATGAAGTGTCTCATACGCAGCTGCTTTTTCAGCATTCATACCAGACTCCCAGAAACGATTACGTGATCGTCTTACGTACCAGTTACTCACTTCATCTACAAGCGCCGCGATTTCACGAGCTGCATTCGTAAATTGATAATCATCAAGTGCTGTTCTCACCTTTTTCGTTGTGCTATGCAATCTTGATAATACCCATTCATCCAATTTCGTTCGCTTTACATCATAGGTTTCATTCGGATTATACTCATCTAAATTTGCATATAAAACGTAGAAGCTATATACGTTGACTAACGTATCTACAAATTTAGATTTTGCTTCCAGTACTGTTCTTTCAGAAAAACGCTTCGCATTCCACGGAGCACTGTCAACAAGTAGAGCCCATCTTAAAGCATCTGCACCAAACTGATTTACTAAATCAACTGGATCTAGTGCATTTCCTTTACTTTTAGACATTTTCTGTCCTTCCTCGTCTAGAACATGCCCTAGTGATAACACTCGTTTATAAGGTACTTTTCCTGTATATAGTGCTGATACTGCTAATAAACTATAAAACCATCCGCGTGTTTGATCAATGCCTTCTGCAATAACATCTGCTGGAAACTGTTCTTCAAATAACTCTTTATTTTCAAATGGATAATGATATTGTGCAAACGGCATGGAACCACTATCAAACCAAACATCGATTACTTCTGGTGTACGATTCATTGTACTTCCGCATTTTTCGCAGCAAACTTGCACTTCATCTACATACGGCTTATGCAATTCTAAATCTTCAGGTGTTTCTTTCGTACTATGCTTTCTTAATTCGGCAATGCTTTTCGGTGCGAATTGATGATCGCAGCTTTCACATTCCCATACGTTTAACGGTGTTCCCCAATATCTATTCCGGCTAATATTCCAGTCCACCATGTTTTCTAAAAACTTACCAAACCGTCCATGCTTCATATGGTCTGGATACCACTTAACAGAATCATTATTTCGTAAAAATATTTCTTTAATCTCAGTTGTTCGGATTAACCAGCTTTCTCCTGCATAATAAAGTAATGGTGAATCACAGCGCCAGCAATGCGGATAGCTATGTTCATATTTTTCTTTATGATATAGCAAACCTTCTTTAGCTAAATAACGAACGATATCAACGTCACATTCTTTTACAAACTTACCTTTAAGAAATGGTACTGCATCCGCATACTCACCTTTCTCATCTACAACATGTAAGAACGACAATCCTTCACTTTGAACGACTCTATAATCGTCCTCCCCATATGCTGGAGCGATATGAACGAGTCCTGTACCACTATCTGCAGTTACAAAATCTGCTGCAATTACGTGGTACCCATTTGTAACTTCCTTCATCGGAAACGGTGCTGTATAAGATGTGTTTACTAATTCTTCGCCTTTATGAACGGATAATACTTCATAGTTTTCTTTTAGTACTTCTTGTACACGCTCTTTCGCAACAATGTATACATACCCTTCTTGTTTCGCTTTAACGTATTCCATATTTGGATGTACAGCAAGTGCAACATTCGCTGGAAGTGTCCACGGCGTTGTCGTCCATCCAAGGAAATATTCATTTTCACTATTTTTCACTTTAAACTTAACTGTCGCGCTTAAATCTTTCACTGTTTTATATCCTTGTGCAACTTCATGTGAACTAAGAGATGTTTGACAGCTTGGGCAGTACGGCGAAACTCTATGCCCTTTATATAACAAGCCTTTTTCATGAATCGTCCCTAAAATATTCCATACACTTTCGATATATGGATTCTCTAGAGTAACATACGGATCATCCATATCTACCCAATATCCAATGCTCTCCGTAAATTCACGCCACTGCTTCTCATACGTGAATACACTCTCTTTACACTTTTGAATAAATGGCTCAATGCCGTACTCTTCAATCTCATGCTTACCTGAAATACCAAGTTGTTTTTCGACGCCTAATTCTACAGGTAATCCATGTGTATCCCAGCCAGCTTTTCTTAACACTTTATATCCAGCCATCGTTTTATATCTTGCTACTAAATCTTTAATCGCCCGCCCAAGTGCATGGCCGACGTGTGGTAATCCGTTCGCTGTCGGTGGCCCTTCATAAAACACAAAAGATTGTGCACCTTCTCGATTCTGAATTGATTGCTCGAAAATACTTTGTTCATTCCACTGCTTACGAATACGTTTTTCTCTCTCTACAGCTGACTCTTTTACATCTACTTTTTTCATGTACAATCACTCCTTTGAATGTTCTAAAAAGCACACAAAAAACCCGTCCCTATGAAGTAGGGACGGGTTTACCCGCGTTACCACCCTAATTCTATTAGCTTTTCACTAATAGCACTTAGCAACGTACTAACATACGCGTTCTTTGTAACGGTAGACATCCGTCCGAGCTTACTTTATTCAGCCACGGCTCCTCGGAGATGATTTTCAAATAACGTCTGCACACCGGCTTTCAGCAATACACCGGCTCTCTGGAGAACAGCTCACTATTTTACTCTTTCTCGTCTTCAGATTTGTATACTTTATTAAAAGTTATTTTATGCCATTAAACAATTAATTGTCAACTAATTCGAAATATATTTTTATTTATACCCTTTTTCTCTATTCTTATACAATTACTTTTCAAATTCTCGCAATCCTGCTAAATCTTCATCTTCCTCTGCAAGTTCAGCGGAAAATCCTGTTTCATCTTCACGAAGCACAATTTCAAGTTCATCTCTTGCCTCTTCATTTCTGTTTAATAATGTTAAATAACAAGCATGATCGTATCTTGCTAGCAAGTCAGTAGCATCAATTGCTAATATTTCACTTGTTATTTTTTCTGCCTTTGTCGTTTGCCCAGCTCTATGATACGAAGATGCTAAAGCAAGAAGAATTGCTGTTTCATTTGGATGATGTACAGAAGCGTCTTCTAATAACTGAATCGAGTCCTCAATTCTCTCTTGACTTTGATATATTTCTGCTAAAGAAAGGAATCCTCTACTTACAAATGGTGTTTTCTCAATTAATTGCAAGTAAATTTTTTCGGCTTTTCTTTCTTCGCCTAGCTTACATAATACATTCGCTTGTAAAAGAAGTGTATCATAATCATCCGGTAGCTCGCGAACCATTTGTTTCGTTAATTCAAAAGCATCTCGTAACATATCTTCTTCTTCACACTCAATGAAAAGATTTACAAGTTGCTTCGCTACATCATAATCCCACTTATTT
Source organism: Bacillus sp. FDAARGOS_1420 (assembly GCF_019344915.1). Classification (NCBI taxonomy): domain Bacteria; kingdom Bacillati; phylum Bacillota; class Bacilli; order Caryophanales; family Bacillaceae; genus Bacillus; species Bacillus sp. FDAARGOS_1420. Next base: position 1,328,694 of record NZ_JAHWJB010000002.1, on the reverse strand, counting down.
TCTAACGATGTTTGTAAAACCTCTATAGCTTCTTTATTCATCGCCGCATTCTCATAAAATATTGCGAAACGCTGCGCTGCCATACTATTTTTCGGATTTAAATTTAAGGAGATTTCAAATAAATCGATAATAACTGTAATCATTGAAATTTCCTTCGCACGATTTTTCATGCGATAAAATGCTCTTGTAAATATAGATTTTTTCGGTTGCTCATTTTGCTGTCTTTCTACTAATCTTTCGGCAACCGCAGTAGCTGCATACATAAACGCTGTACTTCTTTCTGCTTTTTTCACCTTTAACGTATGAAGTACGTCTCGTATTTGGGATAATTTTTTATGTTGCTCCATTGCTTTTACGTACACACCAAAAATACGTTCACTTTCCAAATCTTTATGCATTACTTTCAGCGCAACTTCGATTGCTTCTACACTCTGCTTTTTAACTAGCAATTTCGCATAATGATATAGTACTTCCACATGCGCTTCATCTATTTTCATTGCGCATTCGATATATTCTTTTTCTTTATTTACCTCATTCATCGCACCATATACATATGCAATTGCATCTAAACGCCATATTTCGGGTACCTCTTCTGCTAATTGTTCTAGTTCAACTAGCAATTCTTCATGAAGATTCAAATCTACTGAAAGCTGTGCCAAATATTCCATATTAATATGCAAGGGCTCTTCTTTCATTGCCTGGACCATATGACTTTGTTCTTTAGAACTATTTTCTTCTTTTTCATATATTTCTGCTAGTTGCACATGTACACCTGTGAAATTCTTATCCATTTCTAAACATGTTTCATACGCATGCTTCGCTTCTTGAAATTGCCCTAACGCCATGAATGTTTCACCGATTCGAAAATACGGCAATGAATCCTGTTTTTTCTTAAGTGCATCATTATACCGTTTTATCGCCTGATCATACTGTCCAATAGATTCATATAAAATACCAGCGTAACAACCGTATTCAATTACTTCCGTTTTCTCTTTTTCTAACGTTCTTAAAAACGCTATGCCTCGTTGCACAAAAGCTGTGTCTTTTATTCGATTTACATACTCATCCAACACGCTCGCTATATTAGCGTATACGCTTCGTATACCGTTCTCTAATTTAGAAAGTGCAAGTTTTAACTCTTTTTCATCCTCGCCTAATGCCATTTCAGCATCCCATAGCACCATACCAGCATTCATAAGGAAATCTTGATTGTCTTCAAATTGCTTATTAATACTGACAATATAGTTTTTTGCATCCTTATATTGTTCCTTTGCCATATAAACTTGAATTAAACCGAAATGAGAATATACATCTTCATTATTTTCTTCTAAAGAACGCTTATATATAGTTTCCGCTTCTTCAAGTTCATCATTTTGAAAATAAAAATCTCCTAAACGAACATATAAAGACGCCTGATCTTCACAATTTTGAATTCCTTGTAATAGAATTTCCTTCGTATTTTTCTCATCATCCAAATCCGATTCATAGATTTCCGAAAGCTTCGTATATAAATAGGCTGCTGTTTTATCTAATTGAATCGCCACTTTAAGTCCTTTTACCGCCAAATAGACTTTCCCTAAATACTGAGCACATCTTGCACGTTCATACCATATGTGCGCTTCATATTTATATTCTTTTAATAAATCATTAAAGAATCCATATGCTTCTTCATATCGTTCTAAATCTATTAAAATTAAACCGTGATTTACAAGTGTAAACCTTTCTGGACTACGTTCTATAGCTGTTAGAGAATACTCTAGCCCCTTTTCGGATTGATCCATATACATGTATGATAATGCTAAGAAACTCCACGCAACTGGTTGATCTGCATCCAATTGTAATGATGAACGAAAACTAGCAATCGATTCTGCATAATTATCTTGCTCAAAAAAGAAACGTCCATTTATAAAATGATACAACGCTTGATTGCTTTTCTTCTCCACACCTTGAAGCATCTGTCCTGCTTTTTCCATATCCTGCAGACGAATAAAACACTGTGCACTATGCAATTTCACAAAGTCAGAGCTCGGAAACTTTTTCATTAATTTTTCTATACAAAACTGAATAAAATCTTTATCTACTTCAGCATCTAAATGTTTAATCGTATATAACCAAGTGTTTGGATTTTCACTTGTTTCTTTTAAAAATAGTACTAACTTTTCAATTCCCTCTTTATCTTGCTCACCTAAATGATCTGTAAGAGAAAAGATTGTTTTATAATAAGTGTGTTCTTCCACATTTAAAAATGAAAGTTGTTCTATTCTATCTTTCGGTATAAACGTAATAGCTAAACAATCTGTATAACGATATTTTTCTTGCAACTTATCATATTCCACAAGAATCGGTTCCAAGAAATTCGGATCTTGAATATAAAAAGCTTGCAGTACATCGTCATAACCAGAAAGCACTTGTACATGGGAAGCGTGCTCAATATCTATACTTAATAAAACGGGAATACCTTGATTGAGTAATCTCTTATAATTTTCCTCATTCCCTTGAAAATAACGATATTCGTAACCTTGCTCTTCTATATATGTAACTGTATCTGAAAACTTAGAACCTGTTACATCAAAAATATGTTGTGCAATTTCATCTTGCGTACGTTTTTCTCCCCATACCCCTAACATCATTTCCAAACTTGTCGGAACGCAATAGTTATCCTTTTGTACAACCGGAACTATCGGTAAACGAACCTTTTTTCCATCAGGATTTTTTTCTATATGATGATATAGAGAATTTTTCAAACTCTTTTCACTTTTCAATAGCGCTTGCAAATCGTGAATATTATTCATTTTATAAAATGCTTCTGCACGTAAATGTATAAAATAAGTTGTATATGCATGATGCGGAAGCATATGATTAATTTTATCTATTACCGCTAACATTTCTTCATAGCGCTCTAAATCTAATAAATATTTTACTTTTTCAAAATAGAAATATGGTACTTGAGGAAACTTTGCAATCGCATCATTAATGAGTTGTAACGCTCGCTGCTGTTCACCTTTATATGCATATAATTGCGCCAATAAGTACGTAGCTAACTCTTCACAATCTTTATGCTGCTGACCGGATAAAAGTTGTTCCTCTGCCTTCTCCCACTCACCAGTCTGTATATATAAGTAGCCCCATTTATCAAAAACTGCACGTGTACTATACTTTTCCGCCTTTTGCATATAGGCATAGGCCTCTTCATTTCGCTTCATATCTAACAAACATCTAACTAACGTAAAATATGCTTTCGTTAAAACATCCGCATCAGTTTCCTCTTCATTTACCTTTTCCAAAGAATCTTTTAACAATTGTTCAGCATCAAGAATTTTACGTTCATCAATTAATTCATCACAATATAAAGAGAGCGTTCTCATATTTGGGAACTTTTTATATGTATAACGAATTAAAAAGGAGCTATATTGATGCATCAAACCTTCATCAGCGAGACGAATTAATGTATCAAACTCCTTAGCTGACGAGACGTTAGAAAGCCATTTCTTCACGTATGATAACTTATTCGTTTCTTTTATATGCGCAATTTCATTATTTATCTCATGTAATCCATCTACGAATCTCTTTTCTTTCAAACAAATCTCTAATTGCTTAAAATCTAGCATGCATTCACCTCAAATTATTATTTATACTGCCATTTGCAAGCAGTATTCTAACCTACTTGCTTAGATTTTACACATCATATAGTATGCATTCAACTAAAACCTCATATAATGAACGATATTATTTAATATTATTCAAGTTTATAACTAAATATCTTAAAAACGATACTTTTTCTCGTTATTTTGTTTAATTTGATGAAATAATATGTATTATTCAAAGATGAGTTTTATCTTCTTTTTTGAGGCTTCATTCAGTGGATGAAATTATATTAACGATTTCCTGAATATATATTGTAACTTACAATAGATCAACGATTTGATAAGATATATCGATTTACCGAAAAAAATGACAATCATCCTATCTTTTATTTCACTTATCAAATTTTAAATCCATAAAAACACCGTAATGATCACTTGGAAATACGTGTGATGAAGTTAATGCTAAATCTCCAAATACAGATACATTTTCTATATTTAGAGATTCAAACGAATCCTTCTCTTGTATCAAAATCCAATCATATCGTTCTTCTTGCTTTTCATCCCCTATTAAATTTGTATTCTTTCCATAATCTAAAGTTGGCTGAGCAAGAATGTTATCTTGATTTTCTTTAAGCTGAGCCACGTCTATCCATTGATTACTTATTAAGTATTGATGCACCCCTGAATGTGGTTCATCATTAAAATCACCACATAATAATTCGTAGCCACTAACTCTGTTTTTAATCCAATTATTCACCGTATCCAATTGCTCTTGTCTTACCTTACTAGATTTCCAATTTAAATGAACATTCGTTATCCCGATCTTATACTCTTTATATTTTAACATGATTCGAATGGCACAATAATTCGATTCCTCTATATCTGTTTCCCAAATAGCTTCTTCAGCTAAGATAGGAACTTTACTTAAAAAAGCTAGCCCTTCATCTGGAGCATCTGGATACTCTTTAAATACACAAACCGGATATCCAGTTTGATCTGCTATATACTGCGCAACATTTTTCTTGGGTCCATAAGTAACACAACTTCTAACTTCCTGTAGAGCAAGAATATGCGGGGAAATATTGCGAACCTCCTCACAAATGGCTTCTAATCTCTCAAACCAAAAACTCTCGTGATTCCATATATTGAAAGTAGCAATTCGAATTACATCACTACAATTTAACATTTTATTTCACCAAATGTAATTTTCATATTCGGAGCATATACTAAAAATGCATGTATATGAAACACTTCAAAAAATCGTAGTTCTGCTTCATATTGAGCAAGCGCTTCAGCAAATGTTAATCCCCGACTCATTAAACGTTCTATAAATTGCTGTTTATCACCCGGATTGCCTGCAATCCCCTCTTCTTTTAGAGAATTATATAATCCTTGCTTATCATTTTGATTTAAATTAGAGTCTAAAAAATTCACTTTATCACTTACTCTACATTCAATATTTTTAACACCTAATTCACTTAAATACATAGGTATTTTCATACCGATATTTCCATCTTTACCGTTTCTCTGTGTGTCCCTTTCAAATAATTTCTGCAAAATACCTATCTGGATAATTTCCGATTGATTCTCTCCATCTAATACGTATGAAGACATATTTGACATCCAATGTGGTTCAAAACAGATTATTTTACCACCTTGTTTAATTGAATGTATCATCTTCTCTAGCATCGTTTTTGGGGAACTCATATGTAATAAGAAAGCATGACTGACAGCTATATCATATTTATTTTCCAATTCAATTTCTGTAGCATCTCCTTCAATAAATTCTGATTCATATGGAAGCGAATGAAACAACTCTCTCGCTTCAGCTATTAATGCTTCCCCGCTATCAATGCCTGTATACTTTGATCCCTTTGGAAGCAATGGCAACAAAACTAAGCCTAAATAACCATACCCACAACCGTAATCAACAATATGTACCGGTTCAGAAATCTTCCAAACTGTATTTACTAAAAAACTTAAATAATCGTCATTGTAATATAAATCTCTCGTATTTCTTAAATACGCTAGCTTATTATTCCAATCATACTCTTTCAGGTCCAGCACCTCCTTTTATATACAAAACTAAAGTTCTCCATTTAATAGTCACATTCCTACACTTCTAATAAAAAAAGCTAGTATACCTTAAATGATACACTAACTTTTCCACTCACATAATTTAACAATTACAATCAGTATAATCGGTACAAGCTAATGTACTGCAATCACAGTTTCTATGTTCGTCATTTCTTTTTAGGTGAAAATAGAGTAACACAATAAATATTGTACAAATAACAAAAGCAATTATTGCTTCTATATTTCTTTCATAAATGAGAAAACTAATCCCGCTTCCTCCTGAAATAAGAATTAAAACTAAGTAGATCCAAAACATGTAAAGTTCTCCTTCCGTTAATATATGCTTTTAGATGTTATCCATATAATGCTAGAGGCAATAAATAGCCCCATACCATTACCGCTTAATAAACCAGTCGTTACTCTTAGTAAATTTGTGCTGCTTCTCCATTTCCATTTTTGGGTGAATCCATCAATAAGTAACGGAATTTGAGCGGAAAATGATAGTATTATTGCAGGCAGAAACGAAGGTGTCATATAAAAATAAATTGGAAACATTAAAATACCGATAAACATGCCTGTACAACGCGCACATAAAGGTATGTACTTTTGTAGTTTAAGAAAACTTCTTTCCGGTAGTCTATGACAAGGAATATGTAAAATGAAAGCTCGAATCAATACGGACCATCCTCTCTACAAATATTTTAATTGATTTCGCAACATAATTATAGAGTTCTTACACTTCGCAGCGTATAACTCTTTATAGATAAGAGTTTATTTAAGAAAATACAAAAAGACAAGACAGGCTAACAATCGCCTGTTTTGTCTTTTTGTTACTCTATATTACGCTTTAATTTGATTTGTAGTTTATTAGTAAAGTAATGTGAATATTTCTCTCGGCGCATAAGCACAAAATTTTCATTTTACATCTCCTCAGGTGCCTCCACCCCAAGTAAACGTAATCCCTCTTTTAATACAACCGTCACAGCGTAAGCTAATGCGAGTCTACTCTCTTTCTCTTCGTTCTCTTCTAATATACGAACATTTCCATAATATTTATTGAACGCTTGTGCTACATCTAATACGTATTTTGAAATAATAGATGGCTCATTTTTGTTGAAGGCCGCCTCAATTACTTGCGGGAATTTATTAAGTAATTTTACGACACTCCAGCTATAATCATCTTTTAATGCAAACGTACAAGTTTCAAATTCTACACTTTCTTTTCTTAAAATTGAACAAGCACGCGCATGTGTGTACTGTACATATGGTCCTGTTTCCCCTTCAAATTTCAACATATTTTCTAATGAGAATTCGATATTATGCATACGCTCATTTTTTAAATCGTGGAAGATAACTGCTCCAACACCGACTTGTTTTGCCACTTCTTCTTTTTGTTTTAAATTCGGATTTTTCTCTTCAATATTTCGTTCCGCAAGCGCAACAGCTTCTTCTAACACTTCTTCTAATAAAATAATTCTGCCCTTACGTGTCGACATTTTCTTACCATCTTTTAATATGAACCCGAACGGTACATGTTCCATACCATCAACCCAAGTATAGCCTAGCTTTTTTAATACAGTGAAAAATTGATTGAAATGTAAGCTTTGTTCTGGGCCAACTACATATAGCGCTTTATCAAATTCGTATGTGTTTTGACGATACAATGCCGCTGTTAAATCACGCGTTGCGTAAATGGTAGCACCATCTGATTTTCTAATTAAGCAAGGCGGCATACCTTCTTTTTCTAAATTAACGACTAATGCGCCTTCTGATTCTTCAAGTAAATCGTGCTCTTCTAAAATCCCAATAAAGTCTTCCATTTTATCGTTATAGAAAGCTTCTCCTTGAAAGTTTGTAAATTCCACACCGAGAAGTTCATAAATACGAGAAAATTCTTTTAAAGACTCATGACGGAACCAATTCCAAAGTTCGACTGCTTCTTCATTTCCTTCTTCCAGTTTTTTAAACCATGAGCGTCCTTCTTCTTCTAGTTCTTTGTTCTCTTTTGCTTCTTCATGAAACTGAACATATAACTTAAATAACTCACGAATTGGATCCTCTTTAACTAATGCTTCATTTCCCCATTTTTTATATGCAGTAATTAACTTCCCAAACTGCGTGCCCCAATCGCCAATATAATTGATTCCGACAACTTCATAGCCACATTTTTCGGCGATATATTTCAGCGAATTACCAATCATTGTAGAACGTAAATGCCCCATTGAAAAAGGTTTCGCGATATTAGGAGAGGAATAATCGATAACTACCGTTTTTTCACATCCAAAGTGATTTTGACCGTACTCTTCTTTCTCCGCTAAAATTATTTTTAATACTTCATCACTTACTGTTTCACGATTAAAAAATACATTTACATAAGGACCAACAGCCTCTACTTTCGTAAAGAACGGATCATTTAATTTCTCCGCCAATTCCTTCGCTATAATAGCTGGTGATTTTTTATATTGCTTCGCTAGTGAAAAGCATGGGAACGCTGCATCTCCGAATTCATCTTGTTTTGGTGTTTCGATTAAATCTAAAATTTGATTTTGCGTTAATTCATTCGTAAAAATATTCGATAAACTTTTCGCAAACTGCGTTTTATAATTCATACTATAACCTCCTTATTTTTTAAAACACAAAAAACTCGTCTCTAAAAAAGAGACGAGTTTTAACCCGTGGTACCACCCTTGTTGTTCATTTCGAACCACTTTCCCGTTTATAACGAGGACAGGGGGCCTCGGCTTACTCTACTATTCATTCAAGAAGCATCTCCGAAGTGCGTTTCATCTTTTTCTTCCGCGCTAGGCTCACACCATCCCCAGCTCGCTTTCCTTCTGAAAAAGACTACTCTCTTCATCACAGATAGTATATTTAATTAATTATTGCTTATTATACATCTTTTCAAACAATTAGCAAGGGTCAATTACACCAAAGTGAAACTTAGCACTTTTTCTTTTGTATACGTGAAAATTATGTTTTTCAAATCTAGAACTACGAAAATGATCTTTCAGAACGACACGCTTTCTCGCCACACGCTTCGCTTCCGCAATTGTTTCGTCAGTAATATCATGATACAAAGCGAAGTGTTTTAATCCTTTTATTCCATCTGATTCTATGACCGTTTCTTCAAACATCGGATCAAGGTAAACGACATCATAACTATTATCTTCACATTGTGTTAAAAATGCGTAATGCTCCGTTTGCTTCACATCGATTCGTTGCATTGCCTCATCAATTTCAGAAACAGATGAAGACCATGTTTTCAAACCATTTTCCATAATATAAGCCATATACTCATTGCCTTCAAGTCCCGTTACTTTTCCGCTTTCACCAACAATATAACTAGCTACAATACTATCTGATGCCATACCGAGCGTACAATCTAATACTGTCATTCCGCTCTCTAATTGCGTGGCTTGTACAAACGGATCGTGTTCTCCGCGCATTAATCTTTTCACACGAAACATCGCTGAGTTTGGATGAAAGAAAAACGACTCTTCCGTTCCTCTCGGATAAATAGCTAATCGATTTTTTCCTACAACAAGTACATCTTGTTCATATTGCTCATGTAGTTTATGTACTGGTATGTCATTACGTTTAACGAAAGAACGATTTAATTCTGCTGCTACCTTGCTTGCATAATCTGTCATTTCTTTGTTCGTTCTTCCTGCTGTTGTTACTATCATTTTTTCACCTCTATATAAAGAAAAGAGGGAGATTTACTCTCCCCCTTCTTTAGCAATTCTTTTCAAAAGCTTGTTCTAAGTTTGTAATAATTTCGTCCATTGTTGCGCCTTCAATTTCATGACGGTGAATGAAGTGAACAACTTCTTTTCCTTTTAGTAATGCCATAGATGGTGAAGATGGAGGAATTTCTCCGAAGTATTCACGCATTTTCACAGTAGCATCTTTATCTTGACCTGCAAATACAGTTACAAGATGATCAGGTTGTTTTTCAGCACGTACAACCGCTTGACCTGCTGATGGGCGTGCTAAACCAGCTGCACAACCACAAACAGAGTTTACAACTACTAAAGTTGTACCTGATGCATTCTCCATAAATTTTGTTACAGCTTCTTCTGTAGTTAACTCTTCAAATCCAGAACGCACTAACTCTTGGCGCATTGGAATTACCATTTGACGCATGTATTCTTCATATGCATTTGACATCTTGTATCTCTCCTTCAACTTTCATTCCAAATTTATCATATCACGCTCTATTAATAGGTGCAAAAGAAAGATAACGATGATCTCATTTTTTTGTAGGGATTTCACAAACCCCTTCACGACAGTGTCCAACTGGGACAAGTTTTCTATTGTTGGCAATATAATCGTATACTTTACTTCCAAATCCAAGTACGATAGATAGTTTTATAAAAGGTACTGCAAACCAATAAGATGGAACGGCCTTTGCTAATACGTTAATGCTATGAATTCCGTCATACCACTTATTATTTTTCAAAATATACAATCTTTGCTCCATCTTACTTTGTAATTCTTGAGAAAGTTCATACTTCTCAACTACATCTTCCTCTCGAAATGAAACAAATTTCATCTTACCCTTTTTATCTAATCTTTTCGTACGTTCTGCAACCGCCGTACACATCGGGCACCAACTATCATAGAAAACAATCATAAACTATTCCCCTTTACGAGACTCCGTCATTTGCTTCCATACTGATCCTTTTGCTTCTTCGCCGCCTTCAATACGTTCTAAAGCTAAACGTGCTTGCATCGCCACTTCAAACTCCGGATCATCTTCTGCTGCTTTTAGTGCCGGAATTGCACTTTCATCACCAAGTTCAAATAAGAACATTGCTGCACGCCAGCGTACTAATTTACTTGAATCTTTCAGAGATTTAATCATAACGAACATCGCTGCTGGATCACCTACATCTGATAAACAATCTCCTGCTGTACGACGAACACTTACTGAACGATCTAATAACGCTTTATATAATAACGGCAATACTCCATCACCTTTTACCATACCTAAATAAGCTGTTGCTAAACGGCGGATAGATACTTTCTCATCATCTAATGCCATTTTCAATACCATCATATCTTCTTCCGTTGGATCCATTTGTTCTAAAGCTGCAAAACGGTTTTTCCAGTCAGAATCTTTCATCATCGCTTCTGTTACTTTATATGGCTCACGCTTTTGAATCGTTACTTCAACAGCACCTGCTTGATTTAATAATTCTTTAACCGTTTCATTTACACGTTCTTCTGAATAAGCAGCAACAATTTCTTCTACTACTTCTTTCCCAATTTCTTCAAAATTACCGTAACGTGTACTTTGTTCTACCCATTTGCGCTCTTTCACAACGTTAGGTGCAGACATTTGCACTTTCATAATTGATTCTTTAAAACGATCTGGTAAGCCAACACGCTCTTCTGAGGTTCCATCTGTTAACTTCACTTGCATCGGAATTGTAAAGAACATTTGAACAAACACTTTCACTTCTCCAAAATGAGAAAGTTGTTGTTCTTCACTTTCTTCTACTACCTCTTCGCCGAAAACAGCACGAACTTGTTGTAATAAAACTTTCCAGTCATACTTCGCATTTCGCTCCACTGCTAAAAAGTCGGCTACATGATATACACCTTTAATGCCTTCAATTTTCAAAATTTCTTGCACTTGCATTGGTGCTTGTTCTTTATTTTCATTTGTATAATTATTACGCGCTCCTGATGGTAATACTTCATTCAAAATAACTTTCATTGTATTTGGACTTGGCGTCGGTTCAATTGCTTTGATCTTCACGTAAAAAACTCTCCTTTATTGCGTGTTCTTAGCTGTATTGTAACATGTTACCCCTCTATACTCCTACTCGGATGCTTAATTTTACTAATTCCTCTTCTACATTTTTAGAATTTCAATTATTTCTATTTTCACCTAATCGTTCCGGAACTATAGTTAAAAGTCTAATTGACAATAACAAAAAAAGGTATTAATCTCAACTCATAAAATGACCATGGTCATTTTATGAGTTGAGTCACTTAATTGTGGAGGGATAACAAATGAATAATGTCATGATTATAGGTGGTGGTATTGCTGGTCTTTGCGCAGCAATTTCCTTACAAAAAATAGGCTTAGATGTAAAAGTATATGACAAAAATATTGAAACTACTGTTGCTGGTGCAGGTATTATCATTGCCCCAAATGCGATGCAAGCACTTGAACCATATGGAATTTCTGAGCAAATAAAAAAATTTGGCAACGAAAGTGACGGTTTTAACCTTGTATCCGAAAAAGGAACTATATTTAGTAAATTGACCATTCCAGCTTGTTATCCAAAAATGTACTCCATTCATAGAAAAGATTTACATCAATTGCTACTTTCCGAACTACAAGAAGGTACTGTTGAATGGGGAAAAGAGTGCGTAAAAATAGAACAAAATGAAGAAAACGCCTTAAAAATATTATTTCAAGATGGTAGTGAAGCACTCGGCAATATACTCATTGCTGCAGATGGTATTCATTCTGTCGTTCGAAAACAAGTAACACAAAGTGACGGTTATCGTTATGCCGGTTATACGTGTTGGCGCGGCGTAACTCCAGCTCATAGTCTATCTTTAACAAACGATTTTATTGAAACTTGGGAAACAAACGGTAGATTTGGTATCGTCCCTCTCCCAAACAACGAAGTATACTGGTATGCGCTCATAAACGCTAAAGCTAGAGATCCCAAATACAAGGATTACACAACAGCAGATTTGTATAATCATTTCAAAACTTACCATAACCCCATCCCATCTATTTTAAATAACGCCTCTGACGTTGATATGATTCATCGTGATATTGTAGACATTATTCCAATGAAACAGTTTTTTGACAAACGCATCGTCTTTATTGGGGATGCTGCCCATGCACTTACACCTAATTTAGGCCAAGGAGCTTGTCAGGCAATTGAAGATGCTATTATTCTTGCTGAATGCATCAAAAATAATGCCCACTATCGCCAAGCATTTATAGAATACGAACAAAAAAGACGAGAAAGAATTGAAAAAATCTCAAACACTGCGTGGAAAGTTGGAAAAATGGCGCAAATAGAAAGTAAACCTTTAACTATACTAAGAAACCAAGCAATGAAACATATTCCGAAATGGATTTCTAATAGGCAAGCACATGAACTATACAGTTTTCATTTATGACAAACTCCAACGAAAAGTATGAACGGAATTCTCTCTATCCTTCTTTCAATTGTATTAAACAGTAAAATTAGGAGGCATGAAATAAGATTTCATTTGAGATACTCTAATAAACAGATATAATTGTTTGTATTAGGAGTCGATTATATGCTTAGAGAAACGAGAAAAAAAGAATTAAAAGAACTTATATTCCTAAAAGCAGTACAGCTCTTTCAAGAACGTGGGTACGAAAATGTAACGGTTCAAGATATTACTACTGCATGCGGGATTGCAAAAGGAACTTTCTTCAACTACTTTCCGAAAAAAGAAAACATATTATTATTTTTAGGTGATTCTCAAATTGAACTATGGAATGAAAGTTTAAAAACGTATGAAAATGTGGAACATCCAAAAGAACGAATCAAACTTGTTTTAGGAGACTTACTAGATCGCTTTACTGGACATGGAGAATTAATGAAGCATGCTGTTTTTGAAATTATTAAATCTAACTACTTAGTAGAAAATGAATTAAAAAGTATACAACAGCTACAAGAAAGTTTGTCTTCAATTATTACAGCAGCGAAAGAAACAGGAAAATTAAACAGTCAATGGGATATAAATATTATCACTTCTACTATTATGAGTACTTATTTTTATACACTCATGTCCCAATCCCTATTAAATTCTAATGAAACAAATCCGAAAAATATACTCAATCAACAGTTAGATGTTGTTTGGGAAGGTATCAATCAAAAATAATAGAGGGCTATGCTACAAAGCCCTCTTAACTTTTAATACTCTTTACATCTTATTGCGATGCCCCCTCCCTCCTTCTCTCCAGAAATGTAATGCTCTCAATCAGAACTTCAGTTCTATATACTCTCTTTCCTTGTTCATCATCGTAATTACTCGTATGAATACGCCCTGTAATCCCAACAAGTGAGCCTTTCGTACAATATTCTGTTACATTTTCAGCCGACCTTCTCCATACAACACAATTAATAAAATCTACTTGTTGCTCACCTAAACTATTTCGAAAACCTCTATTCACCGCAACACATATTCGTGCATAAGCGACACCTTGTTTTGTGTAGTATAATTCTGGCTCCTTTGTCAATCTACCGATTAATACAACTCGATTCATCATAAGTTATACCACCTCACATATTTTTCTTCATTGTAAAGAAAAATGTTGGAAGGGTAAAAAGCGCAAAATGATATGTTTGTAAGCAAAAATTATTACTTTATATCTTACAAATCAAAAAAAGAAACCCTACATAGTTTAAACATGTAAGGTTTCCAAAAATATTATACTTCACTGCAAGATATGTAATATCCTCCGCGGGCCATCTTTATTTCAGCGCGGTACATTACATTTTCTAAGTAGAAAGTAATCGGTTTAACTTTACTCTCAAATTTCAATTGTTCATTACATTCTGTCGCATGTCCTTCAATAGCTGAACGAATGACTTCTGCTGACGGATATGTTAAAGCGTTATCTAGTTCTATGAAAAAACTTTTAGAAAATAGTTTTTTCATAATCCCTTTTTTCTCTTTCATCATATTCCATCCCCCTTCAATTTAAGTCGCCAACATCCATATTTTCAATTTATTTTTAAAAACAAAAAAACCTGCACATTTCATGCAGGATTTTTTTATTAGTCATTTTTCGTAAAGTAAGAAACGAAACGAAGAATTTCTAAGTATAACCATACTAGCGTCATCATTAGACCCATTGCACTGTACCACTCCATATATTTTGGAGCTTGACTACGTGCGCCACTTTCGATTAAATCGAAATCTAGTAATAGATTTAATGCAGCAACTACAATAATAACTGCACTAATGATAATACCGATTGTACCGCCCTGGTGAATATATGGAACTGTAACACCGAACATGTTTAGTAAGAATACAATTAAATACATAACCATAATTCCCATTGTCGCTGCGATTACACCTGTGCGGAATTTATCAGTTACTTTTACTACGCGTGTTGCATACAACACTAGCATTGCAAATAGAATTGAAACTGTTAGTAAGACAGCGTTTAAAACGATAGTATCGCCAAATTTCATTGTATAAATCGCTGAAATACTCCCTAATACAACCCCTTCTACCGTTGCATAGATTGGCGCACCGATAGGTGAAATGCGCGGGAAGAATATAGACGCAAATGCGACGATTGCCGCAATAACTAAAGCGCCAATTAATACTGGCATCTTCATCGTACCTTGCGTCATCTGTATGTATGAATAGACAGACGTTGCAAGCAGCAAGATAAGCATGATAAACGTTTTGCCTACTGTTCCGCCAATAGTCATCGCAGAAGTATTTGCTCCCTCTTTACGGAATGCCTCTTTTTTCAACATTGGATTAGATGTTCTCATTTTTTCCCTCCTAAAATAGGTTCTACCAATAGTGTAAAGTTTTTCTCTTTACTTTTCAATATATGCAGCTTGTTTTTATTTTAATCCTTCAACGATGTCGGATAGTTCACTCCATCGTTCCATCGTTTTTTCTAGCTCTTCTTCTATCTTCTGCCCTGCTTCAGATAATTCTTGGGCCTTTGTGAAGTCAGATCCAACATTCGTAAGTTCTTCTCCAATTGATTCAAGTTTCTCTTCTAGTTGTGCAATTGTATCTTCAATTGTTTCCCATTCACGCTGCTCATTGTAAGAAAGTTTACGTTTACGTTGTTGTTTCGGAGCCTCTTCTACTACTTTTTTCTCCTTTTGAACTTCTGCTTTCTCAATGAGTTCTCTCGTTTTTTCCATTTCTAAATACTCTGTATAACTACCTAGGAATTCACGCACTTCGCCTTCGCCAGTAAAGATGAACAATTCATCTACTACTTTATCTAAGAAGTAACGGTCATGCGATACAGTTAAAACGACACCTGGGAAATCTTCTAAATAATCTTCTAGCACTGTTAATGTTTGTGTGTCTAAATCATTCGTAGGCTCATCAAGTAATAGTACGTTTGGTTCTCCCATTAAAATACGCAATAAATATAACCGTCTTCTTTCGCCACCAGATAGTTTACCAAGCGTTGTTCCATGTGAATGCGGTAGGAATAAGAAACGTTCTAGCATTTGAGATGCGCCAATTACTTTTCCGTCTGTCGTATGAATAACTTCCGCAATTTCTTTAATGTATTCAATCATACGCTGGTTTAAATTCATCTCTTCATTTTCTTGCGTATAATAGGCAACTTTTACAGTTTGTCCTACTTCAATTTCACCACTATCAGGAGAGAATTTTCCTGCAAGCATATTTAATAGTGATGATTTTCCGCTTCCATTTGCTCCGATGATTCCGATACGATCACCAGGCTTCACAATATGATTAAAGTTATGTAATACTGTTTTATCACCAAATTTTTTCGTTACATCTTTTAATTCAAGTACTTTCTTTCCTAAACGACTTCCACTTAGTGCAATATCAACTGATTGCTTCGCTGCTGGTCCTTCTTGTCCCTTCAGCTCATCAAAACGCTGAATGCGCGCCTTTTGTTTCGTAGAACGGGCTTTTGCACCACGGCGAATCCAAGCAAGTTCACGACGATATAAATTTTGGCGTTTTGATTCTTGTGCCGATTCTTGCTCTTCACGAAGTGCTTTCGCTTCTAAAAATGTACTGTAGTTTCCTTCGTAGCTATACAGTTTACCGTTATCTAATTCAAAAATACGGTTTGTCACACGATCTAAGAAATAACGATCATGGGTTACAAGTAATACCGCACCTGTATATCTTGCTAAATATTCTTCTAACCATTCAACTGTCTCATGGTCAAGATGGTTCGTAGGCTCATCCAAAATTAATAAATCAGGTGTTTCAATAAAACATTGCGCCATTGCAATACGCTTTTTTTGTCCACCAGATAGGTTTCCAACAGTTGCTGTAAAATCAGTAATTCCTAATTTCGTTAATAACGATTTTGCATTCGCATTTGCTTCCCATGCACTCATCGCATCCATACGTTGCTGCACTGCAAATAATTGTTCCTGTACTTTTTCATTACTTGGATCTTTTTCGATATTTAATAACGATTGTTCATAATCACGAAGAAGACGAATTAAAGGTGTATCACCATGGAACACTTGCTCTAATACTGTTAGTTTTTCATCAAACTCTGGTTGCTGTGATAAATAACTAATTGTATATCCGCGTGAATGCGTCATATCACCTGTATCAGGAGTTTCTAATCCTGCAATAATTTTTAATAACGTTGATTTACCAGTACCGTTTACACCGATAATTCCGACACGTTGTCCTTCTGTAATACTACATGATAATCCATCAAATAACGGTTTTTCTCCGTATGATTTCGATAAGTTCTCCACAGTTAACATTTTCATATTTGTGCATTCCACTCTTTCATAAATTGTTCAATAAACTGTTCCATATAACGATGACGAACTTCAGCCTCTTGTTTTGCTGCGTTCGTGTTCATTAAATCTTTTAGTTTTAAAAGCTTTTCATAAAAATGATTTAAAGATGGATCATTATTTTTTCTATATTCATCTTTCGTCATCACTTCTCGAGGAGGGATAGTTGGATCATACATTAATCTCCCTTTCGCTCCTCCGTATGCAAACGTTCGAGCTATTCCAATTGCACCAAGAGCATCTAAACGATCCGCATCTTGAACAATTCTACCTTCAAGTGACTCAACTGTGCCACCATGACCGCCCTTATAAGACATATTGGCGATGATACGAAGAACATGCCTACTTTCCTCTTCTTCAACACGTAACTCTTCTAACCAATCAGAAACTTTTTTCATTCCTGCTTCTTCACTCTCATTTAACTTCTCATCTGCTACATCGTGAAGTAATGCTGCCATTTCAATTATAAAACGATCTCCCCCTTCTTGCTCGGATAAAGAAATCGCCAATTTATGTACGCGTTCAATATGATACCAATCATGCCCACTCGCATCTTTTTCTAAAATATGCTTTACGAAAGTTATTGTTTTTTGTATTTTTTCTTGTTTTATCATTTTATCTTCACCCAGTTACTTATTGTAACACGCCCGCATTTTTTCATCACATATTTTCTTGTCCGCCCATACACTAGGTGGTAGGCATCATTATGAAGGAGGAATAAAAATGTTCTATAATAACCAACCGCCTTACCCACAACAACCTCTTTATCCTCAACATCAGGAACAAAGATATGCTGAACAATATGAGGAGCAAGAGACACAACATCAAGAGCCACAATACGAACAAAATCCATACGCAACACCGCAAAATCAAGAAACTGAATATCCTCAAAACCCTTATGACACACGTCCAAATTATGAATATCCTCAAAATCCATATGCATCACCACAAAATCAAGAACAACAATATCAGCAAAATCCATATACAGCACCGCAAAATCAAGAACAACAATATCCTCAAAATCCATATACAGCACCGCAAAATCAAGAACAACAATATCCATATCCAACTCAGCCACAACAACCACAATACCAACAACAAATGTATCAACCCAACTACGACGCACGTGTCTCACCACCTAAACCACCAACAATTGATCCGACGCAACCACAAATTTTACCACCTGGGCCGACTTTAGATATTACACAACCACAAATTTTACCACCTGGACCTATTACAGAACCAACGCAACAACAAATCCAACAAGTTGTCGGTACACAGTTTTTACCTTTAAAGAAACCTGTACTTGATTTCGTAAAACCTTGGGTAGATTACGGCTTGAATGAAGCGAAACATACATCACACAAACATGCTTTAACAGAAGTTGCTGCGATTATGTTCTTAGTTGGTAAAGGATTCAACCCAACGATTGCTCATTATATTGTAGAATCTTGGGAGAAGAATGAGCAGTTTTAGAATTGTTGATTTTAAAAAACATAAAAACCTCAAAAATGCCAAATCCCTTATGTCACAAAGGATTTGGCATTTTTAAGTTTCTAGAAAAACCCGCTAAATATAAAGAGGAATTAAAAGTCATAAATCCGGTCCAATACTGTATCCACGCCTAAGGAACTGTCAAATGAAATAACGTGTCTAACTTTTTGGAGTCTATTGACCTTTTCAAATCCCCTTATATTAATGCTCACTATTAAGACCTTCTCCTTCTAGGACCTACAATTAATTTGATTGCTGTTCTTTCTTGATTATCGATAGTAACCTCTTGAAACGCTGGAACAAGCACCAAGTCAATGCCACTTGGAGCTACAAAACCTCTTGCAATCGCAATTGCTTTAATCGCTTGATTTAAAGAACCAGCTCCAATCACTTGGATTTCTACTTTGCCACTTGCTCTTAGTACACCGGCTATTGCACCTGCCACTGAATTCGGACTTGATTTTGAGGATACCTTTAATATATTTTCCATGTACGTTGCTCCCTCTATTATTTAATCTCTCTTTTCTTACTGTTTGAAATATAACTAACGTATCTTTAACTACTATTCAAAATAAATACAAACAATTCTGTATAATTACATTCATTCGATATTTTTTGCCTTCTTCCTGCACAACTACATAAATAAAAAGCGACGACTAAGTTAAAAACTTAATCATCGCTTTATCCATTTCTCTGTTTCACTAAAATGCTGTCCTTTAAATACTTCTCTTCTTTACTTTGGCGATATACTATCTTAAAGTTTAAATACTTCAACATTTTAAAACCTTGGATAGAGTTATCTGCTAAATATTCATCCTTTTTCTTTTCCAAAATTTATCACATAGAATATTCTAACTCCATTTTTTTGAAAACTATATCCCCTCATTAGAGTACTTTATATTATGCCAGTTTTTTATCCTAAATCTATTACCTTATATATGGACAAGTATACACGCCAATTGCTTTTCGATTGCATAAACTACTATGTGTTATACATTTATTAATAATAGGAGGTAATATATTGGGTTCATACTATCATTCTTCAAGTTCGTATAAAAGATCTTCATGCCACTCTTCTTCTAGTTCATATAAAAAATGTTCGTGCCATCAATCTTCCAGTTCGTATAAAAAATGTTCATGCGACCATTCACATAAATCATCTAAGCCTGCTTACGGCACTTTTTGGCAAACTGAGTTTATAACTGTTCCTTTTGGCGGTTCTTTTCCGTTTAATCACGTTGGCCCTTTAGCAGGAGGAGTTTCCTTATTAAATCCGACTACTATACAATTTAGTAAAGCTGGTGATTATAGAATTTCTTTCATTTCAAGTATTAACACTACGTTAAATCCTGTATTTCCCCATATTCCAGTCATAACTATATTTTTAAATAATAATCCACTTGCTAATAGTCAAGGTGATTTCGCTTTTCAAATGAATACTTCATCAAATAACGAATGCCTTCAACTAGTTGGCGAAACTATTGTTACGGTGCCTGCTAATTCAACTCTTCAACTTAGAAATAATAGTGGTTTCAATCATCAAAGTATTGTAACTTGTGATAATGGTATAAATTCAGTTGAATTAACAGTTACAAAACTAAGTTAATACTATTCCCTCACATTCAGATACTAATTTAGTATCTTTTTTTATTGCATAACGTTTTTTTGATTCCTATCGTCCTCTTATACAACATAAACTCCCATTTCACTTTTCTATTCATCTAATAAACATGAAAAAGTGCCGAAATCCTTCTGCCACAAGAATTCGGCACTTTTTTTATTAAAACCGATTCATTCTTTCCTACTTCTCCACATAAACCGATTTAACTATCGTACGATTATAAGGTTGTCCTTCCTTATTCATTCCTTTTATATCAATTGTAACGTTATATACACCCGGCTGTTCTATATTTTTCAAAGCACCTGTAAATGTAGTTGTATTAATGTTTTTCGATTCATTTGATTCAGAAACTAATTTTCCATCTTTATTAATTACTCGTACTGTTACTGAAAGATCGCCTTTCATTTCTGGAGCTACAGGTGATTTTTTGAGTTTATACTCTGCTTTATTTACTTTAACCTTTGCCGGCATTTGAAGGACAAACGGAGCATCTTTTTTGTAATCGGTCACGATTAAATATGCATCTTTCTGCTGCTTCGCCATCATTTTAACTTGCCATTCTCCTTCTTCCATTTTATCAAATTTAAATGTTCTTATAGTCGCTCCTTTAAAGAAAGATTCACCTTCACCAGTAGATACAGCACTATCTTTATTTGTATAAACTTTTCCTTTTGGAGATATTAGTTGTATTTCTACATCCGAAGAAGCTGTTAAAACAGAAATTACCCCTTCTGCCTTTTTATCAACTGCGATAGTTTGCCCTACCCACTCATTTTGTGACAACTCTCCTCCTAAAATAGATTGATTAGAAGTTGTGTTTAATTGTTCTACCTTATCCTCTGAACTATTACTCGGGGCTAATAAAGCTGGTACTGGTACATTTACTGTCCGTAAATATGGTTCAATTCGTGCGAAAACAGCTGAACCTTTTCGGATATTATCATGATCAAACCGTGAATCTGTAAATAAATGTGTTCCATATGGTAACTTAGCACTCCATTCATTCACTAACCCATCATTAGAACCGTATGATGACAAATACAACCCGCCCATAGATAATGCTGAAAAAACAGGTCCCCAGCTTGTCCCAGTAGCCGTATAGTAACGGTTTAATTTAGCTGCAGGATTATTATCTATTGTAGAACGAAACTTTGCCATTTCACCTATTTGTAATGAATATGTCCCATCATCTTTTTGTCCTAATATAGAGGCAAGCCATCCTGCCCACCAACTATATGATAAATCTGCTAAATTGGATCCGTAATGCGGAGTGGCAAGCGTAATAACATTTCCAACAAATCGATTCGCTCCATATCCAACTAACGCAGCTTGTGTATCAATACCACCTTTACTGTGAGCTACAATATTTACTTTTTTGCCAAAATGATTATAAATCTCTTCAAGCTTTTGTGCTAACAATTTTCCATTGTCCCATTGGCTAGCTGATCCTTTCCCCGCGGCATCATATAATTGAATAAATACAGTTTGATAGCCTGCTTTCAAAGCATAATCGTACATATCATTCATCTCATGATATACTGTCTTTCCATACCAACTATCCGCATTACCATTTCTTCCTTGTACAAAGAGAATTGGTGGTTTATTCTCATCATAATTAGCAGGCTTCTGGCCTAAAAACCATTCTCCAGGAGTAAATACTTCTTGATTTGGAAAGCCAGTCTTAAGCTCTGTTACAACCTCCGCGTGTACATTTGCACTAAAAACCAGCGGACTCATAAAACAAAGTACAATAAATAATGCGATACTCCTTTTCATAATTCCCATTAACATCCCCCTTTTTCTCCTGAAAGAAAACGCTACCATTCCGTTGAACACCAATTGTTTTAAATTCCATTTAATCAATTACTTTTACGTTACAATATAATAAGAAATTAATAGCCGCATTCCTTTCTTATCAAACGTTATTCTCTCAACATTTCTTCATTCCTTTTTACAATAAGCGTTTTGAATATTTCTCAATAAAGCTTTCTCTTTACAAAAAAACTGCGTATAAAAGGTCTCTTTAATAACCTTTTATACGCAGCTTCTTTGTTTAAAACTCGATGATATACTCATCATCATATTTATCGTATTGCAAACCCGCTCCTATTTTGAATTCTGTAACTTGATCTCTTAGAAATGGTGCATCTTCTATTTTACTAGTTGCTATTTCAATCCCATATTTTTTTGTTAAATGCGCTAATTCTATTAAAAACCATTCTCTTCGTAATACGACTGGAATATCATACGTTCGTCTTTTCATATATACTAGCACCTCTTTTATTTTCATTATTGAAAAGAATATCACTTCTACTTTCGATACACTTTTTAAAACTATCGTTCATCATCAAAGGCCAATGAAACATTATAGTATATGCATGTCCGTTTTAAACGTGCTATGGCAAAAATAATATTAAAAAACTCATTTAGTTTACATAAAAAAATTATGTAATAGTAAAAGGATAAGGCTTGTCCCTCATCCTTTTACTATCAAAAGCTAAATTAAGAACATCTTGGTACACCTAAAGCTAAGAATAAACCTGCTACTCCTGCTGTAATTGGCACTTTCAACGTAATAACATCATCTACTTTTGTTACTAAAAAGTAAGCATTCCCTTCTTGTAACACGCAATTCACTAATAATTGAAATTCCATACAAATCTCCTCCTTTCAATCGATATACTATAATTTATGAAATCTCTTTCAAAAAGTAATAGTAAATACATCTATTTTTTCCTTATATATAAAATAAATGTTTATATGTCTATTAAAATATTAATTTTCTAAATTAATATAAAACGTGTAATATCCAATAAATTCCTATATAATCTATAGAGAAAATCTTACAAATGGAGGTATTAAAATGGCAGTTTTGAGTAATATTGGTGCAGCTTTATTTTTTATTGCTATCATTCTTTTAATTTTATGTATCATTTCATTCTTTAAGAAAAATGGAAAAGCAAAACAGTATGGTCGTCCTACTGTTATTCTTTTTATGATTTCATTTCTCTTAATAGGAATGGGCACTACAAAATCTGAACACCCAGTCATCGATTTCTTTGCTACTTTAAGTTTGATTTTATTTATTTTTTTCCTTGTTCTAGCAATCTTATCCGTAATTAAAAAGACAGGTGTAGCAAAAAAACAATTTATTATCACAGCTATTTTATTTGTCATTTTTGTTGCGCTATCAGGTATTTCAAGTCCTTCTTCTGCAAAAACGACAGCAACGAATAAACAAGTCGCTTCTAATAGTGAAGAGAAAAAAGATGACGAAAAGAAAAAGGAATTAGAAAAGAAAGAGGCGGACGAAAAAACTCGTAAGCAAGAAGAGGAGAAACGCCAAGCTGAAGAACTAGCTCGTAAGCAAGAGGATGAGAAACGCCAAACTGAGGAACTAGCTCGTAAGCAAGAAGAGGAGAAACGCCAAGCTGAGGAACTAGCTCGTAAGCAAGAGGATGAGAAACGCCAAGCTGAAGAACAAGCCCGTAAACAACAAGAAGAGCAACAGCGTCAAGCTGATGAGCAGGCTCGTAAACAACAAGAAGAACAACAACGCCAAGCTGCTGAGCAAGCTCGGAAACAGCAAGAAGAGCAACAACGTCAAGCTGATGAGCAGGCTCGCGTACAACAGGAACAACAAAAAGCACAGCAAACTCAAACAAAACCTGCTTCAGGAAATACAAGTAACGCATATTACAAAAATTGTGATGCAGTTAGAGCTGCTGGGAAAGCTCCTTTATATAGGGATCAACCTGGCTATAGCTCTAAACTTGATCGTGATGGCGATGGAATTGCATGTGAAAAATAGTAGTAAAAAAGAAGCTTCTAGTAAGCTTCTTTTTTATTATGAGAAACTATTACGACAAATCCCCCTCCTCTTCCTTTTATAAAACTCATTTTTTTATTCTCAAAAATGACACATAAAAAGTGATTTCAATCACCTCATTATTTTTCATTTATCGCTATTCTTAATTTAGATATTACATTTAAACTTTATGGAGGCATTCATATGGAACATACATTTACTGAAACTTCAATTGTTGGTGAGATTGTTACGCAATTCCCGAAAGCTAGCGACCTTTTTAAGTCATATAGAATAGATTTTTGCTGTGGTGGTAATAGACCACTTATTGATGCAATTAATGAAAGAACTTTATCAGCTTCTGAAGTAATTACAGAGTTAAATACGCTTTATCATAATACGAAACTATTAAATGAATCTGAAATTGATTGGAAAAATGCTTCTTATCGCGAATTGATTGATTATGTAATTAATAAGCATCATCGCTATTTAAATGAAGAGTTGCCACAGCTAAGTCCATATGTAACGAAGGTATTACGTGTTCATGGGGCAAATCAGCCTCATTTAGCTCAAATTCATAAGCTATTTCATGAACTTAAAATGGAATTAGAACAACATTTAATTAAAGAAGAAACGGAAGATTTCCCGTTAATTTTAGAATTCGAACAAAATCCAACTGATGAAAACTATGCAAAGTTACGTAAAGTAGTAGACGAGTTGGAGAATGAACATAACCACGCTGGCAATATTATTAAAGAACTTCGTAAGGTGACAAATGATTTTACTCCACCAGAAGGCGCTTGCGGCACTTATCGACTTGTTTACCAACGTCTTGAAGCGCTAGAGTCTGATTTATTTGAGCACATTCATTTAGAAAATAATATTTTATTTCCACGTGCAATTTCAAGAGCATAAATAAAGTGCAGGACATGAGTATAAATGCTCATGTCCTGCTTTTTCATTGCGTGAAAAATATTCATGCTTCCCCTCTACCCTATAACCATATTCCCTTTCGCTTCTCCCTTCACATAAATCCGAATTTTAACAATTTGTGAACCATTATAAAAATGTGATAAATATCACATCTCCCTCTTTTTTAATTTTCTATAATAGAAATATAATCCTTTGTTCAATATTTCACATAAAAAGGGGAAACGAAAATGAAAAAACGTTTAGTTATGATCGGAAATGGTATGGCTGGCATACGCTGTATGGAAGAAATATTAAAACATGATAGTGATTCATATGAGATTACTATTTTTGGAGATGAACCACATCCAAACTACAATCGCATTATGCTCTCTCATGTTCTACAAGGCAAAACAAATATGCAAGATATCATTATGAACGAACATAGTTGGTACGAAGAAAACGAAATAACTTTATATACAAACGAGAGAGTTCAAAGTATTAACCGCGAGGAAAAGGTCATTGTCACAGAAAAAAATCGTACTCTTACATACGACAAACTCATTATCGCAACAGGTTCTAGTGCTTTTATTTTACCAGTTGAAGGTTCCACCCTTCCTGGTGTAACAGGATTTCGAACAATTGAAGATACACAATTTATGATGGATACCGCTAAAGAAAAGAAAAAGGCCGTTGTCATTGGTGGTGGATTACTCGGTTTAGAAGCCGCAAGAGGTCTTATTGACTTAGGAATGGACGTACATGTTGTTCATTTAATGCCTAGCTTAATGGAGCAACAACTAGATACGAAAGCAGCTTCCCTATTGCGTGAAGATTTAGAAGCGCAAGGCATGAAGTTTCTAATGGAAAAGAAAACTGTAAAGATACTTGGTACAAATCATGTTGAGGGTATTCAGTTTGAAGATGGTGAAATTGTAAATTGTGATTTAATCGTGATGGCTGTTGGAATACGCCCGAATACCCATTTAGCAAAAGATGCTAGTTTACTTGTAAATCGCGGCATTGTAGTCAACGACTATATGCAAACAAATGATGAATCCATTTATGCTGTTGGAGAATGTGCGGAACATGGCGGTATCGCATATGGACTTGTTGCCCCTCTTTATGAACAAGGCGTAATATTAGCAAAACATATAACGAATTTACAAACTAATGGATATGCGGGCAGCATCGTCGGTACGCAATTAAAAGTTGCAGGTTGTGATTTATTCTCTGCTGGTCAAATTTATGAAGATGATCAAACGAAAGCAATTTCAATCTTTGATGAATGTAAACGTTCCTATAAAAAAGTATTAATTCGTGACAATAAAGTCGTCGGTATCGTTTTATATGGTGATACTGCTGATGGTACACGCCTCTTTAGCATGTTAAAGAAAGAAGAAGATATACAAGAATATACAGCCGCTTCCCTTCTTCACAAAGCTGGTGAGGAAAGTGAACTTAACGTTGCTACAATGAGTGCCGATGACACTGTGTGCGGTTGTAACGGTGTTACAAAAGGTGCAATTGTTCATGCCATTTTAGAACAAGACTTAACAACTTTTGATGAAGTAAAAGGATGTACGAAAGCCGCAGGATCTTGTGGTAAATGTCGTCCTCTTGTTGAACAAATTTTATCTCATACACTTGGAGATGCTTTTGATGCCTCAGCACAATCTACCGGTATGTGTGGATGTACAACTTTATCACGTGATGAAGTCGTAGCGGCCATTCACGAGAAAGGTTTAAAATCGCCAAAAGAAGTACGAAATGTTCTTGGTTTTGCCCATGAAGACGGCTGTTCAAAATGTCGTCCTGCTTTAAATTACTATTTACGTATGGCGATTCCGGAAGAATATGCAGATGATAAATCATCCCGTTACGTTAATGAAAGAATGAATGGTAACATCCAGCATGATGGTACATTTTCTGTTATTCCACGTATGTACGGAGGCGTTACAACCGCAGATGATTTAATGAAAATTGCTGAAGTCGCAAAAAAATATGACGTTCCTCTCGTAAAAATTACAGGTGCGAGCCGAATCGGCTTATATGGTGTTAAGAAACAAGATTTACCTAACGTATGGGCTGACTTAAATATGACTTCTGGATATGCGTACTCAAAATCACTTCGTAATGTAAAATCATGTGTTGGTTCTCGCTTCTGCCGATTCGGTACGAAAGATTCATTAGGACTTGGTATGCTACTTGAACAATCATTAGAAATGGTAGATACACCTCATAAAATGAAGATGGGTGTAACGGGTTGTCCACGTAACTGTGCGGAAGTACTGACGAAAGATTTTGGCGTTGTTTGTGTCGAAAATGGATATCAACTATATATCGGCGGAAATGGTGGTACGGAAGTACGTGAAGCTGATTTTGTAATGATCGTCCCTACTGAAGACGATGTTCTTCGCATCGCTACAGCTTACATGCAGTATTATCGTGAAACTGGTATTTACGGAGAGCGTACTGCCTACTGGACAGAACGTTTAGGCTTCGATCACATAAAAGAAATACTACAAGATGCAAGTATGGTTACTACGCTAAATGAACGTTTCCAAACAGCTCGTAGCACATATACGGAAGCTTGGGGACAAGCACTAGAAACGAAGTCTTTAAAAGCGATGTATGAAGTAGAAACTGTGAAATAAGGAGCTGTGATCTATATGATACAAACGAAAGAAAAAATAAAAGTTATGCGTGCGGAAGACCTTCCTATTCAAATCGGTAAAGAGGTACAAATGAAAGGTATGTCTATCGCCCTATTCCGCCTTTCAAATGGTGATATTCGAGCTGTAGAAAATCGGTGCCCTCATAAAAATGGACCGTTAGCGGAAGGAATTGTATCTGGGGAATTCGTCTTTTGCCCACTACATGATTGGAAAATTTCATTACTAACAGGTGAAGTCCAAAAACCTGATGACGGCTGTATCCAAACGTACGAAGTAGAAGTTATTGATGGTGACATTTATATAAACATGTAATTTACGAAAGGAAGCCTCCTCTGGCTTCCTTTTAAATAAAAAATGATGAGGTGCGATTATGAACGGATATGTATATTTAGTTGGTGCAGGACCAGGTGATGAAGGGCTTATTACAAAGAAAGCGATAAATTGCTTAAAACGTGCAGATATTGTCTTATATGACCGCTTATTGAACCCTAACTTTCTTAGCTATACAAAGCCAACTTGTGAACTTATTTATTGCGGTAAAATGCCAAAGAATCATACTATGCGTCAAGAAATGATTAACGCCCACCTCCTTCAATTTGCGAAAGAAGGAAAAATCGTTGTCCGCTTAAAGGGCGGAGATCCATCTATTTTTGGCCGTGTTGGTGAAGAAGCAGAAACTTTAGCAGCAGCGGACATTCCATACGAGATTGTGCCAGGTATTACAGCTAGCATCGCCGCTAGTAGTTATGCAGGTATCCCCCTCACCCACCGTGACTATAGTAATAGTGTAACTTTACTAACTGGACATTCGAAAGGTCCTTTAACCGATCATGGAAAATATAACTCATCCCACAATAGCGACACAATTGCCTACTACATGGGTATAAAAAACTTACCTACAATTTGTGAAAACTTACTACAAGCAGGAAAACAAGAAAATACACCCGTAGCAGTCATTGAGTGGGGTACAACTGGAAAGCAACGCGTTGTCACAGGAACACTTTCAACCATTGTTCCTATCGTCAAAAACGAAAATATTTCTAACCCTTCCATGACAATTGTTGGTGATGTCGTTTCCTTACGGGATCAAATCGCTTGGAAAGAACGTAAACCATTGCATGGTAAAAAAGTTTTATTTGCATCCGCAACAAATAAAACCAGTTTCATGAAGCAAAAGTTACAAGAATGCGGTGCAGAAACATATCAAATTCCAACTTTCAAAAGGGAAGAATACACATTAACATCTGAACAAATCAATGAAATTTTTAACGTTGATCGCCTTGTATTTTGTTCAGATGAAAGTGTAGAAATCTTGATGCGATCATGTAGTAAACACCAGAAAGATATTCGTTCCTTACAAGCAAAACTGCAGTATATGAACGTTGCCACTCAAGAAAAACTGATGCAATATGGGCTACTAAGTAAACAAGCAGAGTTCTCTTCCGATACTACTGTTTATTTAGGCAGAAATATTAATCGGATTGCTTTTATTCAAGAGAAAATTGGTGCTGGCTCCTATATGATGACTCATGAGTATACAATTGATCATCGTTTCGATGAAGTCCATTCTCGTATGCTTTCTGAATTCTCATGGGATAGCATTGTGTTTGAAGGGCGTGCCTCAATTGATACATTTTTATCAGAAATAAAACGACTTGGCTTTATCGATATTCTTACTCTTCCATTCTCGTATACCGACGTTCCAACTTTACACTATGCAAATAAAGTCGGGTTTCATAACATCGATCATCAATTACAAAATATTATTATGAAGAAAGACATGGTGGTACGATGAAAGGAATTGTATATGTTGGACACGGTAGCCGACTACAAGAAGGTAAAGAACAATTCATTCACTTTATTCAATCTGTTATGAAAGAACGTAACGAAAGAATTCAAAAAATAGCTTTTCTTGAACTAACAACTCCTACCATTCAGGATGCGGTTACAGAAGCAATAATACAGGGGGCAACTGAAATAATGATTGTACCTGTTTTATTATTTGCGGCAGCTCACTATAAACGTGATATTCCTTTTGAAATAGAGCAACTACAAAAGAAATATCCACATATAACATTTTCAGTTGCACCACCTTTTAGTACGCATCCAAATATGGTGGAACTTGTAGTGAAAAGAATACGTGAAACTATGCCAAAGCAAGGTAGTAGCGTTTTACTCGTAGGACGAGGTAGTAGTGATCCACAGCCGATACATGAGTTACAACACATCGGAGCAGTTGTCGAACAAAAACTCGGTATGCCAGTATGTTGTTCCTTTTTAACGAAAGGAACTCCCTCTTTTACCGCTGAGCTCAAGACTATAACATCGACTGCGTCCCATGTATATGTCATGCCGTATCTTCTCTTTACTGGATTGTTGCTTCAAAAAATTAAGTTGCATACAAAAAAATATGATCACGTTACGACTTGCAACTGTCTTCAGTTTGATACATATATGAAGTTAACATTATTAGAACGAATGGAGGAATGTGTGTATGTATAACATGTGCCCTCTTATGTTTAATTTAGATAAAAAAGTAGTTGTTATAGTTGGTGGTGGTAAAATCGCATATCGGAAAGCGTCTGGATTAAAAGATACAGGCGCTTTTGTCACCGTTATCAGCCCAGAGATTTGCGAGGAAATGAAGGAACTTCCTTATATTACTTGGAAGCAAAAAACTTTTAGTAATGATGATATTAAAGATGCTCACCTTATTTATGCAGCTACAAATCAACATGATGTCAATATGATGGTCAAACAAGCCGCACATGATTTCCAATGGGTTAACGTTGTAAGTGATGGCGCAGCATCATCCTTTCACACACCTGGTGTCATCCGAAATGATGAATATATTGTAACGATTTCAACTTCCGGTAAGGATCCATCGTTTACGAAGCGGATGAAGCAAGAATTAACTTCTGTCCTTCCTAAACTTATAAAAAGGCTTTCTTGTACACATAAATCGTAATCTAGCTCTTATCTAACTATGAATTTACTTCGGACAAACGTTTTTTAGAGACGTTTGTTCTTTTTATTATTAAACAAATAATTGACACTCCTATCTCTATGACTAACGTCAATGGAAGTCCTTTTCAAGTACCCTAGACATGTAAGAGGCGGAGTGCCTTTATCTAATCGTTCCTTTAAAGTTCTCGATTGTGGAATTAGATTTAAGTTCATAGATTTATCTCTTAATATCTTTATCTGTAGGCAAAACAATTGCAGCTATTATATAAAGTAACACCGTAAATCCACTAGTAAAAAAGGCTGATAATGCAGTTACTATTCGAAGGATACTAACATCAATTCCATATTTATCGCTTAAGCCACCTAATACACCTGATACTTGTTTATCTTGAGTGGACTTATATAATTTTTTCATCTAAACACCCCGATCCAATTAAGTATTTGTATGCTAAAAATTAGTTCTATCTTCGGAAGAGATTTAAACTTTCTTTAACTAACCCTTTAATTGAATAACATCTGATATCTATATTTTAACATAAAATTCCACAAAACTTCTGTTTTTCATTTTTAAACCACATTATTTTAGAATACAAGTGTTTGTTAAGTTAGCAATAAAAAACATATCGAAGCCTATTACTAAAAGAACCCTCCTAGATTACTTTAGGAGGGTTCTTTTTCTTTATTAATGATTCTTTAACATCACTAACAGCTTCTCTTGGCTATACATCCATACTGTAATGATTAAACAAGCAAGAGCGACTTCTGATAACGCCATAAATCCAATTGCATAATGACCTGTTAGTTGGAATAGTAACGTTAAAATTAATGGTGGGAAGAACCCTCCTAATCCACCTAAAGCTGACACAACCCCATTTACAATCCCTGCTTGCTCAGAGAAGTACATTGGAACAAGCTTAAAGATTGTACCATTTCCAATACCTGCACAGAATGCGACTAGTAAGCAACCAAATGTATACACGTTCATACTAGGCATGAATGATAAAACAATACCAGATAGTGTTAAGCCGATAAATACGAAGATTAATATTTTAAATGGATTAAATTTATCACCGAGCCAACCACCAATCGGGCGCATCATTGTTGCTAATACGATGAATCCAGCTGTCCGCATGCCTGCATCTACTTTCTCTAATCCGAAGTGAGATACTAAAAAGTTTGGTAAATATACTGTAAATGCAACAAATGATCCAAATGTTAAAAAGTAAAAGATACATAGAAACCAAAGTTTTTCATTTTTATATACACCTTTTATTTGTTCCATTAATGGTGTATTCACCTTTTTTTCCTTACGATCGCCTAATAAAAAGTTCATAAGTGCAAATGCTGCAAGTAAAACTAAATAACACTGTACTGTTGTTCTCCAGCCAACTGATGTCGCAATTACAGGTGCTAAAAATGAAGTAATTGCTGTTCCAGCGTTACCCACACCGTAAATACCATTTACAAAACCGTGACTCTCTTTCGGGAAGTATTTCGGTAGAGAAGTTACTCCTACAGAGAATACAGCACCACCAATCCCTACAAATAATCCACCAATAATTAAATCCATCATAGAATTGGCAACACTAATGTAAAAGACAGGGAATAATAAAAGTATAAAACTAATAAAGAACAATTTCCTTGCTCCGTAACGATTTGTCCAATAACCAATTGGAATGCGAAGAATAGAACCTAAAATAACCGGTACTGCTGTGACCATAGAAATTTGTCCCGCAGTTAATGGAATATCCGCTTTAATATATGGCATTAATGATGATAAGATAACCCATACCATAAAACCGATAACTAGATTAGAAGTTTGTAAACTTAATTGAAAATTAGGACTTTTCATCCTGTTCCCTCCTATGTATGCATAGTTATATTCATTCTCTCCAGCCTAATCACGTCCTAACATGATTAGGCTGAAAAGAATCAACCACCACTTACTGGCGGAATCATTGCTACTACATCGCCAGTTTGAATAATGTCATCCTCATTTGCATACTCTTCATTTACGGCGACCATTATCTCGTTTGAAATCGCTACGCTGTATTTCTTAATGAGAACTTCCTTTACTTCAGCAACCGTAATATTTTCACAATCTATGTACAAGGCCGGCTTACTTGCTTCTTCTTGCAAATGTGCAAATAATAGTACTTCAATCATGTTCTCATCCCCCTTTCAGGCTCACCATTTGCATATGCTATTTTCTCTAACTGATCACCTATCCATGACTCACCATCTTCCCAAAACTCTTTCTTCCAAATCGGAACAATTTGTTTTATACGCTCCATAATATATTCGTTCGCCTCATAGGCTGCTTTCCGGTGTGGTGTTGAAACGGCGACAACAACAGCAAAATCAGAAATTTCCAATGTACCAATGCGATGTGTA
Organism: Bacillus sp. FDAARGOS_1420; assembly: GCF_019344915.1. Classification (NCBI taxonomy): domain Bacteria; kingdom Bacillati; phylum Bacillota; class Bacilli; order Caryophanales; family Bacillaceae; genus Bacillus; species Bacillus sp. FDAARGOS_1420. The sequence goes on along the minus strand of NZ_JAHWJB010000002.1, from coordinate 1,295,641 downwards.
ATTGCTACATATGTCCCAGGCCACTTCTCTTCTACTTCATTACCAATTTTCTCAAGCTGTTTTTCCGCCATTGTTTTATATGCTACATACTCTAAATATAGCGTACGACGTCCTTTCGTAAATTCTCTGACGGTACCAATGAAAGTAGTAACCGCACCACACTCACACCGAATTACTTTGTTTGTAACTTCTTCAATTGAAATAGGTGTATCAATTACTTCATAATACGTATGTGTCATTTTGCACCTCTTACCTTTGTATAAGTTAGCAATCTATTTTTCTATTACTTGTATGATCGAAGTGGTTCTTTCCACGGCCACTCACTTCCTATGTTCGATTCCAATAATAATACCGAAACAATTATTCCTGCTTCAAATCCTCTCGTTCCTCCCGGCAGAACGATAAATGCATTCGCCTCTGCAAGTGAAGAAATTGCACTAGATTTATCTAAACCAACTGGTGTAGCTTGCAATTGGCCATCTACAATTTCTACTCTCCCTCTTACAAAACGAGTAAATGGGTTTACTTTTGGAAAGTCTTTCTGTAAAATTGCTTCTGCTCGATATACGTGCGGATCTTTTCTATGCAAATATGTTCCAATGACTGGCCGAACATATAATTCACATCCGACATAACAAGCTGAAGGATTACCAGATAGACCAAATAATAGTTTTCCTTCTAGCTCAGCTACAGTTGTCACACTTCCTGGTCGCATCGCTATTTTGTTGAAAAGTACATTAGCTCGTAATCTCTCATAAATAGCAGGTAAATAGTCATAGTCTCCTACCGAAACGCCACCAGTTGTAATTAAAATATCGACTTCTTTTATTGCTCTTTTTACGGTCTCATAACACGTCTCTAAATCGTCAGCAAATTGTCCATAATAGCGTACAATTCCACCTGCTCGCTCAATTTGAGCAGCAATCATATAGGAATTACTATTTCGAATCTTCCCCGGTTTAAGCTGTTCATGTACTTCTAAAAGTTCACTTCCTGTCGCTACAATTCCAATAACCGGCTGTTTTACAACATGTACGGAACTATAACCAAACGTAGCAAGAAGCGCTGCTACTCCAGGTTTAATAGAAGTCCCTTTTTTCACAAGTATGGCATTTTGTTTTACATCTTCTCCTTTAAAAGAAATGTTATCACCAGCAGCGAAAGAGCGTTTTAATTTCATATAAGTCTTTTCTTTTTCTTCAAATCCTTCCGTTAGCTCTAACATAACAACCGCATTACATCCTGCTGGAATTGCAGCTCCTGTCATAATACGGACAGCTTGAAATGCTTTCACCTCTTCTCTAAAAACAGAACCTGCCCCGATCTCACCAATCACTTCAAACTGAATCGGGTTACTGCTATTTGCTTTTTTTGTATCTTCCGCTCGAATCGCAAATCCGTCGTACGGAGAGCGATCGAAATGCGGGACATCATGATCTGCAATAACATCTTCTCCAAGCATTCTACCGTAGCTGTCTATAAGAGAAACCTTTTCTATTTCACCTTGATGAGCATACTCCATTATGCGTGCAACTGCTTCTGCTACTGGAATTGGTTTACGTTTTTCTAGCATTCTTTTTTCGCCTCGTTTTGATAAGGATAAACTCTCTTTCTGTTCATCCTATATATTTTGCGTATAATCGTTTTGCCATTTTCATATCATTAGTCCCATGAATAAACGCTCTGCCGTCTGTAAATAAAACAACACGATATTCATCTACTAGAAACGATAGTAAATATGGAGTTTCTTTGACACTCCTGCTTTTTTGTAAGCGCTTTTGAATTTCTTCTAAATTAAGAACTCGCTTTATCCCTGGACGGATTTGAACCGTATTCCTTCCGCATAGCACTTCTATTTTTATTTGTGCTTCAAATGTTAAGCTTGGATACGTTCGTGATTTCCCACAAGATGGACATGTACTTTTTTTCTGCCTGTTTACTTTTAATGAGATACATTGATTGTTCCAAATATCAAATGATAACATTGTTCCTCGCAACGCCTTATAATCGTCCACCAATATTTTCATCGCTTCTGTCACTTGGTGAGCAACGACCATTTGTACAGCCGGCTGAATGATTCCTGTTGTATCACATGTTGCACCGCCCATAGGATGATCCATTAGACAGCGAAAGCATGGTGTTTCCCCCGGAAGAATTGTATACGTTACACCGTAACTTCCAATGCATCCACCGTATATCCAAGGTATATTTTCTTTTTGCGACATGTCATTTATAAGTAGGCGCGTATCGAAATTGTCAGTCGCATCCAATATAAGATCCACTTCTTTTGTTAACTCTTCTATTTCTTGCATTGTGACATCCGTTACAATTGGTACAATTTCTACTTCAGAATTAATCTTTCTTAAATGTTCTGCCGCTGCAATTGCTTTTGGTTTACACTGCTGTGCATCTTCTTCTATATATAACTGTTGCCGCTGTAAATTACTCCATTCGACGTAGTCACGGTCAGCAATTGTCAACTTCCCAATCCCCATCCTAACGAGCGCTTCCGCATTTGCAGCTCCTAGTGCACCCGCACCGATTAGGAGCACATGTTTTTTTCTTATTTTTCTTTGTCCCATTTCACCAATTCCAGAAAACAATACTTGCCTTGAATATCGCTCTTGCATAGGGAATCCTCCTTTCGCTATCCACCAATATAAGACATTTCAACTTTTGGACGTTTATTTGTACTTTCAGCCGTTCTTTCATCCGAATACCGATCTGTTCTGCACTCCCATGTATGTTGGAGAATTTTTAATAGTGATGCATCAGAAATATTTTCTCGAAGAAGCGTTCGCAAATCAGTTCCTTTCGTTCCAAATAAGCACGTAAAAAACTTACCGTCTGCCGATATACGAGCTCTCGTACAAGAGGAACAAAAAGATTCAAAAACAGAAGTAATAAATCCAACTTCTGCATCGCTCCCTACATATCGATACAATTTCGCAACTTCTCCAAAGTAACGAGGTTTAACAGGCTCAATCGGATATACACGATTAATTTTCTCTATTAATTGTTCCTTCGTAATAACTTGTTCAAAGTTCCATCCGTTCGTACTGCCCACATCCATAAATTCGATAAAACGAAGCTGAATTTCTTGTTCTTTAAAATAACGAGCCATAAGAAGAATTTGACTATCATTCATCCCTTTTTTTACGACCATATTTACTTTTACTTCTAATCCAGCTGCCTTTGCTGCTTCAATTCCTTTCAATACAGGTTTTGTACTTACATTTCGTCCATTAATTTTTCGGAAGACATGATCTTCTATCGCATCTAAACTAATGTTTACACGTTTTAATCCCGCTTCTTTTAATGCCCTTGCCTGTTTTGCTAAATGAATACCGTTTGTTGTGAGTCCAATATCCTTTAAGCCTTCTAGCTTTGCAAGCCTTGCAATTAACTTCGGTAAATCTTTACGCAATAAAGGTTCACCGCCAGTAAGTCTAATTTTATTAACACCCATACTTATAAATAATCTCGCTAACCTTTCTATTTCATCGAACGTTAATAAAAACTCTTCCTGTAAAAAAGCATAATCAGGTCCGAACACTTCAGCTGGCATACAGTACGTGCACCTAAAATTACAACGGTCAATAACTGAAATACGTAAATCTTGAAGTGGCCGCTCTAAAGAATCTTTCATCTTCTCGTGCATATATATCCCTTCTTTTCTACTGCAATCATTAGTAAGCTTTCAAATTTTTTATTTGCCTTCATTATAAAAAAGAAGCTACATATTCAATGTGACTTTTCTCACATTACTCTCCCCATTCAAAAATTCTTCACAAATCTGTTCGCATTTTGTTCACATCTTCAGTCCCTACTCCTTACGGTCATTGAAATTTTACAACAATTTTGAAATAGCTCTTGCATTTTCAGCATACTTACACTCAAAATAGGAAATGTATTGCTTATAAGAAGAAAGGTGATTGCTGTGACAAACAGTATGAAATTATCTCAAGATTTAAAGGAATTACTTGCATCTGTTGAATATAAAATGCAAATTAAAAAAGGAAGTTTTATTTTTCAAGAAGGTATGGAGGCAACCGAACTCTATATCATCCACTCCGGAAAAGTACAAATTAGTAAACTAAGTGCTGATGGGCAAGAGTTGACACTCCGTATTTGTTCGGCATATGACATTATTGGAGAATTAACATTGTTCACGGACGATGCGAAGTATTTATTAAATTCAAAATGCCTTGAAGATGTTGAAGTAGGCGTTATAAAGCGTGAAGCGTTAGAAAGAGAATTACTCCAAAAGCCCGCACTTGTATTTGAATTTATGAAATGGATTAGTGAACATTTAAGAAGAATGCAAACGAAGTTCCGAGATCTAGTATTACACGGCAAAAAAGGTGCCTTGTATTCTACTCTCATTCGAATGACAAATAGTTATGGTGTGTTAAAAGAAAATGGGATTCTCATCGATTTACCATTAACGAATCAAGAACTTGCAAACTTTTGTGCAACTTCGCGTGAAAGTGTAAATCGAATGTTAAATGATTTGAAAAAAAAAGGTACGATTTCTATTCATAAAGGAAAGATTACAATCCATGATTTACAATTTTTAAAATATGAAATTGCTTGTGAAGATTGTTCTGCCTCTGTTTGTAGCATAGAGTAGCATCGTATTTAGATGCTACTCTTTTTTTCATATTAAGCTACTTATTAATTTTCACGTACACGGTCACCCCTCTATATAAACAAAGACGAGACCTTCCATATTAGGCCTCGCTTCATTTTAGCCGCTAGCTCTTATCCGTTTACAGGGGCATTATTTTTTCAATTCATTAGGAATACGTCTTCTGTAAATCACATAACTACGGCTTAAGTATTTAATTGGGGCACTAAATACATGGACAAGTCTAGTAAATGGCCATACTGCGAATAGACCCATACCTGCAATTATATGAATTTTAAACCATACTGGTACTTCCATCATATATTCAACTTTCGGTTGGAAAATAAAGAGACTTCGGAACCACGGACCGATTGTTGTACGATAATCAAACCCCTTTGAGTCGATATTTAAAAAGGTTGAAGAAAGTCCCGCTAGCATTACGATTAATAATAAAATAAGCGCAATATAATCTCCCTTTGTACTCGTTGCAATGATGCGTTTTACTGTTACACGGCGGTACGTTAATATAATTAAACCGATGATAGAAGCAACACCTGCCGGAAGCCCGAAACTAATTGCTACTACATGATACATATGCTCAGAAATACCTATTGAACGGTATACGGACTCTGGAATTAAAATCCCCATAACATGACCGCCAATTACGAACATTATCCCAAAGTGGAATAATAGACTTCCGATCCGGAGCATTTTCTTCTCTAATAGCTCGCTAGATTTTGATGTCCAGCCAAATTGATCATAGTTGTATCTGAAAATATGTCCACCGATAAAGATTGCAAAAATGATATAGGGAAACAGCACCCATAAAAATTGATCCATCATTTTGACAACACTCCTTTCTAATTCGTCTGTACTCCCCATGCATCGATAGCTAGGAGAACGGCTGCAAGAATTGGTTCGTGCATACAGTTTGCTTCTTTTAATTGCACGTGCAGTGCTTGTATATTTTCTGTGTATTTACTCATAATTGGTTCACTATCTTTTTCGTTTGCATTTGCAAGAAACTCAAGTAAAAGTGGTAAATAATCAGGTAGTTCTTTATCTGTTACGTTAAAACCAGATTTTTGATAATGCTGTTTTAACTCTAATAATTCAATTCCACGCTCTCTTTGTTCACCTGTTTTCATGTAGGTAAGATACATATTTGTCTTCTTTCCAAAGTCGAATGTATAGACGTAAGAATCAATAAGTTGATTGTCTGTTTTATTTAGCGCTTCTTTTATAAATGTTGTAAGTGATGCTCTGATTTCTTCCTGTTCAATTTCTTGAATCTCTTCCTGTAATTCTAGTAAAGCTTCCCTCCAACCTAGTTCAGGATAGGAGAGAAGAAAAGAAGAACAAGAAAAAGCTGTTTGTAAACTTTGTTTCATAGTTTTCTGCCCCCTTTTTTTAAGAAATTGTCGTACAAGAGCCTGGCCCACCTGCGAAAGATAAACCACAACTTCCTTGCTCGCTATATAAATCTGCAACTTGTTCGCGGTGAGACGTCGGGATAACAAAGCGATCTTTATATTTCGCAATAGCAAGAAGACGATACATATCTTCTACATCTTCTTTCGTTAAACCGAGTTTTTTTAATACAGCTTCATTTGGTTCTTTATTAATTTGCAATGCTCTCATATGTGTTCGCATGACAGCCAATTTTTTCAATGTAAGACGAATATGTGATTCATCTCCTGCAGTGAGTAAATTCGCTAAATATTGAATTGGAATACGCATATTATCAATAGCAGGGAAAATCTCTTCTGCTTGCCAGTTACTACCTTTCCCCTCCACCATGTTCATAATTGGGCTAAGCGGCGGGATATACCAAACCATTGGCATTGTACGATACTCTGGATGAAGAGGTAGAGCGATTTTCCAATCGATAATCATTTTATAGATTGGCGACTGTTGTGCCGCTTTAATCCATTCTTCAGGAATCCCTTGTTTTTTCGCTTCAGCTGCTACTTCTGGATCATTTGGATCTAGGAAAACAGTAAGCTGAGATTCATATAAATCTTTTTCATTTTCAACAGAAGCCGCTTCTTTTACTTTGTCAGCGTTATATAGCATTACCCCAATATATCGAATACGTCCTACACAAGTTTCAGAACAAATTGTTGGCATACCAGCTTCAATACGAGGGAAACACATTGTACATTTTTCAGCTTTATTTGTTTGCCAGTTAAAATATACTTTTTTATACGGACAAGACGATACACAAAATCTCCATGCACGACATGCATTTTGATCCACAAGAACAATCCCATCTTCCTCACGTTTATACATCGCACCCGATGGACAAGAAGAAACGCAAGATGGATTCATACAATGTTCGCAAATACGTGGTAAATACATCATAAAGACATTTTCAAAATCCGTTTTAATTCCTTCTTCCATTTTCTTGACGTTCGGATCTTGTAACCCTGTTATATGTCCGCCTGCTAAATCATCTTCCCAGTTTGGACCCCATTCAATTTTGTCGATAAATTCACCCGTAATTGCTGATTTCGGACGAGCAACTGGTTGATGCTTACGCTGCGGGCTATTTGTTAATGTTTCATAATCATAATTCCAAGGTTCAAAGTAATCATCAATTGTTGGCTGATCTGGATTGTGGAAAATATTCATAAGACGCTTCATTTTCGAACCGGATTTCAGCTGAATTTCACCATTTTTCAATTCCCAGCCGCCTTTGTATTTCTCCTGATTTTCCCATTGTTTCGGATAACCAATTCCAGGTTTCGTTTCTACGTTATTGAAGTACATATATTCAGCACCTGGACGATTCGTCCAGGTGTTTTTGCATGTTACGCTACAAGTGTGGCAGCCGATGCATTTATCTAAGTTCATTACCATTCCGACTTGCGCTTTAATCTTCAAGCCAATCTACCTCCTTCAGTTTACGGATTACAACGTTTAAGTCACGCTGGTTCCCAGTCGGACCATAATAGTTAAATCCATAGCTTAATTGGCCATATCCACCAATCATGTGTGTTGGTTTAACGTGAATACGGGTTGGACTATTATGTGTTCCCCCGCGGGTGCTTGTTAATTTCGTACCAGGCACGTTAATGTGACGATCTTGCGCATGGTGCATAAATGCCATCCCCCTCGGTATACGGTGCGTTACAACAGCACGTGCTACGACTACGCCGTTACGGTTAAAGCATTCAATCCAATCATTATCAGCAACACCAGCTTCATTCGCATCATCTTTATTCATCCAAACAGTTGGACCACCTCTAAACAGCGTTAACATTGGCAATGAATCGAAGTACATACTATGAATCGACCACTTATTATGCGGTGTTAAATAGTTTAGTGTAATTTCTTTCCCTTCTACTTCAGGGCGTGATTTACGGAATGGTTTATGTTGCAGTATTGGTTTAAATGTTGCCATCGTTTCGCCAAATTCTTTCATCATGTCGTGATCTAAGTAGAAAGATTGTCGACCAGTTATCGTTCTCCAAGGGATGAGACGTTCAACATTTGTTGTAAATGGTGAGTAACGGCGTCCACCTTTTTCAGAACCAGTAAAGGCCGGAGAAGTAATTACTGTTTTAGGCTGCGCTGTAATTTGTTCAAATGTGAAGCATTCTTCTTCACGTTCTTCTGCTAAGTCACGTAGTTTTAAATCGGTTTGTTTTTCAAGCGCTTCCCATGCTTTTACCGCCATATGACCGTTTGTTGTAGAAGAAAGTGTTAATACCGCCTCAGCAGCATTAATTGCTTCTTTTATGTCTGGGCACCCCTTCGCAATAGAATCCGTTCGAACAACTCCTAATCGACTCTTTAATTGCTCATATTCTTTTTCTGCCGACCAAGAAATCCCTTTCGTACCAATCGGTTGTTTTCCGGTATTTGGTCCAAGCGCTGTCATTTTGTCATAAATCGTTTTATAATCTCGTTCGACAACATGAATTTGCGGCATTGTTTTACCTGGGATCGGTTCACACTCACCTTTGCTCCAGTCTTTAATCTTACCAAGTGGTTGCGCTAATTCTTGCGGTGTATCGTGAAGAAGTGGTGTTGCAACGACCTCTTTCATTGGTTCAAGATCGATTTTCTTCGCTAAATCTGACACAGCTTTAGAAAGAGCGGTGAAAATATCCCAGTCAGAGCGTGCTTCCCACGGTGAACCGATTGCTGGATTAAATGGATGCACAAATGGATGCATATCCGTACTGCTTAAATCATGTTTTTCATACCAAGTTGAAGCAGGTAAGACGATATCAGAATAAAGCGCCGTTCCAGCCATACGGAAATCTAAATTAATGAGTAAATCTAACTTCCCTTCAGGTGCATCTTCATGCCATTTAATTTCTTCTGGTCGTAATGAATCGCTATCATCATTCATTAATCCGTTTGTTGTACCTAATAAATGTTTTAAGAAATATTCGTGCCCTTTACCAGAACTTGAAATTAAGTTTGCACGCCATACGAATAAGTTGCGCGGGAAGTTATTTTTATTATCTGGATCTTCAATTGCAAATTTCAGCTCTTTTTCTTTTAATTTTTGTGCAACATATTTTCCGATTTCTTCTTGCGTTGTTGCACCAGCAGCAACAGCTTCTTTATATAATTCAATTCCATTCTTCTCGAATGTTGGATAAGAAGGTAACCAGCCAAGTCGTGCTGCTAATACGTTGTAATCACCGTGATGTTGATAACGAGAGTTGCCCTCAACTGGTGATGCTAAATGTCCAACAGGTGTATCTTCATAGCGCCATTGATCTGTTACGAAATAGAAGAAAGATGTACCGTTTTGTAATTTCGGTGGCCCCTGCCAATCTTTCGCCATCGCGATTGTTTGCCATCCTTCTGCTGGTCGTAATTTTTCTTGACCAACATAATGTGCCCAACCGCCGCCGTTTACACCTTGTGCCCCAACGAGAAGAACAAGATTTAAAACTGCACGATAAATCGTATCAGAGTTAAACCAATGGTTAATACCAGCTCCCATAATAATCATCGAGCGGCCATTCGTATCAACTGCATTTTGCGCGAACTCACGAGCAATTTGAATAATAAGCTCTCGCTTTACTCCGGTCATTTTCTCTTGCCATGCAGGTGTAAACGGTACATCATCATTGAAATCTTTCGGTTCTTGCCCGCCAAGACCTCGGTTCACACCGTAATTTGCTAACGTTAAGTCATATACAGTTGTAACGTACACTTCGCCTTCTTCTGTCATAACTTTTTTCACTGGAATTGTACGTTCTAATATTGTATTTCCATCATCAGAGAAGTACGGAATTTGCACTGTTTCAACACTATCTTCCATTCCAAGTAAAGAAAAACGCGGATCAATCGTTTCACCTGTCTGTTCATCTTCTAAACGCAAGTTCCATTTCTTCTCGTTATCCCAACGTGATCCCATTGTGCCGTGAGGTGTTGCAAAATCTTTCGTGTTATCGTTCCAAAGAACAGGCTTCCATTCTCCTAACTTTGTTTCACGTCCAATATCAGTAGCATTTAAGAAACGATCAGCGACGAATTGATCTCCTTTTTGTTTCAATGTGACAAAGAAAGGAAAATCAGTATATTGCTTCGCATACTTTGTGAAGTATTCCACTTGATTATCTACGTAAAATTCTTGTAAGATCACATGCCCCATTGCCATCGCAAGTGCACCATCTGTACCTTGTTTCACACTAATCCAATCATCTGCAAACTTTGTAGACTCGGCAAAGTCAGGACTTACAGAAACGACTTTCGTTCCTTTATATCGAACCTCTGCTAAAAAGTGAGCATCTGGCGTTCTCGTCATCGGTACGTTTGAGCCCCATGTCATAATGTAACCAGAGTTATACCAGTCACTACTTTCTGGTACATCAGTTTGATCACCCCAAATTTGCGGAGAAGCCGGTGGCAAATCAGCATACCAATCATAAAAGCTAAGCATCGGTCCACCCATAAGTTGCATGAAACGGCTACCTGCAGCGTGACTTAACATCGACATAGCTGGAATTGGCGAAAAACCAACATTGCGGTCTGGACCGTATTTAATTACTGTATAAAGTAAAGAAGCTGAAACAAGTTGTAATACTTCATCCCAATTCGCACGAATGAATCCCCCTTTACCACGCGCCTGCTTATACTTACGTGCCTTTTCAGGGTTTTCCACAATGCTTTTCCAAGCATCTAATGGTGACTCGTTATTTTGTAGTTCTTCTTGCCACATTTCCCAAAGCACACCACGTACATATGGATATTTCACACGAAGCGGACTATAAATGTACCAAGAAAAGCTCGCTCCACGCGGACATCCTCTTGGTTCAAAATCAGGCATATCAGGACCTGTAGTCGGATAGTTAAGCTCCTGCCCTTCCCATGTTACAATTCCATCTTTCACATAAATGTTCCAACTACAAGAACCAGTACAGTTCACGCCATGTGTAGAACGAATTACTTTATCATGCTGCCAACGCTTTCTATACACATTTTCCCATTCACGATCTTCATATGTTTCTTGTGTATGATTATCGTTATAACGATCTATTGGTGAAAAATATTTTAAACGTCTCATTAATGCTGAAGGTTTCTTCTTCATACTGTTCACTCCTTTAGTACGTCTCTCTTACATACCCTTACTATAAAAGAGGTTGTAAAATACAGATGTGACATTTCGCACAGTTCAAGAGATTGTCATAAATTCATTTGGAAATCGGTTTAAGGGGAAACATTTATAAGTAAAGATTACTTTGTTTTGTTGTGAAGATTTCGGTCAGCGGTGGGCTTATTAGGAGAATAGTATTTGGAGGATTCACCTTTTTCTGCATAAGAAAAAACGCAGGAGAAATTCCTACGTTTTTATATAAATATATTAAAAAGAGTTTTGATACTACTTCAATAATGCTATAAGGAATTTACTTTTCTGCAACGATACTATTATCAAGACATATTTTATATAAAGTGAAACTTTAATGAGCCCGCAAATAGAGGGATAAAACTACAAATCATTATTTACTGTATTGCCCTTAATTACGGAAACAATTATACTAGATGTTATCCGCATATATAATCTGAATATTCATAAAATTACGAGTAGGATTCCCTTTGGGGACATAGAAATTATAAAGTATATCACCATGATTTTTTAACATTTAAGTTTTTCCTATTTATATAAGTTCTCAATATGAACTTATATAAACCATTCCTACTTACCTCTTAGATTACTATTATACTGCATTAAAATGAAGGAACTCCTTTTCTTTAACATAAAAATGAATTAGAAAAGATAATAAAATTAGGAGGATTACGATGCCCCAGCTTGATTCATTACATCCCATAGTAGAAAAAATAATCACCAATATTGAAAAATTAATGGTCGGAAAACGACAAGAAACGCTCTTAGCTTTGACAGCTCTCTTAGCTGAAGGTCATGTACTATTAGAAGATGTTCCTGGCGTTGGGAAAACAATGCTAGTACGTGCTCTTTCTAAATCAATTGATGCTGATTACAAGCGTATTCAATTCACACCTGATTTACTGCCGTCAGATGTAACAGGTGTTTCTATTTATAATCCAAAAGAACTCCAATTTGAGTTCAAGCCTGGACCGATTATGGGGAATTTTGTACTTGCTGATGAAATTAATCGTACATCTCCAAAGACACAATCTGCCTTACTTGAAAGTATGGAAGAAGGCACTATCACAATAGATGGCATTACAAGATCGTTACCAAAACCTTTCTTTGTAATGGCTACACAAAATCCGGTCGAATATGAGGGAACATATCCTTTACCAGAAGCTCAGCTCGATCGTTTCTTGTTGAAGCTAAGAATGGGATATCCTACACCAGAAGAAGAATTTGAAATTTTAAACCGGATGGAAAAAACAAATCCACTCTCTCATTTACAAGCTATTACTACAATAAAAGAATTACTTTATTTACAACAAAGCGTACGGGAAGTAAGCATGGACAAAGCAATCAAGCATTACATTGTAAAACTTGTTACTCAGACGCGTTCTTATAGTTCTATACAGCTAGGTGCAAGTCCACGCGGCTCAATCGCTTTAATGAAAGCTTCACAAGCTTATGCATTCATCCATGGCAGAAATTATGTTATTCCAGACGATGTTAAATTTTTAGCTCCTTACGTTTTAGCTCACAGACTCATTCTAAAAATGGAAGCAAGATTTGAAGGAATAACAGGAGAACAAGTTATCGCCAAAATCGTTGCACGAACTACCGTGCCGACTCAAAGGACGAAAAACCTTTGATGAAACGACTACTACGAGCACTATATCACGTTACGAAGTTATTGCTAATACCTTTATGCCTAGTCTTAACATTTGTGTACGCTATGCTTCAAGGAGGATTTGTAAGTTGGTTTTTGTTTTACAGTACGATTCCTATTGGTCTTTATTCACTACTATTTCCCTTCTACGCTTTACGAGACGCTGAAGTAAAACGAATAACAAACAAAAACGAATATGTAGCCGGAGAACAACTTTTAAGCACTATTACAATAAAAAGAAAATTTCCTTTTCCCTTACTTTATTTAGTTATAGAAGATGAACTACCATCACAATTTACAAGTTGTAGACAAACAAAGATGAATAAGGTAATACTCTTTCCAGGATTAAAACGAAATATTTCGTTTCAATATGTGATTGACACAATCCCTAGAGGAGAGCACACTTTTTCAAGCGTACGTGTCAAAACTGGTGATCTATTCGGTATGATGGAGAAAGAAGTAACTTTTTCAGTTCCAGATACATTTTTAGTCTATCCCCAGTATGTAGATATAACGTATCGACAATTGGAAAATCATTTCGAACAAGGGGCACTTTCAGCAAATATAAATTTAGCAAAAGACTCTACAATCTCTGTCGGTGTCAGAGACTATAAACCTGGTGACCGCTTTTCATGGATTGATTGGAAAGCAACTGCCCGAACAAACAATATTATGACGAAAGAGTTTGAACAACAGCGCAGCCATAATATTATGATATTTATGAACAGAACTGAGTCCCCTCTATTCGAATCAGTCGTAACGTTTACTGCCTCTATTGTGAGGGCTGTCTTGAAGCAAAATTCACCAGCATCATTCGTGTCTGTCGGAAAAGAACAAACTATTTTCCCTTTAAACAATGGAGATACTCAGTTGCAACAAATCTTTTTTCATTTAGCAAAAGTACAAGCAGACAGTGTATTCCCGCTCTCCCGGAGTGTAGAAATGGAATTAAGAAAAATTTATGAGCCCGTAACGATTATACTCGTGACAAGCGATCTTTCTCCCGATATTCAAAAGGCGGCTAACTTTGCTGCTATAAAAAACAGAAAATTAATGGTGTTTGTCGTGAAAGAAAAAGCAAATCAACTCTCACATCGAGAACTAAGTATTCTAGAAACTCTACAAAAACGAAAAATATTTGTAAATGTGGTTTATGGGAACCGGTATACAAACGTGTTTTTTGAGGTGAGCAAATGATAACATTACAGGCAAAAAAACAATTGGATATGACTAGATTTTTCATGCATGCATGCGCATTTCTACTTTTACTAGAATGGCTAAGGCCCCTTATAGGTATTACAAACGTAGGTAGATTAGATATTTTTGTAATATTTATAGGAATTTGCTTCACTCTCTCTTTTTTTCAAACAAGGTGGCAGATTCCAATAAAGATCGTCACGATTTTATTCATCATTCATTTCCTGTATTATAAAAATGCTTTTATAAATCCATCTTGGCTAACGAAATTTTTTTCTGATATTTCTCGAAATTCCTCCCTGTTATTTCAAGGGAATTTGCTAGATATTTCTCCAGTTTTTCCAACCCTTTTATTTTTTTTATCATTTTGGTTTTTGAGTTCTTTCATCTCTTTTTGGATGATTCATAAAAAACACGGGTTGTTATTTCTTATATTGACTATTATTTATATCATAATTTTTCATAACTTACATTTATACAATGCAAACTACGCTATTATTCGTACTGTTGTCATCGGCTTTTTTATGCTTAGTCTTCTTCAAATAGAACGAATAAAAGAGATTGAACACTTACAAAATTATGCTAGAGTAATCTCAAAATTACTTAGACCTCTTACAATATTTATTGTATTGTCAGCAACCATCGCATACTTTGCTCCAAAATTTGGCCCTCAATGGCCAAACCCAATGGATTTTTCAAAATTCAACACATCTGAAGCAAGTAAAGAACAAGAAGTTTCTAAAATTGGATATGGTCTAGATGACTCGCAATTAGGCGGTCCTTTTAAGCCGGATAATACAATTATTTTTACAGCACAAACGCAAAACAAACAATATTGGAGAGTAGAAACAAAAGATTTTTATACAGGAAAAGGCTGGGAGGTTTCTGAAAACCCGGAAAAGGTTTCTTTTAAAAATAAAAACGACGTCGTGAGTTGGTACGAACAAAATACAAAAACGGAGACAACCGAAGCAACAATCACCATGCAAAAAAGTTATCCTCACCTTACCTATCCAGCAGGATTAGTATCAGTTGATGCTTCTTCTGATGTATCATACAGCGTTGACCCATTTTCAGAAAAAATCTATACGATGCACGGAGACTCTTCTACTACTTTAAACTCGTATAAAGTAACATATGAGATTCCGGAGTTTTCCATAGAAAATTTGAAATCTGTAAAAACGAATGAAGGTCATGAAACAAGTCCTTATTTCATGACAAAGTACACACAACTTCCCGAATCATTACCGCAGCGAGTAAAAGACTTGGCTGTTAATCTTACAAATGATAAAGGCAACCGATATGATAAAGTATTAGCTATTGAAAATTACTTCACAGACAACTCTTTTGTATACGAAACAATGAATGTCTTATTTCCTTCCAAAAACCAAGATTATGTAGATCAATTCCTTTTCGATACAAAAAGCGGATACTGTAATAATTTTTCGACTTCTATGATCGTCTTACTTCGTTCTGCCGGGATTCCCGCTCGCTGGGTAAAAGGCTATACAGAAGGAACTCTTG
Source organism: Bacillus sp. FDAARGOS_1420 (assembly GCF_019344915.1). NCBI lineage: Bacteria > Bacillati > Bacillota > Bacilli > Caryophanales > Bacillaceae > Bacillus > Bacillus sp. FDAARGOS_1420. Next base: position 1,280,041 of record NZ_JAHWJB010000002.1, on the reverse strand, counting down.
AGAATACACTTGCTAGTACAGAAGGTGAGAATATTTATAAAATCGAAAACAATAACGCACACTCTTGGGTCGAAGTATATTTCCCAGGATACGGATGGATTCCATTCGAACCAACAAAAGGATTTACCAATCCCTATAATTTCACAAATAATACTCCTGCTTCTACTTCACAAAATAACGAAGTAAATAATTCTAATAACGAGCCAATACACCAACGGAACAATGAAGCAAAGCTCAAAAATTTAATAGAAAATACACAAGAAGCCTCTACTAAAAAGATCGAAAATTCTAAAAACGAGTTTTCTTGGTGGTACGTATTCCTCTCTACGATGCCGATTAGTATCATCGGATACATTCTCTTCACCACTAGAATGAAATGGATTACATTTTTTATTATTCTTTTCTATAAATACCGAAAAGATGATGCTGTTTATCAAAAAGCTTACGGTGCACTTTTAAAACAATTTGCGAGAATCGGCATACCACGGGGTGAAAGTCAAACATTCCGAGAATACGCTCTCCACATCGATACACTTTACAATTCGGCCGATATGCAACAACTTACTTTCAGTTATGAGAACGCTATGTATCAAAAGGAACAGGCCGCAGCCGAATGGAAGACATCCGTACACTTATGGGAAGTGCTTATGAAAAAAGCAGCTTCTCTGCCTAAATCAAACGACTACGATAGAGTGATTTAATCTTGATAATGTGAGTTTAAAGAAAACACCTCAAAGAGCTACTTTGTTCTTTGAGGTGTTTTTTAGTAAACATAATAGATAGCTAACTCCTAATTATTCCCCAAGCACCTTCTCAATCTCAACCTCTAAATCCACCGGCTTCGTCTGCGGCGCAAAACGCCCTACTATTTTCCCGTCTTTTCCAATTAGAAACTTAGTAAAGTTCCATTTCACTGCTTTCATACCGAGTAAACCTGGTGCTTGTTCTGTCATGTATGTATAGAGGGGATGCGCTTTATCACCTTTCACATCAATCTTCGCAAACATTGGGAAGTTCACACCGTAGTTCAATTCACAAAAACTAGTAATATCAGCTTCTGTGCCTGGTTCTTGTCCCCCAAATTGATTACAAGGGAAACCGAGTATTTCTAGTCCTTGGTCTTTATATTTATCATATACTTCCTGTAACCCTTTATATTGTGGTGTAAATCCACATTTACTAGCTACATTTACAATAAGAAGTGCTTTTCCTTCGTAATCTTTTAACGATTTTTCTTCTCCTGTTATTGTTTTAGCTGAAAAATCATAAACTGTCATTGTTCATACCCCTCTCTTCACTATCATTCTATGTTTATACTATACTACATTCGTGAATATACAGCTCTTATTACGTATTCACATACCGTAATGATAGCGCTTTATTTTCGTTCGAAAGTTCGACACAATATACTAGACTTTTATGATGGAAAGTTTTACAATTAATTTGTGAACAAAATGTGACAGTTTATATTTCCATTATAATAGAAAAGGATGGTGTTCATTATGAAAACTGCACAACATGAAACGATTTCAAATCGCGAGTTTTATTTCGTACTATATATGATGTTATTGTATGTTATTGGCTGGGTAATCGATGTAAATGGTTTATTTTTAAGCTCCTACTTTAATTTAGCAGGAGAAATTATGCTTCCGATCGTTGGCGGCATTGTTGGACTGTTCGTTATGTCTATCAATAAAGAACAAACGAAATAACTACATTACAAAAGGGCAGAAGACGAGCTTTCGTTTTCTGTCTTTTTCTGTTTTTAGCGTATAATAGATACATACCGTATATAAGGAGTGGTAAGTATGAAAAAAGTAGAACAACTATCTTCTCATCTATATCTTATTGATGATTATGACTTACAACATATTGAACGAACAGGTACTTACGTTTTATTAGGTGACGATATTACTTTAATTGAAACTTGTGCAGCCCCTTCTCTTCCGTATATTTTAGACGGCTTACAACAATTACATATTAATTTAAATGATGTAAAAAACATTATCGTTACACATGTTCATTTAGATCACGCCGGGGCTGCTGGTTTAATGATGGAAAAGTGCCCAAATGCTACTTTATTTGTGCATTCTCGCGGTGCTCGTCATCTGATTGATCCAACAAAACTAATTCTTGGCGCAAAAGCTGTGTACAAAGAAGATTTTGATAAACTTTTTGATCCAATTCTTCCAATTGAAGAAGAACGTGTTCGTATTGTACAAAATGGTGATACGTTAAAAATTGCCGAAGACCGTACACTTACATTTTACGATACACCGGGACATGCTAAGCACCATATTAGCATTCACGATTCATTAACAAATGGCATTTTTACTGGCGATACAATAGGAATTTACTATAGAGAACTCGCAGACCTTGGTGTAGAACTATATTTACCATCAACGTCCCCTTCACAATTCCAACCAAATGCGATGATTGCTTCTAAAAACCATATTCAAAGTATGAATGTAGATACTATTTATTTCGGTCATTACGGCGCATCTGCTAATGTTACAGAAGTATATAACCAACTGGAACATTGGTTACCTATTTTCGTTCATACTGGAAAAGAGGTCTTTGAACAGTATAATGATTTCGATGAAGCGACTAAAGCTTTACAAACTGTATTAATGGATAAAATTTCTTCTCACCTTACAAAGTTAAACGTTCCATCAGATCATTCCGTTTATAACATTTTATATCTAGATATAGAAATTAGCGCAATGGGCATTATTGATTATTTCACGAAGCAAGAAAAGGCAAACTCCACTATTAACTAACAGTATAAGAAGAGATATACAACAGTAGTTATTGTATATCTCTTCTTTTTTTGAATATATTTTGAGTAAAGGATGGTGGAATGGAATGCAAAAAGTGATACTATACCTCTGCTTTACATTATTTATCGTCTTATTATTATTTGTCGGAGTAAAAATTCAATTTTATTTAGATACAGACGCGCAAGTGAATTTTAACGTTTATCCAAGATTATTCTACTTTACACTCTTCCCTCTTATAGTTGGCATTTTATTACGATTCCTTCAATCTATTAATCATTCAATGAATAAACAAAGCTGGAGCTTTCAACCGGATAAATTTATTGCTATTACAGTGCCTACACTATTCATTTCCTTTTCCCCTGCATTACTCTTTTCACCACTTGGCGAATACCTACCTTATTTAGCTAATATTATTCTCGTGAACACAACTTTCGTTACTATAATTAGCCTAATTGCGGGTTATTCACTATTAGATTGTTTTATACAAAAGGACAATGCAACTATGAAAAAATATAATTGATGACCAATTTTTTAAATGCCGTTGGTTATGGTGGTTTATTTATAAGTGCAATACTCCTTGTAAGAGTTGCTATACATACAGTAAGGAAATTTATGTAATAACAAAACGAGTATGAAATCGCATAGATTTTATACTCGTTTTTTATTGTTCATATATTTAATTGACAATAGGAAATTTATGTTAAACTTAAGAAAATCGTGCACTAAATCAAAATACATTTCAAACAAGGGAGACTTATTATGAAAGTAGGGACTTTCTCGTTTCTAACGTTTATCGCAAGTATATGTTCTTTCTTTATTTTAAGAGGACCTAATGCAAATTTAACTTTAATTATTGCGATTCTAGTTATACTTTCATTACTCGGTATTATTTTTGCGATCGCATCAAAGAATTGGCTATTTAAAATAGTTGGTACGGCATTAAATGGAGTCATACTAGTATTTGTATATTTCTTATCGCTAGCAAAAGGAATAGGTGGTTAATATATTTACGTTTCAATAAGAAAAGCTCACAGCTTAAGCTATGAGCTTTTTTACTTATCTCACCTTTCCATCTACATACTCCATAAACTGTTCTGCTTTAATAAATCTTTCTTTATACGCTTCAGGTACTTCTTCTACTGTTATCCCACCGCTCGATTTCGCTTTTACTAATATGGTTTGATATGACATTAACGCTTCCATATATTGTTCATACTCTTCTGAAGTTAATACTTCTTTACTAGATTTATGGCCATTTAATTTATCAAAATACGGCTGAAGCTCCATTTCTACCTTTTTCAATTCCTCTTTTTTAGCTGGTGATAATTGATCATAATCAATATTACCGTTCGAATCCCCGTACTCAAGCTTTGCATTCGTTAATTTCTTTAGTTCTTTTGTAAACTCTTCATATTCTTTTGCACCCATTTCATTTTCCGCTTGTGACAATTTCGCACTAAAGCGCATGTATCCTTCTAATGTTATAGCTCCGGCATGCTTCTTTAAGTTTTCAAAAGATCCGTATATACCATCTGCCATAATAGATTGATAAGCAAAACCAGTCGTCGGGATTAAAAATGCGGCTGCAAGCACTCCTGCGATAAGGCGCTTCTTCCTTTTGTTCCCCCCTCGCTTCATTTTTATTTGAACAATTACTTTTTCTTTTAACTCCGGCGGGGCAATAATCCCCTTCGCTTCTTCTTGTATAGATTCTCTAACTTTACAATCTAAGCTCATTTCACATTCCCTACCTCTCCTAAAAAGATTTTTTCTACTTGTTCTTTTTGGCGTAGTTTCTTTAATGCCGCATGAATTCTAGACTTCACGGTACCGATTGGAATATGTAATATTTGTGCTACTTCTTCTTGAGAGTAATCGTGTAAGTATCTTAAGATAATAACTTGTTTCAATTTATACGGTAACTTATGAATGAGTTCGATTAATTTTTGGTTTGATATTTTACTTACAACATCGCTAGAAAAATCAATTTGTACTGGTTTTCTTTGCTCTTCTGCTTTTCTTACAATTCGCAGTCGCATCCACCTCTTTCTTCTATAAGAATGGATTTGTTTAATCGCAAGTCCAATTAACCATGGACGAAATGGCTTCTCACTATCATATTTACGAAGCGATTCATATAGCTGTATGTATATTTCCTGAACGACATCATCTATATCTGCTTTATCCTCTATTAAAAAATGTGCTGTCTTATATATTTCTTGAATCGTTTTATCATACAATTCGCTATATGCTTCTTTATTACCTGATAAAGTTAATTGGATTAAATCTGAATACACTGTTTCACCCTTCATGTACCATCCCTCCTTTGTCCTACACTATATATTGGCAAGAAAACGATATTTCGTTCGATTTCTTTCAAAGTTTTTTCAAATAAATTAATATAATGATGCAATGACTTCATAAGCTTCACTTATAACCTTGCATAACAATTATATAATTTTCCAATTCCTAATGAAGATTTAAAATAATATATATAGTCAAATTTAGGAGGATGTATATGAAAGCTATCGTTGTAACGTCGTTCGGTAGTCCTGAAGTAATGAAATATACAGATGTGGATATGCCGGCTATTTCAGACAATCAAGTGTTAATTCGTGTTGTCGCTACTAGTGTTAATTTCGCCGATATTAAATCACGCTATGGCAAAAAAGGAAACAAAGCATTACCTTTTATTCCAGGTATAGATGTAGCTGGTATTGTAGAACACGTAGGTTCTCAAGTGAAAAATATTCATTCTGGACAACGTGTCATCGCTTTCCCTCAAAACGGATCTTACGCAGAATACGTTGTCGCAAACGAAAATCTTACTTTCGTTTTACCTGATGAAGTCGATTTTCAAGCTGCAGCTGCCTGCCCTATCGTATCTTTTACAAGCTACAATTTACTTGCAAATGTTGCAAGACTTCAACAAGGTGAATCTGTTCTAATTCATGCAGCTGCTGGAGGAATTGGTACTACAGCGATTCAACTTGCAAAACTATTAGGGGCTAAAAAAGTTATCGGTACTGTTGGAAGTGAAGCGAAAAGAAAAATTGCTTTAGATGCTGGCGCTGATTATGTTATTTGTCATCAAGATGAAGATTTTGTAGAGAGGGTAGATCAGCTTACAAACGGAGAAGGCGTTAATATTGTTTTAGATTCTATTTCTGGTACTGTGTCCGAAAGAAGTTTAGACTGCCTTGCTTATTACGGTCGCCTCGTCCATTTCGGCAATGCTAGCGGAGAAGTTGGTAGTTTTCAAACGAAAGATTTACACGCAAGTTGCCGTTCTATACTCGGTTTCAGCTTTGGCACTACACGGAAAAAACGTCCTGAATTGCTTCAAGAAACTGCGAATCAAGTTTTCCATTATTTACGCGATGGAAGTTTACAAATTAAAGCTACGAAATCTTTTCCCCTTCAAGATGCAGGGAAAGCACATGAATGGGTCGAAAGTAGACAAAGTACAGGGAAAGTAATACTACACGTTCAGACAGCTCCCTAAAATGAATACATGAAATAGAGGTGTTATTCATGGGATCACGAATTATGCATATCATTATCGCGAGCGGTATTGCTGAGAAACTTTCTATTCAAGATAAAACTTCTTTCTTACTTGGTGGTGTAGCTCCTGATGCTGTTCATTCAAAAGAAGAAAAAGGAGCTTCCCATTTTTACGCTGGTACAACGAAGAACTATACGAGAAGAATAGATTATGATTCATTTATTCATAAATACGAAGATCATATAGATTCCCCTTATATTTTAGGTTATTATACCCACCTCATTGCCGATGATAATTGGCTAAGCGGCTTTTTTCTACCTTGGCTTAAAAACAGAATAGAAAACGACGAAACTATCACACCTATGTACTATAACGATTTTAAATTATTGAACGCACAATTGTTGCATCATTACGATAAAGAACAGCAGCTCTTCACCCTACTTAATCAAGAGGCTAACATTGTGAATATAGAGGAGGTTTCTAGAGAGAATGTTTTAGCTTTTCGGCAATATATTTTTGAAGATATGCTATATCCTGAGCAACACTTGCACGAAAACTTACAAGTATTTTCATTTGATCAAATCGTTGGTTATATTGAGACTGCAATTGAAAAAGGAACATTTTTTATAGAACAACTCGTTAATAAAAAATTGACTTCAAATATTTAATCCCCCTCATTATTTACGAGGGGGATTTTCACATAACTATATAATTATTTTTTTCCATTACTGCAAAGTAATTCCCTTCACTATCAGCAAAGTTAAACACTTTACCAGAAGGCATAGTTACCATTTCGCCAACAGTAACATTTTTATTTGTTAAATCTGTATATAATTGGTCAAGATTTTCTGAGAAGAACATTAAAGATGGTGTACCAAGATTCAATTCTGGGCTCATTTTCGAAATAACTTCTTTATTATGTAGTATAATGCTCGTTTCTGCACCCTTAGTCGGAGCGATTTCAATCCATTTCATTCCTTGTTTGTTATCTTCCTCTGCAACTACATGAAACCCTACCTTTTCCGTCCAAAAATTTACTGCCTCATCTTGATTATTTACATACAACATAATTTGTCCGACTTTATGAATCATTTGTTTTCCCCCTAATGGTTTTTATATTCTATGTAGGTTTCTACAGGTGCTATTATTATTCCTTTTGAGTTTATATGTACTTCTTCACAAAATTTATCGACCTACTCATCCCATTCAGTTCGTCAAAATAATCATTTCTTTCAATCATGTTATATCCGTCGAATCCAATTTCATCTAATACCTTGAAGAATATATCGAAATCTACTTCACCATTTCCTACTGCTACTTCTATATACTTACTTGAACTATCACTTTTCACTCCTTTACAATCTTTAATATGAGTTTGTACTATATAATCTTTTAATAGTAATAAACCTTCTACCGGATTTTCATTTGCATCACTTATTAAATTTGCTGGGTCAAAGTTAACAGCTAGTCCTTTTGAATTTATAGTTTCTAAAAATCGTTTTAACACTAATGCTTTTTCAGACCCCGTCTCAATAGCGAAGACTCCTCCAAATTTGAATGCTAAATCCCCTATCTCGTAACAAACTCGTTCCATTTTATCATAGGACTCACTTTTTTCATTATCTGGAACTTTCCCGATATGAGCGGTTATTATCTTTGCTCCCAGATCCAAACCTCTGTCAGTAATGTATTTAAACTGCTCTATTGCACTGTCAACTTCCGTTCCTATAATTCCATTTTCTCCAAAGTTAATTGCTAATGATGGAACCTTTATTCCATTAAAAGATAACCTTTTCTTGAAAGTAGTCCATTTTGCCTTTGAAATATTAGCTAAATTGAAGTTCTTATTCATAGCATATAATTGAATATATTCTAAATCCCATTCCCTTGCTTTTTGTATTCCTTCGTTTACTTCAATATGTTTCGTATTCAAAAACATTCCTAATTTCCTATCCATATATGTACCTTCTTTTTATTATTTCGCATCAGTTTAATATTCGACTCTCTTTACATTACTTCCTTGTACAAACTAAATGAGAAATGATTCACCTTTATCGATATTTCTTATAAGATAGGTACATTTAAATTTCCTTTGTTATTCAATTACAAACAAAAAAGACGTAACTACAAATAGTTACGCCTTTCTCTTTATTTATCTAGGCTTTTTCTTTGGTGCCGGTGGTTTCGATTCTACAAATGTTCCTTTGAACATTTCTTGTTTCGTAAACACGATACCTAATTTTTTCGCAAATTGAAGTAATTTACGCTCTTCTTGTTCTGTTACAAGAGAAACAACTGTTCCTTCTTTGCCCATACGTCCAGTACGTCCTGAGCGGTGAATATATTGGTCTACTGTGTCTGGTAACTCTAAGTGGATTACGTGTGTTAAATCATCGATATCTAATCCACGTGCTGCAATATCAGTAGCAAGTAATATTTCTAATTTCCCGCTACGGAACGCGCGCATCGTTACTTCACGCTCTTGTTTGCTTGCCTCTGCATGAAGTGCTGCTGCTTTCATTTTACGGAACTTCAGTTTTTGAGTAATTTCATCTAAACGGAATGGATCATTTAAGAAGGCAACTGCTTTTACATTTCCCATATGCATAACCCTTCTAATATAATCATTTTTTTCACGACGCTCACAAACGATATACGTATGTTCAACTAGGCTCTGTGCCTCTGAACGTGTTACACGTACTAATTGTGGTTCAACTGTCAAATCACGTGCCGCATCTTCTGCAGCTTTTGTTATTGTCGCCGAGCAGAATACTAATTGACGATCGCGCATCGTTGATTTAATTACATCAAGTACAGCACCCATCATCTTTTGTTTTACAATTTGATCAAACTCATCAAATACAATCGTTTTCACTTCATGCATCTTTAATTTTTTCATACGAATCAATTCTAAAATACGTCCTGGTGAACCGACAATAACTCTCGGATGTTTCTTTAATTTTTCAACTTGGCGCTTAATATCCGCACCACCAATTAAAGACGCACCTGAAATATCAGTTCCCGCTGTAAACTTTTGAACCTCTTCATGAATTTGCATAACAAGTTCACGAGTTGGCGCTAAAATTACAACTTGCGGTTGTTTAACTTCAGGATTAATTTTATGTAAAAGTGGTAATAAGTACGCTAATGTTTTTCCTGTTCCAGTTGGAGATTCAGCAATAACGTCTTGTCCTTCTAAAATAGTTGGAATCGCTTGTTTTTGAATTTCAGTAAATTCTTTAAAACCAGCCTTCTCCCAAGCTTGTTGTAAAAATGGTTGCATATCTTTTATCATTTGTTTTTCTCCTTTATCTCTATTTTTGAAGAAAATGTTGTATTGTTCGCACCGTTTCTATCATGTGTGAAATAACAGCTATTAAATCATCAACATGGTCTTCTGTAATCGATTTTTGAAATAGAACCTCTACCTTATTATGATATGAAATCGCTTGCTTATTATATTCGTATGAAATTTTTTGCGTAATCATTCGCTCTTTTCCCCATATAGAATGCAATAAAGTTTCAATTTCTTCGCATCCTATCTCTGGTTGCTCCATTTCGAACGAAAATTCCAGCTTCATTTCACAACCTGGTATAAACTGAGGTACTTCTAATATTTCACCTGATAAATTCTTTGCATCAACAGATAGTGAAAATGTCGCCTCTACCATCGTTTTAAATGTTTCTGTTAGTTGAAATGAAATACTATACATACGACTTAATGAAGCAAGGTCCATCACATCTTTTCGATCCGTTACGAGAATATCACCGTGTAAATCGAAATCATAGACAGCTCCTTCCACAATTACCTTTAAATTTTCAAAAGCAGTTGGATCAAACATAATTCCCTCCAAAAAACAGGCGCCTTTCGATGGAAAGGCGCCACTTGATGTATATATAGTTTACAGATAAACGAGATGAATTACAACCTTTTAGAATAAACCTACTGCTTTTCCATCTTCATTTACATCCATTTGTAGTGCTGCTGGTTGTTTAGGAAGGCCTGGCATTGTTAACATTGTTCCTGTTAACGCAACGATAAACCCTGCACCGATAGATGGTTTTAATTCACGAATTGTAACGATAAAGTCAGATGGGCGACCTAATTTTGTTGCATCATCTGAAAGAGAGTATTGTGTTTTCGCCATACAAATCGGTAGGTTACTCCAACCTTCTCCTTCATATTGAGCTAATTGCTTACGTGCTTTCGGAGCAAATTCAATATCTTTTGCGCCGTACACTTTTTGAGCAATTGTACGGATTTTTTCTTCTAATGGTAATTCTAATTCATAAAGTGGTGCGTAGTTGTTTTCACCTTTTTCAATTTCTTTTAACACTTTCTCAGCAAGGTCAACTCCGCCTTGGCCACCTTTCTCCCAAACTTCCGTTAAGGATACTGCATAGCCACGCTCATTGCACCATTCTTGTAAGTATGCAACTTCTGCATCTGTATCAGTAATGAATTTGTTAATGGCAATTACGAAAGGAACACCAAAGCTTTGAATTGTTTCAACATGCTTCTGTAAGTTCTCCATACCTTTTGCTAACGCATCTACATTTTCTTCTTTTAATTGATCTCTCGCCACACCACCGTGCATTTTAAGCGCACGAATAGTCGCAACAATAACTACCGCTTCTGGTTTAATACCAGCTGCACGTGCTTTAATATCTAAAAACTTCTCGGCACCTAAATCTGCACCGAATCCAGCTTCTGTAATAACATAATCACCTAATTTTGCTGCCATTGTCGTAGCGATAACACTGTTACAACCGTGAGCGATATTCGCAAATGGTCCGCCATGAATGATAGCTGGTGTATTTTCTAATGTTTGTACTAAGTTCGGTTTTAATGCATCTTTTAATAGAAGCGTTAACGCACCTTCTACGCCTAAATCTTTAACTGTTACAGGTTGATTTGAAAAATTATAAGCGACAACAATGCGAGATAGACGAGCTTTTAAATCTTGAATATCTGTTGCAAGGCAGAATACGGCCATAATTTCAGATGCTACTGTAATATCAAAACCGTCTTCACGCGGTACGCCTTGAACCGGTCCACCAAGGCCAATTACTACATTACGAAGGGCACGATCATTTAAGTCAACACAGCGTTTCCAAACGATTTTACGCGTATCAATTCCAAGTGTGTTTCCTTGTTGGATATGATTATCAATGAACGCCGCTAATGCGTTATTGGCAGTTGTAATCGCATGAATATCTCCAGTAAAGTGAAGGTTAATATCTTCCATTGGTACTACTTGAGAATAACCGCCACCTGCTGCTCCGCCTTTTAATCCCATTGTTGGTCCAAGAGATGGTTCGCGAAGTGCAATTACTGTTTTCTTACCAATTTTATTAAAAGCTTGACCTAAACCAACTGTTACTGTTGATTTACCTTCTCCTGCTGGAGTTGGGTTAATTGCTGTTACTAAAACAACTTTACCGTCTTTCTCATCTTGTAAACGCTTAAAAATATCAAGAGATAACTTGCCTTTATAGTGTCCGTATGGCTCTAGTTCTTCTTCTAAAATATTTAAATCAGCTGCAATTTCTTGAATCTTCTTCATACTTGCTTCTTGTGCGATTTCAATATCAGATTTAACTGTTGTAGTAGTTGTCATGTACCCTAGTCCCCCTTTAATTGATTCTGATGATATTGTATCAGTTTTTTGTATTTTCTGCACTTATTTACCTCCTAAAACCCTTCAATTTTGTCATACGTTTTTTAACATAAATACCCATAAAAATGTTAACGCTTGTTGTAACTCTGTAGGTAGCTGACCTAACATCTTCTCATTTACTCCGCGCTTATATACGCCGGTACCATCTACAACTTCAAATCCTTGTTCTTTTGCTAACTGTTCAAATTCCCAAGGCATCATCGTATTGCAAACAACGTCTTTGCCATATAGGCGCGAATAACTGTTCTCTCTCGGTTTTGCTGTCGGTCCTAAAATTGCAATACATGCGTATCCATCTTTCTTTAAAACACGCTTTATTTCATTTAATGCTCGCAACGGCTCCTCGGTCCATTCTAAAGAATTAATTGCCATAATTGCTTCAAATTTCTCATTTTCAAATGGTAATGAAGAAAGATCACCTTTTATAAAAGATAAGTTTGGGCCTTCTCCGCGCTCCTTACCCTTTTGAATCATAACTTCCGATAAGTCCACCCCAACCGCTTTGTACCCAGTAAGACTTAATTTATATGTACCATACCCATCACCACAGCCAACATCTAACACTTGTACTTCCTTTTCCACGTACTGCTCAAAAAATGGAATGATTGTACTCCTGCTCCCGCTATCCCACATTTCTTGACTATTTTGATTCCAAAACTCTGCATTGTTATCCCATTTTTTCTCTGCCGATTCATGCCAATTAAACTTCGCCATACATTCCCCTACCTTCACGTATTATCATTCATTTCATTCTACATCATGTTCCAAAATCCCTGTTTATCTTCATAAGGAGATAAAGTGAAACTTTAATCAGTGGGGGTGTTTGTTCGTCCGCCACTGATTATTATTTGAACCAATCGGGCTTTTACGGGCAGCCCGACTCCCATCTAACTTCTTTGCTCCAGCCGAATTTTGAGGTGGGGGTCTTACTGCACGGCAAATAGCGGGATAAACAGGATACAACGGAATCTATTTTCTCCAATTTTTGCTTTACTTGGGTTTAACTCATACTCATGTTCTGCTTCTTATGAAAGATACTATAGATACACCCAATTGAAAGAGAGGGATGTACATGCGAAGAAAGAGAAATCATCATTTTAAAAGTGGTGAAAAAAACGAAGAGTATGCAGCTGAAATATCTCCAGCTGGTATTCCGATTAGACATGAGCGCAAAGAAATTGCAAATGAAATAGAAGGTACAAACACCGGTGCAATGATAGGCTATGTCGCATTATTTCTTTCGTTATTCTCCATTGCTTTTTATCCTGTTACACTCGGCTCCCTTGCTATTTTAGTTGGCTTGTTAGCTGTCAATTTTGGGGCAAGAACACTTGGATATACCGCAATTGGTTTTGGCAGTTTTTCTGTTTTATTCACTTTACTATATCCGCTTGCTTTATCAGCATTTTAAAAAAAACACACCAAGTTATACTTGGTGTGTTCATTCATGATACAACATGATATGACCGCATCCACAACAATGCTTCGCTGTAATTTCTTGAAAAACCGGATAATTTTCTTCATCTCTATGCTCAATAAACACCTTTTCAAATCGGTACATGTTTGGCGCATATGCCCAATCTTGTTTCGTACGTGCATATAATGTTGAAGAAAAAAACTCCTCACCACCACAAACGATACATCCCTTCTTCATCAATACCCCTCCTATGCTTGTCTTACTTCATCTATATGAACATAAGCATAAAAAAAAGACCTTCTATTACTAGAAAGTCTTCTCTGAAACAAAAAGAAATGTACCGAATATACCTACTCCGCTATATTCTTTCATAACACCCGCTTCTGTTTTATACGTTTGCTTTACAGTCATAAAGAAAACACCATTTCGTGCATCAATACTTTCAAACTGTAATTTCTCTTTTTTTTCATCTACATTTTGCGTGCATTCAAAGCTACTCTCATCACATTTTAATGCATACTTATCCTCTAAATACAATTTAAAATCTGATTCTTTCGGACAAGTTATAAGTAATATTGCCACGAGAATAATACTTACAATACCCACAATTGTATAATATTTCTTCATTTGTTCTCCTTTCAAAAGACAAGAAAACTTGACTTCATGCGCCAAGTTTTCTTAGTCTACAACCCATTGCCACTCTTGTTCTTTCTTATCAAAAATGAGCCAACCCGTTTCTGTTGCTTCCGCTTTCAATTCATCGATATTATCTAGTACCTCATCCGTACTTTCGAATGATCCTACTACATATACCGGAATTTCAAGACCTCTTCTCGACTCAATTTTCCCCGCTAAATCAATGTATAACCCATCTTCCATTAACGGCATAAGCCCAAGGATAACTTCCTTTGAAATTGCTGGGAAAATTTTTGATTTTTGGAAGAAAGTAAAACGTTTCTTTCCAAACGAACCGAGTTTATATGGAATCACTTTACTCAGCATTCCTACAAAATCACCGATTCTACGGTAATACACTTTGTTGTACCAACCGTCATCATGTGAAAAATAAACGAATCTATTCTTCAACAATGGGAAGAACGTTCTTCCAAGTGGTTCTTTTTTGTGAGCCAAATATAATAATTCTGCAATTTCTTTTGGCTCTAACTCATCTAAATCGCTTGCATCATCGAAATCTACCCAACAAAATTCATCAAATTCATCAATCTCTGCTTGAATGAGTTTATGTATGTTTTCTTCCTCAACATATTCAAATAAAGTATGATAATGAAAATCTGTCCACTCAAAATTATGCTTTAAAAGCAATACTTGATGAAGCGGTGAAGGGATGTTACTTGCAAACTCTTTAAACGTAATTCCAGATGTAATAAAACAATGACCCCGACGATTACCATTAATATATATCATATTGTTTACTTGGTCAGATCCTCCAGACAAAGCACCTAGCCACCTTCGTTTTATATGTTTCAATTCTATAGCATATTTTAACATGAAAAATTTTAGAAACATAGAAAAAACTTCAAAAACTATTTACAATTTCATGTGTTTTATTACATACTGATTACAAGAAAAAACGCCTGCTTATGAGCAGGCGTTTTTAAAGGATATCATCTGGGTTTTGAGGGTGATTATTTCCCTCTTTCTTTTCTTCTTTTTGGAACATCGATTGAATTTTATCAATTGTTTGCGGAGCTAATTCAATTATTTTTTCTGCTAAATGTGTCGCATTTTGTAGATGAAGAATATTTATCCCGTCTTTATTCACGACTAGAAATGCTACTGGTGTAATAGAAACACCACCCGCGCTACCGCCACCAAATGCAGGGTTACCGTTCGCTCTTTGTCCATCATTCGTCTGGAAGTCAGATCCTCCTGCTCCAAAACCGAACGCCACTTTAGAAACTGTTAACACTACACCACCGTCAGCCGTTTGAACAGGCTCCCCAACAATCGTATTTACATCGACCATTTCCTTCAAATTTTCCATTGCTGCTCTCATTAATCCTTGAATTGGATGATCCACCGTTCATAACCTCCTTTGTCATATCTTTCCTAGTTTTTCCGAAACTTTGTGAACTAAACATAAAATTTTATATTGATTTCAAAAATAAAAAGTTGTAATATTTAGAAAAAATAAAAAAGAGGTCGATTTACTGTGCTCAAAAAATTAACTCAAAATGATCATGAACAAGTACTTTCTTTTCTAAAAGAAGAAGCAGCAATGAATTTATTTATTATTGGTGATATTGAAGCTTTCGGTTATGATACAGACTTTCAAGAACTATGGGGAACATTCGAAAAGAACGGAACATTAAAATCGATTTTACTCCGCTTTCACGATACATTTATACCGTATAGTAAAGAAGAGTTTGTGGTTACTGACTATGAGGCACTTCTTGCCGCATATAAGCCGCTTAAACTCTCTGGCAAGTCAACTATTGTAGAAAGATTTGAAACTGCTCCAAGTGTACAACTAGGCGCCAAAAATGAAATGTATTTTTGCGAATGTCTAAATGACAGCAACTTACCTAGCACACCAATTCATGAAACAATTAAACTTGCCTCACTCGATGATATAGAACGAATTATGAAATTACGAAGTGACATCGCTGAATTCCCGGCTGCTAATGAATCAGAAAAAATGTTAAGGCAAGCTATCGAAACAAATACAGGACGTACATATTATATTGAAAAAGACGGCGCAATCATCGCATCCTCCTCAACTTCCGCTGAAAATTCATTATCCGCAATGGTAGTTGGTGTATGTACACACCCGGATTACCGCGGAAATGGATTTGCTTCACTCATATTACAAAAAATGATTCAAGACTTTACGAAAGAAGGCCGAACACTTTGTTTATTTTATAACAATCCAGCTGCTGGACGAATTTATAAACGACTAGGGTTTAAAGATATTGGAATGTGGACGATGTACCGATAATAAGGGCTACTCTATATACAGAAATAGTTGTCACTTAGCAATAAAAGCAAATTACAAAAAAATTTCACACCGTTATTATGAAGATGAAGAAACTACTTGCGGAGCCATGACTCTAACTAAAAAATGTTATGTATTCAAACTAAATTTGGATAGATAAACGTCCCAATTGTTACATATAGTCTAGCAATTGGGGCTGCATTTTTATGCTCTAATTCTCTCCAATACAACTAGAAATAATTATTAAACATTCACCACACTAATCTCTCTAAATATTCCATCATGATACAATTAGAAGTAATTGCATCACCTAAAACCTCCTCAACTTTCGGTCTTTCATTCACTTACTTAATCATTTATTATTTTCATATTTCTTTTTATAATTTACATACTCTTTCGTAGCTTCTTGATTATTATCTTTTTCACTACTAAAATACACATATATTTGCTGACTATGTGTTAACATTTTACCTTCATCATTTTGCCTCTTATAGTCAATTGAAATTGTTAATTCTGTTATTTGCATTGGGTGTTTTTCATTGTCTATTGAATCGTTAAAGTTAAGTACAATTGATGCATTTTCAAATTTATCATATTGCAATTTTAATTTATCATTAATTATTTCTTGAATTTGCGCTTCTGTTAAAGTAAATCCAACTGAATTTGGTTCATTAATTTTTTTTCTGTTACCTCCTGCTTTCAGTTTTAAATCCCCTACACCTTGTAATCTATTAAATATCAATTTCACAGGAGTAACATCCAAATTTGAATCAGATCCTTGACCTTTTCCGTTTTGATACAGCAAGTTTATATTATATTTTTCTTCTTCTTTATAATTATTATTCTTATGTCTATCCTTTTCATCTTTTGTTTTACTTGTTATTCTTTGAGACGTTATTCCATATAACAATTTTTCTTTCAAATTATATATACCTTCAGTAGTTTGATACAGCGTATTATAATGGTTTTCATCACCATTTGTTTCTATAGTAAAATCAACAACTCGTTCTTTCACATACGCATATCCATCATCACTCGCAGACATAACCTTTCTCATATCCCCTTCATCCAAAGCTTTGACAAACGGCTCATAATCTATCTTTTTTTCACCAAAACTACACGCACCTAATAGAATCATTACTATCATAATAATTATTTTATTAATTAATCTTTTGGTCACATTAATCACCTATATAATTAAAATGTCTTTGATAGTTCAAATAGTCTTCTTTTATTTTATTATTACTTTTTTTATCATTAAAGCTTACAAATATTTCCTGTTGTTTTAAAACATTTTCTTTCTTTACACTTACAGCTATTCTTATTTCTAATAGTCCCATAGATCCTTTCTTTGAATCTTTTATAGCATTAAAGTGCAATCCAATTGAGCTACCAATAAATTCATCATATTCTAACTTTAATTTATCGTTTAGTACTTGTTGAAACTGAGATTCTGTTAGACTATAACTAACAATATTCGGTTCATCGAATCCTTTTGTATCTTCTGACGGTTTTAAATCTTTTATTCCCTGTAAGCGATCCATAATTAATTTAACAGCGGACACATCAAATGCTGTTTTTACCGTCTTCACTTCCCCACCTTCATACATAATATTAGTATGATAAATTTCTTCTTCTTTGTAATTACTAATATCCGCCTTTTCTTTTTCATTTTTAATATTTGTAGCTATTTCCTCCGTTGTTTCTCCAAATAATTTTTTCTCAATCGTATTATAAATCCCCTCTGTTGTTTGATAGATTGTTTTACTATGAGTACCGTCTTCTTTTCCCTCAAAAATCCCATATATGCTTCTCTCTTTCACATAAGCATACCCATCATCACTCGCAGACATAACAGCCTTCATATCCCCTTCATCCAACGCCTTTACTAGTCTCTCATGCTCTATCTTCGTCTCCCCAAAATCACATCCACTTAATAAATTTGCTGCTATTGACATGACTATCATCATCTTAACTTTTTTCTTTAACTTCATACTGACACCCCGTTGGTTACTGGTTCATTATATTCCCATTTTGATAGTAGTACACTTCACCTTTACTTACTGGTGTTTTTTTACTCATACAGATTATATTGAAGATACTTTAATTTTTAATAGCATCGATTTATATACAAGCCCTAATTGCTTATATTTTCTATTCGAATTTTCAGAATCCAAAACTTATTTTATTTCTTTCGCTTTCTTTTCCTCTCTCTCTTTATAACGCTTTAAGAATTCCTGGCGTTCTCTTTCATGTTCTTCCCATGAAATATAAAATGATGGAAATTTAAATCTACAATAGGCTAATAATTGGAACTCAGCTGCGCCTATGGCTATCGCGTACATGATGAACGTAAATATAAAGTAACCAAACATTATGCTCAATGAGTAATTATTTTGTATATAAATTAAAACAAGAAGAATTAGTACATAAATTGCCACACCAAACATTACATTTTTCTTTGCCTTATTAAAAAATGAAGTAGATCTTTCTCCCATACTAAATGCACCTTTACTTGCTTGTTTAAAAGTATCAACTGTTGTTACACCATGAACAAGTATTGCTCCTAATACTAGTAACCTACATAAATAAGCGTAATAAAATTAATAGAATAATTACTCATCCCTGGAAGAACAAATGCCGTAAGACCTATAGTACCTAACTGAAACGCATATAATAATATCACCAATGTCTGGAGCTTTTGAAATTTAAAACGTACCTTAGGGATCAGATATATAATAAAAAAGATTACTTGTAGGCTATATAACAACAATTCCATTCTGACTATTACTGTGTCAAAAAGAGTCGGATAGTAATCCCAGCCAAATCTAATTAATGCTCCAAAAATAAAAAGCATCAATAACGAACTATAAAGCATTCCACCAAACATAAACAACATAGCTCCTTCTGGGCTTAAACGATGTCTACATGTTATTTTAAATTCATCTAAATCTTCTTCTTTTATGTTCCACATTTGTTAACTCTACCTTTCCCCGAACTATAGTATATTACCAAAATAAAGATGCAATTTTCTTAGTCACTAATTTCACATCTTTTATTTTCATCGCCACTCTTAACCATCTCTTTTGTTGTACTGCACCTTATATTTTAAATATTCCTGTCTCGCATCTTGGTTATTATCCTGTTTTCTATTAAAATACGTTATTATTTGGAACATATTTTCTACTACTTTTCCATCCTCATTCTTTTCTTTAAAGTCTATATCTATCCTCATTTGCAAAATTTGTTTTGGATTTTTTGGGGCATCCAGGTGCAATACAATTGTTGCTCCATCAAATTCATCGTATTGTATCTTTAATTTATTATTAATAATATTTTTAAATTCAGATTCAGTTATTCGATATCCCACTGAATTAGGCTGATCAAACTTTTTTATATCATCCTCGGGCTTCATCTTTAGTTTCCCTATCCCATTACGATCTACAATTAAGTTCACGTATGAAACATCTAGATTTGAATCCGGACTTTTCACCTGTCCATTTTCATACTTAACATGAGTACTATAAATAGTTTCTTTTTTATAATTTTCATTTGTCCTTTTTCCCTTGTCTTTTTCTATATCAGTCGCAACTGTTTGTATCGCCTCTCCATATAAACTTTTATCTTTTGTATTATATACACCTTCCGTAGTTTGACGAATTGTTTTACTGTGCTCTCCATCTTCTTTTTGCTCAAACGTACTATAAATACCTCTTTGGGTCACATAAGCATACCCATCATCACTCGCAGACATAACTGTCTTCATATCCCCTTCATCCAACGCCTTTACTAATCTCTCATACTCTATCTTCGTCTCCCCAAAACCACATCCACTTAATAAACTTGCTACTATCGACAAAACTATCATCATCTTAGCTTTCTTCTTTAACTTCATACTGACACCCCGTTGATTTCTCTAGGCATTTTTAGGTTCATTACATTCCCATTTTGATAGTAATATAGTTCACCTTTACTTACCGGTATTTATTTACTCATACAGATTATATTGAAGATACTTTAATTTTTAATAGCATCGATTTATATACAATCCTTTATTGCTTATATATTCTATTCGAATTTCCAGAAACCAAAACTTATTTTATTTCTTTGGCTTGCTTTTTTCCCTCTCTTCATAAAGCTTTACTCTTTTCTGACGTTCTCTTTCATGTTCCTCCCACGAAATATAAAATGATGGAAATTCAAATCTACAATAGGCTAATAATTGGAACTCAGCTGCACCTATGGCTACCGCGTACATTATTAGAGTTCCTCCCGCATACAATCCTAAAATATTTAGTGTATAATCATTATGCACATAAATTAAAATGAGAAGAGTTAACACATAAATTACAGCAAACTTTATTGCAATCCTCTTTGTTTTACTAAAAAATGAAGAGGATTCTTCTCCCTTATTAAATGCCCCTTTACTTGCCTGTCTAAAAGTATCAATAGTCGCTAAAATATGTAAAATGACTGCACCTAAAAATAATAACCCAACATACATTAATGTAATTTGATCAATTGAATAATTTGATATTCCAGGGATTATCAACATTGTAAATGTTATAGTACCTAGCTGAAACGCATATAATAGTACCACGAGTGTTTGTAGTTTCTGAAATTTAAATGGCATCTTAGGAAACAGATAAATAATTAAAAAAATTACTTGAAGACTATAAAGCACTAACTCAAGGCTAACAATTATTTTATCAAAGAGAGTCTGGTAATAACTCCAACCAAACCTTATTAACCCTCCAATAAGAAAAAACATTATTAATGAAATAAAAAACAGCGTTCCAAACACAAACCCTGTAGCCCAATCGGGACTTAAGCGATTCTTGCAAGTACTTTCAAATTCATTTAAATCTTCTTCTTTTATATTCCACATCCAGCTTTTTCACCTTCTATATAGTTTAAATAATTCTCATACACTTAAATTCTATTTCACCCTTATTTACTTTTCGTTTTGAATTTTTTATTTTGTTTTCGAGTTCTCCCACGCATTCTCTCATTTTCTTCCCAAGTCATATTAAATGATTTAAATTTGAATCTACAGTACACCAATAGCTGGAATTCTGCTGCACCAACGGCTACTGTGTACAGTAAAACAGTACCTATTACATATCCAATCAAAGTAGCAATCGCATAATCATTATGAAAATAAATCAAAATAAGTAGGATTAATGTGTATATTGAAGCCACTTTCATCATAGTTTCTTTTGTTTTACTAAAAAAGGAAGCAGATCTTTCATTCATTCTATATGCACCTTCACTTGCCTGTTTAAACATATCAATCGTTGTCACAATATGAACAATCACTGCTCCTATAAATAAGAAACCTACATATACTAATGTAATTCCGTCGATTATATAATCCGAAATTCCAGGAAGAATTAAAGCCGTGAATAATATCGTACCTAATTGAAATGCATATAATAATACGACAATCGTTTGAAACTTTTGAAATTTAAATCGATCTTTTGGAAATGAATATAGAATTAAAAAAATTATTTGCAAGCTATATAGCACAAGTTCAATTTTAACAATTGTTTTTTCGAATAAAGTAGTATAGTAGTCCCAACCAAACGTTACTAAATTACCAATAAGAAAAAACATCATAACTGAAACGTACACTATTGTTCCTATCATAAAACCTAAAGCACCCTCAGGGCTTAATCGACTTTTACATGTCACCCTAAATTGATCTAAATCTTCTTCTTTTACTTTCCACATTCAAGTGCCCCACCTTTAACCACATTCACTTAAACCATATAGATTAAAAATAAAAACCTTCTCATTTTAACGAAAAGAGAAGGTTTTCTTGCTGTTATACATTCATGCCATATTCAAAACTTTCCCTCTTCAAATAACGTATTATAGTTGTTAATCTTTGAAATTTTATTTTCGCTATTAATTTAGGCATTTTTACTTTTCTTAAAAAATACCAAATATGCAAATAATGACGAGATTAAGAGGAATACACCCGCCCCTATACCCTCATATATTTTAAAATAAACAGCAGCAATTATCACAAATATTGACATTATTATTATTAGAATCATTGTATATTTCATTATAAATTCTAACGCTTTATAGATAGATACTATTGTCCTTTCAAAAAAACTTTTCTCTGTTTCCGAAACATTCCGATCCTTATTCAAAATAACACCTTCTCCTTTTTACAAATTGACTTTTGAATAAATTTTCCCTTTCAAAATAAGAACAAAGCGAACTGCAGAACGTAACTACTACCAATACAGATTGTTCCAAATGAAAAATCTCATGTCGAAATATTTAATCAATTACATATAGATCTTAGAATAAAAAACCTCCTCATTCTAACGAGAAGAGAAGGTTTTATTAATCTCAGATATTCTTACATTATAATAATGATTCTTTTTGAGCTGTTTCATAGTGCTCTGCTATTTTTTTACACATCTTTTTATATTCCAGCATCCACTCTGCTATTTCTTCTATCTCTTCATCAGTGGATTTTTTCTTATATTTAAAACCAATCACTTTCATATCCGAAAACACTTCTTCTTCCATTTCTTCATCTACCGGAATACATTGGATAATAACTTTTGTTGTGTTTGAGACTTGTACAAAAATTTCAAATGTACCAACAAACATAGCAACCGTTCGGAATAATTCTTTATTACTCATATATAAAATTCTTGCAAGTTCTTCTGCAATTTCAGGGTATATAAACAATACATCAATCATTTCAGCAGCTATTATGCAATCATCTACTGATACTTTCTCCAATATTTGTTGCTTAATTAATTCCCCTGTTTTATCCTCACACTCTTGTTGAAAATACACAGTTTTTTCTTTTGAAAATAACCACATATGTAGACCCCTTCCTACTAAAAACAACAATTAGAACTCTTAATTCAAGAATACCTTTATCTTCTTCTATAAAACGGAACTAAAATCAAGCTTTTACTTTTCATATCTCTATTACTAAAAGTACACTAAATTATTATTGTGTATCCACTGCAATTTTTATTTCAACATACTGTAGTTCTTCATCACCACTAAAAATATGATAAATAGGTGAAATCATATCAAGTTCATTATCTTCCATATACTGAAGCATCTCAGCATATGCATACTCGGTTAATGTTTCATACTCTCCTGTCAATCGTTTCACAAGCATGTCATCTACATAGTAATAGCTTCTAAATTTCATTGTTTCTAATGGTGGAACTTTATCCTCATATATCGGCATAAATAATTCAATATACATATTTTCATCTGAAGGAACATTTTTCAATGTATAAAATAGTGGACCTTTTGCTGTTAAGTTCGCTTTTTCTATTTCTAGCATAAAATCATCAATCGAATCTTTCATATAAGTATAATGAATATAGTATTCTTTTGAAACAACATTTGCATATGCAATACTTTGCCCTTCTATAATCATTTTACGGTTTCACCCACTTCTATAATAGGAGCATAAATATCTAACCATGTATCACCGTATACATCTAAGCATACATGATAAAAACTACTATCTAATTTAATATGGTTTTGATTTGCCACCTCGTGTATTAAATTATACACATCTTCAATATCACCATCTTCATCCGTAAAACGCACACTTAAAGCATCTTCAATTATTAAACCATCAATGTATTCATATGCAGAATCTTCCCCCAGTTCCACACGTTCATTTACCGGAACACAATATGTATATTCACCATATGCTGGTTCATTTTCAAGTGGTTTATATTTAAAGAGAACCGGTCCTACTGCATAAATCCCATTACGAATAACTTGATTTCTCAGCGCAATAGCAGGTAGTAACCAATCTTCTTTTTTGACGACTTGAGTAATACTAATTAAATTTAATAGTGATAATGCTTTATATTGAACTTTCACAACATCTACTCCCCTTATCTTTATTTCTTTCTATTTCGAATAGAAATGTGCAATTTCTCATTTAATACACATAAATTAACAATTTATGCTATAGCAAAAATTCATTTCTTTTATTATCTACTTTTCGATTTGTTTTTTTTATTATATTTTCTAAATTTCTGTCGTTCTCTCTCATTCTCTTCCCATGTCATATTAAATGATTTAAATTTAAATCTACAGTACACCAACAATTGGAATTCAGCTGCACCAATAGCTACTGCATACATAATCACTGTAAATATTAAATAGCCAAACATTGTATCTAATGAGTAAGAACTATTTACATAAATTAAAATAAGTAGACTTAACACATAAATTACAGTTCCTTTGAGCACATTCAATTTTGTTTCACTGAAAAATGAAGTAGCTCTTTCATCCATACTAAACGCACCTTTACTTGCCTGTTTAAATGTATCAATTGTTGTGACAATATGAAAAACAACTGCTCCTAACAATAATAAACTTACAAAAATAAGTGTATTAGAATTAATTGAATAATCGCTCATCCCTGGAAGAATAAAAACCGTCCATCCTATAGTACCAAGTTGAAATGCGTATAATAATACGACAAGCGCCTGTAGTTTTTGAAATTTAAAACGAGCTTTTGGAAATAAATATAGTATTAAAAAAATTAGTTGAAGGCTGTACAATACAAGCTCCATACTAACAATTACTTTCTCAAAAGGTTTTGAATAGAAATCCCACCCTGTTTTAGTTAATGCTAAAATAATAAAAAACATCACTAATGAATCAAAAATTATCGTTCCTAGCATAAACCCTGTTGCACCCTCAGGACTTAAACGCCTTCTACATGTCATTCGAAATCCATCTAAGTCTTCCTCTTTTATATTCCACATAATCTATCTGCACCTTTCTTGTAGCCTAATTACCAAAATAGATCCCCAAGTTTTTTTGTTAATTTTTTGACCCCTTTTTTAGTAACATCAATTATACTATCCCCTCCGAGCTGGCTAAATTTTTTATTCATTAAATATACAGCACCCACTGCAACACCAGCTCCTACAACTGTTCCAATAGGCGGAAGGAAAAATGCCCCCGCTACAGCCCCAGTTGCAGCTGCTCCGGCGTTTGCCCCAACATCAACTGCTGAGTCTGTCGTTATATCTGCTATATCATGGAGTTGCCACCCATCTTTTTGAGCTTCTGCGATGTTATTTCCAACTGACACAACCGCTCCAAATATAGCTGTTCCTTTTAAAACCTTACCTGTTTTTCCAAGTTCTTTGAATGCTTCTTTCCATTGCCCAGGATGTAAATCTTTTAACCCTTTTACATACTCTGTTTTAAACGAACTCCATCCCCTTTCTTTAATTGCAGTAGGTAGCCCTTTTTTACTCCAATCCTGTTGGAACTTTTGAAAATCTTGAAATTCTGGCAATTTATAAATCCCTTTTCTTGCTTTTCTTACTTGTTCATTCGTAATTCTCGAATTTTCTACCCCATCCAATTTAAGTCCATTTTTTATATAACGAAATATACTATCATCACTACTATCCATCTTAAGTAGTTTATACACTTCCACTAAATCTTCTTTTTGACGTGTTGATAGTGTAAACTTCCCTTTTCCTTTTCGACCATTAGAATCAAATAAAACACTTAAATCATAGTTCTTTTTGGCATAATACATACGAGCAAAAGCGGCCACCACAAATTTACCACCCTTTTGTCGAATATCAAACGTCGTCATGCTATCCGAAATACCATTTATTAAGTTTCCATTCCATCCACCAGCCATAATTTTTCCGACTATCTTACTAGAAAAATCTCCATTGGCTGCTTGTATTTCTTTCATTCCCTTGTCTAATGAACTTAATGTTTCATTAAAATGTTGAAGTTCATTTTGCTGACTATTATACGTTTCTAATTTTTCTAGCGTATCACTAACTTCCTTTTGACTTTTTTGGACCCCTTCAGAAATCCCTGAAGATGATGGATACTGAGTTGGGACAATGTCCGCTATAGTTGCTATAGTTTGTTTTGCTTCTTCATTAGATCGATCAAATTCATTGCTGTAACCATTAATTTTTTTCTTTACATTATCTAAATAGTTCCCATAAATCTTTGTATCACTATCACTATCAACTGTACTATTAAAAGTTTCTATTGCTTTTTGAAATTCATTTTTCAACTCTTCCGCTGCAATTTGAAATCCAGCAATCGTAGTACCATGTACTCTAGAAAAATACCCCTTTATTCCATCTGCTGCTTTCCCTTGAAAAGAATTAAGTTGGTTCAAATCATCTATTTTCCCTAATAAAGTTTCAAAATATTGATTTAGTTCGTCAGCACTTGTTTGAAATTTTTTTTGTAATTCGTTTACTTCTTGTAATTCAATATTTTTATCCACGTTTCTCTCCCCTTATTTCATTTTTACGTAGAATGTTTTTCTAGTGCTGCTGTATACCAACTTTTAGTTCTTGCCCAAGTTTTGCATCTTTCTCTACTATTTTTGCTCCAATTTCTTGCACTCTACTTATATCATTTTCTAACAATTTCTCATATCGCTGAACTTTCTGTGAAAGTTTTTCAATCGCTTCACAATATTTTTTTAGTTTACTTAAATTCGTACGATGTAACTGCATACCATTAAATTTAGTCTTACCTAAATCACTAGCACCACTTTTCAATTCACTTACTTTCGCATCAAATACCCCTTTATTTAATTTAATTTCCCCCATTTATCATTTCCCCGCCTTCTGTACTTCTACTTGAATACTAGCGTCAACTATTGAAACACTTCTACTTAGAGAAAGAATACTAGACTCACATGCAGCGATTTCTCTTTCAAGCCGTCGTATAGCTTGATCGATGTCTTCTTGCACTCTCCCTAGTTCTCCGATAAACCTCCCTAAATTAGAAATGACTTGTTGTTCATACATTTCTTTAAAAGTAGTTGCTCTTTGCCCCTTCCAACTACTCTCGTTTATTTCTAAAGACTTAAACTGCTCTTGATTTTGTTTAATTGCTTCAAGATTATTTACAAATTTCCCTTTAGCAGTTATTAGCCTTCTTAGTTTCATTTGTAATTCAGCCAATTGCCCTTGTTGATGACTTATACTACTTAACAAACCAGATTTTTGACTATTTAATTCCTCTATCCCCATGCAAATCCCCCCTTAAATAGTTGGCACTTTAATTCTAGTGGCAAAACGATTTTCAACAAAATACCCTTCAAATGGATTTAATTTTGTACTACTTAAATCTTTATTAGATACATCGAAGACCATTTGGCCTGATGATTTTCTAAGTAAAATAACATGAGATTGCGTTTTTATTGTTTTTGAAACTAAGTCGTATCGACTGTCAATTGAATCAACATCACAGCCAATTACGAAGTGGATGCCCATAAATGCACCATTTGTTATTAATTCCGCCAAACTGTATATATCGCTATCTTCTAAATTACTTAAAATATCATTTACATCTGCAATTACGATTACAATCGGCTTAAATTTCTTAATAAATTCTGCCGGGTTCACTGTTTCACTTGATGCTTCTTGCTCCTCTTTAAACGCCGCTTCTCTCGATTTATAAGCATTTGTAACTTGTTTAATCGTTTTCTCGATTCCTGTTTTTTCAGCTACATATAAAGCAGCGCTCTCTCTATAGTTTGAGAAATTGCGTGTTCTTGTATCAATTAAACCTAGGTCAAAGTGACCACTGTCTGCTAACTGTTGAAGGAATTGATGAACTACATTTTCAACTTCATCTTTCTTAATTCCCCCTACAACAATATTAGACGCTTCCGTTAAATCTAATTCGAGAGGTGTAACGCTTTCTGTTTCTACACCAAATGTTAGTTTGCCTACTTCAATAATTTTCCTTGTTTCTGGCCATGCAATAAATTCTTTGTATTCCAGAACTTCAGGTACCATAGGGATTGCCTTCGGTCTTTCTCCATCCCAGAAGGAATCCATCTCTTTTCCTTCAGCTTGTATATTTTCAATTCGAGTAAGTACATCTTCTCCCTTTGTCGGTAAAGCTGTTTGGAAGATTGTTGGTTCGTCAATTTTAACTAAACCACGTCCTGCTAATTCTTCAATTTTCAACTCTGTTCTTCCTACAATAGCTCTAGATTCTGCCTCATCTATCATATATAGAGCAATTTGTAGTTTAATATTTGTATTTACTTGTACTCTCAATGCATTTTGACGTGTAGCCGTAAGCATTAAATGAATTCCTACTGCTGCCCCTTCACGTACAATTTGTGCAATAATGCGTTCAAAGTCTTCTACAAATCCAGCTTCTCTAACAGAATCATAGCTATCTAACGTAATTAATATTGTTGGTAATACTTCTTTACTAGCTCTCTCATACATTTCAAGACTCGCGACGCCATATTTACTTAGCAATTGCTTTCTATCTTTTAATAGGTCTTCTATGCGACGAAGAAACTTCTCGCATTTTTCAACTTGGTCTAATGTAATGATGTCTGCCACATGCGGTAAATATTTTAATGGCATTAAACCATTTGTTCCGAAGTCTAATAAATACACATGCAAATGCTCCGGACTATGCTGACGAGCTACATCCATAATGACTGATTGTAAGAATGTTGATTTTCCGTAGCCTGGACTTGAGAAGACCGCTACGTGTCCGTCTTTACTAATATCTAGTGTTAATGGTGTTTGTGATTGTAATTCAGGCTGATCTAGTAGACCAACTGTTGCTTTTAATGGTTTCTTTTCTTTCGTCCATGCTTCTTTGAACTGAATAGCGTGTAAGTCTTGTAAATATACGCTTTCTGGAAGTGGTGGTAACCACGGTCTAACTAACGCTTCAATTTCATTTATTTCTGCGTAATCGTGAATGTAGTCAATAACAGCATCCAGTTCAGACGGTACGCTTATTACTTCTTTACTGCTACCAAGTCCACTTAAGTCTTCACTTAATATTTCATATTGTCCTAGATCATTTATTGCATAGATTGTTGCGTCTAAATGTTCTTTATCCTCTTTGTTTTCTACATAGTCTGCTCCGCTCCAAGCTGATTGGAATAGTTCATAAATTTCATTATTCCCAACTTGTAAGTACGCACGTCCTGGTAATGTAATTTCAGCAGCATCTGGTGTTTTTAAAATTTCATTACTATCTGACGTATTTTGAACTTTTAATGCTAGTTTGAATTTCGAGTTACTCCAAATTTGATCATCTACAACACCACTCGGTTTTTGCGTAGCTAATATTAAATGGATTCCGAGTGAACGACCGATACGCGCTGTTGAAACTAACTCTTTCATAAATTCTGGTTGTTCTGACTTCAGTTCCGCGAATTCATCACTAATTAAAAATAGATGTGGCATCGGTTCACTTACTAAGCCCTCTTTATACAATTTTTGATATTGATTAATATGGTTTACATCATTTTCCCCAAATAATCGTTGTCTTTTTTGTAATTCAGCTTTAATTGATGCGAGCGCTCTCATACTTTGTGCTCCATCTAAGTTCGTAATTGTTCCTAATAAATGCGGTAAGTTTTTGAATAAATTCGCCATACCGCCGCCTTTATAGTCAATTAGTAGAAAGGCTACTTCGTAAGGATGGAAATTGACTGCTAGAGATAAAATATACGATTGTATAATTTCCGACTTACCTGAACCTGTTGTACCTGCTATTAACCCGTGTGGTCCATGTGCTTTTTCGTGTAAGTTTAAGTTTACGATATCTTCTTTACCACGTAATCCAAGTGGTACAGCTAAAGATTTATGCGCTGCATTTTTCTCCCAGCGACTTGTGATATTCAGTTCTTTTACTTTCTCAACACCGTACATTTCTAAAAATGTTACACTTTCTGGAATACTATTTTTTAAGTTTTGCAAATGGTTTAACGGTGCCAATGCACGTGAGACATCTTCTAAATTGAACCCTTTCGGTACATGATTCAATTTAAATTGACGGTTAACAAGCTCTCCTTGTTCTAAGATGATGTTCCCTTGTCTTGCATCTCTTATATCAATTACCGTTTTCACGTGCTCCGGTAAACTCTGCATAACATCTTGTACAAATACAAGTGATACACCTAATTGACTCGGATCAGCATTAAAGAATTCCATAACAACATGGTCTAGTATTAGTTTTTCATCTGTAATGAGAACGACATAGTGCGGTGCAAAATACATTTTTTCATTAGTTGAACTTTTTTCATCTAGTTTTAATTTTCGTTCTTTCAATATTTGATACAAACTATTTAACACTTGATCACGACTACGATCATGGTATACAAATCCACGTACATTTATATCTCGAACACTTCCATGAGGTAGCCAGCGCATCCAATCCCATTTTTCTTTTTCTTCTTCAGGAAAAATAGTAATAAACTGCAAGTCATAATAACTATGGAATAACGCGGTTTGCACAACTAATAATTGTAATTGTTCTAACACTAAAGAGCGTTGTCCAATATAGCCAACCGGTCCATTTATCAAGTCTGTTACAACAGGTACATCTTCCAAAGAAAGATAACGCTGTCTTAGTTCACGTGCTATATCAATTAATTCATCTTTCGTTTGACTAAATTCTTCTTCATTAAATTGGATTTCAAAACTCGTATTAGCTTGTCCTGTCCCAACGCTAAATGTTAAGAAATCATGATGTAGCATTGTTTTTTCATATATACGTGGATTTACTTGCACAGCCATATTACGTATTACTTCAACATTTGGATTATGAAATTGTAATGCATGACGCTGCTTTTCACTTTCTGCATGTAAATCTTTCGTTTTTTGTTTTATATACGCTCTATAACTTTTATCACGTTCAACAATGTCAATTTTATATTGCTTTAAATTTTTTATATAAGATGTGACAGAAACAATAATCGTTACTAATGTCATCGCAATCGATGCAATAATAAACATTCCATATTTCATAAAGATAGCAAGTAATACTGTTACGACAATCATGACAAGAGATGGTGCAATAATTCTCGCCAAATGCTCAGTCGGTTTTGACGGCATACTTGAAGGTTTTGCAATTGTCATTTTCTCTTCTGGTTCACGGTAAATAATACGTGGTGAACGATGATAGTCTGGATAACCACTTTGATAATTCGTTTCGGATTCTACTAAAATAGGTAACGTAGATTTAACGTTCTCTTCTGAAGACAATACTTGAATATCTTCACTGCCTATCTCTACTAAAACACCATCAAAATATAATTGATCTCCTGCTTCTAACATAGCGCTATCTTTTAGCTTCGTATAATTATGAAATACATCCCCTTCATATACGTTTACTCTAAAAGAATCGTACAACGTTTCACGAGATAGCATTAAATCCGCATTTGTCCCGGTAATAGAAATATCATCATAACTGTTTTGACTAATTGTAAGAGAATGTTTCGTACCCATATCAAACACTTTAGTTGTACCAATAATAGATATAAAGATTTTCAAGCTCACATCTTTAGTTTTTCCAATCTCAAATTCCTTATTGAACTCTATTAATTGATTTTGTACCATCCAAGCGTTCACTTCATTATTCCACTTTAACTCTACTTCTTGTTCTAAACTTGGATTCGTAATATCATTTGTCCACTCTTTTCCAATCGACACTATTGATTGCTCATTTGGATGTAATGTGCACTTATATATTTTGTCTCCATAAGTCAATACTAATAGTTGCTCCATCCGTGTTCACTGCTCCTTTTCAACTGTCTCATCAAGTGCTTGCTTACTCTTTTTTCTCTGTGTCCGACAAGTCTTTATCGCTTGATGAATTACCATATTTCTTTTTATACTCATCTAATTGTTGCTCATATGTTTTTAACTTTTGATCACGCTCTTCTCCTGACAAGTCCGGATTATTTTTCAGCGATTCAATTTGTTTAACAAGGCCGTACATAATAAGCTGCGGATCATCAAGTGTCTTAGCTAAATCTAATGATTTACCAAAATCACCTTTTCCGTTATACATCCAATAAAGCAAATACTTTTCATCACTTTTCAAACTAATATTTTTCATAATTGCTTTCTTTTGATTTTCACCTAGTTTTTCAGCTGTAATGTATGCAAATGCTAACTCATATTTAGACGCAACCGGTAATGATTCAAATTCCTCTTCATTTAATTGAGTAATTACTTTGTCATAATCAGTTGCTATGAAATTCGCATTTGCTTCTAATAATTTATTTTGATAAGGAAATTTTATAAAAGTGAAATATATTAAAGGAGCAGCTAAAATCACAGTCGCCGCTATGAAGGAAAAAGCTAAGTATTTAAACGATTTATAGCTTTTTTTAGGTACTAACTGCATATTTTTTTCTGTTTTTGTTTGTTCCTTCTCAAAGCTGTCATCAAGAAATTGCAGTAATGCATCTAAGCTTTCCATTTGAGCAACCGTCTGTTCAAATGTTGTTTCTTTTGCATCTTTTAGTAACCCAGCATACAAATCATCAAAATTGTGCTTTTGGGAGAATAAAGCGATAATTAGACACTTATATTGTGTTAAAAATTGCTCTTCTAACAACGGGGTTGGTGGAACAATATCTCGAATTCCTCTATGTATAATACTTGGCATTAAATTAGCATTAAAAACTATATTGTCCGGATGTAAAAAGAACGTGATTCGTTTATTTAAATATTTACGAAACTGCGCAACATTTCGAAGCAGTCTTAATTTCTCATTTCTTCCAAAACGGCTAAGATCGTCCCACTTATATAATTTTTTATCCACTTGAAATATAAAAGTAAACATATCATCCGTTTCTTCTATCGTTAATGGTACAAACTCAGATGATGCGCCCGTAATTATATCGAATTGACGGAAGTCTTTTATACGTGTTTGAGATTTTGTCATCTCCAATTCCCAATTTTCTTTTTCTATTTGAAATTGATAGTTCATTGCACCAATTTGAATTGTTTTTTCCGTCATTTTTATCCTCTTCTCCTTTTCTTTATAACCCGTAATAACTTATTTTCAAATAACTAAAAGTATAAAATATTCTTTATAAAACTTGTAAAATATCTCCATCTGTTATTTGGTGATCGATTAAACGATCATTATCTGTTAAAATAATTGACTTATTTTTCACTTTAATCACAAAATGTGAACCTTCATGATTATCAACCTTTAGCGTATCTAATAAATTTTTCAATAAATATTTAATAGATTGATGATTCGGAATACGCAAATCGTATGTATTTCCATTCCATTTACTAAAATCTACCGTTACATTAATATGTGTTTGTATTGCCATTACTTTACCTCCAACTTTTGCGAAGAACTGTATAAATACCGATGCAAATAAGTACAATGCCACCGCCAAATAATAATATTATTGTTGTACTAATTGGCTTTTCATTCATTGTTTCATTACTCGCTACTTCATCTGCACTTTTTCTGACAACGTATTCACTGCTAAACAAACTATTTTTCGTATCTTTAACACTATTTATTTCTTTTTGTTTTATAAAAAGAGAATCTCGTAAAGCTTCCATATCTTTTTGTTCTTTCTTTTTCTTTTTCTGAATTTCTTCTTCTATTTCTTTATTAAATAACTCAATCGATGCTTTATCTAATTCCGTTTCCTTATGTTCCTTTTTATTTTTTTCCTGGTCGCTTTCTTCAAGTCGATCCACTTTAAACTTAATCTTCCCATCATCACCAAGATAACTGTCAGCCGCGCTCCTTATCGGTAGCGCGACAAACAGTAAAAGGATAGAGAGAAATGATAACTTAGCCACTATGCTCCATTGTTTGATCATTTACTTCTTTTTCCTCCCATTTCTTATGCCATACAAATAGATTACTAACTAATCCGATAATGGCAATTACAAACAACACGATGAAAATAGCTTTTCCAGTATCTTTACCGCTAATAAAATCATTTAGAAAACTTTCTATATACTGAAGTGGTGAGAACTGACGTACCTTTCCAACAGACGACATTTGATCTACTTTACTTCCAACTGCTTCAGTTAAAAATAGGTACATACTTAAAAATACTAATAGAATAAACATCCCTACCATTTTTATTTGTCGTAATAAGTATGTTGAGACCAATACAAACGCCATCATAATGATTGTGATAAACGCAATCCATAGTAAACTTTGATCTTGACCGAACTGTAAAAGACGTCCAGAAATGATACCTATACTAATTCCTTCCACAATTGATATACCGAATGCCACTACTGTAGTTGGTACATTCATATCAATTAATGAGAATTTCTCTTCAAAATGATCTGATTGCGTTCGTTTCTTTTCTTGATTCGCAATTGCGTATGCTGTAAATAACGCAACAATAAAACAAGTTAATACAATTAAATATGGTGTAAAAGCATTACCAGCTACAATGACTCCATCATTTTGTTTCTGAACTGGACTAGATAAAAATTGATATAACATTTCATTTTGGCGATCACCAATTCGGCTATTAGCCAAAATTTTAGTAAAGTTTTTGGAGAATGATTTATCATCGTCCATTTTCTTTGTAAAGTCATTTAATAATGAATCAGCCTTTGAAACAATTGTCGTTCCACTGTCTTGAATTTCTTTTGCTTGTCCATTAATTTGATCAAATGTTTTATATACATCGTCTGATGTTGTTAAACTATGCTTCGAACTCTCGACCAATGACTGACTTTGCATCATTAATGATTTAATACCAGAATCTAACGATAAAACAGCTGTTTGCTCACCAGTATTATTTGTTGTTAGCACTTGCTGTTCTTCAACTAGCTTTAAGCTACTCTCACGCCATTTCGCTAAACCTTTTAAATACTCTCCTAAATTTTCATTCATACTAGTTGCTTGCTGCGTCGTTACATTTAATTTCTCCGCTAGTAGCATTGAATTTTGATCCGCACTAGTAATGAATTGTTGATAAGAGTCTATTTTTTGTTTTAAACCTGTCATATCTTGCTTTACTTCTGTCGTAATACTTGATGAAACAAGATTTGAAATTAAATCAATTAAGCTTTGTTTATTTAATACGTAGTACAAAGATTGTTCAGTTGCAATTGCATCTAAACTTCCCTCTTCTAGCTTAGGACCTACATCTTTCGTTCTTAAATCAATCCCATAATACATTTCGTACAGACTAATTAAACCTTGATAACTTTCAACTGTATCTACTGCTTCTTTTATTAATACACTAGATATATTTTTTGTTAATTCTTCTGATTTTTGATGTACAACTTGATTCGTCGTACTTTCAATAGTCGTTGAGTTACCACCTTGATTTTGGTTTCCTCCGTTACCTGTTCCAGGGTCTGGATTTCCTTCATTACCTGTTCCGGGGTTTGGGTTTCCTCCATTACCTGTTCCAGGGTCTGGGTTTCCTCCATTACCTGTTCCAGGGTCTGGGTTTCCTCCATTACCTGTTCCAGGGTCTGGGTTTCCTCCATTACCTGTTCCAGGGTCTGGGTTTCCTCCATTACCTGTTCCAGGATCTGGATTTCCTCCATTACCTGTTCCAGGGTTTGGGTTTCCTCCATTACCTGTTCCAGGGTTTGGGTTTCCTCCATTACCTGTTCCAGGATCTGGATTTCCTCCATTACCTGTTCCAGGGTTTGGGTTTCCTCCATTACCTGTTCCAGGGTTTGGGTTTCCTCCGTTACCTGTCCCAGTTCCACCTTCTTGGTTTCCTCCGTTACCTATTCCAGATCCACCTTCTTGGCTTCCTCCGTTATTCCCTGTTGTATTTTCCATTTTTTTGATAATAGGTTTTTTAGCATTGTGTACTAACGGTATAATGCCATACTGTGATTTATGAACCACATTTTCCACCTTGCTGTTTTCAGTTTGTGTTCCTTTATCTTCTTTATTAGGTTCTTCTTTTTCAGAACTAGTTTCTTTTTTATGATTCCCACTCAATTTCCAGTCCCACATTACAGGAGAGAAAACATCTATATTGATGTTTGGATTTTTTAACTTCACATGCAGATTAATCTTTATATCCCCTTCATTACGAGGAGGTATTGTAATTTCTCCTGCTTCGCTTTGAAGAAAGTCACTTGTACGATCCACATCATCAATATGTAAAGCCCCTGTATTTCCATATAGTTCAAATTCTTCTGGAATATTTATCTTCAAGGTTTGTGAAGATTCCATTTTAATTACGTTCGCCGTATCACTAAATGTAATTCCCTCTTTATAAAGTCTATCCTTTACTTCTTTAATGGCATTTCCTAAAGATATTTTATTTACAGGGTCATAATAAAAATTATTTTCTTTATTATATTTATTTGTAAATTGGATTACATTTTGCAGTTGTAATTTCGTTGCATCTGGCAATTCACTTTGAACGATTTCTTCCATGTTTAAACTAGGTAATTTTGCAATTAAACTTTCGATTTGTTTCTTTATTCGAACATCTGGTTGTTTCATTAATGTATTTATAAAGATCTCTTGCTTTCCATCGTTCGACATAGATTGCTTTAACTTTTTAATTATCGTCCCTTGAATATCACTCTCTAACTTTCCTGCAAGTTCTGTATCATATTCTGATACTTGTTTTTTTACATCTGTTAAATATTTTTGCATTGCTGAAGCATCAGCTAAAATATTTGGTTCTTTCTCTGAAAGCATAAATTGATTTGCAATAATTTTATTTGCCGATTCCAGTGAGCTTAACTGCTTTAAAGCATCACCTGCACCCATCTCACTCATAGATTGATTAAATTGACTCGAAAAATTATTAGCTAACAAATTATTATCAGATTGCATTTTTTGAAAGTTATTAAAACCTTCCAAATAAGTATTATTAGATTTATTTCCTTCATCTAATGTTTGACCAAACCCTTTTAAGACATCCTGAAATCCTTTAAAACTATTAACAGAAATTCCTGTATAGTCTTGTACCGTTTTAAATTGATTTGTATAATTTGCCAACGGACTATGTACATCTTTTTTGTACATAGTTGTTTGAACGTTTCCTTTTTCAATTATTTTGCCTATATTATCTTGTGCACCTTGCAACTTACCGATAATACTTGCAAAATAAACGTCGATGATTTGCTTATTGAAATCCTCTAAAATTGTAGACGCCGTATTTTCAGCCTCAGCTTTCAAATCTTTATTCCCAGTTGCATTTACTTTGTAGTTTAACGTTAATTTCTCTGGTAGTTCTGAATCAATCGCAACAGCTTTCCTAGAAAAATCATTAGGTATTACAATCATCATATTGTAATTATTATTTTTCAAACCATTTTCTGCTACTCCGCGACTAACTACGTACCATTCTTGTTTCGTATTTTTATTTACATTTTTAACAAATTGATCTCCAAACGCTATTTTATTCCCTTCAAATACAGTTCCTTGATCTTCATTTACTAATGCAACTGTCATTTTTGGCGTGCTATTCTCATTAGCTTTCTTAACATTTTGATTTAATGCTAAATAGGAGACTCCTGTTGATAGCACAAGAGCTAAAATAATAAACAACAAGATGCTCCACTTAAACTTTTTCACTACTTATCACTCCTGCGGCTGCGAGTCTATTAAGTTAAGGACTCCTTATCTTACTCTAGTTTTAAAGCAATTTAGCCATACAACAAAAGTTGCATGGCTAAATTATATATTTCTTTTGCCCGTTTTTATTGTAGACCGAAATTACGAGAAAGATCTTCGTCGTGTCTAGCAACAGCCTCTGCAGTTTTATTAAGCTGCATATTAATTTCTTGTAATAGCTCTGCGAAGTTTTGTACTTTTGGTTTTAATTGATTGAACTGTTGATCAAAACCTTCGAAAGCACGACCTTCCCATTCTCCTCTTAATTCATTTTGTAAGTTTTGTAACTGACGTAAAATGTCCTCAATTTGATTTGCACCTTGTCCATATCGAGTCGCTTTTGATTTAAGCTCCTCTGGTGACATACGAATTTGTCCTGCCATTATTAAATCCCCCTTAAAATTTTAAAATAGTAAAATTAACCCAAAATCAATTCTACAAATTGATTATATCAATAATTTAAAAATTTCTAAATAAAAATATGATATTTTTCCAAAATTTCTCTTTTAATATAATAACATTATATTATATAATATAAATTTATTGTTTTTTTTAAAGGACTGCTAAGCGTTTCTACCTCTATTTAATAATAAAAAGAAAACTTTTTTTGCCCAAAATTCAGAATATAACCTTTACAAATTACATACTGATTTTCTTTTTCTTGTTTCTTCGCCCACTTAAAATCGTTTTCTCACTTCAACGTCATGATTACTTGTCTTTCAACGAAGCCAAAATCTTCGTACATTTCTTTTGCAAAGTTCCCTCTAAATACATTCAAGCGAATTTCTGAATACTTTTCTTGTAGTTCCTTAATCCCAGCTTTCATTAGTTTTCGTGATAATCCTCTCCCGCGATACTCTGAAAAAACATACAATTCATAAATAAAGCCGAGTTTTTTACGAGAGAAATAGTCCACATTTTCTCCTATTAGTATCCATCCCACTACTTTATTTTCTTCCTTTGTAACTATATAATATGCCCCTTTTTCTACTAAAGGTTTTGTAATTTCAATCGCTTTTTCCGTACTTAGTTGACAATTCCCTCTCGTTCCTTCGAAAAGTGATTGAGCTGCATAATGTAATATTTTTTCCGTTTCTTTCTCATTCGCTTTTGTAATCATTCCTTTCTCACTCCTGCCCTCTAATCATCATTGAAATACCATTTTCAAGACCGTCTGACTCAATTACAATTGCCATCAATCCTTTTTCCGTACTTGTTTCATGTAACTCACCCTTCTCCCAAAACACAGCTTGTCCAGCTTCTACCTTCACTTTTTCTTTATCTGCCCCGCATACATATCCTTCACCATCCACAATAAGAAGCGGCTGCGACACAACTGCTTCATGATATCCGATAATTCCATTCTCTTGTAAATGCATAGCGCCGATATGTATATTCCCTTGATAGTTTAATATTTTCGACATTATGAAATTAGATTGAAATACTGATATGTGCTTTCCCATTTTTTCGCTAAAGTCAAATATTTTTATTCCTGCTCCTCCCTATATGTATAAAACCATCCTTATTGTCTGCATCAAATGTCCTTCAAAATCTTCTTCAAATTGCTCTAATTCGGCAAAACCCTTCGCTTCATAAAAGCGCTTTCCTTTTTCGTTTGCTGCTTCTACATGAATGTACATTTTTCGAATTCCGTTTAATGCTGAAATTCCTTTTTGTAATAAAGCACTTCCTATCCCTTTTCCTTGCTGATCTGGTAACAAATAAATCGCACCTAATTCTGCTTCATTTTGCAGTCTAACAGGTGAAAAATTCGCAAATCCAATTACTTCTCCCTCTTCTTCTGCAACGAATAAATGTGTATTTTTAAGACGATATTTCATTTTTTCATCAGAATATGCTTCCTCTAAAAAACTATCTTGAATCTCTCTCGGAATAATTCCTTCGTAAGTATCATGCCAAGCTATTTTTGCTACGTTTTGTACAGCATGAATATCTTCTTGCTTCATTTCTCTAATTACATATGTCATCTCGATGTCTCCATTCTCTTTAAATTATATTCTGTTAATATACTAGAAGAAATGGCAAAATCATTTTCATAATTTACCTTAATTAATTTTAACTTCTCAATCGAAGCTAGTGTAACATCAAACTTTTCATATATATATTCCATTACACTTAAAAATTGATTTAAATTTAACCCATTTGCAATCGTGCAATGCGGCACCCATTTTCCTGGTACGTAATATGACTGTAGATTATCATGAAAAACTTTGAAATAATCATGATAAGAATGATGAAGTCTTAATAACTCATCGGTAATGGTTGGTGCTAGAAAGATCGTTCCGTTAGTAGGAAAAGTTCCAACAGAAGGAAAAGTTACAGTGGAGATGTTCTCTTGAAAAGCTACAAACTCCTCTAATCTCTTCGTATATAAATTAATATCTAACTCCTTATAATCAGCCAATGTTATATGTGGTTCTACTCCGGCTAGTTCATTTGTTTCAATTATATTCGTTAATTCATTTTGCAATTCTCTAACTTTATTAGTAGACACACAATCAAATGTAGCAATGATAGCGTACATGCTTCCTCACCCCTTCGTTACACATAGCACTTCCCATTCTTCACGAATCATTCCCATTCGAATAGAATCATAGTATGTCCCGTTATAATATCGGCATTTTCGCATTCTTCCTTCTAAGCTCATTCCTATTTTCTCTGCTACTTTCATCATTCTTTCATTGCCAGACCAAGTTGTAAGCCCTACTCTACCAATCTCCATATTTTCAAATAGTAAGTCCCTATATAATGTTAATGCTTCTGTACCATATCCACCATTCCAGTATGCTGGGTCATAAATTACGATTCCCATTTCTAACCAACGCGTCGGTTTATGCTCCCAATAAAATCCGACTGTCCCTATAATTTGACCGTCATTTTCGACAATTAAATTCGATAGCGGCTCTTCTATTAAACGTTTTTGTGAGTTTTCTTTATATCGCGTGTATTCTTGCATTGTTATTGGAAAGTATGGTGCATCCCATTTTTTCCACTCTGGATTTTCTTCTTTATATATGAAGCTCCATAATGTTTTGATATCTGATTCTTTTATTGTACGAATTGTAACTTTGTTCCCCTTTAATATAACGTTTTGCATAATTTCCTCCTACATTCCTCTTTATTTCATATACAATTATAATATTTTTTCAGAAAAATCAAAACAAAACTCCACTCTATTTTGTATAATTTTGTTATATGATACGAATTATTTATATAAATTAGCCAATTTTTTCGAGTTTAATTTAGAAACTGTACTTCGGAAAAAATTAGATGAAGTACGAGCTCGTAGCATAGTTAATAAAAAATAGGAGGTTATACCCCTCCTATTTTAGCTAAATATTGTATTCCCCTTCTTTTCTACCTCAAGTAGAATTCCTTTCTCAATCCAGCCTTCTACACCATCTTTTTTAATTAAATCATATCCCATGCAGCTATCATCAATTAAAGAAACTGTATCCCCTTTTCTAATACTGATTTGCGCACAAGAAATATCCGTTTTCACTGTATACTCACCTGATTCAAGTTGCTTTATATACTCGTTTTTCACATGAAGTAATTCATTTGTTCCTAGTTGTTTACATACGGTAAAACCTTTCATTCTCTCCACAGGCTTTATGTAATAATGCGGATATATAACCCCGCCCTGCATTACTGAATTCGCATTAAAATCGGCCAATACCTCATACTGTGGAAAATGATCTACATATGTATAAGAAAACGTATCACCTAAAGTTGTCCTCTGTATAATAAATGCGTTTAATTGCCCTGCTTCTTTAATCGCATTACCACCATCAATCGCAATAATTTTTTTCTCCTTATCAATAACTGGATTGTTAGACGGCGCCTCTTCGGAATAGTTCACAACAGGCCAATGTCCAACAATTACGTACTTATCCGCTCTATGTGACTTATTAAAAAACTCTGGCATTGCAATTGCATTTTTCCTGTCTGTTTGTCTCCAATTCTCTCTATCTTCAAGACCAGCATGTACAACGATATAATCTTCTGTTTCAATCGCTGTCGGCAATTCTGTTAGCCACTTTATTTCTTTTGAAAAATGGCTCATCAATATGTTTTTCACTTCACGAATATCACTTTCTTCATTAACTGTAATGTTCAATTTCCCTAGCCATTCATTAAAAATTGTATTTTTTCGCGTACATAAATAATTTATTAGCGCAGGATTTTCATTTACAAGCGCTTCAACTACAACTTCACAATTCCCTTCAACTACATAAACATTTGGCTTGCTAACTACTAAATCCATGACGTAGTTTACTACGCCGATGCTATCGTTCCCCTTCTCACAAAGGTCGCCATTTATAATTAAATAATCATCATCTTTAAAATTAACTTTATGTAGTAGTTCCTTAAAAAGATCTAATTCTCCATGAATATCAGAAATAATGATGACTCTTACATCATTTGGTATAGATAATTTCTTTATTTTTTCCAAGTATAAACGCTCCTAACATTCTCTAAATACAATATCGCCTTGTTAATTTCTAATATTCGACAAATTATATTACTAGACCTGTTCCTAGCTCAAATCTGTAAAAGAAAATAGGTTCCATATATTTTTACACACGGAACCTACTTAATATTATAACTCTTTATAAAAAGAATAACTTACCTTATCATAGCCTTCTCTTTCATAAAAACGATGGGCATCAACTCTTGGAAACGCTGATGTAAGAACGATAGAACTGCACCCTTTTTCTCTCCCCCATTTTTCTACATATGACAGAAGAACTTTACCATATCCTTTCGATCTGTGAGCTTCCGCAGTTACAAGGTCATATACGAAAACATGTTTCTCATTATAAAAGTTCGTACAAATTGCTACACCAGCAAGACAAACAACTTCATCATCTTCATTCTGTAACGAAAGTAGTTTATAATTTTCTTCTTTCATTTTTTGAAATAAAGAACTTGCTTCTTCTCTTGAAATTTTTGTTCGTAATTGCTGTAATACAGGGAATACATCATGTAAATCAGCTTCTGTTACTACTTCTCTAATATTCATTATAATTCTCCCCTTGCTATTTATTAAATTTTCTAAATGTTATATCATCATTATAAAAAGTAACTGCCCTTAACTTAAGTGACAGTTCGATTATTTTTTATATGGCCAGTTTTTAAAGGAGAATTCTTAAAATGGATCTTACTATCCCATTACAATTAGAAAGTAAAACACCAATTTACTTACAAATTTACGAATATATGAAACGAGAAATTTCTCAGGGATTACTACCTGCCGGTACACGCCTTCCTTCTCATAGAAATTTAGCGATACAACTTAATGTTAGTCGTATTACTGTTGAATCTGCTTATCAACAATTACTAGCTGAAGGTTATGTAGAAAGTAAACCGAAACGCGGGATTTTTGTTGTGGAAGTTGATATTGATGTCATTCAAAATAAACAACACGTTGCGTCAAACAGCGCTAACAATATTAAAAATGAACAATATGACTATGATTGTAGCCAAGGCCTTATTGATCAAAAAGCTTTTCCAATTACAAACTGGAAAAGAGCATTACAAGAAACTTTATTCCAGTATGAAAATGAATTATTTGCTAAAGAAGATCCTCAAGGTGAGTTCGTTCTACGAGAGCATATTTCAAAATATTTATACCATGCACGCGGGGTACATTCTTCACCTGATCAAATTATTATCGGAGCCGGTACACAGCCTCTTCTTTGGCTACTACTTCAACTGCTTGGTTCAAAAAAAGAATACGGAATCGAAAACCCTGGATTTCACCGTATAACTGCCATGATTCAAAGTTCTGGTCTTCCTGTTCACCCTATTTCATTAGACGATAAAGGGATTCGTATTTCAACTTTACTTGAATCACGTTCCAATGTAGCATACGTCACTCCATCACACCAATTTCCTCTTGGAATGATTATGCCATTATCTAGAAGGCTCGAATTATTAAAATGGGCCAATGATTGCGGAGGATATATTATTGAAGATGATTATGACGGAGAATTTCGTTATGTAGGAAAACCTATTCCCTCTTTACAAGGACTAGATTCAAATGAACGCGTTATTTATATGGGAACTTTCTCGAAATCCTTCTTACCTTCTTTGCGAATGGGGTATATCGTTTTACCAACTCACCTATTAAAAATCTATACAGAGCTGGAAGGTAAGTTTAAACAAACTGTTTCCACAATACAGCAACTCGCTTTTGCAACCTTTATTCACAATGGTGATTGGGAGCGCCATTTGAACCGTAGTCGTACGTTATATAAAAGAAAGCACACATTACTAGTTAAATCTATCAAAAATGAAATGGGATCTCGTGTTCAAATACTTGGCGAACAGTCTGGACTGCATATCGTACTTCATGTTCATAATGGTATGAACGAACAAGAACTGATTCATACTGCTGCAAAACAACAAATCAAATTATACCCACTCTCTACATATGATTCTGTACATAATTTAAGGGAGGCGTCATATGTACTACTCGGTTTCGGCAGCATTCCCGAAGATAGTATCGAAATTGTAGTCAAATTACTAAAGGAAGCCTGGTTCCTTTAGTAAAATAACTCCACATAAGTTATACTTATGTGGAGTTATTTTACACACTATTTTTCTGATACGTCTCCTGATCGAGCAGTCCTTCCTGGACGCTTAACACCAGTTGTTTCTGTTGAATAGGAAGCTTCAATTATAGCGGTTGGATCTACAGAGAGAACGAGATCTTTCATTTTTGGATAAATGAAACGGTTTGTAATACAATAAATGATTTTCTTGTGCTCTCCTAAAAAACCACCTTCTCCATGTAGATACGTAACGGATAATTGCAATTCTTTCATAAGCAAATCGCCTATTTCTTTATTTTTCCCAGAAATAATCATAACGCTCTTTCCTTGATTAATACCATCTAATATGAAATCAATCATTTTCGTAACAATATAGAAAATTGC
Source organism: Bacillus sp. FDAARGOS_1420 (assembly GCF_019344915.1). Taxonomy (NCBI): domain Bacteria; kingdom Bacillati; phylum Bacillota; class Bacilli; order Caryophanales; family Bacillaceae; genus Bacillus; species Bacillus sp. FDAARGOS_1420. Next base: position 1,235,338 of record NZ_JAHWJB010000002.1, on the reverse strand, counting down.
TAATGAGAACATCGCTTGCTCAATTGAAAATAAAATAGCAACAAATACAAAAATAACCGCATTTACAGCAAGTAAAAATGTACTAATTGGTACTTTAAAATGCTTGTTCATCCAAACAGCTAACATTTCTGATCCATCAATTGCTCCGCCCATTTTTACAACGATCCCAACACCAACTCCAAATAGAACTCCTCCGTAAAGTACAATTAATAATTCCGAAGTCGTAATTGCTGGAAATGGTTTTAAATAAATCAATCCGAGTGTTGTAACAACATTTGCATAGGATGTACGGATGAAAAACTTCTTTCCCATTACCTTTGCAGTAAATAGTAAAATCGGGATGTTAAGTCCTAAAAACACTCCGTAAAGCGGTAATCCAGCAACTTTATTTGCCATAATAGCAATGGCCGTTACCCCACCATCTACTAATCCATTAGGTGCTAAAATAAGCTCTAGTGAACCCGCTACAATAATGGAGCCAATTGTTAATAATACGTATTCAAATAATTTTTTCATTCATTACCCCCAAAACTTATGTATTTTCTTAGTATTATTTTAACGTAATTTTACTACTAATTCAAAGATATGAGTTTATATACACAAAAGTTTCACCTTTACAGTGATTTTTTATGTAATTTATTTATAAAAACACACTTACATATTACAGTAAGTGTGCTCCAAACATTTATTTAAGTTTTAAGTATGAATTCATTTTCATTTTTAATATTTCATCAACTGCCCTATTATACCCACCAGCATTTCGAAGTGACTCTCCAACTTTACGACTATTTTCCTTAAACGTTACATCATACGTTACTTTCTCTACAGCTTCACGTAACGATTCAGAAGTTAATTCTTTACGATTAAGCCTTATTCCAGCTCCTACTTCACTCACTCGCTTCGCAACTAAAGGCTGATCTCCTGTTACCGGAATTACAACTAATGGGACACCGTAATATAGTGCTTCACTTGAACTATTCATACCACCGTGTGTCACGAATACATCAGCAAGCTGTAATACTTCTAATTGCGGCACATAATTAAACAACTTAAAGTTATTCGGAATGTTTTTAAATTGACTTATATTTATCTTCTTACCAACAACTAATATGACTGTCGCTTCTACATCTTTAAACGCTTCAAAACATTTTTCATATAGCTCAGGTTGTTCATTAAAAACTGTTCCCATAGAAATGAAAATCAATTTTTTATCTTTTAAATCTTCCATAGGAAAGCGCCCTACTTCTTTACGCGTAGCAATTGATGGGCCGACAAACTTATACGATTCATCGAATACATCTGAACGCGGCTGATATTCCTTTGAAGTATATACAATAGTAATATCACCAGGATGGTTCATAATATCATACATACTATTACATTTCATTCCATACTGTCTATTCCATTTTTCCATTCCTGCTAAACAAGATTGATACAATGGATTCGTTTCATCTACTTTTCTTGATTCATGTTCATCGTTAAAAGTAATGTACTGATTAAAAGCAAACGTTGTACAAGAAGAAACGCTAGGTAATTTTAAAAAATTGGCTATAATACGTCCTACTGGAAAATGATTATCGTATATCAAGTAATCATACTTTTCCCCTTTTGTTTCTTCTACAATTTGAGTAACAATACGCTCTGATGCTTCAATCATATGAGACAGCATCGTCAAAGGACTCCCACCTTCATTTACTCGCTCCATAATATTAATTTGAGAGAGGAAATTCTCAAACACTCGGAATTCTGCACCTGTTTCTTCAATCTTCTTTCTATAATCTTCAATACAATACGAAACAACTGTCTCCCCTCGCCGAATTAACTCACTTACAATAGCTAAAGTCGGATTTATATGACCTTCTCCAGGGAAATTTATTACGAGTACATTTGCCATAATATTCTCTCCTATCTAATATAATTAATAGTTAATCATATTAATTAATTTAAAACTATTAAGTAATCTATTCTACTTCTTCATATATTTCTCTTCATTTTATTATTGAGAAATATTTTTCATAACCTACATTATAACTCTTATAAAAGTAGGCTTAACCTTTCATTTATTGAAAAATACGGGATTTATATTCAGGAATTTTTACAGATTTATCGTCAGAAACATTATTTTGATAATTCATACAAAACTAGAAAAATATAATTTTCACACTGATTTCTCACCATAAATTTATTTAAGTTCTATGTTGTCCCCATCATTATCCACTTGGTACATATTTTGTTATATAATGAATTTATAGAATTTACAGAATAAGGGGACCTTTCATGCTACAACAACTATTCACTTCACCTATTTTATCTGTTCAAACTTTACACCCAGGCTATGTAGACCATGCAAGCGACGTGTTTCTTGTTAAAACAGAAGCTGAAGAAGTTATTGTTCGTTCCTCAAAAATGACTGAAGAGCCCAACAATGATTTTTGGTGGGGATGTAAAAATCTTTTTGGAATTGATCCAAGGCATGTACATCATTTAGAAACAATACACGCATTATTGAAAAAGCATACTACCTTACCCATCCCGACTATTTTGCAAAAACATGTTTTAAATGAGCGAGAGTATGTAATCGTCGGAAAACTAACCGGAAATACGCTGCAATCATTTATCGAACAACCTGATTCTATTTTATTCAGCCTTGGAAAAGGACTAGCAGAAATTCATTCGTTTCAAGCAGAGTTTATAGGAAACCCATCAAATACTTTCCACATTCCACTAGAAGAATTTAAGTCTCACATATTAAAAGTCAGTAAAGATCTTGTAAATAAGTTCTATTCCGATAACGCGAGCATCCAAAACGCATTCCATACTTTTGAGTCACAGCTCTCTTCCTTGCCGTCACCGAAGGAATCTACACTTGTTTTAATTGATATGGATCCTACTCAGTTTTTATCAGATGGTCAATCTATTACTGGTTTAGTAGATACAGAAGCTTATGCGGTTGCTCCTCGAGAGTTTGATTTTATTGGATTAGAATATGTATTTACAGAAAAAGAGGCTCATGCTTTTAAACAAGGTTACGAAACCATTATGCCCATTCCTCGTCTTGAAGAATGTAGACATCCCTATCGATATTTGTACCGGTTATTATCTGTTCAGGGCAGTGTGGAGTTAGACAAGTGGCTAAGTCATCCATCCTATTTTTAAATACGAATGAGAGGGATTATGAAATGAATATTGAACAAAAGAAATCTTTAACAGAAAACGAAATTCAGCAAATGAAAGATTTATCTCATATTTGCGGACAACACGATCAAATTGATTACTCGTCAGATTTACATATAAACTTTTTAACTGCCCGTAATATAGAAGTGGTAAATGATTTTCTATTTTATGATGATACTCAATTAATCGGTGCATTAAGTATGTATGACTTTGAGAGACCAACAAAACTGGAGTTAATAGGGTTTGTTCATCCGAACTATAGGAAACAACATATAGGCACTACTCTTTTACAAACCGCAATGAAAGAAATACAAAAAAGAGAGGCAGATGAAGCCCTTCTTATAATTAATGGTGACTCTATTTCGGGGAAATCATTTGCAAAACAAATGAACTTTCCTTATTTATACAGTGAATACGGTATGAAGTTCAAAACAAACGAAGCACAAAAAACATTGAAAAATAATATTAATCTTACCGTTGCATCTTCTGAATTACTTCCTGATCTTATAGAAATCGCTAGTGAAGCTTTTGGAGATTCGGCAGCAAATACATCCACATGGTTACAAAAGATGATGAATTCATCTTCCCATCAAGTTTACAGTGCTCTTATCGATGAAAAAGTGATAGGAACGATTACAGTTACTGAGCAAGAGCAATCTACTACACTATCAGGATTCGCCGTTCATCCTTCTTATCAAGGTAAAGGATATGGTAAAGATATTCTTAGTTATATGGTACGTACACTTATTACAGAAGGAGTTTCAACAATTGAACTAGACGTCGAAACGAAAAATAACAATGCTTTAAAACTATATACACAATGTGGTTTTGAAATTATGACAAAGTATGATTATTATAGATTGTTGGAATAGGAGTGACTTTTCTATCGAGGAAGCATGTTATTTTAGAGACGAAATTATTACCTCTTTAAAATCTGTAGGATGTAACAATATACAACTACACGGTATAAATAGAACATTTTTCATTTGTCAAAAATAAAAAAACTGAATCATATCGATTCAGTTTTTTCTTATTTTTTTCTTAATATATTTACAACCGCAGTCGTTTCATCATTTTTTTTATAAACACGTGGAATTCTTCTATCCAACATGCATGTAACTTCATAATTAATTGTACCTAACATATCTGCTATTTCTTCCACCGCAATCTCTTCTTCACCTTGTTTGCCGTAGAATACAACTTCGTCTCCTACTTGTACTGGCATTGCATTTGTAACATCTAGCATAAGCTGATCCATACAAACACGGCCAATTACAGGTACTCGTACTCCGTTTATTAGTGCATGCCCTTTATTAGATAGCTGACGATTATAACCATCAGCATAACCAATCGGTACAGTTGCAATCCATTCTTCGCCCGTTGTTACATAAGTATTCCCATAGCTAACACCACGATTTTTCTTCGCATGTTTAACATGAGCTACTTTTGATTTTAAAGACAACGCTGGCTGTAAGGAAGCAACTGTATGATCCACTTCTCTTGAAGGATACATACCGTAAATTCCAATACCGACACGAACCATATTTTGAAATGTGTTACTAAGTTCCATTGATCCTGCACTGTTTGAACTATGAATATATGGAAAATGAATTCCTAATTCTCCCGCTGTATTTACAGCTTTCTCAAACAAACTTGTTTGCATATTTGTATAAGTTTTATCTATTTCATCAGCGGTAGAGTAATGTGTAAACATCCCTACTACTTCTACATATCGCATACGTTTTAACTCTTCAAAAAACGGTTTAACTTCTTCTTCCTGTAAACCAATACGGCTCATTCCTGTATCAATTTTCACATGAATTCGCACTTTCTTTTGAAGATGGTTTGCAACTTCATCTATACCTTGTAAATCTTCTACTCTATAAACAGTCATCATAACGTCGTATTGAATTACATCTTCTACAGCTGCTACTGGTGTATATCCTAAAATTAAAATAGGTACAGTAATTCCAGCTTCTCTTAATTCAATTGCTTCATCTACAAATGCAACTGCAAGTTGGTTTATTCCTGCTTCAATAGCCGATTTCGCAACTTCAACTGCCCCATGACCATACCCATTCGCTTTTACAGCAGCCATCATCGCAATATTTTCATCATTCACACGTTTTTTAAATTCTTTTACATTATGTTTTACAGCATTTAAGTCAACTTCAACAATTGTATCTCTTCCATATTTCAAGCTCATTGGTCTAACTCCTAACTCAATAATTACATTCCATTCTATTTCACGTTTCATATGACCTTTTACAATATAATACTTTTCACTATGCTAGTCAAACTACTAGAATTTTCGGAATTTTGAGTATGATATAATACCCTTAAGAAACTATTATATACGGAGGTGAGAATAATTACAATGTTTGTTCCATCTGCATTGAATCAAGTTAAAATTGCTATCGATACTTCCATTCAAATACTGAGCCAGTATACTGAAAGTGACCTGAAAATAAAGCCGATTGAATCAAAGCGGTCATTATTTGAAATGTGCACACATCTTTCCCTTATTTTCCATGCTGATTTACTCATATTAAATGGTATTACGAAAAAAGACTTACATACCTTTTATATAGAACAAACACCAGAAACAATTACTCAAATACAGCAAACGATGATACAAGGGTACGATTTACTTTCTAAAACTTTTTTATCCTATTCCAATGAAGAATTAGCGGAAATTATGACTGCTTATTGGGGTATTTCTTACTCTCGATTCGAATGGTTACTTGAAATCGTTGCACATTTTTATCATCATCGCGGGCAAATTCATATTTTATTATGTGAGCACATTAAAGATCCTAACATACCTTTATTTCAATAAAGGTATGTTAGACGACATTAAACTTCTTTAAGGCAAATAAAATACCACCTTCACTCGCCTTCTTTGTAACGAAATCAGCTCTTGTTTTTAACTCTTCTCCACCATTCTCCATCGCAATTCCTAGTCCTACATACTGTAACATCTCAATATCATTTCCACCGTCACCAAAAGCAATTGCTTCTGATTTACAAATTTTCAGATGTTCCAATACCTTTTGAATTGCAGTTAGCTTCGATACTTTACTATCTTCCAACACATTCATAACGTAACCATGAAAACGTTCAAACGTAAGTGCTGGATATCTTTCAAAGAATTTTTGAGCTTCTGTTTCATCAGCATACAGACATACACAATAAATCTCTTCTGATAAGTTTCTAACTTTGTCAGGATACCGCTCTAAATTTAACGTTTCATTTAATGCTCGTATTACACGTTCGTCTTTTGAGGCAATACCATTCATTACAAATTCCTCTGTAAAATAAGAAACACTGTGACCATGTAATTCAGCGAAATTTGAAATATCATGAACAATTCCTCTTGAAAGTACCGATTTATGTATAACTTCATCAGCACATTTTATATGTGCACCATTTGCAGAAATAAACGTATTTATGCCTAGTCCCTCAAATTGTGAGCATAAGCTATATGGTCTCCCTGTTGTAACAACTACTTGTATTCCTTTATCTATTAATCTTTGTATCGCTTCTTTTGTACTTTCGTGCATACTTCTGTCAATCTCACTTAAAAGAGTACCATCAACATCAAAAAACACTACTTTGTACATAGGTCTTTACATCCCGTCCAAATGATTCGTATCATTAATGAAATGTACCGTTTTTTGTTCACCATCAATTTCAATTAAGCTTATTCCCGTATCTCCTATTTTAAAGTAATAGTCCATTGAGATTGGCATTTTGAAAAATGCACGTAATATACTATTCATTACACCACCATGTGCAACAATTGCAATTCGGTCATATGTATTCTCTGTCACGATTTTAGAAAAGATTCCTTCTATTCTCATTCTAAATTCAATAAATGATTCACCGTGGCGTATTAATATTATTTGCATATTTCCCCTGCTCCCTCATTTAATATTCACAAGATTCCATTATATCACATTCTTACCTTTCCATAACAAAAAAGAACGGTCTCCCGTTCCTCACCCATTTACTTTCTCTGCATCGTTCCAATAATACTTACTCAATGCTTCTGTTAATACATCAATCGTGTTATATAATTCATCCAATGTATTATCAACACCACCAACTTCAATTAACATTGCGTTTTTAGATAAATCTTGATTATAAACACCATTTCCATCTTTTTTATACTTCGGAAAAATCCCTCTACTTAATCCGTAATAATTTTCATCTAAATAACTATTGATTGCTCTTGCAATTTTTTCATTTTCAGCACGCCCTTCATTTTCCATCCCAATTATAAAATATAATCTTGCATACGATTTCCCGTTAATTACTTTTGTTGTTACCTTCTTCCGCTGATCATCACGGTGTATATCAATCGGAAACGCAATTTTATTATTTTGTGCTAATGTTTCTTTTACATATTCATGAGACGCTTTATATGATTGCGGCCATTTCCATTTTTTACTCGCTAATAAATCCCCCATATTCGTTTTATCATGAACTACCGGAATTCCTTGTCCTTCAAGTTGTTCTTTCATACGTTTCCCTAGTAAGGACACATTTACATCTGGACTTGATGGATCGGTAGCCCCTGGTAATAACGGAAAGAAAGATTCCCAGCTATGTGTATGATAAATATATACTGCACTTTCACCTTTTTTCGCTCCGTTCTTTTTCTGAACCGGATTATTCTTTTCAGCTTCTGTAACTTTATCTTTTGCTACTTCTCGCTCTTTCGTTACTTCTTCAATCGGTACACTAGATTCATTTGGGATATTCGTAAAGTTTGTCCCTTCCCCAGCTACGATAATGTTAGAGTAATACTTTGACATACCAGGCACTTCTTTACCGACAAACGTTCTTAAATCTTTAATTTTCAAATCCGTCGCCATCGAGAACATTAAATTTCCAAATGACTCCCTTTTATTCTGCTTAAAATAATCAAATCCGTAATAGCGATTCTCACTTTCTATCATTTGAACAAAACCTTGCATCGATACTTTTCCAAACCATTGATTCGCGTAATTCGATTTCATTGTATGTAAAAGCGACGTCAAAATCGACGCAATAATAATTATGACTAGTGCATATAGAAAGAGTAACGAGATTAGTTTCTTCCCATGTATACGGGTTGCATACTTTTTCACTGTATCACCTTCTTTATACATGGATATGTACAAGCCTTTCGTAATATACGCAAAAAAAAGAGAAATGGCATCCCATTTCTCTTCCTCACTCTTATTGTTCTTTTTCTGTATCTGACGAAGGTAATTTCTTCGTTTGTTTCTCTTTAAAGATTTCCCCAATTGCCCCAAGAGTACCAAGTGTTTCAATTGCATTAGATGGAATAAATACTTTATTTGCTGGGCCTTTTGCAACCTCAATCAATGATTCAAATGATTTATAAGCAAGTACGCGCTCATCTAAATCTGCTGCGCGAAGTAATTCAATTCGGTTTTGTTCTGCTTTTGCAATTTCCTCAATCGCTCTCGCTTCCCCTTGCGCTTCTAATTCTTTCGCTTCTCGTATACCTTCCGCTTCACGAATACGCGCTTCTTTATCCCCTTCAGCCATTAAAATTTTACTTTGTTTTTCCCCTTCAGCACGAAGGACTTTATCTTGTTTCGCTGCTTCAGCTTCTAAAATGATCGCACGTTTATTACGTTCTGCTTTCATTTGTTTTTCCATTGATACTTGCACATCTTTTGGTGGATTAATATCGACTATTTCGACACGCTCAATACGAACGCCCCATTTTTCTGTCGCTTCATCAAGTGCTAAACGAATTTCTGTTGAAATTTTTTCACGACCTGATAATGTTTCATCAAGCTCCATTTTACCAATAATTTGACGCATTGTTGCAGATGTAATATTACGAACACCATATTCATAGTTTGAAATACCATATGTCGCAAGCTCTGGTTCAACAATTTGATAGAAAATAATTGTATCAATTTCTACTTGTACATTATCTTTCGTTATTACCTTTTGTGGTGGTACATTCGTTTGTTGAATACGTAAATCGTGATATACACGAACGCGGTCTACAATTGGGATTAGAATATTTAATCCAGGGTGCATAATCCGTTGAAATTTACCAAACCTTTCAACGACCCCAACTTTTTGCTGAGAAATAATTTTAATTGTCAATGCAATAAATACAACGACAATCAATGCGAAAATAATCGTTAACGTTAATGCTACTGCCATATTTATTCACTCTCCCTTTTCACTTGTAAAATAGTACTATGCCTCTGTATAACAACGATTTTTTCTCCAGCATCAATAGGAGTATCCGAAATAGCTGTCCAAGTATCTCCATCCACTTTCACAATACCGTTCACTTCACTTGTAATCGTTTGCATAACAATTCCCTTTTTACCAACAAGTTTATCTACTGTATCAGTAAAACCTTTTGCTTCTCGAAAGTTTTTAGAAATTCTTTTCGTAAAGAAAGTCAATGTTAAACTTACAATCGCCCCAACAACAACTTGTAAAAATAGTGCATCAGGAGCAAACAAAGCAATAAGACCTCCGACAACAGCTCCAATTCCAAGCCAAAGCATGTAAAACGTAATCGACAACATTTCTGCAATAAATAAAATACCCGCTATTATAAACCAAATCACCCATCCAGCCATATGCAACCCTCACTTTCTTTCTCATTTTCTATATGTATATGAAGAAAAGAATGGTTTATCCGCCCTTTCTCATAGAGGGGGCGTTTGCTACAAGCTATTATATGTATTCGCTGTTACAACAAGCATTAATAAAATGCTATATTAATATATTCTTCATTATACACGAAAATCCCTTTCAAAAAATGACAAAAAATTTAATTCTTTCAAAAATATAACTTACAGATTATAATGATTAAAATTAAAATTAAAAGCAGTATTGATTTGAAAGGTGGTATTCTTATTGCCTAAACGTTCACTAACTTACTATTTGGGCTCCAAAATATGCATTACTCTCGCTGACATTGTATACATAATGATTATTACAACTCACATCTATATTACAACTAGATCAGCTACAATTACTGCTCTTTTTCCATTATTACAAGTTATCACAAATCTTATCGCGAACACCTCTGCACCACTTATAATGAATCGGTTTCCATCTTATTCATTGCTATATACTCTACAATGGATTAAAACAGCTCTTTTAATATTGTTAATGATATTATTTCCTATACTATCAACAAACATTTCTGCTCTTTTAACTTTTGTTATTTTCATTTCATTATGTAGTGGCTGGAGCGCTCCTCTACTATACGCAGTTATCCCGCGCTTAACACCACAAGAAAAATTAGTAAAAGTAAATAGTGTCTTTTCCTTTTCAACACAAATTATACAAGCCGCTGCATACTCATTTACAAGCATAATTGTTCTTCTCATTGGCGTTACTTCGACACTCATGATTAATAACATATTGATGATTTTCGGATGTATTACATTACACCTTTCATTACAATCTATACAAGCTGAACGAGTAGCAGAACCCACTTCTTCGAAAACTACTGCATTATTAGAAGGATGGAAACTGTTATTTCAACACCCATCTCTGCGCATCGTTACAATTATGGACTTAATTGAAACTTTCGCAGGGACGATATGGATCGGTGCTATTACGATGGCATATGTAACGACTGTTCTTCATAAAGGCGAAGATTGGTGGGGATATATTAACACAAGTTATTACGTCGGCACATTAATTGGCGGGATATTAGCGTGGAAAATGAGTACATATATTCAAAAAAATTTAATACGCTCCATGGCGATAGGCTCTCTTATGTTTAGTATTCTTACATTTTTATATGGTATGACAAGTAGCGGATTTATTGCTCTATTTCTTTGTGTTCTAATGGGACCATGTTATCAAATTAGAGATATTTCTCAAACGACGGTTTTACAATCAAGCGTCACTCCTTCTTTATTAGCGAAGATGTATACAGCTCATGGTGCACTTCTCTCGACAGCTTCTGGTCTTTCTATGCTTAGCGTTGGAATTATTACTGATATGTTCGGCGTTCGTACTATTTATATTATCGCCGCTTTTCTTATTTTATGTTCTGCTTGTTTATCCTTTAACTTATTAAAATATCAGAAGACGGAGCAGAAAGATATTTCACTTTAATCAATAAAACAAAAAGGACAGGAATTCCTGTCCTTTTTGTTTTATTCTATTCATGACAAGTTGGGAATCTTCCTATGTTTTGTCGCTTGTTCAAAAGCATATGCTAGTTTAATTAATGCCCCTTCACTAAAAGCAGCACTTGCAAGAGTAATTCCAAAAGGCCTCCCATTATCCATATATCCCGCAGGCATTGCTATAGACGGATAACCTGCTTTCGCACATATAGTAGATCCTATATAAGAAGGGAACAGTATCGCATCAAGATTATATTTTTCCAATGCAAAATCAATACCTTGTTTCTGCGAAAAGTATATATCTTCTAATCTTGCCTTTAAATATTCAGGATTTCTTAACGTATTAGGAAAATCTTTTTTTCTTTCTAACTTAGTTTGTCCATATTTCAAAGCTCTTTCTGCTATGTTTTTATTAAACTCCATTAACTCCGAAATAGAATGTACTGGAATAGTAGAAGGTAATTTAGAAAGATAGTTATCTAAGCTATGCTTCAGTTCATAAAGCGGAACTCCCCAGCTCCATTCTCTATGAAAAGATGGAATATCAATATCTTCTACTATTGTCGCTCCCTTACTACGTAAAACTTGAATCGTTTCCTTAAACAATTTTTCATCGTATTCTCCAGATTCATAATAATCTTTTGGCGCATTGCTAAATACACCAATCTTCGCCCCCTTTAAACCGTTAGCATCAAGATAAGATGTATAATCTTGATATGCCATGCCTTCACTTTTATGAGTGGCTACATCCTTCTCATCCACCCCAGTTAGACTCCCTAGTAAAATAGCAGCATCTGTTACTGTTCTAGCAAATGGCCCAGCTGTATCTTGTGAATAAGTGAAAGGAATAATTCCACTACGACTAATTAACCCAACAGTCGGCTTAATACCTACAACCGAGTTTTGAACAGCTGGGCTCAAAATAGAAGCATCTGTCTCTGTTCCAACGGATAATACAGTAAAGTTAGCGGCAACTGCTATAGCAGACCCTGTACTTGAGCCACCAACGAACATATCATCCTTTCCTGTACCGTAAGGATTAATTGTTTGACCACCTCTAGCGCTATATCCAGCCCACATTTCAAAAGACATTGCATTTGCTAGTTCTGTCATATTTGTTTTACCTATTATAATTGATCCTGCTTCTCGAAGTTTTGTAACGAGAAATGCATCTTCACTACTTATATTTTGTTCTAGGGCAATCGTACCAGCACTTGTATGCATCGAGTCATTCGTTTCAATATTATCCTTAAGTAAAACAGGTATACCATGTAATGGACCTCTTACACCTTTTGTCTTTCTTTCATAATCTAACGCTTCTGCAATAAAGATAGCATCTGGATTGATTTCTAAAATAGAATTGATTTTCGGTCCATCTTGGTCATACTTTGCGATTCTATGAAGGTAATACATGACTAGTTCTTTTGAAGTTAACTTCCCAGCTTCCATTTCCTTTTGAATATCATGAATTGTTAATTCTTTTTGCAGTAGGGTATTGAACTGAATTTCCATTTTCATTCTCCTTTTATAAGTCCTTTTATATATGACGTATGTCTATTACTTTTTCATTTTCTCCGCTCCTCGTATTAACAACTACTATCCCTATACAGGAATTCAACTCGCCAGTTTAAAAACCTTTAATTTCCAGAGAAATAAAAAGAGTCTGAAACGAATACAATATCGCCTCAGACCCTTTTTATTATTTTACATATACCTCTTCTAACAAATGTAAAAACTCGCCTTGTTTACCTGCTAATTCAGGGCATTTGTTAATATCAACCCACTCATAACAAAATACTAAACCTTTGTCTTCCTCACCAGCACTTACTATATGTTCCCACGTATCTTTCACATCTGTTAATAATGAAATATGGAAAAAATGACGTTTTTGATATTCCTTTTTTTCTTTCATATAAATAATGTAATCAGAAAGGAAGCGCTCGATACAAAAATGGCGTAGTCCTGACTCTTCTTGTACTTCACGTAAAATTGCTGCCTCTAACGTTTCGCCTTCATCTACTGTCCCGCCTGGCACTTGGATACCAGCCTCTCGTATATCACGATGTTTAAAAACGAGTAGTTGCATAACCCCTTCTTTTTCTCTCGTAATATATGCATGTACCTTTTTCTTATATAACATCGTCATCTTAGCCCACTCCCCTCAATTCATTACTGCGTTACTTCTTCAATCGTCAGTTGGTTTTCATATAAATATGTAGCTTGCGGATTCCCAACATACCGTACATGCCACGGTTCATAACGATAACCGGTAATCCCTTCTTTCTCTTTCGTATATCTAATAACAAAACCAAATTTATGGGCATTTTCAGAAAGCCACTTCCCTTCTTTCGTCTCCCCAAAAACAGTTTCTAGCTGAAATTTAGCAGATTGAGATGTAATATCCATAGCTAGTCCTGTTTGATGTTCACTCGTACCAGGGACTGCACTAGACATCGCTGTCTTTGCTTCTCCATCTTGTCTTTTATACATCGTATTTAATGCTTTTTGTCGATCAAAAGATCTAAATCCAGAGACTGCAAAAAGGAAAATCCGCTCCTTATTGGCTTGCTGAAACATTTCCTCAAGTGCCGCCGCTGCCTCTTTCCTCATCTTTTTCTTCTCTTGATCACCTTCACTAGAGTAACGTACTTTCGGAACAACTAAATCTGGCGGTCTATACCCATCTGGTAAACGCCTATTTTTATTCACAAGTACAAGCATCGAATTTGGATTACTAATGACTGCGATATCCCCATCCATATTAGCAATCGTTTCTTTAGCTTTCGGAAATATATTATTTACATTTACTTCCTTCGCCTCTTGATCCTTGTACATCTTATAATTTATTCCTGCTACTCCAATGATCAGTATCATCGCTACGATACCAAGTAGTGCCCATCTTTTTTTCATATAACGACCTCTTATTTTAATAATTTGGCCATTTCATACTCATCGACACCTTTTCCATCGATGATAAGAGCAGATTTTTTGACACCTTCTTGTTCAAATCCAATTTTGCTATATAATGCCTTAGCTCTTGTATTGTGGGCCATTACCGTTAATTCTAAACGCCATACATCATGTAATCTTGCCCACTTCTCTACTTCTTTAAACAGACTCGTTCCAATACCTCGGCCACTATACTCTTGCAAAATACCAATTACAATGCCTGCCACATGTCTCTTTCTTTGAACATCATTACCATTGGCTAAAATAAATCCAACTACTCTATCATCTTTAACTGCTACAAATATTGTTGCATATTCATTTTCTATAAAACGGTGGACCATCTTTTCTTGTTGCTCTACTGTCGTTTTTCTTTCCCCTGGTTCGTATAACATAAATTTCGTTTCTTCGTCTAACTGCTTACTTAATTGTAAAAATGATGCTGCATCTTCTACTCTAACCTCTCGTATCACCTTGATCCCCTACCCATTCTGTTAGTTAAAAATTTTCCTTGTAAAAAGATTTTCTCCACTATTCCGAAAATTCCTTTTTAAATTCCTTACTATAAATAGACAAATTTCGATATCAATATAATAATAGGGAATTTTGTCTATAATGTGACATTTATTTCTACCTATAGATTATGAACAAACAAAAAAAACGTAAGCTTCTTGCTTACGTTTTCCCCATATTAACGAGTATCCTGATTGATGAGGGCTAATAATCAGTTGGATGAACACTCCGGCTAATTAAATTCCCACTTTATCCATTCACTTTTTCAGCTTGCCAAAAATATTCTCCAAATGCCTTAGCAAGAGCATCAATCGATCGATTCAATTCTTCATCTGTATTATCTACGCCACCAACTTCAATTAAAATCGCCTGTCCTGATAAGTCTTGATTATAGACTCCATTTCCTGTTTGGAAGCCTTTTTGAATAACACCACGGCTCACTCCTGGATATTTCTTATTAATTTCCTCATGAAGAGCTGTTGCTAATTGTAAGTTCTTTTCATAATTTTTATTTCCTTTCCCAATTACAAAAGCAAGCTTTGCATATGATTTATCTCCAATTGTTTTTGTCGTGACATTTTTCCGTGCACTATCACGGTGCAAATCGAAAAAATATTGGAGTTCTTTATTACCGGCCATCGCTTCTTGTACAATTTCTCGTGACAGTTTATAAGAACTATTACTGTTTAATCCTTTACTTATTAACTTTTGGCCGACATCAGTCTTATCGTTAGTAGCACCTATACCTTCACTTTCCAGTTGTTCCCGAAAACGATCTCCAACTATTGAAATATTCGTTACAGAACTCGTTGCTTTATTCGGATCTGGGTCATTCGTTAAGTTCAGTAACGGCAAATAAGATTCCCAACTATGTGTATGATAAATGAATGCAACTTGTCTTTTTCCCGTCGTTTGAGATGGTTGTTTCTTCTCTTTATTCGGATCAGGCTTAGGAACTTGTCCAGCTTCTCCAGTCCGTTCCTTCACTACTTCTTCAAGAGGAACACTCGATTCTATCGGTAAGTTGGAGTAATTTGTTCCTTCACCTGCTATAACGATTTCTGTATCATATTTCCCAAATCCCGGAAGTTCTTTCCCGACAAAACTACGTACATCATCAAAACGAATATTCGTAGCCATCGAAAAGAGGAATGAAGAAATAGAAAAGTCTTGATTCAAATTCCGGTACTCCTGTGTAAAATAATGATTCTCCTTCCCAATAACGTACATGTAACCATTCATTGATAACTCATTTAACCAATTATATAAATACGTTGACTTTGTCTCTTTCATGGAAGTTACCATTACACTAATAAGAAAGAAAGTCGCTAATACCGTAGTAATAATAAATATAATTAACTTGCGTACACTTGTTAATTTCACGTAAAAAAAGCCTCGATTCATACTATCACCCTCTCTATTTCAAGTTATGTACAAGCTCTAGAGAATAGACCGCTTAAATTTCGGCTATATTGTTAATGAGGTGAAATGAATTGAAGCTACTAATAGGAACATTACCAATCGTCTTATCATTTATTTTTTATTTGTTTGCTTTACATCCTAAAATTCGTATTGTGCTACATATTTCCGCATACTTAGCACTGTATGTACTCGGGACAATTATTTCTATTAATATATATGATGTTTTAATACAAAATTTAGTTTTCATGACAAGCATTCATGGAATTTTACTGAATCCATTTTTCCTTATTGCAGGAGCGTATATAGGAACATACACTTTATACTTACTTTTGTCTTACATTATTACAAATATAAAAAATGGAGCGTAATGAAATGCAACCACCGTTCATCTGTCATAAATGTAAAAAAAGAATAACGAGAAGGAAAGATCTTATTACCTCTACATGGCATTTCCGCTTTTATTTATTTCACAACACTTGTTTCAAAAATCAGCAATTATTTGTCTCACGTTTTATTCCTATAAATACACTCTTTGGTTTCTTTCTTATTATACATGGGCTTATTGCTGGCAGCATTTTAATGTTCACGGAGCCATCTATCGTTTGGCTTATTTTTTTACTTCCTATCTTATATCGGTTTCTTTCCTATTATTACGTTGAACGTTTTTTCTCTAAATAACTAGTAGACTGACCTCTAGGGATGCTTAAACACTCCCATTCATTTTCTTTTAACATTTTACCAATGTAAATGATTTGTCCAATATGTAAAGCATAATGAGAAATTTGCCTTTCGATTGCTTGCATGACAGTGTACTCTTCTCCGCGAATGTATACTTTCTGCAGAACATTCTCTGGCGTTAAATTATCCAAAGCTTCAAAAACATACTCCCATCCTTCTTGCCACACAGTAAGAGCTTCTTGTTTTGAATTGTAGCCTCCCTCAAATTCAACATCTCGATTACGATCTGCTTTTTCACCATCAGACGTTAAAAAATCCGTCCATCTTGAACGCATATTACCATGTAAATGCTTAATGATAATCGCAATACTATTCGTATCTTTATGAGAAGACCACATTATTTGTTCATAAGATAATTGAGAAAGTACACGTTCTCCTTGTTTTTGTGTTGCCTTGAAATTCGAAATGGCACATTGTAAATATTCTCGTCCGATATCCATGTTTACCCCTACCTTCACACTAACTAATTTTCGTTCCATTTGGCAATTCCATATTAGGCTGAAGCAACACAACATCACCAGCTTCAGGAACTCCACCTAATACAAGCACTTCCGATTTAAATCCAGCTACACGCTTTGGCGGAAAATTTACAACAGCAACAATTTGCTGACCGATTAAGTCTTCTGGATTATATCTCTTCGTAATTTGAGCACTTGACTGCTTGACCCCAAGCTCCCCAAAATCAATTTCTAGTTTAATCGCTGGCACTCTCGCTTCTTTAAATTCCTCTGCATGTGTTACAGTTCCAATTCGTAAATCCAAAGTCAAAAAATCTTCAAAACTAGCCATTTTATCATTCCTCCCAATTATTACTTAGACAAAATACAAAAATCCCCTTTTAAAAAAAGAAAGGCGCCTAAGCACCTTTCTTTTGTAATTCACTTAATTCATTTGATTTATAGAAGAAGAACCCGAGAATCCCGCCAATACATGATGGGATTAACCATCCTATTCCTTCTTTATATAATGGTAACATTTGTAGAACATTAGAAATTGCGTCAATTTTAATATTCGCACTTTCTAAGCCATTAAATAAACTAATTGACAATGCACCTAATATTGCACCAATATAAATTGTATTTCGCTTTCCAATCCATTTATGGAAATATGAAAGTACGATTAATACAATTGCAACTGGATAAATAATCATTAACACAGGTAAAGTGACTGCGATTAATTGTGTTAAACCTAAGTTAGATACAATTAAACTAAACACACATACCATTGTTACAATCGTTTTATGCGAAAGTTTTGGGAATACGTTTGTAAAGAAGCCCGCACAAGCAGATGTTAATCCAACAGAAGTTGTTAAACAAGCGAGTATAATAACAAGTCCTAATAAAATTTTACCACTTGTTCCATATAACTCATTTACAACATTCGTTAAAATAAGTCCACCATTCTCTGAGATCCCAAGTGATGTACTTGTTGAACCAAGATAAGCAAGTGATAAATAGATTAACGTTAAACCAAGTACAGCAATAATACCTGATACAATTGTTATTTTTGCAACTTGACTACTCTCTTTTATTCCTTTAGAGCGGATAACTTGTACAACGACAATTCCAAATACGAGTGCGCTAATTGCATCCATCGTTAAATATCCTTGAATAAATCCACCAAAGAAAGCATTTTCTTTGTATGCCGCTAGCGGCGCAGCTGGTTCTCCAATCGGATCAATAATTGCCTTTCCGACAATAACAGCAACAATCAATACTAACAATGGTGTAAGAAATTTCCCGAACCAATCCACTAATTTAGATGGATTTAATGATAAATACCACGTTATTCCGAAGAAAACTATAGTGAAAAGAAATAGCATGTACCACTCAGAAACCATTGTCTCTGATAGAAATGGCTTCATACCCATTTCAAATGAAACAGCTCCAGTACGCGGAATCGCGAAAAATGGTCCAATCGCTAAATAACTAATCAATGGGAAAATAAACGCAAATATAGGGTGAACTCTAGAAGATAGCGCTTTCAAGTCCCCCTCTACAAACGCGACAGCTGTTACAGCTAATAGGGGTAATCCGACTCCCGTTACAAGGAATCCAATTGTAGCAATCCAAACATTTTCTCCTGCTTGTTGACCTAAAACTGGCGGGAAAATTAAATTTCCTGCCCCTAAAAATAGTGCAAATAACATTAAACCAATCGCTACCGTATCACCTGGCCTTAAACGTCCCTTCATGCTTTTCATTTGCATAGCACTTTTTCATTGTTTATCTCTCTTTTCACAATATGCTATGCATCCTCCTCTCTGCTCAAGATGATAAAATATGCCCCTTACAAAGCAATGTCTTTCTCCATAATTTCTCCATTCCCCTTATTCTTACTCTAATTATTAATTTTTGATTTTTTTGAATATTCAAGTCATTAGAGTGTTATAACGTGGAGTTTAGTTGTCAGACCTCTTTGTTTTTATCACACATATAGTAACATATTTGGCTGAAAAATAAAAACATATTTTTAAATAGAATTTTTTGAAAATCAAAATTATCCACACATACCTCCTTTATTTATTTTATTACACAAATTTTTTTAGAAATTTACGATTTTTACATTTTATTATATTTGAATATTTTTATACGAAAGAAAGTAAAAGCCATCAAAAAATAAGATGGCTTTTACTTGTTAGTCTATCGTTTCAACTTCACGTGGATTATTCATCTCTTCAACATACACAACTCTAAATCCATGATCTTCTAAATCCTTTAGCAATGTTTCTAATTCACTATCTTCAAACTCTTCTCCCAATGTAAACATTATTCTACGTACTAATAAAGCATCATTATCAAAAGTCATTAAGCTTTGAATACCAGTGTATTTCTTTAGCACTGTCGATAATTTTTGAATGGCCCCATTATAATCTTGTGTTCCAATCATGACAGAATATTTACTAGAATGGACTCCCCATGCATCTTCTAATAACTCAAAAACTTTTTTATGCGTTAAAATCCCCAGGAAAACTCCTTTTTCATCAACTACTGATAAATAAGGTAATTTTTTTATTGTAAAAAATACTTTAAAGAACGAAGAATCTTCTCTCACATATCCTTCTTTATCATTTAATATTTGTACTACACTCTCTTCAAGTGAACCTTTATATTCTAAAATATCTACTTTATATATATTCCCTAAGTATTTCTCTTTTTTTTCATCTAAAACTGGTACACAACGATACCCAGTTTTATTTAAATGCTCCAGTGCTTCCCCTATCGTAATTGAACTTGAGCAAAATAACACTTCCCTTTTCGGCACATAATTTCCTTTAATCCTCATAAACAGCCTCCTTATGTTAAAATACTTTCTGTGCCATAACTATATTATATTTTCAGAAAAAAATAAATATATTATTTTATTTTTCTGAAAATTATTCATTTTTCCGTCATAATTTATTCATGAATCATTCACTTGTACTCTCTTCAGCATCAAAAATCCCTTCTGAATTCTGGATCACTTTACTGCATCATTGTACGGACCTAATTGCTTTTTAGAAAAACAATGATTTGTCTCCTTACTTTTCATTAACATATTTCCTTTTATAATTAAAAAATAGGTTGCTACTAGAAAATAGATCAGCCCTAATATCCAATCCAAATTTGTAGCTAGATTGTGTAAAAGAACATATCTCATATATGCATAACCAATCGGAACATGTAGTAATACAACCGCACCTAATCCCGGATTGTATATTGTTTTAGCTTTTATATTCGCAAAAATACCATGCCATATGAATTGAAAAAACCCCATTAAAATAGGTGCCATCCCAAGCCATATTATATTTTGAAAGAAAACCGGAAGTAAATAAAAAACATACGCAATCAAAATATTTATTACCATAGCAGATTGCGTATTTAATGGATAGCGATCTGGTATATCACTTTTAAATATAACTACATTGAACAGACCAGCGAAATAACCTGGCCAACGATACTCTTCAAATTGATGCACTAAAATGGCTACAAAACTTAACGCTAACAGTACTTTTATTTCACTTATTTCTCCCAAATTCGCGACTAAACAAACAACGACAACAATAGCCACAACTAACCCTATATCATACCAATGCTTTCTAAAGAAACTAACCATCGCTATCACCCACTATCTCAATTTTTATAAAAATAGCGTTCAAATAGGAAATCAATCTGTTTTTCTATAGGCAGTACTCTTATATCTGCCCCTGATTCAAGAATTGGCATCATTAATGCTGGAAGAAAAATGGATCCAAATATTTGCACTGTCATCATCATTAAAATTTCCTGATCCGTTTCATTTGTTATTTCGCTCAAAATATTCTTCACTTTACTAAAACCTAGCCTCTTCAAAAAATCTCCATATTCGTATTGAGATGTAAATACCGTAGTTCCCATTGCAATAATCTTCCTGACTAACTCAGGATATTGCCGGATTACTAGTACATAATCAAATAAAAATATTTTTAATCTTTCTTTCGCTGGTACTGTAATATCATCTAAAATAGAAAAAGTGCCTTGGAAGCTAATTAACAAAACTTTAATCGCCTCACTAATCAACTTTTCTTTTGAACCAAAATGGTAATTTACAAGCGCAATATTTACATCTGACAATGATGCAATTTTCCTTATCGTTACCCTTTCAAAACCTTCGTTTTTAATTAACTCCAAGGTTGTATTTAAAATCTTTTCTTTCGTTGATATGTTTTCATTTCCCCCCAACTTATCTCCCCCTCTAGAATTTATCGATTAAACAATGATTTAAACACTGTTTAACTTTATGGTATCACTTTCCAATTTGAAAAATCAATTTAATCCTTTCGACATTTACCTACATTTCTTTTCATTCATCCCATACAAAAAACGTGAAAATGCTAAACTGTTCACGTTTTTTGTATGGATGCTGTTATATACCCTCTCCTGCTTTATATCCCACACATAAAATAAATTTCTAAAAATAATTTAAAACTATCCATATACCAATACGTAAAGAAAAATATATTGTAACTTCCTCTGAAAAAAGCTAAAATAAGAATAAGAATTTTCTGAATATTATAAGAGTAGGTGATTGTATGTCCTTATTGCGCTCACATATATGTAAATTTATAGCCGGTGTTTTGATTATTTTTGTCATAAGTCCCCTTCCAGCATTATTCATTACACATAATTACTCCTACTTAACTGGATTTGTAAGCATTTTTCATAATTTAGCACAGCCTTCTTCCATTTCAATTCCAACAATTGATTGGATGCATGAGCCTATCCTTTTCTCAGCAAGTCAGCTTGTACATACACAAAATATACTACATACCTCTAACCATTCGTCACCACTGTTCCCCTACATATGGGAAATATATTTTTTATCAATCGTTCGTTTCACATTCACTCTTGTAATCGGTTTCTTTATAAGTCTAGGAATTGGCCATCTATTTTTAAAAGCACCAAACTCATTAAAAAAGTGTAGTTCTTTATTTCGCTGGATACCGTATTCTTTTGGCACTGTGATATTACAATGTTCAGTCCTATTATCACTTCTCTACATATCTAAATTCATAAAGTTTCCTTTCTTCTCTTCTTTTATCATCGTATGTAGCACTTCTATGATAATCGTTATGCAAGCAATTAAAAAATGGCTACCGTTCTTAAATACTACTAATGAATACGAAATAAAAAATTCATCTTTCCTTGTTGATACGTTATTTATTGCGCTTACTTCCAATCATAAATCTATTTTGAGTTCCATTATTCTTTCATTCGTTTTTATGGAATGTATTTTTCATACAAACGGACTATTACAATTTATCGTCCAATTTGGTAGAAATGCACCTATAGTTGTCACAATTGGTTTATTACTACTTTATATTCCATATAGCATCTTATCGTTTCTCCAAGCTTTATGGACAACAAACCACTCTAAACAAAACACGTATACTTTAACTAGAAGTATTTCGAAACCATAACATAGAATAACCGTCTACTTAAATTAAAAGTAGACGGTTATTCCTATTATATAGAGGACAAAATAACAGCAAATTAAAAAAACTACTATAGAAACCTACCATTATTTACCCATTTTCTTTGACTAATCTTTTCATTTGGATTTATTATAAAAGTATAACATAATTACAGGAGGTGACATCTTTATTCCAAATTAGGAATAAAGAACACACTTGGACATATTAAATATTTTTCTCATCTTTATACTTATCCTTATTTCTGGTTTTTTCGTTGCTTCAGAATTCGCTGTCGTAAAAGTACGAAAAAGTCGAATTGACCAGCTTGCTAATGAAGGTAATAAACAAGCATTAGCTGCAAGAAGCGTTTTATCTAACTTAGACGTTTATTTATCCGCTTGTCAGCTTGGCATTACTATCACCTCTTTAGGACTTGGTTGGCTTGGTGAACCAACTGTGGAACATTTACTGCGACCACTATTTGAAAAAATCAATATTACTGGAACAATGGCTAACACGTTATCCTTTATTATTGCTTTTAGTGTGATTACTTTTTTCCATGTTGTATTAGGCGAGTTAGTTCCTAAGTCTTTCGCAATCCAAAAAGCTGAAGCAATCACATTAAAATTTGCAAAACCGCTTATTTTATTTGATAAAATTATGTATCCGTTCATTTGGCTTCTCAATAGTGCAGCTATATTTTTCACAAAATTACTCGGTTTAGAGCCTGCGAAAGAAAATGAACTTGCCCATTCCGAAGAAGAACTACGACTCATTTTAGGTGAAAGCTATAAAAGCGGCGAAATTAATCAAACCGAATATAAATATGTAAATAATATTTTTGAATTTGATGATCGTGTTGCTAAAGAAATTATGGTACCTAGAACTGAAATGGTTTGTTTATCTACTGAAAATACGTTAGAAGAAAATATGAAAATCGTTGCAACTGAAAAGTATACACGTTATCCTATTATTGAAAAGGATAAAGATGATATTATCGGAATGATAAATACGAAAGAGATTTTTCATAATCAAACAAAAGGCATTTACAAACCACTTGATGCCTACATACATCCTGTTTTAACTGTATTTGAAACAGTTCCCATTCGTAAAACGTTAATACACCTCCAAAAGAACCGCGTACAAATGGCGATTGTTATGGATGAATACGGTGGAACTGCTGGCCTTTTAACGATGGAGGATATTCTTGAAGAAATTATCGGCGAAATTCAAGATGAATTTGACGCAGACGAATCACCGATGATTGAAAAGCGTACTCCTAAGCTTACTGTTTTAGATGGGAAAGTACTCATTTCTGAAGTAAATGATATGTTTGGCCTACATATCGATGAAAGTGACTTAGATACAATTGGTGGTTGGCTTCTCTCTCAAGCAATTGATTTAAATATTGAAGCTGGCTATTCAGTTGAATATGATGGTTTTCAATTTAAAGCATTAGAACTTGATGGGCATCAAATTAAAAAGATTGCTGTACATAAATTAGATACTACAAAGGAGTTATAAAGTGACTGTTTTACTAACAATTTGTATCATTGCTTGTTTCATTGTTTCATTTCTTGCCTTTATATACCCCATTATCCCTGGCATCCTTGCCGTATGGGCTGGCTATTTCATTTATCATTTTGGAATAAATGGCGGAGAGTTAACGACATCTTTTTGGATTATTCAAGTCATTTTTACACTCTTCATTTTCGTTGCTGACTTTATTGCAAATGGATACTTCCTAAAAAAATACGGTAGTACAAAATCGGGCGAACGTGTTGGTATGGTTTCTATCATTGTTGGATCGTTCTTCTTCCCACCATTCGGGCTTATTATCATACCGTTCTTATCTGTATTTATTACGGAACTAATGCATAAAAAGGCGCCAAAAGACGCCCTTTTAGTCGGAATTGCAACTGTAGTCGGTTTTTTAAGTAGTACAGTAGCGAAAGCAATTCTCCAAATCATTATGATTATCATCTTTGTATGCTATATCATTTTTTAGCCATCCCTATTTTGGGATGGTTTTTTAATATGAAATACCTACTCGACTTTTCTCGTATAAGCTTTTATTACGTAAACTCCATGTAAAATGAGCTGTATCACCAACTGTGATTTTCGATCCATCTGTTGGCAACATATCTTGTTCAGTTCGATATACACCGGTTACATCACCATCTATTAAATGCGTCGGACAAACAACAGTCCAACATAGTTTACTATTATTCAGCGCTTCATAAGCAGCTAAATGATCTTCCGCAGCTGTTGTCATTTTTCTTTTCGATTCTTTTGATTGGAAACGATATATACTTGGGTTTGTTCGTGCTTGTAAAATACCAGCAGTTCCTATTGTAACAATTTTCTTTATGCCCTCTTCTTCCATTTGCTTTATAATAATCGGTACACTCTTCTCTAACGTCCCATTCCGATCAGTTCCAAGAGCACTAATTACAATATCACATCCTTTAATCGCTTCCTTTATATCATCTCCGCTTAATACATTTCCCTTAATAACTTGCAACCTTTCATGCTCTATTTCCACTTTACTCAAATCACGAACTAATACCGTTACTTCATATGAATCTTGTAATGCCAATTTCATAATTTGTGATCCTACTCTACCTGTCGCTCCTAATATGCATACTTTCATATATTATCCCCTCTTCAATTCTTTCTCTCTATTTTTCCCTAATACATACAAATATACAACAAAAAAGCTTCCTCGTTTATGTGAGGAAGCTCTATTATTTATTTCTTTTCTTTCGAATCAGAAGACTTGTCTGTTCCGCTTGTTTCTTTATCTTTCTTTTCATCTTGCTGCGAAGTTGTGTCATCCTCTTTCTTTTTATCCCCATCTTTACTACAACCTACCATTAATAAAGAACTTGCAAGTGCCATAGCAGTTAATGACTTAACCCATTTGTTCATTTGCGTTTCCTCCCTTTGATAGAATATGTACAATCCCATATTACTCTTTTTTTTTAAAGGGAAGATTTAAAAATAGTAAAGATACAGTAAACTTTTGTAAATTTTCGGATAACACAGCCAATCCTTAATCCTCCCATTCTAATTAGACATAAAAAAACTAAGGCGCCTTTCATTCCACCTTAGCTTTTCACGCAAATTTTTCACTTTCATATACATGTTTAATCTTATATTCCTTCTTCACAACATATTGCCAAACACTATAAGCATAACGATTCATTTTCACAAAACAATTTTCCAGAAAAGAACGAAACTCCGGGTTCGCAACTTCTACTGCCACTTGAGCAAACTTTAATGCTAATCGTTTCAAATGTGTAATATAACAAATAGCAATCCCAGTATCCCCTGTATACTCATTATCTGTTTCCCTATCCATTTCAGTAAATTCCGGCCACATTTGTTTACAAGTTATATGTTGTATATTTTCTCCTTCTTGAAAATTCACTTGTTCATTATATGCTTGTAACATATACGGCAAATGATGCTGCAAAATATCTTTTAATTCTTCATCTCGAACCTTGCTCGTGTATTCTCCAACTTTATATATAAGTGTGTAACTATATGTCATCAATTCTTTCATACAATCCATTAAAGCGCCTCCCTTCCTATTTCATCTCTATACTATAAATATGATGCGATAACATTTGATATTCTTGCTAGAAACCAATCCCATCTACTAATTTTCTCAAAATCTTCTTCAGAAAATCGTTTTGATTTATGAAAGTCTTCTTTTAATCGACTCCAGACGTCAGCAACGACTGTCTTATCATATATGAAACAGTTAGATTCGCTATTTAAGTAAAAACTTCTATTATCAAAATTTGCTGTACCAATATCAACCATTTCCTAATCGATGATTGTTACCTTCCCATGAAAAAATCCATTTCGATATTGATAAATCTCCGCTCCAGCATCTAACATGTCTTTCAGATAAGGATAGGCAGCCTGTTTTAGCAATACTGCATCACTTTTAAATGGGACGAGGATTTTTACATGGACACCACGATTTAATGCATCTTTCAGCCCCTTCACCATTTCTTTACTCGGTACAAAATATGGTGTAGCGATAATTAAAGAATGTTTTGCCTTCTTTAAAAACGCTCCATACTCCTTCCATAAACCTTTTCCATTCGAAAATACGTATTGATATTTTACATTTCCTTGTACAGGTAACTCTTGATGTATAGGAAACTTTTCTCCCGTATCTTCTTGCCAATCTTCCGCAAACTTCCGTTCCATATCAGTAGCTCCATTCCCTTCGATGCGTACATGATAATCACGCCACGGACCAAATTTAGGATCCTGTCCAAGATATTCCTTTCCGATATTGAAGCCACCAATGTACGAAACTTTCCCATCTATAGTAACAATGCGTCTATGATTACGTTGATGCAAAGAATAAAATAAGTTTTTTAATTTAGGTTTTTTACTAAATGTAAACTTCACGCCTTTTTCTTTTAATTGATTAATTATCTTTCTCTTAAGCTTATATCCGCCAATGCGGTCTACTGACAATTTCACATCTACTCCGCTAGATGCTTTTTTCTCTAATAACTGTAAGAATTCTTTACTTACCTCATCTTTACCTACAATATAAAAATGAATATATACATTCTTTTCTGCACGATTTATATCCTCAAATAAGCTTCTATATAACTCATCACCGTTCGTATATACTTGAAAATCCCCTGATCGGATTTTTTCTAATTCATATCCACTAGCCATTTTCTTCCCCATTTCCACATCAACGTTCATCCATATGAATACACCTATAAAACAAATTATTACAATTAAAAAGTGCTTCATGGATACGTTCCTTTCTCTAACTACTGTTATTCCTATATCTTTCCTTTTTTAAAACATTATCATACAAAAAATATGTCATTGCATGATATACGTCCATATCAAACAGGAGCTCATCTGCATATTGTATGTTGTATCTTAAAATAAAAGGAGGAAATAACAATGGGCTTCGCACATGGTAATGGATTTGCGCTACTAGTCGTATTATTTATCCTCTTAATTATCGTCGGTGCTGCTTGCTTCTGCTAAGCAGTTATTGTAGTACGATATGGGGATGAAAAAACTATAAAAGCGGACACCTATTTTTAGGTGTCCGCTTTTCATTTCAAAAATCTCCTAACCTATTACAAAATAGTACCACTAGGAAAGTATTTCACATCAAAAAGTTAGCAGTGTAGCTACCTTCTTACTCTCTGCCTTACGAATATGGCGCTGTTCTGCACGTGACACAGCAATTCGATGCAATTCTTTCTCCTCTTCTGTCTCAGGGACAACACGCGGTACAGGAACTGGATTATTCTCCTTACTAAGCGCAACAAAAGTAACGAATGAAGTTGCTGCTACACGTTTTTTACCTGAAATTAAATCTTCTGCTACTACTTTCACAAATATCTCCATAGAAGTTCTTCCCGTCCAAATTACGAAAGATTCATAACTAACACAATCTGAAGAACGTACTGGATGTAAGAAATCTACCCAATCCATAGACGCTGTGACACATTCCATTCTCGAGTGTCTCGTTGCTGAAATTGAAGCAACCATATCCATCTCCGCCAATATCTTTCCACCAAATAGCGTGTTATGATCATTTAAATCCGTTGGAAATACTCGACTCGTTTTAAACACTCTTGATTCATTAGCTGTTTTACCCTTTACTTCAGTCATTGTTATCACCCCTTTAATTATTTATCTCTAATATCCCAATATACACTACACCTCATGAACTACACGTTTAATATTAACAATTTTTAGAACTTTTAGTCCACAAAAAAGAACCGATTTTATCAATCGGCTCCTCTAAATACATATTGTTCTTTCGGCTGTTCAACTTTATTCCATTTCGTTACTTCTAACACTGGAATATTCGCATGAAACGGCTGATAAAATTCAGTTGAAATTTCTCCCTCTATCTGAATCCAATCATCATTTTTCCACTCTACACCTTCTGGTTTTTTAACTAACATACCATATACACCCGAATCGGCAACACAATGTATAATGCCGAAACGGAACAAGAAATATTGTTCCTTTTTAGAAGAGTCATCTCGGAAAACAAATCCTTTATAAGACAGGGTTTTACCAGTAAATTCACCAGGATAATTATAAATTGTCTCCATACCCTTTAAGAAATCTTCATCTTTTAAAGTGATATTATCTTTCGTAACAAACTCTTTCTTCCCTTTTTCCATTACACCACGGTATCCTTCTTTCCCGTAATAAATGCTCGTGTCAGGTCTTAGAAATTGCCTTGTCATAAATGGATCTTTACTTTCTGCTTGCGCTACTGGAAAATGGAATCCCTTCGCCTTAACAATATCGGAATCTAATGTTGCAATTGGGAAAAACAATCCTGTAATGATTGGAAAACAGAATAACGTGTAAGAAAACACTTTTTTCCACCATGTATTCTCATCTTTCGAATGATCATGCCCGCAATGACTATGATCACAACTACAATCATGTTTCTCTTTTTCTTTTTGATGTTCTTTTTGGAAAACGATAATAATTTGTACAATCGTTAAGAAACCTAAAATAATAGCTGCAGTTTTTGATAAATAGGCGTACTTCATATTTATATACTTCGTAATATTACCGGAAATATGAAGCTGTCCAATTAAAATTGTAAAACCTAATAATATATATGCTCGAAACATAACCTACCACCCCATCGCATAAATGAGTAGTGAGCTTGCATAAACAACAAGTGTAACTGTAACCGTCACAACAATTACAAATTTTGTTTTAAATGTCGCAAGCATCATAAACATATTTTTAATATCCACCATCGGTCCATATACGAGGAACGCGACAAGTGACGCTGTTGAAAATGTACTTTGGAACGAAGAAGCAATAAATGCATCCGCCTCTGAACAAAGTGATAAAATGAAAGCAAGTCCCATCATTACAGCTGATGAAGAAAACGGACCTTGTCCAATAGCAAGCAATGTTGAAGTTTGTACAAACGTTTGAACTGCAGCAGCAATTAACGCTCCTAACACTAAGTATTTTCCCATTGAGAAAAATTCCTCAACAGCATGTGTACATACATCCCACATTTTTGTACGTAACGGACGCTTATGATTCACTTCTGGGAAGTGATCATCTCTTAATTGATGTTCTTTAAACATAAATGATAATATAATTCCAACGATAATTGCTACGATAATCGCTACAATAGAACGATACCATACCATGTGCATACTACTTCCAAAAGCAACATATGTTGCAAATAATACAACTGGATTAATAATCGGTCCAGTTAACATAAATGCAATTCCTGCATACGGTGGAACCCCTTTTCCGATTAATCGTCTTACAATCGGAACAATTCCACATTCACATCCAGGAAACATCATACCTAAAAAAGTAGCTAATAAAACAGACAGAAATCGGTTTTTAGGCATCCATTTTGCCACCATATCTTCTGTCACAAACATTTGAATGAATCCTGAAATAAATACACCAATTAGCACAAAAGGAAGTGCTTCGATTAATATTGAGATAAAGATTGTATTCATTTGCAGGAATGCTTTCGGTAATTGAAAAAATTCCATGATGTATTTCCTCCAACTTTTCATTAACAATATGTAATTTTAACCCCATTTCATTATTTGAACAAGAGTTATATGGAATTCATAACCTTCATACACATTACATTTCACAAGTTATATTCTGTTCCAAAATTGAGATTTCATAGCAAAAAAAGCTGCGCTAGCACAGTTTTATAACTATGCTAGCGCAGCTTTCCTATCATTAAAAGTAACGTTTCTTCCAAAAAACAAATGCTAAAGTGAAAGATAATGTTACACATATTATAAGTACAATTACAAAACCATGTGCTTCCCCTTCAAACGGAACCTTTACGTTCATTCCAAAGAAACTAGAAACCATCGTTGGTAATGATAAAATGATTGTAATAGAAGTCAACAGTTTCATAACACTATTTAAATTGTTAGAAATAACCGAACTAAATGTATTCATCATTCCACTTAAAATGTGACTATATATTTCCGCCATTTCAATAGCCTGCTTATTTTCAATTAATACATCTTCTAGTAAATCTTGATCGTCTTCATACATTTTCAAAAATGTACTGTTTCGCATTAATTTTTGAATTACAATTTTATTTGCCTTTAATGATGTTGTAAAATAAACTAAACTTTTTTCAAGGCCGAGCAATGTGAAAATTTCTTTATTTTTCATCGACTTATTTAATTGGTGCTCTAAATCGATTGTTTTTCGATTAATTTGCTTTAAGTATCTTAAATAATAAGTAGAAATTGTATATAAGAGCTGAAGTGCGAAGCGCGTCTTTTTAAACGTATAAAATTCTTTAATACGTTGATTAATAAAGCGTTCAAAAATTGGATTTTCTTCTAAGCAAATAGTAACAAAACAATCTGGCATTACAATCATACCTATTGGAATCGTGTCATAAATTGAATTTCCTTCTTCATCATGTCTGACTGTCGGAATATCCACGATAATTAAAGTATTATTGTCTTCCTTTTCAATACGAGAACGTTCTTCATCATCCAAAGGATCTTTAATGAAATCTAAGTCTACATTTAAAGTTTGTACTAGATACTGAATTTCTTCTTCTGTTGGATGAAGTACATTAATCCAGCAGCCCTTTTGCATTTCCTCAATCTCTTGTAGTTTTCCGTTTCGGTCTGTTAAATAAATATTTAACATACTATCACCCCGATTCTTTTTACATGTGGGAATCTACCTCACTTAAACAACAGTTTTTGAACCGCTATTTTCAGCATATGAAACAAACGATTAAATTTCAATAGAAAAATTATTTTGAAAACGTTTTTTTAAGAAAAATCTTGTAAACATAGAAAAAGACAGAGTGTTCTCTGCCTTTAAAAAAGCTTATGTTGCCTTTATAACATATTTAGAAAGCATCCACAAGTTAAAGCCGACCGAAATCGTATAGCCAGCGTATGTTGAAATGATAAAACTTACATAATCAAAATACGGTAGCAATACAATATTTAAAACTATCTTCACAGTTATTCCGATTACTAATCCTAGCACTGTTTTCTGTTGTTGATTAATTCCTTGTAACATGGCAGCGGTTACTGTAAATAGTGAGAATAGTATACAAGCAGGAGCATAGTACTGCAAAATAATACTGCCCATCTCCGGATCATTTCCAGCACCAAATAAAAGAGTATACACTGGTTTTGCTAAAATCATCATTCCAATCGCCGCCGGTACGGTAATTCCTACCACTAATAAATTTGTCCTCGTAAAATGTTTGTACAGTAACTTCACATTCCCTGCTGTATAGGCTTTTGTCATCTCAGGTACGAGAGACATACTAAAAGCAGTCGCAACGGAAACCGGGATAAGTACAACCATCTGGACAAGACCAATTATCGCATTAATCTTCTCCGCTTCTCCTTGCATATACCCTATTTGTATAAGTAGTTTATTAATTGTAAATGTATCAATCGTCTGATATAACGGAATCGCTAATCCAACTACAACGAAAGGAATAGAATATGTAAACAGTTCTCTATACAACGAAAAAAAAGTTTTCGTCGTTTGTGGTATACTGGCAATCTCTTTTTTCTTTAAATGTTTTCTCCTTCTCATATAATACGCACTTAAAACACTTAATCCACCTAGTGCTCCCATAAATGCTCCAAACGTTGAAATACCAACTGCCAACGAAACAGAAGCTTTTATAACATATAAAACGACAAAGCTTCCTATCAAAATAGTTAAGACCCGAAAAAATTGCTCTACAACTACACTGAGCGCAGAAGGTCCCATAGATTGAAAACCTTGAAAGAAACCACGTAACAAGCTCATTACAGGAACGAGTATTAACGCAAAACTTACAATTTGAATATTGTGCGTGACAGCTACCACACTATTCCCCGACTGATCATTTCCATCAATCACAAGTTTAGCTAAATGTGGTGCTAACATATATAATGCTAAACAAGAAATAACGCCCATAATGACCATAAAAACGATACCACTCTTTAGCACTCTCTTAACAGTGTGATAATCATTGAGTTGATCATATTTTGAAACCATTTTTGAAACGGCAAGTGGTAATCCCATCGTTGCAATACTAAGCATAATTGTATAAGGACGGTATGCATACGTATATAATACGTACCCACTCGTACCCACCATTGCTGTAAATGGTATAACATATATAAACCCTAACATTTTAGATATCATCGTTGCCATCGTTAAAAATATCGTTCCACGTAAAAACGGTAATCCTTTCATCACATTCCCCCGCTACGCTTTATTATTACACATTATGGACAACTCCTTTTTTTTAGAACCCAAACAATTAAAAAAGCCAATGAAAAATCATTGACTTTAACGCGCTGCTTTTTTCTTTTTTAAATACTTTAAACCGAAGTATAGAGCAACAAAGAGAACAGCTCCTATAATTATGTAATGTGTGTAATCAGATGCATACTCTTTAATGTGTCGCCAATTTCCACCAAGCTTTTCACCTAAGTATATAAATAGTATTGACCATGGGATAATCGCAACTACTGTATATAGTGTAAATAGTTTTAACGGCATTTTAGCTAATCCTGCTGGAATAGAGATTGCATGACGTACTACTGGGATAAAGCGTGCAGAAAAGATTACTCCTGCTCCGTAACGCTTAAACCAACCTTCCGCTATGTCTAAATGGTGTTTATTAATAAGTAGATATTTCCCATATTTCTCTACAACCGGACGCCCTCCGTAATATCCAAGCCAGTATAAAAAGATTTGGGCTAAAGTACCACCAATAGTTCCGGCGATAACTGCACCGACAAAACTAATTTTACCATCCGCTACTAAAAATCCAGCATACGAAAGTACAATTTCACTCGGGATAATTTCAATCATTAAAGCTAGTGCTACTCCAAAGTATCCTAGACTTGCAAAGAATTGCAATAACTGATCTATTATGCTTGCTAACATTTTCTTTTCTATCTCCTTTTTCTTCACATACCATCCCATTATCACATAAAGATTGGCATCTGCCAATATCTTCATTTTAACAATATGTACAATTCTAGCAGTATTAATCTATTATTTTTTCTTTCTGCGGGTCTTTCATGTAGGCAAACATTTCTTTAATTTGCTCTTCTGTATTTCTAGCAATTGATAAATTAGGCAATTCATTCTCATCAAAAAACTCCACATCTTCTGTTTCAATACTAGTTTTCTTTTCGCCACCAATAATCTTACAGCCAATAAAAATTTTATATACATGTGTTGCTGAAGGCGATGGTTGATGTTTTTCTTTATCAAATATAGCGAGTAGCTTAAAATCATCCACTTCATAGCCCGTCTCCTCTAAAACTTCTTTTGCTGCTACTTCTGTTGGCGTATAACCAACATCAGCCCATCCACCTGGCAATGCCCATTTCCTATCACTTTTTTCTTTCACAAATAATAGTTTTTCATTTTGAAAAATAACTGCCCGTATATCAACTTTAGGTGTTTGATAGCCTGTCTCACTTGCAAATAAATTCTCTACTACTTCCCAATCTGTCTTTGTATAATGTGACATCATTGAAACTGAAATGTCCCGTAATTGTTGAAAACGCTCTATATCATATACATCCTTAGAATACGTTAAACCCGCTTGAGCTATAGATTGTATTTGTTTTACCCAATCAATCCACTTGACCGTCATGTTTCCACATCTCCATTCTTTATTAAGTAAATATTACGTCAATTAAATTGATACATCTTTATTATACAAAAAAAGAGATTGATAATGTTCCAATCTCTTTCAAAATTAATCCAATTCATGTAAGTGGTCTTGTATATA
Organism: Bacillus sp. FDAARGOS_1420; assembly: GCF_019344915.1. Taxonomy (NCBI): domain Bacteria; kingdom Bacillati; phylum Bacillota; class Bacilli; order Caryophanales; family Bacillaceae; genus Bacillus; species Bacillus sp. FDAARGOS_1420. Next base: position 1,200,642 of record NZ_JAHWJB010000002.1, on the reverse strand, counting down.
CTTCCTTCTTTTATTTATATATTCATCAATCATATCAGCTTCTTGATCAAATGTTTCTAATTTTTCTTTCATATATGGATCTTGTAGTAAATATGGACGAATCGATTCACACAAACCTTCTACTTTCGGCATCATAAACGAAACGGTAAATTGTTCTTCTAATATTTCTTCCAAAATACTTCGGTATTGTTTTCTAAATACAGGTATATCTAACAATCTTGCACTTAACGTATTATAACCTTGAATACGAATATATTCATGATTAAGTGGTCTCCCTTGTACATCTCGCCCCCAAGTCGCATCATAATCCCACGGTATCACTTCAAATAAATTTGTCTCATCGTTATGATATAGTGCATAGTTATGAACGAAACCATCAAAGTTTTGCGTAAAAATAACTCCAGCTAACCATCGTAAATATTTATCTACATGTAGAAACTTCCCGATTTCTTTTTCATAATCTTCCCTCGACAAAGTATTCGCTTGAAATACAAATTCACTCAGTTGTTCTTCACTATTTTTATTCGAATATTTAAATTCATAACCCGCAAAGAGCTCTGTCTTAACATCTTTATCTCGCTCACTCATTAACGAAAAATTCGCATCATCATCTATCGCATAATAAATAGAACCACTCGGTAACCCTCTATTTTTCAAAAAGTTTTCATCAACTGATTCTAACTGTAAATACACACCTTGAATTTGACCATTAATTTTTATAAATACATGTTGTGATTTTGGCGAAAGCACACCAATATCATGAAAAAAATCTAAAGATAATTTATTTCGTATGAGAGACGGATCCATAAACTCAGAATTCAAATGAAACTCTTTCGCGCCTTGAAATTTTTTCGGTTTATAAAACATAACATGATAAGACTTTTTCTCAAATTCGCGAATATGAGCCCCTCGGTATACGATATCAATGTCATACTTCTTTTTTCCATAAGTTAATTTTGCTGGCACTGGACTATCTGACCAAATGTCCTTTTTCAATTCCACTAAGTACATTGGATGAACAAAAAAATCATATGAAGGCAGCATGTTTTCTCATCCCTTCTCAGTTCTCTTCATTCAATGTATGCGCCTTGTCTTGTCCATACATCCGCTATCATCTATTTATATAAAATTACACTCTTGTCCTGTTCAGAAAGAAGTCGAATCTCATATCATGTTAAGGAAAAAGAATACCTTTTCAATTTAACACTCGATAAGGAGGATTTCTATGAAACGTGATATTAGAAAAGCTGTTGAAGAAATCAAAAGTGCTGGTATGGAGGATTTCTTACACCAAGATCCAAGTACTTTTGAGTGCGATGATGATAAATTCTCTCATCATAAATGTACAACAGGGTGTAAATGTACAACAGGGCGTAAATGTACAACAGGGCGTAAATGTCCAAGAACAAGATGTACTCGCGTAAAACATTGTACTTTCGTTACAAAATGTACTCATGTTAAAAAATGGACGTTTGTTACGAAATGCACTCGTGTGCGCGTTCAAAAATGGACGTTCGTTACAAAAGTGACGCGTAGAAAAGAATGCGTTTTAGTTACAAAACGTACTCGCAGAAAGCATTGTACTTTCGTTACAAAATGCATACGCTTTGAAAAGAAATTTTTCTGGACAAAACGAAGTTTCTGTAAAAAATGCGAATTCTTCCCTCACGGACACGGTAGCTCTTGCGATGATGATTGTGATCATGGTAAAGACTGTCACGATGACGGGCACAAATGGAATGATTGCAGAGACGGACATAAGTTCCCATCTTGCAAAAACAAGAAATTCGATCACTTCTGGTATAAAAAACGTAATTGCTAGTTTTTTATGTCCACCAAAAAAGGTCGCTTTGCGACCTTTTTTACGTTTACTGAAAATGACTTATATCTGCAAATTGTTTTACTTTACCACGGTTTTCATCAAATTCAATCACACTAAGGCTCGCGCTATGCATAAATGGCTCTTCCCATACATGTTCAATTTCAAAACCTGCAAAATGCCCTACGAGTAATTTCGCTGCTGCAGCATGAGTAACTATTAAAATATTTTCTCCTTTATGCTTTTCTAAAAGAAAGTGTATCCCTTCAATTACTCTTTTATGAACGGCCGCAAAGTTTTCCCCTGATGTTGACTGAAAAAGATGTGGTTCATTCCAAAATAAATGTACTTCTTCTGGATATTGCATTTCCAAGTCAGCAATTGTTTGCCCTTCCCATATCCCCATGTTTATTTCATAGAAACGTTCATCTTCTATAATTGGAAGATCGCGTTCCCCTTTAATCAATTCGGCAGTATGAAGCGTTCTTTCGCTTGGACTACTATATATGGCATGGAGTGGTAAATCCTTCATACGCTCCCCTAATTGTTTCGCTTGTATCATACCATTCTCTGTTAATGCTGAATTTTTCCGTCCTTGCATCCGCCCTGCTACATTCCATTCTGTCTCACCGTGCCTTGTTACATATACCGTTGTCTTCATTTCATGCCCCCTTACCATTTCGGCCGCGATTCCCACGGCTCTACTCTCCCTACAATCCATTCTGTGCATTTACTTTCAATTCCTTTTATAACTCCGTCAGCAATCTCTTCATGAGTAAGCCATCTTGCATATGTATCTTCTAAAATAAACCCTAATATAATTCTATAATAACTACATAATGTCCCACCTATTTTTTGTGACTTCGTACGCGATGCACTACTACCTAATATATGAAATAAACTATACTTTTCCGATGACAATTCAACCTCATTACAAATGAGTGATAACGCATCCTTCGCACTTGAGTGTATCCATGCAACAACTAATGTAATTGGGCCATTTCTCTGAATTGTACTTTTAATAGCTAGCTTTACATCTTCATTATTATGATAATCTAAAGGAAGACATGTAATATTTTTTGGTGCGGAACTAGCTTGTTTAACATTTTCTAATTTCACTTCATCTCGTCCAATAACAGACACACGAAATCCTTGATCACAAAGCCACATAGAAACTTTCTTTAACATTCCTGTTCCACCAATTACAAGCGCATGCAACTTCTTCCCCCCTTAGTAAAATATCATATGAGGTTTCTCATCTCTATAATAATTTAGACGGTCTTGTAACGTCCCTGAATGAAACTCAAATTTATGACCATCAGGATCAACAAAATATATAGACTCACAATCTCTCACATCACGCTCTCTTCCTTGTAAAATATGAACTTTATTTTCTTCTAATCGCTGCAGTAAGCGTTCAAAGTCTTCTTGTTCAACAGAAAATGCGAGGTGCGTATAAGATTGATGAATCTCCTTTCTTGGAATATGTGTTTCTTCATTAAGCGCTATCCATACTCCACATATATTAAAATATGCAAGTTTTCTCCCCTTGACTAATAATTCTCCTTCCAATACTTTCTCGTAAAATGTAATAGAGTTTTCTAAATTGGACACTGAAAAACAAAGATGATTGATTCCCTTTAACAACTCTAATTCCTCCTATACAAATAAAAGATGAGCGAAAATTCACTCATCTTTTATTATACTATTTCTTTGTAATATATGCCCATTTATAACTGAAGTCTCCACCAAACGTATGGTTAGCGATACCTTTTACATATGTCTTCTCTAAATAAGCCGTACTTTGCTGATACGTAGGTGAGATTGCAGCATCTTGACCAATTAAGATTTTTTCAGCTTCTGCAAGTGCTTTCCAGCGTGCTGCGTCATCTTTTAGTAGTTCTCCTTTTGATTTTGCTACTAAATCATCGTACTTCGGATTTGAATAATCCATTTCATTAAATGAGCTTCCAGTAACGAACATATCAATATATGTCATTGGGTCTGGATAATCTGGACTCCATGCAGATAATGAGAATTCATATTCAAATTTCTTTTCTAAATCTAACTTCTGCTTATATGGTTGTTGCTTCAAATTCACTTTAATACCAGGTAAGTTTTTCTCTAATTCTTCTTTAATAAAGTCGCCCACTTTTTTACGACTACCGTTATCATCATTTAGTAATTCTACTGTAATTGTATCTTGACCAAGTTCTTTCTTCGCTTCTTCCCACAGTTTTTTTGCTTTCGCAGCATTATCTTTACTGTCACGGAAATTTTTATTTACAGTACGGAAGTCTTTTCCATCTGGTCCTGTCGTAAACTTTTCAGGTACTAAGAAATACGCTGGCAATGATCCATCATTCAAAATTACATCCGCAATTCCTTTTTTATCGTACGCTAAATCAATCGCCTCACGAACCTTTTGATTTTTAAACGTTGCATTTTTTTGATTAAAACGTAGGAAATACATACGTGGGTCTAGCTTCGTTTTAAATTCATCTGGTTTATTCTTTTTATATTTGTCTACAAACTCAGAACTTAAAATGACACGATCTGCTTGATCACTATCATATAAATTTACCCCAGTACTTGTCTCTTTTACTATACCCACATTAATTTCTTGTAATTTTACAGCATCTTTATCCCAATAATTTGGGTTTTTCTTTAACTGGTAACTTTGTTCATGTTTCCATTCACTCATTGTAAATGGTCCATTGTACAATAATTTATCTGCTTCTAATCCGTATTTATCCCCTTGTCCTTTTACATACTTTTCATTTAATGGGAAGAATGTAGGGAACGAAGTAAGCTCAAGGAAATAAGGTGCTGGTTGCTCTAATTCTACTACCAACGTTTTATCATCCTTCGCTTTAACACCTAATTGATCCGACGGTACTTCTCCTTTATTTACTTTCTGTGCATTTTTCACATCAAATAAAATAAATGCATATTCTGCTGCTATTGCTTTATCTAATGTACGTTGCCATGCATATACAAAATCTTGTGCTCGAACTGGATCACCATTTGACCATTTTGCATCACGTAATTCAAATGTATATGTCTTTTTATCTTCACTAATCTTCACGTCTTTGGCCATACCTGGAGTTGGTTTATTATCTTTATCTAGACGATATAATCCTTCCATTGCATTTACAAATACACGGAAAGATACAGAATCTGTTGATTTAGATGTATCCATTGAAGGAATTTCAGCTGTTTCTAGTAAGTTTAATACTTGCTTATCCGCTACTCCCTTACCTGCTTCTTTCTTCGTTGTAGATGCCTTCTCCCCATTTCCGCAACCTGCAACCAATACACTAGCCGATAATGCAACTGCAGCAATCGTTGTTACCTTTCTCTTCATTCTTCCTTCCCCCAATCTATATGTATAAGTTAAAACTTGTATAATATATTTTATTATACAAAAAATTCTGATTATTTTAAATATTTATTTTCATAAAAAGAAAAAAAGCGGTCAGAAATTGCTTTCCCTCCGCTTTGTTGAATAGCATTTACTTGCAATCCATCCTCTATTTCAAACGGATTTTGAACCTTGAATATTTCTTCCATCATCTTCAAAAACTCTTCTTCATTTTTAGATTCACCATTAATCGTAAGGGAATATGGCTCAATTTCACTCAATTTATAATCAACAATAAATTGAATTGTAACTTTTTGTCTTGGCATCCCTGGGCTGTATCCTTGAAATTCTACTAATTCCATACCTTCCGAACCACGATAGTATATCCACCCTGAATTTTGAAAATAGCTTTCAAACGATTCACCAATCGAAAAGAACGGATATTCATAAAGCGAACTTGTACGTACTTTTTGTATAATATCTCGATCAGTCGGAAAAAAGAAATGACTGAAAAAAATACTAGCAACTGCTAAAATAGTAACGATTGTTGCTCCCATTTTACTCGTTCCACCACTATCACGGATGAGATAATTTTCAACCGATTCATCTTTAATTCCCCGTGCTTTTATTCGATATATACGCCTTTCTGCAAATTGATAATATAATCCATTTGCAAAAATCCCCATCCCAAATAGAATGAAAATGAGTAATAAAAACGTAAGAGGCACCATATTAACGATTGGCAACGCTACGTTGAACCCCATATAATAAGAAAATGCATCACATGCTACTAATAACAGTATAAATAAAGCAGCAGGTACGTAATACTTGCGATATCCAAGCCAACCTACATTAAAAATAGCAGCCAGACCATTCCAGCTCCACCTAGCAATTCGCTTATTCTCAAGCTCCCATTTTCTTTTGTAATATGGATATTGTCTCCCTACATATACTTCTAATTCTTTGTCTATTAGCGAGCTTTCTTCACCTTGTTCATTATGCAGGTTTCGTTGACAATTTGCACAATTCAGCTGATCATTAATACAAGGTCGCCCACAATTTATACATTTCAAAACAATCCCTCTTTCCATCCATACTTCATTGTGAACTACCCACCACTTAGTATCTCTTGCGAGCTTACCCCGAAGTGGGGGCTTCTCGGTTCATCGTTACTTTTGATAGCTAACGAATTTGTCTTAGGACAGCCGAGCTAACTCCCTCGTTCCAAAGGTTGTTTCTTACGATTTATTTAAAATACCTTCATGTTTCAATAACCACTCTTTCCTCCATAAACCACCCGCATACCCAACAAGTTTTCCACTCTTTCCTATTACACGATGGCATGGAACGATAATTGAAATTGGATTCCGGCTATTTGCCCCTCCTATCGCTCGTACAGCTTTCGTATTCCCAACCTTCTCCGCAATATCTAAATATGAAGCACTTACGCCATACGGAACAGTGTAAAGTGCATCCCATACATTCTTTTGGAATGGTGTTCCTTCAGCAGACAATGGAACTGTAAACTCTTTTCTTTTTCCTTCAAAGTATTCATCTAATTCATTTATACATTGTTCAACAAGTTCATTTTTATGTTCTTCTTTTCTATCTTCAACAAATATAACAGACGTAATTCCTTCTTCGTTCGCTGTAATTTCTAACAAACCTAATTCACTATCATAATAAGCCTGGTACATATGTCATCCTCCAATTCATTACATATTATTTATTGTAACACGAATAGACGAAATTTTTCGTATAAGCGTTTTATTAGGGAAACAAAAAAGAGGATGATACAATGTAAGAAAATTCAATCAAGGGGGATATTTGATGGAGTTTCAACTCTTTTCACCTTATACAATTAAGGACGTTACGCTAAAAAACCGTATCATTATGTCACCTATGTGCATGTATTCATCAGAAAATGAGGACGGCCAAGTAACTAATTTTCATCTCGTCCATTATGGAACCAGGGCTGCTGGCCAAGTAGGTTTAGTTATGATTGAAGCAACAGCTGTGTTACCTGAAGGACGAATTTCTAGCAAAGACTTAGGCATTTGGGATGATACTCTAATTGAAGGCTTACATAAAACGACAACATTTATACATAATAACGGTGCAAAAGCAGCCATTCAACTCGCTCACGCCGGAAGAAAGGCTGAATTAGAAACAGATGCTTTCGCTCCCTCAGCAATTCCGTTTAACGATAGAATGAAAATACCATTAGAAATGAATAAAAAGCAAATTAAAGAAACTGTTTCTGCTTTTCAAAAAGCAGCTTTACGCTCTAAACGAGCGGGGGTTGACGTTATTGAATTACATGGTGCTCACGGTTATCTTATTAATGAATTTCTTTCTCCGCTTTCCAATAAGCGGACTGATGAATACGGGGGCTCACCTGAAAATCGCTATCGTTTCTTACGCGAAATCATCGATGCTGTAAATGAAGTTTGGAACGGACCGTTATTTGTTCGTATTTCAGCAAATGATTATCATCCTGACGGGTTAACGGTTCAAGATTATGTGCAGTATACAGGATGGATGAAAGAACAAGGGGTAGATTTAATCGATTGTAGTTCTGGTGCTGTTGTACCCGCACATATTGATGTGTATCCTGGTTACCAAGTACAATATGCTAAACATATTAAGGAGCATGTTGACATCGCGACTGGTGCGGTAGGATTAATTACAACCGGATCACAAGCAGAGCAAATTTTAAATAATAACGAAGCAGATTTAATTTTTATCGGACGCGAGTTACTTCGTAATCCATACTTCCCAAGAATAGCTGCCAATGAACTTGGCTTTGAATTAAAAGAACCATATCAGTACCGACGAGCACCCGGGAAAATTAAAACTAATAAGTAAAACCGAGAAATTATTCTTCTCGGTTTTACTTATTTTATTTCTATAATATCGTTTGAACTATAAATATGAATACCAGATTCTTCACGTAGCGCTGTTATATACATTCCTTTCGCCACATCTTTAGCTGAAATTGGTTTATACTTTTTAAAAGCCCCTTTAAATATAAACGGAAGAATACGAGATAATTTCTCAGCCATTCTTTCCCCAAAACGATATTCTTGTCGATTTCCAACTAATAATGACGGCCTGAAAATATGTATGCCACCAATAACTAGCTTTTTCAGCTCCTCTTCCATTTTCCCCTTCACTTGCGAGTAAAAGAAAAATGATTTAGGTTTTGCTCCCATTGATGAAATAACAAGAAAATTTTGCACACCTTGTTTTTCAGCTAAGCAGGCAGCTCGTAATGTATATTCATAATCTACTTTTTTAAAATTCGACTTCGACTTCGCTTTTTTTATCGTTGTTCCTAAGCAACTAAAAACATCATCTACTGCAAAAAATTCTTTGTATTCCTCTAATACTGAAAAATCCACCTGTTTCTGTTGCAATTTCTCATGCTGTAATTGTAATGGTTCTCTTACAAAAATAGTAACCGAATCGTAGTAATCTGAGTCAAGTAATAGTCGTGTTATTTCTTGTCCAACTAGCCCACTTGCGCCAAGTACTAACGCTGTTCGCTTATTCATATATGTGTATACCTCTTTATTTACTATTCTCTCCTATAGCTAATCGTCGCTAACAGGAGTTTCCGTTCTCCCATTTTACCATAAGTAAAGCACTATGCGTACGCATAGTGCTTTACTTACTCTTTTTTCTTTTCTTTTTCCTCCATTGGTAATTTCGTTATTTTTGTAGCATCCCCTAAATTACTTATTAGTCTTCTTAAAAAAATTAAAACAAAAGATAATGGCAAAACAACCGCAAGTATTAATAAGATAGCTTCCATGAAGTAACCCAAGCGCTCATCCCCTTTTTTCTGCTCCCTCCCAATATATGAAAGTAACATTGTCACATATGCACCAATCATAAAAATTAATACCTTTCTTTTTGACAAATTTATAACAAAAACAAATCGTAATGATTATTATTTATTGCAACTTTCATAAAGATGTATTATACTAGGTTCGCAACCTAAAACGTAATTATTCCGTTTTGTGTTAAAACGATATTTTCTTCTTATATTTGGAGAAAATATAATTGTAAAAAAGAAAAGAGGAGAATTATATGCCTAAAAAATTAGCTCTATTTTCATTTATACTTATTTTCACACTCATCTTTGCTGGATGTTCTAACAACAAAGAAGGTGCGGCGAAAAAAGATGGGAAACTTTCTGTTTATACAACCATTTTCCCACTCGCTGACTTTACAAAAAAAATCGGTGGTGATTATGTAAATGTAGAAACAATTTACCCACCTGGTGCGGATTCTCATACATTTGAACCAAGTCAAAAACAGACTGTACAAGTGGCGAAAGCCGATTTATTTGTTTATAACGGCGCAGAATTAGAACCATTTGCCGAAAAAATGGAAAAATCATTAAAAAAAGAAAACGTAAAAATTGTAAATGCATCTAAAGATATCGAACTTCGTGCTTCATCTGAAGAAGAGCAGCACGATCATGGAGACGTTCATAAAGAAGATGAACATCATCACGATAAAGACCCACACGTTTGGATAGATCCTACTCTTGCGATGAAACAAGCAGAAAAAATTAAAAATGCACTTGTAGAATTACAGCCTGAACATAAAAAAGAGTTCGAAAAAAACTTCGCGGCACTACAAACAAAATTTACTGATTTAGATGATCAATTTAAAGCAGTTGTTGCAAATGCAAAAACGAAAGAAATATTAGTTTCACACGCAGCTTACGGCTACTGGGAACAACGATACGGTTTGAAACAAATTCCAATCGCTGGAATTTCAGCATCTGATGAACCATCTCAAAAACAGCTTGCTGACATTACAAAAACAGTAAAAGAGCACGGTCTACAATATATTTTATTTGAAACATTCTCTACTCCAAAAGTAGCATCAGTTATTCAAAAAGAAACAGGTACAAAAATTTTACGCTTAAATCACCTTGCTACTATTTCTGAGGATGATGCAAAGAACAATAAAGATTACTTCACATTAATGGAAGAAAACGTAAATACTTTAAAAGAAGCAACAAGCTAATCAACTATATTTTCTAGGCAGCTGAATATGTCATTCAGCTGCCTTTTTATGTATTTATCCTTGACTTGATCGAAATAACAAGTAGAATTATCCATATTAGCTTGTAAGCTATACTAATTTAGAAGGTGAGTTGGAACTATGAATCTTCACATTTGTGAAGTAACAGCAGCAAATTGGCGTTCAGTAGCTGCCTTAAGCGTAACAAAAGACCAGCAGCAATTTATTGAAAGTAATGCGTTTTCCTTAGCAGAATCATTATATGAAGAAAACGGAACGTCAGTAGGCTTATATGACAAAGAAACACTCGTTGGATACGCAATGTATGGATGGTATTCCCAAAAACATGAAAGCGTATGGTTAGATCGTTTTATGATTGACCAACAATTTCAAGGAAAAGGATACGCAAAACGTTTCCTTCGCTTACTAATTCAATTCTTGCAACAAAAATTCGAATGTAAAATAATTTATTTAAGTTTACATCCTGACAACAAACACGCAATGGGACTATATGAGTCATTTGGCTTCCGTTTAAATGGGGATATTGATGACGAAGGTCCAGTTGTAGGTGTTGTAATGGAATTACTTATAGATGAAAATACAAGCCTGTGAAAACAGGCTTTTTATTATTTATTTATTAATGTCACATTTTCTATATTTAATTTCTTCTCCCTATGTGCTTCGCTTTTGCAATCTAGTATTATCTCCGTAAAATGCTCATCCGATTGAATTAGATAAATCATTTGATTGTTTAAACGTATTACTATTTCTTCTTCTTCATTTGTAACATCTGAAAATAGACAACTAATAATGTCTCTATCTCCATTTGTTATTTCTCCATATAATTTCACCGTATTTATTCCTGTAATTCCCTGCTCCAAACTATTTGGATTCATATATTTCTCCATATATTCTCTGCTCTTTTGATCGTCCATTTGTTGTAGAAAGAATTGAAACGGCATCCCCTTCATCGGCTGTATGTATGCATTTTTCCACGGCATAGTTTTCTTAAATAAATTAAAAAACCACTTGTATTGTAATGGTTCTGGTTTTGTAATTCCAATTCCACCTTCTATCATTTTCCCATACACTTTATCTATATTTTCAACATCAATTGCCAGTCCGATAAGTCCCCTATGGCCATCACAATATTTCTGAACCCACTCTTGTACCCAACCACCCCCATCTTTTGTTTTTATTCTTACTAATTCTAAATATTCTTTTCCAATCCATATGTTAGATACTTTAAACCCTTTCGTTCCCTTTCCCCATTTCGGAACATATGGAAGCCCGATAGAATGTACATTTTTAATCGTTTCCTTATTTTCTTGTATTTCTTTATTTACATTTATAACAAGATGATCGATTTTCATATTCTTCCCACCACATTTTTATTTTTTTAATAGTTTCTCTAACCTATGAATAAATCGAAGTTGCATCTCACATTGTTCATACATATTTTCGAAAATTAGTTTCACATACGCTGGCGCGTTATCTTTTAGTCTTTCTCCTTCCCTCATCTCTTCATAAGTAGATCGTATTTCACTTTTCTGCTCTTCTAAAGCTTCTAAAACCTCCTCTCTCATACTCTCTTCTTCTGACAGAAATGTTAACGCTGTATATAGATGTTTTGGAAACATAACTGAAGTTTTTTGAAACGACTCCTTTAATAACCTTTTAAATTCTTGACTTCCCTTGTCTGTAATACAATATATCGTTTTCGACCGTTTTCCGGTCATTTCAATTGCTTTAACTTGAATGAAATTTTCATTTTCCATTTTTTTTAATGCGTGATAAATAGAAGCTGGGAAAACTTCCGCCCATTTATTACTTTGCACCATATTTAGCGCCTGCTGTATTTCATAACCAGATAGCGACTCCCTTTTAGTAAGCAATCCAAGAATCATTAAACGCACCTTTTCTCCCCCTACCCCTAATGAAATACTAAACATTTAGTATTTTCAGATTACTTTAATACAAATTCCAATTTTAGTAAACAAAAAAAGCCTGCAATATACGCAGACTTATTTCACACACTCTTGGAAATGTTCTTGGAACCATTCTTTATTAATATCTTTTCCGATAAACACTACTTCACTTACTCGCTCTTCGCCCTCTTGCCACTCTCTATCGTACGAAGCGGCAAACAGTGTATGCACACCTTGGAAAACAATACGTTTATCTACTCCATCAATAGATAAAATTCCTTTGTAGCGATATAAATGCTCCCCTAGTTCTTGAACAACAGCTGACATCCACTCATTCAATTTTTGTAAATCTAACGGACGTTCTTCACGTAGTACAAACGATTTTACACCTTCTAGATGGTTATGTTCTGTATGAGGGTAAATTTGCAGCGTATCTTTCGTTTTAAACGTTTGAATTTGTAATAACGATGGAATATCTACCTCACAGTTAGTCGCCTCGATTAACTTTGCAGTCGGGTTAATTCCTTGAAGTTCATGCAAGAGATTTTCTTTCTCATTTTCTTCAATTAAATCTAATTTATTAACTAACACAACATCAGCAAAGGCAATTTGTTCTTTTGCTTCTAGTCCCTTTTCAAAATGTTTATGTATATGATAGCTATCTACAACTGTTACAACACCGTTAATTTGGTATGCAGATTGAATAACTGGATCTAAAAAGAAAGTTTGAATAATCGGACCTGGATTTGCAAGACCTGTTGTTTCAATTACTAATCCATCAAAGTCCATTTTCCCTTCTGCTTTCACATCCAGTAATTGTTTTAAAGCAACAAGTAAATCTTCACGCACAGTACAGCATAAACAACCGTTTGTCATTTCCATAATTTCTTCTTCAACGTTCATAATTAATTGATTATCGATACCAATTTGCCCTATTTCATTTACAATCACTGCTAATTTCTTGCCGTGATCCTCTGATAAAATTCGATTTAATAATGTCGTTTTCCCTGATCCAAGAAAACCAGTTAGTATTGTTACTGGAATCATTCCTTACATCTCCTTATAGCTATATGTTTCTACATTATAGCATATAGAGAAAAACGTTTTTGTAGCAAAACATATTTATTGTATGTACAACCGGGTAACTATATAATAATATGTAGCAAGAAAGCCTTTTCAAAAATATTATCATTCATCAAGGGGGTACTTATAATGGAACGAGTTCAAATGGCCGAAACACTAGAATTTTCTCGTATTATTCAAGGGTTCTGGCGTTTAGCAGAATGGAATATGACAAAGCAAGAGTTACTTTCTTTTATTGAAGACTGTATGGATTTGGGGATTACTACTTTCGATCACGCTGATATTTATGGTGGGTATACGTGTGAAGGATTGTTTGGAGAAGCGTTACAATTAAAGCCTTCCTTACGCGAAAATATGCAAATCATCACTAAATGTGGAATCGCTCCCCCATCACCTAAATTTCCAGAGCGATATGTTGCTCACTACAATACGAGTGCTGAACATATAATAAAAAGCGCGGAAGATTCATTACAAAACTTACATACAGATTATATTGATGTATTGCTCATCCATCGCCCAGATCCATTTATGAATCCAACTGAAGTGGCAGAAGCGTTCTCACGCTTAAAGCAAGAAGGCAAAGTTCGCCACTTCGGTGTATCTAACTTTTTACCTTCACAATTTAATATGTTAAGTTCGTATTTAGATTTCCCGCTCATTACAAATCAAATTGAAGTATCTGCGATGCAAATGGAGCATTTTGAAAAAGGTACGATTGATTTATGCCAAGAAAAACGAATTAATCCAATGATTTGGTCACCTCTTGCTGGTGGAGAAATCTTTACTGGCCAATCAGAACGCGCCGTACGTGTACGTGCAACTTTACAAAAAATTGCTACTGAGCTAGGCGTTGATAGCATCGATACTATTATGTATGCATGGTTACTTGCTCATCCAGCTAACATGATGCCAATCGTTGGCTCTGGTAAATTAGATCGTGTGAAAACAGCCGCTCTTGCTACAAAAGTTAACTTAGACCGCCAACAATGGTTTACAATTTTCGAAAGCTCTAATGGACATCCTGTACCATAATAAACAAAAAGAAGAGCTGTTTCTTTACAGCTCTTCTTTTTCATATGTATTTCTCGTCATTGCAAATACACACATATCCCTTAATCCATTTCCATCCACCGCAACACTCGCGCTTTCTAAAGTACCCTCTAATTTAAAGCCTAATTTCTCTGGTATCGCTCTACTCTTCTTATTTAGAGAATCACAACGGATTTCTACGCGGTTTGCTTTCAATTCAGTGAAAGCATAATCTGTTATACCTTTTGCAGCCTCTACCATATAGCCCTTTCCACTAAACCTTGAATCAATCCAATACCCGATTTCAAATTGAGGTATATCCCAATTAATACGATGTAATCCGGCAGATGCAATAAATTCACCTGTTTCGTTCGAAAAAACTAGTAATCTCAAATCTTCACGCTGCAAAAATTGAATATGCGATTTTCTAATACTCTCTTCTATTTCTTCCTCTGTTTGCTCTTTTTGTGCAAAGACCATCCAAGGTTTTAATTCTTGTATTGAAGCTTGAATTGCGTCATATACAACTTTACCATCACCTGGTTTTGGCATTCGAATAAACAGCCTGTCAGTATAAAATTCAGAAGGAAAATCGAATAATAACGGATTCACTGTAAACACTCCCTATAATTCTTTTATATATAATAATATCCATCTCAAGTTATACAGTAAAGAAATTTCTGAATTTTAAACTTTTTAATCATTCACTTCCATCGCTACACGAACTCCAGATTCAATCGCACCTTGAATCCATCCGTGATACAGCGTTGTATGATCACCAGCAAAATATATTCTCCCCTCAGGTTTTACAATGACTGGCTGTAATTCTGATTCTTGGCCAGCTTGAAATAGTGCAAACCCTCCAAGCGCATATGGATCTAATGTCCAACTCTTTGATATTCCAGACATGAACTCATCATATACTTGACCACCTAATATTGTTGCTAAATTTTGTAGTGTGTAATAGATACGATCCCCCTTTGATAACCCATCCCATAACAACGCATCATAAGACCATGTATAGCTTCCTAACATCATAGCAGGCCCTTTCTCTCCGATTCCATGGCTTGGATAATACGCATAACGTATAGGAAGATCTGTTATGATTCTCCCACCTAATTGCCCTTGTTCCTCCCAAAAACGACTTTTAAATTGAATTCCTATTTTTGTAGCTGGCATATAACGCAATTCGCGAATTGTTTTCCACTTCGCATGAGATATCGAATCAAATGGATCTACTTCTACAAATCGCATTGTTGAAAAAGGAATTGTAACAATAACTAAATCCCCTGTAATACTACTATATTCAAAAGTTTCCTCGTTCCGGTAATAGGCTGTTACACTATTGGCTTGTTGATGAAGCTTCATTAATTTTTGATTATATATAATATTTTCTTCTAATTGTGGTAAAAAAGACTTTGGTAATCTATCATTCCCACCTATTATTTCGCAAAATCCGCTCTCCTCTTGCATAATATATAAAAAACGTAACGTCTCAACGAATGACCTTTCTAAAAAACCTTCTAAATCTAATAGAACACCTATCATCTCAATCGTTACTGGCGAAAAATACGTATTATATTGATAAGGATGATATTTTAAAAATTGACCTGTAGAATATCTCCCAAAATCCTTTACTACAATATCCCAATTTTTCTCTGGGTTCTTTTTTATAAAATTTATAATGGGCTGTACCGCTAACATTAATAGTTCCTCAGACGTTTTCCCAACTTCATTCATTTCCACAGGATATCTTAAAATACTTGGATCTTTTTCGTATTGTTTTAATGTCGTTTTCCGACCATTTACGTAGATAATATCTGTCTCATTCCTATTAATAAAAGGGCTCACCTGTAGCCCAAACTTTCTTATATATGCCATCGTTAATGTATGCGAATACGGAATTCTCATTGCTCCAACATCTAAATATAATCCGGTATCTTCCATCCTAACTGTCTCTATGCGGCCACCTACACGGTTGTTCGCTTCAAAAACCTTCACTTCATGCCCTGCTGCTTTTAATAAAGATGCCGAAACTAATCCAGCCATACCAGCTCCTACTACAATGATTTGTTTCGGACGTGTCGTCTTCTTCAATCCCTTATTTATAACTTTTAACGTTTCATCCATCTCATTGTTAAACATTATATCTTTCTGCACAATCCCACCCCTTACTTCATGAAATACAAATTAGTGGTTTAGTGCATTTTATTCATAAATTCACTTAAACATAACACCACCACAATTTGAAAATTCACTAAAAATACATAAGGTGCAGCTCTCCCCCTTCCACATGCTTCATATGATAAACATACAGATAGTAACTGTATGGAAAGGATGGATACACATGAAACGTACTTACGATTATCAGGCTACAAAAAAACATTTAGAATTTAAAAAACAGCATTTATGTAAAAAACTCACTAGCGTTAAACTAACTGAAGAAGAACGCAAGCAAATACATTTAGAAATTGATAACTACGAATATATATTAAACTTAGTCGAAATGAATCATTATGAACGAGGGTTTTCTCATTAAAAGCGGATAAAAAATTATTCACTTTTCCTTTTGAGCATTTCATTACGCATTTTTCGTAAGTAAATATATAATAGGATGTACATTAAGATTGAGAGGTATATTCTATGATCAAATTAAGTGTATTAGACCAATCACCTATTTCAGATGGTAGCACAGCAGCCCAGGCTATTTCGCATACAGTTACGCTTGCACAAGAAGTTGAGAAACTCGGATTCACACGTTTTTGGGTATCCGAGCACCATAATTCAATTAGCTTAGCTGGTTCAAGTCCAGAAATACTCATTTCACATATTGCCGCGAAAACTGACCGTATTAGAGTTGGTTCTGGTGGTGTTATGCTGCCACATTATAGTCCATATAAAGTTGCCGAGAATTTCCGCGTTTTAGAAGCACTTTATAGGGGCCGCATCGACCTTGGTGTCGGGAGAGCGCCTGGTGGTATGCCGATAGCAACTCGCGCACTTCAAGAAGGTAAAATGGTCTCACTTGATCAATATCCAGAACAAATTGCAGATGTTGCTATGTACTTACATGATCAAGTACCAGAAAACCATCATTATGCAAACTTAAAGGCTACTCCAGTTATCCCAACATCTCCTGAAATGTGGATGCTCGGTTCTAGCGGAGAAAGTGCAATGATTGCCGCAAAGCAAGGCGCTTCTTTTGCATTTGCACAGTTCATTAACGGATACGGTGGCCCTGAAGTAATGAAGGCTTATCAGGAACAGTTCCAACCTTCTTATTTAGGAGATAAACCAAAATCAATCGTCTCTATTTTTGTTATTTGCGGAGAAACGAATGAAGAGGCGGAAAAAATTGCTTCTAGTTTAGATTTATCAATCTTATTACTAGAACAAGGAAAACGGACTACTGGTACTCCTTCTATTGAAACTGCTCAAAATTATTCGTATAGTGCTTATGATCTATTCCGCATAAAAGAAAATCGTCAACGTATGATTGTCGGTGATCCGTCTTCTGTGAAAGAAAAAATATTAAACTTAAGCAAAGCGTATAATACTGACGAATTTATGATTGTCACGATTACTCATCAATTTGAACATAAATTAAACTCTTATCGCCTATTGGCAGATGCTTTTAATTTATAATAACGAAAAGGAGATGCATCACATATGATGCATCTCCTTTTCTTACTACTAATCAATTGTTTTTGCTTCCTATATATTCAATAGCTTCTTTTAATAACTCATCAAAATTATGAGGATAATCATGATTTAAGTTAGGCACAACTTTATAATTATGTTCTATATTTTTATCCTTTAATAACTTTACAAATTGCTGTGTACCTTCAAAACAATCTTCATCTTGATCCCCACATATTATATATCCTTTTATGCTTTTATCATGCAATATTCCAATCATTTCTTCCCATTCTTCCATTTCCGGGAGCCACGGTGCCACAAAAATAAAACCGTTCACTTCTATTTCACCTTGTAACATGGAATGTAACGCTACTCTTGCCCCAGCAGAAAAGCCACCAATAATAATATTCCCAAATGTTTTATTCACTTTAATCTTATTGTAATGTCCTTTTAACTCTTCTCTTCCTCTTTCGATATTATCCCAAACATATCCATCTGAAAATTGAATTTGGGAAGATTGAGGCAATGCTAGCATAAAACCTTGTTCCATTACAGAGTTCCAATATGGTTCTATTATTTGTATATTTTCTTGATCCCCATGCAGTGTTATTAGTAGATTTTCAGTTTGTTTGCTGTATTTATATTTCACGTCTGCTTGTTCCGATTTCTTTGCTAATTCTTCTCTTTCTTTACATAATTGAACCATTCTATGAAACTCTTCAAATTTATGTAGTGGTTTTAAATCATCATCGGAAATTAAATACTCACTTCCGTACCAAAATCCATTTTCTATAATTGCTTTCTTCATTAAATGCAACGCTTCTTCTTCAAGTCCTGCTGCACTTGCTAATGCATATTTAAAATTATATATTTGCGCTTCATTACCCATTACATCTTTAGCATTATTCATTATATAAGAATACGCTTCAAAACTTCCTTTATTTGCATAACAATGTAACGTTTCATTTAATAACTTAATATAAGTCATACTATTTTTCATATAGAAATTCCCCCGTAACCTTTTATAATAATTGTTTCTCCAACACTCCTAGCATTCTAGGGTCACGGTATAAGTAAATTCTACAATTCAACTTAACAATACCTGATTCTCAGAATGATATTTAATAATTAATATATGTATACGCATAATACACCACTCCTTCCTATCCACTAGTTGTAGTATAAAATTAAATAGACTGAAAAATCAATGTTTTAACAACAAAAAAAGACAACAATATATTATTGTTGTTCTCATAACATCTATCCACTATTCTTTTTTTTCTTATCTGGTTTACTTGAAACTAAATAATGCTTTTCTGAAATATATAAGTCTCTTTTTAATATACGATTTAAATATGGTCCTAGTTTCACTCCGCATATGAGCTGATCTTCGCTATCTTCAACAATTGGGAACATTTCTTTTTCTGTTACATATTGATCTACGGCCTTTTGTACGATATCAATTTCTTTAACTAGGTTTAAATTTCCTTCTGTATGCTCAAATACCTCCAGCGTTTCCTTCGTTATCAGAAAACAATTTGTTGGAAATGCAGGTAAATAGGGCTTTAACAAATCATAATTTACTGTGTAATCATCATTTACTAAGACTGTATAAACGATATTAGCATTTGTTTCTAGAAACTTAGCCATTGCTTGCTCTAATTCGTCTTTCGTAATTTCCCGCTCTTCTTTTCCAGTTCTGAAAAAGCGAAACATCGCATCTCCTCCCTTTTACTATATTATAGCATAAAAGAAAACTGAAAAATTATAAAAAACTCTATTGAAAGAATTTTTCAATAGAGTTTTTCTTTAATCCATTTATGTTTATTTTAAGAATGCACTTAACATCCATACATGTTGTTCTAATGTCGTATGAATTGCTAATAGCATATCAGCCGATGTTTCATCACCAGCTTCATCAGCTACTTCCATACCTTCTTTTAATTCTTGAATAAGTGCAGAAAAATCGTTTACTAAAATTTGCACCATTTCTTCTGCAGACTCTTTGCTTGTCCCTTCGACTACAGTTGAAGTTGCTAAATACTCTTTCATTGTCGCTAACGGTTTTCCTTCTAACGCTAAAATACGCTCTGCTAATTCATCAATATATGTTCCCGCTTCATTATAAAACTCTTCAAATTTCTCATGTAATGTAAAGAAGTGCGGTCCTGTCACATACCAATGATAATTATGCAGTTTGACATATAATACATTCCAGTTTGCTACCTGCTTGTTTAATACTTCAACAACATTCGTTTTCGTACTCATACAATCCACTCCTCTTATCATGTTACTATCTTTTAATGACCTAACTTCATTTTACCATACATTCCCTATTCTTTTGAATGAACAGCTTATATGTAACAAAGTTTTAACAACCTTATTATTTCCCTAATATCATATAATTCATGTATCCTTTCAACTACTTCATATGTCTAATTGTCCAAGCTCACACATATGCATAATAGTAAGTCAAGCTCATCATAGAAGAAAGAGGGATAACATGGACAATCAACAATGGCAAGTAGCAAAGAAAGTCGCTGCTACTTATATCGGAACGGTCGTTGGAGCTGGATTTGCTACGGGGCGAGAAATTGTTGAATTTTTTACAGTTAACGGATTGTACGGAACCATTGGCATATGTATAAGTGGATTTTTTTTTATTTGGCTCGGTACAAAAATGATGTTACTTTCATCACAAATCGGGGCATTTTCAGCGCAAGAATTTAATAAATATTTATTTGGGGATGTATTTGGAAATGTCGTAAATACTTTATTATTACTCGTATTATTTGGCGTAACTAGCGTTATGTTATCAGGAGCCGGGGCAGTATTTGAAGAACAACTTCGTCTCCCGAGACAACTTGGTATTTTCATCACAGTCATCGCCTGCCTCATTATTGGGAGCCGAGGATTACAAGGTGTTTTTGAAGTGAATACACTTGTCGTACCTATTATGATGATTTTCATTATCGGACTTGCTATTACAACCTTTATTCATGGTACAACTCCTATTATTGACACCGTTCCTACAGAAAGTTGGAATATGAAATGGATTACTAGCCCTATTACATATGTTGCATTAAATCTGTCTCTCGCCCAAAGTGTTCTCGTCCCATTGGCCAGTGAAGTAAAAGATCGAAAAGCTATTTTATGGGGTGGTATTTTAGGCGGCGCGGGGCTTTGCTTTATTTTATTATGTAGCCATTTAGCAATATTATCAGTTGAACAATTTTATCAATATAACATCCCAATGGCTGAAGTTGTAAGAAGGTTTAATGCAACTTTCCATTTTTTCTTTGTTCTTATCATTTTTGGTGAAGTATTCACAACATTAGTTGGGAATATATTCGGAATGACAAAACAAATGCAATCCATTACCGGATGGAAAAGTAATAACATTATTTACTTCATATTACTAATTAGTTATTGCTTTAGTTTCATTGGATATAGCGAATTACTTCATATTCTATACCCTATTATCGGTTGGGTGAGCATCATTTTACTACCGATTATTGCCTTTAAACAACTTCAAAAAACATAAAAAAACATCCGTGTATACGGATGTTTTTCATCTTCATTCGCAGTCTTCACATACTTCCCAGTACGGCCCCATTTCTACTGCAAGATATGGCTTTAATTGCAAACGAATCATTCGACTTGGCATGCGTTCCAATACGAATTGAATGCCGTCTTCCTCTTCATCCAACTCAACTTTTGAAATAGCAATTCTTTGCATAGTAGTAATAGGGCTTCCATCTTTATATAAAGTGATTTTCACCTCATCATACTCATTAAAATACAATTCAACATTCATTTGCTTTTTTAACATTTCATCAACAATTTCATAATTATCATTTTGTTCCTGGATTATATATTTCCAGCCGCCTCTATCTAATTCTATCGGAGCAGCTTGGAATACTGTCATCAAATCCTCGTATAGCATAAGATAACCCCTCTCTTACTAAAAAACGATGAGTATTTTATATACCCTTTATCTCTATCACTATCCATGTTTATTGTACCATATATCACAAATCTTACCGCATTCATTTGCTTTATAAACACATACAAAACATATAGTATTTTCAGTTCACTCTCTATTCACTAGTATGTTCCCTTACTGATAACTTATCACTTTCCTTATTTCCTACAAACTACTTATAAATCTTGAAAAACCACAAAAAAGAAGAGTAATTTATATCACTCTCCTCATAAGATTTTTCCTGTAGCTGCTAATGCTAACACTATAATTAAACTTGCAAATAATAGTGATACAATTAAACTAAAAATCGGTAATATTTTCTTTTCATTATTCTTAAATAATAACCTTAAACTAAGAATGATATTTAATGGAACAAATATAAAATAAAAGTATTTAACGATTTGTAATGAGCTATTTGAAAGTGTTTTAAATACAAACACTTCAATTAAAAAAGCAACAAAGAATAAAATGCTTAACCAAAACGAGACATAGCTAAGCCAAGAATATCTTTTCGTTCCCCAATACACTCCCATACTGATCTCCTTTAAACGTAGTATATATTATATTAATTATACACCCGCTTAACAAATTCCTCTATTTTTCGACAAACATTAAATGCATTGAACCTCTAATCCGTTTATCAGCTAAAAGACTGTCTCTAATAGCACTAATGCTATTTTGAGACAGCCTCCCCTTTTTATACTTTAAATCTTTCAATTAATACTTGTAACTCTTCAGCCATTTGAGATAGTGTACCAGCTGCAGAACCAATTTCCTCCATGGAAGCTAGCTGCTCCTCAGCTGACGCTGCAACACTTTGTGTACTCGTCGCATTATTTTGTGCCGTCATAGCAATTTGACCAACCGAAATAGATACTTCATTTGCACCTTTTGACATCCCATTAGCCGTTTCAACCATCGTTTTAATTTGGTCAGCAATTTCATTTGTAGATTGTAAAATTTCAGTGAAATTTTGTTTCGTTTCATTTGCAATAACAAGTCCAGATTGCACTTCTTCATTTACATTATTCATAGATTTTACTGTCTTACTCATATCATCTTGTATTTCACAAATTAATTTACTAATTTCACTTGATGATACACTAGATTGTTCTGCTAATTTTCGTACTTCATCAGCAACAATTGCAAAGCCTCTTCCATGCTCACCAGCTCTTGCAGCCTCAATTGCTGCATTTAAAGCTAGAAGATTTGTCTGATCTGCAATATTTTGAATAACTTCTAAAATATCACCAATTTGCTTTGATTTGTTATTCAACAACTGAATAACAGCATCTGACTGTGAAACAGATTCCGCAATAGATTGCATTTGATTTACTGTTTTTCCAACTAGCTTTCCACCATCTTCTGCTTTTTCGCGAGTGTGAGCAGAAGCAGTATTAATAGATGATGAGCTATTTGCTACATGCTGAATCCCTTCTGTTACATCAAACAGTAACATAGCACCATTTTCTACGCTTGCTGTTTGCGTCGTTGCACCACTTGATATTTCATCCATTGCTGATGTAATTTGTTCAGTCGCTTCACTCGCTTGTCTCACACTTGCTGTTAACTCTTCAGATGCAGCTGCAACATGCCCTGCTGAAGTATTAATTCTTCCAATTAATGTACGTAGTGAATGAGTCATCTCATTAAAACCTTTCGCAAGTTGTCCAATTTCATCATTTGAATGTATTTGAATCGTTTGAGTTAAGTCCCCTTCGCTTATTTCTTTAGAAGTGACAACTAATCTCTTTAAAGGTTTGGTAATAGAAAGTGTCACGAAATAAATAAGCACTCCACCTACAACTAATGAAATAAACATTACAATTAACATATTATAAAATACAGGTTGAGCAGCTTCAACTATTTCATTTGAATATATCGTCCCTGCAATTTTCCAACCTGTTTTTAAATTTGTCGCGAATATCATTTTCTTTTCACTACCACCATAAGTGTATGAAAAAGTGCCATGGTTATCTTCGTATATTTTCTTTCCCCAAGAATCATCTGCCTTGTCACCCGATTTTTCTTGAGGGTGAGCAATTATTTTTTGTTTTCCATCTAAAATGAAAGCATAGCCTTTTTTACCAATATTGATTAACTTTGTTGTTTTTAATAAATTATCTAAGCTTAAATCTACCGCAATAACACCATTTTTATCTTCAGTTTGTTTTGCGATTGTTACGACAATATGTCCATTCCCTTGTGCCTTATATGGTTCAGTGACAACAATTCCACCTTGCTTATTCACTGCATCTTTATACCAAGAACGCGCTGTTGGATCATAATCTGCTGCCATTTGTATATTGGGTTCTTGTACAAATTTTTTATCGTTTCCAGCAACATACACTTGTTCTACATCTTTGTTCAAACTAATATATTGGGATAATGTTTTTCTTAGCTCATCCTGATTATCCCCTTGATACATATCACTATGAATCACTCGTGCAAAATTATTTACATCGTTGAATTTCGCTTCAATCATTTGATTGATTAAATTATCCAATATTTTTATATTATCCTGAGCGCTACTCATAATTTGTGATTCAAAATTCTTTTTAGCTGTTTGATACGACATGCCCCCAATAATAGAAACTGCCGCAATTAATATAACAAAAAAGGAAATTAATAGCTTTTTTGCTACTTTCATATCTCTAAACCAACTTACTAGTTTACTCATTATAAACCTCCTGCATTTCAATATTAAGCTTTAAAGATTAAATAGAGCTAATTTTGAATATATCCCATTCCTTAGTTTCTATTTTTATAACTTGTTTTGATGAACACTTTGTAAAGTTTAAACAAATTAATTTCTTTTGTCTATATATACGAATAACATTATTATAAAATTTACAAATATAAAAAACCAAAGGAACAAGCCCTTTGGTTTTTTACATTTTTTTATGTTGTTTAGAAACCTTTTTCCATCTATCTCGTTCCGCTCTTGCCAGAGTAATGTTTTGTTTTCTCATAACATATGCCAATTCTCTTTGCAGTTTTTTATAGCTTAGTAAGCGCTCTACGGGTATAGTTCCGTTATCTATAGCACTTCGAACTGCGCATCCTGGTTCACCTTCATGTTTACAATCTCGAAAGCGGCAAGTATTTGCAAGATCTTCAATATCGGAAAATGTAGTTTGAATTGCCGTGCTTCCTTCCCAAAGCTGAAGTTCCCTCATACCAGGGGTATCAATTACTAAACCGCCACTCGGTAATTGGAACAATTCACGGTGAGTTGTCGTATGCCTTCCTTTACTATCTTCTTCACGTATATCTCCGGTTTTTGCTACATCTGTTCCTATTAATGCATTTAATAAAGTAGATTTCCCTGCACCTGAAGATCCAACTAAAGCAATTGTTTTTCCTGGTGAAACAAATTGTTGCAATAATTCTATTCCGACGTACACTAAGCTATCAACAACAAATATAGGAACACCGATTGCTACCGCTTCAGTTTCTGCAATTTTCTGTTCCACATCTTCACATAAACTACTCTTCGTTAAAACAATAACAGGCATTGCACCACTCTCATAAGCCATCAGCAAATAACGTTCCATCCTTCTTACGTTGAAATCATGGTTAAGTGCATTCACTAAAAATAGATAATCTACATTTGTTGCGATAATTTGTTCTTCAGTTCTGTTACCAGCTTCTTGTCTTGAAAAAGAACTTCTTCTCGGAAAAATACGGTGAATAATTGCCTTTTTCTCATTTTCTATTTTCTTTATATATACCCAATCCCCAACTGCCGGATAATCTCCCTTCGTTAACGCTTCATGACGAAACTTCCCAGACAGTTCCGCTACATATTCACCATCATTACAAATAATCCGATATATATGCTTATGCTCAAGTAAAATACGCCCTACTTCATAGTTCTCTACAGCTTGTTCTTCAAAAAAAGAATCCCATCCGAAAGATTCTAAAATATTTTGATCCAAATTGATATCCTCCCTAGTTTGAACTTAGTGGAAGGATTGTGCGCTCACTTATAGAGTATCGCCCTTTCCGTCCACCTTTGTATTTGGTTTATTATTCATATAAGTTAATTTCGCCATAATACATCACCCCGTTCTAATTTTAATTACTCTCATTATATGGAATATCCCATTAAAAAGCTACCTTATTTAACGTAATTTTCAAATAACTTATTTTTTAGCATTTTAATTTGTCCGCGATGACTAATTTCATCTTCTAGCACATGAAACCAAAGGTAGTGCTGATTATACGCTACGCCATTAGGCCACTTTCTTTCTGACATTAGCCATTCGTCAACCTGTTCACTCAAGCACTTTAGTGTTTCTTCTCTCAATTTTTGCAAAAGTTGTACATAATACGGTATGTCATAGCCACGAATAGATTTCCCTGCTTCCCCTAAATACAGTGCATCTTCCCATATTTCTAATTCTTCTTTTGTAAAGTCACGCTTTTGAAATGAAATAAGCTGATGTGCTTTTTCAATAGCCGCTATATGCTTTAGTAACGCTCCGATGGAATTCCCTCCACTCGGCATAATTAAATCTAATTGCTCAACTGATAGATCGTTTATTTCCTGTAATGTTACAGCCCTCGTATGTTCCAGCATGCTTACTAATTCCCCTATATTTTTTGTATAACCATCTACACTTCTTATTCGATAATCTATATTCATATCACGCACCCCTTTCTACATTCATATTAAGGAATAACCGCTTCATATAATAGACTGAAATATATCAGATTTTTCTGTTATAATTAAATTGAATACGGAATAAACCTAAACAAACTTTCTCAATATGCTTATATGAAATATTAAAAGGAATCAATATCAAATTATCGAATCTTATTCACTAAAAGGAGTGGATTCGATGGAAATGTATCAATGGCTAACCGCTGTTCTCGTTGGTGGCATTACTGGCTTCGTTTCCCATCTGATCAATAACCAAGGCAAGTTATTGCTTCCACGCCGTTTAAAAACTTTTTTTCATTTTGGATTTTTAACTGATATTTTTACAGGTAGCCTCGCCGCACTTCTTGGACTCGTTTTATTCGATGTCACCTTAATAAAAGAAATTATAAAAGTCTCCATTGTGACCGCTATTTCCGGTCAAACGTTTTTACTTCACCAAGCTCTTGGTGGTGAACAGGCTAAAAATACGCAAATTGGGAAAGCTGATGAGAAAATCCAAGAAATTGACAAACTATTACGACGTTAGTCTATACTTTCTCTAAAAATTATTGTTATAATAAAAAATAAATATTTTCTATTGCGTCGTTTGTCAGAAGAAAGGGTGTTTCGTATGACAAAAAAGAAAATAGAAGATTTCTTAACAAACACCGAAAAAGAGAAACTGCTAGAAAACTATAAATGTTTACGAGAAGCCCGCACAAAAAGCGAAGCTAACTATTTTGGTGAAGCAGTAAACCATCTATTAAATAAAGCAAAACAACGAATTATTAATGATGCAGGCATACATGATGAAAATGCAGCAACTGTTCAATCAAAGAGAAAAGCACTGTTTTAGCTAAAACAGTGCTTTTTATTACGGCATTTTTCACATTACTTTCACATCTATTTCACAAATATAAGTATTCCTATATGTTAAACTAAGTATATCCTTTTCCAAGGAACTATATGCCGATATATAAATCCCTATCTCTTTAGGGATTTTTTGTTTTTTGAATTTCTTCGATTTATTTTTAAAGGCTTTATGATGCAATTCCTGTTTCACTATCTTCATTAAGCTTTTCACTTTTTCTAAACAAAAATAAAGCTCCTATATATAGTAACGCAGTAAAACTACCTACAAGTATAAAATTGTGAGATGCTGCAAATAACATTCCTGCTATTGCCGCTCCAATCATTTGGCCAATATACATAGAAGCATTAGCAAGAGCGGCTCCTGTTCCCCTTGCTATACTAGACATATTTTGTAAGCACCCCATCATCAATACAAACAAAATTCCTGTCACAAAAAATAAAACAAAGAAAAATAACTCTACAAACATAATGTTCTTTAAATGAGGAAGTATGACATATAGCACTGCTGTAAATAGAATTCCACCATAGAAAGAAAGGTTATAACCAATTTTATTTACGATTCTCGGCCCAAAAATGTTACCGGTCAAATTTCCTAATCCTAATACGAGCATAGCTGTTCCTATTTCATGGACTTGTAAGCCAAATTGAATGGAAAGCCATACACCCAAAAATGAAAATGCAGCAAAATTACCAGTTTGAAAAACAAAATATGCAAAATAAGAAAGTGAAACCTTTGAATCTGTAAGTAATTGTTTATAGCGCTTTAAGATTTTTGTTTTACTTCCACCTATATGAACCGGTTGTATTTCTGGTAATACTACATAAATAAGAATGACAAGTAGTGCTGATAATATACCAATGATGAAGAATGGTGTAGTATAGTGTATCATTGCTAAATACGACCCTACTGGTAGCCCTAAAATTTGAGAGATTGATAACCCTGCTGTTGCAATTCCAATTGCTTTTACAATTTGCTTCTTCTCTATAAGGAGCGGAATAGATGCCCACACTTGTGGAGATACAAAAGCTGCACTTATACCTGCTAAAAATCTAAATGTTAGCATCCATAAAAAACTCGGTGCCATTCCACACAAAAATGTACTTAATGCAAAAAAACTCATTCCTAATACCATCACTTTTTTTCTGTTTAAGCCATCTGATATAGGACCAGCGATAAGCGCAAATCCAGCGTATCCTAAAGCATATGAACTCACCATCCATCCTGATAATTCAGTTGATACATGATACACCTGTTGTAATGTCGGCAAAAGTGGTGAAATTAAGAAAGTATCTGTACCAATCATAAACATTATCGTAAAGAATACAGCTAGCACTCTTTTCATTTAAACCTTCTCCTTTTATATAAAAAGAGGGCCCTATCCCTCTTTTCAACTAATCTTCTAATATAGATTCAATCTCTTTCATAACCTTCTCATTCAATGAAACTTCCACCGTTCTTACACTTTCTCTTATTTGCTCTGCTCGTTTCCCACCAGGAATAACAGTATCAATTCCTTTTTTGTTTAATAACCACGCTAAAGCTAAATGCGATACTTCGAGATTCTTTTCTTTAGCTAAGCCTTTTAACTTCTCAACTTTCTTAAAGTTACTCTTATATGTATTTTCTTCAAATAGATTTACACTTTGACGCCAATCGCCTTCGTTCAATTTGAAATCTTCTGTATATTTTCCACCTAGTATCCCAAAGGCAAGAGGCCCGTACGGAATAAATGAAATACCTGATTCTATACAATATGGCAAAAGTTCTTCCCCAGCAGCACGATCCAACATATTATACGGTGATTGTACAACATCTATATGTCCGTGCTGATTCGCTTCTTTTAGTTGCTCTACATTTACGTTAGATATTCCAATTGAGCGAATTTTCCCTTCTTCTTTTAGGCGAGTAAGCTCTCCAATTGAATCTATGTAACTTGTTTCAGGATTTGTAAAATGTAAATAATATAAATCAATATAATCAGTTTGTAATCTTCTTAAGCTATTTTCCACAGCATTTCTTAAATAGCTTCGTTCATTATTAATATGAACCTCTCCATTTAATAACGGCTGAATTCCACCTTTTGTAGCAAGTACAAACTCGTGGCGTTTTCCTTTTAATACTTCTCCTACCAATTCCTCTGATCTACCGAAACCGTATGAATCTGCTGTATCAAAAAATGTAATCCCTTGCTGAATTGCTTCTTCTATTAATCTTTTTCCTTCTTCCTCATTCACATCAGCATATAAATTATGTCCCCCAACAGCGTTTGTTCCTAACCCCGACTTCGAAATATTTAGTCCTGCCTTTTGCAATTTTGTATACTTCATTTTTTATCCCCCTATATTTCTATTGTTCGATTATATTCGAACAATAGAAATATACCACTTTATATGTTATAGTGCAAATATATTAACTTATACAAGCAGGTGAAAAAATGCGTACTCTCTATCATCCAAATCGAGAAGAAATTCAATTCTCTTCTGTCTTATATGCACTTAGCGATCAAATTCGTTTACAAATTGTAACTATGCTACTAGAGAAAAATGAACAATCTTGTGGTGCGTTAAACATTCCAATTGCGAAATCAACTTTATCTCATCATTTCAAAGTTTTACGTGAATCTGGTGTTATGTATACACGCCTTGAAGGCACACAACGTTTCATTTCAATTCGTGAAGATGACTTAAATGCTAGATTCCCCGGTTTATTAGACGTCGTAATACATGCAACAGAACCGTACTAAAAAACATCTCATATGAATATGAGATGTTTTTTAGTAATTACTATTCTTTTAATAAATCTATTAATCCATTCCCTTCAGATGTACGTTCATACCCTAAAGGTACAGTCCTTTTTATAAGTTGCGCATATATTTCCGGCTCTGATAATTTTCTACCATACTCTCTCTCACACTGCTTTATGAGAAGTGCTAGCGCCCCAGCGACATGCGGCGTCGCCATTGAAGTACCACTTAATACCGCATATTTCCCCTCTGGATACGTAGACAGTATTTCATCACCCGGCGCTACTAAATCAATTTCTTGATTTGAATTACTAAAGCATGAAATTTTCCGCTCTAAATTAACAGCACCTACTTCAATTACTTCAGAATAAGCACCTGGAAAATCTAATTCTTCCGTATCATCGTTACAATCTCCATCATTTCCTGCAGCGCACACGACAAGTACGTCTTGTTTTACCGCATTTTGAATAGCTTCATGTAACTCTGGTACATCTTGCGGACCACCAAGTGACATTGAAATGACTCTAACTCTTTCTTTATTAGGCCCTCTCCAATTTACTGCATAATGAATGGCCTCAATAATTTGCTCATAACTCCCAGAACCATCTCCCGCTAAAACCTTTAACACTAACATTTTAGCAAGTGGTGCGACTCCTAAAACACCAACACCATTTTCAGTCGCTGCAATTGTCCCCGATACATGAGTACCATGCCCATTATTATCAAGATAAATATTGGGATTTCCTTCATAATCTTTTGTGAAATTTCTCCCACCAATAATACGATCTTTTAAATCTACATGATTTACATCACAACCTGTATCTAAAACAGCAACGACAATGTCTTTTCCTTTCGCGCTCTTTTCCCATACTTGCGGAGCATGAATCAATTGTACACCTGGTGGAATTTCATTTACTTGTTCAACCACTTTATTTACAGTAAACGGAATTAATTTAATGCCTTTTTGTTTATTCGCTGTACTACTATTCATCGTAATCCCTCCTGAAAATATATTATTTTCATTTCAGACCACTATTGAATGCGTTTAGATTTAACATTCGTTTTATTCGTTCCATTTCCCTTCCTCTCAAATGTTTCTCAATAAACAAAAGAAAAGGACCATTAATGGTCCTTTTCTTTTTCAGTTTTTCAATAGAATAATATAAAGTGAAACTATAATCAGTGGGTGGTGTTCATCCCCCACTGATTATTAGCCCTCACCAATCGGGCGTTTACGGGCAATTGATCTCCCACCTAACTTCTTTGCTTCAGCCGAGTTTTGAGGTGGGAGTTTTACTGCCCACAAATAGCGGGATAAATTAAGACTAAATCTTACTCTTGTTCAAAAACTGCTCAATTTCTTTTATTACATGTTTTGCGCCTTCTATACTAACAGTAATGTTTCCATTTGCTAATGAAATATTTTGATCTGAAACATCACCTGTTATTTGACAAGCATTGTATGGTTGATATTTTTGTAAAATGACTTTGTCTTCTTCTACAAAAATTTCAAGTGGTGATTTGATTTGTATTCCTAATACATCCCGTAATTCTTTAGGAATAACTATCCGTCCCAATTCATCTACTTTTCGAATAATTCCTGTTGCTTTCATGTTACTCCCCCCTTACTCTCTATTATTTTTTTCACCTCGCTATTTTCATTTTATCACTATATATTTGGTAATGCCTTACTCTTTTTAGAAAATATAGTACAAAAGTTAAAAAAACACATTTAACGAATATTCAATCTTTCTTTCAATTGTTTTAAATAACGCGATCGTATAATTAAGAAGTATACAACTTGAATACCTACGAAAATACTTAATACAATTGTATTTTCTTTAAACAGTGAGTACTCAAACATTTGTCCTAACGCAGTTAATGCTACTGCCCCATGTAATGTTGCAACTCCAACTGGAACGAAGAATAAAAGCGCTAAGCGGATTGTGACTACTTTCGATAATTCCCCTCTCGTCAATCCAACTTTTCGAATCATTTCAAATAAACGAGTATCGTCCTCCAAATCTGAAAATAAACGGAAGTAAAGGAAGCTTCCTGCACAAACGAAAAATACAATACCAATAAAGAAACCTACAAATAAAATGGGTCCTGCGATTTGTAGACTTTGATTTTGATCGTACTCTTCTGCACTAAACGTTGAATGTTCTTCATAAGGCTTAATCTGATTCGTAAGCTCTTTACCAACCTCAATTTCATCTTTCGCGGATTGTGTTTTATACATATAATCTTTTTCTTCTTTAAATCCATCTTGTAATGAATCATATTGATTTTTAGAGATTACATACACATTACCTCTTAGTATTTTACTTAATGAAGAAGTATTAACTTTTTTCACATTTAAAGGTTCATTCATATTTGGTAAAGTAATTTCTTTTCTTTCTTTCATCGGTGGTCCGGGTATTTCGACTGACAAAAATAAAGCCTCTTTATTTGATACAGTATTAAATGGTTCTCCTGTTAACTTTGCATATTCTTTATAATCTGATTCTTTTATAAAAATGGCGCTTCTTAACGACTGCTCCTCCGTTTTCTTCGATGAAATATTTATTTTTGAAGCTGCTATATTATGTTTCTTTAATCCTTCGTCAATGATTTTCAGATGCTGTGACTCATTGCTATTACCTTGCTTAGACTGATAGTGAAACGCAATTGGTCTGTCCATAATTTCTTTCGTCATCGAAGCAAACCCAACCAATGTACCTATTGCTGAAAATGCTACTGTTGAAATAATTGTTACAATAAAGAACATCCTTGCATTATCTCTCATACGGTATGCTAAATCTGACAAAGTAATAATATTTGTCTGTGTCCAATAGAAACGTTTGCTTTTTTTACATAATCGAATAATAAAGACGCTCAACTGCTTGTACAGCAAATACGTACCAATAATGACTACCGTTGTAACAGGAATCATCATTATAAATACCATTGCACCATATGACATAAGAGCTCCTGCATAACCAGCGCTAAGCAATACTACTGCTAATATAGAAGAAATTATAGATGCCTTCGGTTCTGGCTTCGCCTCTGCTGATCCTCTAAACAATTTCATAATTTTATTTTTACGAACCATTCCTGCACTAAACAATGAAATGATCATAAATAATACGAAAAACATAATACTCGTTACAACAATCGCTTTCATCGGTATGTAATAGGATAAAGAGATATCTAGTTTTAATATCATCGGAGCTACAAATATTAATATCCCTGAAAACAACATACCTGAAAGAATCCCAAAAATTATTGCCCCTATTCCAATCATTATATTTTCAAAGAAGATAAGACGCTTTAATTGATATTTCGTCATACCTAGCATCATTAAAATTCCTAGTTCACGCTTTCTCGTTTTTAAAAACATTCCCATTGAATATAAAATAAAGAAGAATGTAAATAAGTAAATAATAGACTGCGCAAAAGACATACTTACGAATACGTACCGTCCTAATTCTCCAGCACTTAATGCCGGATGAAACGCAAAAAATGAATACACAAAAAAGGCCATAATTGCAAATGCACTACTCAAAAAATAAGCTGAGTATGTTCGTCTATTTCGCGTTACATTTCGAAATGCGAGTTCTCTAATGTTCATACTACTTCTCCGCCCTTCTACTAACTATACTTTTATATTAGTAAAGTTCGGAAATACCTTCCATCGATTCAAATGACAAAAACCTTACATTATTGAAAGGTTTTAAACAATTGCTTATATAAAACAGTTTCATTATAATGACTACATTCATACACGCATCCTATTGTATATTCGTTAGTTTTGCGAAATAATAAAGGATAGAAGTATGTACCAATATACATATAAACTTATTTACCGCTTTAATATGAATAGGAGGAAAACATAATGACATTACAAGAACAAATTATGAAAGCATTACATGTTCAGCCTGTAATTGATCCGAAAGTAGAAATTCGTAAACGAATTGATTTCTTAAAAGATTATTTAAAAACTACAGGTGCAAAAGGATTTGTACTTGGAATTAGCGGCGGACAAGACTCTACACTGGCAGGACGTTTAGCACAGCTTGCAGTCGAAGAAGTTCGTAATGAAGGTGGTAACGCAACGTTTATCTCCGTACGTCTTCCATACAAAGTACAAAAAGATGAAGATGATGCACAATTAGCATTACAATTTATTCAAGCTGATCAGTCTGTTGCTTTTGATATCGCTTCAACAGTTGATTCTTTCTCAAATCAATACGAAAACTTATTAGGCGAATCATTAACAGATTTCAATAAAGGGAACGTTAAAGCGCGTATCCGTATGGTTACACAATACGCAATCGGCGGACAACAAGGGCTACTCGTTATCGGAACTGATCATGCTGCTGAAGCTGTAACAGGTTTCTTCACAAAATTCGGAGATGGCGGTGCAGATTTATTACCATTAACGGGATTAACGAAACGCCAAGGACGTGATTTATTACAAGAATTAGGTGCAGACGAGCGACTTTACTTAAAAATGCCAACAGCTGATTTATTAGATGAAAAACCAGGTCAAGCTGATGAAACAGAGCTAGGCATTACTTACGATCAATTAGATGACTATTTAGAAGGTAAATCCGTTCCAGCTGACGTTGCTGAAAAGATCGAGAAGCGTTACAAAGTGAGTGAACATAAAAGACAAGTACCAGCGTCAATGTTTGATGATTGGTGGAAATAGAACATA
The DNA here is from genome assembly GCF_019344915.1 of Bacillus sp. FDAARGOS_1420. Classification (NCBI taxonomy): domain Bacteria; kingdom Bacillati; phylum Bacillota; class Bacilli; order Caryophanales; family Bacillaceae; genus Bacillus; species Bacillus sp. FDAARGOS_1420. Next base: position 1,165,785 of record NZ_JAHWJB010000002.1, on the reverse strand, counting down.
AAAAAGAAGCTAATCTCATTTAGCTTCTTTTTTATACGTTAACGATATACCCCTACTCTTTTCTCTAATAAATCCTGCAAGCAATCTTCATGTTGTTTATTAAACAATGGCGGCATTTTGTCTAAAGGGAAAAACTGCAAATCTAACGTTTCATCACCGTCTATTTTTGTATTCCCTCCAACGATTGAAAACTTAAAGAATATTACAATTGCCTGTGCCTGATCTCCATTCGGATATGCTTGAAAATATTTCGTATACACACCAATGAGCTCATCAATTTTCACATCATATCCTGTTTCTTCTTTTATTTCTCGAATCGCAGTTTCTGCCGCAGATTCCCCGATTTCCATTGCACCGCCTGGAAATCCCCAAGCATTAAAGTCTCCTCTTTTTTGCAGAAGCACTTCACCAAATTCATTAAATACACAACCTCCTGCAAAATTCAAAATAACATAATCATGTCCTATTTTTTCACGTAATTCCTTTATATAATTCGCCATCTGCTTCTCCTTTTTATCCATCTTCCATTATTCTTTTTTATCTTTTTCAAGCAATTCAATAATCCGATCTAACTTCTGATTCATATTAATCACATGTTGTTTTTTCATAGTGTTGTTTTGCAATAATCTTTTAATGAACAGAGTAAATGATACAAAAAACAAAACGATAAGTCCGATTACTAGACAAAAATATATCAATGCAAATATATTATTTTCGAACAAATTCATTCAGCTATCACATCCTCTATTTTCAATTATTTTATCACATAATTCTAAATAGTCACTAGAATTATACTCAAACGTAAAAAGAGCACCTTTTAAAGATGCTCTTTTTCATTAATACGTAAATGTAATTGTCGCTAATGAATAACCTGCCATTGCACTATATGGCGCAACTTGATAAGATACACGCTTTGCACCTTTTGGCCAAGTTATTTCATCTAGTACTTTCTTTATATCTTGCATCGTTCCATCCATGGACTGCTTATATCGTACTTCTACTTTTTCTGGCTTGGAAGCAAATTGTTGCTGTAATTTTTTCTTAAACTCATTGTAATTTTCCGCTCCGTATTGTGCAGATAAATACTTTAAATTTGTTTCTTTTAACATTTGTTCATATACAGCAGTTTTTGAACTACCGGATTTTATTTTGTTTGTTAATTCACCAAAGTAACTTGTAGTTGCCGCTGGGTATTTACTACGATCCCATTCGTGGTCTTTGCTTAATTGTTCATCAGACATATTAAAATATGAATATGTTACGCGCCCAGCTTTATCAGGGACTGGATCATCGAATGTAGTATCAAGGTGGTACCACTTGTTATCAATGTTCACTAAATTCCATGCGTGAGCTTGTCCATTCCCTGTACCTGTTACAATATGATTTTGAATACCTGCTTCTTTTAGTAATTGATATGTTAACAATGTATATCCTTGGCAAACGGCAGAACGATTCGCTAACGCTTCATACGCTGTATATGCTTGATAAGAAGTATCATATGATACTTCTTTCACAACATAATCATGAATAGCTTTCACTTTTTCATGTTCATCCATGCCTTGTTTAATGATAGAATTTACAATTGCTTTCACCTGAGACTTTACATACTGTGTTTGCTCTTTTGATTCACGATACTTCACTTGTAATGTAAATGTATAATTCCCTGGCATCCCTTTTATAGAATATTTAGTAGACGCTACATTATATTTTACATACTCATCAGCATCTACAATTTTATTAAACTCGCCATACAATTGGTCCATAATATTTCTAGCATTTCTATCTTTTGTTTTATATGTGATTGTAATATTTTCTTCTCTATTATCAATCTGTTTTTTTAATTCTTTTCTGAAATCATTTAACAACTTTGCATCTGATTGTGTTGTCACTGTAGTCGGATTCGTAGCCGCATAAGATACAGCTGACGCCTGTAAGCCTCCCATTACTATAGTTGAACAAAGTGCGGCAGCTGTCACATACTTACTTGTCTTTCCCATCTTGTCACTCCTTACATTCTATAACTATACAAAAAAGTATCGTATAGTTTCAGAGTATACAATACTTTTCAAAATAGGTCATATGAGATTATGCATATTTAACATTTTTAAAAGGGTTGTTCTTTTAGAAAAAGAACAACCCTTTTTTTAGCAAGTTTGCAACACACAGCATGTATTTTCAAAATGGCGATTTTTCAAGTCTTCATTTCCAATACAGAAATAAAGCATCCCTAAATCTCCCCACATCATATTACAATTTTTAGTATCTGAATCAATTTGGAATAAGAGCGTCATATGCTGTGGATCTATCCCCATATATTGTCCAGTCTCGTACAATACCTCATCTTGTACAGAGAATGGTTCTCCAAACATTTGATGATTATCATAGTTGTCTGGGATTAGCTCTTCAAGTAATTGCAAGAAACGATCTGAATCCGCCTCATCTTCAATGAAAAGCTCCGGTAATTTATACGTCAGTTCAAAAGTAATTGCACACTGGTTATATTTCGCTTGTATTTCATCTGCTCTACGTAATTGCTCTACAGGGATATCATAATAAATTACACGTCCAGCTTCGGTTGGATCCACATCTTCTTCAAAGTAATTTTCAATACTAAAGAAATATAACATCCCTGTCTTAGGAAGATTGTGATCCATACCAACGTTTTGTAAATCACTTAAATTAAATTGTGCGATAAAACGTAACGGATTCTCTTTGTATGTTGGATATTCAAATGTATTTGGCAAATCAGGAACTCCGCCCATTTTCGAACTGCCTATCGCAATTATTCCCTGTTGTTTTGGCACAACTTTTACACAAGGAAATACAGTATTAATAAGTTCCTGTTTCAAATGTGTTAGTTCATATTTATCAATTAATATTTCAATTTTCTGTTCCATAAATTCTCCTTACATTTACATACTTATTTGTATCATAGCACAAAGATTATACTTCATTCATTGTAAATTCAACAAGCCCTCCAAAAAACGGGCTTATCCCTCGTACGCGAACAAGTTTAAAAAAGCATAGTATACATTGTTCCTACAAACACGATAGTTCTTTATTTCTTCCAGTACATTTTCCCCTCGTTCATTTTTATTTTTAATTTAAGGAGGAATTCCACATGGGTTACGGATATAGTTGCGGCGGTTACGGCGGTGGTTACGGTTACGGCGGTAGTTGTGGTGGCGGTTGTGGTTATGGAGGTTTCGCTTTATTAATCGTTTTATTTATCCTTCTAATCATCATTGGAGCTAGCTGTTGGGGCGGCGGATTCGACTGCTAGTAAACTTAAAAACTATTGTAAAAAAGCGCGTACAATACGTGCTTTTTTGCCATTTTCAAATTTCCCATCTGAAAGGAAGTATGTTTAATGAAGATTGATGGTGTTTTCGAGGGAGGCGGTGTACGCGGAATTGCGCATGTGGGGGCAATTTGCGCGTTAGCCGAAAAAGGATATGAATGGGAGCGCGTAGCTGGAACATCAGCTGGTTCAATTATCGCAGCGCTTTTAGCAGCTGGATATTCTTGTTCCGAATTAAAAACAATAATAACCGATATTGATTATAATAAATTTATGAAGAAAACTTTTCTTGATAGAATCCCGTTTATCGGTAAAGGAATAAGTGCATGGTCTACTCTAGGTATTTATTCCAATGTATTTATAGAAGAATGGCTTGAAGAATTACTGCGAAAAAAGGGCGTTCACTTATTTACAGATCTACCTGATTTAAACAAACTCAAAATTATAGCTTCTGATATAAGCAACGGTAAAATGGTTGTCTTCCCCGATGATTTACCGAACTATGGATTTTTAAATTATCGCTTCTCTATTGCTAAAGCTGTAAGAATGAGTAGTACAATCCCTTTCTTCTTTGAGCCAGTAAAATGGAGAACACCAAAATGGAAGCAGCCTTGTTATATGGTTGATGGCGGGATTTTAAGTAATTACCCAATTTGGATTTTCGACTCCCCTACCTCTCCTCGCTGGCCGACTTTTGGATTTCATTTTGTAAAAGATGAAATTCAAGCTGATCCTGCCCATTATAAAGAACCTATTTCCATGTTCAAAGGACTATTTAAAACAATGATGCAAGCTCATGATTTACGGCATTTAGATAAAGAATCAAAAGCAAGAACAATTACAATTCCTACAGGGACAATTACAAGTACAAATTTTGAGTTAACGAAAGAAGAAAAAGAATGGCTGTACAATTCTGGTTATAACTCCGCAAATAAGTTTTTACAATCTTGGAACTTCAGACAATATGTTAATGAATATAGAGACGGAAATCAGGATCGAAAAACAAATCGATTTTTCCGTCAACTTGACTCATAATACTTTTATTTTCATACGAGAAGACTTGACGCTTTAATAGTAAATAAGCCTAGTAATTTCATATATTACTAGGCTTATTTATCTCCTACATACCACACACATTGCTTAAGGATAAGTTAACCCTTCAGCTTCTTCCGCGGTAATTACTATGTAACGGTTTCCGGTTCTTAATCCTAACAGTTCTGCTTTTTCAACTGCATCCTGTTTTGTCTCTGCATAAGCAGCTAAATATTTATCCCCATCGATAATTTGGCAAATCACATATTGTTTCATGTTTTTCTCCTTTTACCCTTTAATTAATTGCGCAACCTTTTTTATTCCAACTTCAATTTCTTCTACAGTTGCATAGGAATAAGAAAGACGTAAAAATTGGTTAGCACTTCTATCATACAAAGTGCCTGGGTTTAACAACACCTTTTCTTGTAAAGCTTTTTCAAATAAACTACGATTCAAAATTGGTAGATTTATATGTAGCCAAATGTAAAAGCTTCCTACTGGCTCATGCCAAGTTGCAATGCCACTACAATACTTTTCTAACATACTTATCATAAAATCTCTACGTTTTTTCAATTCACTTCTTACAAACTGTAAATGTTCATCATACAATCCATTTTCAAACCACTCCGCTGCAATCTGCTGGGATATAGAACTTGAACCATAATCAGTTTGCATTTTTATATCTGCTAATCTTTGAATAACGGATTCTGATCCAACAACCCACCCAATTCTTAAACCAGGACTAATGACTTTGGACATACTTCCAATATGTAGCACGATACCATTTTTATCATATGCCTTTAAAGGCTTTGAAACTGGTGCATCGAACCATAAATCTTGATATACCGCGTCCTCAATAATAGGTAATCCAATTTCATTACATATCTCCATCACTTCTTCCCTCTTCTTAGCGTTCATACTAAAATTGGTCGGATTATGAAAAGATGGGATTGTATATAAAATAGATGCGTTAAATTGTTTCTTATATTTTGTAATGTATGAAGTATTTATACCATTCTCATCCATTGGTATTCCAATCAAGCGCATTCCTGCTGATTGAAATACATTAAGCGAATATAAATATGATGGTTTTTCTAATAAAATTGACGCTCCTTTCGGAAGAAGCCCCATAGAAATAAGCTGCAATGCTTGAATTGCCCCTGAAACAATTAAAATAGAGTCAGGAGATACATATACCCCATGCCCTTTTAAATATTCCGCAATTTTTTCTCTTAAATGGAGATTTCCTTTCGGTTCCTCATACCCGAGTGGAACATTTGATTGTAAAATTTTATTAATAATATCCTTCATCTTTTTCTCAGGCAAGAGACTCGGTGAAAGTTCACCTGTTCCTAATCGAATTACATTGGGAGTAAATTCAGCTTGATTAATCTCTTGTACAGCAGGAAGATTCGGATAATGAAGTCCTGTTTCTACGTAAGACTGCCAGTTTGGAGGCGGGGCATATGTTGAAGTATTCTCACTATTTTTTATAACAATTGTTCCCTTCCGTCCATTCCCCTCAATGTACCCTTTTGCTATTAACTCATCGAAAGCCATTACAATTGTACTTCGGTTCACTTCAAACGCATGCGCCAAAGCTCTTTGTGAAGGTAATTTCGTTCCAACTGTCCATTCCCCATTAACAATCCTTTCTTTTATATAAGATTCTATTTGTTTATATAAAGGAATAGACGAAGACATATTAGGTTTCCAAACGAGCCTTTCCATTATCTCACCTCACATATTTTATGGTTGGTAACCTATCCAACCATATGGATGGATACAAATTTTCATTTCTTCTATACAATATACACTATCATAATTAATCAAATTAAGTAGGAGGTAATCTGATGAGTGAAGCAATTATTCACGGTATCATCCTTGCATTTGGTCTTATCATTCCATTAGGTGTCCAAAATGTTTTCGTCTTTAACCAAGGCGCTAGTCAACCAAATATTTGGCGAGCTGCTCCTGTAGTCTTGACTGCATCTATATGTGATACATTATTAATATTAATTGCTGTACAAGGTGTCTCTCTTGTCCTCTTAACTTTCTCTTGGTTAACAACCACCTTGTATATGATTGGATTTTTCTTTCTTATGTATATGGGCTGGGTTATTTGGAGAAGCGATCCTTCAAATGATGTAAAACAAGAAAAACATACTAAGATTAGTAGTGCAGGCCAAGGCATTGGTTCGCACTACTATTTTTTATATAGTAGAAGTGAAGAAAGGGTCGTGTATGCTTTAGGATTCTGAATCCGTAAAAAAAACTGACCTTCTTCACTTACCTTATTTGAATCAGTTTTTAGTATGTTGGTCCTCGAGATCGTGTATAAGAAATGGGAATCGATAAGTGTAAGATGAAGACTTCAACTTTACGTCAGGAGGAACCTTATGAGACACGTAATTGCATTTGATATCAGTATGGGTAAAAGTTATATGGTCATTTATAATGCACAAAAACAATGTATCTTTGAAAAAGAAATCAAACATTCAAAGTCTGAATTTGAAGAGCTACAAAAAAAGATACATGAGCTTACCAATGAAACTGGCAAATCACCTGAAATTGTGTTCGAAGCAACAGGCATTTATTCCAGGCAGCTAGAACGATTTATGCAAGATAACCAATATACATATTGTCTATTAAACCCCTTAGAAGCAAAATTACAATGTGATTCCTTACGGATTCATAAAACGGACCGAAGTGATGCACATCGACTAGCCATTACTCATTTTACAGTTACCCGAAGGGTATCTCATAGAACGGACCACTTATTCCATCAGTTAAAGTCTCTTTCGAGATTTTATAGCGAACTGGATGGAGAATTATCGATGATTCGTAGTCGTATGCACAAAGTAATTCAATTAACATTTCCTGAATTAGAAAAAATGTTCACTAGTAAATCGGATCTATTTTTAAATTTTGTTCAACTATTTCCCCATCCAGATTGTGTTTTAAATCTTTCTAAAACAATCATAAAAAATCGTATTCGTGCCAATACCAATAAAAAAATATCAACTATCATGGCAGAGAAAAAGGCAATTCAAATACTTGAAATAGCGAAAAATTCCTATCCAGCCGTTTCACAAAATGATGTCCTATGTGATCAACTCAAGGTATACGCAAGGCGTTATCAAGAACTTCTTCATCAAAAGGAACATTGCATTAACAAGATGGTACATCTTGCCGAACAACGTGCAGAATATAGTATCATTTTGAGCCTTCCTGGAATTGGGCCAAATACAGCTGTACGTTTAATGGCTGAAATAGGAGATATTACTCGTTTTGCGAATAACAAGCAATTGAATGCATATGCCGGTATTGATATACGTCGCTTTCAATCCGGTAAAACTTTTTATAAAGATAAAATTAATAAACGTGGAAATAAACATTTACGAAAACTACTTTTCCTGATTATCCAAAACATGATTAAACAACGGCGTTACGGGCGAAATCACATTATAGGGTACTACGATAAATTAAAAACGCAACCCTATAACAAATGTCATAAAGTTGCGTCCATTGCGTGTGTGAATAAGTTACTGAAGCTTCTCTTTCATCTTATTACACACGATATACACTATGATTATCGGTTAACGGCCTAATATCATAGTTTTATTCATCATATCATATCTCCCCCTAGTAAAAAAACGAATCATATTAGGGGTATTTAGTATGCGTTATACGTGGATACATGTGTGATATAGATTTTTGGTACTCAATCCATCAAAAATCTATAAATACAGGTTGACTAATCGTAAGAAAAGCATGCCTTTAAAAAATCAAATTATTTTCGCCGCATCAGTTTCATTACTAAATCCACACGCAATTTTAGACACAATTGGTGTAATCGGAACAAACTCTATACAGTACATAGGAAGTGAGAAATGGGCTTTCACTTTTGCAACAATTATAGTTTCTTGGATCTGGTTTATTAGTTTAGCTTTTGCTGGAAAATTTCTAAAAGGATTTGACTCGACAGGAAAAACGATTATAGTATTAAATAAAATTTCAGGGCTAATCATATGGGGAGTCGCACTTTATATGTTAAAACAAGTTGTTTTTCCTAACTAATTAAAGAGAATTGCATGTTATGTAATTGGCATGCAATTCTCTTTCGCATTATGAAGTTGGTTCCGGTTTCTGTTTTAACATCATTTTATCTTTTGCTGGTTTAATCCAAATAATTGCTATGACAGCACCAATAGCAGCGAAGATGCTCGTTAAATAAAACACTTCATGGTCTGCCCCTTTCATAAAAAAAGAATACAGGGGTGGTCCAGCTGCTACACCGATAAATCGCATTGAACTATAAAATGACGTAACTGTCCCCCTCTGCTCTTTTTCAATCCCTTGTGTAATAAGAGCATCTAGACATGGTAACACCATACCAATTCCTCCACCCATAATAACGAGACAAAGAAGTAGCAAATAGATTCCTTTTAGAAATAAAGGTAAGAAGACAGATGCAGCAGCCAGTAAAAATCCAATATAGATACACTTTTTCATAATATCTTGTTTATCTCCAATTTTTTTACCAGCCATATATGAGCTAAGTGATAGTACAAGTAAAGGAATAGCGAGTACACACCCTTTCCATATACCATGAATATCGTACTTCGACTCCAGTATAGTTGACAGATAAAAAAGTATTCCGAATAAAATAAGCATAATAATTGCACCTAGTATAAAAATGGCAATTAACCATCTTCCCTTTTCTCGAAACGTAGAGATAATAGATTGAATAAATTCTTTAAGTGGTGGGACTTCTTCTTCTTGTTTCTTCGCCTTTACTAGTACCAGTAGTAAAACAATCGATATTACACATAAAACTGGAATCGCCCAAAATGGTAAGAACCATACAATAGCTGCAAGAGCTGATCCTAATATGGGACTCAATACTTTTCCAAATGTATTTGACGTCTCAATGATTCCTAAACCTGCACTAACCTGTTTTTCATCTTTGTATAAATCACCGACACATGGTATGACAACTGGCATAGCACCAGCAGCACCTATCCCTTGAATTGCTCTTCCGATAAGAATCCAAACGTAAGGGTTATCAACTTTCCATGATACCCATCCCGTTATCGCTCCTCCAATAGCTGCAATTAATAAACTTGGAACCATTACCATCTTTCGTCCCCATCTATCTGATAAATAACCAGCAATCGGTATAAGTATAATTGCAATGATAGAATAAATTGTAATTATCATGGATACTTGGAAAGATGAAATATGTAATTTCTTTTCAATGGTTGGCAGGATTGGAATAAGCATTGAATTACCTAGCGTCATAACAAGTGGAACTGATGCAAGTGCAATTAAACAACAGTTTTCTTTTTTTAACATGTTGATTTCGGAACCTTTCATCATATATTTCTTACCATATAATAGCCCTGCTGGAAATTATGTTTACATTCCACCAGGGCTATTTCATCTTTACTACTTTCCATTTACAACAAAAGAAATTGGGTAAAATATAGCATTACTCCTATTCTTTGAATCCTGTTCACAATATATCCATACCAATTAATTGAAAATAAAAAAGAAAGGAAGAATCCTTCCTTTCTCCTATAACCTTCTACATTTAGCGAGTATATCCGCCACCAAGCTGTTGTTCTGCCATCGCTACAAGGCGTTTTGTAATTTCACCGCCTACAGAACCGTTTGCACGTGAAGAAGTATCAGCTCCAAGCTGTACACCAAACTCTTGTGCAATTTCATATTTCATTTGATCTAGAGCTGCTTGTGCTCCATGTGATGCTAATTGATTAGCGTTACGATTTCTAGCCATTACCGATCACCTCCTTATATATATTAAACTGTATCAAATCCGAAATTAAATACATGGTAATTTTTGGTTATTGATAAAATAAAAAAAAGTCTCCTAAACGAGACTCTTTCATCATTTCACCTTATGAACTTACTACTTCTAATTTTCTATTCGTTAATGCTTTCATTTCTTCTTTCAATATATCTTTCGCATTATGCCCAAACCATTCAAGCGAAGCAAAATGATCAGTATCTCTCACTTCCCGGATGATTTCATCATAGTTTACAATACCTTCAAATAATGGAACCATTCCTATACGACTTCCAGCAGCGGCATATACATTATTTGGTTCAAACACGTGTAAATACTCCGCTGATGATATATTCTTAAAATGGTAATGTTGTATCCACGGCTTTAATCGATGAAAACTATCTACAGGGTCTGCACCAGACTCCCATATATGAAGAAAATCAAGGTTTATTTTTAAATATGGATGATTTACTTCTTCTAACAATTTCAAAGTAGACGGCAAAGTATCCGTTAACGTATTTGGATGTGTTTCTAATAGTATATACATATTATGCGGAGCAAATAGATCACAAATCATGCGAATTCGCTTCACATACTCTTTTCTCTCTTGTTCCGAGAAATCCTCACTACCTTTTTGCCCGGCAAACGTACGAATTTTATTTGTATTAAACCAATTAGCTAGTGTTACCAGCTGTTCACATTTTTCCATCGTTTTTTGAAAATCCGCTAATAATGATATGTCCAAGTAATCACTTATCATCGTAACTTCTAAATTTTTATCCTTTAAATAATCTATTTCTCGTTCTGTCGTTTCACGCTCTTGTATATATAAATTTTGTGCATGGGTCCCCCACAACTCAATTCCTTCAAAACCGTTTTCATATGCAAATTGAACAATATCAGTAAATGAAATTAGTTGATGGCGAAATGAAATTGTACATAGCGAATATTTCATTGGTTTGAACTCCCTTATCTTAAATTCAATGAACTTGTATTAGTTAAGAAAGACTGATTTGTTGTAATTTCTTTCCATAACAGAAACTGTTTCTCTAGTTCATCCTTGATTTGCAGTTCAATTGTATTCATTTCATCAAGTTTTTCAACAATTGGTAATAACATATCTTTATTATTTGTCATTGCCATTTTAATAGCACGGTACTGTACATTTGTAAATCCTTGTACAATGTCTTCCACTCGATCACACCAATAATCAAATTCTTGCTCCGAATATTGTAAAGTTTCACGGAAGTATGCAAAGGCATGTTCATAGCTATATTTACGTATTGCCAATACGGGTATTTGCTTTACTGCCGTTACGAGCCCGGAAAGTGAATACCCACCCTCTTCATTTACCATTTTTATTATTAATTTTTTTAATTCCATTGTTAGTTCATTATCATCTTTTTTGAATGTTTCCATGAAATAACTTTCTACCATCTCTTGTGTTGGCTCCTGAATTCCTTCTATATCAATGAAATAGCCTCCACCAAATGGGTTGTCTTTAACAGAATGGAGCACTTTTTCTCTTTCCATATTCCCTTCCCAGCGAAAATCAGGATCAAGCATGAACCATTCGTCTTCTTTCTCTGTCTTCGATATCATTAAGTAATGCGGAAACGGTTTTTGATGAAACTTATTTTCTCTCTCAGGCAATAAAGACATATCAACCATTACAATTACGTAACGATTTTCCGGCTTATTTTCTACTAATTCTAAAAATGTTTCTACATTGCTACTTTTATCTTTTGAATGATCGTACCATTCGTTCACTTTTATCCCATACAATTTTTCATACCAAAGCAAGTAGTTATCATGGTTAATGTTTTCGGAATGATAAGAAATAATCCCGCCTTCTGTTATATCAAAGTCTCCATCCCATAATCCGAAATAAAATGGACGGAAATCTATATCACTACGCCTTTTTATAATTTCACAAAAACAACTCACTAAACAGTGAACTTTAATTGAAGTCATACTCTCATCCACTTTCTTAAATTTAATTATTCATATTTGCTGCTTGTAACGGCTTTAACTCTTCCATAAAGTCAAGCAAAGATCCTACTGTAAGAAACGCCTTTGGATCTATCTCATCTTCTGGAACACATAACTTTAATTCCATTTCAATGTATACAATAAGCTGTAACATCATTACCGAATCTATATATAAATCTTGATTTAAACGCATCGTTTCTTCTAAATGTGTTACATTTTTCAGTTCCATTTTTTCTCTCATAATACTTAAAACTGCTTCTTTTAACATTTCACGACTCATGTTGTTATCTCTCCCATCTCTAATAACTTCCGACTTACTTTCCCTGTTTTATTTTTCGGAATCTCTGCTACATTTTCAATTTCATGTGGCACTTTATAAGACGGTAAATGCTGTATGCACCATTCTCTTATTTGTACTGGTTCAATACGAGAGACTACTTTCGCTTTTACTATTTCTCCCATCACAGGATGCTTGCCCCGGTATACAATTGCCTCCTGAATACCTTCTAATCGAAGCATCGTTTCTTCCACTTCTATAGGAAATACCTTTAGACCGGACACATTAATAACATCATCTATTCGCCCCATGAAATGAAGGCCTTGCTCAGATCTATAACCTAAATCTTTTGTATAAATCTCCTTTTCAGCAATTTTCACTACGATTTCTTCAGGTTCATCTTCATTTGAACCTATGTTAATACTTACATGAGGAAGTGGTTTTCCTAAATCCAAATGTGTTTCCATAGCATGACATATACTAATGCAACCAGCTTCAGAACAGCCGTACTGCTGCATCATGTATTTCGTCATGCCCTTTAACTTATAAAATAGCGTTTCTGACAAAGGTGATCCTGATGTCATAATTTTATGAAACTGAAAAGTCCCTTGTGGAAAACTCCCCATAATATGTAACATAAGTGGTACTGCGTATATGATATGTTTTTCGGTATTACGAACTATATTTAATGCGAATTTAGGGTTTTTATTTGTAATGATTATAGGCTTACTACCTCTCGTAATTGCTGATAACGTGCCACAAATTAATCCGTATGAATGTGAAACTGGAGCCATTACAATTGGCACTTCGTCTTCTTCACATTTTAAAGCTTCATTGTAAGCAGCAATTTCTGTTTCAATTTCCGTCCATGCTCTACGAATCAGTTTTGGCTCTCCTGTTGTACCTGAACTATATTGCAATAAAGACGGTTCTTCTTGTAATAGATTTGGAACTTCTAATTTTGTAAAGTCGTTACTTTCTCCGTATAAAAGTGCAGTACACTTTGCGCGCTTTGCCATTTCAATAGCTGTATCCTTTGGCGTATCTTCATGAATAAGTAGTACAGATGCTCTTTTTTCTTTTAGGAAAAACACAAGCGTAATAATATCGAATGGATCTTTCAGACAAAATGCAAATCTATTTCCTTCTGCTTCTTGAAATTGTTCCACTCCCTCGTAACCTTGTAATCTCAATTCAAAATCATATTTGCTAAATTCTTGTTTATTAACGATTAGCATGATTTCCCCCTGTAACAACTGATTTTTGTATTGTAAGTTGCTTTGCTCTATACAATGGATTTGGAACTTCATGAACAAGCGATTCCACATCCATATATAAACGACGCTTCGTTAATTGCTCTGCATGAAATGTAGGTGCATATAATTGTAATGCTTCAAAACGTTCTTTCAAATGCGAAAATCTTTCAAAATGATCTTCTATTTCTTCAACAAGAATGATCCAAAATTGTTCCTCTTTCAACTGATACTCATCTGCCAGCACGAAAGCCAGTTCACCTAGATTGAATAGGAAAAGCGCATCTAAAACCATTTCTTGTAAACATTCAATACGGTCCATTTCAAAGAAATCATTCATTTGACCATTCGCATATGTTTTATGCATTTTAGTAAAGTCAGGACGTTTTTCGAGTTCTTTCAAAAATGGACGATAAAACTCCAGTCCTTCATGAAAATCTTTTAGTGCAATACGGACTGGTATTCCCTCTTCATGAACTAAAATCATGTTTTGTCCATGTGATTCTAATGCGACTCCATGCTCTACAACGAGGTGTACAACTGGGATAATTGCTTTTTGAATAAGCAATTGTAACCAGCTTTCTACTCCATATCTCTTTAACCACAAATCAATAGTTGGTGTCCCATTTTTTCCCTTGGCATATAAACCGTTAAATGGGATTGCCTCTTCTTTCTTATCTAAATATTTGTGAACGCTTTCGCGCCAAATACATCCTAATGAGCCATACGTAGCTTTTTTATTCGCATCGTACGTAACACTCGAAAATTCATTTAACAAAATTAAACGCGATTCATCCCTTAAATAAGGGTCATGATTTACTATATCTTTTAACCAATTCGATATAGCAGGTGCACTCACAACCGAATGTGGTTTTAATGTACGGATAGTTGAAGTATTGAGTAAATTCATTGATAACTTTACATATGGTTTCTCTCGATTCGTAACATTTCTTAATGTCCGCATCGACTGCTGCGCGCAATAATCATCTTCTGATTTCCCTAAATAAATAATATATTTATCCTGTATATGGTCAGTATAATTCGGAATAATAAAGTTCTCCCACTGCCAAGGATGAACAGGTATAAACATGTACTTCTTCGAATCACAGTCCATTGTTCGAATACGATCCATATACTCTTCGATTTTCTTTTCACCAATTTCTTCTTTAAAGGTACAGTTATAACTCTCTTCACTTTCATATCCTACAGTCGTATATTTCTCATGAACTGCAATCCATATAATTTTCATTGGTTGCATAAATTCAAATCCATATTGAAAATTATCACGATATTGAAACCCGATGCGTGCTTTATAACTAGGATGATACGGGTGTCCATCTATTAAATGACTTTCAAGCTCATCATAAGATTTCGCAAGATAGTCTTCTTCACAACTTCTCTCATATTGTGCAATCGTATCTTTAAAGATTGTTTGTTCTAATTCTTGAATAAAAGAATCCAATTTCGTTCGATCCACTTGAACAATCCGAAAAATCTCCTGTAAAAATTGTGAAACTGATTGTATTTCTTCTTCCTCATCTTGAACTCTCATTATTAATGAGTCATGTAAACAAATACGCCCAAATGTCATACGTTCTTGCCCATAGCATTGGTACATTACATTTTGATCCTTTTCATCAAGACCTTGTATAATAAAAAGTATTTGCTCTCCCTTTTGTATACGAATCGGCGTAATGATTTCTTCATAAATTAACGATTCTACTAATTGCCGGAATACTCTTCTTCTTACTGAAATGTACTCTTTTGATTGGAGTGCCTTCAATATTTTCATGTGATAAACTTCTTCTTTCATAAATCCCTCCGCTATAATACGGAATATCAAATTCCATTATTTGTATTACGTGAAATTTTAGCACTACTTATGAACGAACAGCCACTTCTCTAACGAGTGGATTATCTACTTGTACATAAATTGCTTGCTCTAAAGGATTTGTCAGTTCATCAACATCGAAAAATCTCGTTAGCAAATTTGCTTTACATGCCAATTTATTTTCTTCCAACAATTCACTTAAAAATGTAGAAGGTTCGCGGTTATATGGACGGAACGCTTCAAGTACAGACCTTAATTCCGAAAGAAGAATTTCCTCCTTTATTAATCCTGCTGTACCAAAACCGTTAATTAGTCCAAACATATGATTAAAAATTAAATAGTAACGAAATCTTTCATCTACAATGTAATCGTCATATAAATTCCCAGTACGTTCGCCAATACCCGCTAGTTCATTATCTAGCACTGACTTCATTGAATTGCAGAAATAAAAACCTTGATTATCACGGAAGTAAAACTTAACTGGATAACCATCTTTCAATTGAACAACACTATTTTGTTGATGCGCTTCTAATGCAACGCCATAACGTAAATACATCCATACCATCGGCTTTAAAGAGATATTCATATATCGTCTAAACCACTCTAAACTTACTTCTTCACAGCTTCTACCTTCTAAATCCGCTAAGTGATGAATAATATTCGATAAACGAGTACGTTCTCCCGGTATAGCATCTTGAACTAGTCCTGCAATTAAAGTAACGTCATTTGCATGTTCACTATAAAAAGGATTCTCTCGAATAATCACTTCAAATCCAGACTCTTTTGCTCCATAATTTAAGGTAATAAAGGCTGGATCACAAATAAAATCAAAACCTGGATACTTTTCTAGTACTTCACCAATCGACGTATTTAACATTTCCTTCCCTTCAAGGCCACTCTCAAGTTCCTTCAACTTATTAATGCGCATTGAATTTGTTACTTTCACCGGAAATGAAAACTTAAGCATATATTTCGAATGAGGATGATATAGCGTCCTAAGTGATGATGTTGCCATATAATACTTACCTACGGGACCCATATACTCAAGTACTCCTTGATTTATCCACTCTTGTACATAAGGTTGATGTAATAGCCATTCTGCTTGTAGCGGATGGATTGGAATTAATGAATATTCATCTTCTTGACAGTACTCTTCAATAAATTCTTGACCTACCTTTTCATCGTTCTTTAATTCCTTTTTTATCATCGCCGTTGTAGAATCTTGTAACAATGACTTTTCACTTACTATACTTTTATGTGCCCGAAAATAGTGAAGTTGGCACTCCCCTTTTAATTCAGGAGAATACATGGAACTTTTCCAATCCAATATACCTTGTCTACTCTTTGGTGTAGGATGAGTTAAATGTCCAAATAATAA
The DNA here is from genome assembly GCF_019344915.1 of Bacillus sp. FDAARGOS_1420. Lineage (NCBI taxonomy): Bacteria > Bacillati > Bacillota > Bacilli > Caryophanales > Bacillaceae > Bacillus > Bacillus sp. FDAARGOS_1420. The sequence goes on along the minus strand of NZ_JAHWJB010000002.1, from coordinate 1,148,909 downwards.
AGATTGCTCCGCCTCAATAAAAGTTGTATGGAAACCATATAATGCAGATGTATCTTCTGCTCTTTTTTTTGTAAATTCCTCAATATTTTGACAACTACGAATAACTCGAAGCATAAGTTCAGCAGGGTTAGTTCCTTCTCCATAGTTGATAGACATCTCTTTTATTAAAAATGTAATAACTGTAACGTAATCTGCTTTTATAACAGTTTTAGTTTCTCCGATTTGATAATAAAACTGTTCTCCAAACAAATGGCGATCTGTTGATGATTTATATATAACTTCTCCATACAAAGTAACCTTCTGTGCCGATAGCCGACAACATAAATATGTGGGGACTATATTTCTATTCAACGTATTACTGAAGATACTTTCTATTCTTTCATCCTCTGTAATCCATTCTCCACTCCCTGTTTCTCTTAAATAACAGTTTAAAAAGCTTTGTATTGTTGCATGTTCCGCGATTTGTTTCGCATGCTGCATACTGCTCCTCCTCTTTTAGACGAACACTATCATTTTTTTGTAAAACTTCTGACAGTTGAATTTTATTATCAACTATGATTCTAATTGATAATGATAATCATTTCAAGAAATATTTCAGAATTTTTTTATCTAGCTAAACTTTTCACCTTTTCAAAACATTTAATCCGGCAACAAAAAAATACACCAATATAATAATTGATGTATTTTTTCATTCTCGCAGATTAAGTTTACATAATAATATTATCGTATTCTAATTTGATAGTGATTTGTATAAACAATCCATATCTCGCCAAGCATATGCTATTTCTTCTACATTTAGTCTTTCTAAAAGTTTCGTGTCAATTTTTTCCGGATTATATTTTTCATAAAACTTTTTAGAAGGATTATTAGCAACAACCCAAACTAACAGAGATTGCATATTATCTTTTTTACATTCCGATAGCAATGCTTGAAATAATCTTTGTCCTATCTTCATTCCTTGATATTTTTGTAAAATGTATATTGCATATAATTCCCCATCACAATTATATGTACCTGTTCTTTCAACTCCCCCATCGATAAATCCGATAATTTCCCCAGTTAACGTCTCTGCTACAAATCTATATTGTAGATTGTCTTCTTTTTGAAAAATGTTTTCCCATTGCTTTTTTCTTTGTTCAAATGTTAAATTTTCTAAAATTTCGTTAGCGAATATCCCAGTATACGTTGTTTTCCAACTATCCACATGCACTTTCGCTATTGCCGCAATATCAGATTTCATTGCCTTTCTAATATGTATCTCCACCATACTCATCCCCCTTAGAAAATAATTATAGCAAAATGTTTTGTATGCATTAAAAAAAGAGTGAATTTTCATCACTCTTTTTATCTACTTTCAACTTCTACTGAAACAACATGATCGATTTCTTTTAAAGAACTATATAATTCAGTTGTATATAAATCTTCTGGAGCTAAAATGACCATTTCCAATTGCTGAGATGCCCCATTATCAATATCTTTAATTTTCACTCGTTTCACTTGCATATTTAAATTTTTAATTTGCTTAAAAATCCCGTCTAACTCTCGATGTTTGTTTACGGTAATTTTTATAGATAAGTCCTTTTGTCTTAATGAATAAGGGCCTGCAATTTTCACAATTTGCGGAAGTACGTTAATCGCTAATATAATTAAAATCATAGCAACCGTCGCTTGTATATAAAACCCTGCACCAATCGCAATACCTAGTGCTGAAGCGGCCCATACCATAGAAGCTGTCGTTAATCCTGAAATAACGTCATTATTTCTTCGTAAAATTACCCCTGCTCCAAGAAAACCGATCCCACTAACAATTTGAGCAGCGAGACGCATTGGGTCCATGTTTGTATGACCCGGTACAGAATAAACATTCACTGATTCAATTGAAACCATTGTAATTAAACAACTCGCTACGGAAATAACCATACTTGTTTTCACACCAAGCGGTTTATTCTTTAGCTGCCTATCTATTCCGATGAATAATCCTAAAAAGAGTGCTAAACCTAATTTGAATAAAAATTCATATGACATAAATTCTTCTCCTTACTTTACAATGTTTCCCTTCGAATATTTTACTATAACTCTTTTATGATATCAATTCCAGTCTTTTCTATTCATTTAACGACAAAAGCCGAAAAAACATTTTTTATTATAATGTTTTTTCGGCTTTTTCTATAGATTTTTTATCGGGATTAAGATACTTCTTTATTTTTGTTCTTTAATTTTAATTTGTGCATCTTTATAAAATGCTAACTTATTATCATTATACTCTTTTGTATGTTTATTAAATTGTTCTTTTGCCTTTTGCGCTTCCACATTTAACTCATTAACAGTTTTAACTTTTTCACCAATTTCTTTTAACTTCGTTTCTTTTACTTTTAATTTTTCATACAGTTCTTTTTCAGTCGCTAACGCCTTCGTGTAATTCTCATTCATCTTTTGGAAGGCATCATAACGATTTTTATACGATTCTTCTACTGTTTTTGCTTGTTTTTGTAATTTTTTATCTTCGAGTTTTTCAATATTTTTTTGAACGGGTGTCGTTTCTTTCTGCGCTTTTTCTAACTGTTCCTTCTCGTTTTTCAATACTTTTTCACGCTCGTCTACATTTGCAGTAGCTTGCTCTATTTTCTTTGAAACTGCTTCATTATGCTCTTTACCTTCTTGTAAAATTTGAGAATAAAGTTCTTGTCCTTGCTTTTCTAACTTCTCTAATTTTTTTGTGTCATCTGCTAAAGATTTTTCTTGTGTAGATGCTGCTTCAAAAGCCGTAAATAAATTTTCTTCTGGCTTTTCACCGAAACAACCTGATAATAATCCTACTGATAATGCTCCAACTACTGCTACTTTTCCATATTTCAACTTCAATTCCTCCATTACATACGGTTATCATGCCAGAGGTTCACGGGGAAGTGATTCTCTTCATGATATGCTTCAAACTCATAACCTTTTTCTTTTAGACCCTTTAAAATTGCTGGCACAGCAGCAACTGATTGCGGGTGAATGTCATGCATTAAAATGACTTCTTGCGGTTTTGTTGCACCAGCTAATACATTTTGAGCGATTTGCGCTGCCGCTGCATCCACTGGTACTTTATTGTATTTCCAGTCTAAAGAGTCAATTGTCCAGTCCCACACTTTAAGACCACCCTCTACTACTTTGTTTCGAAGGTCTTCATTTAAACCAGGCTTCGACCCGTATGGTGGACGTGTTAATTGAGGTGATTTTCCAATAATATTTGCGATTAAGCTTTGATCTTCTTTCATTTCATTAACATATTCGCCATTTTTATATAACTTCGCAAAATTGTGTGTCATACTATGCATTCCAACATAATGTCCTTCTGCATTTTCACGTTTTACTAAATCAGGAAACTGTTTTACATTCGCACCAATTAAAAAGAATGTCGCCTTCGCATCATGCTGTTTTAACATATTTAATAATTCAGCCGTATATTTTCCTGGCCCATCATCAAATGTAAGATAAGCAACTTTTCTTTCCATTCCGTTAAAACGACTTGGCGCCGTTTTATTCATTTCAACTTTCTGTTGTTCACTTGCAAGCTGCACTATATTTTCTTGCTTCGCAACAGCTTTTGCTGGTGAAGTAATAGATTGAAACATGAAATACCCAATAGCTACTATTGCAATCGCTACTGAAACAACTGCAACTCGTTTAATTTTAAAAGCCTTTTCCATTCTATCGAATTCCTCTCCCTATTAATCTTATATATAAATCACCCAATATAATTATACATCTATTTATTTTATTACACTATATAAACAATCTAAAATATGAATTATAATGGGAGTTTTATCAAAATTGTTGTTCCTGCCTCAACAAGCTCTTTATTCTTTTCATACCAATTCTTGATTGCACTATGTACAACTTTCAAGAAGATTTGTTTTAACCTGTTTGATCTTCCATCAATTCGCTTTCAACTTGCAATGAGATGAATTTATTTCCTCTATTTTAGGAGTTAATTACCAAATTCTTTCCTCTAGTATATCGTACAATTGCACCTTTTGTTTATATAAATTAAAATGATTTAACTGTAGACGTGAAAAAACTAGTAGCCCTTCTACTAAAAATAAATGAAGCAGTCCATTTCCATAAAAAAAGATTGGCTGAGGCCAACCTTTTTTTATACTTATTCATTTCGATTTGGTTTTGGTGTAACACCTAAATGCGCATTTAACTTATTCGAAATATCTTTTACATTCTTTTCATTTGGAATGTAATAATAAATACCACCAATACGTTTATCTGTTCCTTCTATTTGCATCTTTTCCATTTGCAAATCAGAGCCTGCCATATTTTTCGTAATAGCAAGCATATCATCAAACGTTAAGTTTGTTTTCATATTTTTATCAACTGCATCAAGTAAAGAGCCCATTTTACTAATAGATTGAACAGACATTGCTTTTTTCGCAATTGCTTCAATTACAAGTTGTTGTCTTTGACCACGCATTGTATCACTGTCAATTTTACGCGTTCTCGCAAGTGCAAGTGCTTGTTCACCATTTAAATGTTGGTAACCTTTTTCTAAATGAATCATACCTGCTTGGTCTTTACTATCTTGTTCAGTGAAAGTAACAGGTACATCAATATCAATACCACCAATTGAATCTACAATTTGTACAAATGACTCAAAGTTAAACTTCACATAATAATCAACTGGTACATTTAAAAATCTTTCCACTGTATCTCGTGTACTTTCAACACCACCAAATACGTGTGCGTGTGTAATTTTATCTAATTTTTTTCTAGATGGAATATAAACGCGTGAATCACGCGGAATACTTACTAATTTAACTGACTTATCATCTTTATTAATTGTCGCTAATAAAAGTGCATCTGTTCGAACCGCTTCACCATATTGGCTTTTTCTCATTTCGCTTCCATCGACACCCATGATTAAAATCGAGATGTTATCCTTTAAAGGTTCCACTTCTTTGTCCCTTTTTGATGACTTATCAATTTTTGCATATGCATCACTTACAACAGCTTTTGCTTTGTTATATATAAACGATCCATATCCTACTCCTCCAAAAATAAGTAGGAAAAATGGAATTAAAATGAACCATTTTATTGATTTTCTTTTAGAACGTTTTTTACTGCTTCTCGTATCTTGTTCTAATTCAGAGCTCATGTTCATTCTCCTCTCTTTCTCTTTTCCTAGTATAATGTATGTCTAGTAATCTTCATATTGAATTTCCTTTCAATCACCTTACATTTTTGTAAGGTTACATCATGAATCCAATATGTATTCCATTTCACATTATACTCTCGTGCTTATTTTTGGCAAGTCACTATTTATCAACTTCAAAAATTTAACACTTCAAAACGTTCGAATTTACAGATTTATCATTCTGTTATTTGCAGGTAGTAAGACTTTCACCTCATAATTTAGCAGGAATAAAAGAGTCAAGTTTGTGCCGTGAAATTTTGATTGGTGATGACTAATAATCAGTGAGGGATAAATCCCCCACTGATTAAAATTCCACTTTATTATTTCTCATTTGGTGTGTATATCATTTGCTTTCCATTATTATAAATTAAAGCTGATTTTGCTTTTATTTTCGTTTTTTCTATTTCCACATCATTATTAGAGAAATTCACAATAATTTTAATCTCTTTTCCATAAGAAGCAGATTGTACTAACTTATCTTCTGACAAATATGCAAAGTTCGTCATTTCTTCTTTTACTGCCTTTTCATGAACATCATTCCAAACTTTCAGATGCTCTTTAATTTCTTTTTTATGCTTATTCCACTCTACTTCATCTAAATGGTACAACGGAGGAACATTATACAATAACTCATATAACATACGATTTCCAACCTCGTCCTTTACCTTCAAACTTCCCCATTCCCAGTGGTGCGTTGTAATAACCGAATCATTGTATACTAGTTTATATAATGGCACCGAATATACTGGATTTAAATATACTTGCTTATATTCTTCTTTTAACGGTACTTGTTTTGCATATTTTTCTGGAACATTTTGATTTGGTGACCAATATCCACCGACATAATACGGGCTTGTTTTATTTTTTCTCATATCTTCATCGTCCCACTTAATAACTGGTGTTTCAATTCCATGAGCAAATGCAATCGTACTACTTGCAAAATCATTTCCGCCCTCAGAGCCAACTACCATACCTTTTTCTTGTGCAATATAATCCATTCGTTTTAATCGTGCTTGTAAATCTTGTTCTTGTGTCGTTAAATGTTTTGCCGAATAGTCATCATAAATTTCGCCCGTCGCGTCACAATCAATAAACCATGAATTATATTTCGGGCCATTTTGTAATATATCGTTCATTCGTTCTTTTACACTAGGAAGTGATAATGTCGGATTTAATTTTCGGCCTCTCCCTAAAAACCCTTGCACTTTCTCACCATTTTTCTTCGTTACAGTGGCTTCTTCATATAACGATGGGTCATTAAAGGAAGCTGTGTTCCAATTTTTATCACCTTTTTCGTGAATAGAATGGTAAGAATCATACGGACCAACTAAATATCCCATTTCCTTAGCTTCTGTAACGAAATTAGGCTGCATAAATCCTTGTTCCCAGTTCGGTAGACCAATCCACGCTTTGTCTATCCCTACTTTTTTCATTTCCTTTATTATATCCGTTCCATCTGCTTTACCCCATTTACTTACTTCTTCAACTGCATCACCGAGTACTGACTTTAATAAATGTTTATTTAAGCTATACAGCTCTGTCTTCGATAAGTGATCTACACCTTTCTTTAATAACACACTAGCTTCCTGATTAACTTTCGGGAAAACATCCTCTTTATACAATTCCTTCATAGATAATACTTCGTTTGTATAGCGTAAAATAACATTTTTTTGGTACTTATCGATAAAGTCTTGTTTACTCACCTGCTCAAATACATTCAATTCCCCAGGCTCTGAACTATTCTTTTGAATAAGCTCTTTTATATGGCTAAACACCGGGCTATTTATTTGCTCTCTTAGCTTCGGCCAATTCACGTTACTTTCTGATAAACCATTTTGATTCCAAAAGTAAAAATGAGCTGCCCCGTAAAGTTTTTCGATTTCTTTATTTTTTCTTGCCTTTTCTTGTAATGTTTTAAATTCACCTTTTCGAGCAATATTATCCTTATACAGTTTAGCAATACTTACTGCATCATTATTTGTCACATATAATTGAAATCCATATGTTTTATTTTTATTTATACTCGGGAATTCATGTGTAAAATCAAACCCTATTTTCGGATCTGAATGAAATTTCAATTCATTATTAAACATATTGTTCGCAATATATACGATCGAATATTTAGAACCATTTAATGCAAAAAACTTCATAGAAAATGATTCAGCAAATGAATATTCATCATCCTTTAAAAACTTCTTCCAATTCTCATCATTACTCGGAATTTGCTTACCTTCCCATAACGGAAGTGTATAATTTTCAGCTTGCACTTTTGGCCATGTAAAACTTTCTGCACCAGTCGATTCCACTTCAATATTTAAGTGGTCTTTTTTCTTTTCTAAATTTACTTTTACTTTTTGATCCGGATATTCCCATGATGTATGATCCTTGTCTTTTTTCAAATTCGATACCTTCATTTTTGGTAACGGTTGTGATGCCTGTTCTTTTACACCATCATGTTCTACAGTTAACGTAAAAGTCTCAGGATTTACATCGTAAGTAAAATCTTTATACGTCGCTTTCTTTATTTTAGACTCTTGTAAAGCATCATTACCTTTTACATCACACCCGACTAAAGTCGAAAATGACAATGTTGTAAGAAGACATATCGCTATCATTTTTTTCATCTTCTGCACCTCCACCAATGAATATACAGGAGGTTTGTTACAGGAATATGGCAAAAAAATAATAGAGCTAGCATTATGCTAGCTCTATTATGAGCAAAAAAAATTTACGTATAACTATAATCTGTTTAAAGAAAATATGTAATACAGTGGGACTTTAATCCTTGTTTTTTTATTCTCACTAATAATTAGATCAAGCAAATCTAAATTCCATCAAGCTTTCCTTAACTGAAAAAGTAACTATATATAATATATCCTAAAACTAGCACTAAAATTAATATCCCTGTACCTTTCCAATTCATACCACCTGTCATATCAGCGGGGCTACCTGATTCCGCCCCGTTGAGTCCATCATTCAAAGAACCGGTAGGATTATTTTTCAATTCACCTTGTCTCATGCGTTCTCTTTTTTCTTCTGGTGACTCTTTTGAACTCATATAATCACCTCTAAAATTAATGTTCATTCCGAAAAATCCCCTTTAAAATAGATTCTCCATAACGTAAAGAAAGCTAGCGATGCTAGCTTTCTTTATAATCCAATATGTTCTTCCTTATTTACAGTAATCCCTTTATGATCAATTTCAAGCTCACATACTTTCATAGCTGCAAATACTCTCGCTAATTGGTCAGCTATTTCTTTACGCTTCTCGTACGGAGTTAAAATAAAAATGGATGGTCCCGCACCACTAAGCGCTGTGCCATATGCTCCAAATTCCTTTGCACATTTACGAATTGATGGTAATAACGGTACAAGTTCTAAACGATATGGCTCGTGGAAATGATCTCGTTCCATCATTTCACCTACAACTTCCCACTTCTTTTGACATAACGCAGCTACTAATACGTTGCTTATCGCACTAGCTTTAACTGCTTCATGAAACGGAAACATCTCTGGTAATACAGATCGGCTTTCATCTGTATTTAGCTCTTCATTTGGAATAAGAGAAATTACGCCTAATTCCTTACTTTCAATTCTTACAACCGAAACATTCTTTCCATCAAGTGCTCCGATTACAGTTCCACCTAAAATAGAAGCAGCAACATTATCTGGATGCCCTTCAAAATTTGTAGCAATTTGAACCTTTTGATCAGTTGTTAAATGTAAATTTCCAAGTTGATTCGCAAGCTCTATTCCTGCTACAATCGCTGATGCGCTACTTCCTAGCCCTCTTGTCAGCGGAATATTACTAGTAACTTCTATTATATGGGGTGATAAAGAAGGACATACTTTACATGCCGTGCTAACAATTAAATTCTTATCGTCTGTTGGAATTGAATCTTCAAAGGAATGGATTACTTGCCATTTATCCGCTTCCGCCTTTACCAGCACATCTAAATATAATGACAATGCTATTCCTACTGAATCAAATCCAGGTCCAACATTTGCTGTACTAGCAGGGACACGAACTCTTACTGGTATCACGACATAATCACCCCTTTTATATGATCTTTAATTTGTTCTATATTATTTGAAACACTTGCAATGTCTAATTTATTAGAAGAGATAGCGATATCAGGATCTTTCAAACCATTTCCAGTTAATACCGCAACAACTGTTTCGCCTTTTTTGATTTTTCCAGATTGAACATGTTTAATTACGCCGGCTAATGAAGCATTTGATCCTGGTTCAGCAAAAACTCCTTCCGTTTTTGCTAACAATCTATACGCGTTTAAAATTTCTTCATCTGATACCATATCTATTTCACCATTAGACTGTTCGGCAGCTTCTACTGCATATGACCAACTTGCCGGATTACCGATGCGAATCGCTGTTGCAATTGTTTCAGGTTCTTCAATTACATGTCCTTTTACAATTGCCGCCGCTCCTTCCGCTTCAAAGCCGTGAATTCTTGGTTTCTTATAACCTTTTTCTTTCTCGTATTCACAGAATCCCTTCCAATATGCTGTAATATTCCCTGCATTCCCAACAGGGATAGCTAGAACATCTGGTGCACTTTGCAACTGGTCACAAATTTCAAATGCTGCTGTTTTTTGCCCTTCAATTCGGTACGGATTCACTGAGTTTACTAATGTAATCGGCTCTTCTGCAGCAATATGTCTTACAGCTTTAAGTGCATCATCAAAATTCCCTTTTATTGAAATGATTTCAGCTCCATAGGCGACCGCTTGCGCTAATTTCCCATGCGCAATCTTTCCTTCTGGGATTACGATAATACATTTCATTCCGAGGCGTGCCGCGTATGCGGCAGCTGATGCTGATGTATTACCTGTAGATGCACAAATGATAGCCTCTGAACCTTCTTCTTTCGCCTTTGCAACTGCCATTACCATACCACGGTCTTTAAAAGAACCTGTTGGATTCGCTCCTTCATATTTTCCGTATAACTGAATCCCTAATTGTTTTGATATATTTAATAATGGAATAAGAGGTGTGTTCCCTTCCATTAAGCTAACATCAGGTGTGTTTTCATTCACCGGTAAATAAGAAGCGTACTGTTTTAATAGTCCTTTATACATATTGTTTTTCCTCCTCAATAATGTAGTAGCTGTTTATTTCACTTGCGACAGCTTCTATCGCTCCTAAAACTCGTTCGAATTGATATTTTGAAGTGTGATGTGTCACAACAACGACTTCTGCAAGTTCACGATTCAAAGGTAATTGGATAACCTCTTTTAAACTTACAGAATAACTAACGAAACATTCTGTTATTTTTTGCAACATCCCAGGCTCATCTCGTAATGAAATACGTAAGAAATATTTCGAAACTACTTCTTCATCTCCTTGTAATTCGTACGGTTCTGGTTCTTTTAACACACTTTTATTTTTCGGAACTTGATTCATATTTTTAACGATTGAAATAATATCACTTACTACAGCAGAACCAGTTGGTAACTTCCCAGCTCCAGGTCCGTAAAACATCACTTCTCCTACTGCTTGACCGTGAACATACACCGCATTAAATTCATTATTCACATTCGATAGCGGATGATGACGTGGTAATAAAGTCGGTTCTACACTTAAGTGAATGGATGATCCTTGTTTTTCAGCTTTACCAATTAATTTCATTGTAAATCCTAATTTTTCGGCCATCTCTAAATCTTCTTTTTCAACCTTTCGAATACCTCTAACTTGAACATCATCTAAAGAAACATTCATCGAAAAACCTAAGTTTGCAAGAATTGCTACCTTTCTCGCAGCGTCTAGTCCATCTACATCCGCTGTCGGATCTGATTCTGCAAACCCTAATTTTTGCGCTTCCTGTAAAGCCTCTTCATACGACCATCCATTTTGACTCATCTTTGTTAACATATAATTTGTTGTTCCATTTACGATTCCCATTATTTTTTCAATTTGATCTGAAGCTAGCCCGTCTGATAATCCTCTTAATATTGGAATCCCACCGGCTACACTCGCTTCGTAACATAGGTCACATTCATTTTTATTTGCCAGTTGCAGAAGCTCCGCACCATATACAGCCATTAAATCTTTATTTGCTGTTACGACATGTTTCTTACTTTGTAAAGCCTTAACAATATGCTCTTTCGCTTCTTCAATTCCGCCCATTACCTCTACTACAATATCAATATTTGAATCATTTAGAACTTCATCGACATTACTTGTTACTACGATTCCATCAATGCAAACATCACGTTCCTTTTCCAAATCACGTACAACGACTGTCTTTACCTTCACTTCATACCCTGTATCAAGTGCAATTTTTTTATAATGTTCTTTCAAAATATGGACAACCCCACTTCCGACAGTACCTAACCCTAATACCCCAACATTAATAACGTTATTCATCTTCTAATCTCCTCCTAAAATTTTATTTTTTATCTCTATCAATCACCTTGCTCTGCCATTTTTTCATGCAGGTGATGGTTATTTCCGTACGTACTAATCGTTTCATGTTACCGCACCTCCTCGTATGATAAAATTAGGTTTTTTAGGAAAGGGATTTACCTATAAACCCATGAGTATCTAGTAACTATGGGATACTTATATTTGTAGATAGAGTGGTACCGGTCACCCCCTTGAATCTTGTATTCGGTTGAAAGATTGGTACCTCTTTCTAATAAGTAATTTACGAATGAGTTGGATGTTGATGGCTTTCTTAGTCATTCTTCGTATCTCTTACGAGGTAGTAGCACTTATTAGTTCAGAGGAACACAAACACTATCTAACATTTATTAAAATAGGAGTGTACACGATGTTGTATTTAGGTATTGATATTGCCAAACATAAGCATTATGCATCTATTATGGATTCCAACGGGAATCCTGTGGAAAAACCATTCCCAGTCTATAATCATCGAAAAGGAGGCCAAGCATTATTAAAGAAAATATATCAACACATTGACGCCCCAACAGAAATTAAAATCGGAATGGAAGCGACTGGACATTACTGGTTAGCATTATATTCCTTTTTATTAGACCATGGGTTCTCAGTGATTGTACTGAACCCAATTCAAACGAACGCGTGGCGGAAAGGAACCGAGATTAGAAAAAGAAAAACAGATGCCATTGATGCGACAATGATTGCTGATGTCATTAGGTTTGGTAACTTTTTAGAAACGCCTCTTGTAGATGAAAAGATGTTTGCCCTCAAACAACTCAGTCGCTTTCGTAATTCTCTCGTAAGTAGTATGGGTGATCTAAAACGTAAATCACTTGTCGTATTAGATCAAACATTTCCTGAATATCAAAAAATGTTCTCAGATGTTTTCGGTAAAACTTCCACACAAATTTTACTGGCGTACGCTTCTCCCAGTGACTATGAGAAAATATCTATAGACGATTTAACCCAAATAATCGAACAAGCAAGTCGTAACCGACTAGGAAAAGAAAAAGCACATCAAATCATTGAATCTGCCTCTCATTCGTTTGGTATTACTTTCGGTAAAGAAGCATTCTCATTTCAGCTAAAAATGTTAATGGAGCAAATCCACTTTATTGAGATTCAACTCAAACAATGTGAAGAACAAATGGATGAACTCCTTATTGAATTGGATACCCCCATCACTACAGTACCTGGCATTGGACCTATTTTAGGTGCCACTATACTAGGTGAAATTGGAGATATCAAACGATTTGATAAACCTTCAAAACTTGTCGCTTATGCGGGCATTGATGCCTCTGTATCCCAATCGGGCCAATATAACTCGACTAGCATGTCCATATCAAAACGTGGCTCTTCCCATCTACGTAGAGCATTATTTCAAGCTGCCGTTACTGGTTATAGATACGATCCAATTTTGAAAGCCTTTTATGAAAAGAAAAAACAGCAAGGAAAGCATTATTACGTTTGTATCTGTGCAGTAGCCAGGAAATTATGTCATATTATTTACGCTATCTTAAAAAACAATAAACCTTATAAAGTCCCTATACCTATCGCCTAGAAATCAAGTTAATACCTTGATTTTTTTAACCTTTTCTCAAGGATTATTTGGTGTGCACTTTTTTCAGTGAGCACTTCCATTATTTATTCTGCATTTCACCCTTGACTTTTCATAGTTGGTCTTTCAAAGTAATAAAGTGAAACTTTAATCAGTGGGGATTTTGTCCATTCCTCACTGATTATTAGCTGAACCAATCGGGCTTTTACGGACAGTTGATCTCCCGTCTTACTCCCTCGCATCCGCCAAATTTTGAGATGGGAGTCTTACTGACCGTTAATGCGGGATAAAAAAAACACACTCATCCCTAGGAAAGGGACGAATGTGTTTTCGTGGTTCCACCCTTGTTCCAACCTAGACTTACTTTCTTCTAGATTGCTCAAGTTCAGATAACGGCTGATACCGTCAATAATTACTAGATTACTCGTTCACTATTGAAGTTCAAAGGTGGTAAGATCATTTCTCGTGTTAGGAAGCTCACAGCCTTTGGCTTCCCTCTCTGTAAACCGTAAAAATGTTCTCATGTCCTTATCGTTACATTTTCGCTCATGTTTATTTGTTAACTCATTATACTCGCATAAAAAACAAAATCAATACTATTTTTAAATTATTTTAAATTTTCAATCTTAAAAACTATAAAAAAACACACTCATCCCTAGGAAAGGGACGAATGTGTTTTCGTGGTTCCACCCTTGTTCCAACCTAGACTTACTTTCTTCTAGATTGCTCAAGCTCAGATAACGGCTGATACCGTCAATAATTACTAGATTACTCGTTCACTATTGAAGTTCAAAGGTGGTAAGATCATTTTTCGTGTTAGGAAACTCACAGCCTTGGCTTCCCTCTCTGTAAACCGTAAAAATCATCTCATGTCCTTATCGTTACTTTTTCGTTCATGTCTATTTGTTAATTTATTATAGTTATGAAAATTTTAAAAAGCAAGCCTATTTTCACTCACTATTTTAAAGATACTTTTTTATTATATTTCACAATAACATTTTACAAAGACTTCTCTTATTACCTATATTTTAAATTTCTAACTTGTAAATCAGCAGTTCATATATAAATAATTCATTCTAAAACGAGAAGCCTCCTACTTCCTAAAACTATATTTATAAAATATTTTTAATACAATCTTTTCGTATAACTTTCTTCTAAAGAACGCGCAACATCCTCTTCTGAAGCATTCACTTTCGCATGCTCTAATAACATCTTCGCTGCTGAAGGTAGCTCTTTTTTATTTAACCACGATTCTGGATCCCACATTTTTGAACGTATAAAAGCTTTTGCACAATGGATATAGCACTCCTCTATCTCAACAACAATTCCAAGTAACGGATTACGTCCATTCGCCTGCATTTCTTTCAAAATTTCTTCATCGTTTGTAATATATGCTGTACCGTTTATTCGGAGTGTTTCCCCAAGACCAGGAATAAAAAAGATTAACCCTACATTTGGATTTGAAATAATATTTAAAATTGAATCTATACGACGATTGCCCGGCCTTTCTGGAATGATAATTTTATTATTATTTAATACATATACAAATCCAGGTGCGTCTCCTCTCGGCGAAGCATCACACTCTCCTAATTTATTTGCAGTAGATAATACTAGAAAAGGAGATTTAGACAGAAAATCTACGCAATGGTGATCTAGTGATGAAATAACTTTTTTCAAAGCTCGCTCACTTGGTTGCCCTAATATTTGTCGTAATTCTTCCTCAGTTGAAATTATTGATTTTATTTTCTTACTCTCTATCTTCACTAATAATCACTCCTTTTTCTTTATTTTCCAAAAATTCAATACAAATATTGTATAATAAAATTTGCAGAAAGGGGAATTTAAATGACAGAGTGGTTAACAATATTTGATCCTGAAAGAAATACACTTGGAAAGAAATTACGTGATGACGTGCATCGTGACGGTGATTGGCACGAAACATTTCATTGCTGGTTTGTAGAAAAAGATGCTGAGGATATGTTCTTATATTTCCAATTACGCTCTAAAAATAAAAAAGAAGCTCCAGGTATATGGGATATTACATCCGCCGGACATATTATGCATGATGAAGATGTACAAATTGGCGGTCTACGTGAAATTGAGGAAGAATTGGGTCTTTCCTTCCAAACGGCTGATTTAACATACAAAGGAATCTATAAAATAAATTATGAAATTTCAAACCTTACTGATCGTGAGTTTTGTCATATGTATTTTCACAATGTAATAAAGCCACTTCCATTTGCACCAGGTGAAGAAGTAGACGATGTGATGAAAGTACATGCAACTTCTTTTCTACAACTATTAAAAAGGGATATTTCATCTATAACGACTATTTCTGCTCTAAACAGTAAACCGATAACAATAACATTTGAAGATATTTATCCGTATGATCTTGAATACTATGAATTTGTTGTAGAACAAGGCAAAGAATTGCTAAAAAATAATAGTTTGTAAATAAAATATGACTCCCAGCTAATAATACTCGGGAGTCATGTTTTTTCCATTATTTCTCAAGTTTCTTTAAGCTTTTCTCTACTCGTATGATTAAACGTATAATTAACAATAGCATGACAGCCATAATCACCGCTGTTGTATGGGGATATCTAAACAATATACTAATAACACTTCCAATTAACATCATAATAAATCCATTTTGATTCATCACTTCTGCACTATACTTGTTACCTGCATCCCATAATTCCTTATTTTTCATAGACCGTTTCGTACGATAACCGTATGCTGCGTTAATATCCGTCGGTGGATTTTTTTGAAGAATAAGTGCCGCAAGTATAAATATAATACCAATCAATATGCTCATTCCTATGTTTACTAGTGCATCCATCAATTATATCCCCCCCCTAACTTACACTTTCATCATACGATAAAACCCTGTATTTCCCAATTGATAACGCATTTATTTCCTTTCTTTCGATGTCTGGAACATACTTGGAAGTGTTACAAAACGTGCTCCTTTCGTTTTTAACTGTGGAATGATTTTGTCTAGCGCCTCTACTGATCCTTGTAAATGTCCACCTGGAGTTGAATGTTGAAGTATAACACTACCTGGAAATGAATTCCCTAACACATTATTTGTAATTGTATCAGCACTTACACCTTTCCAATCAACCGTATCAACACTCCACTGTACAATCATAAAATTTTGTTCTGTCGCCCACTTCAATTGATTTTCAAGTATTTCACCGTACGGCGGACGTATAAACTTCGGTGCATAACCAGCTAAACGATTTAATATTTCTTCCGTTTTTATAATTTGATTATGGTACTCAGCCTCATTTACTTTCGCTAAATTCGGATGACTATACGTATGATTACCAATTACATGCCCTTCATTAGCGATACGCTTTACTACATTTGGATACCTTTCTGCATTTTCACCAAGCAGGAAAAAAGTAGCTTTTACATTATGTTGTTTTAACTTATCTAAAATTTTTGGCGTAAATACTAAATCTGGTCCATCATCAAATGTAAGAGCCACTTCTGCTTTATTGTATGGTCCTGAAAATGCATACGCATATTTTTCGGCCCACGAAAATGGTGTCCATGACCCTCGATCCTCTTCTTTCATTTCGGCTTCATAATTTTGAGGAACATGTAATGCGTATGGCATCGCATTTACATAGTCTCCATAATAAAATGAATGATATGGCATATAAGCATACGAAATATTGCGTTCTAGCCCCAAAGGAAATGGAACGAACATTTCTGGTGAATAAAAATAATACATGATAAAAACCTCCCTAAAATTTCATATGTGATTCAGCTGCACTTTGTTAGAGAAATTCTTATTCATGAACAAAAATAAGACTGTCCGTAATTAGGACAGTCTTATTGATTTATATACTTAATAAATTACTTTACTATCTTTCGGTAATTTTCTTACATGCTTTAAATAACTCGACACTTTGTCATCGGCATCTTGCGGATATTGATATTCATAAGTGTTAGCAATTTCGTTCGCAACTTTCCTAAATAAATCACCCATTACGAAAAATGAATCCCAAATGTTTTCATATTCTGCATTTGAAAATGTCCTTTTAAACTGCTCCCAGACATCTTTTTCAACATATTGTTCGAAATACTTTCCAAACTTCCCAGCATTAACTGTAAACTCTGTTTTCATACCGATATGCCACTCTAGCATTACAACCAACATATCTCGTACAGGGCCTTCAAGCATCCCTTTCGCATAAGAAAGTTCCTCGCGCCACAATCCTTTTCCTACATTTGTACTGCACCACCAAAATTCATTACAGCAATCCAAAAACTCTTTTTCTGTAGGCTTTTTTATCGTGTAATCATTATCGTTTGCTGGTGCAAACTCGCCAATACAATTATCTTTATCAAGTAGCAATTTACTTAAACTATCCTGTCCAATAAATTTATTTATTAAATCCACTGGAACTAGCATTAAATCAATCCGGTTTCCATCCATAAACTGCATTAAATACGGAAATTTCCCGTCTTCATCCGCTGGAACTAACGACATTTCTTCCGGCATTTGCACAATCATTATTTCTCCAAATCTATTAATCCAACTATGATTACACGTAAAAGATTGTATATCTTTTACAACATAAATAATATCATAGTCTTGAAAACAATCTTTTTTCACATTTGGATTCACACGTGACCCATTCATGATGACAGCTCGAATTCTTTCATCCTCTTTTGCTGTATTTATAATTAAGTCTAGCATTTCTTTTTCCGTTCTCATCTACTCACAACCTCCAATTTTTTAATATAACATATAGCGTTATGTATATCGGAGGGCCACGAGCTAACTGCGTTGTACACGATACACGTTATAATTGTTCAAACATCTTTTTCATTCCACTTATCTCCTTACATCATTCTTTAACGACTGCCATTACAAATCCATCGTATCCTTTACTTCCGACAGTTTGAAGCGCTGTAGCACTTACACGTGGCTCAGCAGCTATTATCTCATAGAAACGACGTATCCCTTGTACACGAGGATCGCTGCTAGTATTGTCAATAACTTCTCCTTCACGTACTACGTTATCCCCAATAATTACAGTACCAGGGCGTGATAGTTTCAGTGCCCATTCAAAATAAGCAGGGTTATTTTGTTTATCCGCATCTATGAAAATAAAATCAAATGGTTCATACTTCTCATTTTCTATTTGTTTTAAAGAATCTAACGCTAATCCTAATCGTATTTCAATTCTATCATTCAAATTGGCACGCTCAATATTGCTCCGTGCAATTTCAGCATGCTTTTCACTTGCTTCTAATGTAACAATTCGCCCTCCAGATGGCAATGCTCTTGCAAGCCATATTGTACTATATCCGCCTAGAGTGCCAATTTCTAAAATGTTACGAGCTCCTTGGATTTGTACTAATAGTTGTAAAAACTTCCCTTGAGTTGGCGATACATCATGTGCCGGCAAATTAGCTGAAGCATTTGCTTGAAGAACTTCTTCTAATGTAGAATCTTTTGGTATTAATACATCACTCATATATTGATCAACAGCCGTCCATTTCTCAATCGTACTCATGTAAATACCATCTCCTTCAATTTTCCAATGCTTTTCTACCATTTATATTTGATTATACCAAAAATTCTGTCCTATAAACAAAAAGAAAGAAGGGACACCCACTCCATTACAGAATAGATATCCCTTCTTTTGTTTATAAATTCAGCCCTTACGGATTAGTAGACCAAAGTCCTGCTGATTTAATAAATGTACGTTTATTTAATTTCAGCTGCGCTACGATAAACTCTGCAATATCTTCCGCTTGCATTACTTTATCAGGGTTTCCATCAGTTAATCCTAAGTCTACAGCCACGTCAGTTGCTACTGTACTTGGAGTTAAAGCTGTTACACGGATATTATGTTTACGAACTTCCATTGCTAATGATTCTGTTAAACCAAGAACACCAAATTTAGAAGCACTATATGCACTTGTTACAGGTGCACCTTTTTGTCCTGCTGTAGATGAAATATTAATAATATCACCAGATTGTTGTTCAATCATACTTGGTAAAGCTGCACGAGTTGCATAGTATACACCCATTAAGTTTACTTGAATGATTTTTTCCCAATCAGCAACGTCTAATTCTAAAAACTTACCGAATTTAGAAATACCAGCGTTATTAATTAAAATATCGATAGATCCTAAACCGTTTTTTAATGTTTCAATTGCAGTAGTTACCTCTTCATATGAAGATACGTCAGCAGTCGCAATAACAGCTTTTACGCCTTCTGCTTCTACTTCTTTCGCAACTGCTTTTAAGTTTTCTTCTGAACGAGCTAAAAGACCAACATTTACGCCTTCTTTCGCTAATGCGATCGCTACAGCGCGACCAATCCCTCTACCTGCTCCTGTAATTAAAGCATTTTTCCCTTGTAATAATTCTGCCAAGTGTAACACTCCTTAATCTTCTCAGTTGTTTATTATATTAAAAGTGTATCTATGTTTATGTAAAAAGGCAATGATGCACTTTTATGTGCGTAGGTTACTTATAGGTAACTATAGTAATGGTAAATGCATTTTTAAAGAAAAATAGTGTTAGAAGGCCTCCTTCTAACACTATTTTTCTTCATGATTTGGAATACGCACAATAAATTCTGTACCATTTCCTTCTACACTCTCAACTTTTATTTTTCCTTGATGAAGGTCGAGTACTTTTTTTACAATTGCTAGACCTAATCCACTTCCTCCATAAGCACGGTTTCGTGAAGAATCCGCTTTATAAAAACGTTCAAAAATATGTTGTTTCTGTTCTTCGGATATACCAATTCCCGTATCATGAATACTTACTTCCAAGAATTCCTTATGTTCTTTTAAATGAATTGTAATCGTGCCACCATTTGGTGTGAATTTAATACTGTTATGAATTAAATTAATCCATACTTGGCTCATACTTTCTTTGTCTGCAGTAACACACACTTTATCCATATCGAGATCTAACTCAAGTCCTTTTTCATCCCAAAGAGGCTCACTATTTAACACAATTTGTTTCAACTGTTGATCTAATCGATAAGTGGCTCTTTCTGGTGAATACTCCTCTGACTCTAAAAGTGTTAGCTTCAATAAATTTTGACTCAATTTAGATAATCGCGTTGTTTCAGTTTCAATAATAGTAAGATAATGTTTTCTTTTTTCAACTGGTAGATTATCATCTTGTAGCGCTCGAGCAAATCCCTTAATAGATGTTAATGGCGACTGTATTTCATGAGAAACATTCGATACAAATTCTTGTCTCATTTTCTCCATTGCATTAAGTTCATCCGTCATATCGTTAATACTTTTTACAAGCACACCAATTTCGCCATCATACTTTTCTTCATTCCGTATTTTTACAGAGAAGTCCCCTTTTGCAATTTTTTGTATCGGTTCAATGATCGTCCAAATCATCGCCTCTCGCTTCGGTCTCATTAAAATCCCGATTAATGTCCAAATAAGAACGATAAAAACAAAGCCGACCATATCACTAATTAGAAAACTAATAAAAGGCGATACGTTTATTTCAAAAGCTTTCATTAGACTAGACGATACAAAAAAGGCTATCGACCAAATTATAGTAAGAAAAGCAAAGAGCGCTACTATCGCCCCTATTACTTTTAACATCTTCATCTTACTCATTCTTTCTCTTTTTCTCATTTACTTACCTCTAAGCGATACCCTAAGCCCCTTATCGTCCTTATACTAAACTTCGATAGCTCTTCTTGAAACTTTTCACGCAACCGATTAATATGAACGTCTAGCGTGCGTTCATTCCCTTCAAAATCATATCCCCATACGTCTTCTATTAATTGCTCTCTTGAACAAGTTCTTCCCGCTTTAGATCCTAATGTAAAGAGCAACTCAAATTCTTTTAGCGGCAGCGTCACCGTTTGTTCTCCGGCGTTAACTTCAAATGTTTTACGATTTAACAGTACATTCCCAACTTGAATAGATTGCGATACTGTAATTTGGTAACGTTTCAATAATGCCTTCACTCTCACAACTAATTCTAAAGGATCAAATGGTTTTACAAGATAATCATCTGTTCCGAGGTGAAATCCTTTTACTTTTTGAGATGTTTCACCTTTAGCAGTCAGCATAAGAATTGGGATATCATAGTATTTTCTTAATTCATAACATAAATCAAACCCATCCATATTTGGCATCATAATATCAAGAATCGCCATATCGACTTTCACTTCTTCTATTTTTCGAAGAGCATCTAATCCATCAACGGCCTCATATGTTTGAAAACCTTCTCGTTCCAAAAATACAGAGACAAGTTCTCTAATGTGCGGATCATCATCTACAATTAAAATTTTGGATATCAAGGAATCATATCCTTTCTGCTTAACATACTTTTTGGCACTCTAAAATCAACAATCAGTGAAGTGCCCCTTCACTGATTGTTTTCATTCTATAATGCTCCTTCTTTAATTTTCAATTGTTGCATTGCAAATTCACGGTACATGTCATGTGTCCGTAATAACTCATCATGTGAGCCACTTCCTGTAAGATTCCCTTTTTCAATAAAGATAATTTTATCTGCATCTACAACAGTAGAAAGTCTATGCGCAATAACTAAAGTTGTTCTACCTTTCATTAAGTTATTTAACGCCTTCTGAACAACCGATTCCGATTTACTATCAAGACTTGAAGTCGCTTCATCTAACATAAGGATTTGCGGATTTCGTAGTAACGCTCGAGCAATCGCAATTCGTTGTCTTTGCCCTCCAGAAAGCTTCACACCACGCTCTCCAACTTCTGTTGCGTATCCACTTGGTAAATCATGAATAAACGCATCAACATACGCCATCGCTGCTACTTTTTCAATTTCTTCATCCGTCACTTCACCCTCAACACCGTAACAAATATTATCACGAATCGTTCCATCAATTAACGGACTATCTTGTGAAACATAACCAATTTGACGTCGCCATGATTGTAATGAATATGCTGTAATTGGTTCTTTCCCTAATTTTATGAAACCACTAGTTGGCTCATAAAAACGTTCTAACAGCGAGAATAAAGTTGTTTTTCCGCTACCACTTGGTCCTACAATCGCCGTTACTTTTCCAGATTCAATCGTGAAATCGATATTTTCCAACACTTTCTCTTCTTCGTTATACTCAAAATGTACATTTTCAATAACGATCGACTGCTTCGCATTTGTAACATTCATACCTGTTTCATGATCTTCTACTTCATATTCTAAAATCGTATTAATTCTTTCGGTTGCACCAATTGCTTTTTGAAACTGAGTAAAGAACATAGATAACTGACTCATCGGCATAATAATTTGAACTAAATACAAAATAAATGCTACAAGTTCACCTGTTGTTAATGCACCACTAGAAACTCGCATTCCACCATACCCTACGATAATAACAAGCAATGCCATTAAAACAAACGACATAACAGGTGAAATTAATGCTTGCACTTTTCCTTCTTTCAAACCAAATTGCAATAATTTTTGGATACCTGTATTACCTGTTTCATATTCTTTTTTTTCCGTATTTGAAGATTTTACTAAACGAATTTCTGATAGTACTTGTGTTAATACACTAGTAAAAGAAGCCGTTTCATCTTGAAGTGCTTTTGAAATCTTATACATTTTCCGTCCAAGTGGAACTAAAATTAATACCGATAATGGAATAACCGTTAAAAGTAAAATTGTCATTTTCCAGTCTAAAACAAATAATACAATTAATGACCCAATAATTGAGATACCGCCTGTTAATAAGTTTGACAAATGCTCAGAAATTAATGTTTTAACAACACCTGTATCATTTGTCATACGACTAATTGTATCTCCCGTTCTGTTTTGATCATAATAAGACACTGGTAAAATAAGTACCTTTTTCCACAATCGTTCTCTAAGTCCAGCTACAATTTTTTGTCCAATATAATTCAGTAAATAAATTGACAATCCTGCAGCAATTGTTTGAATAATAAAGAATGCAATTAATCCAACAATTTGTCCCGTACTAATTGAAGAAAGTGAAAAATTATCAACTAAACCTTTTGTCAGCATTGGAATAAACAAACTCGCTCCAGTAGAAAGTAAGCTCATTATTAATGCAAAAATAAGAATGCCTTTCGGTGGATTTGTATCTTGAATGAGACGTAAAAACTGCCTCCAATTCCCTTTTTTCTTTTCTGTATTCCTAACTTCCATTGTCGTTCATCTCCTCGTTATAAACAAAACTATTCTTTCTAAAACTAGAATACGCTATAAATGTAAACTGAATGTAAACACACTTTTTTCTAATTTTACAAAATATACATATAAACTCATCTTTACAACAAGTATAAATATCTGATATTATTACCTGGTACTTATTATTATTCTATGTAAATTATAGACTACGCATAGAAAATATATAACTAATTTTATCAATTAGCTAATTTAAAACACTATATAAATCTCCAGCATTGAAAGGAGTATCCTTTTTGCAAACAAATAAACATTCCGAAAAGGAAACAATCATTTTTATTCATGGATTAGTTGGAAATCGCCGCGCCTTCAAAAAAGAGCATAAACGATTTTCTGCCTCCTACAACATTATAACTTATGATTTATTAGGTCACGGCGACGATAAAGGAGAAGCTATCGACTTTTCAATACAGCGCCTCGTAGATCAATTATTGAACTTGTATGAAAAAGAGGGAATTAAAAAGGCTCATATTTGTGCTCTAAGCTATGGCTGTTATATCTCTACGACATTTGCACAAATGCATCCAGAAAAAGTATTGAGTATTTGTCATATTGGTGGACATTATAATAACCCTTCCCGTTTATATAATGTTTTTCAGAATTTTTGGGAAAAACGTGGTGATGAATATTCATCTTGGCTTTCTCAGTATGCTAGTACTATTTTTCCAAGTGGAATACTAAGGGCAAATCCATTCGCTGTTATTTCACGAAATATTTATTACCGTTTCGGATTACAATTACACTCGTCCATTATTGCTGAGTCATTACGACACCGCTTAGAATTCGACTTAAAATCTAAATTAAAAGCACTTCCCCATCCTATATTATGGGTGATGGGAGAACATGATCATCTCTATAAATCTTGTCTCTTTGATTTGAAGTCCATTCTTCCGAACGTTTTATATAAAGAAATTCCATTAGCAGGTCATGCAGCAAACTTATTCCGTCCAAACTATTTTCATGATTTATATGCTAAGTTTTTGCATGGAAAATTGACATAAAGTGAAACTTTAATCAGCGGGGATTTGTCCATCCCCCGCTGATTATTATCCCGCAAATAGCAGGATAAATACTACTATACTGTTAGTTTATCCAACTATGAAAAAGGCTTCCCAAGTTTCCCTGGAAAGCCTTTTCTCTATACGAAAAGTATATAAAATACTTTTTCTTAGTATGCTTTTGTGTAACCTAATAGGTGCTTACTCCAGTAAGAGTTGCTTACAGAGCTAATGCGTACGCCAGTTGCGTCAGTTTCTGCACTGATGAACTGTCCATTACCTAAGTAAACGCCCATGTGAGAAGGACCTGATTTATAAGTATTTTGGAAGTATACTAAATCACCTGGTTGTGGACTGTTAGTCTTTGTTTTAGAGCTCCAGTATCCAGCAACTGTTTGACGAGCGCCTTTATGACCAGTTTGATTTAATACGTAGTGAATGAATCCACTGCAGTCAAAACCAGCAGGTGTTGTACCAGCAGTTCTGTATGGTGAACCATTTAAAGATCTAGCGAATCCAGCGATTGAAGATGTATCTCCACCTGTTGGTGCTGTTGGTTTTTGTACTTGGTTCGTACCTTGGTTCGTACCTTGGTTACCACCAGTAACTACATTGTTCACTCCGCCTTTTACAAACTTAACAAAGTCTGCACTTACGTAACCAGTGCGGCCATTATGGTTAATTTTATACCAACCATTTTCAGCGCCAGTAACGTTTAATACTGTACCATTTGTTACCCCACCAATTACAGGGTTATATGTAGCTGGACCTGTACGTACTTTTAAAGCACCTGTGTTAACAACATATGATCCACCAGTTTGAACTGTAGTAGTATTGTTGTTGTTTGTAGTTGGTTGCTGAGTTTCGTTAGACACAGCTGAACCACCTTTTGTTACGAAGTCTTTGCTTACGTATCCAGTTCCACCATTGAAGTTAATTTTAAACCAATCTTGAACTTCACCTACAACTTGAACTGTTTTTCCTTTATTTACAGAACCTAAAACAGTATGAGATGCACTTGGGCCTGTACGTACGTTTAATGAAGAAACGTTTACTGTGTAAGTGCCTGTTCCTTGCTGAACAGTAGTAGTAGTTCCTTTGTTGCCACCAGTTGTTACGAAGTCCCCACTTACATAACCTGTTTGACCGTTTACACTAACTTTGAACCAACCATTTTCTTGTCCAATTACTTGAAGTACTTGACCTGATTTCACTTTAGAAATAACGTCATGTCCTGTACCAGCACCTGAACGTACATTTAATACATCAGCTGTTACTGTGTATTTTAATTCAGAAGTTGTTTCTACCGTTTTTGTTTCAGTTACAGTCGTTTGAGTTTGAGTTTGAGTTTGAGTTTGAGTTTGAGTTTGAGTTTGAGTTTGAGTTTGTCCATTAATTTCTTTTAGCGCATCATTTGAAACTTGTGCATGAGCAGAATCCATTCCAGGAACTGCTACACCTACTACAGATGCTGCTGCTAAACCTGCGATTACTTTTTTCATAAGTTGTCTTTACTTCCTTTCCCTACTATCCTCTTGAGAAAACTATAAACTTAGTACTTTACAATATTATCAAAGTAAAATATTCATCCAGTTCCATTTTTTAGCAAGAGTTTTATTTTTCATACATCATTTATTTTAAACGATTGAAGTGAATTTAGTGTGAACTTCATGTGAACTTTATCATTAAACAGTGTGTTTTTGCAATGCTTTTTTCAAATTTCTTATGTATTTCATTGAAAATTCGACATTCCATTCATTATCTTAATATATATTTTTCTTTTGCTATCCACTTTAAAAAATTCTATTAATCTAATACAATGAAAAGAATATATTTTCTAGTAAAGTCCCTTCCATGAAGCATACTCTTATCATGACAAAAAATGCTTTTTTATCAATAGTATAATATTTTCAAAAAACTTTTTTTGATATATCCATCGTTTTTAAAAAAATTGACGATTTGTAAGATTTAACCCCAAAAATCCTGTTCTAATTTGACGAAAATACACATTCCACTATCTATTTTTCACTATCCATGGAATTTTCAGGATATTTATATTATCATATATAAAGTAGGATTTTAATCCATACAAATTTTATTCACCCCACACTGAAACCAATCGAACTTTTACAGGTCGGTATTCTATACGTATCATTGAATTTTGATATGGAAGCCTTACTGCCCGCAAATAGTGAGATAAAAAAAGGAGATATATTTATGAAAAACATAATAGATGATCCTATAAATAAAAATATAGAACTGTACTATGCTTTTTTTCAATTCGTTTCAATTATAACATTACAAAAAGTATCAACTATTGAAACACGTAAAAACAAATTAAAAAATCAGATGAAAAATTCCTACAAAAAAAATCCTTACTACTTATAAAAGGTGAACAGATTATATCTCTGTTCACCTTTTATTTTTTATTTTATTTGTAAATTTTCACACGAGTTTCTAATGGCTGATATTCTTTATCTCCTGCCGAAACTACCGGTTTACCAAATGGCATTTGCGCAGTTAACTTCCAGTTTTCAGGTACATCCCATTCTTTCCTTACTTCTTCATCAATCAACGGATTATAATGCTGCAATGTAGCACCAAAACCTTCAATCTCTAATGCTGTCCAAATCGCAAATTGCAACATTCCAGAAGATTGCTGAGACCATGTAGGAAAATTATCTTTATATAGTGCAAAGTTCTCTTGCAAACTTTCTACTACTTTACTATCTTCAAAATACAAAACTGTCCCATAGCCACTTTTAAATGCATTCATTTTCTCTTCAGTAGGTGCAAAATTATTTTCTGGTACAATTTTTCGTAACGTTTCTTTCGTAACATTCCATAATTTGTCGTGTTGTTCACCTAGTAATACAACAACTCTTGCACTTTGAGAATTAAAAGCCGAAGGTGTATGTTTCACAGCATGATAAATCACTTCTTGAATTCTTTCATCAGAAACTACTTGCTCTTTACTAATCGCGTAAATAGATCTTCTGTCTTCAATTGCTGAGTAAAAATCTTTTGCCATTACAATTCCCTCCAATTTTTCATTTGAGGCAGTATCATATGTACGAAGCATATAATGCCCCTTGAACTTATTATTAAGTTAAGAACTTATTATTAATAAGTTCTTAACTTAATAATATCAACAAACAAAAACAAACTCAAATGATATCACTTAAGTTTTTACTTCCTATACGTCAAAGAAAAAAAACAGTTTATCGTCACCAAAATCAAGGTTCAATAAACTGTCTGTCTTATTTTTATAACAATCTCATTTACTTCTTTCTTCACCTAATTAAGTAATTGAAATGCATAGGACATTAATTTATTTGTTTCTGTAAAACGTTTTGTTTTACTTTTTGTCCCCATAACAACTGTAATAATACGATTATCGCCTTGTTTTGCAGTACCTGTAAAACAATACCCTGCGCTATCTGTAAATCCTGTTTTTAATCCGTCTATTCCTTCTATATATAAAGCTTTATTATTTTTGTTTAACATCTCATTTGTGTTTGTAACATTAATATTATTAAATGCTAACTGACTTTGACGTAAGTGAGTCACTTCTAATATCTCTGGATAGTCTTTTATAAGATGATACGCTAATTTCGCTACGTCAGCTGCTGTCATTTTTGTTTCACTTCCGTCGGGCTCCTGCAATCCGGAAGCATTTGCGAATTTAGCTTTATCTGACATTTCTAACTGCTTTGCTTTTTCATTCATAAGTTGAACGAAGTTTTTTTCTGTCTTAGCTACATGTTCCGCTAAAGCGACAGCCGAATTATTAGCTGATTCAATCATTAACGCATGATATAAGTCCTTAACAGTTAATGTATCATTTGCTTGCATCGGGATTTTTGCACCCTCTGTTTGTGCCGACTTTTCACTTGTTTTCACTGGATCTTCCCAGTGGACTTTCCCATTATGTATACTCTCTAAAACGAGATATGCTGTCATCATTTTTGACATACTAGCAGGGGCAACAGCTTCATTTTCATTATTTTGATAAATAACTTCTCCATTACTCGCATCGATAATAATAGCTGCTTTTGCATCAATTTCTGGTGGTATATATTTTGGTGGAACTACTTTTTCAGATAGCCCTGTTTTAGGTAGCTCTGCCACTTGTAAAGGCTGAGTATCTACATTTATTTCACTCTTTTGAACCCCTTGGAAAAAGAACCAACATATACCCAGAATTACTACTAATAGGATTGTTAATCTTCCCCATTTTAACCGCTTCATTCTAAAACTCCTTTAGCAACCTTTTATACACTCATGTTTAACCATAACAACAATTACTTTATATCGTCAAGGTAAAAAGTATATTTATTCATCTACAGCAATTATAATTTCAACCTCGTTCTCTTTTTCATATGTGTTACACTAAAAACAACAAAATATAAGAATATTCAATAACATCGAACCACAAAAACACTATATAATAGAAAGGATTTATACAAATGATACTTCCAAAAGCATTGAAATATGGCGATACAATTGGCATCTACTCTCCCTCTTCACCAGTAACCTATACTTCTCCAAAGAGATTTGAGCGAGCAAAATTATACTTAGAACAGAAAGGTTTTCATATATTAGAAGGTTCACTAACAGGTCAATATGATTATTATCGCTCCGGGAGCATTAAAGAACGTGCTGATGAATTAAATGACTTGATTAGAAACCCTAACGTCTCTTGTATCATGTCGACAATTGGGGGACTGAATTCAAATTCATTACTACCTTATATTGATTATGAGACTTTTCAAAAGAATCCTAAATTAATGATTGGCTATTCAGACACAACAGCATTATTACTAGGAATTTATGCAAAAACAGGAATTCCTACATTTTATGGTCCAGCACTTGTTCCTTCTTTTGGTGAATTTGAGCCTTTCGTAGATTGCACGTACAAATATTTTGCGGATACTTTATTAACTGATCAACACCTTCCTTACAACATAAACCAGCCATTATTTTGGTCAGATGAATTTATTAATTGGGAAGAAAAAACGAAAGAAAAAGATCTTCGACCGAACAATTGGATTTCAGTAATTGGTGGGAAAGCTACTGGACGTATTATTGGTGGGAATTTAAATACTATACAAGGTATTTGGGGTAGCCCCTATATGCCACTTATTCAAGATGGTGACATTCTCTTTATTGAAGATAGCTCAAAAGATGCAGCTACTATCGAAAGAAGTTTTTCATTACTTAAAATTAACGGCGTTTTTGATAAAGTTTCAGGTATCATCCTTGGAAAACATGAGCAATTTGATGATTGTGGTACAAATAGAAAACCTTACGAAATATTATTAGAAGTATTACAAAATCAAAAACTTCCTTTTCTAGCCGATTTTGACTGTTGTCATACTCATCCAATGATTACTTTGCCAATAGGTATTCAAATAGAGATGGATGCAACAAATAAAACGATACAAATTATAGAACAGTGGAAAATCTAACTCTACTAGCTCTATTATTTTCAGCTCTAAAGCTACGCATTGCCTCCTATTGTTTTACATTAGAAGACATGATACTATATATTTTGGAATGTGAAGGAATAAACAAAAATCATTTCAATATGCCTTCTATATAATAAGAATCTATTGATTATATACAGCGAGTTTACACGCGTGTATATAAATGTAAAAGAGAGTGAATATATGAAACCAACTATTAAAAACTATGTATTTTTACATGTGGCCTTCTTGATATATTCTATCATTATGGTTTACATGAAATGGGCATCTCAATTCCCTATTGCATCAATTTCATTTTTTATTGCTTACTTCGGACTTGTTGTACTTTTATTCGGATATGCAATTCTATGGCAACAAGTCATTAAGAACTTTGAAATTTCTAGAGCATATTCACACCGTGGAATTATAATACTGTGGTCAATGCTTTGGTCAGTATTCCTATTTGGAGATACGATACAGTGGAATCACATACTTGGCGCAGCTATTATTATCGTCGGAATTGTGGTGGTGACAAAAGATGAATAGTTATATGTTATTATTGATATTTGGGATAATTTTAGCCAATTACTCACAAATATTATTAAAAAAGGCTACTTTACAACAATACGATTCTAGAATAAAAGAATATGTGAATCCTTATGTTATCATCGGCTACTTTTTATTTGTAATTAATGCCGGATTAAATGTGATCGCCTTAAAGGGCTTGGCATTAAAGCAAGCATCTGCATTAGAATCATTAAGTTATATCATCATTTTAATTTTCAGTTGGTACTTCCTAGGGGAGAAAATCACGAAACGAAAAATCATTGGCAACATTATTATTGTCATTGGTGTAATCATCTATTGTATTCAATAACAAAAAGATCCGTTTATGATAAACGGATCTTTTTGTTATTGCCCTAAATTTTGAACCTTATCTTTCAAATCACCAACTTGTTCTATCGTCTGCATAAGCTCAGAGTTTTTAAACTGCTCTACATTCATTTTTCCTTCCTCTATCTTTGTCATAGATGTATCAATTAATGTATTTAACTTTTCATTATAACCGACGATTTGCTGGTGAAGATCCTTCGCTACATCTGGTGGTGTTAATTCATTAAAAGCTGGTATATCTTGTTTGATTTCAGTAAGTTTCGTTTCTAGTTCTTTCCGGGCTTCCCCATCCTTAACAGCCTTTTCAGCTAATGCTGGCGCTTCATTTGCAAATGCACTTATTTCATTTACATAGTCTGTCGCTTTTTGAGCGTAATCTATGGAGTTCTTCCCTTCCTCTACTAGCGAACATCCCATCAAACCAATTGAAACTACAATTGAAAGTAACATTGTTTTTGTAAACCTCATTTTTACCTCCTAAATAATTTCCATACTTTTATTCATTTATAAACACTTTATTTTCTTCTTATACACTTTATCACATCATATCTTATTTTTTAATCTTCCTCTTATACATTCTAGAAAAATCATTATTATCCTGTTCAACATGTACCTCGAAACTATCTTCATTTAAATATAAAAACAGACATACTTATTTTTCAGTACGTCTGTTTTCCAGGTACGTATAACTCTCACTAATTAAAGTTTCTCTTTATCCTCTCACATGCCCTATTACTGTTATAATATCTATGTCTATATGTACACTAATAATATCTTCTATAATGTCTGTATATCCTTGGCCTAAAGGTGTTCCGTAATGTAATAAAATTTCTTTTTTTTCATAAACTGACTTCGGTACTGTAAAAATAAATTTCCTCAGATTCCGCTCATCAGCAGGCTCCAAAATTAAAACAATGCCATCCTCTTCAAACATATAATCACGCCTTCCAACAATCCATTCACTATGGCTCAAGTATTGCCTTGAAAGGATAGATTTTAAACACCCTTTCTAACAATATATAACCATTTCATGATCAAATAGCTTATACGGCTTATATGATTTCACCACAAATACAAAAAAACACGAACCTTGAACTACCAAGAATTTGTGTTTTTTTGCATTTCATTCCTATATGCCTTTATCAAGCTCATATAACCTACGATATTTCTCATTTTCTTTCAGTAGCTGTTCGTGACTACCTTGCATAGCGATTTGGCCACTATCAAGGAAAATAACTTCATCTACATGTTCAATTCCTACAAGATGATGTGTAATCCAAATAACAGTCTTTTCTTCTGTTGCAGAAAACATTGTTTCTATTAAGGCTAATTCCGTTTTAGGGTCTAAACCGATAGTCGGTTCATCAAGTACAATGATTGGTGTTTCTTGCATAAGAGTTCTTGCAAATGCTACCCTTTGCCTTTCTCCGCCAGAAAACCTCTTTCCCATTTCATGCATTTTTGTTTGTAATCCATCAGGAAGAGAAGCAATGTGTGGTGCTAGCTGTGCTTTCTCTAAAGCTTTCCATATCTCTTCATCATTAGCCTCTGGTTTACCGATCCGCACATTATTTCCAATTGTCGTATCGAATAAATGTGGTTTTTGGTTTAATACAGAAATATATTTTGACAAAAAATCTGTACGAGCTTGTTCACCATTCAATATAACTTGGCCATTCACCGGACGTAGTGCCCCAGTTAACAATTTTAGTAAAGTAGATTTCCCTGTTCCACTTCTACCTAAAATAGCAATTTTCTTTCCTGCCTTTATTTGCAATGATACATCTTTTAATACAGGTTCATTACTATCCGGATAATTATACGACACATTACTCAGTTCGATATCTACATGTTTTGATACAACGTATTCTTTATTTACAGGTAACTCCTTACCCTCATCCAAAGCGCTCTCACTTTCTAGGCCATTAAGCCGATGAGCAGATTCTACATAAGATGGAATTCGATCGATAGCATCTGATATAGGGATAAGCGCATTTGTCACAGATAATGTCATTAATACGAAAGCTGCGATAACTGTAGGTGCAATCTGTTCACTTGCCGCTGCATTTCCAGTCCATATAATCATTGAAATGACTACAATACCTACTGTTAAGTGAATGAGACTGTCTCGAATATGGTACCAGCGTTTCACGCTCTTTTCTGTCTTTAACAACTGGACATTTTGCGCTACATACTCATTAATAAATTCATCTTTTCTACCACTCGCCTGCCAATCAGATAACCCAAATACAGCATCTGTCAATTGTTGATACAAACGATTTCTTCCTCGCTTCAAAGCAACATGATGTCGTTTCATCAAAAGTAGTGATACGAATGGGAGAAGAAAAACAATAACAGCTAACATACAAGCTGCGATAAGTGCAAATACTAAGTCAAATGCACCGATAACAATTACGAAAATGCTATATACAACTAACGCTAATATACTAGGGAATATTGTACGTAAATATAGATTCTGTAAATGTTCAATATCCTCAGACAATACACCTAGTACATCACCAGTTTGAAAGCGTGAGCGGAAAAATAACGCCTGTGGTTCTACAATTCTATATAGTTTCGTTCTCATTTTTTCTAATATACGTAATACAACATCATGCCCAACTAAACGCTCTAAATAATGAAAGACCGCTTGTCCTATACTAAATGCACGCGTTGCGACAATAGGAACATATACAGCCATTACATTTTCCGGTCTGAGAGCAGATTTAGAAATTAAATAACCTGAAATGAAAAGTAACATCGCACCCGAACTAACTCCAAGAAGCCCAAGGAAAATAGTCAAAGTCATTCTACCTTTATTTTGCTGTATATAAGGCTTAATCCAGTTACTCATCGCGCTCCCCTCTCTTCGCTATGAAAATGTAATGTCTCATTCGTTAAAAGTTCTTCATATGTTCCGCTTTCTATAATTTTCCCTTTATTAAAAATAAGAATATGATCCATTTGCTTCATCCAATGTAGACGATGTGTTGCAAGAAATACTAACTTACCTTCAAACAGACGTAACATCGATTGCTTTATTTCAAATTCAGTTTCAATATCAAGATGTGCTGTAGGTTCATCTAATAAAATGATTGGCTTTTTACTTAAAAGGGCACGTGCCATAGCGACACGTTGTTCTTGTCCGCCACTAAGCATACGTCCACCTTCTCCAATTCTTTCGTACATCCCATGTGGTAATGATTCAACGAGCGAACGAAGACCAACTTCATTAATAACTCTCTCAACTTCTTCATCAATTGTATTCGTTTCATAGAAACAAATATTATCTTTTAATGAAAGCGGAAAAATATAAGGTTGCTGCGGAATATAAGCAATATTTTTTTGCCAATCTTCTCGAGTAGATTCACCAATTTCCACACCATTTACTAACATCTTCCCACCCGAAGGAGGTAGAAATCCTGCTAACACATCGATTAACGTTGATTTCCCTGCCCCACTTTCACCAATAATGCCTATAGCACCGTTACCCTGCCAAGTAAAATCAATTCCCTCTAATATAGCCTTTTCAGATTCATCATTATTTACTTTTACATCTTGTAATTTCAAACTACTAGAAGAATTCCATACTATATCTACATTTGAATCTTTCTTTTCTATTTCTTTTTGTTTCTGTAGAATTTCTTCTATTTGCTCCATTGCAAGTTGTCCATCTAATGTAGCATGATAATTCGCTCCAACTTGCTTAATCGGCAGAAAATATTCCGGCGCTAAAATTAAAATCGTAAGAGCTGGCAACAGTATAATTGTCCCATCTATTAACCGTATCCCTAATCCAACTGCTACAAATGCAATTGATAAACTCGTAAAGAAATCTAATGCAAAAGAAGAAAGAAAAGCAACTCGCAAAGTACGCATCGTTGCTTTTCTATATCGTTTACTTACTTTTTCAATCTTTCCTTCGTGCTGTTTACTTTTCCCTAAATACTTTAATGTTTCTAATCCTTTTAACGTATCTACAAAATGATTAGAAAGTACACGATATGTCTCATATTGGCTATCCGCCATTTTCTGCGCTGCTAATCCTAGAAGGATCATAAATATGATCACAATTGGAATCGTTACAACTAAAATGATTCCCGACTCAATGTCCAGTGTAAAAACATATAGAACAATTAGCCCTGGAACGATACTACTTCTAATCATTTTAGGAATTGTCAATTCAATATATGTTTTAAATTTCTCAATACCTTCTATCGATAAAGTAACCAGATGACCAGTCCCATTCGTTTGGACAAATCTCGGCCCTAACGTAAAATATGCTTCTATTAACTGTTTACGTAATGCAAATCCTGTTTTTTCAGCGAAACGCTCAACCAATATTTGCGATGTTCGCACTAACATTTGGCGTGCTGCAAACGTGATCCCAAAATAAACAGTTTCACTTAGCACAGCTTGCACTGTTTCTCCATGAAATAAAAATGTGATTGCTCGTGCTAAAAACACTGTCTGCGCAATGATACTACACGCCTCTAGAATGCTAATAAGACTTAAAGTTACATATAAAACTCGGCTACCAGGATACGACGGAAGTCCTCTTTTTCTTTTCATTAGTACTCCAAATCTTTGTCTGACTTAACAGGTTGTCTAAATACATAGAAACTCCATATTTGACTACCGATAACAAACGGTAAAATCGCAAGAGAAAAATAGCTCATCAGTTTTAATGCATAAGGTCCTGATGCCGCATTATAAATTGTCAAATCATTTACCGCTCCTAATGAGCTAATCATGACACGCGGGAACATACCGATGAACACACTTGCACTTAACAAAATGATTGTTAAACTCGTCATAAAGAAAGCCCAACCATCTCTTCTTCTTTTATTTAATAAAGTAGAAACAAATAGCGCTACAAAAGCTCCAATTGGAACCATTAGCCACTCTGAACCATGTGCGGTGAAAATATCTGTTTTCCATAACCCTACAGCTGCAAAAACAAGAAGTGTTATTAATGCAAAAGGTGCAATCTTTGTCGCGGCAATACGTGCGCGTTCTCGTAATTTTCCTGTTGTACGTATAGTAAGGAATTGCAAACCATGAACAATACATAGAAGAAGAAACATAACTCCCCCAAGTAACGCAAATGGGTGAAGTAATTTCATAAATCCGCCTACCATATTTTTACTTCCATCAATTGGTACACCTGTCATAAAGTTTGCAATTGCAACTCCCCAAAGTATAGGAGGTAGCAAACTTCCAATAAACATGCCCCAATCCCAGAAACTCTTCCATTTATGATTTTCTATTTTCGCACGGAATTTAAAGGAAACACCTCTTATAATTAATGCAAGAAGCATAAACACAAATGGAATATAAAACCCACTAAATAAAGTTGCATACCAGTGCGGGAATGCCGCAAACATAGCGCCACCAGCACAAACAAGCCATACTTCATTTGCGTGCCAAAACGGCCCAATTGTATTTAAATATATACGTTTTTCCAAATCGTTTTTCCCTAAAAACCTTGAAACGATTCCTACACCAAAATCGAAACCTTCAAGTACAAAGAAGCCAACGAATAAGGTTGAGATAATTAGAAACCACAACTCATTAAGAGATAACATACTCTTCCTCCTTATCAAATGGATCATGGCTTTGATAATCCTTTTTCGTTTTCTTATTCGCATGTCCTTTAATGATACGAACGAATAAGTAAACAGTAATTCCTCCAACAATTAAATATAGTGATGTGAATGAGACAAGAGAGAATAATACTTCTCCAAATGAAACGTTTGGAGATACAGCATCTTCTGTTTTCATAACACCGAAGACAACCCAAGGCTGACGTCCCATTTCAGTCATGATCCATCCTACTGTATTACCGATAAACGGTAGTGCAATTGCATATACCATTATTTTTAAATACCAAGGGTTTTCAGTTAAGCGATCTTTTCTTGATAAGAACCAGCCGTACATTCCTAAAAGAAGCATGAATGTTCCACTCATTACCATCGCTCTAAAACTCCAGAACATAGTATGTACTGGCGGAATATAATCTCCAGGTCCATATTTTTCTTCATATTGTTTTTGAATTTGATTCATCCCTTCAACTTGACCGCTAAATTTATCATATGACAATAGACTTAGCATATAAGGGATTTGAATTTCAAACGAATTTTCTTTCTTCTCTGTATCAATTTTTGCAAATACTGTAAATGGCGCTGGATCCTCACTCGTATTCCATAATGCTTCAGCTGCTGCCATTTTCATCGGATGTGACTTAATTAAATTTTGTGCTTGTGCATGACCGAAAAATAATACCAATGCAGTTGTAATTGTTCCAACAACGATAGAAACTCGGAACGATTTTTTAAACACCGCAGTTTCTTGACCTTTTGATATTTTCCATGCACTTACACCTGCAATAAAGAATGCACCAGTTGCAATTGCCGCTGTAATTGTATGCGGGAATTGTACCCATAATTGTGGATTTTGAATAATCGCCCAAAAATCATTCATTTGCGCACGTCCATCTGCTGCCATTTCATATCCTACTGGGGCATGCATAAATGCACTTGCAGTTAAAATCCAAAATGCTGATAACATTGTTCCTATTGAGAGGAGCCAAATACATAAAAGGTGAACTCGCTTCGGAAGTTTATCCTCACCGAATACCCATAAACCTAGGAATGTAGACTCAATGAAAAATGCTAATAAACCTTCAATTGCAAGTGATGGTCCGAAAACATCACCAACAAAACGTGAATACGTTGACCAGTTCATACCAAACTGAAATTCTTGTAAAATACCTGTTACTACACCTACTGCGAAGTTAACAAGGAATATTTGTGTCCAAAACTTTGTCATCTTCTTATAAATTTCTTGTCCCTTTACCACATACAACGTTTGCATTAACGCAATGATAAAAGCTAAGCCTATAGACAGCGGAACGAAAAAGTAATGAAAAATCGTTGTTGATGCAAATTGTATTCGTGCCAATTCGAGCGTTTCCATGCTAAAGTCACTTCCTTCATATTTTTTTATATCGTAATATCGATTGAATTGTATGAATTCACTTCATAACGAACAATTCAATCATTTGGAAATACAAAAAGATAAATTCGTTTATGTACTTTCTGAAAATATAGATTGTCAGTTTTTTAGATAATTACAAAAGAACTTTCTTCATACGATTTACCTTTTCACTATTTCAGTAGTGTTTTATTCGTTAATCGAATTGTATAATATACTTACATAATAAATTCAGGTGATTTTTGACGTATTATTGACAGGATTTTGTCTGAAATATGTCTTTTGTAATTTTTTTGAATTAGATTTTTCACATTTTAAAAACGTACTTTTCAAACATACAACACACTCTTATATCAATTATTATTATGTTTTCCTCTTCATACGCTTGACTTTCCTCTTGAAAAATGTCCTCGAATCAAACCTGAAAACACGTTAGATTTTTGTCAAGAGAAAAATGTATTTCCAAAATTCAAATCAACAATATTGTTATTCACAAATAGAAAAAAACTCCCCTTTCTCTAGACATAAAATTCGTTTTTTTGTCATTTTTCAAACTGACTAAATAAAAAAGTACCGAGAATAGATTATATTCCCGGTACTTTTTTATTTATTTCGTTGTATATTTTCTAACAGCCGGCATAATTTCAGTAGCAATTAATTCAATGTTTTTCTCAATCTTATCAAATGGTACACCGCCAAAATCAATCTGTGCCATAAAACGTTGCTGTCCAAATAATTCATATTGATAAAGCATTTTTTCAATAATTTGTTGCGGGCTACCAATCATTAACGCATCACGGTGATCTACTGCGTTAGTAAATTGTTGTTTTGGATACCCACCACCGCGTAGCGCAAGCATACCAGCATTAATATGAGGATAATATTCACTAAGTGCATCTTGTGAATTTTCTGCTGTATAAAATAAACTTGTTGTCGCAATTGGTAATGTTGCTGGATCAAAACCACTTTGCTCAGCTGCTTCACGATATGCATCAACCGAAACTTTAAAATTAACAGCTGGGCCACCAAGTGTCGTAAGCATCATTGGTACACCTGCGCGTCCTGCCTTAATTGCACTAGCAGGTGGCCCTCCAACAGCACGCCAAATTGGCATATTGTTATTTTTAGCTCTCGGTATAATTGCCACATGTTCAAGTGGCGTTCTAAACTGCCCTTTCCATGTTACACTTTCTTCTTTATTTATTTTTAATAAAAGATCCATCTTCTCTTCAAATAGTTCTTCATAATAATTTACATCGTAACCAAGTAAACTATATCCCCCAATACGAGATCCACGACCAGCAACGATTTCAGCACGACCACTAGAAATTAAATCAATTGTGGCAAAATCCTCATATACACGAACCGGATCTGACGTGCTTAATACTGTTGCGGAACTCGCGATTTTAATGTTTTTCGTAGCTTGTGCAATAGCTCCTAAAATAACTGTATGAGCTTGCGTTGTAAAATGCGCTTGATGACTTTCACCGACAGCAAACACATCAATTCCAGCTTCATCTGCTAACTTAGCTGTTTCAATTAGTTCATGAATTCTTTTTTCTGCACTTATTTTCGAACCATCATGCGGATTTAAAATATGATCTCCAATTGAATATAATCCAAATTCAATTCCCTTACTTGTATCAATACGGTATTTTTCCATAGTTGCTCTCTCCCTTTTAATAAAGCGGTATTAATTTCTCTTCAATCTCTTTTCTTCTCTCTTCTAAAAATGGTGGTAAATCCAGCTCTTTTCCTAATTCTTCAACTGTTGAATCTACTGTAAATCCTGGGCCATCCGTCGCAATCTCAAATAAAATGCCATTTGACTCACGGAAATATAAACTTTTAAAATAAAAGCGATCGATAATCCCTGTTGATTGGAACCCTTTATCTTTCACCGCTTCATTCCAATAACTCAGTTCTTCATCATTTTTCACACGAATAGCTAAATGATGAATACTTCCTTTTCCTGGTCTTTCACTCTCTCCCTCTTGCTGTTTCACCAAAATTTCTCCAAAAGATTGACCATCAATAGATTGATAAATCCCCTCATCGTCTGAACGAGATACTTCTTTATAACTAAACAAACCTGTTAATGTTTTTGATAATTTATTTAAACTGCGCACTGTCATTTCAACTGTTCCCATGCCTAAAATACGATGATTCTGCTCTACAGAAGATTCATCCCATGCAGTCCAATATTCAGGCACCTCTTCATCTTTATTATTTAGCAGCACTAACCGTAGACCATCTGGATCTTCAAAGTGCAGTGCGTCTCTTCCGGCGTAAGTTGTAATTTCCCCATGCGCCACCTGGAGTGACTCAAAACGTCTCTTCCAAAATGTAAGACTTTCTATTGAAGGTACGAGCAAGCCTATTTGTGTTATTGCATTTGTACCACGGATTGTTCTACCTACATTCGGCATTTCAAAAAATGATAATTCAGTTCCGGCACTCCCTGTTAAATCACCATAAAACAAATGATACATAAATGGATTATCTTGATTGACTGTCTTTTTCACCCGGCGTAATCCTAAAACATCTCGATAAAAATTATTATTCGTTTTCGCATTTTTAGTCACCATAGAAATGTGGTGATGTCCTGGAATTGTATACATAAAACTTCCTCCTCTTTATCACTTGATTAGTCAATTGATTAAGTAAAAAAAATTACTCATTCGGTAATTCTTTTTTTTCACTATGCTTATGAACTTTTGACATCAACTCGTATAGTATTTTCTGCTCTTCTTCATTTAATACATCATCAAAAAATGATGATTGAAATGCAAGTTGCTCTGGCAATGCTCTTTCTAAAGCCGCTTCCCCTTGCCCTGTAAGACTAATTGTTTTCGTTTTCCAATCTTGTTTTCGTATAATATATCCTTCTTTTTCAAGACGTGTTAACATTCGAGAAATACCGCCTTGTGTAACGGTAACCTTTTCTGCTAACTCCATTTGTGTTAATGGCTGATAAGTCCGTATTTGCAAAAGCACATCAAATTGGGCTGTTGTTAAATCAAAACGTTTTAAAAACTCATTTGACATTTGATTACTTTGGTTCGTAAATCGTATTAAACGTAGCCATATTAACGATCCTATCGTATTTTCACGCATGTTTCATCACTTCCTAGCGTTGATCTTTCTATCACTTTACCACTCAAGTGATAGTAATGCAAGTAGAAATATGTTAAAAATACCTCCCAAAATCATTATTCTTAACTTTCCATTTCATTCATTGCTATATTTAAAGCTGCCACAGCTTTTGGCCAACCAACGTAAAAAGCCATATGTGTTATTAATGCAACTAATTCATTCTCCATTATCCCATTTTGTTTAGCTAGCTTCAGATGAAATGATAATTGTTCTGTATTACCAAGACTGATTAGCGCCGACAATGTACATAAGCTTCTTTCTCTTAATGTTAAAGCGGCATCCCGCCACACTTCCTCAAATAATATCTCTTCACTATAATGAGAAAATACAGGTGCTATTTCTCTCATTTTCTTTGGAATATAAAATTCAATTGGTTCATTCATCATTTTGCTCCCTTCATTTTTACCAATTGTGCCATCCCTTGACCAAATGACCAGTTTTCAGCAGCTGTCTCATGTAATGTAATAAAAATGTCAGTAACTTTTACGTTGGAACATTCCGAAACTTCAAAGGATATAGATTGATACAAACCTTTTTTCTGTTGTACTGTTCTTCCAGGTCCACATGTAATAGAAACATGAATCATATTCTCAGTTCTCATTTCTCCTCTTTCCAACAAATAATATGGATTATACAAAAATTGATTTCGTTGATAAGGTAAAAATATTTGAAAATAATCATTTTCAGGGATGTTAAAATGTTCAATTAATGAAAGATGGATACATTCACCTATCTTTTTCAACTCTTCTTTATTTACTATATCTTCATGATAATAAACGTTCACAAAAGGCATACATTTTCATTCCTTTTTCTTAATTTAGCATTCAACAACATATCCTCATGAAATATGTAAAATCTCATAAATAGTAATATCGTCCATTACATCTATTTCAGGCTTTTCCTTATAAAAACTGAATTGACTATATCCCCACTTATCCGGATTATAAACTATTACATTTCCTAAACATTTTTCTATGTTTTGCACATTTTCATTTACTT
The DNA here is from genome assembly GCF_019344915.1 of Bacillus sp. FDAARGOS_1420. Classification (NCBI taxonomy): domain Bacteria; kingdom Bacillati; phylum Bacillota; class Bacilli; order Caryophanales; family Bacillaceae; genus Bacillus; species Bacillus sp. FDAARGOS_1420. The sequence continues at coordinate 1,107,025 of NZ_JAHWJB010000002.1, read as the reverse complement.
TATTTAATTGCGTCCCAATCAGCGATTTACTTTGAGAAATACTCCCTGCATATTCAACAGCATATCTACTTTTTCTAAAATCATTACTTAAATTAACAACTAATGGAACACCTATATTTATTTGTTGCCATCCAAACGATTGCAAAATATTATCGTAATACCCTTCGAATATAAATTTGTTCATCCCTTCATGACCATTCCACATATATAAAGGTGCATAACAGTTATAGAAATTCCCATCCTTACCTGTCTCAGTAATTAAATAAGCCTTAAAATTTAGTTCTTGAAAACCATCAGTTTTAAACCCATTATCCTTTACCCTTTTTTTAATAATCTCCATGTCATAATCCTTTGGTAAAATGACCTTATATTGCATACCAATCATGTTTATCACTCACTTTCGATCTTATATACATAATGATAAACCGATGATTGGCTGACGTAAAATAGGTATAAATTATGTTTGATATCATTTATAATGATACCGTATAAGGGGCTGAAATGAATGGAAATAAATGATCTTATTATATTTAAAACTGTAGCTAACGAAGGATCTATTAGTAAAGCTGCTAAAGAGCTAGGCTATGTACAACCAAATGTAACTGAGCGAATCAAAAAATTAGAACAAGAATTAGAAACACCTTTACTACATAGAGATAACAAAGGTGTCTCCCTGTTACCTTCTGGTGACATTTTATTAGACTACACGAATAAAATATTAGCTCTTTTAGAAGAAGCGAAAGATGAAATTAAAACAAGTGCTTCTTCTTATGTAATAGCGACGTCACAATCTATTTTGATTAATTATTTAAGTATGCGTATTAAAGAAAATTTCAGGAATTATCAAATATATATAGAAAGTAGTAGCCATTTACAAAAACTACTACAGCAACAAAAAGTTGATATGGTCATAACTTATGAGGATTATCCCGACGCAGCGTTTAAAAAAGTATTCACCACTTCAATTTCTGTAGGCTTATTAAAAGCGAAAGAACAGTGTAACATTGACTTTTCAAAAGAACTTTTCTTTGTTAGTAACGATAAAAAGTGCCCTTTTAGAAATATGACAATACAATTTCTAAAAGAAAACAATCTATCTCAGCATCAACTTCAACAGTTAGATTCTTATTCGCTTATTGAAGAGTTTATTATTGAGGGAAATGGGATAGCTTTTTTACCGATTAGAAATGATAAATTAGTTCCAGTTGAAAATGTCGCGGTTGAAAAACTACCTATTAACTTCTTTACAACTCGAGACTTAGATAAAGTGATTCCAGGTGAACTATTTAATTAATAAAGAGGCTACACTTGTCGTATTTTACGGGTAAATAGATATCCCTTTTCGAATCGCTAATATAACTTCATATACTATCGTACGGCCTAATAAAATAAAAAGGGATGTTACCTAGTTAATATGTTTAACTACTAGGACATCCCTTTTCATCTTGAAGACTTATTTTACACGTTCTGCTCCACCCCTGTGCTCTTCTCCTTCTTATCCCTTTTAAAATTCTTCAACTTCTTAACTGTTCCAACTAACCCTTTCGGAAAAACTAGAAGCACGATAATGTATAATAAACCAAGAATAATCGTCCACCTTTCAAAAATCGGATACTCTGTAGCTAGTTCTGATAAATAATATTTCAATGATTCAATAATCCCCGCTCCAGCAATAGCTCCGATTAACGTTCCAACTCCCCCAATCATTGTCATCAATAATGCATTTAATGTCATTTCAATTGAAAATACAGTTGTATTAACAAAGCGTAAAGTGATAACAAATAAACCACCGCTAATCGCTGCAACTACTCCTGCAACAACACTAGCAATAATTTTATAATGAAGCACTTTATAGCCAAGTGCTTCAACTCGTTGTTCATTTTGTGAAATCGCCTTTAACACTTTCCCAATTGAAGATTTTGTGAAAAGACGTAACAAGATGAAAATACTGATTAGACATATAAATGTTATATAATAAAATGTAAAACGATCACGGAATATATCTGGTACACGAAATGTAAATCCATCTCCTCCGTGAGTCAGTGAACGCCATTTTTCAGCAAGTACAAAAAACAGCTGGGAAATAGCGAGCGTTAACATTGCATAAAAATGACTTTTCAGCCGTAAAGAAAGCAAACCGATTATATAACTAACGATGGCTGATACAATAATTGCGGCTGCTATTCCTATAAAAAAGTTCATTATAGACACCCCTTGCCGATCAAATAAGAGTGCCACACCGTACGCCCCTATTCCAAAGAACATACAATGACCGAATGAAACAATACCCGTATATCCAAGGAGAACATCAAAACTCATAGCGAAAATAGCAAAGATGAAGATTTGAGTGAACAAAATTAACAAGCTCCGTGAATCATTTACGAATGGAAATACACTTAAACAAATGAGCATAAATACTCCGAAGTATACTTTAATTCGATTTAATGTGCTGTTCACCATTTCACCCCTTTTCACCAACAAGTCCCGTTGGCTTCACTATTAAGAAAAATAGTAACATTAACATATTGATTGCAAGTGATAAATCCGGTATAAAATATGCTGTAAAAGCACCAGCTAATCCAACAATTAAAGAAGCGAGCGCTGAACCTTGTACGCTACCTAACCCCCCAATGATAACTACTATAAAGGCTAAAATTGCATACTGCATACCCATCTCAGCGAAAATAACTCCTGAATATGGTGCTAGTAGAAAACCACCTAACGCCGCCATCCCTGCTCCTAATAAAAAAACAAACGAGAATATCGCTTTTACGTTAATTCCGAGAGCTTGAACCATCTCTTTATCCATTACACCAGCGCGAATCATAAGTCCTATCTTTGTTTTTTTCAGCAGCAATAGTAAAGCGATGTAAATTAGTATCCCAACTAAAATAACGAATAGACGATATTTAATTAATATAACGCCTTCAAATGTATAACTACCTTGTAACCATAACGGTAATTTAGCACCAATTGGATTTGGCCCCCAAAATACTTTAATACATTCACTAAGTACAAGCATTCCTCCAAGCGTCACAAGAAGCTGGCGAACATGATTTCCATATACCGGTCTAATAAGGAATCTTTCTAAAATGAATCCAAGAAACATCCCCATAGAAATTGCTCCAATTAAAGCGAGTAAATAGCTTCCAGTTGTATTAAATATCCATACACCTGTAAAAGCTCCCCATGCAAATAACCCACCATGTGCGAAGTTTAGAACGCTCATTAAACCGAAAATAAGTGAAAGACCTGACGCTAATAAAAAAATGAGCATCCCTGTTGAAATCCCATTTACAAATAAATTGATTAACACATCCATCCTTCTCACCCCGGATTCATGTTAAGAGATTCCTAAATATTTGTGACACATTTCCTTATCCTCTTTTAATTCATGCATAAAACCGTTATGAACAATTCTTCCGTTATCCATAATATAAAAGTAATCACCAATTTGACTAGCCATCATAAAGTTTTGTTCAACGAGTAAAACTGTTGTTTTCTCTTTCATTTTCAAAATGGCTATCATTAATTTTTCTATCATAATGGGCGACAAGCCTTTACTCGGCTCATCAATAAGTAATAAACCATCACTATTAATAAATGCTCTTGAAATTGCTAGCATTTGCTTTTGCCCTCCGCTTAAGAGTCCGCTTTTTTTGTGCCAAAATTGCTTTAAATCTGGAAATAATTCAAGCATCCAGTCTATTTTTTCTTCCGCTTCTTCTCCCTTCCCCCTAGCAAGAGCGAATGTTTCTTCTACTGTCAGGTCGTGAAAAATACCTTGATTTTCTGGTACATACCCTATTCCTTTCCTTGAAATTAAATGTGTAGATAATCCATTTACTTGTGTACTATCATAATAAATTTCACCATGTGCGATATGGTGAAATCCCATAACCGAACGTAATGTCGTAGTCTTCCCTGCCCCATTTCTTCCAAACAGTACAGTAATCGTTCCTTTCTCAACAGTAAGAGATACCCCTTGTAAAATATGAAACTGATCTAAATACGTCTCTATATTATTCACTTGTAATAGTGCCACTATATAATCCCCCTAAATAAGCACTTTGTACACGCTCATCTTTCATCATTTCTTCGGGCAAACCTTCAGCCAATAACTCTCCATGGAATAAAACGATAAGATGGTCTGACAAACCTAGTACCATATCCATTTTGTGTTCAATAAGTACAATTGTACTCTCTGGATGTTTCTTAATATTTTCAATCACTTGTAAAATAGCCGGTACCTCCTCAACTGATATACCTGCCGTCGGCTCATCAAGTAGTAACACATCCGTTTTTAAAGCTAATAACATCGCAAGCTCTAACTTTCGTTTTTCCCCATGCGCTAGATCTTTCGCTAATACATGTTCTTTCTCGTGAAGTAATACTGTTTTTAAGAAACGTCTCGCCTCTCCAACTTGTTGCTTAAATTTTGCCGAACTCGGAAAAAAACTATAGTAATCTTGCACAAATGATTGAACACTTAAACGAACATTTTCAAGTACCGTTAACTCTGGGAATATATTTGTAAGTTGAAAAGAACGACCAATTCCTAATCGAGTACGATCCGAAATTGATAAATTTGTAATCTCTTGTCCTTTAAAATATACTTCACCCTTTGTTGGAGAAATTTGTCCACTTAGTAAATTGAATAGCGTTGTCTTTCCTGCACCATTTGGTCCAATAATTGAAATGAGCTTTCCTTTTTGTACTGTTAAATTCACATCCTTAATAACATGATGCTCGCCAAAAGATACGCAAAGATTTTTCGTTTCTAGCAAATGTGTCACGAAATCCCTCCCTTTAAAGCTTTAAGTATGAAAGAAATACGTATAAAGAGGGTGTACTCCCTCTTTATACGTAAACAACAGAAAATTCAGTCTATTTATTTTGAACTTGGGGTTCTGTCTCTTTCATCGTTAATTCTCGCTCTAATACTGGCACCGGATAATCAACACCATCTTGCTTTTTCAATGTGATAGAATAAAGTGTCTGCATCGCTTGGTGATCTTTTTCTCTAAACTTCATCTTTCCTTTCGGTGTATCAAATTCCATTCCTTCCATTTTCTTAATCAATGTATCTACATCTGTATCACCTTTTGTTTTCTTTAAAGCTTCTACAATTGAAATTGCCGCTGACATTCCTCCTGCTGTAAATAAATCTGGCACCGCACCATTAAATCGTTTTTTATGTTCTTCAACTAACCAATCATTCACCTTATTTTTCGGAAGTGTGTGATAATAAACAGAAAAACCTTGCATTCCTACTAACGCATCCATCGTTTTTAATGCCGGTATATCTGGTGCACCGGTAGAAATTTTAATACCCTGCGCTTCCACATTCATATCTTTTAACTGTTTCCAAGGTGAATTTGCCCCTGCCCAAACGATAAATAAATAATCCGGCTTTGAGCTAATGATATTTTGAATATTTGCAGTGAAGTCAGTCGAATTCGTATCCGCGTATTGCTCGTTTACAATATTCGCACCTAATTTCTTTGCTCCAGCTTTAAATGCCGCAATTCCCTCACGGCCGTAAGCATTATCTTGTGCTAACGTTGCTATTTTTACATCTTTTTTAGCAATTGCCGCAGCACCAGCGACTGCATCTTGAGATGAATTTCTACCTGTTCTAAAAATATATTTATTCCAGTTCTTCCCGGTAATACTATCAGCGACTGCTGGTTCTACAACCATTATTTTTTCATATTCTTCAGCAAGTGGTAAAACCGCTAATGTATCACTTGAACTAGACGATCCGACTAAAAAATCGACTTTCTCTTCTTCTAATAATTTCGTAGCTTTCTTAACCGCTACATCGGCTTTCGTTTCCGTATCTTCTACAACAAACTTAATCTTCTTCCCTTCCACTTTCCCAGTTCCACCCGTTGCATAGTCTAACCCTAATTCAAATCCGTTCACTGTTTGTTTTCCATATGATTCTAATGGACCTGTTAATGAAGCAAGAACCCCTACCTTAATCGTCTTTTCATCCTCTGTACTTGTTTTCTTTCCTGAACAAGCTGCCGTTATTAATAACGAACCTAACACACAACCAGTAGCCACCATTCTTAGCCATTTACGTTTTTTCATCGACATTGTGATCCTCCCCATATTTTACTTTCTGATAGAATCAAACAAGCCAAAGTTACCCATCCGTAATTATGACTTTTCCTTTGAATAATATAAACGAGATTGTTAGTATACATGTATCTTCTCCGATTTCCATTAAACACCTTTACAATTTCATATAAATATTTTATTCCTACCTATACCGCATTCCCAAACTATTAAACTTCTATCCTTTCTAACAAGCATTTTGAGTCTCCAATATTAATTAGCTTTCTTAAAAAATTGAATTCTTTGGAGTAAACCATCTGTAATAATGATATTCCCTTGACTATCCACATCTATTCCTTGTGGTGAGAAAAACTGCCCTGACATACCATTAAAACTTCCAAAAGACTCTAAAAAATCCCCATTTTCATTGTAAATATTCACACGATTATTAGAAGTATCTGTGACATATACCGTATTATTTATATCGATTTCAATTCCTATTGGCAAAAAAAGATCTCCTGGACCCTCTCTCCAATTTTCTAGTGGATCTAAGTTTCCAGCTCCATGATTTGCACCCCATTTTGTAAGAAAATTACCCTCATTATCAAATTTTTGAACCCTATTATTAATCCGATCAACAACATAAACATTATCTTTTGAATCAATTGCTAATTGCATAGGTTGAAAAAACTCTCCCTCTCCACTTCCTTTTCTCCCCCATTCTTTCATATATACAAAGAATGGATTAAATTTTTGAATACGATGATTTTCTGAATCAGCTATAAATATGTTTCCTTTACTATCAATAGCTATTCCAGATGGAAATTGAAAAAAACCTGGTAATACTCCAAATGAACCATATGAAGCAAGCGCTATCCCTGAATTGGTGAATTTTTGGATACGATGATTTACAGAATCAGATACATACACATTATTGTAACGATCCGTTGCAATCTGTCTTGGAACAAAAAACTGTCCTGGAAGACTTCCGAACCCAAGTGGCCCACCAGTACCAAATAAACTTCCCCACTTAGCAACAATCTTCCCAGATATATCATATTTCAAAATTCGATGATTAAAAGAATCAGATACAAAAACATTTCCATTCGTGTCTCTTTCGACATCATAAGGTCCTGCATATTGTGTATTTCCATTCCTTTCATTACCTATGGTTTTCTTCATTACCGCTGTTAGGCCTACCTCATTATATAAAAGTACACGATTATTTCCCGTATCCGTTATATAGATATTCCCTTTACCATCCGGAAGAACTTGATTAGGATAAACAAACTGAAAAAAGTTACCTACTGTATATAAAAATTGATCTTTATTTGTAAATTTCATTATCCGATTGTTATATGTATCTGCTACATATAACGATCCAGATGTTGAGTCAAAATTTATTCCTCTTGGATGGTAGAATTGATATGGGCCTAAACCTGCAATTCCTGTTCCGATTACTCGCTGAAACTCCCCTTTTTTATCAAACACTTGAATACGATTGTTATATGTGTCTGCAATATAGACCTCGTCTTGTTTATTTATCGCGATTCCTTGTGGTAAAGCCATTTCTCCATTCGCCTTTCCATAACTCCCTATTGTTTGAATATACTGCCCATCCGGGCTATATTTTTGAATACGATGATTGTATTCATCCGTAATATAGTAATTGTTATCGCTATCTACTGCAATTTCCCTAGGAAACGAGAACTGCTCACTTCCTTTACCTTTTGTGCCCCAACTTTTAATAAATTGAAACTCCTCATTAAATTTTTGAATACGATAATTCGCTGTATCCGCAACTAAAATATTACCTTCTTTATCAACAGCAATACCAAATGGCATATTGAACTGTCCCGGACCTTCACCTAAAGTTCCTATAGCATCAACAACTTCTCCATTCTTATCTATTTTCAAAACCCTATTATTCCCCATATCAACAACATACAAAAATCCTTTTGCATCCCTTGCCATCGCCACTGGTGTCCTTAATAACTTAGAAGTATCTAGCTCACTCCCCCATGATTTCACATATTTTACAGCAGAGGCACTTCCTACAGAAGCAAACATCCCTAGACTCACAGTAACAATGAAAAAACAACATATAATTTTTTTGATAAAATCCATGCTTACTACCATCTAATCACAGTAGCTGCCCAAGTATACCCAGTACCTGCACTAACAGCCACTGCAATATCTCCAGGCTGTAATTTCCCTTGCTCATTTGCAAAATGAAGACCTATACATGGGTCAAGTGCTGACATATGCCCATAATGATCTAAATATACAACTTGCTCTTCTACTAAGCCCAGCCCCTGTAACAATTCTATTAGCATAGAGCGTTTTGTATGCAGTGGTAACAATACTTTAATATCTTTAGGAGTAAATCCACTTTTTCTTAACGCCTCCCGAATAACCTTATCAAAATTAGGGGTTGAAATTGGATCTAAACGTTCTTTCATACTAATAGGATCTATTACATCAATATAATGTTGTCGATTCTCAACTGTATCATAGCTCGCAACCTGCTTCGATCCACCAGCTGGAATACGAACATCGTCATGAAATGAACCATCCGTTATAATCGCACTTCCTAATATTTCACCGTTGCTAGCTCCCTTTTTTACTAAAGCTGCACTTCCGCCATCAGCAAAATTAAACATAAAACGTGAGCGTGGATTATCATAATCTACAATTTGAGATTCTTTACATCCACCTACTAATAATATATTTTCAATTGAGTTATCAGAGTAGAGCATATCTTTTGCGACTTTAAGAGCAATGGGAAAGCAAGAACTAACATTCATAATTTCAAAAGCATAAGCATTTTTCAATCCAAGTTCATGCTGAATTTTTGGGGCACTAGACCATACGTGGTAATCTTTATGTGGACTACCAAAATAAATGACTACATCAATAGATTGAGGATCTACTTGTAATAATATTGGCTTTGCAGCAGCAATAGCTAAATCTGATGCATGCATCGTTTCGTCTGCGATATGTTTTTCATATAACCCAAACTTTTCTATAATAATATTCTCAGGAATACCTGTTTTTTTAGATAAATCCGCGGCCGTCTCTACGTCTTTTGGGAAGAAAACACCAGTTGCTTCAATCCCAATTCTCATTAGACAATTCCTCCTTCTTTTGGCACCATCATAGTCGCTACACCTGTTAACACTAAATCTCCTTTTTGGTTATGACACTCAGTTAACAATTTCAAAACTCTCTTTTCTATCATAAATTCTTGTACTGTTGCCGTAGCTGTAATCGTATCTCCTATAAAAACTGGCGCTGTAAATTTAATAGTTTGTTCCATATAAACGGAACCCTTTCCTGGTAAATGAACGCCTAACAATTGTGATAATAAACTAGAAGTTAATAAACCATGTGCGATTCTTTGATTAAATCTAGTTTGTTTCGCATACTCATGATCAATATGAATTGGATTAAAATCCCCACTTAAACCTGCAAATAGTACAAAATCTGTTTCCGTTATTGTTTTACTACATGATGCCTGTTGACCGGAACTATACATCGTCATCTTTTCACCTACTTTTCAGTTGATTTGCCAACTGTGCTTTTTGAATTTTACCAGTTGCATTTTTAGGCAATTCCTCTAGAAACACAATTTCTTTTGGAACTTTATATTTGGCTAGAAATAAACGACAATGATCAATGACTTCCTTTTCATTTAATACACTGCAACTCTTTTTCACAATAAAGGCGATTGGAATCTCTCCCCACTTTACATGTTGTGTACCAATTACTGCTACCTCACATACTTCTGATAGTTTATTAATAACTTGCTCTACTTCAAGGGGATAAATATTTTCACCACCGGAAATTATCATTTCTTTTTTTCTACCGACAATGTATACAAAACCATCTTCATCAACTCTAGCTAAATCTCCCGTATATAACCAACCATCTTGAATCGTTTCTTCTGTTGCATCTGGCCGATTCCAATACCCTTTCATTACATTTGGTCCTCTTATTATTAACTCTCCAACTTCACCAATCTCAACTTTATTTTTGTTTTCATCAATAAGTACATAATCACAAAACAGAACAGGTTTTCCAATTGAGCCTACTTTACGTCTTGCATCTTCTTCTGAAAGCATAAATACGGTTGGTGATGTTTCAGTCATACCAAAGCCTTGACCAAATAAAAATCCTCTATCTATAAATTCTCTCATCAACTCTTCTGGACATGGTGCACCACCGTTATAAAACCAGCGAACTGATTGTAAATTTGTAGTTTCAAACTTTGCGCAATTAATTAATGCTTGGTGAATTGTAGGTACTCCCATTACAACAGTCACTTTATATTTTTCTATCATAGAAAGAGCTATGGTTGGCTCAAATTTTCTCGGAACAATGATTATTCCACCTGCAAATAAAGTTGGAAATGCGAATAAACCAATCCCACCAATATGAAATAAAGGCAATAACACAATGGAGCGGTCATGAACAGTTAGGTCAATCGCAAATGTATTATTAAGCGCATTCCAAAACATATTCTCTTGTGTAAGTACAGCTCCTTTCGGTTGTCCTGTTGTCCCCGAGGTATAACATATAATAAAGGATGCGCTTTCATTTATCTCTTCAAAGTTGTCAATTTTTCTATCTTCTATTTCTTTTAAACTTTTAATCGAAATAACTCTTTGTACATATGTTACATTCTGCATTGACAGTGCCATATTTTGAAATGTTTCCTCTACAAATAAAACTGTAGCTCCACTATCTTTTAACTGAAATATAAGTTCATTTTCTGTTAACCGTATATTCAGTGGAACAGCAATACATTCTACCTTTGCTATAGCAAATAAAAGCACAATATATTCCAAGCTATTTTGTGATAAAATAGCTATCCTCTCTCCTTTTTGCACATTTAAGTCGTAAATTAAATATGCTGCTACTTTACTTACATACTCATGTAACTGTTTATATGTCATTTCCTCCTCTTCTGTAATAATGGCAATGCGATCTGGATGTAAATAGGCCCGTTTTTCAATCCAATAAGCAATGCCTTGCATATTTTCCCCACTCCCTTATCTCTTTCTCAATCCTTCAAATATTAATGACATCGCTGCTTCAAATACATCTTCCGGAACATCTTTCTCTTCCCAATAGCCCCATCGCATTCCTAAAAATTGACCAATTGACATAAGACAATACGCAATTGTTTCTTTATCAAGTTGTTTAAATTCTCCCGCTTCCATGCCAGCCGATAAACTTTTTAAAAATCCATTTGCGAGCTTTGCATAATACCATCTATATAAATTATCATCAACAACTACCGCCTGTTGTACAATGTTATATAGATTAGGACGATCTTTCACCCATCGAAAAAAGGCCTGAAAACCTCTTCTTTGTGCCTCTTCATAACTTGATATCCCCTTCATTTCTTCTTTAATAATTAAGCGTAACTCACGGTTCAATCTGCGAATCAATTCATCAAATATATCTTTTTTAGATGGAAAGTAATTATAGAAAGTTCCGTGCGCTACCGTTGCTTCTTGTGTAATATTCACGATAGAAGCTTCGTAATATCCTTTATTACCAAATACCTCTTCTGCAGCACACAATAATTTCTCTCTCGTTTCTAACCCTTTTGTTGTTAGGCTTTTTACATCCATTATTATTTTTTCTGACACCTGAATCACCTCTTAGATTTGATTATAAATATATTTCTGAATTTTTCAATTATTTTTATTAGACAAAATCCGCAAGCATTTTTCTACATACAAAAAAGGACTAACTTATTTTGAAGTTAGTCCTTTAATCTTAATTAGAATTAAGTTCTACTTTCTCTAACCCCTCAACCAATTGTTTCTTATCTAACCCTTCCCCTATTACTACCAAGTTTGTCGGGAAACCGAAGTCTTGCTCCAGTAAAGTTGGTACGCCAAATGAATATTGGAATAAGTGAGGGTATTTATCTCCATGGAATTTCACAAATCCTTTTACACGATAAACGCTATCTGGTAAATTTGAAAGCCATTCGTATAATTTGTCTTGATCAATCGATTTCATAAATTGATACGTCATCGTTTGTATATGTAAATGCTGTTTAACATGAAGTGTCTCGTGTTCTCCATCTCTCACAAATTCAGCTTCTTCTATATCTTTTAAAGATATATTACAATACTTTGTTTCAAACAATTTCGCATGATTATTTATTGCTTTTACGTCTTCAAGTACTTTGTTCTTATCCGAATCTGTTAATAAATCTGATTTATTAATAAGAATATGACTTCCATATTTCATTTGCTCATGTAATAGCTGTTGTACATTTGCACTTAATATACTTCGGTTTAACCATCTTACTGCATCTAATACGACTACTATAGATTTCACTTCAAGGAAAGGAGCTAAAATTGGTGATACACATGCATCTAACACTTCAATTGGATGTGCGACACCTGTTGTTTCTATATAAATTACATCTGGTCTTTCTTGTTGATATAAAGAATGTAATTGAATTTCAAGCTCTTCTTTTAACGTACAACAAATACATCCTTTCAGAAGTTCCCTTAACACATTCTCTTTTCCAATAATATCTGTATCTACCGAGTATTCACCGATTTCATTCATTAAAACTGCAACTTTTCGATTTTTCTTCTTTTCTGCTAATAATAAATTTTGCAGCAATGTTGATTTTCCGCTACCTAAAAAACCACCTAATATATGAATTTCTACTTTACTCATTCGACCGACCATCCATTTCTCTACTTCAAATTTATTCAAAGCGTAATTATTACGATTTATATTTATCATTTTATTAAAAGAATACCTATTTGTAAACAAAACTGCTAGATTATCGTTTCATTTTCCATTCACTTCATGAGCAACTCTAATTCCAGACTCGATTGCTCCTTGCATCCATCCATGTGTTAATGTCGTATGTTCTCCTGCAAAGTGCACTCTACCCGCTGGCGGCGTAATATATGGAAACAATTCAAGCTCTTGCCCTGGTTCAAAAGCTGTAAATGCTCCGCAAGAATACGGATTTTGACTCCAGCTAAAAGATTCTCCCGCAACATACTCACTATAAACCACATTTCCATATATTTGCGCTAAATTTTTCAACGCATAACGAATACGTTCTCTATTCGAGAGACTATCCCACGTTAACGCCTCATCTGCCCACGTATAACTCACTAAAACGATAGCCGCCCCTGGTTGCCATAGCTCGGATAATATGTAAAGCGGATAGGTAAATCTGTAATTGACTTACCACCATATTGTCCTGCTCTTTCCCAAAATCTACTTTTAAACTCTATCGCAATTTTAGTTGAAGCAATATAATTTAATTCACGAATTGCCCGCCTTTTATAATAAGAGAATAAATGATATGGCTGAACTTCTACAAATCGCAAAGCTGAAAATGGAATTGTGACAATAGCGATGTCACCAGTTACTATAAATGAATTTAACGTTTGTTCATGTGTTACTTGCATCATCACTTTATTATCTTCCTGTATAATTTTTTCTACTTTATACGACATAAAAATATTATCCTTTAGCTCTGGTAAAAATGAATTTGGTAATGCGTCCATCCCGCCTGTTATCTCATAATATTTCGTCGTTGAAGTGAAAAAGATCATTTCGCGTAATACTTCAATTAAAGACATTCCCATGTATGCTTCCATATCAAGAAGTACTCCGATCATATCTATTGCCCCATCTGAATAATACTCGGTTAAAAATGAACCGAGCGAATATGTTTTATACTTTTTTTCAACAATAATCCAGTTTTTATTAGGATCTTTCTTAATATAATTAAGTATCGGTTCCAATACCTCTAACATTAACCCTTCTGCCGTTTTCCCTCTTTCTTTATCTAAAACTGGATATCCAAGTACACTTGGATCCTTTTCAAACACATCCAATCTCGTTCTTTTGTTATTCGTATAAATTATATCTGAAGAAGTTTTATTAATAAAAAGGTTTAACGGTAGTTTAAATTTACGAATGTAAGCTAAAGTTAAATCATGAGTATCCGGAATACGCATAGGACCTGCGTTAAAATATAATCCTGCGCTAAATGGTTCACGAATCGTATACACTCTGCCACCTATTCTGTTATTTGCTTCTATAATCGTTACCTCATGCCCAGCCTCTTTTAATAAAGATGCTGCAACTAATCCAGACATCCCTGCACCGGCAACTGTAATCCGTTTGGGTTTGGGGTTATTCGTTTTGGCAAGCCCTTCATGAATAATTTGAAGCATTTGTTCCATCGATAATGGATTCCCCATGCCCATTCCCCTTTTATGAAGGATTTTACTGAATTATATTCGTTTAACAGGATTCCTATGTTTCATTCAAGCAATTGAGTGGATACATTTTCAATCACTTGAATATCTTTTATAAAATGTAATAAAATAGATATGAAACTATAGAAGTAAGACGTATTATCTTACATAATAAAATTTATGAAATAGCGAGGAATTTTGAAATGAAAAAAGGTATTAACCGTGTTGTATTAGTAGGAACAGGAGCAGTTGGATGTAGTTATGCTTACTGTATGATTAACCAAGCTGTAGCTGAAGAATTTGTTTTAGTTGATGTAAATGAAGCAAAAGCTGAAGGAGAAGCAATGGACTTAAGCCATGCGGTTCCTTTCGCACCAGCTCCAACAAAGGTTTGGAAAGGTAGTTATGAAGATTGTAAAGATGCAGATCTTGTTGTGATTACAGCTGGATTGCCACAAAAGCCAGGTGAAACACGTTTAGATTTAGTTGAGAAAAACGCTAAAATTTTCAAGCAAATTGTTCGTAGCATTATGGATAGCGGCTTTGATGGCATCTTCTTAATCGCAACAAACCCTGTAGATATTTTAACTTACGTAACTTGGAAAGAATCTGGATTACCGAAAGAACGCGTAATCGGTTCTGGTACAACTCTTGACTCAGCTCGTTTCCGCTATATGTTAGGTGAGTACTTCGATATTGGACCTCATAACATTCACGCTTATATTATCGGAGAACATGGTGATACAGAACTTCCGGTGTGGAGTCACGTATCAATTGGTATTCAAAAACTACAAACGCTTCTTGAAAAAGACAACACATATAACCAAAAAGATTTAGATGATATTTTCGTAAACGTTCGTGATGCAGCTTATCACATTATTGAACGAAAAGGTGCTACATACTACGGCATCGGCATGTCACTTTTACGTGTTACGAAAGCAATCTTAAGCAATGAAAACAGCGTATTAACTGTATCAGCATATCTTGAAGGTCAATACGGCCAACAGGATGTTTATATCGGCGTACCTGCTGTTTTAAACCGCGGCGGTGTTCGGGAAATTTTAGAAGTTGAACTAAGTGAAGAGGAAGAATTAAAATTCGATCACTCTGTTCAAGTGTTGAAAGAAACAATGGCTCCTGTTCTTTAATCATATTTTCCAATCAAAAAAGCAATCCGATTTATATTGGATTGCTTTTTTATACTTTTATAGTTCCCCCTCAATTTAAACGGTAATATTATCTATAAAAAGGGGTGATTTCATGAATGATTCTTTGACGATTGCAATCCTCTTGCTAGCTGTAGCATCCTTAATACTTTTCCTCTTCTTAATCATCAGAACGCTATTTCCAACTAAAAAATATGATAAGAATCTCGGATTGATTCTAATTATTTTAAGCTTGTTAGCAATACCGATAAGTATCTTCCTTGTAGGAGGATGGGCAGGTATGGGAGTTAGTGTAATTGCAGTCTTTATTTTTGCTGCTGTTATTATAGCTTTAATTGCAAATACCTTCATTAAACTACCTCCTCCAAAGAAAAAATAATAAATGACCGATGTTTTCATCAAGAGAAAACATCGGTCATTTTCTATCACTTATTATCTTTAATCGGTTCATCATTATTTACATCAAGTACATCTAATAAAAAGATAAAGATTGGAATCCCAATAATAAGCCCCCATATTCCGAGGAAATGCTCTGAAAAGATAAGAATCATAAATGTATAAAAAACAGGTAAATTCGTTTTTGCAGACATAAATTTTGGATTTAATAAATAACTTTCAAGAGCGTGGATTACTGTAATGAACACTAGTATGTAAACAACATACACAACCCCGCCGACGTTATAGGCAATGATACAAAGTGGAAACAAGGAAATGATAACACCAGCAACTGGAATCAAACCGAGTAGAAAGACCATGACAGCCAATACAAGAAGCTGTGGAAATCCTAAAATGACAAGTGCAATTACAGTGAGCACACAATTTACAACCGCAATTAAAAACTGTGCTTCAATCACTTTTCCGAACGATCTTGCAAACCTTTCACCGAAATATGCAATCTCCTCATAAAAAATTTTCAGCTTACTATCTTTAAATTTCGAAGTAAATGCTATAATGCGTTCTTTTTCTAATAAGAAAAATAAGCTTAAAATAAGAGAAAGTAGTATTTGTAAACTGACTTTTCCTATGTTTGCTATCGATTGATAAATGACATCTACACCTTGTTCGATATATTTCGATACTTCCATTCCATTAATTGTCGAAAGTGCATATTTAATTATCTCGTTATCAGGTGGGTTTTGAAAAAACAATTTAAATTGATAAATTAATTGTGAAATTTGTATCGTTAGTACAGGCAAATATTTATATAGTGTAGTTACAATAAACGTCACTAACACAATATATAAACCAGCAATAACCACTTTCCTATTTACTTTCAATTTTTTTGAAATAAACTTTTGAAATCGATCCATCAAAAACGTGAGAATAAACGTAATTAATATTAAATTAATCATACTTTTTAATCCATACAATACAAGCACTAATATTATTAAAACGAGAAACCGTTGAAACCCTCTGCTTCGAAAGAAATTTTTCACTTCATTCATTAAGAATTAACCTCCCCCTTCAATGGATGGAAATTGGATATATTACATTTTATGAACTTCTATAGACAATCTTTCTTACTAATTGGAAAGAATCCTTTTTTTCTTTTTTATTGTCGGATTTTTTTATCTAATACTTTTCTAAAAACTACTTTATCAACTCTATATTTTAGGAGATCGTCTATTTTTAGATTGCTGTTCATACGCATATCCAATATTAAAAAGTTCTTTTTCACCAAACTGTTTCCCAACAAACACTACACCTACCGGCTGACCATCAGAATCATATCCTGCCGGCACTGCTAATTCTGGATAACCAGCCACAGCTGATAGAAGAACTTCATCGTTATTAATCATCACAAGAGCATCCAAACCTTTTTCTACTAAATACCTATCTAGCTCTTTTCTTGCATTTTCTTGACTCGTTTGAACTATTTTTTCAAACTCACCTTTCGTTATAGCAGATTTCTCAGAACCCTCAATTAATGTTTGTCCATACTTTATTCGTCGTTTACTATCCTTTTTATTAAACGCTATAATCTCTTCTAACGATTTTACTGGCACATTTTTTTGCCGTGAAAGATAATCGTTAACATTATGCTTGAACTCATATTCTAATGTTTGCAGATTATCTACACCCTCGCTGTTTAACTGAACATCATCAGTCAATATTGCACCTGCATCTTCAAGGTCCTTTCTAATCTTTTTCGCTACTGCTTTTCTAATTTCATCTTGTTGTTCTATAGAAAAAAGAATCCCTATCTTTTTCCCTTTTAATCCATCTATCGATAACTCCTTCGTATAATCCATTCTATCTCTATCTTTCATTTTTTCTATCATAGCATCTTTTCCATCATAACCTACCATTGAATTAAATAGCGTTGCTGCATCTTTGACCGTTCTTGCCATTGGCCCTGCTGTATCAAGTGTTTCAGCTAACGGGATAATTCCTGTTCTGCTAACCATACCTAAAGACGGACGTAACCCAACTACTGATTGTTGCGTTGCCGGTGCTACTATGGATCCCGTCGTTTCCGTCCCGATTGCAAGCGGTGCAAAATCAGCTGCAACCACTGTAGCAGATCCTGAACTCGATCCTGATGTATCAAATGTAATCGGGCCATATGGATTTAAATTTTGTCCTTTCTTCCCACTATATCCACTTGGCATTGTAAAAGATAAATAATTCGCCCACTCAGACATATTTGCTTTTCCTAAAACAAACGCCCCTTCTTCTTTCAACTTCTTCACAATCATCGCATCTTCATCTGCAATCCAATCCTTTAATACATAAGTTCCAGCACTTGTCGGCATAACATTCGCTGTTTGTACATTATCTTTTACGATGACAGGAATGCCGTATAAGTTCGATTTCTTATTTAAAAATCTCTCTTTATCTAACTGTCGTGCTTCCTCCATTGCATTAGGATTAATCTCTGTAACAGCATTTAATGATATTCCATTTTGATCATGTTCTTGTATTCTAAAAAGATAAATACTCGTTAATTCTTCATATGATAATTTCCCATCATCAACCATTTTTTGAAGCTCATCCACAGTCGCATTTACAACTTCTTTTTCTTTTATCTTTATATTATCTATGTCGCTCCCTTTAAGCTGATTATGTATCGGTTTTAACACTCTGTCTTTATCATATACATTACGCTCAGGTTCCTTTGGAAAATAATTTTTATACACGTAATATCCTCCGGCACACACCAATAGAACAATACCTCCAGCGATAGACAACGTTATCTTTACCCATTTTTTCATGTTGCTTCCTCCACTCTAAAAGTTGCTCATTTATATAAAAAAGAGAGTTACCTTTTACTTAACTCTCTCCAATCAAAATGCTAAATGAAAAAATGAAAGATTTCAATCTAATTACTTTTTTTTTGCATTTGCTTTGCTAACAATTCCTTCACCTGATTATATGTTAACCCTGAATTTTTATTTAAACGTTTCACTTCATCAACATCAGTACCGACAACTGTATATTTTTTCTCATCATTCATGTTCCCACTTCCTTTCTCACCAGATTATTTCTTATATTTCTTCCCTAAATGCACATAAATTAACACCAATACGAATAGGGAAGCTGGACTAAATTAAATAGACGAGACAGATGATATAGTATTCAATAACTAAAAGGAGTTCTGTTGCGTAAGAGGAATAGATAAAAATATCTCGAATTTATATACTTATTGAATTTAAGGACATGGAGGATGCATTTTGAAAACATATGAGTTTAAACATAACATTCCAACATTGGAAGAGTACAAATATTTGTGTGATTCTGTTGGATGGACTAATTATATGAATTTTGAAGTAACGGATACTTCACTGAAGCATTCTATTCACTGCATCACGGTCAAAGATAATGAAAAAATTGTGGGCATGGGGAGAATTGTTGGTGATGGATCTATCTATTTCTATATTCAAGATATAGTGGTTCATCCGGATTATCAGAAACATGGTATTGGGAAAGAAATAATGCATCTTTTGGTTGCATACTTAAATGAGAATGCCCCTGATAAGGCGTTTGTCGGTTTATTTGCATCACAAGGTAAAGAATCGTTCTATGAAAAATTTGATTTTAAAAATTACTCACCAAACATGACGGGGATGTTTACTGTCATTTCAAAAACATGATAGATTTTTAATTGTAGGGAAAACTTCGATTCATATGAAAGAAATTATTCTTGCAGTAACCTTTTCCACAATCGCATTTAAACATTACATACGAAAGGAGAGTACATATATAGCTATATATGTACTCTCCTTTCATTTATTTAACTCTGTATATATTAAATTTCTTAATAAAATTTCACTACATCTTCAGTAGGTAAGAATGTTCTTTCCCCTGGTTGTTCATTTGGCTCACCAAATGGCATTTGTCCTACTAAACTCCACTCCGCTGGAATATTCCATGTTTCTTTCACTTCAGCATCTACGATTGGATTGTAATGTTGTAATGATGCGCCAATTCCTTCAGCTGATAATAACATCCATACAGTATGTTGTAACATTGCATTACCTTGATGAGACCAGAATGGGAATTGATCTTTATATAACGGTGCATTTTCTTGCATTTTTTCTACAGTTGCTTGATCTTCAAAGAATAAAACGGTACCTACACCTGCATGGAAACCTTTTAGTCTTTCTACAGTCGCTTCAAAGTTTTCTGCTGGTGCGCGTGATCTAAGCGTTTCTTTTACGATATCCCAAAACTTTTCATGCTCTCCATCCATTAATACAACCATACGGCCACTTTGCATATTGAAAGAAGTTGGTGCATGTAAAGCTGTTTTTAATACTTCTTCAATTCTTTCCTTTGTAATTGTAGCGTTTTTTGTTACTTTACGAATTGAACGACGGTTCACGATTGCTTCTTTTAAGTTTGTTGTAGTTGCTGACATTTTAATTCCTCCAAATATATGTTTTATTATTTTTATTTAAACAAATCAATTTGAGTCTTTCATGCAAGACGAATTAGCAATATCCATCCGCCTTACATTGCATACCTTCAAATGAATTTGTTTTATCCTTTTCGATTTCTTTATCAATTACTCTTTCTAGCGTTTCTTTACTAGCAAGTCCTTGAATGACTTCATCTCCAATCATTACAGTTGGTACCGCCATAATATTCGCTTCATCATATGCATGTTGAATCGCTTCTTGATGTTTTTCTTTATATTTACGAGTTACTAAAGCATCTTTAAATTCTGCTTCAGGAAGCCCTACTTCTACCGCTAATTTCGTTAATACATCAATATCTTCAATGTTTTGCTCTTCTTGGAAAAACGCAGTAAATACTCGGTGATGATACTCATTTCCAAGTCCACGCTCTTTCGCAAATTGGCACCCTTCAAAAGCTAAATGTGTATATGGATGCGGAGAAACACGTGGCAGACGCATTTCAACCCCTAATTTTTTTGCAGTAGGAAGAATGAAAGAATCCCATGAACCTAACTTATCTGGCTCGTTCCAAGGATCTATTTTAGAATATGGGCTTGGACGCAATTCAAATGGCATCCATTCGATTTCTACATCTTTCTCTTTCGCTACTTCATCTAATGGACCTTTTGCTAAAAAGCAAAACGGGCATATAAAATCTGAGTATACTTTCATTTTCACAGTCATATTATTTGCACCTTACCTTCTTTTTATTTTTAGATGTAACCGAAACGGTTACAATTTTAAGAAAAAAATATGCATTCCCTTTTAGAGACTTGCAATTATCATATTATGCATTCATTTTTTGTTGTAAAGATTCAAATAACTGCCCCATCGTAATATTTCTCAACACTTCTTCCATCGCAGATTGCGCCTGAACTAAAATAACCTCTAAAACAGCTTGAATATTCGCCCCAATTGGACAGTCTGGATTCGGTTTTTCATGAATGTGAAATAGTTTGTCTTCTTCCACTACATTCACTGCATGATACACATCTAATAATGTGATTTCATGTAAATCCTTTAATAATCCCGCGCCACCCGGACCGCGTTTGACGTATACAAACTCAGCTTGTTTCAAGTAAGACGTTATTTTTCGAATTACTACCGGATTTGTATTTACACTTTCGGCCATATAGTCCGAAGTACAAACTGAAGATGGATTGTTTTTCAAGATAGATAAAATATGAACAGCTATAGAAAAGCGGCTACTAATTTTCATTGTGATTACCACCTCGATGTAATCATTATAGTTACAACTAGAGTATAAGTCAATCCTTTTTACAAATTTTTTAAAGCAAATAAAAAAGTGCCCCATTACAATATATGAGACACCTCTTCTTATTCTGCAAACAAGTCTTGAAATTCTTCAATAAATAGCTGCACAGCGATTGAAGAATCCTTTAATGAAGGAACAGCTAAAGCAATTTCTCTCCATACTTGTGGTTCCAATTCTCTCGTTTGTATATTCTTTGGTAAACTCGTTAAAGATAACTCAGCCAAAATTGCGATTCCTAATCCTTCTTGAATCATATTTAAAGCTGTTGTAACTGTGGAAATTATATATTCAGCCCGAAGTGGTACGTTCGCTTGTTTAAACATATCGATAATGGGTGGTTCGTACCCACCCTTACATAATATGATCGGTTCATTCTCTAAATCACCTATTGTAATAGAATCGTTCTTACAAAGAGGATGATCCTCTCTTAAGACAACAACCATTTTCCCCTTCGTTAAGGGCACGATCTCCATATCTTTATTAGGCAAGATAACAATTCCTATATCAACAACCCTCGATACTAACCAATCTTCAACTTCTTTAATCGTGCCTTCACAAAGAACGACTTCTAAGTTCGGATACTTCTCCTTAAAAAGATTTATCATTTTGGGTAAGAAATGTGCAGAAGCACTCGGAAAACTCCCAATTCGAATCGTCCCAACTTCGTGCCCTTTCTCCATCGCTACTTCTTGTTCAATCTTCTCAACGCCGTTTAAGATTTCTCTAATATGTACAAGAATTCTATTTCCAACATCCGTAACGATTAGCCCTTTTCGTTTATCGCGTATAAGAATGGTAACTCCTAACTCTGACTCAATGCTTGAAATCGCATGACTTACAGCTGGCTGTGTCATATTCAACATCCCGGCAGCCTTTGTAAAACTCCCTAATTCAACCGTTTTAATTAAAACTTGAAGTTGTGTAATGGTCATAACTAATCACTTATACTCCTTATAAAAAAGATTCATTTTATTTATCATAGTCGATATCATATCATAGTGAAATGGAATACAACAAGGAGGGATTACAGTGACACAGCTTTCTCGAACTAAGACGGCCATAATCCTTACATTTCTCGTTATTATGTGGGGAATTAATTGGCCGTTATCAAAATTCGCTCTGCATTACACACCACCCGTACTCTTTGCAGGGATTAGAACATTAATAGGAGGATTTATCTTACTTACTTTCTCATTACCGAGATACAAACAATTAAATTTAAAGGAAACTTGGCATTTATACTTTATTTCATCTTTACTCAATATTATTTTGTTTTACGGACTACAAACTGTCGGACTTCAGTATATGCCCGCCGGACTCTTCTCCGCAATCGTATTTCTCCAACCTGTCTTACTCGGCATTTTCTCATGGATTTGGCTTGAAGAATCTATGTACGGCTTGAAAATTTTCGGACTTATTCTTGGATTTATTGGTGTTGGGGTTATTAGCTCTAGTAGTTTAACTGGACATATTTCTATTATCGGTGTACTACTTGCTTTAGGGTGTGCTATCGGCTGGGCACTCGGCACAGTATTTATTAAGAAAACTGGACACCGCGTTAATGCCATTTGGATGGTAACACTTCAGCTTATTATTGGCGGACTTTGCTTAATCGGATTTGGTTCAGAATTTGAGAGCTGGTCTAGCATCGCTTGGAGTATACCATTTGTAAGTGTACTACTATTCATCTCATTCTTTGTTATTGCAATGGGATGGCTCGCTTACTTTACACTTGTAGGAGCTGGTGAGGCAAGTAAAGTTGGGGCTTATACGTTCCTTATCCCACTGATCGCTATCATTGTAAGCTCTATTTTCTTACATGAGGCCATTACAATTAGCTTATTCATCGGACTTTTATTTATTGTCGTGAGTATTTGTTTTGTAAATATAAAGCCGAAAACACTTGCTGTAAGGCAGCAAGTTGAAGTGAAATAAATAGATATGAGAAAGAGTCTACCACTTGTAGGCTCTTTCTTTTTTACCATTTTATGAGTACAGTCACTTAACATCTTAGAAAAAGGAAATTTTTTCTTTTTTATTGTATGATGGTAATAAAGTAGAAAATATTATCTCTAATACATATGGATGGACTAACAATTCTAATCATAAGGGGGAATTATATGGTTTTACAGTATAAAGAATTTGGAGATTCAAGCTCTCCACTTATGGTTTTTATTCATGGGGGCGGAGTCAGTGGATGGATGTGGGACAAACAAATTAAACATTTCACTAACTTTCACTGCCTTGTTCCTGATTTACCCGAGCAAGGGGAAAATAGTAGTAAGGATCATTTTTCAATACACTTTAGTGCTGAAAAAATCATTGAATTAGTTGAAGAAAAAGGACAAGGCAAAACTGTTATAGTAATCGGTTTTTCGTTAGGTGCTCAAGTATTAATTGCAATGCTCAGCATGAAACCAAACTTAATTCAATATGCTATGATAAATAGCGCATTAGTTAAACCAATTCCTTTCGCTAAAACATTAATAAGATCCCTTGGCTTAACCTATCCACTTATAAAGAGTAAGACGTTTTCCAAAATACAAGCAAAATCAATGTACATAGATGAAACACAATTTGATAACTATTATCATGAAAGTTGTCAAATAAGTAAAAATACATTTGTGAGGATATTAGAAGAAAATATGTCGTTTACAATACCAAAAGGTTTCGAGAATGCTAGTAGCAATATATTAGTGACTGTTGGAGAAAACGAAAAAAGAATCATGAAAGACTCGATGACTGCAATCCTTGAAAGCAATCCTACTTGCACAGGTATTATCATTCCTAAAATCGGTCATGGAATCCCTTTAGAAAATCCCAAACTATTTAATACTTTAATTGAAAACTGGCTTAAGCATGATAACCTACCAGAAGAAGTAATGACAGTCAATTGAGTTCCTTATCTTAATAAACCATGTTGTATTTATAGCTCTAATCCCCTCGAAGCTGCTTAATCTCAAAATTTTATTAACAAAGGTCTCATTACTTTCAATGAGACCTTTCAATGTTCCCTACTTTTTACGACGTACTACAAAAACACACGTACCTACGGAAGATACAATCGCTAAAACTGATAAGACAATTGCTATTGTTTGCATATTACTTGTACCTTCATTTTTTTCCACACTAGATACTTCACCATGTTCTCCTGTTAATGATGTACCTTTTGCAATCGTAGTAAGTGAATGGGGCTTTTCAGCTTTCTCATCGCCTGTCCATTCAACAATTTCTCCATCTTTATATTGTTGATATGCATTCCAAGCTATTTGTTGCTCTTTATCTGGATTTTTAGCAACAAAAGTAAATCGTTGGAACTGACCAGGTAAAATCCCTTCTCCTGTTGCTTCCCATATTACAGTTTTAACTTTTCCAGCTGCATCTTTTTGTTCTTCCACTTTCCACCCTGGCACTGGCTCGTACTGTTGAAACTCGACTCCAGACGGTATTTTCAGTGTGACTTTTGTTGTTGCCATATTCTTTTCAACAGGTACCTTTATTGTATAAGTCTCCCAAGAGCTAACGTCAGAAGTTGCTGGTTTCACAGTTACGTGAGCACTAACAGGTAACGAAAAAATCCCCATTGCAATTATTGTTGCAATCATTGTTGTTCCTAATTTTTTTATACGTTTCATTTTCTATAAACTCCTTTTCATTTATAACGTCTTTTTTATCTGCCACCTACAATAAATTTATAATCCGTATCGAAACTATCAAGAGATTTTGTTAATCCGTGAACTTGTATATTCCAGTTTCCTGTCATGTTAATATACATACCTTCCGCTTCATATTCTCCCGGTGACACTGCCGAAACTTTAAATGAACCTTTGCCCATATTCATATCTAAAGATTGAGTCGTCAATACAATTTGTTCCATATCAGTAACAGGCTGTCCATTCTCATCCTTCAAAGTAATATGAAATGTATTCTGTCCTACCTTATTAGGACTTACATGTAAAGTAAGTTCATATCCATTATCTAATTGTTTACTCTCTGTAAAAGGTCCCGTAGGAGGCATCGGCGGCGTTTGTACATTTGTCATAAACGCTACGATTACAAAAACGATAATTCCAATGATAAACTCTACTTTCACCGTAGCTCCTAACCTTTGCTGCGCTCGCATTCTCCCTTTCACATAATGAATAATTCCCAATATCCCCATACACACGAATAAAAGTATTTTTGCTAATAAGGCCAATCCATACTTCGTATCAAATAGGGAATGGATCGTGGGAATAAAAAATGTACTGTTAAAAAGACCCGTTAATAAAATCACAATGACAGCACCTGTTGCCCATGGCGAAAAACGCTTAATCGCATCCCAATACATAGTCCACTTGTCATCCTCTTTACGTAACAGAAGAACAATCGATGATATCCCCCCCATCCATAACGAAGCTGCGAATAAATGCAGAAAGTCCATAACGACAGCAATTTCTTTAAACTTTAATCCATATGCATGACTATTGAAGGCTTTCATAACAAGTAACCCAATAAATAATACAATTGGAATGCTCCATACTTTAAACGACGAAAGCTTCTCACGCTTCACTGCAAAATATGTAACAATCATCAGCATACTAATAAGAGCCATTTGAGTGATCCATACATAACGAAAAACAGATAGTTGTAATGTTTCTTTTAATAATATAGGATTGAATGCTTCTAACCACGAAACATCAGCATTTATTTTCGCCTGCAATGGTAGATTGAATAGTAAACTAATAAATATCCCAAATAATGATATCCATATTATTTTCTTACTCCTCGACTGAACTTGACTTGCACTTCCTTTATAAAGGATAAGGTTAAATAATAGAACACCGATAAATAGAGAAAAACTTGTATATAAAATTCCACGTTCCATAATCATATCGATTTGGGGAACATAGCCCATCTCTTCTACTTTTATATCATCTGTTCCCGCTTCTGCTGATCCAATACGGAATGGAATAACTCCTTGAATTGGATGTCCATCAGCTGAAATAGCCTTCCACTGAATAGAGTAAAGACCATTTTTGAGATTCTCTTTTAACCCAGCTTCTAATATTTTTTTGTTTTTCTTATCAATATGTGCATCTTTTAAATCTACTCTTTTACCTGAGGTATCTCTTACGAACAATGTATTAAAACTTGAAACTTGTATGTCCTCATCGAATTCAATTTTCACAACAGATGGTGCTTTCTTTAACGTTTCATTTTCAGCAGGATTTGATTTCACAACATACGCATGAGCGGATGCGCTTTTTGGTATCAATATGATCAACACGCACGCGATTAATAGCCATGCCCCTAACCTTCGTATTACTTTCACAATCATTTCACTTCTTTCTTTTTCGTCACTACACTTTCATTACTTTTTACTTCCCAAGTTTTATTTCTTGATAAAATATTAACCTGATTAAGTATAAGAATTTATTTAGTATCACTCTCTATTTATTCCTCACCTCTATACTTCTAATATAATAGTAGCTACCTTCATAGATATTACTAATATTTTTAAAGTTGATTATTATTATAGCATAAAATATATTTATGTAAGTTCCCTAAGAAGAAAAGTTATCGTGAATCATTTGTGAAGAAAATGTGAAATACATAAAGTGAAACTTTAATCAGTGGGACTTTTACGGGCATTCGATCTCCCACCTAACTCCCTCGCATTCTCCGACTTTTGAAGCGGGAATCTTATTGCCAACAAATAGCGGGATAAATAAAAAAGGTATTACGTTATTACGCAACACCCTTTCTCCATAATACACTTCCCTTACTTCTCTTCCGGATAATCACAATAATTAATGATCGTGCCCTCTGTATCCGCTAGGTTAGGATAAATTAATCTTCTACCATGCTTATTCATTCGAAGTGTATGCTCTTCCATTCAAATACCTTGTTCTTTAAATATGTTGTGTTTCAACACATTCTTTCCCTATTTTTAAATTTCATTTTCTTTTTTAGGGTTCATTTCAATTATTTTTAACAGCTGTTGTACCCTTTTATCATATGTATGTTCGATTAGCGTTCTCTTCAGCCCTTCCATCGCAATTTTCTTTCTTTGTGCCGGGTTCGATAAATATCTTTCAGCTTTCTCTATAAAATCAACCGCTGAGGTAAATGTCTCAATTTGTACCCCTGGAATATAACACTTTTCTAAATCTGAACGAATATCCGTCATTTGAAAAGAACCTGTACTTGCTATTTCGAATGTACGATTATTAATAGAACAAGCATTTACTTTTACTCTATTTCTATTAAATGTTAAATCCTCTATCGAGCGATGTATATTCATGTTGATTTTACTTTTTTTGTAATATCCTATACTGTTTTCGTAAACCAAAAATGGTAAAAGCAAAATTTTATCTTTCAATAACTCATAACTTTTTAGTCTATCCCAATTACAACCTATAATTAGAGTGCTTTTAGTCACTAAGTACTCTGCAATTGAATCAATAAATGCGAGCCGATTATCAAAAGCAGTCCCTATGAAACTAATATCAAATATGTATTCCTCTTCCCTAAGTATCGGCGTATATACAGGAGGTTCTGCTGCTAAAGGCAAATAATATACATTATCACAACCTAAATCTTTATAAAAATCAATACATCCTGTATCTTGCGTAAACACATAATCATAATCAAGCACTAAGTTTTTCGTCACATCTGTAAAGTAAGGGTCATCTGTAAGCCAGAGTGCAGTTTTAAAGTTGTATTGTTTTAAATCTTGAATTCCCTTAATTATCCCTTCTTCAAAACCATGAAATACAATAATGAGTGTCGGTTTTATCTTTAAAGCCGTTTTCACCAAGTTTTCGTATGTTACCATCGTTACATTACGAATTGCCTTTTTCAAACTATTATATATAGATTCCTCTAGCACCGGAAAATAGACAGGAACACTAGATGTAACAAATAATACGTTAAAATTTTCAGCACTATTTGAAATCTCCACAGATAACCACTCTCCAATACATGAAATTCACAATTTATATTATATGTATTGCATAAAATATATAGTTGGTTATAAAGCACCCTTTTTCTTTCATATATTACTGTGCAAAATGAGGATTGCTTACCCTATAGTCGGCTCCATTTGCTCGCAAATATTAAAAAAAATCATGCCCACTCCTACAGGATAGTGGATAGCTTCTCATAATATATATTCAACATTCCGAAATACTTTCGTCGAAATATTGAAAAGTATACAAATAAAAAGGCGTTACATTAGTACGTAACACCTTTCACAAAAATACACTTCCTTTATTTCACTTCCGGATAATCACAATATTCAATAATCGTCCCTTCCGTATCAGCTGGGTTAAGGTAAATTAATCGTCTACCATGCTTATTGATGCGAAGCGTATGTTCTAATGTTCGAATCCCTTGTTCCTTTAATTCTTCTAAAGCTACATCTAAATCGTCTACACGATACGCAACATGATGGACACCTTTCCCTTTTTGCTTTATAAATCGTGCTATTGGAGAAGTTGTATTATTCGTTGGCGCAAGTAATTCGATTCTATCACCATCAACTTCAAGAATAGCTACTTCGCTTTCAACACCAGGTGCTTCACTTACGTATCGATCTATTAAAGTTCCTGATAAAACCTTTTCATAAAAATGTATCGTACTATCTATATCACGAACTGCGATCCCGATATGGTCAATTGTTTTTTTCATTTTATTTCCCCTACTACTTTATTTTTTCTATTCTTATCAATAGTAACAAAAAAAGTTATAGAATCAAATTCTATAACTTTTTTTGTTTAACTTATTTTCTTATTCGCACCAGCTGCTGGGTGAACTCCATTTTTCATTTTTACAACGCTAATGCCGTATCCAATTAATCCACCAATTACTGCTGGTAATACCCAGCCTAATCCAACTGCATGCATTGGAAGTAACTTAGTAAGAATATCGTTCACTACTGCTAATTTCACACCAGCAGCACTTAATCCATCAAACATACTTACAATAAATGTTACTAATAAACTTCCCTGATACACTGCAGCTCTTCCATTGAACAATGGATGAAGGAACGTTAGGAAAATTAATACGATTGCTAATGGATAAATCGCTGTTAATACAGGAACTGAAATTGAGATTAATTGTGTTAAACCTACATTTGCAACAACTGCACTGAAAACTGATAACGTAATTGCAATCGTTTTATATGAAATACTTGGGAATAGCTTATGGAAAAATGAAGAACACGCTGAGACAAGTCCAACACTAGTTGTTAAACACGCTGCTATAACCATTATACCTAATATAACTCCGCCATATGAACCAAAATAATAGCTTGAAACTTTTGCTAATACTGCACCACCGTTATCTAAGTGACCAAGTTTTGCAACACTTGAAGCCCCCATAAATGAAAGTGCTGAATAAATTATTGCTAAAATAGATGCAGCGATCAATGTTGCTTTTGCACAAACAATCATAATTTCTTTTTTTGTTTTTGCGCCCTTTTCTTTAATAGCATTGATAATGATAATACCAAATACGAATGATGCTAACGTATCCATTGTTAAGTATCCTTCTTGGAACCCTTTAAAGAACGCATGTGATGTATAAGCCTCTGCAGGTGCTTGCATTTCTCCCATTGGATGAATAAAAGCAAAGACTACCAAAATTCCAATAAACGTTAATTTAATTGGCGTCAAGATTTCTCCTACAATATCGACAATTTTCGCAGGATTTAGCGAAAAAAAACAAGTGATGCTAAAGAATACAATTGTAAAAAGAATTAGCGCTGTAGAACTTAATCCTTCTGGCACGAAAGGCTTAATACCAATTTCATAAGAAACGCTTCCTGTTCTCGGAATAGCGAATAATGGACCGATTGCTAAGTATAAAACTGTCGT
This sequence comes from Bacillus sp. FDAARGOS_1420, assembly GCF_019344915.1. NCBI lineage: Bacteria > Bacillati > Bacillota > Bacilli > Caryophanales > Bacillaceae > Bacillus > Bacillus sp. FDAARGOS_1420. Next base: position 1,076,491 of record NZ_JAHWJB010000002.1, on the reverse strand, counting down.
AAATACAATTCCGAATACTGGATGCACTCGGCTTGCTAATGACTGTAAATCTTCTTTACCTGAAATCCCAAATGCTAATACACCTAGTAATGGTAAACCTACTCCTGTTACTAAAAATCCAGCGTTAGCAATCCATACATTCTCTCCTGCCGATTGACCAAGCATCGCTGGGAATATTAAATTCCCTGCTCCAAAAAATAGTGCAAATAACATTAACCCGATAACTACTATGAACGAAAACGGTACTTTATTCGCCATAATATAACCCCCATTCAAAATTCTTTATCTCATTTCCAATTTTAACTAATTGAATTTTCTGAATATTCAATTTGAGTATCAACTATTCTTGAACTCATTATAGTTTGATATATAATATTTTGCAATACTATTTTCAAACTTTTCATTTATTTTATAAATATACATTTTTTCACAAAAAAAATAGACTAAAAAACCAACACGGTCATCCATGTTGGTTTTTCCATTTACTATCATTAATTAAAATTTCGCAGCTACTTTTTTAACGTTTTCTAAACCTTCTTCAACAATTTGTTGTGAGCGATCTGGATATTGATTGTGCCCTTCAATTACAACTGTCTCTGGATTTGTAATGCCCCAGAACCCAAGTACGTTTGTCACATAATTAACAGCCATTTCCATAGGAGCCATTTGTTCTGAAGAGTAATCTGAACCGCGAGCACCTAATACAACTACTTTCTTATCACCAGCTAAACCTTCTGGACCGTTCGCTGTATATTTAAACGTTTTTCCAGCTTGAGAAAGATATGAAATGTAAGTAATTAATGGTGCTGGTACTGTAAAGTTCCATAATGGGAATGCAAATACTACTTTATCTGCCTCTAAAAATTGATTTAAATATTTATCTACTGTAGCAACTGCCTTCTCTTCTTCAGCTGTTATCTCCATTCCTTGACTACGTTTATATCCACCTGAAATAGCGATATTTCCGTAATACGGAAGATCTAATGCGAATAAATCTAACTCCGTAATTTCTGTATTCGGATTTGCTTCCTTATAAGCACTTACAAATGTTTCATACATTTCTGAACTAATTGCTTGCTCCGCTGGACGATCGTTTGCTTTTACAAATAATACTTTTGACATTGTTTTATTCCCCTCTACTTTTGTATTTTCTTCTTTTTTACCAAACAATGAGCTAAATAATCCCATTTTCTTCACCTAAACTTTCTTATCATATTCATTATTCATCATCATAAAAATTCTTATTCTAATAAAAAGTTCCAATTGATACCTTAACCTAAGCAAATTAAAACTTTTTGTTATTTAATTACCTTATGTAAGTGATTGTAATATACCTACTTACTTTAGTCAAGTAACTTTTTAAAAAGAAAAAAATCTCGAATTAAAAACATTTAATAAAGATATTTCCTCAGTCAAAATGATTAATTCAAAAACACATAAGTAAAATACCTTGTATAATATAACTAGAGAGGGAAATTCACCTATAGAGAGGATTAATTAATGAGTACTTTAGAAAAGATTCAAACCTTTATCATTCTTGCAGCTGTTATATTCGGGGTTATATTAGGACAATTTAATATGGTACATATGTATTCGGAAAAATTTATTGTCCCCTTCTTATTTTTAATGCTTTATGGATTATTCCTTAGCATTCCATTAAAGGATATAAAAAATGGATTCCGCAACTTAAAATTCGCTGGAACAAGCCTAGGTATTAACTTTATATGGACACCTCTTCTCGCTTGGGGATTAGGCGCATTATTTCTTTCAGATCACCCAGCACTTTGGGTTGGCTTTATTATGTTAATGGTTACTCCGTGTACAGACTGGTATTTAATTTTCACAGAGATCGCAAAAGGTAACGTCGCATTATCTACATCAATTCTACCGGTAAATTTAATTTTACAAGTATTATTGCTACCAATTTATTTGTTTTTATTTGCTGGTGTAATGAAAACTGTAGCGGTTTCTGTTTTAGTAGAAAGTATTGTTATCGTAATCGTCTTACCATTTTTACTTGCGCACGCTACAAAATTCATTATGCATAAAATGAAAAAAGTTGAAACACTTGAGAATAAACTCATTCCATTTTTCAGCTCTTCCCAAATTGTATTTTTAAGTTTAGCAATAGTAGCGATGTTTGCCTCACAAGGTAAGTACTTATTACAAAATATGACTGTTGTTTTATTGTTACTTATACCAGTATTACTGTTCTTCATAATTAACTTTATACTAGGACAGTTTGTAGGACGTATGATGCATTTATCCTATGAAGACACTGTCAGCCTCAGCTTAACAACATTAGCGAGAAACTCGCCTGTTGCACTCGCTATTGCTGTAACAGCTTTTCCAGACGAGCCTCTTATTGCACTTGCATTAGTGATTGGGCCGTTAATTGAGTTGCCCGTTCTGACTTGTGTTTCACAAGTGTTATTGCTTATCAAGAAAAAGCAGCAATACACATAAAAAAACGTCCTACTTTGGGACGTTTTTTTTGTCGAGAAATTATAGAATTAACGCTGCTTATCGGCTCTAAGGATTTTATACGTTATAGAAAATTAGCTTGTCGTTACATTAACAAAGCCTTTCTAATTAAACATTATAGGAAAAGTAAATATAACGAAAGCTGCCCAAAGTCCGTAGATTGGCAAATACTTCGTAACGGTATCTTGGATAGCTGTCGGTCCTGATTTGTTTTGTAGAAAACGCATATAGGAAAACATAATCCAAATTAGATTTGCCCAGATCAGTATGTTTACTCCTAAAACAGCAAGTCTATTAGGTGTAATCCCGTAAGAAGAAAGTCTGAATACGATGGCTGACAGTGCGACAGTGTCAATAATAAGCGCAAGAACAATTAAGGCAAAGTTTATATAATCTGAAATGTTCTTTCTCTCGTCTGAATCACTCTCAACGATAGAAAATATAGTAACAGCCAGTACACCAAGGAGTATTCCGTTGAAGGCCATTAGGAAATTGCGGTCCAAGAACGGATTTTTCCCGACCCATATAACCGTTATAAGATAGATCAACAATGTGATCAGGACGAGAGGACTAAAAATTTTAGATATGTATGGTGTAATATTTTTAGCAAGTTTAAGATTCAATGATACTAAGTATGCAGCCACTACAGCGAGAGCGGCAGCTCCAAATAAAACAACATTACTAAAATAGAATTCTCCTATATCCAAGTCAACAAAGCTAAATAATCGCATAGTGAATACTGCTAGTATCATTCCGCTCACTGCCATGCTCGCGTAGAGAAGACAATATTCTAAATTAAATTTAATATAAGCTAATCTTGTACTGCCTTTTGAATATTCATTTCCCGTAAACGCAAGTCCCAATAAGACCCATAACAATATAGGAAGATGTAAATAAGCAAGGATACTGCTGTCTTTATAATTTAATGGCAACATATTAAGATACAACCCGGAAATCAGGAATAACGATGCAAGGAAATAAATAATACTTTTTTCCGGAGTATTATTGTAAACAAAATAGGCAGCGATAAAGGGAATTATACCAAAAGCCAGGTTAATTGGAGCAATTGCTTCCTGCTCGACAAAGTGGAAAATGATTCTAGTGCTTAGCCCAGCTAGAATAGCTAACATGCCCATGAATAAGAAACCTTTTTGAAACAACGATACTTTTTCTTTATTTGTCGTTTCCTTGAAATGCAACCTTTCATACCAAGCACCTAGCACCTGAGAATCAGGGTTTTGGACCCATGCTTGTGAGAATGACTTTTTAAAAGCTTTTGGGTCTTTTCTATACATTCTCTCCAACTCATGAGGATTATCCATATTTTCAATAATTAAATTGTTAATGTCCATAGTTATACCTCCTCTAATTTTAAAAACAACGCTGTTACCTTTTCCATAAAAAGCACCTCACTTATTTATTCTGATTTTGATTTTATTATATATTTTATTGTTTTACAATAAATTTTTATTATTTTATATAATATTTTTGTTGTATAATTTTATTCCAAGCAAAAACAAAAAGCATCCCTCATTCAAAGAAATGCTCTATAACTTTTTATAAACATCGGTGTAAGCTACTTTCAGCTGTTCTCTTCATTGCTTGTTTTTATTTTCTAATTTCTTATTTTTCCTTTATATAAAAGAAATGATATAAACGTCCAATTTAATAACACCTTTCCAAACAATTATTTCAAATAAATTTTAGTGCTAGTATACAAAACTCTGTAATTATAAAATAAAAAAGCATGACATAAAATTGTCATGCTTTTTCTTTTATATCTATATTTTTAAACCTAATACAGAACATTTTACTCGGGAAAGAGCTTTTTCATTTGTTGAAACCACTTATGTCCTTATATAAAAAGCTCTTTACTAATAAGTAATGTAATTACTGCGTTTTTCAAATTAGTAAAGAACTTTTTATCCCGGCTCAATTTTTCGTAAGATGTCTTTATTACTTGATTGGGGGCTATTTTTGCTTTGTTCATATCTCCTAATCAGCCATTTCCCAAAATTGAGATGCTACTTTGGAAATTCTTTGGTCTTTTAATTTTACTATTACAGGCTCTAACTGAAAATCAAATTGTTTCAATTCAAAAAGCGTTGTATGTTCTAAAAATGATGATGTGTAATCCATTCTTGGAATAACGGATAATCCTAGTCCTCTACTAACAAGTGCTACAACCATCCTTATATCTTTACACTCGATAATGATATTTGGCTTGACTTGATGTTCATCAAATACTTTGAAAAGGTCTTCATTGAAGGAGAGTCCTTCCATTGCTCCTAGCATACTGAATGGAAACTGGGCAATCTGTTCAATCGTCACATGCTGTGATGAAAACGATGCTGCCCAACTTGATGGAATAATCACAGCGGTTGGTTGTTTTTTTAATATTTTCATCTCATATTGTTCACTATTTCCCAATCGTAAAAGTAAGGCAACATCAATTTCTCTTTGTTCTAGTCTTTTTAATAATTCTTCTGAATTTCCAGTTACTATTTTTATTTTGACATTAGGGTATTGTGTTCTAAACGTACTAACATAGTCAATGAGCATATTCGAACATGTAGACGATACACCGATACTTACTGTTCCGCCTATACCTTGTTCAATTTCTTGAATTTGCTGCTTTACATCTTGAATTTGCATTAACATTTGATTGGCATATTGGTATAGTATTTCACCTGTTGCTGTAAGCTCCCATTTTTGACGATATCGATGAATTAAAGTTGTGCCAAGATCAGTTTCAAGCTTTTTTAATAATTGGCTAAGTGGGGGCTGCGCGATATGGAGCACTTCTGCTGCCTTAGAAATGCTTCCTTGTTTCACAATTTCTTTAAAGTAATATAATTGCCTGAAATCCATTGTATCTCTCCATCATATGTTTTTTGATATAATTAGTTTATCATATATATATTTTTCATATGTCGAATTTAGCGTTATATTTAATTCTATAGCTATAGTCTTTATATTGATAATATTAACTAGAAAGTGAGAGATACTATGAATCATTGGAGCAGAACCTTGAAGCGCATCATCTTATACGTGCTCGGGTTATTTTTTATGTCGATTGGCATTAGCATGTCGATTCAAGCAGGATTTGGTGTATCGCCTGTGTCATCATTAGCATATGCAAGTACGCTAACGATTGGTTTATCGGTTGGTGTGACAATGGCGCTTGCAAATGTTTTATACATTATTATTCAAGTGATATTAAGTAAACGAATGGAGTTAAATGAATTTGTGAGTCAATTCATTATTTCGTTTTTATTTGGTTTTTTCATGGATGCAACGCTCTTCCTTGTACAGCTTTTCCCTGCACCTGAAACTCTCCTTGCTCGAAGTGTATATTTGATTGTTAGTTTATTTGTTATAGCGGTCGGTTTAATGGGCTATACAACAGCGAAACTGCCATTAATGCCGTATGATGCGTTAACTTATGCAATTAGTGAAAAATTTAATTTAAAATTCGGTAAAGCAAAAATTTTGAGCGATTTAATAAACATTTGTGTGGCTGGTGCAATCTGTATAGTTTTCATTCAATCATTAGGCTCAATCGGAATCGGCACACTAATTGCCGCCTATTTTATCGGCAAAATTTTAGGGTGGATGATACCGTATTATCAACCACCTCTCCAACAATGGGTATTTAAAACAGAAAAGGCTGTCTAAGGAATCATAATAAAGTACAGGAAAAATAGATGAATCAAATTCCTCAGCCGAAATCAAATAATGAATTTTACACCTTACCAAGTGCCAGTCCACATTAGGAATGGCACTTCTTTATTACTGCCTTTTCTTTGACCTTCTATCACTTTGGTTAAATGATAAAACAAACATTGTATTAAAACTAATCTGCCGTTTAGTTAAAGAAGGATCTTTAAACAACTTTTTTATATTTTAAAAGACTTTATTGCTACTTAACACTATTTCATACCATCTTTTCAAACAATTATTTCAAATGAATTTTAGTGCTAGTATACAAAACTCTGTAATTATAAAATAAAAAAGCATGACATAAAATTGTCATGCTTTTTCTTTTATATCTATATTTTTAAACCTAATACAGAACATTTTACTCGGGAAAGAGCTTTTTCATTTGTTAAAATCACTTAATTCTCAAACACAAAATTAATCTTATTATCTTTCCACTCTAACTTCGCATCAAACGCTTTCTCGCCTTTTTTAAAGCCTTTAATTAAATCGGTCTTCTCACCTTTTAATAGTTTCGTCATGTTTTTTTGCGAAATAGCTTTGCTTAAAATCTTCTTCGAGATGGTAAAGTCACATTGTGTTGTATTGTAGTTAGAACAACCGTAAAACGTTGACTTATCAATCACATCGCCATCACACTTTTTGCAGCTACCGACCTTTTTACCTGTTGTAAATTTCGATCCTTTTCGCTCAATCGATTCAACATGTAATCCGGTGAAATCCCATTTCTCCGACATTTCTACCGCGTCTTCAATAATTTTAGCTGATAGCTTTTTCGTTTGCTCCATAAATGTCGCTGGTGAAGCTGTACCTTCTCCAATTTCCGCAAGGCGTTGCTCCCATTTTGCTGTCATTTCTGGTGAAGCTAGTATTTTATCACCGATTGCTGTAATTAATACTTTCCCTTTATCGGTTGCGTACACTTGGTTTTTCTGTACATCTATATATTTACGGTCTTTCAGCATTGTAATAATACCAGCACGAGTGGCCTCAGTACCTAAACCTTCTGTTTTCTTCAATACTTTCTCAAGCTCTTCATTTTCTAAATACTTACCGGCCGTTTTCATTAACGTAATTAGTTGTCCTTCTGTATAACGTTTCGGTGGCTGTGTTTTTCCTTCTTTCACTTTCACCTTTACAACTTTTCCTTGTTCACCTTCAGCTACAATTGGAAGAATCGTTTCGTCATCTTTATCGTCTTGGAAAATGACTTTACGCCAACCTTCTTGAATTTGCTGTTTTCCTTTCGAAATGAACGCAGCACGTTCGTCTACAAGAGTTGTAATCGTTGTGTAGTCAAAGATTGCTACTTCATAATGCGCCGCAATAAGTCTTCTTACGATCATATCGTAAATTTTCTTTTCATCACCTGATAGTTTGCTTGGATTTGTCACTTGCTCTGTCGGTATAATTGCGTAGTGATCTGTAACTTTCTTTTCATTCACATAACGCTTATTATTCATAATTGATTCAATTGGTGCTGGCAATAAACCTTTATATTCATCAAACTGACTTAACTTCTGTAAAATATCAGGGAAAGTCGCTGCTTCTCCTTGTGTAACATAGTTAGAATCCGAACGTGGATAAGAGACTATCCCTTTTTGATATAGTGCTTGCGTGATATCTAGCGTCTTTTTCGGTGAAAATTTAAAGGCTTTATTCGCCGTTGCTTGCAGTGCTGATAAATTAAATAAAAACGGCGGCTGAAACTCTTTACGCTCCGTTTTCATTTCTTTTACTACAGCCGGTTTGTTTTGACAAAACGCTGCAATTTTATTTGCCAAATCAGGATCATTTAAGCGGGACTCATTATCTTTCTCCCATTTCCCCTCATACTTCTTTCCTTCTATATTAAAGGTTGCGAAAACTTCCCAAAACGGCTCTGACTTAAAGTTCTCAATTTCTTTCTCACGCTTTACGATGAGTGCTAATGTTGGTGTTTGTACACGACCAGCGGAAAACACATCATTCATTCCTTTTTTCTTTAGCAAAATACTAAAGACACGCGATGCATTCATACCAACGACCCAGTCAGCGCAAGATCTTGTATATGCTTCGTAATACGTATTAATCGTATCTGCTTCATCTAGTAAGTTTTTAAATCCTTGATAAATAGCTTGCTTCGTTAAAGATGAAATCCAAAGACGCTTCATTGGCTTTTGCACGTTGCAAAGATTAATAATATTTCTTACAATCAGTTCCCCTTCACGCCCAGCATCGCCCGCGTGAATAATTTCTGTTACCTGTGGATTATGTAACAGCTGTTTCACAACGTTAAATTGCTTATACTTTGACTTTGTTACCTCAAATTGAAAACGCTCTGGAATCATCGGCAATGTATTAAGTGACCATTTCTTCCACTCAGCGTGATAATGTTCTGGATTACATAACTGCGTCAAATGACCAATTGCCCATGTACAGTACGCTCCATTTGGAAATAACTCATTTGCTTCTACTTCTAAATACCCATCTTTCCGGCGATATTTAAACTGTGAAACAAGAGCCAAACCTTGATCTGGTTTCTCGGCAATAATTAATTTCATCTTCTAACTCCCTATCTGTATTCCAGTGTTACTTTCATTGTCTATCTGTTTAGAAGCGATGATAAAACAACCATCTTATTTATCATTCGCGGTTTGCCTCACAAATGGGAGACCTATAATATTATACGCCTATTCTTTATGGCTTCACAATAGAAACTCATTATATAACACTTTCTTTCTCATGCTTATAGACAAAAAAGACGCTCAAAAATCGAACATCTTTTCCATTCACTACTACTTGCTTACATATATTCTCTCAAAATAAAAATACAACAATTCTTTATGAAGCATCGTCCACTAAGATAACCATCATTATTTGAAAATTATATTGAACTTACCTTTTTAAAATTGTGCAGATAATTTGCAGATATAAATATGCATAAGTACTCTCCATTTGAACATATGATGAAGTGAATGATAGGACAGGGAGGTATCATGATGTTCGCTTATACGTTAACTGCCTTAACACTTTGTTGTATCTCGATTATTATCACATCATATATTTCTAAACGTAAGGGTACCCTAATGGAGTATATGGTATTTATTATGTCTTTTAGTATGAGTATCGGTTTAAGTATAGGTTTTTATTTAGGTATTCTCTTTAAAGGAGAATTACTATATTCTACTTTGCTTGCGATTTTGATTAGTAGTTGTATCGGTTTTTTAGTCGGTCTACGGTTTCACCTATTTACTGCTTTAGAAGGAATGTTCTCTGGATTAATGGCAAGTATGATGGGAGCAATGATTACAGAAATGTTAAACGCTCAACAAGCCCACAGTATACTGTTCATTAGTCTTTTACTTACTATAACAATAACTATGTCATGTATAATTCAACTTTTATCAGAAACCTTTTCTACTTTTATCCAACGGCGTTTTTTATTATTACTTTCAATTAGTGTGGTAATTATCGTTGCCGTGTTCGTGACATTCCCCGATCATACTCCCCCATCTTCATCCGGGCACGATCAACATATGCATTAACACTTGCAACGAAAATGAATAAGCAGCTATCCATCGGATAACTGCTTCATATTATTCTGGCTTATTAGGAATGTTAGGGTTTGGAACATAATCAGATTTGTAATCTGTATATTTCACTTCTGTTACCATCCCGGCTGAAGCATGGTGTAAATCATGACAGTGGAACATCCATTCACCCGGATTGTCTGCTACAAAGGCTACTTCATATTCTTCTCCTGGTTTTAAGTTCAATGTATCTTTCACAATTGGGGAACCTTCTATCGGTTTTCCATCTTTACTTAACACTTGGAAGAAATGACCGTGTAAATGCATCGGGTGATCGTCCATTTTAGAACGATTTACCAATTTTACTTTTACTAAATCACCCTTTTTCACTGGAATTGGGTCAATATCCGGAAATACCTTTCCATTAATTGTATATACCATTTCATTTCCATTCATTTGCGTATTCAAGTCCATATTATATGTGGCAGTATACTGCTGATCTAACGTGAAACTACCTAATTTTTTAGCACCATATTTCGTCATATCTAATTTCGATAATTTTTCTTTTTCATCTGCTTTATCTTTCATCTCTTTGCTGCCATCATATTCAATAACAGCTTTCATTCCTTTGGCACCTTTATTTGCTGAGTGGTCTTCCACATACCATTTCCCAGTATTATTAGCAGTAAATTCAATATCATAACGTTCACCCGGTGCGATTGAAATTACTTGATCCTTTATAACTTTTGGATCGTTTATTGGTTGACCATCTGTCGCAATTACTTTTATATCATGACCGTGAACATGTATATCATGTGATAGATAACCAGCATTAACGAGTCGAAGACGAACTTTATCTCCTTTATTCACTTTTAATGGTTCTACTAAATCCCCACTTTTACCACTGATTGTGAATAAATCATACATACTCATATCATGACCTTCCATCTTCATCTTTCCATGGTCCATTCCTGCCATATTGCCAGAGTCTTTTTTATCACTCTTCATGTCCATACCGGAATGATCCATGCCTTTCATATCATCATTCTTTTTCGTATTTTCATTACCCTTAGATTTATTACCGTCTGCTTTTTCTGTTTTCCCTTTTGTCATTTCTTTTAACTGCTTATTAATTTCTTCTTCATCTGTTACCCATTCATCTAACATTAATGTGTAATCTTTATCATACTTTTCATTTGTATCCTCTACAATAAGAGCACCATACAAGCCTCTATCTAGTTGATTTAGAGAATCTTGATGTGAATGATACCAATACGTTCCTGATACGTTCGCTTCAAATTCATAGGTGAAACTTTTTCCTGCTTCAACCGCATCTTGCGTCACACCTGGAATTCCATCCATGTTATTTGGGACAGGATACCCATGCCAATGAATAGATACTGGTGCAGATAATTCATTTTTTAATGTCACTTTAACCTTTTCACCTTTTTTCACTCTAATTTCTGGACCTGGGGATGAGCCATTAAATGTCCAGACTGGAACAATAACACCGTTACTTAGCTTTTGCTTTTCTTCTTTCGCTACTAAAGTAACTTCTGGCCCTTTTACAACTTTCAATGGTTTTGTAGCCGTTTCAGTCTGTGTTGTTTTTTTATCGTCCATATTTTTATGATCATTTGTTGTATTCGTGGTCGCAGAACATGCAGCAATTAAAGATATTACGGAGACTGTAACTGCTGTTAATACAAATCTCTTCAATGAAAATCCCTCCTTTTTCTTTTTCAAGATTATTATAGAAGACAATTTTCAAGAAAATATGGAGGTTTAAAATGGACCAAATAAAAAGACGCCCAAAATTGAGCGCCTCTTCTAATAATTATTTCGTAACAACTTCATCTTCTTTTACATTCACATTATTTTCACTCATAAACTCTTCAATCTCTTCAACTGTTCTAATGATATCTTTTGACAAGTTTTCATACCCATCTTTCGTTACAAGGATATCATCCTCAATACGAATTCCAATTGATTCTTCTTCAATATAAAGACCAGGTTCGATTGTTATAACCATACCTTCTTCTAACACTCTATCTTTGTATGTTCCTACATCGTGAGTATCTAAACCAAGGAAATGGCTGACGCCATGATAATAGTATTTTGATAACTCTTCATCTTCTTGAATTAAACCAATTGCTTTACACTTTTCTGCCAGTACCTTTTTTGTATGCTCATTTAATGCAGTAAACTTTAATCCTGGCTTAATAAGCTCAGTTGTTTCTTTCAATGCTTTTAACACTATATTATATATTTGTTTTTGGCGACTAGAGAATGTTCCACTAGCTGGGAATGTGTAACTAATATCAGCGTTGTAGTAATCTTTTTGAGCACCTAAATCTAGCAGTACTAAATCACCATTTTGAATTTGTGCATCATTATCTTCATAATGAAGAACTGTAGCATTTTTTCCACTTGCCAAAATTGTATTAAACGCATGATGCTTAATTCCAGATGATTTCAATGTGAAATCAAACTGAGCTTCTAATTCATACTCCATCATGTCAGCTTTTGCATGCTTAAGTACGTTGTAAATGCCCTCTTTCGTTACAGCAATCGCTTCTTTAATGATTTCAACTTCTTCTTCTGTTTTAAACACTCGTAATTCACAAATATTCGGATATACATTACCAATTAAAACGTGTGGATACTGTTCTCTTACATGTTTAGCAAATGCTAACGTTTTTGTCTCCGTTCCATTCCATTCACGCTGCTCTAAATCTAAATATAGATGCTTCACATTTTCTGTAAAAAGTATATTTGACATTGTCTTTTCAAAGCTATCTAAATATACAACTTTCTTTATACCTGAAATTTTCTCTGCTTCCTCGTTAGAAACTGTTTTACCGACCCATTTTTCCATTACTGGATCTGACTTTTCAATGAAAAGGGTCTCTTCCACACTATTTCCAAACTTCTTCAACATGAAAATAACATTTGGTTCATCGATTCCTGTTACATAGAAAAAATTTCGATTTGGCACAAATTTATAATGTGCATCGGCTGACATATGAGGTGCTTGCCCAGCAAATAAAATAGTAATAGATTCATCCGGTAATGTGTTTACTAATCGTTCTCTATTTTGAGCAAAAAATGTTGATTTCATAATAATCCCCCTAGCGTTCTATGTATGATTAAAAAACTAATTATCTAACACCATTCATTTTATTATTGTTATAATTTTTCGTCAATTAATAGTGTTCATTTAGACAGTAATACTTTCTTCACTAGGCACATTTCACTCACAATTATGCATACCACTCCACAATTTCTTGACATTTATTCCATATACTTAACATCTCATATATAGAGGGGTACTACTCATTTTAATTGGACTTTATGATATATCCTTATATTGGGTATAAATAAAAAAGGTAAGTTCAAGTGACTTGAACTTACCTTTTTTACAAATTATTTTTAACTCTTCTGCATCCCCTTCTGCTTCATCTCCCATTTTTTATACAGTAGTACTGCACCAAATAAAAATACCCCTGCAACAAATGAACCTACTGGTAACATCTTTATCATTTCATCAGGAAATACGAGCGGAAGTAATGGGAATGCATACGCTACTGGAATACGTACTCCAACGATTTTTAATAAAATAAGCATCAATATCATATTTAATAAAGTGACTACAATCCATGAATCAATTGCAAAATACAATAAAGTTCCAACAGTCGCCGATATAGTTAATACTACTATTTGTTTAAATGCCATTTTTTCATTGTACATCGGTTTTTGAAGTGATTCATACACAACGACTAGAATTGGCGGAATAACCGCTAATTGTTCATAACCAGTTATCCAACATAAACTGATCCATACAAAATTTAAAAATAGAAATACAACCATATATTTATATTGGATTTTAACTTTTCTCTCAATACCGTTATTCAATTTAAAAATAAGAACACCAATCATTAAAATAAATGTCAAAACGAAGACTGAGATAACAAATGACCATTCCGTCGCATTTGTTACTAATGGTAATAAACCTGTCGCAATAGATGGTGCTAAATTGGATTGAATAACACGTAAAAACAACATCATTAATATAAGTGTTAAGCTAACTTTTCCTATATAGGAAATATCCATTTGATTCACTGCAAAACCAATAACAGCTGTTATTGACGGCGCAATAAAGATTTTTTCTGGTTGTCTTAGCCATCCCGGCTCACGATATGCCCATAAAGCTATTGCCATCGCAGCTATTTCCGGCAAAATTACTTCTGGATCATCTAATAGTACACCAGCTGTAACCATCGCTAATATAAATAGAATTGCAATGCTATATGATATGATTGTTTCTTTCCTTGAAATTACTGAATTCATTATTACGTACTCCTTTTTGCTTATTACTCTCATAAAGTAAAATAACACCCTATATACCCTACTTAGGTATTGTATATTAACATCTTTTCTATTTCAAGTATTTGTAGTTTTTTCATTCTTTATCACCCCATACACTTACAAAACAAGGAATGTTTATAGGCATTGACACTTATTAAAAGATAGGTTAAAATAACTATACATTAGTAAGTAACTAATGTAATTAAATCTAACTAGAGGTGAAAACAAATGAAAAACATTTTATTCCGTATTAACGAATTATCAAAAAAAGAAAGAACATCTGGATTAACAGTTGATGAAAAACAAGAACAACAAATGTTGCGTCAAAACTATACAAAAACATTTCGCGGGAGCTTAGATTCCATTTTATTAAACACAAAAATCGTTGATCAAAATGGTCTTAACGTTACACCAGTTGCATTACAAGATGCTCAAATACGTTTAAAATTAAGCAAATGAAATCAAAGCTAAAAAAACAATCGTATAAAACATAAAAAGAGCTGAAATTCCTATATAGAAATTCCAGCTCTTTTTATTGTCTTTTCTAATTTAGTAAACGAGCGATACATCGCAATTCTCCACGATACAATCATCGCAAAAGCGAGTAAGAAAAACATTCCACTTAATTGGGTTAAATCAATCGACTGACTTAAATATGATTTCAATGCTACCCGAACAGCTAATAAACCAACTAAAATAAATATGAACGCTTTTGATGGTTTCATATATATGTCTTCGCCTCTTATTTCGAACTTAGATGTTTTAATAAGAAATATAGAGAAAATAAGTCCTACGCTAATTGCCTCTACTATTTCTAAAGACGTTAATCGAAACTCTGGTAAGAAGTACATCATTGCACCAGTGCTCATAAAAATTGGCGGTAATATAATTTTCTTTTTCGTTACCGGTTTTTTCGCTGACTTAAAGCGAAGAAACATAACTCCAACGGCCATACAAACCGCTACTATACTTGATAAAAGTGCTAAACTCATACTCTCCACTCCTATCTATTTAAAAGATTTTTTGAGCAAAATCATAAACCAAACGAGCCCAACACTTATAATGACATGACCTAATCCAGCCATATGGCTTAAACCATTAAAGTCAGTTCCATTTACTTGTAGAAGACCTCTAAATACCATTGTAGCAATAGTAAAAATTAATCCTACATTATAAACAACAAACCACGCACGAAAACTTTTTGTTTCACGGACATTAAATACTTTAAATAGAGCTAAAGCGATCAAAAAGAATACGAAGCCGAGCACTAATACGTGTGTATGCACTAATTGCAACATAGTGGATCCTTTAATTCCTTGCGCTTTCGTATACTCTCTTGCAAATACACCTGATAATAAACCAATAATTAAGTAAATGAATGCTGCATTATATAATTTCTTCATCATATTCCTCCTGCTGTAGAACGACAATTCATATTGTCACTTTCTTTATTCACTGCAATCATTTTACGCAAAGTTTATGAACGGAATATGAACAGAGTATTACATTGTTAGTCTTGCGTTTTATTTTTTGAAAATAAAAAAGACCATTCCCCAACTATTAATTGTGGAATGGCCTTTTAACTTATTTTAAATCTTCAATTGAGAAGGCGCCAGGCAGTAACTGCTCTACAGTCACTTCTTTTTCATCGCCTTTTACATTCGTTAGTAAAACTGGCATTTTCGGATTACAAAATTCAGCAATCACTTGTCTACAAGCACCACATGGTGAAATAGGTCCGTCAGTTTCTCCTGTAATGACTAAGTAACTAAAGTCGCGCTCACCTTCTGATACTGCTTTAAAGATCGCTGTTCTTTCTGCACAGTTACATAAACCGTAAGAAGCGTTTTCTATATTACAACCAGTATAGATTTTACCTTCTTTCGTAACTAATGCTGCACCAACAGGAAATTTAGAATACGGAATATATGCTTTTGACAACATCTTATTTGCTTCTTCGATATATTTTTTCTTATCCATATTATTTCCTCCTCAAAGTAAATGTAATTATGATTAGTCAGTAATAACTGTATGAACTAATTTAGGAGCCACTGCTGTTTCAGCGATAGAAATGTTCTCATAGATTTTTGCTTTTACATCTTCTACATTTTCGCGATTTGCATAGATCGTTACGAACGGCTCGCCTTCTTTTACTGCATCGCCAACTTTTTTACGTAACATTAATCCTACCGCTAAATCGATTTCATCTTCTTTTGTCGCACGACCTGCACCTAATAACATAGCTGCGATACCGATTTCATCTGCAACAATGTTTGAAATCACACCTGAAGTTTTTGCAGGTACATCAATTACATACTTCGCTTGTGGCATTTTTTCTGGATTGTCTACAATCGAGCTGTCTCCGCCTTGGTTGCTTAAGAACTCTTTAAATTTCTCAGTTGCTTTTCCATTTTTCATCACTTCAATTAGCATTTCACGAGCTTCTTCCAATGTATTTGCTTTTTTCGCAAGTACAACCATTTGGCTACCTAATACAAGTACTAATTCTGTTAGATCTTCTGGACCTTCGCCTTTTAAAGTATCAATTGCTTCCTTCACTTCTAGAGCGTTACCAATCGCAAAACCAAGAGGTTGTGACATATCTGAAATTACTGCCATCGTTTGACGTCCAACATTATTTCCGATACGTACCATTGCATGAGCTAATTCTTTTGCATCTTCTTCGGTTTTCATAAATGCACCAGCACCTGTTTTTACATCAAGTACGATTGCATCAGCACCAGCTGCAATTTTTTTACTCATAATTGAACTTGCAATTAGAGGAATTGAATTTACTGTTCCTGTTACATCACGTAATGCATAAATCTTTTTATCAGCAGGTGTTAAGTTTCCTGTTTGTCCGATAACAGCCACTTTGTCACGGTTTACAATATCAATGAACTGTTCTTTCGTAATTTCAACGTGGAATCCTTCTACCGCTTCTAATTTATCAATTGTCCCGCCCGTATGTCCTAAACCACGACCAGACATTTTTGCTACTGGTACATCTAAAGCAGCGACTAATGGTCCTAATACTAATGTTGTCGTATCACCAACACCGCCAGTTGAATGCTTATCTACTTTAATGCCTTCAATTGCTGATAAGTCGATTGTTTCTCCAGACTCAACCATTGCCATCGTTAAATCTGCACGTTCACGATCCGTCATATCTTTAAAGAAAATTGCCATTGCAAGTGCACTCGCTTGATAGTCAGGAATACTTCCGTCTGTATAACCGTTAATAAAGAAATTAATTTCTTCAGTCGTTAATTCTTTTCCATCACGTTTTTTCGCAATAATATCTACCATTCTCATTACAATCACCATTCCTTTTTATATTATATGAATCTGTTAAAATAATAAGCCCACGATTGTTGCTGATAAGAAACTTACTAACGTTGCACCGAAAAGTAATTTCAAACCAAATCTTGCGACTACATTCCCTTGTTTTTCATTTAAGCTCTTAACTGCCCCTGCAATAATCCCAATTGAAGAGAAGTTTGCAAATGAAACTAAGAATACAGATATAATCGCTGTCGTTCTATCTGAGAAATTAAAGTTTCCTTTTGCTAAATCTGTCATCGCAACAAATTCATTTGATACTAATTTTGTTGCCATAATATTTCCGGCATTAACTGCTTCATGCCAAGGTACACCCATAATAAATGCAAATGGTGCAAATACATAGCCAAGAATTTCTTGGAATGAGATACCGATTACACCTTTAAATACTGCATTAATGAATGCGATAAGAGCAACGAAACCAATTAACATAGCTGCTACTGTAATCGCAACTTTAAATCCATCTATAATGTATTCCCCTAATACTTCAAAGAATGTCTTTTTCTCTTCTTCTTGTACTTCTAACATATCTTCTTCTTCAGTAACTTCATACGGGTTAATGATAGAAGCAATAATGAAGCCACCGAATAAGTTAAGCACTAAAGCGGTTACAACATATTGCGGTTTTAATAACACCATATATGATCCAACGATAGACATAGATACCGTAGACATTGCAGATGCACATAATGTATACATTCTTTTCTCTGGCAATAACCCTAGTTGTTTCTTAACTGAAATAAACACTTCAGATTGTCCTAAAATCGCAGAAGCTACCGCGTTATATGATTCTAATTTCCCCATTCCATTTACTTTACTTAATACTAGACCGATAGATTTCACAATAATAGGTAATACTTTAATGTGTTGCAAAATACCTATTAAAGCTGATATAAATACGATTGGCATTAATACACTTAAAAAGAATGAAAACTCTTTTTGATTTACTAATCCACCAAATACGAAATTCACACCATCAGCGGCATATTTTAATAATTCTCCAAAACCATCTGCTATTCCGCTAATTAATATATTCCCTACGCTTGTATTTAATAATAAAAACCCCAAAATGAATTGTAATATAACCATCGTTATGATTGGGCGATATTTGACTTTCTTTCTATCATTACTAGCAAGCCAAGCGATACCTAAAATCAATACGAGGCCTAAAACACCGATTAAGTATTTCATAAGCCGTCTCCTCCCATTCGTATCCGCTTACATTTTTTTCAATTGTTAGAGCAATAGATACACTATACGTTGTGTATCTATTGCTTTTCACACTTTATTAATTAGTAGTTATCTGTAGCACCTTTTGCATCATTTAATACGATTGCAACACTAGCACTTGCTCCAACGCGAGAAGCTCCAGCCTCTACCATTTTGTCTGCATCTTCACGTGTACGAACGCCGCCAGATGCTTTCACGCCAACGTTTGGTCCAACTGTTTTACGCATTAACGCGATATCTTCAGCAGTTGCTCCGCCAGTTGAGAATCCAGTTGAAGTTTTTACGAAATCAGCGCCAGCTTTTACTGATAATTCACAAGCACGAACTTTTTCTTCATCTGTTAGAAGGCAAGTTTCAATGATTACTTTTACAAGAGCTTTTCCTTTTGCTGCTTGTACTACTTCATAAATATCTTTTTCAACGAACTCATTGTCGCCATCTTTTAAAGCACCTACGTTGATTACCATATCAACTTCAGTTGCACCTTTTGCGATAGCATCTTTTGTTTCGAATGCTTTTGTTTCAGTAGTGCTTGCTCCTAATGGGAAACCGATTACAGTACAAACGTCTACATCATGTCCAGCTAATTCTTCTGCAGCTAGCTTTACCCATGTAGGATTAATACAAACTGAAGCAAATTTGTATTGCTTTGCCTCTTCGATTACTTTCATAACATCTTCTTTTGTAGAATTTGGTTTTAAAATTGTATGGTCAATTAACTTTGCAATGTTCATTATCTTCACTCCTCATATCTTTTAACAACTTCATTCTAACCCTTAGTTGAACAAATGTAAATACACTTTTGAACTTTTGTTCATTCTTTTTCAGAAGGGAATTTCTTGTAATACATTGAAAGTAGTATAAGCTTGTAAATAAAGGATGTGAACCACTTGTTTAAGTCAAAATTCTTTATATTCACATTGCTAGTATGCACCTCACTATCCATATTTATTTTTTATAAAAGGGATGTTATTTTCCAAGAAGGAAACCCAGTTCCATTTGCTTTAGCTATGTCTAAGATGGTTATTCAAGATAAAGAAATGGTGGAAGTAGAACCGATAGATAATCAATACCCCTACTTAGTAAAGCGCGGAAAAATGGAACCTTTTATCGATATGATGGAGCAAGATGGATGGAGTTTTGTAGATAGAGATATTATGGCTAACTCACTAATTTTTGAAAAAGGAGATCAATCAAAGAGCGTTCCTTACAAATACTTTACAAGGTACTACACATTGATTTATTCATACTAAAAATAAAAGGCTTTCTCAAAATTAATATTTTGAGAAAGCCTTTTATTTCTAACCTTTTTGATAATGTAACAATTCTTTCGCTGTATGCTGATCTATAATTAGTACATTTGCATACCCGCCACGTAACGCACCGTCAATTGCTTTTATTTTTCTATTACCACCTGCAACTAAAATAGAACGTTTCTTTAACTTTAACTCTTCTAACTCAATTCCAATTGTACGCTTATTAATTTCTTCACTACTAATATTTCCATCTCCGTCAAAGAAACGTGAACAAATGTCACCGACTGCTTGTTTTTTCAGTAAGCTAGTTTCATCCTTATCTAAATATCCTAATCGGAATAATAACGCTTCATCACGCACTGTTCCGACAGTAAAAATTGCAATATTCGCTTGTTTTCCCATTTCAATAATGTGATGAATATGTCGATCCTGCTCCACTAATTCTTTTGTCACCGCATTATCAAATATAACTGGAAGAGGTAGATTTCTTGGCGTCGTTTGAAAAGCATCTGCAAATAACGCGATCGTTTCATTCGCATATGTATTTACACTTGAGTGACTAATGCCACCTTTTAACTGGACAACCTCTACACCTTTCACATGTTGCGGTACGATTTTTCTAGCGATTTCATACATCGTCATTCCCCAGCTTACACCAACGATATCACCATTTTTCACTGTCTTTTCCATATACTCAGCTGCATATTTACTAATATACTCCGTAATCGTTGCATATTCTGGTACTGGAGAAAATACGACATGCGCTTCTAACAGGTTATACTTTTCTTTAAGTAAATTCCCAACGTTATCTAAGTCAGCAAATGGATCAGCTATACTAATTTGAACAAATCCTTTTTCTTTCGCATACTTCAATAATCTAGAAATCGTCGGTCTTGAAATATTTAATTTATTAGCAATTTCTTGCTGACTATAATCTGATTGATAATATAATCTTGCAACTTCAACGCTTAATTGTTGTTTATCCTTATCCATAGTAACTCATTACATACCCTTTCCTGTATTTCCTTTTCGTTACAAGCATTATACAGCTTTATGCAAAAAAATTCGACTACCGAATTTTATCTAACTGAACTTCTACTACACTTAGTATTTACAATGAAACTTTAATCAATGGTTTTTTATCCATCCCTTACTTATTATCAGCCCGACCTCATAATGTAATATTTTTCCTTATACAGCAAACCGGTCAGGTTATTAAGGAACTCATTTTTAAACTTCAAATTAGATATGGGCATAAAATTAGTATGAAGGCGTGAAATCAATTGTAAAATGGCAGTTTTAGAATAAGTAAATAAGAGAAATAACCACCATTGATTATTTCTCTTTTCATATACATATTTATTTTTGGAAAAACAACCTAACTCCAAATACTAACAATACTGCGCCCGTAATACCTTCTATTGTACGGTTCACTCTTTCTTTTCTTAGAAAAGTTCTTAATTGGCGTATGAGTGAAATATAAAGCACATACCATATTGCTGTCAAAGTCGTAAATGTGACTCCTAATAAAAGAAATTGTAGGAAATGATTTTGATTACTCACAATAAATTGGGGTAAAAAACTAAGGAAAAACACAGCAGTTTTTGGGTTTAAAATTGCCGTAGTAAATCCTTGTCTAAAGCTTTTAATTGCTCCAATATCCTTAGAGTCCACTTCTACTGAGCCTGACATATCTTCTTTTTTATGTAAGGCGCTTTTAATTGACTTTACAGCTAAGTAAATTAAATAAAAAGCCCCAGCATATTTTATAAATGTAAATAACATCGCAAATTTCATTAGGATGGCAGAAAGTCCTAGTGTAGCCATTATTGTATGAATCATCATTCCAGATACCGTTCCTAAGACGGTCTTTATCCCACCATTTTTACCATGCGAGATAGTGTTTTTTGTAACTAAGGCAAAACCGGGACCAGGCATTATTATGATTAGGATTGCTGTAAGAATAAATAACAAATAATTTTCCATGTTCTAGTATTTCCTTTCCAATTTTTAGTTTTGCCTATAGTATAGCTTTTTTACTTAAAATATTAAATATAAAAAGCGTGATTAGGAGTTCATCGAGGTTATTAGTATCAATTTGACCAAACATTATCCTAAAGTTACATTGATAAAATGCACGGCAAACTTATGGGTAAAATTACAAGATCGGCTCTCACAAAAAACGGGATAAAAAAAATAAACAGTGGAACTACTCCGCTGTTTATTTCGCCACGCCTTCATGTAATTTTTCTGTATAATCTTTTACATCCTTCCAGCTATCTTTCGCTGTATTTAAATCTTCTTTTATAAAGGTAAATTCTTCAGGGCTGATTCCTTTTACGTTTTGTAGTAAATTGTTATATTTCGCACCTACCGTATACCACTGATTTGATATGTTTTGCAGTGCTGTAATTGCTGCATCAATTGTTTCTGTCATATTAGTCGTTTTATTTTTCACATCTGTCAAAATTGCCACTTCTGCTTGTGCTCCAGAAATTCTATTCTTTAAACTGGCTATTTCTCGTTCTGCATTTGCAATATCTTTTTTCGCAATCGCAATCATCGGTCCGCCAGCAAGACATGTTATTAGCGCTACGCAAAGTACACCACCAGCAATCACCATATCGTTACTCTTTTTGATCGAATCGTTATATGTATTTATTTGTTGCTCTAGAGCTGGAATACCAGCATTCGTACTTGCCAAAATCGCTGTTAATTGATTTGTATCCTCTTTAAAACTATTTGTGTCTTTCGCCATTCTATCGCGAAAAGCTTTCAAATTCCCTAATAATACATCTACCTCATTTTGATTCTTTAAAATGTCCGCATACAACTTTTCTAAATCCGCTTTTAACTTTACGCTATCTTTTTGATCAATCGCTAATAGCATGTCACTATAGTACGCTTGAAAAGTATTGTTGTAATCAATAATATTTTGATCCGTTTTCATAATTTGAGGCTTCATATTATTTAACCAATATGCCGCATTAATTTTTGCATCTTTTTGATGCTGAATCATATTCCCTCTTAAATTACCATTAATTGAACTTATTTTACTCAAATCAGTCTCTTGTTGATTTTGAATTAATTTTGCATATGAATCCATCGCAAATATACTTGATGTCGTTTGCGCCATTACATCTTGGAACCCTGCTGGTCCGAGAGAATAATTTTTCGCATTTTCTTGCAATGTTTTTACGTTTTGTTCCGCTGCAAAAGGATGTAAAGGAAGCACATTACTCGTTGCCACTCCAGCAATCATTATCGTTAAAAGGCATTTTTTATAGAAATTATTACGCATACTTATCACCTATTCTTTTTATGAGGATATGAAACGTTAGAGGTAAAAGAACTCCTGCTCACTACTGAACAGGAGCTCTCTATTTTACAATAATCAATTATCTATACATAATGTTGTAACAGTTTAATTACTATTATGCTTTTTTCGTATCTACTACTTTAATATCTTCAGCATAAATCTTTTCTGCATAGTCTTTAATGTTTTTCCAGCTATCTTTAGCTATATTCAAGTCTTCCTTAATGAAAACAAGGTCGTTTGGACTAATAGAGTCTACATTTTGAAGTAATGAATTATATTTCGATCCCATTGTATACCATTGGTTTGAAATATTTTGCAACGCTGTAATTGCTGTATCAATTGTGTTTGTTAAATACTCAGTTTGTGTTTTAATGTTCGTTAGTCCTGCCACTTCTAATTGGGCAGTTGTAACTTGTCCTGTTATCTTTTGAATTTCTGCTTGTGCATTATCAAGCTCTTTCTTCGCTAATACGATTCCAGCTGTTCCACCACCTACAGCTGCTGTGCCACCTGCAATTAATGCGATTCCTAGCGGCGTTCCTGCACCAGTAGCAATAACTACCGCACCACCGATAATTGCAATTGGGCCTAAAGCTGTCGCAACAGATGAACCGATAATAATTGCATTATATTTACTAATTGCTTCATTATACGTTGTAATTTGATTTTGCAGAAGCGGAATTCCAGCATCTTGACTAGCCAAGATAGATGTAATTTGATTTGCATCTCCCTTGAAATTTTGAGTATCCGACGTCATTTTATTTCGGAATTTCTTTAAGTCTTCTACTAACTTATCTACTTGCGCTTTATTTTCAGTAATACTACTTGATAATCTAGTTAGACCTTTCGTAAGAGTTGCTTTATCCTTTGCATCAACCGCAGCAACTAAAGTATCATAATAGTTTTGGAATTTCGTATTGTAATTAATGATATTTTGATTCGTTGAAATAAGCTGTGGCTTCAATACATCTAGCCATTGTTGTGCATTCCCTCTAGCTGTATCTTGATGCTGAATCACTTTACCTTTTAAAGCTGCATCAACTGACGATACATTACCAAAGTTAACATTACCTTGTTTAATAATTGTTAAAGCGTACAGATCCATTACTAAAGCGTTTGAACCTGTTCTTTCCATTGCATCTTTCAGGCCTTCTGGTCCTAATGAATATTCTTCGTAGTCATTATAAGCTTTTGCTACAGCATGAACTGGAGCTTGTTTCACTGTACTTTCAGCTGCATACGTATGGGCCGGCATAATATTCCCTGCTGCAAATACTGCCATAAGTGCTGATAGAGCCATTACTTTATAAGGTTTTTTTGTCATTTTTCTTCTCTCCCTATATCGCTAATTATTTTTCTGTTTAATGTACTTCAACGTTTGTAACGTAATCTTCAAATTGATTTGTTTGCTTATTCATTTCATCACTTACTTTTTTAAGTTGATTGAAATGTTTTTGAAGTAAACTACTGTCTGTATACGTGCCTTCTTCAATATTTGTTTGAATTTGGATCATATTATTATTTAAAACTTTCCAATCCGTTAATAACGTTTCTAAAGTTGTAATTTGGCGATCAATTAGTTCTGTAAAGCTACTTACTTGATCTTCAACAAATGTAATTTGAGTCGCCTCTAATTCAGTTTGTGATAACTTCTGAATAAGCGGTAATAACTCTTTTTGCTTTTGTTGAATACGAAGAGCTGCTTCCCTCGTTTGACTATCTGCTGCATTTACAATTTCATTACTTAACGTACCGATAGAAACAAAATCGATTGTTTTCGTTTGTGCAGTTTGATTTGTGATTGTAAATACTTGTTTACCGATATTAATAGAACCTTTAATAATTTCTTGTGGTCTATTCAAAATAGTAGTTAGTTCAGCTTGAATTTCCCCTTGAATTCTTTTTATGTCTTCTCTTAATTTCACAATATCTCCACTTGATCCTTGCAGTGTTTTTATTGCTTCATCAGCTTTAGTTGATAAGTTATTACTATCTTTGTCTAATACCGTTTTAAATCGATTTAACTCTAATAAATCTTGCTCCATACTCTCTTGAATGCTTTGGACTTGCAATTGTAATTTTCCATATGCGTTTGTAAAATCTGCTTTTGCCTGTTCATCTTCATTTACTTTTCCTGCTAGTTCATAGAGCTTACTATAATAACTATTAAATCTTGTGCTGTATCTCATCATTTCTTGATTTAAGTCGATTAGCTTCGGATTATATTCATCAATCCACTCTCGTACATTCGTTTTTGCAAATTTTTGATGATTCGTTAAACTACTCATAGCGTTTACCTTAATGTCTGGCTGTTGCAAAATAACTAATCCGTATGCTTGTATAAGTGGTGACTGTGACCCTAACATTCTAATTGAATTGGATAATGTATTTGGAGCAATTACATTTTGCGCATATACTGTTTTCACTTCTGTTTGCCCTTCCTTAGCGTAAGCGCTTACAGGAACGAAGCAACTCGTAGATACTGCTGTAACCAATAACCCTGTAATTAAAGTCTTTTTCACTTTAACTCCTCCTATGTATTAGCAACTATTACTATCGCATTTTAGTATTCTATTTTCTTGCAAATGATTTGAGATGGTTAAAAATAGAGAACGTTCTCACCGTGAGTCATGTACGAACCACCTCTCTCAAACTTTATTTCTACAGTACTTACTTATTGTTATAAAACACTTCATAACTTTTCATATGTGCTTAGTATGAATAAAACTGTATAAATTTTCTATTTTATTGCGATTTCCACATTCACACAGTGAATATATTACATGAAAATATTATTCATTTTAAACTAATTAACGTATGAAAGTATGAAATTCCGTTTTGTTTTTATTAAAGTTTTGTACTGTAAGGTCATTTAAACACAGCTATTCATCTATCGTAAAGAAGTATTTTAATTCCCTTTATTTTCAAGATCTCATGTCCTTATTCCAAAATAAAATCCACTTAACTTCCTCCATTAAAATATCCATATATCACAACAAAAAACACTGTTTACTCATAAGTGATTATATTATATCGATATAACTTTAAGGCCTATATGCAATTATGCATAGCATATACACAAAAAGGATAGCTTCACTTTCGTGAAGCTATCCTTAAAAAATCTTATTACTTTTTCAAATGATATGGAACTGTCGTAATAACAACATTTCTTTTATAGAGTAAATACGCACGAATGAGTAAACTAGACTGATTATGAAGAATGTTATGCCAACCTTTTTTCGGAATAAACTGTGGTATAACAACCGTAACTCGGTAATTTGATTCACTCGCTTTATATTGCACTGTGTCAATAAATTTTGTAAGCGGCTGAATAATGCTTCTATAATGAGAATGTAATGTAACAAGCCTTACTTCAGGTTGCCACTTCTCCCATTTCTCTTCAAATTTCTTTTCCTCTTCTCTGTCAAAAGCAACATATACAGCGATAACTTGATCTGCAGAAAGAGCCTTAGCATAGTTCAGTGAATTTTCTACTACATGAGTCATACCAGCTACAGGAACGACAATTACATTCCCCTCAATCGGAACAAGTGGTTCACAAGTTTTTAAACTTAATTGATCGCCCACTGCATCATAATGCTTCTTAATTCGATGGAACAAGAAGATAATGAAAGGTAAGAAAATAAGGATTGACCAAACTTGTGCGAACTTAGTTAAAAAGAACATGCTCATAACGATAAAACTAATGACTGCACCAATTAAATTGACCGTTAATCTTAAAGCCCATCCTTCAGGCTTTTCACGAAGCCATTTTAGTACCATTCCAGTTTGAGAAAGTGTAAACGGAATAAATACCCCTACTGCATATAGCGGAATCAAGTGTTCTGTTTTCCCCTGAAAAGCTACAATTAAAATAATCGAAGAAATCCCAAGTATAATAATACCGTTTGAATAACCTAGGCGGTCTCCTCTAATCGTAAACATTCTCGGTATGAACTTGTCTTTTGCAAGATTAACCGCTAATAGCGGAAATGCAGAATAACCTGTGTTAGCCGCAAGAATTAATATTAAAGCTGTTGTACCTTGTATGAAATAGTACATGAAATTACGTCCAAAAGTTTGTTCAGCAATTTGTGAAACGACTGTTACTTCCTTACTTGGATTAATTCCGTAATAATAAGCTAAAAAGACAATTCCAGAAAATAAAACTGCAAGTAATGCACCCATTGCAAGCAATGTTTTCGCTGCATTGTTAGGTGCAGGATCTTTAAAGTTTGGAATTGCGTTAGATATCGCCTCAACACCCGTTAAAGCAGAGCTTCCTGAAGCAAATGCTCGTAACAGTAAGAACAAACTAATTCCTGCAACTGGCGTTCCAATTGGCGAATGCAAAGCCTGCGAAACGTGTCCCGTTAAAATATTGTATATCCCTACACCAATTAATATAAATAGTGCTAAAACGAATAAATAAACAGGATATGCTAAAACGGAAGCTGATTCCGTTACGCCTCTTAAATTTAAGATGGTAATCAATATGACAAATATAATCGCAATGATTACATTATGTGCATGTAAGCTAGGAAAAGCAGATGTGAGCGCATCTGTACCCGCAGATACACTTACTGCAACCGTTAAAATGTAATCAACTAATAAAGATCCTCCTGCTATTAAGCCTGGATTCATCCCTAAATTCTCTTTTGATACAACATATGCTCCGCCGCCATGAGGGTAAGCAAAAATAATTTGTCGATAAGATAAAATAAGAGCTGTCAATAATACTAATACCCCAATAGCAATCGGAATGGAATACCAATAAGCTACTGCTCCAAGACCTGCTAAAGCAATTAAAATTTGCTCTGGTCCGTATGCAACCGATGACAATGCGTCAGAAGATAAAATTGCTAGCGCCTTCGTTTTATTAAGCTTTTGCTCTCCTAACTCAGTTGATTTTAACGGCCTTCCAATTAAAAACCTTTTGATAGATGAAACCAACGCTGTCCACTCTCCAATAATTTTGCACGAATTTTTCTGCTAATTACAGCGGATAAACTATTTCTTGAGAAAACAAAAAATGTCTACAAGCCATAATGAAATAGACTTGTAGACATTATTTTTTTTGTCGCACAAGCTCCACCTTCCTTCTCAATATAACGCTTACGAGGTTAGCTGTCGGATTCGGGCCTATGAGTAGCCCTACCTTTTTCAAGGATTCACCCCATTGGATTATGTACTAATCCATAAGAACGGGTCCCCCGCACCATGCGGCTTCAGCGATTTAGAAAATTGAAACTGTGGATTATAATACTCCTTTATTTTTAAAAAGTAAACAAAAATTTTAAAAAAGAAAAAAATTAAAACGATTGCGCATAATCCACCGAAAAATATACATAATGAATACTAAAAATCCACAAAGGAGACCCGTATGTCTAAAGAAAAGAAGCCTATTTTTTCCGATTCCTATTTAGATGCAGTAGCAAATGAAATTAATCAGCTATATGGTAAACGTGAAAGAGAACGAAATACGACAGATAAACCGAAAAGAAACGAATAAATTGTCAAAAAGAAACAAAAAAAAGGATAGCAACATTTATATTTTGCTATCCTTTACTCTTTTTCATACCATTTCTTTAGTAAAAATCATTTTTTCATATACCTTCAAATTTTGATACACAACACTTAATAAAGGCACATCTATAGACATTTCCTCTGCTAATTTCAATAAGTATCCTTGTAAATGCTTCCCTTCAATGAGCGAACCTTTTTCCATATCCCGTTGCATAGATGACTTCATATCATACGAAATTTTATCAATCGTTTTCATATGTTCCTGGGCGATATTGTCCTTAACTGGAGCCCCCATAGATTTCATGATTTGCACTGATTCTTCAAATAAGTTCCTAATAAATTCTCGGCCTCCATCACTCTCACGAATCGGTCCTATCGGCGCACGCATTAATGTTGTCACACCTGACATTACGGTGATAAATAAATATTTATGCCACATATCTTGCACAATATTTTCACTTAAAACAAAACTAGCTTTTGTATCTGCAAATATTTTAGAAATAAGCTTTATTCTCTCTGAATCTTGAGGCTTAATTTCCCCAAATACAAGTCTGTTGGCAACACTAGTTTGTACGATTTCTCCTTGATCGTTTAACGTCGTCTCGATAAAGCATAAACCGCCAATTACTTTTTCCACGCCGAATTCCTTTTGTAATAGTGTTAAATGAGCGATACCATTTAACACTGGAATTATTACTGTATTCTCTCCTACAAATGGTTTCAAATCTGTTATTGCCTCGTTTAGGTGATACGCTTTTGTTGAGAATAAAATCACATCAAATGGAGTGGTAATATCTTCTTTCGTTATTAGCTTCGGTTGAAATGAAAAATCGCCGTTAATACTTCGGATAACAAGACCTTTTTCCTCTAATTGTTCTTTCCGTTTACTACGTACGAGAAAAGTTACATCTTCTCCCTTTTCGGCAAGTCGTCCACCAAAAAAACCTCCAACGCCTCCAGCTCCTAATACTAAAATACGCATAATACATCCCCCTTTTCAAAACACAATTCTACTCCTTTTAGTATACATAACATTATACATGTCACCTAATAAATAAGCTGAATTTTCATTCTTAATTATATAAAAATCCCGTGGTTATTTTTTAGCAGATTAGGGCATGTTGTTTCTATAGCTTACATTGAAAGGAAACAATATAAATGGAGGCAATACAAACGATCGAAGAAAAATATGTATCAACAGCTATTTTTCAATTTATTTTCCCATTTTCGTTCAAAAGTGGATATGAACAAAATATGTTCCCTTTCTTACAAAAAAATGATTTCCGGCCCTTTCGACTCGATCATCTTGAAGATGAAAATACATATTACGGGGAGTTTCATGTTTCACATCAAAATATGGAAGCATACTATCTTTCATTTACGAATAAAATTCTCTTCCCTCATTCTGAGCATCAAAAAGGATTACAGCGCTATTCTAAAGATCTCAATTTAAACGGCCATTTAACAACAAATCTTATCTCTGTCCCATTCACAGTGCACTCAATTGATGTAACACTTTGTCCTTATGAACTTGGGTTTCTAACAATCCGAACAGAAGTTAACATCTCTCCAAATATGACATTATCAGAAGCAATAGAATTCGCTGCACGATTCCGCGTACTTGAAACGAGAGATGAAATGGACGAAAGCATTTGCATAACATGTGCGGGGAAAAAATATTCCCAAGTTGAAAAGTTCATTTTCGGTTATTTATTTAACGGTTTAACAGATTTTTTTGAAAAGAAAAGATTAAGAAGTTCTTACTTTCAAACTTTTCCTTTTTTTGAAGACCAAAGAATGTACGTGCAAACTTTGTTATCGCTAAAACAACATATGGAACTTAACGTTATTGATGTTTATCGTACTTCCAGTCTTTCTGGATTAACAAGTGATGGTAAACCGTATGTAAGTGCGAACAATCTCCCTTATATAAATGATTACTTGAAACAGCACGCCTATCAAAGGTGGGCTCCTAATCGTTATTTCATAATGGAAGAACATATTTTCACATGTATTACGAACGAAGATGATAATAAAATAGCTAAACTTGCTAGCCAAATGTATGGGGAGTTTTATTACGCTTTATTATTAAACTTATTCCATAAAATTGTATTGTTAAAAATGGCAAACGCTTATGCTGAACTAAATATTGAACAAGATACAAATGAGATAGAAAAGTTAATTTACTCTATTAATTCGTTTACAGCTAATTATTTTTCTTTAGAGTTAGTATCTCAGTCACAAAGTGAAGATATTTTCTTTCGTTTAAGAAAACTTTTCAATATTGAAATACT
The DNA here is from genome assembly GCF_019344915.1 of Bacillus sp. FDAARGOS_1420. Classification (NCBI taxonomy): domain Bacteria; kingdom Bacillati; phylum Bacillota; class Bacilli; order Caryophanales; family Bacillaceae; genus Bacillus; species Bacillus sp. FDAARGOS_1420. Next base: position 1,045,440 of record NZ_JAHWJB010000002.1, on the reverse strand, counting down.
GTTCACGAATGCGAAGCAAAATCTTGATGGCTTGTTTAAATATCAAGAAAATGTTGCATCTAAAAAAGATAGCCTTTTATTATTAATTTTAACTCTCTACTCTGTAGTGGGCCAAATGTTTGGATTTACACTAATTGATCTTATAGGAAAAAAAAGTGAGGGGCATGTAGTTTCTTATACTCCTCTTGAATATTTCGCCCTATTTTTATCTATTAGTGGGATATGTATATCTCTAATTTTAGGTGCTCACAGTTTATATCAATGGGCGATGCAACATAAAAACCGAAAAGCATGGGTAAAACAAACTGTACTTTCTGCCGTTAAAGAAAAAGAAGATAAGAATTAAAGACGATTATTTTCAAATTACAAATTCATGGCGCGTTTCAGTAAATGAAATTTTTATCAGCGATTTTCCGAATATATCGGCGCAACTCAAAATATATCAGCGATTTTTTAAATATATCGACTTACCGACAACAATTGACAAAAAAGAAGTTACTCTAAAATAAACTTTGGAGTAACTTCTTCTCGTTTTTGTTAAACTAATTCCGCTTACTTACCTGCTTCGATTTTTTCTAATGTAGCAGCTACTTGCTCTTCAGTTAATTCGTGTTGCACGATATAACGATTACGTGGGTGTACACGACATTCATGAGAACATGCACGTAAATGTTTTGCTTCACTTTCTTCAGAACATAAAATTTTCTTGTTACATTCAGGGTTTGCACAGTTTACATAGCGCTCACAAGGTTCACCTGTAAAGTGATCTTTACCAACGATAACATGTTCTTTTTGGTTTACTGGTACAGCGATACGCTCATCAAATACGTAACATTGACCATCCCAAAGTTCACCTTGTACTTCTGGATCTTTTCCGTACGTTACAATTCCGCCATGAAGCTGGCTTACATCTTCATAACCTTCGCGAACTAACCAACCTGAGAATTTCTCACAACGAATTCCCCCTGTACAGTACGTTAAAATCTTTTTACCTTCAAGTGTTTCTTTATTTTCTCTAATCCAATCTGGTAATTCACGGAATGATTCAATATCTGGTTTAATTGCACCTTTAAAGTGTCCTAAATCAAATTCATAATCATTTCGTGCATCAATAATAACTGTATCTTCTTGTTTCATTGCCTCATAAAAATCTTTTGGTTCTAAATACTTCCCAGTAATTTCTTTCGGGTTAATGTCGTCTTCTAGACGAAGTGTAACTAACTCTGAACGAGGACGTACGTGCATTTTCTTGAATGCATGTTCATCCGCCTCATCAATTTTAAACACGATTCCAGCAAAACGTGGATCATTATTCATCGCTTCCACGTATTTTTCTGTTTGCTCAACAGTTCCAGAACAAGTTCCGTTAATTCCTTCTGTCGCTACAAGAATTCTTCCTTTTAACTCAAGTGATTTACAAAATTCTAAATGCTGTTCAGCAAATTCTTCTGGATTTTCAATTGTTGTGTACATGTAATACAGTAATACTCTATATGGTTTTGTAGTTGCCAATGTATTTCTACCACCTATCTAAATTTTAAAATCATGTATAAGTTAACGTTCATATCAAAACATATATAATAAGAAAATACATACTAAATTGTACTTAGCCTATTTTCTTCTATTTACAATTTTTTCTATAAGTTAACAAAAATAAAAACAAGATTACAGAACAAAACACTACGGTTAGGTTGTAATCCCAATATATTATATATCATACAATTTCATTTCCATCAATTAATATGATGTAATATAGGCTGTATGTTCACATAAATTTCAAAAACAGCCCTATAATTTATTATCTTCTCCCTTATTCATCAACCATAAACTCCCAAAATATTTTTGCATCGTCACACCATTCATTGCACACAGTCATATAATTTGCATTAAGGAAACTTTTATGTTCAAATGAAATTGCCACATCATATATCTAAATGTATTGAAATAATGAGTAAGAATAAAGTGAAACTTTAATCAAGTTAAGATTTCAAAGGGGAATACTACTATGAATAAAGATATAACAAAAGATAAACAAGTCCCTTCTCAAAGTACAACAGTTCAATCAGCCCATTTAGCGTTAAGTGGACAAACAAAAGGCTTTAAAAGACTGTTACCATTCTTAGGACCTGCTTTTATCGCATCAGTTGCTTATATTGATCCTGGGAACTTCGCTACAAATATCGCAGCTGGATCACAATATGGGTATTTATTGCTTTGGGTAATACTCGCTTCTAATTTAATGGCTGTATTAATTCAAACTTTATCAGCTAAATTAGGAATCGCTACTGGGAGAAATCTTCCTGAAGTAGCTCGCGAAAACTTCCCCAAACCAGTTTCCATCGGTTTATGGATACAAGGGGAACTCGTTATTATGGCTACAGATTTAGCTGAATTTATCGGGGCAGCACTTGGCTTATACTTACTATTTGGAATTCCGATGTTACCAGCTGCTTTAATTACAGCAGTTGGATCATTTATTATTCTTGAATTTCAACGCAGAGGCTTTCGTCCATTAGAAGCTATCATAACAGGTATGATTTTTATCGTTGTTATCGCTTTTGGTATCCAAGTCTTTTACGCAAAACCGGAATTAAGCCCTCTACTCTCAGGACTTTTCACTCCAAAATTCCAAGGTGTAGATAGCATCCTTTTAGCAGCTGGAATTTTAGGTGCGACAGTAATGCCGCACGCGATATATTTACATTCGGCCTTAACGCAGCGCCGTGTAGTCGGAACAAATGATGAACAAAAGAAAAAGATTTTCCGCTTCGAATTCATCGATATTATTATTGCAATGGTTATCGCTGGAGCAATTAATGCAAGTATGTTAATTGTAGCAGCTGCACTATTCTTTAAAAACGGCTTGCACGTTGAAGACCTTGATGTTGCTTTTAACCAGTTCAGTAATTTAGTCGGTCCTGTATCGGCTGCATTATTTGGAATTGGACTTTTATCAGCAGGTTTATCTAGTTCTTCTGTTGGTACGATGTCTGGTGATATTATTATGCAAGGATTCATTCGAATGCATATTCCGTTATACTTACGCCGATTTATAACAATGATTCCGCCTCTCGTTATTATCGCTTTAGGTGTAAATCCAACTTACGCTCTCGTTATGAGTCAAGTTGTCTTATCGTTCGGTATTGCCTTTGCATTAGTACCACTTATTATGTTCACAAGTAATAAGAAGATTATGGGCGCACTCGTCAACCATCGCATTACAACATTTATCGCGTGGTTAATCGCTGCACTTATTATCGCTTTAAATATTTTCTTACTGTATCAAACATTTGTAGGTTAATAAAAAAGGGTATTCCAAATTTGATTTGGGATACCCTTTTTGGATGAAATGATTTCCTTCTACTTACCACTTATGTATGTCCCTCTTTCTGGCATTATCGCACCTTTTTCAGTTCGAAAATAAAGTGGTAATCCTTCCGAAAGAAATATGCTCACCTTAGATGGATCCTGCCTTTGATGATGAATATGTAAATGCGGCTCACTTGAACTTCCTGAGTTACCGACTTGGGCAAGAAATTCTCCTTCATTTACATGTTCGCCTTCCCTCACTTTAATTGATCCTTTCTTTAAATGGGCAAGAAACAAAAATGTACCTGTTTCATCCAGTCGTAAATAAATATGATTTCCCGCCATCGATTGAAAATCATCCGATCCCGGAACTAAATCTATTTCATCATTTTTAATTGATACAACTGTCCCAGAAGCTGGTGCCATTACTTTCGCTCCATATATTCCATAATCCTCTAACTTACTACTTTTCACTTCAGCAGGTGGAATGAGAATATCGTATGCCCATCGTTCATTTGGTTTTATAACGTGATAGTTCGTTTCTAATTTATCGCCGCCCCAACCTATCGATGCTCGTTCATTCAAAGGAAAACGAACGACTACTTTAGGACTCATAGACTGTACATCTACTGGGTATGCAATTCTCCCAATGTTAGCGAACCACCCCACGGGCCAAGCTCCAATGGTAGAAAACAGAACTATTAATAGTAGCGTTCCATCTATCCGCTTTCTAAAAATGCCTTTCCAAACAAACATTACTGCTGAGCCTATTAAGAGACAAACTGAAATTACACTAAAAACCTGTATAATCCACCACACAAAGACTGATGTAACGCCATTACCTAAATAAACTAAACTCCAACTTATAATTAAAAAAGCAACTATAATCGCTAATAAAAATCTCTTCCACATGCTGTATCCCTACTCTCCTATCTTTGTTCCCCATGATACGAAGTAAAAATTACGACATATGAAAGAAATACTTACGACTTTCTTACATTTCTTTATACTGCGGTAAAACGATAGTGAAAACCGTTTCTTTATCGCTACTACGTACAGTGATATCTCCTTTATGAAGTTCCGCTATACTTCTCGCAATTGCAAGCCCCATTCCTTTTCCACCCGTATGAGAGCTACGTGATTTTTCACCACGATAAAACTTTTCAAAAACGTAAGGAAGGTTCTCATTCGGAATGCATTGTCCAAAATTTTTAATTTCTATTTCAACATTCATATCTCTTTTAGAAACTTGAATTAAAAGCTCCTTTCCGTCTTTCCCGTACATAATACTATTACTAATTACATTTTCGAATAGCCTCACCATAACCGCTACATCCATTTCCACATGTAACACCTTATCACCTTTAATACAAAAGCTCATATCGGCATCATCTAGTTGTGGTACAAAATCAATCATGATTTGTTCAATGAACGCTTTCATATTTACTACACTTTTATGTAATTCGATCTCTCTATAATTTATTTGACAATATTCTAATAAATCATCTACTTGATTTTTCAATTCATAACTTTTTCGCTTTAATATACTTACATACTGTTCACATTCTTCTCTATTTGAATGCAGCTGATTTCCTAACAGGTCCGCGTAACCTATTAGGGATGTTACAGGTGTTCGTAAGTCATGAGAAATATTACTAATCATTTCATTTTTCATTTCTTGCGATTTTTTTTCATTCTCTATAGACTCTTTTAAACTTTTGGCCATTCTATTAACATTCGCTGCTAATTCACCAATCTCGTCATTTTTTGAAATAGGTATATGTATTTCAAAATTACCATTACTTATTTCCTTCAGACTCTTGTTAATTTCAGATAATCTTTTCATCGTTGTTTTTGTCATGAATGCAAAGTATATTGTAGTAAAAATTAAAAAAACTATTAAATATAAAAATGAATATTTTTCCTCTAACGCAGTAACATGACTATATATATTTCCAATTGCAATTTGAAACGCTATTATACTTACAGTTGCTAACAAAATGCTACATATGAATGCGATAAAAAACTTAGCTCTCATGCCTTGTAATGATTTAATCTTCAATTTTATATCCGACTCCCCAAACATTTTGAATAAACTTCGGCTCTTTTGGATTCTCTTCAATTTTATTTCTTAATCTTGCAATATGAACCATTACTGTATTATTACTTTCATAGGCCCTTTCTTTCCAAACGCTTTCATATATTTCTTCAATAGTAAACACACGATTCATTGCAGCGGCCATTAAGTACAAAATATCATATTCAGTTTTCGTAAGATTGATTGTTTCTCCATATAACATTACTGTTCTCGACACTTCATCTATTTCTAAACCTCTAATGTTTATTTCCTTTTTTATTACTTGAACAGCATTTTGATTGAAATATGTATACCTTCTTAATTGAGCTTTCACTCTTGCTATAAATTCAATTGTACTGAACGGCTTCACAATATAATCATCTGCCCCAGTACTAAATCCAACGACTTTATCTATGTCCGATGATTTCGCGCTTAAAAACATAATTGGTAAACTATATTTCTCTCTTATCCTTCTACACAATTCAATCCCATCCATTTGAGGCATCATAACATCAAGGATAGCAAGTTGAACATCATTATTATTCAATACCTCTAACGCCTCTTCTCCGTTGTCAGCACTAAAGACAGTAAAACCTTCTTGTTTTAAATTTTCATTAACGAATCGAATAATATCTCGATCATCATCTACAATTAAAATTGAGTTTTTCTCCATATCTAAACCTCTTTTTGAAATATATTCCACAATTAATTTTAACATAAATCAAAATCATCCTTACCCCTTGAATAATCTTTATTTTCAGATTAGATTATATAATAACAACACATTCTAGTTTCAGAAGAAATGGAGTGAAGGCATGTTTCCTATATTAAAAACCAACCGGCTCATTTTACGAGAACTTACCGAAGAAGATGCACCGAGTATATTACAGTGCTTTTCTAATACCGATGTCCTGCGCCATTATGGCCAAAAACCATTGCAAAATTTGGATCAAGTAAAGCAAATCCTTAATAATTTTAAGTTGGGTTACAACGCAAGAAGCGGCATTAAATGGGGAATCGAATTAAAAGACAAGAAAGGTCTCATTGGAACAATTGGTTTTCATGATTGGTCTTCCGAACATAAACGAGCAAATATAAGTTATGCCTTTTTCCCTGAACACTGGGGAAATGGATATGCGACTGAGGCAGTTTCTGAAATTATATCTTATGGCTTCCATACGCTTCATTTAAAACGTATCGGGGCAATTGTATTTCTTGAAAACGAAGCTACAAATAAAGTGCTATTAAAATTAGGATTTGAAAAAGAAGGGATTCTAAAAAACTATATGTATCAAGATGATATCCCATATGATACGAATTTTTATTCTTTATTAAAATCCGTTTAATAGATATAATTCCAAAAAAAGAAACCTCACTTTTAAAAGTAAGGTTTCTTTTTTGATTAATAGTTTTACTTATTATCGATATAAGTATTCCTATAAGTATAAACGCCACCAAATTGATGCTTTTCAATTCCTTTTACATAATCCTTTTGTACATAAGCGGAACCAATATGATAAAGCGGTGCTACCGCAGCATCCTCTAATATGACCTGCTCAGCTTCTCGCAACGCTTCCCATCTTTTCTTTTGATCTAGTATAAGATCATTTTTAGCTTTTTTTATTAGCTCATCGTAATGAGGATTAGAATAATTCATTTTATTATTTGGATTACTTGTCGTAAATAGCTCTAAATAACTAATTGGATCTTTATAATCTGGTCCCCAATTTACCATAGATATATCGTAATCACCTGTTTGTTCTAATTGTAACTTTTGCTTAAATGGCTGTTGTTTAATTTGTATCGCGAGTCCATGCAAATTCTTCTCTAAGTCACCTTTTATATATTCCGCCATACGTTTTGCGTTATCTTGTTCAAACGTTAAAAACTCGAGTTTTATTTGTTCTACTCCAAGTTCTTTTTTCGCTTCTTCCCAAATCTTTTTCGCTTTTTGTAAGTCGTATGGAGAAATATCTCCGTTTTCTTTTCTAAAATCTTTGCCAGTCGCTTCATTTATATGACCAACTGGTACAAGTCCACTTGCAGGTTTTGCGCCGTTATTAATAAAGTGAGCTACAAAATCTTCTTTATTTAACGCTAATGAGATAGACTGACGCACTTTCTTATTTGCTAACGCATTATTTTTTTCATTAAAACGGAGCATTGCAATTCCAGGATCGCTCGACATATGCAATTGCTTATTCCCTTTATACTTGTCTACAAATTGAGAATTAATTGGTACTCGATCCAAATCGCCAGCTTCATATAAATTTACTGCTGTCATTGTATCCTTCACAATTTGAAAGTTTATTTCTTCTAATTTCACTTTCTTTTTATCCCAATATGTATCATTTTTCTTTAATTGAAATTCTTGTTCATGCTTCCACTTCTCTAATACAAATGGACCGTTATATATGAGATTACTAGGTTCCAATGCATAATTCTTTCCTTGTTCTTTTAAAAATGATTCGTACTGTGGTAAGTATATAGGTAACGCTAACAACTGTAAAAAATACGGAATTGGCTGTTCTAGTTCCACTTCTAACTTATAATCATTTATGACTTTAACCCCAAGTTCATCAAGAGGCATTGTTCCCTTATTTATCTCTTTCGCATTTTTCACGTAAAAGAGCATATACGCATATTGAGACGCTGTTTCATGACTTACCGCCCGTCTCCACGCAAACATAAAATCATTGGCTGTTACACTGTCTCCATTTGACCATTTTGCATCTTTACGCAAATCAAATGTATATTTTTTACCATCTTCACTTCTTTCAAACGACTTTGCTACTGCTGGAATAGGCTGATCTTGATCATTTAATACATACAACCCTTCAAATATGTTTTGCATAACGTGCGCTGACGTACCATCCATCGTTTTCGCAGTATCAAGAGAAGGAATTTCTTCTGATACCGTTACATTTAATACTTGTTTTTTTGCCTCTGTGTCACTTTTATTCGCTTTATTATTACAAGCTGTTAATAATAAAGTTGTAACAAGTTCCATTACCATTAAATGGCTCTTTTTTCGCTTCATGAGTTGTTCTCCTTAAAAATATAATATTGTAAAACGTTATATATTATAGCAGAAATACTAACAGAAAGATGCGACATTCTTTTGAATATTTATTCGTTCAAGAAAAAAAGCTATCCTTTTAAAAAAGGACAGCTTTTTCAACTGACATATAAATACCTATCTTTGTAAACCTCGTTTATAACGACTTGCTTCAAATATAATACGCTCTTCATCTAATGTTTTACATTCACCATTCCAAACGACACGTTTACCATTAATAATTACATCGCTTATATCTTTTCCACTAGCTGCATACACAAGATGTGATAACACTTCATCTGCCGGTTGTAAATGCGGCTTATTAGATGGGTCAATCGTAATAAAATCAGCACACTTTCCAACCTCAAGTGAGCCCGTTTGTTTCATCCCGATTACTTCAGCAGCTCCTTTAGTCGCAAGTGTAAGAGCTGTTTCAACTGGTAACGCTGTTGCATCTTGATGAATACCTTTTTGTAATAAAGTCGCTATGCGCATTTCTTCAAACATATCTAAATTGTTGTTAGACGCCACACTATCTGTTGCAATTCCTACTTTTATTCCTGCTTCTAGCATCGCTTTTACATTCGCTATACCAGAACCTAGTTTTAAATTACTATTTGGGTTATGAGCTACTCGAACATCATGTTCTGCTAAAAATGCACGCTCATTTTCATTTAATACTACACCGTGCGCAATAACTGTTGGGCGTTTAAACAATCCGCAACTTGCTGCATATTCTACTGGACGCTTCCCATACTGTGCTTCAATATCACGTACTTCACGCTCTGTTTCAGAAAGATGAATATGAACCATCGTTTGATTTTCTACTGCAATACGAGCACACTCTTCTAACAGTTCTGTGGAACATGTATATGGACTATGCGGTGCAACCATCGTAGTTAACATACCACTTTCGTTATAGTAACGCTTCACATATTTCTCAGCTTCTTCAATTGCTTTCTTTTCATCGTCTTTCGTTCCGAAGCTAAATAAAGTTCTTGAAACAGCAGCACGCATTCCACTCCTTGATATCGTTTCCATAATTGCATCTTGGTCTACTCCAATAGGATTAAACATATCAGAGAATGATGTTGTACCACTTTTCACCATTTCAAGTAATCCTAATTCCGTGCTAGCGACCGCAAGCTCTGGCGTAAACTGACTTTCAAGTGGCCAAATTCTCGTCTCAAGCCATGGCTGCAATAACATATCATCTCCGATACCTCTCAAAAGGCTCATAACAACGTGTGTATGTGTATTGACAAGCCCTGGTAAAACCCACTTTCCTTTCATGTCAATTACTTCATCTACTTCAAAATCGTTAGCGAATTCTCCACTATTTATATCTATAATTTGATCATTTTCTACAATGATATATCCATTTTCTATCACTTCATTTTGTTCATTCATCGTTGCAATTGTAGCGTTTACATAAGTTGTTTTCAAAAGTATTTCCCCTTTCAACTCTATGAAGTTCCCTTTAATAAGTTACCACCATTATAGTAACTTATTAAAGATTAAGAGTCAAAAGATAATTTTAATTCTTTCGTTGTCTTTTCCTTCAAAATGCTATATTGTTTTTCATTTGTATCTGCAAATGCTTCTTCACGGCTCGACTTCATGTCCATATAGTTTAATGTTTCATGAAATTGAGTCCTAGTAAAATCATACCTTTTTCCATCTACTATATTGTAAAAATGCCATACTTCACCTATCTTCGTCTTTATTATCTCTCCCCCGCACAATTCTTGGACAATAAGGGCCGTTACACCACATTGTCCCTTTGCTGGGCTTTCGCTCGTCCACTTAGAACTCGTTTCTATTGACCAAGATTTTCTTAATGCTTCATATAGTTGTTTAATCTTTATGCTATCCATATTCAGCATCTCCTGACATTAGCAGTTTTACACATCATATGTAAAAGCGGTAAAAGGCAATTTTTCAAAATCATTACTATTTGTAACACCGTTCAATATATTGAACGGTGTTACAAATGATTTAATTCACCTTTGCTCCATAACATCTCGCAACTGCAACCGCCTGCGCTATATCTAATTTCACGTTTTTTAAATCAAAAGCTTTAAAATCAACTCTATCAACTACAGCTCCTCTTAAATCCGCACCACTAAGTTTCACCTTACCTAATTGTGCGCCCGTTAAATCCGCTTCACGCAAATCTGCTTTTTCTAAATTACATTCATATAGGTCAGCTTCCATTAAACGTATACCCTTTAACATTTGTTTACTTAAGTTCGCAAACCTTAAATTCGTATATGACCAATCGCCTGATATAATTGTTATTCCGTCTAAATTCGCCTCTTCGAAATCCGAACCAGTCATTTTACATTCTTCAAACTTAGATACAAATAAATTCGCACCAAAAAACCTACAATTAGCAAATGTAGTTCCTTGATGGATAGAAGCATTAAAAAGAGTACCAGTAAAATCGCATTCTATGAAATTACAATTTTTAGTAAAAACTTCTGATGCATCTATCCCTCTAAAACGGCATTTTATGAAGGTACAATTTTTCAATTCCTCGTCTTTTATCCAGACATCCTGAAAATCTATTTCTACATATTCTTTATTTACAAATTCGCTCATAATCAATCCTCCAATTTTTCAAAAAACCTCACTTCAGCATGAAGTGAGGTTTCTTCTTATACAATATGCTCATCTAACCATGAAATCAAATCTTGAAATACATCTTCTCTATTCACTTCATGGAACATTTCATGTCTACCATTTTCATATAAACGAAGTGTTACATCTTTCACACCACATTTTTTATAGTTTTCGTATACTTCTTTTACACCTTTCCCCATATCCCCAACAGGATCACGATCACCAGAGAATATATGTATTGGAAGATTTTTTGGTGTCTTCTTATATTCTTCTATTTTATTTACTTCTAGAACTCCATGAAACAATTCTCGGTAAAAACTAGTCGTACAAATGAATCCACATAACGGATCCGCAATATATTTATCAACTTGATTAATATCTGAAGATAACCAATCAAATTTCGTACGATTTGGCTTAAAGTGCGAGTTGAAGTTTCCGAAAGATAAGAAGTTCAGCATCGGACTTTTCGTTTTCTTTCCGCGAAGTTTCATCTCAATTGTCGCTACTTTATGACCGATACTTCCTAAAAGCCCTGGACTTCCACCAGTTCCTGAAATAAGGAATCCATCATATAATTCACCTTTAAATTGTACAGCACGTCTTGATAAAAAAGAACCCATACTATGTCCAAGTAAAAATAACGGGCATGTCTGCTCTTCTTTTATCATTTCCGAAACAAAGATAACATCAGAAACAGCCTGATTCCAACCTACATTTGGTTCAAAATGACCATAGTCTTCTTCCCTTTTCACTGTTTTTCCATGCCCTTTATGATCATGAGCATAAACACCATATCCTGCTTCTAATAAAGCATCAATAAATTCTGTATAAACACCTGCATGTTCTGTCATACCATGTGCAATTTGAACAATTCCCCGCGGATTTGCTTCTGGTAACCATTTACGCAAGTAAATTTCTGATTTATCCAATGCCGTAACGAAATTTTCCTGTATGCTCATTCCGACAGCCTCCAAATCTATTATGTATATCTTTTTTTATAATGAATAAACATTCATTATTCTTATTATGTATTATATGCAATTGCTTTCATTATGACAAATGATCTATTTTTCCGCTTACATATTAAACTATTCTCTTGACGAATTTAAATTAAAATTATATAGTTACTTACATAAAGTAATTAATATATTTTTAGGAGGTTTTAATCATGATGCCCTCACTATTTTTAGCACATGGATCACCTATGCTTGCTATTCAAGATACAGACTATACACGCTTTTTAAAGACACTTGGAGAAACATATAAACCGAAAGCTATTGTTATTTTTACCGCTCACTGGGAAAGTGAAGTATTAACGATCTCCTCTTCAGATAACGAATATGAAACAATTTATGATTTTGGAGGTTTTCCTCCTGAGTTATACGAAATCAAATATCGTGCGAAAGGCTCTTCTAGCATTGCGTCTATGCTAGAAACAAAATTTAAAAACAAAGGCATTCTAGTCCATCATAATATGACGAGAGGTTTAGATCATGGTTCATGGACACTCCTGCATCGTATGTACCCAGAAGCCAATATTCCTGTCGTACAAATATCAGTCAATCCATTCCTTCCTGCAAAAGAACAATTTGAAATTGGAGAAGCACTAAAAGGACTTGGACAAGAAGATATTTTAGTAATCGGGAGCGGTGTTACCGTTCATAACTTACGAGCTTTGAAATGGAATCAAACTACACCTGAACAATGGGCAATTGAATTTGATGATTGGATTATTAAACATATGCAGACTACTGATAAAGATGCATTATTTAATTGGGAGAAAAATGCCCCTCATGCACAATTAGCAGTACCAAGAGCAGAGCATTTTGTTCCTTTATTTGTCGCTATGGGAAGTGGCGATAATAACGGTGAAGTCATTCACCGCAGTTACGAGCTTGGTACATTAAGCTATCTTTGTCTTCAATTTTAAAGAAAAGGATGAAGCAATCGTTGCTTCATCCTTTTTCTTTTTCATTCACTTAGTTAACTAACTTCCAAATGTCGTTTCTCTGATACCTCTTCGTTCTTATTGTGAAAATAAACCCAAATGCACGCAATAAATAATAGTGATGAAGTAGAAAAGAAAACATATTGGAAGCCCGCATGTGCTGCAATTTGTCCACCAAGTACTGGTCCAATCATATTTCCTAAAAACTGAAACGATTGATTATACCCAAATATTCTTCCCGTTACATGGGTTGGTGTATGTTGTTTTAGTAGAGTTTGTACCGAAGGTAATAGTCCTGCTTGTGCAATACCTAATAAAAAGCGAAGAATTAATAGTTGCCAAGCTGAGGTTACAAATGCTTGCGGAATAAAAATAATTCCTGCCGCAAACAACGCCACAACTAACGTTTTTTGAGGTCCAATACGATCTGATAATCTACCTAACTTAGGAGCTGCCATAATAATAGCTAAACCTGTCGCAGACATGACTGCGCCTGCAATCATTTCAATATGAGCTGTTCCTGGGCCTTCTAAATTCTTTACATACAATGTAATAATAGGTTGAATTGACATGTTCGCAAGTTGAATAATAAATGTTGTTACAAATAAACTAATAATTAAATGCTTTGCTGGAACCATCGTCCATACTTTTTTCGGTTGTACTTTTTTTGCTTGAGCGGAGTGATTCTCTTCATGTAGAAAGAAAAAAACGATGAGAAAAGAAAGGAATAAAAAAGCTCCTGTAACAAGAAAAACATGGCGCATTCCAATTAACTCAGACAAATATCCTCCAAGTAACGGGCCAAGTAAAGAACCGCTCACGCCCCCAGTTGAAATTGTGGAAATTGCCCAACCTGAATGCTCTTTCGGAGTTTCTGCTGCAATAAATGTCATCGCTGTAGAAAGGAAACCTGATACCGATCCCATTAAAAACCGAAGTGCGACTAATTGATACACATCTGTCACAAACCCCATAAGCGTCATAATTATCGCCATACCAAGGCTAGCACGTATAAGCATCAATTTCCGTCCATGTATATCACCAAGCTTGCCCCATATTGGTGATACGATCGCACCCATTAAAAATGTCACACCAAATGCAAGTCCCGACCACTGTGCAATACTAGCAGTGCCGGTCACCCCTAATTCCTCAATATAAAAAGATAAAAAAGGAATTACTAAACTCATACCGGCTGCAGTGGTAAAACAACCTAGCCAACAAATCATTAAATTTCGTTTCCAGTTGGCCATTTTCACACCTTCTTTCATTAGATACCCATTCTACACCCTTTCTTGTAAAAAGTTTAGTAATTTGCTTTATTTGTAAGATTTACTAAAAAACCCGCTATTTTCTAGTGAAAATCACTACATCTCTACATTATTTCCATAAAAAAACCAACTCCCATATATGGAGTTGGTTACTTATTCTCTAATGGTATTAAACGCGCATCACAATTTCGCTCATAAAACTCAATCGGGCCTGCTTGTCCAATAATTGCGTATTCATATCCTTCTTGCTTCATACTATGTAAACAACGATGTAACAATTCCTTACCTACACCTTTCACGCGATTTTGTTTCGCTGTGCCCATTGGACCAAACAATCCCTTCTTTCCTCTCACTACATCATAACAAGCGAAACCTACTATCACTTCTTCTTTTTCTGCTATATAAATAGGTGAATTTTCTTTATATGTACGAAATCCATACTCTATTGAATGTAACCAACGTTCACCAAATTCCTCATTAATAAAACTTGCTAATTTTTCAAAATCAGAAGGGTTAGCCTTTCTAACAGTACAAATTAAATGATTATAAGTAGGAACAAAACATTTTAGATCGACCGCTAAATCTCTTGGCTCAGCTATAATACGTAATATATCTTTTTTTATTTGTGCATTTCCAATAAACGTATCTACACGAAATAGTGCATATATAACATGCCCTTCATTTATTATTACTTGCTGGAAACATTCCATACGTTTCTTCGCTATTTGTAAAATTTCTAGCACCTTATAAGATACCTTATATTGTCCTATTTTTTTATACTCTTGATACGGTGAATCGTATTGTTTTCGTATTGAAAGTTTTTCTAAAAAATCCGTACCTAAGTTACGAAACAAATACATATACAACTCGCTACAAACTCCAGTGCCTTCTTTACTCATTCCGATAAACAGATGAGTTGGTTGGATAATATTATTTTCCGCCTCTTCTGCTGCAATCTTCAATATGTTATGAACACGTTTTGTATATTGAAATTCCTCCATATATATATCCATCCCCTACTACTTTACTATTAAACCGTAACCATAAATAAGTGAAACGATTATTCCAACTACCAATATACCTGGCAGTAAATTTGCCACCTTGATTTTAATAACACCCAGTAAGTTCAATCCAATAGCGGCTATCATAATACCACCTGTAGCTGTCATTTCCACTATAAATTGATTCATTAATTCTTTCGGGACCACACTATTAATTTGTGTTGCAAAAACCGCAATCCCTCCTTCATATAAAATAACTGGAATCGCCGAGAATACTACACCAATTCCTAAAGTTGTCGTTAATATAATAGAAATAAACCCATCGATAATCGCCTTTGTAAATAAAATATCATGATTTCCGCGAATCCCGCTGTCGAGTGCACCAAGTATGCCCATCGCACCAATTGCAAAAATTAAAGTAGCTGTTACAAACCCTTCTGATATGCTCCCTTTCCCTTTCGATCCAACTTTATTTTCTAGCCAATCCCCTAACAGTTTTAACCTTTCTTCTAATTGTAGCCATTCTCCGATGACGGTACCAATAACTAAACTTAAAATGACAACAAGAAAATTTTCACTTTTCAATGCCATTTGAAGTCCAAGCACAGTAACCGCTAAACCGATTGCATGCATAATTGTTCCCTTCATACTTTCTGGAATCCTACTAAATAATTTTCCTAGTAAAGTACCAAATATAATACAAATCCCATTTACAACTGCTCCTAATATAACCATTTCTCATTCTTCACCCTTCGAATTCTTTATTTCTATATTTTGGTTTATACATTGATTTACAGGTTACCTATATGTTAACGTAATATTGTGAATATTAACAAACGTTTTTCACTACATAACCCGCTATTTTTTTGTAACTATACAAAGACCGATTGCCTTTAGTAGATTCATTGTTAATCTAATTGCGGGATAAACTCAAAAGGGAAGGTATTTATGAAAACTTTACTAAAACGATTTCTGTTAATAGCCTTTTTCATTACACCAATTGTTTTATTAATCAACTACTCTTTTATTTCAAAAGCGAAAGACAAACCTGATATGCAAAACAAATCTAGTAAAACAGCTTCAAAAAGCGAAAAGAAAACCGAAGACCCTGAAATCACACTCACCTTCTCTGGTGATACAATGTTCGATTGGCAATTACGTCCCGTAATCGAAAAAAATGGGGCTGATTATCCATTCCAACACGTAAAAGAAGAAATAGCGAAAGCTGATATTTCTTTTGTTAATTTAGAGTCAGCATTTACAACGAGAGAAAAAAAAGTACCTGGGCAACAATTTTGGATTAAAAGTGATCCATCCACACTACAAGCCATTAAAAACACCGGATATGACATCGTGAACATTGGCAATAACCATACGCTTGATTATGGGCAAGATGGACTACTAGACACCATTTCTCACGTCGAAAAATTAAAACTACCTTACACTGGAGCCGGAAAAAATGCTGAAGATGCTTATACTGCTCGTGAACTAACTGTAAAAGGAAAAAAGTTTAAATTTCTTTCCTTTGTACGCTTTATGCCCAACTTTAATTGGGTAGCTGGTGACAATAAACCCGGCGTTGCAAACGGATATGACCTAGATCTTGTAACAAAAACGATTCAAGAGCAAAAGAAAGATGCTGATTATGTAATCGTCTATATGCATTGGGGCGTCGAAAAATCTAATCGTCCAATAGAATACCAGAAACAATATGTTCCGAAAATGGTAGAGGCGGGTGCTGATGCAATCGTTGGAAGTCACCCGCATTGGTTACAAGGATTTGAGTATTACAATAAAGTTCCTATCGCATACTCGTTAGGAAACTTTTTATTCCCGAATTATGTAAATGGAAAGAGTGCCGAAACAGGCGTATTAACTTTAACCTTTAAAGGTAAGGATGTCCAAATGTCATTCAATCCTTACATCATTCGCAACAACCAAGTTTCTCCTGTAAATGAAGAAGAAAAGAAAAAAGCACTGCAATATTTACAAACGGTTTCAACTGATGTAGAAATTGATGATACTGGGAAAATAATAAATAAACGCAACTAAACAGCACGAGATTCATTTCTCTATAACATACATTACGGGATAGGTGATGAATATGCTGAAAAACTTATTAGAAAATATAAGTCTGTTAGAAAACGTGTATAAAATATCTATAGCGATCCTGCTTTTATGTTCATTTTTTCTGTTAGACTTCTAAGAAAAATAAAGCGAGAGAGAAAACTTACTCCCTTTGAATTTACAATGTATGTAATCATTCGTATTGCAATACTTTTTTGGTTAACTAGCTTTATCCTTCTTGAATATGGAGCGTATTTCGTTTAACTTTCAAAGAATAAAAAAGATAGAACAAGCAGGACTTCCCTCCGCTTGTATCTACCTTTTTTATTTCAAGTAGAATTGTATGTTAACTCTTTTCTTTTATTAAATAAGTAAATCAAACAGCACAGGATTTTTATTAAGCTCCACGAATTGAATGTTATTTTCTTGAAAACGAGTAATTAAAGCTTCATAGTCTTCCTTATGCTTTAATTCTACCCCCACTAAAGCTGGACCATTTTCTTTATTATGTTTCTTAATATACTCAAAGCGAGTAATATCATCTTCCGGTCCTAATCCTTTATCAAGAAACTCTCGTAGTGCTCCTGAACGTTGCGGAAATTCAATGATGAAATAGTGCTTTAATCCTTCATGAATAAGGGATCGTTCTTTCATTTCTTGCATTCTATCAATATCATTATTTCCACCACTTAACGTGCATACAACTGTTTTTCCCTTTATTTCATCTCTGTATAGATCAAGTGCCGCAATAGAAAGCGCACCAGCTGGCTCTGCTACAATTGCATTTTTCTTATACAGTTCTAAAATCGTCGTACAAACCTTTCCCTCTGGTACTAAAACTATGTCATCAATTACATCTTTACATGTTTCAAAAGTTAACTTTCCTACCTTCTTAACAGCTGCACCATCAACAAAACTATCAATCTTTTCTAATGCAACATTTTCATTTTGAAGAAAAGCTTCTTTCATAGATGCAGCTCCCATCGGTTCTACACCGATTACCTTTGTAGTAGGACTAACCCCCTTTACATATGTACCAATACCAGATGCTAATCCACCACCGCCAATTGCTGTAAATATATAATCAACTGGTTTCTCCATATCATGCATAATTTCAACAGCGACTGTTCCTTGACCAGCAACGACATACGGATCATCAAACGGATGTACAAATGTCATCCTATTTTCCACACAATAGCGCTGCGCCTCTTGGAAAGAACTATCAAATGTATCACCAACTAATACAATGTCTGCGAAATCACCACCGAAAAATTCAACTTGTGATACTTTTTGCTTAGGTGTCGTTGTGGGCATGAAAATTTTTGACGGAATCTTCAATAAATTACACGTATAAGCAACTCCTTGTGCATGATTACCAGCACTTGCACAAACAACACCATTTTGTAACTTTTCTTTCGGTAAACTTTGAATTAAATTATACGCACCACGAATTTTGAAAGAACGAATAACTTGTAAATCTTCTCGCTTAACATATACGTCACATTCATATTTCTCAGATAAAACTGAATCTCGTTGTAACGGTGTTTTAATAACGATATCTTTCATGCAATTATGAGCCATTAAGATATCTTCAATTTTCACTCTCTCCTTTACATTTTGCATCATTTTATATCATCCTTATCTCTTTTTATATTGGCTCAATCAAAATTCGGGATTTTCAGAACTGCACCTGTATTCGCCGATGTTACCATTTGTGCATAACGTCCAAGCCACCCAGTTTTCACTTTTGGTTCTGGTCGTTTCCATCCTTTTTTACGCTTCTCTAATGCCTCATCACTAACTCTCACTTCTAACAAGCGTTCCTCAACATCAATACATACAATATCTCCTTGTTCAAGAAGTGCAATCGTTCCGCCAGCAGCTGCTTCTGGTGAAATATGCCCTACTGAAATACCACGTGAAGCACCAGAGAAGCGACCATCAGTTAAAAGTGCAACATCTGCTCCTAATCCCATACCAGCAATTGCTGATGTTGGTGCTAACATTTCCGGCATACCAGGTCCGCCTCTTGGCCCTTCATAACGAATAACAACTACATCTCCTTTCTTAACTTTTCCAAGCATAATACCGGCAAGCGCCTCATCTTGTGAATTAAAAATAACGCAAGGTCCTTCAAATCGTTTTACTTCGGTTGCTCCGCTTTTAATAACCGCTCCGTCTTTCGCAAGGTTTCCTTTTAATATACGTAATCCTCCTTCTTCACTATGAGGATTTTCTAGAGAATGAATAACTTCCTTATCTTGAATCTCTGCATGAGCAATGTTTTCTCTTAATGTTTGCCCAGTAGCAGTTATACGATCAAGGTGAAGTACCCCTTCTTTTCGGCTCATCTCTTTCAAAATTGCACTAATCCCGCCTGCGCGATCGATATCTTCCATATGCCAATTAGAAGCTGGACTTACTTTACATAAATGCGGTACACGCCTTGAAACTGCATCAATCCGGTTCATATCGTAATCTAATCCCGCCTCTTGTGCGAGTGCTAACGTGTGTAATACTGTATTCGTTGATCCACCCATCGCCATATCAAGTGCGAACGCATCATCAATTGCTTCTTCTGTTACAATGTCGCGTGGTTTAATATCTCTCTCGATTAAAATTTTTAATTTTTCTGCTGCTTGTTTAATTAACTCCTCACGTCTTGGATCAATTGCTAAAATACTCCCGTTACCAGGAAGAGCTAAACCTAACACTTCGCATAAACAGTTCATAGAGTTCGCTGTAAACATACCGGAACAAGAACCACAAGATGGACAGCCATGATCTTCAATATCCTTTAATTCTTCTTCTGAAATTTTCCCAGATTGGTAGGCTCCTACCCCTTCAAAAACAGAACTTAAATCGACAACTTCCCCTTTAGATGTTTTCCCCGCTGCCATCGGACCACCTGAAACGAAAACAGTTGGAATGTTTATTCGAAGTGCAGCCATCATCATACCTGGTGTAATTTTGTCACAGTTTGGAATACAAATCATTCCATCAAACCAGTGTGCATTTACAACTGTTTCTACTGAATCTGCAATGATTTCACGACTCGGAAGCGAATAACGCATACCGATATGACCCATCGCAATACCATCATCTACTCCAATTGTATTAAATTCAAATGGAACCATGCCTGCTGCACGTACTGCTTCTTTAACAAGT
Source organism: Bacillus sp. FDAARGOS_1420 (assembly GCF_019344915.1). NCBI lineage: Bacteria > Bacillati > Bacillota > Bacilli > Caryophanales > Bacillaceae > Bacillus > Bacillus sp. FDAARGOS_1420. The sequence continues at coordinate 1,024,919 of NZ_JAHWJB010000002.1, read as the reverse complement.
TTCCCAAACTCATTTAAGTGCTTATGACCTGGAATAATTTCAATAAAAGAATTACAAATTGCTATGAATGGTTTATCAAAATCTTCATCTTTTAAACCAGTTGCTTTTAATAAACTACGATGCGGAGCTTTATCAAAACCTTTTTTAATCATGTCACTTCTCATCTTGTCAAATCCCTTCTTACATATTTTTCACTTATACTCTATTAATCTATTTCTTTACTAATTCTTTCGGTGCATGAATCCAGCTCATCATTTCACGAAGCTCTGCTCCTACTTTTTCTAGCTGATGATTTTGTTCTGCTTTTTTCATCGCATTATACGTTGGACGCCCTGCTTGATTTTCTAAAATCCATTTCTTCGCAAATTCACCTTGCTGAATTTCTGTAAGAACACGTTTCATTTCCTTCTTCGTTTCATCTGTAACAATTCTCGATCCTGTTACATAATCTCCAAACTCTGCCGTATCTGAAATAGAATGACGCATATTCGTTAATCCGCCTTCGTACATTAAATCAACAATTAACTTTAATTCATGCAAACATTCAAAGTATGCAATTTCAGGACGATATCCACCTTCCGTTAACGTTTCAAAACCAGCTTTCACAAGTGCTGTTACTCCTCCGCAAAGTACTGCTTGCTCACCGAATAAGTCTGTCTCTGTTTCTTCTTGGAATGTCGTTTCAATTACACCTGCACGTGTACAACCTACACCTTTAGCATACGCTAGTGCTACACTTAATGCTGTTCCCGTTGCATCTTGATGCACTGCGACTAATGCTGGGACACCATTTCCTTCTTGGAATACACGGCGAACGAGATGACCTGGACTTTTCGGCGCGACCATCGCTACATCTACGTAACTTGGCGGATTAATTTGTCCGAAGTGAATATTAAAACCATGTGAGAAAAGTAACATTTGTCCTTCACGAAGATTCTCTTCTACTTCTGTTTTATATACATACGCTTGTTGTTCATCCGGCAATAACATTTGTACAACTTGTGCGGTTCGAACCGATTCTGAAACAGACATTACTTCAAATCCATCAGCTTTTGCTACTTCATATGACTTACCAGGGCGAACACCAACTACAACTTCCACACCAGAATCTCGTAAATTTTGTGCTTGTGCATGACCTTGAGATCCATATCCGACTACCGCAACTGTTTTCCCTTTTAATAGCTCTAAATTTGCATCTTTCTCATAATAAGTTTTCATATTCCATACACTCCTTATAATTTATTTACTTGCAGTACATTGATTAATTTTTTCAACTGACTGACAAGTAACGTTGCTTCATTTTCAGTACAAACTGCTGTTAGTTTCACTTCAGAAACACCACTTGTATCTCTTTCGTTTAAGCTTAAAGAAGAAATATAATAACCACGCCGAGCAAAAATTCCACTTATACGTAATAAGACGCTCGGATCGTTATGAATAACTAATGAAAAAGTATGACTCATTCTTCCCACCTCTTCATAATCATTTCGTTATTCCCTTTGTTTGGCGGAACCATCGGAAAGACGTTCTCACCTTCTTCTACACAAAAGTCAACTACGACAGGACCTTCATGAGAAAATGCTTCTAACATTACCTTTTTCGCCTCAAACGAATTTGTTGCTCTTAGCCCTTTTACACCATAAGCTTCTGCTACTTTCACAAAATCTGGTGACCCAATTCTCGATTCCGACAAACGGTTTTCATAAAACATTTCTTGCCATTGCCTTACCATTCCTAAAAATTTGTTGTTTATGATGAATACTTTGACAGGAATATTATTTTCAGCAATTGTTTGCAGCTCTTGAATGTTCATTTGGAAAGAAGCATCACCAGCAATACAGATGACAAGTTCTTCTTCTTTTGCAAGCTGAGCACCAATTGCTGCTGGAAAACCAAATCCCATCGTCCCTAATCCCCCTGATGTTAGGAAAGTCCGTGGTTTTCTCGCTTTATAAAAGTGAGCAGCCCACATTTGATGCTGTCCTACCTCTGTCGTGACAATCGCTTCACCATTCGTTAATTCACTTACTAAGTTGATAACATGCTGTGGTTTTAACTCAAATTCTTTTTGCTTATATGAAAGTGGATATTCTTCTTGCCATTTCTTCACTTTCTGAAGCCATTCATCTGTTTGTGAATAAATAGACATATGTAATAGCATATATAGCGCCTTTTTCACATCACCAACAATCGGATGCTCTACAGTTACATTTTTATGGAACTCAGAAGGATCAATATCAATATGTACTTTTTTCGAATGGGGAGAAAAAAGTTCTAATTTTCCTGTTACACGATCATCGAAACGAACACCTAACGCCAGTAATAAGTCACATTCTGTTACTGCCATATTTGCAGCGTACGTTCCATGCATACCGAGCATTCCTAAAAACAACGAATCTCCCGGCGGATATGCACCCAGTCCCATTAAAGTTGAAACGACTGGAATACGATTCTCCCTCGCAAACTTGATGAGTTCTTCAGATCCGCCTGAATGAATGACGCCTCCCCCGATATAAAGGAGTGGGCGTTTTGCTTTTGAAATTGATTTTGCTACCTCCCTCAGTTTCAAACTGTCTGACAAATGTTCTGGTTTATATCCTGGAATCTCCACTTCTTCATTAAAGAAACATGTTACATTTGCATTTTGAACATCTTTTGGAATATCGATTAATACCGGTCCCGGTCGCCCGCTTTTGGCGATGTAAAAAGCTTCTTGCACAGTTCGTGATAAATGATTTACATCACGAACTTGGTAATTATGCTTCGTAACAGGTACTGTAATTCCGACAACATCCGCTTCTTGAAATCCGTCTTTACCAATTAAAGGCGTTGCAACTTGCCCTGTAATGACAACTAAAGGAATCGAATCCATATAAGCATCTGCTAAACCCGTAACTAAATTCGTCGCCCCTGGGCCAGAGGTAGCAAAGACTACCCCAACCTTTCCAGAAGCTCTCGCATATCCTTCCGCTGCATGAATTGCAGCTTGTTCATGACGAGTTAACACGTGCTTTAAACCACTTTCGTATAACGCATCGTATATTGGTAAAATCGCTCCGCCTGGATAACCGAAAACGGTCGTTACACCTAATTTCTTCAAACATTGAATAACGTGTCCAGCACCTGTAGCTTCTTCACTCTGCAGTTCATCACATGCTGTATACTGTTCCTCCATTTTAATTAACTCCTCTCCCTATTTACGCTAAACTTTCCACTAATCCTGGAACATGTACTCCTCTTTCTCTCGTTAATTTTTTAAATTCTTCGGTTAATCTTTTTGTTACATCTCCTGGTTTTCCATCTCCAATTTCTCTTGAATCTACTTTCACTACAGGAATTAGTTCCGCTGCAGTTCCTGTTAAAAACACTTCATCTGCTACATATACGTCATGGCGAGTAAATGGCCTTTCCTCACACGGAATACTTAGACGCTCACATAACTCAATCACACTATTTCTCGTAATACCTTCTAGCGCCCCTAAGTACGAAGGAGGTGTTAACACTTTTCCATCTTTCACAATGAAAACATTATCTCCTGACCCTTCACAAACATATCCTTGTTGATTTAACATAAGAGCCTCTAGCACTCCCGCTTGTGCCGCTTCAATTTTTACAAGCACGTTATTTAAATAGTTCATTGACTTAATGCGTGGGTCTAATGCGTCTGGCGTATTACGTCTTGATGCAACAGACACAACGCTTAGTCCATTATCATAAAATTCCTGAGGGAATAACTTTAATTGTTCTGCAATGATAATTACGCTCGGCTTCACACAGCTTCTCGGATCGAGCCCTAAGTCACCTTTTCCTCTTGAAACAATTAATCGAATGTAGGCATCCGTGTATTCATTTTTTTGCAATGTTTGTACAACTGCTTTTTCCATTTCATCTACCGTCATTGGAATTGTAAGTAAAATAGATTTCGCCGATTCATATAATCGTTTCACATGTTCTTTTAAACAAAATACATTTCCTCCGTAACTACGAATCCCTTCAAATACACCGTCTCCGTATAAAAAACCGTGATCATATACTGAAACAACTGCCTTTTCTTTCTCTACAAATTCCCCATTCATATAAATGTACTGGTTTCCCATCTCACATCGCTCCTCTGTTTTATCTCTATTTTTGCAATCTATTTCTATATCGATTGCTGAGATGAGTATTTTTAACAGAATATTCAGTATACTAATCTTAAAAATATACTCGTCTCAACAATCGATTACTTACACACTTGTAGCAATCCATTGCTGAGACGAGAGACTCGTGGTACCACTCAGCTTCCTTACACTTCTCACGAAATATAAGCTCTGCAAGTCCAATTAGACTTTTGTTTTTCTATCGGAAACAACTCCGCTACTTTTTACTAACTTCAAAAGCAGTGCTCCGAGGTGATTTTCAATGATTCAATTGTTACCACCCTCACAGCCTTTGGGCGGCTCTCTGAAACAATCTTTATCATTTACTCTCCTCTTCCTCGCATTCTTTTATTCTATTTTTAAAATAAAAACTCTCGCCTCAGCAATCAACTACTACAAATTAGTAGCTTTGATTGCTGAGGCGAGAGTTTCGCGTTACCACTCAGCTTCCTTATACTTCTCACGAAATATAAGCTTCATAGGTCCAATCAGACCTCCGTCCTTTTACCGGAGACGATGCCGCCGCCCTCTACTCAGTTTCCCTTTCGCAAGCGATGCTCCGAGGTGATCTTCAATGATTCGATTGCTACTACTCTCGCAGCCTAGGAGTAGCTCTCTGAAACGACCATAATCATCTACTTTCCTCTTCTTTGCATATACAACATATAAAGTTAGAAAATTCTTAATTCACTTTTATTTGTTACACGTATTATAGGACGCGGTTCTTTTCATTGTCAACATGTTTTTAGAAAAAAATTAAAATTCATTCTATTCACTAGAAATCTATTTATTTTTTCTCAAAACAAAATCGGAATGAACCTCTTACACATACTCATATATTACTTAAGTATGTTCGCATTACTACATAAAGAAAAACAACTTAAAAACATATAAAATTTATGAGGAGATGAGAAAACTATGTTAAAAGGAAAAATAGCATTAGTTACAGGAGCAAGCCGAGGAATTGGACGTGCTATCGCAAAACGGTTAGCAAACGATGGTGCATTAGTTGCTGTTCATTATGGTAACCGAAAAGAAGATGCTGAAGAAACTGTTCATGAAATTCAATCAAATGGCGGATCAGCTTTTTCTATCGGTGCAAATCTTGAATCTTTACACGGTGTAGAAAACCTATATAATTCTTTAGATACTGAATTGCAAAAGCGAACTGGTGGAACGGAATTTGATATTTTAATAAACAACGCTGGAATTGGACCTGGTGCTTTTATTGAAGAAACGACTGAACAATTTTTTGATAGAATCGTTGCAGTAAATGCAAAAGCACCATTCTTCATCATCCAACAAGCTCTACCGCGTTTACGTGACAATAGCCGGATTGTTAATATCTCATCAGCCGCAACTCGCATTTCTTTACCTGATTTCGTTGCATATAGTATGACGAAAGGTGCAATTAACACAATGACTTTCACTCTAGCAAAACAACTTGGCACACGAGGTATTACTGTAAATGCAATACTTCCAGGCTTCATTAAAACAGATATGAATGTGGAACTCTTGAGTGATCCAATGATGAAACAGTACGCTACTAACATTTCAGCTTTCAATCGATTAGGTGAAGTAGAAGACATTGCCGACACTGCTGCATTTCTCGCTTCTCCTGATAGTCGCTGGGTTACTGGACAATTGATTGATGTGAGCGGAGGATCTTGTTTATAAAAAACATATATTTTCAAATCTTTTTTATTGCGCAATAAAACAATTTATATAATACTGTATAAAACATATATATTTAGGAGGGTTACAGCAATGTCTGAAAAAACATACGAACTCGCAACCTTCGCAGGCGGTTGTTTTTGGTGCATGGTAAAACCATTTGATGAACTTCCTGGTATTCATAAAATACTTTCCGGCTATGCAGGTGGTCATGTAGAAAACCCAACATACGAACAAGTAAAGACTGGAACATCTGGACATTTAGAAGTTGTACAAATTACATTCGATCCTTCTATTTTTCCTTATCAAAAATTACTAGATTTATATTGGCCACAAATTGATCCAACTGATGACGGCGGACAATTTTTTGACCGTGGTCCCTCTTACCGCACAGCAATTTTTTATCATAATGAAACACAAAAAGAGCTTGCAGAAAAATCGAAGCAAACTCTAGCAGAAAGCGGTATGTTTAAAGATCCTATTGTGACTGAAATTCGCTCAGCTGCACCTTTTTATGAAGCAGAGGAATATCACCAACATTTCTATAAAAAGAATCCAGAGAAATATGCTACCGAGCAAAAAGAATCTGGCCGTGAAGATTTCATAAAAGAAAATTGGCAAAAAAAATAATAAAAACGCATCGTGCTTTCTTTTCAAAGTGCGATGCGTTTTTATCTTTGAGTAAAATAATATTATCAGCGATTTATTAGAAATTAAACATTCCTATTCCCCATCAACAAATATTTAGATTGACAAAATGTTTGGATCGGGCAGTCGGATACCGTGCCAGCTGTCTACATCGCATTGGCCATATTCGTTATCACCCACCGCTACCACCGTGCCGTCTGATTTAAGACCGACTGTATGGGCACAACCCGCCGCTATCGCTACAATATCGCGCCAATCACTTACATCACATTGACCATGTTTATTATTACCCACAGCTGTCACCATGCCGTCTGATTTAAGACCGATTGTATGATTACTACCCACCGCTATCGCTACAATACCACGCCAGCCACTGACATCACATTGGCCATGTTTATTATTACCCACAGCCATCACCATGCCGTCCGATTTAAGACCAACTGTATGAAGATATCCTGCCGCTATCGCCACAATATCACGCCAGCCACTTACATTGCATTGGTCATATCGATTATTACCCACAGTCGTCACCGTTCCGTCCAATTTAAGACCGACTGTATGCCAGTCACCCACCGCGACCGCCACAATATCACGCCAGCTATTTATATTGCATTCACCTTCTTTATTTCGTCCCACTGCTACCACCGTGCCATCCGATTTAAGACCAATGGTACGACGCCACCCCGCCGCTATCGCTACAATATCGCGCCAATCGTTTACATCGCATTGGTCATGCTTATTCCACCCCACTGCTACCACAGTACTGTCAGCGGTAAGACCTATTGTATGAGCATTACCTGTGTTCGTCGCCATATGAACATTCCCCACCGCGACCGCTTCAATATCACGCCAGCCGCTTACATTGCATTCACCTTCTTTATTTCGCCCCACCGCTACCGCTGTGCCATCCGATTTAAGACCAACAGTATGACCACGCCCCGCCGCTATCGTATCTTTAGGCCATCGTTTCACCTTTAACACCTCATCTTTCGGTGAAATGTAATTCATGTTTTACCTCCTTGCATATAAGTAACTGTATCCAAATAGATGTTTTTATCAAATTTCATTATAAATGACCTGACTTTTTTTATAAATCTACAGCTACAAAAGAAGCCTATTATTACTTCTTCAAAAAATAAAAACCTCCAGTTTAAGTACTAGAGGTCTTCCATTTTATTTCTTTAATCTCTCGATAAAATCCTGTAATTTATCAAGCGATTTCATATTATGATTACAAGCTACACCATCTTTGCAAATATAGTTTCCCTTTCTAACGAAAGTTCCTGGTACATCACCTTTAATTTCAACTAAAAACATTCCTACTTCTTCATGCCCATGACATAATGAACAAATGCTTTTTTTATTTAAACTTTGAAATGTTCCTTGCAGACCAACAAACTTATTTTTATCATTTTTCGCTACAATAAATTTCCTACTTGATCCTTTGTCAATCCAGCTTAAATAAGATAATTCTTTCATGTCCAGTTCTTCCATATCAGGCAGTTTTAATTTTTTTGCTTTAGGGAATAGTTTTTTTAACGTTTGTGCTGTAACTTCCTGAAACGGAATGACATACGGATTTATTTTCATTAAAAACGATTCTGCATCTTCTCTATTTTGAACTATTAATACTGTATCAATTAACTCTTTCTGTTCATCCGTTAAATTCTCAAATACATGTATTATCTTTTCAATTGCAAGTGACTTTAACGCTTGAATTACTCCTCTATCATTTGCCGTCGCGTGTCCATTTGCTAAAATATAAGCTTGTGACTTTATAAAATTGTATTGATCACTTCTAATAAAAGCTTCCATCTTTATCACTCCATACAAATTGTTGAATTAGTTTTATTGTATACAATAATTATCTTTTACGGTATGTAAAAGACGATTTACAAAAGAACATTACATAACAAAACCGCCTCTAAGTTTCCAATTAGAGGCGGCTTCCTTATTTAGAATACACGATTTTCTTAATCGTTTCTCCAGACAGAAAATATTCTTCTGCTAATTGATGAATTGCAATTCCACTTTTAAAAGCGTCTTTAATTGCTTTATTTCTTTCATCCAGTTGTTTTCTTCCGCCAGATCGTGTACCCCATTTATAATGTTTTGTTTCTTGTTTTGGAATGTAAATTGTTTCACCTTGTATATACTTTTGAATTTCAGCAATTAAACTTTCTGGTAAAACGGCCTTAGCCTTTACGTATTTCATTTCTGCTCGCCCCTTATTTTTTATGGTTCATTTCAATAAGGTGCAAAGCCAAATATAAAAAATGATACGAGCTCATTTTGGCGATTGATTGTATATTACTTGTCTACCTCACGCAAAGTATCGCCATTTCCATACTTGGCTTTGCATGAGACGCTGCAGTGTCTGGCAATTGAATTGTAATCGCCATATCAATACCTCCTAATATACCTTTTGTATTTTATTATATGCTAATTTTTCTCGCCTTGCATCTTCATAATCTTTTTTAAAAAAAGCGCTAGTCTTTTCGTTAAAACGATAGACTAACGCTTTACATTAAATGATTCCTAATACATTTAGGAATACGATAACAATCGCAATTGGTGCAATATAGCGAAGTAAGAATAACCATAATACGAATAGTTTATAGCCTTTATTTTTACTTACACCAAGCTCTTTCATTAATACATCTTTCTTCATTTTCAACGGAACAAAGATGGAAACTAATAAAACACCAAGCGGCATTAGTATGTTACTAACCGCATAGTCTGCTAAATCAAAAATTGTTTTTCCAAATGGCTTCACATCGCTTAACAAACCGAATGATAATGCTGATGGAACCCCAACAACAAAGATTAACAACCCAACAATTAAAGCCATTTTTTCACGTTTCCCTTTGCTTTTACCTTTTGTTGTTAAGGACGCAACGCTAATTTCTAACATCGAAATTGCTGATGTAACAGTAGCAAAGAAGAATAGTAATAAGAAAACGATGAAGAATAATTTTCCGAACGCCATTTTACTGAAAATAGCTGGCAATACGATAAATAATAGTCCTGGTCCTTGAGATGGTTCCATTCCAAATGCGAACACAACTGGGAAAATTGCAAGCCCTGCAAGTAATGTAATAACAAGCGTTAAAGCTACGATAGAAAATGCTGAACGTGGTAAACTTTCTTCTTTCGGTAAGTATGAGCTATACGTTACCATAACGGCTACACCGACGGATAGCGAGAAGAACGATTGCCCCATTGCATATAAAATGATTTCTGATGTTACGTTTGAGAAATCAGGTTGTAAGAAGAATCGAATTCCTTCTCCAGCACCGTCTAACGTAAGTGCACGAACAATTAATACAAAGAATAAAACGAATAGTGCTGGCATGAAATATTTATTTACTTTTTCAACACCATTTTGTACACCTTTACTTACGATAAAAATAGTAATAAGGATGAATAATAGCTGTGATCCAACTGCTAAATACGGATTGGAAATGATTTCACCAAACGTAGCTTCGTATGCTCCATTTCCTTCCCATAATCTACCTGTAATTGCATTCCATAAGTATAATAAAATCCAACCCCCTACAACACTGTAGAAAGAAAGTAATATGAAACATGTTACAATCCCTAATTTACCTAACCACGGCCATAACGTTTTAGGAGCAATCTCTCTATACGCATCAACAGCCTCTTTTTGTGTACTTCTTCCAATAACGAATTCAGCTAATAATAGCGGTAAACCAATTAATAATGTGAAACCGATGAAAATAAGGAAGAATGCTCCGCCTCCTCCGATGCCGGCCATATACGGGAATTTCCAAATCGCCCCAAGACCAATTGCTGAACCTGCTGCAGCTAATACGAAACCTAATTTCGATGTCCATTGCTGTGAATTCATCTTTTTATCTCCTCTCTTTTTCTTTTTCTTTTTCTTTTTCTTTTTCTTTTTCTTTTTCTTTTTCTTTTTCTTTTTCTTTTTCTTTTTCTTTTTCTTTTTCTTTTTCTTTTTCTTTTTCTTTTTCTTTTCATTATAATTCGCTCTATGTTCATATTGTTCTATTACTAGCCCGTTCTAATCCAACCACTTCCTCTCAAATAAAAAACGCCCCTACGTAAATACGTAGGGACGACAAAAATATCGCGGTACCACCCTAGTTATGAAGATACAACAAAGTTAGGACCTAAATAAAAAACGTCCCTACGCAAATACGTAGGGACGATAAAATATCGCGGTACCACCCTAGTTATGAAGACACAACAAAGTTAAGACCTAAATAAAAAACGTCCCTACGTAAATACGTAGGGACGATAAATATCGCGGTACCACCCTAGTTGTGAAACAATCTTCACCACTTTATTTGATAACGGTATAAACTACCGTCTTTCATTTCCTCAAAACATGAGATTTATGAAAGATGCTCCAGGACGAACTTCATGAATAATCTATATACTGATTCACACCAAACATCAGCTCTCTGAAATAGGGAGATTTTCACTACTATACCCTTTCATTGCCCAAATATTATTTTCCGAATTGATTACTATCATTTTTATCATACATTAAAAATAGTGTCAACTTATATTTTGAAATTTTATGCATTACATTCTATTTAAAAATTCAAAATATGACTTTTGTATGAATAGTATTAGAACATTTATGGTTTATACTGTATTAACTTCTCTAGCAGGTTTATAGTAGTATACGATAAAGTGAAACTTTAATCAGTGGGGGTTTTGTTCATCCCTCACTGATTATTAGCCCTCACCAATCGGGCGTTTACGGGCAGTTGATCTCCCACCTAACTTCTTTGCTCCAGTCGCATTTTGAGGTGGGAGTCTTACTGCCCGCAAATAGCGGGATAAATGCAAGACAGCACGAGTAGGAGGAAAGAATTTTGTCTACTTCAAAAGTTTTAAAAGGTACCGCTTTATTAAGTGGTGCAACAATGATTTCACGAATTTTAGGTTTTATATACTTTTTCCCCTTTCAATTATTAGTTGGAACGCAAGGGGTCGCTTTATATGGATACGCATACTCTTGGTACGGTATTTTATTAAGCTTTTCAACAGCTGGTATTCCTATTGCCGTCTCAAAATTTGTTGCAAAACATAATGCGCTCGGTGATTATAGTACAAGCAAAAAATTATACAACTCTAGCGTAAAATTAATGTTGTTTATGGGCTTTTTAGGGTTTTTAACTTTATTTATTGGGGCACCGTACATATCACAATTTATTATTCGCTCAAAAACGCCAGATCCACAATTTATCGCTGACGTAACACTTACGATGCGAGCATTAAGTTTCGCACTTATTATCGTACCAGCTATGAGTGTTACACGTGGTTATTTCCAAGGTTTTCAACATATGAAACCAAGTGCTGTTTCTCAAGTCGTAGAACAAATCGCACGTGTCGTTTTCATTTTAGTTGGTAGTTTTATCGTTTCAAAACTATTAGGGGGTTCAGTCGCCTCTTCTGTTGCAGTTGCTACGTTTGGCGCTGTTATCGGAGCGCTTGCCAGCGTCTCTATTTTAATGATGTACTGGAAAAAATATAACGGATTAAAGCCTCCCGAAGGTGAATTAAAGTCAAGGGCATCCGATATTCCATTAAAAAATATTTATATAGAATTACTTCGATATGCAATCCCAATTGTATTTGTCGGTATTGCAATTCCGCTCTATACGTTAGTAGATCAATATACCGTAGCTGATGTCCTTAGAGCGATGGGAGAGCCTTTAGAAACCGCGAATGCAGTTTTCGCTTATATAACGAACTATGCACAAAAGTTAATTATGATTCCCGCTTCACTTGCAACTGGATTCTCATTAACAATTATTCCGGCTATAACGAAATCATTTACAAGCGGGAAACTAGAAGAATTACAAGAACAAATTTCAAAGATATTCCAAGTATTGTTATTCTTCACTATCCCAGCCGCATTCGGTCTAGCAAGTATCGCTTACGATGCATTCCGCATGGTTTATGTAAATCCTGAAATTGCACTTGGTGGATCACAATATTTAATTTCATTTGCACCTTCTGCTGTATTAAGTGCAATTTTCACAGTTTCAGCCGCTATATTACAAGGAATTGATTATCAAAGAAAAACAATGATCGCATTCTCAGCCGGTATTCTCGTTAAAATTGTGATGAACACACCGCTCTTACATTTATTCGGTGGACATGGTGCTGTACTTGGAACAATTCTTGGATATCTCGTTTCAAATATTATTATGTTGTACTGCATCGTTAAGTTTGCGAAATTTAAAATTGGCGAAACGGCAAAAACAGTATTTCTTATTACGATTTACTCCGCAGCAATGTCTGCTGTTGTAATTGCATTAAGAGCAATTATAAGCTGGATTATTCCTGGACAATCTTATGTAGAATCACTGATCATTGTGTTTATATGCGCCGCAGCAGGAGGACTTGTTTATCTTTTATTCGTATTAACGAGTGGACTTGCTTCGCATATTCTCGGTGATAGGATTCAACGATTACCTATACTAGGAAAGTTAGTAAAATAAAAAAACAAGAGATGTAACGCGTTGTTACATCTCTTGTTTTTTTACTTCGCATATTGAATGCGCTTTTGTTGTTCAGCAATATTTAATTCTGGAGCATATTGTTCTACTAAATGTAATACCTCTTCGATCAACACTTCTAACTCCTGTACACTATACTCCGGTTCCCCTATCAGTGTATCCGCCATACGCTCATATAGATTTTCAGGTTTAATATTCATACGCTCTACATTATAAGCCATCCATTTAAATGCAGGATGGTGCACGTACATTCTATTCAAACCGAATAAAACACCGAATAAATCCCTTTGTACTTCACAAATAACATCATATAGCATAAGCCAATCTTTCCGTTTTAAAAGTGCCTCTCGATTATGCCAACGATTACTAAACCAAAGATTTTCTGAGATCATCCTTTTCGCCAGTTCTTCTGGATATGCTTCAACCCTATCTTTTAGAGCATGTACTTTCACTTCTCCATACAAACTCACACCATCATGAACCGATGATACAATACATTGTTTCTCATAATTTATATCATACTGCTCTACAACATCTGAAATAACCTTTTTTGCTGTCACTGTTAAAAAATTACTAATCTCTAGTTTAATTCCTTCTTTCGTCAAATACGTTTCCGACCATTCTTCTTCCTCGTATGGATGATATGACAAAATTGTTCCACCAATATTGTTAATCGGACCTAGACGATCTTCATCCTCTGGTGGTGTTAACCATAAAATATGTAATTCGATATCCGAATGCTCATCTTCTAATTTTCTCGCTACAGAGCCTGCTAAAATAATAGCTTCGACTTTCTGGTTTTGCCTATAAATCTCCGACATCTCTATCGCTTTCTCTTTTAATCCCATTGCATTTCCCCCTTTAACTATACCCTTCTCCTTTATTTACATTTATTTATTTCGATATTGCATCTTATACTCCCTTTACCACTTTCACCTTTTTAAAATTCACTTAATCAAATTTCTACCCAATAACGCTGAACAATTTCACCAGAATTAGAAGAAACTACTTCATTTTCTAACACACCGCCAACCTTTTGTATTGTTTTAGCAGAACCAATATTTGCTTTATCACAAGTTATTAACACTTTCTTCAATCCTAATTTTTGCGCCTCAACTAATGAAAGTTGCAGTTGCTCAGTTGCATAGCCTTGGCGACGTTTATTCGGATGAACACTATAACCGATATGACCACCTTCCCGCAATGATTCTTGGTTTAATCGATGTCTAATATTCACAAAACCTATAAGTTCCCTTTTTTCAAAACTTAAAAATTGGCTAGACGGTACTCGATTACCTTGTAAGTTTTCTCCCAGTTCCTGTTTACTCACTTTTTCAAACCATTCATCGAGAGAATCAAAATTTTGTAAAGAACTGCTGCCGTGTGGTTGTTCTCCTGATTGTAAAAACGCATGTCTATATGCGATAATTTCCCCACTATATTCCTGTATTGGTTTTAATAGTTTCATTGTCATTCTCCCCTCTTTACAACCTAAAACAAACACCTTAATCGTGACAATTTCACGATTAAGGTGTTTCTAGCAATTTCATTCAAATAATCCCATACTCAAATAGCGCTCCCCTGTATCAGGTGCAATACATAAAACTTTTTTACCAGCACCTAAACGCTTCGCTATCATAATTGCTGCGTACACCGAAGCTCCTGAAGATGGCCCTACTAGTAATCCTTCTTGTCTTGCCAAGTTCCTCATTGTAGTTAATGCCTCTTCATCTGCAATTTGCATAATTTCGTTATACACTTCTGTATTTAAGTTTTTGGGAATAAACCCTGGGCTTGTTCCGACTAGTTTATGAGGGCCTGGAACACCGCCAGATAACACTGGTGATCCTTTCGGTTCTACTACAGCAATATATAAGTTTGGTAGTTTCTCTTTTAACGTTTCACCGGTCCCTGTAATTGTTCCACCTGTTCCCGCAGTTGCTACAAATGCATCAAGCTCTCCATCCATTTGTTCATAAATTTCAAGTGCAGTCGTATAACGATGAATATTCGGATTTGCTGGGTTTTCAAATTGCTGCGGAATAAAACTATTTGGAATTTCTTTTTGTAACTCTACCGCCTTCGCAATTGCTCCTGGCATTCTTTGTTCTGCTGGTGTTAAAACTACTTCTGCGCCGTATGCTTTCAATAAATTAATACGCTCTTTGGACATATTATCTGGCATAATTAAAATAGCTTTATATCCTTTAGCAGCTGCATTCATCGCTAAGCCAATTCCTGTATTTCCACTTGTCGGTTCAATAATTGTATCACCTGGCTTAATGAGACCGTGTTCCTCGGCAATATGAATTAAGTTATAGGCAGCACGATCTTTCACACTGCGTGACGGATTAAACATTTCCAGTTTTACATACACATCCGCTGCGTCCTCTGGAATAAATTTAGATAATCGGACAACAGGTGTATCTCCTATTAATTCTGTAACGTTTTCACATAATTTCATAGCGCATCCCCTATTCTATCGTTTTCTTATCATTTGGCAATAACAATGAAGTAAGTCCAATTAATGGTAAACCACTACATAATAGCATAATAAATTGAAGACTATACATATCAGCTAATTTCCCAAGGACTACAGCACCTAATGCTCCAAGACCAAACGCAAGACCGACAATTAATCCTGACACCATTCCAACTTTCCCTGGAACAAGTTCTTGAGCATATACAACGATTACACTAAAACTACTAGAGCTAATAAATCCAATGCATAAAAATAACGGTACAACCCACATAAGAGAAATGTGAGGTAACAATAGTGCAAGCGGCGCTGAACCGAGCATCGAAAAGACAATAATCTTTTTCTTACCGAATCGATCCGCTAGCGGACCACCAAAGAAAGTACCTAATACACCAGCAATCATAAATGCGAAGACGAAATACTGTGCATTTTTTATAGATAAACCGTAATGCTCTATTAAATAAAATTGATAGAAATTCCCGATACCAGCACCGTACCAAGAACGTACGAATGTTAGAAAAACAAGAAGTATAATAACAAATTTAATGTGCGTACTTACAATCGCATTTTCAGCCTCAAGTGCAGCCCTCTTTTTCCTTCTTACAGCACCAGTGGCTAATTCATTTTTATACCAATTTGATACGAAAATTAGTAATACAATTCCTACTGCTGCAAAGGCTGTAAAACCTAAAGAACCAATTTGACCGAGCGGAACGAAAACTAATGCTGTAAAAATAGGTGCTAGAGAATTCCCTGTATTTCCTCCCACTTGATAAATCGCTTGTGCTAAACCACGTTTGGCACCGGCTGCCATGTAAGCAACACGAGCGCCCTCCGGATGAAAGACTGCGGAACCTAATCCAATAAATAAAACAGAAATAATAACAATAATAAAATTCGGGGCAAACGCGAGCCCAATCATCCCAAGCATACTCGAAAACATACCGAGCGGTAATAAAAATGGTGACGGCTTCTTATCTGAATACATCCCAAAAACCGGCTGCATAATCGATGACGTCATATTTAACGCAAACGCTATCCACCCTACTTGCATGTAGGATAAATTCATCGTTTTTTCCAAAATAGGAAACAACGCGGGCACAACCGCTTGCATCGAATCATTTAAAAAATGTCCGAAACTAATCGCAAATAATATTCGATATATCGTCGGTGTTTCTACTGTATTTTTTTGTGAAACTGCCTGCATATGTGTATTTCTCCTTCCTGTACAAAATATATATTTATTACAGTTAGTGTAATAAATATATACTTTAATCAGAATAAATTCTGAGTTTTGAAACATTTCTATTCTATACTGGTTTCATTTCTTTTTCCAGAAATTCAACTTCTAAAAAAATATATTTTTTCTATCTGCTTTGTCGGATTTATTTATATGAGCTCTTTGTATTTTCTTTTATACTAAGGCAGGATGAAAGGAAGGCTTGCAACTATGAAGAAAAAGACGATCCTAAAACATATTAGGATCGCCTTTTTTTATTAAATAGAAAAACGCTTATATTTCTCATAATCACTCGTCTTACATTCTAGTGCCATTTTCGTACCTTCGTTTTCATAACTCGTAGATAAAACGTGTGCATGATTGTTGAAATACGAAACTACCTGTCCTTGATCATACGGAATTAACATTTCACACTTCGTATACTCTTTATAAATGTGTGAACGAACTACTTCTACAAGCTCTTCAATTCCAACATGTTTCTTCGCAGATAGATAAACGCGATCTTCTTGCACTTTCGGAATTTCAACATCTACCAAATCTGATTTGTTGTATGCATAAATCGTCGGGATATTTTCCACGCCAATTTTCTTTAACGTTTCATTTGTAATATCAATTAATTGCTCATAATTAGGATTTGAGTAATCTACGACGTGAATAAGTAAATCTGCTTCCGCCACTTCCTCTAGCGTTGAACGGAATGCTTTCACAAGATGATGTGGTAATTTACTTACAAATCCAACAGTATCCGTTAATAAAAATGATTTATTATCCGGCAAATCAATATTTCGTACAGATGTCTCTAACGTCGCAAATAACATATCCTTTTCAAATACTTGTTTCTCTACAGTACCATTAAAAATTTCAAGCATCGCATTCATTATCGTTGATTTACCTGCGTTCGTATATCCTACTAATGACACAACCGGAACTTCATTTTTCTTACGTTGTTTACGCTGCGTTTGACGCTGTGCAACAAGTGCTTCTAATTCTTTATTTAGAGCCGCAATTTGTTCTTCAATTTTACGACGATCTAATTCCAACTTCTTCTCACCGACACCTTTATTTTTCGTGCCAACTCCCCCGCTTTGTCTTCCTAACGATTCACGAAGACCGATTAAACGAGGCATCATGTACTGAAGATGGGCCACTTCTACTTGCAACTGCGCTTCTTTCGTTTTCGCACGTTGCGCAAAGATATCTAAAATTAAAATGGTACGATCAATTACTTTACAATCTAAATCCTCTTCTAAATTTCGAATTTGTGAAGGAGATAATTCGTCATTAAAGATGACCATATTTGCATCTGCTTCTTTCACATACGCTGCTACTTCTTCAATCTTCCCTTTTCCAATATAATGCGACGGATTTACTCGTTGTAAATTTTGCATCACTTGACCGATTACTTCCACATCACAAGCTTCCGTAAGATTTGCTAACTCTTCCATCGAATATGCAAAATCAGCTTCCTTACCTAAATTTACTCCAACTAATATTGCTCTTTGTAATAATTCTTCCATATATTTATTCCTCCATTTCGATTACGCAAAATAAAAAACACAGGTCACTGCCTGTGTTTTCGTAAACGGATAAGGGTTCACCAAAGAAATAGAAGAAAGCAGTGCTTTCGTCCTATACATGGTCAAAAAGTCCCAAGATAGTATACGTATCCAACAAGTGTTCACCTATACTATCCCATTCTATTTATAAAGGCAAAACAAAAAGAGGGCGTATTCGTCCCTCCCTCTTTTTCACATATAAGCTTAATAAAGGGTTCCTTTAAAATAGGCAGACCAATCCCGTTCACTCTGTACACAGACAGAGCCTTTGAGCGCTATTCAATTATCGGCACAAAGTATTGAGACGTAATCTGATTAAGATCAAAGGAAGCCCCTCCGTTCATTTTAAGTTACATAAAGTGTAGCATAAGTAATTCGCTTTCACAAGATTAAACCACCTATAGAAACCGAAAGAAAATCTTTATATTTTTACTTTAATCGTCATTTATTGCGAGTTCTTCTCACAATAAAAATAACAACAGCAATTAACAATAACACACCTATAGAAATGATAGTTACTTGCCACCAACTTAAACCGCTTACCATTTCATCTTTTAAATCCACTTTCTTCGTCGGAACAGACTCTTTTGCAATATGACGTAAAGCCATTTTCTCTATCTCTGCCTCATCTAATCTCTTCGTTCCACTGCAGCTAGATGTCTCCAACAGTTTCACTTCTCCTCTATGAGAAGAGAACACTAGGTACTCTCCTCCCTCTGCAAAACGAAACGCACAACTACTACTACTGCTTGTATATATAATAATTTGCGAAGAACTTGTCCCTTTCCAAATTTTCTTCACTTCAAATAATGTTGTCATTCTTCCGTCCTTCTCTTGAACTTCTAATACCTTACCTTCAAACACTACATCATTTTGTTGTAACCTCTCTTCTGGTGATGCTTTAGTACAATCACAAGCATAAGATTTCTCTGGTAAAATAAAATAAGTAAAGCTACAAATTAAAACAAGAGACAATACATATGCGATTCTTTTCAAGAATCTCAAACCCCTTCATTATCAAATTTAGAAGCTTTCCGTATATTATTTGGACATCACTCCTCAAATCCCTTTCCGTTTATTAAAATATATTAATTTTATTAAACAGAAAATCTTTATCAATATTTTTACGATCTAATATTAGTATCAGATTATAAAAATAAGTTAGGAGATGTTCTTATGAATTCTCAATCTCGTATTACTGCAATTGGTACTTATGTTCCAGATCAAATATTATCTAATAACGATTTAGAAAAGAAGGAAAATTAAATAATGGAGATACACTTTTACTGTAGGGATTTGGCGATGGGTGTATGCATTTAGGGCTTATTGTGGAGTGAGATTTAAACTGAAATTTCCTTTTATACAACTAACATTACGGTAAATGAAATTATATCAACGATTCCAGTTAGACTATTAGTTGATCACAAAAAAGCGGCATTCAAAGATTGATTATCTCCCTTTGAACGCCGCTTCTTTTATCTGAATTTTATTTACCTGTCCGAGACCATATCACAACTGGAATAAGCAGTAAGGCTACAGCCCCTCCCGCTAATGATAATGCCGCATAACTTGAATTAGCTACTACCATACCTGACATCGCTCCACCAGAAGCTCCAGCTAACGCAACAAATACATCTATTTTCCCTTGTGTTTTTGCACGTGTAGAAGGTATAGTTGCATCAACAATTTGAGCTGTACCACTTATTAAACCGAGGTTCCACCCTAACCCAAGTAAAGACAGAGCAACAATTAATAATAGTAAAGAATCACTCGGCGCTATCGCAGCTATGACACCCGCCGCTAGTAAAATTACTCCACCAGCTATACTCATCGTAGTTCGGCCGATTTTATCAATTAACATTCCTGTAACGAGAGACGGAAGATACATTGCACCTACATGAAAACCAATTACAAGCCCTATTGCACTTAAACCATGACCATGATGCCCCATATGAACTGGCGTCATCGTCATAATCGCAACCATCACTATTTGAGTAAGTATCATTACGATTGCTCCAACAGTAACACCACGTTTATTTTCTATCATTTCTTCTGTTACTGGTTGCCCTTTATATGTATGTTCTTGTTTATATGTTTCTATTATGTTAGCAATAATTAACGGATCTGGACGAAGCATAACAAAAAGTACAAGACCCGCAAGTATAAATGCCGCTGCTGATAATATGAACGGACCAGCAAGGTTAGGAATTCCAATTGAATGGGCAAAATCTCCCATTACGCCTACTAAATTTGGACCAGCTACCGCACCAAAAGTCGTCATAACCATCGTAATACTAATAGCAGTTGCTCGTTGTTTCTTATCTGCTAAATCGGTACCAGCATAACGAGCTTGTAGATTCGTCGCTGTACCCGCACCATATATGAGTAAAGAAACTAGTAATAGAATAATACTATTTGTTAACGCAGCCAATACAACTCCAATAGCTCCTAGTCCTCCTACTATAAACCCTGTTGCAAGTCCTATTCGGCGACCATATTTTTGCGATAACTTCCCAACAAAGAAAGCCGCTACCGCAGATCCCATTGTAAACATAGCAGCCGGTAATCCTGCATACGCATCCATCCCAAGCATTTGCTGCGCAAGAAGTGCACCTACTGTAATTCCAGCGGCTAACCCGGCTCCGCCAAACATTTGTGAAATACTTACGATTATTAACGTTCGTTTATATAATTTTTGTTGCTCTTCTTCTGTATACATATGATTACTTATTGAAGCATCCGCCTTATCTAGCATTTTCTCACCCACTTAATAAAATTCATTACTCTTGTTAATGTACTATGTTTAACGTTACATATTCAATGTCATTTTTCATCCGTCTCTTTAATTATTAAAAAATCTCTAACTATACTTTACTTATCTCATGCTATATTAAAAATACTACTATTCACAATATACAAGGAGAAAACAATGAAAAAAACACTAGAATTATGCGAAGCTTGCAAACATAATCCAGTACAGCAAATAGAAGAATCTGATGAAGCAAATCAACCTTATAAATTATGTAGCCAATGTCATGAACGTCTTATCTCGTTATCTTTACATCCAAATGAATGGTACAATCTTGCAATCGTTCATTCACCTTATAAGTATTATTTGCACGACGATTTTTATGAAGGGGATGGTGAGGCGACGCAACCAGAATTAGAGATGGATGAGCATAAACTTGCATCCGCGCCTACTTTAGAAGAAGTTCGCTCAAACTTTAAAAACTTACTTGATTACACAATGACTCGATGGTTTCTTCAAGAAGAAGAAATTGAAGCTCTTAATATGTACGATAAAAGCGAAATATTAGATGCTGTTATGAACCGCTTTTCTAACACGATAAATGGTGTAATTAAAACTCGATTACTCGAGATTGTTATATGTGTATTAGGAGAAAATGCCTCTGATTGGATAAGAAAACTGTGGAAGGAATTTGATGAAGATTTAATTGCACCTCTTTCACACGCTGCCGCTTACTGTTTACCATTTGAAGAAGCATTCCCTTTAGTAATAGAAAAGCTAAAATCAGTATTAGAATGTGAGCTTCCGACCACTTCCTTCATTTGTTTACATTCTTTTCAATCCTCAGCAATATTGGATTGGATAGAGGAAAATGCAGTATCATTTCATAGCGATTGGGGACGATTAGCTGCAGTATCACAACTAACTTGGATGCGGATTAAATCTTGGCTAACAAAAGGACAACCATTAAGTTTAATAGCACTGGAAGCAATGGTTAGCTGCATACCTTCAAATGAAGATATAATATATGAAATGAATCCCAAAATTTTATTAACAGATCCTTCAGAAATAGAGTCTATTTTAATAGCATACAAAGAAAAAGACAGTGTTTCTAATGTTAAAACAAGTGTTGAAACTATTTTAGAAAACAAAACGGTAATATTTCAACATGCGAATCCTTTACAAATATCTATCAAGAAGAAACCAAAAGACTTTTTAGTTATGGATGGCACAGTACAAATTCATGAAAACAGACTGGATGAATACGTAGAATTCATTAATACAAACAACTATACCCAAGTTTACATTAATGACCTTGGGTATAGTATGGAGCATCTTGATTTTCTAGAACGCTGTCCGCAAATCGAAGCGCTACAAATTAATAGTACCTATATTACCGATTATTCAGCTTTATATAAATTAAAAAACTTAAACTCTTTATCACTAGAAGAACCACAAGTCCCTTTAAACTTAACAGCACTAGAAAGCTTTAAAAATATAGAGGAACTTTACATACAGTGGAATAAAAACATTACAGGGTTCGAATCTTGTTCTAACTTAAAAGAACTATACATTTGGAAATACAAACCGAAACAAAAAAACCTTGAAGAATTAATGTCTTTACAAAACCTTGAAAAACTAAGAATTACACAAGGGAACATTAACTCATTAAAAGGATGTAGAGCATTTCCCAAATTAAAACATTTAGAAATCAATTATGTAAGAAATTTAGAACATATTGATGAAATTGAAAACAATGCTTCAACTTTAAAATACGTCGAATTCGATCATTGCAGTAAAATGAAAAATCACGACTATTTACGTTATTTAACAGAGTTAGAAACACTCATTCTATCAGGTTGTGGTAACATACAAAATCTACAATTCATTAAAGAACTACCAAAGTTAAAACATTTAAGCTTCGTGGATTCTAAAGTTGTAGATGGTAATTTAGAACCTTGCATCGGCATAGATTTTGTTGGTTTTAATAATAAGAGGCATTACAGTCATAAGTTTAACGAATTAAACCCAGATTTTTCATACTAGCGTAAAGAAAAACAGGCTGCTATTAGCCTGTTTTTCTTTACACTTCCTCTACCACTCTTTCCCTTCTCTTTTTACTCAAAGCCTTTCCTTCCCAAAATAACAAACTTACTAAAGCACAAATTAAAATAACTGGAACACTCGCTTTATATAAATCAGTAAAACTCATAGCCATCTTATTTTTGGCATACCGACTTACATCTTTTGAAAATGCAAGTACTTCTTTCTTTATACTCTCCTCTTGTTTTTCAACTTCTTTTGTTACCTGATTCGTAATTTCTTCTCTTTTTATCTCTCGATATTCTACTGGAACGCCACTTAATACTTCATCCACTTTTTGGTGAATTAATTCGTCTTTTTTCTCTTTACTTAATCCCACCAATGTTTCATTTTGTTTCTTTTCTACATTTGTTTCTATACTTTGTTTCTCTATTTTTTCTTTTGTTATTTGTAATATCTCAGCTCGCTCGGCACTACTCACATGAATATTACGCACTTTTTCTTTTGCATAACGATATACATTCTCTTTATTTAAAGATAAGTTGTGAGTTAAATTAGATACAAATATTGCAACCGCTAATACAATACCCACTTGACGTAACATCGATACGACAGTTTGAGAAGCAGTTAATAATTCCCCTTCAAACGAAGATGCACTTAAAACTGTAATTGGCCCCACTACTAAACCATATCCAACACCTAATATCATACACGGAATAATAATTTCTATATTTGTTGAATTGACGTCAATCATTTGCAACCAATAGTAGGATAGGCCCATAACAAGAAACCCTGACAAAATAATAGTTACTTTTCCAAGCTTTTTAATTAAAGTTGCTGCAACAGGTGAGATAAAAAATATCATCGCTGAAATAGGTGTCACTAGAAAAGCAGCTTCAATTTCCGTTCGATGCTGTATTTTTGTCAAAAAAGTTGGAAGCAATACAGTAACGCCAATTAAGAATAAATTACTTAATATAACAACGATAGACGCTCCGACAAACATTCGATCTTTAAATAAATTTAAATTCACCATTGGATTATGAATCTTTCGTTCCACTAGAACAAATAGAATAAGAGAAATAGTGCTAATTGCATAACAAGACAAAGCAATATTACTTTGCCATCCCCACGTATTGCCTTTCACTAATACGAGAGTAAAAGAAAAAATCGCTAAACTACTTAATATGAGTCCAATCCAATCAATTTTTGAGATAATACGTTCTTCATTTTTTATTTGTAGCATAATACAGCATAAAATGATTCCAAGAATACAAATCGGAACATTGACGAAGAACACCCATCTCCATCCTACATTTTGCGTAATAATTCCGCCTATTACCGGACCAAGTGCAGCTGACAATCCTTGCGTTACTCCTAAAATAGCAAGTGCAACATGCCTCTTCGCTAACGGCATAGCTGATACACCAATTACCATACTTGTCGGAAATAAAATTGCTGCTCCAACACTTTGTATAAAACGAGAAAAAATAAGGAAGTCACCTGTATTAGCAAAAGCACAAAGCACTGATCCACCACCAAAAATAATTAAACCGAGAATATACACCTTTGCTTTCCCAAAAATATCAGCTATCCGTCCTAGCGGGATTGCGAGTACTGCAATCGTCATTGTATAAACATTTAATACCCAAGACATCTTCTCTAATGAAGTATTTACACTCGATTGTATTGCTGGTAAAGCTATATTCATAATCGTTGTATCAATCATACAAAGAAAAATACCTAAGCACATTAAAAAGACAATCTTAATACCCTTTGACTGCTCCATGTTAATCTACCCCTTTATTTATTGTGAACGTGTTTTTCATTCTTCCGTTTTATTGTTTTCTTTTGCTTCTAATTGCTGTAACTTCCTCTTCAACATCTCTACTTGTGCACTATATGATGCAATACCTACATCGAGCGAAATTTCTTCAACAAAAGTAATACCTTCTCTCCATTTTTCATATTTCAAACGAAGATCCGCAATGTACGCTTCTTTCCTTTCAATTTCGTCTTCAATCCATTTTTTTATCGCCCTATCATCACTATAATTACCAAAATACATCCTCATTAAAAAATCTGAACGTAAAACGTCTTTCTCTACATCCGTTTGCATGTATTTATAAAACTCTTCACGCCCTTCATCTGTAATAAAGTACATTTTCTTATTCGGTTTCCCTTCTTGCATAACAACCTCTTTTTTTATTTTCCCCTCTTTTTCTAATTGTCTTAAAGTTGGGTAAATCATTCCAAAGCTTCCATCAAAAAAATGAGTAAATACATCTTCAAACAAAATTTTAATATCATAACCAGACAATTCTTTTTCCATTAATAAACCTAAAACAACATCTCTTCCCTTCAAAATAAGACCCCCACATAGTATATAATCAATAATCATATTAACAATGTTAATATGATTATTGATTATATACCTTATTCTGTAAATTGTAAAATGTTTCTAACTAAAAAAGCTGTCCTGTAATTTGGTTTTTCCAAATTACAGGACAGCCTCTATTCATAGTTCCTATACAAAACTTTTTACTATTTAACTCCTACATCTTGCATAGATTCAGTTTCCTTTTTCTTACCTTCTTTTATTTCATAGTAATAAGAAGGTAATTCTATATTATGTTCTAAGAAGTAATCCTCAATTAATGAAATAATCACTTTCAATGTTTTCAAACGAGCGTATAATTTATCATTACTCGCAATAGTATTCCATTTAGCATTCGGCTTATTTGTTTCTTCAAACATATCTTCCATTGCTTCGACATACTCATCCCATTTTTCACGATTACGCCAGTCTTCGTCTGTAATTTTCCATCTTTTAAGAGGGTTGTTCTCTCTTTCTGTAAATCTCTTTAACTGTTCGTCATTACTAATATGATAGAAAAACTTTCCTATTATGTAATGATCATCAGTTAATAGTTTTTCGAAATCATTAATTTCACCATACGCTCTCGTCCACTCTTCCTTTGTGGCGAACTCTTCAACA
The DNA here is from genome assembly GCF_019344915.1 of Bacillus sp. FDAARGOS_1420. NCBI lineage: Bacteria > Bacillati > Bacillota > Bacilli > Caryophanales > Bacillaceae > Bacillus > Bacillus sp. FDAARGOS_1420. Next base: position 998,872 of record NZ_JAHWJB010000002.1, on the reverse strand, counting down.
CGCTCAACTAATACACGCCCATACCATGAACGGTCGAATATAGTAATTTGCCCATATTGAGGAAGTTTCCGCCAAAAACGTTGCAAATAATGATACCGTTTTTCATGAGGAGCAGGCGCTCCAATTGGATTTACTTGGAATCCGCGTGGATCAAGATGCTCAGTCACTCGCTTAATTGCTCCGCCTTTACCTGCCGCATCCCAACCTTCCATAACAATCATAACGGCTATTTTCTCTTCTTTTAATATTTGTTGTAGTGCTAATAAACGCATTTGATATTTTTCAAGTTTCTTATTGTACTTAGATTTTGATTCAATTTTTTTCGTTAAATCTACTTTAGCAAGATGCTCTTTTTCCATAAAACAATTCCCCCTTGTTGTATGTCAATGCTATTTTAACATATTTATTGGGAATTTTTTCTTGTTTAAAAAAAGCTGTGTAGAAAATCTCTACACAGCTTCTTTCTCTAATTGTACATCCACCTCAATATTCTCTCTTCTATTCCTTACAGCTTTCATAAAGAATACAACAGTTAAAATAACTGTAATAATCGCACCTACAATATACGATGTATTTAGCGGAATATTAAAACCAATTTTCGCATTTAAAATATAAACAACTGTCATGAGCGTCATAAATATCGCTGGAATTAAAGAAACGATATACTGTTTTCCTTTTATAAATAAATACATCGTTCCAATCCATAACGCAATGGCTGCAGTCGATTGGTTAGCCCAAGAGAAATATCTCCATAATAGTGTAAAGTCAATTTTCGTTAAACCATATGCAATAACAAATAATGGAATCGCAATAATTAAGCGATTTTTTAATTTTGTTTGATTGAAATGGAAGTAATCCGCAATAATAGAACGTGCCGCACGGAATGCTGTGTCTCCAGATGTAATTGGTAATACAATGACACCAAGAACAGCTATTGTGCCCCCCACAGCACCTAACATCGTCTTCGAGATTTCACTTACAACCGCAGCTGGTGTACCCGATTTAATTAGCTCATTTAATTCACCGTAAGAGAAAATACTCATTGCCGCAGCTGCCCAGATCATTGCAATTATCGCTTCTGCAATCATCATACCGAAAAATACATAACGGCCATGTTTCTCCGTTTGAAGTGTACGTGAAATAATTGGTGATTGTGTTGCGTGGAATCCTGATAAGGCACCACACGTAATCGTCAACATTAATAATGGGAAAATAGGTGCATTGTCTGGATGCATATTTTCAAACGTTAGCTCTGGAATAGGAGAGCCTTTTATTATCATCATTCCCCCTATGCCAATAGCACTTATTAGCAATAATGCACCTAATACCGGATAAATTTTACCAATAATTTTATCAATCGGTAAGATAGTCGATAAAATGTAATATATGAAAATTACAGATAAAATAATAGTTATTGACACTTTTCCTTGCAATACAATATCAAGTAATGATGCTGGTGTTGTTATAAATACAGTTCCTACTAATACTAAAAGTAACAATGAAAAAACATTTACAATATGTCTCATTGCATTCCCTAAAAATTTCCCTGCTAATTCAGGAATATGCGCCCCTTTATTTCGTATAGAAATCATCCCTGTAAGATAATCATGAACGGCTCCTGCAAAAATCGCTCCTATCACAATCCAGACAAATGCAACTGGACCATATAAAGCACCTAATATTGGTCCGAATATAGGACCAGTACCTGCAATATTAAGTAATTGAATCATAGAATTCTTTCGCCTATCCATAGGTACATAATCTATCCCATCTTGATTCACATAAGCTGGTGTCTTTCTCGAATAATTTACTCCAAATATCTTTTCAATTAACTTTCCATATGTAAAATAACCGATTATCAATACGACGATTGACACTAAAAATGTAATCACTTCTATCCCCTCCCCCTTCAGAAAGCATTTTCTTATTTCCATATAAGAAATCGCTTTCAATTTATTCTAGCATATTTAACTATATTAAATAAATAATTTATACAGAATTTTTAGTATATTCTTTTTATAAGATAAAAAAACAGCCTCTCTTATTTACAATATCCCCTTACATTATATGGTATATTTTTTCACAAAGAGAAGATAATAACAAATAAATCCATTAAAGAATGGGAGCTCTCTAAAAATGAAACGAAAAATATTTTCTCTCTTTGCACTAATCTGCTTAGCACTACCAATACAAGCTAGTGCATACACATTTCAATCACTACCAATTGCGTCAAAGTCTAAACAGTGGTATATCGAAATTGACAAATCTCATAACTCAAACAAGCAAGCCGTGCAGCCAAAACAAGGTGTATATGATACGTATAGTTTACTCTTAAAAAATATTGGTAATGATGTTGCAAATGTATCGGTGGAAATACTTGATAACACACCTACATCTAAAGCTACCTTTAATCCTACTTCATCTAATAGCAACGTTTCAAAAAGTCATACAAGCTTTGACTACATGGTATTCCCATTAGACTTTAATAACCATAATTTTAAAGTTGTCATTACTTGGGAAGAAAAGAATTTCTCTTACAACGGTCATCCAGTACATGAGAGTAAAAAAATGAAGCAAACATTTGTGTTTAATGAAGAGTAAGTCCTAATTTGATTAGGGCTTACTCTTTATTTACAAAACCCGATTGAATTGCTTCTGTCACTTCTTTTGCAATATGTATTTTTGTAGCGTCTACACAGATTTTTTTGTCCCAAACATGTACGGAAGGCTCTTCATTAGACAAATGCTTAATTAAGATGAATCGATTATATGTCATTTTATTTTCTATAGGAGTAGCAATATACACCGTGAAATTCCTTGCTTCAAATACCTTTTCTCCCAAAACGTATTTACATCCCAACTCATGTACTACTAAATCATGTAGATTTTCTATAGTCATATACCATTCCCCCTTTTTGCCTACATAATCAATCGAACCGCCGAATACTTGGTACAGACACTGCCATTCCAATTGTTATGAGTACTAAAATAGCTAGCATTATAATTGTTATCTTTCCACCCAGCCTACCACCACATACCCTAATGGTAATAAAGCAAATGAGCCTAACATATCAAGACTTGCCACTCTTCCAAAAGCTTCTTCTGGTACAAGCTCTTGTAAACTTGTTTCCCAAATAAGCCCAAATATCATGATACCGAATCCTTCAATTGCCATTAATCCAATTAAGGCGGGTGCCCAAGAAACGAAAGGCATAATTAATAACGCCATTCCACTAATTAAAACACCACCATACGCAAGTAATCCTCTCTTATGCCACCGCTGCCTCCCACCAAAAATTAGTGCTGCAATTACAGCTCCAGCACCAGAAGCAGCCATACCTAAGCCATACACGTAAGCTTCAAAATGATGATGAACATTAAACAACCATGGAATTAATACAACGATAATGCCTGCATAACAAATATTAACGAAAGAAAAGACTAGAATGGTAATCCACAACCACGGATGACTTTTTAAAACTAAAATACCTTCCATAAACTCTTGTTTGTAATCGATCTTACTCTTTTCAATGGGTTTTACTTTTTTAAACTTAATTTCTTTTAAAAATAATAAACATAAAAACGATAACAAATACGTTGCTGCATCTAGTCCGAAGCCTATCCCTGCAGATGTAACTGATACTATTAACCCACCAAGTGCTGGGCCAATTAATCGTATTCCTTGATTACTCATTTGCGTTAATGCATTAGCTGCATTTCGAATTTCCGGTACAAATACTTTCGCTCTTACAGCTGAATACGCCGGCTGAAATATCCCTTCCATAAGTCCATATAACGCTACGAGTACATATAGAAGTGGAATTGTTAAAACGTCCATAAATATAAGCGTTGCAAGTAATAGCATTAATATGCAGCGGATTATATCTGTAAATAACATCAATTTCACCCGGTCAATTCGATCCACGACTAATCCAGCAAACGGTAACGCAAGAATATTAGGAAGCATGTACATTGCCATAGTCATTCCCATTACAACTGTTGAACCAGTTAATGAATACACAACGACTGGCAGAATAACCATCGTTATCGAACTACCTAAAGTCGAAAGTAATTGCCCAATCCATAAAAACTTAAAGTGCGGTGACACTTTAACTGGCAATAACAATTTACCGACATAACCTAAATTTTTCTCTGTTGGTATTTCTCCTTGCATATCTCTCTCCTCTTTTCAAATTAAGTTAATACCAAAAAACAAACACAGAAAATTCAATCTTTAATAACTTTAATTATATATGAAACTGTTAAATTATTGGTAGAAATATAAAAAAGAACATCATAATGAATCTACACATATTACGTGTTGAATATAAATAAAAAAGGTGTTTTCATATATGAAAACACCTTTTTTATTTATAATTTTAAGTTCTTCTTCAATGTCCAATATTTTTCTGGAGCATTTTCAAGTGAGAATTCTACCCAGCCATTTGGATCTTCACGATATACGTTTACTTTTGTACCATTTTCTAATTTTCCAACTTCATTTTGTGTAACGTTTGGTACACTCTTAATTGGGTTGTTAAACGGGAATGGAACTTGATAGTAAGACCCTACCGACTGAACAGTAGTTTTTGCGTCTTTTGCATAATCTTTATATGGAATTGTTTCGCCTAATGCATCTACATTTAATGTATTAGGGTTTTTCGGTAATCGTTTGACATTTTGATAATCCTTGTTATTGAAAGGCTTAATACGTTCCATAATATTAGCAATTTTGCCAGCCCATTCTTTATCAGTTGAATACATTACATTCATCGCAGGTAATGTGTAACCTTTGAAATACTTAGCACCTTGTTCTAAGTAATTCTTTCTCACATAATCAGCATTGTATGAAATACTTAATCCATAAGATGGTAAATATTGTGCATGTGCGAATGGATCCCAATCATACGCTCGTAGTCCAAATAAATTATGTTTACGATATGCAATTTCTGATTTCCCGTATCCAGACTCTAAGATTGCATGTGCTGCTAAATATAAAGAGTTCACGCCATACTCGTTTTGCGCTTTAATAAAGTCTTGTCCAACTCCAACAAGCGGACTATCGGGATGATACCTTTTAATATAATTATCAATCTCTTGAGCTGTTACATTAGAAGGTAATGTTACATCTAAATCGATATATGATGCCATGGCGTTATATAAAAATTGTGCATATTCTTCACGTGTTAAAACACCTGTTGGATTAAATGCACCTGCTCCATTACCTGCAGCAACACCGTTAGACTCTAATGCACTAACCGCTTCATTTGCCCAATGATCTTTCGGAACATCATTAAATGTATGATTAGCTTTTACTTTTAGTTTAAAGGCTTTCTGTAAAATTACAGCCATTTCAGCACGAGTTAAAGATTCTTTCGGTCTAAATGTTCCTTTACCATCACCTACGAAAATCCCCATATCTGTTAAAGCTAAAATTTCTTTTTGGAACATTGTTGTCCCTTCGTTAATATCAGAGTATGGATTTTTATATTCGCTTTTCGCTTCTGGTTTTAATGCACGATATATTAATGCGGCTACTTGCTCACGATTTACAACATCCCCGAATCCAAACTTACCATTATCATATCCTGCAATAATTTCTTTTGATGTTAAATTAGTAATTGCTTTATACGACCAATGATCTTTCGGAACGTCTGGAAATTCTTTTTCAGCTGCAAATGAAGTTGCCGGAGCCATCACTACTTGAAGTGCGACTGTCACTGCTAACACATTAGAAATAACTTTTTTCATATTTTTTAACACGTTATGTATATGCTTATCCCGTGTTAACTTGCCTCCCTTTATAATAAAATTTTCCCTATCAAACTAACAAACTCTTAATTAGTCAACAGTAAAAGTATACGTGATACAAATAAACTAATCTACCATTATTTTATTTATAATCAGCATAATACGATATATCTTTTTGTTTTGATACAAAATTATATAAACTCATATGAAAAGCCCATCTCTATATAGAAGATGGGCTTAGCAAAAGATGTTTTTATTTAGCCAAACGATATTTTGAAACATTGAAACCTTTCCACTCATAATAATCTAAAATACCAGCATAAACTGCTTCAGCAGCAATTTGTCTTCCTGATTCTGAAGCCAACTTCTCATAATCTGCACTATTATCTAAAAATGCTAGTTCAGTTAATACTGCAGGCATCTCATTTTCTCTTAGTACATAAAAGTCTTCTGGTTTCGCACCACGATTTCTTGTATCTAGAGCTTTAACTACTCGTTTTTGTATTTTCTCTGCTAACATACGACTATCTTTTTCACGTTCAGTTAATTCTTTCGTTTCAGATCCTTTATAATAAAAAGTCTCCGTTCCATATCCATCATGATTGTTAGAGCCATTTGCATGAATACTTATAAAAATATCTCCATTATGCTCTTTCGCGAACTCTACACGGTTTTTAAGGTCCTCAGGTTGATTTTCACCAAGACGGATATCCGTTTCACGTGTTAACAACACATGGAATGGAGTATTTTTATCTAGTAATTTTTGTAATCTTTTCGATGTATCTAATACAATATCACTTTCATATAATCCTTGTGTCGGCTTCCCAGAATCTTTCCCACCATGACCTGGATCAATAATAATTACTTTTCCTTCTAATGCATCTGGAATTTTAAGAGAATCTGATTTTGCAATAAATTGCGCTGCTTCTGCCTTCGTTACAGTTTTATTAGGTAGCCAAGCTGTACTAGTTACACCTTGTGAAATATTCAATTCTACTAAAATGTTCGCTTTATCTTTTCCCCAACTAGGATTTAAATCTGCAAATTTTGTTGGTAATGGTTGTTTTACTTTCGCATCTAATTTATACGCCCCAACAAGCATCGCTGCCATAGAAACTCGGTCAATTTTACCGTCTGGATCAAAAATCCCGTTTCCTTTCCCTGCAATTACTCCTGCTTTTTCTACAGCGGCAATAAATCGAGTTGCCCAATGAGTTTTAGAATCTGTAAAGGTTGGCTGAGCCGCATTATCAATCGGTAACTTTAAAGTTTGCGCAATAATTGTTGCTGCTTCTGCACGAGTGATTTCTTTTCCAGGCTCGAACATTCCCGCATCATTACCTTTAATTGCACCTTTCTCTACTAAATAGTAAATAGAACCTTCTGCCCAGCCCCCTGCTGGGACATCTGGAAATGTTTTTGTTTGTGCGAAACTACTAGATGAATAAGATAATATACTAGCTGCAATTATTCCTGCTGCGATTATTCTATTTTTCATAGAATATATTCCCCTCTCAAGTACAATGTTTTTATGTAACAGACTAATTATAGTTCTGAAAATTAGTAATAGTCAATCAATTTTTGTATAATTTTGTCTTATTATTGTATTTTTTGGAACAAATAACTATAGTTAAACTATAAGATTCTTATTATATAAGAGGAGAGATTCGTATGAGCACGAATTGGAAAAGCGTCGAACACCGCATTTATACAATGTGTATGATTCAGCATAATAACGAAGTATTACTAATACAACGGCCGGATCATCTAGGCTTCCCTGGTTACATCGCTCCTGGCGGTAAAGTAGATTTTCCAGAAAGTATCGTTCAAGCTGCTAAACGAGAAGTAAAAGAAGAAACTGGATTACTTGTTTCAAATTTAACTTTTAAGGGATTAGATGAATACGTAAATCCGAAAGAAAATGTTCGATATATGGTATTTAACTATTGGACAGATTCATTTGAAGGTGAACTCCTTTTGAATCCTCCTGAAGGCGAATTATTATGGGTGCCAATTGATACAGCACTCAATCTTCCTATGCAAGATTGGTTTAAAGAGAGATTCCCATTATTTTTTGAAAAAGGTACGTTTGAAATTCAGCGTGTTTGGGACCAAGACTTGGATAAACAAGTTGCTATGACAATTACCCATACGTAAAAAAGCTTGGAATCTCTCCAAGCCTTTCTTACTTTCCCTCTATTTTCTTAATCTCATAATCAATTTCTAAAAAATTAACTCCAAATATCCACATTCTATGATTAGCTTCTAATATTCGATCCTTTCTCTCTTTAATAATAAAAGTCTCTGCTAATGGTAAGCGTATTGTAAAGAAGCGGGTATGTAAGTATATCCCTTCATCTCCCTTACGACGCTCTCTTAGCTTACTTGTAATCATTAACTGGTTCGTATCATTGTACAACTTCAAAATACCAGTCATATTCGAATATGGTAAAGGCAATGCGATATTCATATATGTCTCGTTCTTGTATGCATGCTTTGAATAGAGGGCTACAAAAACAGACTCTCCTGCTTCATTTTTTCTTAGCCAAGCCCTTACATTCTCTCTTCCATCCTTCTCATCTATTATCCCAATGATAGAGCCATGCATCGTTTCCCACTTGCCGCCCATTCCTAAATGTATTTGTCCTACACGCTTACTCATTTTCTCATAACAAAATGCAACCGGGCGGAACCAACGAGTCCATTTAATATGCGATTGTAACTCATACTCTTTTGTATTTTCATAAAAACGAATAATACTTAAAGGAATCTTCGTCATGTCAAATGCCTCACTATGAAAATCATTCATTTTATCAACTAAACCTTTGTATTCTTTGCTATCTATTAAATTTCTGTTATGTAAAAATGCTTCACCAACTGTCGCATTTCCTCTTAACCTGCTCATTGTTTTCCCGTAATATTTATAATCCGGAGTACTCTTTTCAATCATCCAACCAAGAAAAGCTGGTAACGCTACTCCAATTCCATTTACAACACCGTGAATCCAGACCATTTGTGCAATTGTAATCGTCATTACTTGTTTGAAATTCCCGTATGAATATATGAGTGAAAACATTATTGTTACCATAAGTGTACTAGAAGAAAGAACTAAAAGTACCTTCGCACTTATAGTATTGAATTTCGTTCTCCACACGTAAACTCCATATCCATAAATGGCACATAAATATATGAACACTGCAAAAAATTCAAATACCCTCGAATACGTAATTCCTATTGCAACTGTCATTGGAGAAATGACGATGATAAACATAATAGCATCATATAACTTACTTCCCTGTTCTCTTTTTCTTCCAAGTAAACCAGCTGATAACGGCAATAGAAATGCCGAATAATGAAAGTGTGCCGCTGTAAGTAAAACAATGTCAGAACTAAAGTGCATAATTGAAACCTTTGCTACTGAAGCAAAAAACCAAAAACCACCTAAAAACAAATAAATAAACGCACTATCTATAGCTACTTCTTCTAGAGGCTTCCATCCTCTTTCTAGCAATCTACTTACACCAAATAATGCAACGATTCCTGTATATACAAACCAAAGTAGCGCAAAGAAAAAGTAATTTGTTACGAAAGCTAGCATTGCACTAACTGCTGCAATTGGATATAAAAGCGATACAAATTTATAAAATAATACATACGATCCATTTCTTGTTTTCTTATCAATAATGCAAAATGACATCGGTATAAATAACAAAATAGATAACAATATGATTGCTTCAACAGGATTTACATTCGACCACTCGTATATTAGAAATATAATATAACAAGCAAGCCCAAATAGTATATTTTTCATCTCGTTTATTTCCTTTCCACAAATGTTCCCTTATATGAAAATAACGAACCAATTAACGGATTCCGTACTTGTACATGAATTCGAAAACATTGCAGTGCATCATCATAACTTTCAACAATTTTTGCCTCTCCATATAAAAATTTTGGTAACGGGATTTTTCTACCAAACATATAAAACCATTGTTTCTTTGAGGAAATATGTATCCCGCCTTTTTCATCAATATAGAAATTCAATGTAGAAACGAGTATATGTGGCTCACCAAAATAATCTACAATTTCATTATTCTCTTCATCCAACTTCATAACAGCGTTAAAATATCTTTTCTTATTATGAAAATAAAAAGTACGATTCCACCGTACAAATTCTTTCCCCTGTCCATCTCGCTCAGCGGTATTATGTATCACAAACGGAACTTTTTGCCCTCGCTCAGAGAAAAACATACGGAACTTCGATGTAATTTTTAATATTAATTTAACGAAAAAAGATCCTCCATAAATTTCATCCATTTCCCCTTCCCCAATAAAGCTATTTTCCTTTGTTATCGCATATCGTTCCTGCAATTTTGGATGAAGCCTTTTATAAGAATCCCCTAATAATCTTTCATAAATATTAACCATATACTTATCCCTTTCTCGTCCTCTTGCAATTTTTTGCGCTTGGCAAATTAGTGCTATTTATATAACCGACAATCGATAACCCTATTAGAAGAAAATTTAATGTAATCGGATTAAACGGTTGCGTAAAACTAGCGATATTCGTCGATCCTGCCGCTAATGTTAAAACTATCAACAATATAATATGCAATATAAATAGTTTTCGCTTTTGAAGTGGCAATAGCCACATAACACCCCATATTATTTCTAAAAATCCAACTATTTTAAGTATAAAAATACTACTTTCATTCGATCCGATTAGTGCAGAAAGCATCTTTACTTCTTCTGAATGAGTAAACATCAATTTCGGTACAATCCCTTGATATAACCATACGAAAGCAAATAAAAAGCAAACTAGCCAATACGTCATCGTTCTTCTAATTAGCAACTTTGGATGAAGTCCCTTTTCTAACCATAATTTTAAAGCATCAAAACTCCATGCTGTTGCCCAACCTAATAGTGGACGAAAAATATATAAATCCATCACATTTCCTATACGACCAAACCTTGTATCATAATCATATTGCGTTTCAAAATGAATATGTTCTCCATTCGGGGTATACTTCCAATAACCACGCCCAATTTGTATAAGTGATAATTGATTGTCTGTCCAAAATTTCAAAGAGGAAATGCGCTCCCCAGTTTCTTTTCTTATTTCACCTATCGATTCCCCTTCTCCGGCTATTTCAAGACCAAATCCGATCTTTGTTTTATATAAAAACTTCTGTGGTTCTCCCTCTTTTTTTTCTAAATACGAAATTTCAGTAAAACGAGCATCCCATTCTGTATGTATATCAGGCTCTTGTGTATATGCCCATAGTTTCTCCATTGTTGTGTTCATTTCTGTTGCTACATAAATAGGTTTTTTCTTCCCCATCCTTCCACCTCCCATGCGCTATATTTTCAATGTACATGCAATGAATTTATTTTGCTACATTTTTCACAAACTAATTTAATAAAAAGATAGAATTTCAAAAAAATACAAAAAACACTTGATTCCCTGAAAAATTTAAATTATTATAAAACAAATGTTACCAACAACTTCATAAATCATACACTCTCGCCTAAAACGTGAGATAGAGGTTGCAACGCTTATAAGTATTCTAAAGGAGACACAGAGATGTCTATGATTTTAGAGGAAAGGAAGTGTTGCCGAAATTGATAAATTTCTCTGCATTTATCAATTGGGGCTGTTTTCGAATAGAAACAGAACTGTCATATGTACAGACGTGTACGTATGAAGAGCTATCTACAAAAAAGAGATATCATTTTTATGATATTCCTTTTTTGGCGGTTTTTTTATTAGCTCCGTTTTCTGTTTCCCTTTTCCTGTAACAGCACCATCCTCACTTATTTGAGATGGTGTTTTTTGTTTTTCTCTCTGGTAACTACAGGAATATTGGGATTTGTATATGTCCTAACCTATTCTTAAAAATGGACGAAAGAAGGAATTCGTAATGGAAACGATTGTACAAAAATTTGGCGGTACTTCTGTCGGAAGCGTCGAACGCATTCAACATGTAGCAAATTTAATTATTGAAGAATATGAACGAGGACATAGTATTGTCTCTGTCGTTTCAGCAATGGGAAAAAGTACGGATAAACTTGTAGCACTTGCTAACGCTATTACTGAGAATCCAAGTAAACGTGAAATGGATATGCTCCTATCTACAGGAGAACAAGTAACTATTTCATTATTAACAATAGCACTACAAACAAAAGGTTATAACACAATTTCATTAACAGGATGGCAAGCTGGTATTACGACAGAATCTGTACATAGTAGTGCACGGATTACTGACATTAACACCACTCGTATTCAGTCTTACCTTACTGCAGGCACGATTGTTATAGTAGCTGGTTTCCAAGGAATAAGTGAAGAAAATGAAATTACCACACTTGGCCGCGGTGGCTCCGATACGACTGCTGTCGCATTAGCTGCTGCACTAAAAGCAAAAAAATGTGATATTTATACGGATGTGACCGGCGTATATACGACTGATCCACGAGTTGTACAAGATGCTTATAAATTAGATGAAATTTCTTATGACGAAATGTTAGAGCTTGCCAACCTCGGTGCTGGCGTATTACACCCACGCGCTGTTGAATTTGCTAAAAATCATAATGTAATTTTAGAAGTTCGCTCAAGTATGGAACAAGAAAACGGAACAATTGTAAGGGGAGAATGTAACATGGAACAACAATCAATCGTTAAAGGTATTGCATTTGAGGATAATATTACACGTGTCACAATTAAAGGGTTAGAACAAGGTGCACTTTCAACAGTTTTCTCTACATTAGCAGCAGCACATATTAATGTAGATATTATTATTCAAAGTATTACAAATGAAGGAACTGTTCACCTCTCCTTCTCAATCCATTCTAATGATTTAAGAGAAACATTAGAAGTATTGGAACAAAATCAAGAAGCACTTCACTATGAATCTGTAGAACATGAAAATCATTTAGCAAAAGTATCAATTGTAGGATCTGGTATGGTATCTAACCCAGGAGTTGCTGCGAATATGTTCACTACTTTAAAAGAAGAAGATATTCATATTAAAATGGTAAGTACATCAGAAATTAAAGTATCTGTCGTTATTGACCGTCTTCATTTAGTAACGGGTGTTGAAGCACTTCATCAATCATTTATGGCGAAAATTGAACCTTTAGTGCAGATGAGTTAATTTCCACCGGTAAAACTTTAAAAAATATATGAATCTATTTCCTTCCTATATAAATAGAAACAGGGTAGGACTGTTTTGTGGGAAAGTCGAAGTTATTCTATCGAATAGCAATTACAGTATCAAATTCTTGAAATGATAGCATTCACGAAATAAAGTTCTCGCATATTTCAATAGTAAAGGGTTTACGAAGTGTTATTCGTTAACAAGATTTTATATACTATGCCCGAAAACACCTTGTCACATTTTCCTACACTGTGACAAGATGTTTTTTGTTTAGAAGAGATTTTAGTATAATTATAAGGATAATTAAATAATAAATTTATACATAAAAGGAGATAAAAACTATGGCAAACAACCGATTACTACGAATGGACAATGTCAGCATCGTTGTAGAATCACTTGATGACGCAATCTCTTTCTTCGAGGAGATTGGCTTGAATCTCGAAGGGCGAGCTACTGTTGAAGGTGAATGGGCTGGTCGCGTAACCGGATTGGGTACTCAGTGCGTGGAGATTGCTATGATGGTTACGCCAGATGGCCACAGCCGAATTGAACTTTCGCGATTTCTCACCCCACCTACTATAGCAGACCATCGGACAGCTCCTGTAAACGCCCTCGGTTATTTGCGCGTCATGTTCACCGTTGAAGACATTGACGAAATGGTATCGAGACTGACTAAGCATGGTGCTCAGCTCGTTGGTGAAGTAGTTCAGTATGAGAACTCGTATCGACTCTGCTACATTCGTGGAACCGAAGGAATTTTAATCGGTTTAGCGGAAGAACTCGGTAATAAATAAGTAAGTGATGTTTTATAAAAAGCCTTTACTGAAATATGCATTGCTGAAGTAAAAATATTTGAAGAAAATTCTTATTCAATAAAACTTAGATTTTCAACCCCGTCCTAACTTTAGAACGGGGCTATACTCGTTTGAGCTTTTAAAATTAAATAACTTTATTATCATTTTACACATAGATTTCAAGACTCTATACAAACAGCTTTTTAACATATTACCTATATATAAAAACCGCTATAAAACAATTAAATTATTCGCAATACCTTTTCCTAGGAAATATAACGGACTCTTCTCACTTCTTATCATATATATCTTTCCCTTTAAATAACGAGCGAAATTCATTCAAAATAACTTTCTTCACATCGGAATAAAAGACCATCATGAATAGCGCAGCCCCTAATAAAATCTCTTGAATTCCTTCGTAATCAATGAAAGCACTCATAATTAGCAAACCAAATCCAATATAAAAACCAAACTCATTCTCTTTCTCAAAATCCTCATCTTCTTCATCAATATGTATTTTCTCTTTAAAGTTTTGATTCCCTTTTATTAATTCATCGAGCGTAACGTTGTACATTTCGCTCAATAAAATTAAATTATCAATGTCAGGGTAACTTTTATCATTTTCCCACTTATACACCGCTTGCCTCGTCACCCCAATTTTCTTAGCGACATCCTCTTGTGAAAATCCTTTTGATTCTCGTAATTTTTTTAATTGTTCTCCCAAGTTCATAACGCCCCCTCCTTTAACAAATTATTACATAAAAGGAGATAAAAAAGAAAGAAACTATTAGTAACACTCACTGTAAACCAGCAGTTTACACAATAAAAAAGGGAGAGTAACTCTATTTTCGAGCCACTCTCCCTCATATTTCTATTAAAACAAATGAATGTTTTCTTTCTTGCAAGCTTCACGTAAATCGTCAGGCCATACAGAAGATTGGACTTCACCGATATGTGCTTTACGTAAGAAGTACATACACATTCTTGATTGGCCGATACCACCACCAATTGTTAATGGTAGAACGTCTTCTAAAATACCTTTATGGAAATCGTACTCACGTTTGAAATCTTCACCTGTTTTCGTTAATTGCGCATCAAGTGATTTACTATCAACACGAATTCCCATTGATGATAATTCGAATGAAGCTTGTAGTACTGGGTGCCAGAATAAAATGTCACCGTTTAATTTCCAATCATCATAATCTGCTGCGCGTCCATCATGCTTTTCACCTGAACGGAGTACATCACCAATTCCAATAATAAAGACTGCACCATGTTCTTTCGCAATTGCATGTTCACGATCTTTCGGTGTTAATTCTGGATATTTATCTTCCAGTTCTTGAGAAGTAATGAAAACAATTTCTTCTGGTAAATACTTTCCAAGGAACGGATACTTTTCAAATAAGTGACCTTCTAATTCTTTGAATATTCCATAAATTGTTTGTACTGTTTTTTGTAAGTAATCTACAGTACGCCATTCTTTTTGAACGATCTTTTCCCAATCCCATTGGTCAACATAAATGGAATGCGTTGCATCAAGTTCTTCATCACGACGAATCGCGTTCATGTTTGTATATAAACCTTCACCAGCTTCATATCCGTATTCATGTAATGCGGATCTTTTCCACTTCGCTAGTGAATGCACAATTTCTAATTCTTCTCCTGAATGTAACATATCAAATTCAATTGGGCGTTCTACACCGTTTAAGTGATCGTTTAATCCTGATTTTTTCGTTACGAATAATGGTGCAGATACGCGGAATAGTTCAAGACGTTTTGCTAATTGATCCTCGAAAAATGTTTTAACTTCCTTAATTGCGATTTGAGTCTCTCTTACTGTCATTAATGATTGATACATGGTGGTTTCCTCCTAAAATGTTTGGATGTTGTGAAAAGAAGCCAACAAAAAAAGCCCTTCTTTCCCAAAAAACTGGGACGAAAGACTTTGGTTCCGCGGTACCACCCAAATTAGCAACAGAGGTTGCTCACTTATACAGTACGGAGATCAAAAAATCTCGATACTGTTCTTCTTGTAACGGCGAAGTTCCCGGCTAAGTCTACTTTCCTATAAAGGATTTCGGTTAGCGACTCCAGGAGGTTCTTCATAATAGGCTTCGTATCAGGCTCACACCGTCCCTGACTCGCTTAAACTACATCCTACTACTACTCGTCCTTTCATAGTCGTTTTATTGTCACATCTCTGAAACATTTTATTAATGATTATTCTATACAAAAAATAGATAAAGTCAACAAAAAGTTTTAAAAAATTTTTCAATTCTTTATTTTATGCCTTTACCGATTGTTCTTAATATAACATTTTTATTTCCTTTGTCTCTTCAATCCAAAAAACATTTCACTAATTGAAACTAACATATATACAACAACTAGTGTGATTGTTCGAAATATAGAATCCGCAGTATTTCTTATTATTTTCATTTTCTTTATAATTCCTTTCAGTTTACTTGCAATTTCATGATATACTATAGCATTCAAGCAGTTTGTTTTTATTTAAAGCAAGCATAGTCATTTATCGATAGTATTTTTCTAAAACATTGGCTATTATCAAATCAGATTTTTTATATAACGGAGTGATCATATGAGTAAAACGAAAGCAAAACCGAAAAAAGGTGTAGGACAAGGTACAGGAAGTAAAGGATGGAACCGTTGGCAATCAAGTGCGAAAAAGAAAGCTGCAAAACCATACAAAAGTAAAGGTACAAAGAAATAAAATAAATAGTGGGAGATGAACAACTCCCACTGATTAAAGTTTCACTTTATCTCTTTACTTTGTACAAAACAAAATATAATTATTACAACAAAAAAGCTATGCTTTCATCTCTATGAAAGCATAGCTTTTTCCATATTAAATCATAAGAATATCGCGGATTTCTTCCTCCGTAATAGAAGATAACTTCTCTTCTCCTGGCTCGATAATTTCAGCGATTAAATTTTTCTTACTCTCTTGTAACTCGTGCATTTTTTCTTCAATTGTTCCATGTGCTACTAACTTAATCACTTGCACTGTATTTTTTTGTCCCATTCGATACGCTCTATCCGCAGCTTGTTGTTCAACAGCTGGATTCCACCACAAGTCGTACAATATAACTGTATCTGCACCTGTTAAATTTAGTCCTGTTCCACCAGCTTTTAACGAAATAAGAAATAGATCCCCTTCTCCTTCGTTAAACCGATTGCATAGCTCTACACGTTCTTGCGCTGGTGTACTCCCATCTAAATAAAAGTATGGAACTGCTTGACGATTTAATTCACGTCCGATTATCGAAAGCATCTTCGTAAATTGGGAAAAGATAAGAATTCTCTTCCCTGTACTTCTGCATTCCTCCAAAATTTCTAGCAACTGATCAAATTTAGCTGAACTACCTTTATAGTCATCAACAAACAAAGCAGGATGACAACAAATTTGCCGTAGTCTCGTTAAACCAGCTAAAACCCGAATTTTATTTTTACGTAACGTATCTTTATCCAAATGTTTTAACGTTTCTTCTCTTAACTTTGCTAAATAAGCTGCGTAAAGCCTCTTTTGATCTGGTAAAAGTTCTGATGATTGTAAGTGCTCAATTTTTTCTGGGAGTTCATGTAATACATCGCCCTTTAACCTTCTTAACACGAAAGGTTTTACCCGCTTCGCAATATCTTCACGTCTTAAATCACCGAACTCTTTTCTTCCCGGTAATAATTCTGGGAAGACGACGTGGAAGATAGACCATAGCTCTTCTAATGAATTCTCTACAGGTGTTCCCGTTAATCCAAAACGGTACTCTGCTTGAATCGTTTTTACTGCCTTCGCAGTTTGCGTCGTATGATTTTTAAACGCTTGTGCTTCATCAAGAAATAACGTATGAAATGGCTGCGCATATAACCTTATATCTCTTCTCAGTAAAGGATATGACGTAATTACTACATCAAATTTCGTTATATCTTTTAAAATTTTTCGGCGCTCTGCTTGATTTCCATCGGCAATAACTGCTCTAATATGTGGAGCGAATTTTTTTAACTCGCTAAGCCAGTTGTAAACGAGGGACGACGGAGAAACAACTAATATAGGCAGTTTCTTCTCTCGAATTTCCGGCAAAACAGAGTCTATAAAAGCAATACTTTGCAACGTTTTCCCCAGTCCCATATCATCAGCTAAAATGCCGCCAAAACGATAATAGGCAAGTGTTTTCATCCACTGGAATCCGTATGTTTGATACTCCCTCATTATCGCATCTAAGCCACTTGGCACCGCAAACTTCAGCTTTTTAGGGTTTTGAATGTTCTCTACCAATTCTTGAACAGACTCATCTAAACTTAATACGTTTCCTTCTTGCAGTGAATTCATCCATTTCACACTACGAATAAGAGGGACATCTATTTCTTCGCCCTTTAAAAATTCTTTTCGAATACTAGATTCTTTTATAAACTGATTAATATCATTAAACTCTTTACTCTCAAGTGATAGTAGAGCACCACTTGCTAAACGATAATATTTCCGTTTCTCCTCAAGAGCGACTAATACCCCTTTAATTTCTGCCTCTGGAATACCTTTTATATCAAAGCGGAATGATAACCAATCAATTCTCTCTTTCCTTCTAACTCTTATAAGAGGAGCTGTGTCTCCCTTATGAATTCGTAATTTGATGGCTGACGTCGCATAAATATCAACTAAACCTTTTAACGTTGGAACAGCATGATATAAAAAGTTATACTCAGCTTCTTCATTATGCATAAAATAACCGCCTTCCGTTTTCGCGAAGGCACTTTCACTCATAATGTCTAAAATCTCTTTTTCCTTTTTCTCATCACGATTAAAAACAGATGGCTGCCCATCCTCTTCTAACGGATTAATCACGACGTTTCCATAATGAAATTCGAGACCTGCTAACAAACGATTTTTCACTCGATCTAAATACAATTTTGCTTTTAGCGAAGGCGTTTCAACACGATCTGATATTACTTCATCAATTCGCACAGTACCAAGCTTCATTAACCCTGGTACAACTTTTGCTACAAAGTGTTCCATCTTATCTGCTGGAATATACAATTGGTTACTACTAGAACGATTCATCATTTTTTGTAATTCGATAAGCCGCTTACAATCCTCAGCGTTCAACTGATACAGTTTCCCTCCAAATAGAGCATAACTATACGTATCCATTACTTCTACTTGTTGTAAGCCGTCAATATAAAGTGTAAACCCACCGTTACTCCCTTTATTAAACTCAAAATGTAAAGGAAGTAGCCCTTTTGAAATTTGTAAACCGTGAAAAGATTTTCCATCTTGATTAAGTCCCACAAACTCAACTTTAGAAAGTAAAGAAAGCATATCCTTCCATGAAGCTGGCGGTATTAAAATCATACTATCATCTTGTTTTGCATGTACTTCCAGTGTATCCTCATACATTTTTTCATTATGATAAATTTTAATGAGCTGCTGAATAATCGCATCCGTTTCTTGCTTAAAGCTATGTACATCCGGTGTATATGTAAATTCATTCGAACAATTATAGGACTCTCTTTTCTCCACATTGGAAAGAAATTCTCTAATATGATTTACAAAATACATCTTGGCGAGTTTAAACTGAATACCTAGCAGTGCCCCACCATTTTTCGTAACTACTGGCGTACATATAAATTCAACATGAAGTATTTCACGTGTATCAAAACGGTGTTGTTTACTTTTTGGTCTTAATGATTTTTCTGCAAATAAATGAAACATCCCGCTTGTTAATTGATCATTTCCACTCATATTCCCGCTACTAATAGGCACCATTCCACCGGTTTGCTGATTATAATTTATTTGTATCAATACTGCCGCAACATGTTGACAGTATGTTTGAAAAGATGCTAACGAAGGACAACTACATTTCGCAACAACATCACCTTTTTTAGCTTTTTCTACTGTAACATGAAAATCTTCGTTCCCTTTTACCGTCGCTTCGCAAATTTCTTTATTTTCATCATAATGATTTATTATTACTTTATTTGATTTATAATAAGCTTCGCCTCTTTTATATGAGGTTTCTCCGCATACTTCTTTAATAATCGATTTATTTAATGTAAAACCCATTGTTTTGACACTTCCTTACTTTAAAACCAGTTTCTCTTAACTAACATTTTACATGCTCCAAGAGAAAATATAAAATGTAGATTTAATAAAAAAAGATGCTTGTATATAAGCACCTTTTTTCACTCTATCTCCATCAACCGTTTCGCCTCAAAATACAACACTTGAATAAATTTCTTCGTATTAATTCGTATATGGCCAGAAGTTGCTACTTCATCCTTTGTCATTTCTGTCATTCGTTTTCTAACTACAGTGAAATCAAAAAATTTCGGAGCATAGCTTTCAAATTTCGGATTTGAAAAGTCTGTTAATCCAAGGGAAGCTAAGTGATTTAACGATTGATAAATCGCTCTACGTACCCTTTGTTCAGATGCTTTTCTCTCCTTATCTATATCTGCATCTGAAGCTATATTCTCTAATTTTCTTATAGTTATATGGTGAAAGATATCTTTTAGCGCAGGAAATCCAAATTCAAACGTTTGCTCTTTTTCTTGTCCATATAAATATTCCAACATACTAAGTAAATCTTTACTTCCATTCTCTCCCGCAATACCGAGTTCTGATAATAAATAGCGCCCTAAATCTGCTATTCTTTTTCCTTCTTGCATTGGCTCATTTCGAACTTGCGGCTGTTCCCACTTAAAAACGTTATTCAATGATTTTTGAATATCATGTATAGAGCGCTCTAAACGAATACGTTCCATTACTTTACGTACAACAGACATAACCTCAATTTTATTCAATGGTTTTGTAATATAATATTCAACACCAAGTGTATACGCCTCACCAATAAGCTGTTTCGATTCAACTTGAGAAATCATAATGATTTTCCCTGTAAAGGAGGACGCAATATGGCGAACTGTTTCAATCCCATCTCGCATTGGCATTAATAAATCAATAAATAAAATATCTACTTTTTTAAAATTTAGTTGATCTGCTTCAATAAAAGCTCCATCTTCCGACTCTCCAATTACTTCCCCAAGATCGCCATCTTCAATAATTTGTGAAAGCATGGAGCGGAAAACTTCATCATCATCTACGATATAATAAAACAACTTCATTCTCCTTCCCGCTTTAAACTGCACTCCGGTAAACAAACGATAAACTTACACCCTCCGCCAGTTTCTCGGTCTTCTAATCTCACTTCTCCACCTAGCTCTGTTACCATTTCGTTTATGTAAGAAAGTCCAATACCTGTTGAAGGTGTTCCCGTTTGATCATACTTTGAAGTAAATCCTGGCTTAAATACTAATTTTTTATACTTCTGTGCAATACCAGGACCATCGTCAATTACTTCAAAGAATATATGTTTATCTCGTTTATATAGCTTAATAATAATGAGACCTCTACCCTCAATTGCTTCAACTGCATTTGCAACTAAGTTATTAAAAATCGATAAGACCGTGTACACATGATATTCTGCATGCTCACCTTCTATATGTTCCGAAAAACGTATATCTTTTTCTAACATTTCAGCGTACTTCTCATTAATTCTTACAATCATTTCCGCTAATTCATGTCCTTCTACATACTCAGCCACATTTTTATCTAATAACAGTTTAGATAGTCCTGCAAAAATTCTTTGATTATCCTTTTTGATTTCGTGCACTTCTCCTGCTATTTTTAATGCTGTTTTGCTATTTAAATCATCGTTCGCTTGTAAGTTTCGATATAGTTGATATGCTTCTTGTGTAATTAACTCGGCATTTTGTAACGTTTTTTTCAAATGGACAGATTCCACATATAAATTAGAGAGGTACATTAACATATTTTCATTTTCTTTTCGAACTTGTGATTCTTTCAATTTTGTTTCATATAAATTCATCATATTTAAAAAACCAAGTGCAAAGAAACTACGGAAAATAGCAATAATAATTAGTTTATTCACTTCAGAAACTGTTATCGTTGTCCCCAGTACTAACATATGATAAAACGCAAGTTCAGACATACTTGCGATAATTTCAATTGTAATTCCAAGACATCCTATCACAATTGGCTTCTGATGAAACTTATTCACCCTACAAAGCGAAAAAAGACTTCCATAAATAAAATAATAAAAGAACACAGGATAACGCAAATAAAATGATTCTGTCATATGAAATGACCCTTGCAATACCCAGTCAAGACATACACGAAATAAGACTACAGATATACCTACAAGAATACCTGCAGCTGCTGCTGGCACTCTTCTTAAAAATAGTAATAAAAAGAAGAAAAGCGGTGTCCCGAAACTAACGCGAAACATATCATTAAAAGGATGAAAATTCAGCTCTCCAGCAATCGGAACAACAACCATTAATATAATTAAAAGATACATATCTTTCTTCCATAATTGATTCCAATTCAAAGGTGCCACTTCCTATGCTTTTTTTCAATTGTAAAAGTGAAAGCCCGCTTATAATTATAAACGGGCTTTATTTCTATATTTTAACCTTTTCTACCGCTTTTATTTGACGATACTCAGGCTTCCACATTGATTCTTTTACTGCAATCTTAATATCGTCATCACTTAAGTTCTCTCTAGCAACACCTTCTGCAACTGCAACTTTCGCTACTTCAATCGCAACCAGTTCAGAGATATTACGTAACTCTTCAACTTCTGGCAAAATAGGCGCTCCTGGCTGACTTGTATCTACCATACTTGCAACTGCTTCTGCTGCTGCTGCGAACATTCCATCCGTCATGACGCTTGCACGAACAACAATTGTACCAAGACCTAGTCCTGGGAAAATAAGTGCGTTATTTGACTGTCCAATCACATACGTTACACCGTTATATGTAACCGGTTCAAACGGACTTCCTGTTGCAACTAATGCTTTTCCTTCTGTCCACTCGATTAAATCTGCTGGTTTCGCTTCAGCAAGTGGCGTTGGATTCGACATTGGTAAAATGATTGGTCTTTCTACGTGAGAAGCCATTTCTTTAATAATTCCCTCTTTAAATGCGCCTGCAACAGTAGATGTACCAATTAAAATTGTCGGTTTTACATGTTTCACAACTTCAGCAAGTCCGATAGCATCATTTTGTTTCCAATCACTTACTTCAGCTTCTTTTCTTGCATATGGAATTTGGAAATCAAGAAGATCTTCCATATTATCTGTAACCAACCCATTACGGTCAATACACCAGAAACGATTATGTGATTCTTCGTCTGATAAGCCGACACGAACCATTGCATCTCTTACTTGATCTGCGATACCGATTCCAGCCGTACCAGCGCCAAACACAACTACTCGGTGTTCACTTAACGGTACACCAGAAGCTTTTACTGCCGATAATACAGCAGCAAGTGAAACTGCCCCTGTACCTTGAATATCATCATTAAATGTACAAACGTCATGACGATATTTATCTAAAATTTTTCGTGCATTTCGAGAACTGAAGTCTTCCCAATGTAGAAGCACTTTCGGGAATTGTTTATTTACCGCTTGAACAAACGTATCAATAAATTCATCGTAAGCTTCACCTATTATACGAGGGTGACGATTTCCAATATAAAATGGATTGTTTAATAATCCCTCACGATTTGTACCTACATCTAAAATTACCGGTAATACACGGCTAGGATCGATTCCAACTGCGGCCGTATATACAGCTAATTTCCCGATTGCGATGTTAATTCCACCAACACCCCAATCACCAATTCCTAATATACCTTCTCCATCCGTTACAACGACTAAATCAATATTTTCAGCTGTTGCACCGATATTTGCAAATGCATCTTCAATACCTGATGGATCGTTAATTGATAAATAAATGCCACGTGGTTTACGGTATTCATGACTATATCTTTGAATTGCTACACCAACAGTAGGTGTATATACAATCGGTAACATTTCACGTAAATGCTCTGTTAAAATACGATAAAATAACACTTCATTTCGATCATGTAACGCTGTTAAGTATACATTCTTTAATAAATCATCCGGCTGAGAACTAAATTGTTCATACGCTCGGCGTGCTTGTTCTTCTAACGTTAAAACCGCTGGCGGTAATAACCCTTTTAAACCTAACTCTTCTCTTTCCTCTTGTGTGAAAGCTACCCCTTTATTTAAAAGTGGTGTTGATAATACTTCTGCTCCTCTTAATGTTGTTTCTAATGCACCATTAGAAGCCACTGTAAACTTACTCATAACATCCCTACCTCTATTCATATATAGCATTTCTATATTGTAAACAAAAAAGAGGGGATTGTCCCCCTCTTCTTTTAATTTTTCTTTAAAAGAGTTGCTCCTGCAATCCCTGGGTGTGTCATTTCGAATGGATCTAGAATTAACTCTAATTCTTCTTGTGACAATACACCATTTTTCACACATAGTTCTCGAACGGATTGCCCTGTCGCAATTGCTTCTTTCGCAACGCGAGCTGCTGCTTCATAGCCGATATGAGGGTTCACGGCTGTAATAATTCCTACACTCTTCTCAACGTACTCTTTTAAGCGATCTTCATTCGCTTCAATTCCTTTTAGGCAATTATCTGTAAAGGCACGGAAACCGTTATTCATAATGCTAATAGATTGAAGTAAGTTGAAAACAAGTACTGGTTCCATAACATTTAATTCTAATTGTCCTGCTTCTGAAGCAAGGCAAATTGTATGGTCGTTACCAATTACTTGGAACGCAATTTGATTAATTACTTCTGGCATAACAGGGTTTACTTTACCTGGCATAATAGATGAACCTGGTTGACGAGCTGGTAGCATAATTTCCGCTAATCCAACGCGTGGACCTGATGCCATTAGACGAAGGTCGTTCGCAATTTTAGACATGTTCATCATACATACTTTAAGTGCTGCAGATACTTCAGTGTACGCATCCGTATTTTGCGTTGCATCTACTAAATCTTCTGCACCAACAAGTGGTAGTTCACTAATTGTAGCTAAATGTTTTACAACTGCTTCAATATATTCTGGATCTGCATTTAAGCCTGTACCAACTGCAGTTGCTCCCATATTTACTTCATATAAATGTTGACGTGATTGCTTGATACGTTTCATGTCACGTTCAAGTACGCGGGAGTATGCTTTAAATTCTTGTCCAAGACGAATTGGCACAGCATCTTGTAAATGTGTACGACCCATTTTAATAACATGATCGAACTGTTCTGCTTTTAATTCAAATACATCATGCATATAACCCATTGTTTGTAATAAGCCTTCTAATGCATTTAATGTTGCAATATGAATCGCTGTTGGGAATGCATCGTTTGTTGATTGTGCCATATTTACATGACTGTTTGGACTAATATAATCATAGTCTCCCTTTTCCATTCCTAATAATTCAAGAGCACGATTGGCAATGACTTCATTTGCGTTCATATTCATTGAAGTTCCTGCACCACCTTGAATTGGATCAACGATGAAATGATCATGCCATTTCCCCTCAAGGATTTCTTGTGATGCTTCTGCGATAGCACCACCCTTTTTCAATTCCAATCTTCCTACATCTGCATTAGCAAGTGCTGCCGCTTTTTTTACAATTGCTAACGCTTTAATTAAACCTTCATGGACTTTGTATCCTGTAATCGGGAAATTCTCCACTGCACGCATTGTTTGTACACCGTAGTACGCATAATTTGGTACTTCTTTTTCACCTAAAAAATCTTTTTCAATTCGTACTCCATTTTTAACTTCAGTTAATGTTGCCATGATTACTCACTCCTTAACAATCTCTTACGCTGCTTTTGTTTGTTTGACCGTTTCTACATATTGTTTTGCTTTCTCATCATCGAATTCGCCTTCCCACTTCGACATAACAATGGCAGCTAATGCATTTCCTAATACATTGACAGCTGAGCGAATCATATCTAAAATGCGGTCAATTCCCGCAATTAATGCGATGCCTTCTAGCGGTAAGCCCATTGATCCTAACGTCGCTAATACAACAACGAATGATGCACCCGGAACTCCCGCCATACCTTTGGATGTTAACATGAGAACGAATAATAGCATTATTTGCTCCGTCAGTGACATGTGTACACCGTACATTTGTGCAACAAACAATGCCGCTAACGCTTGATAAATAGCCGATCCAGTCAAGTTAAATGTATAACCTGTCGGAATTACGAAAGAGGCAACTGCCTTTGGACAACCGAACTCTTCCATTTTTCTCATTATATTAGGTAAAACAGCTTCTGAACTTGCTGTCGTAAATGAAAGAATAAGTTCTTCTTTTAAAATTTTCATTAATGTAAAAATGTTTACTCCAACCATTCGTGCATTAATACCTAATACAATCACAACGAATAGTATAACAGTTACGTATACAGCTAGCACTAGTTTTCCTAAAGGAAGTAGTGTTGCTACACCAAATTTCGCAACCGTAACAGCAATTAATGCGAACACACCAAATGGTGCGAATTTCATCACTTGATTTGTAACCCAAAACATCGCTTCGAGTACACCTTCAAAAAAGTTAAAAACAGGCTTTCCCTTTTCACCGATTGCTGCAACTCCTAAACCGAATAGTACTGAGAAGAATATAATCGGTAATAAGTCACCTTGTGTAATAGACTCAAATATATTTTTCGGTACAATATGAACAATCGTTTCTGCAAAGCCTTTCTTCTCTGTTGCATCTGCTGTTTGTTTATAAGAAGAAATATCACTTTGCTGTAAATTACTCATATCAACGCCAGTACCTGGTTGGAATATATTCGCTGCAAGTAATCCCATTAAAATAGCAATCGTCGTAATAATTTCGAAATAAAGAATTGTCTTACCGCCCAGTTTCCCAAGCTTTTTCATATCGCCTACACCAGCTACCGCAACAATTAATGCTGAAATAACAATTGGTACTACAATCATCTTAATTAAGTGAATAAATATATCCCCAATTGGTGTGATATAAGAAATCGCCGTTTTATTGCCATAAAAGACTGCCCCTACTACAATCCCTAAAACAAGCGCGACAAAAATTTGTGTTGCCAATCCGAATTTTTTCATTTATGTTCATCCCCTTCATGCGAACGCTTTCAATTTGAATTTATAAAAGCTACTCACACATCATATAATCGAACCTACAAAATCATACAAAAACCTACAAGTTCGTCACAAAAAATTCAAATTTATTTCTTATAATATTCATTGACACTTTTTTATAAAAAAGAAATAAAATAACCTTGATAAAACATCAGATTATTTCGTATAATCTAAAAGATATACGTATTCTAAATAAATGGGGATGAAAAGGAGTGGATGTTATGAAAAATCACGTGAAGAAGTTCATCATATCTATTTCTTTTCTATTTCATTTTCTTACGAAGGAACAAAGGCATTCGCCTTTGTTCCTTTTTTATTGCAATCTATATAGGGGGAATTGTTATGAAACCATATAAACGCGTCTTAATTAAACTAAGTGGCGGCGCACTTGCTGATCAATCTGGAAATAGCTTTAACTCCAAACGATTAGAACATATCGCGAACGAAATAATATCCATTATTGACCTAGATATCGAAGTATCCATTGTCATCGGCGGCGGTAACATTTTCAGAGGTCATCTAGCTGAAGAATGGGGAATTGATCGTGTAGAAGCTGATAATATCGGTACGCTAGGTACGATTATTAACAGCTTAATGCTTCGCGGCGTTTTAACAAGTAAAACAGATAGAGAAGTACGCGTTATGACTTCCATCCCTTTTAATGCAGTAGCTGAACCATATATTCGCCTACGTGCAGTACATCATTTAGATAATGGTTATGTTGTCATATTCGGTGGTGGTAACGGGCAACCATTCGTTACAACAGATTACCAAAGTGTACAAAGAGCCATTGAAATGAATAGCGACGCCATTTTAGTCGCAAAACAAGGAGTAGACGGTGTCTTTACAAGTGATCCGAAACATAACAAATCAGCGAAAATGTACAGTAAACTGAACTATAACGATATTGTTAGGCAAAACATACAAGTAATGGATCAAGCCGCTTTATTACTTGCTCGAGATTATAATTTACCGGCACACGTCTTTAACTTTGATGAGCCTGGCGTTATGAAAAGAATTTGTTTAGGTGAACATGTTGGGACGTTGATTAATGATGATGTTTCGATGCTTGTGCATGAAAAATAATTTTCTCGTTACAAAAAGAACTTTTATAGGCCCCTCCTTTCGCGAAGTGCTTTGAGTCACTATTATGTTGATAAAACACACTTAAATAAAGTGAAACTTTAATCAGTGGAGGCTTTGTCCATCCCCACTGATTATTAGCCTAGACCAATCGGGCTTTTACGAGCAGTTGATCTCCCACCTAACTTCTTTGGTTCAGCCGAATTTTGTGGTGGGAATTTTACTGCTCGTTAATGCTGGATTAGTAGTCCCCTACTTTGTATAACAAGGGGACTTAAGTTTTTATCGTAAACTTATCAGGGCCATTTATAATTTTAGAATTTATTTACATGAGCTCTTCTGAATCCCACACTTCAATAAATTCAAAACCTTTTAAATCACTTTGTTCAATAAGAACCTTCAATTCATCTGAAATAAAAACAGCCGTGGGATGAATTTTCCCATTTATATAAACCTTAAAAATCATTTCATTTTGAACAGTATTATTATCAAATGCAAATTTTTCGCATCCTATTATTAAACCTGTAATCAGTTTTTTTAAAGTTGCTTTATCACTATCAATCGCATCTAGTACATTCAATACATGAACTAAATAATATATCTCACTATTTGAGTTACGTATAAGGGGTAAGAATTCCACATCAGCACCTACTATAGATTCTAATAATTCCTTTGCCTTTTCACTGACCATTAGGGCACCAATTTCTCCCCAGAAATGTGGAAAGTCACTGGCCTTTCCTTCCTCTAAACATTCAACAGGTAACTTTCTCCATGAATCTACTAGTTTTATTATAGAGTTAAACTTCCCTTCAAAAAAATTTTTATCCTCTTTAAAATTTAATAATTGAAAAGACTCATAGTTATCTAACCCACTCTTTAACTCCCATATTTTCATACTTATTCTCCTTAACTATTTCTTTTATCTTCTAAAGTAAATAGATTATTACGTAACAAAAAATCGTTTACTTCTATTTACTTTGTAATCCTAAAATATATATTGAATATTAATTACCATCCCTTTCTACACTTATTCATAATAAAAAGCTTATACAAATGCATAAGCTTTTTATTTTTTACTCTCTTAGATATGGGGTTCCATCAATAATCTAATTAAATTAGATTTCTTTACGCATCCTTTACTGAATCCCACACTTCAATAAATTCAAAACCTTTTAAATCACTTTGTTCAATTAAAACCTTCAATTCATCCGAAATAAAAACAGCCGTAGGATGAATTTTTCCATTTATGTAAACCTTAAATATCATTTCATTTTGAACTATATTAAAATCAAATGCGAACTTTTCACAACCTACTATAAGGCCTGTAATCAGTTTTTTAAAGATTGCTTTATCTCCATCAATCGCATCTAGTACATTCAACACATGGACCAAGTAATATACCTCACTAGTTGAATTGCGTAAAATTGGTAAGAATTCAACATTATCGCCTATTAAAGGTTCAAGTACTTGCTTGGCTTTTTCACTAATCATTGGTGCACCAGTTCCTCCCCAAAATTTAGGGAAATCACTATAATTATCTCCTTCAATACACTCTATATATATATTGCCCCATGAATTTGCTAAATGAGTTATCGAATTTATTTTTCCATCAATATATTTTTTGTGGTCTTCTTCAAAATTTAATAACTGGAAAGACTCATAGTTATTAAACTTACTTTTTAATTGCCAAATCTTCATATTTTCCCTCCTACATGCTCTGTTACTTACTCAAGTTTCATTACTTTGGTTGATTTAGTTTTATACTGCCATCTAATAATCCTTCTCTGATTGTCTGGAGTGCTGCAACAGCATCAGCTTGAGTACCACCAAACTCTTTAATCTCTGTCAGTGTATCATATACTAATTCTATATACTCTGGTCCATGATTACCTATATGCATTGCCTCCGTAGTTACATATTTACTATCTATTGCTCGATATCCAGGTAAAAATACTCCGTTAACAGCAGAGTTAGGGTCTATTTCAAACTCTTTCATTAATTTTTGTATTTCCACAGCCCTACCATCGTTCCACGGTACAATATGATGTGCTGCATTATGGTATGGAGGCGGATCAATCCCAGCGTCTTTTAGTTCTTCACGTAACACTCGGGATGCCGTATAAGAATCAGGATATTCCTTTTCTACAGTTACCCTATCAAGTACTTTATCTGCATAATCCTTAATTACCTCTTGTACATCCTTAACTCTACTTTTTCTACCAGTCGTAGAAAACATAAATGTTTCACGAGCTTTTTGTAAAACTTCAAAAGTTTTTATTTGATTGCTTCCAAATCCACTTGCACCTGCAAATGCCAACCGATCCGTCAGTGGCAATTCATTTGCGAAAGAAGACATTCCTGTAGAGAATTTTGCACCTTTTGCTAATGTAGTGACTTTACTTATCCCCTTATCACCAATAAGTCCAAGTCCAATTTGTGTAAAAGCATAACTTCCCCACTTAGCACGACTTTCAGCGTCTCCATTTATTACATCATTAATAAACGAATCTGACAATGTGTTCCACATAGCAGGTAAGGTTTCATCTAAATGAGTAACAACGTACCCCATGTTCTCCCACGTTTCCCATTTACCAAGTGCCACAACACCATCTATTGTATCTTCAACAGCTTGACCCGTACCTTCTAAAATACCATCTATAATTTTTTCGGATGTAGATTTTTCGGGAGGTTTCTTGCACACCGCTCCCTCTTCCATTGATCTCTCCTTTAAAAGATTATCAACTTGACGTTTTCTTTCATCAGCAATTTCTTGAATCGAAACGGTCCAATCCATATTTAATCCTTGTGTACTAAACGTACCACTTACAGGACTAAATCCTTTCCCGCTTTGAACTTCAGCAAGGCCGGCAGTAATGCTAGCCACTAGTTGAAGAGCTGTGTTGTAGTTATTACTAGACGTATAGTTAAATTCATATAGATGTTCTAATTTTTCTTGCAGTTTTTTTCTCATCTCCACTAAAACAATAACCATAGCATCTATTCCAGGCAATACTGTAGCAATACTAATAGCTTCTATACTTGCGACCATTCGATTAATTTCTTGAATTTGCTCTCTTATTTCTTGTTCGATGACATCTGTGGAAGCAACTTGTGATTGAAAATCGCTTGGGAATGCATCATTTTGACGAATTAATTCTTCACATAAATAAATGATACCTTGCGCTAAAGGACGAAAGGTTTGAACAAAAAACATTTTTGCACTACTATATGTTTGTCCTTGCAAAACCGTATCAGTTGCAAAAGCATCAATTGATTGAATCGTTTGTTCCATACCTTGAATGGTAGCAACACATACAGCATTCATGCTCTGAGCCTGATTTTGCACTTCCCCTACATACATATTTAAACTCATGCTTCGTCCTCCCCTTTTAATTGTTGCCGCTGATAGGTAAGGTTGTTTTCTAAATCACTAAGATCGCGTCTTTCTTTAAATAATTTTTCTTTTTGATTTTCCAATTCAAATATTAATTTGCGCTCAATATGTTGCGATTCTTGAAGCTTATTTATAAAAAAATTAGAAACTTCTTTATCACCATGCCATGTTTCTAAAACTCTATTAAATAAACGGTTATTTCGACTTCTCAATTCATAAAAGTCCATTTCTGTTTGTCTCTGGATTTGAATCGTAGCTTGATTTCGATCTTGTTTCTCGAATACTATCCGTAATTCTTGATTTAATTGATCTACTTGCTTTTCAATGTCTTGACTCATCTTATTTTCCCTACCCTTCTCCCTTTACCGTAGGTTGCCGCATTAGCGAAATGTCTTTTGTAGTTCGTTATCCATTCTTTCAAAATCCTTAGCTGCTAAATGAATATTATCAACTGCTTGTTGAAAGGCCCCACAAAATTGTCTAGTCAAATCTAGCATTTGTTGATTCGCTTCTTGCGCCTGGGCATTTACAGATAGTGTAGTACGGCTCGCCTTTGTTATAGAACGATTTGTCGCACTTTGAATTGTATCCGATGCATTTTTCATTTGTGTAGCAATTTGTGTAGCCGTTTGAAAATTACTTTGAAAGTTCCCCATCATTTAAACCCCTTCTAGTTTCAAAATTATTAATAAAATTATATCACGTTAATCATTTTGATTTACCGGAAATTTCAGTTATAAAACTACAGTTTTTTTAAGCATTCAACTAGAACTCACTTAGAACCCTTAATCAAAATAGAGACATTAGCTTAACTTTATTTTAACTACATATTGAATTTTTTACCGAAGCGCAAATGAAGACGGAGGGGCACCCGCCAGACCAGACTATTTTTTAACTACCAATAATAAATTATAAAATAAGAAAGAACCTTCTGTTTTTGAAGGTTCTTTCTTACTTCTCAACTTTTTGAATAAACAATACAGCTTTCTATTTACTATATTCTACATTTCCAGTATTCCAGTTAAATCATCACAAATAAAAATCAACCAATCCCGCAAATTTCTCCTTACAACGCTCCCAAAAAGATAACTTCTCAAAAAACTCTTTCGTCATTTCTTTCGAGTCATGAAAATCTTCTGTTAACGCCTCATTCACTTGCGCTATGATAGGTCCACCATGAATATACAAATTCATCTCATCATTTATATAGAAACTTCGTGCAGTTATGTTCGTTGTACCGATAACAGTTAGTTCATTATCAATCAGCATTAACTTTCCATGAAACATCCCTTTTTTATAACCATATACCGTAATCCCGTTATTAACAGCTTGACGAATATAAGGATACGCTGCCTCTTTAATAAGAGGAATATCTGGTTTATATGACCATAGTATTTTTACTGTAACACCACGTTTTTGCGCTCCAATTAAAGCATTCATTAATTCTTTATTTTTCGCTATAAAATAAGGTGTTGTAATTACAATTGAATGTTTCGCTTGTTTTATTAACCTTATATATTTTTCAGCGACATGATGTCCATTGTAGCTAACCATCGTATGTAATGTATTCCCTTTACTCGCTTTATTCGTACTTCTTTTTATATGTTCTTTCGTATCTCGTTTCCAATCTAAAGCGAATTGCTCTTCCAAATCTTTTGCTCCTTCTCCTCTAAGCCGCACATGATAGTCACGCCAATCTCCAAATCGCTTATCTTTCCCTAAGTACTCATCCCCCATATTAAAGCCACCCGTATAGCCAATCTCCCCATCAATCGTCGTAATACGACGATGATTACGATGGTGAAGTGAATAAAATCCGAATGGCAATTCAGGTTTTCTACTATATGTAAAATGTACACCACTTTCCCGCAATTCATTTTTCATCTTTCTTTCAAATGATAAATCATTAATGCGATCAACTGATAAATAGACGTTTACTCCTTCTTTCGCCTTCTCCTTTAATAAGTTTAAAAAAGTATGGCTACTTTTATCATCCGATAAAATATAAAAATAAGTGTAAATAGATTGCTTTGCTTCACTTATATCAGTAAATAACTGTTTATAAAACGACTTCCCTTCTACATATAATTGAAAGTCACTATAATGAGGTGCATACTCTGTCGGCATATTTTTCCCGGCTTCCATTTTCCTTCCGAGCGTAACGTCAATATGCATCCAAATTAAAATAACAACGAAAATAGCAATAATAATAGAAGTGACTCGCAATATTTTTTTAATCATTTTGATTTCCTTCCACTCATATTACTTACTATTTCGTAGTGTTTCATTAAAATAAATTTTCATTCAAAATGCATTTCCTACTTTTTGGATGTTACAAAGTTAAAGGAGAGCAGAATATGAAAATAAGAAAAACTCCTATTATTTTTATCCCAGGTCTTTTCGGTTCAATGAGTAATATTATTATTCCTGGTACCGGTAATTGGAACTTTGGGCTTTCTTCGTTTATTTATGAACCACTCATTATAATGTTAGAAAGTATCGGCTATGAACGAAATAAAAACTTGTTTATCTGTTTTTATGACTGGCGTCAGCGTATTGCTTTTTCCACTCAAAAATATTTATTAAAAACAATTGCCTATGTTAAAAAATTTACAGGGTGCGACAAACTAAATTTAGTTTGTCATAGTATGGGTGGACTTCTTGCACGTTCTTACGTTCAAAGTGAAGAATATGAAAATGATGTGGAGCAACTTATTATACTCTGTACACCAAACGCTGGATCTCCCCCCAATTATAGTTATTGGACTGGAGGTGCTCTCCCAGTACATACATCTTCTAAAATAAATATCGTTCATTTTTATATGGAACAGTACATTCACTACGTAAGCACCTTACACAAAATGAATAAAGTTGAAGCGATACACCGTTACTTTCCAGGATTACAAGATGTTATTCCTTGTAAAGATTACGGAAATTATTTATTTATAAGATCCGGCTCTGCTATTACATTTCTTCCTTATAGTAAGATGAAAACGAAAAATCCATTCCTCGATACATTAAATGCAAATAGATTTATTATAGAGAAAAGAAATATTGAAACTACACTCATTGCAGGAGATGGAGTAGAAACGATTCAATATCTACAAGTCGTCCCTTCACATTCAAAACTGGAATGGACAGACGGAAAAGTCGTCGGTGATATACTTACAAAATATGGTGATGGTAACGCTGTTCTGCATAGCGTTTTTCTTCTAGAGGGAAATAAATATGTTGTGCATGCTTCACATAACGAAGTGCTCTACAAAAGCATTCCTATATTACAAAAGATACTTTAAATTACGAATACAAAAAAGGTGTGGCATTGCGCCACACCTTTTCATTAAATGAAGTTCCTTGCATCATTATTTCTTCCAAACTTATAAATCGCAATTAAGAAGAACGCTATCGCAAAGGCGAATAAGATTAGAATATTTAAATACAACTCTGAAAACGGAATTCCTTGCTGCAACTTCGAAATCGTGTCCATTAGCCAGCGTTGCGGTAAAAAATCAGCTATTTTTTGTACTGTTTTCGGCATAATATCATATGGAAAATAACATCCCGCTAATAAACATGTCGGTACAATAACAACATTTTGCATCGCATTTGAAGCAGTTGAACTTTTTGAAAAAGACACAATGACTAATGATAAACCAATTGCGATTAAAGCAAATATCATGAGTACACCAATCATAACTGTGAAAGGCATATTTATATTCGTATGAAAAACATTCGTCATAAATAATACTGCAATTACAATTTGTAATGTTAATATAATCATATTCACCGCGACATTAGATAATATAAATTTCTTTCCATCTATCGGCGTCGATAATAACCTAAAATACGTTCTGTTCTCTTTTTCTTTTAATATAAATCCTGATAAGTTCATCGCTGAAAATAGCATAAACATAATAAGATAACCAATCGTTTGATTTGTCATATCCTTATTTTTCGAAGTATCTTCAAGTGTCTCAGCCTTTACTTTAAATGAACTTTTTTGATAACCAGCGTACATACTATTAAACGTACTTTGATCGGCCCCTGCCACTTTACTAATCGCAGCGATGTTATCAACATAGTTATATAAATACGATTTTATAAATCCTGTTACTTGATCGCCTTTAATCGATGAAATCTCAATATGACTCGGTTTCCCTTCTCGAACACTTTCAGAAAAACCAGACTGTAATGTAATAACACCATCAAGTTTTTTTGAAGTGAGTTTATCTTCCACTTCAGATTCCTTAATTTTACTAACATTTACATGATTGAGTCCTTCTAAAAATTTCACTGTATCATTTGCGATAGGTTGATTTTCTTTATTTATAACCCCAATATTTAACGTTCCTTGCCCTACATTCCCATATATCGAAAAGGAAATGAGCGTTCCTATTATCGGCAAGCTAATAATAATGAGTAACCCCTTTTTATTTTTCAGAAGCACAGATAACGTTTTTTGTATGAGCCATAAAATATCTTTCATACTATAGCCCCTCCCGTCTACGTAATGCAATAATTGCAATTAATAAAAAGATTGCTGAAATCCCAAGATTTAAAAATATTACCGGCAGTGCCGCTCCTACATCATTTGCATAAATAATTTTCATAATAGCTGTGTTTGCCCACGTTAATGGTGATAAATTCGTAACGGAATTTTCTTCCACTACGAAATAAGCACCACCAAAAATAGACGCTAATTGCACAACAACCATAATAATCGCTCTAGATGCCTCACCTGTTTTTGTAATATATCCGATTCCTAAACCAAAGCTAATTGCTAAAAAGACTTCTGTTAGTAAAATAATAAATATGATTCCAAGATGGTCGCCCCAATTCGCTTGAAAAACAAATTTACTAAATAAAACGACAAGTAATAGACAAAGTGCATTCGCTACGAGACTACCGAGCACTTTCCCAATGAAAATTTCAGCCTTACTTATAGGTGCTGCAATTAAGCGATCTCCTGTTTTACGTATTCGTTCTCCTCGAATTAAAAAACTCGCCCCCATTGCAGCGTACAGTGCAATCATCGTCGTCATTACAACCGCATAGTAATCCATAGAACCTGGTTTTTTAGCAGCTTGTAAAGATGTTTCTTTAATATAATCATTATGATTTCCGTTTGAAATAACTGCGCTAACCTTACTCGGATCTACTTTTGCAACTTCGGCCACTACGTTGTACTTATCAACAAATGTTGTAAGCTTGCCTTCCACAATACTTCCCTCAATACTACTTTTGTCACTTCCGTAAAATTTTGCACCATCTTTATTTAACTCTACATAAGCAGCATATTTATTTTGCTTCACTTCTTCTTTCCCATCTATACCTTCGGAAACTTTTTTAAAATGAATACCTGATTTATCGACTTCTTTCGTAAACGCTTCAAACGATTGAGAAAACGTGCTACTCGCTTCATCTTTATATAGCACTTGTATATCCTTAATCGCTTGACTATCGCTATTAACTGCGTTACTTAACGCAGTTCCTAATACAAGCATAAGCACAATCGGAAATGCTAACATGAAAACTAAAGTTCTTACGTCCCTGAAATCTCTTTTAATGTGCATCACTGCAATGTTAAAGATGTTCAATTGATGAACCTCCCTTTACCTTTTCTTCATTTACCTTTTATTTATCTCGTAAGTTTCTCCCAGTCAACGTAAGGAATACCGTTTCTAAATTCGGAGCCTGCTCCTCTAACGAACGAATTTCAATGTCATGATTAATGAAATGCTGAATAATTTTATTTAAATTATTTAATCCTGCATCCGAGTTTACCTTGATTACGTTCTCTTCAATTTGAACAGCTTTCACACCATTTATCTCTTTTAAATTTTCTACATCTAAATTTTCTACTGACTTTACTTCAATCCAAATATCTTTCGTATCTGTAATAATCGCTTTTAACTGTTCTTTCGTTCCTTCTGCAATTACTTTACCGTGATCGACAATTGCTATTTTCGTACAAATCTCTTCTACTTCTTCCATGTAGTGACTCGTATAAATAATCGTACTTCCCATTTCATTTAATTTTCGGACAGACTGAAGAATGTAGTTCCTTGACTGCGGATCAATTCCAACTGTCGGTTCATCCATAATAATTAACTTCGGTCTATGAGCGATTGCACAAGCGATATTCAGTCTTCGTTTCATCCCGCCAGAAAAGTTTTTCGGATAACTTTTATGTTTATCACTAAGGCCTACAAATTGAAGTGCTTCCTCTACTCTCGCTTTTAGCTCGGCTCCTCGTAATCCATACAATCCAGCAAAGAATTTCACATTTTCATAGGCAGTTAACTCTTCATAAATCGCAATATCTTGCGGAACGATACCAATATTCATTTTCGCAAATCGATTATGTTTCTTTATATTTTTTCCTAGTATGCTAATTTCACCTTCATTACTTCTTAACAAACCAGCAATCATATTAATCGTTGTACTCTTACCAGCACCATTCGAACCTAAAAAGCCAAATATTTCTCCTTCTTTAATAGATAAAGACATATTATCTACCGCGATGAAATCACCAAATTTTTTCGTTAAATTTTTAATTTCCAATGTGTTCATCATTTCACCCCTATTTCGGTTTCTCTGCTTTTATCCCGCATCAACGGTCAGTAAGACTCCCACCTCAAAATTCAGCTGGTGCAATGAAGTTAGGTGGGAGATCAACTGCCCGTAAAAATGCCCGATTGGTTCAACTAACAATCAGCAGGGAAAAACACCCCCCACTGATTGAAGTTTCACTTTATTATAAACAAAAAGAATGAACCTGCTCAGTGCAGAAGTTCACTCTTTTCACATGAGATTATTCACTTTTTTCATATGAGATGATTCATCCTCGTCTCATCCTCTTATATCGGCAATAACATTGTTACTGAAAAACCACTTGTTCCATCTACAATAATTTTTCCGTTTACTGATGCTGTTCGCTCCTCCATCCCCATAATACCGAGGCCTTTCTTAACAAGAGCTGCACCTTTACCATTATCCTTCACTTGTACTTTCACCATCTTGTTCAGTACATGAATATCTATTGAAATGACTGTCGCATCAGCATATTTCATCGCGTTTGTTAGTGCCTCCATAACATTTTCACCAATAATCTTCCACTGAATTGGTGAAATCATATCTAAGTTCCCTTTATATACGAATGGAATATTTATATCATGCTTACCAGCAAATTCCTCTATGAATAATTTCATACGATGAATACCAATTTGCTCAGTTGGTGGCTTCATATTTTTTAATGTAATCCGAATGCTTTCAATTCCATCTTTTGAAATATGAATGGCATTTTGTAATAATTCCGCAGATTTTTCTTTATCTATTTCCATTAATCTCTTTGCTGCTTCCATTTGAATTAGTGCACCTGTCATTGAGTGACCAATTTTATCATGAATTTCTTGAGATAGTCGATTTCTTTCCTCTAATTTAAATGTGTATTCAGATTGCCTTATGTAATCTTTATTTTCATTTAAGCTTTTCGTAAGTCTTTGTATGTCTTTTCTCATTTTATCATTTTGCATTTCTAGTTTTAATAATCGTGCTATATAGCGATGAGCTATCGTTAAGGAAAAAAAACAAAATGCACTAATAAGTCCATACGTCATTTGAATACCTTCACCTATAAAAATAATAGGAAGAATCATAATGAAAAAGATTAACCATTTCTTTTTTATGTAATAATTTGCAATTTCATATAAGTTCAAAGGTAAAAATAAAATAAAAAACGGATGAACCTTCCATGTAAATAACATAACTACGCCAATTGACACACAAGTTAATATGTTTTTGTACGTATCTTTTTTAAATATAGAGATCAACACATTGACAGAAAGATATAAAAGCAAAGTAAATATAATCCACGGTAAGTTCGTAACATTTAAATGAATGTAGCTAAACACTATATATAAAAAGACAATAAGTTTACTTACAGTTAACCAAAATTCCATAACATTAATCTACTTTCCCTGTTAAGTAATAAATCGCAATTTGTGTGCGATGTTCTAGTCCAGTTTTCCCTAAAACTGATGTAATATAATTTGCAATCGTTCCTTCAGATATGAAAAGTTGCTTCGAAATTTCTTTATTTGAGAAACCTTTCGCAATTAATGCGATAATACTAAGCTCTCTTTCTGTGAAAAGGCTCTTATCAATTTTAGATTCTTCCTCTTTACTTTCCATTAAATTAGACTTAATTTTATCAAGCACTACATCTTGCATAACAGTTTGACCGTTATAAACTCCTTTTATCGCATCACGAATACGCTCCGGATCATTATTTTTTAATAAATAACCTTTCGCTCCGTTTTTTACTGCGTCCAAAATATATTCATCATCATCAAATGTCGTTAAAATGAGAGGCTTCGTTTTTGTCTCTTCACAAATTAACTTCGTCGCCTCTACCCCGTTCATGTTTGGCATACGAACATCTAAAAGCGCAATATCAACTTCATATTTTTTACAATACGCTACAGCTTCTTTTCCATCATTTACGGTATCTAATACTTCAAACTCTTCATATGTATTTAAAATAATTTTCATGCCTTCTCTTATAAAAGAATTATCATCGGCTATTAATATTTTAATTTTCATGTTTGTTAGTATGGACCTTATCCTACTAACATTCACATCCTTTCTCCATGTAGCATTTCCTCTTTGCTCATTATATACTTCTCTTTACCATTTTTTCACACCTTTTTCATATAGCCCTCCTGCTAAAAATATATTATTCTTTTTTTATAACATGTGTAGGGTGACTTATCATTTCTTACGTCTATATAATAGAATGCGTCAAAAAGGAGGGAGAGACCGATTGAGGAAAAACAATTAGTTGCAAAAGCACAACAAGGAAGCGAACATGCTTTTCGTATCCTTGTACAAACATATCGTCATTATATTTTTCAAGTTATCTTTTCTATTTTAAGACATGAAGAAGATGCTAAAGATGTTACACAAGAAGTATTCGTAAAAATTCACGCCTCTCTCCCAAATTATCAATTTCGCGGATTAAAAACGTGGATGGCACGTATTGCCACCAATCACGCTATTGATTATAAGAGAAAAAAAGCTAGAGAAAACGAAGAACTCTCTTTATGTAAAGAAACTGCGGAAAATATAAAATCCTCTCATAATATTGAGGCTTTATTATTGACGAAAGAGCAAAAATTACTCATTGCTCAAAAACTGAGAGAACTTCCCGACAATTACCGTGACGTCGTTCTCGCACATTACTTAGAAGAAAAAAGTTATCAAGAAATTGCTTTGCAAGAAAATATTGAAGTGAAAACAGTCGAAATGAAACTGTATCGGGCAAGAAAATGGATTAAAAAACATTGGAAGGAGGAAGAGTTTCTATGATGCATTATTCAAAAGAAGATTGGCGCAATTATACATTAGATGTTATATCAAACAATGAACGTGAATCTATGGAAGAACATCTTTATGAATGTGATCATTGTTTAGCACTTTATATGGAAAGTATTGATGAACAACATGAAAACCTTCCAATGATAAATGATGATTCATTTACGAACGAAGTTATGACGCAAATTAATTTTGAAACACTACAATCTAATGAAAATATAAAAACAAACTCACTAAAGCGCACAATTATTCACTACATAATTGCGACTGCGGCTACAATTATTTTTATGGTAAGTGGTTTATTCCAGTATATTTTCACAGCGACATCAAATTTCGAGAAATCTTCAAAACATAACGAGTCTTCTATCTCACAACAAATTGTAAACAAATCGGTAGACACATCAAAAAAGGACGGAGGTTCAAAGCATGAATAAAAATCCCTTTTTAGCACTTGTGTTAGGGCTAATTCCTGGGCTTGGACATTTATATTTAAAGAAATTTGGACGATTTATTTTATATAGCGGCGGGGCTTTATTTCTATTTATCTTTGCAGCATTTTGTACAATAGCATTAGGAGCGCGTGATATTGCTTTTCTTTCTCTATTTTTACTAGTCGTGTTATGGGCGATCAATTTATTAGACTTAGTTATCACTATTATTAATCAATCGAAAAAACAAGCAGCCGGAGAATTTATAGAGTCCTCTAAAGAAAGCGAACGATTTTATATCATTCTTCTATCAATCATTCCTGGGCTTGGTCATTTTCAATTAGGACTTATGCAACGCGGACTTACATTTTTAGTCGCTTGCACAGGAAT
Organism: Bacillus sp. FDAARGOS_1420; assembly: GCF_019344915.1. Classification (NCBI taxonomy): domain Bacteria; kingdom Bacillati; phylum Bacillota; class Bacilli; order Caryophanales; family Bacillaceae; genus Bacillus; species Bacillus sp. FDAARGOS_1420. The sequence goes on along the minus strand of NZ_JAHWJB010000002.1, from coordinate 957,457 downwards.
CGGAAGTATGATTATATTCGTTGCACTCTTAACATCTCAAGGAAGTTTCCTTATCTTTCTTATTACATTACCTGTTTTATGGATTTATAATTTCTTCGATGTTGTTCAACAACTACAGAAAAAAGAACGCGGCGAGCAATTAGTGGATCGTACTATTTTTGAAGAATTTGAAGAGCACCGAGAACAAGGAAAGAAAAATAAAACATTCGCTTCCATTTTAGCAATGTTTCCTGGAGCAGGACATATGTATTTAGGCTTACAGCGCCGTGGCCTTCAGCTTATGGCAGCCTTTTTACTATCTATTTATTTGCTCGACTTATTAAGACTTTCTGCGTTTTTATTTTTAGTACCAATCATTTGGTTCTATAGCTTTTTTGATGCGTTACAGCAAACTGCAAAATACGGAAAAGAACGTGTAAATGACGAACCTATCATTGACTATTTTATCAATCATCAAAGATGGATCGGTATTGGGTTAATTACACTCGGTGGTTATTATTTATTAGATCAAACAGTCCTTCCTATTTTGAATGACTATTTTGCAACTATATTTAATATTCATCTTAGCGAACTATATTATCGCTATTTCCAAACATCTATCGTTGCTCTCCTTTTAATTGGTGGCGGCTTTAAATTGTTACTTGGAAATAAAGAAAACAAAGGTGGTACAAACGAATGAGAACATGGCGCGTTGGAACATTCTCAATGGGGCTCTCCATTATTACATTAGGTTTCTTTTTACTATTTTCAGTCGTAAAAGGAGTTCAAGCATTAGATACATTAACAGCCTGGTGGCCTGTTTTACTTATCATACTTGGCGCTGAAATTTTACTATACCTTCTATTTTCTAAGAAGGAACATTCATTTATTAAATATGATATTTTTAGTATTTTCTTTATCGGAGTTTTAGGAAGTGTTGGAATTGCTTTTTACTGCTTATTATCAACTGGATTGCTAGAAGAAGTTCGTCATTCTATTAACACAACTAGACAAACGAGTAATATTCCAGACGGACAACTTGATATACCTGAATCTATCAAAAAAATCGTAGTGGATGCGGGGCATCACCCTCTAACGATAGAGGGTGATAATACAAATCAAATTCATCTTTTTGGAACATATGAAATGACGACAAAAACAAATGAAAAACCTAATTTAAAAAGAGATGATTTCCTTTCAGTTCAAACGGCTGGAGAAACGATGTATATAACGTTAAAACCATTACCGGTTCAGCATACGTTTTTTAACTTCGCACCACAGGTGAAACAAACACTCGTTCTTCCGCAAAATAAAAATGTAGAGATCCGCGCTTCGAATAACGAACTATCTCTTTATCCAGGTCAATTACAAAATAATTGGTTTGTACAAAACAGTTCAAACGTATCTGTTCATTTAACTAAAGAAAGTGATGTTTCTTTAACAGCCGTAACAAATCAAAAAGAAACTCACGGAAACACACCTTGGGAACAAGTAGAAGATTTAGCGAAAAAAGAAAATAATTCTTCAGAAGAAAATCCAGAATTAAATGGGCAAGAACATTGGTATAAAAACTCGATAAAAACAGGAAATGGAACGTACAAATTAAATATTGAGAAAGCTTATAATTTAAATATGAGCGTTATCGAAAAATAAGAAACCTTCCACAATTGTGGAAGGTTTTTCTCATATAATCGCTTTTATTCCTTCTAAAATTAATCCAATCATAAAACCACAAACAGCCCCGTTCACACGAATCCACTGCAAATCTTTACCGACATTATTTTCAATCATTTCGATTAATGTTTTATCATCTAACTTATCAAGGTTTTCTTGCACAAGCTTTCCAATTTTCGAATGATTCTTTTCAACAATAGTAACAACTTGTTTTTGTAACCAATCTTCTATTTTTTGAACAGTCAATTCGTCTTCTTTTATTTTATTCATTTGTGTTTGTAAGAATGGAACAACATATTTATCAGCAAATTCTTCATTCTTCACAAAAGTAACTGCCCTACTCTGTACTTGCTCTAGCATTTCTTTTATTTTGTCTGTAGCATCCCAATTTGCAATCCATTTTTCTTTCCAATTCTCTAATTCCTGTAATAAAGATTCATTTTCTTTTACATTTATAATCTCTTGACGAATTTTCGCTAATATAAGTTGTCTTGTGCTATTATCTGCATCTTGTAAGCTGTTAATATTGCTAATGATAAACTTCTGCAAAATGCCGCCGATTTTATCCTCATCAACAATATTCATAAACGATTTCAAAGTAAACTGTAGGAATCCATCTACTTTTATGTTTTCCATCGCCTTCATGCCTAAGCTTCCGAGCTGATAACGTGCTTCATCTTGAGCTGTCCAATCTTTCACTTTTACTAATATGTAATCAAGTGTTTTTTCATCATATTCTTGCACTACTAATTGATCCACGAGAACTTGTAATATGTTACTTGTGTTAATTGTATGCAAATACGTTTTTAATTCTTTTTCAATAATAACTGCTAATTTTTCCGTATCTATTTGAAGAATCGCTTTCTCAGCAATTGTTACAATTCCTTTTTTCACAGCGTCAGACTGTAACTCTTTCTCAGCAATTTGCAGTACCATTTGTGCTAGCTGCATTTCTTTTACTTTACTTGTAATACTTTCTTTCGTCAGCCATTCATTTTCTAACGTAGAAACGAGTCCCTTTGTTACCCGTTTCCGATTTTTAGGTAATAATGCTGTATGTGGAATTGGAATTCCCAACGGATGACGGAATAAAGCTGTAACCGCAAACCAATCCGCAAGTCCACCAACTAACCCAGCTTCAAATCCCCCTTGTATAATCTCCCCAGCTACCGTTCCTTGAAAAGGGATTGAAGCCGCAAAACCTACGCCCATAACCCCAAGCGAAATACCCGCTATATATTTAGTCTGTAATGACATCGTATACACATCCTCTTATTATGTAAAATAAAGCTGTTTTGTTATATTTAATCGATATGAATAATCCTTTATAACTATACTATAAAGAACTAATGTGAAAATAACAAAGATTTTTATGTACATGAAAAAATGAGGCTTTAAATCGCCTCATTCTTCCTTACTCTGCTTTCGTTAATTCCGAACCTTTTTTATAATAACCACTCATCACGTCTTCCGGAACCATACTCCCACCAGTTCCCCACACAATATGAGTACCTTTCTTCACCTTCTCTGTTAACTGTTGTTTTTGTAAATACTCATTTTCAGCTTTACATACATTCAACGGCCCTATCATACCCGCTAATGCAGAAGGCTCTAAATAAATATTTTCAGTATCAGCCAGTTCTTTTAATAATCTATATAACTCCTCATCACTTACTGTGTAATTTCCACTCAAAAATGGTTCCATCGTTTTACCGACAAATCCAGATGGTCTTCCTACTGCAAGCCCATCCGCATCAGTTACATTGTCAATCCCGATATCTTGAACGGCAATTTTATCGTGAAGCCCTGTCATTAAACCGAGTAACATACACGGAGAGTGCGTAGGCTCCGCAAAGAAACAGTGCACATTGTCTTTGTACAATAACTTTAAACCAAATGCTACTCCGCCAGGTCCGCCACCTACCCCGCACGGAAGATAAACGAATAAAGGGTGCTCTTCATCTACTACAATTTCTAACTCTTCTAATTGTTTTTGTAAACGTGACGCTGCTACTGCGTATCCTAAAAATAAATCATGTGAGTTTTCATCATCAACAAAATAACAGCTAGGATCTGCATCTGCTTGCAGTCTTCCTTCTTCTACTGCTTTACTATAATCAGCTTCATATTCAATAACGTTTACACCTTTACTTCTTAATAAATCTTTTTTCCATTGTTTTGCGTCTGCTGACATATGGACTGTCACATTGAAACCTAATTTCGCACTCATAATACCGATGCTAAGCCCTAAATTTCCAGTAGAACCTACTGCAATTGAATGCTTCGCAAAAAAACCTCTAAATCTATCATTATCTAAAATTGAATAATCATCTTTCTCTGTTAACATTCCATGCTGAAGTGCCAGTCGCTCTGCATGTTTCAGCACTTCGTATATTCCGCCTCTAGCTTTTATTGATCCTGATATCGGAAGCCCACTATCACATTTTAATAGTAATTCCCCTAAAATAGGTTGCCCATAACTTTTCTCTAAAGATTGTTTCATAGAAGAGATTTTCACTAAAGGTGATTCTATAATACCGCCTGTTTCTTTCGTTTCAGGAAATACTTTCGCAATATATGGTGCAAAACGCTTTAATCTCTCTTCCGCTTCTTTTACATGTTCTTCATTAAGTGGCGAATTTTTTATTGCTGTTTCATACTTTTCCATATTCGGGTTTATCCAAAATACTTCTTCTGTTGCGATTAAGTTATTTACTAGTGGATATTGCTCTTTTAATGCCTCTATCTCCTTCATTCCTCTTCCTCCTCATATCCTTGTAGCTAGCCATATAATAAATTATAATTAAATTAATTTTAATATAGTTTAACATAAATAATTCATTTTAGTTAATTTCAATTTAATTTATTTAAATATAATTTAATAATTATTAAGGAGCATTTATTATGGAAAATATAGATATTGGTAAAAAGATTGAAAAACAAAGAAAAGAAAAAGGATTAACTAGTAAAGAATTAGCAAAGATGGCCGAAATCACACCATCAATGCTTAGTCAAATTGAACGTGGTTCTGCTAACCCTTCTATTCAAACATTAAAGGTACTTGCAAAAGCTCTTGATGTTCCAACATTTAGTTTTTTACTTGAAGAAAATAATACAGACGATTTAATTGTACGTTCTCATAAAAGAAAAAAAATGATTATCGATAATTTATCATATGAATTGTTATCACCTGATTTCACAGGAAATTTAGCAACAGCAATTATGACTATCCCACCAAATACTGCTTCATCAGAAAATGTTCTAGAGCATAAAGGTGAAGAATTAGCATTTGTATTAGACGGAAAAATCACATTGCACTTAAATGAAGAAGAATACACATTAGAAACTGGTGATAGCGTAAAAATACCAGCTTATTTAAAACATAAATGGGTAAATCAATTCGAGAAAAATGCGATTGTTTTATTTTCTGTTACTCCGCCGATTTTTTAATTCATATGATGATACAAAAATAGCCATGCTCTCCGTGCATGGCTACTTTTATTTTTTTGGTACTAACAAAATCCCTAAACTAATAACAAAAAAACTGAGTATTTGCTGTATTGAAAGACCAAATAGAACTGAATTTTGTTCACTAATAAGTGAAATAATGATATGAGCAATTCCCTCGCAAATTAGAAAAAAGCTTATATTCTTTCCATTCCCTACTCTTTCATTTTTAATCCATAACGAGCCAATTATACCGAGTGCGAGTATAATCTCATACATGAAAATAGGATGATACAAAAATTTTGATTCATATATTTTCATCCCCCACGGCAGTGTCGTTTGTGCACCTACTTCTTGATGGAATATAAAATAAAAGATTATACTCACGCAAAATCCAAAAGGTAATGTATCAAGTAAAATCCGAAGAGAAAATTGCTCTTTTTTACTTTTCCAAACAATATATATACTCGCAATTACGCATCCTACTATAATATGTTGCATACTCCCTACAGCTAATAATGCTTGCAACGGCGATCCAAAAGCCCATACTGGATTTAATATTGCCGGTGCAAATTTCCATACTAATACAATGATGAGAAAGCCATTCGTTACTGCATCCATCATTTTTTCATATTGAATATTTTGCTTTTTCATCCTTAGTTTCATTAGAGTAAATCCAAATAAACTTCCTATTATAAGAGAAACGGGTTGTAACCTCACCATCCACTCCATCACTATGAAATCCCCTCTTAATTCTCAATTATTTTCTTAAACTTCTCTTCTAATTGATCTGGAGGTAATACACCTCGTGCATGATCTACAATAATTCCATCTTTATTAACAAAAAATGTCGTTGGTAAAGAAAATACTTTATAATCTATTCCAGCTACTCCGTCCATATCTAATAGAACAGGAAATTTAAATCCGTGACGATCTGCAAATGCGCTCGCTTCTTGTACTGGATCCCCGATTGTTGCATTTACCGCAAAGATTTCAACATCCTCCTTATATTTATCATACAAACGAACTAGATCAGGAGCCTCCATTTCACATGGACCACACCATGATGCCCAAAAATTAATAACATATGGTTTTCCCTTTGCATCATTTAACGAATAAAGCTTCCCATCTAATCCTTTTAATGTTATGTTCGGCGCTTTAAATCCCACTTGTGGTAATACTTCCTTCTCTTGTAACTCCGCTTGTTTCGCTTTTCTTTCTTTTTCTTCTTTCTTAGTATTATAAAAGTTAACTCCGGCCCAAATTAGTGCCCCAGCTAGTATAATAGCAATTAGTTTCTTCACTTTTCTTCCTCCTCATTTCTAAAATCCCGTAAATCCGCCGAATAGACGAATAAAGAACGCTGTAATTTTCGTCATTTGATTTGTATATAATAAAACCCCTGTTAAAATCATCATTCCACCGCCGATTTTCATCATGACATTGGCATAAGTAACAATCCATCTTACCTTTCCAATAAAAAATGCCATCACGAAAAACGGAACTGCAAAGCCAAGAGTATATGCCGTAATATAAAGAAGCGCACTTTCAGGATTGGTCGCCCCGAGCATAAGCACTGCAGAAAATATCGGACCAACACACGGTGTCCATCCTGCTGCATATGTCATGCCGACCAAAATTGAGCGAATATATCCTGTCGATTTACTTCTATACTGCACTTTTTTCTCTGCCATAAGCCACTTAGGCTGAAACAATCCAGTCATAAATAACCCCATCAAAACAATAAAAACCCCACCAATTTGCTGAATCAATCTTTGATTAGATGAAAAAGTAATCCCAATCCAACTCACCGATAAACCTAACGCATAAAATATAACCGAGAAACCGATCATAAAAAATACTGTATGTATAATCGCTGACTTTTGCATAATCCCACGATTTTCTTTTAAATCTTGAATAGACACACCTGTAATATATGATAAATAAGATGGATATAGCGGTAAAGAGCATGGTGATATAAATGAAAGTATCCCAGCCCCTACTACTAGCCAAATTGTTAAATCCGCCGCATTCATTTTATCCCTCCTAAACACACTACAATGCGTAGTGTTAATTATTAAAAAAAGAGGCTATATGCACTCTCCGACAATAAGTACAATCGACATACAAAATAGCCCTAACGTTACATATACTGAATTTGTATGTAATGGCATATTCAGCTTAACAACTTTCTCATTCAACACTTGCTCAATTCGTAAATTAATTGCGGTTTTCGCAAACGACGCTGTAATACATTGATTTTCCATCGTCTTTATTTTAATTAACTTTAATAATGCACTACCTAGCTCAAATGAAGATTTCATTTTTTGCATCGCATATTTATCTGCTGATAGCTCTTGATATACATGATAACGCTGCAACATCCCTTTTAATATAGGAATATACATCATTCCCTCAGCTAACAATGTAAAGAAAAATAACTTTAATGGATCTCGATTTTTTTGATGATATTCCTCATGTAATACAATCGCATCAATTTCTTCCTCAGAAAATGCCTGAAACATTCCTTCTGAAATGACAATTTTCGGTCGAAATAATCCAATTGTAAATGCCGTAATCTGTAACGTTGATAATACGTACACTTGCTTTCCTTTTCTAGTAATAGACACGAGATTTCTTTTCAATCTTTTACTATAAAAAAATTGCTTCCAAATTCTTTTACTCATAATGATTACAGTAAATAACAGTAATCCGGCTATCATTATACGAAGTATTGATAGTTCCCTCATATGTTTTTGTAATTCAAATAAACAAAATTGAGAAAGGAAAAATGCTTTATTTTGAAAAAGAAATGGGTATGTAACGTAGTATACTAACATGCTTAAAAAAAGCACACTAATAGTCACTGCTAACAAAACGATTTTACGCATTTGCCACTTCATTTTATCGGTCCTCTTTTTTTAGCCGACTTAATTTCTCTTCTAATTTTTTTATTAAAGATGGATCAGCTTGTTCTAACTCATCTATCATATGGTTCACAACAAGATCTCCAAATTCACCCATTAATTCCTGTGTCATTTTCTTCGTTTGATTAGATAAAAATTCTTCCTTCGTTTGTGTAGTACGATACATACCACTTCTTTTCACAATATGCTTTTCTAAATGTGCTTTCTCTACTAATCTGTTCATAACTGTCATTACAGTATTAAAATTCACCGGGGATTCTTCACTTAATTTCTGTTGCACATCTTTAATGGTAATACCCTCAGTAGCCCAAACAATCTCCATTATTTTCGCTTCAAGCGGTCCGAAAAAGTGATTTAACCCTTGCTCATTTAACTTGTAGTTTTGAGTAAACATCGTATGCCCCTTTCACACTACAGATTGTAGTATAAAATGTATAGAAGGTCAAACATAAATGATATTAGCTGATACTTAAATGAATCCTAATCTCCACTAATTAGTTATCTGTACCACGTTCGATTCATTGTAAACCTAACTTCTCTCCAAATGTATCATAGAGATAATATTCTAATATTTGCACACTAAATTTCTCATTACGCCCAAGTGCAAATAATTCCCGATCTTTTGCTACGATAGTATCTAATGGAATCACCACCTTATCCACTATTTTTGTAATTTCAATTACATTACTTTCTACGTTTACTTCTGTTTTAAATTCAATATTTTCTAATACTATATGTGAACGTCTTCCTGATGCAAAAAAAGTAAAGTTAGGATTTTTAAAAATTCCAATTTCACTCTCTAACGGATATAAATATTTATAAATTATATCTCTATGTCCATCTTTTATTATTTTTTCATCTTTTTCATCGTCTAAATATTCTTTCACCTTCACTGCGAACTCAAATCGAAAATCCACTCTTTCACGCTCCCTCTTTTCAGTTTACGCTAATAAATATATCGATATAATTTTACCATATTATAGAATAAGTTCCTATAAAAAGTAAAAAACATTTTTGTAAAACTTCTGGTATTCCCCGTACTTTTTAATATAAATACTCTTTCAATATTCATTAGTACGTCGTTATATTCATTTAAACATATTGTTTCCATACTTTGAAACAATATTATCCAGTATTATATATCAATAAAGTGAAACTTTAATCAGTGGGGGTTTTGTTCATTCCCCACTGATTATTAGCCTTCACCAATCGGGCGTTTACGGGCAGCAGGGCTCCCACCTAACTGCTTTGCTCCAGTTGAATTTTGAGGCGGGAGTTTACTAGCGGGATAAACTATCCACAGCTATCGACTCCTTATGCTATTTCAATATATTGTTCACTTTATTTCCCCTTATTCATTAAATCACAGAAGGAATGTAACTCCCCACTATCGAATTTTTACATAACAAATATTATTAGGTGGTGCTTTACTATGAAATTAGCTGTCATTGGTGGCGGTGATTTACAAGATCCAAATCACTTGCATATTAATGAACGACTTATAGAATTAACGAATAAACAATACCCAAAAGTATTATTCATTCCTACAGCTAGTCGTGATGATGAAGGATATATAAAGTTATTTTTAGAAACATTTGAAAAGCAATTACATTGTGAGGTTCAAATTTTACGCATTTCAACCGAAACACCTACTAAATATGAAATAGATGAGATGATTCATTCTGCCGATTTAATTTACCTTGGCGGTGGAAATTACGTTCACATGCTTGAACAATGGAAAGAACATAAACTAGATGAAAAGTTACTATTTGCTTTAAAACGTGGAACACTTATTGCAGGATATAGTGCCGGTGCTATGTGCTGGTTCACATCTAGCATTCGTTCAGATTATGAAGGTTCCGGTTATATAGAAAGTAGTGGCTGGGGTATTGTTAACAAAAGATTTTGCCCCCATTACAATCAATTAAATAGAATGAATGCCTTCCATACGTTTTTACAAACTCACCAAGGTAATATAGAAGGTATTGCATTAGAAGATAATTGCGCTTTATATATTACAGAAGGTTCATTTGAAATTATCGGTGAGCCAGATACAGCTTGGGAGTTTTATATGAATAATGGAGAACTCATTAGACAACATTTTGACATAACTTTAAAAAGTTATTTATAAGCATTCATAAAAAAATGTCCCTAAGTATAATGACTTAGGGACATTTTCATCTTTTAACTCACTAATCGTGTAATTCGTTTCTTCTGCCATGAAAGCTTATAATATGCATACTGTAATATTAAGCTGACGATGAATGCAGCTGGATACCCAATCCATATCCCTTCTATTCCAAGGCTCGTATGATAAGAAAGATAATACGCCACAGGTACTTCAACAAGCCAAATTGATACAACACTGATTACAGTTGGCCATAGTACAGTACCACTTGCTCGCATTGTCGCACTAATAATTTGTGCATGACCGAAAATTAAGTAGCTCCATAATGTAATCATGATTAGACTATGAGCAATGTCAATTGTATTTTGACTTGTTAAAAATAGTGCTAAAATATCTCTTGAGAACAAGTAAATAAGAGATATTAATACACCACCAATGATATAATTCATAATAATTCCGGCCTTAACAACTTTCTGCAATCGATCAAATTGGTTCGCGCCAATTGATTGCGCTGCAAAAATTGATACTGTAATACCGAGGCTAACCGCTGGCATTTGTACATAACTTGCAACTTGGTTCACAACGCCATACGCCGCTGTTGCATCTGATCCATAGCGATTCACAAATGCGATTACCGCAATTTCTGATAATGAAACTAATATCATATTAATACTCGCCGGAATACCAAGTCGTAATAATAACTTTAATAACTCCCAGTCCATACGAAGATATTTTCTTACTGTCCCGTCTAATTGCAGTGGGTGATTTTTCTTCTTTAAATACACTAGCATGACAATAAACGTAATAACTGTAGATATAACTGAAGCATAGGCTGCTCCGTAAACATCTAATTTCGGAGCTCCTAACCAGCCAAAAATAAGAATTGGTAATAAGATCATATTTAGCGCTGTACTTACGATTAAAAAGTAAAATGGCGTTTTTGAATCTCCTGTACCTCTCATAAATGTTGTATATGCAAAATATAAGAATAATACTGGCATAGATATAAATAAAATTCTTGCGTAATGCACACTTATTTCAATAATATTTTCTGGCGTTCCCATAAGACGCATAATATCCATCGCAAAAATACTACCTATTATCGCCAACACGACTCCGATAATAAAAGTAAACGTAAGCGTCGTACCAACGATAGCTTTTAAGCGCTCCTCATTTTTAGCACCAAATGCCTGACCAATTAAAATTGAACTACCAGAACCAATTCCAATTACAAATGAAACGAGTAGGAAAAATAACGGAAAAAATGCCGATATAGCTGCTAGATCATTTACGCCAAGCCATCTTCCTACTACTACCATTCCAAATAACTGTCCAACTGATTGTAATACATTACTTAAAAGTAACGGCACTAAAAACATGGACATCGATTTCCATATCGGCTTATGTTCCGTTTCTGACTTCTGTGACTCTACACCTTCTTTATTGTTATCTGTAGGTGGTTTCAAATTTCATTTCTCCTTTTACTAAAAATCTGTTTTTCAACTTCTATCTCTTTGTATAGTTGTTATAACGATGTGCTTCCATTCATTTTCTTTTCCGTATTATTATAACTTCACCCAATATTGGCTTCCATCAGCTGTTCTATCTAAAAACCCATATTCGATTAAATATCTTCTTAAAGTTACAAAATCCGGGTATACACTTTCTATGACAGTATTTACTTCTTTTTCATTGTACTTTTTATTACTATCAAACTTCGTCACTAAATGGCGTAATATAATTAATTTACGCTTTTGCTTCTTCGGAAATTTAGAAAGCGGTCCATCTAATCCTTCTGTAAAATGTGCTTTTAATACTTCCTCATTTTCTTCTTCCGTAATATTGTAGCGATCATCCACCATCGTTGCTGTTCTATGAATGGGTACAAATTTCGTTTGTACTTTTGATTTTTTTTCTGACAGTTCCATTAACGCTAAAAACACTTTCGCTTGCTTCATTTTTTCTCGAAGTGTAAATCGATGATTACGAATGGTTGATGTACTTCCGCCATCCATCTCTTTTACAATCTCTTTATCATTTAGCCCCATATGGAAAAACTGAACCATTTTCTTTTGCAAATCCGTTAAACCCGTATACTTCTTATCAAGATTTAATAAATAATCAAACATAGACGTATGTTCATTTTGCACATGCAATTGCACAAACTTCTCTGCTTCATACAAAACTTGATTATCTTGATAAATAACCCCCTTAATAAACGCTTCTCCACAAGCTAAACAAATATATTCCTCTGCTTCCGCTTCAAACACATACCCTTTCTTCAATTCCTCAACCGATGCATCCCAAAACTTCTCTGAAATATCACTCACACTAAACACTCCTTCAAAACGTTTATTCAAAAACTAAACAAATCACAATAACGTTTATTACCACTTCACCATCTTAACATAACACAAACAAACATTTCAACGTTCCGTTTACCCATTTTATAAACTTTTATAAAAAAATCTATTAAACAAATTAAAAAAGGACTTAAAGCAACGAAAAGCGAATGTGTTTAATAAATGAATTTAGGATGTGAAACAAAACATGACTATTCTGCACGACCCTTGGTTTACTGTTAAACAAATCGCTCGAAATACATATGCGATTAGTGAATATGGACATTGGGAGAAAGTACATTCCTTCTTACTTGTAGGCGATACCACCGCACTCCTTATCGATACTGGACTAGGTATCGATAAGATGAAACGTATAACGGACCAACTAACAAACTTACCAATTACAGTTGTCACAACACACGTTCATTGGGATCATATCGGTAGTCACTCACAATATGAAGAAATCTATGTACATGCTTTAGAAGAAGATTGGCTCATTAACGGCATAAAAGGACTTCCTATTACTCAAATTAGGCACGACATCGCTCGTGACATTACTAAACCTACACCTAAAACATTTCAACCTGAAACATTCAATCCATTTCAAGGAACACCAACAAAATTACTACAGGATGGAGACATTATTGATATCGGAAATAGGAAAATTCAAATTATACATACTCCAGTTCACTCACCAGGATATATTTGTATATACGATTATGAAACTGCGTTTTTATTCACAGGAGATTTACTTTATGAAGGCACGATTTTTGCGTTTTATCCATCGACAAATCCTGTAGACTTAGTTCAGTCTCTAAACAAAATTACAAACTTCTCTCCTATTAAACAAATTTACGGTTCACATCATACACTTGGTCTTTCTCCTACTATATTGAAAGAAGTAAAATACGCTATTCAATATTTAAGTGATAACAACCTCGTTCAACATGGAACCAACATTCACACATTCCAAAACTTCAGTATTCAATTTTAACTACAAAAAAGGTGTTTCCACATATAGAAACACCCTTTTTACCCTTTATACATTTTATAAACAACTTCCACTAAAACTTTACTCGCTTGTACAAATACATGTTTTCGCTTTCCATCCTCAGCGAATCTATTTGAGCAGCCATTCATAATCATCATACAACTAATTATGACTAGCACTACACTTCTATTCTTGTTAGTCACTTTATACCACTCCACTATTAAAAACTTCATTTAAATTTATCCTATCAAAAAATTTTACACGAATAATAAACCGAAAGAATATGTAATTCTGCATATTCTTTCGGTTTATTACGATGTTGTGATTTAATTTAGTTAAATAACACGTATAACGAGGTGACTAACTTGAAGTTTAAAGCGAAAAAAAATCCATTTCACGTCATTTTTATTACATTATTTATAATTATTTTTTTCATTTCGCTATTCTTCCAAAACGAAAATTCTATTTTTTTCACTCTTATGATGCTGTTAAATATCGTGAATCTCTCTTCATTCTATTTCTCTCACTACAACATAACGGAATCTTCTCTTATTGTAAAACACGGTTTCATATTACGTACTGAAATTCCATTTGAAGATATTCGTCACATTAAATACTCTGGCAAAACACTCCGTTCAGAAAAATGGACTAGGCAGCAATTAGAAATTGATTATAATTTATTTGACTCTGTGACAACTTTCGTACCACAAGAAGAAGAAAAATTCATTTCACTCTTAAAAGAGAACTGCCCACATATGAAAGTAATGAATACGTCTTCTAACAAATAATATCTTTTGGAGCTTGCAGTAGTACAAGTGGCGGAAACATAAAATAAATATCAAAAAAAGCCAAGATTCTAAACTAAGAACCTTTGCTTTTTCTATTACTCTTTCGGAGCAATCATTTTTTTCGGATCTACAATTTCATCAAATTGCTCTTCTGTTAATAGGCCCGATTGCAATGCTGCTTCTTTTAAAGTTAACCCCTCTTTATGAGCATGCTTCGCAATTTTCGCTGCATTTTCATATCCTATATGCGGGTTTAATGCAGTAACAAGCATTAATGAACGATTCACATTCTCTTTAATTACTTCTTCATCCGCTTCAATGCCAACTGCACAATTATCATTAAATGAAACAATTGCATCTGCTAATAAGTGAGCGGATTGTAAGAAGTTATATGCAATAACTGGTTTAAATACGTTTAGCTCAAAATTACCTTGGCTCGCAGCAAATCCGATTGTTGTGTCATTCCCCATAACTTGTGCTACAACCATCGTTAACGCTTCACTTTGCGTTGGATTTACTTTACCTGGCATAATAGAGCTTCCTGGCTCATTTGCCGGAATAATAATTTCTCCTAGACCACTACGTGGACCACTTGCCAGCCAGCGTACATCGTTAGCGATCTTCATTAAATCAGCTGCTAATGCCTTTAATGCACCATGCGTATATACAACTTCATCATGGCTCGTTAATGCGTGGAACTTATTTGGTGCAGAAATAAATTGCTTACCTGTAAATTGGCTAATTTCCTCTGACACCATCTCACCAAATTTAGGATGAGCATTAATACCTGTTCCAACTGCAGTACCACCAATTGCAAGCTCTTTCATATATGTATTGCTCTCTGCAATCATACGCTCTGTTTTTTCAAGCATACGGTGCCATCCGCTAATTTCTTGTCCTAATGTTAACGGTGTTGCATCTTGTAAGTGTGTACGACCAATTTTTATAATATGTTCAAATGCAGTTACTTTTTCTGCTAAAGTTTCTTTTAATTTCGTAATTGCCGGTAATACGTGATTTTCTACTGCAATTACACATGCTACATGAAGCGCTGTTGGAAATGTATCATTTGAACTTTGAGACATGTTCACGTCATCATTCGGATGAATATGTACGTCAGATCCCTTATCTTTCAAAATTTGATTCCCTCGATTTGCAATTACTTCATTCACATTCATGTTTGACTGTGTACCGCTACCCGTTTGCCATACAACAAGCGGAAAATGTTCATTCCATTTCCCTGCAATTACTTCGTCAGCTGCTGCCACAATTGTTTCTGCTTTTTCTTCTGATAACTTTCCTAATTTTTGATTGCTAAGCGCTGCACTCTTCTTTAAAATGGCAAATGCTTTTACAATTTCAAGCGGCATTTGCTCTGTTCCAATCGGGAAGTTTTCTTTACTACGTTGTGTTTGTGCTGCCCATAATTTATCAGCTGGAACTTTTATTTCTCCTAATGTATCTCTTTCAATTCTGTACTCCATTTTTTCATCCCCTTGAAAATATAATACCTACATCTCTTATATTAACAGACTTTTAATCAAATGATAAGAATTCTCACTCGTATATACAAATATTCAATATTTTTTTCATAAATTCCTCTTGACCTAAACTTAGGTTTAGGCTGTATCCTTTCCATTGTAACCTACTATAACGACACTGGAGGAATTCAAAATGAAAAAATATGCTTTCATAACAGGTGCGAATAAAGGGATCGGATATGAATTGGTTCGTCAATTAGCAGAAAAAGACTATCACGTATTTTTAGGTGCTCGTAATAAACAACTTGGACAACAAGCCGTAGAATCTTTAAATGTTTCAAACGTTTCCTATATTCAAGTAGACATTTCTAGTGCTCAATCCATTCAAGAAGCAATCAAAAAAATCCATGAAACGACTGACCACTTAGATTTATTAATCAATAATGCAGGCATAGCACTCGACTTCCATACGCTACCTAGTGAATTAAATATTGAAACTTTACGCCAAGGATTTGAAGTTAACTTTTTTGGAACATTCCAAATGGTGCAAGCCTTTTTACCATTATTAAAGAAATCAAGCAACAGTAAAATTATAAATGTAACAACTGACATGGCCTCACTAACAATGTTTGCTAGCGGTGAAACACACCCAATTAATACATTAGGATACAATTCTTCAAAAACAGCTATTAATGCTTTAACATTAGCATTTAGCAAAGAATTTGGTACTAACGGTCCAGCAATTTTCGGAGTAACCCCTGGTTTTACAACTACTGACCTAAATGGAAATTCCCCAGGTGGCCATACGACCAATGAAAGTGCTAAAATTATTATTAAATATGCATTAAGTGAAACAAACTATAATGGTAAAATACTAAATAAAGACGGCATTATACCTTGGTAATAAAGGGATGAATGATATGTATTATACAATTGGGCAAGTCGCCAAAATGCACCACTTAACTATTTCTCAAATACGTTATTACGATAAACAAGGACTGTTCCCTTTTCTTAAAAGAAATGAAAAAGGAGATCGCGTTTTTGATGAAGAAGCACTGAAATATTTAGAGATGATTTTATGTTTAAAAAACACCAGTATGCCAATTCAAAAAATAAAAAAATTTATCGACTGGTCTATGGTGGGGGAATCTACCAGCCTTCAACGGTTGGAATTAATGAAACAACAGGAGACCAATGTCTTACAGCTCATTCAAGACACTGAAAAAAACTTAAAAAAGATACAACAAAAAATTGCTAAATATGAGGACGAAATAACTTCTTCAACTCCTATTATAAAATAAAAAATCTCCTTCTACATATTGTAGAAGGTGATTTTTTATTTTATGATGCTTGCTTTCCTTTATCCGCATCATCTACATACCAAATGAACTTGCCTGTATATCCATAAATAACTGCTAAAATGAGTGATACGAAGCTTAGCCACATAAATGGAACGTATGATAATGTTGATACACCTAAAATACCAGCCATAAAAATACCATTATCAGACCATGGAACCATACCAGAAGTCAAAGTTCCACCTACTTCTGAGTTACGTGCTAATACGCGGCGATCTATTTTTAATTTATCATAGCTTTCTTCCATAATTTTTGGTGTTAAAATAAGTGATACGTACATCGCACAACCAAATATGTTAGCTAAAAACGCAACGATTAATGTAGACAATGTTACATTACCTGCAGAATTTAATTTCTTCTCAAATTTCGATACGATTACCTTTAGAACACCTAACTTTTCAAGTAATCCACCAAAACCTAAGCCGAAAATAATAACGGCTACTGAACCAAGCATACCATTAATTCCACCACGGTTTAATAACTTATCGACAAACTCGACACCAGATTGAATTGAGAATCCGTTATATGCTGTTCCAATTGCCTCTCCAAAGTGCATTCCTTGGAAAAGTGTTGCCCAAATTGCACCAATTAAAGCTCCCATAGCAATTGTTGGCATAGATGGTTTCTTCATCGCCAATAGCACAATAACGATTACCGCTGGAACAAGCATCCATATTTTAATATCAAAGTGCTTTAATAAAGATTCTTTTAAAAACTCAACTCTATTTAAATCTACATTATCCCCGCCATACATCCATCCAGCAACAGTAAACATAATGCTGGTAATAATATAAGCTGGAACGTCTAATACGAGCATAGCTCGAACGTGAGCAATAACATCTACTTTCGCCATAGAAGCTGCAAGAACTGTACTATCAGAAAGTGGTGATAATTTGTCTCCGAAATAAGCTCCTGAAAGGACTGCACCCGCAACAAGCGGAAGTGGTAATCCAAGCCCTTCACCTATCGCCATCATAGCAATACCTGCAGTTCCAACTGTTCCCCATGATGTTCCTGTCGCGATAGAAGTGATTGAACAAATAATTAAAGTTGCCAATAAGAATATGCTAGGGTGAATGAATTCTAATCCATAATAAATTAATGTAGGTACAACCCCACCAGCAATCCACGTTCCAATTAAAGCCCCAACTGCAACTAAAATAAGAATTGCTTCTAATCCATTAGAAATCCCTTTCGTAATTGCATCTTGCAATTCTTGATAACGAAATCCTAATCTTAATCCAAGCGCAATAACTAAAAACCATGAAATAAATAGCGCTAATTGAATTGGGAGATCAAAAATCGTTTGGAAGGAAAAGACGACAGCAAGAAATAGGCATAAAAGAATAATAATTTCTAGCATCGATGGTAATCTTACACTTTTCATTTTTTTCTCTCCTTACAAGTCGATAACATGATGTATGTAGTCTTACGTGTATGTAGTATACAATTAGCGAAGACAAAACAAAATTTTCATATTATTTCGATTTATTTTTTCAGTATAATATATTCACAACCCTTTCTATTGTAAAAGTAGATTGCGCTTTTCGCAATGAAAAATATAAAAAATGTTGTATTTTTATTTATTTAGATAAAAACACCTAATGAAATAAAACTTTAATCAATGAGGGTTTTATCCATCCCCACTAATTATTAACTCATAATAACCTTTTTAATATTTGCCTCAACAAAACTTTTTACTACCGCTTTCACCTCATATGTAATAATATATTTCCACATAAAAAAAGAGCACACATCATTTAATCGATGCATGCCCCTCTTTTATTTATACATATTTTGTATCTCTTCTTTATTTTTAAGTATTTCCGAAAACTTATCGCTACAACCTTTCGGAAATAAAACTCCAAGTCCATATGAATGCCCAAACTGAAAATGAGGGTATTTCACCTTGACCTCATCCCAAAACTTATACACACCGAAATCACCGTTTTTAACTTCAATATCATGAAATAATACAATACCGTTTTTCGCAACTTTAGGTAACCATGTTTTATAATCATGAGAAACAGCTTCATACGTATGATAGCCATCAATATGCAAAAGATTTATCGTTTCATCTTGAAACTCATCCAGAGCATCATCAAAAGTAGACCGAATTAAATTCCCTATATTCAGGTAGTTATCCCTCACCACTTTTTCTACTATTTGAAAAACCCCTTCTCCATATGGACCTGTATGCCCATCTCCAGCCCAAGTATCTACAGCAAAACATTTTGTGGCTAACCCACCATCTTTTACCCCCTGGCAAAAACTAAAAAAGGAAGCACCTAAATGCGTACCTAACTCAACTAAAGTTGCTGGTTCTTCAAATCTTACTAAATCATATGCGAAATCTAAATGCCCACTCCACGCAGATTGTGACCGAATAATAGGACTAAATTTTTCAAATTCAAACGATGGTTTATGAGTAACCCAGTTCATCGCGTATCTCCTTATACACATATTTTTAACAAACCAAATTACTCTTATCTTTATTTTTTTGGCGTCGCAATTATGATTATATTTCATAAAAAGATGAAGAATTACCCCATTCTTATTGGGGTAAAGCATCATATACATATGGATTTGCTGGCTTCTTAATCTTCTCTACTTTACTTATTTTCACAAGTGGAAATAGCATTCCTTAGAACCAGAAGCATTGAAAAACTTAGATGAACGATATGGAGATCAAATAACTGAACTTGTATTTATCGGCATCGATATGAATCGTTCTATTAACAGAAAAAGAAATGAACCAAAACCGGAATACATTTGTTGATCCTATTCCCGCTTTTACTTACACTTCATAACAAAAAATAAAAAGGCTTCCGTAGCATAGAGCCTTTTTCACTTTGTAGTACTCTTATTTAACCGACTTGCTTTAATAAGAAACACAATTGTACCTAAAACAATTAAGATAGCATATACGATACCAACTACATCACCTATTTTTTCTAAGCCAAACGGTAATAGTATAGTAGCAACTCCGACTATATAGGAAAACACACCTGAAAGCTTCGCTAATTTATTTTTATCTCCAACAAACGTTTCTTCCTGATAGCCTGCCAACAAAAACAATCTCTTTTTCACATGTATTTGATAGCCTAAAAAAATGATAAGTAATCCAACAAATAAACAAACCAAAAATCCTGCTAGCATTTTAATACCACCCTCTCTACAATATTTTACCACGCACAAAAAAATTTTCGTCTTCACCATAAATATTTTTCATCTAATTAGAAATTTCAGTTTATTACTATTCCTTTTTGTGATATATTGCATATTGTATCCAATATATATTTTGGAAAGGAGGACTATATGTCTTATGGATCCAAATCGATTAAAAGGAATTATAATGGTCATAATCGGTGCTTGTTTATGGGGCTTATCCGGAACAGCTGCGCAACAACTATTTCAATATGAAAATGTTTCTACTGAATGGTTAGTTACAATCCGTTTACTTATATCCGGTGCTATTTTGCTCATTATGTCATCATTCGGAGCGAACAAAAAAGAAATATTTGGAATTTGGAAACAAAAGTCTGATGCAAATAAGATAATTTTGTTCGGTCTTTTAGGCATGCTTGCTGTACAGTACACGTACTTCGCTTCTATTAAAGAAGGAAACGCTGCTGTTGCAACTTTGTTACAATATTTAGCCCCTATATTTATCACTATATACTTACTGTTCAAATGGAACGTCCGTCCATCAAAAATTGATTTTATTTCAATTGCACTCTCATTAGTAGGGACTTTTCTCTTACTAACAAACGGGTCTGTTCAAAACTTAGCTGTTTCCA
This sequence comes from Bacillus sp. FDAARGOS_1420, assembly GCF_019344915.1. Taxonomy (NCBI): domain Bacteria; kingdom Bacillati; phylum Bacillota; class Bacilli; order Caryophanales; family Bacillaceae; genus Bacillus; species Bacillus sp. FDAARGOS_1420. Next base: position 936,542 of record NZ_JAHWJB010000002.1, on the reverse strand, counting down.
CACCAGCTATCATTTGGGGCATTTTATCTGGATTATCACTCGCATTTTATAGTTTGTATTCAAAAGAATTGTTAGAAAGATGGTCTTCATCTGTTATCGTTGGATGGGGAATGATTATTGGGGGTATTGGTGTAACGATTTTACACTTTATTTCTACAAACGAATTCATTTTATTATCAACTATGAAATATGTAAAACTAAGTACCCTCCCGCTCATTACATTTGTCGTCATTTTCGGGACACTCATCGCATTTTATTTATACTTAGATAGCATAAGATACCTTACGCCTAAAGAAACAACATTATTTGGCTGTACAGAACCACTCGCAGCTATTATTTCTTCCGTACTTATTTTGCACGTACCGTTTCAATCTTTTCAATTATTAGGTGCTTTTTGTGTCATTGTAATGGTGCTCATATTAGGCCAAAAACCAGATGAAGAAAAACCAAAATTAAAGCTTGTTAATACGAAAAAGAAACATATACAATGAAAGGATTGAATTCACTATGCCTGTCCCTCAAAATTATAAAAAACCAGGAAGAGTTTCAGCAAAGTCACTCGTTTTAAATCAACTGCAAGATTGGATTATAGAAGGTGTTTTACGACCTGATGAAAAAATAAATGATGGGGAATTGGCAGAAGCACTAGGAGTAAGCAGAACACCTGTTAGAGAAGCTTTACAAATTTTAGAGCTTTCTGGATTAGTTGAAATGGTACCTGGGCAAAAAACGAAAATCGCGCCTATTAAGTTAGACGACGTATCTATCATTTATGAGACGATAGCTGGTCTTCACTCAATTATAGGAAAGCAAGCACTTCAAAAAGTTACAGACGCTGATATTAAACTACTTTCCGAGATAAATGATGCTTTTCAACAATCTATACATGAAAAAGATTCAAAAAAAGCTTTAGAACTAGATATACGATTTCACAATACAATTACTTCTATTGCTAAAAACCGATATATTGAACCTTTTCTAGAAAATATGCAACTTCACATTTTACGCCTTGAATATTTATTTTTCCAAAACTTCGTACCTGCAAGTCAATCTATTAAAGAACATCACTCTATAATTCAAGCACTACAAAAGCAGGATGAAAAACGAATGGAACAAATGATGTCTCAAAACTGGCTCCGTCCAATGAAAGAAATACAAAAAATAATTTCTATGAAATAATAAAGCTGGTTACACAAAAGTGTAACCAGCTCCTTCTTTAATAATCTATATGCTATGCCTGAATATTTGCGTAATCTTCAATATGCTCGTACTCTTTTTCCAATTCCTCTAAAGACAGCTCGTATAATTGTCGGTCGCGAATCTTAAACACCCCTGCTCCAATTAACTCATCAATTAAATGTCTCTTACGATTTTCAACAGCAAAACGGAGTTGACTACTCATCTTTTAAAAAACTCCTTTCTACGATCATTGAAAATGATAATCTTTATCAATTACCACTTTTGATTATAAAAGATGATTCTTAATAAGTAAAGTAATCTTATGAAATATTTACCTTACAAAGTATTTGTGGCCACATTATATATATGTATGCCACGCGAAAAATGTTATGACACTTTTTCATACCCTTTTTCTTTCATACTTTGCAAGTTGTCTCATTATGGTTAAATTCACCTTCTATTTCAACTTGAATGGTGACATGTTCTACATGAAATTTCCCTTTTAATACATCCGTTGCTTCTTTTAATACGCTTTGCGTTTCATTACCTTCGATAATAAGATGGCAAGTTAATACTTGAAAATCTGATGTTACAGACCATATATGTAAATCATGAACTTCTTTTACAATAGTAATATTTAATAATGTATTTTTCACCTCTTCAGCATCTATGTGCTGCGGTGCACCTTCCATTAATATATGAACTGTATCACGTGTTACACGCCATCCACTTATAATGACTAAAATAGACACAAGAATACTAGCAACCGCATCTGCAGCAGTCCATCCAAAAAATTTAATAAGTAACGCAGCAATAATCGCTCCAACTGAACCTAATAAATCGCCTAGTACATGTAAGAACGCACTTCTTAAATTTAAATTACCTTTCACATCTCCGCCTCTCATTAATATCCAAGCTGATACAATATTAATAAGCAGACCAAGCACAGCAATAATGAGCATTCCATTACTAGCGATTTCAACTGGTTCCTTAAAACGACGAATTGCTTCAATAAAAATATATACTGAAATGACAATAAGAACGACACCATTACATAATGCCGCTAACATTTCGACTCGCTTATACCCATACGTTTTCGCGGCCGTTGCCGTTTTTTCCCCAAGCTTGAACGCAAGTAAACTTAAAGCTAAGGATACTGCATCACTTAACATATGCCCTGCGTCAGACAATAGTGCTAAGCTATTTGTCACAAATCCGCCAATAACTTCAGCAATCATAAAGCTTGTTGTTAATAAGAAGGCAATTAATAACGCTTTTTTATTTTTTGAATGACCGTGATCATGTGAGTGTCCCATACAAATGCTCCTTTAAGTGCAATATCTGTATGTTAGTATGAAACACATTCCCTATCTTTATCCCCCATTAACGCCCGATAGTGAATGCTACTAATCCGTAGAAGATGAACAATACCCCACTGATTAAAGTTTCACTTTATCCCGCTTCCTCTGTATACAAACTTCGCTACTTTTCAAACAAGTCCTTTTTCTCAACTAAAAACAAGACTACTTCTTTTTTATTTTCATATTGTTTACTAATGAAAGAATTTTTAAGGGGGTTACAAAATTGAAACGACTATTTCTTTGCATGGAGCGTGAACTTGTTGTAGTAAAAGAACAATATGGTAACTATGAAACCACATATCATTTACAAAATATGCAACCTACCTGTATTGTGGTTGATCCATTCCAAACAAATCGTGTATATTGCGGCACATTTGGACGAGGTTTATGGCTAAGTGACGATGGCGGGGATTCATGGAGACCAATTGGAGATTCATATCGTTACTTTGATTTCCCTAAAGAGGATGGTATTTTACACTCTTCTATTACTTCTATAACGATAAGCTCAAATGAACAAGTTAACGGCTACGGCGTCGTTTATGTCGGCACAGAGCCGAGTGCTTTATTCCGTTCAGAAAATGGTGGTGAAACGTGGACTGAACTTAAAAATATGAAATCATTATTATCTTCCTATACGTGGGCTTTCCCACCTAGACCTTTTACACATCACGTACGCTGGATTACAGTCGATCCAAACGATCCAAATACACTCCATGTTTCAATCGAAGCTGGTGCTGTTATTCAAAGTAATGATAAAGGGCATACATGGATTGATAAAAAATTCGGTGCTCCTATCGATGCTCATCAATTACTCATGCACCCTGAAGCCCCAAATCGCCTTTATGCATCATGTGGTGACGGATTTATGGGCGGACCTGATCGCGCATATCTTGAAAGTTATAACAGTGGAAACAGCTGGATCTCATGTAGTGACGGACTTGAGCATCATTATTTATACAGTATGGCTATCGATCCAGCTGATTGTAATACAATTCTCGTTTCTGCCGCACCAAGTGCCGACCTTGCTCATCACCGTATTCCTTATGAATCTTATATTTATCGGAAAACGAAAGATACTCCGTTCGAGCAAGTGCAGCAAGGACTACCATCTGCAATTGGTACAGTCATTTCAATGTTTGCAACAAATCCAGCAGAACCACATACGTTTTACACTTTAAATAATAATGGCGTCTTTCAATCCAATGATAGCGGCGAATCGTGGGAACAACTAAATATTCCGTGGAAAGATGAGTATAAAACGCAGCATCCGCATGCGTTACTCGTAACTAGTTTTTAACGAAAAAGAGACTGCCTAATGTTTTTAGGCAGTCTCTCTTTTATTTCTTTAAATCAATTACGATATCATCTAGAACAATATCTTTACTCTTCGCTTCTTTTTTCGGCACTTCAATTTTCTTCTCTTTCCCATTCACATACTCCACTCCACCATGATTTTCAGGTGTATGAACTCGCAAGTGCACACGAGGTGTAACGATAAGCTTTGTTGCATTTTCGTTCAGCTTTTGGAATGTAGCACTCCAACTACTTTTATGTGGCTCTGCTACTGTACTAGTTCCGCCATTTCCTTCACCTGCATATTTATTTCCTAAATCATCTTTTATTTCTAATTCCACATCAGCGCTATCCCATATACTTCGTAATGCCTTAGATTCTTCCTGATTGTAAAAAACGATAAAGGACATCGGGGTTACTTCCATTTTATCTATGTTTACTTTTATTCCTTCTTTTTCAGAAATTCCTTGAAGCTTAATTTCTTTACTATCCATTCCCTTAACAGTAAGGGCAAAATTCCAATTCCCTTTTATAGATTTCTTTTCCTCATACATATTTATTGCCTCTATATCCCACCAAACATTTGCAACATCTAACCTTTCACTACCATGACCACTCATCGTAGTCATACCTACATATTTTCCCTCTCCAACTTTTGTCACGTCCGAACTACCTCCTCCACCATTAAAGCCCATCACTTGCGGACTTCCAAATGGGAACGGTTTCTCTCCTAAATCTTTTTCGCTTTCAATAGAATATGTGATTGTAATTGTTCTACCATCGAACACAGCATCATTAATTGTAACTTTAACCCCATTACTCTCTTTCGTCATATTCAATTCAGTCGAAAACTCTTTATAATTTTCATGTACCCCTGTTCTACCATTATCTAAAAATCGGAATATGTCACCTACAATTGGCAATCCCCCGGCATATGTAGGGAACCCAATACCAAGCGTTGCAACTGATAACCCTACTAAAATAGATGCAGCAGCGACACCCTTTTTCCAACTTTTCATCTTTTTCTTCGTACGTATCGATTGTTTTACATTGCGTTTTACTTTTTCTTTTTCAATTTCAGAAGCCTCAATTTCCTCAAGTTCTTTTTCCTCTATATCAATGTCATTTAATAGTTCATAAATGTCTTTCATATTGCACTACCTCCAAAACTAATATTCGTAGCATTTTGTTGTAGTTTCTTTTTTCCCCGGTACACACGATTATCTATCGCTGCCCTGGTTAACCCTAATTTGTCCCCGATTTCCTCTGTCTTCATGCCGAGGAGATATTTCATAACGAACACCTTTTGATCTAACGGTTCTAATTGATTAATAAGCTTCAATAACTCTTCCCTATCTTCCATAACGATTAATTCATCTTCTGCCGATTTTTCTGTACTAATATGAAACTCATCTGAAATAATTTCTACTGTTCTAGTCGCTTTCCGGTAATAATCAATCGCCTTAAACTTTGCAATCGCTGCAATCCATTTTTTAAAATCACTCGGCTCTCCATGAAACTTATTTGCGTTATTCCAAATGGAAAGAAATATATCATTTACACATTCCTCTATCAATCCATCATTTTGAACTGGAAGAAGTACTTTGTGCGTAATTCCTTTTATGAGTGGTAAGTATGTATCGACAACAAATTCTAGCGCATCTTCTTTTTGCCGCTGTAATCTTTTTATAAAATTTTTCTCATTTGATTTCATGTAGCGATTCCCCTTATTTTTTTGTAAAAGCTTTTACACCCTATATAACGTTTTGGAAATTTTTTTCTCTCATCTTTTTTTATTTTTTGTATGTAATGGAATACTTTTCCTTAGCCATTGTCTCATATAAATATAAGCTTGAAGAAAATTTTCTCAAGTCTGTAATTCAATTAGTGTAGTACACTATTTATGCAGACACTCTTTAACCTAGTGTACATTTCATTTAATTAATCTACTTTTATAATTTTAAATTAGGAGATGAGATTTGTATGTGTGGAATTACAGGTTGGGTAGATTGGAAGAAAGATCTTTCAAATGAACATGTTATTTTAGAAAAGATGGCGAATAGTATTCAGCATCGCGGTCCTGATGCTGAAGGATTTTGGTTTTCACCTCATGCGGCTTTTGCACACCGACGTTTAATTGTTATTGACCCAGAAGGCGGGACGCAGCCAAAAACATTCCGTGCCGGTGATTATACGTATGCTCTTACTTATAATGGAGAAATTTATAATTTTCGTGAGCTGAGAGAACAGCTTCAAAAATGTGGGCATGCATTTGAAACTCATTCAGATACAGAAGTGTTACTACATGCTTATTTAGAATGGAAAGAAGACTGCGTACAACATTTAAACGGAATTTTCGCTTTCGCCTTATGGGATGATCAGAAGCAACAACTGTTTTTAGCACGTGATCATTTAGGCGTAAAGCCACTCTTTTATACGGAAAGAAATGACAGTATTATTTTCGGATCTGAAATAAAAGCGTTATTAGCTCATCCATCTGTTCCCGCTGAAATTGATGCGGATGGAATAAATGAAATATTTGGATTAGGCTTATTTCGAACTCCAGGATGTGGCGTCTTTAAACATATTCAAGAAGTTCGTGCTGGACATTCTATAACATTCACACGTGATAAAAAAGTAGTTAAGAAGTATTGGAATTTAGAAAGTAAGATCCATACAGACTCTATCCAAGACACATCTTCTCATATTCTATCTATCTTACAAGATACAGTAAAAAGACAATTAATTGCCGATGTTCCCCTCGTCTGTATGTTATCAGGAGGATTAGATTCTAGCGGTATTACTGCACTAGCGGGGAAAGAATTTGCAGCGGAAAATAAAACACTTCATACGTATTCCGTTGACTTTGTAAATAGCGCCAAAGATTTCGAGCTGACATTTGCTCGTACTGGTTTAGATGCTCCTTGGGTAAAACGCGTTTCTGAACATGTAGGGACATCGCATCATGACATTATTGTGAATGCTGAAGAGTTAGCAAATCACTTATTCGTTCCCCTTCACGCGAAAGATTTACCCAGTGCTGGCGAAATGGAAACTTCACTTTATTTACTATTTTGCGAGATGAAAAAAGATGCAACCGTAGCTTTATCTGGAGAATCTGCTGATGAAGTATTCGGGGGATATCCTTGGTTTCATCAAGAAGAACTATTATATGTAGATAAGTTTCCGTGGTTAACAAACTGGAAAAACACATCTTCTTTATTATTAAACGACGTAACAACTCAATGTAATCCTGAGCAGTATATTAATAAACGATTCCATGAAGCTGCTCTTGAAGTACCTACTCTTGAAGGTGAAAGTAAAAAATCCGCGAAACAACGTCAAATGTTTTATTTATTTTTAACACGATTCCTTCCGTTCTTACTCGACCGTAAAGACCGTATGAGTATGGCTGTCGGGTTTGAAGTTCGTGTACCGTTTTGCGATTATAGACTAGTTGAATATTTATGGAATGTTCCTTTCAATATTAAAAGTATTGATAATATCGAAAAGGGAATTTTACGTAGAGCGCTGAAACCGGCTTTACCTGATGATGTGCGAAATAGAAGAAAAAGCGCTTACCCTACTTCACAGGATCCACACTATTTACAAACAATCCGCAATTTAACGCTTGATATGTGCAGCAATAAAAACAATCCTGTTTTCTCACTCATTAACCATTCCATATTACTTGCAATTGCTGATCAAAGTAACAAAGAGATTACCAATTTTGAAGCAAGAAGTGCTATGGAGTATATGCTACAAGTAAATGAATGGTTAAAAACGTATCATATTCATATTGCTTAACAAAAAAGAGTTCAAGGACAAAAAACCTTGAACTCTCTTTCATTTATTAATTGGCACATTGTCTATTTTCAGTATCGATGGACCATCCAATAATAGTGGCACAATCTCTACCTTTCCACTGAAGTACATTTGTTAATACAGGCTCAATCTGTAAACAAGATCCGTCGTGTAATATTTCTACTAAAGATTGATCATCATCAAACTTTAGTTTATCACACTCTAAAATACCATCCGTTGCCATTACAATGTGATTCTGACCTTTTTCTAATCCCCTTACCCCTGATGTAAAACAAGGTGTATTCGCTGCAAAAACATTTTTTCTTCCTATATACTCATAGTTCTTACGCTTATTTAGCCTACCTTTTCCATTTTTCGTTTGCTCTGAATGGAATAAGTACGCGAAGCAATCACCAACTGATAGCCAATATAAGAACTCGCCTTTTCGTAAACAAATTAAACATGCAAGTTCCTCATCATCTTGGTCACATTTCTCGATAAAGAGCTCATCTGTAAATAACGCTAATAAATACATATGTGTATGATGAAAAGCTAAATGGATTGGGTATGAAAATAACTCTTTTAGTTTTTCTTCTCTTTCTGAAATCGCTTCTATTATATAATGTATATTTTTCGTTTTATGATGTGTATCAAAAATCATAACAAATTCAAATTCTAATTTCGGATCCCACCAAGCTAGCACTGCATCTCCTCTTTCATATGCATCACTCTCTTGATTTCCTCCATATACGCCGACTGAAAGAGGACCACATTTTTCAACATGTATTTGATCTACATACATCTTTTCATGACTAATCCATTTAAATGTATTCACAGCTATCATCCTCTCTCTTGCTAAATGTATACCTTTACACATAGATTACCTTATATTTCAATAAAAATAAACTTTTTCAACATTTTTAATGAAAATAAAAGGATTTTATTTCTTAATCAACGAATATATCTTACTATACGATATAAAAATAGGAGGATTTATCATTATGAAAAACATTAATCAACATTGGGAAAGTATTTATTATCACTTACGATATGAATATGAAGACAACCTTTCTCACCAAGCTATTCGTATTTTACAAATCGTTTCTCGTGAGAAAGATATAACAATTGGAAAAGTTGCTACTGAGCTTAGTCTCTCTCATAACACATCATCTGAACACGTAAAGCGTCTTATTCAAAAAGGATTTATTATAAAAGAAAGAAACAAGCACGATGAAAGAGTTGTAAACCTTACTTTAACGAAAGAAGGCATTGAAGTATTAGAAAAGCATACTTTACTAGATAAAGAAAAGATAAAAATATTAGAATCACAGTTATCAAAAGAAGAACAACAATTAATTGAAAAAGCCTTTTCGTTATTAGCTAAGGAGGCAAAATATGCATTTCCTCGTTAAGGTCATCGTCTCCGCCCTCATTATTGGGGCTGTAACCGAATTTGCCAAATATTTTAGTACGCTTGGTGGCTTTATCGCAGCCCTTCCTCTTATTAGTTTACTTAGTTTATTTTGGATTTCTTTCGAAGGTGGGAGTAAACAAGAATTAAGTCAATTCGCTTTAGGCGTATTATATGGATTTCCTGCATCTGCACTACTATTATTTATTGTTTATATCGGTTTAAAGAACTCCTTTTCACTTAGTACATCTATACTCTTCGGCATATGTGCCTGGTGTATCGTCTTTACTTGCCAAAAAATATTTCAAGCTTAGGGGGAATTACTATTAATAGATCAGTAGAGATATTTGGACAAACTGTAGAAGTATATATAAGAGGTAACAGTAAACAAACTGTAGTCATTCAAACAGGAATGACTTGCTCATTTTATGATTGGCTCCCTATTATAGAAGAGCTTTCACAATACTTTACAGTTGTTTCATACCATCGCCCAGGTTACGGAAAAAGTGCGCTAGGAAATACTCCACGTACAGCAAGGCAAGTTACAAAGGAACTACATATGTTACTAAACAAACTCCATATTCACGAGCCAATCATTCTAATCGGCCATTCCTATGGAGGGTTATGTGCACAACATTTTGCAATGTTACATGAAGATAGGCTGCAAGCACTTCTTTTAGTTGATTCTACTTCCATGAACTTACACCGATTAGATGAGCTTCATTTACCAGTTTCTGATCAAACTGATTCTGATGATATGTGGCTACAAAAATATCATACTTACTCCAACATGGATGCAGACGCACTTTATAATGAACTAAAATCTATGCTCGTCAATACAACAAAACAGCATATCAAATTTTCTACCTCTCCTTCATTATATAAAGCGACAGCTTCTGAACTGTCCGAGTGGAAAAATTGTGCTCGCTCAATAAAAAAACAACATAAAACATTAGAAATACCATTAATTGTTATCGGTAGAGAGCCTCAATATTCTATTGCTCAATTAATTGAGGGTGGTATGCCAAAAGAAGAAGCTACACAACTTGAAGATATGTGGCAAGAACTTATTCGTGAACAATTAAATCTCTCAATAAACAGCCAATACATTTTGGCTGAACATGCTAGTCATGGGATAGAAAACGATCGTCCAGATGCTATCATTGAAGCCATTCACTTATTGTAAATAAAAAAAGGAAGCAACTAAAGCTGCTTCCTTACTTATCTATTCATAGTCTTCTTCATCATCGACTTCTTCATAATACGAACTCCCATTGCTTACATATATAGGACCGTTCGCAACATCAATACGTAGTACCCATGCCCATGGCACAGCTAAACGTTTATGTATTGCTCTCCAAAAGTTCATTGATTTTCTTTCGTACTCCTGGAACTCCTGAAGTAACTCTTTATAGGAGGAACCGTCTAACTGAATATTTGCTTCTAATAAACGAGAATGGGCATAGTACTGTAACTCTAGTTCAGCAGCAATCTCCATTTCTTCTTCCGTTGCCATACCTATAATTGCTCCATCTGCTGGTGCGATTTCATATACGTTGTGAACTTCAATAAGCCCTTCTTTCTCTTTCTCAAACATGTAAACAGCCTCCTTTAACCAATATTTTTTATGTTACAAAGTCATACTTCTACAATACCTTCTCCCTTTCCTCTTTTTTTGATAAACTTTTACAAATTATTTATCTGATAATCTGTAGACTGTATTCTTTCAGCAGAACTGAAACAATTATTATCAAAAGTTAATTTATACACATCAGGCATATGAAGGGTTTTCCAAAACTGAAAACCATATTTCGAATCAAAATAATTCATTAGTAATACCATAATATTCCCATGAGTACCTATTACAATATTCTTACCTTTATATTTTTTTAATATACTTTGCATACATATTACAGCGCGTCTTTGCGCTACATCATTTGATTCTCCGCCTTCGTATGCAAAAGTCCAGTCTTCCCATACCTTCTGAATAGCATCGTTAAAATCTGTTACTGGCTCTTTACTTAATAACCTTTCCCGTAAATCTTCTTCCAGTTGTATTGATAAATTATATGTATTCGCAATTCCTTGCACGGTTTGAATCGCCCTTTTATACGGGCTAGAAATAACAACATCAATTTTTTTATCCTTTAACAAACTTGTTACATTACCTGCATCAATCTCTCCTTCTTCAGATAAGGGACGTTCCCTTTCTTCCTTTGTATATGTAGAGTGAGCGTGGCGAACGAAATATACTGTAGTCATTATTCAACTTCCTTTCTTAGTTTCAATCTACATTCAATGAAGCAAATAAGAAATCCTGTATTATAAAAAGAAAAAGGACGCTTTCTAAAAAACGCCCTTGTTTACATAATAAAATTATTTCATTATAATTCCCTACTAAACTCTTCATCTGTTATAGCATCTTGAATAAAATAATCTATATTATTTCTCAGCTTTTGATATGCAACTTGATCTTCTATATCGTTAAACATAATTACAACTTCTACCTTATTCCCTTTCTTATCTGTAGTATACAAACTTTTTGTCAATACGAATGCGGTAGAACCACCTTTTTGACCAGCATATTCCAACTTACTATTTTCAACTGTTCCTTTAAAAACATTATCAATTTCATCTTGCATTGATTTTGGAAAATAATTTCTACTATTTATCTTTTCCATTAAACTCAGATAATCTTTAGCATTTGCACTCACTAATCGATCTGACCAAATACGCTGGAATTCCATATCTATTTTTAATGGTATATCACGTTTCTTCCATTCACTTTCATCTTTCATCCATTCATGTATTTGTAACACGTGTTTATTATATTCATCATTAGACATGTTACGTATCATTTCTAACGATTGATTTTCTGGCTCATTAAGCTCTTTTTCTACATACCCTCTCATATATAGTGAAGCAGTATACGAAGAGAACTTGTCATGACTAGTAAGTTCTAACTCTTTTAAACTATCATTTACTCTTTCTATTCCAAGCTTATCTAGCAAATATGTTGTATTCGCATTAGAACTATAATGAATCATCCCTTTAGCCACTTCTTCTAAAGCAATCTGTCCATTTTGCACTAACTCTCTCACTTTTGAATCTTCTAACCAGTCAGGATGCGCTCCACCATCAGTGTTTTTAACGTAATATTTTTCTAACTCCTGCAATGAAATTTGTTCATCTCGACTTATTTTTCCTTCTGACACTTGCTTAGCAAATTCAACTGCTATGACGATTTTTGCCGTACTCGCTAATGGCAATTTTTTATTTTCATTTATAGATGTTACTACTTCACCGTTTTTTCTAATAAGTAATGAACATGTTTCATCATCTTTATGTTCTTTTATGTACTTTAATACGTAATGAGGATCTTCTTTTGACAAATAATATTTCATAAATGCAAAGAAAGCTATAACGGCTACTATAATGACTCCTGCAACAATTCCTATAATCTTTAATATGTTCACAATATGCCCCCTCTATAAATTCCCTTCTATATAATAATTATAACGAATAAAAATACAAAATTATACAAAACAGAGTAACTCTTCCTAAAAAAAGAAAGAGTTACTCTATTTCACATGATGTTATTTGTCCATTTAACGTAACGATTATATTTGAGTCGTCACTTTCTTTAACGCTATTTAGTCGATTTGAGTTAGTAGGACCAATTACAACCGACTCCTTAATTGGCGAAAGGTCCTTTCCTAATTTTTCTGCACTTACACCGTATGCAGCTTGAAATACTTCTGGCGGTGTTAATCTAAGTATGTCTGATCCTTCTGCTGTTTCAAACTGATCGTTATTGAAAAACAAATGTAATTGTACTTCTTCTGTTACCGCTGTAATCCAATGCCACCATCCCATTGGAATAAAGACCGTTTGCCCCGCTTTCACATGATAATTTTGCAATTGATTCGTTTCGGGATTTAAAATGGATGTAACTGCTTCTCCTGATACAACAACATCTAATTCCCACGCATTCGGATGCCAATGTGGTTCCCGCATATGCCCTTTCGTCATAAATAAATCAACAAACGCCCCTCCTATCATCGCAGGTAACTGCGTTGAGGTAACTTCATATGCAACGTTTTTCTCATCTCTTTTAAAAAAGACATTTTTTCTCGAATCAAAGAAAAGGTTTGGAGTTCCTGAGCTTTTCTTTAAATTTTTATTACCTGGAACATAACCTGAACTACTCATTTTATCCCTCTTTTCCACTCCGAACATTTCCATCTGCACACTGTATCGTATGGAAAAAATGTATGTATGTGCCTAATCATTCACATAACAAAAAAACATGCCTTCATGATGAGAGCATGTTTTGTGATTTTTTTCACATTATTTAGTTAAAAAATAAACTTTTTACTTACCATGATGTAACATTAAATCACTAAGTTCTTCTTCAATGTGATTTAATTTCGCAACTCCTTCTTTCCACTTATGAATATAACGCGATACCCCGACAATAAATAAAACAATAATTGTAGAAAGAATAATACCATATACGATTGTTACAGTACTCATAGTTACACTTCCTTATAATTAGTAATGTTGTTATTAGTTATATTTTTATTATAAACCTTTTTCTTTTAAAATACTTCGATTTCAACTTTTTGTAACAAAATTGATTTTTCTAATATTTCGTTCGTAAAAATGGAATATTTTTCACAAATTATACAAAACTTCACCATATGTACTATTGCCACATGAGTTATATTGTTAAATAGGATAAAGTGAAATTTTAGTCAGTACGGGGGATATATCCCACACTGATTATTAGCCCGCACCAACCAGGATTTTACGGACCGTTACTGTGGGATAAAGGGGATGAAATACTATGACGACTTGGTTTATTGTAATGTTAGTTGTATTTGGAGCATTTAAAATTATTGTTTCTAGCCTTCCTAACTCTGCTATTGAATCCATTATTAGCAAGTACGAAACACATCCACAACTTGAAGAAGAGAATGTGACTGTTACAATCAATGGAAATAACTTAGAAGGCGAAAAGAAATCCAAAATTATTCATGATTTTAACGAAGGATTATTTTTAGATCGCTATTATGCACCACCACACAATGAAGGCACTCCTTTAATTATCAATGCAAAACGTGGCAAAAAAGATTTTACATTTTATATTTATAGTCATGAAGAGCATGTTGATGTAGTAAAACAACATAAAAAGAAGGTAGTTGCTTATAGTTTACGCTCTAAAAACCTTCAAAATAATGATATGTTCGTGTCAGCTGATTTAGCTTAATACTCATATATTAGAAGAAGGAATCCATGGCACATGGATTCCTTCTTTCCTATTTACTGAAAAATAAGCTCCGTCTTCAAACTATCTTTCGGTAACAACCATCCTTTTTTCTCTATACTCGCCATTAATAATTCTCTTTGTTTTGTCGCGATACTTTCCTCAGTTGTTTTAAACGACACTTCTATTACGAAGTCATCTTCTATCTTCCCGGTATTACTTAATGGCCAAATTTCAATATTCGTTTTTATATTTTCAAATTCACCTGTATACCGTTTCATTAATACAGGACCGTAAATGTGAGAATCCTTGAGCATCTCTTCTCCCCAATTCGTATACAGCCATTTGTTCATTTTCCCTGGTAACTTTTCTATTAACATATTTTGAGCAGCTTGTTCATTTGGTAAATCAAGTACCCCATATCCTTTAGCACTGTAACTTTTCTTATTTGAAATACTTAATGTTTTCTTCTCAAATCCCCAATCTATTTCTGCCTCATAGTTATCAGTTTTACTATCAAATCCATCCTTCTTAGCTACTTCTAATGCATCTTGAATCATAACATTTTGAATCGGGTATCTCTTTTTATATGTTAGCTCAAAATCTTTACTAAATTCTTTCTTTCGAATCCTTGCAAACCAACCTTCATTACTTAAACTTTTATTCGCTGTATCTAAAAATTGCACTTGTATTCTTTCATAATTTGTACCAGCCTGGAAATGTTCTAGTACCTCTTGCTTCATCTCTTTGTTATAACCTAATACTTGTTCTGGCTTTAATAATAACTTCACTTCAAAACTAGGTTTCATTGGACTGGCGGCAAACCCTTCCTTAACGTTATAAAGGAAACAACAAAAGAAAATACTTACGAATACAAATACTTTTTTCATATACCGATCTCCTTTACATTTTAAATTACTTCTATACGTTCCATTGCAAGTGAATACACATTTTCATATCCTGCTATGCTAAGCTTTTCCAGCAATCGATCCGTATCCTCTTTCAAAGCGTGTACTAACACCGTATGTTCTGGTAATAATGTATTTAACATCTCTTTCACATCTCTTATACTTTGGTGAACTTTATATGGAACTCGCTTCACCCTACATTCTTTACCTGCACGTTCTTTCAAAACTTTGTCTGCAAAACTTCCTTTAGCAATATGTCCAGTAAAGATAATAGAATTTCGTTCTTCATGCCGAAGCTGTTCATAATACAACTGTGCTCGTTTCGTTTGCATATTCGCATCACTCATTACAACTATTCCGTAACTATTTTGCATACAAATGTCATTATCCATAACTATTATGTTTCTTTTTAAACTCTCCACAACTCGTTCAAGTTTTTCATTATTTTTTAGCCAATCTTTATATATGAACATTTCTTCAAAACCAACCAAAATTTCTTTATCTACTATAAGCGGAAACTCTTTATATCGTTCATATAAATACAATACTATATCTTGCGCCCTACCAAGTGGAGGTAGTGGTAGTAATGCTATTCCTTTATTGTGCGCAACTCGTTCAATTTCTGCACATAATTCGTCCACTCGTTCATTTTGCGAAACATCATCAGTGTGATAAGCGGCATCTACAATTGCAATTTTTATATCGCTTCGCAAATTTTCAGGTAAATTAGCTCGTAGTATATTAGATTCTGCTGAATAATCACCAGAATAAAATACGTATGTATTACACATATCCACTAAAAACCAAACAGCTCCTAATACATGCCCACTATACCCCCATTGAAACCTCAACGTTGGTGTAATCTGTATCCATTCATTTGGATTACTAATCTCATCAATACATACATAATTTAAATCTTTAATATTTTGATCGTTATAAGGTAAATTCCACCCTTTTGAAAGATTGTAGTTTCCCCATTTTTCAAAATAAGCTGGAAGTTGCTCCTTCGTATAACGAGTCGTCCAAATTTTTTTCTTATATCCATACTTCGTCAATAAAGGTAAACCCATCGTATGGTCTTCATGAATATGTGATAAAAATACTGCATCCAAAAATGGAACAACTTCTCTTTCTATTTTAGGATAACTATCCTCATATGATCGATTAATACCACAATCAAATACTATTTTTGTCTCTTTATTTTTTACAAAATAGCAGGAACGACCGTATTCTCCCGCTCCTCCCCATACTTCCATCCTCATCATGCTACCCCTTTTCGTTTTTGCTCCATATGTTGCAGAAGTAATAAGCACATTGTTGTAAGCCCAACAGAAACAACAGCCATTGCCATTCCTATAGATACTTCTCCTTGTTCAAATTGAGCAAAAATAAACGTTGCTGACGTTTCTACTGATGGAGGTAGTACGAGAAGCGATGCTACTAACTCTCTTATCGAAATCGTAAATGTCATCGCCCATCCAGCAAGAATTCCTGGAATAATAAGCGGCAATATTATTTTTCTAAAAATATAAATATAATTCCCGGAAAAAATACTTCCTGCCTGTACAAGAGAATCATCAATTTGTCCGAGCGATGCTTTTACATACTGCACCGTATAAGGTAAAAAGAGAACAACATACGTTACGATAACCATGACTGGTGTATTGTAAATTGACATAGGCATATAGGGTGAATTCCAAAATAAAATAAGCCCTACAACCATCACTATTCCTGGTACCATATTCGGTAACATGCCGCACATATCAAGCCATTTTTCAGAGGACTTTTTCCCCTTTCGAATCATAAGCGCCAAAAATACGCCAATAATTACAGCAACAATCGCCGTTACGAGTGAAAAAAGAAAACTGTTCCATAAAGCTTCTAATCCCGGAGAACCAATTGTAAATAATGCTTCATAATGGCTTGTTGTAAAGTTATTAAAATGTAAGCCACCGCCTCTTAACTTCGACAAAGAAGCAATAAGTATAGAAAAGTATGGGATTCCAATTGCTACTATTAGTAAGCCAATTACATAAACCCATGCTATAACGCGCGCAAATATAGACAAAGTATACCTTTTAGATTTCACACCTTTTCCACTAACCATTGCATATGTATACTTTCGATTCAATACATTTTGCATATACCAAATGAGCATACACGCACTAAGTAATAAAGAAGATAATGCTGTGGCACTGCCAAAATCAATCGGCCAACTAGAGATAAATTTATGAATCTCAGATGTTAACACATGGAATCCTATTCTACGTCCGAATGTAGCTGGTGTTCCAAATTCAGCAATCGTCTTTACGAAAATGAGTAAAGCACCCATTACATAACTTGATAACAATAACGGTAGTATTATTTTTCTTAAACGATAGAAAAAACTTCCACCATGAACTGCTGCAGCTTCTTCTTTACTACTCCCAATCTGAAGTAACGTGTTTTTCAACATGAAGTAAAGGAATGGGAATAAATGCAGACTCATAATTAAAACCATACCGCCTAAACTAAAAAACGATGATGAAATCGGCTTTAAAGCCGGAAAAAATTGTTCAAAATAACCGTTAGGTTGCATGAACAAAATCCAGCCCATCGATCCGATATAGGGCGGGGTCATAAATGGGATCATAAAAACAATATCTAACTTACTATACTTTCCTACATCTGTTTTGCTCATAATGAACGCCAATGGAAACGCAAATATTGTAGCTCCTATTACAACGAGTACACCTAGAAGCATCGAATTTAGAAAAATCCCAGCTAATCCACCACTCTGCATGACTTCAAAAGGCTTTAAAAAATTCCAACTGCTATTTTCATATACACTAGAAAATAAAATGAGAAAAAGCGGAATGACGATTAACATCGCCACAAGTAACAACGCTACTGTCATTCCAACTTGTCTTACTGATACGAATCGATTTACCATGTAATCACCATCTTATTGAAATACTTTCTTAAATTGTTTTGCTATTTCATCTTGTTCTTTCTCAACTGTTTTCCAATCAATATTTAATACTGGAATCTCTTCTACATTCGGTCTATTTTCAGCTTTTATATCTTTTCTACCTGGCAACAAATACGCTTTAGAAACTTGTTTTTGCACATCATCTGATAATAAATAATCAATAAACTCTTTTGCACCTTCTACATTTTTACTATCCTTCATAATGCCTGCTGCACGTGGACTAATGACTGTTCCGCTTTTTGGATATACGATATCAACCGGTTCACCCTTTGCTTTTGCACTGTACGTCATGTAGTCAACACCTGCGATTACCATATCTTTCGCACCTGTTACAACTGGGTCTAACGCTTCTTGGTTTGCCCCAGCTACTGTAACTTCATTTTTCTTAAGCTGTTCAAATAAATTCCATCCATCTTGTCCATTCTTTTTCACATATCCTGTTACAAAGTCTAAAGCTGAACCTGAAAGTGCTGGATCTGGAAGATTCACTTTCCCTTTCCATTCTCCTTTCGTTATATCGCTCCAATCTTCAGGTGCTGTCTTCACATTTTTTGTGTTATACACAATTCCTAATGCTGAAGCACTATATCCAAAATAATGTCCTTTATCATCCGACCATTCAGAACGAAGCTTATCAGCTTGTTTTGCTTCTTTATAAGCTAACGTTTGCCCATCTTTTTTTAATCCTTCCATCGCTGGTAAAGAAGCAAGTACGACAACGTCAACGACTGGATTTTTCTTTTCAGCCTCCATTCTTGCTAAAATCTTACCTGTTGTTCCTTGAAACATTTCTACTTTTATCCCTGTTTTCTTTTCAAAGTCCTTTTGAATTTTTTCTGCTAATCCTTTTGGTCCTGCACTATATACAACGATTTTCTTTTCATTAGCGTTTTTAGTTTTTGCATCTACACTGCCTGTCTTTGAGCTACAACCTGTTACTACAGCAGAAAATAGTAAAGTACATACAAATAAAGACTTAAGCGAACTGAATTTCTTCATACGATTCTCCCCCTATATGATGAATACATTTTTTTGGTACATATAACGATACCGGTTTACCAACGCTTAGCTTACTATTGTGATAAGCTGTCCATACACCGAGTGTCCCCATGTTTACTTTCACTTCATAACGTTCTCCTACATATGTAACGTGCTGAACTTCACCTGTATACATTTCGCACAAGTCATTTTTTGTCCAGCTCACATGCTCTGGACGAATCATTTTTTTCCCCTCTACAAGCCAATTTGCCTTACCAATAAATTTTGCAACAAATTCATGAGACGGTTTCACATAAATGTCTTCTGGTGTTCCTTTTTGTAATACTTCACCCTGCTTCATGACAATAATTTGGTCTGACATTGACATAGCTTCTGTTTGATCATGTGTTACATACAATGCCGTTAAACCAATTGAATGAACGATGTCCATAAGTTCTAATCGCATTTCTTCTCGCAAAATTGCATCGAGTGCACTTAACGGTTCATCGAACAAAATAAAATGAGGTTTCGTTACAATTGCTCTAGCAAATGCGACACGTTGCTGCTGTCCACCTGAGAGTTCATGTGGATATCTTTTCTCCATACCTTGCAAACGAACTCGCTTTATCGCATTTTCTACCTTTTCTCTTAATTGATTCGTTTGCTTTGTAGCCCTTAAACCAAATGCAACATTTTCAAATACAGTCATATGCGGCCATAAAGCAAAATCTTGAAATACCATGCCGATATTCCGTTCATGAGGAGATGTTTTTATCTTTTTAGCAGAAGAATACATGCACTTATCTCCAAAATATATTTCACCTTTATCCGGTTCCTCAAGCCCTGCAATCATTCTAAGTAAAGTCGTTTTCCCGCATCCTGAAGGTCCTAAAAGTGTGGTGAATTCCCCTTTTTTCATTACAATCTGTAACGGCTTTAACGCCTGTGTTTTCCCAAATGCCTTTTCTAATCCATGAATTTTAATATCCATCGTTTCACCTCTCTCCCCTCATTCTTAACCTGCTTTCATTCTATCTGGAAGTTTTATACTGAATGTTAATGTACTGTAAAGATTAAATTAAAAAATCTCTAATAAACTATTTATTTCTATAGATTTTTTCTATAGTTAGAAGAAAAAGGGGCCAACTTATCATGAATCTCTTAAAATTAGAAATTGTAGTGCTTATTAAGAAATACAAAAAGCTTACTATTGTTGCAGAAAAACTTGGTGTTAAACAACCTACTATTACGTTTCATATAAAAAGCTTAGAAGAGGAACTTGGTGTGCCTTTATTTGAATTACGTTCTGGAAGGTATTTCTTAACAGAAGCTGGTGAGGCGTTGCATCATTATGCTTGTAAAATAGATGCACTTATGAAAGAAGCTAGGCGGGTCACACAAGAGTTTAAAGATTTTAATAAAGGCGCTATAACAATTGGTGCTAGTTATGTACCAGCGACTTATCTTTTACCAGAAGTTGTTCACCAATTTCAATGCGAATTTCCAAATATAAAAATAACACTCATAGTAAAAACAGCTCCTGAAATTCGAACGATGCTACAAAATCATGAAATTGATCTCGGGGTAATTTCTGCGGCACCGTTTGACGAACCACTTCTAAAACAAATGAATGTAATGCCTGATACACTTGTTCTTGCCTTTTCCAAAGAACATCATCTTTCTAAAAGAACAAATGTATCATTACAAGATATCGAAAAAGAACGTATATTATTGCATCGTAATCCATCTACAACGAGAGATTTACTTACACAATGGACGTTAGAACATAACATTACATTCCAATCAGAAATTGAACTAGATTCATTAGAAACGATGAAACAAATTTTAAAATATGGTAATGGGGTTGCCTTTATTTCAAAACTTGCTATTGAGCAAGAAGTACAACGAAATGAGCTATGCTATATACCGATCCCTGATTTTGAATTTCAGCGTAATATTTATACCATTCATCATGAGGACAGATGGAATTCTAAAATAATTTCTTTTTTACTACATAGCATTACTTCTTTTGCAGAAAAAAATTAAAAGGCTGTCGTTATACACGACAGCCTTTTAAACTATAACTCTATTTATTTTTCTTATCCTCAATTTTCGCTTGTGCCTCTTCAGCCTTATCTAATGCTTCTGAAACTTTTTTCTCTTTTTCTTTTACATCATCTATACTATCAACAGCTTTAATTAATTTATCGATTCCTTCTTCATTTACCTTTTTTCGTTTCGCTACTCTTTCATTTACTTTCTCTTCCACATCTTTTGCTTTTTGAAGCATATTCTCTGCATTTGATGTCACAGCTTTTTCAAGTGCATCATCTTTTTTCTTTTGTAACACTTCATTTGCAATATCTTTCGTTTCTAAATACTTACCGTCTTTTAATGCTGTCGCACCACGATCTAGTAACTGAGCGACTTCTTTATATGCCTTTGCTTCATTCCCTGATTTCTCTTTTTCCGCTTTTTCAAACCACATAATCGCATCACTATATTTTTCATTTTTCAATGATTGCATACCTGTTTCAATATACGTGTCATAATTACTACATCCAGCCATTACGACTAACAGAAAAAGCATTACAAAACTTAATTTTCTCATGATGTTTTCTCCTTTTCTTTGCCTGCTTACTTTACTGTAACATACATGAAAAATAGTTTCAAAAACTAAAATACTAATATGGTCATTTTTATATTGTTAAAATTTTCTTTTAAACCGATACATCCACTTGTTTTTTCGCCATATGCTGCTTTACTCCAACTAATACAACTAACAATAATCCTCCACCTAATGTCATCATAACAATGCTAGTTGGCAACATATCTAATAATAATCCATATACAATCATTCCAAGCGGTGCGATTGCAGTAGAAATTGTTTCAAGTAGACCGAATACACGTCCTAAATAGTTTGGATCTGTCGTCTTTTGCATATGTACTTGCATCGGGATATTTACAACCATCATTGATATACCAGTTAAAATCATAAAAGTGATATAGTAAATAAAACTTGCTACTTGCGGAATGATAACTAACAATGGAAAGACTGTGCATAAACTCAAGCCCGCAAATAAAAACAGTCCAATATAAACAGAGCGAAACGGATTATTCACTTCTTTACGTACTGATAAAACAATTGCACCAATTAGCATCCCGACTGCTAACATTCCCTCTACAACACCGAGTTGCTTCGAGGATAAATGCAAATTTTTAATAATAATATATGGAAGCGAAACGAAAAGTGCACTCGCAAAAAAGTTTACCCCTACTGCAATTTTCATTAAACCATATATTTCATGCTGTCGTTTTACATATGAAAAACCTTCTTTTATACTCGTCAAGAAATGCTCTTTACTTTCGGCCAATTCTTTTTTATATAAATCAAATACGATGAATAATTGTACAATAACTGCTAAAAAGAATGTAATACTATTTAACAGGAAAAATGTTTTGATTGAAAAGAAACCAAATACAACTCCTCCAATAATCGGCGCTAAAATATTCGATAAAGATGATGCCGTCTGATTTAAAGCACTCGCTTTTTGAATACGCTCCTCATCTACTAAATTAGGAATAGACGAAGTTAATGCTACAGAATAAAAACTTGCACAAATTGATAATAATGCCGCTGATACATAAATAAACAGAAGTGATGGTCCAAATATAGTAGCAAGAATAAACATGATAAGCATTGTTAAGCTACTTAATAAATCAGTGCCAATTACAAGCCATCTTCGGTTCACACGGTCAGCTACAGCACCTGCAATTGGGCCACAGATCATTCTTGGTATTGATCCGCAAATAAGAGTAGTTGCAAACCCCATTCCTGAACCAGTTGTCTTTAATACGTATAACCCCATTGCAAACGTATAAATACCCGCCCCTAACAAGGACGTCATTTTTCCAATCATCATTAAAATAATATTTCTCGTTGCAATCTTCATTTTCCAATCATTTGGAACTATACTTACATCCCCCATTATGACACTCTCCCCTTAAAAGTTAAACTGTGTTAAACTTATTATATAATCATCTTTCCAATTTTTACAACAAAAAGTTTAATTATATTTAACTTTTCAGTTATAAAGGAGCAATTATATGGCTACTCTCGGCGAGAAAATTAAAACGTTACGAAAAGAAAAAAAGCTTACTCAAACTGAATTAGCAGGTTCAGAACTGACAAAAAGTATGTTAAGTCAAATTGAAAATGGAAAAGCTACACCTTCCATGAAAACATTACAATACATCGCTGAAAAACTTGGATGCGAAACGAGTTTTTTACTAGAAGAAGATGATGTAGAAATTGTAGAAATCATTCAACAAATGGAACAACTAATAAAGGCAAATAAATGTGATGAAGTATATGAGACTTTACTACCTATCGTTCAAAAAGAGCTACCTTCTACTTTAAATACCGCTCGTTTATATAAACAATTTGTAACAGCTGCGGCGATTATGAAAGATTACAACATTGAATATTACGTTGAAAAGGCTACTTCTATTTTTGAAAAATATACGTTATACCGGGACAGTACGGAAACAAAATTAAAATTATCCTTTACGATATTCACACGTAAAAAGTATGGTGAATGTTTACAACTTATAGCTAGTATTAGAAATGATTATGAGGAGAAACATTTAGAAATGGATCTCATTATACATATCGAGTTATGTTTATATGAAGCCATCATTTTACTAGCATGCGGCGATTATGAAACATGTGAAAAAACGATATTAGAGGCACTCGAGTTTTCAAAAAAGCATCAAGTATATTTTAAAACAGACGAATTTTATCGGATTTTATCTTACCAAAAAGTCATTACAGCTGATAAAGAACAATATTTATATTACATAAAAAAATCTGAGCAATTTGCCATTTTTACAGAAGATACTCTATCCATTGCGATTATTGATATTTTAAAAGCTTACTACTACAACACGATTACTAATGAATATACAATCGCATTAAAACATCTAGAACAATTTCGAGAGAAACTAAAAGGTGAGCCACTTTTTCAAGACGACGGATTGTATTATCTTGAAAAAGGAAAAGCTTTATACGGATTGAAACGTTACGAGGAAGCTTTACAAGCATTGCAACGTGGTATCATGCCGGATTATATGAACCATCCACTTGATCAAGCGTGGCTTACAACAGCAGGTGCATATCGTGCCCTTTGTTATGTAAAACTTAACGATAAAAAAAGGGCTCTGGAGGAAGCTACAGAAGCCGCTCAAAAGATACAATCCTACCCGGATTCCATCTTTTCTTCTTTTATTAAAGAAACATTACAAATAATACAAAAACTTTAAAAACGTCTCGAAATGGTATATTATTCCTCCTTTTTTGCAAAGATAATAATGATGGGAGGAATATAAATGAATATACAACGCGCAAAAGAGCTTTCCGAGTCATCTGAAGAAGCCAATGTCAGTTTTCAAGGCATGCCTGTTATGATTCAACACGTCGATGAAAGCAACGAAACCGCCCGCATATATGAAGTAACAAATCCAAAACGCGAATTAACTGTTCCAGTTAATAGCTTAGAGGAAATATAAAAAATGCCACTTCTTTTTTTTGAAGTGGCATTTTCTTTTATTATATATTTCATCACTAGTTTTTCCTTTTTAGTAAACCATACAGCCCAATACAAATTAAAATTAGACCTACTATGCCAAAAGCCAGTTTCTCAAATAAATCTCTTGTTTCATGACTCCTAACTTCTACTATACTTTTGTTTTGTCGTTCAATTTCATTTTGGTCTGTTTCTACTCGCTCTCCATATACTAACAATCGATATTTACTAGATGTATATGGTTCACATGTAAGTAATGTAACTCTATCTTGTCCTTTTATTACACTCAATTTATCAACTTGATTTGGATTAATTATCTCACGCCCAATTACTTTATAAACAAGTTGTTTCCCTAGTACACTGACATAAAATGTGTCGCCATCAGCTAATCGATCCAGGTGGCGAAACATCGTTGCGCCGTGATATCCACGATGTCCTGCTAATACAGCGTGCGTATCTTGTCCACCGATTGGTAAAGAAGTCCCTTCAATTTGTCCGACTCCTTTACTCAAGTTATCTTGACTTGCTCCTAAGTATAATGGTAACTCTTCATCTATTTTCGGAATTGTAATTGTACCAAATACTTCATCTTTATTTATAAAATCTAACTGTTTGTTATTTACTTTTATATCATGAACAAATGGATCATTCATTTTAAAAGTAGTTCTACCTAATAAGCTATTATATGCTTCCATCCTACGAAATTTCTCATTAACATCTTCTACTTTTAAATTAGCAACCATTTTCTCATAACTTATTACTCTTGTTTTATATACATAATTGTTTATATAATTAGCAACCGTTGGGTATATAAATAATGAAAGCCCTACGAGGAACAATAATAAACTTATAAATCCCCTTCTCACACACTCACCACTCAATACATACTATTTTCCTTTTTTTAAATAAATCATTAGAAGGACGATACAAATAATAACAATAGGAAAAACGATCATCCAATCTTCTAAAATGAAAGGTTTTGTAATCATTTCTTTTGCCCCAGCATCATATGGAACCCGGTGTCCTCTCA
This sequence comes from Bacillus sp. FDAARGOS_1420, assembly GCF_019344915.1. NCBI lineage: Bacteria > Bacillati > Bacillota > Bacilli > Caryophanales > Bacillaceae > Bacillus > Bacillus sp. FDAARGOS_1420. The sequence continues at coordinate 910,753 of NZ_JAHWJB010000002.1, read as the reverse complement.
CTAGTAACCTGTGCGTGTTCACTCCATAAGGGGTACATGTAATTAATGTTGCATAATCTTCTCTTTGTACAACTAATAAATCTCCTGTTTCATTTGGTAATACAACTTTTATTTGATCTACCTGATAGGCAAGTACTTTATCTAATGAATGAATATAAAATATATCGTCCTTTTCAACTTTATCTAAATGAGTAAACATTAGTGCTGAAGGTAAACCACGATGCCCCGTTAAAACTGTATGCGTATTTTCTCCCCCTACTGGTAATGAAGATTCGTTCAGTTGTCCAACTCCGCGGGTTAGTACGTCTTCAGTCGTCCCTTGATAAATAGGAAGATTCACATCAATTTTTGGAATTTCTACATATCCCATAACATCACCGATATTTAACATATCTATATGCGAACTTTTGTTCTCATCACTATTTTCATGAAATGGGTCCGAAAATGTTTGCATCGTACTTTGAACTTTTTCATTATATTCCCGTGCTTCTTTCTCCTTACGTTCAATTTCTTCTTTTTGTAAATTACTTACTGCTTCATCGTACGTACTTACTTCCGAATAGTGCGTTCTCGTTGCAAACCAATTACTTGCAATCGGATATAAAAATATACTTAAACCTAGCAAAAATATACTTCCAAAAATAATATTTTTTTTCATAACAGCCTCTTTCGCTACGGATAAAATGTGGAAAAGAGGAAAGCAATATGCCTTTCCTCTTTTCCAAACTCAATTATTATAAAAATATTAATTAAGAATTCTTCACAGGTTTCTTTCTAAAGAAAATAAACGCCGCTGTCACCATTAATAACAAACCAACTACTGTGAATAAAACTGTTCCTATACCACCTGTTTGTGGGATAATCCAGCCGCTTTTATTGTTCTCTACTTGTAGCTCTATTTTTTGATGTTTTTCATCAATCTTAATCTCAATCGGATCTCTTAATTTTTGATATTGCTCTACTGCACCGTCTTCATCTTTATACTTTGGTGCTTCTGTTTCAACAATTTGGTATTCACCGTACGGGATTTCATTCCATGTAATAATACCATCTGCATCAGTGATATCATCCATCTTCTTTTTGTTTACTACTACAATATTTCCCTTTTTATCTCGTAATTCGAATCTTGCACCTTCTAATTTCAGAGACTTATTCTTACCATCAATTTTTTCGATTTTTATATTTCCCATTGTTGGTGTAACCACTACTTCGTTTGATGGTTTTCCATCTTTTTCTGATGAAACATCATCTTTGTTTACAAAATCAAGTACTGCTTTGTTCGGAATTTCCACTCCAGATTGAACATCACCTTTAATTTTCGCAGTAATTTGCAAGTGTAATTCTTTCCCTGTTACTTTCGAAAAATCTTCCACTGAAGCAATAACCTTTTGTCCAGCAACAATTACATTTACAATACTCTCATCAACTTTTTTACCATCAATCATTACAATTGGTGTTCCAACAACCTCTAAACGATCATCTAAAACATCGGTTACAACATAATTTTGATACGTTTGAATATCCTCAGGAAGCAATGTTTTAATATCATACGTATACTCTGTTTCACGATTTATTCCCGCGTTCTTTGAACTGTCGTTAATCGTTTTTTCAATTGTAGGCTCTTTATAGTTCTTTACATCTTTTTCTAACTTAACTAGTTTACCAGTTTCTTTAATAGCAAAAGGATATTCTTCTTTACTTGTTAAATAACCTTTTGGAGCCTTTTCCTCTATAAAATAATAGTTTCCATACTCTAAAGAATCTACACTAATTTTACCCTCTAATCCTGTTACTAGTGGAAGTGGTGTTTTTACTTGTGTGTTTGTGCCATCTTCATTTTTTTTGAATAAATGGAATTCCGCACCTGGTAACACACTGTCCCCTTCACCTTTTTTTATTAATTCTACTGAACCACGTTTCGTTTCATTCTTTGGATAAATATGAACATCGTAGTTTAAATCTTTACCGTCTGCACTTGTCATTGGAATATCAACAATAAAAGTACTCTTATCTAATTCAATATGGTCTGGACCTTTAACAGCTTTTACTTCATAACGTCCTAATGGAAGATTATTAAAGACTGCCATTCCATTTGCGTCTGTCACTTTTGTAATAACGCTATCCGTTACTTTACTAATATTTTCTTTTACTACTTTTCCATCAGAAGTTTGTTCAAATGATGCAATACGTTTAATTTCAAATGTTACATCCTTTAAAGGCTTTGCCCCCTCTGGAACACTTTGTCCTTCTTTGCCATTGCCCTCTACACCAGGCTTCGCATCCTTACCTTGCTCATACTTATGAATCGTTAAAGTACCTGTATTTTTTGATTCAGCACTAACCGTCATATTCATTAATGTCGAAAAAGCTAAAATACATATTAAAAATGTGCTAAAAATCTTTTTCATCAAATTCCACTCCCCTATTGTGTATACCATTTTTGCAAACTACTAATCTATTTCATAATCTTTCTTTTTCTAAAGAAGAAGAAAGATGTAATGAACATCAATATTCCACCAATTACATAAAAAATAATTGTTCCTATACCACCCGTTTCGGGGATAATCCATTCATTTTTATGATTTTCTATCTTTATTTTCTGTGCAGTTGTTTCTTGCGTTACATTAATTTCAATTGGCTCTTTCAAAAGCATGTATCCGTTTGGTGCTTGTACTTCTTTCAGCGTATATTTCCCTACTAATAATGCATTAGAAATCGCTATACCATCTTTATTCGTTGTTAATTCAGACACTACAGTTTCAGCTTGATTTATCACTTGAAATACTGCACCTTCTAATTTGAGATTTTCATCCTTCGCATCTACTTTCTGAATCTCAATTTTCCCAAAAGATGGTGGTATGATTAATGCTTCATTCGATACAATTTTCTTTTGATCAAATAGTAACTCCGCTTTATTTCGTATACCACCCTTTGCAGTATAAGTTTCTAAAATATCCACACCCATACTCATATCTAGCTTTGATTTAATATGCATCGTATACGATTGATTCATAAGATATTCGTAACTGCCATCTCGCTTCGGTAGTTCAATTTCCACCTTTTTCGACTGCTCATCGATTTCTGGTATAACTTGTATCTCTTCACCATTTACATTTACAAGTCTTACTTGTACTACTTTTAAAATATCTTCTAAATCATCTTGTAATATTATTTTTTCAACATTTGCTACGTCATTTCCAAAATTATAGTTTACATGCCATGTAAACTCTTCATTCTCACTTTGCAATGTTGCCTTTTCTACCTCTGTTTCATCTGCATCAGAAACTGTCTTTATAACCTTTGGTTCCTTCGCTTCCACTTTCGTTTTTACAGTTGGCTTTTCTGGTGGTAAATCTTCACCATCTGGTGTTTTACCTTCCACAATCGCTATATTTTCTATTTCTTTTGTTTTTAGCGATTCCTTTGTAACTTTCACCTTGAAAGTTACAATTCTTTCTTCTGTATCAAGTACATCACCAAAGTTTACTTTAACTGTATTGTCCTCATATGATCCTGCATCTTCATCCACATCATCAGTCAATGAATTACCGTTCATTTTCAAACTACCTGCTATATAATCCACTCCGCTAGGAAGCTTATCAACAATGCGAACATCTTTTATGAGTCCATTTTCAACTTTATTTTGAAGTTTAATTTTATATTCAAGTTCATCATCTACGTGTACTTTTCCATCTACTCCACCAGTTACTTCTTTCTTTGATTCTAGTTGTCCATACAACCGATCAACCAATGTTTCGACTTCTGGCTTCTCTTGATCTGGTACACTAATAGATTCAACAACTGCTATATTTTTTATTTTCTTATTTGCCATTTCCTGTTTTATAACTACTTCAAACGTAATAACCTTTTCTTCTTCACCTTTTAGGTCACCGAAATGAGCGAATATCGTTCCATCTTTTATATGTGCATAATCATCATCTTCTACATCCGTTTGTTCCTTTCCGTCTATCTTTATCGTATTCGGAACATATTCTACTCCTTCAGGAAGTTTATCTGTAATTTTCACAGATTGTAAGGTAGACTTTTGCACAGTATTTTTAGCTTTAACAGTATACTCTAGTTTCTCTCCTACTTTAAGAGTTCCACCATTTATATCTCTAGCTAATTTTTCTACTGCCAATTTGCCTTTCTGCTCTATATCACGGTTTCGTTCTGGTTTTACTTTCACGACTACTTTATTAGAATCATTCGCTTCAATACGACTTCCTGTTAACTCATCAATTCCTTGAACAACGGCGATATTAGGAATTTCACTTTCTATCTCTCTTCCTTTTAGTTTCGCCTTAAATTCAACAATTGTTTCAGGCGTTTTATCAGTATAAATTCCGCCTTTCGTGGCATTAGCACCTTCACCAATTCTTATTGTTAATTTTCTTGTCTTTACATCATAATCAACTTGATCATCCATCGCTAAATCTGTTTGATCCCCCGCGTTCGGGCCAGAAATAATCTTCACTGATCCAGGTATATACTGTAAACGATGGTCTAAAACATCTTCAATTTTTGTATCAACTGAAGTTGAATTCGGCTCAACATTTTTCACACGTAAGCGATATATGACCTCATCATCGGATTCATACTTTTCTTTCGGATTTAATACTTCCTTATTAATGACAAGCTCTGGCGCTGTTGCATTTACTGCGAAAGCTAGTGTATTTAATACGTAATCATCACCAGATGTAGCAGCTTTTAATCGTATTTCTTTTTGTTCTGGTTTAATATACCCTGCTGGTAGCCTAATTAAATCTGCATCAATTCCTAAATTATTTTTATAATCTGGAGCAAAAGTACCTGGATACTTATCTCGCATATGCTCCTCATATTCAGAAATAGTCGAATTGAATATATTACCAGTTGGATTTAATTTATCCGTAACTTCTTTCCATGCATTATCTGTATGCACAAACAGTTTATCACCTTGCCAATATCTATCTCCTTGAACAGCGAAAGCAGAAACTTTCGGATCTAGATCCCCAGCTTTTGAAGCGACAAAATTTTTCACTGTGAATTCTTTTTCACCAGAACCAGTTGCTCTTTTTAATCCACCATTATACACAGTAAACGCTTTTCTTGTTTTTGACTTATCCTTTGTGATAACTAACATGTACCATCCAGCAAAAGAATAGTATCCAGAATTATATGCAAGCTTTGTATTCGGATAAGGTATATTTGCTACAGTATAGCTTCCTCCTTTTGAATTAGAAGAATTTAAAAGCTCTGTAACATCTGCATAGTTAGAAAAATAAGTACCATCAATACCGAAACCATAAAGTAAGCCACCTCCGTAATACGTATTACTTGGTGATACTTGAAAGCTCTTCCCTACAGGAGTGGTCAACTTAACTGGTGCTACATACTGCTGTTGTGTTAATTCGTAACGTGTTGAACTCCAATATAATCCAGCCCACTCAATTTCAGCATCCTCCGGAACAGGAATATATGCCTTAGATGAATTTGTAGTCGTTGGGTCATCATCCACATCAATTAGTTCCCGTGTATAACCATTCGGTGTTGTCCCATAAATATATGTTATATCCGAATACAATGCCGTTTTCTTCTTAGCTTCAGTGGCTTTAATACCTAAATTCACATTACCGGTAGAATACATATCACCTTTATGAATAGATTGATAAGTTGGCGTATCAAAACCTTCTTCCTCTGTGATTTCTGCCTTTACCTCATCAATTAGACTCAAAAACTGTAACTGCGATAATAGTAAAAATAAACTCATAACAACTGCAAATGTATTTAATATTTTTCTATTTCCTTTCATCCTATTGTGCAAAGAGTTTACCTCCTTAATTACAGTTTTTTAGTATATTATTCGAATATACTTTATATGTATTATTCTAATATAAATCCCGCTATTTGTTAACAAAATATGTGATAAATTACTAATTTATACATTTTTATATAGAGATTTTTAGATTTATTAATCGTTAAATTCCGAATATAAAATAGAAACTTCATACCTTTTCTCTCATTTATGATGTTCTATATTACGGAAAGAAGTGCCATTGTCCGATTTCCAAAAACTACTTACAATTGACCAAATTATACAAGTAATAATGAGGGAACGTAATATTCAAAAGAAGAAAGCACAAGTATGCTGGATTAAAATTTACAGCCTAAAAAGAAAAGAAGCCCCATGCTTCTTTTTATTACGTGCTAAAATAATTATTAAAGGGGGAAATTACATGGGAAATGCTCCACAAAAAACGAATCATTATTATGCAGTTATATTCACTTCAAATCTATCCAATGATACAACAGACTATAGTACCGTTGCTGAAAAAATGGAAGACCTTGCGAAACAGCAACCTGGATTTTTAGGTGTCGAAAGCTCACGTGATAATTCGGGACTCGGCATTACAATTTCTTATTGGGAGTCACTTGAAGCAATTGAAAATTGGAAAAAGAACGCCTTACATAAAGAAGCGAAAAAAAGAGGCCGTGAGCAATGGTATAAAAACTTCCACCTGCGCATCTGCCTTGTTGAGAAAGAATATAAGTTCCAGAGAGAAATCTTGTAAAGGAGTTTCATATGCCACTAACATTACTATTACTCATATTCATAATAATTCCCTTCATTTCAGCATTAGCTCTCATTTTTATGACGGTTAAAAAAGGAACTTTTCTAAACCGACCACACTTACAATCATTCATCGTATGCACTCTATTCTTTGCGAATTGGATATTATATTTAACAAATTTTTATTCATTACTACCTGAGAAAGTTAGTCAATTTATATTCCTACCCATTTGGTTTTTCCTTTGCGTTTTAGGTTTAATCGTTTTCACACGCGAATGGAAAAACAATCGTGTTTTTTCCATATCTATCGGTTTTCTTTCTTTTATTAGTCTTCTATTTGGATTATTGTTGTTAGTTCTTTCGGGAATGTAATTGTTGTAAAGAGGAGAAAACACCTCTTTACAACAATTTTTTTCGTTCCATAACTAAAGGAATTATTAAATAGAAAGCATAAGCAATAACCATCCAAATGGTAAATGATATGATCTGCTGTGAGGATAATTGTGAAAATATATTAGAAGAGTTATACAAGATGTAAGAATCTAAGGTTAAACCAATTACTGTACCACATATACCTAACTTAATAACTGCATATTTCGAAGTGTCCAGTTTTTGATATAGCCACATTACAAAGTATAAAGCTATAGCTGTTCCTAATTCGAGAAACGTCATTTGTAGAAAAAATTCATTTGAAGTGTGTTCTAATAAAACTGAAGATCCGAAAACAATAAAAAATACTGAGGCAAAAAACCATATCCCAATAGAAAATAAAATAGTGAGCCACAGTTTATTATTCACTCCCATTACCTCCCTCTTGTAGCGCTATAAACTTTTCCATAAGCATGTGCAAATCACCATATACTTTATCTGTAGAAAAAGATGGATTGAATAAGGCTTGTAATGCCAGCCCATCAATTAATGCATTACATAAAATGCTACACGTTTCAGTTGAAATTTGTGATGTGATTGCATCCGCTATTTTTGTATCTAAAGCTCCTTTTAACTCTTGATTTTCATAATGTAACAGTTCGCCAATTTTTTCTTTCATCGCATCATTTTGTAGCCCACTAGCTACTAATTGAAAAAACAAATGATGATACATTGAATCTTTCACACATCTACTTTTAGCAGATTGTAAAGCATTTTCTAGCTGTACATCCTTTCCTATCTGTTCCCACGACTCTTTACAAAACGATTCAGTCACTTCAAGCAATAATTGATCCTTCGTTTTAAAATGATAATATACGGTACCTTGTGTAACTTTAGCATTTTCTGCGACTGCTTTTAACGTTAATTTTTCCATTCCATGCTCTGTAATACTTTCTTTTGCTGCTTCTAGTAACTTCTGCTTGTTCACAACATTCGGCTTTGCCATTTATATCACCACCTTTTAAGTTAGTTGAATAACTAACTTAAATTATACAGAAAAATCAGATAAAAAAGGAAGAAAAGCCAATATTCAACTTTTCTTCCTTCTATGTTTACCTTTAGATTTCACTGTCACTGATTCACAAGGTGTGTAATAAATTTGAGGTGTCGCCTTATCAACAAACATCATAAACGTAATAAAACCGATAATAAAAAAAATAAACAACGTTAACAATATTGCTCCTATCGTTAAAAGTATCATAACACCACCCCTATATATTTCATGTTATTACACCTTTCGCTATTATATGAGCTGAATCCTTTTTAGAAAAATAAACGTAACAAAATAATTACAATGACTCCTGTTAATACTGTTCCTAATAAACTACGAGTATATATCGCTACGAAGAATGTTGGGATTGCCGCAATGATATAATCCCACTGCACTGTCTCATGCATAAATAATACTTGTGCTAAAAGTGCTGCTAATATCGCAATTGGTATGTAATTTAACCATTTTAAACCCCAGTCTGGAATTTGTAGTTTACTAAATACGAGAAGAGGTAAAATACGTGGTACGAGTGTGACAGCTCCTGCTGCTAGTAAAAGGAATAATACGTCCAATCTTACTTCCATTTTTCAATCACCACCCCGATTGTCGCAGCTAAAAGTGTTGCGATAATAACTGCTATACTATCTGGCATAAATAAGTGTGAAACGTATGCGATAATAATCGCTACAATTGCAACACTTAGATGAATGGCTAGTTTCGGTTTACTACTTATTAGCTGAAGTACAAATAATCCGATAAACATCGCTGGTAACGCATAATCCATTCCGTACGTATGAGGATCTGGTATCCACTCTCCAAAAAGCCCTCCGAGAACTGTAGCTAAAATCCAATTTAAATATGCTGTTACATTAAGTCCCATCATCCATTTCTCGCCTAAATGGCCTTTTTGTGCTGCTTGTTGCACTGCAACGCCGAAAGTTTCATCTGTAATTTGCGAACCAATTATTAAATTTTTAAAAAGAGGTATCTTGGTGAAGTAAGGTGCGAGTGCAGCACTCATTAATAAGTGACGTAAATTAACAAAGAACACAGTAAAAATAATTGCCGAGGCTGGGGCACCCGCTGCATACATACCCGCTAATATAAACTGAGCAGAACCTGCGTAAATTAATGTGGACATAAAAGCAATTTCTATGATCGAGAAACCTGCTGTTTTCGCAATAACACCAGCCGCTATACCGATGCTCAAATATCCAAATACAGTTGGTAAACAATCCTTTACACCTTGCTGAAATGAATCATCGCTCTGCAGTGTCATATGTGCTTGAGCTTTATTCACTATTATCTCCCTCCATTTCTTCTATAGTACGTTTTCCTGTTACGACATGAACTAAATCTATGTTTTCACGCCATAATGTATCTAATTTATCAGCTCCAAACTCCTTCGTAATCTCTTCCACCATAATGTCGTGCCGAACATATTCTGTAGCGACGAGAACTAAAGCTGGATCATACGTTGTAACGGCCCATGAAGTGCTATCATTTGAAAAATTAGCAATTAATACTTCTTCCCCATCACGCGCGATAACAGTTAAATGACCACCCATTCTCTTTTCAACGACGTGAGGTGTCATATAATTATGGTGAAATGTCGCTCCTATTTTTGTTTCTGGAGCACCAAATAAAATTGAAAAAATATGTACGCCTTCCGCTTCCTTTTGATGAATGAATGGCTCAATCTCGTGCACTTGATCCTCCCATACAGAAATCCATAACTCTTCTTTTGCTCTATTAATTATATTGCATATTTCTTTCAAAACACGATCATTTGAGCGAATATGCGAAATTACATCAATTTGTCGCTCTTGTTCTAAACAATTTAATTTTCGGTCTAGAAATTCAAAGGACTTTTCAAAATCTTTTCGCATTCGATCCATTAATTCCGTAGCTGGTACTGGTACATATTTCACTGGTTCAGAAGGAACGATATGCACCGCTCCTTTATCCATCAACTTGCCAAGTACTTCATAAATCATCGAACGAGGTACGCCTGTTTGTTTACTCACTTCATAACCTGTTACTGGATAATGTTTTAATAGTCCAATATACGCTTTACATTCGTACTGGGAAAAACCTAACTTTTGTAACTCCTTTATTATTTCATCCATCGGTAACCCCTCACAATTTATATAACTCTAATTTCAAAACGCCGATTTCATTTCCCATTAGTAGTTATTGTTATACCTACTAATATAAAAAAGAAGCCTCCACAAGTCAACTGTCAATTCTGAATTTTCACCCGAAATAAAAAGCCTTCTTTTGAAAGGCTTTTTGTGCATAATGAATTATTTCAACTGTAGAGCATTTGATATATTACCCTCCAAATGTTCACGCAAGGTTGAACCTGTATACTCTTCTCTAAATACACCTGCTCTCACGAATAAAGTAATCACCTCACTAAAGAATAAATCCAATGATTTTGGAGGACCGCCTGGAATTGCAATAAATCCATCTAGTGCCCCTGCTTCAAATCTTTCCATAATTTGTTTGAAAACGTCTTGTGGTGTACCAATTGCAACCCAATGAGCAGAACCAACAACTTCTGGTCGTTCTAGTATTTGCTCAACAGTCGGTTCATTTTTTATGATGAAATTCCGTAATAATTCGGCATGTGTTTTACTACGTACAGCTTGATTTCTACTTGGTAGCATATGTTCAGTAACCTTACTTTCTAATGGCATCCCTCTAACGTCTAATCCGAGAACCATTTCGAGTAAAGCGTACCTCTTCTCTTTTGTAAGGTGTTGATGAGCTTGCCTGTGCATTTCTAGCGCTTCTTCATATGAATCGCCAATAAAGAAATATAAACCAGGCAATACACGTATATCATCTTGCTTTCGGCCATGCTTTTCTGCTCTTCTTTTTAAATCTTGACGAAGTTCGATTCCTGATTCTACATCTGGCATTGCGGCAAAAATTGCATCCGCAACAGAAGCAGCGAAATTCCGGCCAGACTCTGAAGCACCCGCTTGAAATAAAGGCATTTCCCCAGAAATATGTTGCGGGATATTAAGTGGACCTTTCACCTCAAAATGCTCACCACGATGCTCAATTGGCTGTACCATCTCTCTAATTACATCTGCGTTGTCTTCTTTCAAAACTTCATAAGGATGACTCCTCCAAAGTTTTCTTACTAACTCTGTACATTCTGCCGCTTTCGCGTATCGTTCCTCAGATGGTGGCATCCCTGTCTCACCAAAGTTTTCAGCACCATCAATTGATGTGACAATGTTCCAACCTACTCGGCCGTTACTAATCCAATTTAAAGATTGTAGTTGCCTCGCTAGTATATATGGTGGATAAAATGATGTTGAAGCGGTCGTAACGACTCCAATCTTTTCTGTTGCATAAGCAATAGCAGTAAACAATAGTGTCGTATCTAAAATTACATTCCCCTTATTACGAGCAATTAAATCAGGATGTGCCACTAAATAATCCGCTTTAAAAACAAAATCTAACTTCGATTTTTCTGCTCGTTTCGCTAACTCTACTTGTTCATCAATTCCCGAATCAAATATACAATCTTCTTTCTTTCTAGAAATTAAACATAATCCAATGCAAAGTTGTTTCTTTATAGACATACACACCATCCCCTTATTTTTAATTTACCTAGTTAAGCAATGTTGCTATCATTATGAAATTCCATTCTTATGAAAAAGGATAAAATGATATTGATAATCATTATCATTTTATGATGTTACTGAAATAAATGCAATAACAAAAAAGACTCCCGCTATTGGAAGTCTCTTATCTCAATATTTCATTCGCTTCTTTTTCATAAATTTTATCAAACGAAGTCATAATACGTTGCGATGCTTGAATCATTTTTTGACTCGACATAAGATCTGCCATCTCTTTCGTCATATCCACATTTGAATTTTCTAGCATATGATTTTTTACTATTCCTGTTCCGTTCGGTAAATCAGCGAGGTTACCTTCTGCTAGTGTAAAACTTTTATTTTCTCGTTGCACAAGGCGAGCATTCGTTTCTGCATCTACTGTTTTCGTTTGCAAGCGGCCAATATTATTTTGTGTTACTTCATCGTATAATGTACCGTCTGCTTGTACAGCTACCTTTGCTCCTTCTGGAATACGAATACGTTCATTATTCTCACCCATTACGAAAGCACCAGATGCTGTTTGTAAATAACGATCACTATTTAATGTAAAACTACCGTCTCTCGTTAAAAATGTTTCATCATTTTTAGATGTAACGAAAAATGATGATGTGCCAGCCGCACCGTCGTCTAAAAAGAAATCTGTAGCACTATTTGTCATTTGTACATTTCCTTGTACTAAGTTCACATGCGTCGCAGCTGGTACGACAGCGTAATCGACCGAACCGATATTTGTCATCGCACCGTCACCGCGGCGATATGTATCTTGCACATCAAATACTTTAGAAGTCATGTTTTCTGCTTTAAATCCTGTCGTTTGGGCATTTGCAACGTTATTTGAATGAACATTAATATGCTGCATGTAATTCATCATACCCATAGAACCTATATAAAGACCGTTCATACTCGTTTGAATAAGGCAAGCGCCTTATTCTTCACCTCTTTTCTTACGATGTTTGTAACATTTGTTTTGCTAAATGTTCAGCTGTAGCGATATGTATATGTTGCCTCACGTCTTGTCCATCTGTCATTAATACAATTGGAGCTGATGATACAGCTGGAATTTTCAACAATTCACCGCTGCTCGCTGTTTCATCAAATTTCGTAAACACGATACCATCTATATGAATATCTTTAAAGTTCGTAATAATTTCAATCATGTCTTTACTTTTCATGGAAGCTGATAACGTTAAACAAATATAGTCTGGCTCTACTTGTCCCATCGTCTCAATCATCTCTTCAACTGTCTCTGACGTACGATAATTTTTACCGGCTGTATCTATTAATATATAATCGACGCGCGCTTCTTCTTTAAAATAACTGAGTGCCCTTGTCATAGCTGCTTCATCTCGCACAGCGATTACTTCTGACCCAATTGTTTTTACGTAATCTTGTAATTGCTGCACTGTTCCAATGCGAGAGTGGTCCGTCGTAATAAAACCAACTGTTTTTTTCTTACCGTGAAACTGCCATGCCATTTTCGCAAGTGTCGTCGTTTTTCCAACACCAGTTGGACCTATTAATGCAATCGTTTGTACTTCTTTTTCAAATACGTTTTCAGTATTGAAATGAGATATCATATCTTCCAATATGTATCCGATGACTTCCTCTTCTGTAATCATCGTTGCATTCTCAAACTTCACTTTTAATTTTTCAGCATATGCATGAATGAAATATTGTTCCACATCATTTTGTTCTAACATGCGAATTACTTTTTGAATAATAAATGGCACAGATTCCTGCTTTTCTTTTTTAACAACTACTTCTTCTTTCTTTACAGGAACAGCTTGTTTCACAGTAGGCTGTTTTTTCGTTACTTTCGTCGCCTCCGTATGTTTCACAACGACAATCCCTTTTTCAAACAGTTGTAATAGTTTCTCTTTTTTTCTTGCCCATTCTTCACTATTTCCTGTTTGCATCGCTGCGTACGGCATAGAAGTCGTTACGTTTTCTAAATTGTGCAGTACCGATTGAATTCCATTTGCCTTCACAATTTCTTCTGAAGGTTCATTTACAACATCCATTAATTGTTCATGAAATTGAGTTACGCCTTCGTTACTTTCTTCCTGTTTATCTTCAGGAAAAGCGACTAACATTTCATAATTCTTCTTCCAAAAAAACGGGATGTTTCGTTTTACACTTTCATCGACAACGTAGTAATAATCTGTACCATATTGGTCAAATAACTTTCGATACAATTCATTTTTCGAAGCTGCTTTTATTCGCATTAACGCTTCTTTTTTTTCTGTACTTTCCATTACTTCACCCCCTACTATTCAATATAAGCAATTTGATCTACAACAATTTCTGGTGCTAATTCACTAATACATAATACTTTAGCTTCTATTTGATAACGTTCAAGAAGTCTCACAATCGCAAACCTGAAATCTTTTCTGCGTGTTAATAATACTGGCTCTCTTCCCATTAAACGAGCTTGTTTGAAAACGCGCTGTACTTGCTCTACTACTCGCGTTTCTAAATCTAAATCCCAGTTTAATAAATAACCTTGGTATGAATTATTAACAACATCCGCATCTAACTCAAGCGAGTCAGCGAAGAGTGCCGCATAAATTTTTCCATCAGGATTTTTCGCGCTCTCACAAATAACTTTTGAAATACATTCACGAACAAACGCCGTTACACCATCAACATGGTTTTGATAAATTTCTTTCCCGTCAATAATACCTTCAATAATTGTTGGTAAATCACGAATTGAAATTCCTTCTTTCAGAAGTTGTTTAATAACATTTTGAACGAGTGATAAATCGATTTCTTTCTTTTTAATTTCTTCTAATAAAACGCCATTATCTGTTTCAAGCGAGTGAATCAAGTCTTTCACATGTTGACGCTGAATTAACTCATGAAGGTTACGTCTAACGACAACATCTAAATGCGTAATTAATATGCTAAGCGGCTCTAACACTTGATAGCCTTTCATTTGTGCATCTTGTACCATATGCTCCAAAATCCAATATCCATCTTCACCAAAAATTGGATCTTTCGCTGGTTCTGCATCTAAATCAGCCATTACGTTCGGTGTTTTCAGTGCTAGTAAATAACCTGATTTTAAAACACCTTCAGCAGCTTTCGCACCTTTAATACGAATAATGTAACGTCCGCGCGGTCTAAAACTCGTATTATCTTTAAAGTTAATTCCAGGAACGTTAATACCGAGGTCGGTAATAATCGACTTCCTCATAAGAACAACTTTATCACGAGCTGTTTCCCCGTTTATCTTCTGCTTTACAAGTGCCGCTAAATCTAAACCGAGCTCTACAATAATTGGATATTTATCTGTAAAGACTCCGAATGAATCTTCCACTTGTTGCAGTTGCTCTTCATCGCCTTGAATCATTTCTAATTCTTGTTGAAGCTCGTCTTCTTTCTCTTTCTTTATTCGCTTTTTATTACGAATTCCTAAGAAAATAATCGTGCCTCCAACGAGAGCAAATGGTAGAAATGGTAACGGTGTAAAAACACCCATTGCGATAAATAAACCACCGAGTGCATATACAACAACTTCATGCGCTAATAACTCTTTAAAGATTCCTTCAGTTACTGTATCTGCTGAACCGTCAAATACACGCGTTACGATAATACCTGTTGAAATCGCAAGCATTAACGAACCGATTTGGTTTACAATTCCGTCACCGACAGTTAACTGTGTATAGTGAATAGCCGCATCTGCAAAGCTCATTCCTTGCTGCATCATACCAACAATTAAGCCGAAAATAATGTTTACAAATAAAATGACAATCCCGAAAATAACGTCCCCTTTAATGAACTTTCCGGCACCATCCATCGCTCCGTAAAACTCTGTTTCCATATTTAATTTTTTTCGTTTCGCCTGTGCATCTTTTTCTGTAATAAGACGCTGATTCAAGTCAGCATCGATAGACATTTGTTTCCCTGGTAAAGAATCAAGTGTAAAACGAGCTGCTACTTCAGCTGTACGAGACGCACCGTTTGCAACGATAAACTGGAATATGATTAATACTATAAAAATAACGATACCAATTAATAAGTTCCCGCCAATTACGAACTGGCCGAACTCTTCAATAACATGACCCGCATTTCCGTCTGTTAAAATCGCTCGCGTCGTCGAAACGTTAATCGATACGCGGAAAATCCCGATTAATAACAACATCGTCGGAAATGACTTTAATTCATCCCACTCGTTAATACTTGTAGCTCGCATATAAATAAGCACTGACATACTTAGTAGAAAAACGATAACGATATCAAGTATAAATGGTGGAAGTGGAATTAAGAGCGCCACAACGAATGACGCTGCTAAAAAGATAGAAAAATAGGTTCTTGCAGAATCCATCTTAAACACAGAGATCCCCTCCAAACGCGCTATTATACTTCAAGTTCTTTCGTTTGAATTAAATAGCGCATAACTTCAATTACAGCTACATATAAATCTTCTGGAATCGTCTCATCTTCCTCGACTTGATAATATAAAGAACGAGCGAGCGGACGGTTCTCTACCATTGGTATTTCTTGTTCACGGGCAAGCGTTCGTATATATAATGCGAGCTCATCTTCCCCTTTTGCAACGACAATAGGCGCTGCATCAACTTGTTTATTGTAACGAAGCACCACTGAAATATGCGTCGGGTTGTTCACAATAAACGTTGCACCATCCATCTTCTTCGCAATTGTCCCTTGCAAGATGGCATGCATAAAGTTTTTTCGTTTCCCCTTTACTTGCGGGTCCCCTTCATTATCTTTATGCTCCCTTTTCACTTCTTCTTTTTTCATCTTAATATCTTGTTCGTACTCCCATTTTTGATAAATGAAATCAATAATAGAAAGAACGATTAAAATAATTAAAATGGCTAAAAAGATAAATTTAATTTGGCTAATAATTTCAGTAAGTGACGCTGTCCAGTTAAATCCAATCATACTAACAATCTTCTCTAAATTCTTTTTAAAGAGAACGTACGAAACGTAACCGATTAATCCCATATAAAACAGTGATTTCAAAATATCTACTAAACTTTTACGACTAAACAATCTCGTAAAATAGTTTTTCGGATTAATACGTGATGCTTTCGGCTTAAGTACTTTAGAAGAAAATAAGAAACCAACTTGAATCATATAATTGAACAAATGAAAAGCATATACGAGTATTAATATAGGAGCCGATACTTTCAGAAGTAATATGCCCATTAAATAAAAATACTCGGTCGAATCTGTATTTTTTCCAATTTGATCAAACAGTACCGCTACGGAATGTGCGATCTCATAACCGAGCCAATCTCCGAAAAAGTAAACGACAACTGCTAATACAAGAATGGAAAATAAATTATTTAAATCTTTACTCCGGGCGATATTCCCTTCTTCACGCGATTTTTTACGCTTCTGCGGGGTGGCCTTTTCTGTTTTATTATCCTTTGCCATGCGCGTCCCCCTACTTCGTTAAGAAAAAGTTAAATAGTTTCGTATACTCTTCCAGTAATACGTCTGTCATATTTTTAAACACATAACCGAGCATCGGTACACTCATCGCAATAAACAAAATACCACACGTAATTTTAATTACGTACGCATTCATAAAAACGTTTAATTGCGGTGCGTTTTTTGCGATTAAAATAAGGACGAAGTTAATGATGAATAAACTCCCCATAAGTGGCAAAGCAATTTCAACCGCTGATGTAATTGCAAATAATAACGTTGCAAGTAGACTATCTAAAAAACTAGTCGTCAACAATTTTGAAATCGCCTCTGTATATTGAAACGACTTTAAAATCGTGGCAACGAAATAGTTAATGCCGCCAAGTGAAATGAAAATAATAAGAAAAAATATATCAAAAATTGTTGATAGTAAAGTAGACTGTGATCCTGCATTTACATCAAATAAGCTTGCCTGTGATAAACCGATATCAAAGTCTAAAATATGCCCTGCCATTTTTGGAATGTTCCACAGCATCTCTACAATTTTTGAAAGTGATAATCCAATTACAATTTGCGTTGCTGCATAAGCTGCTACATCCCAAACTGTCTTTATGTGAGAGACATCCACTTGATCTGCCACTGTAATCGAAAGAGCGAGTCCAAATGTAACCTTTGCCATCGCCGGAATTGATCGGCCTGAGAAAAACGGTAGAAAATATAAAAATGAAGTAATGCGACAAAACGCAAAAAACGTCGCCGCCCATAATTCCATATTCATTTCAGTTCACCTATCTTAGTACGAACGCAATAGCGATGGGATTTTATCAAATAAATCTAAAATAAGCATCGTTAACTCTTGAAACATCCACGGACCTAAAATGATAATAACGAGCACAATACTCGCCATTTTCGGTAAAAACGTCAGCGTTTGCTCTTGAATTTGCATCATCGCCATAATAACCGCGATAATAATAACGACAATCATACTTACAACGGCAATCGGCATTAAAATCATAACCCCTTTATAAAAAAAGGTTTGAAAAATATCTATAATTGGTGACGTATTCATTTATATGACTCCTATCACATAGCATCAAACGCTTCAGGCGACCGTCTTAAACATAATATCGACGATTTTTGTATATCCACCTAAATATACGAAAACGAGTATTTTAAATGGTAAACTTAAAATCATCGGCGGTACCATCATCATCCCAAGGTACATTAAAAGTGTACTAATAATTAAATCAATAAAGACAAACGCTAAATAAATGAACATCCCTGTAAGTAAACCTTTTTGAATTTGCGTTAACGTAAAGGATGGCACAAGCGTAAACAGTGAAAGATCCTTTAAATCTTTCGGCAACTCTTCTCCGCGCACTTTCAGCATCATTTTCAAATCATGCTTATACGTATGCTTCGACATATAATCTTTCATAATCGGAGCTGTCGTTTCCGCAGCTTGACTTACTGTTATTTTTTCTTTCGTCATCGGGTCCCACACATCACTCTTTAATTGACCAAGTACTGGCTGCATTGTAAACAGCGATAAAAATAATGCGAGTCCAACAAGCACTTGGTTCGGTGGTAAATTCATAACCCCAAGCCCTTGACGAGTAATCCCAAGAACAATCATAAAATAAGTAAAATGCGTAAATAAAAGAACGATAGAAGAAGATAATGATAGAAGGGTAACGAGCGCGAATAGTTGTACACTTGAATTACTCGTAAACTCTTTTCCATTTTCGAAATTAATAAAGCCGTTCGGGGCTGCATACGCTGGATTTACAAAAACAAATGAAAAAATAATAGAAAATGCGAAAATAACGGCAAATAACGATAACTGTTTCTTTATTCTCATGATGGATCCTCTACTTTTTTCGTTTCACTCTTCACCGCGTCTTCTAACGCTTGTTGAAACTGATTTCCTGTTCCTGTTAACTGCACAGATTGTACACCGTTATTACTAATAACAGTGAACACTTGCTTTCCGTCCACTTCAAATAAAAAGGCGCTCGTTTGATGATTTAAATACACACCGTCTTTCACTTGAATATGTCCGTTTTCACCTTGCTTAAAAAACTGCTGTTTGCGCGTCTTTTTCGTCATATAATATGCACCATAGCCGAGCGCACCAAACAGTAAAACGACTTGAAATAAGGTCGTCATATACGACATATGACTCCTCCTCTACTCTTTATCCTGCATTTGATTTTGTGCCTTCATAAGCGCTGCATGTTTCTTATCAGCTTCAATTTCAGAAATAATAATGCCAAACTTCTCGTCCATTACGATTGCCTCACCAATACCGACTTTCATATCACTTAAATATACATCTACTTTATGTCCTAAATTTTTCTCTACTTCAAGAACATCGCCAACTTTTAACTGCTTCACATCACCAAGCGTAATAGATGACTTCCCAAGCTTTACTCCAAGTTCAATCGAAATGTCTGAAACGGTATCAATATGTGCCTTCCCCGCTTCATTTCGCTTCCCTGCAAATTCTTCTAATCCCATTAATGACACAGGAGATACTTCATGCTTCATATGGATCCTCCTACTCTATAAAACTTTTAAATAGGAGCGCCTTACGCGTTCCATCTTTCCCGATAAAACAATTAAATTTATGCTTTCCATCTACATAACCACGTAGTTGGTCTGTTACTTTCGTATGAAGCGGAATAATATCGCCTTCTTCAATTTGCTCAATCTCGCCCATTGTCATCTTCTGCTCACCAACCGCAACGTGAACAGGCTTGTACACTTGATTTACTTTCACTTCTACTTCAGACGTATACTTTTTACGCTTATCCGAAGAATGTTCGACAATATTTTCAGACGTTAACTTATCCATAATTTCTTCAACAGATAAGAACGGAATACCAATACGAACTGTCGTATTCCAAAACTCTGTTTTCATATTTACGTTCAATAATGAAATAATATCGCTCGCCGTCGTAATCTTCAGCGCATTCGGATCTGTCTCCGTCGTTACAAACTTCGGTTCAATCGCAACAACGCTTTCAAATGATTGCTCTAAATTTTTACAAAGAAGCAAGAATATATTATCAAGCGTTAAAAATTCAAACGCCGTTAGCGGTCTGCGCATCGTAAAGTTACGCTTACTATCTCCGCCAAGCCAACATTCATGAATATAAATAACGAACGCTAAATCAATCTCAATAACAATTTCTCCAAGCTCTGGTAAACCGAGATCTATCACGCAATATAAATAATAATCTTTCGGCATTTTCTCCACATACTCACTCGTAAATGGAACTTGCTCAACCGTTGAAGGCTCTAGTTCAATTGGAATACGCATACGAGCTGACAACGTCTGTGACGTCTGCTTTCCAAATGTAGAGGCAATCGCCTGCAAACTACGTAAATGTTCAACACCAAACTTCTCTGGTCTATTAAAATCATACTCTTGAAATTTATCTTGCTTCCCTGCTTCTTGTGCGAAAGCTGGCATTTCCTCGCCTTCATTCACCGCCTTCAGCAGGGCATCAATTTGCTCTTGGCTTAATTTTTCGCCACTCATGACAATCCCCTTCCCTACCTTTTCAATTCAACAATTTCAACGTACATTTTCCCATTCTTCGTCAAAATCTTTCCGGTTCCAATCTCTTCATTCTCAAGCATAAGACGCACCGTATTTTTCGTTGAATTTTCAAGACGATACAATGTACCTTTCGTAATATGAAGCAGATCTTCAATTTTCTTTTTCGTATTTCCGATTTCAAAATAAATCGTTAACGGAATATCATCTTGTAATTTCAAATCTAGCCAACTCCCATATCATGTTCACAAAAATTTCATGTTCTCTATTTATATAATGAAATTTTCTATTTCGAAACGTCGATATTTAATATTTTTTTAATATATCCTTGCGTTTCTTTAAATGGTGGTACGCCTCCGTACTTTCTCACATTACCAGGGCCAGCATTATAAGAAGCAAGTGCCAATACGAGATCACCGTTATTTTTCTTTAAATAACCGCTTAACTCTTTCACACCGCCCTCAATACTTTCAGCTGGTGAAAATGGATTTTTTACACCCATCTCTTTCACATTCGCTGGCATAAGCTGCATCAGCCCCATCGCCCCTGCATGTGACACCGTTTTCGGATTAAAATTAGACTCTACTTCAATCATTTTTTGAATTAACGTTTTCGGAATTCCATATGTATTACTTACACGATCAATAATATCCTCATACTTACCTTCATTTGAAGAACGTATTTTCTGAATATTATATTTATTCGTTAATCCCCACGTATCAGCAGGCTCATTTTTCGTTTCTGAGAAACGTCGCTCAAACTCTTTTTGTGCGACTTGCACTTCATCTACTTTCTTCGTTTCAGCTTTCTCCTCAGGCTTACTCGTTTCCTCTACTTTATTAATAAGTTCTTCCGGCTTATTAACAACCGTTTCTATTTTCGTAGATTGTACCGGCTGACTCATATCTTCTACTTTTGCCATTTGCGGAGTAACCTTCGTCTCCTTCGCAGGTTCACTCTGCAATTGATCTTGAAAACGACTACTAACGAACGCCTGCGGACTACTTAACTTTTGCTGCATTTGTCCTTTTTTATATGCAAGAACTTCTTTTACTATATTTCCAATTACCATAATATCACCTTTTCGGTAAACAAAGATAATCTAATATTAGAGTTTTTTAAAAAAGTTTGCAATAATCCTTTTAATAATATTTTAATAAAAAAATGAATATATTGTTAAACTGTTATTTTTTTATATTTATTAATTCGAATTTTTAGTTGACACCCGTTATAGCAAGGATTACAATAAATCTCGAAATCGATTTTTTCGCATATTACCGTTTTTCGATTTGCAGAAAAGTCAATATAAAAAAATGGGGGTTCTTAACATGAGAATTAACACAAACATTAATAGCATGCGTACGCAAGAATACATGCGCCAAAACCAAGCAAAAATGAGCAACGCTATGGACCGTTTATCAAGCGGTAAACGTATCAACAACGCTTCTGACGATGCAGCAGGTCTTGCAATCGCAACTCGTATGCGTGCTCGTGAAAGCGGATTAGGAGTTGCAGCTAACAACACACAAGATGGTATGTCATTAATCCGTACAGCTGATTCAGCTTTAAACTCTGTATCTAACATCTTACTTCGTATGCGTGACATCGCTAACCAATCTGCAAACGGTACGAACACTGGTGACAACCAAAAAGCATTAGATAAAGAATTTTCTGCATTAAAAGAACAAATCGATTACATTTCTAAAAACACAGAGTTTAATGATAAGAAATTATTAAATGGCGAAAACACTTCAATCGCTATTCAAACTCTTGACAGTGCTGACACAGCTAAACAGATTAACATTAACTTAGCTGATTCTTCTACTTCTTCGCTATTAATTGATAAATTAAGTATCTCTGGTGCTGGTGCTGGTACAGCATTAGCTGGTGTTGCTACTGGTGACATTAGTGCTGCAGGTACTAAACAAGCAGCTCTATCTGGTCTTACTGGCACAAAAACTACAGATGAGTTAAACGATGCTGTGAATGAGTTTAAAACAGAATTTGATAAAGTTAAATCTGGTCTAAGCGCTGAAAATGCTGATAAAATTACTGCTGCCATGGATAAATACACAAACAACAAAACTCTAGACAACGCTAAAGCGATTGGTGACCTTTATAAAACTATGGCACCAGCAGATAGCACTGTTGTTGGTACTGCTGGTACTAAGGGTCAAGCATTAATTGATTTAAATGCTACTGCTACTGGTGATACAGCTACCAAAAGACAAGTTGCTGTAGATGCATTTAAGACTGATTTCGATAAAATCAAAGGTGGTCTAAACGCACAAGATGCAGCTAAAGTTACAGCAGCACTTGATAAATTCAATAAAGCTGACGGTTCTGGAAATACTTTGGAGAACGCACAAGAAATCGGTAAAGTATTTGCAGAAGTTGCAGCAGGTTCTACAAAATCTAATGCTTCAGATGCAATTAAATCGATTGATAAAGCCCTTGAAACAATTGCATCTAACCGTGCAACTTTAGGCGCTACATTAAACCGTCTTGACTTTAACGTAAACAACCTGAAGAGCCAATCTTCTTCTATGGCTTCAGCTGCTTCTCAAATCGAAGACGCTGACATGGCGAAAGAAATGTCTGAAATGACTAAGTTCAAAATCTTGAACGAAGCTGGTATCAGCATGCTTTCTCAAGCAAACCAAACTCCACAAATGGTTTCTAAATTATTACAATAAGCCATTTGATTTAGCTTCATGAATGAACCTCTCTGCTTGCGGAGAGGTTCATTTTTTCTATATAGATGAATTATTTGTAAAACCTTTTTTTTTAGGTGGAGGAGAGCATAGGTCCCTTTTCTTTTCATAACCGTTTTTGGGCATTAAGACCATATATAAATAAGGAGTGTCTATTATGCGTATTGGTACGAATATTTTGAGCTTGAATGCTAGGCAGTCGTTGTATGAGAATGAGAAACGTATGAATGTTGCGATGGAGCATTTGGCGACTGGTAAGAAATTAAATAATGCTTCTGATAATCCCGCTAATATTGCGATTGTAACTCGTATGCATGCGAGAGCAAGTGGTATGCGTGTGGCGATTCGTAATAATGAGGATGCGATATCGATGCTTCGTACAGCCGAAGCTGCCCTTCAAACTGTTACGAATATTTTACAGCGTATGCGTGATTTAGCTGTTCAATCTGCGAACGGTACAAATTTAAATAAAAACCGTGATTCGCTGAATAAAGAGTTTCAATCTTTAACAGAACAAATTGGCTATATCGGTGAGACGACTGAGTTTAACGATTTATCTGTATTTGACGGACAAAACCGTCCTATTACGTTAGACGATATCGGTCATACGATAGATATCGCGAAACATATTCCCCCTTCCCCTACACAACATGACATCAAGATTTCAACAGAACAAGAAGCAAAAGCGGCGATTCGTAAAATTGAAGAGGCTTTGCAAAGTGTATCACTTCATCGTGCCGACCTCGGTGCTATGATGAATCGTTTACAATTTAATATTGAAAATTTAAATAGCCAAAGTATGGCGTTAACAGATGCTGCTTCTCGAATTGAGGATGCGGATATGGCGCAAGAGATGAGTGACTTCTTAAAGTTTAAATTGTTAACTGAAGTTGCACTTAGTATGGTTTCACAAGCAAATCAAATACCGCAAATGGTTTCGAAATTACTACAATCTTAAATATAACCTTTAAAACTATTGAAATTACTCTATAAAAAATAAAAAGCGGGATACATACGTGCTATGTATCCCACTTTTCTATCCATCTATCCTTTATAAATAAGATCCTCCGCTAAAGAAGTAAACATGTCCCCAACGAGTGAATCTTCATCATATACACATGAACCACCATTCTCTTCACGCTTCGCAAACGGTATTTGTGCTATCACTTCTGTTTGCAATTGTTCTGCTAGCATTTCGCCCCCGCCTTTTCCGAAGAGATAGTTTCTTGAGCCGTCTTGTTCTTCGTAATATGCCATGTTTTCAACGATACCTAAAATGTCGTGTTTCGTATGTTTTGCCATTACTCCTACTCTAGATGCGACAAATGAAGCTACACTATGAGGAGTTGTAACGATAATTTCCTTCGCTTGCGGAATCATCGCAGCAACATCAATCGCAACATCTCCTGTTCCAGGTGGTAAATCTAGAAGAAGGTAGTCTAATTCTCCCCAGTGCGTGTTCGCAAGGAAGTTTTGTATCCATTTGTTTAACATCGGCCCGCGCCACATAACTGGGTTGTTTCCCTCTGTAAAGAATCCCATCGACATAATTTTAACACCGTGACTAACGACTGGAATTGCTGTTTGATCAATCATTGTTGGTTTTTCATTCGTTTCCATCATAGCAGGGATACTGAATCCATATATATCTGCATCTAAAATCCCGACCTTTTTCCCCATACGTGCTAAAGCAGTAGCAAGATTAATTGTCACAGTTGATTTTCCGACTCCCCCTTTCCCGCTTGTTACAGTAATAAAACGTACTCCTGAATCAGGTCGAAGCATACTAGGCATTCCAGTTTCCGTTCTAGTTTCTTTCTTTAAAGACGCTGTTAATGCAGCTCGTTCTTCCGGTGTCATTGAGCCAAATGTTAAGGAAACTTTTGATGCCCCAACGTTTCGAAGGGATTCTTCAATATCTTTTTGTATTTTTGCTTTCAACGGACAACCTTGTATCGTTAAAACTACTTCTAGCCCAACTTCTGTACCATTTATTTTTATATTTCTGACCATGTTTAGTTCCACAATACTTTTGTGTAACTCAGGATCTTCTACATGGCTTAAAGCGTTCATAATCTGTTCGTGAGTAATCATCATACACATTCCTTCCATTGTAATTATTTTATCTTGTGAAAAAAGTCTCCGCTTTTTCCGCCCGTTTTTTGTACTAAATATGTTTCTTTCATAACCATCGTTTTATCAACAGCTTTGCACATATCGTAAAAAGTAAGGGCGGCAATCGATACGGCCGTTAATGCTTCCATTTCTACACCTGTTTTCCCACTACATTTTACTGTAGCTCGTATGATTAATTCATAGCCATCAGTTTTCTTTTCATAATGAAACGTAAAGTCTGTTCCTTGGATTAATATCGGGTGACACATCGGGATTATATCCGCTGTTTTTTTAGCACCAATTATGCCAGCAACTTGTGCTACTTGAAGCGGGTCTCCTTTTTTCAACCCACCACTTTGAATTGCTTCAAATAATTCATTTGATAAAGAAATTGTACTTTGCGCAACAGCTGTGCGTGTTGAAATGTCCTTTTGAGAAATATCAACCATTTTAGCTCTTCCCTCTTCATTCCAGTGCGAAAATTCACTCATAATGATCCTCCTTAACGTATGAAAGATGAAATGTTCGAATGGAAAGAATTAACCTCCACTTACAGGCGGGATAAACGCTACGATATCTCCGACTTTTACGATTTCTTCGTCCGTTACAAATTCTTCGTTAATCGCTACCATAACTTTATCTAGCATCTGTAATTGATAGTTATCTTCCAGCCATTTTTTCAATTGCTGAACATTTATCTCTCTTTTTTCTATTATTACTAATCTCTCTGAGCCAACTTCTTCTCGCAAATTTGCGAACAGTAAAATTGTAATCATTTTCTCATTTTTCTTTCTTTGGCTTTCCTTCTGGATACGGAGTATTTTCAAGTTGATCTCCAATCCATTCCGTTCCATCTTCCCAAAATTCTTTTTTCCAAATTGGGACGATTCTCTTTATACGTTCAATTGCGTATTCATTCGCTTCGTACGCTACTTTACGATGCGGTGACGATACTGCAATGACAACGGCGATATCCATTATTTCTAATCGTCCTACTCGGTGCGTAATTGCTATTTTCGCATCCGGCCACTTTTTCTTAATTTCTTCTCCAATTGCAGTAAGCTTTTTTACCGCCATCGGTTTATATGCTTCATACTCAAGATGTAACGTTCGTTTTCCTTTCGTTAATTCCCTTACTGTTCCAATAAAAGTTGTAATTGCTCCTGCTTCTCGTCTTGCTACTTTATTCGTTACTTCTTCAACTACAATCGGATTATCGACAATTTCAAATCGTGCTTGTCCCATCAAAACCTCTCCCTACTTTACGGAATGTCCAAGGCCATTCACTACCTTCGTTATCTTCTAATAAAAGAATGTCTACAAACATCCCTTTCTTATATCCTCTCGTTCCGCCTAGCAATACGATAAAAATGCTTGATTCTGCTAATGAAGAAACGGAACTAGATTTATCAAATCCTGATGGATAAGCGATTAGTTGTCCTTCGTTATACTGAAGCTTCCCCGTACAAATCTTGTAAATGGATTCGGTTTTAGAAAATCTTCTCCGAGCATTGCTTTTTCTCGCTTTACATGTGGTTTTTCGCTAAACATATACGCACGAATGCTAGGTTTTACGAATACTTCAAAACCTACATAGCAAGCAGATGGATTTCCTGATAATCCAAATAATAATTTTCCGTTTAATTGCGCTACAGTCGTGACGCTACCCGGCCGCATGGCTACTTTATTAAAAAGAATTGATGCGCCTAATTTTTCGTATATAGCTGGCAAATAGTCATAGTCGCCTACCGAAACACCACCAGTTGTAATTAACATATCCACTTCGCTTAACGCTTTCTTCACTGCTTCGTAGCACGTATTCAAATCGTCGCTAAACTTCCCAAAGTATTTTACTCTTCCACCTGCTCTTCGAATTTGAGACGATATCATATGCGTATTACTATTTCGAATTTTCCCAGGTTGTAGTTCTGCATTTACATCGAGAAGTTCACTCCCAGTCGCTAATAGTCCAATAACAGGCTTTTTCGCTACTGGCACTTCACTATAACCGAATGTAGCAAGAAGAGCAGAAATACCTGGATTAATGTAGCAACCCCTTTTTGCGAGAACGGTTCCTTTACGTGCGTCTTCACCTTGAAAGGATATATTGTCCCCTTCTTTAAATGAGCGTCTCACTTCCATATAGCTTTTTCCGATATTCTCATATTGACGATGACGAGTCAGTTCTAGCATGACGACCGCATTACATCCTTTCGGAATTTGTGCCCCTGTCATAATTCGAACTGCTTGAAACGCTCCTACTTCTGTAGGAAATACGGAACCTGCTCCAATTTCACCGATGACTTCAAATACGATTGGATTCTCACGACTAGCTCGTAAAGTATCTTCTGCCCTAATAGCAAATCCATCATATGGCGAGCGATTGAAAGAAGGCACATCGTGATCCGCCACTAAATCTTCTGCTAACGTACGCCCATATGCTAATTCCAGTGGTACTAGTTCTTTTACACCACAATTAGCAAATTCCATCACTTTACGAACAGCCTCTTCAACTGTAATCGGTACCCTTCTTTCCATCATTACCAATCCCTTTCTATTAGCCTAATAGCCGATAGTATAGTTGTTTTGCTTTTTGAATTTCATTCGTGCCATGAATAAATACACGACCATCATGAAAAATGACGATGCGATACTCTTCTAATTGGCAAGAGAGCAAATACGGATTCCGATCAACTTTCCCGTGGTTCTTTAATACTTTTTCTAACTCATCAAAGTTGTAATGTCTATTATGCGCCGGTCTAATTTGAACTGTATTTCTTCCGCATAAAACAGCTGTCTTCGTTTGATTTTCGTATGATAAATAAGGATAAGTTCTATTTGTTCCGCACGAAGGACAGTCTTCCGTTTTGATTTTTCCTAGTTTGATAGAATGATATTGATTACTCCATATATCAAACATTAAAAAAGTTTTCCGAACTGCTTCATAGTCTTCTACTAAAATTTTGAATGCTTCTGCCACTTGGTACGCTGCAACGATTTGAACAGCTGGACTAATAATTCCAACTGTGTCACACGTCGCCCCTGTAACAGGAACACTTTTCAGTACACAATGTAAGCACGGTGTTTTCTTCGGAATAATTGTATAGCTCATGCCATAACTTCCGACACAAGAACCGTAAATCCAAGGGATATTATATTTTTGTGATGTATCATTGATCACAAACCGAATATCGAAATTATCTGTTGCATCAATAATGACATCGACACCACCTAATAAGGCTTCCATATTATCTACTCTTGCATCCATTACTAGCGCTTGAATTTGCACGTCTGAATTAATTTGTTTGAGACGATTCTGCGCTGCAATTGCTTTTGGCAACTTTTCTATCGCATCTTGTTCAGCGTAAAGTTGTTGCCGCTGTAAATTACTCCATTCTACGTAATCGCGATCAATAATCGTTAATTTCCCGATACCTGCACGTACAAAGCTTTCTGCACTTGCACTTCCTAATGCACCTGCCCCTACTATTAACACATGCTTATTTCTAATCTTCTCTTGCCCTTCTTTTCCAATAGGAGTGAACAACTGTTGTCGTGAATACCGCTCTATCATGAGGTGCCTTCCTTTCAAATACTGTTATTTTTTCATTACATCTTCTTCGGTAGCACTTTGTTTCTGATAACAAGAAAAATAAGCGAATCCAACAAATCCAGCTCCGCCAATTACATTTCCGATAAAGACTGGCACAAAGTTTTTCGCAAGATCCATCCACGTAAGGTGACCAGCAAAAATAACTGCTGAAATGACAAACATATTTGCTACTACTTGCTGAAACCCAATTACGACAAACGCCATAATCGGAATCCAAATCCCAACAATCTTTCCGATTAAATCGTTCGTTCCATACGCTAACCAAATTGCAAGGCAAACGAGCCAGTTACAACCAATTGCTAAAATTAAAGTTCTCCCGAAAGATTCATGTAATTTATCTTGAGCTATCGCTATCGTTTTATTTAAATAGGCACCTTCAGTTAACCCGCCAAGGTGACCGAAACAATACGCTACGAAAAGCGCACCTGCGAAGTTCGTTAAAGTAATCCACGTCCAATTGTTTAACACATGTTTCAATGAAATTTTCCGTGCATACAGTGCCATGGCCATCGACATCATGTTTCCCGTAATTAATTCTCCTCCTGCTAAAACAACGAGCATAAGTCCTATAGGAAAAACCGCTCCTCCTATAAAATTGACTAAACTTCCCCACTGCTCTGGTACATTACCTAGAACACGAATATTAAGTAAAAATCCTAACGAAATGAATGCTCCTCCTAAAAAACCAAGAATAAGCATCGCTGATAGCGGTTGCCTCACCTTTTGAACACCGGATTCAATCACAAGCGCAGCAATTTGTTCCGGTTTATGAAATGCCATAACCAATTCCTCCATTTTTCTCATCTAAAAAAAGCAGCACCAAAAACCCTTAACATCGTAAGGATTTTTGAATGCTGCTTAATCTCTCTGCATATCTCTTACAGAAATATCAATCATCATTTTTACTATACTCATAGAAAGTGTACAAAACTTGCACATTTCCCACTATTTACGTTAACAAAGAGAATCTACATTCTTAGTAGCTTCTCAGCCACCGATATGCGACATTTCAATTTTCGGCATTGCTTTTTTATTCGTATTGCTTAACCGTTCGTCTGAATAACGGTCTGAACGATTATTCCAAATGTCACGAATAACATTAGTAATCTCCTCATCCGTATATCCAAAGCGAAGTAATTCTTTAAGATCGTTTCCTTTAGAAGCAAACAAACATGTATACAATTTTCCTTCTGCAGAAATACGCGCTCTTGTACATGATGAGCAGAACGAATCCGTTACAGATGAAATAATTCCTATTTCTTCTTCGCTACCAACATAACGATAACGTGTTGCAACTTCACCAGGATAGTTCGCTTCAATATGTTCAAGCGGCATAACTTTATGAATCATCTCTACTATTTCCTGCTTAGAAACTACTTCACCTAATTCCCAGCCGTTAAAATTTCCGACATCCATATATTCAATGAACCGAAGGATATGCTTATTCTCTTTAAAGTACTCTGCCATCTGAACGATGTCTTCTTCATTTTTCCCTTTTTGGACAACCATGTTCATTTTAATTTTCATTCCGGCTTCCGCTGCAGCCTGTATGCCCGCAAGAACCGTTTTTACTTTACTTCTATTCCCATTTAAATAAGAGAATCGTTCTTCATTTAACGAGTCTAAACTAACTGTTACACGAGATAAACCCGCCTTATATAAATCTGGAGCAAACTTTTTAAGTAATGATCCATTTGTCGTTAAACCGATATCCTCTACTCCTTCAATTTCGTTTAACCGCTGTATGAGTTCAGGTAAGTCTTTTCGAAGTAAAGGCTCTCCTCCGGTAATACGTAACTTTCTTACACCTAAAGAAACGAAAATACGTGTAATCCTTTCAATTTCATCAAAAGATAAAATTTTATCATTAGACAAAAAAGAATAATCACGACCAAATATTTCTTCTGGCATACAATATCGACAGCGAAAATTACAGCGATCAGTAACAGAAATACGTAAATCCTTTAAAGGACGATCTAATTTGTCTAATGTAACAGATTTCATGATTATTGCCTCGTTTCTACTTATTTTATATTTATAATCCGCTCTGGATGCGTATATACATTTAAAGATTTATTACGAATGAAGCCTATTGTAGTAATCCCTAACTGCTCCGCTAGTTCTAATGCTAACTCAGTTGGAGCTGATTTTGACAATATTACTTCACAGCCAATTTTCGCAACTTTTAATAGAATTTCAGAAGAGATACGTCCACTAAAAACAATAATTTTATCACCAATCGAAATGTTATTTTTTAAACAATAGCCGTAAATTTTGTCTAAAGCGTTATGTCTTCCTATATCCATGCGGCTTAAAACAATTCCACTCACATTACATAAAGCTGCATTATGAACGCCGCCTGTATGTTGAAACGTAGACGCAGATTGCTGCATATCATTCATTAACCGAAAACAATCCTCGGCAGAGATCTTTACGCGAATATCATTCATTTCTTTCGCAGTCAGCGCATCGTTCGCAAAAACAAACCCTTGCCTACTCATTCCACAGCACGAAGTAATATAACGCTTGTTTTGTATGTCACGATAATAAGGATTGATTTTCGTCGTTTTTACATGTACATAGCCTTCTTTTTCTTGCATCCATATTTCATCAATATCTTCATACTTTCGGATAATGCCTTCAGAGGCTAAAAAGCCAATTACCATATCTTCAATATACTCTGGAGTACTAACCATTGTAACAAATTCCTGGCCGTTAATTTTAACCGTAACAGGAAACTCTGTTACAATGCTGTCCTCTATATGTTTAAATTCCCCTTGCTCATATTTAAAAATTTTCCGTTCCACCTGAATCGATTTCACGATGAGCATCCTTCTCTCACGTTATATTTTTATCAAAAACAAACACGGAAACTGCAATATCCTCATCTACTTTCATATCAGAAAACAGATGAACTAACTTCGCACCAACAAGTTCTTCTAAATGTTCATGAGGATTAGCCACATACACTTCTTGAATCATTTTCGTTCGAGCCATATGAACCATTTCCGCCCCATCCGTAGTTCCCGAAATAAATTTCTCAGTAGGTGTTAAATTCCCATAAAGTGTTGCAATCGCCATGTTCTCGGTAAATACAGTATGAATTCTTTCCGGCCCTTTCCCGAACAACTCTTTTCGAAGCTTTCGGATCATATCATTAAATTCATGTACCATTTTTGACATACTCTCATTCCTTCCTAGTTATTCCATCACAACTATTTTAACAAAATGACCATTTCGCCTAAACTATTTAATAATGAGACGAAATGGATCACCTTTTACAATTATCTCAAGTACGCAAACAACATATGAAATACTATTATTGTTGCTTATCTATTCTTCTTTTAACCCTTTACCCATACCTTTTAAGAAATGAAGACCAAATCCGATAGCACGATTAATATCTGGGTCTTTCAGTACTTTCATAAGGTCTAATATTCCTACTTTTTTATTGCTTTGCAGATGCTGGTTTCCTTCATCCATACCTGTCAATACGCTACCTATAAGCTTTTTCGTAAGTTCCGGATCAAGTTCTGTTAAAGCTCCTGCAGCGCCCATCATATTATTAATTAAATTTGTAACTGGTTCACGAGTGACTTGGCCTAGAACGATTTTTGCGATTGGTTCTTTCGCTTTCAGCATAGAATTTGCTGCTTCTAGCATCCCAATGTCATTTAATTCACCTACTATATTAAACATTTGATTTAAAGCATCTTCATTATTAGCTAGCAGTTCTTTTAAAGCTTCGAGTTTTTGTTGTTTCATTTCTTCCTCAGTTAGCTCCTGTTTCTGGATCGCTTGAATAGGTGCTGCCATATTCTTTTCTCCCCCTTAGTTATCCCGCTATTTGCAGGCAGTAAGAACCCTACCTCAAAATTCAGCGAAAGCAAAG
This sequence comes from Bacillus sp. FDAARGOS_1420, assembly GCF_019344915.1. Taxonomy (NCBI): domain Bacteria; kingdom Bacillati; phylum Bacillota; class Bacilli; order Caryophanales; family Bacillaceae; genus Bacillus; species Bacillus sp. FDAARGOS_1420. The sequence goes on along the minus strand of NZ_JAHWJB010000002.1, from coordinate 877,840 downwards.
AATTTAGGTGGGGGTCGGGCTGCCCGTAAACGCCCGATTGGTTCAGCTAATAATCAGTGGGTAATAAAGAAAACCCCCACTGATTAAAGTTTCACTTTATCCGTTAAATGTACGTATCCTGGACGAGCCCACTTACGATTTACCTCAATACCGTTTTGAGGATGACGCTTTTTATTACGCGGGTTCGTTTTTGGCATCGGATTTTCGCCATCAACTTCTAACACTTCCATACGTACTTTCGTTTGCTTATATGCCGGCGTGTTTGTACGCAAGTCAACGGCAGGACCTGTTAAAAAATTAATTGCCGATTCTTTATCCGTCGAGTTCATCGGTAAATACAGTTCATTCGCTTTTACACGATCCGTTACAAGTGCACGTAATTTAAGTGCTCCAAATGGAGAAACAAGGCGTACTAACGAACCAGTTTTCACTCCGCGTTCCCTTGCAAGTTCTGGAGAAACTTCGACGAAAACACCTGGTACTTTCGATTGAATACCAGTTGATTTATTTGTCATGTTCCCTTCATGGAAATGTTCAAGCATACGGCCGTTATTAATGTGAAGATCGTATTCTGCTGGGAATTCAGCAGGACGTACCCAATCAGCTATCGCAAAACGAGCCTTTTTGTCCGGGAAGTTAAATCCATCTTTGAATAGAAGCGGCGTATTCGTACCATCAAAACTTCCCCAGTGGAAACTGTTCCACCCTTCAAGCACTTCATAGTTTGCGTGTGCAAATAGTGGTGATAAGCTTGCCATTTCCGCAAAGATTTCACTTGGGTGATTATAATTCCAGTTTGCGCCTAACTTATTAGCAATTGCCTGCACGATCCACCAGTCTGGTTTCGCATCTCCTAGCGTTGGAAGCACTTGATATAATCTTTGTACACGACGCTCTGTATTTGTAAAAGTACCTTCTTTCTCAAGAGATGGCGCTGCTGGTAATACTACATCAGCGTATTGAGCTGTTTTAGAAAGGAACACATCTTGAACGACAAAGAATTCAAGGCTTGATAACACTTCATGTACGTGATTTGCGTTAGAGTCTACAAGAGCCATATCTTCTCCAACAAGATACATAGCTTTCATTTTTCCTTCATCAATTGCGTGAAGCATTTCAATGTTATTAAGACCTGGTTTGTTATCAATTTTTACTCCGTAAGCTATTTCAAATTTCGCACGTTCTACATCGTCAGTAACGTGCTGATATCCTGGAAGCCAACCTGGAAGTGTTCCCATATCACAAGCACCTTGTACGTTATTATGACCTCGAAGCGGATATGCACCAGCACCTGGACGGCGATAGTTTCCTGTTGCAAGAAGTAAGTTTGAAATTGCAGCGGAAGTATCTGAACCACCAGTATTTTGCGTTACGCCCATTCCCCAAAGAATACACGTACCGTCTGCATCACGAATCATTTCTGCCATTGTAACGAGCGTTTCTTTTGAAATGCCTGTAATCTCTTCTGCATATTCAAGCGTATATTCCGCGAGACTATCTTTGAAATCATCAAAGAAGTTTACATTCTCATTGATGAACTGCTGATCGTGCCAACCTTGATCAATCATATATTTCGTAACAGCCATTAACCATACTTGGTCCGTTCCTTGCTTTGGACTAATAAAGATATCCGAACGCTCTGCCATTTCAGTTTTACGAAGATCTGCAACGATTAGTTTTTGACCGTGAAGTTTATGCGCACGTTTCACACGAGTTGCTAATACTGGGTGACCTTCTGTTGGATTACAACCGACGATAATAACAAGACCTGATTGCGCAATATCTTTAATCGTTCCTGCATCCCCGCCCATTCCAATAGTGCGGAACAATCCGTCTGTTGCTGGCGATTGACAATAGCGTGAGCAGTTATCAACGTTATTCGTTTCGAACACTTGACGCGCTAATTTTTGAATAACATAATTATCTTCATTCGTAATTTTAGAAGAAGAAATAAAGCCGATAGAGCCTTTACCGTACTCTTCTTTAATAGAGCCCAATTTATTCGCCACTACATGAAGCGCTTCTTCCCAAGTCGATTCAACGAACACTCCATTTTTACGAATTAAAGGTTTCGTAAGTCGTTTTTCAGAATTAACGAAATCCCAACCGAATTTTCCTTTTACACAAGTAGAAATTGCATTAACTGGTGCCTCAGAAGTTGGTTGTACCTTTAAAATTTTGCGCCCTTTCGTCCATACTTCAAATGAACAACCTACACCACAAAACGTACATACTGTTTTCGTCTTCTTCGTACGAGTGTCACGCATCGCAGCTTCTACTTCTGACACAGCGAAAATACCGCTATATCCAGGTTCAACCTCTTTAATAAGATCGACCATAGGTTCAAGAATATCCGGCTTCAGCCCAGTCATAAATCCAGCTTCACCAAGCATCGATTTCTCCATTAAAGCATTACAAGGACAAATCGTTACACATTGACCGCAGCTTACACATGAAGAATCGTTAATATCTACTCCTTCATCCCAAATAACACGTGGGCGCTCTGCCTCCCAATCAATAGATAACGTTTCATTTACTTGTAAGTTTTGACACACCTCTACACATTGACCGCATGCGATACATTGATTCGGGTCATAGCGGTAAAATGGATGGGACATATCAACTTCGCCTGTATCAACTTTTGGTTCATAAGGATATTTTTGATGCTCAATTTCCATTAATTCTGCCGTATTATGCAGTTTACAATTCCCGTTATTGTTGTCACAAACCGTACAGTAAAGTAAATGATTTTCTAGTAAACGGTCCATCGCCTCATGTTGTGCTGCCTTCGCACTAGTAGAGGACAACTCAATATTCATACCGCTCGTCACTACAGTAGAACAGGATCGCACAAGCTTTCCGTTAACTTCTACAATACAAGTATCACACGTTTGAATAGGATCCACTTCCGGCACGTAACAAATTTGTGGATGTTCAATTCCGTTCTCATTAATAATGCCCAGTATAGTTGAACCAGGCTCAGCATTATACTCTTTGCCGTTAATTGTAATATGAACCATGCTGTCGTTCATGGTTACTCCCCCTTTTTGAGAATAAAAAAAACTCCACCACGAAAATATACGCACCACATTTTTGGCACGTTATCATCATGGTGGAGTAGTTTATTAGCACATCTTGCTAAAATACCAGTCCATTTATTCATAAATAAAATGATAGATTCATAACAGGTCATATCACGATTCCATCTTTAACACTGTAATTATAGCGTTAAATCGAAAAATACACAATGTTGCCGCAAATTTAATTAAAATAAGTCCAGCTATCCCTCCAAGAAGTACAACAATGAACTGTCCTCCATCCATACCTCCGAAATCGTCAAGCGGAGAATCCGGAAGCCCCAGAGCAAGAGCAACTGCGGCTAATATTGAATCAATCGCAAAGGCAAGGTCAGCTAATGCAATCTTTCCTACTGTGAACCAGTAGCTTTTTCCTGCTGCTTCCTTTTCATCTTCCTTGTGAATATTTTGATTATTTTTTCCGAATTGCGCCTGAATGACATGCTTTAATCCTAAGTAAAGAAGATAAGCTGCTCCTATCGCCTGTATTTGCCAAACATTTGCAATAAATGAAATCGCAAAAAGGGCTGCGAATCGAAAAACAAAGGCCATAATAATTCCGTAATTTATAGCTCTTTTTTTCTCTTCTTCGGGTAAATGCTTGGCTATAACTGCTAGTACAAGGGCATTGTCAGCCGATAACAATCCTTCTAATCCGATTAAAATTAACAATGCCCAAGCATACTCTAGCCATATTGAATCCATCCGCTTCTCTCCTTTCTAAAACTAAAATCAGATAAGGTCTTTGCTCATTAGAATTTCCTATTAAGCCAAATTAAATGCTAAAACATTTTGACAGTTACTTTGCTGTCCTCTATTTGTTATAAATTTCAACAAAAAACAAATCTAGATTGTGGTTCCCTTAGAAAAGGTGACGCGACATTGTGCTTAAAAACTTGATGAATTCATCTTCACTTACAGGTTTACTGTAGTAATAGCCCTGAATTAGATAACATGCATTACGTTGTAACACTGTTAATTGTTCCTTCGTTTCCACCCCTTCTGCGATCACTTTCATGTTTAAAGTATGCGCTAGTGAAATAATGGTATGAATAATTTCATTTCCATCAGTAGAATTTCCGATCCTATTAACAAATTCTCTTGGAATTTTCAAGGTATCAATTGGATACAAAGGGAGATATGCTAATGAAGAATACCCTGTACCAAAATCGTCAATTGATAAATGTACACCATATGATTTTAATGCTTTTAACTTCGATAAGGTTTCTTTTTCATCTACCATTGCTATTCTCTCTGTTAATTCTAAATCAATCGAACTAGCAGGTACCCCTACTTCTTCTATGGTAGATATGATTGCTTGAACAAAATCTTTCTGTTCAAACTCTATAGCTGATAAATTTATCCCCATTTTTAGATTTGCATAGCCTGCAGAATGCCACTTTTTCAGTTGTCGACACGCTTCCTGTAACGTCCATTTCCCAATTGGAATAATTTCCGACGTTTCTTCCGCGATAGGTATAAATTCAAAAGGGGAAATAAGTCCCAGTTTTGGATGTTGCCAACGAATTAAAGCCTCTGCACCAATAACCATACCAGTCTTACTGTCAACTTGTGGTTGATATAATAAAAACAACTCATTATTTTCTAATGCCTTCGGTAAATCCTGTTCTAATCGTAATCGTCTTGTTATTTTTTTTGATAATGTCTCGTCATACATGCAAACAGCATTATTACCTTTTTCCTTTGCACTATACATAGCAATATCAGCATGTTGTAAAAGTGTAGTAGTATTTATTCCTCCAAACGGATACACCGCTATTCCTATACTAAGAGATAAATAAAAACTATGTTGATTAACTACAAATGCTTCTTCAGTTATACGAAATAGAGTTTCACACAACTCCAATAGCTGTTGCTCTGTGTGGTTATGGACTATGATCGCAAACTCATCTCCCCCTATTCTCGCTAGAGGAATAGCCGGTGACAGACATGTCCTAAAACGTTTAGCAACTTCTTTTAAAACACTGTCACCAATTGAATGTCCCAGTGTATCGTTAATGGTTTTAAAACGATTTAAATCTATATACAAGAGTCCAAATTCACCCTGCGTTTTTCGTGCACGCTCAATGGATTTTTCTAATTCTTTTTGGAAGAATATTCGATTTCCAATCTCCGTCACTGTATCATGGAATGCTAGATAGTTTATCTCATCTTGTTGTTTCTTCATTCTCGTAATGTCTTTTACCATTACATAACTCCCAAAAGTTTGTCCTTCTATCATAATAGGAACAATGGTGACGTACCAAAAATGAATGTCCTTCTCATTATTATTTTTCACACGTAATTGTAACGAAGCCGAACTGCATCGTTTCCCTTCCTGTAGAGCTGCTTCCAATTCAGATCTATCTTCGTCTAAAAAAATCGAGAAGCACTCTTTACCTATTAATTCATCACTGTTTTTTCCTAATAACATACTTCCAGCCTGGTTTATATTTAACACAGTACCATTTGAATTAATCGTTAAAATAGGATCTGGATGATACTCATATAATGACTTAAATCTCTCTTGATTTTTGACCAAGTCATTAGATTTGTTTATTAAATCTTCTGTTCTTTGAGATACTTTTTGTTCTAATTGATTATTAAACACTTTTAACATTTCGGTTAAATCTCTGTTTTGCATTCGTACGATAGTATGACGAATCAGCACAAATACAAATGCAATACAATTCCCAGTAATAAGTGTAGCCGAGGAAGTTTGCTCTTTTAAAGTAAAGCCAATTAATACCGCAACTGCAAGATAAGGAAATATAACAAGAAGTTTCTTCCCAAATGTGGGATCGATAATGAAATAATTCCTTCTAGAAGATGCATTCTTTGAGATCGAAGCAGCAATAGCGATAAATAATAGGAAAACTCTATACAAACACCTTAATAATATAAGTGAACGATCTGACAAATCATCTTGTAAGTAAAAATACAAGTAGTCCGTAATAGCCAATCCAGTTAATACGAGAATAAAAATAAATAATTTACTTTTCGCATTAAAAATAGCTGGTCGAAAGATTAGACTAACTCCTAATAAAAGAAGTAATAAATCTATAATCGGAAAAATAAATGAGAGAAAAACATCTCCAATTGATAAGAATAAGATATTTGCAGAAGGTTTATTAAACAGGTACCACTCTAATGTAAAAATGGCAGTAACAACAATACATAAATCACAAATTAAATACGCTTTTTCCCACTTGTTACATTCCATAATGATTTTATAAAAGAATGCAAAGAGAAAGAAGAATAAGAAAAACAACAAAAACACATCAGAGATATTAAAATTTTGTATCGGCAATTCTACATTAAGTACTTGAAAAGCGGATATAAAATTCCCAATCAAGAAACACCCTATTGCAATAGTAATGCAAACCCAGAATACTCCTAACTTAATTTTTCCGGATAATATAGAATAAAGTAATGAGATAAATACAGTAGTTTCAACAACTAAGGATGATAGTCGGATATTAAAATCTGATACAAAATAATGATTCGGAAAAACAAATAAAAATATAAAACAAAAGCTTATATAGAATATTAGAGCTATTGTTAATAAGATAAATTGCAAATGTGAATGTTTAAGCAATATATTCACCTTCTTAAGTCTTTCATCATTTTTTCAAAAATTTATTTCTAATTATTATTCATATTATGGCCATTTCAAAAGATTTCTTTCAAAATAAAGCAGCCTTACATTACACCTGTAAATATTCAACAATTTAATAACAGGAATTACAAAAAAATATGAACAGCTATGTCCTTAACACTATCAATTATTGTTATACGAACTATTTATGTAACAAGTTTATTTAATAGCTAATGAGTTCAAAGAATGTTTTCTTTGAACTCATTGTTACTGCCCATCTGAATCATATAACTTAACTATTTTTAAATTAAAATTTCACGTAAAAATAATGAATGTAGGTGTATGCCCCTATCTATTTATCTTTTTTTCTTCATAACTTCTATAGTATTCATTAAGTACGCTAACTTAAACACCGACTTATTTATAATCCTTAATAAGTCGGCGCCAGTATACACTATAAAACTAAAACACATTACAAATAACAAAATTATACTTTAGCAATTTATAAATTACTTATTCCTAGAATTACTAAATTCCCTTTTACTTATTTCAACCTATATTCAGATACATTATTTCCTTTCCATTCATAATAATCTAAAATCCCTTCATAAATGGCTTGTGCTGCAATCTGTCTACCGTTTGCCGTAGATAGTTTACTGTAATCGACACCATTATCTATAAAAGCCAGTTCCGTTAACACAGCTGGCATGCCGTTTTCTCTTATAACATGAAGATCTCCATGTTTAACGCCTCTATCACGTGTTTGAAGGGCCTCTACTAAACGTGCTTGGATTTTTTCCGCTAACACATGACTTTCTTCCACATGAGGATTTGTTTTTTCGGATTCAGAAGATTTATAATAGTATGTTTCTGTCCCTTTTGCATTACCATTATAAGCATTTGCATGAATGCTTATAAAGATATCCCCCTCATTTTGCTTAGCAAATTTAACACGTTCCTGTAAAGAGCTTTTTTGGTCATGTCCAGGTCTAGTATCAGATTCACGAGTTAGTAAAACTGTAAATGGTGTATGTTTTTCGAGCAATTGTTGTAGGCGTAAGGAAGTGTCTAATACGATTTTACTTTCAGGCAATCCTTTTGTGGACTTTCCGGGATCTGCACCACCATGTCCAGGATCAATAATGATTGTTTTACTTTCTAAAGGGTTTTTCGGACTGTATTGAAGGGTATCTGTTTTGGCAGTAAGTTGTGCGGCTTCTGCACGTGTTATGAATTTATTTGGTTGCCAACCATTATCAGTACCAACAGAAATCTTTAAATCAATTAAAATATTGGCAAATTTTTCACCCCAATGTCCTTTTAAATCATCAAATTTACTTTGCCCATTATTATTTGTTCTATCTTGTAGCTTATATGCATTTACTAACATTGTTGCCATTGCAGCACGAGTAACTTTTCCAGAAGGATTAAATATTCCATTTCCTTCACCTTTAATTATTCCTGCTTTTTCAGCAGCAGCAATATACGGCGTTCCCCAGTGGTTTTGTGAATCTGTAAAAGATGGTTTTGCATTTAAGTCAATATGTATACCAAGGGCCTTTGTCATAATTGTTGCCGCAGAAGCCCTATCTAATGTATCACTTGAACCAAAAGTTCCATCTGGATAACCACTCAATACTTTTTTATCAACTAAATAATTAACGGATTTGTCAGCCCATGCAGGAACATCTGAGAATTTATGAGTATTTGCAAATGCACTAGATGAGTAGGATAGTAGACTTCCAGCAAGAATTCCTGTAGCAATTAATTTTTTCTTCAAAATTTAGCACCTCTAAAAAATTATTACAAGTTGGTAAATATATCATTTATAGTTAATCTTTAAATAATACGACCTAGAATAAAGAATAGATTAAATCCGCATTATCCCTATATTAAAGATATCAAATACAAATCGAACTATTATTCCGAAAAGAATCCTGGGACATACACTTATAGATAGAAACTATTAAATATATTCACCAACGTCGTGTAACCAGTATAGTTACTCATATGTACGAGTGTCAATTAAAAAAACCTTACATTTTTGTAAGATAACCATGTTAATTATGTAGCAAGTAATTATTATATAATGTGAATAATTACTCGGTATAATAAAATAGTAATCTTATATTTTAAACAAATATTAATTATCTTGGTAGGCAAATAACTTATAACAGCCACCTTTTTGGCTATGCTTTGGAATCCTACTTTACTCTTCAATTCTCCGTATTAAAAGTTTGTTGATGAAATGTAATAACAACTGTACGATTATACAACCTATTCACCTCAATTAAATCAGTTAAATATTGAGGAAGAGTCGGTTTATCTTTAAAATCATTATGTATTAAGTCCTTTCACAGTGACAATACGCATATTCCCAGTATTTTTCTGATGACAATACTACAAAGTAAGACCTAGCTCCTTCCTTTTGTAAAAATTTTTGATTTACTAAAATTAATTGTAACTTTTCCTCTGTCCGAAACAATTCCATACAAAACAAAAGGGAAATACATATACACTATGTATCTCCCTTTTATTTTGTACCCAATTTTTTTATTGTGTTACGGTCATAACTTGTCCACTACGGTCAACCATAATTTTCATTTTTCCGTCTTGAGCGTTATATAACCCTAGCTTATGTAGATCTTGTTTACATTCTTTTACGAAGTAAGGCAATGTACGAATTTGATCGATATCAGAGCTCGTAATAAAATGAATTAAATGATGCGTCATCTCTTTAATATCATGAACGAGTTCTTCCTTCTCTCGTTTTAATCTTTCATTTTCAGCTCGTAATGAATGTAATTCGCCTTCAAGACCACGTGCATTCTTTTCATCTTTTGAACGCTCTGCCGCCATACTAGAAAGCTTATAGATTCCCTCCATGAACTGATGCAATTCGTGTTCTCTCTTTTCACTACATTGACTAATTGTTTCAAAGTTATCCACGATGCCAGACATAACTGTTACGAGGCTTTTTTCATCTTCTTCATTTCGAACGTCTTCATTTACTTCCTGCTTGCTTTCTTGTTTTGTCTCAACAATTGTCTCTTTTACAGGTGTATACTTACGTTTTCGCCCCGGCTTTTGTTTTTCAATATTTTCAAACGGCATCTCTTGTTTTTTTAATTTATAATACGTGTTTTGCAATTGACTTTCCGTTTTTCGGAAAAGATTCAGCTCATTTTTACTAACATATTTTGAAATATTTGCGATGTTTAAGCCATGACGTTGACAAAATTGATACACTTCATACAATAGTTCTAGTTCAGACTTCAACCAAGTAATCGCTGATTTTTCATATACTCGCATACCGCCATTTTTTTCTATATCTATTTGAAATAATACCATTCTATTATATAAATCGATTAGCTCTTCATACCTGACTTGGAATTTTTTCTCTATTTTTTTAAATTCCGCCTCTAATTTCATATCGTTCGTTTTATTATTTGACATGTTTTGTAAAAGACTTAATACATTGATTGCTGTGTGGTGATACATAATATGTGTCACTCCCCCTCATCCTTTCACAATTCTCATATGACTCCCATGCCCTTTAAGAAAATAGAAATTTTTACATATCCATATTATAACATTTCGAAATTATCTGTCAAATAATTAACATATAAAAAGGTATAAAAAGTATCGAAATAAAAAATGATTTTTAACAAATATTAAAAAATAAAAAATAGCTAAGCAAAATATTATATCAGAAAAATTCTACTTAATTATATTATATGGTATTCCTAATATATTTTCACCGAAAAAGTTTGCGCCACCACGAAATCTTATAGATGAAATAATTGAACATCATGTAAGAAAACCCTCACCTTTACTATAAAGGTGAGGGTTTTACACAACGCTAACTAATTAACCGAAAGAATGACCATTATTACCACGGTGGCTACAGAAAAATAAAAATATCTCAGAAACACTCTACCTTTCTGTCTTTACACACATGGCTGGCTCCTCTCTTCCAACTAAAAGAAGCATTATAGTACTAACTTATCAACTAGCCCGATTAATTCTTGGATATCTGGCTTACTTACTTGAGCATTCGCTCCTACCGCTTCACCTTTATGGAATAATTCATTTGTAATTAATGAAGAGAAAATAATGACTGGTAATTGATTCATTACTTCACTATCTTTAATTACTTTCGTTAAGTGGTGTCCATCCATTTTCGGCATTTCAATATCTGTAATAAGCAGGTGAATATGTTCATACATTTTTTCACCTTGCTCTTTTGCTAATTTTTCAATTTGAGCTAATGCTTCTGCACCATTGCTGAAGAAGTTCATTTTCGTATATCCAGCTGATGATAATGTTTCTTCTAGTATTTGACGAAGCATCGCTGAATCTTCTGCAATATAAATAACTTTTTCAGCTCGATCTGTTTTTTGCTCTAATCCTGCAAGTGATTTATTGTCATAACCAGTACCGCTAATTTCACATACAATTTTTTCATAATCTAATAGTAAAATGATTTTCCCATCTAGTTTTACAATACCAGATGTCGTTTCTTCTAGTCCCATAGATAATGAAGCTGGTTCATCAATTTGTTCCCATGAAATACGTTGAATACGATGCACTTCATCAACACGGAAAATAACTTTCATTTGGTTTAATTCTGAAATGATAAATTTCGTTTGATCAAGTGGTTTTATAGATTTTAAATTAAGAGCCGTTGCTAAGTTAATAACAGGTAAAATTTCACCACGTACTTGAACAACACCTTCAACTGCATGATGAGATTCTGGCACAGTTGTAACAGGGAATGGATTAATAATTTCACGCACTTTCATTACATTAATACTAAATAAATTTTCACCAACAGTGTACGTTACGATTTCTAATTCGTTTGTTCCGCTTTCTAATAAAATACTTTGTGCTTGTGACATAAAGGTGTCGCTCCCCTTCCATTAATTCCGTATATTTAATTATTAAGCTTTATTAAAACCAAAAAGTCAACTACCTATATGAAAAATATAGATAGTTGAGTGATCCTCACAGTTTTAAAGTAGAAATACTACCGGTAAAACTTAATCTTGTATAAACGAAGCAAGTGCCTCTAGTAACACTTCTTGTGCTCCTACAATTTCTGTCGGCATTGCTTCCCATTTTTTCGAAAGTTCCGTTTCCACTCTTATTCTTAGCTCCGGATTCATTTCTTCTAGCACGTATTCTTTCGTTGCTATATCAACATCAAGTAGCGCAAGTGCATATAACTCCGGATCGTTTATTTTTTTAAATACTTGTTTCAATACCGCCGGTGCTATATGTTTTAACTTTTCAATGTGAATTTCCTTATCAGAAAATAGTAACTCATATTGAATATACGTAACATTTTCTTTAATAACTTTAAAATAGCAATTATTTTTTTTATCATTTACAAAATAACCGTTCGGATCTGCAATAATACTCTCTACTTGACGTATTAAATTAGGTAAACTACTCGCCACCATTACAGTACGTTGCTCAATCTCACTTGGCGAAATGAATGTAACGCGATACTTATTCTGCGCCATTCTCCTCACCTCTCCTTTTATATAAACTTAGTCTAATTGTACAATATAGCACAACTATCTTAAATTAATCTAACTCTATTTCAAATCATTGCTCCTAGAATCAGAGAAATCCTCTCTCCAAAAAGTGAAGAGGCACCACCTAAACACTTGGATTACAGCCTCTCCAACTACCTTAGAACTACTCCATATCTCTACAACATGCGAGCCACTCATAAGCACTGTCGCTACTACAATCCGGTGAGCCTACCAATCTCATTCATGGCTCCCAGCCTCTTCAACTAACCTAGAACCACTCCATATTTCTGGTATTACAACATGCGAGACACTCCATATGCACTGACCGCTACTAAACATCGCTGGGCCCTCTCTCAAAACCTAAAAGAAAGCTTTTAAGCCCCTTTCAACAACTCAATGTTATTGAACCAAAAAGCAAGCTGCTGATCCGTAATATCCGGCAACATAACGAAAAACTCACGGCACTTCATCTCATCTTTAAACAGTTGATACTTCCAAACACCACTACTACCAATACTTACGAAGTAAAACTCGTGTATACGGCCAATGATTGCTTGTTTTTCACCAAACGAATATGGAGGCACTTGTTTGATTTCAAATTGATCTGGTAAATATACATGCTCTTCTCGTTCTATTTTTAACATTTGCTCAGCAAGCTCACGTTTATTTTCGAAAAAAGGCAATTGTAAAATTCGCTCTTGTCTTGTCATACGAATATAAAACCCTTCCTACTACGTTACAATTTTTCTTTACGATTTATTATCGAATTAAGTTCACAACTTCATTTAATACTTCATCTGAAATTTTAATTACTTTCGCATTTCCTTGGAAGCCACGTTGATATAGCATTAAATCAACGAATTCTACAGATAAATCTACGTTTGCACCTTCTTGTGCACTACCGCGTACTTTCCCTGCACCATTTTGGCCAGATACGCCCATTGCTAAAATGCCAGTTGTATTTGTCGCTGTGTAGTTACCATTACCATTTTTCATTAAGCCGCCTTCGTTCGGGAACATCGCAACAGCTAATTGACCCGCAGCTTTCATACTTCCATCAGAATATTTTACCATCACATATCCACCGTCAGCAATAAAGCAATCTTTAACAGTCGCTGCCGCTCTACCATCTACGTCTGTTACTGCTAATGTTTTCTCTGTCGGATGATTTGTTAATTTACTAAAATCTAAATTTACTGTTCCGCCATTAAATGGAATAGACGCTCCAGGTTTTTGCTGATTTGGCTTTCCTACCGCATCGAATGTTACATCACCGCCTGCGCCTTGAACCTCTTTAAACTCTGTTTCTTTTTTCGAGTCGTTACGCATATGTACTGTATATTTATAATTATGTTCACTAGTTTGTGTAAATTCTACACGCATTGTCCATGTATTACCGGCATCATCGTATGCAGGCAATTCTTGCGTAATCTGTTTTGCATCGGCTGGAATATTCCCTCCAACGACTCCTTTTGACGTTCGAATACCACCAATTGCTGATCCCATTGGAATTTGCAACGGTCCTGGAATACCAGATAAATCAACTTCACCAGTTGCTGCATTTGCAGGATATGCAAATACATATTGTCCTTCTGTATTCGTAATATAGTAATCTGAAGATATTCCAAATGTACCTTTACGCGTAAATTCCGTGTTGCCGCCTTTTGAATCGCCAACCACGAAGAAACCATTACCTTCCATTGCTGCTTGTGTTTTACCACCAGTTAGCGTAATTGTACCATCGCTATAATCCGTAACTGTTCCGCTCATTTTCACACCGTTACCGATACTTTTCGGATTCGTCCCTGCGTATTTATCGTCGCCTTTTGAACCAATAGAATTGTTATACAGTAAATCATCAAACATTGCTTTTTGTTTTTTATAACCAACTGTTTGTGCATTGGCAATATTATTTGAAGTTACACTTAATGCATTTTGTGTTGCATTCATCCCTGTAATACTTGTATATAACGCTTTAATCATAACGTATGTACACTCCTTATGAATTTGTAGTTTTTACTTCTTCAGTTACTTTTTGATCGTCTTTCTTTGTATCTTCTGGATTCGTTTCTCCAATCGGTTTATCAGACACCCTCTCAACAAAGCGAAGAGATACAATCTTATTATCAATAACGAGCTGTACATCATTATTTTCCGCAAGGCGAACTGTTTCTACTTGACCAGTTACTTTTTTACCGTCACCGTCGATCCCTCTTACGTATTTCCCTAAAAACTTCATTCCGCCATCAAGCGCTGTCGAATACATCGTCGTTCTTAAAGAATCAACTGCTTTTGTCATATTTTGCACTTGTTCCATAAGAGATAACTGCGCTGTCTGATTCATCATTTGATTCATATCCATCGCATTGAATGGATCTTGGTGCTGGAAACTTGATAAAAATAATTTTAGAAAATCATCTTTCCCCATTACACCAGGAGTCTTTTGCTCTCCTGCTGAAACTCCATTTGTTTGTTGAACTGGCGATTGTACACCGTTAACAGGTACATTACTTTTTTGCGCTCCTGCTTGTAACGGAATATGATTTGTACTCGTTGTATTTAATCCAACTGTTGGCACGCTTTATTCCTCCAATAATCCCGCAAATTCTTTTGACTGTTGTTTCTCATGTTTCGTATTTGCTAATTTTTGTTTTTGCCTTTGTTCTTGTTCTCGCTGTTCTTTACGTTGTTCATCTTTTTCTGAATAACTTATTTGAATATTAATTTCTTTTTCTTTTAATTTTAGCTTCAATTCGTCAAAAATTATTTCAACACGCTTTTTCGCATCGTGTTTTTCCATTTCTACATGGACTTCAATTTGATCTCCATGCTTTTTCATAAATACAGTTAATGAACCAAGTTTCTCTGGATTTAGCTGGAATAAAACACGTTCTTGTTTCACTACAAACTTTTGCAGAGCCTCTACTTGTGCTTCCATTTTCTTGCCTAAGTCAGGTAATGTAACCTTCTCAGCTCCACTATTTTGTTTTCCTATTTGGTCAGTACCCGTTGCTTTATTTAATAACTCAGCTCCGGCCGAACTTGAGTCATTTAACTGATCGACTTTTGGTAACTCTACCTTCACATCATCGCTTTCAGCTTTCTGGAGTTCTACTTCCTTAGACTCCTCTTGTTTCTTTGCAATATTACAAGTTTCTGATTCTACGACTTTTAATACTTGCAACGTCTGCTCTGGCATCGTCACCTTGTCTAGCGCCATTTGCATTGTATCTTCTAAACATATGGCATTTTTAATATTCATGTTAGAAAAAAGCTCTTGTAATTGCTGTAATTCAGCTGCGGGCAATTCGTTCAGTTTAATATTTCCGTATTCTTTATATAACGCCTGTATTTTTTGTATGTATTGATATAACAATTCTGGCTGCACACGCAATTGCTCAATTGCAACCATCTGCTCAGATACAGCTAACAATAACTGTTCTGTCTCTTTCTTTTCTTCTTTCTTTACAATCGGCTCTTCTTTCGTTACCGTTTTTTTTGCGAGATTATATTCTTTCTTCTCTTCTTCTGGTGCTTCTTCTCGTTTCGTTTTCTCCGTTTTCGGCTGTTTTTTATTTTCAATTCTCATTGTATTATCGAATGAAGAATTTTCATTTTTCGATTGTACTTCTAGCCCTTTTTCTTTTTGCGGAGGTAAACTTTGCTGCACCGGTAATACAAACTGTATCACTACATCCACCTCATCCGTTCATACACATTTTTAAATCAAGAAGCATTTTTTCTTCCAGCTTTTCTTTTACTTTCGCAAGCTTCTTACAATCTTCTTCATACATTTCATCAATGACACGTTCTTTTTCTTTTATTTGCTCTAAAAAGCTTTCGTTTTTTTGAATAAAACCTTCTGTTTTTTTAATTTTTCGATTCCATTCTTCTATTCTTTCAGGTGAAAATGTATGTGATGAAAGCATACCAGCCATAATACGTTGTCCCGTTTGTACAACCTTATTGCGTGATTTCACAACATATAGATCATATTCTTTTTTTTGTTCTATTTTTCTTTTTTCAGCTGTTAGTTCGTACACTTCTTTCAAGATATGTTCTTTCTCTTGATTAATCTGCAATTTAATCGTGTCGTACTGCTGCTTATCCACCCGTTTTCATAGCCCCTTCCTATTATAACGTTATCTTTTTCTATTATATAGTTTTTTTACAAAAAAATCTGTGAAATATTAAAATCAAAAAAATAAGACCTCAAAGGGCGAGGTCCTATACAATATGGTGCATCGCTTGGACAACATCTTCAAACTGAAAACTATCCGTTCGACCTTGTTTTAAAAACGTATTTATAGCTTCTACTTTATTTTTACATTCAAAAATATAAGCATTTTCTTCATTCTCTTGAATTGTTCCAAGTTTAAAATACAATTCATTCTCTTTATAAATAGATAGAATTTTTCTCATTTCATTTGCAAGTTGCCAATGATTCGGCGATACGATTTCTTCCATAATCCTACTTACCGAATCTAATACCGAAATGGCAGGGTAATGACTAAGAGTTGCGAGCTCACGTTTTAATACAATATGTCCATCTAAAATACCACGAGCTAAATCTGGTACAGGACCATTTAAATCATCACCATCAACTAACACTGTATAAATACCTGTTATTGACCCTTTTTGCATTTTTCCTGATCGTTCTAATAACTTTTTCATATAACTTTCCATTAACAGTGTTTTACCACCGATCGGTAATTCCTTTACCGCAATATCAACACTTCGGCGTGCATCAGCAAAACGAGTAACAGAATCCATCATAAGTAATACATTATTACCTTGGTCACGGAAATATTCAGCAATAGATGTTGCAAGCTTAGCCGCACGAAGTTGCATAAGGTGACTTTCATCTGACGTTGCTACAACAACGACACTTTTTTTCATACCTTCTTCGCCTAATTCTTTTCGAATAAAGTCTTTTACTTCTCGGCCACGCTCTCCTACTAAACTAATAACGTTAATATCAGCTTTTGCGTTTTTCGCAATCATTCCAAGCAAGGTAGATTTACCAACACCCGATCCTGCGAAAATACCAATCTTTTGACCAATCCCAATCGTTAACATGGAATCAATCGATTTAATTCCCGTTTCAAATACATCTGTAATTTCTTCACGCTCAAATGCATGAATCGGCGGTGCATCTAATTTTATTTTTTGTAGTGGAATGTTTTCAGTGTTCTCATTTAACACTTCACCATTCGCACTTAACACTTTCCCAAGTAAATGATTACCACGAGGTACAACAACATCTTCTTCAATTAATGTAACTGCATCTCCGTAACATACTTTTTCTGTCTGTCCAAATGGAAGTAGCATATTATTTTCTTTTTCAATCGCAATTACTTCACATAAGACACTATGTTCTCCAACGAGACAAACATCTCCAATCTTTGCTTTCGGACCTTTCGCTACAAAAAACTGCTCTTGTACACTATGAACTTTGCCAACTTTCGTATAAAACGGTCTTTCAATAAATGTATTCCATTTATTATGTTCATTCATTAGCTCGTTGTTCATACATTTTGCTCCTCAAATAACTTCTCTTCTTCCCACTTATGACGAAGCTTCGCAAATATAGGCGCAAATTTAAACTCAAAAAACTCTTTCTCTTCTTCCAGAACAAATTCGCCAAACTGTAAAGAAAAATCATACTTCCATTCTACTAATTGTAGTAGCCAATACTCTTTCGTATTTTCTTTCTCTTCTTGTATACGTTCAAATGTTTCTGGATGAACCGTTATAATTAATTTTTCAAATGAAGTAGGCAATGTTTGCACGATGCCTGTTAAAATCGGCAAAACGTCTAATAAGCGCGAATCTACCGCTTGATTCACTACTTTTTCTGCTAACTGAAAAGATTGATTCCATAATAACTCTGTCCATTCGTATGCTGTTTCTTGTTGTTCTTTTTGAAACTGTATACGCGCTGCTTCCATCTGTTCCATTTGTTCATGAATATGCATTTGAAACTGTTCTTTATCTTGCAACAACTGCTGACGCTCTCGTTCTAGCATTTGCTGCTGCTGCCTTAGCTGATTCATTTCAATATGTAATGCATCTTGCTGTGCAAGAAGTTCTGCATGATCCACTTGTCTCTCTTCTTCAATGTGAACTGATACTGGTTTCGGAAATTGTAATTCATACGTTTCTTCAGAAAAAGAAACAGAATTCTTCGGAATTCTGTTTTTAAATAAGGACATCATCTTCACCTCTTTGAACGATAATTCTTCCTTCTTTTTCTAACTTTTTCACCGTACCTGTAATCGTTTGTTGTGCTTTTTCAGCATCCGTCATCTTAAGCGGTCCTAAGCCATCTAACTCTTCAAGAATCATCTCTCTACGGTTTGAAGACATACATGTAAATAGTTTCTCTTTAATTTCTTCTTTTGCAATTTTAAGTGCTTTCGCGATAACACCGTTATCTGTAATTTCCTCTAATACACGGCGAAGCGCAAGATCCTCAAGACCAAGTAAGTCTTCAAAGACAAACATATTTTCTTTAATTTTCTCAGATAACGCATAATCGACTTCATCCAGCTTTTGAAAGACTGTTTTTTCAACACCTCGTGAAACATTATTTAAAATGTTCACTATTGTTTTCAATCCATCTGTTTTATTAATAGCACTAAATGCCATATTATTTAATTTTGCTTTTAATAACTCACCAATTTGATTAATTAATTCACCATCTACTTGTTCAAGCTTTGCAATACCCATTACCGTCTCTACACGTTTATGATCTGGTAATCTCTCAATTAATTGAGAAGCAAGTTGCGGCTTAATATAAGAAGCAATAATCGCTATCGTTTGTGGCGATTCATCATTAAGCACTGTAAGAAGTGGCTCTAAATCTGTAAGTGAATTTAAGAATTCAAATGGATTATCTTTGTTATACCAAAGGTCTTCCAATAATTTTTCCAACTCGTCTTCTGGCATATTTTTAAATATACGACGAATGTATTCTTTATCTGGAGTTACTAAATTCAACTCTTTTACATTTAGTTCGTACAAAAACTCCCCTAGTACATTTTCTAACGTTTCCGGTTTATATACACGAAACTTCGCGATTTCGCGAAGTAACACTTCTTTTTCCTCAGCCGTCATATATTCAATGACTTTTGCTGCCACCTCTTCGTTTAATGTACGAATGAGGATGGCAGCTTTCTCTTTGGAGGAGATTTCATCTAACATTGTTTTTCCTCCCTTACTGTCCGTTTAACCATTTTTTAATTACTTTTGCAGTACCTTCTACATGCTCTTTCGTAGCTTCCTGCACTTGATCATCTAATGTAGGTTCTGATGGTTCTACCGGTTCTGGTTCTGGCTTTGGCTCTGGTACTATTTTTTCTTCAGGAATTTCCAGGATACTTTCACTACTAGCAGCAATCTCTTCTTCTGCTAAGTATTCTTCATATTCCTCTTCCTCTCTCTTTTTCTTACGTCTTGCTAAGAAGAACCATACTAGGCCAATTAGTGCTAGCAAGCCAGCTGTAATTCCACCGAATAACCACCAGTTCATACCACTTTTTTCTGGCTCTTTCTCTTTTTCAACTTTCGGCTGGTCGAACTGAACAGTTACAACGTTAACTTGACCGTTTGTAAAGTTTCCATTCGGATCAGCTTGCAGCCCAGCTGCTGTGCCAATCGCTTCTTTAAATGTTGTCATATCAATTTTTCGTTTTACTAACGTATCGTTATCTACCCATACAACAACATTTGTTTTTGTTAATTCCGGATGTTTCTTAATTGTTTCAACTGTTTTATCTATTTCATAGTTTTCAATTTTGTTACCATTTTTATTATCGTAGACAACTTTACCGTTTTGATTATTGTTCGTACCGTAGTTCGGCACTTCACCGTTCGCTGTAATACCCGCACCTTGCTTCGTATCTGCTCCTTCTTGCGCAGTAGAACTTTCCTCTTGCTCTTGTTTACTGCGAAGTACACCTTTATCGCCATATTTTTCTGACTGACGTGTAACTTCATCGTAGTTTACAGACACTTTCGTATTCACTTTATATTCATTTGATTTAAACATCGTCATTAACGTTGCGTCAATATCTTGCTTTAATTTACCTTCAATTTGATGCTGCATCTCTACTTCTTTTTCATAAGAAGAGGAACTGTTAGAATGCGCTTCATCTGTTCCTTTTGAGATGATACCTTTTTTACTATCAATAACACTTACTTCTTCTGCTTTCACGCCAGGAACTGCCGCACTAATCATTTGCTGTATACCAGCAACTTGATCAGCTGTTAATAATTGTCCACGCTTCACACCAACAGTTATCGCCGCTGTTCCTTTTGCTTTTTCTTCATCAAAAATTGTTTCTTTTTCAGGTAATGTAATTTGCACATTTGCCGTTTCAACTGTCGCGAAGTTTCGTACAATATCTTGCTCCAATTGCTTTTTCGTGCCGACAATCTGCTTCATTTTCTTATCTTGTTCACTTGAACCGAGTGAGCTTTCTAATAGAATTTCCTCACCGCTTTTTGAATTAAACGGCAAGCCCATTCCATTCATTTCTTTTCGAACCCATGGAGCATCGTTCTTTTGCACTCGAATCGAACCATCGGCTGCTAATTGGTAATCAACACCTAGCTTCGATAATTCTGCTGTAATCTCTTGCTTATCTGTATCATTTAAATTTTGATATACAACAACATATTTATCTGGCAAGGTGAAGTATAAAAGTGCTCCTGTTGCAATCGCTAAAAGCGCAGCACCAAGCACTAACTTATGCCACGTTTTCAACGATTGGAAAACATTTTTTATCTTTTCCATTTAAATACACCCGTCCATTTTCCTAAATTTGCATATTAATTAGTGACTTATAATTTTCAATAAGATTATCGCGTACGAGAGCAGCTGTTTTCATTTGTGATTCAGCTTTCTTTTGCTGAATTAAAACGTCATGCGTTTCTCCTACCCCTTTTGTCAGTAAATCATATACTGCTGTTTGGGCATTGTTTTGCGTTTGATTCATATCTTCCAATAAATCAATAAACTTTTTGCCTTCAACTACAGATGTTTCTGAAGTTTTCTGTGTGCCAATCGGCTGAATCGCTCCAAATGGCTGTGTATTTAACATTGGTTGAATTTTCATATTTCCCCTCTTCCCTCTTATCCTCGGCCGATTTCTAAATCTTTATCGAGCATTTTTTTGTTCGCATTTAATACACTTGTATTTGCTTCATACATTTTTTGAGCAACCATTACATTCGTCATCTCAGCTGTCACATCAACGTTCGGATAACGTACATATCCTTCTTCATTTGCATGCGGATGCGTCGGATCATACACAAGATTTTCATTTCGATCCGTTTCAATACTTTTTATTTTCACTCCGTTAGTAGGAGCTCCATCTAGCATACCTGCAAAACTATTATTTGATTCTAACACCACACTTCGGCGGTGATACGGCTCTGCACCCGGTGCTCCCGTCGTATTTGCATTTACGATATTGTTAGAAGTAACTTCCATCCATTTTCTCGCTGTAGTTAGCCCTGAACCACTTGCATTAATTGCCTGAAACATCTTTGTCTCTCCTTTTACTATTAACGTCCACGTGCTGCTTGGTTAATAGCGTATTGCGTATTAATTGCATTAATTGAAACACCGTATAATTGGTTTGTTTTCATTAAATCTAGCATTTCTGTCGTTACATCAACACTGTTTCCATCTTTATTCGTTTGCATTGATTTCGTTTGAATCTTTGCGTATGTATTTTTCGTATTTGCTGTCGGTAAGTGCATTACATTCGTTTGATATAAATCTGGATTACTCTTTAAATCCGCAGCATTTTTTTTGTATAATGCACTGCTCATATTCATTTGCTCAGCAAATGTTACATCTTGTGCTTTATAGCCAGGTGTATTCGCATTTGCAATATTACTAGAAACGGTATTTCGCTTCGTTACTAAATAGTTCATATAATGACTTACATCACTAACTAAATCTGGCATATTCCACACCCTTCCTTTTCCATCATGCTCGTTTAGCGCATGATTATCCACTGATGGAAGTTTCACTTTATTATTCATTTTCCTATATGTATTTATTTATTAAAATATTATCTATTTTGTACCCTTACATATTTTATTCCATTTTCCCATTGTTGTCTTTAGAAAAATACAAAAATATAAAAAAGAATATAAAAAACTGTATACGCGTAGTAATCCATGTACCATTTTGATATATAAACAATAAAAAAAGAACTTCCATACACTTCTCTCCATAAAATAAAGACATCTTATTTTTCATTGCTTGGATTATTACCATTCTTTTTATTACAGTCATAAAGTGAAACCTCAATCAGCGGAACGCCTTATTCAAACAATGGAATGGAACCCCTTTTAAAAGGAGTATCCATTTCCATACTTTCCTATTAAAATTTACCGTAAAACGAATTCGCTTTCATTCGCCCATCATTTGTCATAATCATTTCTTCCAAAATCTTTTGCTTATCTCGAATATGCTGTGCTGCCTTAATTATTAATGGACTCACTTCCGCTGCAACATCTGCTCGCGTCTTTTCATCCAATGTCATCATCCAGCGATTTAACATAGCACTCTTCTCAGCAAATTCTTCATCTGACACTTGCAATTCACCGATTTCATTAAAACAGCCGACAAACGCTCGATAAATATCATTGTTCATTTTCGAGTGCTCCGCGGTAACCGTCTATTAAATCTTGTAACACTTGTACAATCGCATCCATGTCTTTTGCTTCACGCGTTACTTTCATTGTCTGAATTTGAATGCTAATCCAATCGTATAAACCGAATAGACTATCATATAAATCTTTAGTAATCTCAGGATTTAATTGAAGCTTTAACTCTTCAAAAATACGTTCTAATTTTTCAAGAAGCGCATCTCCTTCTTGTAGTTTAAAAGTATTTAAAAGTTCTTCTAAATTACGAAACTCAACGATACATCTTTCATAAATAAAAATTGTATTTTTAATTGGATTACTCGTCATAATATCATTTTGCATATAACGTTGCCATGCTTGCATACAATCACTTCCTTAACTTTCATTAATCATCACTTTTTTGTTTTGTCATTGCTTTAATTGTTTTTAGTTGGCTATCTAGCGCCGCTAATGTACTTTCTAGCTTTTGATACTTCTTCACAATCTCATCTTGTTTTTGCAGATTTTGTGTTTCAATATCTTTAATCTTTTTATCTAAATCACTTACACGTGAATCGATGTTTTTTACACGCTCTCCGACTACACCTTTATCACCAAATAGTTTATCAAGTGGTTCTTCCATCATCTTCCCTAAACCGTTAGAACCAAAGAAAAATTGCTTCGCTGCATCCGGCTTGTCTTTTAACGCTTTTGTTAATTGTTCATCATTAACTTCCATCGTCCCGTCTTGCTTTAATTGGATACCAAATGAGAATAAATAATTACCGTCTTGAGAAAATGTCACGACATTATTCATCGCTTGACGTACACTTTGCATAATGGCTTGACCTTGGAAAGCTCCACCTTTCCCAGCAAAGATATCTACTGTAGAAACAGCTTTATTATAATCCGCCACCATCTTTTTAATAACATTCGATGCATCTGTTACGTTTGAGTCACTTACTGTAAACTTCAGATCTATACCTTTTGCTTTTGGATCTGTTGTTGTACCTGCATCTGGTGTTCCTTCTGCTTTCGGCTCAGTTACTTTTAACAATTCAATTTTCACGCCCGGAAGAGCTTCAATTGTATTGGTAAAACTTTCAGTTTCAATACCATTAATACTATATTTGGCATTTTGCGCTTCATTAATTGTATTGACTGCTGTCCCATCCGCCTTAGCTAAACCAATATCTTGAAACAGTGTAGATGTGTTCCCCTTAAAATTAATTTCTCCATCTGTTCCTTCTTTTTTCGAGGACATAAAGATTTTATCTCCAAGTGTATAAGCCGATACACCATAATCTCCGTCATTAATTTTGTTAATTAAATCTTTATATGTCATATCAGTTGTTACTTTTAGTTCTTTACCGCCTAGTTGTAATGTTTCATCTTTAGGAAGCTTCGCATTTATATCAGCAATCTTATTAGAGGCTATTTGATGACGTTGTGCAAGCTGTGTAATCGTCATATTAAAAGTTCCTGCAATCGCTCCACCATCAGCTTTTACATTAATATAACCGTCTTGTGATGTTGTTACCTTTTTCTCATTTCCTTTAAAAGCTGCTAAGTTTTTAAAAGTCTGTGTAAAAGAACTAAATTCTGATTTTAAACTTGTATATAATAGTTTATCGTTTGAAAGATCACTCTTTTCTTTCGTATACGGTGCTTTTCTCATATCTAACGCTTGCATTTCTAATTCTACAAAGTTAGAAGTATCGATCATATTATTTCCGAGGTTCCAAATCTGTTGTCTACCACCAATACCTGTTAACGTCCCTGCCATATTTCTCACTCCTTATTGTTTACATATAATCTAAAATGCTCGTTTTACTCATCGTACTAACCGCTTTAAGCGTCGCTTCATACGTTGCATTGATATATGCTAGGTCAGAAATTGCTACCGCTAAATCAACATCTTCAATTTCTTTACGGTTTTCTTGAAGTGCTAAATTTTGCTCGCTTAAAATCGTTTTAAACGTCTCCATTGTGTTCATTGTTGAACCAACTTCAGTTGTGCGGTTAATGATGCTATCTAAGTTTTTCTTATTTTCTCCTAATAATGGTTGCAAAGCTTTTTGATCACCGTTATTCAGCGCTTCACTCATCTGTTTTAACGTTTTTATAACTGGGGATAATAATTCTTCTCCGTTACGAAATGCTTTTAATTCATAGCCATCATTTAGTTGCCAGTTCACATCATTTTTTCCACCTTGATACGTACCATCCTCTGTGAATGGAACTTGTTCAGCGCTATCACCACCGAAAATATAACGGCCTTGCTCTTTCGTATTCGCTAAATACACAACTTGTTTTAAAATTTGATCAATCTCTGCACCGATTGCCTTCAATTCTTTTTCGCTATTCGTTCCATTTAACGCTTGTACTGTTAATTGATCCGCTCTTGTTAAAGATTTAAAAACACCTTGTAAAGTATTTTCAGTTTGTGTTAATACATTTTTCGAATCCGCTAAATCTTTTTGCATTTGTTCAATATTTGCTAACGAATGCTGAATCGCAAATGATTTACTTGCCGCAAGTGGGTCTTCGCTCATAAGAAGATTTTTCTTCCCAGAAGTTACTTGATTTCGATGATATTGCTGTTGCACATTCAAATCCATCATCTGATTCTTTGCCCAGCTTGCATTTTGAAATGTAGATACTCTCATCTTTACCTTCTCCTTTATCTATATTTGAATTGGCGCGAAGAAGAAACCGCACCTATATAAAGCTATCCTCTTCCCTCATAAAAAAAGACTTTTTCGTTTTCATTTAATTTACATGGGGGAGGACGCTTGCTAAACATGGCTATTCTCCCCCTTAACTTCCCATTCAACCATCTCATATCTCTGGTCTAACATGGCTTGGTCCACTAAAAGGCTCTGTCCGCTTCTACCGTGCGCCGGACCCTCTCTTCCATCACAAAAAAAGCTTTTTCGATCCTTCTACATGTTATCTAATAATCGAAAACAAACTATCAAACACTTCATTCATCGTCGTAATAGCTTTAGAGTTTGCAACAAAATATTTTTGGAAAGCCATTAAATTAACCATTTCCTCTTCCATATTAACGCCTTCTATACTCATCTTTTCTTCCTGAATACCTTCTAATAAATCTTTATGAATGTTTTGATAAGCATTCACTGCACTTTTATCAGAAGCTACACCAACTATAAATTGGTCTAATGCTTGTTTATAAGAAAGACCTTCTTTATAATCTCCATCTGTAATTCCTGCTAGTTTATTTGCTGTTTCAGCGGAGATTTTCATTTTCGAAACATCTTTTGCGAATTCAGGGTTTAACTGAATATCTTTCGCATGATCTCCAACGAAGAAATCTTTTCCCATCACTGTATTCACTTGACCTTTTACAGAACTCATTAATTCTTCAAGGTTTTTCTTATAACTAGCAATCTTCGCTTTCGTATCTATCGCTGATTGAATTGCTCCACCATTTAAAGGAATATCTGATCCATAAATCGCAACAGACATTGGTTCTTTTTCTTTATTTAATTGAAGTGGATATGTATCTTGTCCATTTACTGTTAAAACACCATTCATTCTAACACTCGCGATATTAGGATTCATAGATTCATAAGATACTTCAATATTGGCATACTTAGACATCTCTGTAACGATGCGATCACGTTCGTCTAATAGTTGATTAGGTACTTGTGTCCCTGCTTGTCCAATTTTTTTATTCGCCTCTGCTAAACTAGCACCAAGACGATTAAATTCATTCACATGTGCTTCAATATCTTCTGTCGTCTGTGCTTCTGCTGTATCTAAGTTTTTCGCAAGACGATTTATTTGACTTGTGAACTTTCCAGTTTCAGAAACTAATGTATCGTAGTAGTTTGGCTGTTCTGGATTTTTTGCAACTTCACGAAAAGCATTGAAGAATCCATCCATTAAACTAGATAATGAATTTTTCCCTGTCGTTCCTACCATAGACTCTACTCGTGATAAAGTAGAATTCATATATGCGTAGTAAGAGAACTGTGACAACTGATCATTAAATTGCTTCGTTTTCACTTCATCTGTAATACGGTCAACTCCTAATGTTTGTACACCATAACCGATTCTCTGTTCAGGCGTATGACCGTTACTTGCTCCAACAGATCCGTAATTTACCATTTGACGAACATAACCCGGCGTATGAATGTTAGATAAGTTTTGTTTTGTCGTTTGTAATCCCATTTGGGCCGCTAGCATACCAGATAACGGCGTATTATAATCAGATAATCTCATAATGCTTCACTTCTCCTTTACAATAGTTCATTCATAAAGATTTGCGAATTATTGTTTTTCTCCAAATTGTATTCAGAAACGGAATCCACAATACTTTCTGTAGTTTTTAATAGTACGTTTAAGTAATATTGATTTTTCAAAAGAATCATTTTTACATTTCCTTCTAATTCACTTAAGTTTTTTTGTAATTCTTCCATTTTTTCAATTTCTTCCTGAGAAAAATACAAAAATAGTGAACGCATACGCAAAGGTTCGATTTTCTTTTCCTTACAAAGCTGAACAACTATTTCCTCAAAAGAGCGAGATAATCCTTTTACACCTTCTATGTATTGCAATTGCTCTACTTGTAGCTTTTGAACTGCATTTACATTTTTATGTTTTAAATTCTCATATATTTGTTCGCCAAGCGTTTGAATATTTTCATATGCCTTTTGAATAATAACGAGCTTTTCATATAATTGTATGTACATATAGCTTCCTTCCTTCTTACAAGACTAAATTTACAATCAAACCATGAATTTCTCCAATTTGATTTAACATTTCTAAATGCCCTGTTTTCGTATTAATTAAATTCATAACATCTTCTAACTCAGTTAATC
Organism: Bacillus sp. FDAARGOS_1420; assembly: GCF_019344915.1. NCBI lineage: Bacteria > Bacillati > Bacillota > Bacilli > Caryophanales > Bacillaceae > Bacillus > Bacillus sp. FDAARGOS_1420. The sequence goes on along the minus strand of NZ_JAHWJB010000002.1, from coordinate 850,122 downwards.
CCATTTCAGCTTGTTTTACAATCGTCATTTTCTGCGAATATCCGTAACGCGGATGACGAGACATAACATCTTTATACTGCAATACATTATCAACGTAAAAATTCAAAAATGATTTTACAGTATTTTTGTATTCCATAACATTATCGAGCGTTAACTCTAATTCGATTTTCTCTTTAATTTCTCCAATGTTATCAACAAGTGCTTCCATTTGTTCTAACAATTTATCTTTTTTCGGATCTGCATGCAAATTATCCGAAAAAGCAAGTCCTGTCCTGACATTTGCTTCTTTCGGCATTTGAGTAGCAGGCGGTATATGCGATAAAATTGGATTATGCGAGATAGAACGCAGCATATATATCACCTATTTATTTTTTTATTTCCTTCCAAACTTAATCGTAAAATCCAGTTATTTATAATTATACTCTGTACAATGATATTTTGCAGTTATTTTTTATAGAAGATATGTTACAATTTAGCATGAGGTGGCACAAATCTATGAATATTTTTCTTTGTGGTTCAAATCAATTAACAGCATTAGATCAGGAAGAAATAAAAAAATTTTTAATTGACTATGCTCACAAACATAAAATTTACATATTATGTTATAAATCTATTGAAAATGAAGTTCTTCGTTTTTTCATTGAAAACGAAAGACTTGCTCAAAATTTATGTCTTTACACACTACAACCGTTACAAGTATTAACAGACGAATTTCAAGAAGTCGTTGATTACTTAAAAAAACACGGAGCCGAGTATATTGCTTTTGATCATCCTTCCGACTCCATTTATCGATCAGATTATATGTTTTTTATAAAGCAAATTGTCGAAGATACCGATTTAGTTCTCTGTTTTTATAACGGAGATAAACATACGTCTGTCATTCCCGTTGACGTTGCAAAAGAAGCAGGAATTGATGCTGTTATTTATGATTTACCAGGCTTACATGAAAAGCAGATGAAAAAAAGCTTTGAACAAAAAATTCGTATGATGTAAAGGGGGAGGCACAATATCGTTATTGTGCCTATTGTAAATATGATAACTGAACAAGATTATAATCAATTTGTCGTAAGTTTTAAACAGCACTTTAATATGGATATCGCTTCCTATAAGCAAGATAGAATGCGCCGAAGAATCGACGCTTTCATTTCGAGAAAAGGTTTTGAAAATTACACAAATTTTTTAAATAATTTACGCACCGATCAAACGTTATTTTTAAGTTTTATTGACTATATTACAATTAACGTATCAGAGTTTTTCAGAAATAAAGAGCGCTGGCAAACGTTAGAGACGAAAGCTCTACCAAAGCTACTTGAACAAAATAACGGTAAATTAAAAATTTGGAGTGCTGCTTGCGCTGCCGGTGAAGAACCATATACACTTTCTTTAATATTATCGAAGCATCTAGCTCCGTTTCGTTATGACATTCAAGCAACGGATCTTGATTTTCATGTTTTAGAAACTGCAAAACGTGGTCAATATACAGAACGCTCTTTGAAAGAATTACCTAATGATTTAAAACAACGTCATTTCACAAAAGAAGATGATACATATATATTGCATCAAAATATTAAACAGCAAGTTACATTTAAACAACATGATTTATTAATGCAGACATTTGATACGAACTACGATTTAATTATTTGTCGAAATGTAATGATTTACTTTACAGAAGAAGCAAGAATAAAGCTTTATGAAAAGTTTAGTCGTTCTTTACGAAAAGGCGGCGTACTATTCGTTGGTAGCACAGAACAAATTTTAACACCCGAACGCTACAACCTTCAGCGTTTCGATACATTCTTCTACGAAAAAATATAAAAAAAGGTCGTCATAATTGAAATGACGACCTTTTTTTATTATATAATACGAATCAATATGATACCTATAACCCATATAAAGAGAAATAGAGCTGTAACAGACCATTTATGCTCTTGAATCGTATGTTTCAACGCATGAGATAATTGCGTCATATTCATTTCTGCAAGTGCTCTCCACACGCTCACATCACGTTCTTTAGAAATACGATCTGTACCGCTAATTAAGATTGTTTCATTAGACAATTTCGTCATGTAAGCTGTAATAACCGTTATCATTAAATTCGTATTTCCTTCTGATGTATCTTGTTCCACTCTAGAAATGAGCGCACTTACATCAAGTAACGGAATATGCACTTTTCTTCCAAACGAAAGCTGCACTTCAGCGAAATCATACGTTCCGTCTAATAACGGAACTCCCTTTATATGCGCTTGTTTAATAAGCCCCTGCAAACTTTTAACAATTTGTTCATATATTTTTTCCGATTGCTTTCCTTCCTCAGACAACATATGTAGCTTTGAAAACAACTGCAACACGGTATCCATTTCCTTAGAAAGCATATCTTTTACAATCTTTCCATCACCTAAACTCGCAAGTAGAATCCCTATTTCATTATTTTTCGAAATGATTTGGGACCGCCCGGTAAACACAAGATTACTCCGTTTTCGCTCTTTTTGAATTTCATGTTCTGAAATAGCTGCAGGCTGTTTTAATGGGTGTAGCGTCTTATTTTCAATTGTAGTACGTTTAATTTCCATCTAAGCGCCTCCACTACTATCAAATTATTAGCCCCACTCTTTATTACTCTTTAAAACTAAAAATAGTACAAATAATCCTGACATAACAGCAAACACATTAGAAGCCTGTACTCCCTGCTCACTTTTTCCCTCTTTCTTTTCTTGTTGTTCTTCTATTTTCTCTTTCTTTTTAGAAACGACTTGATTGTCATTTCCGCTTTTTTTCTCTTTATGAACCTTCACATTATTTACTTCCTTGTTGTCTGTTAACGACTCTTTTATAACGTAGTTGATTTCCTCTTTTTCTTTCAACGGCTCTTTTATATAAGAGTTCACTTTCTCTTCTTGCTTTGGAATTTGAACAACTGGAAGTTTTTCTTCTGGAAGCGGCATCTCTATTTTCGGATCTTCCTGCTTCTCAATTTCTTTCTTATCTTCTACTTCATTTTGATTCTCTTGCTCTTCTATCTTTTCATCATCTTTCACTTTTTGTTCGATGATAGAAACGATATATTCACTCTCTGTCACAAGTTTGTTACCTGCCCCATCTGTTACTTCCACAATAAGTTGATGCGGCCCAACAGGTAAAGCTTCTGTTATTTCAAATATTTTCTGCCAATCCATGTCGCGTTTATTATAGTTTAATAAAAAAGCAATAGCGTTACCGTCTTCTTTTCCTTTTAATATAACGCGCACTTCTTTAACAACCGATTCTATATCTACCGTTTGTACTCGTATATGAACGGATTCTCCCTTTTTCCGTTCAATTAAGTTCCCTTTTGCCTCATCAATACTAACTTTCTCTAACTTTGGCAATTTTTTATCTATAGTTGGTGCTTCATTGTTTATACGAATGAGCGGGACATTTAATTCGTTCTCTATTACTTCTTCCTTCTCATCTTCTTTATAGCTTTCAACGAGCCTAAGGTTCCAATCACCTTGTAAATCATATATTCCGGCCTTATAATTAGCGATCCATCGCTTCGTTTCTTCTTCATACTCAAAAGATATTATTCTCTCTTGTCTGTACTGCTCACCATTTTTTTGTAATTGTAATATGCCTTTTACACTTTGAATGTTTTTTTCATTTGATTCTACAGCAATCCGCACTTCTTCGCCAACCTTTAGCTCCTGCTTATTAACTGTAATAACCCCTCGGTCTGTTTCTATCGTTCTTTCTTCTTTTTTTTCTTTCCCTTGCTCATTTTCTACTACTTTTTTTTCATCTTCAACCGAGGGCATTTCCACTTGTTCCGGCTGTTCCTGAACTTCTTTATTTTTTCCCTCTTGGTCATTCATTTCGCTTATATTTTGATCTTGTACACCTTTTTCTTCTGCCTGCCCTTGTGATGGTGAAAATATGCATATATGTAAGAATAGCCAACTAACTAGAAAAAACTTTACTTTTTTCATCTATTTGTTCAAACTCCTATTTTGACGCCTTATAGCGATTTCGTCACTTTTACTCCGAAAAACCCATCTACATTTACAAGTTCTCCATACGCCACTAATACATCGTTCACATAAATTTGAATCGGTTCATCAATATCTTCATCAAGTACGACCGCTTCATTTTCTTGTAGACTTAAAATATCTTGAATTGTTCTCACTGTACTTCCAAATACAAATTTAACATTCATTTCTACATTTTGTAGAATAGATGTATCCATATATACTGGCTCAACTTGCTTGACTTCTTTATATTCAATTGGCTGTACGACTGGTGCAGGAATTTCTTCCTCTTCAACAACTTCCTCAACTATTTCTTCTTGCTCTTCCACCATCGGATATAGAAGTCTTCTAACCATTTCTTTCGCTTCTGATATCGGTAGTATTTGATACATCTTTGATTGAAGGAGATCACCAATTTCAAGATTAAAAGTAATTTGAACGAGTTCGTCAACTGCCATCGACTCTCCCAAATATTCCATTTCTTCTTTTAAAGAAACAAATTTAACGTCTGGTGGTGTCATATCCATTTTTTCTTTAAACATTTCTGACATCGCTGTTGCAGCATGCCCCATCATTTGGTTCATAATTTCTTTAATGCCACTTAACTCTAATTCACTTAGCTCTTTCTCCGGATCAATTTCACCCGTTCCCATCATCATTAAATCTACCATTGTTAAAGCAACATCTTTCGTAAATACGAATACATTCTCATTTTTTAGTCCTTCAACAAAATCGACATTTAAAATAACAAACGGAACCGGTACTCCTTCATAATGACGAACATTAATCGCCTCTACATTTGGTGTACTAATAGTGACAGGCTGATTTAAAAGCGTCGATAGTACTGTTGAAGCCGAACCGATTGAAATATTCGCAATTTCACCAAGCACATCTTTCTCTTCTTGTGTTAATTGCTCTTTTTCTACATGCTCTTCTACAACCTCAGTTTCCTGCACTTCCGCCGGCTCATCTATTTCTTCTTCCACACCACCAGATAATTGTAACAATTTATTTATCATTCGCTTCGCATGTTCAACTGAAACAACCTGTACAAGCTGAGAATTCACAAGATTATCTATTTTCAATTCAAACGATACTTTAACAACCATATTATTCCCATTAATACCAGAAATCTTCTCCATCTCTTCTGTAAGTTGCACAACTTTAATTGTTGGCGGAGACATGTCTACCGTATCTTGGAAGAATTCTGACATAGATGTTGCTGCGAATCCCATCATTTGATTCATAGCTTCTTGTACTGCACTTAGCTCTAATTCACCAAGCTCTTTTCCCTCTTCAACTTCACCTGTTCCCATCATCATTAAATCAGCAATAGATAAAGCAACATCTTGTTGAAGAACAAGAAGATTTTCCATATCTAATCCTTTTGTGAAATGGATATTTAATACAACATGTGGAATTTCAACATCACTTGTATCATATAAATCTACCAATTCTACTTGAGGAGCAGTAATACTTACTTGCCTATTTAAAATTGTTGATAATACAGTCGAAGCTGAACCAAATGATATATTAGCAATCTCACCAAGAATATCGCATTCTTGAGGCGTTAAATGTTCATTTTCTTTTTCTAGCACAATTGTGCCAGTATCCCCTTTTGTGTGTTGCTCAGGCATTTTTCCTGCCTCCTCATTTTTGTTTTTCTATCAAATGATTTAAACTCTCTATTACACTCGTTATATTTTACCAAACTTATCATCCGAATTGTGAACATGTATTTACTTCCACAATATGTGTAAACGACGGTTTTCATATACTTATATTATTAATTCTACCCAAAAAGCTCCCCAATTGTATACAAGTGGGGAGCTTCCTTCATTCCTATTATAAACCTTCTGGGTTTAAAATGAGGACCACTCGTCCATCACCGAGAATTGTCGCACCAGAGAAATAGTTAGAGCTCTCTGCAAAGAAATCACCTAATGACTTTAAAACTATTTCTCTTTGACCGATAATTGTGTTTACGATAAGTCCATAGCTACGATGTGTATTACGAACAATTAACACAGGAACCATTTGACTATCATATGATGCGAACGCCTCATCTACTGTTTTTTCACCAAATACAGTACTTAAATGTTTAACTTCAATAATTTGATTGCGATAGTTTAAAACGTCTTTCCCTTGTAACGATTGTATGTCTTCTTTCTTAATTCGAATGGCCTCAGCAATATTGCCAAGAGGCAAGGCATAACGCTTATCATTTGTTTGAACAAGCATTGATTGAATAATAGACAATGTTAAAGGAAGTTCAATTCTGAATGTACTTCCTTTTCCTTCTTCAGAATCAATAATTAAATGCCCACCTAAACTATGAATCGTATGTTTAACAACATCTAATCCAACCCCACGTCCAGAAAGGTCAGATACAACTTCCGCTGTACTAAATCCCGGTTGGAAGATAAGATCAAACACTTCACGATCCGTTAATTTATTTGCCTCTGATTCCGTTACAACACCATTTTTTATCGCTTTTTCTAATACTTTTCCTTTATGAATACCATTTCCATCCTCAGTAATTTGAATTACGACATGATTTCCACTATGAAACGCCTCTAATTTAATAGTACCTGTCTCATTTTTCCCGGCATCACGTCGGTTTTCGACAGTTTCAATACCATGATCAATTGCATTACGAATTAAATGAACGAGTGGATCACCAATTTCGTCAATAACAATTTTATCAACTTCAGTATCTTCACCTTTAATTTGTAAATCGATTTTTTTACCTAAATCTTTCGCTAACATACGTACCATACGCGGAAAACGATTGAAGACCGTTTCAATCGGTACCATACGCATATTTAATAATACATTTTGGATATCTTTTGAAATATCCCCTAATCGATTTAAATGCTCGATTAGCTCTTTATTTTGAATCGTTTCTGCTAATTCATCAATTCGTCCACGCTCAATTACACTTTCTTCAAACATATTCATTAATCTTTCGATTTTTTCTAACTGGACACGAATAGAACGATTCTCTACTTTAGCATTTTTCGTTTTTGTATTACTTTTAGCCGGTGTAGTACTAGCTGTTGGAGTTCGTGCCTCTAGAGATGGATCCAGCTGCGTTGCTGCAATAGATTGTACGATTCCTTCTTCAGCTATATTTCCTTGCTTCACTTCCACTTTCTCAATTTCAGAAACGTGAAGCACCACCTGTTTCAATTCTTCAACACTACGATCAGTATCCATATATACTGTAAACTCAAATCCAAAAGCATCCGCTTCGATTTCTTCAATGCTTGGAACCGTTTTTTGTATATCCCCTACATTTTGTAATGCTTCAATACACATAATGGCACGTACTGCTTTTAAAATGGCTTGTTGTTCGACGGTTATATATACTTCATGTGAAACTGTATCATCATTGTTTATACTACTTTGCTCTACTTGTTCCATAGAAGCTTCTACATTCCCATTTAATAATGCTTCTAATTTATGCTTTGTAGATACAACATCAATATTACCCATTCCGCCCTGCTGCACATCTGTAACCATCTTTTCTAAATTATCAATGCACTCAAAAATAACATCAATAATATTAGCATTCACCATCATATTTCCATGACGGATTTCGTCTAAAACATTTTCCATCTTATGAGTTAAATCTGCCATTTCCGCAAATTCCATACTCGCAGACATACCTTTAAATGTATGAGCTGAGCGGAATATTTCCCCTACAACACCCATATCGGCAGGATTCTGTTCTAAATTTAGCACATTTTCATTTAGCGACTGTAAATGCTCTTCTGCTTCTTCAAAAAATATATTTAATAGATCTGTTTGCATTTTAATCCCCTACCTGTCTAACAAACATTTCATTTATGTATAACAATTTAGTGTTTTATAACGAGAAAAAAGGGGGCCACACGTCTATCCGCTATCATTGATTTGATTCTTTGTGGCACCCCTTCTATATTAGCTATTTGCTACTTTTGTTAAAGCTTCGATAACACGATCGGCTTGGAATGGCTTTACAATAAAGTCTTTTGCCCCGCCTTTAATTGCATCTAATACCATACCTTGTTGTCCCATTGCAGAACAAATAACAACCTTTGCACTCGAATCAATTTTCATAATTTCTTTTAATGCTTCAAGTCCGTCCATTTCTGGCATAGTAATATCTAGTGTTACAATATCAGGTTGAAGTTCTTTATACTTTTGAATCGCTTCTACCCCATTCTCTGCTTCACCGATAACTTCAAATTCTGAATTACTTTTTAATAAGTTTTTAATCATTGTTCGCATAAACATCGCATCGTCTACAACTAAAATTTTATGTGCCATTCTTTTTGGTTCTCTCCCTCTATGTATAAATATATCTTAATATTTTACCTTATCATTCTCACTCATTATACAAAATAAAACGAGAAAATTTAATATTTTTTTAAAAGAATTTCTGTATTTTTATTATTTTATTAATAAAATGGAAATATATTATTCTTTAATATATATTACAACGCGCCGGTTTTTCTCCCAATTTTGCGGTGAATCATTTGATGCTACTGGTTTTGTGTCCGCATATCCTACCGCTGCTAATCGTTTATCATCTACATTATACACTTCAATTAAGTGGTGAATCATATTAGCTGCTCGTGCTGAAGATAATTCCCAGTTGGAAGGAAATTTTTCATTATGAATCGGTCTACTATCTGTATGTCCTTCTACAACAATTGGGTTTGGTACCGATTGAAAGAACCCTACTAATTGACTAATTACTTCTTTTGCTTCCGGCTTAACATTCGCATCACCTGTATCGAATATTAAGTTATCTACTATAACGATGCTAACACCTGTATCTTCTCGATATACATTCACTTGACTAACACCATTATTATCTACATATGCTTTTAACTTTTTATACAATTCATCCATTCGTTTTTTTGAAACTGCTTTTTCATCATTTTTTTCATGTGAAATATCTGGTATTGTACCTTCCATTACTTTCGCATCCACTTGTTCTGCATCACTAAACTTTTCAAGCATCTTCGATAATTTTACTGTATCTTGTTTTGATGTAGCAACTAATAGTACAAAAAAAGTCAATAACAACATCGTTAAATCAGTAAAAGTCGTCATCCAACGAGGCGATCCTTTTTGCGGTCGTTTTATCATCACCATACCACTCCTTGAAATATTAGGCTGCTCGTTTTTCTTTTTTTATCTTCGTTTCATATACGTATGTATCAAGTTTTAACTTTAACTTAGAAGGAATTTGTCCTCGGTAAAGCTCTGTGATTGCTTCTATTACAAACTTCTTCTCTGTATACAAATCTTCAATGCCACGATACACTTTTTCAGATAACGGTATTGCAATCATGTTTGCAATAACAGATCCATACAATGTCGTCAACATAGCAACTGCCATTCCTGTACCAATTTGCGATGTATCTTGCAAGTTTTGAAGCATAATAATAAGACCAATTAAAGTTCCTATCATACCCCACGCTGGAGCGAAATCACCAATCTTATCTAATAATGTTGCTCCTTTTCTTAACTCATATACTTCTGTTTCAACATCTCTCATTAATACTTCTTTTAATTCTGCTTCATCATATCCACTTAACATTAAACGAATCCCCTTTTGAATAAAAGGATTGTCTACTTGCTCTCCATCAACTTCTAACGAGAGTAAACCATGTTTTTTAGACTTCTTTGAAAAATCAACGAACAAATCCGTTAACTGTTCTAGATTTTCCTCTCTTCTATGTAAAACAGTAAAAATACTTTTCGTATATTTTTTGATTTCTCCAAATCTATATGCCACAATAATTGTCGCTGTTGTTCCCCCTATAACGATCAAAATAGATGAAACATCTAAGAAATTTTTAAAAGCTTTTATTCCACCACCGCCAAGCATGATCGCTGCAATTAAAATAACGAAACCTACTACAATGCCAAAGGGGCTAGAAATATCAAACTTCCTTTTTTTCCTTTGCGGTCTAGCTAATCCTTGATTTTCGTCTCCCATATTCCTGCCCTTCCTTTTTCGTTTTCGTAAAACATTTTTTTATTTTAATAATGCGTTTTCACATATAACAATCATTATACGCGTATCATCTATTTATCGCAATATACTCATTAAATTGACACATTTCATTTCTATATTAGAATTATAGTATGGAAATATGAGGAGGATCACGATGGAACATAACATTTTACAAGTCATTGCATTAGCAGAAAAACTAAAATATGAAATGCGACATAGTTGGCTTTCTAACGGTCGTCAGGAAAGTGTTGCTGAACATACGTGGCGTATGTCCCTAATGGCTATCTTAGTTGAGCCTTATTTGGATCAAAAAGTAAATATAGAAAAATTACTTAAAATGGTTATTATTCATGACCTTGTCGAAGCTGAAGCTGGTGATATTCCTGCCTTTGATACGATGAATAGCCGTGAATTACAATTACAAAAACAAAAAAATGAGCATAAGGCTATTTTAAATATTAAACGTACACTAGAAGGTTCTCTTGGCGTGGAATTATACGATTTATGGATGGAGTTCGAAGCGAAAGAAACGTATGAAGCAAAAGTTGCTAACGCACTTGATAAACTTGAAGTGAAAATTCAGCATAACGAAGCTGATATTGATACTTGGTTACCAATTGAGCATAAAATGACTTTCCAAGTTGGTAAACATACAGATTTTGACTCTTTCTTATCTAAATTACAAAAAATCATTGAACAAGACGGAGAAAAAAAATTACTCGCTGCCGGCATTGACGTTGAAGCATGCAAACAGTAACCATTTAATTATGAAATAAGACACTCAAAATGAGTGTCTTATTTCATAATTGTTGATATTGCCTGCTTATAAATAAGTTGTTGTTTTCCATCTACTAATATTAATACTGTAAATCTATCTACTCCAACTACTTCCCCTACTATTCTTACTCCGCTCTTTAAAAATATAGTAACTGCACCTTTTTCTTCTTTTATTTGTTTATACAACTCTTCTTGTAAATGTTCCAATAACTGTTCTCTCCTTTATAAGTAAATAATCCTAATATAAAAAATTAAAGATTAATCACTTATATACTTTGTCTTTTATATTCATAAACTTATTAATTAGTATATCTAAATCTCGACTAAATAACAAAACTTTATCATGATCTAATCCATGCCTAGCAACAAGTTGAATTAACTCTTTCTTTTTGTGTTCTATTTTATTGTGTAATTGTCCCATCTCCATCTCTATACTAAAACTCCCTTTTCCCATAATATTACTTGTAAAATTATAGTACATTTCCACTCATAAAAAAATAAAAAAATGGCTTTTTTTACAAATTTTATATTTATGAAAAGAAATTTTAATGTAATTGTAAGTTAGATCCCCCTTTCATTTGCAATACATTCACCTAGTATACACTTCCATATTGTTTTACCATTTTAAAAAAAGCGCTATGAAACAAAGTAAATATCACATTTAAATCCGATCACAGGCTCTTGTCTAATTAGAAGTAAGACTTGCTCCTTTTCTAAATAAAAACATATCTTATAAAGTAATCCATTAGTTATATAGATTAATTTCCTAAAAAGGAGGAAAAAACATGAGCTTTGGTGGTAGTTGCGCTGGTTTCGGCGGTGGATTTGCTTTACTCATCGTGCTATTCATCCTTCTAATCATTATCGGATGTAGCTGTTGGGGTGGCGGAGGCGGATATTAAGATACAATATCCTGTTCGTTAAACTCTAAATGAATGAAATATGTTAACTAAAAACTATACGAAAACAGCTCATATTTGAGCTGTTTTTTCATACTTTCGTATGAATTTATGTCCATCTTTTTTGTGATTTCAACTAACAAGAAATCGTTTACTATGGAATAAGAAACATTTTTACTAAGGAGGATTATAATGATTAAAGGTCTTTATGAATCACATTTACCTGTCTGTAATTTAGAAATTTCGATACCTTTTTATGAATCACTGGGGTTAAAATTATATAAAAGAGACAAAGATATCGCCTTCTTTTGGATTGTAGAAAATGAAAGTTGGATTGGTCTTTGGGAAGGAAAAGAATACAAAGTCAATTATCACCCATCCTTACGACATATCGCTTTCCAAGTAAGCTTACACGATTTAGAAAACGCAATACACTGGCTCAAACAGAAAGGAATTCCAGCGCGAAAAGACTTTGGAATGAAGCCAATTGAGCCTATCGTTTTTCCAGAATTAGCACACGCCTCCGTATATTTTAACGATCCTGATGGAAATAGTTTAGAATTCATTGCACAATTACCTGTTGGACTACCTAAAGCAGAGAAAATGTATTTAAGTGAATGGAAAAAGCATGTACAAACATCGCCAATAGATAGGGATTAATTTTTATATCAGTGCAATCAGTTTCTTATTCCACACTTCTTAGAACAAATAAAAACTTTAAAAAACTATTTTATGGTCAAACATTAAGTGTACTTGGGGATTGGTTTCATACTGTTGCTTTATTAACACTCGTCTATAGCATAACAGAATCTTCATTTATGTTAGCACTCACCTTTATGAGCAAAGGGTTACCTCAACTTCTTCTGAGCCCATTCATAGGCGGAATTGTAGACCGTTTTTCAAAAAAGAAAATTATGATTTTTACCGATATTTTACGAGGAATTATCGTCCTCACTTATTTATTAGCATTCTACAAAATTGAAATTATTTTCGTTTCTAATATATGCTTATCAGTACTCTCTTGCTTATTCGAGCCTGCTAAGCAATCAACTCTAAAAAATATCGTACATCAAAAGCATTTCGTAACCGCTAACTCTCTTTCTAGTACAATCAATGGTTTTATGTCTACTATGGGAGCTCCTTTAGGTGGGCTCATTGCACAATCTTTAAGTATCGAGATTGCCTTTTTTATTAATAGCCTATCATACTTTATTTCAGCCTATATTATTTATAAAATGAGTATTCCTGCTCGTGATACTTTTACCACGAAAAAAGCATTTTTTACTGATATAAAAGATGGTTATACATACATATTACAAAGCAAAATTATTTTAACATTAATTCTTGTCGGCATTTCATGGAGCATTATTGGAGGTGCCTATCAGTTACTTCTAACAATCTATGCCGAAAGAATCTTCCACACTAACATTGGCATTTTATATATAGTTCAAGGGGCTGGACTTATGATTGGCAGTCTCCTCGTTAATCTTTATATGTCTAAAAATGAAGACAACATGAAAAGATCATTTGGCTTGGCCTATTTACTACAAGGAATTTTCTTTCTCGGATTCATTCTATCCGATCAACTTATTATCGGTATCATTACTCTATTTTGTATGCGCATAGCAGGAGGAATCATCGTTCCACTTGATACGACATTGCTTCAAACTTACACGAAGGAAAATATGATGGGTAAAGTCTTTTCATTCCATTATTCCATTTACGGATCTCTTATTCAGTTATCTATGTTTATTACAGGATGGCCTTTAGAAATCCTTTCTCCTCAAGTAATTGGTAGCTTGTTAGCTATATGCTGTATTTTTGTTAGTTTTATATGGCTTTTCTTGTTTTATCGCGGTGAGTTTGGTGAAGAATCTATTGATAATCAATAGATTCTTCACCAAACTTTATTTGATCTCATTTATTAGCGCTGCGTAACAATACAATTATTTGAAAATGTCAACCATATTCGTTAATGGGCCCTATACGTGAATGCTATTTGAGAAGAAACTAAGTTTTTATGTTAAAATAAAAATAAGATTGTGAAACATTGCACTTATGCTATAGGCTCAAAATAGCTAAATTCGATTTTCATGGTATTAAAATATTTATTGTATTTGATTAAATAGGAGGGCTATTTTGGAGATTACATTAAGTTTCATATGTATTATATTGGTGGCTTCTGTTTTGCAAACAAGTACAGGTTTTGGCTTTTCCATAATGGCAACACCTTTTTTACTAATGTTATTCTTACCACAAGAAGCTATACAAATTAATATTATTTTATCATTAGTTATTTCAATATCACTCATTTGGAAAATAAGAATGGACATTGACTTTATTCTACTGAAAAGGTTAACTATTGGAAGTATAGTTGGTGTTCCTTTTGGTATTTTAATTTTCATTTCCATTAACATCAACACATTTAAATTAGCAATTAGCATCCTGCTCTTACTATTAACGTTGATGCTAATATGCAACTTTAAGATTAAATCAACAAAATCTAGAGATTTCTTAGTGGGTGGATTATCCGGTCTTTTAACGACAAGTATCGGTATGCCAGGACCACCCCTGTTACTTTACTTTACAGGAACTGATACGAAAAAAGAGAAGTTGAGAGCAACTACTTTGGCTTTTTATCTGTTTATATATTTCATTAGTCTCATAACTCAAATACTCTTTACTGGCACAAACAAAACAATTTGGGAATCAAGTTTTTATGCAATTCCAATCGTATTTCTAGGTTTGTTTATAGGTCAAATTATCTTCAAATGGCTTAATCAACGGATTTTTAAAATATTTACGTATATCCTTTTAAGTTGCACGGGGGGGTATCTTCTTATTGAAAGTTTGAACTTGTTATAGAGGCTGCTTTAGATAGTGCACAATAATAGATAGGTTCAAACGAAATTATTGCTGCATTTTCAAGTGCGGTGGGGCATTCTATATCAAAACTTAAATAACTTTATTGGCAGTTTACAATTAGCAATAATCGTTCTTTCGTAAGACAAATATTTTAAATCGAATACTAAATAAAACGATAAAAAGCGGCTATTATGCCGCTTTTTACATTAAATATTTTATAAAGCAAAGACCTGCACTTACTATCACGAATATATTAAAAAATAAGAAAAACCCTTTTTCAAAATCTGTATACTTTTCTACTTTTACTCCACGTTTTTTTAACTCCATAACTATCATTGCAACTTCACGTGCATACTCAATACTTCCAAATTGTATATGAGTGTTATTATATTTGATCTCAAAGACATTTTCCATTTTTTTATGTTGTGAAATAGATTGTATATCCTCTATTGGCATGCTATGCTCATTTGTTTTTTTAAAATAACAATCTAATCCTTTCATGATTACTCTTTTATTTGTTAAAACGATATAATAATAAAAAGTAGCTCCTACGTAATATATATTTGGTATTACTTTATTATTTGTCATATATCCTTCGTCTACTAATAGTTCCTTCTCAATTTCTTCACCAGTTTGTAATTCGTTCCTAATTGATTCTTCTAACATTTGTAAAGTTATTTTTTTTAGTAGATCTCCATTTCTCACATAATACTTACCTATATTGATAGACTCATTCGCCTCTTTTTCTAAACGTACAATTTCTTCATCTGAATATTGGAGCTCATTTAACATCGACAATAATCTTTTATCCATATTACACACTCCCTTTCCACAGTTTTTGAAGTTTTTTCTTCCCACGAGAAATTCGATTGTATATATAATCAGCCGTTACTTTTAATTCTTTTGCAATATCGTCAATGGAATACCCATCAATATACCTCTTTAAAAAGATATATCGATCCTCCGTATTTAAATCTTGTACGATTTCCATAATCTCTTCTTCTTGTTCTATTTCATACCTATCATGGATACCTGTATCTAATTCTACATCTTTATCGATTTTATTCTCTTTATATACTTTCTTTTTATATTCCAATGCCTTTAATTTAGTAATACCAATCATCCAAGATTTTAAGTTGCCCTTTTCTATATCAAATTGGTCGATATTAAACCAAATGACAGTAAATACATCATTATAACAATCATCCACATATTGTTTTTCAATAGGGGTACTTAATGATTTATGAATAATGTACAAAATTAATTTTCCATATTGATCAATCACTTCTTTCAAAGCATCTTGATCGCATTTTTTCATAGCTATAATTAAATCCTCTTCAGAATCGAAAATCATAAACATCATCCTTCCTCAGTTCCCCTTTAGCAGCTGCTTTTACTTACTATTGGCATTTCATTCTCATTTTCTATCACTTTTGTAAAAATTTATTAATTTTTATTTTCATTTTATATAATAACAAATAAAAACCGAAGTTGAGAAAGCGAGTCTCGCTTTCTTAGCTTCGGTTTTGCATGTGATGTTATAGCTTAAGCTAACATCTCAGGTTTGTCCTTTTTACTCATTTCTTATTTAATCCTTTTTCATTTAAAAACTCTTTCATATGAATTCTTTTCTCTTTGGACATAAATGAGCTCATTGATTCCGTCCATGTTACGTTTTTTTGATTTGACGATCTTTCTTTGTAATACGCACTCATCGTTTCATCATATTCGTTTAATAATTCATCATATTTCTTTTCATCGTATCCATTTTCATGAAGAACTGCTGCTACTGGTAAACGTGGTTTAACTCCATGTTCTTCATCTGGTACACCAACTGTCATTCCGAATACCGGATATACTTTATCCGGTAAATGAAGCAATTCACTCACTTCTCTCGGGTTATTACGAATACCACCAATATAACAAATGCCGTATCCTAAAGATTCAGCTGCAAGTGCTAAGTTTTGTGCAAATAATGAGGCATCTACTGTTGCTACAATAAAGTCCTCTACTCCCTCATGTTTAATTTCTGTTCCATGTTTCTCACATGCAGTTTCTAAACGTTTTAAATCCGCACAGCATACAAAGAATGCTGCGCAGTCTTTCACATGACGATTCCCGGATAATTCAGCTAGTTTAGCCTTTAGTTCCTGATCTGTTACATATATAAGAGAATACGCCTGTACAAAATGTGAGGAAGCTGCATGCTGCGCAGCTTGCACCATTCTT
Source organism: Bacillus sp. FDAARGOS_1420 (assembly GCF_019344915.1). Classification (NCBI taxonomy): domain Bacteria; kingdom Bacillati; phylum Bacillota; class Bacilli; order Caryophanales; family Bacillaceae; genus Bacillus; species Bacillus sp. FDAARGOS_1420. The sequence goes on along the minus strand of NZ_JAHWJB010000002.1, from coordinate 833,335 downwards.
TCTACTATCTCTTTTGAAATTGGTTCTTCTTTATATTTACGAACTGAAACGTGTTGCTCCATTTTATGTATCATCTCATTCATGAAAATCACTCCTTTTTTCTCTTCATAATGAAAAATTACCATATCTTTTTCATTATTCACAACTTATAAGCACAAAAAGAGCAATTCTTTTCGAATTGCTCTTTTTTTAATGTTTATTAATACGGTATATGAAATTATATCGACGTTTTGGCAAATAACGTCGAATTAATATACTGTTATACAATTCTTGTTAAGCTGCTTTCAACACTTTAATACCTTTTACGATATTCCAAATGAAGTAATAAATCCCTACAAGAATGAACACTGCATATGTGATCATCATTCCAATTCCAGCACCATCAGATTGATTGAAGCTTAAACCGTATACGCCCGACACTGCTAATCCTCCAAATAAAATTGCGTATGGGAAAACATGTGACCAAAATGCTTTTTTTGCGTGGTATTTCACTTCATCTTCCGCAACGAAGTACACGATAATTGGTAGTAAAAATGGTGCAAAAAAGATACTAAAGTAACATAACGAAGATAAAATATTATTTCCTTTCATCCGATTCACCTCTAAAGTTTTTTGTTACCTTCATTATGTCAGGAAACCTTTCCAGAAACTATCGCTTTACCTTTCATGAACATGACATTTTTGTAAGATTTCCCTCGAAATAAATCCCGCCTCAAATTTCGGACGGGATTACTTTAACTATATTCGATTCATAAACCAATATTGCGTAATCGCTAAATATTCTCGTACATTTGATGGAATGATAATTGGCTTCGGTGTTTTGGCCGGAAGCCCTTCTAATTGCAAACCTTGTTTTGCAGCTATTTTTTTCGCTCTAAACATATGGAAATCGTTTGTTACGATCATACCTTTTTTCATATTGGCTGGAATTAACGGTTTTGAGAATTTAATATTTTCATCTGTGCTCGTCGACTTATCTTCCATTATAATGCGGTCTTCTGCAATATTTTGTTTCATTAATCCTTGTTTCATCGCTAATGCTTCTGTAATATCTTCACCTTTTCCTTGGCCTCCAGATACAATAGCAATTGTTTTATCATGTAATTTTAAATACTCAGCTGCTTTATCAATACGATATTGCAATGAATAAGAAGGTTTTGTTCCATTTACTTTCGATCCTAGTACAATTATATAATCCGCATCATCAATCGCATTCATATGCCCATGCTTATAAATGTTATATTGTAAAAACCCCACATATACGGCGCAAATCATTATAACAACTAAAATATATTTGATTATTTTCTTCTTTCTCATATCCATATACCCCTATTCCATTTACTTCCCTCATCATAATATCCATTTATTCGTTTGTATACAGACAAATTCCAATTAAGCCTAATTTATCCTCCAAAAGGTAATATTTCTATTAATTTCGGGAATAGTAAGTACAACTTCGCACGAAGGAGTGTCCCTATTGCTTCTCTTTTTATGTAACGTATCATTCTTTTTTATCTTATTTTTACTATCACTTAAGCTACTTGGTAAATCTGCATTAGCACAACTAACTCCTCATGATTTTGGGGCTATTATCTTTTTATCTTATTTAGCTTTTCAAGCCATACCAGTCGCTGGTGCTTTACAAGCATTTCTCGGTATGGTCGTTATTACATGTTTGCATTTGCTTCTTACAAAATTAAGCCTACTCAACAAACTAAATCGTTTTATTCTCGGACACCCCATTATTTTAATTAAACATGGTGATATTATTTTTGAGAACTTACAAAAAAGTAGATATCCGATCCCTGAATTGCTTTCTAACCTTCGCGTCGCAGGATATCCAAGTGTTCATGAAATTGAGTATGCGATATTAGAAGCGAATGGAGCTATTAGTATTTTACCAAAAAGAGAACTTGTGCCTCTGACTCCAAAAGATATGAATATAGATGTTAAGTATGCAGGCTTACCAATTGCTCTTATCGTTGATTCACAAATTCAATACGATAACTTAAAATTAATCCATAAAAATGAAAAGTGGTTACATGCAGAGTTAATGGAGAAAGGCGTTACAAATATTAAAAATGTGGCTTTCGCTTCTGTTCAGGAGACAGATGGATCTTTTGCGATTAGTTTAAAAGAATAAAAAAATTCCCTTGACTTGTTCAAGGGAATTTTCTTCACTATATTGCTTCCTTCTCTCTCGCCATGTTTAACGGAACAGGATGTTTCATGCGATTCATCGTAAATACGATAATTGCTGTCAATACTTCCGCTACTGGCATAACGAGCCAAATTCCAGTTATACCAAATACTTTTGGCATAATCCATAACAATGGGATAACAAATAGTAAACCTCGGCTCATTATTATAAGTACTGATTTTTTCGTTTGCCGCACTGATTGGAAGTATTCTCCATATACAATGTTATAGCCTAAAAATACATATTGAATAAAGAATAAACTAATACCTGTTAACGTTAACTCCAGTAGTTCTGGCGATTGAACATCAAATAAACCAATAATATATTTCCCGAAGAATAAACCGATGACAATTGCAATACCTCCGAGTACTACCGCAATTTTTACAGCGAACTGCAATCCTTCACGTAATCTTTCTGATAAATTTGCACCGTAATGGAAACTAGCGATTGGTTGTAACGCTGCACCAACACCGAAGAATAATAGTAATGTCATTGCATGAATACTATTCACCATCGCATAAGAAGCTACACCTAGTTCTCCTGCATATTGAACGAACGCAATGTTAAAACCGATCGTTACGATTGCAACTGTACTTTCTGCTGTAAAACTTGGGAAACCGATCACCATAATTTGTTTAACCGTATCCCATTCAAAATGGAATTTCGTCCACTTTAAAACACTATTTTTTCTAAAGAAGTGAGTTAATAATACAAGGAAACCAATTGCTGCCGAAAGAATAGTCGCTGAAGCAGCACCAGTTACACCCCATCCAAAGATGAAAATAAAAATATAGTCGAACACTATATTTAATACAGCCGTTACAACAAGACCTGCCATTGCTAAATTAGGATTTCCGTCATTTCGTATAAATGTACTTAAAATATTTTCTAAAACGTATATCATTCCAAATGTTAATAACACCTGTAAATAGTCTAATGCGTATGGTAAAATCACTTCATTCGCACCAAATAAATATGCTAAATCTTCTATTCTCCATAAGCAAATAGCCGCTAAAACGCCAACGATAACAACTGCTACTGTCATAGATTGAGTAAAGATAGACCTTGCTCTTTCCAGTTTATTTTCACCTAGTGCAATGGAATATAGCGTTGCTCCGCCCATTCCAATCCATAATGAAATAGAGAAGAAAATTGAAAATGCTGGAATAGCTACGTTTACTCCGGCTAAACCGTTCGCTCCAACTCCTCTACTAATCATGACTGCATCAATCACAATATTAACCGACATTAATACCATCCCAAGAACAGCTGGTATTAAATACGTAATAAATAAACTTTTAATTGGTTTTTCTCTTAATTTTTCTGTTGTTTCCATCATATAAATGCTCCTTTTTCAATGCTCTGTTCACAGTTTAAACCTTCAAGTTACTTGAAGGTCAATAGAGAATCGAAAAATATATAAGCCTATTTTTTTACAACAGGTATTTGAATTTCCGTTACTTGCTCCTTCGGATTTTCTGTTACGGACCAATCAATTAATGCAAGTTCCAATGCATCTCCCCACACTTCATATCCTTCGTTATCAATGTGCTTTAATAATTCCGTATACGTTGCGTCTGTTTCTTCATATGGTCCATGATGATAAGAACAGGCAAATATCCCTTCTTTTATTTCATCTGAAGTATGCGCTTCAAAAGGCATGTAATCCAATAAAATAAACACACTGTTATATGCTTGAAACTCATTTTGCATTAATGCTTTTTTTGAAACTGTTACACCGATATCACCTGAAAATAAACTATTATCAATTTGCTTCATATTTTTTTGCAACGAATGGATATAATATTCAAACATATCATCCGTTGTATTTGGTGCAACTGCAATTGCTGTAATTTTTCGTTTCGGTATCTTTTTATAAATAATTTGATTTGCTTCAGATTTCGTCGCTTTCTTCATTAAATGGATTTTATGTTCCATTTTTGCCAAAGCATACTCGATTTCTCTTTGTTTTTTCAGCATCATTTCTTGTTGTTTTTCAAGTAAATTCAGCGCATAAGATGGATTTCGTTCATCAATATATTTCTTTATTTCCTTTAACGGGATGTTCAATTGGCGTAAAAATTTAATCGTATCTAATAGTGAAAACTGATCAATTGTGTAATAACGATAATTGGTTTGAGGGTCAACAATTGACGGATGAAAAATCCCTTTTTCATCATAATAACGTAATGTAGATTCCGCTATATTATGCATTTTCGCCATTTCCCCAATTGTAAAACGTTGATTTAATAACATTTTTCTTTCTCCATTCATTATATGTAAACTTTATTACTTCCTATTATATATCTATATCCCCCGTTTCTAAAACGAATCCTCTCATGAAAATCTGCTATTTTTTCATTGATTTTTAATAAATTTTATTATATATTAATTACAGGTTCAAATTACAAGTTCAAAAGAACTCGTAAATAGACCCTTTGTTTAATGGATCTTTACATATTATCATTAGGCAAATTCCGAGAAATCGTATGATAAAAATAAAAAATGATGAGGAGAGGATCAAATGGAATTCGAATTTTTCTTTCAAATTGCACTTATCTTATTAAGTACAAAGCTTGCTGGTGACCTTAGTGTTAGATTAGGTCAACCTTCTGTACTCGGTAAATTAATTGTTGGTATCGTTATCGGTCCAGCTATATTCGGATGGATTGAAAATTCAGAGCTTCTAACACAATTAAGTAATGTCGGAGTTATTCTTTTAATGTTTATGGCAGGACTTGAAACAGACTTAGAAGAATTAAACGCAAATCGTAATTCTTCTTTAGCTGTTGCACTTGGAGGTATCGTTCTTCCATTCGTAGGTGGTTACGTTGCCGGCCTTGTTGTCGGTATGGAACAAGGGAATGCTGTCTTTTTAGGATTACTTCTATGTGCAACAAGTGTTAGTATTTCCGTTCAAACACTTCGTGATTTAGGTAAAATGAAAACACGTGAAAGTACGACGATGCTTGGAGCCGCTGTATTTGATGACATTCTTGTTGTTATTTTATTAGCATTTGCAATGAGCTTCTTAGGCACAGATGACGTTAACTTAACAATGATTATCTTGAAGAAAGTAGTATTCTTTGCTTCTATCATTTTAATTGGCTGGAAAGGTGTTCCAGCAATCATGCGTTGGTTATCACCACTTCGCGTATCTGAGTCTATCGTTAGTGCTGCGCTTATCATCTGTTTCTCATTCGCATACTTCGGCGAACTATTAGGAATTGCTGGTATTATCGGTGCTTTCGCAGCTGGTATCGCTATTTCTCAAACGAACTACAAACATGAAGTAGAAAAGAAAGTAGAACCAATTGCTTACGCTATGTTCGTTCCAGTGTTCTTCGTAAGTATCGGTATGAACATTACATTTGACGGTATTGGCGATCAAATTTGGTTCATCCTAGCATTAACAGTAATCGCTGTATTAACGAAATTAATCGGTTGTGGCTTAGGTGCACGAATGACTGGATTTGACGCTAAGTCTTCTGCAATTATCGGTGCTGGTATGGTTTCTCGTGGTGAAGTTGCACTTATCATCGCAGGAACAGGACTTTCTTCTGGCCTATTAGCACAAGATTACTTTACAGCAATCGTTATCGTAGTTATTTTAACAACGATGATTACACCACCAATGTTAAAATACACTTTTGGTGCAAAAGATAAAGCAATGAAAGCAAGTAAATAAGTTTACTATAATAAAAGGAGATTGCTATCTTAAAAGATAGCAATCTCCTTTTTCATTTTCGCTTTAAACAATTCCATTCGTTTTTAACCATTTTTCAAAAATGGAGCGTGCTTCTTCATCATCGATATCATTACTAAATGAATACACCTTAATGCCATAATCATCTATATATTCACCTAGCTTCATTTCCTCCACTTTTTTGTAAAAATCATCTACCTCATAGTGTGGAATGTAGGCATCCCAAATTGGTTCATTTATTCTTTTATACGCTGTCACTTCTAAATCATATCCGTCTTCATAATAACCAATGTGATAATGTTTGTTAGGATCATATTTCTCCATTAAAAGCTCCTCCTAATAAAAGCGAGCCTTATATTACAGCTCGCTCCTTTCGTTCTATTTATTAAATACGTTCCATCGCTGTCTTCACCGTTCCAACAACAAAGGCAATTTCTTCACTTGAAATCACAAGTGGCGGTGCCAATGTTAAAACGTTATTATACCCCGCTGTTGTCATACCGTTACGCCCAATAATAAGTCCTTTTTCTTTACAAGCATTTACAACACTTGCAATTTTGTCGTTATCAATTGGTTCTTTCGTCGCTTTATCATTTACTAGTTCGATTCCAACTAATAGCCCTTTCCCTCTAATATTACCAACAAGTGGATGTTCTCCGATTTCTTCTTTTAATTGATTTAATAAAAGCGAACCCATTTGTGCAGAGCGCTCAATTAAATTTTCATTTTCCATAATCTCTAAGTTTTTAAGCGCTAATGCACAAGCCGCTGGATTTCCACCAAATGTATTAATATGGCGGAAGAATTCATATTCTCCTGTTCCTTTAAATGCCTCATAAATTTCTTTTTTTACAGCTGTTGCTGATAATGGTAAATATGCGCTCGTAATACCTTTTGCCATCGTAACGATATCAGGCTTAACGTCATAGTTCATAAACCCAAATGCTTTTCCTGTACGCCCGAAACCACAAATAACTTCATCACTTATAAGTAGTGCTCCGTGTTTTTGACACGTTTCATGAACAGCTTTCATATAGTCTTTTGGCGGCATTAAAATGCCTCCGCCCGTAATAATTGGTTCCATAATAAAAGCTGCTATCGTTTCACTTAATTCCCATGTCATAACGCGATCTACTTCTTTTACACATTCTACATCATAAATATTTTGCGATTCCATTTCTGGCATGCGGTAACAATCTGGAGGCGTTACGTGTAAAAAACCTGAAGCAAATGGCTCATATTGGTATCTACGCTGTGCTTGGCCAGTTGCCGCCATCGTTGCCATTGTGTTTCCGTGATAACCACGATAACGTGACATAAATTTATAACGATGCGGTTCACCTTTTTGAGCATAGTATTGCCTTGCTATTTTAAAAGCTGTTTCGTTCGCTTCCGAACCACTATTAGAGAAGAATATAACATACTCTCCTCCAAGCCACTCGTTTAACTTTTCAGCGAGCTTAATTGCTGGTTCATGTGATTGTGACATCGGAAAGTACGATAATGTTTGCAATTGCTTATAAGCTGCCTCTGCGAGCTCTTTTCTTCCATACCCACTATTTACACACCAAAGGCCACTCATACCGTCTAAGTATCTTTTCCCCTGTATATCTTCAACCCAGCACCCTTCTGCTTTCGCCCCTACCATTGTACTACTCGGGCTAAAGGGACGCATTCCGTGCCACACATATTGCTCATCTTTTGCTAATAATTCATCGGTTTGTTTTGTCTTCATCATTTCTTCCACCTTCCATAACAACTTATTTTTCACAAAGCTGCGCTGGTGCCATGATGAGTTAAATTTCTCCCTGCCTATTTTCATTCCACAAAATTAAGACAAATCCTACTTACAAATCAGTATTATTTACAATAAAATGACAAAAGAAAAAGGAGCTTTTCTTATATATCGAAAAGCCCCTCTTTTTTAATGCGAAGATGCATCACTAATACCATGACCAGTATTAGATTTCACAAGAATTTCATCAAATTTCGCTGCATCTTCTTTCTTACTAGAGAAAACAGTTCCTAAATATGCTGCAAGGAATCCAAGCGGAATTGAAATAATTCCAGGTGTCGTATATGGGAAAATCGCTTCCCCAACAAATATAGCTTTTCCAGCTACTGGGTTCCAAACGTTTGGACTTAACGCTACGAGAACAATCGCTGATACAAGACCAACAATCATACCAGAAATTGCTCCTGTTGTATTAAAACGCTTCCAATAGATTGTAAATAATATAACCGGTAAGTTTGCACTCGCTGCAACTGCAAATGCTAGTGATACTAAAAATGCTACGTTTAATGTTTGAGCAAATAAAGCAAGTATAATAGATACTATCGCCACCCCAATAGACGCATAACGCGCCATTGACACTTGCTCTTTTTCCGTTGATTTTCCTTTACGGATAATCTCATTATAAAAATCATGCGCGAATGCTGATGCTGCTGTTAACACAAGCCCTGCTACTACAGCTAAAATAGTTGCAAAAGCAATTGCTGATACGAAAGCAAATAAGAAATCTCCTCCTAATGCTTTTGCTAATAAAGGTGCTGCCATATTACCAGCAGGGTTTGCTTTAATAATCGCCTCATTTCCTACAAACGCTGCCGCTCCAAACCCTAAGAAAATTGTCATAATATAAAACGCGCCAATTAACCACGTCGCATATACAACAGATTGACGTGCAGTTTTTGCATCACGTACTGTAAAAAAGCGGACAAGAATATGTGGTAATCCCGCTGTACCAAGGACTAGTCCCAAATTTAAAGAAAGTGTATCAAGACCATCCTTATACTTTACTCCTGGATTTAAAAACGAATCTTTTAATGGAGTAGCTGTTTTCATGTGAGCGAACATTTCAGTCACACTGAAATTAAATTTGGAGAAAACGATAACAGAAATAATAAATGTCCCTGCCATAAGTAGTACAGCCTTTACAATTTGAACCCAGCTCGTAGCTGTCATTCCTCCAAAAATAACATACACAGTCATAAGTGTACCTACGATTAATACAGATGTTGTATATTCAATACCTAATAATAGTTTAATAAGTGCACCCGCACCAACTAATTGTGCAATCATATAAAAAATTGAAATCGTCATCGTATTAAGCGCTGCTATACCACGAACTTTTTTCGCATCAAAACGTGCCGCAATCATATCCGCTAACGTGTACTTCCCTAAATTTCTAAGCGGTTCTGCGACAAGATATAGAACAACTAAATAAGCAACTAAAAAGCCGATACTATAAAAGAACCCATCAAACCCAGTTAACGCTATCGCTCCGGCTATACCAAGAAATGACGCAGCAGACATGTAATCCCCAGCAATAGCCAGACCATTTTGCCAGCCAGTTAATCCACTAAAGGTCTTATTAAGCAAAAACGAAAAATGATTATGTCAGTATATTCTTTCTATCATTCGCAAGATCTAATTTAAAGTAATTTCACATACATTTTCTATTAACAACCCCAAGCTCAACTGCTGGGGATTGCGATTTTTAAAATATCCATAAATTGAATTTTATGTACTTCGTTGAATGTACTTACTAAAATTCTACCTCTTTCTGGTTCAAGCTTATCAACTTGGCCTTTTATAATTTCAGGCTCTCTATACTTTCTATATACGGTAAACACTAATTCAGTATCATCCTGTACTGCAAACTGAATCAATTCAGCCGCTTCCTGTTGATCGAATTCATCCATATACGGTCTTGATTCTTTTGAACTACTCTTCTTCTTTTTTGTTGGTTTCGCATTTGCTGTTGACATATGATTTCACCTCATTATGTATTTTTTAAGCATATTGCTAGTTCTTCCTTACCTTATCAACCGATAGTATATTAGCTAATTTCAGCGTTCTGACTTGTTGCTTTTGCATACAATACACCAATACACGATCTTCATATATCTTTCTAACAATCGCTGTCCTTTGAGAGAAATCTCCTGAATCTTTTAAGTAAATTAATTCGATAGGTATTTTTTGATCGAGTGAACATTTAAGTAGCTGATTCATGTGATAGCCTCCAACAAGAACGTTTGTTTGCATTAAATTATAGCACGTACATTCCGTTTGTAAAGTTTTTCTAAGGAAAATTTACGTAATTCCAGGGAAATAATATGACATCATATAGCATTGTTTTTGTGTTTTCTCGCATATTCATTTCATTCAAACACTAATAACCCTTATAGCTATGGAGGTTAGCTTCCAGCAACGTAGTTTGAGAGTATATATCTTCCCCTCGCTTGAATATTATTTTTATGGTATCTTAATAGCGAGCTGTTGTTTGTATTGTATATGCAATATGTATTGGAAGACAAAATTTCTTATTAGTAACACAGGAAATGGCGCTCGAAAGGGTACCTTTTCTTATTAACGGACCTTTAGCTCAGCTGGTTAGAGCAGACGGCTCATAACCGTCCTGTCGTAGGTTCGAGTCCTACAAGGTCCATTTCGATATTTGTGAAATATGTGAAATATTATGATATAATCAATTTACCATCACACCGTCTTAGTCGCTTCAAACTTCTAAGACCTAAAGCCCATTGTCACATCATTGCAATGGGCTTTTTCATGTGAAAAATAAATACCACTGGCACTCAAACATTATAGTCCTCCTATAGTAAACAAAATAAAAGAACCGACCTTCAATCTTATTCACTTTACATTTTTAGAGATATTCACGTGAATTCAGTCAAAAAGTCTATCTCCCCTCCTCTTCTCTAATGAAGTTCCATCTATACCCACCGAATCCTTCTATGCTTTACACTTGATAATAAATTTAAAAGGTGTAACATGGTAACGGATGGTAATATTTCCTATAAACGAAAGGCGGAAGATATAATGACTGACTTACAAAATTATTTTCTCTCCAGATTACAGATGTCTCCAAAGGAAGACATACAATTTAACGATTTACATGAAATCCTTTTACAAATGGGGCGCCTGTTACCTTATGAGAATATTGATGTTATGGAAGGCGGCTTTCGAGAGATTTCTAGAACAAATATCCAAGATAAACTACTACTAAACAATCGCGGCGGGCTATGCTATGAACTCAATTCTTTATTATTTTATTTTTTATATGATTGCGGATTTGACGTCTATCGAGTAGCTGGGACTGTCTATGATTTAAACGGCGATAAGTGGAAACCGGATGATGGCCATGTGATTATCATTTTAAGACACGAAGGACAAAAATATATTATTGATGGGGGATTTGCCTCACATCTCCCTTTACATCCTGTTCCATTTAACGACGAAGTCATCTCTTCTCAAACAGGAAAATATCGCATCCGTAAACAAGATACCGAAAAAGGAACCTATCTATTAGAAATGCGAAAAGGTGAAAACGGAGAAACTGCTCAATTCCTTGGATCTGAACCATCGGATACATGGCGTACTGGATATGCATTTACATTAGATGAAATAGATACAAACAAAGTAAATGATATACAAGATATCATTGTACATCATCCTGAGTCCCCCTTTAATAAAGGACATATTATCTGTAAATTAACTGAAAGTGGGCATGTTTCACTTACAAGACAAAACTTTACCAAAACCCACAAAGGACAAAAAATAAAACGATCCATAACAGAAGAAGAGTACCATCAGATTCTTACAGAGGTATTTGATATCGTTCCACACAAATACTGTGGAACAGCCTTAGAAAGAGGCTAGCCCCATAGGCAAATAAATAATGCAATCATGCATACTCCCCTGAAATACACCACATACATAATAAATGTGGTAAACTATTACTTATAAACACGCTCTATGAGATAAATAAGATTGTATCTCTCCAATCTTTTATGTATTTATGCCAACCTTTCTATTTTATAGAGCGTGTTTACATCCATAATACGGATAGTTTTATCATGAATTACGATGGTTCAAGTCCAAAAAGCAAAGGTACTCATAAGGAGGACCTTTGCTTTTTTCATAAAAAAAGGCTCCATAATAGGAGCACACAAATTAAATGAATTAAAACAAATAACAGACATTTTCAATATATAGACTAACAGAATGGATGTCAAACTATTTTAAAAAGAGCGCAAAATAACTTCCGATACAAAACGATAATTATGTGGGCGGATTGTGGGGGAGATTCCTGGCTTAATTGGAGGGCGGATAAAGTTTGCACTTCAGATGATTTCTACATGTTGTCTCTCCTCGGCTCCGTTACTATAAGGAGGCTATCTGTAAAATATATCATACTGCCCCTAATGAACATATTTTTTCTCCTTAGGCCTAATATTAGTGTGGAATTCATGAATCGAACAAGCTACATATTATTCTCAAAAGCATTTATTACTTCTTCCCAAGTAAGTAATTTATTCAATCTTCTCGTATGATGTAAGCTGATTTTGTAACGCTGTATAATTAATTAAATTTGCACTGGACATAATTACAGTTCCTTTTGATGCTAAGCGGTGTGAAATAGAGTTTATCACACCGCTTAGTTGTTCCTTCTCAATCGGATGTGATAAAAGAATGATATGAAACCTTTTCCCAGGAAACACCTCCTGTAAATTATCATACTGAATACATGCAGTAGGTGCTACTCTATTTGAAATAGAAGCAGCTTGTTGATTACTCTCTACACCGTATACATCAGCAACTGCATATCGTCTTTTCATCTCTAACAATGTTGCGCCACACCCAGCCCCAACCTGAAGTATATTCACTTTATCCACTTCATATCGATCTGCAACTTCCAATAAATCATACTGAATATATAAATCCGCAGAAGAAAATCCCCATTTATCATAAAATTTTCGATCATTTTCATTTAAAATCATTGAAAATTTAGAGACATCTTCTTTCCACGACATACTTCCATAATGATGAATAAACGTATCTCTACATAAATATAATTTATATCCTTTTTCAAACATTCGTAATGATAAATCATCATCTTCATAATTTCCTGGTGTAAATCGTTCATCCAGCAATCCTATTTCATCCAAAACTGTTTTCTTGATAAGCATGCAAAAACCTATTAATTTCATACGTTCTTCCCACTTATTTTCATCACTTTGATTATATAAGCTCGCAAATTCTTGCATTTCTTGAATACCCCCGTAGCAAGTGTGAATTGTGCTATAATAAGATGCGTTATTCGTTACAGGGCCTACGGCTGCTGTATTTTCTTTTGCATATAAACACTTCAGTAAGTTTGTGAGCCACTGTTCCGTTACAATTACATCATTATTTAATAATAAAATATTTTCACCCTTTGCTGTGCTGATTCCTTGATTGCATCCTCGCGGAAAACCCATATTCTCTAAATTTTTTATGAGCGTAATATCAGGCTGCTTTTGTAGCCACTCTACCGTACCATCCATTGACGCATTATCAACTACAATTAATTCATATTCTTCTTGTACTGTATATTTTCTAATACTATGGATACATTCTTTTGTATACTGTAATTGATTATGAGTTAGTATAATTATGCTCGTGAGCACGAAGCACTCCCCCTTAACATCCACATATAGTATCATCTTGGATTAAATAATTTATCTCAAAAGAACTATTTTTTAAACAAATTATCAAAATATTCCCTGTTATATTTAATACTAGCATGATTAGGGATAAACTGCGCCGCCTGTTCATTGTGATAAATTGCTTTTTCGTATTCTTTTATACTATCATAACAAATACACAATTGAATATGCGGCAACCATGTATAACAAGCTTCACGAATAAATGGAGAATCTTTAGGCTTCGGTCCTTTAATTGCTGAGAGGTACCAATAAATAGCCTTTTGGTACTCCTTTTGTTGTAAAAAAAGATTTCCTAAATGGCAACAAATTTCCCCTCTAGGTGTATCATACATAAATGAATGCAAACATGACTGAATAGATTCTTTCCACTTCCCTAATTCTAAATAACATTCTGCTCTTTTCAAGCAAGCTTGAATATTATCTTCAAACCACCCTTGCCCCTCATCTAAAAATTTGTTATACCATGTAATTGCTATGTCATATTTTTTATGATCCTTACATTCATTTGCATAATAATAAACATCTCGAGGATCTAGCTTTTTTCCATCCGCAAGAAGTGTTTCATATATTTTCAAATTCCGATCCGTGTAGTTCTTTTCTTTTTTATGCATCACACCTATATCACTATTTAAGATATTTCCATATATCGCTAAATATTCATGAACAACACCATACCATTGAAAATTTCTCTGCCTCTTCACTAATCGATTTCTTCTAAGCTGATAGGTCGGGTTTCCTTCTGTATCAAAAGTCAAATAGTATTTCATAGATACAGCATCAATACTAGCATCTAATGTGTGCTTTAATTGGAGAAATCGCTTTTGATCCTCCTCTGCAATTACGTCATCTGCATCAAGCCAGAGGATATACTTTTTAGTAGCCTTAGAGAACGCAAAATTTCGTGCTGCTGAAAAGTCATTAATCCATTTAAAATCATAAATTTTTGCCTTGTATCTTTTTGCAATTTCTTTTGTGATATCTGTTGAACCTGTATCTACAATAATAATTTCTTCTACAACATCTTTGATGGAATCTAGACACCTCGCGATAGTTTGTTCTTCATCCTTTACAATCATACATAGACTAATAGTAATCGGATTTCCTTCCATATAACCCCTCCTATTTTATCTGCATCAGATTTCTTTCTCATTTTAACAATCATTGATCTCTACCCCCTGTAAATACTAGGATTAGCAGTTTCTCATTGTTTGTTAAAAGCAGTATTAAAAGGTATATGTTACTATATATATGCTAGGGCATCCCCTTAAGTCACATCATTAATTACCAACTTTTCAAAATAATGATATACAGATACACCTCTATACATGTTTCAGTACAGACAATTAAGATATCGTATAAAAAATCATAATATACCAAACAAGCACGACGCTCTCTGTGAAATACCAGTGTCGTGCTTGTTTTACTTTTTTGCGCAAACTTTACCTCCCCCATACTAACTCTCATCTAACCTTGGATTTCATCATTTGTCACCCTGATAATTACTGATACAAAACGATAATTATGGTGGGGGAGATTCCTGAATAAACTCTTGTCCTATTCTATGTGCTGTTATATACTGTTATTAAGAACACATCTCTGTAGTTCCCTTTTATGTCCTATAACACTTAAATATCAGTGCGGCACTATCATCTTGCTGAAACACAACACAAAACGACACTCTACGTCATGATAGGGTGTCGTTTCTTTTTTAGTTTATCAAATAACCAATTTATTTTAAAGGAAGAACCAACCCTGATATAGAATTAGGTGCACTATACCACGTTTGACTTACCACAACCTATACATATCAAACGTCTAGTTAAAGGGGACATGAAATGTATGAAAAAACATCAAATTATTTATACACTTATTTCACCTAATGGCGACCGTGATACAATAGGTCCCATTCTAATGTATGCAACTACAGGACATATCCTTAAACAACGCTTAGATAAAGAACTTCAACGAAGACTCGGAGACCTATACCAATGGGAGATAGCGGTTCAACAAGTAGAAGATGAACAACTCGTATTATTCTAAATAACTTGACGGGATACAAAAGAAAATGTAGGATGATTATCCGCGCGCAAAACTTGGTTTATACATCACATTGTGAAAGATCGGGCGATTGCCAACAACTTTTATGACATCCTAGCTGTGTTTGTCAAGAGAGCGCATGGAAATGCTTTACAGATTCATAATAATGAAATAAGTGGAGCTATAAAGTAATTTATTATGGTATGCAAATTACGTGAACTGCATATACTATAATGGTCATCTAGAGAATTACCCATGCAAGGCACCTTACTGGGAAGGTGCCTTTATTATTTTCAAGTCATATTGTATGTAATGAACTCATATAATAATAATAATGCCGATACTGTTATACAGAAAAAGAGCATTCCTCCCATCCAACTAAGGAATGCTCCTTTTTCATATATTCATACTTTATTAGCTATTTCAGTATCATCTAAATTAATTCCATTTACTACAGTTGTAGTTGCCGGAATAACCGCTTCTATTTTACAAATAGAAATAATTGTAGCTACCGTGCCCGTACTTGCTCCCAATCTAATAACATCGCAAGTAACAGAAGTAACTACTCCTACGTAACTTCTAGTCTGTGTGTCAATACGAACTGTTTGGTTTATTAAACTACTAAGTTCATCCTTAATGCCTTGTACACAACAACAGTCACAAGTCTGATTTTGCTGATTTTTACACTCTTCATATTGCTCCCGACATTCATCGCAACCGCTGCAGGAATTATTACAAGAGCCTCCACACGAACCACTTGAACTTGATGTACTTACTTGACCATATTTTTTTCTATTCATATACCCCATGATCTCATCCCTTTCATGTTTTAAAACATTCTATGCAGACGTTTGAAGATATGAATGGGACAAAATGGATAAATATGATTCTTTCACATCGTATTTATTCTCACATACTATGGTAAATATATCCCATGAAAATATCTATCACCCAAGAGCGTCTTTTACTCACCAGAGGAACGCTCTTTTTCAGTTTATGTCACCCTAACATAATTTTCGCTAGCTGTAATGTAGAATAGTACTCTGGTTTTTATTTTTAGTATTCATATTACTTCCTACCGTTACATATACTATTATTGACAAACCAAATAAGAGATGTATTTCTTTGTAATGTCCAAAAAGGAGCGTTCCTCACTCGTCAGAGGAATGTTCTTTTTCAGTTTACTTCACCCTTACATAAGTTTCACTAGCCGTAATATAGAATGTTTGACCTTTCGAATTATGCACCCTATACTGCGGTGAACCATCCACCATAACTTTCTCATCAACGGTAAATCCATCCCCCGCATCCACGGTACCCACGACATCCGCACTATTCCACGAAGGTCGATTACGGAAGTTTAATCCATTCACTTTGGATTCCACCCGCTTCCCTGCTACGGATGTGCACTCGATGCCATTATGTCTAACAAAACGAATGTAAGACGGGTCATGGTATACCCATTGCTCTCCACCTAGATTCAACCAGCCATTTTGTTCATACCACACGAGATAGTCCTCAGGTTTATTTAATTTCCGAATGACTGCTCCACTCGTACTCGGCGCATTTCGAAGATTGATATTCGTTCCTTCAATATAAGCAATTCCGATTCCCTCCGGTGAAGGATTTGGATTCGAACCATGATACGCCTGTTTAACTCGCTCGATAAAGCTTTCCCTCCTCCCTTCACCTAGCATTTTATGGGGACAATACTTTCCGCTCCATGATCGGTGCGTACGTACGTTGCTAATTGGAATGTTATACTGCTTCATTAACTGAGCAATGATAATTGCCGCATTATTTTCTGCCTTATAGTATCGATCACCGCCCGATTTTGAATAACAAATTTCAACTCCGATGGATTTACGGTTACCCGCTCCATTTCCATCCCCACAATGCCATGCATTTCTATCAAAAGGAATTCCTTGCACAGCTTCTTTTTCATCTACCGCAACATGAAATGAAACCTGATTATCATTTCGAATCATATAAGCGATTTCGTTATGAGCCGAAGCGTCATTATACGTATTATGAAACGTAATATACTTCGGTGTCATCGTATACGGACACTTTGTACCATATTTACTCGGGTCAACTAATTTTTTTCTGATTTCCATTATTTACTCTCTCCCTTACTTTTCCCACCTAAAATTTCAACTGCACTTGTTAATGGTTGTGGAAGCGGAATTCCCATACGCCCAGCGTTTTCTAAAATGGATAACAGTTCATTCCCCATGAAGAAAAAGATAGTTGCTTCCCGAATCGCACTGTTACTACCAATCACTGCATCCAATTGAGCCGCCACTCCTACTAAAAGGAACAACACCACTTTTTTAGCAATACCTTTGAAACCCACTTTACTTTTTAATTTTCCATTGTATCCTGCTGCAATTACTCCCGTTATATAATCGACAATTGCCATCATAACTAATATTTTCAATGCTGCATCCCATCCTCCCAAGAAATATCCGCAGAAGCCACCGAAGGTAGCTATAAACATTTTTATAAATACGTCGATACGATCCACTTATTCCCCTCCTTCTTTACACTAAATAATTGATTGAAAAATGAATGATTTTGTCAGTAGTGATGTTGTATATTTTTACATTCCCGCCAGTTTCTATGTTGAATTCACAGATAGAATACGGTGGGCCGGCTATAATCACAACATCGGTTATTTGTTGAGCTGGTCGCAATCCAGTTGGAACGTTACATACAACTTGTCCTTCTTTGACATTCTTTAAAGAACCTATAACCGAAACTTGGTCACCATTTCGTTTCGCTCTCGTAACTTGTCTTCCTTCAACATTGGAAGCATTCGCTGTGTTTATTGTCACCTTAATCCAATCTGTATCTGTCGCTTGTTTAATTGTTCCGTCCGTTCGAATTTCTACCTTTTTGGACCACTCCCATGTATCCCCTTGTTCTTTTGTAGAAGGAGCAAATATCAGCTCCCCTTGTGCCCCTTTATGAAAAATCGTCTTATAAGAACGACTTCCTAATACAAAGGCATTGTCGGTCTTAAATTCAAGTAATCCCGTTATGGTGTCTCCGGATTTCTTCACAATATCCATCGCATCTATTTGCTTGCTAACACCATCTACACGCGCCTGAATGCGTTCTGTCACTCCTTTGAACTTTGTATCCGTTTCATCGGCTTTCTTTTGAATATACGGTGTAAGCCCTGCAATCTTCTTATTCGCTTCGTCAATTTCTTTCCGATGCCCTTTCACCATTTCAAGAGCTTTATCAAACTCTGAAATATACGCTTCGGATTCTATATGTCCTGTTAGCGCATCAGATAATGACATTACTAAGAAATCTTGCGTTGTCGCTCGGAATGTCTTTCCTTGTTCAATAGAAAAGAAAGATCGTTTCACCTGACCAAGTGCACTGAACACCTCAGCTGGGAACGTATATGTGAAATGCCCCTTTGCGGCATCTATAATAGTTACTCCCTCTTTATCTCGTATGGCGGTATCATCAGGCTTCACACACTCATAAAAGACCGTCAGGTTTGTGAGAGGGTAAGGCTTACCATTGTTGGTAATCAAAACGTCTACCGTATTACTTGCCAAATCCCCCATACGTCCTGTTACGATTAAACTCGTATATTCATATTTTTCTTTCTGAATATCTAGTACGAATGTTGTTTTCATAGCATTGTCTCCTCACTCTCCTCGTGTTCGTGCAGTGGAGACGTACCCGTTAGAGATGTATAGCACTCTGTACAAATATTCTTTTTCGCAAATCCCATATCCAATTCATATAGGCGAGATCCGCGTTTACATGTTTCAATTTCACATCTTGTCGCAATTCTAAATTGGAGGGTTCCATCCATTTCTCCCCAAACTTCCACTTTATTTCTACCTGTGGAAATGCCGGCATTATCTAACATATCAAAAGGAATGTAAACAAACACGCCCACCTCTACACGCTCTACATCCACCAATCTTCCCATGAATGGTGATGCTTCGCCTGCTTGTAACGGCATACCCTGTAAATCTTTATATTTATCCATGCTTCTCCCTCTCTTCTTTATCCTAATGCATTAAAATGCCATCCATTTGCGTTATTCACATAAAACCCGATACCACGGTTACCATCTCTAAAATGAATATGACCCCAACTTTGAAACGGATTCCCACCTATGCTGACACCTTTCGCCGCTCTGATATTGTTGTGGAATCTCGTTTCCAACGTTCCACCAATATCAAACGTCGTTCGATCTCGTGCTACCTGTATCAATCCATGATTATTCCCGAACTCGAGCCCATCAATCGGCATTGTTCCGGCGTACACTTCCGCGCTTTGTGCTTGCCATTCATACATCGAAGGGTATCTTCCTGTAACCAGTTGGATACCTGATACACAAACAGCCGTCCCTTTCGAAATATCACCATCTGCTGACTCCGCTTTCACCACAATGGCATGTTCGTGAATGTTGTAGTTCTTTGGTACAGTAAACGTGAATGCTCGGCGCTGGATATCCCCATAAAAAGTGCTAGGGGCATCGAATGGTACTTTTTCTTCATGCCAGATATCGTAGTGAACATTATCTCTATAGGTCACAAAACAAACATGTAACTGCGGCTTAGCGGTGACTCGTGTGCCATTGATCGTGGCACACCTGAAATGTGCGGATAACGTATGGATATTATTTGGATAAATCCCATTTTTCACGGTGGTTTCTGGATAGTTATACCGATCCACACGTGTGGCATTGACCATGCGTTCATAATTAAAATTCAGTGTATTATTTTCTAACACCACATTTCCCTGTGGTCTCCAAAACCTTCCTGATTCAAAATGGCTATAGTTGGGGTTACCATCCATTACTGGTTTGGGTACACTAGAGAAATCGTGGTCAATGATTAGATTCCTTTTGGCGATGACTGTGGTTTTCAAGCCTCTTTCATCTTCATATAAGAAATCCAACATTTTAGCATTCACACCATCTTTTCCAATGGAAACTTTCTCATTTTGAATCAAAACTTTATCCGCATCAATTGGAATGCCTTCTTGGTTGTTGTTAATGGCATCGATGATATCGTCTTTTTTCACGGTATCCTTATAAAAGTTAAGCATTTTATTGTACATCTTACTGAGTTCGGTATTTGGATCCGTTATCTCTCGGTAATCCCCAAATATATACTTATCTTTTGTCGGATCTGTAAACGATTCATCTCCAGCAATCACACGCGCTTCCAAATACAGTTCAGGCGTAAAACCTGTATCTTTGATTCGAATTGTATCTCCTTCATCCACCAGCTCATGAGACAAACCAAACACTCGTCCGATTGCTTCCGCTTCTACCTCATAAGAGACAGATGCATTCGCTCGTTTTCTTATCTCAATTTTCATTAGTGTTAGGAGACGCTGTGGTGACATATCTTGATCTTCTGTTTCTGGTGAATAAAAGCCGAGCTTATGTTGCCCTTGTTCATGCCAGCGTTGGAATGCATCTTTATCTACGATGTACGGGATCCCGTTGTTGATGCCCTCAATCGTGATAAGGTCGTCTCCTTCTCCCTTCACAAAGCCCACAAGGGCTGTACAGATGTTCTGAGAATTTTCAATTCGTCTGATTCCTCTTAAATCTTTTCCCAGCTCCACCTCTTTCCCTGTCTCTCTTCCCCGTTTCTTCACCATATCCACATAGCGCCCTACAATTTGAGGACCGGCTATTTGCACACGGTATTGAATTTCTAATTCAAAAAGAGAAGCGATATCTGTTAAGAATTTTAAAGGGTCAATAAATGCGTCAATGGTCATCGTATGAAAGCCTGCGTACTCTGTTCTACCACGTTTCCACTTCGTCCCGATTACAGCCATATCTATGAACTGATTTACAGTCTGACTTTCAATTCGTTGCGGTTTAATGATGTTTGCTTTCGCTAATTGAATCCATTCTCCGGAGGCATATACCGTAATCGTTCGGTCTTCTGAATTCTTTTCCGTTTCCGTGATGACATAGGGAACAATACGACCTCCTCTGACTTCTTTGAGTACCAGATTTTGCTGCATCAGCGTGGCTGCCTGTTCCGTACCATCAAATACAGTAAACTCCAATGTATCTATATTGTGTTTGATCTCGAAATGACGAACATCATCCCAGTAATCTTCCGGCCCAATGATGGATACAGTTTGTTCTGTTTTAAAGTCCACAACGTGTAGTTCTCCACTCGGTATCCTCATTTATATCGCTCCCTATATGTCACTTTCGCCTTTCCGATATTCGGTGGCATGATTTCCAGCTTATTTTTCCCTTTATGAATGATCGGGAAGCTACTAAAAAAGTCTTTTATATTACTCGCACTTTTCCCCTCTATGGTAACCGACCTTCGTTCTTTATCTATTACAATTTTGTCACCTTTATCCGCGATGTATGGTAAGTTACCTTGTGTATTCATGTTCACTTTCCAAAATTTAATGTCACTTACTGTTAATTTTTCGACTGGTGGAACATCTTGCCACTGCATAATGCTAATTTGTATTTGTGCAGCTTTTGCCATATGGTACTTCTCTTCATCTATCCATCTAACAAAGCGTTCCGAATCATCCCGCTCCGTCTCAGATAGAAACTTTGAAATATACGCTTCCCACACATTCCCCGTTCTCGCTATCCAAAGCCTGCCAAAGTATTGATTCCATGTTGTCGGATGATCTCCACTTTCATGAATCAAAGTTGTTCTTCCTGGTTTCCCATCGTAACCAATGACCATCGTCCCCACATTTTGTTCTGCCTCCCAGAAAACATCATTCATCGCAATCTTAGAAAGCACTTTACTATTTTCATCAAGAATGGCTATCTCAACACGCCCCATTTGATTTCTTGCCGTACTTTTACACGTCACGTAAGATTGCATGATAAAGTCTTGCTTAGGCCCACCAGGTATATTCTTTTTAACCGCCGCTCCGTGCCATGCCTTTCCAGTACCATAATCTGAACAATAAAATTGATAGTTATCAGATTTCATTTCTCCAACAGGCTGTCCGTCTTCCATTTCGCTCACCTTGCTCCAGCCTATTGTTGTAGTCATCTCATCCCACAATACCCGTTGATTTCGCTCTACTGGAAGTTGATTTGCTTTGAGTGGGTATCCAATTCGGAAGTAATCTTTACCATTCCATACATCCAAAAATGTAGAAGGTTTCTCCACTTCGACTTCGATAATTGGGTGAGATTGTACGGTACCTTTGTTCGTCACGTTCGCAATCAGTCCTCTCCCATCAAGCTCGAAATCTACAGATTGCTGGGCTCCTAATTTATAAGGCATAGCGCAAATAAATGTGAGGGTACCTTCACCGAGGTTGACCAATTGATCAAGATCAAATGATTCATCAATGATCGCTAAAAATGTGCGGTCCCTTTCATCATCGAATATTAATTCTTGGGGCTGTTCTGTAATTAACCAATCGGCTATTTCTTCTTTTAATTTTTCAGCTTCTTTTGGGGAGTTATATAATAAGGCGACGGGGACAACGATTTTTCTCATTTTTGTTTGGGTGCGTATCAGTCTACCGCCTGGATAATGAGGAACTTCTAAAAACGTACGCTCCAATGGAGCCCATGCAGGACGCTTTACACCCTGCAAAGGAACGACGCTATGATTTCTTTTCCCGTTAAATTGGAAGAAACTCAAACTGCATAACATGCCTATCACCTACTTTTTAAATGCTTTATATCTTTCGTCTTCTCGTTTTTGAAGCTCTCCAACATCTGAGTATATTTCTCTTGCAATCTCCCGTTTATCGAGATACACAGCTAATTCAATCGGTCTATCAGATTGTTGTTGATACATCATTTGTGGCATGGTTTGTGCGATTTCTTGTCCAATTCGTCCGAGTGTACTATCGCGCAATGGAAGAACAGCTTCGTCATATCCTTTCGCATCCCCGACACCGATAACGGTTGGCATGCCTGGTTTCACAAGCGCGCCTTTGGCCGCCCATTTGATATCAAAGCTTGGTAACCCTTCTGACATCCAGTTCAGTGGATTCAGCGAACCATTTGTTGTAATCTTTGGTGTCGGAATCTTCACGCCACTGAACATATTTTTCACACCATTTTTAATCTTATCTAGCCAGTCCTTCACACCGTTCCAAGCATCTTTAAATGGATTTGCGATAGCATCTTTCACTTTCCCAAATGTATCTTTGATCACTTTAAACGTGTCCTCTGAGCTTTTGAATATGCCTTTGAACATATCAGAAAAGACTTGTTTAACGCCTTCCCAAGCTTCCTTAAAAAGACCTTTCATCTTACTTCCGATTTTTCCGATGATACCAAGAATTTTCCCTACGCCCCATAATTGAATGAAGTTCCAAATGAATTCCCATGCGCCAGAAAGAACCTGTTTGATTCCTTCCCAGACTCCTTTCCAGTCACCTGTTAATAAGGAGGAGAATACCTTAATAAGCCCCATTATGATATCCAGAGCGCCATTGATCACTCCTTTGATGTTCTCCCATGTATCCTTAATGATGGTGAAAACAATTGGCATGACAAAGCTAATGACACTTTTGATAAACTCGAACGTATTGCGAACAGCTTCCATAATTTGTTCGCCATTCTCTTTCCAGAATGCAGCAATCTTTTCTATAATCCCATTTACGAACGACATGACATCCGTCAGCAGAGGCATTACGTACGGTGCGATAGCCTGGAATACACCCTTAATAAAGTCCCAAGTCGCATCAATAATCCCCATAACCACTGGGGCAGCCGCCGATATGAGAGATTGTACATGTTCTATGAAGTTACGAATGTGCATCTGAACATCTTGGATGAACATTTGAATGTCCGCCTTTTTCTCTGGAGAAAAACCTAATTTATCTAAGAGATTCGAAGCGGCTCCCCAATCACCGGCAATCAGGCCTTTCATGGTTTCTACTCCAAACCTGACCCCTTCCGTAATGTTTTGTATCATTAAAATGGACTGCGCAGAAAACCCTAATTTGGTGAGAATATCATATCCCTTTACCATTTCGTTTCGATCTCCCGCAGCAGCTTGCCACATTGCTCCCAAGGCCTCCGCTATCTTCTTTACCCCTTCGGTATAAGAATCCAACGGAATGATAGATTGAATAAACTGATCTACCCCTTTTACAGCGTTAATCGCACCTTGAAGAATGGCGTATAATGCAGGAGCGATAATCGTGAATATGGTAATGCCTAAACCTTCTAATTTCGATTTAAATTCATCCCATTTACCAGATAAGTTATTTGACATCGTGTCTGCCATTTTCTTAGCCGTTCCATCAGCATGAACCAATCCATCTGTTATGTTCCCTAGTTCTTCCCCACCGACTTTCATTAATGCAGCCCAGTTTTTAAATGCTTCTGCGCCAAATAAAGTGGCTAATGTTGCGGTTTTCTGTTGGTTTGTCATCCCTGCGGTTTTCTGTTCTAATTCACCCACGATTTGTGGTAATGGTTTAATCTTCCCTTGTGCATCAAAGAATTCTAAGTTCAGTTCATTCATCACTCTTTTCATCGCCTTAGTTGGCTTCGCTAAACGGTTTAAAGAGGTACCCCACGCTTGTCCCGCAACAGACCCTTGTAATCCGGCATTCGCCATTGCCATCATAGCGGCAGATGTTTCTTCCATTGTAAAACCGACAGTAGATGCTGAACCGGAAGCGTACTTCATTGCCTCTCCCATTTGCTCTACATTTGTATTCGAGTTAGCAGCAGCCTTTGCTAATACGTCTGCAGCGTGACCGGCCGTATCAGCTTTTAATCCAAACCCAGACATGATATTAGATGTAATATCAGCAGCTCTACCTAAATCTAATTGACCAGCAGCAGCTAATGACAACATACCAGGCATGGCTTGCATGATATCATTGGTCTTAAATCCTGCCATACCTAAATATTGCATACCTTCTGCAGCTTGGGAGGCACTAAACTTTGTTTCTGAACCCATTTTTTTAGCTAATTGGGACAGTTTTTTCATGTCCTCACCAGATGCATCCGTCACAGCTTGTACAGCAGACATGGTCTTTTCAAATCCAGCTCCAGCAGATATAACACCCATTAATGCAGCGCCTGCGCCTACTGCCGCCCCGGCCATACCACCCATAAGTAAGGCTGCGCCACCGATAGAGCCGCCTAATTTACCAAATACACCACCTAAGCTCCCGAACTTACTTCCCATACCCTGAGACGTTTTGGAGGCATGGGTATCTAAATCTTTTAACCCTTTCCGTGCCTTCTCATCTTTCAAGAACACGGAGCCAAACATTTTAAATACTTCCATGTGCGTTACTCACCACGCATTTCTTTAAATCGATTTGATATGTCAGCCGCTCGCTTGAGGACTCTGTCCTTCTCCTCTTCCGTCATGCGACTGTTTTGTTTCTGCTGACTTGTAGAAAACGCTTCTTCATACGGAATAATCTTTCCACTAAAAGCTATAACGGGAATATGATGCAGCCAAGTTTGGAAACGCCTTTCTTCCATTTGCTTATTCTTAGCTTTGTAATAGAGGGAAAACACCTCGTGGATGGATAAAGAAGAGATATAGGACATGTCGCTATATCTTGCCGCCAATGTATCAATAACGTCTATCTCATTAATGTCATCGCAGCTTTGAGACCATTCAAAAAACCCGGTAAACCTTCATTCTCTTTGATGTCTTCTATTACATTTTGTAAATCGGCATGTTGCTTTACTTCCGTTGGTTTTACACCGTATAAATCAGCTAGCCACTTATAAAACTCACCCTCAGCTTCACCTAAGTTAACGATCACAGTGTAGAAGAATTCCGTACCAATACTTACGTTTTCCGCTACGACTGCTTGTTCTTCCTCTCTAGGGATTTCATCCGCTCCGTATTTATCAATCAAAGCTTGCGCCTTTTGTGATACTTGCATCCCCCTACTAAAAAAGGACGTCACCTCTTCTTTGATTCCCATTTCCTTTAAGATACGGGAGAATGAAAAAGTATCTGAAAAGCCTAACTTACGCATTGTTTTGATTTCTTGATTGACTTGAATTGCCATGTTTTCCGTCTCCTTTTATATGAATGAAAGGGGAAATCCCCTCCCTATTTCTTTTCTAATGTTTTGATCTTATTTGACGCTTCGGGTGGTAAATCACAAGTGAAATCTTTCCCGCCACCCTCGATCCAAATTTCAAATGGTGCTTTATCTAAGTCACATGGGTCACGATGACCAGTGAATGTTGCTTCTGGAGCTGTTTCATCTCCACCCTCGAACGCCGCTTCAATTGCGCTATCATTTAAGGCATTCAGCACCATGATGATTACATCGCGGCCGTCCATTGTTTCCCCCACAAAAGTAATATTTTCAAGATACGAATCCATCGTTACTTTTTCACGAGAAGTGATAACGGAATAAGATTTCTGTTTCCCATTTACAGTCTTTTCAATTTTTTCAACTTCTGCACCTGGGAAGAAGTTAACTACTTTTTTAGGATCAAAAAATTCTAGTAATCCACCGGTTTTAAGCTGGGTCTTTGATCCGACAATTCGTTTAAAACCTTTTGTATCACCCTTTGAGCCGTTATATTCTATTGCTTTAAATTCAGGTTCATACGAGAACGAACCGCCACCTCGTAACGCTCCTAATGGAATCTCTTTGTCTTTGACTCCAAAATTCATAATGATTGCCCCTTCTCCTAATACAAGGGCATGTGGATTTGGATTTGGTGATGCCATTTGCAAAACCTACCTTTCTTACATATTGTAATGTCTCACTTTAAAACGAACTTCTTTCACTCGAATCTGTTGTCCCTCGGCTGGAATATCCGCTCGCCCCATATAATCAACTGCGATGCTCATGGGTGCACATTGGGTTCTTAACGTTCCATTCAGAATAGATTGTTTGATTTTCTCTGACGCTTCATCTTGAATGAGATAATCCGCTTCATGACTCCAAATATGAACCGTGAATGTAAAATCCTCTCTTACTCTTGATGCAGCATCAGATTGACTCTCGTACACGACGTAAGGGAGTTTCATGACTTCCTTGTCGGCTTCCCTGTAATACACATCCGCTTCATACGGTTCAAATACTTCTTTTAAAAACGCATCTATAAATTGTATTAAATCTATCATTTCATCCCGCCTTTCATAGCGGCTTCCATAATCCATTTCACTTCTGATTTATGATTCTCACCAGCGTTCCGGAATGCTTTCGTACCCTTTTTTCCTCGTGTTCGAAAGAACTTACCTGTTCGCTTATCTTTGTACACCCACGGTGTCTTCCTACCGCCTTTTTCAGCGTGAATACCTGTTCCAAACTCTTCATAGATGGCATTTTCATTGTTATTAAACACGATGCCTTTTGGAGTTACCCCCTCCATACCAACTTTTGTTTGAAATCCTCTTGCGGTATCTCCACTTCTCTTTCTTGAGTAGGTCACTGCATTCCCTTTGATATACTCCGCACCACGTTTCACCGCAAGTTTTTCCGCCGCCTGCATCTTTCGTATAGCTTTATCAAAATGAGA
Source organism: Bacillus sp. FDAARGOS_1420 (assembly GCF_019344915.1). Taxonomy (NCBI): domain Bacteria; kingdom Bacillati; phylum Bacillota; class Bacilli; order Caryophanales; family Bacillaceae; genus Bacillus; species Bacillus sp. FDAARGOS_1420. Next base: position 805,399 of record NZ_JAHWJB010000002.1, on the reverse strand, counting down.
CTCATACCGAATCATCGATTTTCATCTCCGTTTCTTCCAGCGCTATTTCCAAATGACTATCCGCACTCATTGGGTTAGATACTTTTTTCACACTGTAATACTTGTTATTCGCGATGATTACGTCCCCTTTTTGGATATCAGTAGGATCACAATACAACACAGCGCTTGTATCCTCTGTCACCTTTTGATAAGCCATACCGATATCCCCACCTTGCAGGGTTTCATCCACAATCCCCTCAAATGAAGATACCTTTTGATACTTGCCACGGTTATATGGATCGGAACTTTTCCCTTTTCGATACACCGCTACCTGAGTCCCAAATCGCTTCATCAATCGTTTTAATCTTCCTCTGGATCGCATAATGTTCTCAACCTCTTTCTTAACCCTTTTAACAAGTGCTTCGGATATTGTTCTTCGTCAGATGCGTAGGTTACGTTGCTTGAACCTAATCGCTCACCTTTCACACCGTCTTGCTTATCTTCCTCTGTAGAGAAAAGATGGTAACCTACTAATCGAATCGCAATAATCTCATAATCTGGTGGATAACCACGTTTGAAGTCATTTCCTGTATATCTGCGGATAAAGGAATCTACCATGGGGATGAATATTTCGATGAGTTCGTCTTGCTTGTCATCTGTCATACGAAGGATTTTCTTTACATTATCTTTTGTGGTAATCATGTGTTACCTCCTTAGAGGATAGAGAGCCGAAGCCCTCTATCACTTAGGTTTTGCGGCTGATTTTGCATCTCCGCCACCGCTCGATTCTTTCTTTTTATGGACATAGATTGCTTCTTTTTTATTGTTAAGAACGAATGCATCGAAGTAGAAACGACCCTCAGCTAGAGAACCAGAAATACCAACAGGATCTAAATGAATACGATATTCAGAGAGTTTAATCGGGGCAACTGTCGCAGATTTATGACACACAATGAAGTTCGCACCTAAACGCTTAGAAATAACTTTGACAACAGGCATACCATCTAATTCAGCTACCTGTCCTTTGTACACGATTTTGGATTGCGCTAGCTCAGAGGCTTTTACATAACCGTCAGATTCCTTTAAGTGTTTAATAACTTCTGGGGTAGCAAATAGCACACGGTTTTCAGGTGCCTCCGCTTCATCCAATGTTTCTGTTGCGGTAATCACAGCGTTATATACATTTTTCGTATCTAATGCACCCTCTACCACTGTGCCAGCATGTTCCGCCATTTTTGCAAAGCGATACGTATCAATATGAGGGATAACAACTTCACGCAATTGACGTGCCAACGCTTCGCCAGCCTTCATTTTCGTTTCTTCTTCATTCATTTTATCGATACTGAATGTAAAGGCTTTATCTTGCGTTAACGTCATTTCCTGTAATTGGTTCTCTAATTCCTTTGCTTTACCAAAACGCTCATTTCCGTCACGTTTGTAATCCGTGAGTGGGGCTGTGCTTACGCTTGTAATTTTAATCGTTTTCGCACCAACCCAGTCGTAATCATCATTTATACCTGGCGTTGACATTGCACCTGTACTAAATCGCTCATCAATCGTGTCAGCAAACTTTTCTGTTAAATAAATTGGCATATACAATCATCTCCTATTCTTCCCAACCTTTGTTGAATGCCGCTTCAAACGGATCAACTTCGGTTTTATCTTCTACTGTTGGTTTCTTCGGTGATTGTCCAGCTAATTTCCCTTTTACAGCTGTAGACATTTCACTATTCCAATCCGCAACAAACTCATTGACCGCTTGTTCCGTCGCTTCCTCATCCTCACCAATCAAACGATAAGCGAAACGAGCTGGAACACCAGCACCTTGTAACATACTTGTCGCATGGTCTTTCAGTTCAGAACGTCTTGCTTTCACTTTATATGATTCGTTTTCTTTCTTGAGGTCTTCATACTCTTGTTGTCTGCGTTCCTCATCAGTCAGGCTTTTACGCTGATACTCTTTGTCAGCCTCTTCTCGTGCTTTTTTCGCTGCCTGTTTTGCTCTTTTAGCAACGATTGCATCCACATCCGCTTGCGTGAATGTTTTTTCAGTTGGATCATTAGGATTATCTTCTGGATTCGTTCCATCTGGATTATTTGTATTGTCTGGTTCTTTGTTGTCACCTGGATTCAGATTACCTTCATCAGAAAAGTATTGGAAATCTCCTAATCGTAACTTAGGGACAAACGACATCCCTGCGTATGCTAATGTTTCCTCTGGTGTTAAATCTGCTTTTACTACATGTTTCCCTATTACTGGTTTCATTCTATTCCCTCCATTTATAGCCCGTCGGCTGTCGATTCCGAGTGTTTAACGTCCACCAGTACGACGAATATTACACAAAAGTTACATATCTATCTGGAATTGTTTTTCCTATGAAATTTATTAGCAATCTTCATTGTTATTTACGCTGGCCACACAGGTGTGAAGATGCAAATAAGAAATAACGTTACGACAATCGTAATCATCTCTTTACCTGACTCTCCCTCAATATCTTTCAACGCCTCACGTAAAGCAGATTGCATTCCAAAAGAAACATATATCATTCCAACAATAAAATAAGCTAATAGCCACAACATTTGCATCGCTCCTACTTCAAAAATTGTTTCTTATGAAATTTACATAGTTATAATTTAATTAACTTTTAACGGTACAATATCGATGTAAGCTGTCCCGTCTTTATTCACCCATTTATTAGTCATTTCTTCTTTATACTTTTCAGCAGCATCTTTAGATAAGAAAGTCCCACAAACTCTTTTGTTGAACGTAAACTCAAATTCCGGATACGGAAACTTAACAACTAAATACACTTCCATCTATTCACCCCAAGAATTGTTTCTCGTATTGTTTGTAACTCATGTTCGCTTCCTCGACCTTCACACTCTTACCAGTGTTATCTCTCACCCAACGGTATTTAGGACCTCTCACACCTTCAAAATACGGTATAGGCAACGTTCGGCACCTTGGATGCAATGGAGGATAGTTGTAACCCACACTTGCATCATCACGGTTATAAACTTTTCCTGTATCTAGCGCTCGACATTTCGGGGATGTACGATGGTCAAACGTGACATGGAGCTTGTACTTTTCAATCTCAGCCTCTCCAAAACTATCTAAAGTAGATTGGTTATAGAAGTAAGACGTCTCGGTGTGTACAAGCGTAATCGCATGCTTCATTTCCACATTCATCCTTTTGGCTAATCGTTCGGATACTTCATCCGCATGAATTCCTTGAATCACACCTTGCGTCAATTCTTCTCGTAACACCTGTAACAGCTTCTGTTTGTTATTCCATATACGATTCGAGAAGTTCTCACCACTCCACGGATACGAGAGGATATCTTTGATTATCTTTTCGTTCAATACATAAACAGGCGTTTCGACCCCTAGCTTCAGAAACTCATATTTGTTCCGTAACAGCGTTTCGGTATAAACAGTAGTCATTTGTTTACGGATAGCCTTCTCATCCTGTATCGCTTGGTCTGATAGCTTCCTCAGCATCTCAGAAGAGATCGCATCCAGACGAGTTACCTTCGCTAGATTGATATGTTGCTTGATTTCCTGTTCCATCGAATCTTTTATAGCTGAATCTACTTCGCTTAAATGGTCCAGATAATCAGTCAATCCCTTTTTACGTATTTCACGTTCCGCTTTACTCAAGACCTCGTTTAATTTGTTATAATCAAAGTCCTTTTTCGTGAGATAAAGCCGCATCTCTTTATTCACTTCACGGTAAGCACGTAGATAGGATGCTTGTAATCTCTTCTCTAGTTTCTTGGCTTCTTTATGCCACTTCTCTTCCAGTTGCTCAGCTCTTTTTACCCAATATTCCTCAGTTGTCGGCATTTTGGGCGACTCCAGTTAGTGCATTCGCTACTTCTTTAGCAGTTTTAGCTGTCTCGATTCCTAGCTTCTGTGCACCTACTACCAAGGAACCCTCTTGCACGATATAACCACCGGTAGCTTGATTATTCTTCAGATCCATCCCCTTCAACCCCTTTTTCTTTTTCGTCTTCCAAATTGTTGTAACCATCATACTCCTCGTCTTCCTCTTGCTTCTTCATCTCCATGACTTGTTTCACATCTTGGATGAAGGATAGAAGGGATAACAGCACTTCTTGCGGCAACGTACTCTGTAGTTTTGCTACAAGCTCAGCCTCTTCCAATAAGTTAGGTGGTAAATTCGGATTAAATTGAATTTTCACATCACGATGGTCAAAGATATCACTGTTCGTCATTCCTACATACTTGTTAATGAAGTCTAACCGATCTGTCAGAGCTTTCCGGAACATACGAACCCTTTGTCCTCTTACCTGTTCTAAAGCGAGGAGCTTGTATTTGATTGCAATGCCTGAAAGGTTACTACCAAACGACTCATCACTCATATCTGGAACGAATGAGAACTTGTGAATGTCTTCTTTTAGACCTCTCTTCACGTTTTGTGCAAAGGTGTCATTCACGTTCTTAATGAGCCAATCCGCATCACCATCTTCATCAAGAAGAAATACTTTGTCATCTTTAACTTGCTGGATATCTTCTCTTTCCGTATCAGTCATGTTACGAAGCTTCAAGAACGCATCCGTAAAGTCGGATAAGTCCTCTACATTCCCTGATACAGCGTTATTATAGGCATCCATCAGCGCAACACAGTCTTCCCATTCCCCAAGTTCAAACTTATTGTTCTTGTATTTAACAATCGGTACTCTCTCAAATCCATGTGGCACTTGTCCGACCAGATCATGAGGAATATCCGCATCCGCCTTTTCAGCTACCTTATGAATAAACTCGTACGTCGCACGCTCTTTATGGTCATATACATCCATGCGAACCTTATACTCGTTATCTTTTAACAGTGTTTCAGAGAAGACAATCACATCCGTGAGGTGTGGCTTTACCATTCCATCATCCATTACGATGACATTGCGTGGATCTAAATCAATAAAGTTATATTCTCCTCGTTCATCGAAGTATTGGAGTTCATAGGCTATTCCATAAATCGAACAGTTTACTGCGTTATCATAGTTCACTGTCTCTTCATCGTTGTCTTCCAGGATATTTAATGCCTTTTCAAATTGTGGTTTTGAATATACATACGAAACAGGAGAGCCGAGGAAGTAACTCGTAGAAATTGTAGTAATGTATTTCGCGAAGTTATGCACAATGCGGTATGTTTTATTGCCTTTACGCTCTTTCTTCTTCATGATTTCATGTTCACCGACATAATAGTCATGAAGTTTTTGCAATCGCTTGAACGCTTTGTCTTCCGTCTTAAAACGGGTGTATTGTATTCTCGCTTGTTCAAATGTTAGCATTATTTCACATCTCCGATTATTACAGAGCGAACTTCAGATTTGCGTAAAATAACCCCTAAGTGTGAACATGATAAGAACTCCACATCGTCATTTAGAGCCTTGACAATCATCGTTTGCAATTCCTCCTTGCTCTGTTTCCCCTTAAAGTTAACCCAGTTACTACTGTCGTCTTTATACGTAATTAAAAATTCATACGATTTCATCCTTACACCTCCTATAATCCAATTAAAGATTTATGAAACGACTTCAATTTGCCGCCTTTTTTGATATACGGTTCAAGTGAGTATCGTAATGCATCCATCAAGTGGTTAAAGTTATCTACTGGCTTATTTAATCTCTTACCAGTCTTTTTGTCTGTATCGAAAATGTAATTGTTAATCTCCTTATAGAAGTTTTCACATTTTGGATGGATAAAGATCTGAAAATCCTGTATAAATTGCACACCATTCATGATAGAGTCCTTACCTTTTCTAGAACCTCTTATGCCTTTTATCCCTAACGACTTTAACTCATCGTTATCTTTCGGATTTGCACAGTCAGCAATGATGCGCTCTTTGTTGTATCCTTTCTTTTCTAAAACACTAGCAATCCTTTTATTACTCATGCCATTTTCATAATGTTCATCGAAGATATATATGATTTGATTTTCCAGATCGACAAGAGAACAGCATAAGGCAGTTGGGTCATTCGTATATCCATAATCCAAACCGAACGCACTCTTAATATTGGCGCGTCCTCTGATTTCTTCTATATCAAAATCTTTCTGTTTGAACTTCTCGTATACAAGACCATCCGCTACGCCCCATTCCCCATCACAAACGATTTTCGCACGCCTTGGGTTCTTGGTATACAAACTCTCATAACGCGCTCTATCCTGTTCATCTAACCATTCGTTACACTTATAAGTCGTTGTAATCGCGAACGTATCATAAGCTTGCGTATCTTCATCAAAAAAGTAAGACTTGAGCCAATGGTTTTCACTCCACGGGTTAAACGTCACAGTAATCTGTTTAAAGAAGTCTGGCGAATCATATTTACCACGAATCGATTCAACAACCGTCTCAAACTTATGTTGGTCTTCAATTTCATACGCTTCCTCAAACCATGCCCAGCACAATATCCCAACATCAACTGTAATAGATGTAATTTTTAGAGGATCATCCAATCCGCGTAGTAAAATCTTTTGGCCGGTTGGTGTGTATGTGATCTCTGGCATGGATTCATTGAATTTAAACAGGTGTTTCACCTTTAGACGGTTAATCGCCCATTTGAAATCTGTATAACAGGATTGTTTTAACGTATTGGAGAATCGACGGACAACCAAGATATTCGCCCAGGGATATTGCATAAGCCTTTTTGTGAGGTTGATTACGGTGGTTTTCGACTTCTTGGAGCCACGTGAGCCTTTACAGACCCGGTAAAAGTTCTTAGCATGCCAGAAGCAGTTGTAGCCTTTGCCGATGACTTCATGAAAGTTAATTATGGGTTGTACGTTTACTGGTACTTTATTCATCTTCATTCACCGGTACGTCATCGACAAATGTTGGTACTGTGACGGAAATTTCTTTCTTCTCTGTCCACATCATGTACCTTTTCCCCAGAAGTTCTCCAGCCCGAATAATATCTTGATCTTGAGGATAAACTGTAATTTCATCATAAGACTCATATTCTATCCACTTCCCCTCTTTATTCTTCGATTTACTCATACGAGGTCTTTTCAGCACCCTACCTTCGCCTCTTAAAACACTTGTCAGACGCTCCAGCACCTCTTCTTGGGATGCGATAACAGGACTTCGAATAGCTTCCATATGCTCAGCGACATATCGCTCAATCTTAGGATTTCTTAGTAGTTTTTTCCCTTCTACTCCTGCTACGTTATCGTTTTTGTATGAGTACCCAGCTCGTTTGTAAGCCTCAGTTGCATTTCCTTTTTCAATATAGTAATCACAAAATCGTTGTTGCTTTGAAGTTAGTTTCATTACATATCACCGCCCCCTTTTACAGTAACTTGCATAACAATATAGTAGACCAATAAAAAGCAACGCAATTGCGCCGCTCATATATATGAAAAGTTCACACCTCTTTGAACCGAGGATATCAGAATTGGATATCCATTAACCTGGGGAGCAACATGGGGTTCCTCGGCTCAAAGAGAGGCGAAACCCTCTCCCTCGTTGGTCGGACCCTTACTTACGTTTATCGTGAGTAAACTATAATCAATTGTCCTTACCCGAGTGTTTAGAGAAATCAAGAAACAACATACAGCGCCATTTCCGTGACGGTCAACTTCTTGACACTTTTATTATAAAACATAAAGTGCATGTGTAATTCCTGACTTTTTCCTGTTTTTTTCCGCCTTTTTTCCGGCAAACCTAATAATACACAACAATCTTTAGTTTTTTCGCTAGACTTTCAAAGGCCTTATCACGGTGTTCATAATAAATCGTTTTAGACACGTTCAATTTCCGTGACATTCTCACCCAATTATGTTTATCTGCAGTCATATATCCTTCACAAAGAATTTGTTTCTCTATATAATTCAGCTTGTCCACAGCATCTTCGACCTTCCAAACAAACGCACACTGTTGGAACTCTTCTGTATGTTCAATAGATTGATAATCATCCTTTTCAATCATGGTAACAATTTGTTGTGCACGCTCATCAGACAGATTATTTCTACACAATCGATACTTCCTCAGCGCTTTCAGCACATTCTTTTTTGTTTCCTCCATGTTCACCACTGGCACATTTATATCCAGCTCCATGTTGGTAAACACCTCTGCACATTTCATGATTTTTTTCACCCCTTCACCATCTTCAAAAACTTGTCCAATGTCATACAAACAACCCAGGGCTTATTATCTATTTTCAACGCAACCGCATCCGGCTGTTCCCGTTCATCCTCTAGCCAACCATACAACGTCTTAAATCCGCTTTTCCTCGCCTTCACTTCCCATTCGAGACCCAAACCCTTCACGTCGTTCGCGTACCCGTCAACCGCCCCTGAAAGTGGTACACGAGTACCTCCTATTAACTTGCCAAATTCTCGTTCTCGTCTATTTCCTTTTTGCTTGGATTTTCTTCCACTCATTTTTTCTTCTCTCCCTGTATAATATTTTAATTACGTCACATACTGTATATAGGCCATTGAAAATTCTACTACCACCAGTAATTAGCAGTTTACGCTCCCTGAAGGCCGGGCAGTTAGCTTTTGCTAGCTGCTTTTTTATTTTTATTAACACTTTTCTTCATTTCACATACAATGCCTTAAACCTTACTTCTCAAAACATTATTTGTTCATGACTCACACACATAACAATAATGATTGTCGTAAGTTTTTAAAGCGAGCACTCTGGCACAAGTGCTCGTATTACTTTGGAGATTTCTACAAAATGATTTTTCATGCAGAACCCACACTTTATCAAGAGTAATTTCATATGATATTTTGTATTCCTTTCTTCTTGAAATGAATAGTCGTTACAGAAGAGCACTTTGGAAAGTGCTCTTCCATTTACATATCAAATAGCATTATTGTTAAAAACTTTTCACCTTTCAGCTGGACAAGCATATAATGTTCTATCACTCGTATAGGTCTCCTTTTTCAAGAGTACATATTAAATGTGTACTCTTTTTTCATTACAATACAATAACGATTCCATTATTAGTATTTCAAAGCATAAAACTCTTCTGCTACAAGCTCACAACTGTAACCAACCCATTTTGGAACCATATTCCATTATTGGAGCAGTTAGCTTTTTGCTAGCTATTTTTACATTTACAACGAATTGGTTGCATTTACCTGTTTCTTTTAGCGTAATATAAAACTAAAATATAATTGCTCAAATAAATCGAGCTGTTATACCCATTGCCATTGCCCTTACCCTAAAGAGCTAGGGTTTTGTTATGAAACAGACTCCTATTAACAGAATATTCAGATATAAATTCATAATCGACTCCAATAAGACGCTTCTTTCCCTCTCTTCGCACATTCTAATCGTGTTAGCACTGGAGTTGTTATCGCTTCTTCTACAGACCACTTCAAACGTTTAACTCTCTCGCAAGCTAATCTATAGCTAACTCCATTCAACGAAGCTATTTCTGCTTGTTTATCACTCAATACTTTATTTCCAATCCAATAGTTAGCTTCCTCTGCTAACCTTAATGCTTGATATTTATTAATAGGTGGTTTACTTATCGCATCTATCAACTTCCACCCTTTGTTCATTCTTGCATAGTACGTTTGACGACTAATTCCATTTTTTAAGGCTATTTCTCTCACTTTACGCCAACCTGTTGCATTGCTAGTTCTCACCGGCTTTGTCATCGCGGTATCCTTATCCCATCCAAGATTCCTAATACGTTCATTCAATACTCTACGGTTAATTCCATTCCTCTCCGCCCTCTCATATTCATCCGGCGTAATATAATAATCATACAGTGATTTCATATCGTCCATCCTCCGGTTCTATTAATTCGTTCTATAACTTAATCCCTTCACTTGGTACAGATAATCTTTACTCATTCCAAACAACCTATCACCCGCTGCATACCCTATTTTTTCTTCCAATGTGTCTTGATCTTCATTACTTGTGTACCAGACAGGTAAGTTTTTCAGATATCTACCGTTAAATATTTGATAATAAACATCTTCTTTCGCTTCACTGTGTCTACTCTTCCCTAAATCATCCCAGACAAGGACATCACAAGACGTTAAATCGTGAAGCAATTCATAGTACCGCTTTTTATTATCGTTTAGAAACATCGCATTTTGAATTTCAGCCATGATATTCACATCTTGGACAATCAATATTCGGATACCTCGCAAGCGTCCTGTTCGCCCATCTGGCACCTTAAATCGTTTTAAGGCAAATTTAGCAGCAGCTACATGTAGATGTGTTTTCCCAAGGCCATAAGAATTGTTCTTTTTTCGCATTTCCGCACGTCGCTCATAGGGGAGATTTTTCAACCTTGTCTCCCCAAATTCTGCGATAAAACCAATACTGTTGATACGGCTCGTTCTGATACGTTCAAATTCTTTCAAGTAATCTACCATCGCCTGGTAAAGTAATTTCTGTACAGGTGATTCCTGTATATAATTATCAAACCTAGCATTCTCGAATTCTTCTGGTATCATAGCTCCTTTGAATCTAGCAACTAAGCTTTTTTGTTCCATACACTCACATTCAATAGCAACTTCTGTCATGATGTTTCCAATTTCAGATTGTCGTTTTTCGAATGTATATCCCTTATCGCTGCACTTATGGCAATCTATGACCGTATCCTCTATCTTCGGCTGGACGACTCCAGAAGTCTTCTCCCGTCCCGCTGTCTTTTCTGCCATAACTTGCGCCCTTGCCATTAAATCCTTCATCACGTCCCCTATTTTCCGCATAGTTACCACCTACTTCGTTCATTTTCATATACAGTTGATCGAACTGTTTTCGTAGTTTAGCGATTGATAAAACATTATTCATCCAAAATGTATCCTTTTGACACCAATCCATCACTTTCTTGATATCCTCTAAACTGCGGTTATCTCTTTCTTCCATCAAACGAATATCTTTAGCCCATGAATCCAAAGGTGGTTGTTTGAAGTTTTTGTTTCTAGAAAGAATCAAATGATGAAAATACTTAGCTGCATCCATGTGACAAATTTCATATTTGTTACGAGAAGGTTTTATATTCTTTATATCTTTATCTATATCTTCTTCTAATTCTTTATCTTCTTCTGTTGCGTTACCGTGCGTTACACGTAACGTTACACCTTTTTTATTGTTTTCATCTTCAAGTGCAAGCTGTTCTTGTTCCTTCTTTTCTCTGTGTTTACGCACTCTTTTAGCTGTTTGTAATCTTATTTTCTCCATACCATCAATATTTTGATGTTTCTCCCAATTAGATATAAAAATAAAGTTATGATCTGTGATCTCAATCATTCCGTATTGCACAAATGTTGTAAGAGCTAGTCGTACTGTTTGTAGCGGTCTATCAAAGATAGTCGAAAGCATTTCATCCGTATATGGGATGTTTTCATTGAGATACACACCACCAGTCGCATTCGTCTTTCCAGCCAAAGATAACAACTTAATCCAGATAATGAGGATTGTATCCGCCTCCGGCAAACTCTCAATCAATTTGATTTTTTCATCTTCAAACATGCTAGTAGAAAGCTTAATCCACTTAATGTTACTCATTTTTTCTTCACCTTCCGCATCACAACTTCATAATAAAAACCACGGTCTCGATCTAATACAAAGCACCCTTTAAACAAATGAGGATTTTCATCTTTACCATGCCGAACCGTTTCTAATACCTTCCGAATTGGGAAGAGGTAGTCATACTCCTCTCCCTCTAAACGACGGCAACGTTTAATTAGTTCCGATAATCTTTTATCACGTATATACCGAGTTCCTAAGCTTCTGTTTAATGCCATTGGCATAGATCCATCTCTTACGACCGTTTTCATTCTTCTGTCACCTCGGCATACTCAACATCAATAAACCCTGCATCAGCTTCAACGCCTGTATTGTTTTCTTTTACTTTCATAATCCCGTTGTCTTGATTAATTGCTTCGATTACCTGACGAGACTCTTCACGCTCAATAGATAATGGAGCTGTTTTTAGCAATTTAATAATGACTGTTTTCTTTGCCATCTCTACAAAGTGATCCTTCCATGGACCAAACACTACCCCGTTTTTTTGCGATTTCGTGAATTTATCACGATGACTTTCTAATTGTTTGCGACTCATTACAATAAAGTCATATCCGCCATCTTTTAGCTTGTATACTGCATAGAAATGTGTAATCTTACTTTGGTCCTCTTCCCCGCATGGTTTATGAACGATATTCTTTTCTAGTCCATATTCGAATTCAAATGTGTCACCTTCATACACTTCGTGTGCATAGATTGCCTTCACTTCACCACTGCGGCGTACTAACTCCATAATGCCTTTGTAGCCTAATTGGAATTGCGCTTCATAACGTCCGGTTTTGCTGTTATAGAATGGTACAATATATGCATGTCCTAATAGATTCGGCTCTAATCCAAGGGAGCCACAGTTCACTACAGCCCCAACAATTGTATCTGGTGAACATTCTAATAACTTAGGATTACGCGTTGTTGCATTAAGACCCACACGAATTAAACGCTCTGGTGTCATTCCTTTTGGTACGATAGATTCAATTGCTTTAAACTGTTTCTTGAACATTTGTTTTAAGCCGGTGTTAAAATTTGTTTCAGTTGATACCTCATTTTTTTGTGCTGCCATTTGATTTTTTAACGTTTCGTTCGTTGCCATTAGTTTTTACCTCCGGATTGTTTTACTACAATAACAGCTTGATAACCGCCCGTGCTTAATATCCATCCCTCACTCTCTAATTCATCCTGTTCTTCAACAAAATAGATTAGGTTATTACGTTGATCAAACTCCTCACACACCCTATCCCAAGCTTGTTGTAATGTAATTCCTTGTACCTCTTTCTTTGTATTCAAACGCGCTAACTGCTTTTTACGACGTGATTTCATTGCGCTACCTCTTTCGTTTTTAATTTGAACATTCTTGTACCGCGTGCATTTGTCTTGTGAGTCGCTTCAAAAAGTGGATGTACACCTTTCTCACTACATTTCATGATGTTGATGAGTTCGTTTTTACATTTGTTTTTTTGTTCATTCCAGTACTTAATCTCTTTATCAGCTAATTGATAACCATTTGCGTATTTACTAGAGTCTGTAGGTAAGATAATATGGTCATCTTTAATCGATTTCTCGTATATCTCTTTTAAAGCATCTGTCGTTGGTTTAGAGCCGTCTATTGCTGGCGGAATACGTTTGGATACATAGCTATTCCAAAATAATTCACACTTATCTATAGCCATATTTATGATGTCCTCATCACGCTCAATCGTTTTGAACTCAAATGTATTACCACCGATTAGCACTGCAATATGCCACTTTTCATATCCTGTTACAGCCATATAATGTTGACACTGTAAAATATATTGTTTCGGAACATTATCACCTTTCCACTCACTGCGATTGTATTCGGTAGTAGTCTTACATTCTAACCCTTCCTTGCGACCGATAAGCTCTCTATCAATATTTGCCATCATAAATGGATGCTTCTTGCTACGTAACATTTCATTTTTACGACGAACCTTTAAACCTGTACGCTTCATAAATTCACGGGCCACAATGTCCTCAAGGACATTCCCCCAATACGCATATTCCGACTGAGGCTTTTCCTTTAACTCGCCGATTTTATCCAAGTAAATTGACATCGGTGAATTCCAATCACTAAGCTTTAGAACTGCGGCTAAATCACTGCCACCAATACCTTGACGGCGGAGTTCTAGCCATTTTTCACGAGTTAATTCTTTTGTTTTTGCGACTACCTCATATGGTCTACTCATGTCGATATCCCTCCTGTTAAGCGGTATATTAACCTCATTTTTCCGTTGTATATTTCCCTCACTCACCTGCCCTTCTTTCCTCAAATCCAAGACTGGAAATTAAGTACTGCACTACATTCTCCTTCGACAACACTTCTCCGTCCGGTGACACTAAAATATCTTCATCAGGAAACACTTCCGCCCCACATATATCCTTGATAGGTATCGGCTCAAATTCTTGCGAGTCCCTGATTCCGTATCCGTTATGCATGACCATTGGATTTTCAATCATTTTCATCCCCCTCGCTCTTTTCCACCCCACAGACCATTCCATATTCAAAAATCTGTTCAGATGTTGGAATATCAACCAAAAGTGAGTTTCCTGAAAACAGCTCTGTTCCATGAGTTCGTCCATCATAATAGACGTCATCTACACTTAAAACATCATTCGCGAGCTTAGCGAATCTACCGATGAATGCTACATCCGGAAGATACTCTAATCCTGTAATTCGAATAATTAACCCTTTTGTTAGCTCGTTAATCGGAAATGCTATATTCATTCCCCTATCGCTCAGATCATCTCTGTGACAGGTAATTAATTCTTCTACACCTACTTGAAGATAATTTAATAATTTATTTAAGGTATCAAATCGAATACCTTGATTTGTGTGGGTCGCTAGTGCTGTTAGCGTTTGTCGAGATATTCCTGTATCCTTTGAAACTTTTGTGATACGTAAATTCTTTTCGACTAAGACCTTCTTTAGGTTGCATGTAATCACGTTTAGTCCTCCTATATATGAGTAATCCTTTCATGTGTTCAATACTTGTGATATACTGACTGCAAAATTTTATTTTTCAAAGCGCCCCACTGCAATGGGTTTCTTTTTTATGCATTAATCATAGTTTCCGCATCATTAAACTATGATTAATTTTTACAACCACTCGCTATTTAACTTGTTTGTTATGATTCTGCTAAAAATTTATCAGACAAACGACACGCTTTTGTGCATTGCCAAAACGTTTGTTGATCTTGTTGTAAAATCAGTACTTCCCATTGCTTATTAGCAAATTTGTTCCGATTCTCTACAACTTTTCGTCTTAATAGCTTACGTTTTTGCTCCGGCTTCATAGCTAGCCATTCTTGCCTTTGTATTTTCATTTTGACTCCTCCTCATTTTCAATGTGGATATTGTGGATAAACCGTTAGTAAGTTGTGGATTTCTTAATCACTGTTCCTCAATCTATTTCCTTTTCGCACTCTTCTCCCTCACGAAAAATATCTTGAAGTGCATCGAAGTACATGTCATAATTCCTCTCTTTCATGAGGGCAAAATAAGTTAATGCTTCATCAAATGCCATCCACCAGTTTAATTCATACATTTTATGAAATGCATCTGCGTCTAATCGAACTGCATCGGAAAACAAGATAAGTGGACCCACTTTCCTCTTGGAGGTTAGAGGGCTTAACCTCACCCAATCGTCTAAAGATTTTTTACGTTTTTCATCCAATACCACCTGCATGACTAACCACTCAAACCCATTTATTCCTTGTTTTCGTTTATCTTCGATAATTGCTTGCTCTGCTTCGAACGTTGCAGCTACTACGTCTACCATTACAAAACTCCTTTACATCAAATTCGCTGTTATATCTGTCGCTGATGTTATAAGTTACCCTCCTATGCAGTTTGGTTTTTGCCTAAAAATTTATTGATGAAATACAGTTGCCCTTTACCTGTTACTTTTGGGGTGATACGCAATTCAATTTTTCCGCTTGAACGCGTTATCGATGTTTCATCCGTGTCAAACAAACCTAACTCCATCGAATATTGCGTTGGACTATTGTAATCAGCTCCCTTCTTCTTCACCAAATATCCATTTTCCCGAAGCCATTTAAATAATCTCTTTTCACCTGTATCTACTCCATTTTGCCTTAAAATTTTCGCTAATCCTCTTACCAGAATGGATGTCTCGGCTGCTGACACACTGTCTGCGAACAACACCTTCTGTCGCTGTTGTTCAATTTGTCGTTGTGCCGCCGCAAGTTTTTGTTTCTCTTCTTTTAGTTTAGTGAGAAGACCAATTGCAAAGTCTGGATTGCTTACCGCTTGTTCTAAGACTCGGTCTATCATGTAGGCACCGTGTTTGCGAATTGTCGGAAGAACTTCAATTGCTAACCAATCTTGGAACGCTTCCGCTATTTCGTTACTTGCTTTGAAAGCTAGCTTATACACTAATGGTTCTGGGATTAAATCTCCTTTCCCAACTTCTTGGGAAACATATTTTTTAAGATATCCGTTAACAGTCACCCATCTAATATAGATTTTTCCATTTTTCTTTTGAGTGAATCCTAAACTTTTCGCAACTTGCTCTACATCAAATAGCACTTCGCCATTTTCAAGTTTTGCAAATACCTTAAAAATTTCGTTTTTAAAAGTTTGTAGTTGATTCATTTTGATTCCTCCTATGCTTAATTTCTAAACTCCGGTTTAAAACCATCAGCTACTTTTACATTGTTGTAGTTGATTGATAGATTTACTGATTCCTCTAGCTTTTTTGTCTTTGGGTTGACGAAAAGCATCCGCCCCATATTTATCAACAAACTCAACAACTACATCTGCCACAAATTGCATACGTTTTCCATCTAAAATGATTTTACACCCCATAGTAATTCCTCCTATGCTGTTTTATTCCCGTTAAATAACGCTCTCCATCCTTCGATAAAATTCATAGCCTCTTCGTTTAATTTCATATTCTCCAGAATACTCTTTCACATTCATTGCTTTCGGTTGATTTGTTACTATTTCACCGTTGTTTTCAAATACCAATGTGCTATGTAGCGGTTGTTCATTTGTTATAACTAATTGACCCATCCACAAACCTCCCGTTCTCCATTATCGCTTTGTGCGATAATTATATTTAAAAAAAAGTCATCCACTTTCACTTCGAATAGTTCAGCTAATTTAAATACAACCCCCGTCCTCACAGAAGCAATTGAACGTTTGTTATTTTCTATCAGCGAGTAATGATCTCTGCTGACTCCAATATAATTAGCAACATATGATTGAGAAAGTCCAAATCTACAACGTAATTCTTTAATTGGGTATCTTCTTTTTTTTGCAATCATTCTATCACCTCCCTTCGCCTAAATATAGCATTATGCGATATTTAAATCAATATAAAAATACCATAAATACTATATTTTTTTATAAAATCATCAAAAAGATTGCATAATGCGATATATTTGTCGTATACTAAACCATGAAGAAAAGAGGTGAATAAGATGAAGAAAAAATATTTTAAATACAACCTTAAGTTCTTAAGAAAAAAAAATAAATTAACTCAAAAACAATTAGCATCTATTTTGGAAGTGAATCAATCGAGCATTTCGGAATGGGAAAAAGGATTAAAAGAACCCGCAACATTTGGTGTTGTGAAAATTATTGCCGATCTATTCAACGTAACTGTCGATGATTTATTTTTCACAGACTTATCATTAGCGACAACAAATACAGTTAAAAATGAAGATGCTTGTCAACATCATAAAGTTCCTGTTCTGGGTAAAATAGCAGCAGGTCTTCCAATTGAAGCAATCGAAGATTTTGTGGATGAGATATGCTTACCTTATCCTACTAAAGGTGAAGTGTTTGCCTTGCAAATATCTGGTGATAGCATGGATAAAATAATCCCAGATGGATATTATGCCGTTCTCAGAAAACAAGAATACGCAGAAAACGGACAAATTGTCGCCGTATTAGTGAATGGGTGTGACGCAACATTAAAAAAAATCTATATATTCCCAAACTCAATAGTCTTAATCCCATGTTCATCTAACGAAAAACATAAAGAACAAATGTATTCATCAGATGCAGGGGATGAAATACAAATACTTGGCAAGTACTTGTATTGTGTATCACCTTCATGGGATGATATTGAATAAACCATCAATATACATGTTTAATTAGACGGTTAACTTCCGTCTAATTATATTATACGAACATACATTTCAAAAAAGTTTCAACAGGAACAAGAATTTTGGAATACGATTACAAATTGAAGTGACTGTGCATTGATTTCTTTACAATGATTCAATACAAAATGACATCGTATCTCAAGGTAAGTGAAAACATGATTAATATTATTACCAAATTGCTAAAAACAAGAAGAGAAAATGTACATTTTTTCGTATGATAACCAATAAGGTTGTACATTTTCATAATAATTTTATTGAAACAACATTATTATATTAGGGAGAATAAAACATGAAGTGTGCAATTTATAGAAGAGTGTCAACGGATATGCAAGCTGAAAAAGGTTCCTCTTTAGAAGCTCAAAAAGAAAGGCTGTGTGCATTCGCTATCAGTCAGGGGTGGGAAGTTGCATCTGACTATATAGATGATGGATACAGCGCTAAAGATATGAATCGTCCAGCTTTACAGCGCATGTTATCTAATATGAGGGAAAAACAATTTGACATTATTCTTGTATACAAA
This sequence comes from Bacillus sp. FDAARGOS_1420, assembly GCF_019344915.1. Taxonomy (NCBI): domain Bacteria; kingdom Bacillati; phylum Bacillota; class Bacilli; order Caryophanales; family Bacillaceae; genus Bacillus; species Bacillus sp. FDAARGOS_1420. The sequence continues at coordinate 787,231 of NZ_JAHWJB010000002.1, read as the reverse complement.
TTAGATCGACTTTGTCGTTCTGTTCGTGACTTAAATGACATGATAAAAGAATTTGAAAAATATCAAGTTAAATTTAAAAGCTCAACAGAATCGTTAGACACCACAACGGCAACTGGAAGAATGATGATAAATATAATTGGTACTTTGGCTCAATGGGAACGCGAACAAACAGCCGAACGTGTTAGTATGATTTTAAATGAACGTTCTAAAAAAGGATTATGGAACGGTGGCCCAATGCCTTACGGGTATTTATTAAAAGATAGCGTAGTCACCGTTATTAAAGAGGAAGAAAAAATTGTTCAGTTCTGTTTTAATAAAGCTATTACACATGGCGCACAAGCGATTGCTAAAATATTGAATGAACAAGGATATCGTACAAGGGATGGGCATAAATGGTTAATGAGGTCTATTCTTAGAATGCTACATAATCCACTGTACAAAGGATATGTAACATATGAAAAAGACGGTAAGACACAACTTGCTAAAGTTAATATACAAGGATTCAAATCAATTATTACAGAAGAATTATTCGATAAAGTACAATACATTATAAAGAAAAGAACCCTATCACCAACACGCGTGAAGAATGACAGTATATTTCCATTCAGTGGTATTCTAATATGCCCCAAATGCGGCGGCAAGATGTCTGGAACCACAATCACAACGAAAGGGACGCAATATAAATATTATAGATGTAGTAAAGTTGTTCATGGGGTTTGTGACCAGCAATTAATTAACGAGCATCTCATAGATAGTGAGTTTTCAAAAACACTTATTTCAATATTTAAAGACCTAAAGATAAATTCTGTGTCAAATCACATAGATAAAAATAGTATAGAAAAGCAACTAAAAGCACTCGAAGGAAAACGAATAAGAACTAAAGAACTCTATATTGAAGGAGAACTTAAAAGACATGAATATGATGAAAAAATTAGAATGTTAAATGACAAAAAAGAGTCCCTAATATACTCTTTAGAAAATGCAAATAATAAAATATCTCAAGAGGTAATATTAAATATCATTAGCGAAATGCAAAACTGTTGGAGATTATGGCCAGATGAAGCAAAGGCAAAAATTATGCGTGGTATTTTCGATGAGATATACTTTAATCAATTAAGCAAAAAAGAATTAAAAATAATAGACTACAAATTTATATAGTCCGCTTTCTTTCCGGACTTTTTTTGCTTAAATAGTCAGTTAATCCCCCTCCAGCCGTATAAAATTCACTCGCATTTTTCGTTTTTTTCGATGCGAAATACGTGATAACGAGTGTACCAAGGACGATAATTAAAAATAGTGCAAAAGCGGTTGTATTCAAAGTCAGCCCCTCCCTTGTTGCATATCTTGCAGAATTTTTTGCGAGATTTCATCAAAGGATTCTGCTTTTTTGCTATAAATCAAACATAATGCCCATGTCATTATAAATTGCGCAAATGCAAATACCCACGCCCATGTAACATCACCAAATACCGGTGTATTAAGCACCTTTGAATAGGATGTTAAAATAGGTAATGTAATAAAAAAACTTAAAAAGAAAATACTCATCGGAATGATAAACTTCTTTTTCTTATTTAATAGCAATTGAAAATCTTCTGACTGAACAACCTCTGTATAATTCACCTCATTTTGTAACTTACGTGCTGACGTATCATCTCGTTTCATTCTCTGGTCCCCTCTCTTACTTGAAATGCACTTCCCCCTTGCATACCTAAAAACTAAATTTTATAAATATTCAGAAACTTATTTTCATTTTAGACAATCCGTACATTCCTGCAAAGATTTTTCGATAGACATTTTTCGGCATTTTCCCCTAAGTTTTTAATATACTTTTTCACCATAAAATTCGAGTACTTCAATCCACACCAATCGGGATAAAAAAAGTAGTGCTTATCGCACCACTTCTGTCTTTTTCTCTTTTTCTAAATTACGAGCTGTTTCGCTTAATTCAACTTCTTTTCCATCTTTAAGCGTTCCAAATATAAAATCGAATACTGGATTTGAAACACCAAACCAAAACTTTTCATTTTTATAATGGTGTAATATATGCTGTTTTTTTAGCCATCTTCCAAACTTAGTGAAGGGACGAATCGGTTTATGTGCAATATAATGTTTCCATTCATAAACGAGGAGCATAATAATCATTCCGATTCCGAATGAAAGTGTAACAGTAACACTTTTTGTAATACCATACGTTATAAGTAAATATATAGTAAAGCTAGGTATACTAAACCATACAGGCAAAAACAAAAGCTTTAAATCATCTGGATATACGTGATGATCATAATGTAATCTTCTTAACATTTTTAATAAAAATGCGTTTTTAGGCGGCTTTAGATGGAATAAAAAACGGTGTGTCATATATTCGTTAAACGTATAAAAAACAATCCCAAACATACACGCTAACATACCAATCCATGTGAAAAATTGCATTTTTAAAATAATGATAAAAATTAATAAAATACTATACATAATAACAATATCATGTTGCAAAAAGAACTCTTTTACCACTCTCTTCATCGTTCTTCCCCCTTTTCCAAAAAAACAGCCGTAACATATCGTTACGACTATTTTTTTCTATTTTATTCTATTCACTTTACAAATTTGCCTGCTGTTCTATTGCCGAGAAAAAAGTGTTCGGACCAAATATATTTTGCTTCGGAATAATGTGTTCTACTGCAAACACTGTTACTTCTCCTCTTTGTACTTCTCCAATAATGAGACCAAATACTTCATGATTTACCGCAAACGTTGGTTGTTTCGTTTGCAGTAACCTTGCTGCATTTTTAAATACCGCTTCATATAATGGGTTCCTGTCAGTAATTTCTTTTCGGATTTTTGGTGCTAACGTGATGATAATTTCTTTTCCATCAATAGTGGTTCGATACATAAAAATCTCCCCTTCAATCTTATGTGAACAACTGTAAAGCTTTGTATGCAAAATGGATAGAATATCCTACTAAAATAATACCTGCTCCGGCTGTAATATAGCCAAGTGCTTTTGGTTTTAATAAAGTTCTTCCAAAATGTACAGAAAAAGCAATATTTAAGTTCCACAAAATAATACCAACAATAATGCAAAGACTGTACAAAAAAGCTTCTTGTTTCGTTACCTTTGTAAGCAATGAGCTAAGTGTACTTCCATATATACCAAACCAAAAAACGAGATTTAATGGGTTGGATATCGCAATTAAAAATCCCGCCATAAAAGATTGTTTAAGTCCACCTACCTCTTCTTTGTTATATTCCATATTCGAGTGGGAGATTCCTTGTTTTACACTTTGAAATCCTAAATAAAATAACAGGAAAAACCCAGTGCAGTACATAAAAGCTTGTACATATGTATACATAAACACAGAAGATAAACCAAAATAAATAAGAAGCATAAACAAAATATCAGCAGTCATTCCTCCGATTCCAACAATCCACGCATGCCAAAATCCACGTTCAATTCCACGTTTTAACATTTCAATATTAATTGGACCTACCGGCGCAGCTAATGAAATACCCAATACTATTTGTTGTATAATTGCTCCAAACATCGCTCTATCCTTTCTACTTCTTTTACTATTAAGTAATGATGCAAATATAGAAAATAGACTAGCTTTCATAAAAATTATTCACTAATACAATACCCTTTTTTATCCAAAATATACAAAAGAGCCATCAGGTGATGGCTCTTATTTCTCTACTCTATGATGAAAAGGACATTTACCTTTAACCGGCTCAATATCATCCCCTATGAAATATTGTTTCCATTCACGATGATTAGGATCGCCGTAGTGACTAATGTTAGGGTGCTTCGGCAACTGATCCCACTTTTCAACTCGTTCACGGACCATTTGTCTTGAATACGACCCTTTAGGACGATCTCCTTCTAATCCCTCGAAAATAGTTCGTGGCTGGAATCCAATAACGAGAGAATTTCCTAAATGCCTAGTCTTTCGCTGTTTATAAGCCGGCGCATTTCCAAACGCAAAAATCGGTTCACCACCAAATGAAAATTCCCATAAATAATGATCTGGATCTTCAGGAATTTGCTTCGGCCATGTTTGATCATCGTTTTCATGTAAATATTGTAGTACTTTCCAAAAATAATCTCGATAATATTCGATTGATTTCTCTTCACATTCCGGCTCTACAAAAAGAAAAAAGCCTCTTCTTACAATTGGCCGTTCTTTCATTAACTCCAAAAAAGATAACATTGTATTGGGTAAATGCCCCCAATCATTATGAGAGAGAAATGAATAACGAAGTTCATTCTTTTTCAAAGCTGTTAAACCGAAATAACACGGAAAAGTTGGTTCTAGCACGACATTCGAAAAATCATGAAATTCTTTTGCAACCCAATTCGGTATGTCGACTCTATTTTTCATCCCTTCATTATCTAATAAATAAGACTCATCCATTCTTTCACCTCATTATGTACAGCATTCACTTAAGAATATTACATACTCGGCTTGTCCTATACCTTTTTAAAAATTCGAGAAAAAATTAATTCAAAATACAAAATTTTAAAAACGCTTACTTGACTAAATTCTACCAATTCATGTATATTTAAATTAATCATTTGGCAGAATATTCGAGAATATAGCATTTTTTATTTATATTATTTTTTGATGAATTTCACTAAATGAAAAAAGGAATCGTTTTTAGGAGGAATTGTGACATGCAAGGAAAAGTAAAATGGTTTAACAATGAAAAAGGTTTTGGATTTATCGAAATGGAAGGCTCTGAAGATGTATTCGTACATTTCTCTGCTATTCAAAGCGACGGCTACAAAGCTTTAGAGGAAGGTCAAGAAGTATCTTTCGACATTACTGAAGGAAACCGTGGACCTCAAGCTGCTAACGTAGCAAAACTTTAATCCCACATATGACAGGAGGTTACCTTACTTGGTAACCTCCTTTGTTATTCCTTTGTATATTTCCGTTTTCCAGAGCAAAAACTATGTGAAATGCGCAAAATACAAAGGAGGCAATAACAATGGGGTCACATGTAAATGATTTTGAAGAAGTAAAATTCCGTGTAGAAACTGCACAAAAAATGGTAGGTTCTGCAACAATTTCAATGGATCCAGACACATTAGAGCATGCCACTACTGCAGTAGAATCGGCTCGTTCTCAGCTTGACATCATGAAATCCGTTGCAACGGATTTAGATGAGCCATTTCTAATGAATGAAGAAAAAAAATTAAGCAAATGCGAGCATCAATTACACGAAGCGAAGCACTAAAAAACATCCAGAGAAAATTCTCTGGATGTTTTTTTATGACAATTGCTCCCCATACTTTTTCAACTTCTCTCCAACCGTACATTGCCGTATACAAAAAGAATGGGCATAGTATTTACTATGATTTTTCCGATTATGTTCCTGCAGGAAACACCCTCCGCAATACGTTTCTAATAAGTCATTTACCTCTGTAATGAGTTGCTTCTTCTTCACGTGTGCACCTCTCTATTCGGTTATTTCTTTATGACTATCAATTGTCGTCCCTTCTAATGCTTGCGCTGCTAATTGATGTGCCTCTTTATTTTGCTTTCTAGATATCGGTTCACAAATAAGCTTTAATTTCATTTGCTTCGCTTTTTGTTCAATTTGGTCTAAGTAATGATTTAAATGTTCATCATAGCAAGGCCATTCACCAGCTAATTGCTGCAGTACAACTTGAGAATCTCCACGAAGTGTAACTGCTTCATATTTAATTCCTAATTCCTCGAGTGTATTCATCCCGTATAATAATGCTGCATACTCCGCTTCATTATTATCATATATGCCTTCTATGTATGCATTGCGACGAATTCGGTAATTTGTATTTCCTTTTTTATAGTATACACATATACCAACCCCAGCTTCTTTCGTCTGCACATCATAACCACCATCAAAATAAACTTGAATTTCTTGCGGATCTTCCTCCACTTGCTTACTCAGTTTTTTCATTTCTTTTAATGACCATTCCGCGTCCATTTCATCGAAAAATAATAGTTCTTTCACCCTACCTGTTTTCTCAAAATCCTCCGCAAATTGAAGCACTTCTTCTATGTTCATATAATCTGTTGTTAATTCAGTTTGTAAACCACGCTTCGTTTTATACAACCAATGTATTTTATATTTCATACTAGATTCCCCTTTTATAAGACTTCTTATATTTATTTTATTATATTTTATCAAGAGTCACAGTATTATATACAATTTAATCACATACAAAAAGAGCCATCCTACGTAAGGACAGCTCTTTCATCTATTGCATAAATCTTTCAAATTGCACTCGCTTATTAATCCAGTACATTACAGGCATACCAATTGCCATTACAACAAATTCACCAACTGCACAAGTTAGCCATGTCAATAAAAATGGCAGATCAAACGCAAGATGAAGTTCAATTGCAATCATAAACATTGTGACTGTAAAAATAACTGTATTAAAAATCATACGAGCCCAAACACCTTTAATGAAGCGCATAGAAATAATAGTTGCAAGTAATGCAAGAATGGATTGCCCTACTCCAAATACTAAATCATAAGCGATCATAGGTGAGAAAAAGAGATTCGTTAAAAATACACCTAATACAATCCCGTAAATTGCTTTCTTATTGAATACAACGAGATGATTAAACATCTCTGAAATACGAAACTGTACACTCGTAAAGCCAAATGGCTGAATAAGCATAGAAACAGCAATATATAATGCCGCTAAAATACCATTACCGACTAATGTCCTTATATTCATGACAAAATCTCCTTAGTTTTTTTCCGTGGGATGGTTTCGAACCACGTTATTCGTTTTTAAGCAACAAGATTATATTTTACGCAATAGGCACTCTTTCGTCAATAGATTCCTATCATTTACTACCTTTTTTCTTTTGGACAACGTATAATAAAACATATGAAAGATTTAGGAGGTTTCACTTCATGACAGCAACAATTCAAAATGAAAAAGTGATCGTTTCCATTTCTGACAAAGGTGCAGAATTACAAAGCGTTCGCTTAAAAGAAGATAACACTGAATACTTATGGCAAGGCGATTCTACTTATTGGGGGCGCCGCGCACCAATTTTATTCCCAATTGTCGGCCGATTAGTAGATAATACATACTACGTAGATGGTAAACCATATTCTTTAACACAACACGGCTTTGCTCGTGATCTTACATTCTCTGTAAAAGAACAAAGTGAAACGAATATTACTTATATTGTTACTAGTAATGAAGAAACATTAAAAAAATACCCATACGAATTCGAATTACTCGTTTCTTATGAGCTAGATGGACAAATCGTTCATGTAACATATGAAGTAAATAACCCTACTTCAAAAGAGATGTTCTTCTCAATCGGAGCACATCCTGGTTTCAACTTCCCCTTATTAGAGGGCGAATCATTTACAGATTATCATTTATCATTTAATGGTTCTGAACGCTTAGAAACAAGCGTATTAGAAGGACCTTATCTTTCAAGTAAAAAGCAATTAATCGCTGAAAATACGAATGAATTACCACTTACATACGATTTATTCAAAAATGATGCACTTATTTTTGAAAATATGAATACGGATGAAATCTCTATTCGTTCTCATAAACATAATAAATTTGTAAAAGTAGAATTTGACGGATTCCCATTTGTCGGTGTATGGACACCAGGCGAGAACGCACCTTTCTTATGTATTGAACCTTGGTACGGGATTGCTGATGAAGTAAATCCGGCAAAAGATTTCAAGGAAAAAAAAGGAATTCAATCTTTACAAACGAATGAAACATTTACATGTCGTTATAGTATTACAATCGGCTAAGTTACTCTATCCCCTACTTCAAAGAAACATATAAGTAGGGGATCATCTTATAATTTGGAGGTTTCTCATTTTGATTGAAGTATATATTGATGGTGCATCAAAAGGAAATCCTGGTCCTTCTGGTGCAGGAGTGTTTATTAAAGGGGTGCAACCAGCTGTACAGTTATCATTGCCCCTTGGGACAATGTCCAATCATGAAGCAGAATACCACGCTTTACTTGCGGCATTAAAATATTGCACGGAGCATAATTATAACATTGTCTCTTTTCGTACCGATTCGCAGCTTGTCGAGCGAGCTGTCGAAAAAGAATACGCAAAAAATAAAATATTTGCACCACTATTAGAGGAAGCACTGCAGTACATAAAAAATTTCGATTTCTTTTTTATTAAGTGGATTCCAAGTAGTCAAAATAAAGTAGCTGATGAATTAGCTAGAAAAGCTATCTTACAAAATTAACGGGGGTATGAGTGTGAAAAAAGAGTGGATTGCTCCTCTTGCTTTATTATTTGTCTCTTTTATTTGGGGAGCTACGTTTGTTGTCGTTCAAAATGCTATGTCTTTTGTCGGACCCTTTACTTTCAATGGCATTCGCTTTTTATTCGCTGGAATTATTTTATTATTCGTTCAAATGATTTTCTCACAAAAAACTTCAAAACAAGATATAAAACAGAGTAGTCTCGCTGGATTGATTGTTGGATTCTTTTTATGTGTTGGCTATTTATTACAAACATTCGGCTTACTTTATACAACCTCTTCAAAAGCTGGTTTCTTAACTGGACTTAGCATCGTTATGGTTCCAATCCTATCTTTTATCTTTTTAAAACAGCGGGCTACAATTTTCATCGTACTTGGTATTGCTGTAGCGACAGCAGGTTTATATTTATTAACTGCTGGTGATTCTTTTCAATTAAACATTGGAGATATACTCGTTCTCGGTTGCGCTGTCGCTTTCGCTGCCCATATTCTTGTTAACGGCTTCTTTTCTAAAAGAATCTCTCCTTTATTATTAAGCACATCTCAAGTATTAGCTGTTGGTATATTTTCTTCCATTTGCGCTTTTTTGTTTGAAGATTGGGAAAAGTTATTTTCAATATCACTATGGACGAATCATTCCTTTTTATTCGCTCTCTTTCTAACTTCCCTGTTTGCGACATCCATTGCTTTTTTCATTCAAACATCGGCACAAAAACATACTTCTCCAACAAGAGTAGCAATTATTTTCGCAATGGAGCCCGTTTTTGCTGCATTAACAGGCGTTCTAGTTGCAAATGAACAGCTTTCTATTTCTGCTATTATTGGATGTTTATGTATTTTCCTAGGCATGGTTTTTGTTGAACTACCTTCCAAAACGAAAAAAGAAGCGCGGGCTGCGTGAAGTTACGCTTGTAACTTCCGCATAAAAGCCTTAGCGCTTTTTTTATCTGTAATTTCTTCCTCTTTCAATCGTTCTAATAACGCAACAAAATAACTGCCATCAAACTGTAATTGATGTTTAATTGTCGCTTCTATTGCCGCGTTCACAATTCCATCAGATGCACCAGTATATCCTTGTCCGAACATGATAAACCCTTGTGCTTCCTCTGATAATTTAAATCCTTTCGTATGTAAGAATGAAAGATAATCTTCTACTGTTTGCATAATATTCCCACCTACTCAAAAATTCTCCACTTCCTATCATACATGTTTTTATACTCTATGAGAATGAAATTTATTTGACAACTTTGTAAATCTATCGTCTACTTCTTAGAAAAAAAAGGAGTTCCTTACAATATAAAAGAATATGTAAAGGGAAATTTATTTTATATTAAAGGGGATATCGAATGAAACAAGCACTATTAATTATCGATGCTCAGCAAGAATTAATTGATGGAAATGAACAAGAAAATGAAGTTTTCCGTAAAACCGAGCTATTAGCAACACTAAATACCGCTGTACAGCAAGCAATAGATTCAAATGCCCTTATTGTCTTCGTAAGAGATATCGATGTTGCTTCTGGTACAGGAGAAGGATTTGAAGTACATAATCAAATTAAAGCACCTCAGTCTGCAACCCTTATTAATAAAGCAGCAACAAATTCATTCTATGGCACTTCTTTACTTGAACTTTTAAAAGAAGAAAAAATCAATCATATTGTTATAGGTGGATGTAAAACAGAACATTGCATTGACACCGCAGTTAGGACAGCAACTGTACAAGGTTTTGATGTTACATTAATTAAAAATGGTCATTCCACAACTGATTCTGACGTATTGTCTGCAGAGCAAATTATTGGTCATCATAATAAAACTCTACACGGTCATTATAATGTTGATCATTTTTCTATGGTGAGAGATATCGAGGAAGATCTCTTTCAGCCAACTCACGACCAATATCGTGATTAGGTTTAACCACAAAAAAGAATCCTTTACTTTATAAGGATTCTTTTTTCATCCGAAAATTTGTGCTGCAATACTATATAATTCTCCATTTCTTTTCAAAAATCGATCTCTATTTTTCATCATAATTGGCGGTGTATTAACCTTTTGAAAACCGCTAATCTCTAACTCTTTCACGAAATCTTTCTTTCCTTCTGGTACATCCATTCTTAATTTCCCATTATGCCCTTTTGCTAAGTAATGTACAATTCTCATTGCCATCGCATCATTTTTAGCAACTACCGGTCCTATTATTTTATTTTCTGACGTTTGTAAACTCAAACCATATCCTAGTACATTTTGTTCTTTATCCTTCTCAACGATACACTGTTCACTTTGCATAATTCTTTTCTTTAAAAACGCTTTTCTATTTGTTCCAAACGCACGTTCATCTATTTGTATTATTTCTTCTAAATCACACTCTTCATAATTCATCATATACTCTTTATTTCCTACACATGTATAATTCGCATTGTACGAGTTACATATGTATTTAGAAACATAGCTAACAGCCCTGAATCCTAGTTTTTCATATAAAGGCTTCCCCTCATCCGTAGCAATAAGCATAATTGGAGTTTGAGTTGATACGCTTTTAACGCATGAATCCGTTATCGCCTTTCCAATCCCTCTCCCTTTATAATCTGGATGTACAATCACCATTCCGATAGACGCTAATGTCTCCCCGTATAATATAATTGCCGCGCTTGCAATAAGCTCTTCCCTCCCATTTACCACACCATATACAATACCTGAATTAAAAATCGTTTCAATTTCTTCTCTGTTATAATCCCAGCCAATATAAGAAGATAATGCTACAATATCCTCTGTTTTTTCTCTACTAAGACGCTCCACTCTAATTTCCAATTCAATCATTCTCCATCTCCTTATCTAGACATTTAAATCATTATTATCAAATCAACTTGTACATGTTTCCCTTTACCAGTCACACGCATATCCTATTTTGACCAAGACTATATTGTAAATGAGGTGACAACATGCCCATTACGAATCGATTTTCTACCACCACTAACGGCGCACTGGCTATTACAGGAAACACACTAGGTTTAAGTAAAATTAGCAATCTAAACCGTGCTGGTACAATCGGTGCAATTGGTGCATTCGTAACTACGAATACCGCTTTACAAGTAACTACTTTTCCTGCGGGTACAACGTTAAACTATACACAAAATAGTTCTACCGCTATTTTGAATATCCCTGCTGGCAGTACTATTCTTTACGCAGAACTCGTTTGGGGTGGAAACTATTTATCTCGGGATCAAAACATTACGAGCGTATTAGGAAACCCCGTTTCTTTTACAACACCTGTGTCAACATACTCAATTACCCCTTCGGCTGTTACAGCTTCAAATCAAACTTTCGTTTCTGGATCTGTCACATTTGGATTTTATACACGTTCAGCAGATGTAACGTCACTCGTTCAAGCTGCTGGATCTGGATCTTATACAACAGGTTCTGTTCCTGGACTTGTAGATCCTTTAGACGCTTCTAATGGAGCAATCAACTCTGCTGGATGGACGCTTATTGTCGCTTATCAAAACGGTTCCTTACCTGCAAGAAATTTAACAATTTACGTAGCTGGTAACCGTGTTTCTGTAGAAACCGGTAGTGCAGATGTATCTGTCTCAGGGTTTTTAACACCTGCCGGGGGACCTGTAAGCGGGAGATTATTAATAAGTTCTACTGAAGGGGATGCTGATTTAACTGGGGATCAAGCTTTATTTGGACCAAATTTCAGTTCATTAAATGCATTATCTGGGCCAAATAATGCTGTAAATAATTTCTTCGGTTCCCAAATTAATAATGCTGCTGGAAATTTAGATACAACTGGAACATTTGGCACGAGGAACCAGAGTGCCTCTACAGCTACAAATATCTCCGCCGGTCGGCAAGGTTGGGACATTACTTCTATTGATATTTCTCCTTATTTAACAAATTCCCAGGTCTCCGCCGCAATCCGTTTAACAACGAACGGTGACGCATATATGCTAAATACAGTTGGTTTACAAATTGATATTAATTCACCTAATATACAAGCAACAAAAAGCGTAAATAAAAGTGTTGCTACAATTGGCGATATTCTAACCTATACAGTTACTGTCCCTAACACCGGTCTTCTTCCTGCAAATAACGTTACTTTTACAGACATTCTCCCTAACGGCACTTCCTTTATACCTGGCAGCGTAACGATAGATAATGTACCACAAACAAACGCAAATCCTGCCGCTGGTATTTCTCTTGGAACAATTAATAACAACGCTTCTCGTACAGTGACCTTCCAAGCAACTGTCGTTTCTCTTCCAAATCAAAACCCTATCTCTAACACCGCTAACATTACGTTTCAATACACACCAATTGCTGGGGGAACAACTTTTAACGGTCTGGCAACGAGTAATGCTGCCGGCACACAAATTAACCTTGCAACTATTAATGGAACTAAATCAGTTAACAAACTTTTTGCCGATATTAGTGATACGTTAACTTATAGTATTTCCTTAGCTAATGCAGGAAATATCGCTGCTACAAATGTTATATATACGGATCCCATTCCAAACGGGACTACTTTTATTCCAGGTAGTGTAACTGTTAACGGCGTTATTCAAGCTGGAGCAAATCCTGCTAATGGTATATCCGTTGGGACTATTGCTGCAAATTCTACTACTACCATTTCATTTCAAGTATTCGTTCCTTCTATCCCCCAAACAAATCCAATATTAAATAGTGGTACAACAACATATCAATACAATCCTGTACCAAATCTGCCTGCAGTAAGTGGTACTAATACGACTAATACCGTCTCTACTCAAGTGAATAATGCTACGGTAACTATGGCAAAAACGGTGGATAAAAACTATGCGGATATTGGAGATACACTGACTTACACTGTTGCCTTTACGGGTACAGGTAATACGAATGCGAACAATGTTATTTTTACAGATGCCATTCCTACAGGAACAACTTTTGTCCTAAACAGTTTAACAATAGATGGCACGACACAGGTTGGTGCGAATCCCGCTAATGGTGTGAACATAGGTTCCATCCCAACTGGTACGACAAAAAACGTTTCATTTCAAGTAGTAGTAAACACAATACCTCCAGCAAATATCGTATCTAATGGATCAAGCGCTTCTTATCAGTATACTGTCAACCCTAGTCAATCACCCGTTACGAAAAACATCGCTTCTAACGTCGTTACCACTCAAATTAACAATGCGAATTTAACATTAACAAAATCGACAAATAAACAATTTGCTACAATTGGAGATACAATCAGTTATACAGTCCTTATTACAAACAGTGGAAATACTGCTGCAACGAACGTACAGCTAACCGATCCACTTCCAAATGGAACGATATTGACTCCAGGTACTGTAACGCTAAACGGCGTTTTGCAAAATGTAACTTCTCTTATTGCCTTACCTATCGGTACAATTCCTGGCGGAGCTACTTTCACCTTATCGTTCCAAGTAACAGTCATCAACATTACCTCCCAAAATCCTATCATTAATAATGCTTTCGCCTCTTATATTTACACTGTAAACCCAAGCCTGCCGCCAACTTCAAAAACAGCAAATTCTAATTCTGTTACCTCAACAATTAGACTAGCAAATCTACATGCTATAAAATCTGTGGATAAAACATTTGCGGAAGTTGGAGATGTATTAACTTACACCTTTGCTCTTACAAACGATGGAAATGTTGCGGCGAACAATGTATTACTATCCGATTCAATTGCAAATGGTACTTCCTTCGTACCGAACAGTGTTATAGTTAACGGTGTTACTCAGCCGGGCGCAACACCAGCTAGCATCAATATTGGTAGCATCAATGCTAATACTACAATTACAGCTTCATTCCAGGTATTAATAACTAGTATTCCAAACCCAAATCCTATTTCGAATAGTGCCTCCATTTCCTATAACTTTATTGTTGATCCAAACGCTTCACCTGTAAGTAAGAACACTACTTCAACCACTACATTTACTCAAGTAAACGATGCAAATGTCATTTCAGCCAAAACAGTGGATCGAGCGTTCGCTACCGTAGGGGATATATTAACTTATACCGTTATTTTAACGAATGCAGGAAGTGTTTCTGCTGATAGTCCTACTTTCGTAGATACGAATCCAGACGGTACTACCTTTATCCCAAACACTTTCCTTATTAATGGTGTGCTCCAAAATAACGCAGATCCAAATATAGGTGTTCCGTTACCTTCCATTCCTGCTAACGGCTCACTTACCGTCTCTTATCAAGTAACTGTCACCTCTTTACCAGCACAAAATCCAACAATAAATTCATCTAGTACACAGTATAGCTTTATTCTAAATCCTGGCGATCCACCAATTATAGAAACATCTTTAAGTAACACTGTAAGTACACAAATTAATTTAGCAAATGTAATTATTGTCAAACAAGTAGATTTAACTATTGCTGATGTTGGGCAACCAATCACATATACAATTTCCTTAGCTAACCTTGGCAATACTACAGCAAACAATGTTATTGTTACCGATATAATCCCTCCCGGCACCACTATCGTACCAAATAGTATTTTTATAGGTGGCGCTTTACAGCTAGGTGCAGACCCAAGTACCGGCCTTCAAGTCGGCTCCATTCCTGCTGGTGGTTTTACAACGATTGTTTTTCAAATAAGTGCAAATGGGCTACCTTCACCAAATCCAATTCAAAATAGCGCTTCACTTCAATATAGCTTTATCGCTGATCCGAGTTTACCTGCTGTTGTTAGAAACGCTGCTAGCAATATAGTAACTACACAAATTAATACTGCTAATATTGTTGCTACAAAACTAACGAGCACAAATTTCGCTGATGTTGGTGATGTCATATTATATGCGACTATTTTAACAAATAACGGGAATATCCCAGCTTCTAATGTAACGTTTACAGATATCATTCCAGCGGGTACCCTGTTCATTCCTAATACTGTAACGATTAACAATGTCCCTATAGCAAATGCAAATCCTGCTAACGGTATTTTGATCGGTACGATCGGGGCGAATTCATCACGTACCGTTTCATTCCAGGTTTTTGTACCAAATATCCCTGCTGTAAATCCGATTACAAATCAATCAGGCACAACATTCCAATATACGTACGATCCATCCAAACCAGCTGTAATGCAGATGGTGGCTTCTAACACGGTACAAACAACAATTAATAACGCTACGATTACCGCTGTAAAATCTGCAGATAAACAGTTCGCTAACGTAAATGATATTATTACGTACACGACTACTTTAACGAATAGTGGGAACACTCTTGCATCAAACGTGATTTTTACAGATGTAATTCCAAACGGGACATCGTTTATTCCTAATAGTGTAACAGTAAATGGGAATATACTTCCTAATGTAAATCCAGCGAATGGGATAGCAATTGATCCAATAAATCCGAATGCAAATACGATAATTTCGTTCCAAGTACAAGTAAATTCCATCCCGAATCCGAACCCAATCCCTAATCAAAGTAATATAGCATACCAATATGTCGTAAATCCTAACTTACCTCCAGCATCCGCCAATGCGTTAAGTAACGTAATAACAACTCAAATTAATAACGCTACGATCGTCGCTACTAAATCAGTGAATACACCGACAGCTGCAATTGGAGATATCGTTACCTATACGATTGCAGTTACAAACACTGGAAATATCCCTGCTAGTGCAAATGTTTTAACGGATGGGCTTGGCGCAGGAGCTTCATTTATCCAAAACTCCGTAACTATCAATAATGTTCCACAACCAGGATTAGATCCATCACTTGGTATTCACTTAGCAGATATTCCACCAGGTAATACTGTATTTATTGCTTTTCAAGCACAAATTTTAGCGATACCGCCTAGTGGCACATTAACAAATAACGCCCTTGTAAATTATGAATATACAGTGAATCCAAACCAATCACCTGCTGTTGGTAGTACAATTACAAACACAACGGTTACTCCAATTATTGATGCTACTCTATCTATAAATAAAACTGTCAATTCAACATTCGCTACTATTGGAGATACACTTACTTTCACTTCTACCATTACTAACTCCGGTAACACTACCGCAAACAATGTTATTTTTACAGATTTAATTCCAGATGGTACAACGTTTATTCTAAATAGTTTTACAGTAAATGGAACAACCATTCCTAATGCAAATCCACAAAATGGTATCAATATCGGTAACATAAATTCAAATGCATCAGTTATACTCAGCTTTCAAGTAAACATTACAACGATTCCAAATCCTAATCCAATCCCTAATAAATCATCGCTTCAATATAGTTTTATTGTAGATATTAATGAACCACCTGTTTCACGAACAGTTAAATCCAATAAAACTTTTACACAAGTAAATACTGCTTCCGTTATCGCAACAAAAACTGCGAGCAGTGCATTTGCTGCTGTTGGCGATACAATTACGTATACAACTACTCTCACTAATAACGGAAATACAACTGCAAACACACCTGTTTTTATCGATATATTACCACTTGAACTTTCATTCGTCCCTGATAGCGTACAAATTAATACCATCCCACAACTCGGATTTAGGCCAGATAGCGGGGTTCCTTTAGACCCAATTCCAGTTGGAGGAACGACAACCATTACCTTCCAAGCCATTGTCGGTTCAATACCAGCTTCAAACCCTACGATGAACCAATCTAGTACAACATACTCTATCATTGTTGACCCTACCGAGCCGCCTGTTACAGAAACGGCTACTAGTAATCCGGTCTTAGTTCAAATAAATGAAGCAATTATTCAAGCAACGAAAAGTGTGGATCGTCTATTTTCTGACGTAGCACCTGGAAATTCATTTTTAACGTATACTGTTTTATTAGAAAATATAGGGAACACGACTGCTACTCATATCATTTTTACAGATCCGATTCCAAATAATACAGTATTTATAGAAGATAGCGTTCGAGTAGGTGGGGTTTTATTACCTGGAGTAAATCCAGCGAATGGGATACCAATTGGGGATATTATTGCAGGAGATTTTATAAACGTCACCTTCCACGTGCAAGTAGTTAGTATTCCAAATCCAATTTTCACAATTGGGCCTGGGGGACCAAACTCACCGGTTGTAAACGGTGCTTCTATTAATTATCAATTTATGACAGGACCTAATTTACCACTCGTTTCACGAAGTACAACATCCAATTCTGTTTCGACACAAATAAATTCCGGAGAAATTATAGCGGTTAAATCCGCGGATAAAAATTTCGCAACGATCGGCGATACAATTTCTTATACAATTACATTAAATAACCCTGGAAATGTCACTTCACAAAATATAATTTTCACGGATATTTTGCCTAATGGAACGACATTTATATCTGGCACTCTTATAAATGATTCTGGTACGCAGCAAATTGGCAATCCGGCAAACGGGATTCAGATTGGAAATATAAATCCAGGTGGTACGGCTACTATTACGATAAATGTCCTTGTGACAAACATTCCAAGTATAAATCCAATCTCTAATTCTAGTTCTGTACAATTTCAGCATATTGTCGATCCAAGTCAACCCGCTATAACACAAACCGTTTCATCTAATACCGTGACTACGACAATAAATAGTGCAATATTAACTACAACAAAAAGTGCTGATAAATCTATAGTTTCTGTCGGAGATACAATTACGTATACAACGACTATTACGAATACTGGTAATACACCCGCAACTAATATAACATTTACAAGTGCTATTCCAGCTAGCACTACATTTATACCAAATTCAGTCACAATAAATGGAGTTCAACAGCCTGGTGCGCAACCAGCACTTGGAGTAAATATACCCAATATCGCTCCTGGCCAAACAGTAACTGTTACTTTCCAAGTAAATGTTATTTCTATTCCACCTTCAAGTTCGATTATGGGTAACGATACAATTTTATATTCTTATACTGTCGATCCAAACGGTGCTCCTGCTACTACTTCTACTTCAACGAATATTGTTACAACCCCTGTATTAGATGCTATGATAACGATGGTAAAATCGGTCGATCAAACGCTTGTAACACTAGGTGATACCATTACCTATACGACAATTTTAACGAATAAAGGTAATACAAATGCAACTAATATTACTTTCATTGACCTTATACCAGATGGCACAACATTTATTACTGATAGTGTTACAATAAATGGCATCACACAAATTGGTCTTAACCCTAATACAGGTATAACGATTGGATCAATTGCTCCTAACAGCTCAATATCTATAGCATTTCAAGTTACCGCTACTACCACCCCTGTTCAAAATCCCATTGCCAACTCCGCTACTGCTTCTTACACATTTATCGCTGATCCAAATGCACCTATTGTTTCAAGAACTGCTACTTCCAACACAGTGTTCACTACAATTAATACAGCTACCATTCTTTCATCGAAACAAGTTGATAAAGCATTTAGCAGCATCGGAGACACACTCACTTATACTGTCGCTTTAACAAACAACGGAAATTCCTCCGCACAAAATGTTATTTTCACAGATACAATGCCGAGCGGAACTACATTTATCACAAACACATTTTCTATCAATGGAATTCCTCAAAGCGGTGCGAATCCAACGAATGGTGTAAATATTGGTCCTATAACAGCTGGGGCTACAGTAAATGTTTCATTCCAAGTAAACGTGACCTCATTACCAACCGCAAATCCAATTGTAAATTTCTCATCGACATCGTATCAATTAGTCTCACCACCTGATGCAGAAACTTCAATTAGTAATCCTGTTTCAACGCAAATTAGAGAAGCTATATTATCCATGACGAAAAATGAAAGTGTATCCTTTGCAGATATCGGGCAAACTGCCTTTTATACTACTTCTATTATCAATGTAGGCAATACCGATGCAACTAACATTGTATTCACAGACGTATTACCAAGTGGACTCACATTTGTTCCTAGCACATTAACTGTCGATGGCATTTTACAACCTAATGCGGATCCAAATACAGGTGTATTACTTGCAGCACTTCCACCAAATGAAATATATAGTATCGTCTTTCAAGTTACAGTGAACAGCATTCCACCTATTAATCCAGCACCGAATACAGCATCAACGACATATGAGTTTACTGTTGATCCAGGTAATCCGCCGGTATCGAATACAGCTAGCTCCAACACTACACTTCTTCAAATAAACAACGCACATATTATTAGTACAAAAACAGCAAATCTTACTTTTGCGGATGTTGGTAATACAATAACATTTACACTTAACCTTCCTAATACAGGGAATGTGGCTGCAACTGATGTAACTATTATCGATATTCTTGATAGCAATTTAAGTTTCATTCCAAACAGTTTCACAGTTAATGGGCAAACCATTCCAAACGCTGATTTGTCTACTGGTGTAAACATAGGTTCAATTAATGGGGGTAATACGGCAATCGTTACATTCCAAGCAACTGTTACTACACTTCCAACACTTAATCCAATTTCTAATTTTGCTTCTACCACATATCATTATGTCGTTGATCCTAGCCAGTCACCTATTACAACTTCCAATCAATCGAATACAACGACAACCCAAATTAATAGCGCTATCCTTACTGCACAAAAAAATTCAAATGCGGAAACGGTAGATATCGGGCAGGATATCGTCTACTCCGTTACAATTACAAATAGCGGAAATGTTAGTGCAACGAATGTTATTTTTACCGACCTTATTCCAGCCGGAACTTCCTTTGAACCGAATAGTTTTACACTTAACGGAATTAGCATCCCAAATGCAAATATAATTACAGGTGTTCCAATTGGTGATATCGCGCCAAACCAATCTGTCATCATAGCATTTCATATTAATGCCAATGAAATTCCGCCTATAAATCCAATTTCCAACCAAGCTAGTGTGAGCTTCCAACATATCGTTAATCCAGCAAATCCTCCAGTTTCAAAAAATATTACTTCTAACAACGTTATAACAAAAATTGAAAGTGCTATTTTAAACACTATTAAAATAGGAGATAAAGCTTTTGCAACTATCGGTGATACGATTACGTATACAACTACTATTACGAACACAGGAAATATTCCTGCTAACAACGTTATTTTTTCAGATCCTTTACCAACATGGACACAATTTGTTGCGGGATCAGTTGTTGTTGATGGCACTCCATTACCATCCGCTTCTATTATTAGCGGTGTTGGCATAAATACAATAACTCCAAATCAAATCGTAACAATCATATTCCAAGTTCAAATTGTAAGCAATCCAACAACGTTCACACCTGAACTCCAAAACTTAGGATTTGTTAACTTCCAATATAACGTAGGCAATTCATTACAAGCCCAGCCTGGTAATGTGGAAACGAACGTCTTCGTTACTTCTATTAATTCAGCGATACTTTCAGCTGTAAAAACTGCTAATACAGCCTTTGCAAATATCGGAGACACAATCACTTATACAGTTTTGATTCAAAACAGCGGCAATACAAACGCTACGAATTTAAATTTCTCAGATCTTATTCCAGCTGGAACGACCTTTGTTGAAAATAGTTTCTCTGTAAATGGAAGTATCATTCCAGGGGCAGATCCAAATAACGGGGTTAATATCGGAACCGTTAGTACGAACAGTTCCTTAACTGTTACTTTCCAAGTCATGGTTGCATCTACTCCACCTTCAAACCCAATTACAAACGTTGCATCTATTCAATTCACATTCATTGTTGACCCGGCAGCTCCTCCTGTTACAAGCACAATAAATTCTAATGGCGCTTCAACACAAATTAATAACGCTACCGTTACTACTGTTTTAGAAGCAAATCGATCAATCGTATCCATCGGAGATATAATTACGTATACAGCAACATTAACAAATACCGGAAATTTCCCTGCAAATTCTGTATTGCTCATAAACGGAGTTCCTGTAGGTGCAGTATTCGTTCCAAATAGCGTTACGTTAAATGGAATGTCACTTCCAAATGCAAGTCCAACTCTCGGTATTCCAGTTGGTATTATCGCACCAGGTGATTTTGCTACTATTACGTTCCAATTTCTTGCAAGCTCTATTCCACCGCAAGGGGCGATTATAAATCAAGCCATTACAAGTTACACGTATATTGTCGATCCAAGTCAACCTCCAGTTACAGCAACATCCTCATCTAATACGGTTAATACAGCTGTCGTTGATGCATCGTTATCCGTAATTAAAAATACAGATTCTCTCGTACAATCTACTAACGGTACAATCACTTACACAGTAGTCGTTCAAAATAACGGAAATACAACTGCAAATACAGTTAATTTAACAGATTTGGTCCCAGAAGGAACTGCATTTATTCCTAATAGCGTGACCATTAATAGCGTTTCCGTTCCAGGTGCCGATCCAAACGTAGGGATACCATTAAACGCCATCGCGCCGTCAGAAATCGTGACCGTCACATTCCAAGTTATCGTTCAATCCATTCCAAGCGTGAATCCAATTTCTAATACAGCCCGTATTGACTATACTTTTATCGCCGATCCAACCTCTCCTATCATCTCTCGTACAATTACTTCTAATCCAGCATCCACACAAATTTCAGATGCGACTATCATTTCTTTAAAAGCAGTCAATGCACAACAAGCAACAACTAGCGATATTTTGACCTACACGATAACATTAGAAAATAACGGAAATATCTCAGCAACTAATCTCTCATTTTTAGATTCTACTCCAAATGGGACTACATTCGTAGAAAATAGTTTTACACTTAACGGAACAGCTATACCTGGTGCCAATCCAAACGTAGGTGTTACTTTGCCTAACCTTGCAGCAAACGCTACTCACCTTATTTCGTTTCAAATTCTTATTAATAATTCATTCTCGCAAGATTCTATTACAAATCAATCCAATACAACATATACAATTCAACCAGATCCAAGCCAGCCGCCTATTACTGAAACATCTACAAGTAATATTGTCATTACAAATTTTGTGCAAGCACAATTGACAATTACAAAAACGTCCAATCCAATAACTGTAGATATTGGCGGAACTATACTTTATATTTCTGAAGTGAAAAATATCGGCAATGTTGACGCAATAAATATTATTTTTACAGATTCTATTCCAGCTGGGACTACATTCGTTCCCGATAGTGTCACAATTAACGGTGTCCTGCAGCCAGGTGTAAATCCAGAAAACGGAATACCGATTGGAACGATTCCAGCAAATAGTTCAAAAACGATACTATTTCAAGTGCAAACAAACAATCCACCTACTGAAACCGAAATTGTAAATCAATCTTCTGCAAATTACCAATATGTAAGTATTCCTACAGCTCCACCGGTGAATCGCTCTGCAAATTCTAACATTGTTACAACATCACTTCAAAATGCAAATATTATTTCTGTTAAAAGCGCGGATGTAACTTTCGTATCAATTGGGCAAATTATTACCTACACAAATACACTACAAAATATAGGAACCATTCCAGCTAACAATACCGTGTTTATTGATAACATTCCAGAAGGTACTATATTCATTGAAGATAGCTTATCAATAAATACTGTGATTCAGCCTGGCGCGAATCCTGAAAACGGAGTAACTCTCAGCACGATACAACCAAATGAAACAGTCACTATTTCATTCCAAGTACAACTTACAAATATACCGTCCGGCAATACAGTCATTAATATTTCAGACACTTCGTACGAATACCAAATTGACCCTAGCTCTCCGATTATTCAGCGTAGATCGTTATCAAATGCAGTAAACACGGAAGTGCGGACGGCAAATATTAGTGCAATTAAATCCGCCAATAGATCCATTACACGCATCGGTCAAATTATCACATATACAGTCGCCGTTACAAACGCTGGTACAGTACCTATTACAAATACTCTCCTAATTGACGCAATTGCAGCTGGCACCACATTCGTTCCAAATAGCATCCTTGTAGATGGCATACCAAGACCTAACGAAAATCCAATTACCGGAATCACCCTTGATATTATCCTTCCAAATAATACGATTATTGTTACGTTCCAAGTAAATGTAGTCTCTATACCTTCTCAAAATAACATTAATAATATCGCTGTCATTCACTATGAATATCAACCGGATCCAAGCTCACCACCAATTTCAGAAACGACCTCTTCCAATAGTACAAATATACAATTTATTGACGCTATTCTTATCGCTACAAAATCCGCTAATAAAGTATTAGCTAATATTGATGAAATCATTGAATATACAGTATTAATCCAAAATAACGGATCCACTACAACTAACTCCATCTTTTTTACAGATACTATAGAAGATGGAACAGTATTTATTCCGGGAAGTGTAATAGTTAACAATACTGTACTTCCTGCAGCAGATCCGAATATCGGCTTTTCCATTGCTAATATCGCGTCAGGTCAATCGACAACAATAACATTCCAAGTTTCCGTTACGAATTTACCTGCTGTAAATCCAGCACCTAATACTGCAAACATCGTCTACGACTTTATTTTCAATCCTGACTTTGCACCAATTCAAAAATCTACTACTTCCAATACTACTTTCGTTCAAATTAATGACGCTGATATCGTTTCACTGAAAACTGTTGATTTAACTTCTGTAACGATTGGTGACATTTTAACTTATACAACAACTTTAACGAATACAGGGAATACAGATGCTACTGCTGTTGTATTTACAGACAATATTCCTGATGGAACAACCTTTATAGACGGTAGCGTTTTAGTAAATAACATTCCGCAGCTTAACGCCAATCCAAGTACCGGTATACTTGTAGGAACGATTGCTCCTGACATTTCTATCCCAGTCACATTTTCTGTTACCGTCGTAGCTCTTCCAGCTAGCGGCCATGTTCAAAATCAATCAGCTTCCCGCTATACAATAAACGGGGAAGAACAAATATCGACTAGTAATATTACCTTCACTGAAGTTATTTCTGCTAATGTAATTGCGACAAAAACAACGCCAATCCAATACGCTGACCTACAAACTATTATCCCTTATACAATTTCCATCATAAATAACGGAAATATACAAGTGGAAAACATTATCGTTACAGATATCATCCCAGCAAATACGAGCTTTATAGAGAATAGTGTTATTGTAAATGGCAACGCTCGGCCAAATGACAATCCACTTAGCGGTATACCAATTGATAACATTCCGCCTAATACGACAGCAACTATTCTATTCCAAGTCCGGGTTATTTCGATTCCGCAAACAAATCCAATCTCTAACACGAGTGCAATTGAATATGAATACACAGTACCAGATCAACAACCTATTACCGAAACTATTATTTCATCAGCTGCTGTAACAGAAATTAATCATGCGAATTTGACTAGTAATAAAGCTGTTGACCTTGCATTTGCAACGGTTGGTGATACGTTAACGTATACAATTACATTAAATCAAACTGGTAATGTTGCAGCAAATGATGTAATCATTCAAGATATTATTCCTCAAGGTACTACGTTTATAGAAAATAGCGTCATTGTCAACGGAGAAACTCTTCCGGGAGTTAATCCAGTAAGCGGCATACCAATTGGCACTATAATTGTAGGTGGAAATACTATCGCTTCATTCCAAGTAACTGTAACTTCTATTCCAACACCAAATGAGCTCAACAACAAAGCAATTACTACTTTTAACTATATAGTCAATCCAAATAACTTACCTGTTACAAATACGACTACAACAAATACTGTCACAACAACTGTCCAAAATGATAATGTCGTTGCCATAAAATCTGTTAATGCCACGAATGCATTACCTAGTCAAACTTTAACGTATACAATTACAATTACTAATAGTGGCAATGTAACGATTGAAGATCTTTTCGTTGTAGACACCGTACCAGTAGATACAACCTTCGTTACTAGCAGTGTTACGATTAACGGAATCAATCAACCGAATGCGAATCCTGAAAACGGTATTACATTAGGAAACCTTGCTCCTAATGAATCTGCTATCATTACGTTCCAAGTAACAATATCTTCTTCGACTCTTCAGCCTACAATTAATAACAATGCTTCTGTTTCCTATACTGTTATCCTTGATCCGAATGAACCACCTATTACAATTACAAAGCAAACAAATACCGTTACAACAACACTCATTGATCCAATGGTGCGCATTGAGAAAACCGCTGACAAATCTATTGTCGTTATAGGAGATATTATTACATTCACATTAGAGGTATTTAATAATTCCCCAATTCCTACAGTAAGTACTTCCGTTTTAGATATGATTCCATCTGGTACAACATTTATAGAAAACAGCGTAACAATTAACGGTACTTCGGTTCCAAATATTCGTCCAGACACTGGCATTAATATCGGCGCTTTACCTGCAGATGGAGTAGCAACTATAACATTTAAAGTTCTCGTAACTTCTATTCCTTTAAACAGTGCGATTATCAATTCTGCAACCGTTACAGCTGCTTTCCAATTGACACCACAGGATCCAATTATTATTTTCATTGTTAATTCGAATATTGTTCGTATACCAGTTCAATTTATAACGGCAGCAGTGATAAAAAATGCTTCCGTCAGCTCTGCTTATTTAAACCAATATTTTGATTATACAGTGCGTATTACGAATACTTCCGAGATTTCACTTTCAAATATTTCATTACAAGACACCATTCCAGCAGGTTTACAATTTATGAACGGTACGGTCTTCATTAATGGGGAACGCTCTCCACTAGCGAATCCGAATATCGGTTTCCTAGTCGCTACTACTTTGGAACCGAACGAAACAATTATCGTGTTATTCACAGTACAAGTGATAAGTCCACCTATTAATAATGAATTTAAAAACACGGCAAACGTTTCTTTACAACTTCAAGTCTCTCCTACCGATCCACCAATCACAGTAACCATTACAAGTAACGAAAACATCGTCACCTTTATTCCAGAAAATCCAGATGAAACACTTCCAAATTTAAATTGTTTCTTTGACGGTGAACGTTTCATACGCATTACTCCTCGAAATATACGAAATTACTTTTGGACTTGGATTTGGTGGCGTTAATCAAAAAAGAAAAAGCTTGTAGTTCGGATAATATCCAAACTACAAGCTTTTTTTCATAAACAAAATTATCAATTGCTAGCAGCACTATATGCTACATGTCGTTTCTCAATCCGTTCTTCAATTTCTTTCATATTCTCTTTATTAGTTAGTAGGGATTGTTTATTTTCTATTAATAATTGTTTAAAGGATTTTCTCACTTTTTTTCGCATGTTTATTTTCCTCCTTGGGGGATGGTTTATATAAAAGATAACTTGAAACTTTAATCAATGAGAGGATTTACCCTCACTAATTATTAGCCTACATCAATCGGGCTTTTACAGGGAGTTACTCTTCCATCATCACTCTTTATTCAGCTATAATACTGAGATAGAAGTCCTATCTCCCGTTAATGCGGGATAAGGATTTATCTGTGTGTCCTTATAATAGTTGATTGTTGTGAATTCCATTTGAACTTCATATGAAAATTCCGTTTATTTTCTGACAACTTTGTGAACAAAAAAAGAAAGGTTAATCAAAAATATATTTGATCAACCTTTCCATGCTCTTTAAAGCATATTAATTAATATTTCAGGTCTTCCCCAATTCATTTCGTTACAAACAAAGCGTAGTTTTTCTTCGTCCATTGTGTGTAACCCTTCTTCTAACGAGCATGAAATTGGAACTTCACAATGAATTTGCGCTAATTGTAAAGAGATATTTAAATTCTCTAAATCACTTTCAATTTTTGTGCGCTGCGCTTTCGTTAATGATGCTATATTTTCTAGCACTGCCGATACTGTCCCGTATTCTTGAATAAGCTTATACGCTGTTTTTTCACCAATACCTTTTACACCCGGATAATTATCACTTGTATCTCCCATGAAAGCTTTCGCATGAACAATTTGCCAAGGTTCTACACCTTTATCTTCCATGATTTTTTCCGGTGTGTAATACTCGTAATTTCCAATTCCTTTACGAAGAAGCATAACTGTAACATTCGTATCAACAAGTTGAAGTAAATCTGTATCACCTGTCAAAATATAAACTTCCGCTTCATTGCAATATTGTTTTGCAAGCGTACCGATACAATCATCCGCTTCATAACCTTTCATACCGATTACAGGCATAGATAATTTCGCAGTCATTTCTTGCACTAAATCAAATTGCGGAATTAATTCTTCCGGCGGTGCTGCACGATTTGCTTTATAATTCGAGAAAGATTCCGTTCTAAATGTCGTACTTCCCATATCCCAGCACGTTACAATGTGCGTTGGTTCGATTGCTTGTGTTGCTGTTAATAAATGCTTCATATAACCATGAATCCCATTCGTCGGGGTACCATCTTGTCGTTTCATAAATTGTCCATATACACTTGTTGCGTAAAAAGCACGAAATAATAGTGCCATACCATCAACTAATAATACTTTTTTCATAATTCCTCTCCTACTAACAAAAAATAATAACCTCACGTTATCACGTAAGGTTATATATAGATTACCATTCTACGTTTTTGTTCAACTTTGTCTATTATACATTGTTTTTGTATATTTAGCATCATTAACACATTAAGACATTCTACCACAGCAAGTATGAAGTATTCCTGAATACGTATTTTTACCTGTCGAAACAACTACAGCCTTTGCATTTCCGTCAACAATATACGTACCTTTGAAACATACATTTTCAAGTTCAAGTGGATTATAGTCTTTCATCCGTTTTAATGGAATAAATCGTTTACGTTCAAGATGATAGCAACTTTCAAATTTCTCAATACTAGCATCATTTCCTGTCAGCATAGATTCATTTACTAATAAATCATTTGCATAAATAATACGTACATCTGCCGGCACTGTATCGCCCTCTGAAAGAAAAATCATATCTCCAGGTACAAGCTCTTGTATTGGTAATTTCATCATTTTCAGTTCACTGTTTAGCCCTGTTACGCTAGAGGCTTCTACTCTAGAAACAGTAACTGTTTCACATTGTAATTCATCACCCATATTTTGTTTTGAAAGACCTGGGATCATTCCACTTAGCTTCATCATTACTTCCGCAATACGCGCTCTTTTTGAAGTTAATTCATTTCGACCGTATACTTGAATACGCTTTTGTGCCTCTTTCATAGATAGTCCGTCTCTTGTTGTTTTAAAATACGCAAATACAGATTTTACATCTCTTGTTGCGATTTCAATTAATAAATCTTTATTTTTTTGAAGCATTGTTTGTTCTTTCATTGCTTTTTTACTTAATTTATACGAAGTGTTACCCACACTTTTATTTACATATAACATATTATCGTCTCCTCCTTTACAACATAGGAAGAAACGCTTTGTTTCTCAATTTATCCACTTCACCGTGAAAGTGTCTAGCGCTTAAATACTCGAATAAACGCTACATTACGATAAATATAGAGGGAGGAACAAGTCGTTTCCTGCCTACATCATATATTTTTGATTTGAAGTATATGGGTAACGGAACCGAGTCAGAATTTGACATGCTCCTCACCTCCTCTTTAATTTTTTAGTTATAATCTATACTATGAAATTACTCATAGCTTGCTAACAAAAAAGACCCTTACTCATAAGAGAGCAAAGGTCATTGCATACACAAATAAGCGATTCCTAATATAATACAATTAGAAATCTACGGACCTCTCCCTCGCCGAGTTTTAGCACTGTATAGCATAGGTTCATTACCAGCTACGTTAAGAAAAACCTTAATTCGATCATTCCTGTTGACCCATTGGCGTCTCTCGACATTTTTGGGCAGTAGCATTTCTCTATACAGGAGCCTCACCTAACAGAGACTTATTATAATTACATAGAAAATGTTACTCTTATTTAAAATAGATGTCAACACTTTGTATGGAAACTTTTCCTTTTATTACAACAACTATCTCGAGTTTAGTACACTAATACGTATTCTGCTCAGCGTTCGGCTACATAAATTAATTGAACACATATTGCAAGAAATTAGCACATGAAAAATAAAACCCTTACGTTAAAATGTAAGGGTTTTAATATGTTATACAACCAGCAATTACAATTCCGATGGAAAGTGATAAAAACATAAGGAAAAGACCAACTGCTTGATTATCTTCTTCAAGGCTTTTATTAATATTAAAACGTGGTGTAAGCCATTCCGCTAAATAAAAGACAATAATTTGAGCTAATATCCCAACAGCCCCCCATGAAACCATATCAAGAATTGAAATAGAATTAGCAGCCGTTGAATATAAAACGATAGCAAGGCCAAGTAGTCTTCCTCCAAGTACATAGCTTACCGCTTTATTTCCTTGAGCCATTAACTTAAATTCCTTAACTTTCGTTGTCACTTCCATAAGAAAAAGACCGATACATAAAAGTGCAAGTGATACTGCTAAATATAGTAAAAAATTAATCATTTATTTTCCTCCTTCTTAATACCTACCGGTAAATAATACGATTCATTTCCCGTAATTTTTTCTCCAGCACGTATACCGATGCTACTCGCTTTTCCAGCAATTAAAAACGCCCCAAACACGTACGAAAGCTTCTCAATTCCTTTTTCAGTTTCCAAAAATACAACTGGAAGATCTGTATATTTCTGAAATATAGGAAGTGATGATTTATACGTTTCATGTGCATTTCGAATCATAACATTCGTATCCTTATCACGAATCGTAATCGTGCCACCTTCTCTACCGAACGAAGGTTTTTGAACGAAAGGACTTTTCCCAAAAAATAAATCTGGCTCTAAATATGTAGGAAGCATATATTCTTTAATCCACTTTTGTTCCTCACTTGTGTAAAAAGCACCTTCTTCTGCTAATCCCCAAATAAGACATTGAATTGATTTTGGCTGAAGTAAAAAGGCCGACAAAGGATTTATAATACAAAGCTTTCCTTCTTTTACAAGTTGCAAGAGTTCCATTCCCACCAAATCCCCAGTTTCGGGATCTTGATCTTCAATCAAGTCTTCAATTGGATATGTTTGGCGATATAAAATATCAATTGGTACACCATCTCTATCTACTAAAGCATCGGCTGTAATTCTAAGTTCTGTCATTGGCATTACTTTATTCTCAACATGACATAGCCCACTCAAATACATAGTCGTATTCCAATCTTCTATATGTTCATGATGAGCTGTGAAAACAACATTTGGATCTTCCATTCCTTTTGCAAACTCCATTACGGCTTTTGTAATACCAGAAGAAAGTAAGCGCTCTTGATTTGCATTTGGATTATCATATCCTAATTCTTCACAAACTTTTCCATTCATTTGAAAGCATTCCACAATAAAAGTCGGAGTGTCACTATTAAACTCAAGCATTTTAATACGATTATCATCTGTTAAAGCAAAATCAAATCGTGAAATAACAGATTCAGGATACATTCTTTTCAGTCTAATAAAAGGCAAGCTTGCAGTTGGAAAACCGAGTTCAAGAAGCTGTTCATTAGATAAATTCCGAAGAATTCTAGCAGTCTTAAAAAATATTTTCCCCATTCTTTCAGTTGCTACTTGTAATTGTTTCATCGTTTGCTCTGTTATCGGGAAAACATGAAACAAACTATATTCACATTCATATAAATCCGACCAGAAATGAGGATAATTCGAATAAAATTCTTTTCGTTCCTTTATGTATTGCGACATATTTTAACCTCCAAATCCACCTTTTGAACCGCTTCCAATTCCACCTTTAAATTCGGCCGAAGATTGATAAGTTTTAAACTCTGATGAATTTTTGAAGGCGGATTTATTTTGATAGTATGTACCACCATAAAAGTAATGTCCACGATAACCTGAACTACTATCATCACACTGCCAAACACCAAGCTCATCATCCCAATCCCAATCAGAACAACTATTATCATTCGGTTCAGGGGGAATATCTTGCGCGCAGCCAAATAAAGTGCCCGTCATTAAAGATGTTAGGACACCACCTACTAGCCATTTCGTTTTTGTCACCTTTGCACTCCCCTTTTAAAATTATATTTCTATTATATAAGATACCATGATAAAGTAGAAGAAAAAGGAAGGAGAGGGATAAAATGAGATTGGAATATCGGCTCAATGATGAAACTAACGGGTATCCGGCTTTATGGAACTACACAAATATTTCTAATTCTGAAATTGTCGCGCGCATGACTTGTGAATATTTTACAAAAGATAGAAATACATATGTCGTTACTGCAACTTCAGTAGATCCAGACGGGACAGCAGTGTTATATATACAAAAAGAAGTTTTTTTCAACGACCCTTCAGATCCTACATACTCGCACATAGGTTTTGAAATTAGGGAACTAAAGGAAACAAGCTCAATTATGATAGAAAGTAAAGATGTTTGGAATTACGAGGATATCTTACCCTCTCTCCATTCAGATATTATATATATTCAACAGGATAGAATACATTTGGAATTCACCCTAGATTCAAGAGAAATTGATGAAGACCGCAAGTGCTATATTTATTATGGGAACTTTACAGGTAAATCGAGATAACATGAGCATATATATTCAACAAAAAAACCTTACGTATAAAACGTAAGGTTTTTTATATAGTCCCACATATGCCGTTATCTATAGATGTCCATAAACCTGCTCTCACAGGTGGATGTTCTCACAAATGTTTGTAACTTCCTTCTTAAAAAGATGGCCTGCTATCTACATTTAAATATTGAACTTCCATATTATACTTATTGGTTTAAGACATACACAAGCTACGTACACCGTAGGAATTTTATATACTATTAGTTGAAATAAGACCCCCGCAAGTGCCGTCTCTCGTAAATGTCCAAAAACCCGCTACTCGCAGGTGGATGCCCTCACAGTTACCGTATATCTTCCTCCACAAGGAAGGCTTGATAATGGTCACTAAATATTGAGCTTCCGTAAAACTAACATCGGTTTTAGACATAAATAAGTTACGCACACCGCAGGATGTATTATTTACTTGTCGTTATATTATCACATTGTTTCCAATGTGTAAAATATAATATTTTTGAAGCAATCTCTTGCTTGTGACCTTATTTTAATACAAATTATTTTTGCATGCAAGTGATTAATCTTCTTCTTTTGCAATTTGATTTTCTGGATAAGAAATCCAATCACTCCAGCTACCTGTATACAACTTAACATTTTGAAAACCAGCTAATGTTAATGCAACTATGTTCGGACACGCTGTAACACCAGAACCACAATATACGATTGTTTCCTTCTCTTTATCAAGATTTTGGAAACGCCCTTGCTGTTCCTCTTCGTTTTTAAAGTGTCCCGATTCTAAAATCCCATCTTTCCAAAAATAGTTTACTGCCGTCGGAATATGCCCTGCCTTCGAATCAACGAGCTCTTCCGCACCAGCATAACGTTTTGGTTCCCTAGAATCAATTAATGTCATATTTGCACCTGCACGAATTTTCCCTCTCACATCTTCCATCGCTACAAGCATATTTTCTTGTATTTCCGGTATAAAAGGTTTTCGTGCAATAACTGGGATATTCGGCGTTGTGTGTAATCCATTCTCTTTCCAAGCTGGAAATCCACCGTCTAATATATACACTTTCTCATGTCCTACATAGTTTAATAACCACCATAAACGAGAAGCCATTGCACCAGCTTGACTGTCATACGCAACCACTGTCGTATGTTCATCAATCCCGGCCTGTGAAAGCTTGTCTGCAAACTCCTCAATATTTGGCAACGGATGGCGGCCACCATGTTCTGCTACAGGACTTGATAAATCTAAATTTAAATCAAAATATAACGCATGAGGAATATGTTCTTCCTCATACTTCTCTCTACCCCAATTAGGATTCGCTAAATCAAATCGACAATCGATTATACGGACATTCTCATCTTCTATATGCTCACGTAACCATTCGACTGTAACAACCATCTTTAACGACCTTCTTTCTCTTGCAAACGACCTACATACTCCATAACCATATCTTTCGTAACAAGTTTACGCTGCAGTGCAACGCCATTTTTTGCAAGTTCATTAATTTGCTTTGTTACAACATTAATGACATCAACCGAAAATTCTTTCCCATTTGACGCAAGAGATACGGCTGCTTCAATAGCTGCTTCACGCTGCGCATCTAATTGTAAACATGCTTTTACACTTTCATTTTGTTTACGAGAATGTGCTGTAATTGCTTTATGTACTTCCATCTTCTCTTCCCCCTAAATAAGTTATACGTTCTTATTCAATTCCATTGCAAGCCGGATCATATCACGACATACAATCCCATTTTCAATAATCTCTTCTTCATAATGCTTTGAAAAGTAATCAAAATCAATAGAAAAAATACGAAATCCACATTTTTGATATAAAGCAAGTTGTGAAACACTAGAATTGCCTGTACCAACTTCAAGTTTTGACATACCATATCCTTTAGCAGTTTCTATGGCATGACTTAATAGCTTCTTTCCAATCCCTTTTCCTTGCAAATGCTCTACAACCGCAACGTTCATAATTTCCATCGTCTTCGGCCTTGTTTCCAAAAGAACATATACACCGATAACACTCTCCTCTTGCTTAGCTACATATGTTAAGCCTCTTTGTGCATATGCATCAATTTGCTGCTCACTTGGATCAGCAAGCAATAATAAAGGTTTCGGTATAGCTTCTTTCGAAATATACTCTATTACTACGCCCATAAAAAATTCCCCTTTCTCTATTGTTCTAAACCCTCCTTGTCTACCATAAATAATAGAAAGGAGGGATTCATCATGGACAACAATGAGAAAAAATGCAACGTCATCTCTATTGATGGAAAGAAAAAGAAGAGCGACACATATTCCTATCCAAAATTAGTAGTAGAAAACAAAACGTATGAGTTTTCTTCATTCGTCTTATGCGGTGAAACACCAGACGGCAGACGCTTAGTTCTTACCCATATGATTTCTACTGATGAGTTTGCAGGGTTTGTAAAATCTTTAGATACTGTACTACAAAAGAAAATTGAACGAATCTTTTTTTCATAACAGCTATTTAATATAAATTTCTTTTTCAATTTCTACTAACTGCTTTTGTAGCTCTTCTTTACTTTGTTCGTATAGTGATACATCAATTGTTTCAGCTAAAGCGAATAATATACTTTCATAATAATTCTCAACATCTTGCTGCATCACTTTTTGGAATAGGTTCCATTTTGCATCCCACTCTTGCTTATAATGATGAACGAATAAATCTTCTTCATCAACTACATAGTTTGATACGAAAGGTTCTAACACTCCTTTAGCGTCTTCTTGCATAAAAGCTTTATCATTTTTTTCAAAAAAGCTTTTCTCATTTTTAAAATGTGCTAGTGCCTTTTTAAAATCTTTTATTTCTATTGAAGGAAACGGCTCTTTATGTGTAATAATTTTATATTCATAATCCACTGTTCCACCCATAGAAATCGATTCATTTTCCACTTTGCAATTCACAACAATTTCATCCTTTGCACGCTTCATCGCTTCATCTATCCATTTTTCAAGACGTAATGATGTCGCACGCATTTCTTGTAATAAATCATGTTGAATAAATGAAACTAATTCCATTACACATTGCTGCAACTGCATTTTTACATTCCCATCTGTTCGTAACGACGCCGGATTAATAAATTCAGTAAACACATCGTTATAGCGTAAAAATAGACGTTGGTGTACATAATAAAGCAATTCTTTCACTTCATTTTGCATTGCTTGCTCTTCAGCAAGTACACTATATGATGAAATAATATGAAGTAGCTGATTACGCTCTGCTTCATATTTTTTTGTTTGCTTCTCTTTCTCATCATTTCCCTGCTTTGCGCCATTTATCATATTTACAAGAAGCTGATTCGCTCCTTGCAATGCACCATATAAAGCATGCACAGATACAAGCATTAAATCCCTCATCATAAAGGACGTAAATGATTCTTCAAACTTAGTAATCCCGGAGTTTTGTAAAATACCATACTTTTCTTTATCAATACTTTTCCCTTGCTTTTCTTCAAGCGCACATAAACTTGAAATTGCAAATAAACGTGGATTTCTAATACCGTATTGCAGGAGCTGATCCGCAATATAACCTTTTACCATTTCAAGTTCTTCTTCAGATTGTGCTAAATCGGCAGCATTTATTAAGAAGAACATTTTATCAAGTGCAAATGTATCCTTTACACGACCGAGCTGAATTAAAAATTCACGATCTGCACGAGAGAAAACATGATTATAGTATGTTACGAATAAAATAGCATCCGCGTTTTTAATATACTGGAATGCAACATCCGTATGGCGCGCGTTAATAGAATCCGCCCCTGGTGTATCTACAAGAGCTACTCCTTGCCTTGTTAAAGCACAATCATAATAAAGCTCCATATACTCAACAAAGCATGATTTTTCTTCATTAGCTACATAATCAGAGAACTCCTCTAACGTAACTTGTAATTGTTCCCCTAAATGATTAGCAACTACCTCATATCCTTTTTGTACCGCTCGCAAAAAGCTAAATGTTGTTTTTTGCTTCCCACTTGGTGAAGGGTATTTCATAATTTGATCAATTTTCGTTAACGCTTCTTCCAATGTAGCAATTTCATAGTGAAACATTTTATAAACAGCTTTCATATCTTCTAACAGCGCTTGCTC
Source organism: Bacillus sp. FDAARGOS_1420 (assembly GCF_019344915.1). Lineage (NCBI taxonomy): Bacteria > Bacillati > Bacillota > Bacilli > Caryophanales > Bacillaceae > Bacillus > Bacillus sp. FDAARGOS_1420. The sequence goes on along the minus strand of NZ_JAHWJB010000002.1, from coordinate 751,434 downwards.
TGATTTAAACTGGACAATTACCGTTCCATGTTGTTTATCTTCTGTAACTGGCAAAATTTGATTTATTGTTGCTGTCGTTGGGTTTGGCGATACAGGAAGTACCTTTTCACCGAGCAATGCGTTAGCAAATGATGATTTCCCAGCACTAAAAGCTCCAAATAACGCTACTGTAAATTGCTTCGTTTCTACACGCTGTCTTTTGCCAACTACTTCTTGCTGTAGATGTTTCAGTGTAGGCAATGGATCTAATATCGTTTCAGCTTTCTTCACTTTTTCTAATATACGCTGAATATTTAAAGCTTTCGTTCCTTTAATCTCTTCTTCACTAGCCGCTACGTTATCATTTACAATTTCTTGCTCTTGTAGTGTAAACTTCTCACTAACAACTTGTTTTTTACTTTGTAATATTTCGTCTATTTGCAATCCATCTGGTATAGAAATATTTTCATTCCAAATATCTCCTAAATAGCTCTCATATTCCTCATACGTCTTAATGTACTGTAATTTTGTTTCTTTTGCTGTTTGTAACATCGTGTATTTTTCAATTTCTTCTTCAATACGTGCAACTTCTATCTTCACTTTCTTCTGCAATATACCCGTACTTTTTCCAAAGATTTGCTGAGATTTCATAAAGTATCTTTTCTTTAACTCATTTGCAACGTCAGCAGTATAAAGAAGTAAGTAATCACCGGTAAATCCAGCCCCCTGTTTAATTGTTTCAGCCAACACTTCCGGTCCGAAAGCAATTTCTAACGCATATATGTCTTTCCCTATTTCCTCTGTAAATAACCCTTCTTCTTTTAAGAAGGCTACAATAAATTCTTTCACATGAAAATCAAGTTGCGTTTCAACAGTCTTTTGAAGAGCAGAATAAAAAGCATCTACACGTCTCTGTTTTTCTTGCTCCGTCTTTCCTTTCGCAAATAACAAGCCAACTTTAAACTTCGTTAATTTCGTTTCTAAATATTTATTTGCCAATTCTCTCATTTCAAATGGCATTAAATACGCGTTATCTAATATGGCTTGTAAACCTTTTATAAATTCATTTCTCACATCAGATTCTTTACTAGCCACCCGATTTTTATTTTCAGTTAACTCTTCCTTTTTTTCAACTATCTCTGAAAGTGACAGTGGTGATGTTAATTCTTCTACATATTTCATGAGATGTTTTTCATTTTCAGAAAGAATAAACGAACAATGTTCTTGCAGTAAATATTCTGTTTCTCGCTCCATTCCCTTTCTTACATACTGCTCTTTTTCTTTCATGATAGAAAAGATTAATGCTTCTAAACTTTGAATTTCATTGTATGGATGATTCATCATTCGCAATGATGTATAGAAAATACCATCTACTTCAATATCCCAGTTAGAAAAAGACTGTTTTACACTATCTCTATACTCTTCAAACGATAACTCATTTGCTTTATGTTTATCTATTTGGTTTACAACGAGATAAACCGTTTTATTACGTTGTTTCAATTCTTTAACAAATTGTAAGTTAACCTCTGATTGGACATGGTTATAATCCATCATATAGAAAATAACATCTGCTAGATGCAGTGTTGATTCCGTCGCTAATTGGTGGGCATCATCCGTAGAATCAATTCCGGGCGTATCAACTAACATAACCCCATCAGGAATTGGCGCATCATTTCGATAAATATGAACACCAATTACTTCATCACCGTCTTTACATATTTGTTTTAATTCTTCTGCTGAATATGTGCCGTCATATTCATACTGTTCTCCAGACTTAATCGTTACAACAACACGATCAGATCCTCTTTCAATTTTAACAACGTTAGCACTCGTTGGAATCGGACTTGTCGGTAATAATTGCGCTTTATATAGGTGATTCATCATTGTCGATTTCCCCGCAGAAAAATGACCACAAAAAGCTAGCATAAGCTGCTCTTGTTTATATTTTTGAATCACTTCAAACAACTTCAAACTATTCTCTACATCGCCGTTTTTTTGCCACTCTTCATAAAAACAAACAAGTTTTTTCATACCGTTTGTCTGTACTATGTTTGTCATCCCCTTGTTCCCCTTTATCCAAGATGTATATACTTTATCCCGCTATTTGTGGGCAGTAAAAACCCGTTTCGTGCGGGCTAGTAATCAGTGAGGGATAGACCTCCCCGCTGATTAAAGTTTCACTTTATTATCATACTAAATTTTCAGCATATTCACATCAAAAATAAAAAATCCCTTTCATTCTTTTTACAAATGAAAGGGATTTTATGTAATATTATTCATTTTGTTGTTCCTACTCCATTTAAAACATACTTTGTAACACCAACATATATAGCAATCGTTCCTGCAACAAGTGCATACACCATATTAACACACCAACCTTTTTTTGATAATGATTATCACTTTTGAATACATTTTATCATTAAAGAGAATCATTATCAACAAATTTCTAAAAAAAGAAAGCTCCTTCGGGAAAAGGAGCTTTACTGCCTGTTTTAAAGAAGTTTAAAACTTGCTGTGCACTCTTATTATATCTCATAATGCACATCTTAGCAGTTTTAAAAATTGGAAATTACCTATATACCCTCCTCTTTACATTTTGTATAATAAAAGGGAATTACTTAACAAGGAGGAAAATAATGACACAAAATATTTCACAAGGCGAGAGGATACATTCCATCGATATTATTAGAGGAATAGCTGTACTAGGTATTTTTCTTGTTAACTGGCCTGTTATCGCTGGGATCGACTCACGTGATCTTTCAGGAGTCTATGAGGGGCTAAATAGCTATATCCGTCTATTTTACGATATGTTTATTCAAACAAAGTTTTATACTATCTTTTCGTTTTTATTCGGCCTAGGCTTTTACATTTTTATGACTCGTGCTGAAGCGAAAACGGATCGCCCAAAAACTTTATTTGTTCGTCGCTTGCTCATTTTATTATTATTTGGTTTCTTGCATTACGTTCTTTTATGGGACGGAGACATCTTACATAGTTATGCCATCGCTGGATTTTTCTTATTGTTATTTTATAAGAGAGAGCCTCGTACTATTTTAATATGGGCATTAGTTTTACTAAGTATTTTTCAATTTTTCATGCTAATCGCTAGTATAGTGGTTGCCTTAGTACCAAAGGCAGAGTTAGGGTTTTCCTTACCGATCATGCCACTTGAAGACTGGGTGTCACAAATACAAAATCGTTTCCATGCATTTTATTCTGAAGGAATTGGACTAAATGTATTCATGCTCCCAGAAACAGTTGGACTATTTTTACTTGGTTTATACGCCGGCAAAAAAGATATTTTCCGCCGCACGAAAGAGTTAGATCCAAAGCTTAAAAAATGGCAAATCATTATGTTCATTTTGACATTACCAATGTGGTTCTTCATGGTCCGTTACTTCTTATCAAAACCATCTTATGAACCATTTTATATGCAGGCCTTTACAATGTTTAGTGGAAAAACATTATTCATATTCTACATTTTCACACTCATGCGTTTATTACAAAAAGAAAGATGGCAAACATTATTACGCCCATTCCAATATGTCGGACGAATGGCGTTAACAAATTACATCATGCATACGATTGTTACGTTACTTGTATTCGGCCTATTTTTCAAAAAGTATTATCCCGCTCCATTATGGGTGGGACCACTATTTTGCATCGGCTTTTATACGTTACAAATCTTTATTAGCCGCTGGTGGCTTTCACGTTACCAATATGGGCCACTTGAATACATTTGGCGCCTTGGTACGTACGGTAAGATGATGCCACTTAAAAAGAAAAGCAAGGTCTCATAATGAGACCTTGCTTTTTACGCTTCTCTTACTGCACTTTGCATAGAGACTGGTTCTTCTTTTACTTTTACTTTGCGATGCGGCACCATATTAAATACGATATTTAAAAGTACTGCTGACGCACTTCCAAGTACAATTCCGTTATCTGTTAAAATACGGATGTTTTCCGGAAGCTGTGAAAATAACGTTGGAACAACTGTAACTCCAAGTCCGATTCCGACAGAACATGCGACAATTAATAAATTTTCTTGTTTTCCAAAATCAACACTGCTTAACATTTTAATACCATATGCCATAACCATGCCGAACATTGCTAGCATTGCACCGCCAAGTACTGATTTCGGAATAATTGTTGTAATGGCTGCGATTTTAGGAATAAACCCAAGAGCAATTAACATACCACCACAAGTATAGATAATGACGCGATTTCTTACTCCAGTTAATTGAACAAGTCCTACGTTTTGAGAATATGTTGTGTATGGAAATGCGTTAAAAACACCACCTAGAACCATTGCTAATCCTTCTGCGCGATAACCTTTTGTTAATTCTTTTTCACCGATCTTCTTATTACAAATATCAGATAATGCAAAATATACCCCTGTTGCTTCCACAATTCCTACGCAAGCAACGAGAATCATCGTAATAATTGGCGTTAATTCAAATGTTGGTGTACCGAAGTAAAACGGCTGAATACCGTGGAACCAATCTGCCTCTCCAACCGCTTGCAAGCTTACTTTCCCCATAAATGCTGCGACGATTGTACCGAACAAAAGACCAAGTAATATAGAGATTGAACGGATAAATCCATCAAAGAAACGATACATAATAATGATAAATAATAAAACACCAAATGCTAACGCTAAATTTTCTAGACTTCCGAAATCTTTACTTCCAACTCCTCCAGCCATATCATTAATAGCTGCTGGAACAAGTGTAACCCCAATAACTGTAACGACAGATCCTGTTACAACAGGAGGAAACAGTTTTACAAGCTTCCCAAATAATTTTGCGAAAATAACAACAAATAATCCCGCAGCAATAATTGCTCCATATATAGAGGACACGCCGTATTGTTTACCAATTGCAATCATCGGTCCAACCGCTGTAAATGTACAACCAAGTACAACCGGAAGCCCAATACCGAAAAAGCGATTTGATAATGCTTGTAAAATCGTTGCTACGCCGCACATTAATAAGTCAATCGATACTAAATACGTTAATTCTTGTTGATTTAAACCAAGTCCCCCGCCGACAATAAGAGGAACAATAATTGCGCCAGCGTACATGGCAAGCATGTGCTGCATACCAAGCGATGCGATTTTAAATGGGTGCTGCTTCATCGTTAGTTCACCCCCGCAGTTTCTTGCTGTACAAATGTAACTGTGCCGTTATCAAGTGATGCAATTTCTGCTAGTGATTCAACACGAACACCCTGTTCACGCAGCTTCTTTCCTCCATCTTGAAATGCTTTTTCAATAACAATGCCAATTCCCGCAATACTTGCCCCGGCTTGCTCTACTAAACTCATTAAACCTAAAGCAGCCTGACCATTTGCTAAAAAGTCATCAATAATTAATACATGATCATTTTCATCAATATGATTTCGAGATAATGAAATCTCGTTCGTTTCTTGTTTTGTAAATGAATATACGTTTGCAACATACATATTATCTTGTAACGTTAACGATTTACGCTTTCTTGCAAAAACTACTTTTACACCAAGCTCTAAAGCAGCCATAACCGCTGGCGCAATGCCTGAAGATTCAATCGTCACGATTTTTGTAATGTTCTCTTCTTTAAAACGCTTAGCAAATTCTTTTCCGATTTCTTGCATAAGTACTGGATCAATTTGATGATTTAAAAATGCATCTACCTTTAATACATCACCAGATAAAACCTTTCCTTCGTTCAAAATCTTTTCTTGTAATACTTTCATGTTAGTTCCTCCTCTTATGCAAATAAAAAACTCCAAAAGCCGCCACCACTCGTTACAAGTGAGAGACGTGCTTTTGGAGTTTCGCAAAAAAGAATGCTAAACAAGCAAATATATTCGTCCTCACTCATAGTCAAAGTATTTACGGTACTTCGGTAGAAACTTGCAGGCCATATCCCCGCGATTATATGAGTGTAGCTAACTTATTTATTTATAGAAGGATTATAACGCACTTTTTTCACTTTGAAAAGCATTTATCGAAAAAACACGTACGAATTTTATGAAAATACCATTTTTGTTCGAGTTTTTCAAACTTTCACATTTCATATTACAACGTCGTTAATATGATAGGACCATCCTTCGTAATCGCAATTGTATGCTCATACTGTGCAGATAATTTCCCATCCATCGTCCGTGCAGTCCATCCGTTTAAATCTACTTTAGAATATCGCATACCGGCATTTACAATAGGTTCAATTGTAATTACCATTCCTTCTTGTAATTCTGGTCCTTGCCTTGGCTTACCAAAATGAAAAATTGCTGGTTCCTCATGAATTTCTTTACCAATTCCGTGTCCCGTAAAGTCTCTTGCAACAGAAAACCCTTCAGAGGCTACATAACTTTCAATTGCGTATCCAATATCTCCAACATGGTTACCACTTATTGCTTGCTCAATCCCTTTATATAAAGCACTCTCTGCTACTAACAATAACCTTTTTGCTTCATCAGAAATATCTCCAACTATATACGTCCATGCAGAATCCGAAAGCGCACCATTTAAGTTTACTACCATGTCAATTGTCACAATATCTCCTTCACTTAAGGGAACATCTGTTGGAAACCCATGACACATTTCATTGTTCACAGATGCACATATTGCGTATGGATAATCGTTATACCCTTTCTGTTCGGATCTGGCACCATGCTCTTCTAAATATGCTTCAACAAACGTATCAATTTCTTGTGTAGTGATACCTGGTTTCATCATTTTTGCAATTTCTCTATGACAAGAAGCTAGTAACTTCCCCGATTCATGCATCAAATCTATTTCATTTTTCGTTTTAATTATAATCATACTACCTCTCCTTACTAAACTTGCTATTTGCTACTAAACTTCAATCATACACATCCTCTTCCAAAATTTCAAAACTTCTAATTACAACAAGTACAAAAACAAACATCATTTATTTCTACATCAAAATAAAAAAACAGAAGCTCTCCTCTGTTTTTTAATCATTTTCACATATATAATTCATTTTCAAAAACTCAAAACAACTACCATTTGTTTTCTGTATAAACGTTCCAACAGCTTCGAATCCTGCTCTTTTATACACTTTAATCGCTCTTTCATTAAATGTCGCTACTGATAGTGTTATATAATTGCATCCGTATTTTTCTTTACTAAAATCTAATCCAGCTTTTACGAACTGTAAACCTAATCCATTGCCTGTTATATCAGGTCTCATTCCAAGTCCTATATCAACTGTTTGATTATTTATGTTACTAAAACTAAAGAAACCAATGAGAGTACCATTTTCCTTCACAGAAAATGTATGATTCCCTCTACTCTCATCCTCTAAAAACTCAGCTAAATCTTCTTCATCTGCCTCTATATCATAAAAGGAATACTCCCCTTCATAATGCCAGTTGTATGCAATTTCTTCTGCTTCCGCTTGCGACATTACTGTAAACATATAGCCCATTTCTCTCACCCCCTCATAAAAAAAAGCTGCAATTAAGCAGCTCCTGTTTTATAACTCATAAATCTCTTTATATTTAGCTTCTAAATAATCAGCTAAGTAGTTTGCATTTAAACCCTCACCTGTCACATCTTTTAAAATTTCAAGTGGTTTTTTCGTTTTGCCATATTGGTGAATATTCTCTGTTAACCATTCACGAATTGGTGTCACGTTTCCTTCTTCTAATAATGCATCAAAGTTTGGAATATCCTTTAGCATCCTATGTTTAAATTGCGCTGCATACATATAACCAAGCGCATAGGATGGGAAGTATCCAAATGAACCACCAGCCCAGTGAACATCTTGCAATACACCTTGTGCATCGTTTTCCGGACGAATTCCTAAATATGCTTCCATCTTATCATTCCAAGCCGATGGCAAATCCTTCACTTGTAATGTACCATCAAATAATTCTTTCTCAAGTTCATAACGAACCATGACGTGAAGCGGATATGTAAGCTCATCTGCTTCTATACGAATAAACGATGGCTTCGATTCGTTAATCGCATCATAAAACTCATCTACTGATATATCATTGAATTGACCATCGCTATACTCTTTTAATAAATCATAATTTTTCTTCCAGAATGATTTATTACGACCGATAAAGTTCTCAAAGAATAATGATTGTGACTCATGAATACCCATAGAAGTTCCACTACATAGCGGTGTACCTTCAAATTTCTCTGCAATATTTTGTTCATATACAGCATGACCACATTCATGAATCGTGCCGAAAACAGCCATACGGAAGTCTTTCTCGTCGTAACGAGTCGTAATACGAACATCCCCTCTATTTAATGTAATTTCAAAAGGATGTACCGTTTCATCAAGACGACCCGCTTCAAAGTTATAGTTCAATTGTTTTAATAACTCTAAAGTAAAATTCTTTTGTTTTTCTTTTGAAAAATGTTCAGCTAAAGCATTTGTTTTCAACTCTTTTTTAGACTCAGAAATTTCTTTCACAAGCGGAACGATACGTTCACGTAGTTGACCAAATACATGATCTAACACTTCTACTGTGATTCCCGGCTCATACATGTCTAATAGCGTGTTATATTTGTACGTTTCGTAACCCCAATATGTAATAAACTTCTTTTTGAATTCAACAATTTTTTCTAAATACGGACGGAACATTTCGAAGTCAGATTTTTCGCGAGCTTCTTCCCATACACTTTCCGCTTTCGCTTCTAATTTCACATACGCTTCATATTCCGCTTGTGGAATTTTCTTATTTCTATCATATTCTTTACGACACTCTTCAACCATTTTCTTTGTCGTTTCAGAAAGTTTATTTTCAATAATTAAAGATTCTAGTTCAGTTAAATAGTTCCCCATCTCATCTGAAGTCGACATCGCAAACACTTCGGATGAAAGCATTCCAATTACTTCTGAACGCTGGTCTACTCCTTGCTTTGGTGCACCTGTTCTTAAATCCCAAAACATTAAGCTTAATGCCTCTCCGTAATTCTCTATCTTCTTCACATATGTTAAAAATTGTTTTTCCACTTCATATGTAGCAACTGTCATAGTATAAAAAACCTCCTTTTTCTACCTCAAACTTATTTCGACACTGAAACATAAATTCCTTTTCTAATAGAAAAAAAGCTTGGCAAATGCCAAACTTTTCCCTACAACATTTTTTCGCTTAAAGTACTTTTCCTTCTACCGGAAGTACTTTCTTCACTGCTTCTATCACTTTTTCATCTTCATTATCTGATAAGAATAATGATATAGCACCTTTATCTTCACTTGTACGAATTAAACGTCCAATTCCTTGGCGAAGACGTAAAATCATATAAGGCACATCTACGTCCCAGAATGGATCATTCACATGTTTACGCTTCGCCTCAAACACAGGATCGTTTGGAGGGAATGGTAATGACCAAATAATAACATGTGATAATGATGAACCTGGAATGTCTAAACCTTCCCATAAATGAACGGCACAAAGTACAGTCTCTTCTTCATTTTGGAAACGAGAAACGAGCTGACTAATTTCTTGATCTCCTTCATATAGGAACGGCACTGACATTTGCTCTTTACTTACATATTCTTTAAACGCTGCAAGTTCTTGCGTTGTACGGAATAATACGAGTGTACGTCCATTTGTTTTTTGTATATTTTCAAGTGTATATTGACACTTTCTTTCCCATTCATTTTCTTTCGTATACGGAAGTAAGTTTACTGTCATTTGCTCTTCATAATCAAACGGCGAAGCAACTGAGAATGATAAGTAATCTTTTACCCCTAGACTATTTGCAGTAAATGCGAACGAATCATTGTCAGATAATGTCGCAGAAGAGAAAATATATGGAATCTTCTTCGAGAATACTTTTTCTTGTAACACTTCTTCAACTGCACGCGGCATAATAACTAACGTGAAAGCACCATCGCCTTCTTCACCCCACGTAATTACATTTTTCTCGTGCATGAAAAGACGAAGTGAATGCTCTAACACATCTAAATGCTCATCAACAATATTTAAATCGTATGTGTTTACTGTATGCATTTCACTTTCAAATACTAATGCATCACCGACTTCACCGATTTTCGCATAAAGTCTTTTCGCTTCTGCAGTTACCTTTTCTGTCACAGTAATTTCTAAACGATCAGAACCTTCAATTTCCTTTTTATTCTCTTGTAGTACCCCAAAGAATTGTTCAGTTTGCCAAATTGTTTCTTCTACTAAATGTGCGAACTCTTCACGAATATCATTTTGTAATAATCTCGTTAAAAGTTGCTCCATCATCGTTTGTTTTAAACGGTACGTTAAAGCTTTTTGAGCTGCATATTCTACAAGATGCCCTTCATCGAATACAACGCAGCTACTTTCTGGTAATAACGGAATTTGTCCTTCACGTTTGCGAGCTTCGTACGTCCAAATATGATCCATATAGAAATCTTGAGAACAAATGATTAAATCTGCCGCTTTACGATAATGCTCGCGCGAAAGAGTTTGACCACAACGATGACGAGAATCACAAGTGAAGCAATCTTGGAAGTAATCCCAGTTTACCTTTGACCATTCCTCGTCATTTAACAGTGGAAATTCTTTTCGATCACCATAGTGAGTAAAGTTCTGCATCGTACCATGATCGAATACGAACTGAGGTAATTCGTAATATACATCTTCAATTACTTCTGGAGCTCGTCCACTCATAACATCTTCAAGTTTACGTAAACATAAATAATTATCCATTGACTTCGCAAGTCTAACATCAACAGATAGCCCTAATGCTTCAGATAACTTAGCAATGTCTCCTTCTTCTTTCACAAGCTGCTCAATTAACGTTTCATCTGCACAAGCGATAATAGCCGGCTTCCCTGTATAACGTGCATAACAAATTGCATATAGAAGATATACAATTGTTTTCCCTGTTCCTACACCTGCTTCTGCAAACATAACTTTCTTCTCTTGGAAAGCGCGCTCTAACTGAAACGCCATAAAAATCTGTTCATCACGCTCTTCAAAACCTTTTTCCGGAAGAATGTCGTAAAACACATCTCCAATCCACTCATTCAACTTATCATAAAAATTATCTTGTTTTCCTACTTCAAATGGTAACCTATTCTCAGTAAACATCCTTAGCCTCCAACCAAACAGTTTTTCTATAAAAAGATATAGCAACTGCTACTCACATGTGTGCAGCCACTTTCCCCTGTTACAATACATAGAAATACACGAAAAAAAATTTTCCTTTCGAAAAAGGAAAATTTTTTTCTATATTAATGACCTTAAATAACGTTTATCAATCGCTGTTTCATGTGAAAGAGCTGACAAATATTCTTCCTGCGCTTTTTGTATTCCCTCTACAATTGCACCTTGACTATCCACTTCTTTTCCGAGCTCATCATACGTACGGTGAATAGCTTTTTGAATCATCGAGAATTGGAAACTATCCATATCACTTCCTCCTTTACGCATTACATAATAGCCAGTATATGCGTGCTGGAGGAGTTTTATACTATGAATTACGCGGTGGACGCTTTCCGAAGTATTGATAGTAATCTGTACGGATAAATCCGTTAAACAGTTTACGCTTTTTCGATGCATCTTTCCCATAACATTTCTCAAATGCTTCATAACTTGTTAATAAATACATTGACCACGTATCTAATGGGCGGAATACCTCTCCCATTTCTTTATATAATTTTTCAACAAGCGCTCTTTCACTTAAACGTTCTCCGTATGGAGGATTCGTTACAACATAGCCATATTCCTCTTTTGTCGTGAAATCTTTTACTTGCATTTGTTTAAATGATATAAGATCCCCTAATCCAACTTCTTCTGCGTTATCTTGGGCAACTCTTATCATACGGTGATCGATATCTGATCCAATGATTTGCAATGGTTGATTATAATTAGCTAAATCTTCAGCTTCTTGACGAGCTTCGCGCCAATTTTGTTTACCAACCCAGCCCCATTCATCCGATGCAAAGCCTCGGTTAAATCCTGGTGCGATATTTTGTCCAATTAATGCAGCTTCAATTGGAATTGTACCAGATCCACAGAAAGGATCAACGAAAGGACGATCCGCCTTCCAGTTTGTTAACTTAATTAAAGACGCAGCTAATGTTTCTTTTAAAGGCGCTTCACCTTGCTCAAGACGGTATCCACGTTTATGAAGACCTACACCACTCGCATCGATTGTTAACGTCGCAATATCCTTGAGCATTGCAATTTCAATACGGAATAACGGTCCATCTTCTTCAAACCAAGTTGTGCGTCTATACGTTGTTTTTAATTTCTCAACAACAGCCTTTTTAACGATACGTTGGCAGTCTGAAACGCTAAATAATGTTGATTTCAAAGATTTCCCAATAACGGGAAATTCTCCGTTCTCTGGAATATAATCTCCCCAGTTTAACGCTTTTGTTTTTTCAAATAACTCATCGAATGTTGTTGCTTTAAATTCGCCGACTTTAATTTTCACACGGTCTGCAGTACGTAACCATAAATTCGTACGACAAATCGCTTTTTCATCCGCTTCAAACGTTACCTTTCCGTTTTCCACTTCACATTCATAACCAAGATCGCGAACTTCTCGGGCAACTAACGCTTCAATACCCATTGCCGCTGTTGCAATTAAAGTAACTTTTCCCATTTGCATTCACCTCTTATGTATAATCAAACAATAATTAATAACATGTTTTCCTATTAATTATCACATATTACGAAGAATATTCTCATTTACCATTTTAACTCACAACTTATAACTTCATACAAATAAAAAGCCCTCCTCTAACAAAGGAGAGCTGAGTTATTTCATAGTTGGTTCATAACGTTCTGTAAGCCATGTTCTGTTCCTTTGTACTGCAAACGGCCCACGCCTCGTACTCCGGTGGTAATCATCTATCTACAGGTTACGAAAACCTGTCCTTTTCCGTCGTTCATTTCCTTGGAAAAGATTCCCCTACCATTATTTGGGTTTCTCGCTCGTGGGGTTTACCTCGTTCCACTCCTATCATTTCTTCAAGGACTTCGTCACTGTGGCACTTTAAAGGTAGTCAAACCATATCCGAAAGGACTTAGGTTTTTTCCCTGCCGTTAAACCAGCCTTGCAGCCAGAATACCCTAGCTTATGACTTGGCTAGGCACGAACACTACAGCCATCTCAGGCCGTGCGAGCATGGACTTTCCTCTACAACGTTGGCGTTGCAGCGATTACCCAAACGTTATGACAAACATTAGTATAGTGGAAACAAAAAGATTTTGCAATGTTTTTTTCTATGTAAAATACTTTAACCTTTTTGTTACCTTAATTTATTCGTATAACTTACTTCCAAATACAGCTTTTTCTAAATTAGATAGACGTTTTAAAATATCCGTATTCGTATTGTTATACACTGGTTGTGCAACTGGCGTTTGTACCGGTTGTTGCGGAACTTGTGTTGCCGCTACTTTCTGCTCTTCTAATTCACGTTTCAAACGAACGTTTTGTTGTTTTAATTGATCAAATTCCTTATGAAAAGCTTCATAATCTTTAATAATCATATCAAGAAACTTATCTACTTCTTCTTGTTGATAACCTCTCATACCTGTTTTAAATTCTTTTTCTAAAATATCTTTCGCTGTTAATTTAATTTTATCCGAAATCATTTTCTTCACCTCTAATTTTTGCCAAAGCTTTCATTAACTAAATTTTTTCAGAAACAATGCCTTTTGTCAATCAAATATACGAGTACTATATTACATATTACTCTGCATTATTCCACTGTTCCTCTTCCATTATATCTTGTAAATCAGAAAAAAGAATAAAATAACTGTGATAATTTTCTATTTCTCCTTTTTTCTTAGCTGCTTCTACAATATATTTAGGGCTCCCAGACTTTTCTTCATCATATACAGCTAAAAGTGCATCGCTTTTTTCAATAAAAAACTGATTCTTTAATTTAAATTGCTCTGGGCTTTCGTACTTCCGTTTCGTAATACTATCAATGTGATCTGCTTGCGAAAGAATAAATTCGTAATATTCACGGTTATCTTCCTTCCAATTTTCTTCTTGTTCTAAAAAAGGAGTAAATACCGCTAATTTTAAATCTGGATATTCTACTTGAATTTCAAAAACAACTTCAGCAGCCCATAGCTCTACTCCTAACTGGCCGCTAATAATAACCCATTCCAAGCCTTCTTCTACAAAAACAGTTAATTTACGACGCAGCGCCTTTTTTATACACTCTACTCCTGGATGATCATTTTTAAATATTCCAAGTTCAAACGGCTTATATCCTGTTACAGCAACAACCTTCATATCAACACTCCAATTACAAAAAAAGAACTAGCATTTCGCTAGTTCTAACATATCATTTACTTTTTAAACATTCCACCAACGTTTGGTCCGATATTTGGTCCAAATGGTGATACATTCGGTCCTGGTCCAAATGGTGATATTTGATGCCCATGGTGATGATGGCCATGACCGCATGGTCCACATCCTCCGCCGAATCCTGGATCCCCAGGATCTACAACGTTTACGTTCGAGTTTGTTTGTGGGAAGAAGCTTTGATTTTTAATTTGTTGATGATGAACATGCGTTGTATGGGTTGGAAAAATGTGTGGCACCACCGTTGTTGAAAAAGAATGTGTTACGCATTGTTTTGTTGGATGAATGACAGGAGCTGTCGTACAAATAGGTCCTACAGGCTTATGCCCTCCAAAGCAAGGATGACAATGATGCATAGTTTTTTCTCTCCTCTCTCATTAAAAAAATCTGACTACACTTTACAATATGAGCGAGGGGGTAAAGCCGCTTGTTATATATACCCATTTATTTCATGGAAATTTGTCTAGTATCCAAATTCATACGTAATACCTATTATAGACAACCCCCTACTATTATTTACCAAAAAATCCCCCGACTTGCTTAACAATCCCTGTTACTTGATTCATCGCGTTCATCATTTGTCCAGCTGTGTTCATCATTTTATTTACATCGTAGTTACCATCTGATGATTTAAATTGTGAAACAAAACTAGAAAACTGACTTGGTTGCTGTTGCTGTTGCTTTTGTTTATTCATCGTTGGATATGGTTGTTTTGGTGGATAAAACATAGCTTGTTGATTTACATATTGAGCTGGCGACATGTAGTTTTGTGAATTCATATACGCTTGCTGTGGTTGATTCGTATACATTTGCTGCGGCTGATTCATATGCGGTTGTTGCGACTGATCCATGTGCGGTTGCTGCGGTTGATTCGTATACGCTTGTTGCGACTGATTCATATGCGCTTGCTGTGGTTGATTCGTATATGCTTGTTGCGGTTGATTCATATGCGCTTGCTGTTGTTGATTCGTATATGCTTGTTGCGGTTGATTCATATGCGCTTGCTGCGGTTGATTCCCAAAAGACACTTCAAATGGTTGATAATAATTTTGGTTTCCATAATGAGGCTCGAAAGGATACATATTATATCGTAAATATGTATCCTCATTATATTGGTACATATTTTGCTGTGCATATGGATTTGCTTGCTGATATACATTAGGTTGTTGAAACATGCATTCTCTCCTCCTTGGCATAAGTTTCTACATATAGAATATGTACCTATAAAATAAAATGTGTGACGGATTACCTGTCTGTTTTTGTCGGAAGTTTAAATTTTTAAAAAAATTAGAAAGTAAACCCTTCCATGCTATGATAATAAGGAAGAAGATTCTCATGGGGGAGGAATCAACATGGTATTAGGGGATTTAAAACAAGCGTTTTCTCAAAAAAAGGGGTATTACACAGAAAATTCGAATGAACTGTTAGACTTTGCAAGACATTGTTATCTTGAAGGAAAAATATGCATATCAGATTACCGAACATTAATACGTGAATTAGAAATAAACGGTGCAACAAAACCTACAACAGTGACCGAGGCATAAAAAAACAAGAGGGTTTTCCCTCTTGTTATTTACATTGATCTACGATATTTTGCAAAGTATACGAAATAGCTTGATGAGTTTCAAAGAAACGTTTACCTTTTCCCTTATTAACAAAACATTGTAGCACATTAGTTTGTAAATTATCATACACTTGATCAATTTGTTGTACATGTATATACTTAGGTCTTTCTTCCTTTATCCACCTATAAGCTAATTCTTTCCACATCTCTAACTCAGCATCTACAATATCAACAAATGGCTTCATATCCTTATAAAAATCATATTCAGCCATCTCTCTTTTTTTCACATTCGCTTCATCATTATACTGCATTAACTTCTCCGAAGACTGGATTAATGCTTCATGTCCCATTTTGTTCCCACCTTATTATGCACTCACTACGACGTTTTGAAATGTCTTTACCCAGCTCCCTTTTTCTTCGTGATGCACTAATTTATTTTCCATATGTTCTATATGCATTTCTGTTATTTCTATCTTATTGCATATTTTTTCACCTTTATCCTTCAATGCATGATTCATTCTAATCCCAATCTTCATTTCCAGCAAATCGAGAGAACTTAACATTTGATCCATTTTTTTCATAACATCTTCCTTCTGAACCATCGCCATATTTAAAACGCCCCCTTCTTTGCCTTTCCTTTGTCATGTAATTTCGCCGATTGATTAATTACTCCTTCTCACATGACAAAACTAGTTGATATTCGTCAAAGAAATCATTTAGTATGCCATTTTTAGAAATGGTAACAATACAAAAAGGAGGTGTATTACGATGGCAAAAAATAAAAACGAAAAAAAGAAAAAGCAAAACAAACAACAAAACAAACCTGAGACTGGGAATCCAAAGCTTGATGGTCCAAATTTCCCCGCTACATAAAGTGAAACTTTAATCAGTGGGGTTTTGTTCATCCCCCACTGATTATTAGCCCGCACCAATCGGGTGTTTACGGGCAGCAGGGCTTCCACCTACCTTCTTTGCTCCAGCCAAATTTTGAGGTGGGAGTTTTACTGTCCGCAAATAGCTTGATAAAATGACACTTTAATCAAAGTGGCTTTTACAAACAACTATTTTCTAGTCTACCTTACCTCTTCGCTTTCGATAAGTGTTGAAGTTAAAGTCGTACTGCCGGCAAATAGTCGATTAGAAAGTAACTTGTTGTAGAGCATATTACTTTTAATAAAGAAGTCCCGCCTTCATTTAAGAAGGCGGGACTTCTTTATTATATCATGAACTCATCTATTCTTTTAACAAAACTACTTAATATAGAAAGAGTATGTATTTGCTCCCTCTTCTTTCTATACCATTCTGTTATATTAATTTCCCCCTTAGGTTTTTCAAGTAAAAATAATGAATCTATTTCCAACCCGTCACTAAACCAATCTTTTTCAATTAATTTTTCATGAGTGACAATAGAATACACATCCCGAAGAGCCGGCGTACATGATTTTCTAATTCCCCTTATATTACATTCATAATCCATCCTAGATCCTGTATGCCTAGTTTGCACTGCAAATTTATAAAAAGAAGCCTTATACTTTGAATGAAATAATAACCAAGCTAATTGCTTCCCCAGTTCTATACGTTTTTGCAACGTTTCAAATTGATAAACTGAAAATCCATACATTCCCCCTTCCACCATTGGAAAAATAACTGCACTAACGTGAAATATTTCTTGAAATTTGAATAGTGCAGTATCAAATACATGTTTTTGAAAGTATGCATTCTCAATTACTGGTTTTTGAATTTTATTTTGTTCATTAATAATAAGTGCCGTCATAAGCCTATTTATATCTTTTTTCTCCCAAAACGCGACCCATTCTTTTTCCATAAAAATTGATATGTTGAAAAATTGTAACAAATGAAAGAGCGGTGCACATCTCTTTTTACTTTCCTCATACAGTAATAGTTGAGGAAATGCATCTAAAAAAATGAGCCAATTGGCTTTCTCATACAAAAGAAATAATCGTCTCTTAACTGTTTGAGATAAAAGATTAGAATAATATTCTCCTTCTAAATCTGTCATGTTCCATCCCCCATTCCTTGAAACCATGCTTGCTAAAAAAGACCATCTAATTTCTCTATTTCTCAAATAATATTCTTGGTAAGATTGTGTACGTGAAATATTATCTACGTTAGCTACATCCGTGCTCTCCTTAATATTAAGAACTATAGCTTTTTCCTCTTCTGTACAAAAAATATCATTACGGGTCTGTTTAATTTTTTCGTAATCATTCCATCGAAACATGAGTAAGTCACCATACCTTTCTTGAAAAAGGTCACATCTTTTTTCATTTTTTGATATAATCACCTTTGTAAGTAAATCTTATCAAGTTGGGAGTGGACAAAATATGACCATTCGTTACCCAAATGGAAAAAGGTACGATCAAGCTTCACAACCTCATAAAACACCAATAAAAAAACATACTTACAGTAATAGAGGTATGTCCCTTGAAGAGGAATTGAATGACACCAATCAATATTACTTAACCCATAATATTGCATGCGTACATAAAAAACCTACACCTCTTCAAATTGTAAAAGTAGATTACCCCGCTCGAAGTGCTGCAGTGGTAAAAGAAGCGTATTTCAAACAACCTTCTACAACAGATTACAACGGTGTATACAAAGGGAAATACATCGATTTTGAAGCGAAAGAAACTAAAAATAAAACCAGTTTTCCACTTCAAAACTTCCACCTTCATCAAATTGAACATATGAAGCAAGTAGTCGCTCATAATGGAATTGCATTTGTTATTATTAAATTTACACTTTTTGATGAATTTTATTTATTAGATGCAAAACATATTATTGCATTTTGGAATCGTCAAAATACTGGTGGACGTAAATCGATTACAAAACAAGAAATAGAAGAGCATGGGTCTTTATTATCATGCGGTTATCACCCTCGAATTGATTATATCCGCGTACTAGACACGGTTTATTTTTCGTGATAGAGTCATCACTAAGGCTCTTTTTTCGACTTTTGGGGGAGAGAATGAAAGGTAGGAGAAAGTATAATGTCAGATAATTATCGTTCTCGTACAGAACGAAATCATGTAAAAAATCAAACGAAAGAAACTCATAAAGAAGAAAAGCCTAAGAAAAAAGGTTCCTTTTTCAAGAAATTCCTTATAGGTTGTCTACTTCTTGGTATCGTCGGCCTCGTAGCTGGCGTTTCGGCTTTCTTTGTTATGGTAAAGGACGCTCCAAAACTAGACAAATCAAAGCTAGTCAATCCTTTATCAACAAAATTCCTTGATAAAAACGGGAATTTCTTCTATGAATACGGTGCTGAAAAACGAACCCATGTTACATACGATCAAATTCCAAAAGTAATTGAAAGTGCATTCCTTGCGACTGAGGATGCTCGTTTCTACGATCATAATGGAATTGATTTTAGACGTACTGGAATGGCAGTCATGGAAAATGTCACCGGTGGTTTTGGATCACAAGGTGGTAGTACGATTACACAGCAAGTAGTTAAAAACTATTTTCTAACGATGGACAAAACTGCAAAAAGAAAAGTGCAGGAATGGTACTTATCTTATAAGTTAGAGCAACAGTACTCAAAACATGAAATTTTAGAAATGTACTTAAATAAGATTAACTTAGGTAATCGCTCTT
The DNA here is from genome assembly GCF_019344915.1 of Bacillus sp. FDAARGOS_1420. Taxonomy (NCBI): domain Bacteria; kingdom Bacillati; phylum Bacillota; class Bacilli; order Caryophanales; family Bacillaceae; genus Bacillus; species Bacillus sp. FDAARGOS_1420. The sequence goes on along the minus strand of NZ_JAHWJB010000002.1, from coordinate 731,974 downwards.
ATGGTATTTCCACAGCTGCCAAAAAATATTACGGCAAGGATTTAAAAGACATACAACTACACGAAGCTGCAATGCTCGCTGGTTTACCCCAAGGTCCTAACATTTATGATCCAACAAAACCAGATAACGTTGATAGAGCAACAAAACGTCGTAATATCGTATTAACATTAATGAACCGACACGGGTATATAACGAAACAAGAAATGAATGATGCGATGCAAATCCCTGTAACACAAGGACTTCTTCCATCTTCAGAAGTGACTGAAATGAAGTATCAAGCATTTATAGATGCTGCTGTAAAGGAAGTTGAAAAAGAATACCCTGATGTAAATATCGGTTCAGATGGTTTAACGATTCATACAACACTTGATCAAGATGCTCAAGATTACGCTGAAAAAATTATGGATGGGAATCTCATCAAGTATCCAAACGATCAATTCCAAGGATCATTCGTATTTATGGATACTCAGTCTGGAGAAGTTCGAGCAATCGGCGCTGGTCGTAAAGAAAGTAAGTCTACTTTCAAAGGTCATAATATGGCAGTTGATTTAAAACGCCAAGTTGGTTCAACAATGAAACCAATTTTCGACTATGGTCCTGCAATTGAAAACCTTCAGTGGTCTACTTATCATCAATTAAATGACTCTGATTACACTTACTCTAATGGCACAAAGATTAAAAATGCTACGGGTAATTTTAAAGGTGACGTTTCACTTCGTGAAGCATTGAAGAAGTCATTAAACATCCCGGCTTTAAAGACAGCTCAAACAGTTGGTCTTACTAAGTCACAAGAGTTTGCTGAAGGTTTAGGCATGACGTTTGAAAATGGAGTACATGAATCTACTGCAATTGGTAGTAACGATAGTTCTCCATTAGCAGTAGCAGGTGCATATGCAGCGTTTGGTAATGATGGTGTATACAATAAACCTCATTTCGTTAAAGAAGTCATCTTCCCAGATGGGAAAAAGAAAAGCTTTAAACCGAAAGAACAACGCGCAATGCACGACTATACAGCTTACATGGTCACTGACGTTCTTCGTGACGTAGTAAAACCTGGTTCTGGCGGTACAGGTCCAACAGCATATGTTTCTGGATTCGACGTTGCTGGTAAAACAGGAACACAAAACTTTGATGCAAAAGATATAAAAAAATATGGCATCCCAGCTGATGCAAACAGAGATAGCTGGTTCGCTGGATATACACCACAATATACGATGGCTGTGTGGACTGGTTACGAAAAGAATGGTCCAGAAAATTACATTAGCGATCGTTATACTAAAATTGCACAACAAATGTTCCAAGTAATGATGAGCAAATTCGCTACAGATAAATCTCGTTTCGAACGTCCTTCTTCTGTACAAGAAATAAATGAAGAATTGTACATAAAAGGTGCGAAAAAAGATGCAGTTAAAGAAATTAAAGTAGATCCACCTAGTGGCCTTAATGTCGCTTTCGATGGCGCTAGCACAGTGACACTGAACTGGTCTGGACCATCATCAAATGTTGATGCATACGCAGCAAGCTATAAAGCTACTGACGGTTCTAGTGGTAGCTTATCAGTAAGCGGTACGACAGCTACTCTTGGTGGTATTAAGCCAGGTGTTACTTATAGCTTCTCTGTAGTAGCGAAGAAGGGGACTGGAACAAGTCCTGCAGTTGGTGCATCCTTCACTGCGCCTGGCGGAACTCCAGATGCGAAAAAAGCTGACGAAGAAGCTAAGAAAAAAGCTGACGAAGAAGCCCTGAAAAAGACCAATGAAGATAAACTAAAACAAGAAGAAGCTAAGAAAAAAGCTGATGAAGATCAGCGTAAACAGCAAGAACAGCAGCAACAGCAAGAACAACAACGTAAACAACAAGAACAACAGCAGCAACAAGAACAACAACGTAAACAGCAAGAAGAAGCTCAAAAGAAAGCCGCTGACGAAGAGGCTAAGAAGAAAGCTGACGAAGAAGCTAAGAGAAAAGCCGACGAAGAAGCTAAGAGAAAAGCTGACGAAGAAGCTAGAAAAAAAGCTGAAGAGCAACAACACCAACAAAATACCGGAGGAGATACACCTCACGCGGACGGAAATGTTGTTACAACAGAGTCTTAATAAACAAAAAAAGAAGTCGGTTTCTCTTATTGAGAAATCGACTTCTTTTTTGTTATCATTTTCTTTACATATAGCTTTTCTATTTCGATATACAACTGTACTAATTGAATATACGAATGGTAATTACTCGGTTTCTTTATAATAAATGAATATCGCTCCATAAAGTTAACAGGTTGTACTTCCAATTTATTCGTATTTACTTGCATCTCATTCAAACTATGAACAGGCTGCTCATTTAACCAATATATAACCGATAGAAAGTGCGCTGCAAAAAGAATCATCGGACCCTCAGCTTCTTGTTTTTTTCTGTTCCGAAATAGTATAGCAATTTCTTCATGCTTGCTTTTCCATATATTTAACACCGCTGGAATACTTGTTTCAATTTCATTCCATGGTTCATATTGTCTTTCAATATCAAATATAAAGTAAGTATTTTGTATTATTTCTTCAAAAGATTGGTCTGTGTCATACGTAATCGAATTTGCACTCTCTTTAAAAAATGGTACGCACCGAAACTCTTTCGGTATTTCTATAACTCGCTCCATCCTTTATTTCCCCTTCATTCGTTTCTTTCCTTCACGACATATTTCTAGTAATCGACACTCTTCACATTGTGGTCGCTGCGCCTTACAGTAATAACGTCCGAAGAAAATCATACGGTGGTGTGTAACTCCCCACTCATCCATTGGAATTTTCTTCATCAATGTCTTTTCCACTTCTAACACAGAATCTTTCCATCTACAAATCGCTAACCGTTTACTCACTCTCTCTACATGCGTATCAACAGCAATCGCTGGAATCCCAAATGCTACCGAAACAACTACATTCGCTGTCTTTCTCCCTACTCCTGGTAATTTCGTCAGCTCATCACGGTCTTCTGGAACTTTCCCGTTATAATCATCTAGTAACATCCGGCACAATTTTTGAATATTTTTCGCCTTATTTCTAAACAATCCAATGGAACGTATATCTTGTTGTAATTCTTCTAAAGACACACTTAAATAATCTTCTGGTGTTTTATATTTTTGAAATAAGTTTTTCGTCACCTTATTCACAAGTACATCTGTGCATTGTGCAGATAATGCCACTGCGATTACAAGTTCAAATGGATTATCATGAATTAATTCACAATGCGCTTCTGGATACATATCCGCCATTGTATCTAAACAATAACGAATTTGCGTTTTGTTCAACATATCTTTCCTCCTACACTACTGCTCCAACCAATTATAAAAAGGCACTTTCCCAGTAAATTTCGTCTCTTGTTTTGTCGTTTGTTGTGTGCGTTGTTGATTCGCTCTAAATTTCTGGCCTTGATTTTGCGCTTGATCTACCGTTTTAATTCCGTTCTTTTTCCACTCAAACAAAATACGATCAATATACCGGAAATTAAGTTTACCACTCATAACAGCTTCACGAAGAGCCGCTTGAATTAAATTCGGATGGTGTTGATCTTGATCTTCCCACATCCCTAATGTTTCACATTCAAATGGCGAAAGTGGTCTTCCGAATTCTTTTTCAAATACTGTATATAAATTTACTTGAATTTGTTTTTGTTCTTTTTGCTCTTCCTCTATAGATTCATTCATTAAAAAGTGCAATATTTTTTCCCACAGTGGTTGTAAAGAATAACTTTCACACATCATCGCTTCAGATCTTCGTCCACCTTCTAGTGCTAAAAAACCTTTTTGGATTAAAGTCTGAATCACTTCCATGCATTTCATTTCTGTTATCGTCATCCGTTCTGAAATCTCCGAAGGAGTCGGGAACGAATTACCTGATTCTAAAAATGTGTGTACATGAAGTACTACCATAAATTCCGTCTCATTTAAACCTAGCTTTTTATAATGCATCATAAGCAATTTAGGAATCGCTATGCTTCCCTGTTCAAACCATTGTAACATCATTTTCTTTTTCATCACCAAACACCTCGTTCTCTAGTATAACACACCTTTAGCCATTTCTTTTTGCCACAATTCGTCAAAAAAACCTCCCTATATATAGGGAGGTTTTTTGCCATTTACTACAAGAAACAGACGATTAAGCCTGTACTTTACTTTTCATGAACGTATGAATTCGTTCTAATGCTTTCTCAACTTGCTCAAGAGATGTCGCATACGATAATCGAACGTTATTTGGTGCACCAAATCCTGTACCTGGAACAAGAGCCACCTTTTCTTCTTCTAATAATGCTTTTGCCCACTCATCAACTGTATCATACCCAGCTAACGCTACGGCTTCTTTTACATTTGGGAATAAGTAAAAAGCACCTTGTGGCTTAATACAAGTGAAACCAGGAATTTGAATTAATTTATCATAAATAATGTTCAATCTTTCTTCAAACGCTTGACGCATTGTTTCTACAGGTTCTTGTGAGCCTGCATATGCAGCAATTGCACCGTATTGAGCAATTGAAGTAGGGTTTGACGTACTATGACTCGCTAAGTTCGTCATCGCTTTAATAAGCTGCTTATTTCCTGCTGCATATCCAATACGCCAACCTGTCATAGAATGTGATTTAGATACACCATTAATAATAAGTGTTTGTTCTTTTAATACATTAGAAAGCTGGGCAATTGAAGTATATTCCGCGTCACCATAAATTAATTTTTCATAAATCTCATCTGAAACGATTAAGATATCACGCTCTAAACATACTTCTCCAAGCTGTTGTAATTCTTCTTTGCTGTAAATCATCCCTGTTGGATTGCTCGGTGAATTAATAATAACAGCTTTCGTTTTCTCTGTAATTGCCTCACGCAGCTGCTTTGCTGTAATTTTGTACTCATTGCCTTCTAGACCTTCTACATAAACTGGCTTACCACCAGCAAGCTTTACTTGCTCAGGATAACTTACCCAATAAGGAGTTGGGATGATAACTTCATCTCCTTCATCAAGTAACACTTGGAATAATGTATATAATGCATGCTTGGCACCATTACATACAATAATTTCAGATGGATCATACGCAATTCCTTGATCACGAGTAAACTTCTTCACAATTTCTTGTTTTAACGCTTGTAATCCACCTGTTGGTGTATATTTCGTATGTCCTTCTAACATCGCTTTATGCGCAGCATCCATAATATGTTTTGGCGTATTAAAGTCAGGTTCTCCTGCTCCTAATCCAATTACATCATGACCTTCTGCTTTTAATGCTTGTGCCTTTGCTGTAATTTCTAAAGTTGCAGATGGTGTTAAAGCAGCTACTCGCTTTGCTAATTTCATTTGTAGTTCCCCCTACATCTATTTTTCAATGCTGTAGTGTCCAGCATAAACCCCATTTTGAAACTCTAAATAGTAATACGTATAACGATCTTCCTGATCAATATATGTAATTTCCCACAATGGAATATCGTTTTGAGCACCTAATTTTACTTTTATAATTTCTTTTGGTTTCGGCTTCGGCTCAGCACCTTCTCCTGTAGCTTGTTCAGCCAATTTTTGCAAAACTTCTTTTTTAGAAATACCTTCGCTCTTTTTCTTCACAAGGACATTTCCTTTTTTATCAGGCACCCAAACGATAAGTTGTTCTCCTTTTTCATCTGTACCTTGTACGACTGTATATGAAGATTTTCCATTATAATAATCAACAGTATTTACCTTTGTAAGCTTTGCCTTTTCTTTCGCAATTTCTACAGACTTTGACTCTTTTGGAATTTTCTTTTCCATCGCTTTATTATAAACATATGCCCCATATATTCCACTAGCAACGATAACGATAATGATTGTAAAGATCCACTTTTTCATTGTATCACTACGTTCTGTAAATCGTAAATACAGCTGTTTCTTTATCTTTTTCGTCTAATGCTAATCCGAACATGAGGTCCTGCTCTTTTAACGTACGATTCAAACCATCAACAATTTTATACAAGTCAGACGAATATTTAATACGCGTCGTTGATAGGACTTCGATTTTCTTATCCATGAAAAAACTCCTCCGTTACACAAAAATTTCTAATTATAGAAGAACGCAATGCGGTTACAATAAGAGTACATTCTTTACAACCCCTGCTTCATCACCCATCTATTATAGCAGGACATGTACAGCAAAAAAAGGTTTCAAATCGAAAAGCAATATATTTTGTATACAAGAAGTAAGAAAAATAAAATTCCTCCTACCCACATTTTTTACGCCTGAAGTTTAAATGTACTTCAGGCGTATTTTTCTTCCAATTTTATTCATTTGACGATTCTTCTAACTGTACTAACAATTCTTCTAACGGTCCTTCATAGAGCGGTACAGTTGGGATTGATTGTAAAAATCGTTTTCCATAAGAAGAACTTGTCAAACGACGATCTAATACAAATACAGTTCCCGTATCTGTATTTGTTCTAATAAGACGACCAAACCCTTGTTTGAAACGCAAGATTGCTTGTGGGAGCGCCAACTTATCGAATACGTCTTCTCCTTGATTTTTTAACCACTCTCCTTTTGCTTCCATCATCGGCTGATGAGGAGGGGTAAAAGGCAGACGGACAATGACAAGACAACTCAGAGCATCTCCAGGTATATCTATCCCTTCCCAAAAACTACTTGTTCCTAACAAAATCGATTTGTCGAACTCCTGGAATTTGCGGATTAGACGACTTCGGCTCTTATTATTCACACTTTGCGTTAATAATAAATATCCTTCTAATGTCTCATCATTTTTCAAATTCGTATACGCTTCTTTCAACATTTCATACGAAGTGAATAAAACGAGCATTCTACCTTTTGTAGCTTTCGCTATTTTCGCAATATGTGCCGATATAGACTCAATATATTCTTCATTACTTGCTTTCTTAATAAAAGGTACATCCGTTGAAACCATTAATTTCATTTGCTCTTCAAAACGGAATGGTGATGGAACCTTTAATGTATTGGGAGCAAAATCATGTAAACCTAGCTCCTCTTTTATATAGTCGAATGAATCATTAACTGTTAACGTTGCTGATGTGAAAATAACACTCTTTTTCTGGGTTAAAAATTCATCAGCAAATCTTTCACCAATATGAACAGGCTGCGCATATAGAACTGTTGAATGAATCGTTCCCTTCGTTTCAGTCTCCATCCATGTCACGTATGAATTTTTTTCTAAAATGAGTAATTGTAAAGATTGTGCCATCTTTCTCAACAACTCAATTAAATGCATAAATTCACCTGTAACGACATGCATCTCCCATTCTAATTTACTTTGCAATATTTCAACTTGCTTCTCAAGTGTAGTCAATAACTTTCTTACATCATACACAAATCGATTTGTTAACTCGGTAATGCTATCCCATAACTTACCTTTCTCTACTTCCGTGTTATATCGATAAATGAGTGGCATATTGCTCATCCCTTGTTCCTGCTTTGTTTGTTTAAATACGAAAGTCCGTAACATTTGAAATAGTTCATCCGCATCAAATTTCAATTCCTTCAAACTATGACTCACCATACGGAAAGTCGAACGCGATGCTTGCTCTGATTTTTTCATCATTTTATATACTTTAGAAAGTACATCATCTGTTTCTAGCGTACCAAGACGAGATAAAGCTACTTGAAAATACATGCATGAGAACTGTTCACCTAATGTTCTACTCGCCGCTTCCTCGATATGATGAGCTTCATCAAAAATAATATGTTCACATGAAGCAAATAGTGGTTCTTCACTTGAAAAATCTTGAAATAATAACGCATGATTTGTAATAACGATATCTGCAAATAATGCTTTATTCTTTGCTCTTTGATAAAAACAACGACTATACCAGTTGCTTTGCATCCCGCCTGGACTATGTACATCACTACAAATACGGTTCCAAAGTAACTTGCCGCCCTCAGGAATATTTAATTCATCACGATCGCCAGTTTCCGTTTGCAATAACCACACTAAAATTTTTGCTTTTGTGAGCGCCATATCATAATTTTTCTCTTCCTCTTGCAAAGCATATTCAAATTTATGTAGACACAGATAATGCTTTCTTCCTTTCAGAAGAGCTACTTCAAATGAAAATGGCATTATTTTCTTTAATAAAGGAATTTCTTTTTCTAGTATTTGTTGTTGCAATTGTACAGTTTGTGTACTTATAATGACAGGTTCTTCTTTTTTCTTTGCGAAATAAATACTTGGAAGTAAATATGCAAGCGTCTTCCCCGTACCTGTTCCTGCTTCAATCAGTGAAAACCTAGAATCTCTTAGCGCTGTATATATTTCCTTCATCATAATCTGTTGGCTTTCTCTTTTTTCAAACTTTGGCATATTCAATTCAAGTTTATCGATTGTCTTATGTAAGAAAGCATCAAATTTAGATGAGTATATTTCACTGAGGCTTAAAGAATAATTCCGCTTTCGAAGCGCAATATTTCGATACACCTCATAATCCTCTGCATCTTCTTTACCATGCATCATTTTCTTTAAAATATTTTCAGAAAGTACATCAGCTATATCACTTTGGAAAACATCACTTAATTCATAAAGCGATTGTAATGTGACAAGTGGTAACTTTTCAATTTCACTTAAAAATTGTAAAAACAACTCCGCTGTTGCAAGAGCATCACTATCCGCACGATGTGGTTGATCGTGCTCTAGTTCATGCTGCTTAGCTAAATCACGTAATTTATAACTATCAGCTGTCGGCAAAAGAATTTGCGCCAATTCAACTGTATCAATTTTAGGACAATGTACTTCTGTATATCCAGCCTGCCTTAATTCTTCATTTAAAAAATTCCAATCAAAGTGAACGTTATGTGCAACAAAAGCCGCACCTTGTAATAGCTCAACAATCATCGGGGCTACATCTCGAAATAACGGGGCTTGTTTTACAAGATCTTCATCAATCCCAGTTAATTCTGTAATAAATAGGGGAATCTCTCTCTTCGGATTAATAAAAGATGAAAAAATCTCTAATATCTCTCCATCTTCCACTACAACAGCTGCAATTTGGGTGATTTTATCCTTCCCATCCTTCCAGGAGTTCCCTGTCGTCTCTAAATCAACAACGACATAACGCTTACTCATATATGTAACACCTCAATTTCTTACCTATCAAACACAAAAATTATATAATGTTACTATACCACGTTTTACCTCATCTTAATGAAAAGATGCACAAAAAAGCTATCTCCTTAATTAGAGATAGCCTTCCTACTTATAATATCGTGCCAGCTTTTTCAGCACCTAACATTTCAATAATTTGATTATCATCGTCTAATACTGCAATTTTCGGCTCTTGTTTATGAATATTTTCTTCTGCCACTAAACCATAGCAAATAATAATAACTTTATCACCCGGTTGTACAAGCCTTGCAGCTGCACCATTTAAACACACAACACCGCTACCGCGCTCTCCTTTAATAACATATGTCTCTAAGCGAGCTCCATTGTTGTTATTTACAATTTGTACTTTTTCATTTTCTACAATATTTACCGCATCCATTAAATCTTCATCAATTGTAATACTACCTACATAATTTAAATTTGCTTCTGTTACAGTTGCACGATGTAACTTCGCTCTCATCATTGTGCGAAACATAGATGCTCCCCCTTATTTCCCCATTAATGTTATATTGTCAATTAATCGTACATTTTCAAACTTAACTGCAATCGCTAAAATGATTCTTCCTTCAATTTTATTTATTGCTTTTAAAGAAGGATATGCATATAAATCAGCATAATCTACAGTGCCTTTCGTATACTTCTCAATATGCTCTTTCACAAGATTCATAATGATTTCCGGATTACGTTCGCCTGCCTCAATTCGTTCTTTCGCTATACATAGACTGCCGTATAAATGAGGAGCCTCTTCACGTTCTTCTAGTGATAAATACACATTACGAGAACTTTTCGCTAATCCATCTTCTTCCCTTACAATATCAACTGGTACGATCGTAACGGGAATATTAAAATCAGTTACGAATCCTTCAATTACAGCTACTTGCTGTGCATCTTTCATACCGAAATAAGCACGCGTTGGCAATGTAATATTAAATAGTTTCATTAGTACAGTCGCAACACCAGCGAAATGACCAGGTCTTTGTTTGCCACATAATACGTCGGTACGCTTCACAACTTCTACTGTTGTCGTTTGTTCTGCTGGATACATCTCTTCTACACTCGGATAAAATAAATAATCAACACCATTTTCTTTTGCTACATTTTCATCTCTATCAATATCACGTGGGTATCGATCTAAATCTTCATTTGGTCCAAATTGTAGTGGATTTACAAATACACTTAAAACTACAATTTCATTTTCTTCCCTTGCCTTACGTAGTAACGTAGCATGCCCTTCGTGTAAATACCCCATCGTTGGAACAAAACCGATACTTTTTCCACTTGCATGCAGTTCGTTTGTAATTTGCTGCATCTCTTGCACTGTAGTTATGATTTTCATTATTGTTTTCCTCCGTATAACGCTAAGCACTCTTCCTCTTTCATTGTGAATGAATGTTTTTCTTCAGGAAATTGCCCTGTCTTTACTTCAGTAACGTATTGCGAAATCCCTCGCACAATCTCCTCTTGAACAGACGTATATTGCTTCACAAATTTCGGAACACGATTTACGCCGTACGAGATAAGATCGTGGTATACAAGAACTTGCCCATCTACTTTTTGTCCTGCTCCAATTCCGATTGTAGGAATTGTTAACTGCTCTGAAATAAGTTCTGCTAATTGCATTGGCACACATTCTAGCACAAGTGCTATCGCACCAGCTTCCTCACATTTCTTTGCATCTTCTATTAATTTTTTTGCACTTTCAGCATCTTTCCCTTGTACTTTATACCCACCTAGCACTCCTACAGATTGAGGAGTTAAACCTAAATGCGCCACAACGGGAATTCCCGCATTCGTTAAGTAGTGAATAGTTGATATAACTTCTCCAGCACCTTCTACCTTTAATGCATGTGCCCCGCTCTCTTGAACAATGCGACGTGCATTAATCATCGTATCTTGCAATGAGACATGATAAGACATAAATGGCATATCAGTTACAATAAACGTCTCTTTCGCTCCGCGGCGTACAGCTTTCGTATGATGAATCATATCCTCTACTGTTACTGGAACTGTTGAATCATACCCAAGTACAACCATTCCTAGAGAATCACCCACTAAAATCATATCGACTTTAGCTTCTTCTGCTAATTTAGCAGATGGATAATCATACGCCGTTAGCATTGTAATCGGCTCACCTTGCTCTTTCATTTTCAAAAAATCTGTTGTTGTTTTCAAAAACTACTCCTCCTTTATGCAGGAGAGAGGAGATGGCCGAAATCATATAAAAAACCCCTCTGGCCATAAAAGGGCAGAAGGGTTGTGTGTTAGTCGGCATTATTCATCCCTCTGTCCCAGTCCGTTATTGGATCAAGGCAGAATCCAAATTATTATTTTTTCATACTGCGTAAAATAATGGTGCAGTTCGCTTTGATACTGCCCATATTCGAACTAATTATAGCAAACTCTGAAAAGGAATTGCTACATTTTTTCGAAAAAATAATTTTCTATCCCTATTACGGTATGTGAAATTTATTAGTATCTAAATGACAAAAAGAAGCTCCAAAATAGGAACTTCTTTTACTTAATTTCTATATCAGCAGAATGAATGTGGTGCACTTGTCCTTGATGATCCTCAAGTAACAATACACCATCCTCCGTAATTCCTTTTGCTAGCCCATTAATAGTTTCCTTCATCGTTCGAGCTGTAATTTCTTTTCCGATACTTACTGCGTAACTTTCCCAAAGAATTTTAATAACAGAGAAGCCATTTTTTAAATACTCTTCATACAATTTCTCTAGTTGCAAGAAAATTTGTTGCATAAGTTCCGCACGAACAATCGGCTTACCCGATTCAATTGCTAATGAAGTTGCAATTTGCTGAATTTCCTCATCAAAATGTTCTTGTTTCTGATTTGCATTAATGCCAATTCCCATAATAACAGCATTAATTTTATCTGGATCAGCTTGCATCTCCGTTAATATACCGACAGCTTTTTTACCTTGAATTAAAATATCATTCGGCCATTTAATCCCTACGTTTACACCGGTACATTTTTCAATTGCTTGCGCTACGCTAACAGCTGCTAATAAAGTAAGCTGTGGTGCATGATGAACTGGAATCGAGGGCCGCAAAATAATACTCATCCAAATTCCTGTTCCTTTTGGGGAATACCATTTTCTACTTAAACGTCCTCTACCTGCTGTTTGTTCTTCAGCAACGACAATTGTTCCCTCTTCTGCGCCTTCATAAGCAAGTCTCGCTGCAATATGCTGAGTAGACTCAACCGATTCTTCAAAATAAACCGTTCTACCGATACGCTCTGTTTGTAATCCTAATTGAATCTCATTCGCAGTTACTTTATCTGGTTTACTAGCAATTCGGTACCCTAAGCGGCGTACAGCTTCTAGTTCATACCCTTCATTACGAAGGTCCTCCATATGCTTCCATACAGCGGTTCTCGAACAACCAAGTTTGTCACTAAGTATTTGACCAGATACAAATGCACCATCTGCTTCAGAAAAAACTTGTAATAACTGCTTTCTTATAGTAGATTGCATCTTTGTAGCCACTCCCTTATATCCTCTTTCTTATTAACTAAATCTCCTTGTACGATTGCTTCTTCAATATTTTGAAGCATTTCGGCAACCCACGGACCTGGCTTTTTATCTGTCCAGCTTAATAAATCATTACCAGTCACATTCATTTCTTGACGATTTTTTATCGGCAATGCATGAAATAATGATTGTACCTGCTTAACAGACGCACTATTATAACTTTCTATTATCGCTTCATATACTCTTTCCGCCATCTCAGCGATGCGAATCCCAGTTTTATAAAGAAGGATTGTATCCCACTCCTTCTCCTTTCTAGAACGAATTGCTAATATAACCGCTACGATATCTTTAATCTTTTTATTCGAGAACTTCCATTGACGCAAAAAGACAGATGGATGCTCTTCTCCGATACAATATAAGAAAAATGCCCACGCCTCAACGTCTGTTTCAAAAGAATCCCATTTATACTGCGTAGCTTTCAAGAGTCTTTCTTCTGACATTTGCAAATATGGCAGATGAGAAAATAGCTTCGTTTCTACTAACTCTTGAAGACCATTCACACAATATGCACCGGTCAACAATTTTTCAAATTCAACTGTAATTCTTTCAATCGCTATATGTTCGAGCAAATGCCCATACGTTTCAATTGCTTGTTTCGTCTTTATTTCCAAAGAGAAACCTAACGTACTTACGAACCGAATACCACGCATCATTCGCAGTGCATCTTCTTGAAAACGGTCTGCAGCATCTCCAACCGTTGTAATTTCCTTCAGACGAATCGCTTCTTTCCCAGCAAATAAATCCACCATTTCGCCTTCCTCTGTCATTGCAATTGCATTCATCGTGAAATCACGTCGTTTTAAATCCTCTTCTAATGAACGGACAAATTGAACACTACTAGGTCTTCGAAAATCTTCATATTCGCTTTCTGTTCGAAAAGTAGTTACCTCATACGGTTCACCATTTTCTACAACAATTACAGTTCCATGCTCAAGACCAACCGGAACATTTCTTGGGAAAATAGCCATTACTTCTTCTGGTAAAGCAGATGTTGCGATATCGATATCTCCAATCGGTCTATCGATAATAAGATCGCGTACACTTCCACCAACGAAGTAAGCCTCATGTCCGCGCTGTTTTAACATCTCAATAATTGAACTAGCTTTTTTAAATCTTTCCATTCTTGTCATCCCTTAGTATGTCATAATAAATCGCCTCATACTGTGAAACGATTTTTTCCGAACGAAACTGCTCATATACAGATTTCATCGCTCGCTCTCCCATATTACGGTGAAGTTCTTCATTTTCTAGTAGCTGAATTGCTTGCTTAGCTATTCCGTCTGTATCTCCAACTTCACATATATATCCTGTTTCACCATGTTGAATGACCTCTGGAATGCCCCCAACCCTCGTTCCGATACTAGGCACACCACACGCCATCGCTTCTAATATAACAAGACCAAAACTTTCCTTTTCTGATAAAAGTAGCATTAAATCACTCATCGCAAGAAGCTCTGCAACATTATCTTGCTTTCCTAGGAATAAGACACGTTCCTCAATATGTAAACTTTTCACCAATTGTAAAATAGTACAGAACTCTGGTCCATCACCAACAAGAAGCAATTTCGCATCTACTTCCTTTACAATTTTGGCAAATGACTGCACAACATCCTGTACACGCTTAACCTTTCGGAAATTTGAAATATGAATCAACACTTTTTCATTTTCTCGTATACCATATTCTTTTTTTAATTGCGACATATCACGTTTGAAATAAACACGTTCATCTACAAAATTGTATACCGTCTCAATTTCTTTATCTGGTTTTACAAGTTCATTTGTTTCTTCAATTAACGAATGTGACACAGCTGTAACAACATCAGATTGTTCAATACCAAAGCGAATTAAATTATTTAACGAAGGGTCGGAACCTAACACAGTAATATCCGTTCCATGTAAGGTCGTAACAATTTTAATACGCTCCCCAATCATTTGTTTTGCTAAATATGCACAAATAGCATGAGGGATTGCATAATGCACATGTAAAATATCAAGGTTTTCTCTTTGAGCAACCTCTGCCATTTTACTCGCTAATGCTAAATCGTAAGGTGGATATTGAAAAACAGAATATTGATTTACTGTTACTTCGTGAAAATAAATATTCGGGTACACTTTATTCAACCGAAATGGTACACCCGATGTAATAAAATGAATTTCATGCCCGCGTTCCGCCAATTGCTTTCCTAACTCTGTCCCAACAACCCCAGAACCACCTACAGAAGGATAACATGTAATACCTATTTTCAATTTCATTTACATCCCCCTATTAAATCAGCATGTAATAAAACCGGTTTCTTACTCATAAATCCTTCGGCATACAGCACTCCAACTTCTTTCCCAAACATCTTCTCCCGAGCGATTACAGTTTCAACGTATCCTTCGGTTAATGGCGTCTTAACACCATCACTCCCTGTTGAAAACTGACTTTCATACGCTTCTAACGCTTCCACCTTTTTAGAAAGGTATTCACTAATATCTATACAAAAATTCGGTTTATGAAAACCATTAATCATATAATTATAAAAAGACTCTACACGGTGCGGCGGAAGTTCAGGCATATATTTACGAATTCCCGCTGAAAAGATAGCTTCTTCCACAAGTTTCGCGCAATTAGCATGGTCTGGATGACGATCTTCGTAGTATGGTGCGAAAATTAGTGTTGGTTTATATGTACGAATAATCTTTACAATTTCACGTATATATTCTTCTTTCATATACAAACCACGGTCTGGCATTGCTAAATTAATTCTCGTTTTTACTCCCATAATACGAGCTGCAGCCTTTGCTTCTTCTTTTCTTAGTTCTACCGTTCCATTTGAAGAAAGATCAGCTTCTGTTAAATCGCAAATGCCTACTTCATATCCTTGCTTCGTATACTTTGCAATGGTACCTGCCATGCCGATTTCAACATCATCGGCATGAGCACCAAACGCTAATATATGTAATCCACTCATAATTGTTCCCCTCATTTTCTTAACTTTCGGTAATCTAAATCTCCCCGCTCTAATGCATGCATTAGCATTTCAGCACTTGCCATATTTGTTGCTAATGGGATGGCGTATACATCACATAAACGAAGTAACGCATTAACATCTGGTTCATGCGGCTGGGCTGTTAGTGGATCCCGGAAAAAAATCACCATATCCATCTCATTTTTTGCAATCATTGCACCAATTTCTTGATCTCCACCAAGAGGACCGGATTGATATCTTGTTACAACTAAACCAGTTGCCTCCATAATACGAAGTCCTGTCGTTCCTGTTGCAAAAAGTTCATGTTTTTCAAAAATTGGTTTATATGCGTATGCGAACGAAACCATATCATCTTTCTTTTTGTCATGTGCGATTAAGGCAATTTTCATCCGTTGTCTCCCCTTTAGTCGATAATATTTTCTAAACCGTACACAAGATGATCAAGGTTCATTACTGTTTCAATTGATAGTTTTACACCTGACATAAATGATGCACGGTTGAATGAATCATGACGAACAGTTAACATTTGTCCATCTCCGCCGAACATTACTTCTTGGTGTGCAATAAGCCCTGGTAGACGTACGCTATGAATGTGAATACCGTCTACATTTGCACCACGTGCCCCTTCTAATTGTTCCGTTTCATTAGGATGCCCTTGCTCTTTTGGTACACGATTTTGACGGATTAATTCTACTGTTTTTACAGCTGTACCAGATGGTGCGTCTAACTTTTGATCATGGTGTAATTCAATTACTTCAACATCTTGGAAGTACTTCGCTGCCATTTGAGAGAACTTCATCATAAGTACTGCACCAATCGCAAAGTTTGGAGCGATAATTGTTCCTACTTCTTTTTCTTCTGCATTTTCTGTTAATTGCTTTAGTTCTTCTTCAGTAAATCCAGTTGTACCAATAACTGATCGAAGTCCACGTTCAACTGCAAGTGTCACATGTTTCTTTCCAATTTCTGGTGTTGTTAAATCTAACAATACATCTGCTTCTATTTCATCTAAACAAGTATGTAAATCCGCGTAAATAGGTGCATCTAGCGCTGGCATTCCCGGTAAATCAGAAATTTTTTCTCCGCCATGCTTATAATCAATTGCTGCTACTAAATTGAAATGCGCTGTTCTTTCCATAAGAAGGACTGCTTCATATCCCATGCGTCCTCGTGGTCCAGCGATAATTACTTTAATTTCTTTCATGCGTCTTTCTCTCCCTCATCAATACGTGTCCAACGATCTTTATCACGTGTATTAAATTTATTCATTACAATGTTATGCGCTGTTTCTAAATCAATATTTAAACTATTTGCCATACAAATCATAACAAATAAAACATCTCCAAGCTCTTCCTCAACACTTCGTTCTTTCTCAGTCGTTTTCTTTGGTTTCTCACCATAATAATGATTAACCTCTCTTGCAAGCTCTCCCATTTCTTCAGTTAAACGAGCCATCATTGCAAGCGGACTAAAATAACCTTCTTTAAATTGACCGATATATGCATCTACTTCTTTCTGCATATCTTTCATCGTTTTTGCTTCCATACTAGTCACCTCTTATTCCTTCCTCTTTCATGTTAGCCAATTCATCGCGATTTGACAAATATTATTCCCCGCCAAACACCTATTTGCGACCCTTTTTTAGATAGAATATAATAAAGTGAAACTTTCTTTTGCGATCTTCGCAAAAGATTAGTTGAACCAATCGGGTTCCTACGGCTGGTTTGTCCTTCTTCAGAGCTTTATCTCCTACCAGCCGTTGGAACGGGGTAAGGTGAAACTTCTTTTGCATGCTTTTCGCAAAAGATTAGTTGAACCAATCGGGTTCCTACGGCTGGTTTGTCCTTCTTCAGAGCTTTATCCCCTACCAGCCGTTGGAACGGGGTAAAGTGAAACTTTCTTTTGCGGTTTTTGCAAAAGATCAGCCCGAACCAATCGGATTTTTGTAGCCTGCACTATTTTTACTAACAACTAGAAATAACTTATTATTATGTCCTACCGTTTAAGTGGAGCACTTCCAATCATTACGTAACTAGGGGGATTTCTATATGAAAGCAAACTTGAAGATTCGAAATATCATTTTCATTTTAATCGGTTCCGCTATTTTTTCTTTCGGTATTGTGAATATCAATATTGAAAACCATCTTGCAGAGGGTGGATTTACCGGCATTACGCTATTATTATATTTTAAATTTTCACTTGATCCTTCCTATACAAACTTAATTTTAAACGTCCCTCTATTTTTCATTGGCTGGAAATTACTCGGTCGAACAACATTTTTATACACATTAATCGGTACATTTAGCGTATCTTTATTCCTATGGATTTTCCAGCGCTACGAGGTTCTCAACTTACATTTAAACTTGCAAAATGATATGACACTGGCTGCTTTATTCGCTGGGGCATTTATCGGTATTGGACTTGGAATTATATTCAAATACGGCGGGACTACTGGCGGTGTTGATATTATCGCAAGACTGGCTCACAAATATGTTGGCTGGAGTATGGGAAAAACGATGTTTATGTTTGATGCCGTCGTTATCATTATCTCTATTCTTACATATTTATCATATCGCGAGGGCATGTATACGTTAGTTGCTGTATTTATCGGGGCTAAGGTTATTGATTTTATGCAAGAAGGAGCTTATGCAGCAAAAGGAGCAACTATTATTTCTGATAAAAACGATGAAATTGCTGCAAAAATCTTATCCGAAATGGAGCGCGGAGCAACCTTTTTAAAAGCAGTTGGATCCTATACGAAAGTTGAACGAAATGTACTATATTGTGTTGTTGCAAAAAACGAAATCGTGAAATTAAAAAATATCATTATTTCAGTAGATCCTCACGCCTTTGTTGCTGTAAGTGATGTACATGATGTCGTCGGCGAAGGATTTACACTAGATGAAAATAAAAATCCGTTACATAATTAAATTCAACTAGAAAAGCTCTTTAGCTTTTCTAGTTTTTTATTACATATCTTTTAAGTTTCTCCAAATCCTCATAAATGAGCTCCAATAAACTCCGATTATAGAAAATAGAAGCTGGATGAAAGGTCGGAAAAATATGATATTCTTTTTCTGACCAAATAAATTCTGTACTGCTGCTATCTTTCAATCGCTGCACAGGTTGCTTTAACAATTCTCCATGAACATCCGTAATTTTATTATTTTTACCAACTAAACGCTGTAATGCAATATTACCAAGTGTGACAATAACCGGCTGCTGTATAAATTCCAGTTCATAATCTAGCAAAGGTGCATGGGCAAGTATCTCACCTTGATTCGGTGTTCTATTGTACTTCTTCTGTATTATTTCGCCATTTCGTTCCCTTTTCTCTCTCCATTTATAAGGTCTACTCCGGACCGCACTCGTAATATATACTTCTTCCCTTGTAACGTGAATACGTTCTAAAAATTCCATTAAATGTTTTCCCGCTCTCCCACTAAATGGAATCCCATTATGAATTTCTGTTTCACCAGGTGCTTCTCCAACAAGCATTAATTTCGGGTTTTTAGGGCCCTGTCCACTTAAAAAACCTTCTAATTGGTATGTAGCACTACGCTCCTTCACTTGTTTAACTAAATAATATGGATATTCTATGTCCGTCACCTTCTTTCATCATTCCATACTTATCTTTATTTTAACTAGTTCTATACCCCATATTCTCTCTATTATTTCCATTTGTAACATATTATAAGATTCAATCCACAAAACAAAAAAAGACTATCAAAATTGATAGTCTTTAATCGTCGCTACGCTGCATACCAGTATAAATTAATACGAGACGTAATAATTCAAATACTGCTACAGCTGCTGCTGCTACATATGTTAATGCTGCCGCATTTAATACTTTACGAGCTTGACCGTACTCATCTGTTGATACGATACCAAGTGCTTCAATTTGTTGCATTGCGCGTTTTGATGCATCAAACTCAACTGGTAATGTAACAAGTTGGAAAATAACACCTGCTGCCATTAAAATAATTCCTAGTAACAACAAACCAGACATTTGTGCAAATACACCAATTAGGACAAAAACCCATGACATGTTTGAACCAAAATTAGCAACTGGCACTAACGAATGGCGTACACGCATAAAGTTATAATCTTTCGCATCTTGAATTGCGTGTCCTACTTCATGTGCTGCTACAGCTGTACCAGCAACTGAATGACCATAATAGTTATCTGTCGATAATCTAACCGTCTTTACACGCGGGTCATAATGATCTGACAAATGACCTGGCGTTTCTTCTACGGCTACATTGTACAATCCATTTTCATCTAAAATTTTTCGAGCCACTTCCGCTCCTGTCATACCTGATGTTGAATAAACTTGTGAATACTTGCTATAGGCACTACGTACTTTTGACTGTGCATACAACGGTATGATCAAAATGATCGCGAAGTAAATTAAATAAAACATCATAAACCTCCATTGAAGTTTTAATTATAGTACTTCTCATTCTATTTTTTTCTTCCACCGTTGTCAATAAATAAACCTTACAATCCGTATCTTTATTTATGCGTATTATCTATCTTTAGAATGCAAGTTGCTTCTCCGCTTCTCTCTCTCCCCTTTATACTTTCTCCATCCAACATACGTTAAAGTGAACAAAATAAGTCCTCCAGTAATTGTCATAAACCAAATGAGAGAGGGAGCAATCTCATCTTTTTTTACTGTATGAAATATTTTTTGCAAATCACCTTTAATAATCCCTAGTTGCATTTGTCCACCTTTCGTTTTTAACATAACGTTACGAAATTCATCCAAATAAGATAAATGTGCATTTACACGCTGCGCTTCGTTTTCTGGCAGAGCAATCATTAAACTAGGATAAATAATATTAAATTCATTTAAAAATGTATTTAGCGTCTGTTGGAACTGTCCATCATCTTCTTTTTCCATCGCCTTTTCTACTTGAGAAAAAGCATTCATTATCTTTCTTTCTCTTTCCATCCAAAGTGGCTGATATTTAGATACTTGTGCATCAACAGCAAGTTGTAACGCTAACATATTATCCACTTTAACTTGCCTATCTGAATCTTCCGCGAGAGATTGTTTCGCCTTATCGTATGCTAAAGAAACGACTCTAATTTGTCCCGGAGTTACTTTTGAATTATTTTCATTCTCCTTTGATAGAAATTGCTCTGAGAAATGGTACAGTACTTGTATTGCCTTTTCATCTTCTTTTTTCTTCACTAACTGCAAAGAGTCATCTAGCAATCCAGTTAGTTCACTCCACTCTTCAGCATATATACGTACTGGAAACATTATAATTAGAAATGCTATCAGTCCAATTAATGTTCTCTTCATCCCGGTCCCCCCTATAACTACTAGTACAAAATATGTGGAATTGGACAAGAATAGAACAGAACAAAACCAAAAAATATATTATCTCTATGAAAACAAAAAAATTCTCTTTAAACAGAGAATTTTTTCTTTGAAACCCTTTTCTTTTTCACTAAATATTTATACACACCGTAACAAAGCATGCTACCACCTAAAATCAATAATAAAATAATACATGCAGCATGCATAAAGAATTCTTCCGGTAACATTAAAATAACCGGATCTGTTTCAATATCAAACATCCAATAATCATTGCTAAATAAAAGCTTATGAAATAATACGAAACTCTTTTCAAAATTAATAGCAATTGGTAACGTAAGAGCTATTGGAAAAATAATTGTAAGAATCGCTCCGTGAAGTAAAAACTTTTCTTTTTTCTTTTTTAATAAATACGCTCCTCCTAATACAGCAATTACAATCGTTCCATACATTATATATTGAATCTTTACTAAAATATTTTTAACATCTACAAAATGAATGCGTCCATTTGTGGACATATCTAATGTCGGCAATTGTAATGCACCTTCATAAAACGGCGATAAATATGTAATAAGCACATCATAGTTTCTCTTAATTTCATCTTTCGTCATATCCGCTAAATCTGGAATATTTAAAAAATCAATTTCAAAATAATACAACCATTTTCCATATACAACTACCGTTGTCGCGAGAGCGAAAACAGAAAATGCTATGCTATAGGAAACTACTAAAGTGATCAATCGATCCAATATGTTTATACCGCTCTTATTTTTCTTCATTTTCTCCCCCTAAATGTCCTCACCATCATAAAGAAAACTGTTTTCGGTTCTCACGTAAGCAATAATAATATGTAATACACAGTACAGCAATACTTAACCAAAACGTAAAATAACCAATTTTCTCTACAAACAAATGCATAATCCCATATCTCGGCATTTGCCAAAATAAATAATCAATTGCATCATTATGTAATGTCCATATGCCAGCTACAGTGAAGTGCCATTTTTTTATCCGATAAAACGGAGCATATAACATTCCCTGCACTGCCATCGCAAAATGAGATAACATTAACATATATCCCATAAGGCCAATAGGGCCTTTTACATAAATCATAATTGCATTTACAACAACAGCCCAAACACCATATTTTATTAAAGTAACTATCGCTAGCGCTTCTATTAACCCCCAGTTCTTCTTCATCAAAAAAGCAATTAAAACAAAGACAAAAAAGAGAGTCGCCATAGGGCTATCTGGTACAAACGGCCAAAATATAGGTGAGGTTTCTTTTAATTGATTTCCATACCATATGAATCCGTAAATTGTACCTAATATGTTAACAACCAATAAAAATAATAGTACCGAACGTTGCCTTAACATTGCATACAAGTAAGCCAAGCTGTATGTCCAACACCTTTCAAACAAAGTAATTCTTTCATCGAACTCTACTCTATTATATAGTAAACTTTCCGTCATCGTAGAGTAGAAAACTGAAACAGGTTAAATTTTCTTTAGGGATGGCTTTGCTATCCCTTTTCTGTTTCAGCTTCCCCTCATCAAACCGTACGTGAGGTTTTCCCTCATACAGCTTTCCGATGCTCTTCCTTCTTTAGCTTTCAGTTTGTTCTAGCTTCCTACTTTCACGAGTGTGTATGTTATTTTCTACATCAAGTCCTTGATACGACCATGTTTCTTTTCTTATTCCAGAAAAGGTTAAGCCGTTCTAAGACGTACCAATTTATTTTACCGAGCCACTTCTGTCCAATTGAAGATAGGCTATAATAATTTTTGAATCCTTGTAGAATTCTATTTAAACCTTTCACCATCAAACAGTGCCCAGCTTAGCTGGGCACGCAAAATAAAAAGCTGACCACAGATTTTGTAGTCAGCTTTTCTATTATTTTTTATTATACTTTGCAACGAATTCCGAAAGCTTTTTCAGTTCCTCATCTGTACCTTTAAATACACCTTTAGGCATTGAACCTTTTCCATCTTTCGCAATTTTAGCGATTTCTTCTGGTTTTAAAGTTAAGTTTTGCAAAGCCGGTGCTGCCGCTCCGCCCTGTAAATTGTCACCATGACATGTTAAACAAGTATTTTTTTGCATCAACTTGTAGCCGTCATCATTTTTATCAACTGGTGCTGTTTTTACAATTGCTCCTTGTTTTTTTGCAGCTTCCCAATCGTGGTGTGCTACAGATTCCCAAGTTAAAAAAATAATCGATGCAATTGCTAAAAGCATAAACCCCGTTGCTACAGGACGCTTCAATGGTGCTCTTTCTGGGCCTCGATCTAGAAACGGAGCTAATAGTAACGCTCCAAACGCAATCCCCGGCATAATAAACGCACCAATTACAGTAAATGAGCCTGAAGCATACGAATACTTTAATAACTGATACAAGAATAAGAAATACCAATCTGGAAGTGGTATATATCCTGCATCTGTAGGATCCGCCATTCTCTCAAGCGGTGACGGATGCGCCACTGTTAAACATAAATAACCGACTAAAAAAACTGCACCAACCATCCATTCTTTTAACAAGAAATTCGGCCAAAACGCTTCTGTTTTCCCTGGATATTCAGAATAATCTTTCGGAATATTTGGTTTCCGGGCTACTGGTACCCGAGAATCTCCTACAAACTTCATCCCTTTGCCGCGATGCATAATCTCCCTCCTTTTGTTCTTTCCCCTTTAATTTAGCAATCTCTTATAGCGGACCGGAAATACCTTGTTTGCGAATCATGATGAAGTGGAAGGCCATTAAACCTAGAAGTGCTGCTGGTAAGAAGAAGACGTGAATAGCAAAGAAGCGAGTTAATGTTTGAGCGCCAACGATTTCGGAATGACCAGCGAGTAATGTTTTAATATAAGGACCAATGAGCGGCGTTTGCTCTGCAATTTGAATCCCTACTTTCGTAGCAAATAACGCTTTCATATCCCACGGTAATAAATATCCGGTAAAACCAAGACCTAACATAACAAAGAAAATAAGAACACCAACAATCCAGTTTAACTCACGAGGCTTTTTATACGCACCTTGGAAGAAAACTCTGAGTGTATGTAAAAACATCATTACAATTACGAGACTAGCGCCCCAGTGATGCATACCACGAACAATTTGTCCGTAAGCTACTTCATTTTGTAAATAATAAACCGACTCCCAAGCATTTTTAATATCCGGCACATAATACATCGTCAAAAACATTCCGGACAAAATTTGAATTACAGTAACGAAAAAGGTAAGTCCTCCAAAGCAATAGACGAATGCAGAAAAGTGATGTGCCGGGTTAACATGCTCAGGTACTTCATGATCAGCGATATCACGCCATATCGGTGTAATATCTAAACGTTCGTCTACCCAATCATAAATTTTATTTAGCATCTACTTTGCACCCCCTCTTGGCTTCGCTTTTCCTAAATACAGCGTTCCATCTTTCACTTTAGACTCGTACACATCAAGCGGAGCAAGAGGCGGTGTGCCTTTAATGTTCATCCCATCTTTTGTGTAACGTCCCCCGTGACACGGGCAAAAGAATTGATTAGGATGTGCTTTGTCCGAATTCCAGTTCACTGTGCAACCTAAATGTTTACATACTGGAGAAAACGCAACAATTTCTCCACTTTCATCTTTATGCACCCAAGCAGATTTTGGCTCTTCAGACTTGTACCATCCGTCAACCTGCTTCACCTTAAAATCGAAGCGCTTCGGCTCTGTTGTAATATCCTTTACTTGCCCAACAGCAACCATATCTGTTCCCGCTTCTTTTCTTAACACCGGATCAAGCGCAAACCTCGTCATCGGCAGTAAAATACCCGCCGCCATAAAGCCTCCTACCCCTGTAAGTGTGTAATTTAAAAACTGTCTTCTTGACACACGATGTTCTTTCTCGCTCACGAAAATTTCCCCCCTCTATCAGAAATTGTCCCCTCGTGAAAAAATTATATAAAAAATAAAAACTAGGACACTATCATGATATAATACCCTCTTGTATAGGTCAATATCATACTACTCATAATAATAAGAACTTTCTGTTTATTATTATTTTATCCATCTTTCTTCCAACATTTCCATAATATTTTTTATGTGTGCACGAATAACTTCCCTTTTCGCTTGGTCACTAAATTGCTCTAATGATAACGATGGAAACCAAAATAAATCACCCTGCACATCTCTCATATCTTCTTTCCATGAAAAGTCACTTGTCACATAGGCAATATGCTTAAAACCTTGCCTTTGCAAATGATCTGTCCATTCTTGCAAACGGTCTTTTTCATTCTTTTGGCTCTCTACCAAATACGTAAATGCGGGCAGTAAAAGCACTCTTCCTTTATACTCCCTTTCCAACTCCATACTCAAAGCCTCAATAAATTCACCTTGCTCTACAACCATTTTCATCCCTTTTGCTGCCGAAATAGACAAAAGGGGTATAATCCCTGTATCTACATACTCCCTCGCTTGCTCAAACTGTTCTACATCTTTTACAATCCATTTCACCTTTTCTCCCCTCCTCCATTCGAAATAACAGAACTTTCACTTTATATATATTAAACCATACTAAAAGAGGTAAAAAAAGAAAAACTACCTATTATTAAGTAGTTTTTCTTAAAAAGTCTGAATTTCGTAAAGATTACATAATCAAAATGAATTCTATAAAATTTTCAACTCTGCTGTTAACCTATGAAATGCTTCCTTATCTTGCTTATCCAAAGCTTCATCAATTTGTTTCAAAAGACGTTCTCTTCTAAATGAGAATACACTTTCTTCTAAAAATCGTTCTGCAAGCAATCGATCTTTTTCATTCACTTCAATATGCTTTGGCAAATATGGGTTTTCTTCTAATACAGCTACATAGTTTGCATTTTGGAACGATGATTTAAAATTAAGCTGAATATAAATATCCTCATCTCGATTCAAACGAATATCATGAAACGATTTTTCTGCATCTGTTGTCATTACATTTTGTTTGAAAAAGTGAAACGGTGTGTCTTTCACACAATTTGCTGACATTACTAAGCCACGCGGACAATATTTTGCATGTTCTACGAAGTGGACTTTATGCATTAATTGATCGTGACTCATTAAATAATTCAAAATCCATACACATTCACGCTGTTTCAGTTGGTAATTATTCAAAAACCATTTTACAAAATCCTTCTTCTCGTTTACAGAAACAGGGGTATTCATAGCGATTAAGTCCCTCCTCTGTCTTTCTCTTTTCTTTTTAGATTCAAGAAGCGGCATTCAGTTTCCTTCCAACTTATGAAAAATCCTCTAAATTATATAACAATTCTTCAATATGAATTTGTGTCGGGTCTAGTTGTATTAACTGCGTAAATACTTCTTTCGCCTCTTTTCGCATTCCTTCTTCTAATAAGAAATAACCGTACTCTTCCAAGAAATCTGGATGATTCTTAAAAGAAGTATATGCACTTTCATAGTGTTTTAATGCATCCGAATACATTTCTAATTGTTTTTTTGCAAATGCAAGATCCCAAAGTAGTTGTGTATCTGGTTCTCCACTGTCAATTGCACGCTCTACAACTGCAATTAGCTCTTCGTATTTCTCTTGTTCTTTTAAAATATACGCATATTTTAATATCGCACCTAAATGTCCCGGATCTAGCTCCAGCGCTTTTTGAAGCACTTCTTCAGCCTCCGCTATTTTACCTAATTTCGCCGCAATATTCGCTAATTCTACATAGAAAGGAACAGACAGCTCATCTACTTTAATTCCTTCTTGAAGTGTTTCATAGCTTTCTTGAAGCATGCCTTCTTTTTCATAGCTTTTCGCTAAATACATGTATAACGATGCGTATTCAGGATCTAATTCTTTTAATTCTTGCCAAGCACCAATTGCTCTTTGATATTCTTCTCCTTGGTATAATGTGAAGGCATATCCAAATAATGAGTGAATATCTTTTTGCTCTTCTAACCCCGCTTCATAGTAAGAGATTGCCTCTTCCCAGTTTCCAATAGCACTTAAAGTTTCTGCTAGACGAAGCGCAATGACAACACCACCCATAACTTTATGTTCTGCTAGTAACGATTCATAATAAGTGATCGCCTTTTGCTCTTCACCTTTACTACTATATAATTCTGCTAACCCAAACGTAATAACAGGTTCGTCTGGCATCATTTCTTTCGCCTTTAATAGTTTTTGTTCTGCTACATCATCAAAACCTTGCATTTGGAATAAATCCGCTACAAGTAATAACGATTGAACATATAAATCATCGTTTTCTGGAATATCATGAAGCACTTCAATCGCTTCATCTTCTTTATCTAAATCAATATATAATTCTGCTAAAAATACCGTAAATTCACTTTCTTCCGGATATAGCAAGCGTAAGTCTTCAGTAATTGCTAACGCCTCATCCATAAACCCAAGTGTATGATAGTAACGAGCGATATCATACTTCTCTTCATCATTAGCAACTCGTAGTTGTTCTTTTAATAATTGTAATCCTTTTTCTGCTTCACCGTTTTCAATATAAGAAACAGCCTGTTCAAACTTTTGCATAAACGTCTCCTTTAATTCAAAAAATATTCTCTTCTGTTCATTTATCATAAGCAACTAGGTGTAAGAACGCAACCTTTTGAGTGAACTACCTCTTCCTATACTTTCTCTCATAGCGCAGCTAATTGTTCGAAAAATTCCGGATACGATACAGCGACCGCATCACTATTCTCTATTTTCACTTCTCCATCTATAATACACGATGCGATTGCAAGCATCATCCCAATACGATGATCGCCGTGACTATTAACAGTATTTCCTTTTAAACTTTGTTTACCATATATAATCATACCATCTGGTGTAGCTTCAATCTTCGCACCTAATTTGCCTAATTCATCTACAACCGTATCGATACGATTTGTTTCTTTTACTTTTAACTCCTCAGCGTTTTTAATAACAGTAATTCCTTCTGCCTGCGTTGCCAATAAAGCAATTACAGGAATTTCATCAATTAATCTTGGAATAAGAGTTCCACCAATTTCTATTCCTTTTAGTTTAGATGTTTCAATCGTAATATCCCCGCACGGTTCAAACTCTTCATTTCTAATATGATCGATAGAAATAAGTGCACCCATCTTTGTTAATACATCTAAAATCCCTGTTCTCGTCGGATTTAAACCAACGTTTTCCAATACAAGCTTACTATTTTGGACAATTGCACCAGCTACTAAGAAAAATGCCGCCGAAGAAATATCTCCTGGAACTTCTATGTCTGCACCTTTAAGTTGTTGTCCACCTTGTAATGAAACGGTCCGTCCATTAACATCTACGGTACAACCGAATGCACGCAACATTCTTTCCGTATGATCACGAGATTGCATAGGCTCTGTTACCGTAGTAATCCCTTCCCCTTGCAAACCCGCAAGTAAAACTGCTGACTTCACTTGTGCGCTTGCTACTGGTGAATGGTAATGCATACCTTTTACCTTACCACCGCGAATAGATAAAGGTGTATATTGTCCGTTTTCTCTACCATCAATTTGAGCATTCATCTTACTAAGCGGGTCTGTAACACGTTTCATAGGACGTTTTCCAATTGATACATCACCAATTATCGTACTATGGAACGGCGTATTTGCTAAAATCCCAAGCATAAGACGAATAGTCGTCCCTGAATTCCCCACATCTAATACTTCTTTCGGTTCTTGTAAATTATGTAATCCTTTACCGTAAATCGTGACATCGTTACCAAACTGTTCAATCTGGACACCTAGTTTTTGAAAACATGCAATTGTACTTAAACAATCTTCTCCTAATAAAAAATTTGATACTTTCGTCGTCCCTTCCGCTATCGCTCCAAACATAACAGAGCGATGCGAAATAGATTTATCTCCTGGAACAACAATTTTCCCATTCAAACTATTTTTTCGTCCTACTAGTTTCAAACTGTATCCTCCTCACATTTTAAATAAGTTATATGTACAATAGTTCTTCTTATACGTCTACTTCTATTGTAACGTTTTCTTTCTTGAACGTGCAAACAACTCCCCTTATTGCAGTTCAAATGAAAAAGGCTCCTGTAACAGGAGCCTCCACCATTTCTTAAGAATACGTTTCTTCTTTCTTCACTTGTTCTTTTACAAGTTCCGTAAGTAATTCAATAATCTCATCATTTTCTTCTTTTAATCCAACAGTAATACGAATACCATCATGCATACCAAATGCTGCACCAGAACGAACGATATATCCTTTTTTCATTAATCGTTCGAAAGCTTCATTACCAGGTATACCAAGTTTCAAGAAAATGAAATTCGTTTGAGATGGATAGTAGAATACGTTATATTCCTTACAAAATGCATAATATTGATTTAATCCTCCGGCATTTTTCTTCACACACTCTTGTAAAAACTGTTGATCCTCTATTGCCGCTAATGCTACCGCTTGGGCGATAGTTGATGTGTTAAATGGTAGTCTCGCTACCTCTAGCTGCCCAATAAGCTTTGCATCACCAATCGCATATCCAATACGAAAAGCAGCTAATCCATATGCTTTTGAGAATGTGCGTAGCACCATAAGATTTTCGTACTTTTCAAGAAGAGGTAATGTTTGCGGATAATCTTCTGCCCCAGCATATTCATAATATGCTTCGTCCATAATAACGAGCGCTGACTTTGGAACTGATTCTAAAAATGAAAGTAATTTTTGTTTTTCTACATATGTACCTGTCGGATTATTCGGATTACAAATCCATACAATCTTCGTTTTCTCATCTACTTGTTGTAACATTGCATCTAAATCGTGAATGCCATCTTTAAGTGGTACTTCACGAACTTCTGCTCCTTCAATAACAGCATGGTGATGGTATTGCGAGAACGTAGGGTTCGCCATTACAACATTTGTTCCATTATGTAGCAAAGCACGACTAATCATTTGAATAACTTCATCTAGTCCACTACCAAATAAAAGTTGTTCCGCTTTTACACCTAAATGCTCTGCTACTTTCTCACGAAGCTCAAATGCCGCCCCGTCCGGATAGAGTGCATATTGATTAGCTAACGAAGTTAATGCTTCTGTCACACGCGCAGAGCAGCCAAATGGGTTTTCATTCGACGCTAACTTCACAATTTTTGACAATCCATATTCTCTTTTTACTTCTTCAATATTTTTCCCAGGTACATATGCTCTCAAAGTTAACAATTGCTCTTTTACTCTCACTTTTCTTCCCCCAGTCATTGATATGATTTATAATGTCTTACTGTCACCTTTAATCATAACCGTCACCATTACGAGAATACCTTTAAATATGCATTTCATACCTGTTCTACGACTTTTTTACACCATATCCTTTTGAAATGCTTCTAACGCAATATGAACAGTCTCATCTGAAATAGATACGACATTCACTCCCCCATATTCCTGCATAAGCACCATATGAATTGTTCCAGCATTTGCTTTTTTATCTTGTTTCATCAACTGAACGAGACGTTCTACATTCAAGTCACTTGGCATTTTTGGATAACCGTATTTCAAGAACCACTGCTTCATTTCTTCATAAGAAAGATCAACTTTGTACACTTGCTCACTTAAAAACATAGAAAATAGCATGCCAACCGCTACTCCATCACCGTGAGTAATATTCCCATATCCTAACTCTTTTTCAAGAGCATGTCCTAACGTATGCCCAAAATTCAAATGGGCACGTACACCTTTTTCTGTTTCGTCTTGCGACACAATATTCGCTTTCACAGGAATCGCCTTCGTTAATATATGAATTAACTTTTCATCACGAAGATCCGTTAACGTTTGCACTTCTTCTTTTAACCAATGATATAGCTCCACATCACCAATAAGAGCATGCTTTATCACTTCTGCATAACCTGATCGCCACTCTTTTTCAGGAAGTGAATGTAAAAATGGCGTATGATATACAACAGCTTCTGGCTGATGAAATGCTCCAATCATATTTTTTCCTAGTGGATGGTTAATTGCTACTTTCCCGCCTACTGCGCTATCGTGAGCTAATAAAGTCGTTGGAACTTGGACAAAGCGAATACCACGCATAAACGACGCAGCAACAAATCCAGCCAAATCTCCAATCATTCCGCCTCCAAGTGCGATGATTAAAGAATTTCTATCTAATTTATTTTCAAGAGCCGAAGTGTGAGCCTCATAGAAATTTTCAAAAGACTTCTCTTTTTCGCCACTCGGTACAACAAACGAAAATACTTTTTGCTCTACTTGCAATGCATCAACAACTGTCTGTAAATGCAGTGATGCAACAGCTTCATCAGAAATGATCATTATGTTAGATACTGCAGGATTCATTTTTTGAATAAACGTTGTTAAGTGTGACAACGCCTCCCTTCCAACATGTACATCATATTCTTTTGATTTCGTTTGAATATGTATGTTCTCCATTAAAATCCCCTCGCATATTCATTATGTTTCTCAATATTTTCACGTATAAGATCGATACGATCTAATCCAAATTGTTCAATTAAAGCTGTTGCGAGCTCCCAAGCCACAACAGCTTCAGCCACAACGCTAGCTGCTGGCACTGCACAACTATCTGAACGTTCAATACTCGCTGTAAAAGGTTCTTTCGTATCAATATCAACACTTTGAAGCGGTTTATATAATGTCGGTATCGGTTTCATAACACCGCGCACAACAACCGGCATACCAGTTGTCATGCCACCTTCTAATCCACCTGCATTGTTCGTTTTTCTTCTGTACCCTTGCACTTCATCCCAAAGGATTTCATCATGCACTTCACTTCCAGGTCTATGTGCTGCTTCAAAACCAATTCCAATTTCAACACCTTTAAAAGCGTTAATACTCATAATTGCCGCTGCTAATTTTGCATCTAATTTTCTATCATAATGTACATAGCTACCTACCCCAATTGGCATTCCTTCTACAACTACTTCAACAATACCACCGATAGAATCACCATTTGCCTTCGCATCATCAATTGCTTGCATCATCTTTTTACCGGCCTCTTCATCTAAACAACGTACAGGAGATGCTTCTGTAGTACTTTGTAATTCCACAATAGAGTTATATTTAATATTTGCTGCCTGTACACCACCAATCTCGATAACATGTCCCGCTACTTGTATACCTAATTCCGCCAATATTTTTTTTGCAACTGCACCAGCTGCAACACGAACTGTCGTTTCACGTGCTGAAGAACGCTCTAATACATTCCTCATATCTCTATGACCATATTTAATCGCACCATTTAAATCAGCGTGTCCAGGTCTAGGTTTCGTAACTTGTCTTTTCATTTCTTTCTCTTCCTGCTCAGTTAACGGCTCTGCACCCATAACCTTTGTCCAATGTGTAAAATCACGATTTTCAACAACAAGTGCAATCGGGGACCCCATCGTCTTCCCATGCCTAACACCACTTACAATTTGCACTTGGTCTTTCTCAATTTGCATGCGTCTACCGCGTCCATATCCTTTTTGTCTTCTAGCTAATTCTTCATTTATATCATTCGCTACTAAAGATAACCCTGCCGGAACACCTTCTAAAATTGTCGTAAGTTGCGGACCGTGGGATTCACCAGCTGTAATATATCGCATACGTTATTCCTCTTTTCGCATATGTATTTATCCCGCTACATAAAGTAGCTATATTATCTTCCATCACTCTTTAAAATACAAAGAAATTATATAGTAAATCGAATGTTTGCTTTCCCTACTTGTAATTGTTCGATTATTTTCATAATAGTAGACCTTTTACTTTACATACCAATATATCATAACAGTCCTAACTTCGTAACTGATCGAAATAAAAAAAGTGCAAGAAGAATACCCCTATTCTTCTCGCACTTTTTACTATTATCACAGTTATTAAAGCGTTTACAAATTATTTCAAAATAATTAGTAAATCCATTGATTCATTAATTTTGAGTAGTCTACTAATTCTTCTTCCTTAAAGAAAATAGCAATCTCGCGTTCTGCACTTTCTAAAGAATCCGAACCGTGGATAATGTTTTTCGCAACAGTTACACCGAAATCTCCACGAATTGTTCCAGGAGCAGCTTCATGTGGTCGTGTTTTACCCATCATATTGCGTGCTGTATCTACTACACCTTCACCTTGCCATACCATTGCGAATACAGGACCAGATGTAATAAAGTCTACTAATTCACCAAAGAAAGGTCTTTCTTTATGCTCACCGTAGTGTTGTTCAGCAATTTCCGGAGTAACTTGCATTAATTTTGCACCAACTAATTGAAAGCCCTTTTTCTCAAAACGAGCTACAATTTCCCCAATGAAGGCACGTTGTACACCGTCTGGTTTTACCATTAGAAATGTTTTTTCCATAAAAAATCTCTCCACTTCTGAATTATGTATGTAATTGTATATCCCCACACACATATTAACACCCTTATCACAATTGCGCAATAGTTTTGAAATAGAGAGATTATTTTATTTTTCAGACAAAACACTAAAATTTTCGTTTTCCAATATACTTTGCGACATTTTGCAACGCATACTTCGCCTGTCCACGAGGGAGTGGTTTTATTATTTCTAATGCTTTATGTAAATAACGTTCACTAAACGAAAATGCTTTATCAATAGCTTCGCTCGCTTTAATATCATCAATAATTTCTTTCATTTCACTTGCTGTTGTATTTTCATGCACAGATGTAATTTTTTGACGAAGAACTGGATCTTCCATGGCATACAAAACAGGTAATGTAATGTTACCTTGTAATAAATCACCACCAGCAGGCTTTCCAAGCTTCTCTTCTGTCGATACGAAATCTAAAATATCATCAATAATTTGATAAGACATACCAACAAAATATCCGTACCAAAATAGACGATTTACAGTATCACGATTAGCACCAGCAGCAATCGCTCCCAACTGACAACTTGCGGCGATTAACAATGCTGTTTTTCGTTTTATCCTTCTTAAATACGTTCTTAAATTTTGATCATAGTTATACTTATCTTTAATTTGTTCGATTTCACCTTTACAAACTTCTAAAATTGTATGAGACAACGCTTGATGTGCATCTGGAATTTCTATATTTGTTATACATTCAAGAGACTTCGCAAACAAGTAGTCTCCTGTATACATTGCAATACGATCTCCCCATTTCGCATTCACTGTTGCGCTGCCGCGTCGTAAAAACGCAGCATCAATGACATCATCGTGAACAAGCGAAGCCATATGAATTAGTTCTAATGCAACCGCAACATGCTTAATTGCATCTAACTTATAATCCCCAAATTTCCCTGCAAGCAAAACAAAAACAGGGCGAATCCGCTTCCCACCTGCTTCAATAAGCTGTAATGCCGCTTCTTCTACTAACGGCTGCTCAGAAGCAACTGTCTTCTTCAATTCTTTTTCTATAACATTAATATCCGATCGTAAAAAAGAGTACATAAGTTGTAACTTCATATTGTTCACCTTAACCTAAAACGTCTTTTTTCTATTTTCTATTTTCTATTTTGATTCTGGTTTAATACCTAAATGCATAGCTGCTACACCAAAAGTAAATGGTTTCACTTGCACATTCTTAAGCCCAGCTTCTTCAAACATACGTGCTAACTCTTTCATCCCTGGGAATGTACTAGCAGATTCCTGAAGCCATGAATATTCTTTATAACTTTTCGCAAACATCTTTCCAAATAACGGCATGATATATTTAAAGTATAAGACATATCCTTGACGAAAACCTATCATCGTTGGTTGGGATGTTTCCAGGCAAATTACTTTTCCACCAGGCTTTACTACACGCGTCATTTCTTTTAATACTTGCATGTAATCCGGAACGTTACGTAACCCAAAACCAATCGTTACATAATCAAACGTATTATCTTCATAAGGAAGTTCCATTGCATTTCCATGCATAAGTTCTACTTGCTTTAATGCTAAAGCTTCTACCTTTTGTTTACCGACAGCTAGCATATTTTCGCTAAAGTCTAAACCGTAAACCTTCCCATCTTCACCTACAGCTCCCGCTAGTGCAATTGTCCAATCTGCCGTCCCGCAGCATACATCAAGTGCCTTACTCCCGGGTTTCACATCCATAATTCGCATCGTTTCTTTGCGCCATGCCTTATGCCTTTGAAAACTAATTACAGAATTCATCACATCGTATTTATCAGAAATTTTCTCAAATACGTCATGTACTCTTTCTTCTTTTGATTGTTGCATGCTCGTACCTTCTTCCAATGTAAAGTTGCTTATTTCCTTGATTTATCTCTTAACATAGAAATTATCTCATTAACTTCTGTATGATTCTCTAAAAAATTTTCTTCCTGCTTTCTCATTTCCATAAGCCATTCATTAATTACTGTTTCCAGATTTTTATCATCATCCAATGAGATTTTTTGGACTGCTTGAAAAACAGGTGAATTTTGTTTATCAGCATACAATTGACACTCTTTTTGAAGACGATTTTTTCCTAACACATAAGTTATATATCGTTTCCAATTAGATAACTGAAAATGATCACATGTTTTTTGCAAAAGCGCAGATTCAATTATTACTACACTTTCCATTATGTCTTGAATCGCCACATGTGCTTTTTGATATAGCATAATTTTATGTTCATTAATCTCCTTAATTCCTTCAGCAAGTGCACGAATTAAGATAATATCACAATTCATTGACAATAAGTAATAGTATAGACCACTATAATAATCCCCTGCAAGAACTGTCAATTGACGACGCTTATGGAATCCACTCGTCTCTTCGTTTGCTTTATTTGATACTTTTTCATGTGTATCAAGAGCAATTTGTACAAGCATAATCGTTACGACATAATGATCAATTTGTTCTTTATGTATATTTGCACTTTTTAATGCACCGTATAACAGCGCTATTTTTTCTTCATCAATAAATGGTTCTTCAATATAGTTTATAAAATAAGGATGGCGTAATTTCTCCATCAATTTCTCTTTAATACCCGCATACCCTCCGTAGATGTCACACACAAAAAATCACCCTTGTTTTCTAATTCATAAAATTTATTATAACACATACATTCTATTTTCTATAATCAAAACTTGG
This sequence comes from Bacillus sp. FDAARGOS_1420, assembly GCF_019344915.1. Lineage (NCBI taxonomy): Bacteria > Bacillati > Bacillota > Bacilli > Caryophanales > Bacillaceae > Bacillus > Bacillus sp. FDAARGOS_1420. Next base: position 696,006 of record NZ_JAHWJB010000002.1, on the reverse strand, counting down.
CTACTTCTGCCAAACTGCCACCGAATAAAGCCTCAACTTTTATTCATACAAGTTATCTTCGTCTCTAACAACTACAAACATTCATTTACACAAAAGGCAGAAGTAATTTTCAACCTTTATATTCTTGCTCTTTAACATTAAAACTATATCATTTTTTTGTATATAAAAAAAAGAAAAGCAGTTTCCCGCTCTTCTTTAATTCGTCTTAATAAACGATAAAATTTCACTACGTGCTGCTGCATCATTTTCTAAGACGCCGCGCACCGCAGTCGTTACTGTTTTCGCACCAGGCTTTTTCACACCACGCATCGTCATACACATATGCTCTGCTTCTACTATTACCATTACACCATGCGGCTCTAGTACTTCCATAATAGAGTTAGCTACTGTTGATGTAATTCGTTCCTGTAGTTGTGGACGACGCGCAATCGTGTCTACAGTACGAGCTAATTTACTTAGTCCTGTTACTTTTCCACCTTGCGGAATATATGCAACGTGAGCAACTCCATAAAACGGAACAAGATGATGCTCACACATCGAATAGAATGGTATATCTTTTACTAGCACAAGCTCTTCGTGGTCTTCTCCGAATACTTTGTGTAAATGCTCTTTCGGATCCTCATGCATTCCTGAGAATACTTCTGCGTACATTTTCGCAACACGTTTCGGTGTATCAAGTACTCCCTCGCGATTTGGGTCATCTCCGATTGCCTCTAAAATAAGACGTACTGCATGTTCAATTTGTTCTAAATTAACTTTTGCCATCCGCTAGCCCTCCCGAAAAACCTAAAAGTGATACGAACACATTCTAGCATATTTATGTTTTTAAAAGCAAAAAGAAGAGTTTCCAAAAAGGAAACTCTTCTTCCCTGTTAATATGTAAGGATTATTTAACCGCATCTTTTAACGCTTTACCAGGTTTGAATGCAGGTACTTTACTTGCAGCGATTTCAATCTCCTCACCTGTTTGTGGGTTACGACCTTTACGAGCCGCACGCTCACGAACTTCGAAGTTACCGAATCCGATTAGTTGTACTTTATCACCTTGTTTTAAAGCTTCTAAGATAGAATCAAAAACAGCGTCCACTGCTTTTGTTGCGTCCTTTTTAGAAAGGGAACTTGCTTCTGCAACAGCATTGATTAAATCTGTCTTGTTCATGCCATTCACCTCCTCCCAAAGATAAGACTGTATAATGATCATAAAATGAGTCTTACTTTCATTTGTAGGCAATTTTTACAAATTCTATACTACAAAGATGTAGATAAATCATTATCAACGCCTATATTATACGATTCTCCTTTATAATTCAATATTTTTAAGGAAATTGTTACTCTAAAAATGTGAAATTCTGATGAAACTTGACAATTTGCAACAAAATATTAGATAATGACTGTTTATTTTTCTATTACGTACTGAAAAAGAAAAAAATCCCTCTGCAATTAGAGGGATTTTTTTCTTATAATATAATCGCAATTAATCCGCCAGATCCTTCGTTAATAATTCTTTCTAGCGTTTCTTTTAATTTATAACGAGCGTTTTCTGGCATTAGAGATAACTTCGCTTGAATTCCTTCTCTAACAATAGAGCTAAGAGAGCGCCCAAATATATCAGAATTCCAAATTGATAGCGGGTCATCTTCAAAATCTTGCATCAAGTAACGAACTAGTTCTTCACTTTGTTTTTCAGTACCGATAATTGGTTCAAATGTTGATTCTACATCCACTTTAATCATATGAATAGACGGCGCAACCGCTTTTAATTTAACACCGAACCTTGAGCCGTGACGAATAATTTCCGGTTCATCTAAGCTCATATCAGCTAATGCAGGCGCTGCTACTCCATATCCGGTTTGTTTTACCATCCGCAGGGCATCCGCCACTTGGTCATACTCTGTTTTCGCATGAGATAAATCGAGCATAAGCTTTAATAAATGATCTTTCCCTCGAATCTCTACTCCTACTACTTCTTTTAAAATTTGATCATACAATTCATCTGGCGCATATAAATCAATCTCTGCCACACCTTGCCCCATATCGATGCCAGCTAGACTTGCTCGATCAATAAATTCATATTGACTAAACTGCCAAACGACACGGTCCACATCACGAAGACGTTTTATATCCTTTACAGTCTCTTGAACCGCTTCCTGATAACTTTGGCGTAACCAATGCCCTTCATTTAGCACCATTACCCAGCTCGGAAGGTTTACATTCACTTCTAAAACCGGGAACTCGAATAACGCTTCTCGCAGTACGTTATACACATCTGTTTCTCTTAAACTCTCTACACTCATCGCAATTACTGGGATATCATATTCTTCTGATAAACTTTGACGTAGCTGCTCCGTATCTGGATGGTATGGCTGTACAGTATTGATAATCATAATGAAAGGCTTTCCTACTTCTTTTAACTCATTTACAACGCGTTCTTCTGCCTCTATATAATCTCTTCTTGGAATTTCACCAATTGTTCCATCTGTTGTAATAACGACACCAATTGTTGAATGCTCTTGAATTACTTTACGTGTTCCGATTTCTGCAGCTTCATGGAATGGAATAGGCTCTTCATACCAAGGAGTATTAATCATGCGCGGACCATTCTCATCTTCATAGCCTTTTGCTCCTGGAACCGTATATCCAACACAATCTACTAATCGAATATTCACTTCAAGACCTTCATCTACTTCGATAGAAACCGCTTGGTTTGGAACAAACTTCGGTTCCGTCGTCATTATTGTACGACCAGCAGCACTTTGAGGCAGTTCATCCTGCGCTCTTTGACGGTCTGACTCATTTTCAATATTGGGAATAACAACAAGTTCCATAAACTTTTTAATAAATGTTGATTTCCCTGTTCGAACAGCTCCTACAACTCCAAAATAAATATCACCGCCTGTGCGTTCCGCAATATCTTTAAAAATATCTACCTTTTCCAAGTGATTCCCTCCCTCAATATTTTTGGGAATAATTCCACGTTTATAGTCAACTAATACCTTCTCTAACGTTGCCTATAATATCTGATATAATATAATGGTATTCTAGAAGTTCGGACAATATATCATATAATTTTGTCCAATTTCATATGACTATTTAAAAATACCTTTTGTTTGCATCACAAGTTGTATAACATAAAAAACCTTTCTTCTAGAACTTATTCACTAAAAGAAAGGTTCATGACTTATGATTTCAAAAAAATTGGTTCTCCATTTTTTACTGTATACGGCAAAGAGTATGCAGGAACAAACGGGGAATCCTTCGATAGTATACTCCGGATATCTTCACCTTCTTTAAATTGTCCTTCATTTTTTTTCAACGCTTCATATAAGTCGATTCTATAATCAACAAACAATTCTCCTTTTTCATTAATTACAAGAGGGAGACCCTTTCCTGAGTAGGGACTTGTCACTTGTGGTACATCTTTATATCCTAGTTTTTTGAAGTCTAATTCATAAACACCATCTGTGATCACTTTTTTAAAAGGTGGATATTGATGTTCATCACGATACATCCTTAGCTTCAATGCCACTTCTTGAATTTGTTCCGCCATTCTCACATCAATTAACTTTACTGTCGGATTTTTTTCAACATCTATTAATACATATTGATATACTCCACCACTTTCATACGCATTCCCTGGTGCCTCTTGTATGTACCTTGGAGCAATTTTTTGAAAATCAATTGGATACTTCTGATAAATCGGCGTACTCATATCACGCGTCTTAATTGGTAATAAACCATCCGTTTGCTCCTTATATGTATTAATGGCTTTTTGTACAACTTGCAACTGGTCTTCATAAGGAATAGCACTTTGTTTCATATTTTCTCTTGGATACATACACCCTGTTAAAATGCTCATGCAACAAAATATTAAAATAATATAGATTTTTTTCACTGACAATCACCTTTTCATGCTAGTATGGACTGTTGCTTTTGTAACATTTACCGACTAAACATCCTTTATTGCTCAATAGGGCCACTAAATACAACAAGGAAGATAACAATTCCCGATACAATCATGAGGGTGTACGCTACTAAAGCTGTAATCCCTTTCAAAAATTTATTCTTCATTTTATGCCTACTCAATAAAATAAAACTTACTGCAAGAAACATAAATCCAATTGCCCCTAAAGCAAACCACATTTTCATAAGTCCTTCCGACATATATACACCCCTTTACTTTCAATCTATTTTTATACTATTTTAACAAATTAAAATCTTTAAACAAATAAAAATCATCATTTTTCCGTGAATTGATGATTTTTATTTAAAATAATAAAACCGAAGCACGAAATGATGCGCTTCGGTTGACCAAATATGCCCTTAACAGCTCTATTCCCATTCTTTCATAACTATCATATGCATTCTCTAAACTCTTTGTTTCTCATAATTTATTTTTTAAACATTTTACTTAACGAACCAAAATCCGCCGGCATATTATTGTTAATAATCGCTTTTACAATTTGATCCTCTTGCTCTTTCGGCACTTCGCGTCCTGCCATTAGAGCAACTTGATGAATCAATTGGCGAAGCACTGTCTCATCACGTAAGTTCGCATTTTGAACAGACGACGCTAATTTAAAAATATCTTCTTTGTTCACTTTCGCTTCTTTTTCAATGTTATTAAAAATGTTGTTATCCATTCTTTTCACCCTCTCCTCAAGTTACTCTTCATCCTATGCAGAGATGAAAAATTGGTGAAAAGACCCATAAAAAATAAAAAACGGTAGAAGTACGAAATGTACTTCTACCGCTTTCTTTATAACAAATCAGGTATCGCTTCAACTTCATGTTTTCGAACACGTCCCATCAATGAGCCTACTGCATCTTTCACATTATTCCCATTGAACAGCACGTCATATAAAGCAGCTGTAATCGGCATTTCAACTTCCATTTTCTCTGCCAATTCATGAGCAGCTTTCGTTGTTCTTACACCTTCTACAACCATACCCATACTTTCTAGCACTTCTTCTAAAGAGTGCCCTTTTCCAAGCATATTTCCAGCGCGCCAATTTCGGCTATGCACACTTGTACAAGTTACAATTAAGTCTCCCATACCAGTTAGACCAGCAAACGTTAACGGATTTCCGCCCATTTTTCTTCCTAAACGAGCAATCTCTGTTAAACCACGTGTCATTAATGCCGCTTTCGCATTATCACCTAATCCAAGCCCGTCAGATATCCCCGCAGCTAGTGCAATAATATTTTTTAAAGCACCACCAAGTTCAACTCCAACGATATCTGGGTTTGTATATACACGGAAATAGCTATTCATAAACAAATCTTGTACTCCCTCAGCCGCTTCCATACGCTTTGCTGCAGACGTAACAGTTGTCGCTTGACGCAATCCAACTTCTTCAGCGTGACTCGGCCCAGATAGTACAACAACATCCTTAATCAAGCTCTCTGGAATTTCTTCCTCAATCACTTCCGAAATACGTTTTGACGTACCTGGTTCGATTCCTTTACTTGCATGAATCCAAGTAATTGGCTCTGTAACAATTTCTTTCATCTCTTGCAATACGTCTCTGTACGCTTTCGTCGGTACTACTAGCAGTACTGTATTTACATCTACTAATGCTTCTTCTAAAGAAGAGTAGGCTACGATTGTGCTTGGCAATGTAATCCCTGGAAGATATCTACTGTTCTCACGCTTCGTATTAATTTCATTCATGAGTTCAGGACGGTTTCCCCAAATACGTACATCATGCCCATTGTCAGCTAATACCATCGCTAACGCTGTTCCCCAGCTACCTGCTCCTATTACTGTGATTTTTGTCATAAAATCACATCCTCTCCATTAGTCTCTTGCTCTAGCGATAATGTGAATCGGCGTTCCTACAAAACCGAACGCTTCACGTAAACGGTTCTTTAAGAAGCGCTCATATGAAAAGTGCATTAATTCTGTATCGTTTACAAATATAACAAATGTTGGTGGTTTTACCGCAACCTGTGTCGCATAGAATATTTTCAGACGGCTACCATTATGAGTCGGCGTTGGATTCATCGCTACCGCATCCATAATTACATCATTTAATACATTCGTTTGTACGCGGATGCTATGGCTTTCATTTACTTCATTAATAACTGGTAATAATGTTTGTGTACGTTTTTTCGTTTTCGCAGATAAGAATACAATCGGCGCATACTCTAAAAATTGGAAATGAGCGCGAATGTTTTCTTCAAATGCTTTCATTGTTTTTTCATCTTTTTTCACTGCATCCCATTTGTTTACGACGATAATAACAGCACGTCCTGAATCATGAGCATATCCAGCGATTTTTTTATCCTGTTCAATAATTCCTTCTTCTCCGTCTAAAACGACTAAAACAACGTCAGAACGTTCAATCGCTCTAAGTGCACGAAGTACACTATATTTTTCTGTACTTTCGTATACTTTCCCTTTTTTACGCATACCAGCTGTATCGATGATTACATAATCTTGATCATCTTTACTATATGGTGTATCAACAGCATCACGTGTCGTTCCCGCTATATTACTTACAATTACACGTTCTTGACCAAGAAGTGCATTTACAAGTGATGATTTCCCTACGTTTGGACGTCCAATTAAAGAGAAACGGATTGTTTCATCGTCATACGCTTCTTCTTCAATCTTTGGAAAATGATTTGCAGCTTCATCTAACAAATCACCAAGTCCTAAACCGTGTGTACCTGAAATCGGGAATGGCTCGCCAAATCCTAATGCATAAAAATCATAAATATCACTACGCATGTCCGGATTATCAACCTTATTTACTGCAAGTACAATTGGTTTTTTAGAACGGTATAAAATTTTAGCAACTTCTTCATCTGCTGCAGTTACACCATCGCGACCATTCGTCATAAAAATGATAACATCTGCTTCATCAATCGCTACTTCCGCCTGTTGACGAATTTGTGTCAAGAACGGCTCGTCTCCAATATCAATTCCACCTGTATCAATGATGTTAAACTCATGATTTAACCATTCTCCCGCACTATAAATACGGTCTCGCGTTATACCTGGTATATCTTCTACGATTGAAACTCTTTCTCCAACAATTCTATTGAAAATAGTAGATTTCCCCACGTTCGGGCGGCCTACTATTGCTATTACTGGTTTCGGCATATACTTTCATCCTTTCAACTTGCTTCTGTTTATTATGTAAAAAACCCTTCTTTGTGCAAGAAGGGATTTGCATTCCAGAATATTTCTCAACGTATCAAAACACCTCACATTATACCACACGTTACTAATGTTTCACAATAATATATACATTATCTTGTAAGCGATGTGCAATACCATCTAAAATAGCCTCTAAATTATTTGCAACAAATTCCAGTTCCTCTGTCGACTCGCAAATAAATAAAGGAGCACCACCTGCAAATTTCTCTGGTGTTGTTGTAATGACTGCGAGAATAACACTTTCTAACATCATCTCTTATCTCCCCTTCCTTTCGGAGCTTCTGATGACATATGAACAGCACTCTCTAATGTTGGTACATTTCCGATTACCCCTATCGCTTTTTCTGCATCTTGATCTTGCGGCAGAACAAAAATCCCAACTCTCCCATCCTCTAAATCACGCTTCGCTAACGGTACAAGTGCCGGCGTTCCAGAATCTCTATATATTCCTAAAGCAACCGAAACATCATGTAAAATAGCTTGCCGTTGTCCTAAGTTTGAGATTGTAACCATCGCATCTATCGATTTCGGTTTTAAAATAAATCCCATTCCATATTTCATAATTTCTTCTTGCCTTGCTGGCAATCCAATATTCATAATGTAAATATTATCAATATAAAGTCCCGCTCCTTCAAAACGAAGTGGAACGTGCTCTATTTCTACAAGGTCATGAAGTCTTTTACCTGACATTAATTTTTTCGCAATGAAAAAACTTACTACACCAGTAATTACCCCAGCAATCCATGAATCGAATCCTATATACGCAAACGTTGTTACAAACGACGTTAACATCGCCAAGTAGTTACGACTTTCAAATACTAATGCAATTCCTTCAATATATGTATTACCACGTGGTACGAGCTCATATCCATCTAATTGTTGAAGCGTATTTCTTTCCATATTGCGCACATCACGAAATTGCGTCGCTGCTAACGTAAGAAATGTAATTGCAGAGAAATCTTTTTTCAAAACAGACGGAATCGCAATTGCTCCTAAGGCAGCCGCAATTAATCCCATCGCGATATGAATAATTTTCCCGTGAAGCCTCGTCGGATATTGCCTCGTATCGGTACGAAGCATTAACAACCTAGTTATTGTACCTGCAATTACGCCACATAAAATAGCTGGTGTATATTCAGTCATGTATTACCCTCGCCTTTCTTTTACGTGTTTTCCTCTTAAATTGTTCCATATATACCGATGCCTTTGTAATCCAAAGTAAAATCGCCATAAATAAAGTAGAAACAGCAGCAACATCTAAAAAAGCTAAACTGCCGTATTCATAAGGAAAATGTAATTTACGAAAAATAAGCGTCACCAATAATTCTCCTTGTAACATCCCTATATACAAGGAGCATAATCGTAATATGCGATCCCCGTGCAATAAAACCGATGCATACACAAGTGCACCACTTAACAGCAACAACCTATCAACCACAATCCAAATTGGATCATATACTTCTAACAAATGAAAGCTTGTATATAACATTGCAATAATAAGTGCCGAAAGTAAGGTATATAATTTTTTCCAAATAGAATATAACGCGATACCTACAAAAGAAATAATACAAAGCAAAAGGGCATTTACCGATATCGTGAAAGAAACAATCGTCACATTTAACGGAGAACAAATAATAAAAATTAATATACAAGCACTTATCTTCCAACGAATAGATTCCTTTTTCATAAAAAAGGTCACGACAATCCACCCTATCCAAGCAACAAAATAAAAAGTACTCCCATCCATCATTTCACCTCCTATGATTTCCATTATGGGAACTTTTTATGAAAGTTAATCCTCCTTTTCTTTGTGCATAGTTTTTCTCATAACAGCAAAACTTTTAATAAGGAGGTGTAACTCACAATGGGTAAAGATCGCCAAGAACGAAAGCTAAGAGAATCACGCCGCGTTGAATCTGATCGCGACCGATCGCTTCAATATCCCGGTGCAACAAGTCTTGATACACCGGAGCAAGCTCGAAAGCAAAATCAGCATTAAATAAAGTGAAACTTCAGTGGGGGTATCCATCCCCACTGATTATTAGCCCACACCAATCGAGCTGCCCTCAAATAGGCAATACAAAAAGACGGTTTCGATATTGTACGAAACCGTCTTTTTACACAATTATTTTATTTATTTCTACTCGTAATATAATTCTTTTGTTTTCGCATTATAAACCCTATCACTCAACGAGGCATCAATCGTAACTACACCTGCTGGTTTTTTAGAATATGTAATAACATAATACGTATGTAGAGAAGGATCTTTACCTCTACACGTACATAATCCGTCTCTCCTATCTCATTTAACTTTCGCTCAACCTCTTTTTTTCACACCTACAATATCTTCTTTTTCTCCTTTAATTTCCCTACTCACAATGGTATTTCCTTGATCAGAAAGTAATACTACTTCAGCATTACTTAAACTCACTTCATTTGATATATTAAAATAATAAATTACATACGAATCTTCCGATGGATTTTTGTCTTCTCCTAATTGTCTTGGCCAAATTAGTGCTTCTATTCCCCTTCCTTCATTCACCGTTGGATTCCTATACAATTTATTCCCGACTGCGATTGCAATATTCGCCATTTTAATTGCTAATTGTGCTGTTGTTGAACTAGAATCTCCTTCTCTTACATTTGAAGTTAATGAAATTTCAACCTTTTTATTATATCCAGAAACCGCTGTATCTTCTCTTATATTTCGTGCATGGATGTTAACATCTTCACTATTATATGTAATGCGTCCTATTGTATTTTTACTATTTGAAAATACATTATCTCCTTTTTTATTAACACCCTCATCCCCTAAATTATCGTAAATTTTTTCTTGTTTCTTTTGACTCTTAAATAGCAATCTCTTATCTTGTTTTATCGCTAACCAGCTGTATAGAGAGGAATACTTTCTTACTTTTGCCATGTTTCTCTCCACAAACATGGCAAAAGTAAGATTCCTCCAATAATTCAGCAGCACATTTTCTACATTTCTTCATTTTTATAACCCTTTTTTCAATTTTAGCTTTCCTGCACGATATTTATATATACTTTTATTTTAATATAAATTCTCTCTTTTTTCCATTTATAGAATTATATAGAATGATAATTTCTCGCCCTCCCTCTTCATTTTACGAAAATAAAACGCAAAAAAATCAACCGGATGGTTGATTTTTTATCGCCTACTATAATGTGCAGTGTCAATCCCTCGCTGCGCTAACCAATGGTACGTTTCACCTTTTACAACAAGAGGTACAGATTGTAACTCTTCTATCGTCTTCACGCCAAGAGCTGTCATAATAAATTTTAAATCTGTATGTAAAAGATCAATTTCATCCACTAAATTCTCAACACCATCTTGCATTAAAATACGTAAAAAGTATCCAGCAAACGCAGTTGTATTCGCCCCTAATGCGATTGCCTTCGCCACGTCAAGTGCTGTTTGTATACCCCCAGATGCAATAAAAGAGAGGTTATTATTTGTAGAGGTTGCTTCAATAATCGAGGTAGCTGTTTGTATGCCCCAGTTATTAAAATAAGAAAGCATTCGCTGTCTTCTTTCATTTTCAACAGCAGCAAAATTCGTACCACCTTGTCCGCCAATATCAATTGCTGTTATACCTATATTCGCTAACTGTTGTACTGTTTCCTTACTCATTCCAAAACCGACTTCTTTTACGATGACAGGTACTTTACTTTTTAAAACTATTTTCTCAATCCGCTGAAGTACACCAGTAAAATCACGGTCTCCTTCTGGCATCGTTAACTCCTGTATGACATTTAAATGAATTTGCAGTGCATTCGCTTCAATCATATCAACGGCACGCTCTGCCTGTTCGACAGTTGCCTCACTTCCTAAGTTTGCGAAAAAAATCCCATTCGGATTTACTTTCCTAACAACTTTATACGAAGCCGATTCACTTTCATCTTTTAAAGCTGCCATTTGCGAGCCTACAGCCATAGCAAGGTTATGATGTTTCGCTACATATGCTAATTGCTCATTAATATGTAATGTTTGCTCTCCTCCACCACCAGTCATCGCATTGATAAAAATCGGCGAACTTAGTGAAAGTTCGCCGATTTTTGTTTCACATATTATAGTGTCATAACTTGAATTTGGCAAGCTTTGATGCACAAAATCAATATCATGAAAGCCATGCGTACGAGACTGACCAGTAGAAAGAGCATATTCAATATGATCTAATTTACGTTTTGCCCTTACCACTTGTACCCCTCTTTATTTCTTTAATTTTTTCAGTTGTTCACCAATAATATCACTTAACTGGAAAGTAGCCGAATCAGCATTTGGCTCATATTGGCTATAATCTTCTGTTACATTATTTTCTTCAAGCGTTTCTTTTATGCTTAAAGAAATACGTTTTTCTGCTACATGGACTTCAAGTACTTTCACTTTTACTTCTTGTCCCATTTCCAATACTTCATTTGGATTTTTCACGTGACGATTTGCAATTTGAGATACATGTACAAGCCCTTCAACACCAGGTAAAATTTCAACAAACGCACCGAATGTAACAAGGCGTTTTACTACTCCCTCACGAATATCTCCAGCTTTTATTTCACCAGCAACATTTTCCCAAGGTCCTGGCTGAGCTGCTTTAATTGATAAAGAAATACGTTGCGTATCAGCATCAACAGATAACACTTTTACCTTTACCTTTTGACCTTGCTCTAATACCTCAGAAGGTTGCTCTACACGTTCGTGTGAAATTTGTGAAATGTGAACTAAACCGTCCACACCACCAACGTTAACGAAAGCACCAAAATCCGTTAATCGTTGTACTGTTCCTTCAACAATATCCCCTTCTTTTAACGAAGAGATTGCTTCTTTTTTCTTAGAATCTAGTTCTAGTTCTACTACCGCTTTATGTGAAAGAATAACACGATTTTTTTCACGGTCTAATTCAACAATTTTCACCGCTAATGTTTTTCCTTTATAGTCAGCAAAGTCTTCTACATAATGTACCTCTACAAGTGAAGCTGGGATAAATCCACGAACACCAAGGTCCACAACTAACCCACCATTCACGATATCTTTTACAGTAACATCAAATACATGACCAGAATTAAATTTTTCTTGTAATTCTACCCACGCTTTTTCTGCGTCAACAGCTCTCTTAGATAAAACAAGATCATCATCTTCTAATTTAATAATTTTCAATTCAAGTGTTTGATCTAATTCTACAACATCGCTTGCTTTTTCAATATGAACGTTAGCTAATTCACTAATCGGAATTACGCCATCTGTTTTGTATCCAACATTTACAAGAACTTGTTTCTCTTCAACTTTCGTTACAGAACCTGTAACAACGTCACCAACTTGTAATTCTTTTGAATTCATAACTTCTTCATTCATTTTCTCTACCATGGAAATACCTCCCTACAGAATTGACAAAGCATTTGTATGTATATACGAAATGAAAACAAATGTTTTCATTTGCATGTTTAAGAATTTATCATCACATATTCTGTTTCAATACAGTTCACAAGAAGCTATATTAAATCTATATAAATAGTATACAGCAAAATCATCTTGAAGAAAGTATGATTTGAAATATAATAGCGAATATATTCTGACAGTTTTTTTCCTCTGTAACTAACTTCTTACAAATTAGCCCATTTGTCAAGAAAAGAGACTTATAATTAACTTATCCTTTACATTTCAAAAAAAAAAGAAAGAGGATAGTCCTCTTTCTTTATTTCGCAAATACTCCTGAAACAATACCCATAATTTTTTGGACAACTTCTTCAATTGATAAAGAAGTTGTATCTAATTCCAATGCATCATCAGCTTTTTTCAAAGGAGAAACTTCGCGTTCTGAATCTAATTTATCACGCCTAGCAATTTCTTCTTTTAACTGCTCTAAATTAGAATCGAAACCTTTATTCATATTTTCTAAATGTCTTCTTTCCGCTCTTTCTTCTACAGAAGCAAGCATAAAGATTTTCACTTCAGCATCTGGTAGTACATGTGTACCAATATCACGGCCATCCATTACTACGCCGCCTTTTTTAGCTAATCCTTGTTGACGACGTACCATTTCTTCACGAACAAGACGATGCTTTGCTACAATAGATACGCGATTCGTCACATCTGGCGTACGAATCACCTCAGAAACATCTTGTCCATTTAAAAATACAAGTTGTGTATTTTCCCCTTGCTGAAATTCAATATTTACATTTTTTACGACTTCCATTAACTTTTCTTCATTTTCAATATCCACTTTTTGTTCAAGGGCTGCATATGTAATAGTACGGTACATTGCGCCTGTATCAATGTAAACATATGAAAGTTTTTTTGCAACAACTTTTGCAACTGTACTTTTCCCAGCAGCCGCTGGACCATCTATAGCAATCGAAATTCGTTTATCCATTGTAACACCTCATTTTTCACTTATAAAACAAAACGAAAAGCAGGTATTCTCCCCCTGCTTCTTCTCATTTGCCTCACGTCATTAAATCCTCAATAATTGTAGCATAATCCATCATAGAAGAAAATGAAAACTACTTATTCACCTGTAAGATTTCCGCCTTATTTTTCGTGACGACACCTTCGTAATAAACAATTTTCGATAAATATTTCACTGAAGATTTATGTATAAAAAGCAGTTGGACGACAGAAAGAAAAATAAATTGAATCAGTAATATACGAATTATAATTTTCTCCACTTTTTTCAAAAAAACTCACTCCTTCCCTCTCTACACTTACACATCTACTCTCATAAATTTCGATAAACAAAACCTAACCTAATAACCACTTACCAGAGCACACTTAAAGTAATTTATTTTATTGTCATTTTCTAAGCATACTTTTATACATTTTCATTGTCGAATTTACTCAAAACATGTTATGTTCTAAATGTATTTTTCAACTTGAAAGGGGTATAAGCATTGAAAAGAATCCTAGTTTTACACACAGGTGGAACAATTGCAATGGAGGAAGATAAAGAAACTGGGGTCGTACAACCAGGTAAAAAGAATCCTCTTTTAAAATTTATTCCTGATTTAGAAGGCGATGTTGATTTAATTGTCGAAGATGTGTTCCATCTTCCATCTCCTCACATGACTCCTAGCGAAATGCTACAATTGCAAGTCATCATTGACGAAAGAGTAAAACAAGACGATATTCACGGCGTAGTCATCACGCATGGTACCGATACATTAGAAGAGACAGCTTATTTTCTTGATTTAACAGTTCAAGCAACTATCCCAATCGTTGTGACAGGGGCAATGCGTTCTAGTAATGAATTAGGTGCCGATGGTCTATATAATTTCTTATCAGCTGTAAAAGTTGCTAGTAGTAATGAAGCTGCTGAAAAAGGCGTTCTAGTCGTATTAAATGACGAAATACATTGTGCTACAAATGTAACAAAAACGCACACAAGTAATGTCGCGACCTTCCAAAGTCCACAGTACGGACCAATTGGCATGGTAACAAAACGTGGTGTTGTTTTCCATCATGCTTTAGTGCATCACGAAACATGCACAGTACGACAGATTTCTAAAAACGTTGTCGTTCTAAAAGCATACGCAGGTATGGATGATACATTATTATCAGCAATCGAAACACTACCAGTAGACGGAATTGTTATTGAAGCACTTGGACAAGGTAATTTACCTCCAAGAACACTTCCTAGCCTAGGGCGATTAATAGAAAAAGGCATTCCAATTGTATTAGTTTCACGCTGCTTTAACGGTATCGTTCAAGACGTATACTCTTATGAAGGTGGCGGAAGACAATTAAAAGATATGGGCATTGTTTTCACCTACGGTTTAAACGCTCAAAAGGCGCGAATTAAATTACTAGTCGCACTAGAAAACACAAACTCTCACGAAACAATCCAACATATGTTTATGCACGATTAAAAAAGAAGCTGTCGAAGATTTCGACAGCTTCTTTTTATTCTTCTCTTGATGCAATGGTTTGCGCAATCGCATCTCCATGGAATCTACCGTTCTCGATAAATATTTCATTTGCGTTATTCCCCGCAGCAATTACACCTGCAATAAAAATATTTTCAGCGTTTGTTTCCATACTACCCTCTATATAAATCGGGCGCCCTGTTTCTTCATCAATCCGAACTCCCATTTTTGTTAAGAAGCTGTGGTCTGGATGGTAACCCGTCATAGCAAATACAAAATCGTTTTGAATTGTATTTGCCTCACCATCTACTGTATACGTCAACGTATGCTCAGTAATTTCTTTTACATGCGCATGGAAATGCATTTGAATTGTCCCATTTCGTACTAACGCCTCAAATTCCGGCAAAATCCACGGCTTAATACTTGGCGAGTATTCCCCACCACGGTATAGAACTGTTACACGTGCACCCGATTTAACAAGCTCTAACGCTGCATCTATACTTGAATTTTTACCACCTATTACAACGACATCTCGATCAAAATAAGGGTGTCCTTCTTTGAAATAATGAGCTACTTTCTCAAGTTTCTCACCAGGTACATTCATATAATTCGGATTATCATAATATCCAGTTGCGACAACAATGTATTTCGCAACATATATTTCTTTGTTTCCGTCACGCTTCGTCGTTTCAACTTTAAAAACATCACCATCTTTTTGAACTTGTTCCACTCGTTCAAATGCATTTACACGTATAGATTTACGCTTTACTACTTCACGATAATACGCAAGCGCCTGATTACGAAATGGCTTACGATTTTCTGTAATAAAAGCAACTTCACCAATTTCTAATTTTTCACTAGAGGAGAAAAATGTTTGATGAGTTGGATAATTATAAATTGCATTTACAATGTTTCCTTTTTCGATTACTAACGGATTTAACCCCACTTTTTGCAACGAAATCGCCGCTGCTAATCCGCATGGACCGCCTCCGATAATAATAACTGTTTCTTTTTGCATACTTAGTTCACTCCTAGTCTTCTACCTCTGCTCTATTTATATAAACAAGAAAAAACCTACTTACAGCAGTAGGCATCTATCTTTATTGTATTCATTTTTCATATATTTGTCATCTAAACGAAACATACATCCGATAGACATCTGCTAAAAACTGCTGAAATTTAATTCCTTGTTGCCCTAATACATTCTCAGGATCGATTTTCCGAGTAGGATCCAACGTTTTGTGTGACACAATAGCCTTTTTAGGATTTAAACCGAAATTTTGACATAAATAAGCGTGATACCACGTAAAACGAGTATACGCCTCCCAAAAGTTTACGTCGCCACCATAGCAAAGTTCAACCCCAATTGCAGCCTTATTCGCATCATAACCGAATAACTCATTATCCGTTGGCACATTGTATCGAACATGGTACGCAACTTCATTTATAGGGACAATTTCTAATATTGTTTTATCATCAATAAATGTATGCGCTGAAGCTTTCGGTTGTATTTCATTAAAGTAATCCCGATTTCCTATCGCATTGCTACCAGGGTTCCCCGTGTCATGACTTACAATAAATCTTACTTTTGAAAGAGGAATTCCTGGTCGTGAATTTCCATACCCAATATAGTTACGCTCTATAGGGAACATCGCCATTACTACCAACTCCCGCCCTAAAAAATTACCTTACTTCCTTATATATGTATTCGGTGGCAATGTCCTTATGGCATATTTCTTATGCGAAGAGAACATCGAAAATATTTGATGTGAATACCATAAATAATACAATACTTACAGCCACCCCATAAAAACCGTAAAACCAAACACAATCTTCTTTCGTATCTAAACCGAAAAACTTATTTACCGATTGTAATAATGTGCCACGCTTGCTTTGTTTGTTTCGTAATACTTCCACTCGTTCTACAACATCTGCTGGCATCATAAATCTTTGGTCTACTGTCATTTTCATCATTTATCTCTCCTTAAAATCATTTCCGTTTTGCTTATCTAAGGAAAGTATAGCACGTTTGTTCGTGTAGAACAAGCGTTCTTTTTTATTTTTTATTCTATTTTTCACCAAACCAAGTAATAATTGTGAATATAAACGCGATAATTGTTCCAACTACAACTGCACCAAATATTAAAAACAATAATCCTTCGCCGAACACCCTAACGACACTTGTTTTTCGGGCTCTCTTAGCTCTTGCAAGTTCACCCTCTAACACCTAATTGGTCTACTCGTTCCATTATTTCATTCCCCATATACAACACCTCATTTAATACTTCAACAAAAAAACGCGATTCCCTCGAAAGGAAATCACGTTTTCTCAAAACATTATATATTATACCCAACCTCTGAAGCGACTAGCCTCAGCCATTTTACGAACACCAATCATGTATGCAGCTAAGCGCATGTTCACTTTACGAACTTGTGATGTTTCATAAATTGAATCGAATGATTTTACCATTACTTTTTCTAAACGTTGTTCTACTTCTTCCTCAGTCCAGTAGTAACCTTGGTTATTTTGTACCCACTCAAAGTAAGATACCGTAACGCCACCAGCACTTGCTAATACGTCTGGAACAAGTAAGATACCACGATCTGTTAAGATTTTTGTTGCTTCTAATGTAGTTGGACCATTTGCAGCTTCAACCACAATTTTCGCTTTAATCTTATCAGCATTTTCTCCTGTAATTTGGTTCTCAATTGCAGCAGGAACTAAAATGTCGCAATCAAGTTCTAACAGTTCTGTATTTGAAATTGTATTATTAAATAGTTTTGTTACAGTACCGAAGCTATCGCGACGATCTAGTAAGTAGTCAATATCTAATCCATTCGGATCATGTAGTGCACCGTAAGCATCTGAAATTGCAATTACTTTCGCGCCTGCATCATGCATAAATTTAGCTAAGAAGCTACCCGCATTACCAAATCCTTGAACAACAACGCGTGCACCTTTAATATCAATGTCACGTTTTTTCGCAGCTTCACGAATACAAATTGTTACACCTTTTGCAGTCGCTGTTTCACGTCCGTGTGATCCACCTAATACAAGTGGTTTACCTGTAATAAATCCTGGTGAATTAAATTCATCGATACGGCTATACTCATCCATCATCCATGCCATAATTTGTGAGTTTGTAAATACATCTGGAGCCGGAATATCTTTTGTCGGACCAACAATTTGGCTAATTGCTCGTACATAACCGCGGCTTAATCTTTCTAATTCACGGAAAGACATCTCACGTGGGTCACAAATGATTCCACCTTTACCTCCACCATATGGTAAATCAACAATACCACATTTTAAACTCATCCAAATAGAAAGTGCTTTCACTTCATTTTCCGTTACGTTTGGATGGAAGCGAATTCCACCTTTCGTTGGACCAACAGCATCATTATGTTGTGCACGATATCCTGTAAATATTTTAACAGTCCCGTCATCCATACGAACTGGAATTTTCACTGTCATCATACGAATTGGTTCTTTCAATAATTCATATACTTCGTTTGGATAACCCAATTTTTCTAATGCTTCATTAATTACAATTTGTGTTGAATTTAACAATTCAAAATGTTGTTCCCCTTGTTGTTGTGTTTTCGTTTGAGTTCCCTTTTCGGCTACCATAGTAAGTAAACCCCCTGTAATTTCACTTGTTTAGTAAACCTTCATTGCCTAGTATACACCGTTAAATTTGGAATGCAATAGAAAACGCTAACAAATATATACAAACTATTTTGTATTGCAAGCGTTTTCACTATTATTATAGTCCTTTTATTGCTTTCAGAAAAGTAAAATACTTAAATATTTAAATATTTTTTATTTTCATCAAAATACATTCGATAAAACAATTATTTCATCAAGAAATACTGATTACATTTTAACATACAGATCGGCTAGTCTTGTTACCTACACTTCGTTTTATAGATTTTAGATTTTCAGCTGAATAAAAATAAAACCTCAAGCTACGTTACATTAGCTGAGGTTTTGTTTTTTCACAAAGTAATTGTATATTTGTTCAATTGCTTGAGAATCCATTAATTCTTTACCATATTCCATTACGCGGTAAATTGTTGCTGTTGACGGATTACCGTACTCCGCTAAAATAGCTATAAAATCCGCCTTCAATAATTGAAATTGCTCTTCTTCTTCTATCCAAAGATAAAAACGATCATCCCACGTATACAACTTCCCATCAGTTACACCAAGGTTATATAAGCGATTTGACAAATTGATTACATCATCTAATGTAGCAAACTCGTAAAGTATATGTTCACTTTCATCAAGAGTCACTTGCATTTCAATAAACTCGTCACGGAACTCATCTTCTGTGTCCACTTCGTGATTTTCTTTTGTTACAATTACAACCATACCTTGAGCTTGTAGAGAAAATACTTCAACAGCAATCGGTCCATCCGCTTCAAACCCTAATTCTGTATTTGCTTCTTGCATCATATCACGGAATAGTTGCTGTACTTTCGGTGCATTTCTCCACAAATCTTCTTTCGTTAATCCTCGTTCAGATAAATCATCAAATGTTAGGAAAATTTTAATCTTATTATAATTTAAACGTTCCAGTCTCATCTCATACCCTCCCTACGTAACCATTGCATCTAATTTTTATTATATGAAATAGAAAATAGATGGTTCTTTTCGAACGACTATTCCGACATCTTTAACCATCCATCCCATTCTTCTTTCGTGTTACCAATTAGGATATTTTGAAGATTTAATTGATCTCCAATACCTTTTCTTCCTATAAAACCACCAGAGATGTTTTCATTTTTTTCTTGTAACAAGTCAATAAATTCTACTGCCTCTTCAAGTTCTCGTTCATCATCAAAAGATATAAACAAATATTTAGGTTGTAATTGTTCAATAGCTAGTAAAATACCTTCTTCATCTAAACTTGTCCCCATATACATTGTTTGATATCCTTTTAGTCGTAAATACGTCGCGAAAATAAATCCTTTTAATATATTATTTTCTAAGACGAAAACCTTGTTAACGGAAGAATACACCGACGCATTATGATAGATCATTCCTAAACGTGTTTGTAAGAATGATACAACATATTTGAATTGCGACATTGTAATCTCATTATTACTTTTTAAAGTTAACAACTTGTTTGCCACTTGAAGAATGATGCTTGCAACAACCTTTTCCGTTGAATATATACTAAAAACCTCGTTTAATAATGCAGAAATTGTAATTTCATCAAATTCTAACAAAGCTTGTAGTATATCGTCCACTAAAACAACTTCTGTATCAGTAATTTTTTCTTTTTGAACGTTGTTCTGCAACCGATTCCCTTCTAATAACTGAACTGCTTGTCCAATCATCATCCCCTCAGAAACTTTGTTCATTAACCATTTCAAAATATGAATATGCTCTTCTGTATATAAACGATGCCCCGCACGATTTCTCTTTGGGGCAATAATATGATAGCGTCTTTCCCATGCGCGAAGTGTACTCGGTTGAATTCCGAGTATATTTGAGACAGCTTTTATATTATATTTTCCATTTGAATTCGGCATTATTTCCCTCCGCATAACGTAATGATATGTGTTTGGGAAGGTGCCCGAAAACGAAGAGGGAACAATGTTGTTCCATACCCATTACTAACAAAGAGAGTCGTATTAGAATGCTTATATACGCCACCCTTTAAATACTTTTCAGATGGAAGCAACCGAATCTGGCCTCCATGTGTATGTCCACTTAATACGAGCGAAATTTGTTCATTACCAGACATTTTCTTTATTATATCTGGGTTGTGACTAATTAAAATGCGAAAACCTTCTTCTTTACAATCAGACAACGCTAAATCTAAACGATCTCGTTCTAATCCAACATCATCGATACCGAGTAAGCAAATTTTCTCTCCTAATTCAGACTCAAATACAACTCTTGTATTATCTAATACCTTCACATTATTTTCTATTAATAAAGCATCTAATTCGTGATATTCAATTTCATAGTCATTATTTCCCCATACAAAATATACAGGGGCTATTTCTCTTAACTTTTGAATATTTAAAGAGATTTGCGATAAAGGTACTCCTTTTTCAGCTAAATCACCGCCAATAATTACGATATCTGCTTTTCCTTTCACTCGTTCAATTAGCGAGCTAGAAATGATCCTTCTATGAATATCCGAAATAAAAAAAACTTTAACTTTTTGAAAACTTTCCGGAAATTCTTCGAATACTAAAGTATGTTCCAACACTGTATTACGCATCGCTTCTTTATACATTCCAAGAAGACATACAAAACCAATGCATATGAGAGTACATAATAATATAATCCATGACATATATTTTTTACTCTCCCTCCTCGTAAAGTATAGTCCTTAATTTTATGTGGAGCTATATATCACTCATTTAGCTAGCTCTCATACTTCGTGGACTTATCTTTTATAGGAATTTTCAATTCTTGTCCTACCTTCACTTCGTCTTCTTGTAAATCATTATACTTTTTTATTATTTCTATCCCATCTTCATCTGAGAAATATTGCTTCGCTATACTTTCTAAAGTTTCTCCATCTTTCACAACATGAGTTGCTACTTTCTCAGACTGCTTCTTTGATTCAGTCTTAGCGGAATCAAAGAAAATTACTTCAAACGCACTTTTCTCAGCATTATTACTATCACTTTTTACCTGTATATATTTATCCGTATACCATAGGATACTAATAGGTAACAATATGAACAAAAATGTTAACACTCGGACGAAAATGTGATTCATTTTAAACTTTGGTTTGTTCTCTTTATTTCTATGAATTTCACTACGCGGCGGTAAACTTTCATCTTCTTCCACTTGCTCAACTTCTAACTCCTCTTCAAAATCAGGAATTCGTTTTCTCATGTTGTTCACCACCACCTTCCATTTATTTTCTTAATTGAAGCCCCATTATAAAATCAACAAGAAAGTGTGCAAAGATTGTTATAAACAAATTTCCTGTCCACTCGAATACATAACCAAAAACAAAACTAATAAAGCAGACGAAACAAAACAAAAAAGGCTTCGTTATATACCGAATATGTAACACAGCAAAAATTAAACTCGCTATTACAATTCCGAAATGAGTCTGCACTACACCTCTAAATAAAAACTCTTCCGCAAAACCAATAATAAACGTGATAACGAGTAAATGCATGACAGAAATCCCTTGAAACATTCTATCGTTAATGCCACCATCATCAAACCAAGATTCTGGAAACACTCGCATTGCAACATAATCTAATAACACAATACAAATCGCTAACAAGCTACCTATTAAAAGTATAGAAACCGGTTCCCATTTCCATAAACTATAAACTTCTCTTTTATCTTGAAATAATATATATGCTAGTAAACAACCGATACCAATAATGATTAGTTGTGTTATGTAGAGATTCAGTCTTATTTCTCTCGGACTCATATCTTCAACATTATGCCTTTGAATGTTCATCATTCCTCCATCTTTCCTAGGCCGAAAAGCTTTTGTAACTCTGTTTCCCAATTATAGTCGAAAACTAACTGTTGCGCTCGTCTTTTTTTATAATCCGTTTTTGTAATACCACAGTAATCACAACAGTTTTCTATCTCTTTTTCTTTTCTATAACCGAATTGTTGTAATAAATATTCACGTCTACATCCTTGAACTTGTATCCATGACTTCATATTTTCTAGCTCACTATATTTATTACGTATTCTCACTTCCACTTCCGCTATTAATCTGTGCATTATTTCATCTGACAAGCTCTCTAGCATGAGATTTCGCTGTTGTATGATTCCAAGATGTTCGAGATGATAACGTGTAAAGCGCCAATACTGTTCATTAAATCTTGCTGCATTATAACAAATTTCTTCTACATCTTCTAATGGTAATACTTTCGTTTGAAACATTCTTTCTTGTAGTAACGAAAATAAAAATTGTATTTGCGATTTACTTGGTAATTCATCTTCAATGATTGAAATTGGCAAATCGTGATCCAATGGACTACATAATAAAATGGCTATACTCAATTCTCCATCTCTTCCCGCTCTTCCAATTTCTTGTAAATAGGAAGCTACATTTGTCGGATATTGAAAATGAATAATATATCTTGTATTCGCCTTATTTACCCCCATCCCAAAAGCACTTGTACATATTACAATTTGCAACTGGTCATTCATAAACTGCTGTTGAATTAACATACGCTCTTCATGTTCCATACCACCATGATAAAAAGCTACACCTGTAATTCCTTTTCCTCTTAAATACTCGGTTAAACGCTCTGTCCAGGCCCTACTTGAACAATAAACAATACCAGGCCCTTGCAAATACATTACATGCTCAAAAAGCGCCTCTTTTTTTTCTTCTATTGTTTCCACAAATTGCACTTCCATCGCAATATTTGGACGATCAATTGAGTACACATGCTCAGCAATATTTTTTAGATTTAAACTTTCCGCTATATCTCGCAGTACATCCTTTGTCGCAGTTGCTGTTAATGCTAGTACTGTCGGAGATCCGATACTCTCAATTACTTTATCTAATTTTTTATAATCTGGCCGAAAATCATAGCCCCATTGTGAAATACAATGCGCTTCATCTACGACAAATAATGAAATATGAATTTTTTTCAATTCTCTTATTAGAAGTTCCGACTGCAACATCTCTGGTGATACGAAAACAAATTTATAAAAAGATAGCTTTTTCATTGCTTCTCTTTTTTCAATTAACGTCCGAAAACTATTCAATGCAATAACTCGATTTTTCACGACATACTTTAATTGCGTAACTTGGTCTTCCATTAAAGATAATAATGGTGATACAACAAGCACCGTACCCTCTTGCAGAAGCCCCGGAAGTTGATAACACATTGACTTTCCCCTTCCAGTCGGAAGCATTGCTACAACATCTTTTCCTTCCAATAAGTCCGTAATAACTCCTTTTTGCCCCGGACGAAATTCAGAATATCCAAACCACTTATATAAATATTCCTCAAGCTTCATTTATACCCTCCATCCGTGCCAATACAAGACGTACTTCAAAATAAGAGATTTCCTCTCCAACCGCTTGCTTCAACACACGCAATTTACGTGTTTGTAATGCTTCAATTACTTTTGTTACTTTTTCCATTTTTTCTTTTTCCATAAACATTTCAATAGAAAATTCTTTTTCTCGTAAAGCAATTTCTACAAAATGGTCTTCTATCGTGGCAACCTTCAAATTCCGAATTGTTGCTATTTCTTCTAAAGAGCGTCCTTGTCTCCAAAGATTATATGTTTTTTTCGTTGATAAACTAAATAAATCAGCTTTCTCATTTGGATACGATATAATTTCAGCTAATAATGGAAACTCGTTTTCTTTATTGCGAACTTCTTGAATAAGGAAATGAATTGTACCCCAAAATAAAAAATACACTCGAAATATATCTTGTTTCGTAATTTCCGCTAATTGTTGTAAAGTACACCCAATACGTTTATACCCAGTTAACCGATATATTACGATCGTCGCCTCTACTGGATTATTTTTTTGTAAAAGAGTATGCATTTCCTTCCATAATCTTTTAGCCAATTCACTTCTCATATACGGTATTCCAGTGAGAAAACGTTTCACCCACATCATTATTTCTGTATCCTGTTGAATTGGAATAAATTTCGTATTCGCCTGTTGTAAATTCGAAATGGTTTGAACGATCAATGATAATCTCTTCCAAAACGTTTCACCTATTTCCCCATAGTGTAAACCATTTAAATATGTCGGAAAGGCAAAGTCACCTTCCCATTTGTTTAATTGCACGTTACCAGCAGTCGTTAACACATATGTATTATCATGTATACCTTGAACTAAATCCGTTTGTAACAACTTTGCAACTTCTTGATCATAATCAGCTCTATTTAATGACTTATAAATCCCAAACAAAAAAGAAATTTGAAACATATTCCCATCTTGTAATGTTTGCGACGATCTCTTTCCTTTTAGTAAATAATAAATTGAAGAAACGGTTCTTTCACCATTCAATTGTTTTAAACAATATAATAAAGTATATTGTAGCTGCATTACCGCTTCCACCTCTCAGTCTAACTTCATTCTTTTTTCAATATGATTGCACATTAACTGCTATTCATTCAACTTATCATATTCACACTACATGCTTTTATATATTCTATTGTATCAAACGAAATAACATTTAAGTATTTTGAAAATCTTATGAAATAATTCAAAAATAAGTTGACACTCTAATTGATAAGCATTATCATTATAATTTTATGTTGAAAAGTTTTAAAAACCGTTTTACAATAAGATTATAATTTTTTGGCGAACTTTTCACATACATATTATCAGGAGGGAAAAATATGGCAAAATATACAATCGTTGACAAAGATACTTGTATTGCATGCGGTGCTTGTGGTGCTGCTGCACCAGACATTTATGACTATGATGATGAAGGCATTGCATTTGTAACATTAGACGATAACCAAGGTATCGTTGAAATTCCAGATGTATTAATTGAAGATATGATGGATGCATTCGAAGGTTGTCCAACTGACTCAATTAAAGTTGCTGACGAATCATTTGATGGCGACTCTTTAAAATTCGAATAGTCTTTTATTAACTTCAAAAAATCCCCCTCATAAGTATGAGGGGGATTTTTTGCACTCTTTTTCATTCTCACTAACAAAAAAACCATTAGCAGTTACGCTGCCAATGGTTTAATATTTTTAAGCATTTTTCATTTTTGCAAATACCCATACTTTCAAGCGTGAAAATAATGCTACAAATACAATTGTTACAACAATTCCTTTAATTACATTAAACGGTAATATCGCCGTTACAATAGTTTGTCGCATAATATCACTAGACATAGCTGGTGAATTTAAAAACCAAGTGTACGCTGGTAAAATAATAAAGTAGTTTAACACACTCATAATAACTGTCATAGTAATTGTACCTAACATTAATCCTGTCGTTAAACTTTTTACTGTGCGATACTTTCGGAATAAGAATGCTGCTGGACCAATAAATAAACATCCCGCTATAAAGTTTGCTACTTCTCCTACTGGTACTCCCGTTAAACTTCCTTGAATTCCGTAATGCAAAATATTTTTTATCGCTTCTACAATTACACCTGCAATTGGACTAAAAATTATTGCCGCAATTAAAGCTGGCACATCACTAAAATCAATTTTTAAAAATGGCGGAAGCCCTGGGAATGGAAAATCCAACATCATTAGTAAATACGCAATACTACTTAGCATCGCTACACTCACCATCTGCACTACACTGTTTTTTTGTTTCATCTTTCTCTCTCCTTTTCCATCGATCTTCTCATGGAAAGTGGAAAGGTTCTGCTATGCCTATTTTTCATAGAACGAAAAAACCCTTTGTGATTTACACAAAGGGAGAATTTTAAGGCACATCAAACAGACGTTCAAATACTTATCTTTTTTGAACGCTTGAACCTCCATCTTCTCCCATCCAGACTGTACTGTCGGCTTTGGAATCACACCAAATCCTGCCTTAACGGCTCGCGGGCTTAGAACGAAATTATTAACTGTTCATCACCGCCGGTCGGGATTTTCACCCTGCCCCGAAGATAGACCGATATTCTATTTTCCACTTCATTATACAACAACATGATCGTATTGTGAACAAAAAAAGTGTAACTTACTAAAAATAAGTTATTAATTTTATATCATTAAAGAAACGATCACTATATTTTACAATACAACCCATATTTTTTATAATTCGGTATTTCTCCTATGAATCCCCCTAGTCATATGTCGTCAAAAGTGATAAGATGTTGAATTGTTAAGATAAGAACATTTTCTGAGTTATGGAGGAAATGTCATGAAGAAAGATAAAAGACACTCTATTCGAGAAGCAATGAAAAAGAACTTAAGAAAAGAATACTTTTATTTGAAAAAAGAATTACTTTTCTACTGTCCAATTGATCTAGGCACATTCTCAAGAGAGACATACTACGCTACTTTTGACCAAGATGGCATAAGTATTTATCAGTATGATAAAAAAACAGAAAGTAAATTAAAATTGTGTGAGCGTCATCCATGGAAGAGTTGGAATAAGGTAAAAGTTGATCACTATTTAACAACTTCTCAATTTATTTTCCAAGGTGAGCGAAACTGGATTTTATCCCTTTTCCAAAAAGGAAAAGAAGCTCAAAAAATAATTGAAGAACATACATCTTTACAAACGGAAGTTGTTTCCCGTCCGTTTTCCAAGAAACTTCCTGGTTTCCGTTCTGATACACCATTGAATAAATACATCGGTAGCATTTGTTACACTGCACTTATTGCATTTTTATTAAAATGGATGATTCCATTTCAAGCACCACAAATCGCCCTGTATTCTCTTTCAATTGGCTTTATGCTTCTTGGTTTACTTTGTCTTACAATTGGTCTAATCGAACCAACTATCGTACTATTTCGGACAAAAGAAAAAACAAGAACAAAAGTCTTTTACTTATATAGCTACTTAGCTATTACTGGATTTATATGTGTCTTTATTTTTTGGTAAAAGAAGCCGTCCCAAAAGATCTTTTGGGACGGTTTTTCGTTAAGGATAGGTTGCTCTTACTGTCGCATTTTATTGTTATATCGACATTTCTTGTCGAAATGTCGATATAATTTCATTTACTATCGCAATCTTAAATAAGAAGAAAATAAATTTATTCAAAAGTTATGCTTTTGGGACGTTGCCTTTACTTGACGTATAGTTGTTGGTTCGGATAGATTTGCTCTTGTCGCAATCCATTCCTCACTTTAATTTCCTCAACTGTCATACTAAATTTCCGGGCAATACCCACTAAAGTATCACCTTTTTGTACAATATATAGTGATGATGACACAACTTGATTTTTTTGTTCATTTAAAACAAGCAACGGATTCATCGCATTCCTTTTCTCCATCGTCCATCTCCCTTGATGCACTTCTAAATGTAAATGCGCTCCTCGCGATTCTCCTGTATTCCCTACCTCTCCAATTAGCTCTCCTTTTGAAATGTTATCACCTTGAACTACATATCTCTTATTTAAATGCGCATAAACAGCCTCATATTCTCCATGTTTAATAAACACAACATTTCCATAACTACTTGAAAAATAAGACTTTGTCACCTTACCATTTTGAATAGCTGCAACAGGCGTTCCAATTGGCGCAGCTATATCAATACCATAGTGTTTCCCATGTCTTGTCCCAAAATAATCACTTATCTGCCCATCAACAGGCCATATCCACTGATTCCCTTCAGCGTAAACATGTAATTGAGATAAAAATAATACACTCAATATCACCACGCCACATTTTAACGCTTTCATATACATCCTCCGTTTTCTAATAACCGTCATACCTTCTCTATTGTGGGATATTACAGAAAAAAGTATACAAAAAAAAGAAAGTGTATTACTCCACTTCCTTCTCTTCTTTATTACGAAAAACAAGTGCACTGCGGTTATATTCCACATCTTTCACTTGTAAACGCGCATTTATTACTCTAGCAAGCGCAAATAAATAATCAGATAACCTATTTACATACTTTAGAACAATTTCATTGGTTTCTCCTTCTTTTTGCAATGACACTATACAACGTTCTGCTCTTCTTATAACTGTACGTGCAATGTGTAGTGCAGCCGATATCTCGCTACCGCCTGGTAAAATAAAACGCTCTAAAGGCGGCGCTTCTTCTGTATACGAATCAATTCGACTCTCTAAATACTCGACCATCTCTATCGTTACTTTATAAGGGATCTTCTTCTCTACTATTGCTAAATCCCCTCCACAATCAAATAGTTCATGTTGAATATTTTCAAGTTCGTTATAAATGTTACGAAAACATTCCTCTTGTAATTTAGACATGGCATATCCGATATGAGAATTCGCCTCATCAATTGTTCCATAAGCTTCTACACGTATATGATCTTTATCCACTCGGCCACCTATGACACTCGTTTCCCCTTTATCACCTGTTTTTGTATAAAGTTTCATTTCATTATGACACCTCTCTTTTTATTTTCATTCTGATTATTAAAGAAAAAAACTCTACCATTCTTTATTTAATTGCACTTACAAAAAAATAAAAAACAGTAAAGCTTTTATTCATGATCAACTTTTTAAAAACATATATATCTAAATTATACGATTTGGTAAATATACAGAGAATGTAGTTCCTTCTCCAACGACACTTGATACAAAAATCTTCCCTTCATGACCTTGAACAATATTTTTAGCAATCGCAAGCCCGAGTCCAGTTCCAATTTTTTTCCCGCGAGTTCTCGCTTTATCAGCTTTATAGAATCGATCGAACAAGAACGGAATATCTTCTTCTGGAATACCAACACCTGAATCTTGCACTTCGAAAGTAAGGCCACTATTTTTCGTATTAATTACAAGTGTAACATGTCCACCTGCATTTGTATGACGGATTGCATTATCAATTAAATTCGTCAGTACCTGTTCCATACGGTCTGCATCAAACGGATATTGTGCAATTGGACTTTGGAAATCCACTGTTAATTGGACTTCTTTATCCTTTGCAATCCCCTGGAATTTACGGCCAATTTTTTCGACAAATGGATGAATATCTACTTCACCTATATGTAACTCTACATGTCCACTTTCCATACGGGCTAAATCTAATAACTCATTTACAAGTTTACCTAAACGAACAGATTCATCATAAATAATTTGAACAAACTCATTAATTTCTTCTTTCGTTTGCACAATATCATCTAAAATTGCTTCACTATATCCTTGAAGCATTACCATCGGTGTACGAAGTTCATGTGATACATTCGCAATAAAGTCTTGACGCATTTTCTCAAGACGACGCTCCTCCGTCATATCTCGCAATACTGCTACAGCTCCACGAATTTTTGTTTGATTGTAAAGCGGTGTCATAAGAACTACGTAGTTACCTTTTTGCAAATTAATTTCAACAACTTGTTGTTGCTCACTTTCTACAACGAGATGGAATAGTTCAACAAGTTCAGAAGGCAGTTTTTTAATTAACTCTACTTCTTTTTCTTCTTGCCAAACTTGTAAGAAGTTTTCTGCCGGTGGGTTGATAACAACGACTTCACCTTCTTGATTTAACGTAATAACACCATCTGCCATACTACTCAAAATGCTAGCTAACTGCTCTTTTTCTTGCTGCAGGGCATTCATATTAAACTTCAACTGTTTCCCCATTTGATTTAAAGCAGTTGCAAGCTCACCAATTTCGTCCTGCGACACCATAGGGGCTTTCGTATCAAATTTCCCGCGCGCTACCTCAAATGCAACCTCACGCATTTTACGAAGCGGTGCCGTAATTCGAGTAGATAAGAAAAATGCAAAGAAAGTTGTTAAAATAATCGCAATCCCGGCTGATAAGAAAATAAAATCAGTCGTTCTCTCCATACCTTGTATTGGAACTTGCAATGATTCATATACAAACACTGCACTTTGATTTTTTGACTGTACTGGTTTCCCGACGATCATAATATCATTTTCAGTATTTTTATTCTTCCTACTATTAGAAGCTTTTCTAATGTTATTTTTAATTTCTTTTTTGTCTTTAAATACAGCCGCTAATTCTTTATCTTCTTTTAAATTATCTATTGTTAGAGTAACTAACCCTTCTTGTTTCGGAGAAGAGGAAATCTCCTTACCATCTTCTACAATAATGATTCTTGAAAGTGGATCAGAGAATTTGTACGCGATATTCTCAATCGTTTTTACATCGGCACCTTCTTCAATTAACTCTGAAACACTAGTTGCAACTTTTTGAAGCCTAGCTTCACTCATATCAACATAATATGTTCTAAAAAACTGTGAAAGTAAAATCGCAACAAATCCAAGAACAAACGAAACGAGAAGTAATATGGTCATCCATAACTTCCCTACTACACTTCTCCAAAGCATCAGTCGTTCACAACCTCAAACTTGTAACCTACGCCCCAAACGGTAACAATCATCTTCGCTGCATCTGGTGATTGTTTACTTAACTTTTCACGTAAACGCTTTACATGCGTATCAACTGTACGTAAATCTCCGAAGAACTCATATTGCCATACTTCTTTTAACAATTGCTCACGGTCAAAAACTTTATCCGGGGATTTCGCTAAGAATAATAGTAATTCATATTCTTTCGGTGTTAAGTTTACTTCATTACCATCCGCTGTAACGCGGTGCGCATCATTATCAATTGTTAAATGAGGGAAAACAGTAACATCTTTCGTCGTTGTATCTTGTGTAAAGAATGTCGTTGGTACAGCACGGCGTAATACCGCTTTCACACGAAGTACTACTTCACGCGGGCTAAACGGCTTTACAATATAATCATCAGTTCCAACTTCAAACCCTTGTACCCTATTTACTTCTTCACCTTTTGCTGTCAGCATAATAATTGGCGTCGCTTTCTTCTCACGAATCCCTTTACACACTTCGATACCATCTTTACCAGGCATCATAATATCCAGTAGGATTAAATCATAATCATTTTGTAACGCCATTTCTAAAGCTGTATCACCATTATCCGCTTCTTCAATTGTGTATTGCTCTCTTTCTAAATACATCTTTAATAAACGACGAATACGATCCTCATCGTCTACAATTAAAATTCTTGATTCATTTTCCATTTCTACCCGCTGCGTACTTTTACCACAACGGTTTACACCTACCCTTCTACAATATAATGTTGCACCTATCCTCGTTTAATTAAGCATTTTTTAACGTTCCACTTCCCATATTATGCTTCACAAGAATAATAAAGTTTGTTCATTTTTTTCCAAAACTATGTATTTTTTTTGAACAGTATATTTGGTCCTCGACATCATTTTACAGAATCAACCGCTACTTTGTCATGTTTTTCTCAAAAAAGAAGAAAATTTGACAAAAATAAAATAGGAAAGTGACATACACTCTCCTATTTTAGTTCTCTATGCATATGAATGTAAACCCGCGATAATTAAGTTTACTACAATAAAGTTAAACATAATGATTGCAAAACCAATCACTGCAAGCCAGGCGGATTTTTCTCCATGCCATCCTTTAGATAAACGTAAATGTAATACCGCAGCATAAAAGAGCCAAGTAATAAGCGCCCAAACTTCTTTTGGATCCCAACCCCAAAAGCGCGTCCAAGCGATTTGAGCCCAGATCATTGCAAAGATTAATGCTCCTAATGTAAACACCGGGAAGCCTATCGCAATAGAACGATATCCGATTTCATCTAATAAATCACTATTCGTATTCTTTACTAACGGCTGAAGTGCCGCTGACACTCGCTTACGTAAAACAAGTCTTAATACAATATAAAGTAGCGTTCCGACTAACACTGACCAAATAACAGTATTTAACTTTTTCGCATTTACAATCGCTGGAACTTCAACCGCCGGTTCTAATTTATTTTCTGTCATTAACTTCCCTTCATGCGGTCCAACTAAAGCAGGGAGATTATACTTCATTTCAACTTGTTGTTCATTTTTATCAATCCATTGAAACTTCGCTTCGTATTTCATACTAGAAAATACCGTTGTTATTCCAATAAACCCAACTGTACAAACAAGTGTGAAAACTACTGTCTCTAACCAAAATGTACGCTTACTTCTTGTTGATTGATCTACATTTTTCAGTAAATACATTACGCCTGTAATAAAACTAATTGCTAATATTGCTTGTCCCGCTGCCGCTGTCGTTACATGAATATGTAGCCAATTACTCTTTAAAGATGGGATAAGCGGCGAAATTTCTCTCGGGAACATACTTGCATAAGCGATTAATAAAAGAGCTACCGGTAAAGCAAATAAACCAATAATACTTACACGATATACAAAGTACATAATGATAAAAGCTCCCACAAGCATCATGCCAAAAAATGTACCAAATTCAAAAAAGTTACTAACCGGTGCATGTCCTGATGCGATCCATCTTGTAACAAAATATACTATTTGTGCAATAAATCCTAAAATTGTTATAGTTATACCTATATTTGCCCACTTGTTACCTTTTTCTTTAATTGCTCCTCCAAAAAATAAAGTTGCAATTAAATATAAGATAAACGCCGCGAACAGAAAATTACTACTTATTTGTACCATATCGTTTCCCCACCTTAACTAATTTTTTTCATTCATTTTATCGTGTGGTTGTGGAATCGCTGTTCCTTCTAGTACTCTTTCAATATCTTTCTTTAAGCCGAACCAATTTTTATTCGTATGGCCTGCAACCCACCATTCATCATTAACACGTTGTATCCAAATACGGCGATGGTTCCAATACATACCTTGAATCACACCAACCATAAATATAAATCCTCCAATACCGAGAATCCAAAGCGTCAAATCTTTTCTTACTGTAAGAGCTGTTGCATTTTGCATTTCCACACCTGCAAATGACATTTTATATTTATTATTCCCGTCAGGCTCTATGTTTTGCTGAATACCGACGAAACTAACTTCACCATCTGGTGTTTCCGGGGTAAACATTTTAAAGACGAATGCAGGATTATTCGGTAATTTTGTTTTCGTATTCGGCCTTCCATTCTCATCAAAATAAAAATCAGGAAAATAGCTTAATAGTTCTAGAGAATACCCATTTCCTAAATCATATTTTTCTGTAGGATTCGCTAAATCTACTTTAATCGGTCCCAACTTTTGATTATTTTCTTTGTTTTGCAAATGGAAAGACATGCTTTTAAATTCACTTTCTTTGTAATCCACTTGATAAACAGCAAATTGATCAAATTTCAGTGGCTCATTCACTCGAATTTCAGCTTCTTTTACCTTTTCTAATTTTGGTTTTTGACCCGCTATATTTTCTCCTACCGCTTTATATAATACAGCATTTGTTTGGAAGTTTTTCGCAATCATTTTATCACCAACACGATCAATTGCTTCATCAAAAACTTCTTTATCCTTACTCTTATCATAAACTTCCTTGATAAACTTTTCGTTTTTCAAATAGTATTGACCTTCTGTTCCTGGTATTTCTTTCGTTTCACCGTCACGTAACCAAAGTGCTTCATCTACATACATACTCGGTAAAAAACGTAGCATTGCACCGAATAGAAAGATAATAAGACCAATATGGTTTACATATGGACCCCAACGTGAAAAACGTCCCTTTTCCGCTAAAACGTTCCCGTCTTCCACTTTCACATTATAATTACGTTTCTTTAAATTAATTTGAACTCGTTCTAAGTCACCTTCATGCGGCGTACCAATCCCGTGCACTCTCTGTCTTTTCAAAAAACTTGGGTGTCTTTTCACCCCTTGTTTTTTTAAAGCTTTATAAAGAGGAATGACACGGTCTAAACTACATATAACAAGTGAAATACCAATAGAAGCAATTAAAATCATGTACCACCATGATCCATATAAATTATTAAATCCTAATTGATAGTATAATTGTCCTAAAAATCCATACTCGGTCTTATAATATTCAGCTGGTTCGATTCCTGGAGTTATGTACATTTCTTGGGGAAAGATAGTTCCTATTGCCGATGCAGCTAAAGTTATTACGATTAACCATACACCTACTTTTACAGAAGAGAAAAAACTCCAAATTTTATCGACTATCGTTTTTGTATGTGTGAGAGATCTCCGAGCACTCCCCTCATATCTCATATCCAATAATTTTATATTTTCATTACTTTCAAATGGTTTCCCACATGCTTCACAAAAAATGGTTCCTATCGGATTAACATGTCCACATTCACACTTAATTTCTTTCAAAGCTCTCACCGCCCTTTTATCTATATGTACTATTGTATATTCCAGCTTAGAGTTACCGCAATACTCAGAATTTTTAAAGCGAAGGCGCTATACGTAAGCACCTCTTATGTAAAGGCTTCCTTAATTATGGAGTGATTTTCTTTAAGTACTCTTCCAATTGTTCCTTCGTTTGCTCACCTATAATTTGCTCTACTACTTTTCCTTCTTTATCAATTAAAAAGGTTGTTGGTAATGGTCCCACTCCATATGTACCTATGATCTTTTGCCCTTTATCAATTGCAACTGGGAATTCCAAATCATATTGTTTCACAAAGTTCTTCACTGCGATATCCGTTTCATCTGCATCTAAGGCAATAATTTCAACGCCTTTTTCTTTATATTTCGGATATAACTCATTCATATAAGGCATTTCTTTTTCACAAGGTTTACACCAAGTTCCCCAAAAATTTAAAAATACACCTTTTCCCTTTAAATCTTTTAATTCAATATTCTTTCCTTCTAAATCAGTTACAACAAAGTTAGGTGCTTCTTTTCCAATTTGCATTTTCTCTTTATCAGTAAAAAATCCTTGATATAGCGTAAACCCTACCGCACCGCTTAAAATGAGCAAAATGATAACACGAAATAATAAGCGATTTTTTTTCATGTTGTCTCCCCTCTCTTCGACGAGTGATAAATATATGTATTTTTTAATAAATCACCAGCGGAGCATTCCACTGGTGAAAGTTTCACAATATAGATTAGCGAGGCTTTGTAGAAGCCAATGCACGTAATTGTTTCACCTCATGTGGTGTTAATTCTCTTGCATCACCAGGACGCAAGCTACCCACTTCTAAAAAGGCATAACGTTCACGTTTTAATTTCATTACTTTACAATCTAACGCTTCAAACATGCGGCGTACTTGACGGTTACGTCCTTCATGAATCGTTAATTGTACAATCGCCATCTCTTTACGCTTGTCCCAAGAAATAATTTTCACTTGTGCTGGTGCTGTTTTCCCATCTTCTAATGCAACACCTCGTTCTAACATGCGAATTTTATCACCTGTTAATGGCCCTTTAATTTTCGCAACATACGTTTTTTCAACCTTATATCTCGGATGCATTAATACATTTGCAAATTCACCATCATTTGTCATCAATAATACGCCAGACGTATCATAATCTAAGCGTCCTATTGGGAATAAACGTTGTCTAATTTCAGGGAAAAAGTCTGTTACAACATTTCTTCCTTTATCATCTGATACACTTGAAATTACACCAGTTGGTTTATATAGTAAAAAATAAACAGGTTCTTCTTTTTCAAGAGGGATGTTATTTACTTCCACTTTATCTTGAGGAGTTACTTTTGTTCCTAACTCCTTCACTATTTTCCCATTAACTTTCACTTTCCCTTGCTGAATTAATTCCTCAGCCTTTCTTCTCGATGCAATACCTGCTTGCGCAATCACTTTTTGTAATCGTTCCATTTCTTTTTTTCACCTCAAATTTATCTTACCTTACATTAGAAAGACTTGGCAACCGCCTAAGCTTTATGCCATTTACTTCGCCTACCTTTAACAACATAGCAATGATAATAAACGTATAAAGGCTATATCACGTTTTCACCCTTTATTATTATTTACACTTTTTCATGTTGTCCACGATAAAAGTTCACCATTTTGTCAAAAATACCGCATAAAAAAACCACTATTAAACTACACGTTAATAGTGGTCGTATACGTATTATAAGCGAAATAGCGCAAAAAATGAATAGCATTACCGAAACAATAGGGAAACAAACACAATCGAACAAATAATTCCGATTAAATCTGCAAAAAGTCCTACCTTTAATGCATCTCCCATTTTTCTAATACCGACAGCCCCAAAGTATACTGTTAATATATAAAAAGTCGTATCTGTGCTACCTTGCATCGTTGAAGCTAACCTACCAATAAACGAGTCTGGCCCATATGTAGCGATTAAGTCGGTCGTAA
Source organism: Bacillus sp. FDAARGOS_1420 (assembly GCF_019344915.1). Lineage (NCBI taxonomy): Bacteria > Bacillati > Bacillota > Bacilli > Caryophanales > Bacillaceae > Bacillus > Bacillus sp. FDAARGOS_1420. The sequence goes on along the minus strand of NZ_JAHWJB010000002.1, from coordinate 659,283 downwards.
TACTTAAACCAGCAGATCCCGAAATCGGACGTATAAGTGCAAGTGGAACGATTTCGGCTGGTACATGAATAAGGTCTAACATCGGCTTCATTACCGATATCATCGCATCTAGAGCACCTGATGCCCTGAAAATAGAAATAGATACAAGCATTCCAACCATAAACGGCAAAATGGAAACCGCAATTTGAATCCCTTCTTTTCCGCCCTCAACGAACGATTCGTACGTTGGAACTTTCTTTATCGTGCCATACAAAAGGATAAAACCAATTACACAAGGAATTACCCATAATGAAATTGTATTTACAATACTCATTTTTTCCGCCCCTTTCTACTCCTTCTCCGGTAAAAATAGCGGTCAATCCAAATCGCTCCAATCATCGATAACACTTGTGCTATAAATGTTACGCCAACGATTTCAGTAGGGTTTGCTGATTCATAAGTCATTCGAATCGAAATGACAGTAGTCGGAATTAATGTAATCGCTGAAGTATTTAATGCTAGAAACGTCACCATAGAACGACTTGATGAATCCTTTCCACCATTTAACTCTTTCAGTTGTTCCATTGCTTTAATACCTAAAGGTGTTGCTGCATTACCTAACCCAAAAAAGTTCGCCATCATATTTGATAAAATGAATCCCATTGACGGGTGATCCTTCGGTATTTCTGGAAATAATCTTTTTACTATCGGCATAAAAAGTGATACTAACTTCTTTAACAATCCAGCTTCCTCAGCAATTTTCATTAAACCGAGCCAAAATACTAAAACACTAATAAGTCCAATACAAATCGTTACAGCATCTTTTGACCCTTCAAACACTGCTTTGGTCACTTCTTCCATCGTTCCATTTATCATGGCATACACAATCCCTATAACTGCCATCGCTGCCCATACGAGATTAACCATCTATCCCAACACCTATCATGTAAGAGAAGATTTCTTTTACGTTATTCCAATACATTCCCGTTGTAGCTACTAACTTTCGTTTACTGTAAAACAAATTTCGTTCTCCAACTTTCTCGTTCCCTACATAAATTTCTGTCTTCCCAATCTTTACTCCATCCGTAAGTTTTGCACTTTTATCGAGCTCAACTTTCAATAACACGCTCTTTCTTTCCTCTTCAGTTAAAGGTACAGAAAAACTATTTTTCGTATAAACATGATTGGCATATTTCTTTTCATTTATTTCAGCGAGTGCGCCTTGTCCTAAAACTTTCGCTTGCTTATAGCGTTCAAAGCCTTTATCAAACAAATTCATATGATCATCCCAGTCACTAGAAGCACTCAAAGTTACGACAATTAAATCTAGTCCATCTTTTGAAGCTGTTGTGACAAGCGTCCGTCCTGCTTTCTTCGTAAAACCTGTCTTTCCCCCTGTTGCAAATTCATAATAAGATGTCACAAGCTTATGTTTATTTTTCCACGGATAATCCCAAGAATCTGATTTATACGTTTTTGTTCCAAAAATTTTCTTAAAGGTCTCGTTCCCCATTGCATATTTCGTTAATAATGCCATGTCATAAGCCGACGAATAATGCGATCCATCCCCATCCAAGCCATGCGGGTTTGAGAAATGCGTATCTTTCATTCCGATTTCTTTCGCCTTTTGATTCATTAAATATACAAATCCTTCTATACTCCCTCCCACATTTTCAGCAATTACTTGTGCTGCATCATTACCAGATCTAAGCATTAATCCGTAAACTAAATCTTCTAACTTAACTTTTTGTCCAGGTTTTAAATAAATTGCCGATCCTTCTACTCGTACCGCTTCATTACTAACCGATACTAATTCTTTCATTTTTCCTGATTCAGCAGCTAACAATGCTGTCATAATTTTTGTTATACTAGCAATTTTTTGTGGCTCATGTTCTAATTTCCCATATAGCACACGACCGGATTGTTGTTCCATTAAGACTGCGTTACGAGCACTGACACCACCGTTCATTTTTGCATATGCAGGAATTGGCATAACGCTTGCGTACATTATAATTAGCGTAATTATTATACAAATTCGTCTCATATTTCCCCCCACGTCCTTTTGGCACTTTTTGTACAAGTGTATGCTTGGCCTTTTAAAATATGAACGAAATTTTCCTTCCACCTCCACTAAAAAAGACGCATGAGATATGCGTCTAATACGGTGTCCATTCAATTTGCTTCGCACTTTCAAATCTCTTTTCTACATCTGGCCAATTTACAACATTCCACCAATTTTTAATATATTCATCTTTTCGATTTTGATATTGTAAATAATACGCATGTTCCCATACATCCAGTACAAGGAGTGGTATCGTATCCCACTGTGTAAACAATTGATGAAGCGTACTTTGCAAAATTTCTAACCTTCCTGAACGAGGTACCCATACAAGAATTGCCCATCCTGAACCTTCCACTTTAGAAGCGGCTTCCGTGAAATGCTTTTGAAAACGTAAAAAACTTCCGAAATCTTGCTCAATTTGTTGTGAAAAAGCCCCTCTCGGACTTCCACCACCATCTTTTTTCATGTTATTCCAAAATATCGTGTGTAAGTAATGACCTGATCCATGAAAAGCCGCTTCTCTTTCCCAATGCTTAATTAAATCAAATTGATTTGTTTTTCTCGCTTCTTCCATCATCTTCTCTGCTTTATTTAATCCTTCCACGTAACTACGATGGTGTTTATCATGGTGTAACATCATAATTTCTCGTGAAATGTACGGTTCTAGCGCATTATATGGATAAGGTAATGGCGGAAGGGTATGCCCCCCAATCGGAACAGCTCGTTCGCTATCCCCTCTTTCACATAGTTCATATTCCTCTCCTTCTTGCATAAATACTTCCTGTAAATGGTGTTGAATATGTTCTACATCATCACTTATTTCATACATAAACTCGGCATCTGTGTCGTATTCATGCTCTTTCATACGCTCTAATAACGTTTGAATTTTATAAGCAAGCATATGGACATCATACACTTCCATTGCACGGCTATCTAATACTTGAAGAACACTTTCACACCAGCTTTCTACTTCATGAAAGTAATCTGTAAATACACCTTGCTGACTCATGTCACACCTCCTTGATGCTATCCACTTTAACTATATTCAATTAAAATCCCTTATATAACTGGACAAAAGGAAAAGAAGCTAAGTATTCTTAGCTTCTTTTCCTTAATTAATATTTGTGCAACATTTTTGTTTGGTAATCTGTCTCATAATATTCTAGTTCTTCACGCATCAATTGAAATTCCCCTTCTAAATCCTTCATCATTCGTTCTATAGATCTAGGGGGGATTTGCTGAAAAACAATAGAATTTTTCCCTGTATAAGCAGAACGACTATTTTCATACCAATGATCATTCTTTGGCGAAAAAAACTCTGCAATTACTTGATGGTAAATCTTATATAAAACTGTTTCAGCTGCGGTCTTTCGAAATGGTTGGCTATTCAGCAAAACAAAACATGCATCAAGTCCTTCTTCACAAAAAACAAGAAGTCTTCTTATTGATGCTAATATCCCTTTATAGTATTGCTCGTTTCCTGTTGGTGTCTCCTCCAATAAAGAAGGTAACGTATGATAATTTACATAATTAGTTATCAAGGAAATTACATCTTCTAAAAATATAGAAACTTGTTCTGTTTGATTTTCAACCATCAAATTAGACATGGCTTCTCTCTCCTTTGCCGTTTTACGCTATTTCTACTCTTTTATTTTTATGTAATTCAGCTAATATTTCTTGTACTTTCACCACTGTTCCCTCATCAAAGTATCGTTGAAAGTCTGTTACTTCATTGAGATACAAGCGCTTCTGCGCGCGTAGCTCTTTATCTTTCAGTAAACAAGCGATCGCTACAATATCTCGTAAATATACGTCTTGTTCTTCTACTTTATAAACTGGATTTCCTTCAAAAGGGGTAATTTCTTGTGAAATTTCTTCAAAATATCGAACATATAAGACAGAAAAGGTTTTCTCTTGATTATTTAATATATATGTCACTTCAGATCTATTAAAAAAATCTTCTGATGTATTCGGTTTTGCTTTTTCTAACTCATATCCTGCATAACCTATTATAATCATCTACTTCCCCTCTCTTCCTTCTTTCATCTTATCTTAACTTAATTTTCTGATAAACGAAATATTCTTTTAAATATAACCTATATAAAAAATAGCTTCCCTATACAGGAATTTACCTTTTTATTTTTCTTGAAGTTTGTCATAATAATATTATTGTCTCAGTTTTCTTACACAAGGAGAGTTGTATTTATGTCGTTTTCATGGAAACGTTTCTTACAAATCGGGAAAATAATCTTCCCATTTGTTGTCTTAACAATTGTTTTCTTTCAAGCTAAAAAAGAATTAGCAGGCATTTCTTTTTTAGAAGCAATTGAAACAATTAAAAACATTCCAACTGGTGGGGTATTTTTAGCGATTACACTCGGTGCATTTGCCGTTTCAACAATGTTCTTTTATGACTTTGTTATGCTTCGTTACTTAAAAGCAGACATACCTGTACAAAAGATTTTCCGTATCTCATGGATTGCAAACACTTTAAATGGATTTATCGGTTTTGGTGGTCTTGTTGGTGCCGGTGTACGTACAATGCTATATCGTCCGCATATAAAAGATAATGGAAAACTTATTAAAAGTATTGCTTGGATGACAACCGCTTTTATTAACGGATTAGCCATTCTGTCATTCCTCGGCCTTATTGGAATATTAGACACTAGTTTTATTCTGCACGAAAAACCGTGGTTATGGCCTGTTCTTATCTTCTTTGCTCTTTTCGTTCCTATATATATTGGGTTTTCTAAAATTAAAAATAGAAAAACAAAACAGTTAGACGGACAAGAGGAAGAAGAAGAAGAGAAAAATCCAACTGTTTTATATTCATTAGTTTCATTAGTCGAGTGGGTATCTGCCGGTATCGTTATGTACGTCATTTTAATATTGTTTGGAATTGATATCGAATTTCAAAAGTTTTTAGGTGTTTACGTAATCGCTGCTTTAGCTGGTGTCGTAAGTCTTGTTCCTGGTGGCCTTGGTTCATTTGACCTTGTTTTCTTAACTGGACTAGGACAATACGGCGTTGATACAGGCGTATTACTACCTGCTATGTTATTATACCGACTTGTCTATTACATCTTACCATTCTGCCTAGGTCTCATTTTTGCAGCCTTTGAAATGACAGGAGCGGCCATAAAAAAAATTGAAGATAAACCCTTTATTGCACCTGCGTTAGAAACAACTGGTGTAATTTGGACTTTACAACGTGATTTTTTAGGGAAATTAGGTTCATGGGCATCCGCCGCTTTAACAGTATTCGCTGGCTTAATGGTTATTCTATCAACAATTTTACCGACTAGTATAAATCGAGCTCACGCCTTACATATTTTAGCTCCAAAGCACCTTATTCAATTTTCTTTTAGCTTATCATTAACATTCGGTATTCTCCTCCTGATTCTTTCGCGAGGCATATATTATGGAACGAAGCGTTCTTACTATATGACGATTGTTTCTTTAATTGGAGCAGCAATCTTTAATACCCTAAAAGGAATTGACATTGAAGAAACCTTTATTTTATTAATCGTACTTGCTGTGTTGTATATGCTTCGTAAAAGATTTATACGCGAGAAAATGGAAGTCTCACTTTCTGATATCGTAAAAGTATTTATCTTCTTATTACTTACGCTATATTTATATAAAAACTTAGGTATTTTATTTGCGGGTGCAAAAGAAGCGTTCCAGCCTGATTTTGTCGTTCGAAATATTACACAAGTTAAACGAAGTGCATTAGCAGCAGCCTTTTTCGTTCCTACTTTTTTACTTATCGGCTCACTAATTGCCAATCGTTATCGTAGTCAATTTCCCGGGCAACCAGCTAATGATAAAAGGTTAGAAAACTTCTTAGATGAACATGGCGGGAATGTACTTAGTCATTTAGGTTTTTTAGGAGATAAACAGTTCTTCTTCAGTAGTGACGGAAAAGCACTTCTTCTCTTTTCAATTACTGGAAAACGTCTTGTTGTACTAGGTGATCCAATTGGTGATCCATCCTCCTACCGCACTGTGTTGCAAGAATTTTTGACTGAAGCTGATCGATTTGGGTATATTTGCGTATTCTATCAAATTGAAAGCAAATGGATGAGCTTATACCACGATTTTGGCTACAACTTCTTTAAACTTGGTGAAGAGGCTGTCGTTGATTTAAATACGTTTACAATAACAGGAAAGAAACGTGCTGGTATGCGAGCCACTTTCAACCGTTTTGAACGAGAAGGTTATACATTCTCTATTCATGAGCCACCATTCTCAGACGAATTATACGAGGAATTAAAGAAAGTGTCTGATGCTTGGCTCGGCGGAAAAAAAGAGAAAGGATTTTCACTTGGGTACTTCGATCGTGAGTATATTAGTCGTGCCCCTATCGCTACATTATCTGATGCAGAAGGAAAAATCATTGCATTCACAACCTTTATGCCAGTATATCAAAGTGGCATATTATCTGTTGATTTAATGCGTTATTATCCAGATGCCCCTAGCGGAATTATGGATGCAATTTTTATCCACTTATTCCACTGGGCAAAAGAAAATGAATACCATTCCTTTAATATTGGTATGGCACCACTCTCAAATGTCGGTTTATCAACGCAATCGTTCTGGTCTGAACGAGTTGCTGCTGCAATATTTAATAACGTTCGTTACACATATAGCTTCAGCGGTTTACGACATTTCAAAGAAAAATATAAACCTGCATGGAGTGGAAAATATTTAGCATTTCGAAAGAATCATTCTTTACCAATTACAATGCTCTCTGTAACAAAATTAATAGGAAAACGAAAAAACAGCTAAGTACTTAGCTGTTTTTTCGTTTTTGCACTTGTATACTAAACTCCTTTTCATACTTCTTACCATTTATATAGAAATCCCCCCATATTTTATATGTTCCTTCTTCTGGAAATGTAATACGATATTGTAATTGCTCATCCGTATCAACAGGAATGGCATATAAAAAATGTCCCCTCGTTTCATCAACGATATATAGCGCGTTGACTTCGCCTCTCCCTGAATTTAATTTCAGCTTTTCTCCCTTTTTCGCTTGAAACTGAAATGTTAATGTCGTTGCCTCATTCGGATGTAATGCACCAAATAAAAGAGACACTTGATGCTCTCCTATATTTTTTGTAAGTACAGTATCGACAGGTAGTTTCTTTTTATTCTTGTCCTTGTTTGTCTCCTTTTTTTCTTCACCAAAATCTTTCTTAGCAAATGATTCCACTGACTTGTTTTCATTTTCATACAAAAATATCGTGTACCCTTCACCTTTTGCTACATCTGAAGATAGCTTATACGATCCATTTCCAGCAAATATAGGCTTCGTTTGTTGTATGTTTTTCAAATTCCCATCCACTATCACTGCTCGAATTTGATCGTTCACACCACGAACTTCATTATTCATTTTATTTAGCAATTGAAACGAAATATCGGCTTTTTCATTTCCCTTTTTATTTTTCACATCCCATTTCACTTCTTGAACATCTCCGGTCGTTTCTACAGTTTCTTGATATTTTTTTATGTAAAATCCTCCTGCCACAATAAGTACTAGTGCAATAAGCCCAATGACAAGATTTTTCAAAATATCACCTACCATTTTTATTGTCTTTATCCATGCAAAACCTCTTAAATATATATTCTAGATTATGATTTATGAAATCCTCCTCTTTTGTACATATTACAAATAAAAAAGATTTTAATTGAAAGGAGTCGTAGTGTATAATGCAAATGATATTGATTTCTATCAATACATTATAAGGAGGATTTTTCATGAGTGTACATATTGAAGCAAAACAAGGCGAAATTGCTGAATCTATTCTATTACCTGGTGATCCATTACGTGCAAAATATATTGCTGAAACATTTTTAGAGGATGTTACTTGTTATAATAACGTGCGTGGTATGTTAGGTTTTACTGGAACTTACAAAGGAAAGCGTGTATCTGTTCAAGGTACAGGCATGGGTGTTCCTTCTATTTCTATTTATGTAAACGAATTAATTCAAAGCTACGGAGTGAAAAATTTAATTCGTGTTGGGACATGTGGTGCAATTCAAAAAGATGTTAAGGTACGTGACGTTATTATTGCGATGACGGCTTGTACAGATTCTAATATGAATCGCTTAACATTCCCGGGTTTTGATTTTGCTCCTGCTGCAAATTTTGATCTTTTAAAGAAAGCCTACGATGCTGGAACAGAAAAAGGATTACACGTTCGTGTTGGTAACGTATTAACAGCAGATGTATTTTATCGTGAGAGCATGGACATGGTTAAAAAACTTGGAGATTACGGTGTATTAGCAGTAGAGATGGAGACGACTGCTCTTTACACATTAGCAGCTAAATATGGTGTAAATGCATTATCTGTATTAACAGTAAGCGACCATATCTTCACTGGTGAAGAAACAACATCTGAAGAGCGTCAAACTACATTTAACGAAATGATTGAAATCGCTTTAGATGCAGCAATTCAGCAATAGTACACTAAAGAACTCGTCATACGTCTGGCGAGTTCTTTTTTATGCTAAAATACTTCTATAGTCACTGTACCGTCTCTTTATGTGACTTTCTATAAAAAACTACTTTAGAGATAGACAGATTTATCCCCTCTACTTTTTTGTAACCTTTGTTATAATTAAGAAATCATTTATATTACAGTATTTTTCATACGAGGTGAAACAGTGAAGAACAGAAGCATCGTCTTTAAACTATTTTTATTAACATCAACTTTATTTACAATCATATTTCTCCTTTTTTTCCTTGGACAATCTCTATTTTTAGAGAAGTTTTATATTAATAAAAAAGTAAAAACCGTTCAAACGGCTTTTGAAAAATTCGTAGATAATTATGAAAAAAGCGACAAAAGTTTTGAGGAAATCAGAAAGCTAAAACAAGAATTTCACGATAAAACGAATGCTGAAATGCAATTTTTAGATTCTAACGGCATTATTAAAAGTGAAAACAATTACTATATTGAGGTAATTAACCCTAATAACAATAAAACCTATTCCATCCCACTTAATAATCTTTTAACACCCGAAGAATATAATAAATTCGAAAATTTAGGCTTAAAAAAAGAGGGCATGATTCACGTAGAGGGATTTTTACAAGATAATATAATAACGCCACTAGAACTGACGACTAATTATAATCGATGGCGAAATGAAAATGTCAATTCGGATTTTCAAACAATTAGTGGTAACCCCTCTAAAAATAGACTCACAAATCGATATAAAACTACGTCTCAGATCAGTTTTACCGGTGTGATATCAAAATTACATATCCCTTCCAAATCTGAGGTTCGCCTTGCAAATGATTTTGAAACATTACAAGCTGTTGAATATTTTGCAAGCACTATTAGACAAGGTACTTCTAATTCAAATCAATTAAACACGTATATTTTAGATAGTGGGGAAAATATAAAAAACAGTGTCTTTGTAAAGCCTATTATGGAAAACGGAAAAACTAAGGAGTACGCTTTTGTGATAGCATCTTTACAACCTGTGAATGAAGCAATGCTCGTTTTAAAAGATTATTATGTCTATGCCTTAATTATCGTGTTTCTCGTTATTATTTTGTTATCCTTCTACTACTCAAAAATCATTGTTAAACCATTAATTAAGATAAATCGTGTTACAAAAAAAATGGCCAACTTTGATTTTAGCGAGAAGTTACCTGTTACAGCAGACGATGAAATTGGCGGGTTATCAAGTGGTATTAATACACTCTCTGTAAATTTAAAAGATCGAATCGACCGATTAAATGTTGCTAATACAAAATTACAACAAGATATTGAACGCGAACGTCAATTGGAAAAAACGAGAAAAGAATTCATTTCTGGTGTATCTCATGAATTAAAAACACCACTTAGTGTTATTCGTAGCTTCGCTGAAGGTATTCAAGATGGCGTAAGTAAAGATACGACATATTATACAAATGTTATTTTGGAAGAGACAGATAATATGAACAGGCTCATTGTTGAAATGTTAGAATTAGCAAAACTAGAATCAGGTACGTACAAACTAGAAATGTCGACATTCTCGATCGGTGAATTAATTCAACAAGTCTATACAAAATTATTATTTAGCATGGAGGAAAAACATTTACAAGTGGACATCCATGCTGACTCTTCTCTATTTGTTAAAGCAAATCGTAGCCGTATCGAGCAAGTCGTTGTAAACTTACTTAGCAATGCAATTCGATATACTCCAGATGGTGAAAAAATACACGTCTCTATTATAGAAACGGAAGATACAGTGAAAATCAAAATTGAAAACACAGGTAATCCTATTCCAGAAGAAAGCCTTGAAAAAATTTGGGATCGCTTCTACCGTTTAGACGCTTCTCGTAGCCGTCATACTGGAGGTACTGGCCTTGGGTTATCCATTGTGAAAAACATTTTAGATCTCCATCACGCTGAATACGGCGTGTATAATACCACTAATAGCGTTGTATTTTATTTTAATTTACAAAAAGTAAAAGAAGTCAAATAATTTGTCTTAATTTCACTAGGAGTTCACATGAAATTCACACTCTCCCTTTATAGTAAGAAACAAGTTAATCCTTTCCTTTACACATATAAAAGAGGAGAGTGCGTGAAATGAAACAAGCAGGACAACCTATTCAAAATGAAAAACAATTAGAAACTATCAAAAATATACTTTTACAATCTTCGAAACGTGATGGCTTATTATTCGTATTAGCTGTAAATTCTGGCTTAAAAGTAAGTGAAATCTTACAATTAAAAGTTAGTGATGTAATCGATGAAGACGAAAATGTTCGCCATTCCATTTTATTTTACAATGAAAAAGTAAAGAAACATAAATGGTTTGCTGTAAATGAAGACTTACAGCACGCAATCGAAGACTACATGAAAGAACGTAAAACTTGGAAACGTAATGAACCATTATTAAAGTCTCAAAAAGGAACAAAGTCTATTACGAGACAACATGCATGGTACATTTTAAACAAAGCTGCAAAAGAAGTTGGATTAGAAGGGATTAGCTCACATACACTTCGAAAAACTTGGGGCTATTGTGCATACAAATCGGGTGTTGATATTGCATTTTTACAACACTTCTTTGATCACAGTACTCCATCCAAAACTTTAAAGTATATCGGTATTGCTTAATAACTCTTATACATAAAAAGGTTACCATTTGTAAATTTGGTAACCTTTTTTATGTTTCATATTCTCTTTTCTTGTCTCTCCTATACTGTAGTGGTACTCTAATAGTAAGGGGGAGAAATTATGAACACATTAACAATTGAATTACCGAAAGAAACGGCTGAAAAACTTGATTTATTAAAGAAATCTTATGAAAAGAAAACAGGTGCTACAATTTCTGAAAGCACTCTCGTTCAAACACTTATCTCAAAGGAATTTATCCAAGCGATAACTCCTTTTGATTTACAACAAATCATCAATGGAAAAGAACAGCAGTAATTGCTGTTCTTTTTTTATTACTATTTAAAATATAAAGTGAAGGCTAATAATCAGTGGGGGTTTTGTTCATCCCCCACTGATTATTAGCCTTCACCAATCGGGCGCTTACGGGCAGCAGGGCTCCCACCTAACTTCTTTGCTCCAGCCGAATTTTGAGGTAGGGGTTTTACTGCCGCAAATAGCGGGATAAAAAGTTTTTTACTTATTTTCCGAAAAACCATTGACAATGATAATGATAACCATTATCATTTATTATGAAGCCAACAATTGATGAATCAACCAAACGCTCAGTAACATTGTTACCCCTCTTTTTCATATAGAAAGGCACTGTACATTCCCCCTGTTTGTACAGTGCCTTTCTTGTTTATCATCATTCAAACAAATTTAATTGCTCAGGCTTCGGCTCACCATATGTAATGTTCATCATTTTCATAAGCTGTTTCGCATTATCCGCTGCATCTCCGCCCGAATTATTATTAAACAATACAAATATATCCTTCGTCTTCTTTTTCAATCGCTCTAATCGTTCTACCCATTCCGCCAATTCTTTACTATTATAACGATATAAACAGCGAACCGCTCTCCAATTTTCTCCTTTATCCAGCCAACCATGAACATTTCGGCCATGAAAACGTATTAACGCCATGTCCGAGTTTGTTGCCTCTAATATAAGCGGTACTGATCCTATTCCAGCCTGAGGCTCATCGCAAATTGTATGAATCCAGTTTTCTTTCTCTAAAAACTGTAACGTCTTATCTCTCATTTCTGGATAAAACCATGTTTGATTTCGAAATTCTATTGCACATGGGAAATCTTCCATTTTTTCTTTCGTGTATCGAAGTAAATCAACATTTTTCACTTTACAATCAAACCATGGTGGGTATTGAAATAAAATCATTTTTAATTTATTTGCTTCTATTAAAGGAAGAATGGATTGTTTATACACATCAAACATCTCATCGAACGTAGAAAAAGGGATTTCCCCTTTCATATGTCCTGTCATTCCTTGATAGGCTTTTACTATAAAAGAAAAATCTTTCGGTGTTTCCATCGCCCATTTTGTATAATTCCGCGCAGGTTGTATCGCATAAAATGAACTATCTACTTCCACAATGGGAAAATGTTCACTATAAGTTCGCAATTTATTTCTATTTTCATAGGGATTTATATATAAAGAATCATGATCTCCCCACCCTGTCACTCCAATGAAAAGCAAATATATCCCTCCCTTTTTAACTTCACCTTCTATCCATTCTACTCACTTCCCGGACATTTCAGCTAATCAATTTCATTAAGTAGCCCCTTCTTTAAGAGTATCCGTATAAAAATATGATATACTAAATGGAAGAATTTTTAAATTGAGGGGTTATTTATTTATGCTTCCAAACGATGATATTGTATCTCATGAAAAACGAATAGAAGAACTAGAAAATAAAGTGCGGTTATATGAAGAGCTTGTGAATCAATTACCACATCATTTCACATACAAAAATCCACATATTGGTTTACAAATAAAGAAAACGAGAACGACTCATTCCATTCAAAACATACAAAAAGAGAATAAAAAGGCTGATTTTCAACTTACTTGCGATTCATTATTTTTATTTGAACAACTTGAAACATACTTTGTTCATATTTTTGATGCTTTTTCACATCATGTCACCTTTGTTGATAGTAAAGGAAATATAACTTTATGTAATCAAGCTGCAGCAGATGATTTTGGTGTAGTACGAAATGATATAATTGGAAAGCCAATTCAACAATTACTAAACTTGCCAGAAGAACAAATTAAAGCGATTGAAACATTAAGAACAGGAACAGAAATATATAATGAAGAAGTGTTAGACAAAAACTATGGTATTTTAAACAATCGAATTATTCGGGATTATAACGGAGAGATTTTTAGAGTTATTAGTGTCTTCCATTATTTAAACACAGAACGTGATGCAGAAAAATTTTCATTAGCAGGACGAATCGCAGCTGGGATTGCTCATGAAGTACGAAATCCCCTTACAACGGTACGTGGATACTTGCAATTTCTACAAGATAACGTTTCTCCATCCAATAAAGAATTGTTTAAAAGTCTACTCATTCCTGAACTAGATCGTGCAAATAGTATTATCACAAAATTTTTAGCCATTTCAAAAACGCGTGAATTTACTAGAGAACCTTTTCCCATCAATACGTTTTTACGCGAATATATTCAACAACTACTTGCTAGTGAAGTTTTTTTACACAACATTTCTATTGACTATGAATTTTCTACGGAATTAGATGGTGTACTTGTTAATATCGATCGTCATGAACTTGTGCAAGTTTTTTTAAATTTATTTCAAAATGCTATCGATGCTCGAGGCGAAAGACCTCTTTCCATTCAAATCTCTAGTTATCGCCTAGATAACTTTGTTCGGATTACTTTCACAGATAACGGAACTGGGGTTCCTCCAGCTATTCAAGAATATATCTTTGATCCATTCTTCTCAACAAAAGATTCAGGAACAGGACTGGGCTTGTCAGTAACGAAGAAAATTATTCAAAATCATAACGGTACATTAAAAATGTCTAGTAATCAAAACGGTACAACTTTCACTATTTCTATTCCAATTTTACCTAAAGCGAACTATGAACGAATTAATCATTAAAAAGGTTGGGCTGTTCCACGAACTGCACGCAAATTGTTAGATATAATCTAACAATTTGCGTGCAGTTTTTTTATTCTAACCTATTCTTTTTTAACTCATATAAATCTTTCTCTATCTCTTAATTGTTCTTTGTTTTCACAAGATAGGTAAACTTCTTATTTTTTTTAGAAATAGTAGTTTGTCCCTCACGAATTCAGTTTAATTTTCATTTTATTATATAGTAAAGACTATTTATTCTATAAAAGAAAGGAATGAAAAAATGTCCAATAAAAATAAAGGGAAAGTATTCTATGGTAAGGATTGTTGCGAAGTAAGAGCTTGCAGTTATATTAACGTCTCTAAGGCAGAACTAAAAGAGTATGCTAGACTTCTTCAAGCTCTTGGTCAAAGTATTCAAGCTGTATTTCAAAACCCTTCTCAAGATAACATCGATAAACTAATTGCTCTCCTGGATAATCTCCAAAAATTCCTCAGTTGCTTAAATTTATCACCTGCACAAGAAAAGATTGGTAGTTCTATTATTGCTAACTTATTAACTATCCTAAAATCCTCACCTTTCTCATGCGGAGCATTGTACGTTGAACTACAAAGTTTGCTTAATTATTTATTGTATATTGCTAAGTTATTCAAAATCGATTGCTGTACTATCGATAAACTAGTTAAGCTCATTACAGAAATTCAAGCTATCCTAGTTCAATATGGATCAGGTTGCCTTGGTGGAGGAACAATAGGACCTACTGGACCTCAAGGACCTCAAGGACCGGCTGGCGCTCGGGGTGCTACTGGACCTCAAGGACCTCAAGGTATTCAAGGGACTCAGGGACCGGCTGGTGCTCAAGGTGCTACTGGACTTCAAGGACCACAAGGTATTCAAGGTCCGGCTGGTGCTACTGGTGCTCAAGGTGCTCAAGGTGCTCAAGGTCCGGCTGGTGCTACTGGTGCCCAAGGCGCTCAAGGTGCTCAAGGTCCGGCTGGTGCTACTGGTGCTCAAGGTGCTACTGGACCATCGGGCACACCAATCCCTGTAACTATAGCAGCAATAGGAAATTCTAATCCACAAACTATATCACCTGGAACGAATATCCAATTCAATCAAGTTTTCGAACTAAATAATCTCATTTTTAATGACACTTCAGATACTTTAACTATTTTAGAAACAGGAGTATACGATATTAGTTTCTCAGCATCTACAACCTTCCCGGGTTCTTCACCGTTTGGATTCGGTATTTCATTCAACGGTCAACCACCTACTCGTAATTTTTCAACTAACGTTATCGGTAGTGCGGTTTCTTTCTCCACAATTGTTACTTTAACAGCTGGTACAACAATCTCTGTACAACCTACAGTAAATACTATTTCCATCCCTAACACTGGTGACACAACAGCTACACTATCAGTCTTCCGAATTTACTAATTTTAGTTTTCATTTTATTTTTGAACGACCAAGAATGTTTGATTTATAGTAATTTGTATTATTTTGATTGTATGTTAAATCTTTCTTTTAATAAAAAGGAGCACTTATTTTGGAGAATAAGTGCTCCTTCTTTACGTTTCTTTACTTCAAATTTACTCTAGCTTAATCCTCTTTTTGTATGATGAATAGTGAAGACAAAGACATGAAAGAGGGATGACAATGCGAATTATATCACTGACACGTTTTTGGTTTGTTCTTATGGTATGCATAATTTTATGTATAGGGTTTCTTTTAACTCTAAACTATTCAAATGTTTCAAAAGCAGAAAGAAAAACCATTCCATACGAACTTCTGTATACAAAACAAAACAACATCCCGTATTCCTCTTCCACACAAAATGAAAAAAAAGTTATAAAAGGAATGCTTATTACAGAAGCTTCTAGTTATGAAAACCTACTTCAAATCGCTGAAACGATTAAAGATCAATATAAAAATAAAGACGTTGATGAAATAACACTCTCTATCCATAATGAAAATACTGGAAGTTTCGAAGAGGAATTGCCATATGAACCTATTAGTAAAGGAATAATAACCGTCACGTATGATTCTCAATCCTTCGGTAGGACCAATGTTACGCTAAATAAACTGAAGCTTTAATCCGTGGCGCTTTTCCCATCCCCACGGATTATTAAGTTAAACCCATCAAATTTTTATAGGCAGCTCGATTCTCACCTAACTTCTTTTCTGTTGCCGCATTTTGAACCGAGATAAAACCGCTCATTTCTCATAAAAAAGAGGCGAACTCGCTATTCGCCTCTTTTTTTACCAAAATGGAATCCACTCTTTCACTTTATCTATCCATTCATTTTGCTGTTCTTTTCTTTGTTGTTCCTCTTCTTTTCGTTTTTTCTCTTCTTCTTTCCTTCGTTTTTCTTCCTCAATCATTTTTAATTGTTTTGTATAATCCGCCTCAGGTATTAGTGATAACTGAAATGCCTTTTGAGTTGGATTTCCATTCGCTTTCTTCATAATATCCCGGAACATTGTCGTTGTAATTTGGCTGCCTCCTGGCACATAATGCTCACTATCCGTTTTATCATACCCTACCCAAATCGCACCTACTAAATCCGGTGTGTATCCAACAAACCACGAATCCTTCGCACCAGTGCTTGGTCCATTTACAAGCTGGGTAGTCCCTGTCTTGCCTGCGGTATCGATATTATTAACTTTCGCTTTTTCACCTGTTCCCCTTTCAATAACACCTTTTAATAAGTATGTCATCTTTTGGGCAACTTTCTCGTTCGTCACACGAGTTTCTTTCTTATACCATTTTCCAATTGTTTCCCCTTCAGCATTTTGGATTTCTCTAATGGCATGAGCTTCTACTTGGACACCATCATTTGCAAGTGCGCTATACGCTTGAGCCATTACAAATGGTGAAGTCCCTACATGCATACCTCCTAAAGCAATCGGATACGTATGGTCTTCAGGCTCTAATGGAATACCAAACCGCTCTAAAGATTTCAATCCTTTATCTAATCCAATTTTCTCTAATAGCCAAACTGCTGAAACATTATATGACTTTGCCACCGCTTCATACATCGTCACATTACCATGGAACGTATGATCACTATTTTGTGGTGCATATTCTTTAATATTAAACGGTTCATCTTTTAAGACATCGTATACTTCATATCCTTGTTCTAACGCTGGTACATACACTGCAAGAGGCTTTAACGTTGAACCTGGCTGTCTTTTTAATTGTGTTGCATGATTAAACTGTAAAAATTGATAAGGACCTCTGCCTCCAACTAAAGCCGGAACACCGCCAGTTTTTGGATTCATAAGGACCACTCCAGTTTGCATAAGCTGATCTGAGCCACTATCTTTAAAATAACTATCATTATTCACAACATCTTCAACCGCTTGTTGTTTTTTCGAGTCAAGTTCCGTATAAATACGATAGCCACCTGCTAAAATTTCATTTTGTGTTAATTCATACTTGTCCATCGCTTCTCTAACAATATAATCTACGTATTGAGAATATTTCCCCTTATATTTATCGTCAACACCACGTCGTAATACAAGACCTGATTCTTTCTCCTGATTATATTGTTCTTCAGAAATATATCCTTGCTCCTTCATTAAACCTAATACGACATTACGTCTTTCAATTGATTTATTAAAGTTTTTATACGGCGAATACGCAGATGGCGCTTTAATTAATCCTGCAATCGTTGCAGCTTCTGAAATCGTTAAGTCTTTTACTTCTTTATCAAAATAAGATTTAGCTGCTCTTTTTATCCCCCAAGCACCTTCACCAAAATAAATTTGATTCATATACATTTCAACAATTTCATCTTTCGTATAAGTACGTTCTATTTTTTTCGTTAGAAAGTATTCCTTTATTTTACGAGAGAATGTACGGTCTTGCGTTAAAAATACATTTTTCGCAAGTTGTTGTGTAATTGTACTACCACCTGCCACAACTTCTCCAGCTGTAATGTTCTTAAATACAGCACTTATAATTCCACTATAGTAAATACCATGATGACTAAAAAATTCCTTATCTTCTACTGCAACAATTGCTTGAACCATAATATCAGGAATATCTTTCCTTTTGACCCCTTCTGTTTTAGAAGAAGCTAATTTAGTCGCAACTTCATTATTTGCATCATAAATTAAAGTCGGTTGTGGAACAGCTTGTTTTAATTCAGATATATCTTGAATGGAAATTATTATATTTACAACAATAAATAGAGTAGCAAGTAAACTTCCCAATACAATTAATGAATTGCGTAGTTTCTTCCTCTTATTGAACCACTCAAGCGTTTTTTTTAAGTGAGTGTTCTTCAATTTCATTGGTTCACTTCCTTCATTTGTTTACACTCTTCTTTTTAAAAGGAAGAATATACCTCCTTTTAAATTTATTATAATAACGTAGTCGTTCCTATAGTGTAAAGCTTTTCTTTCACATTCATACTTTTTGCAAGAAAAGGACATTCTACAAGTAAGATATTCATTGTTGAGTATTAATATTATTAATACAACAATGAGAGTTATGTTAAGTTTTTGTAAACTTTTCGATAAAATGTTTTAAAAAACGACAGTTTTTTGTTAGAATTGATTAGCCAATATATTTTACATATATTACTTTTGTGGGGGTAACAATAATGGTCTTTAAATCAAAAAAAGATAAATTTTCTGAAATGCTTATGAACGTTTCCGAAAATTTAAAAGAAGGCGCGCAGTTTTTCGTGGAGTATAAAATTAAAAATGCTAGCGATTTAAAAGAGTTTTCTATGCGCATGAAAGAGTATGAGTCAAAAGGTGACTCATTCATTCACGAAATCATTATGGAGCTAAACAAAGCATTTATTACTCCTATTGAACGTGAAGACATCCTACAACTTGCAATGAGTATGGATGATGTATTAGACGGATTAGATCACAGTGCTAGTCTATTCGAAATGTATTCTATTACAGAAGCTGATGAATACATGATTAAATTCGTTGAAGCAATTAATCAATGTGCGATTGAGATTGCAAATTCTGTTGAACTACTTTCTAAAAAGAAATTAGTCGATATTCGTACAAATGCGATCAAGATTAAGGATTACGAGTCACAATGTGATGATATTCGCCGTCATGCGATTAAGCACTTATTCTCTCGTGAGAAAGATCCGATTAAGATTATTCAATTTAAAGAGATTTACGAAGAGCTTGAAGAAGTAGCTGATAGCTGTCAAAGCGTTGCAAACGTATTAGAAACAATCATTATGAAGAACGCGTAAGGAGTTTGATCATGGATACACTCTTGATACTGACCGTTTTAGTAGTCATTTGCGCTTTAGCTTTTGACTTTATCAATGGATTTCACGATACAGCAAACGCTATTGCAACGGCTGTTTCAACGAAAGCTCTAAAGCCTAGACATGCAATTGTTATGGCAGCTATTATGAACTTTTTAGGTGCGATGACATTTACAGGTGTAGCAAAAACGATTACAAAAGATATTGTTGACCCGTTTGCTTTGCAAAATGGTTCTCTTGTAATTTTAGCTGCTTTGCTTGCGGCAATAGTCTGGAATTTGATCACTTGGTACTATGGCATTCCAAGTAGTTCTTCGCATGCAATCATTGGCGCAATCGCTGGTGCAGCAATTGCTGCTGCTGGTATTAGCTCATTAAACTATAAAGGGTTTATAAAAATTCTTGAAGCTTTAATCATTTCACCGATCATCGCTTTTGTTA
This sequence comes from Bacillus sp. FDAARGOS_1420, assembly GCF_019344915.1. Lineage (NCBI taxonomy): Bacteria > Bacillati > Bacillota > Bacilli > Caryophanales > Bacillaceae > Bacillus > Bacillus sp. FDAARGOS_1420. The sequence goes on along the minus strand of NZ_JAHWJB010000002.1, from coordinate 639,496 downwards.
TTGGTTACATCGTATATAGTATTTTTAAAGTGGTATTTAAAAACTTTAACTTAACGAAAACGAACAAGAACTTCCGTATATTCCAGATTTTCACCGCTGCATTACAAGCTTATACGCACGGTACGAATGATGCACAAAAAGCAATGGGAATCATTACGATGGCTCTTATGGCCAATAACTATCATACTTCTGGCGATATCCCTTTCTGGGTACAATTATCTTGTGCAATCGCAATGGGTCTTGGTACTTCTGTCGGTGGTTGGAAAATTATTAAAACTGTCGGTGGACAAATTATGAAAATTCGTCCTGTAAATGGTGTAGCTGCCGATTTATCATCATCACTTGTTATTTTCGGCGCAACATTTATTCACTTACCGGTTAGTACGACGCACGTTATCTCTTCTTCTATTTTAGGGGTTGGTGCTTCACATCGCGTGAAAGGTGTAAAATGGGGAACTGCAAAACGCATGTTAATTACATGGGTTATTACACTTCCTATTTCAGCTTCTTTAGCTGCATTATTTTACTACTTATTACACTTAATCTTTTAATCAAAAGTCGTCTTCCTTATTTTTCTAGGAAGACGACTTTTTTGTGAACAAGCCTATTTCTTATTAAAAAGCGTGTATAATGATTGATGGATAAGTTATATAGAGGAGTTGGCAATTTTGGAATACATCATGTTACTTTTCATCGGATTAATCGCCGGGACAGTCGGGAGCCTAGTCGGACTTGGAGGCGGAATTATTATCGTTCCGTTATTAATTGGATTACACAGTTTATCACCACAACTCGCAGTAGGAACTTCTATGGTAACAGTCGTTTTTACAGGGCTGGCTTCTACCCTTACTTATATGAAACATAAACGGGTAGATTATAAAAGTGGACTTATTTTATTTATCGGGAGTGGCCCTGGTGGTATTATCGGATCATGGGCAAACAAATTTTTAAACCAAGATACATTTTCTTTATACTTTGGGATTTTTCTTATATTCGTCTCCATTCTTCTTATACTACGAGACAAATTGAAACCTCTTTCCCTATCAAATATGACTGTAATTAAGCGATCTTTTACAGATAACGAAGGAAATACTGTAGACTATCAATTTCCACCATTTCTCGCTATCTTTATTGCCTTTATAGTTGGATTTATATCCGGATTATTTGGAATCGGTGGTGGTGCCTTACTTGTGCCAGCGATGATGCTCCTTTTTGCGTTCCCAGCACACATTGCTGTAGCAACTTCAATGTTTATCGTATTTCTCTCAGCAATTGTAAGTTCTTTAACTCACATCTCTCTAGGAAATGTCAGCTGGGCTTATGCATTAATTCTTATTCCTGGTGCATGGATTGGCGGAAAAATCGGGGCTTATATTAACACAAAATTAAGCGGTAATGCAGTAATTAATTTATTACGTATCACATTAATTATTCTTGGAACTAGATTAATCATTACTTCATTTTTATAACGCGTTCTTTCTAGAATGCGTTTTTTCTTATACACATGAATATAAAAAGGCTCCTAGGAGAACAAATAAAACTAAACAAACACTTAATAGCATAAAATTTGAAATATGTAATTTCTTCAAGTTGATCACTCCTATAGCTATGACTGTTATCTTTATGATAGCGAAAAAACAGTTATCTTACAGTTACAAAGCGCTAACAATGCAAAATCATTTATTACAAATTTTATCCTTATATTTCATTTCTTTGTATAATCTATCGATTCAATAAAAAAAGATGTCATATTGACATCTTTTTAGTGAAGAAGTGACCATCCCATAAAGTCTTCATGTACTTGGCACGCCCTCTTATCCTTTCGATCATATAATTCAGCATAACTATCTGTTTCTTCATCATAAGCCATCGTATAAATAATTTGGCCGTCTATTTCAACGGATAAAACGACTCCACCTTTCATCTCTTCCACATGAATGATAGCATTCGCCGGAATTCTCATATCCGTCATCTTCATCGCATCTAACAATATACTAAACCCCCTACAGCGTATTCATTGCTAGTACTATTACACACTAAATAGTATACTACTGTAATAGCATACATTTCGTCAATGAAATTGCTGTTTAAAAAGCATATTGTCTTTATACATATACGCTAAAATATAAGAAATAGAAATGTTTTAATGGGGGGCTAACATTGATTCTACATAAGGGAGATGTATTATTCCGTCAAGGTGAGGACGGTCCATTATATTTTATAAAAACAGGTTTATTAAAAGTTATTCGGTTAGAAGAAGACGGAACACCATTTTTATTTAATATTATCGTTCCTGGTGAAACGATACCTCACCATTCTTTAATTTCACCGAAGGAATATCACGGTACAGCTATCGCTTTAATGAAAACAGAAGTGGAGCCTATAATTAGCAATGAATGGTACGACAAACTTCAGGCAAATCCTGCATCATATGAAAATATCGCTATACAATTACAATCGAAGTTAAGAATGATGCAACAGCGTATCGATCAATTGACAACTGTCTCTCCTAAAGAGCGCCTTCATCGTTTACAAGAGTGGTTCACCTTTTATTTAGGTGACATCCCTATTTATGAAATATTAACACAAACTGAAATTGGTCAGCTCATAGGTGTACGCCGCGAAACAGTAAATCGCTTACTTAGAGAACAAGCAAAAAACGAGGTAAAATAATACCTCGTTTTTTGCTTGGCAACGTTAACCTATTGTAAGCTTGCTGCGGGACCGAAAAATTCATAATGAATGTTCTCTTGTTTAACACCCAAATCAATTAATGCAGCATTTATATGCTTCATAAATGGTACTGGACCGCAAAAATAAAATTCTGCTTCAGTTGTTGGAATAATAGTTTGTAACCATTCACGTTCAATGAATCCTTCTTTATCAAAATTCTTCATTTCCACATCTTGCTCTGTCGGTGAAGAATAGCAAGTATATGCTTTAACTTGTTCATACTCTTTTTCTACTGTCTCAACATGCTCTTTCATCGCATGTGTATTACTATTTATCGCCGCATGAACAAAGCATACATTACGCTTTGATTCTTGTTCAATTAGCGTATTTAACATGCTCATCATCGGTGTAATACCTACCCCACCACTAATTAGTACAACAGGTAATGTTGAATCCATATTTAAAACGAAATCTCCCGCTGGTGCACTTACTGGTAAGACATCTCCTTCCCCTACATGATCATGTAAGTAATTAGATACTTTACCATCTGGTGTATCTACACCTTTTTCTTCCTTTACACTAATACGATAATATTCTTTTCCTGGAGCATCAGACAAGCTATATTGACGATTATGTGTATATGTCTCACCTTTAATATTTATTTGAATCGTTACATATTGTCCTGGAATGAATGAAGAAACTTTCCCGCCATCTTCAGGTTTTAAATAAAATGATGTAATAACGTCGCTTTCCTTCACTTTTTTAACAATCACAAAGTTGCGGAAATCTTTCCATCCACCTTCTTTATGTGCAGCTTCTTCATACATACCCGCTTCAATGCTAATGAATGCATCAGCAATGACGCCATACGCTTCTCCCCATGCATTTAAAACTTCATCAGGTGCGCCTGCGACCTCTTTAATCGCTCGTAGTAAGCATGTACCTACTATTGGATAATGCTCTGCTTTAATACCTAAACTTCTATGCTTATGACCGATTTGTTTTACAACTGGAATAATAGCTTCTAAATTATCAATGTACATTGCAGCTGCATAAACAGCATTTGCTAACGCTTGTTGTTGTCTTCCCTTTTTCTGATTCGTATGGTTAAAAATATTCAATAACTCCGGATGTTCCGAAAATAAAATTTGATAAAATCTCGTTGTAATTTCAACGCCTTTTTCTTGTAATAACGGTACTGTTGACTTTACGATTTCAATTGTTTTTGCACTTAACATTGTATCCCACTCCTCTATTTCCTTAACTGTTTTTAGTTTAACTGAATTGTATAATACATATTGTGATTTTAATCACTATTAACATGGTGTTTTTGTGAAAAATATATGAACAAAAACATATTAAATAAATTTTAACTAGTGGCGTGCTCCCATACGCTACTAATTATTAGCCTCATTAATTGGGCTCAAAAAAAGGCTAACTAGAATTCTAGCTAGCCTACTACTTCGTTTGTATCGCTTGTTCAATTACTTGTATATTCTGCCCATCTCCAAACTCGGTATACCCCCATACATTCGTCTCACCTTTATATTTATTTACAAGTATATCCAAGTCATGATATACGCGATGAGCATAGACTACATACTCAATATTCTGAAGCCCCACACCTTTTTTTACAATTTCATAACTTCTATTCACATCGCGTTTTATTTTTTCATTTTTTATTTCTTTATGTATATTTTTTAAAGAAGGTTCTTGCTCTTGAAACCATTGTTTAAAATGTTTCCAATCCCCATCTGTATATTTCTCTGCCTTACCGTAGTTCAAGAAATTATTATAACTTTCATGTGTCGTACGAACAAATTCGAGTGTCTTCTTCTTCTCTTGCACATCTTCTATTTGTGCTACTGTATTTACTCCAGCAGACTTATTCGCATAATACAATAGTACTTTCATAAGACTATAGCTCGCTATTGCCATTACAGTAATAGCTACCAATACACTTAACAATTTCTTCATATACAGAACTCCTTTTCTACTATGAATATTACAATGTACTGTTACACTTGTAACATTCTCTCGCAGAAATGTAATTCCTGTTTAAATCCTCCTTTTCATTTCGACACTATTTTTCTACAAACTTCTCCTTGGTAAATGCTCTTGTAAAACAACATAACCTTCATAAGCTGTATAACCGAGTATAGCCATTAATCCGATATAACAAGCAAATACTGTCCATTTCGTTTTCGTATCGACTTTATAATAATTTTCTTGTTGTTCCTTTTCTGTTTCCCATTCATTTAATTTTCTTTCTGACATTTCAAATGCTTCTCTTATATGAATTGTATGCATTTCTTTTTCATCTTCATATGGGACATAATCAAGTGGCTCAAATTTTGGTAAAAGGTACTCTAGCACTTCAATCTTTTGAAGTTCTCCTGTTTTTAATTCTTTTTCACGTTCTCTTTGTCTTAATACATTCATTTCATGGTGAATCATATAAATCGTTCGATGCACCGCATCAGTTTCTTTTAATTCCTCTTCAAGCCTAGTAACATATTCTTTCATTCCATCGATTTTATATCCTAATTCCTTAATCGGCTCATCTCTCTTTATTACTCTATATAGTTCCATACAGCCGATAATAAAAATAAATCCTCCTAAAATACTCTTGAAGTAAATAGAATAGCCGAGTAGTAAAACTAGCCCTGCCCCCCAAATTTTCGTGCTTACAACTGAAATTATTCGTCCACCATCTAATGGAGAAACTGGAATTAAGTTAAAGAAATTAATCATACTTCCAAGTAAAATAATAAGCGCCCAAAACGGCTCTTTCGTGATTATATACAGTGGGATCGCGGGTAAAAATGAAAGCAATCCGAAAAGAGGTCCCATATATGCAATGTAAGCTTCATCTTTTGCATTTTTCGGCATCTCTTTCATCCCAATAAGAGCTCCCATAAATGGTATGAAGATTGCTGGCGATGTTGGTATCCCTTTCTTTCTCGCTGCCCATAAATGCCCCATCTCATGTACAAACAATAAATATACGAGTGCTACCCCAAACTTCCAACCATATATGACTGCGTATGCACCAAGCGATAAAAACATACTAAATACTGTTGAAAATTTTGCTAACTTAAAAATTGCAAATACCCATTTTAACTTAGATAGTAAAAATAACCCTATTGCAACTATAACTCCCCATAATCCTTTTTTATTATTTTTCATATTCCTCTCCTTTATCTCGCTTTATTGAGCCATATACACTCATCAAAACTTATTCTTTTTCTCTATTATGACATATTTTTTTCTATTGTTAGAAATAATGTTTATTCCATCCATTTTTAGCCAAAAATAAAAATAAAAGGAGGTAAATACAAATGAAATTACAATCTCTTATGATAGGCGCTCTATCGTTTTTAGCTTCAACTCTTATTTTTTATACCGTCAGCTACGTATTATTATTAGATTGGTTGCCAAATCACTTATTTATAGCCCTTATTATTCTTTCCGCTCTTATGATTTCCTTTCTAATTACACGAAAATCAATGAATGAGCCATCTGCAAAAGCAAAATAATAGAGGGGATCTTTCCCCTCTATTATCATTTCCTAGGAAAGGCCATATAGACTTTATGATTCTTACTACCCTCTATTTACGGGCAGTAAGAATCAGCGGGGGATGCCCCCACTGATTAAAATTTCACTTTATCTTTGTAAATTCATTTTTTCACCATACTCTTTAACAATTTGAATAATGTTTTGAAATGCTCCTACTTTTTCTTTCTTACTATTTAATATTTGTAAATCGTGATTATCATAATAGGTTTCTAGTGATTTTAATTGTGATTCTGAAGCATCTTTTATCGGAACAGTAACATTCAACTCATACTGTTTATACCCTTCCTTTACTTTTTCAGCTGAAATTATTTCACTCTCTTTTGCGCCAATTAATTTTTGAACCTTTTCCGGGAAAATTAATTGCAAATAATATTCTTGTTCCTTCGCTAACTTATTATATAGTGATTGTGAAATCGTATAACGTACTGTATAATTCATTTTTTGATCACCCGCTTTAATATGAAACGCAGTAATCTGCAAATCTTTTTTCGTTATTTCCGTTAAAGGCCCTACCTGCATCTCATCTTCTTTTTGTTCTGGAATCTTTGGAAATATAGCCAAAAGTTTTTCAGTATCTTTTTCGTTCAGCATATACATAGCTTTTTTATATTGCACCCATCCCCGTCGATCTTCTCCTCTTAACCATGCATAATACGTTTCTATTTTCCCCTCTCTACTAATTTGTATTTCATATTCTGGTTTACCAAAGCTACCTGTTACTTCTTGTTTTTCTGCTTTGCTTATAATATCCACCACTAACTCCGCATCCATTTTCTTTAATTTTTTTTCTTCTGTACCTTTTTGTATAACAGTTATTTGTAATGGTTCTTTCACTTCATTCACTGTCTCCTCTACTTGTTTCGATTCTTTCTTTTGCTCTGCTTGACCACACGACGCGAGTAAAATAACACATAAAACCATTAAATATTTTCCTTTCAAATCGATTCTCCTTTTCCAATAAGAAATTCTTATAATCCTCATACATAAAACAAAAACGTTACATTATATAGAATGAGCTATACTATACAATGAAGGGAGGATTTTACAATGTCCATTAATTTTCATGATGCAAATAATAAGTATACGTATGCAAGTCGTAACGCACATATTTCATGGCAGGAAACAATAAACAATATTGTAGATGTGCAAAATAAACAAGTAATTGATATAGGTTGTGGTGGCGGCATTTACACGAAAGAACTTGCTCTTATGGGAGCCAAAAGTGTTGTTGGGCTTGATTTTTCAAAAGAAATATTACAAGCTGCAAAAGAAAATTGTAACGACTTCCCAAACATTTCATTCATTCACGGTGATGCACATAATATCTCATTCCCTAATGAAACATTCGACCTTGTCATTTCTCGTGCAGTCATTCATCATTTACATGATATTCCCACATTTATACGAGAGGCTTCTCGCATATTAAAAAAAGACGGTATACTTATTTTACAAGACCGAACTATTGAAGATTGTACAATTCCAGGAAGTCCTGAACACCTTCGTGGATATTTTTTCTCTGTCTTTCCAAAACTCATTGAAACAGAAGCGAAAAGAAGACCAAAAACCACTACTATTCAGCAAGAATTACAACAATATTCTCTTCAAGCGTTCCCCATACAAACACAATGGGAAGTACGAAAAGTACATGATTCTGTAGAGGCTTTGCTACAAGATTTATCTCCTCGAACAGGCCGATCCATTCTATATGAACTAACAGATAATGAACTTTCTCAACTTCTACATCATATCCAAACGGCATTACAAAACGTCTCTCCTATCATCGAAAGAGATCGTTGGACAATTTGGAGCGCGAAAAAATTGTAAGGAAGGAAGCCTCACAAAGTAATGTGAGGCTTCCTTCTTTCATAATCTAATTTTGCAACACTCTTGATATCCTCCACTCCTGGCCTGTGCACTTCCACACTTCGGACATACTAAATATCTAGACTGATTTGTCAACAAACTACCTTTTTGAAAGAGTAAAACTTCTGCTTGTTTAAACGAACGCGAATAATATAACCACATAAAACCAATTATAGCAATAATGCCAAATAATACTCCCATCGCAAGCATTTCAGTCACCTCTTTTGGTTTGTTCTTTCCAGCAAGTGGATTGTTGTATTATTCTCTGCAAATTCAAACAATTCCTTCCTTACTCCTATAAATATCGATTTTCTCCATAATCTTTACAATTCTCTATAATGTTTTACAGCATTTTTACAAATAGTATTAACCCTTATATTCTCAGCTATATTTCTACAGGAAAGTGTATTTCCCAAAAAATATGTTGACTTTCTAAAAAAAACGTGTGAAAATACTGTCAGAATACTTGAATTAAAATTCATTGACGAGAACGAGTACGTTATAGGACTGTTCCCCAGAGAGTTGGCGATTTGCTGAAAGCCAACGTTCAGTGCTTAACCGAAAATCATCTCCGAGAAGTAGAACCGAATGCTAAAGTAAGTTCTTACCGGATGTCCCCCGTTACAAGGAACACGTATCATGTTGTACGTTGCAAAGCCGTATACATATAGATTTATTTCTACATGTATAAATTAGGGTGGTATCGCGGGTAAATATAACTCGTCCCTTTCTTTAGGGACGAGTTTTTTGTGTTCTTACAATGAATTTACAAAAAGGAGGAAAAACAATGAACACTGTATCAAAAAAACATGTTTTTTTCACAGGCCTTATGCTATTTTCTTTATTTTTTGGGGCAGGAAATTTAATTTTCCCTCCAATGCTTGGACAAAATGCTGGTGAAAACTTTTGGCCAGCAATGATTGGTTTTTTACTAACAGGAGTCGGCTTACCACTACTTACTGTTATCGCTATTTCTCTATCAGGAAATGGAATGCAACAACTTGCAAGTCATGTTCACCCATTATTCGGAATATTCTTTACGGTAGTTGTATACATTGCAATCGGTCCATCTATGGGCATCCCACGTGTTGCTAATGTCGCTTATGAAATGGGGGTTAGTTCTTTCTTACCAGAAACTATTCGCTCTAGCAGCCTGGTGCTATTTTTATACACAGTCATCTTCTTTTCTATCGTATTTTGGCTTAGTTTAAACCCTTCTAAGCTCGTCGATCGTATCGGAAGTGTATTAACACCTATTTTATTACTCTCTATTTTTTTATTATTCGTTAAGAGTGTATTTACACCCCTCGGGCAATCTGGACCAGCCATGCAAGAGTATCAAACTTCTCCAATTTTCAAAGGTTTTATGGAAGGATACTTAACGATGGATACCATTTCAGCACTTGCATTTGGGATTATCGTTGTAAATGCAATTCGCTCAAAAGGTGTGAGTGATCGTAAATCAATTGCCATCGCTACAGCAAAAGCAGGACTTATTGCCGCTACTGGTCTCGTACTTGTATATGGTGCACTTGGCTGGCTCGGTACAACTAGTGTCTCTCTCGGATACGCAAAAAATGGAGGACAGCTACTTACCGTTATCGTACAACAATTATTCGGTCCATATGGTCTAATTCTGTTATCTCTTATCGTTACACTTGCTTGCCTAACAACATGCGTTGGACTTGTATCTGCGTGCAGTCAATACTTCTCAACATTATTGACAAAATTTTCATACAAAATGTTAGCAAGTGTCATTTGCTTGTTAGGATTATTAGTTGCCAACTTAGGTTTAACAAAAATTATCGCCATCTCTGTTCCTATTTTACTTGTTGTATATCCAGTTGCAATTGTACTCGTGTTATTATCATTACTTCATAAATATTTCGGTGGCTATCGATCTGTTTATGTATGTGCTTTAATCGGAACAGCAGTTGTTAGCGTTTTTGACGGATTAAAACAAGGGAATATTCCTGTTTCATTTATCACATCTTATTTTGAGTTTATTCCATTATATAATGAAGGAATTGGCTGGTTAGTACCAGCGTTAGTTGGGGCTATTATCGGTTTTGCTATCGCAAAATTAAGTGGTGCAAAAACAGTACCATTAGCGGAGCATTCACCTGAATCGAAAGTATCATAAAAAAACTCCCATTTCGGGAGTTTTTTACATTTGATAAGAAGTATGATTAAAGCTACTTACTTTATAAGCTTTCGTATAGTAATCAATATTCGTATCCACTGTTTCTACTTTTACAACATCATAGCAATCTTCTTGCTTCACTAGAAATAAATAATATTCTTCTGTTGCCTCAATAATTGCAATACGATCTGTTTCAATATCATATTGTTCACAAAGTGCTTGCAACGCATTCACATAGTTACCTAATTTTTTCGTTTCATCCATTCCAAATATCGTTTGAACTAACATACACTCTCTCCCCTTTGTATGTACTGTTAACACCTTAATGATAACGCTTACATAAATAACCGTCAATAAAAAGCTTTGACCATATATAGTCAAAGCTTCCTTCTTATTTCGTCAATTGGTGTCTAAACGCATAAATAACCGCCTGTGTCCGGTCACTTACATTTAGCTTATTTAATATATTACTCACATGTGTCTTTACTGTTTTAAGGGCAATAAACAACTCATCTGCAATCTCTTGATTACTTTTCCCCTCTGCAATTAATAACAAAATTTCAGACTCTCTTTCTGTTAACTCCTCATGCAAAGGTTGTTCTTTCTTCTGACGCATACGAGACATCATTTTGCCAGTAACTTTCGGCTCTAATACCGTTTCCCCATCATAAGTAGCTCTTACAGCATCTGCAATATCACTCGCTCTTGATGTTTTTAATAAATAACTTGTCGCCCCCGCCTCAATAACAGGATATAACTTTTCATCATCTAAAAAGCTCGTGACAACTACAATTTTCGCTTCTGGCCATTCTTGAATAATAGCACGTGTCGCTTCAACCCCATCCATCTCATCCATAACAAGGTCCATTAAAATAATATCCGGTCTTAATTGCAAAGCTAACTCTGAACCTTTTCTTCCATTTTCAGCTTCTCCAACTACTTCAATATCTGGCTGCGTTGATAAATATGCTGATACACCCATTCGAACCATTTCATGATCATCAACTAGTAATACTTTTATCATGATTCTCCCCCTCTCTCAATCATAATAGGTACTTTCACTTCTATTTGCGTACCTTTATTCGGAAAACTAAGAACTTTTAATGTACCACCAATTTCATGAACTCGCTCTTGCATTGACCTTAAACCGTATGAACCAGCCTTATTAACACCAACTTTAAACCCAACACCGTCATCAATAATTTTCAAAATCGCATATTGATCAATTTTCCGAAGGCGTACTTCGGTTTTCTTTGCCTTCGCATGCCGTAAAGTATTAGACAGCGCCTCTTGTACAATACGGAATAAATGATCCTCTACACCTTTTTTTAATTGAATCGGTTCAATTAACCATTCAATTTTCATATGTTGCTTTCTAGACAGTTCTGTTAATAATTCTTCTATACCCTCAGTTAGTTTCTTACCTTCTAACTGCACTGGGCGTAAATGAAGGAGCAATGCTCTCATTTCTGATTGTGCATTTACAACCATATTCTCAACAAGCTGCAACTGTTTTTTCGTCGTGTCTGGAATTTCAGCTGCTTGCTCATTAATGGCTGACATCATCATCGACATTGCAAAAAGCTGCTGACTTACAGAATCATGTAGCTCTCTCGCTAATCGATGCCTTTCTTGAGAAATCGCTTCTTGTCTCATCTCTTCATTCCAATGGGCTCGTTCATTCGTTACTTTTTGAAATAGCCCAGCTTGCTCCTCTAAGCGACGAGCAAGACCAATTACTTTTCGTTCCACTTCATGAAATTCATCGTCCGCAGTAAATGAAACATCACTCGGAAAATTCCCTCGCTCTACTTCAAATAGAAAAGTATTTAATCCTTGTATACGCTGTTCTATATAATAACCGATTGCATATCCTACAATTCCTCCGATAAGAAGACTCGTACTCATAATAAACAAGCCAATTGGAACAGAAGCAATGGATTCTTTCCAGAGTAAATCATAAACTTGTTGCTCGCTTTTCCATACATATACAATTGTACAAATAAGTGCGATACTCACAGAGGACAACATAGAATAACGAATATACATCCACGAAATATTCCTTTGTTTTTTCATTATACTTTCCTCACTTCCGTATCGCCTACGACAAGCGAAGAAATAATCTTAATACGACGAGGGGCTTCTTTATACTGTTCTGTTCTAAACGTAACATTACGGTTAAATCCAGTTTCTTCGTGTCCTGGCAGGAGCACTCGCCCAACAATAACAGAATGATTTAAAGACAATTCAATATCATATGGTACATATAAGCGAATATTACCAATGACGCCCCGAATCACAATAACCGTTTCTCCCTCTGGAATCATAGCAGTTGTTAAATCAATCTCGACGTCACAAGCACCATATTGGACGTTAATATCCTCTATTTCATAAATATGATCCATCATTCTTACATTACCTACAAACATATTTTTTATATACGGTTCTGTACGATATATTTGTTTTTCTTCATTTATATATCCCTGTTCTTTAATTTCAACTTTCATTGCTTTTTGCCGATGTCCTTGTTGAATAAGTTGATAACCAATTAAAGCTAAACAAGCAAACACAACAAGTACGAATGCCGCTGATGAAAATAAGAAGAATAAGAAGACAATACCACCGACAAATAAAAATACATTCCCTCTTACATAACGGTTCTTCTTTCGATAATGTCTTCCAAACATAATCATAATAAATGCAAATATTAGACCACCTGGTTCAAAATGTCCAAGTATCATATCAAGAAAAAGACCGAATCCAAATATGATGAGGAGCATCCCCATAAATTGTGTTTTTGAAAATTGCTTCTTCATTTCAGCTCCCCCCTCCTTGTCACATATACATAGAAGAAAAGGCATTGCTTTCCAACACCTTTTCTCCTATCACTATATCATAAGCCTGTTTTATTATATACTACAATTATTTTGTTACTTCTTTCGTTAACGATACTTCATTTTTCTCTTTCATTTCACTCTCTATTTTTGCAATTTTCATATCAAATGTATCACGCTCATGCTCTTCATTTATACGAAGCTCTATGTCACGAATGTGATCTTCAATTTCTTCGAATCGTAAGAACGGATTATTTTCATCCATTTTATGCATAGCAGTATTCATACGGCGGTTTGCATGCGCCATATTTTCACGTGCCATTAATTCCATACGCTTTGCGTTCATTTCTTTTAATTTATTTTTCATTTCTGAAAGACGACGCTCTAACTCATCAATTTGCTCTACAACACCAGCATACATTTCTTCTAAGCGAGTTACTTGCCCTTCATAATACGCTACTTCTTCTAATGCACGTTCATGCAATTGCAATTCGCCTGCTTCTTGTGCGATGATAGCTTGCTTTGATCTTTTATTAACGAAATAACGTGCTTGCTCAAGCTCACGAGCGAAGTTAGATTTTAATGTTTTATGACGCTGAATTAACTTCTCAATTTTTGTTATTTCACGCTCACTATCGCGTAGATATTGGTTTAACATAGCAATTGGATTTTTTCTTTCTTTCTCATCTAACACATTATGAAAATCAGCTAAAATTGCATCGCGTACACGTCCGAATAAAGATTGTTTCATTATAATCTTCCTCTCTTCTACTTTATAATTTGATTTATTTTATATTAGTTTTTCATTAACTTGTTCCACTCATCTTCAAAGTTGCTATATGGTTTAGCACTTTCTGGAGCAGAATCAACAACTACATTTTTTCCTTTTTTCCACTCACGGTATCCGTAGTATAAAACTACTAATGCTGCGATACCGATTAATGCTGGGGAATGAGAAAGTGCAATGGACAAACCGATTAAACCAACAATACCCCAAGCTAACTTTCCAAAGAATGATTTAGCTCGCACAAATGATTTATAGCTCCAGTACACAACTCCTGCTCCAATGGCGAATCCTACAATACCAGCAAGACTACCAAGAGCAATTAAAGCCAAAATACCGGCTGCGATAAACGCTAGAAATTGTTTCATCTTGTGCTTGCCTCCCTTCGATTTGATACTCTTATCTTAACTATTTTTTCATTTTTTCATAACGAGCTTAAGAACCGTTTTTAACTCAGACTTAAGACTGAGTTAAATTCAGCCTTTTGCAAAACGAACATGTATGCGATGCGTATAGATACAGAAAAATTCTTATTCAATAACGGATGAAAATCTCAACTTGCGCGTCCAAAAAATTAGCAATACATACAAACGTTTATTAAATTACATTAAATATATTATTAAGAAAATTATGTTAAAATAAATCAGAAGGCTACATTTAAATTAAAGGGGATATATCATGAATTTACACATTACGAAAGAAATCAATACCGCCGCTAAAAACTATATAAACAATCAGCTTTATGAATATAATTTAAAGCACTTTCCATCTGATTTAAGAGACAGATACTTAGAGATTCATTTATTTCTTAAAGATGAAAATGGTAAAATATGCGGGGGAATATTAGGTGAAGTCTGTTGGAATTGGTTAGAGATTCACTCTTTTATCATCGATGAAGATATACGTGCATTAGGGTATGGAACTAAACTGTTATTAGAAGTAGAAAAAATCGCTTTAGAAAGAAATTGTGATTTTATAAAAGTTGACACTTTAAGCTTTCAAGCATTAGATTTCTATAAAAAATATGGTTATAAAGAGTATGGTATCCTCGATAACGTAGGAAGAGATTATAAACACTACTATTTGAAAAAGGATTTATAAATAATAAAAAACGCTCAGAGAATGTTCTCCGAGCGTTTTCAACTGCTAATAATAAATGTCTCTTTATGTTATGCAGTTTTATGATACTCTTTTTTTTCCGCCACTTTAGAAAATCTCGGGAAACCAATTAATATAGAAATGATTCCACATACCCCAACTAAAATTGGATAAAATGCATATGGTAACAATTCGACCGGAGATAACGCAGCAAATCCTGCCGCTGTTAACATTTGAGCACCATATGGGATTAACCCCTGTACACAGCAAGAGAAAAGATCCAGTACACTCGCTGATTTACGGGGATCAATTTCATACTGATCCGCAATATTTTTCGCAAGCGGACCTGTAAAAATGATAGAGATTGTATTATTTGCTGTACACATATTCGTCATACTCACTAAGCCAGCAATACCAAACTCTGCTCCTTTTTTCGAACGAATATTACGTGTTAAAAGATTCATTAAATATTGAATGCCACCATTATATTGGATAAGTTCAACCATACCACCGATTAATATAGCAAGTAGTACTAGCTCCATCATACCGCCCATTCCAGTCGTTACACTTTTAAAGAAACTCTCTAACGTGTAACTTCCATCTATAAGGCCGATAGCACCTGATAATATTGTTCCACCAGTTAACACAATAAGTACATTCCAGCCAAGTAGTGCTGTAATAAGTACTCCTGCATACGGTAAAATCTTTATCCAGTCAAAACTATGGGCTTTAACTTGTGTATCACTTCCTAAAGTAATTATTACTAATAGTACAATTGTAATAATAGCGGCTGGTAATACAATTAAAAAGTTCGTTTTAAACTTATCTTTCATTTCTGTTCCTTGTGAACGAACAGCAGCAATTGTTGTATCTGAAATAAATGATAAATTATCACCAAACATCGCTCCGCCCACAACAGTAGCCATCGCAAGTGCTATTGAGATATCAGTTTGCCCACTAATCCCTACAGCAATTGGTGCTAGTGCTGCAATTGTTCCCATTGAAGTTCCCATCGCTAATGAAATAAATGCCCCTATAACAAAAATTCCAGCAACGATAAATCCTGGTGGCAAAATAGATAACGCTAAGTTAACAGTGGAATCAACTCCGCCCATTCCTTTTGCTGTTTCAGAAAACGCCCCTGCAAGTACAAAAATCAGAACCATGATCATAATATCAGGATTTCCTGCACCTTTAGCAAATCGTTCTACTTTCACATTAAAGCTTTCCTTACGATTCATCACTAAAGCAATTCCTACAGCAATTGAAATTGCTACGAGTATCGGCAATTTATAGAAATCACCTGTAATAATTCCAGAACCAATAAATAGCGCCAAAAATACTCCAAGTGGTAATAAAGCTAAACCATTTCCTCTCGTTTCTTTCAAAGTATCATCTCTCCCTAGTTTTCAACCTTTTCTAATGAATAACAAAAGACCTCTTCCGATGAGAAGAGGTCTTATACATCTATAAGAAACGCTCTTCTCATCTTTCAAGCACACGCTTGCTGGATTTGGCACAGCACTCTGAAATCGAGTCCGCTGCCGAGGCATCGTAGGGCCAGTCCCTCCGCCTCTCTTTATAAGAAGGTTTCATATTTATTTTTTAATAATAATTTCTTTCCTAACTTTACTCGCTTACAAAACAAAAGTCAATTATTTTTTGTATAGATTTTTTTGGTAATTATACAAAAATATGAATAAACCAATCATTTTAACTTTTCGATTTCTTTATCCAATATTGAAATCCAATAAAATTTTCTATTTTTTATCGTCGCGATAATCCATTTTGTTGTATTCCATGCTAACTCATATTCTTCTTTTGTAACATCACCAATTTTATAGGCATCCTCTAACTCGTCTTCATCCAGTACATAGATCTCACCATTCGGTAACAATACTACATCTAAATATAAATCATCAAAATAAGGTAAACCACGCTCGTCTATTTTATATTCTTTCGTCACGTCGATATAATATTGTACTAATTGTTTTTGATTGTCTAACATAGCTGTAATTGCAAAGTTTTTCCCGTTTATAAAATATTGCATCCATGTATACCCATCACCTGCAATGCAAAGCTGTTTACCATTGTATTCTTTATGACTAGGTTCTCTCACTTTTTTTATGTCCAGCATTCCTAACATTCCATCCTCTACTTGCTTAACCCTATAATCCTTCTCTATTAGTCGCTTCCACGAAGAACCGTCACCATATTTACGTTTCATTACGTCCGCTCCTCTTCTATATATAGAAAAGCCCCCACATATTATGTGAGAGCTTGTTCATATTATAATTAAGCTGCTTGACCCTTTTCAGATATCTCTTTTAAATAGGCTTGTCCTTTTTCAGCGTCATATTGACCTTCCCACTTAGACATAACTACAGCCGCTAAAGAGTTACCTACAACGTTAACTGCTGTACGAGCCATATCAAGAATACGGTCAATACCTGCAATAAACGCTAAACCTTCAGCTGGAATACCTACTGTACCAAGTGTTGCTAATAATACAACGAATGATACGCCCGGTACACCCGCGATACCTTTTGATGTAACCATTAATACAAGTAATAACGTAATTTGTTGTGTAATGGATAATTCAATACCGTACATTTGAGCTAAGAAAATTGCCGCAATTGCTTGATATAAAGTTGATCCATCTAAGTTAAATGAATAACCTGTTGGAATAACGAAAGATGTAATTGCTTTCGGACAACCGAACTTTTCCATTTTCTCCATAATTTTCGGTAAAACCGTTTCTGAACTTGCTGTAGAATACGCTAAGATCAGCTCGTCTTTTAAAATCTTAAAGAATTGGAAAATGTTTATTCCAAAGATTTTCGCTGTAAGTCCTAATACAACTACAACGAAGAAGATCATTGCCCCATATACTACAATGAGTAATTTCCCTAATGGAATTAATGAAGCTAATCCGAATGTAGAAACTGTAACACCAATTAATGCGAATACACCAAATGGTGCAAACTTCATAACTTGGTTCGTTACATAAAACATTGCATCTGCTACACCTTGGAAAAATTGTAGAACTGGTTTGCCACGCTCACCAACTGCTGCTACACCTAAACCAAATAATACTGAGAAGAAGATAATAGCAAGCATATCACCTTCAGCTAATGATTTCATAATGTTCGTCGGAACAATATTTACAAACGTATCTGCGAACGAATGACTTTGTACTTGCTCTGTCGTATGTGTATATTTAGAAATATCTGTTTTTGTTAACTTATCCATATCAACGCCTTTTCCAGGTTGGAAAATGTTTGCTATTAATAGACCGACAGCAATTGCAATCGTTGTAATAATTTCAAAGTAAATAATTGTTTTTCCGCCTAGTCGACCTAACTTTTTAACATCGCCAACACCAGCAACCCCAACAACAATACTCGCTACAACAATCGGTACAACAATCATCTTAATTAATCGGATGAAAATATCACCAATTGGTTGTAAGTACTTCACCACTTCCGGATTGCCAAAGAAAATCGCCCCAACTGCAATACCAAGCGCAAGTCCTATTAAAATTTGCCATGCAAGTCCTATTCTTTTCATACTTGTGGTAACCCCCTCTTCGATGTGTCACTCTATCTCTCATTCTATCTCTATAAAACTTGAAATTAAGAGTATTACATATTATTCGACAATTCACTACATTTTGTCCCTGTTGAAAATCATAAATCAAAATTTAAAATCTGACAACAAAATAAGTTTGCACGAATGCAAATAATTTTCTTGACAAAAACAAACTCCATGTCAGAAAACCTCACATGAAATCGATTCCTCACTAGTGATTGATAGGTTTTTAAAATACTGTTTCATTATGGAAAACTCCATCATTTCCCATGTTTTTTTAAAAAAATATAGAAATTGATATCTTTTTCTATACATTCAAGAATTTTAAATTTATGACAAACACTACGAAAAGATACTAAATTCCGACAAAACTTAGCAAAATTATAAAATTTTCTTTACATTATGATTACAACGATAGACACTCTTCTTCTTATGATATATAACATTCATAGGGAAAGGAGCAAGACAACCATGAAAAAGAAATTTGCAGCATTTAGTGTTTTAGCAGCTGGAACGATTTTCGTTTCCCCGTTACTTTCACCCGTATACGCTGAAACGAATGAGAATAAATTATCTAATATTCAATCCGAATTAGAAGGCAAACAAAATGACTTACAAAATAAATCAGCTGAGAAAGAACAAATAGAAAAAGAAATCCAGGAATTACAAAAGAAAATCGACGAATTAACTACTTCTATTAATAAAAACGAAGCTGAATTAAACGATACAAAAAAAGAAATTAGCAACACACAGCAAGTTATTACTGAAAAAAAGAAACATATAGAGCAATTACAAACGAACATAGATACACGACAGGAAGTTATTAAACAACGACTACAATCTATGCAAGAAAAGCCTCGTACGAGTATCATTACAGAAGTAATAACAAGTTCTGCAAATATTGCCGATCTTGTTGATAATATGTATTCTGTAAGTTTAATTTTAAATAACGATACAGATATTGTGAAAAAGCAAACAAGTGATCAGAATGCTGTTACGACAGAAAAAGAAGCTGTTGAGAAAAAAGAGCAACAATTGAAAGAATCCGAGCAAAAATTAGTACAAAAACAACAAGAGTTACAAAGTAACCAACAACAGCAACAAACTTTTATTAACGATCTACATACGAAAGTAGCAAAAGTAGATTCAGAGATTGAAGGGTTAGAAAAATCAAAAGGCATTTTAGAAAACCAGCGTCAAGCTGTTCAAAAAGCAATTGAAGAAGAAAAACGTGCAGAAGAAGCGCGGAAAGCTGAAGAGGCACGTAAGGCTGAGGAAGCAAAAAAACAGGTAGCCGCTTCTGCTAAAGAAAGCACACAATCCGCACCAACACCGCAAGATACGAACAAAGGTGGATTTATTAAACCTGCCGCTGGATCGAAAACTTCAGGATTTGGTACACGTTCTTTAGATAACCATAAAGGAATCGATATCGCAGCTTCAGGAACAGTGCCAATCGTAGCTGCTGCAGATGGCGTCGTTATCCGTTCAGAATTATCATCTAGTTACGGAAATGTTGTATACTTATCTCACCGTATAAACGGAAAAACATATACAACTGTATATGCACATATGAGTAGCCGTTCTGTATCTAATGGACAAACTGTAAAACAAGGCACTCAACTTGGATTTATGGGGAACACTGGCCAATCATACGGACAACATTTACACTTCGAACTTCACCTTGGGGAATGGAATGTCGGTAAGACAAACGCAGTTGATCCATCTCCTTATATCGGATTATAAAAAACTCGGTGCATACCGAGTTTTTTTACTACTTCACACTTTTTAGGCATTTTACATAAACTACAACTAAATGCCTATATTTTGCGGGGTGATAAATATGAATACACAATTACAAGAAGAAATAGAGGAAGCTAGAGAAACATACATCGGCCGGTTATTTACATTCGGCGGCTCAGCGTTATTTTTAATTGGATCATTTATCGCAGTTGTCACAGCTTATAAAGCATATAATCGCTTATTAAATACTTCTACAACATAATAAAAAGACGGAGAAATCTCCGTCTTTTTATTATGCAAATATTTTAAATACGCCTACCGCATTTAAAAATACGATAATTACAGTTACCGGAATAACATAACGAAGCAAGAAGAACCAAATATTAAACAATGTTTTCCCTTTCGTTTCCGTAACTTCTAATTCCTTCATTAATAGCTCTTTACTCATTTTATTTGGTACAAATAGCGAAATGGCTAGTACTCCGAGTGGCAGTAATACATTACTTACCGAAAAATCGACGAAATCAAAGAATGTCTTACCAAATATTTTCACATCACTCATAATTCCAAACGATAACGCTGATGGAATTCCAACTGCAAAAATAAGAATACCAATTAATAACGAAGCTGACGGACGCTTCTTCTCATTATCTTTCGCAACAGATGCTACTACAATTTCAAGCATTGAAATCGCAGATGTTAAAGTCGCAAAGAAGAATAAAACTAAAAACATAATGAAGAAAAATTGTCCAAATGGAATTTTTGCAAAGACAGCAGGAAGAACGATAAACAGTAGCCCTGGTCCTTCTGTCGGTTTAACTCCTAATGCGAAAATCGCTGGGAAAATCGCTAACCCTGCAAGTACTGTAATAAATACAGTTAAACTTACAATAGATGTTGCTGATTTAGCTAAATGCTCTTCTTTCTTTAAATACGAACTATACGTTACCATTACCGAGGCACCTACCGTTAGTGAGAAGAAAGATTGCCCCATCGCATATAAAATCGTATCTGCTGTAAGCTTTGAAAAATCTGGTTTTAAGAAGAACTCTACCCCAGCCATAGCACCATCAAGTGTTAATGCACGAATAATGATAGCAATAAATAAAATGAATAATAACGGCATCATGTACTTACTTGCTTTTTCTATGCCTTTTTCCACACCTTTACTAACAACAAAAATGGTACAAAGCATAAAGATGAATTGCGCCCCAATCGCACTTACTGGATTTGAAATTGTTTCAGCAAACAATTGTCCATAATCGACTACTCCGTTCCAAAAACTACCTGTGACACTATAGTATAAATAAAGTAAAATCCATCCACCTACAACACTATAAAAAGATAGTACGCTAAAACAAGTAACAACCCCCATACGACCAATCCAAGGATATAACTTGCTATTCGGTACTAATACTTTATAAGCTGTAACGGCCTCTTTTTGAGTACTACGGCCAATAACAAATTCAGCTAAAAGAAGAGGCATACCAATAAATAAAGTTAATAGTAAGAATACAAGGAAGAATGCGCCTCCCCCACCATTACCTGCAACATATGGAAACTTCCATATTGCACCAAGACCTACTGCGGCTCCGGCTGCTGCGAGTACAAAGCCAATTTTCGACGTCCATTGCTGTGTTTCTTTCATCATAAATTCTCCTTTTCTGAATATTATAACTTTTATCAATTATACACTTTCATTTCATACTCGCACACCTCCTTTAGAAAATAAAAAAGTCCCCTACACGCAAATATGCATGTAGAGGACGATATATGTAATAGAATACCGTGGTACCACCTCAATTGGATCAATAAATCCCACTTGTTCAGGTACAGGAAAATTCCGATACCCTATCCTTTTAACGGCGGAACCCGGGTTGCCTACTGCAATGTTCAGCATACCTCTCGCAAGCCCATTCTGTATATTTTATCGTACCGGGCTCACACCTTACCCCAGCTCTCTGAACGCATCAAATATACGTACTCTTCTTGCTCATCGATTTCATCTTTTGAAGTTACTTGTGATTATAAATTATATTTTTATATTTGTAAAGCACAATTCACTCACTATCCTATATAAATTCCCCTCTCTAATTCTTGTAAAAAAAGCTCTCTTTTTTGTTCACTTTGAACATATATCGACTTTAATACTTCTTGTAACAATATATTTTTTTGCCTTTTCTCTACTTGTAATTCTTTCACTTTTAGTCTAACTTCATATAAAAAATCAAGATACGATTCATACTTCTCATCATATTTATTTGCGATATCATCACGAATTTTTTTTGCAAGTTTCGGACTTGCCCCTCCAGTAGAAACAGCTACATTAAGCAATCCACGATGAATTGCCGCCGGAAAATGAACATTTCCACTTTCCGGATTCGTAATAACATTTACCAATTGATTCACTGCGGCATCTTCAGCAATTTGTTCATTTAGTACCGAATCACTAGTCGCTGCAACTACTAAAAAAGCATCTTTAATATCACTTTTCTCATACTCTCTTTGATACCAACGAATTTGCTTTTCTTCTACAAGTTTCACTAAATTTGCATCTAATTCTGTACTTACTACAACAATATCCGCACCTTGTTTTAGTAAAGGAATAATTTTAAACCCCGCTACTTTCCCTCCACCAATGACAACAACACGTTTCTTATCAACTCGCACTGTAAGTGGATACATATTGATCTCCCTTCAATATTTCCTCTGTTTTCTGAATTAACATCTCTCGAAACGCTACATTCTTTCCTAAATAGGGACTTATTTTTATCTCTTCCGACTCATATTGACGCACTTCTTTCTCAACATGTTTCATGAGTAAGCCTGTAAATAATAAGTAAGGTAACACAACAATGTTCCGTTCTTTTTGTTCTACAATTTCTTTCAACCTCTCATCAAACTTCGGCTCCGCGGCTGCTAAATAACAAACTTCCACCTCTTTAATGTTCTCTTCTTTTTGAAATAAAGAAGAAATCCACTTTATGTCTTGTAAAGTTTCCGGATCACTACTCCCTCTTGCAACGAGCAAAAGTGTTACTTCTTCTTTATAGTCTTTAATACCACTTCCGTTATATACCGCTTTTACAAGCACTTCTGATACACCAAATGGATTACCATACACTATTTTGATATCCGGATATTCCTCGTTTAACTTTCGTAATTCAAACGGAATATCTTTCTTTACATGTCCTGCCGCTAATAAAAAAACAGGAATAGCGACAATCTCTGTAGCACCACGCTTCACACATGTACGAAATCCTTCTTCAATAGAAGGATTCGCTAGCTCTAAAAAACAAATTTCTTGAATATTTGCCTCTACACGGTTCATACATGACGTAATAAATGCAACCGCTTCTTCTTTTGCTGCTTTCAAACGGCTTCCATGACATATATATATAACAGCCTTCATTTTACAATACTCCGCTTACTTGATATGCATTTTCCGTTTGTTTCTCAAACCAATGTATCTTTTCTCTAAAACGGACAACTTCTCCAATAACAATCATACTTGGATTTTGAATTCGTTCTTTTTTGGCAACATCTACAATTGTTCCTAACGTCGCTGTAACAGTACGTTGCATAGATGTCGTTCCCCACTCAATGATAGCGGCAGGTGTACTTTGATCTTTTCCATGTTTTATTAGTTGTTCACATATGTAAGGTAAATTACTAACCCCCATATAGACCGCTAATGTATCTATACCTTTCGCTAAACTTTCCCACTTCACTTCCTCTTCAGCCCCTTCTTTCCGGTGCCCTGTCACAACAGCAAAACTTGCACTTGCATCGCGATGCGTTACTGGAATTCCAGCATAAGCAGGAGCAGCTATACCAGCTGAAATACCAGGAATAATTTCAAATGGGATACTTTGCTTCGCTAACGCTTCAGCTTCTTCTCCACCTCTTCCAAATACAAATGGATCTCCGCCCTTAAGTCTCGTTACAACTTTTCCTTTTTTCGCATATTTAATAAGAAATGTGTTAATTGTCTCTTGCTTCATCGTGTGATAATTTGGGAGTTTCCCGCAATAAATTAAATCCGCTTCAGGCTTTGCATGAGAAAGCAATTCTTTATTTACGAGACGGTCGTACAATATAACATCAGCCTTCTCGATGCATCTCAACCCTTTAACAGTAATTAAATCCGGATCACCAGGACCCGCCCCGACGATATAAACCTTCCCCATAATCTCTCCTCATTTCTACTATAAAATGAAACTTCCACTCTTCATCACGAATGGAAGTTACTATTATTTCGTATTACATGTTCTCTACTCATGAATAACAAATGCCGCCCCTTTTCGAATCTTCTTTTTTTCAAACAAAGAAATCTCTTTCACTTCTGGTAACGGTAAAAAATGTTTTTCAAGCTCAATTTCCGCAAGCTTAAATGCCTGTTCTTCACTCTGAGCAACGACAACAATTGGAACAATACTATTTACTAATACAGCTTCAAATCGATATAAGTCCATATTGCCCCTCCTAAGATGCTATTACTTCTTCTAATACACGATTTAGTACAATTTGTAATTCTTCCACTCCAACACGTCCTACGAAATCATAAAACGTTTCGGCTAGTAATTTATTCTTTTGGAAATAACTTAAAAAGGACACGAGAACATCCGGCAAATCTTCTCCATTTATTTTCCCTTTTAACTTTTCGTTATATGCTCCTCCGTCTAATAGTGTTCCGCCCACATATATTTCAAACGCCTCAACGATTCCCTTTTCCTTCGTTTTCAGTTTTATCCCTTGCAAACCAATATCAGCAATTTGACGTTGACCACATGAGTTCGGGCATCCTACCATATGAATTCGAACTGGAACATCGAGTGCAATTTGTGTATCTAAGTACTCTGCGATTTTGCGTAATCTTTCTTTCGTTTCTACTAGCGCAAGATTACAATACTCAATGCCAGTACATGAAACCGCATGACCGATAAACGATTTCGGATTTGCTGAAATTGCTTCAAACAACGGTTCACTTAATAATCCTGCAACATTTTCTGGCGGAACATTCGGAATAATGAAGTTTTGTGAGTTACAAGTTCGAATTTGCCCGTTTCCATATTTCTTTGCAATTCTTGCAATCTCAAACATTTCCTCTGCGTGTAAACGCCCTACTGGTACATTAAAGCCGACATACTTTAATCCTGCTTGTTTTTGATCTTGAACGCCATAAAAGTATCCTGCATTCCATCCTTTGAGAGCACTTTCCCCTTTACTTTGCAATGGGCCTGTGTATTCTACTAGTTTCTCTTTAAATTTCTCAGCGCCCCAGTCAGCGACAAGAAATTTCAAACGTGCTAAGTGGCGTTTTTCACGATATCCAAAATCACGGAATATAGTAGCAATTGCAATCGACACTGCCTTCACTTCTTCTGGTAAAACGAATACATCTAATTCTTCCGCTAAGTATGGACGAGCTGATAATCCTCCGCCTATTTTTATATGAAACCCAACCTTTTCCTCACTATTTATTTCTTTCGTAGCAGGTGTAAACGCCACACAGTTAATCTCTGCATTTGCTGAATTATAAATGTTAGAACTAATAGACATTTTGAATTTACGTGGTAGATTAGAAAACTCTTCATTATGTTGGAAGTAATCGTATATTTCTTTAACAATCGATGTTGTATCAAATAGTTCATTCGCATCAATTCCAGCAAGTGGATTTCCTGTAATATTACGCGTAATATCACCGCATGCCCCTGCTGAAGATAAACCAACTCTAGCTAACCTCTTAAAAATATCCGGAATTTGCCCAATTTCTAACCAATGAAACTGAATCGCCTGTCTTGTCGTAATATCTAACACATCACGCCCATAATCTTCAGCAATGGAAGCCAGCACCTCTGCCTGCGCATTTGTAATAATTCCAGAAGGAATGTTGACACGCATCATAAAATAGCCCGCTTCTTTCGGTCTTTGCAAATACAATCCCGCCCATTTAAAAGCGTCCCACTCTTCTTTCGGAATAGATTCAAATCCATTCTCCGCATAGTAAGGAATATCATTAAAGATTTCTAATCCGTCTTTCTCTAATTTCTTTTTCTCTGTTTGATTTAATTTTTCATTATTAGCCCACACTTTTTCATAACTCATCTTTTATCCCCCTATATGAAACTACGCTCTTGTAAGTACTTCACAATTTGCTCTGCACATTCTTCAATAGAATACTTGTGCGTTTCTACAATTAATTCTGCTTGTTTTGGTTCCTCATACGGTGAATCGATACCTGTAAACTCTTTAATATCACCTTTTCTCGCCTTTTTATAAAGTCCTTTCGGATCACGTTTCTCACACTCTTCAATTGGACATTTTACAAACACTTCTATAAACTCATCTGCAGCTAATAGTTCCCTAACTTGTTTTCGGTCTACTCGAAATGGTGAAATAAACGCTGTAAGGACAACAGTTCCTTGATCTACAAATAACTTCGCCACTTCACCAATACGTCTTATATTTTCCATGCGATCACTTTCAGAAAAACCTAAATCTTTATTTAAACCTTGGCGAATATTATCCCCATCTAGCACATAATTTCCGATATTCTTTTCAAACAGTTTGCGAGCAACCGCATTCGCTACTGTAGATTTACCCGAAGCTGATAAACCAGTAAACCAAACTACAAAACTGTGATGCCCATTCTTCACTCTTCTCTCATCTTTTGAAACAGAAGCTGTATGCCAAGTAATATTCGTATCCATCTCATTCTCTCCCTATTCTGTTACTACTTCTTTTTTCAAACCTTTAATTAGCACTTCCACTACTTCTTTACGACTAAATGTACTTGGCGGAATCTCACCATTCCTTAACATTTCTCGTACTTTCGTACCCGATAAGATGACACGGTCTTCTTTTCCATGCGGACATGTTTTCGTTGAAGCCATTGCTTCACATTTCGTGCAGTAAAAACTATGTTCAAAAAATAACGGCGTAATCCCTAACTCTTCTACTGTAAAATTCGTAAAGATTTCCTGCGCTTCATATGTTCCGTAATAGTCTCCTACCCCAGCATGATCACGCCCTACAATAAAGTGGGTACAACCAAAGTTCTTTCTTACTAGTGCATGAAATATCGCTTCCCTTGGTCCTGCGTAACGCATTGCTGCAGGAAATACACCTAAAAAGACACGATCTTTCGGATAATAGTTTTGAAGTAATACTTCATAGCTTTCCATCCTTACATCAGCAGGAATATCATCTGACTTCGTTTCCCCAACGAGCGGATTTAAAAAGAGACCATCTACAATTTCAAGGGCAGATTTTTGAATATACTCATGGGCACGATGTACTGGGTTTCTCGTTTGAAATCCAACTACTGTTTTCCAAGCGCGTTTTTTAAATTCTTCTCTCGTTTCAATTGGATCTAAATGATAAGAAGGAAACGGATTATTTCCAAAGCGTTTTGTAAGAATAATAGCTCCTCCAACGTAAACATTTGGTCGTTCATATAATTTTTTCACCCCTGGATGTGCTTCATCCGTCGTTTTATATACAAGTAACGCTTCTTTTTCTTTATCTGGTACAAAAATATCTTCTATTTGAATAACACCATATACATTTCCGGCGTTGACAAGTTTTACTTCCTCTCCAACCTGCAGTTTCTCCGCTACTTCTTCTGTTACCGGTAGTGTAATCGGTATACTCCATACGCTACCATTTGCTAAACGAAGCGTTTCTACTACTGAATCATAATCTCTCTCCCCTAAAAATCCTGTAAGAGGGCTATATCCTCCTGTCGCCAAAAGTTCTAAATCACTAAGTGCAATTTTGTCTATCTCGATTTCCTTTACAATGTTCGATATTTCATATGTTTCATCAATGCGGTTTACTAATTCATTTGTTGTACTCATCTTCTTATATCCCTTCTTAGCTTTATTTCAAAATCTATCTCATTGAAAGTGAAGGCCACATTCCGTCTTCATTTTCCCAGCCCATCTTCCATCTCTTGAGTTGCCACCATCACCTACAGGTAATGTACATTTCTCACACCCAATACTCGGATAGCCAACATCATGCAATGGGTTATACGGCAAACTATGTTTATATACATATCGCCAAACTTCTTTCCAAGTCCAATGAATGAGCGGACAAACTTTAATAGATTGAAAACGACGATCTTGATTTATAAACTGTGTATGCTTACGCGTTTCTGATTGTTCCCTTCTTAAGCCTGATATCCACGCTTTTTCCGCTGCTAATGATTTTTCTAACGGTAAAATTTTTCTAATACTACAGCAAAGATTCGGATTACTTTCCCATAACTTCTCTCCATGAAGCTTCGCTTGTTCATCGAGTGTAAGTTCTGGCTGTTTTTCTATAATATTTAATGAAGGAAATCTCTCGCGTACCTTCTTAATTAATTCGTACGTTTCTTGAAAATGAACATTTGTATCCAAAAATACAACTTTAGCAGATGGATTTACTTGGTTTATAAGATGCAATAAAGCCATTCCCTCCACCCCAAAGCTACATGCATATACAATTTCATCTTTATATTCGTTATAAGCCCAACTTAATACTGATAGCGCGCCTTTCGTTTCATCTTCTTCAGAAAATGAAACACTATTTTCTTTCCACGTTTCGTACGTCAACATGTTTTTTCCCCCTGTAAAAGCAAAAAGACGGCTTTAACCTATTAAAAATAGATTAAAACCGCCTCTAGTTTTTCTAGTCAGCGCTTTTTACTTTAAACGAACCTTTTCACTTTTTTCTAATTGAATCACTTTTCCATCTTGCACAACAATTGTAATGGAACCATATTTCATATCAGCAAGCATCGCTTGAATTTTCTCAGATACTTCATCAAAATGCTCCCGTACGCTCACGCAAACAGCCCCCCCTTTTTATTCATAAAAAAAATCTTTCCCATTTCGAAAAGACTGTTCGGTAATATATTTTACCTTATCTTTCAAAATGGATTCCATTTTGCTGGATTTAGCACCTTGCTTTCTATAAGCAGGTTGCCGAGCTTCGTAGGGCCAGTTCCCTCAGCTTCTCTTGATAAGCTTTGTATTTGTATTTTATCACAATTCTGATTTTTTTCAATCCTAGTTTTCCGATATATTTAATTATTTTTCTTTTTTTAAAAGGAGTTGCCTTTACTAGACAACTCCTTCTTTCTCATTCACACCAGCTCTTTAATACGTATGCGATCGTTCCCAATGATATTTTCATATGTTTCACGTTCTACGACAATTTGTGACGTCCCGCCTTTTGCAAAGACGACAGCTGGTCTACGAATACGATTATAATTATTCGCCATCGAGTACCCATATGCCCCCGTACAAGAAATTGCTAGTAAATCAGAAGAAGCAACTTGCGGTAAGTTAATATCCCAAATCAGCATATCTCCACTTTCACAGCATTTCCCAGCAATCGAAACGAGTTCCTCATTCTCATCATTCCCTCGATTCGCCAACATCGCCTCATAACGGGCTCCGTATAGAGCTGGTCTTAAATTATCTGTCATTCCACCATCGACTGAAACATATTTCCGAATGCCAGGAATCTCTTTCACCGCTCCGACTGTATAAAGGGTTGTTCCCGCATCACCTACGATACTACGACCTGGTTCAATCCATACTTCTGGAAGCGGATATTCACATAATGTAAATTGTTCTCTTATCGTACTTGTTACAGCGTGCACATACGTTTCAAGTGTTAACGGTGTATCTGAATCCGTATAACGTATACCGAAACCTCCGCCCACATTTAATACTTTCATCACATAATGTGTTCGCTCTCTCACTTCTTCTAAAAATTGGCGGAGTACTTCAATTGCTCGAACAAATCCAGCCGTTTCAAATATTTGTGATCCGATGTGCGAGTGAATTCCTAGCACATTATAATTTGATTTTTGCAAGGCAAGCTCAATTGCTTGCATCGCTTGACCATTTGAAACACCAAATCCAAATTTCGAATCCTCTTGACCTGTTGTTATATATTCGTGTGTATGTGCCTCTACTCCAGGCGTTACACGGATTAATATGTTCACAAATTTCCCATGTTGCATTGCTAAATCGTGCAAGATTTCTAATTCTAAGAAATTATCTACTACAAAACAACCGATATTCGCCTGAAGAGCCATAATCATTTCTTCTTCTGTTTTATTATTTCCGTGAAAATGAATACGCGATGCCGGAAAACCAGCTTGGAGCGCAGTATATAATTCTCCTCCAGAAACAACATCTAAAGACATATTCTCTTCACGAGCTACTCGGCACATCTCCATGCACAAGAACGCCTTGCTTGCATATGCTACTTGATAAGAGAAACCACTTTCTTTAAAAGCACGATGAAACGCGCGGCACTTTCCTCGAATAGACTCTTCATCGTATACATAAAGTGGTGTTCCGTATTGTTTTGCTAGCTGCGTCGTATCGCACCCACCAATTTCTAAGTGCCCTTGCCCATTGATTCGGCTTGTGCCGTGTAAATACATTTAAATTCCTCCCTTATTTCCTCTAAAACTCATAACCCCAATCTTCTATTCATTGCAGCACGCTTTTAGATAGACAAAAAACGCGCGGAACAATGTTCACACGCGTTTCTTATTAGGAAAAATATATATTGAAAAAATAAACGAGTTGTTATCTTCTCAAAATAAGAAACCGCATCAACATCTCCAAATAGCTCTTCATAAAATAAATCTTATGACAGTACTACATTTATTCAATGCAGTCCCAATATATGAATAAGATGGTTATTCTTATATTTCGGCAATAGTCCCTTTCAACCTATGATCACAGATTCCACTAAATCTCCCATAGCTTACTCTTTCCTATCGCGGCCTCTACCTTTGAGAGTAGATGAGGTAAGTCTATTTAATTTTCAAACATCTAATTGTTGCTATTAACAATACCAAAGGACCATTTTATTTGTCAAACAATTTTTTATATTGTTTTTTTACAGTTTAATTTTGTATCATTTGGTAAGCGCTTTACTGAAACCTTTGTCACTTCCCATTCGCCCTCTTCGTTATTAAATGTAATCGTTACCTTCTCAAATGGTGGAACAATTTTCCCACCAACCTGTTCATACTTCGTTACTTCAATACTCGCTTGAAATAAATATGTACCACTATACACTTTTTTTAAACTAATAATTTTAGGACATTGATAAGGCTTCAAGCTCCCATATTGTTTTTCAATTGCCTTATTTATTTTTGGAAATAAAACAGAATAAAGGGCATCTTCCATAAGGGGTGCATCATATTGTGCTACCGACACACTCGGTGAAGCAAAAAGTATAACACTACTGCATACTATAAAATATAATAATTTTCGCATTATAACCTCCGTTTTATTACTCGATTCTTTTTGCGCACGATAATTATCATACATAGAAACTCCGTTTTATTGTCTCCCACTGCCCTTTTTCTACTCAATTATTATAAAAAAGCCCACAACTCTCTTTTATTTTCGTATAATGATACTCATAGTATAATAAACATAATAACAAAGGACTGTTCGTATATATAAAATGAGGCGCTAATCAAACCGGCTCACAAGAACCGTCATGCTTTTAGGAGAGGAGTATATTATGCTACAAAATCTGTTTCCAAAACTGCGATTTGCACTAGTTGCAGTCGTTTTATTATGGATAAAAACATATATTGTGTACAAGCTAGCATTTGATATTAGAATTGATAACTTCTTTGAAGAGTTTATGCTTTTTATTAATCCACTAGCTTCGTTACTTTTATTTTTTGGTTTCGCTTTACTTGCATCTAAGTACCGAAACCGAATTATTATTGTAATTAGTTTTATACTGTCATTTATTTTATTTGGAAATGCAATGTTTTACGGGTTCTATAACGATTTTGTTACTTTCCCTGTTTTATTCCAAACAAATAATATGGCTGACTTAGGGACGAGTATAAAAGAACTCTTTACGTATAAAACATTACTTTTATTTGCAGACGCAATTATTTTAATGTTTATTTCGCGTAAATTCCCATCATTTGGTGATAAAACACCCCTTTCTCGCTCTGAGAAGCGAACTTTCTTTAGCGGTGTAACAGTATTATTAGCACTACAAATTGTTGTTTCAGTTATATATAAACCACAAATGTTCTCACGCTCATTTGATCGTCAAACTGTCGTGAAAAATTTAGGGTTATACACATATCATCTATTTGATATTACACTTCAATCTAAGTCTTCAGCTGAGCGTGTATTTGCAAGTGGAGACGGGTTCTCTGAAATTAAAAACTATACAGACTCAAAAGATAAACAAGTTGATAAAAACTTATTTGGAGCTGCAAAGGGTAAAAATGTAATTTTAATTTCAATGGAATCTACACAAAGTTTTGTTATTAATAAAAAAATAAATGGAAAAGAGATTACTCCATTTTTAAATGAGTTTATAAAAGATAGTTTTTATTTCGATAACTTCTATCATCAAACGGGACAAGGTAAAACTTCTGATGCTGAATTTATCGTTGAAAATTCCCTTTATCCGTTAGACCGTGGTTCTGTATTCTTTACTCATGCAACAAATGAATACACTGCCACACCAGAACAATTAAAGAAATACGGATATTCTTCTGCTGTCTTCCATTCAAACGATAAAACGTTTTGGAATCGTGACGTAATGTATCCAGCGCTTGGATATGATCGTTACTTTAATTTAAATGATTACGCAGGCACTGAACAAATGTCTGTCGGCTGGGGATTAAAAGATAAAGAGTTCTTTGAACAATCTATTCCAAAATTAAAATCTTTACCACAACCGTTCTATACGAAATTTATTACTTTAACAAATCATTTTCCATTTCTTCTAAATCCAGAAGATCAATATGTTGATGAATTTAATTCCGAAAGTGGTGTTTTAAATCGCTACTTCCCAACCGTTCGTTACACGGATGAAGCTCTTAAATTATTTATTAAACAATTGAAAGACGAAGGACTATATGATAATTCCGTTATTGTCATTTATGGTGATCATTACGGCATTTCTGAAAACCATAATGCAGCTATGGCTCAGTTCCTTGGGAAAGACGCTATTACACCGTTTGATTCTATGCAATTACAACGCGTCCCTCTCATTATTCATGTGCCTGGCCAAGAAGGAAAAGTCAGCTCTAAAGTATCTGGTCAAATTGATATTAAGCCAACGTTACTTCATTTACTTGGTATTAAAACGAATCAATCAGTTGAATTTGGAACTGACTTATTTATAAAAGAAAAAGATCCTCTTATGGTAATGCGCGATGGTAGTTTTGTAACAGAGGATTATGTGTACACAAAAAATATGTGCTACAAAAAAAGCTCCGGTGAAGAGGCAGATGTAGCGCTATGTCAGCCGTATATTGAAAAAGCAAAAACAGATTTAAAACTCTCTGACAAACTGATTTATGGAGATTTATTACGGTTCGATCCTAACAATCGATATAAAACTGGAACGATGACAACGAAATTTGAATAATGTAAGAAGCAACTTTGTGAAAAGTTGCTTCTTTTTTACTTACACTTCAAATCTTTCACAAATTGGGAATTTTTTTCGTTTGAGAAAGAAATTTATGGTATGATAAAATAAGTAAACTTTCATACACTAATTAAGAATTTATAACAGAAAGCAAGGGATCAGATTTTGTATAGAGCAGCTATTCCAAACTTATTTACGCTCGGGAATTTATATAGCGGATTTTTGTCAATCGGCTATGCATCTTTAGGATATTATAAATCAGCTGCTATTTTAGTACTGATCGGGATGATGTTAGATAGTCTTGATGGTCGTGTCGCTCGTTTATTACGCGTTGATTCACAAATGGGAAAAGAGCTTGATTCACTCGCGGATGTTGTAACATTTGGCGCAGCACCTGCTGTTTTAATGTATTACACATCTTTTTCCAACTACGGAATCATTGGACTATACATAGCGGGATTATTCCCTCTGTTCGGAGCATATCGCTTAGCACGATTTAATGTAACACCATCTTCTACTTCTATGAAATATTTCACTGGAGTTCCGATTACTGCAGCAGGAGGGCTTGTTGCTTTCTTAACATTATTTTCACATACCATTCCAAAAATCGTTCTCATTACCGTATTTGTAACGTTCGCATTTTTAATGGTGAGCCGTGTTCGTATCCCAAGTTTAAAAGATGTACCAATTCCACGATATAGCATAATTATTACACTATTTTTAGTTGGAATTATTATCACAATGTACCAAACAAGTTTTGGCAACATTTCTGTTTTCTTATTCATTGCCATTCCACTATACATTTTGTATATGTTATCTCAATTTATTAGACAAAGACCTTCTAAAAAAGCGAATAAAGAAAAATAAAAAAACCTTCCGTATTTCGGAAGGTTTCTTTTTTATTTTGTAACTAATACTTTTTGATTTACAGGTGTTACAGGTTCTTCACCATTTAATACAGCTAAAATATTTCTTACTGCCATTTCAGCCATTGCATCACGTGTTTCGAATGTTGCATTTCCTACGTGAGGAGCAAGTACTACATTCTTTAATCCTTTTAGCTCTTCTGTAATTTTCGGTTCAAATTCAAATACATCAAGAGCTGCACCTTCAATTTCATTCGTTTTTAGTGCATGAGCAAGTGCTGATTCATTCATAATTGGTCCACGTGAAGCATTTATAATATATGCTGTTTTCTTCATCATTTTAAACTGTTCTTCATCAATCATATGATGTAATTTCGGATTATAAGCACAGTTAATTGTAATAAAGTCCGCTGTTTGTAATAATTCTTCCAACGTTACGTATGTCGCTTCCAGTTCACTTTCAGCTTCAGGCTTTCGATTTGGTCCTGTATATAAAACATTCATTCCAAATGCTCTCGCACGCTTTGCAACTGCCTTCCCGATTTCTCCAAGGCCAATAATTCCGATTGTCTTACCGTGTACTTCGCGGCCCAAGAAGAATAACGGTGCCCATCCGTTAAATCCAGTTGTACGACATAACGTATCACCTTCAGGAATTCTACGTGCCGCTGCTAAAAGAAGTGCAAATGTTAATTCTGCTGTCGCTTCAGTTGATACTTTCGGTGTATTCGTTACCGCAATTCCTTTTTCTCCTGCATATGTGTAATCAATATTATCGTAACCAGCACCATAATTTGCGATAATTTTCAAGTTTGGTGCTGCGTCAATAACCTCTTTCGATACCTTCGTAGAAAGTAAGCTTAAAAGTGCATCTTTATCTTTTACACGTTCTGCTAACTCTTCTACACTAATTAATTCTTCTTTATTGTACATTTCTACATCATGATTTTTCAATAATTCTAATCCGATTTCTGGAATTTTTCCTGCTACTAATATTTTCGCCACTACTAACACCTCTTCTATACAAAATATGATATCTCTTATATTTCATTGTAAGAAATCTACATATAAAAACCAAGGAATTTGATTATAGTTTTGAAAATCGACACTTTTCCATAAAAAAAGAGGAGATGCAACTCTCCCCTCTTTTTACGCTTTTTCTTGCGATTCTTTCCCAAGCTTCGCATCGATTGTTCCTTCTGCAACTGTATCGCTAATTTGTTCCTCAATAACTGAGTTAGCAGTATTATTTGTTTCAGAAGTATAGGCTTGACCTGCCGCTTGTACGTTTTGTTTATTTTGTTGTTTCGCCATTTTTCATCCTCCTTTTCATTCTTTCTTATTTTGAACAAAAAGGGTGATTTTCATCAAAAAATCTTGTTTCATTTTGAAATTATTCCTTCTTCTTCAAGCAATCTCATCGTTCTTACTCGTTTCGTAAATGTAGCTATGTGAGAAATATCATGATTGCGTAATGTCTTTATATTCTCTTCCACATACTTTCCTAAATCATTCGGATAATGGGCATCTGAGGATAGAGTAATCGGAACTCCATGCTTAGCTAATACTTGTAAATAAAGCGGACTTGGGCACATTTCGCGCACAGGATATCGATAGTACAATCCCGCATTTATTTCTGTTGCTGTATTTGTTTCCACTAACGCACGAGCAATTTCCTTATAATAAGAAAGCTGTTCATTCTCATCCAATCGATAATTAAATACTTTTATGTTATCGAGGTGAGCTATAATATCAAAAAGCTCGGAACGAACAGCACTTTCAACTGTAGCGAAAAACGTGTGATATAAAGTATGTAACTCATGCGTACCAAAATACTCTTTCGTATCTGGATTATCAAATCCCCATCCATCTATAAAATGGACCGAACCGATTACATAATCAAAGTCTCCTAATGCTAGTAAACCTTTTAACTCTTGTTCACCCCCGATAAAATAATCCGCTTCAATTCCAAGTTTGAGCGTTATCCCTCGTTTACTCCATCGCTCTTTTGCCTCTTCAATCGCCTTTGTAAAATCATAAATAGACGTTACTCTTACTTGATCTAACCATTCTTTTTGCAGGCGACCAAGCTTAGAATCACTAATATCTACATACTTTTCATAATATCCTTTCGCTTCATGAAAACGATATAAATGATCGACAATGCCAACTTCTTTTATACCTTTTCGCACAGCTTCTTCTAAATATAAATCAATCCATTTCGCTGTAAATGGACCTTCCTTCACACGTCTTTGCAGGCGTTCTTGTGTTTTCATAAGCCATTCCATAGAATGTTTTTCTTCTTTAAGCGGTTCAAAATATTGTAGCGCATCATTTATTTTAGCTAGCCACCCTATTGAATATGGCCCTTCTTCTAAATGAATGTGATAGTCCACTTTCATCCATATTCCCCCTTATAATGTATCTATTTCTCTTCTGTCCCCTACTCGCGAAAGCTTTCCATTTCTTTCTTTCACTTCTTGCATGACATCTTCTAATGGAATATTTTTTTCGGCTAATAGAACAAAACAGTGATAGAACACATCAACCATTTCTTTTACTATTTCTTCTTTATCATTATTTTTAGACGCAATAATTACTTCGGTGCACTCCTCACCAATTTTCTTTAAAATTTTATCTTCACCTTTTGAAAATAAATAATTCGTATATGATTCAGAGAGTGGATTTTTCTTTCGTTCTTCAATTGTTTCAAATAATAACTTAAGGATATCTTCCATATGTATCCCCCTATATAATTTTGTAGTGAAAACACGTTTTTTCTCCCGTATGGCAAGCAGGCCCTACTTGCTTTACGACAACAACGATTGCATCTTGATCACAGTCTAAATAAAGTGATTGCACATATTGGACATTTCCCGATGTACCTCCTTTATTCCATAACGATTGTCTCGAACGGGAATAAAACCATGTTCTTTTCGTTTCCAGCGTCTTGTCATACGCTTCTTCATTCATATAAGCTAACATTAAAACTTCTTTCGTATCTTCCTCGATAACAACAGCTGGTATCAATCCTTTTGCAAAATTAGGTTTCATAACCGCACCTCAACGTTTGCTTCTCTTAATTTTCTCTTTACATCTTGTACAGTCGCTTCACCATAATGAAAGATTGATGCTGCTAATGCTGCATCAACTGTTGTCTTTTGAAATACTTCTATAATGTGATTCACATGACCACATCCCCCTGATGCGATTACTGGAACAGAAACGCTGTTTGAAATTGCTCCTGTTAAACGAAGATCATATCCGTTTTTCGTTCCATCTGCATCCATACTCGTCAACAAAATTTCTCCTGCCCCGAGCTGGGCAACGCGCTTCGCCCATTCGATTGCATCCATTCCCGTATTAAGTCTTCCGCCATTTACGTATACATTCCATTTATCTTCTGCTACTTTTCTAGCATCGATTGCTACGACAATACATTGTGAGCCAAAATGTTCCGCACCTTCCTGGATTAACTTCGGATTTCTCACTGCCGCTGAGTTTATTGAAACTTTATCTGCTCCAGCTCTTAGTAAATTGTACATATCTTTAACACTTGAAATCCCCCCGCCAACTGTGAGAGGTATGAATACTTTTGAAGCCGTTTTTTCTACAACATCTATAATCGTTTTTCGCCCTTCATGCGTCGCAGTAATGTCTAAAAATACGATTTCATCTGCTCCCGCATCATTATATAATGCGGCTATTTCAACAGGATCACCGACATCTTGTAACCCTATAAAATTCACACCCTTTACTACCCGCCCTTCTTTCACATCTAGACATGGAATAATTCGTTTTGCTAACATAGTTTTGTTACCTGTAACACTTTTTCTAAATCAATCGTTTTCTCGTAAAGTGCCTTCCCAATAATGACGCCATATATGTTCATATCATTTAATCTTTTCACATGTTGAATAGATGCGACACCTCCAGATGCAATCACACGAATACCCACGCTTTTTTGCAGTAACTCTAATTGCTCAAAATTTGGTCCTGCAAGTGTCCCATCTTTTGAAATGTCCGTAAACACAATCGTTTGAACACCTACACTTTCCATTTGCTTCGCTAAATCGATGTACGAAATTTCAGACACATCTAACCAGCCCCTCGTTGCTACGAAACCATTTTTCGCATCAATTCCAACTATGATTTGCTCCTTATATAGACGAACCGCTTCTTCTAAAAATGATTTATCGTAAAGGGCAGCCGTTCCTAATATCACTTTTTCCACACCTACTGACAACAACTTCTCCACTGCCGCGAGTGACCGAACTCCTCCTCCAATTTGCACTGGAATACGTACCGCCTTGCATATTTTTTCAATGACAGGTAAATTTACTGACTCCCCAACAATTGCTCCATCTAAATCAACAACGTGTAGTATTTTCGCTCCAAGTTTTTCAAATATGATTGCTTGTGCGACTGGATCTTCATTCATCACCGTTTCTTTACTAAACTCTCCTTGATAAAGCCTGACGCATCGTCCTTCTTTTATATCGATAGCTGGGAAGATTTCCATGCTTCTACCACCCCTTTGAAATTTTTTAACATTCGCATCCCAATTTCCCCACTTTTTTCAGGATGAAACTGTGCGCCAAATATATTTCCTTTTGCTACAAAACCAGGTACTTTCACTCCATATTCACTTGCCCCATACACAATTTCATTCGGACAATCTGCATAATAAGAGTGGACATAATATACGAAAGAACCGTCCTCTACTCCATTCCAAAGCGATATTTCTCCTTCTTTTTTTAATTCATTCCACCCCATATGTGGAATTTTATAAGGAACTTTTAACTTTCGAATAACACCTGGCAATAAATTTAATCCGTTACAATTTTGTAATTCCTCACTTTTTTCAAATAAAAGCTGCATTCCTAAGCAAATACCCAGAAGCGGTTTTCCTAAACTCCCAACTTCTTTTAGCACACATACTAAATCTTTTTCTTCTAAAACGCCCATCGCTTTCGGAAATGTGCCTACTCCTGGTAAAATAACTCCATCACTTCTCAATATTTCTTTTTTATCATCCGTTATGATGTACTCTGTTCCAATATATTTTAATGCTTGTTCCACACTACGAATATTTCCCATTCCATAATCTATAATTGCAATCAATTACAACATCCCTTTCGTTGAATTTACACCATTAATATTGGCATTTTTATCGACTGCCTCTCTAAGCGCTCGACCGAACGCTTTAAATAAAGCTTCAATTTTGTGATGTGTATTGCTTCCGTATAAAATGCGAGCATGTAACGTAATATTTGCAGCATGAGCAACTGCTCTAAAAAATTCTTCCGTTAATTCTGTGTCAAAATCCCCTAGCTTTGGATTTGTTAATTCACCTTGAAATACAATATATGAGCGCCCGCTTATATCAATCGCTACAAATCCTAAAGATTCATCCATCGGTACATACGCTGAGCCGTAACGGTTAATCCCCTCTTTATTTTGCAATGATTCTTTCAAGCAAGTTCCGAGTACAATTCCAACATCTTCAACCGTATGATGGGCATCAACGAATACATCACCTTCAGCTTCAATTTGCAAACCAAATCTTCCGTGTCTAGCAAATAAAGTTAGCATATGATCAAAAAATCCAACTCCTGTTTGCACAGAAACATTCGTACTTTCATCAAGTTGCAAACTTAATTTAATTTTTGTTTCCGTCGTCTCACGTACTTGACTAGACTCGCGCATTATTCTTCCTCCTTAAACCTAATTTGGATTGCTCTTGCGTGTGCATGTAAACCTTCTTTATTTGCAAGTTCTACAATATGATGCTGTACACTTCTTAACGCTTCTTCCGTATACGAAACGAAGCTTGATTTTTTTACGAAATCATCGACGGATAACGGAGAAAAGAATCTTGCCGTTCCACTTGTCGGTAATACGTGATTCGGCCCCGCCAAATAATCTCCGAGCGGTTCAGGTGCATATGGACCAAGAAAAATTGATCCAGCATGCTTTACATAAGCTAGAGCATTCATTGGCTCTTTTATGTGTAACTCTAAATGTTCTGGAGCGATTTCATTTGATAAATGAAACGCCTCTTCTAAAGAAGGGACAATAAAAATTGCTCCATTTCTTTTTATGGATTCACGAGCAATTTCACTTCTAGGCAACGTCTCTAGCTGCCTTTCTATTTCTCTTTCTACTTCTTTAGCAAGCTTTATATTTGTTGTAATACAAATAGCTGTTGCCCTC
This sequence comes from Bacillus sp. FDAARGOS_1420, assembly GCF_019344915.1. NCBI lineage: Bacteria > Bacillati > Bacillota > Bacilli > Caryophanales > Bacillaceae > Bacillus > Bacillus sp. FDAARGOS_1420. The sequence goes on along the minus strand of NZ_JAHWJB010000002.1, from coordinate 598,665 downwards.
TCGTCATGTTCTGCCTGTGATAATAAATCAGCAGCAATATATTCGGCATTTCCTGTTTCATCTGCGATAACTACAATTTCTGATGGTCCAGCAATCATATCGATATTGACTATCCCATATACTTCTCGCTTCGCTAGCGCGACATATAAATTCCCTGGTCCAACTATTTTATCTACTTTAGGAATCGATTCCGTTCCATATGCTAGAGCAGCAATTACTTGAGCACCACCGGCCATATATATTTCATCTACACCTGCAAGACTTGCAGCAGCTAAAATATGCGGATCAATTCCTCCTTGCTTCGGCGGTGTTACCATTACAATTTTTTTCACTCCTGCGAGTTTTGCTGGCAATACATTCATTAATACTGATGAAGGATACGAAGCAGTCCCACCCGGCACATATACACCTACATTTTCTAACGGACGAATAAGCTGCCCTCTAATTATCCCTTCACTCACGCAATCAAACATAGATTGTCTTTTTTGCTTTTCGTGATACGAGATAATATTTTTCTTCGCCTCTTTTAACGCTTCTAAAAAAGCTTGTTCTACAAACTTACTTGCTTGTTTTATTTCTTCCTCACTTACACGAAAATCTTTTGTCTCTACACCATCAAACTTTTTTGTATAGAACGATAAAGCCTCATCTTTACTCTCCCTTACGTTTTGAACAATTTCACTTACACTTCTTTGAACAGTTTCTTCTATTATATTAGCGCTTTCTCGTAGCGATTTTATTTTCGATAAAGCCTCTTGGAAATCTTCAAAAACTATCTCCATTTAAAGTCCCCCCTATTTCCCTGACAAAATTTCTTGTTCCATCATATTTATAATGCAGAATATTTCGTCTTTTTTAGTTTTCAATGCAGCCTTATTCACAATCATTCGAGCTGATATAGAGCACATTTCCTCAAATACAATTAACCCGTTTTCTTGTAATGTTTTTCCTGTTTCAACAATATCAACAATTGCATCTGCCAAACCTAGAAGTGGAGCAATCTCTACAGATCCTTCTATTTTAATAATTTCTACATCCTCCCCTTTATCATGAAAATATGTAGAAGTAATGTGCGGATATTTCGTAGCAATTCGTTTTTTTCGATAACTCTTCGGATTATACGTAGGAATAGAAGCGACACAAAATTTACACACGCCCACTCCTAAATCGACCATCTCATATATATCTTTCTCAAATTCCATTAATATATCTTTTCCAACGACTCCAATATCAGCTACGCCATGTTCTACATAAGTAGCAACATCTACCGCTTTCACTAAAATAAATGAAATGTTTGTGTTTTTACTTTTAAACACAAGTTTTCTTCCTTTATCTTTGAGCTCCGAACAATCAATTCCAATTTTTTCAAACAGTGGAATAACATGCTTTTCTAATCTTCCTTTCGTTAACGCAATTTGAATGTTACGCATGAAGCCTCCCCTTCTTTCTGGATGATCCATTTCTCTCTCCATACATATTCCACTAGTGACTCACTCTTCGCCTCAACGACTGTCATTATTTTATTCTTGTTTGCAAATTGAAAAGTATCGTTTAAATTAGAGAATAAAGATAACTGGGCATTCTTCCCGTCCTTTTGAAGTAAATTTCGTAACCTTTCCGCTTCTGCTAATCTATTTAACTCATAATGAATCATAATATCTATTCTCTTTCGTTTATATGGTTCTTGCTGCTCTTGAAGTGCCTTAACTATTTGATTTACTTGCACCGCGAGCCCAACCGCTGGCATCATCTCTCCAAAATTTCCAATTAACTCATCATATCTTCCGCCACTAACAATCTCTTCTCCAATTTCATATATATACCCTTTGAAAATAACACCCGTATAATAATCCAAATGTTGAACCATACCTAAATCAATTGATATGTAAGAGCCATATCCTAACTGTTCAATTGTTTCATATATTTCTTTCACTCTTGTAATGGCCATTTTCATTTCATTACTTGAGGCGAGTTTTTCTGCTTCCTCAACAACATCTAAACTCCCGAATAACCTTGGTAGTTTCTCAAGTAACCTTACTGTTTCATCACATCGATTTAATTTCTTTTCTTCTATAAAGTGTGAGAGTGCGGCATAATTTTTACTTTCAATATACGTTCTAAGTAACTTCTCTTCTTCATCATTAATCGGGAGCTTTTTTACGATACATTTATATAACTGCACTTGCCCAATCTCAATTGTGAAAGATTGCACCTTTAATTTTTGAAGTGCTTGAATTACGCTTATCACACATTCAATTTCGGCCCTTACATTTTCAATCCCGATAATTTCAATACCACTTTGCACTATTTCATTATATTTCCCAGTAAGGGACTCATTCGCCCGAAATACATTCCCGCTATAAGTTACTTTAAGAGGAATATCCCCTCTCTGTGTTCCAATTACTCTTGCTAAAGGAATTGTCATATCTGGGCGTAAAACGATAATCCGTCCTTTTTCATCGAAAAATTTATACATCTTTTCTTCATCTATCGGCCTGTTTTGAAATGCAAAAACATCATAAAATTCAATTGTAGGTGTCCTTATTTCTTCATAACCTCTCTCTAAAAAGGTCCGTCTTAATTTTTGTTCCACTTCTTCAATTAACGTACATTCTTCGAATAAGTAATCTCTCGTTCCATTCGGATTTGCCCGTTTCCACTTTGTCATCTCATTTCACACACCTTTCCCTCTTTAATTTATGCCCATTCGATCCACCCAAACCGAAAATAAAAAGAGCCTTGTAGACAAAATACCTACAAGGCTCTTTAGTAGAGTGTAGGTACAACGGGAATAACCCTTGTGCCTACACGTTTTCACGTTAGGTTCAAGGGTTTCATGTATGATGATGTAGTTGTGTAAGCATTTTTATAGATTGCACGATATTCATAATACTTACTCCCTTTCTCCTCTGATTTTCACATAGTATATAACAGTTAATTCTGAATGTAAATACATTTTTAATATTCCGTTATTTCTTAATATAAGGCTATCTCTCTTTCATACTCTCCAATTTCTCGTTCGTATTGCATCGTAATGCTGATTTCATCTAGACCATTTAATAATTTTTCTTTCCACATTTTCTCGATTGTAAAATGAAACCTGTGCGTATTCGTAATAATTACTTCATTCTCTAAATCAACTTCCATTTGATCTCTCGCATTCGTTTTGGCAAGTTGTTCACGCATCTCTTTATCCATTACAATCGGTAACATACCATTCTTCATACAATTCATATAAAAAATATCTGCAAATCCTCCGGCGATAATAACGCGGAAACCATAATCCGCAAGCGCCCACGGAGCATGTTCTCTTGAAGAACCACATCCAAAATTATCACCTGTAATTAATATACTTGCTCCTTTTCGTTCTTGTGCATTAAGGGGGAAATTAGGATTTTCATGGCGCTCATTATCGTAACGCCACTCATCAAATAAATATTTTCCAAATCCCGTCCTTTCAATTCTCTTCAAATATTGCTTCGGAATAATTTGATCTGTATCAATGTTATCATTCATAAGTACTGCGGCAGTACCTTTATGAATATGAAATGGTTCCATCGTAACTCTCCTTTCTAATATCAACAAAATGACCATATAACGCAGCTGCTGCAGCCATAGCTGGACTTACTAAATGTGTTCGTGCTCCTTTCCCTTGCCTTCCTTCAAAATTACGATTTGAAGTAGAAGCACAATGTTCTCCTTCAGGTACTTGATCTGGATTCATCCCAAGACACATTGAACATCCAGGCTCTCTCCATTCAAATCCCGCTTCTTCAAATATGCGATGTAAGCCTTTTTGCATCGCCCGCTCTCTCACACTTTTTGATCCTGGTACAACGAGTGCTCGCACACCTTCTTTTACCTTTTTCCCTTTTACAACAGATGCAGCAATTTCTAAGTCAGATAAACGTGAATTTGTACAAGAACCAATGAAGACATGCTTAACAGGAATTTCAAACGTACTTTGCCCAGGGCTCAATCCCATATATGAAAATGCTCTTTCATCATTTTCGTTATGCTTCTCTGGTAATTTTTCATCAATAGGAACACCCATACTAGGATTTGTTCCCCAAGTGACATACGGTGCTAAATCCGTAACATCTACCGAAATATGTAAATCATAAATTGCATCTGAATCTGTATAAAGCTCCGACCATTTTCCCGTAAACGTTTCATAGTCTTTCGGTGCATATTCACGCCCTTTTACATAAGAAAATGTTTTCTCATCTGGTGCAATGATGCCAGCTTTCGCTCCCCCTTCAATTGCCATATTGCAAAGTGTCATTCTCTCTTCCATACCCATATCACGAATCGTCTCTCCGTAGAATTCCATTACATGCCCCGTTCCAACCGCTACACCGTACTTTGAGAGAAGATGCAAAATAATATCCTTTGCATAAACGCCTTTCGGTAACTTTCCTTTTAATTCAATCCCCATCGCTTTCGGTTTTCGTTGCCACAACGTTTGAGTTGCTAATACATGTTCTACTTCACTCGTACCAATACCAAACGCTAAAGCACCGAAAGCACCGTGGGTTGCTGTATGGCTATCACCGCATACAATCGTTTTCCCCGGTTGTGTGAGCCCAAGTTCTGGTCCTATAACGTGAACGATTCCTTGCTCTTCATCACCAATATCGGCTAATCGCACCTTAAATTGTTTACAATTGTCACGAAGTGTATCCAATTGCTGCTTCGCAATGCGATCGGTAATATTCCAAACATCTTTCGTTGGAATATTATGATCCATCGTTGCAAACGTTAATTCCGGTCTCCGAACAGTTCGATTTGCAAGCCGCAAGCCTTCAAAGGCTTGCGGTGACGTTACTTCATGAACGAGATGAAGATCGATATATAATAAATCCAATCCATTTTCATTCGTTACAACTACATGTCTTTCCCAAAGCTTATCTAGTAACCTTTTCCCCATTATCTTCCTCTCCCTACTAGTGCCTGCTCTTCCATTTCTTGAATAACTGCCCTCGTAAATGAAGTTGTCGTCTCATTCCCCCCAATATCAGCTGTACATTTCCCAGATTGAAGAACTGCAGAAATTGCCTCTTCAATCGCATACCCTTCTCTCGTTAATCCAAATGATTGCCCAAGCATCATCGCTACTGAACGCATCATCGCAATTGGATTCGCTTTATTTTTACCTGCAATATCTGGCGCTGATCCATGAATAGGCTCATATAAAGACGGCCCGTTTTCCGCATGGCTCGCTGATGGAAGCATTCCTAATGACCCTGCTAATACAGAAGCCTCGTCGCTCAAAATATCACCAAATAAATTTTCTGTTACGATAACGTCAAATCTCCTTGGGTTTCGAATTAACTCCATAGCAGCTGCATCTACTAAAATGTGCTCTAATTCAACATTAGGATAACGAAGAGCTACTTCTTCCGTAACAGCTCTCCACAATTTACTAGATTCTAAAACATTCGCTTTATCAATAGAGGTTACTTTTTTCTCTCTCTTACTCGCTAATTGAAAAGCATACGACACGATACGTTCAATTTCATGACGATGGTACGTAAGTGTATCAGTTGCCGATTCTTCCGTTCTTTCTTTCGGATAAGAGAAATAAATACCGCCTGTTAGTTCACGAACGACAACGAAGTCAATTTCATCTGCGTTTTTTAATGGCGATAAATGTGCAGTTGCGCTTTCTACTGTTACAGGACGAACGTTCGCAAATACACCAAGTCCTTTTCTTAAAGCTAATAATCCTTTCTCTGGCCTTTCTTTCGCATCATCCCACCGCGGTCCACCAACCGCTCCAAGTAAAACCGCATCACTCGCTAAACAAGCGGCAAGTGTTCGCTGTGGTAATGGTTGCCCATTTAAATCGATAGCCGCTCCGCCAAAGTACTCATCTTGTAAATGAAAGTGATGTCCATATAGCCTCTCTACCATATGCAATACTTCCTTCGCGCTTTCCATAATTTCCGGACCAACACCATCACCCGCTAAACAAACGATACGTTTTTCCAATTAAAACACTCCTTTTGTCTGAATTTTCAGAAATATACTTTGATAAGTAAGGGACGATCCCCTCACTTATCAAACAGTTACTTCACAAGAGTAATAAAAGATTTTAATTTTCCGGCCGCATGAACATACGCTCTCGCCGATGCTTCTAATACGTCTTGCGCAACACCAAAACCTGATACTTGATGAGTTCCTTCTTTTAATTCAACATGAACATGTGCAAGTGCATCTTGACCTTGCGTTATAGATTGTATGCGATAATCCGCTAAGTCACATTCTAATCCTAAAATTCTTTGAATTGCATTATAGATCGCTTCAATACTTCCAGAACCAGTTGCTGCATCTTCGTACATATTTCCTTCCTCATCTTTTAGTACAACCGTTGCACACTGTGTACTATTTGATACGAAATGTACTTGCAATTGAGTAATGCTATATTGCTGGGCCGCAAATGCTGCTTCACCAAGCATAAGCGCACGTAAATCTTCTTCTGTAATTTCTTTTTTACGGTCAGCCAAGTTTTTAAATGCTTCAAACACCACATCTCGTTCTTCTTTTGTAAACTCATAACCAAGTTCTTTCATTTTTTCAGTAAACGCATGGCGCCCGGAATGCTTTCCTAATACAAATAGATTTTGTGACTCTCCAATCAGCGATGGTTCAATAATTTCATACGTCGTTACTTCTTTTAATACACCGTCTTGATGAATACCTGATTCGTGAGCAAAAGCGTTTGCTCCAACAATTGCCTTATTTTTCGGTACAACCATACCCGTTAACCGACTTACTAACGTACTCGTCGCTTTAATTTCTTTTAATGTCATAGAGGATTCTGCTTCATAGAAATCTTTTCTAATATGGAGAGCAACCGCGACTTCTTCTAGCGCCGCATTTCCTGCTCTTTCTCCAATTCCGTTAATGGTTCCTTCTACTTGTAACGCTCCGCCTTCAACTGCTGCTAACGAGTTCGCTACTGCCATTCCAAGATCATCGTGACAATGACAAGAAAAAATTGCTTTTTCATAAGAAGGAACGGATTCTTGTAAGTATTTAAAAAGAGAATAGTATTCTTCAGGATTCGTATATCCAACTGTATCAGGAATATTGATTACATTCGCTCCTGCGCGAATCGCGACTTCTACTGCTTCAGCTAAAAATGCTCTCGATGTTCTTGTTGCATCTTCTGCTGAAAATTGAACTGTTGGAAATAGTGATTTCCCGAGCGTAACCGAGCGATGAATGCTATCTAATACATCTTCTTTTGACATACAAAGCTTATATTTCATATGAATGTCACTCGTAGCTAAAAATACGTGTAATCGAGGAGAGACAGCACCTTTCACTGCGTCATATGCTCTTCGAATATCGCTTTCCTTTGCTCTAGCTAAACTCATAACCGTAGCATTTTGAATGGTATTTGCGATACGTTTTACCGATTGAAAATCACCTTCAGAAGCTGCTGCGAATCCAGCTTCCATTACATTAATACCAAGTCTCTCTAGTTGCCTCGCAATCTGTAATTTCTCTTGTTCATTTAAATTAACTCCTGGTGATTGTTCGCCATCACGTAGCGTCGTATCCATGAACAAAATTTGCTTCATATTATTTGACCCCTGCCTTTACTCGCGGCTGTACAAACGGCATCATTTCACGTAATTTACGTCCAACTACTTCGATTTCATGTTCATTTTCTTTTTCATTTGTCGCATGGAAATTTGGTTTTCCTGCTTTATGCTCTGCGATCCAGCCTCTTGCAAATGTACCATCTTGAATTTCTGCTAGCACTGCACCCATCGCTTTCTTCGTATCTTCCGTCACAACGCGTGGTCCTGATACGAAGTCGCCCCACTGCGCTGTATCTGAAACTGAATATCTCATATTTTCAAGTCCGCCTTCATACATAAGGTCAACGATTAGTTTTAGTTCATGTAAACATTCAAAATATGCAACTTCCGGTTGATAACCAGCATCAACTAACGTTTCAAACCCAGCTTTTACTAGTGCAGTCACTCCGCCGCAAAGTACAGCTTGCTCTCCAAATAAATCTGTTTCTGTTTCTTCTTTAAACGTTGTTTCTAATACACCTGCTCTCGTCGCCCCAATTCCATCTGCATATGAAAGTGCCTTTTCAGTCGCAACTCCTGTTGCATCTTGATATACTGCAAATAATGCAGGAACAGCTCCCCCTTCCGCAAACGTACGACGTACTAGATGTCCTGGACCTTTCGGTGCTACTAGAAATACATCTACATTAGCTGGCGGTTTTACTTGATCAAAGTGAACATTAAATCCATGCGCGAAAACGAGAGAATTGCCGCCTTGTAAGTTTGGTGCAATTTCAGCTTCATATACTTCCGGCTGTAATTCATCAGGTAGTAGAATCATTACTACATCTGCTTTTTCTGCTGCTTCCGCTACTGTATATACAGAAAAACCGTCTTCTTTCGCCTTATCCCATGACTTCCCTTTCCTCAGTCCAACTACTACATCAAATCCGTTATCACGTAAGTTTTGTGCATGCGCATGGCCTTGCGATCCATATCCGATGATTGCTACTTTCTTTTCCTTTAATACATTTACCGTTACGTCTTTTTCATAATAAACTTTCGCCATTTTCATTTCCCCCTATTTTTTAAATAATTATTGAATTAACATAACTTGTTTATCTTGTTTTTTCATACTACGTGTAAATGCTGTTACACCTGTTCTAGCAATTTCTTTCAAACCATATGGACGAAGTAATTCAATTAACGCTTCTACTTTCTCCTGGGTACCTGTTACTTGCACCACTATGGAATCCTTCCCAACATCTATTACAGCGGCTCGGAACGGTTCAATTAAACTATATAATTCTGCTCTTGCTACAGACGTTGCTACTTTAATAAGTGCAAGTTCTCTAGCGATCATCGCTTCTTCTGTAATATCTGATACTTTCAGTACATCGATTTGCTTATGAAGTTGTTTAATTAACTGCTCAACTTGCTGTTCATTTTCAACGTGTACAACAATCGTCATTCTCGAAATATCCGATGATTCCGTATGACCTACTGAAATACTTTCAATATTAAAATGTCTACGTGTCATAACACCTGTAATTCGATTTAACACACCGCTTTGATTTCGAACTGTCGCTGTTACAATTCTCTTCACCTTTTCTCCACTCCCTCCATTTGATGAACGCCTTTTCCTGGGGCAACCATCGGCATTACCTTTTCGGATTGAAGTACGCGGCAATCAATTACAACAGGCTCTCTTAACTCAATTGCATACTGTAATTGTTGCTTTGCAAGAAGTGGGTCTTCAATACGAACACCTTTTATGCCATAAGCATTGGCAAGCGCAACAAAATCTGGTTGGCATGAAAGTAAGGAGTGCGAATATCGCCCATTATAAAATTCCTCTTGCCATTGTCTTACCATTCCTAAAGCTTCATTATTTAAAATAAACACTTTAACTGGTAAAGAATGCTCTTTTAATACACTTAGTTCTTGCAGGGTCATTTGAAATCCCGCATCACCGACAATTGCAATAACTAGTTCTTCAGGCTTTGCGATTTGTGCACCTATTGCTGCTGGAAACCCGAAGCCCATTGTTCCCAACCCACCAGAGGTTACCCATCTATCTGGGTTTTTCAGCGGATAATATTGAGCTGCCCACATTTGATGTTGCCCAACATCTGTTGTTACAATCGCTTCTCCTTTCGTAATTTCGTATAGCATATCAATTGCATATTGAGGTTTAATACGCTCTGCATGTTCTTTGTAAGAAAGAGGGTATTTTTCTTTTCTACTATTCAATAACGAAAGCCAATCATTGTGATGTACTTCCCCTTCTTTAAAAGTAAGTAGAGCTTCTAATGCTTGCTTTGCACTCGCAACAATAGGGATTTCAGTCGGCACATTTTTCCCAATTTCCGCTGGATCAATATCTATATGTGCGACAATTGCTTCTTTAGCAAAATAAGCTAAATTCCCAGTAAGACGATCATCAAACCTTGCACCTATATTAATAAGTAAGTCACATTCATATAACGCCATATTTGCGGTGTATGAACCGTGCATTCCTCCCATCCCTAGAAATAGTTCATCATCTGGTGGAAACCCACCAAGACCAAGTAATGTATGAACAACTGGAATATGATATTTGCGAGCAAAACTTGTTAATTCTTTCGATGCTTTCGCATGCAATACACCTGCTCCAGCTAAAATTAATGGCTTTTTTGAGACCTCAATCGCTTGTAATAATTTGTTTATTTGTAGTAGATTCGGTTCATAATTAGGCTGGTATCCTGGTAAATCCATTTGTACGTCGCTACATCGCTCACCTTGCTCTACTACCATATCTTTCGGAAGGTCAATTACGACTGGGCCCGGTCTTCCTGTTCTAGCGATATGAAATGCTTCTTTAATAATTCGGGGTAAATCCGATGCTTTTCGTACTTGATAATTATGTTTTGTCACCGGCATCGTAAGCCCCATAATATCAGCTTCTTGGAAAGCATCACTCCCGATTAACGTTGTTGCTACTTGCCCTGTAAATACAACAAGTGGCAATGAATCAATCATCGCGTCAGCTAGACCAGTAATAACATTTGTAGCACCCGGTCCACTTGTTGCAATTACCACTCCTGGATTTCCTGTAATTCTTGCATATCCTTCAGCAGCATGAATTGCACCTTGCTCATGCCTCGTTAAAATATGCGGAATTTCACAATCATAAAGCGCATCATATAGAGGTAAAACCGCACCACCTGGATAACCAAAAATCACCTCTACTCCTTCCTTTTCTAGCGCTTCTAACAATAGCTGTGCACCAGTTGCCAGTTTCTCTTCCGTTTTTGAAGACATTTTTCTTATAAGCCCCCTTTTTTAAAACATTTATAAAATAAAAAAATCCTACGTCCACACTCCAGCTATGTGCTGAAGGGACGAAAGATTTCGCGGTACCACCCTTCTTTGCAAGATTACTCTTGCCTCAGTGACTCGGGATATGAGTCTAGCTAATAACGGAGCTACCGTCTAAGCCTAAACAAACGTTTCAGCTTAGCACTCAAGGGTGATGTTCGTCGACGTGAACCATCGGTTTCCAGCAACCACCGACTCTCTGTGAGGCTTCACAGTCAACTACTCCTCCCTATCAACGCTTTATCATGTCATAAGAGCTATTATCCAACTTTATTTTCTTCGTAAATTTTCTCTCCATCTTCTACAACTAATTTACGGAATTCTTCTAATAAACGATTCGTATGTGGCCCTGTTCTACCTAAACCAATCGTTCTTCCATCTACTGTCGTAACAGCAATTACTTCAGCAGCTGTTCCTGTTAAAAACACTTCATCAGCTACATATACATCATGCCTTGTAAATAATTCTTCTCTTACGTCATATCCAAGTTTTTCGCCGATTTCTAAAATCGCGTTTCGTGTAATACCTTCTAACGCTCCAGCAGAACTTGGTGGTGTAATTAATTTATTTCCCTTCACAATAAATACATTATCTCCAGAGCCTTCAGCTACATATCCTTGGTCATTTAACATAAGTGCTTCTTGTACTCCAGCTAATTTCGCCTCAATGCGAACTAAAATATTATTTAAGTAATTTAAAGATTTTACTTGTGGCGATAAAACATCCGGGCGATTGCGACGCGTTGCAACTGTTATAATCGGAATCCCTTTTTCATAATATTCTTGTGGAAATAAAGATAATTGCTCTGCAATTACTACTACATTTGGTTTCGTACAAGAATCGGGATCTAATCCCAAGTTCCCAGGTCCTCTTGATACAACGAGGCGGATATATCCATTAGATAGTTTGTTTTGTCGAATCGTTTCAACAACGATTTTCGTTGCTTCTTCTAACGTATATGGAATTTCTAACATGATGGATTTCGCTGATTCATATAACCGGACAAGATGCTCTCTCAAACGGAAAACATTACCGCTATATACCCTAATTCCTTCGAACACTCCATCGCCATATAAATAGCCATGATCATATACTGAAACCTTTGCTTCGTCTTTTGGAACAAATTCTCCATTTAAGAAAATCCACTGCTCGTTCACTTGAAAGCGCCCCCTATGTTCTATGAGTTTTTTATTGTTTCCTAGTCTACTCTCCTTTTCAAATAAATCAAGTGAATTTTTAGAAAATTTTTAATTTTTAATCGTACGTACATCTTTGTTTATATTGATTTAATAACATTGTTAACGTTTACAAAAAGTCAAAAAATTTTTTCGTCAAATTCTACTAAAAAAATATTTGTTTAAAAGAAGGGTTTTCGCCAATTGATACGAATCTATTGTATTCAATAAACGGACGTCCGATTTTATAAATCCGGGAATATACAACGACTTTTGGTGAAAAAGGGGGGAAATAACAAAAATAACGCTGTCTAAAAATAACATTCATATTTTTCATTTAGTAATCATAATCCTATTTTTAAAAAACAATTTGTCAAATTGAAGGAGGAAATAACAATGGCGTGTGTACAAATTAAAGGAACGAGACAAGAGGTAGTAGAAATGCTACAACTATTTGATCTAATGGATACGAAAGGATTTTGTAAATTCGATAATTACGTTGAAGTAGAACCAAATAGTAGGAAACATAACAACTACACAGCTTCAATCGATATTCAGTCTAATAACAGTTCAGCACAAGATACATTAAATGATCAATTCGTTAGTCAAATGCTTACTGGTGTATATAACGACTAAACAAATATTCTCTTCCTACCATCTTTTCATAAATATATGCTATGGACTTGAGCATACTAGCAACTAGATGGTAGGAGGTGAAAATTATGGCTAGAATTGGTGTTGAGAACTCTTTAACAGATGTTCAACAAGCTCTTCAGCAACAAGGACATGAAGTCGTTTCACTTAACTCTGAAAATGATGCACATGGGTGTGATTGTTGCGTTGTAACCGGGCAAGATTCTAATATGATGGGCATTGCAGATACATCGATAAAAGGATCTGTAATTAAAGCACATGGTTTAACAACAGATGAAATTTGTCAGCAAGTTGAAAACCGCACTTAATCATTTTTATCACATTATTTGTGAGCTAACATGTAAAGGGAATGGAATGGTCCCACTGATTATAGTTTCAATTTATTTATAGAAAGAGGGCTCCTTTTCAAAAGGAGCCCTCTTTTTTATATTCACCTAACGGGAAAGTAACATATACTGGATGAAAGCCCTACCTCTCTCTCATCATTACGGTTCCACTGACCGCTCCTTGATTCACTAGTATACATATAAAGCTTACATATACAATTTATAGGGTTTGTTCACAAAAGTTGTTGGTAAGACTACCCGATCTTTCGCAAACTTTTCGTATTATATTCATAAGATTTATTTACTTTACACTAGCTTTAACCGAGACACGAATTAAAATTTTAACACCAATACAATAACTTGTCAACATTTTTTACAAATTAAAAACAGACATTAACGGTTTGTCTGTTTTAGAATGGAGCTTTTTCTTTTATTACATATACAACAAAACCGCTTACTAACATACATAAGCCAACTACTAAGTTTTTGATATTAATCATAAATTCCTCTCCCTTATTCCACACATCATATATATTTACAGTTCAATTATTCCGATCGTCATAAAGCGCACTTTTTCTAATATATCATAATTCCTAAAAAATGCAAGTTCACTTTTGGCGACCATTCACAAATTTATCCACAGTGCTTGGCACAGTATTTAACGCTTTTTCAATTAAATGTGTACTACTATTGAGATGCAACACTTGCACACCGTTAGAACCAACTACTAAAAAAGCAACTGGGCTAATAGAAACCCCAGCCCCGCTTCCGCCTCCGAATGGATGACTTTGCTTGTTCTCTTTATGCTGCCCTTGTCCACCGTTATGTTTTTCGGAAATAAAATCACCTTTAAAGTCACTTCCACCAGCTCCAAAACCAAAAGCCACTTGAGATACTGTTAATACTACATTTCCGTCAGCTGTTGAAACCGGACTTCCAACAATCGTATTTACATCTACCATCTCTTTTAAATTTGTCATTGCTGTTTTCATTAAATTTTCAATTGGATGTTCCATTATGTACTACACCCTTTCCTCATTATTCTTTTTTATACTTTCCAAAATAGAGGAAGTCATACTAAGTTTTCCTATTTTGAAAAAATATTTTCCACTTTTCAATTGGATATTACTCCCTGTACAAGTTCGGATAAAGTGAAACTTTAATCAGTGGAGGTTTTGTTCATCCCCCACTGATTATTAGCCCACACCAATCGGGCGTTTACGAGCCGCAGGGCTCCAGCCAAATTTTGAGGTGGGAGTCTTACTGCTCGCAAATAGCGGGATAAAAACAGTAAAGAGAAACATACTACTATTGAACCTTGTTATGAAAGGAGTCCTTACTTTGACTGAGAAATTTGATGAATATAAAAAAAGAGATCGAATAGATAGTGATTATAAAGAAGAATACGCAGCTGAAGTTGCACCACAGCATATCGATTATGATGATAAAGATAACGATGATGTAAGATCGTCTGCAGCTGGATCGACTGCTGGTTTCATTGCTCTTGCCTTAGCAATATTATCATTATTCACATTCCCAACACTATTTGGTCTTGTGTCTGTTCTACTTGGTATTTACGCTTATAATCGCGGGGCTACTGTAACTGGTGGTACCGCTGCCATTGTGGGTGGTATCGCTGCACTCATTGCGATTTTATTCCGAGTGGCGCTTATTGGTTTATTGTTCTCTCTTTTTTAAAAAGAAAAAGGTATCTCGCTTTATGCGGGATACCTTATCCTGTAAATACATCTTCTGATGGATATTTAATTTTTTGTTTTGCTGGTCGTGCCAAAGAGAAAACAAGTGTTAACGGTCCGATTAATCCACAAAACATAACAAACATAATAATACATTTTCCAAACGCCGATAGCTTCGCAGTAATCCCCATTGTTAACCCTACTGTACCAAACGCTGAAATTGTCTCAAATAATAACTGAATAAAACTGAAGTCTTCTGTAAGCATTAATACAAATACCGCTGTAAAAATAAGTATTTGACTAGCAACGACAATTGCTAACGCTCTCGTTACTGTCGACATTTTAATCGTACGCTGAAATAAAACAAAATCCTCTTTCTTTCTAAAGAAAGAAAGAACTGATGTAATTAAAATAACGAATGTCGTTAACTTAATTCCACCGCCTGTCGATACACTTCCCGCGCCAATAAACATTAATACCATTGTAAATAGTATCGATGACTCCTCCATTCCCCCATAATCTACCGTGTTAAAACCAGCTGTACGAGGTGTAATTCCTTGGAAGAACGCAGCCCATAATTTTCCATTTAAAGATAAGTGCCCCAAAGTCTTCACATTATTATATTCCAATACAAAAATCACAATCATCGCAATAACATTAAGTGCTATCGTTCCAACAATCATGATTTTGGAGTGCAGTGATAATTTTCGGAAACTACGGCTATACCATATATCAATTAATACCGTAAATCCTAACCCTCCTATTACAATTAAAGAACAAATCCCAATATTAATAATAGGATCTCCTACATATCTTGTTAAATTATCTGGCCAAAGCGCAAAGCCGGCATTATTATATGACGCAATAACGTGAAAAATACTATAGTATAAACCTTTTCCAAAACCAAACTCTGGAATAAAGCGAATCGATAAAAAGATAACTCCAATTAGCTCAATACAAATAGAAAAAATAAAAACACGTTTTACTAATTTCACAAGACCACCAATATTTGTTTGATTAAATGCTTCTCCAATTAATAATCGGTGGCGTAAACCAATTTTTTTCCCTAATACCCAAACAATTAAAATGGCTATCGTCATAAGACCGAGACCACCCGTTTGAATTAAAAACATAATAACAATTTCACCAAACATCGTAAACGTACTCGCAGTATCTACAACACCTAAACCAGTTACAGTCGCTGCCGACGTAGCTGTAAAGAAAGCATCTACCCAACTAATATGTACTTTCGTTGCAAACGGTAACTTTAATAACAATCCTCCGACCACAATTAAACAAAAAAAGCCTAATGCTAAAATTTGTGGTGGATTCAATCGTATAAAACGATTATACAACCCTTGTTTTTTTGCTACTTCCATATCACTAACTCCCTTTATCAAGTGAAGCTTTTATCCCTTCATAAATAAAGACTCTTTAAGAGCCTACAAGTAGCGGGATAAACCTTATATTCTTATAATATAGTTGAGCATAATCCTTTTTTTCATAGATTTCAACTTTTATTTATATTCAGACTCCTATCGTTTTACAAAAGAATATTTTCTATTATATCCCTTTTCAAATCCCCATATCTTTCACTCCATGTTCACACGAGGGTCACACCTACCTTTTATAGTATATGTATCGGAGCTGTTCCTCCCTAATTTATAAGACATTCCCCAGTGTCTTGAACAGCTTTCCATCCCTAATTAAATTGACATAAATTGTCCCCTTTCCTTGACCATCCTATATGTGATGGTCTTATTTTTTTATTCTTTCTATCTTTTATTTGAAACTCCCTCTCTCCTTCACTCCATGTTCACACGAGGGTCACATCCATCTTTTATAGTATATGTATCGAAGCTGTTCCTCCCTAATTTATAAGACATTCCCCAGTGTCTTTGAATAGCTTCCATCCCTAATTAAATTGACATAAATTGTCCCCTTCCCTTGACCATCCTATATGTGATGGTCTTATTTTTTTATTCTTTCTATCTTTTATTTGAAACTCCCTCTCTCTTTCACTCCATGTTCACACGAGGATCACATCTACCTTTTATAGTATACGTATCGGAGCTGTTCCTCCCTAATTTATAAGACATTCCCCAGTGTCTTGAACAGCTTTCCATCCCTAATTAAATTGACATAAATTGTCCCCTTCCCTTGACCATCCTATATGTGATGGTCTTATTTTTTTATTCTCTCTTTCTTCTTACTTAAAACTCCCTCTCTCTTTCACTCTATGTTCACATCTAGACCACATCCACCTTTTATAGTATATGTATCGGAGCTGTTCCTCCCTAATTTATAAGACATTCCCCAGTGTCTTTGAATAGCTTCCATCCCTAATTAAATTGACATAAATTGTCCCCTTCCCTAGCCCATCATGTGATGGTCTATTTTTTTTCCAAATACATAAATGTATTCTTTCCACATATTTCAACAAAACTGGACTATATACGTTGAAATAGACAACTTTATACTAAATATTCAGAAAATATTGTCAAAATAGGTATTTTTTCGGTATAATTACTTTAGAAAGCAATTTTACAAAAACAAGGGGGGCTTTTATTGAAACAAACAAAGGCAATCTTAATTGCATTATTTCTCGGTCTAGTTGTCGGACTCACTTTAAATTTAGCTGCTCCATCTATTTTTGAGCCATTGAATCAATATGTGTTCAATCCACTTGGTCAATTGTTTATCCGACTTATTAAAATGCTAGTTGTTCCTGTTGTGTTCATTTCTATCGTACTCGGGGCTGCTGGTCTTGGAGATCCGAAACAACTTGGAAGAATTGGTTTAAAATCAATTTCATTCTTTCTCGTAACAACAGCTGTCGCTATCTCTATTGCAGTTACATTTGCACTTATCATAAAACCAGGAGCTGGCGGTAACTTTAAAACAGACGGGCTTAAGTATGAAGGTGCAAAAACTGAAACATCTTTCGTTGATACATTGCTGAATATTGTGCCAGATAATCCAGCAAAAGCGATGGCTGATGGGAACATGCTACAAATTATTGCCTTTGCCGCATTGATCGGACTCGGTTTAGCTGTTTTAGGAAAACGAGTTCAAGGTGTCCATTCATTACTTGAACAGGGCAACGAATTAATGATGTATCTTGTTAATCTCGTCATGAAATTAGCTCCAATCGGAACATTCGGGTTGCTCGCTTCGTCCGTTGGTAAAATGGGTCTTGCAGGCGTCGCTGCGATGTTCAAGTATATGATTGTCGTTATGTTGGTACTCATTATTCACGGTGTCTTCGTATACGGCGGCTTATTAAAGGTACTAGCCAAAGAAAGTATTATTCGTTTCTTTAAACATTTCGGTCCGGTAATGGCAATTGGGTTTAGTACATCTAGCTCTAATGCGTCCCTTCCATTTGCCATGAAAACCGCCCAAGAAAAACTTGGAGTTCCAAAAGCGATAAGCTCTTTTGTACAACCACTAGGTGCAACGATTAATATGGATGGTACTGCTATTATGCAAGGGGTAGCAACTGTATTTATCGCTCAAGTATACGGCGTTGAACTTACATTACCACAATTAGCTATGGTCGTATTAACTGCTGTACTAGCTAGTATCGGTACTGCAGGTGTACCAGGTGTTGGACTAGTGATGCTTACGATGGTTTTAAATCAAGTAAATCTACCAGTAGAAGGCATTGCTTTAATTATCGGTATTGACCGCATTCTAGATATGTCTAGAACTGCTGTAAATATTTCCGGTGATGCAATTTGTGCAATGATTGTTGCAAAATCAGAAGAAAAATATAATACTGATCAATCTGCAGCATCTTAAATCAAAAAAGGAGTGAATCATTTCACTCCTTTTTTGATTTACTTCCTTTTTTCGAACGATATTCTTTTCCTTTATTATCATTTCCCGTTTCAAATTCAGTACTAAACTCCTGCTGGAATTGCCCTGATTTTGGTGAACCTTGATTTCCACTTCCTTGACTACCATTACGATTCGTCATATTTCTGCCTCCTTCCTTTATTAGTAGTATGGCGCTCTATCTTTTTTCATACACATTTTATTTTTTATCATCTATTACACACAGAAGAAGACCTTCCATATATGAGGAAGGTCTTCTTTTTAATTAGGTAAGCGTTTTCTTATTTGTAATTATTTAAATAAGTTTTTTAGAAATAGATATCATTATATCCATTTCATCTTCTGAAAGTGCGGAGAATCTTTCTTGTAAATATTTCTTTTTCTCCCCTTCCATTTTCGCAACTAAATCTTTCCCTTGTTCTGTAATCTCCAAATATACAACTCGGCGATCTGACGTAGAGCGTGAACGAGTTACAAAACCTTTATTAATTAATTTTTCTGTAACAGCTGTAATATGACTATTCGACACATTTAACTCATTCGCTACACGTGATACCATTTCTTTATTCGTACGATTCAATATTCTAAGGACGATGAACTCATTCCACGGTATGTAACCACCAAATATTTTTCCAATATCATTACGCAACGTGCGGAACATAGCAAAAACATTTGTCGATAGTTCTTCCATTAATTGCTCTCGATTTTGAGACAATTTTGACAGCCCCTTTTATTTCATTTAGTTAAATAAAAACCTTATTAATAATTTTACACGAAATCTTACTTTTTGTCACCTTATTTTCCCATAATTCGTAGTTTTTTAATAGATATTTCATGGTACAATGAAATTGATTTTCCAGAAAAAGGAGTTGGGGTAATGAGTGAAGAAGACAAACTTTCTAATCTCAGTCTAAAAGATAAGACTATTATTATTAGTGTTGTTATTCTTATTCTCATTATATTCTTTGCATTTATATTTTTTGTATATGTAGGAATCTTTCATATTACAGGTATAGAATATTCATCAAGAACAGCTCTACTACTCTTTTTTTTACTCATTCTTTTATTAGACGGTATTACATATTTTATATTCATTTTCTTTAAAGTGCTCCTACATCCAATGATGACAAGTATGCCCAATTGGCTCTCAATTGCTCTGCTCTCTATAATTGAAATTACGTTAGATTGGTTTGTCATACATACCGCCGATGACTGGATAGAGAGTGTACAAATGTCCAACATAGCTGAATTATGTGTCGCACTATTCCTTTACACACTAAATAAATTATTTAGTGATAAGAAAGAGTAAGAATACAAGCTTTTCTATATAAAAATTGGTACAATAAAAATAAATCATACTAAAGAGGTGTTACTTATGAACTTACTACAATGGGCTGATAAAGGTATGTCCTTTGATACATATGTGAATGAAATGAAAGTAAACCAATACGAGCTACTACACATTTACAATAATTTTTTAATTCCAAATGAATTACTTCCTATATTAGAAGAACGCCAAAATGATGGCTGGCGTGTTATCGTATTAACAGCTGATTGGTGCGGTGATGCTCTTTTATGTGTACCTGTTATGAAACGAATTTCTGAAGTTGCAAATATTGATATGCGGTTATTAATTCGCGATGAAAACTTAGATTTAATGGATCAATACTTAACAAACGGAACAGCACGTGCGATTCCAATCTTTATTTTCATTGATAAAGACGGAAATGAACAAGCCGTCTTTGGACCACGAGCTCCAAAAATACAAGAATTAGTAACTTCAATGCGCGCTACATTACCTGAAAAAGAAGATCCAACATTCGAAGAGAAACAAAAAGAAATGTATGCTAATTTCCGTGCTACATTAGCTGATGATACTTCTCTTTGGGAACATGTAATGGAAAGCATGATTGAGAGAGTAGTAAAATAAAAAACCTGCCGATTTCGGCAGGTTTTTTTATTACATAATGAAGAAATAGAATACCGCAGCTAAAATGAAACGGTAGTAAGCGAACGGTGTTAGTTTTACACGACCTAATAATTTTAAGAATGAAACAATTGCAAGCATCGCAACAACGAATGCTGTAATAAATCCAGTTGCAAATAACGGTATATCAGCCGCGCTTAATATATCCCAGCTTTTAATTAAATCTAAGGCACTTGCAGCTACCATCATTGGCACCGCTAGAATAAATGTATATTCCGCTGCCGCTGTATGCGAAACACGTGCTAATAAACCACCACTTATTGTTGATCCAGAACGAGAAAATCCTGGCCAAAGTGCTAAACATTGGAACATTCCGATTGTAAATGCTTGCTTATATGTGATTTCATCTAACGTTCTTGCTGTACTTGGTTTTGAAAACTTCTCAGCAACAATCATTAAAATACCACCAGCTACTAAGCTAATAACAACCGGTCCTGGACCGAATAAAACTTCTTTAATTGCACTATGGAATAATACGCCGAGTATGCCGGCAGGAATCATCCCGATAATAATATGTAATAAATTTAACGATGGTCCATCAGTTACTTTCCCTATTCCAACTAATGACCATAGACGTTTCCAAAATATAACAACAACTGCTAAAATCGATCCCAATTGGATTACAACTTCAAAAACTTTCGCTCTATCGTCTTCAAATCCAATTAAGTGTCCTGTTAAAATCATATGTCCTGTTGATGATACTGGTAAAAACTCTGTTAAACCTTCAACAGCACCCATGATTAATCCAATTAGCCAATCAGCCACAAGTAGTGCCTCCTTAATAACGAATATGTAATTTTTTCACACCTTATCATAATACCTTATCCCTTTTCAAAGTGCATCCTTTTTTTATTGATTTTATTTGTTGTATACGCTTATTTCTTTTCTATTTTTTGATTAAATTGTATGATAATAAGAGTTTGTTTTTTACGTTGAAAGGGGATTTTATGAAAGAAACTACTTCATTCTCACAAAAGTTAAAGCAATTTTTATTACTCTTTTTCCCGATTTTTGTAACGCAAATGTCATTATTTGCGATGAGCTTTTTTGATACGACAATGTCAGGACATGCGAGTCCTATTGATTTAGCGGGTGTTGCTATCGGAACAAGTATATGGCTTCCCGTTAGTACCGGCTTAACAGGAATTTTAATGGCTACTACTCCTATTGTTGCACAGCTCGTTGGATCAAAGAAAAAGGAGGACGTTCCCCACATTGTCATACAAGCAGTATATTTAGCAATTTGTGCTAGTTTCGTTGTTATCCTTATCGGATTCTTCGCTGTTTCACCTATTTTAAATGGCATGCAATTAGAAGAACCCGTGGAACGTATTGCAGCACAATTTTTAATTATTATCGCGATTGGAATTATCCCTTTATTTACTTACACCGTCTTACGTGGATTTATTGATGCATTAGGAAAAACTCGAACAACGATGATTATTACATTACTATCATTACCAATTAATGTAGTATTAAATTACTTATTAATTTTTGGTCACTTTGGCTTTCCAAAACTCGGTGGTGTTGGTGCGGCAATCGCTTCTGCAGCAACATATTGGTGTATTTTAATTATTACGGTTATTATTATTCGTACGAAAGAGCCTTTCGCTTCTTTCAATATCTTTAAACAGTTATACCGTCCTTCCTTTACAATTTGGAAGGAATTCCTGAAACTTGGCGTCCCTATCGGATTTGCTATCTTTTTTGAGACGAGTATTTTCGCTGCGGTAACACTTATGATGAGTAATTTTAGTACGACAACAATAGCAGCACATCAAGCAGCTATGAACTTTGCTTCCTTGTTATATATGACTCCTTTAAGTTTAGCAATGGCAATGACGATAGCCGTTGGATTTGAAGTTGGAGCAAAACGATACAATAATGCGAAACAATATGGATTTATCGGAATTGGGTTAGCCCTTGCTTTCGCTCTTTTATATTCAATCCTTCTTTATTTCTTTGATGATGAAATTGCTTCTATTTATACGACAAATGCAAATGTCCATCATTTAGCTAAAGAATTTCTTATATTCGCGATTTTATTTCAAATTTCAGATGCGATTGCAACTCCAGTACAAGGAGCACTTCGTGGTTATAAAGACGTAAATGTTGCCTTAATTATGACATTAATAGCTTATTGGGTAATAGGTCTACCTCTTGGCTACATGTTAGCAACTTATACTGACTGGGCAGCAAAAGGTTATTGGATCGGTCTTATTATCGGTCTAGCATTTGGAGCAATCTTCCTGCTTATCCGTCTCTTTCAAGTACAAAGAAAATATACAACGCAAAGCAGCCGCTAATGATATAGCGGCTGTTTTCTTCATGCATATTTTTTCTTGTAACGTGTAACATAATGAAAAAGAAAGGTGGATACATATGGACGAAAAACAAAAGAAACAATCATTCGATGAAGAATTCGCCCCTGAAATTTCACCTGGATATCGGCAAGATGTACATAAGCCACCTAAATATAAAAACACTTCTTTTTTAATGGGCATTACCATTTTCGCAGCTGTATTACTCGTGCTCATCATTTTCGTCTATTTTTAAAGAAGGGTGGTCTATTATATGAAGAAACAAGATTCAAATCGTTCAAAAAGAACTGTTAAAACAGAAAAAGGATATGCAGGAGATTCTGTTCATACACTGAAACAAGTTGAGCAAGGAAACTTATACATTGCTCAAAAAGAACTTGGGCAACAAAATGAAAATCTTTAAAATCCCTCTTTTCCTTGAGGGATTTTTTATTGTACATACTGCTTTTGATCTAACACCATAAATATACTATTAACCTTTACAATTTTCATGTCATAATTTAATTTCATTTCACTTCTCTTGCCATTTTCAATACCAGTAACGTACGCTACAGCATGATAGCG
Source organism: Bacillus sp. FDAARGOS_1420 (assembly GCF_019344915.1). NCBI lineage: Bacteria > Bacillati > Bacillota > Bacilli > Caryophanales > Bacillaceae > Bacillus > Bacillus sp. FDAARGOS_1420. The sequence continues at coordinate 575,206 of NZ_JAHWJB010000002.1, read as the reverse complement.
AAAACTCTCATCTGTCTCTTCACGTATCTCTTCGTTTGTAAATTTATACTCTAAATCCCGAAAACGGTTTGGGTAATAATTTTCTATTAGCTGTTCATACCCTCTATTTACAAATATTTCTTCACCTTTTCGTTTCACATCTTCTTTATTATTAAACTCAAACACTGCTAGTTGCGCTGTCACAAAGTGTTCTCCTACATTTTTCTTTTCTTTATGAGTTAAAGTTTCTATACTTTTGTTCTTTAATTCCTTATTTAACTCGTAGCGATCTATCGGTTTAAAAGTGGCAAAAACCTCCTCTTTATATGACCAAAACAATCCAAAAGCGATACATAGAGAAATGATTAATATTCTTTTCTTCGTAATGCACCCCACCCTCCTCCATAATGATAGTTATATTTTAACATATAGAAAGAAAATTCTGATATCATAAAGTGGAATAACCTACCTTTAACTTAGAAACGAGGAACAATTATGGACTCTTACAAACAATATATAAAAGAAGCTCTGCCCGGTCTTTCTATACATTCATATAAACAAAATGAAGAAGGTTGGGATAATATAGCGGTTATTATAAATGACGAACTACTATTTCGTTTCCCGCGAAAACTTGAATATGCACAGCGAATTCCGTTAGAAAAAGAACTGTGCACTATTCTTTCTCATTCATTACAAGAAATCGAGATTCCTAAGTATCATTTATTGTATAAGAATAATTGTAATACCGTTCCATTTTGTAGCTATTATCCTCTCATTCACGGTGAACCGTTAACAACTGAAATAGTTACCAAGCTAGAGAAAAAAGAATTGAAAGCAATCATTACACAATTAGCCACTTTCCTTGCGGCTTTACATAGTATTCCTTTAAGACGTGTTGAAACGCTAGGATTCCCTATCGAAAAAACACTTATCTACTGGAAAGAGCTACAAACAAAATTAAATCAATATCTTACTAACAATCTTACTTCATTACAGAAATCAGCCTTAAATCGTTTATTCGAAAATTTCTTTGCCAATATAGCTAAATCTACCTTTCAAAATACAATCATTCATGCTGACTTTACACATAATCACATTTTATTTAACAACCTGCACAAAAACATTTCAGGTGTTATCGATTTTGGAGATGCTCAAATTGGCGATCCCGCTTTTGATTTCGCTGGGCTATATTATGATTTCGGTCATGAGTTTACTACATCTGTATATGAACAATACAGTGCACTTATTTCTCACCGCGATCCATTACTCATTCACCGCATCACTACCTTTTATCAATACAGCCCTTTACTACATAACCTTATTTATAACATTGAAACAAACAACGAAATAACATTAAAGAAGAATGAAGAACAGCTTAAAGCAATACTACAGGGACGAGATTAAATTCTCTCCCTATACTCTCTCTCCTCATACATCATTAACCTTTTATCCATTTCAACAATAACTTTATACAATTGAAACGCCTGTAAAATTTGCAGTTGAATTCCAAAAGGAGCATTCTGTTCTTTTAACCATTGAAATACTGCCGTTTCATCTTTCATTGATTATTCCTCCCCTTATTAAAATCTGCTACAAATATACGGTAAATGATGAAAAGCTTTTCATGTCAATAATAAAAAGGATGCAAATTTGCATCCTTTAATGTACTATATTTTTCTTCTGCTTCGCTTCTTTCTTTACTTCTTCCCTTTGGCATTCACTACGAAACGCACAACTCATACACTCAGAACGAAAATGACGCTCTGTATAGTGCTCAGGTTGCTGCAACATTTCTTTCATTCTAAATAAATCATCCATTCCAGTTATAATATCTTCCTGCTTTGGAATGTACTCATACTTAGTTCCTTCTATTAAATTAATAACTTCAATTTTCCCTGGAAGAATACCGAAAGCTTTATAACTGAATACTGTCATTAGCTTCTGACAAAGAGCAAGCATTTCCTCATCCGCATCGACAACATACTTTTTAATTACAAACGATTCAGTACTCCACTCACCAACTTCAAATGTCAATGACATGTGGACACCTAACTCTTCCATATATGTTTGAAACTTCTCATATAAAAATAACGGCGGTGCCTGACTATCATCCCTTTCAACAAACTGTAATAAGTGATCAGTTAGCTTCGCTAAAACAATATAGTACTCCGCCTTTGAAGCAAACATATTAATCCTTACTTTTTTCCAATACTTTTCTATTAATATTAAAAGTACAATTTTCGTTTGTTGGCCCGCAGGTAGCGTGTAATATTCATTAATAATTTGATTCACAATCATTTGCGCTATTTGTTGCCATTCAAATGAAGAAGGTTCTCTTCTTTTTATATGACGGAAATAAAATTTGTGTGGACAACGCATAAAATCATACAAATGGTAATCTGTCATCGTTTTGATTGAGATTTTTTCATGCAATTGCTCTTCATCTCCCTTCTGCCATTAAGAAAGGTGTTTTACGAATTCAGCTCCAAACTGTAAACATTTTTCTACATCTTCATCTTCTGGCGTTAATTCTACTTTCAATCCTTCTAACACAACTGCTGCCCCGCGCTCCTGCAGCTTTTCTATTAAAATATCAACCGCTAACCCGTATTTTGGATAAGCCGAATCACAAGAACCGAATGCAGCTGCTTTTTTACCAGTTAAGTTAATAGAATCCATTGCATCATAAAAATCTAAAAAATCATCAGGAAGATCACCATCTCCCCAAGTATAAGCACCTAAAATAATACCGTCGTATTGCTCTAATATAGAAGCTTCTGGTGTATCCATAATATCAATTACTTCAATCTCATTTTCTGTTTCACGAATCGCACCCGCAATATGGTCAGCCATTTCCTCTGTATTTCCACTCATACTTGCAAAAATCATTACTAACTTACTCAACTGAACCTCTCCTTTTACCTTGTATCTCTTTTTCTGTTTGAAGTGTACTCTTCTCACCTACATATTCAGAACGAATTATATTTCGTTGCCATTCAATATGCTTATCAACATCTTTATTTTTTAATTCCCTTCGTAAAAGGTGAAATGTTTTTCTCATTAAGGTTCCTCATCTATTTTATTGATAATAATTATCAATTTCAATAACTATTTTTTAAAAAATAGTTAAAATGTACAAGCTTGTCCGTTAGCTATTCATATACTATAAATGAGCATAGTTCTTTCTCAGCCCTCTCTGACGGAAGAAATAAAAGCAACTGCAATAGAGTGCAGTTGCCTTTTTTTATGCTTTATCAATTTCTAGTAGTCTTATAGTTGTCTCTAAAAATAGTTCCACTCCATTAATTAAAGCCGATTCATCCACATCAAATTTCGGATGATGATGTGGATAACAAGTATCAATGTTTTTATTCCCTGTTCCTAATTTAATGAAACAACCAGGTGCTTTTCTTAAATACGCTGAAAAATCTTCCCCTCCCATAGAAGGTTCAAGATGCACAATACGCTGATTTCCGAACAATTTTATCGCACTTTTTTCTACTATTTTCGTAATGTACTCATTATTAACAACTGGATCATATCCGTAACGATACGTATATGTATAATCTCCCCCATGTGCTTCTGTAATTCCTTTTACAATTTGCTCAATTTTCTCTTTTGCTTCCTCTCTTAATGTTTGATTAAAAGATCGAACAGTTCCCATTAAAGCTGCTGCACTAGGAATGATATTATCGGCCATCCCCCCATGAAATTGTGTAACTGACACTACTCTATGCATAAAAGCACTTGTATTTCTTGATACGATATGTTGTAAATTTGTAATAATTTGTGCTCCGATAGCAATAGGATCTATCGTTTCTTCTGGTCGTGCCGCGTGACCACCCTTTCCTAAAATTTCAATTGTAAATACGTCTGGTGCTGCCATCATAGGGCCATATACAATTCCTATCTTTCCACTTTCTAATCCAGACATAACGTGCAAACCTACTACATAATCGACGCCGTCCATAACACCGGCCTCCACCATTTCTTGTCCACCACCGGGATACACTTCCTCTGCGTGCTGAAAGAACAGACGGATTTCGCCTGCAAAATCTTCCTTCATATTTGCTATCGTCTCTGCTGTACTTAATAAAATAGCTGCGTGAGCATCATGCCCGCATGCATGCATTATTCCTTTATGCACAGACGTATAAGGTTTCCTTGTCTCCTCTTGGATTGGTAAAGCATCTATATCAGCTCGAATCGCAACTACTTTCCCTTGTTGCCTTCCTCTTTTAATTGCTAGCACACTGTACTCCGTTGGTCTCGTTACTTCAAAAGAAGAAAATGAGCATAATGTTTCATATATAAATTGCGAAGTTTCTTTTTCATGAAACGATAATTCCGGATACTTATGGAAATGCCGTCTCCATTTAATGATATTTTCCTCTGAAATAAAACTCCTCCACTCTCTTTTCATAATAATTACCTCCTTTTAAAAGGCTCTATACCTTGAAAATGTACTAAGTACCCAGTGATTATTAACCCACTCCAATTCAGGAATAACAAAACAAATATTATATTTTCCCGCCTTCTCACAATCCACTTTTATACATTCATACAATCCACTTCCTATTTACATGTCAAACCCATTACAAATTCATGCTGAATGTAATATAATTGCTAAGTTAGGGATTTTCTTTTTTAGTATTTAGTGCTAATATCAGAAAAGAGCCTTTTGACTTATTTTTACCTAAAATGTGGGATTTTGTTTTTTTCACAATCATGTAGGACATGATACCTACAAAGAGCTATTATTTCATTAAGCGAGGGAAAGACATGGAAAGATTAAAAGAGATATGGTCTCAACCACTCACACAATGGGTTGCAAAGACGGTTTATTACCTTGCAATTTTATTTGCATTACTTTGGTTGTATGGATTCCATGATACAAACACAAGTACATTTATTTACAATGAATTCTAGGGTGGGAACGTTATGAAGTTATTAGAACAAATTGAAAAGTGGGCTGTAGAAACGCCTGATCAAACCGCTTTTGTTTGGCGAGATGCGAAAATTACGTACAAACAATTAAAGGAAGATTCTGATGCGTTAGCACATTGGATTTCTTCTGAGTATCCAGATGATCGTTCACCAATTATGGTTTATGGCCATATGCAACCTGAAATGATTATTAACTTTTTAGGTTGTGTAAAAGCTGGACATGCTTACATTCCTGTAGATTTATCTATTCCAGCTGATCGTGTACAACGTATTGCTGAAAGTTCTGGTGCGAAATTACTGTTATCAGGGGCAGAAGTAACGGTAACGGACTTACCAGTTCGCATTACAAGTGAAGATAACTTAAAAGATATTTTCTTTACTCATAAAGGGAATACTCCAAATCCTGAACATGCGGTAAAAGGTGATGAGAACTTCTACATTATTTACACATCAGGAAGTACAGGTAATCCGAAAGGGGTTCAGATTACTTATAACTGTCTTGTTAGCTTTACAAAATGGGCTGTAGAAGATTTCAACTTACAAACAGGGCAAGTATTCTTAAACCAAGCACCTTTCTCATTCGATTTATCTGTAATGGATATTTACCCATCATTAGTAACAGGTGGCACACTTTGGGCAATCGATAAAGATATGATTGCACGTCCAAAAGACTTGTTTGCTTCTTTAGAGCAATCGGATATACAAGTATGGACTTCGACACCATCTTTCGCAGAAATGTGTTTAATGGAAGCCTCTTTCTCTGAAAGTATGCTACCAAACATGAAAACATTCTTATTCTGCGGTGAAGTGTTACCAAATGAAGTAGCTAGAAAATTAATTGAGCGTTTCCCGAAAGCAGCAATTATGAATACGTACGGTCCAACAGAAGCTACTGTTGCTGTAACAGGCATTCACGTTACAGAAGAAGTGCTTGATCAATACAAATCACTTCCAGTTGGCTACTGTAAATCAGACTGTCGCCTTCTTATTATGAAAGAAGATGGTACAATTGCACCTGACGGTGAAAAAGGTGAAATCGTAATTGTCGGTCCAAGCGTAAGCGTTGGCTATTTAGGAAGCCCTGAATTAACAGAAAAAGTATTTACCATGATTGATGGTGAGCGCGCCTATAAAACAGGTGATGCTGGCTATGTAGAAAATGGTCTTCTATTCTATAATGGTCGTCTTGATTTCCAAATTAAGCTTCATGGTTATCGAATGGAATTAGAAGAAATCGAACATCATCTTCGCGCGTGTTCTTACGTAGAAGGTGCAGTTGTTGTTCCAATTAAAAAAGGTGAAAAATATGATTACTTATTAGCGGTTGTTGTTCCTGGAGAGCATTCGTTTGAAAAAGAATTCAAATTAACATCTGCAATCAAAAAAGAACTCAATGAGCGATTACCAAATTACATGATTCCACGTAAATTCATGTATCAATCTTCTATTCCAATGACACCAAATGGAAAGGTAGATCGCAAAAAATTATTGAGTGAGGTTACAGCATGACCGCATATGGATCATTTTATTTTTTCGCTATAGTAGGCATTTTATTAATACCTACTATCATAGCTGGATTAAAAGGTAAAATGTTGCGTAAATATAATGCCGTTTTAACATTAGTAATGCTCGTTATTATCTTCTCTGATAAACCGAAGCAAGCAATCATGTTAGCCGTATTTATTATTTGGCAATATGCCCTTATTAAAGGCTATTTAATTTTAAGAAAACAAAATAATAGTACATTCACGTTTTGTATAGCTGTTATTTTATCGATTTTACCGCTTATTTTGGCAAAAATCGCACCGTTTGTACCTGAATTGCATTTTATTGTTTTCGCAGGTATGTCTTACGTAACATTTAGAGCTGTACAGATGGTCTTTGAAGTTCGTGATAATTTAATTAAAGAACTTTCCTTCTTTAATTTCTGGGAATTCGTTTTATTCTTCCCTGCGATTTCAAGTGGACCTATCGATCGTTACCGTAGATTCCAAAAAGATATTCAAAAGCCGCCTAGTGCTGAGGAATATCAAAAGTTACTATATACAGGGATTAACCGTATTTTCCAAGGTTTTCTGTATAAATTTATAATCGCGCACTTGATAACAACATATCTTGTAAAGGCAGTATTCGCCAATCAAGATACACTTTTATCTAATGTGATTTTTATGTACGCTACTAGCATGCAGTTATTCTTTGACTTTGCAGGTTATAGTGCGTTCGTAATTGGTATCAGTTACATGATGGGAATTAAAACTCCAGAAAACTTTAATAAGCCATTCCTTAGTCGTAACATTAAAGACTTCTGGAACCGCTGGCACATGAGTTTATCATTCTGGTTCCGTGATTTTATTTACATGCGTTTCGTCTTTTTTGCAACGAAGAAAAAGTTAATTAAGAACCGTTACACAATTTCGTATATCGGTGCATTTTTAAACTTTTTCATTATGGGAATTTGGCACATCCAAGGAAGCGCTGTTGCGCAGTATGTTATTTATGGTCTATATCATGCCGCACTGTTTATTTTATTCGATATTTTCGAACGAAAAAACAAGAAGCATAAGTTTTGGCCAAACAATAAATTTACACACGTCCTTGCGATTGTAATTACGTTCCACGTTGTATGTTTCGGTTTCCTGATCTTCTCTGGACACCTTAACAGATACTTTTAATGCACCCTTCTTATACTATTAAGAAGTTGCACATATAATATATTTCGGATATAAAGGAGATTTTAAAAATGGCAGAATTCAAAGAGCAAGTATTAGATATTTTAGAAGAAGTATGTGAAAACGATATTGTGAAAGAAAACTTAGATGTTCAATTATTTGAAGAAGGTATTCTTGATTCTTTCGCTGTAGTATCTTTATTAGTAGAATTCCAAGAGCGTTTAGAGATTGAAGTTTCTATTTCTGATTTTGACCGCGATGAGTGGGCTACACCAAATATGGTTATTAAAAAGTTGGAAGAAATCCGATGAACAAAGTAAAATTTGGTCCGATGCTTTTAGCATTGGCCCTTTTTGCTGTATTCTTACTTATTCCAACGCGCTTCCTACTTCCACTTTTAAGTGATGAGAAAGTAGAACAAGCTGCGACTTCTTTAAAAGAAGAAAAGATTCAAAGTATGATTTTACAGCAAAAGATGTTAGCAGACCCGAAATATCTTCCGATGTACGGTTCATCGGAATTCGCACGTATGGATGCTTTCCATCCATCGAATTATTTCAAAGTAAAGCCTGAAGGATTCACACCATTCCTACTTGGGCGCGGTGGAACACAAGACCTTGTACATGTATTAAACTTCGCATCTACAATGGATCAATTGAAAGATAAGAAAATGATATTCGTTCTTTCTCCGCAATGGTTTGTACCACAAGGTATTGATGAGACACACTTTGCACCTAACTTTTCAAAACAACAAGGTTACCACTTCATTTTCAACGATGATTTAAAACCTGAAATGAAAAAACAAATTGCAAAACGCTTATTAAACTTTGAGATTGTTAAAAAAGAAACTTTATTAAAAATTTCGCTTGAAGGTATCGCCTACGATGATACAAAGTATAAAGTAAAAGCACTTGCTGCTAAACCTTTCGCTTATATTTATCGTAACATTCTAGATCGTAAAGATTTATTTACAGTTATGTTTAATATTAAGCCGCATAAAGAACAGCTTGATCCATCATTGAAACAAATGAACTGGGAAGAAGCTCGTAAGCATGCTGATCAAACAGGTGCAGTAGAATCAAGCTCTAACGAATATGGTATCGAAGATGATTACTTCAATAGCAAAATTAAGAAGAAATTAAAACAACGTGAAGGTTACTTAAAAAATGATGCTTATGACCAATCACCAGAATATGAAGATTTACAAATTGTACTTGATTTATTAAAACAATCTGGCGCAAAACCGCTCTTCATTTCTGTTCCTGTAAAAGGTCCTTGGTATGATTACGCTGGCTTCCCGAAAGAAAAACGCGAATTATACTACAATAAAGTTCGTGAGCAAATTAAGCAAGCTGGCTATCCAATTGCTGATTTCTCAAATCATGAATATGATAAGTACTTCTTAAAAGATCATATGCACTTAGGTTGGAAAGGCTGGGTTTACATCGACGAAGCTATCCAACAATTTTATAAAGCAAACTAACGAAAAGACCGCTTGAATTATTCAAGTGGTCTTTTTTTATATACATCTTGTAATTGTTCAATTACGTTCTCTGCTTCTTTCATGACACGTTTCACTACGTGCTGAGCTGATTCCGTTCGTGCTAATGATGATGCTTGTCCCGCCCAAAGCGACATATACTCTTCCTTATTTTGCTTCGCTGCTTCTTGACGTATTTTTGAAGTTAATACGTTTTGCACTGGATACATCGGTAAATTCGCTTCTCTTCCTTCATGTTTCTCTATAAATTCATTACGAATACCCCGTGCATATTTCCCGGAAAACGCACGGGTTACCGTTGTACTCGTATCTGTACTATGTAAAATCGCCTCTTTATACACGTCATGCGTAATACTTTCTTCACTCGTTAAAAAGGCTGATCCCATTTGAACAGCTTCTGCCCCTAACGCAAATGCCGCAACAAGCCCTTGCCCATTCATTACACCACCTGCTGCAACAATCGGGATATGAGGTACTTCTGCTACTAATTGCGGGATTAATGCAAATGTACCAATCATCGCATCTTGTTCTTTCCCAATAAACGTTCCTCTATGCCCTCCTGCCTCGCTACCTTGCCCGACAATAATATCTACCCCTAACTTAGCAAGTGCTTTCGCTTCCGCTACATGGGTAGCTGTTCCGATAACTTTTATCCCTTCCTTTTTCAAATCATCTATTTCTTCTTTTTCTAACGTTTGAAATGCAAAACTAACGACTGGTACCTTTTCCTCTAATAATACTTGTAATTGTTCTTTATAGCTTTTTGGAAGTTTTAAAGTCTTTTCTTCCTCTATACCTAATTCTCTATTCACTCCACTAAGTAATACTTTCGCCTCGTTTACCTTCTCTTCTTCTATCTGCATCTCTTTCGTTAAAAGTAAATTAACACCGAAAGGCTTATTTGTTAGTTCCCTTATTTTATAAATCGCTTCACGGATTTGTTCTGGGCTCATATACCCTGCTCCAAGCGTACCTAATCCTCCGCTATTACTCACAGCTGCAACAAGTTCTGACGTTGTAATCGCTCCTGCCATACCTGCTTGAATGATCGGATACTTAATTTGTAATATATCTATTACTCGACTTGTAAACATCATTTTCCCTCCTACTTTCCCTATACCTTCTTTATATGACATGCTTTCCCCTTCTTTTACAAGGATTGAACTTTCGCTCAAGCGAATATATTGAAAGAGAAGGAGGCTGAGAACAATGATTTATCCAAATGCTTTGCAAAAAGGTGATACAGTAATGGTTATTGCACCGTCTGGCCCACCAACACTTGAGAATATATTAAAAGGTGTGAACGTATTACAAGAGATGGGATTATCCGTAATAATTGGAAAGAGTGTTTATGAAAAATATGGATATTTAGCTGGAAGTGATCAAGTTCGTCTTGATGATATACATGAAGCATTTACAAATACTGAGGTCAAAGCAGTCTTTTGTGCACGAGGTGGTTACGGCAGCGCTCGTCTCCTCCCTTACATTCAATATGAAATCATTCAACGGAATCCAAAGATTTTTTGGGGATATAGCGATATTACGGCTTTACATACTGCCTTTTCACGTTATGCGGAGCTGGTTACTTTTCATGGTCCAATGATTGAAGAATTAGGAAAAGGTATAGATTCTCTCTCCTTATCTTCTTTCAATCAACTATTCCATCCGTATTCATCTATCTTATATGCATCAGAATGTATCGTACCTACCTCTCCATGTACAGTTACAGGCACATTAGTTGGAGGGAATTTAACTGTGTTAACAAGTATAATTGGCTCGCCCTATGAGATAAATACGTCAAATAAACTTTTATTACTTGAAGATATTGGTGAAGAACCGTACCGCATTGACCGGATGTTAAATCAACTACTTTTATCTGGACAGTTTAATGAATGCAGTGGCGTTATTTTTACAAGTTGTCACGACTGCAACCCTTCTAAGCCATCTCAATCATTGCAAACAATATTATATGAATATTTCACACCATATAATATACCTGTATTATTCGGCTTACCGATTGGACATATAAGTCCAAATATCGGTATTCCCCTCGGAGCTACAGCAACAATAAATACAACTAACAAAACTGTTTCTATTTCTTCTGGTATAGCCACTCCATGTTCAAATTAAAAAGGAAAAGCTGCTAAGCTTTTCCTTTTACTTATAATAATTAAAAATCCGTCCAGATGAGATATCTGAAATCTCTTCTGGAATAAATGTTTTACTTATATCAGTACCAACATTTAATACAGCTGTTGCATCCTTCTCAATGCCACCAAATAATTCTTTTCCACGTATCGTAATAAGGGGCGTACCTTCTGGCAACACATCTTTTACAAATTTCAATTGTGTAAAGAACGGAACGATCCATCTACCCTCTCCTTGGAAATGACGCAAACGAAGTGTTCCTTCCGTTGCCCCGTCTTCTGCTTCAAGTGAACCAGCAACATAAAACTCCGTTGATAAGAGCAATTCATAAAATTCCTTTTGCTTTTGTTTATCCTCTCCTGCTAAAACGAGTACTTTTTCTATTTTCTTTACTGAAATTTGCTCCATATGATGCCACCCCTATTTTCAAAATGATTATACTTAGATTATACGAAATATTCTTATTTTTTTCTACATAATTCCACAATTATTTTCTTAAAATAATTTTAAAACACCTTCAGTCGTAACGATTTTAGCAAATTCATCATGTAAGTTTACAAGTGTCATATTGTGAATGTCCTCTGCACTATACTCTGTCCCGTCCAGACCTTTACGATTGAATGTAGCCGTCGCATCGTTCACTAAATACGTTGTAAACCCTAAATTACCTGCCATCCGTGTTGTAGTCTCCACACAATGATTTGTTGTTAATCCTACAATCACTACCGTATTACATTTTTGTTCTCTTAATTGTTCTTCCAAATTTGTCCCAATGAACGCGCTATTAACGGATTTCTGGATAATTATTTCATCTGGCATTGGTTGCACTTCTTCTTTAAAGTTTACCGTTTCCGCATGTTGATAAAACATCGATTGAACATTTTCTTTATTTACATGTTGAATATGAAAAACTGGTAGTTTTCTTTTTCTCCATTCTTCTAACAAACTTTTCATATTTTCTTCCGCCAAAAGGTTATTCCTCACGCCCCAGTATGGTAAGTTAAATGCTTCCTGTACATCAATGATTATAAGTGCTGCTTGATTAAGCATAATATCCTCCTAATTAATTGGGCTGTAATTGAAACAGAAAACCAAGTTGCTGCGAAGCAGTAATAAAACAAATATAGGCACAAAGCTCTACAATTTCTTTTTCAGTCCAATATTGTTTTAATATATGAAACATATTATCATCTATCGCCTTTTGGTCATGAACAAATGCATGTGCAAAAGTAACGGCTACGCTAATTTCTTCTATTTTTTGTATATCATCCGGCTTTCCCTTTGCCATACAGTACGGACATTCATTCCCAAACGCTAATGTTCTTCTTACTTGCTCCTTTAACTCTACGGAAAGGGCCCCTGTACTATACAGTGTATTCTCTAACGTACTCCACGAATTTAATATATCTGGATTATGACCTAATAATTTTTGAAACTTTGTATCTCCTACATTTGATAATGTAATTCTCTCCATCATTTCCCCTCCTATTTCCTTCTTTTTTATTGTAAAATAAATAAAGTTCACTTTACATTTCATATGAATCTTAATTTTTAATTTTTCTTTACAAAAATTATCATTTTACTGGAGGTATATTTACAAATGCAATTAGACCGTGTTGATCGAAAAATTTTAAATGAATTATATAATGATAGCCGCCTTTCGATGCGTGAATTAGCAAAACGAGTAAACTTATCAGCTCCGTCTACTACAGAACGTGTACGTAAACTTGAAAGTGAAGGGATTATTCAAAAATACACAATCGATATCAATTATAAAAAAGCAGGACTTGTTTTAGATTGTATTTTAGAAATCACTTTAAAAAATGGTGATACAACACGTATGCAACAGTTTATTCAGTCTTATCCATCTGCAAGTTTTTGTTACCGAGTAACAGGAAGCTTGTGCTACATTGTAAAAATCTCTGTTCCTTCACTCGTTGAACTTGAAGAATTTATCAATGATGTTTCTTCATATGCAACGACAGTTTCTCATATCGTATTATCAGAAGTAGCTCTTACTCCGGACATTGAACATATATTCCCAGAAGATTAATTCATCTTTATTCACAAAAAGAGTAAAAACCCCTTACATTAAGAATAAAAATGATATATCATGTATTAAAATACATAAAGTTCGAGAAAGGGGCTTTACATTGAAAATCTGGTTTTATGAAAAAACGGCACAATTAGATGACTTGCTTGGTATTTGGGACAATGTTCCGACCATCCCTCGAATTGGTGAAAAAGTTGAACTTCTAAAAACCGTTCGGATCGTTACAGATATTAAATATGTAAAGAACGGTAATAATTTTCGTGTAGAGATTATTACAAATTAAAAAGTAGCTCTTTAGGAGCTACTTTTTAATTATCTATTATGCGCTTTCTTTATAACAATTTTATCTTCTTCTACAGAAACTGTTACATAATCATTTTCTTCTAACCGAAGCTTATTTACAGCTTCATCAGGTAATTCTACAGCCATCAATCTATCTGTTACTATCACTTGGCTATATATTTCATTTTCTTCTGATGTATTCACTACTTTTTCTTCATTTATGAAACGAATCGGTGGCACACCAACTTCTTTTACTGTACGCCACTGGTTCCAAGTAAAAGGAATGAACCATAATAAACCGATAATCACAAGACCAATGCCGATCCATAAATTACTTTGTGCTTGTAATTCAGTAATCGAGATTGCGTCACTTCCATCTCCACCTACAAATTGCATACTCGTTGCAATCAAATTATTTAGAGCATGCACAGCAATATTCGTCCATATATTTTTTGTCTTTATGTATAGAAGGCACATAATAACACCGAACATGAAAGCACCGATAACATCAAAATGTCCTAGTCCAAAAATAAGAGAGGATATAATAACCGCTCTTTTAATCCCCCATTTGTACGCCATTCGCTGCAAGAAAAAACCTCTAAAAATAACCTCTTCCATTATTGGGGCTAATACACATGCTGAAATGAAAGTAAATATCGTCATGTATATGTTACTCGTATTAATTACATTTCCATCTTCTAACATGGTAACTAAGAAATTAGGTAAAGTATGTGCTAAAATATAAAATTGAATTTGGGATATACCGACTGCAAAAATCATTCCCATGATCGTTGCTAATACAATTAACCCCCAATGTAAACGTCCAGGCTTATCAAAAAAGCTTTTAAAAACAACATTATTTTTACTTGTTTTTAAATATAGCCACAATAGTGGAAATGCAAAAAATATTGATATTTGTGACAGGAACTCTATCGTATTGTCAGAAGCACCTGATAAACTTAATGGAATCATCGTCAGCAACATCCCTATAATCATCCATCCAAAAAAACTACGTAGCCTTATACGTGAAAATGCATGTTGCATATTGAACACCTCCAGAGATGATGTAAAGTGAAAATTTATTCAGTGTTTTATGGGTAGCCCTTCTCCACAAATGGCCGAATAACTAAATTATAATATGAATATAGTTGAAAATCTCCCTTTTTTTCTCAAATAATTCCAAACAACATATCTCTTAAAATATATAGTACGTTTTATTTAAAATACCGTATTACTGTTCTTCCAGTTGAAATCTAGGGGAACGTTATGTAATAAAAATCCCCGTTTTTACAAGCGGGGATTTCTTTTATTATAATACGTCACGTTTTTGGAATAATACACTTGATGCTACAAGTAATACAGCAAAGTATGCAACTACAAGTAATAATGAGGTTGTAAACGTAAATTCTGTAAATGGTGGTTCTGCTCCGCCACTTACTAATTTATTACTATCGTAAGCACTTAAATTCAAATGGAAAAATACCACAAATTTCGCTACACCTTTTGCAAACATCATCAGTACCATATTAATTGGTCCTTGTAAAAAGAAGAGGAACATCGTAATAATCAATGGTAATACAGACTTTCTAAATACGTTTGCTAAGAAAAATGCAAGCGTCGCAAAGAAGAACGGTGAAAGTACTTGATATAAAGTAGATTTCATTACGATTCCTAACGTTAATTCTGTTTTACTACCATCCTTTACAATTCCGCCAATAATCATTGCAATTAACGTGCTAGCAAATATGATAAATACTATAGTAAGTAACACTGTAATATATTTAGAGAATAAAACGATAATTCTTTTTCTTGGACGGATTAATAACTGCTTAATTGTACCTTTTTGGAACTCATCAGTAATCATACGTGAAGCAATCGTGATTCCAAAAATTGTTGCAAATAAAGTAATTAAACCAATCTCTGAACTTGCAAAATCTAAATATGATCCTTTAAATTCACTTCCGTCGCCCCACTTCATCATCGCTAAAACTCCCAAAATCTCCAATACTGCAATAACACCAATTAAAATATACATACCTTTTTTCGCATGCAACTTTAAAAATTCATTTTGAATTAATTTAAACATTACGCTTTCACTCCCCCTGTAATTGCTAAGAACTCATCCTCTAACGTTTTATTTTGAACGGTAACACCGTATACGAGTACATCAGCATTCACTAACTGTTTTACAATTTGCGGAATCTCTTCTTTCATTACAGATGCCACAGCTACATTTCCTTGTACTTTACCTTTAATAATTTCGTTCGCTTTTTGAACTTGATCTACTTCAAATGCAACTACAACTGTTTCATCATGCTTCGCTTGTTCATGTAAGTTATACTCTTGTACAAACTCACCTTGCTTTATAATAACTACGCGATCACACATTAATTCAATTTCACTTAATAAATGACTTGATACAATGACTGCAATATCTTCTTCTTTCGCTAATCGTTGTAAATAATCACGAATTTGGCGAATACCAGCTGGATCTAATCCATTTGTCGGTTCATCTAAAATTAAGATTTTCGGCTGATGAAGTAACGCCTGCGCAATTCCTAAACGCTGTTTCATACCAAGTGAGTATGTTTTCACCTTTTTATGAATCGCATGCTCCAATTCAACAAGCTTTACAATTTCAGCGATGCGCTCTTTACTAATTGGGGTAATCGCCATGTTCGCAAAATGCTTTAAATTTTGCATTCCAGTCATATAATCATATAGCTCGGGATTTTCTACAATCGCTCCAATTTGCTCTAGCGCCTTTTCACGCTCTGTGCGAATACTATGGCCACAAATTGTAATATCGCCTTCTGTCATAGAAATAAGACCTGTCATCATACGAATTGTCGTCGTCTTACCGCTACCGTTCGGTCCAAGGAATCCGTATACCTCTCCTTCACGAACCTCAAATGATAAGCCACGAATAATTTCTGTTCTACCGATTTTTTTTCGGACATTTTCTAATTTCACTACTACATTTCCCAATGATGATTCCTCCTTTAAACTTCTAGTTTTTTGTCGATGATGCGACCTGTAACTACTAATATTATAATTGTTAATAAACAGTTAAAACATAGATTTAAAACTGTAATATCTGTACCAGAATAAAATGATGTATTTAAAAAGCCGTTTTGATCTATAAATCCAATATTATTTATGGCAAACACATACTTTTCTATTTGCTGAAAGATATATGTTATTCCCCCATTAAATGCGATAAAAACAACGAATAAGATTACGCAAACAACCTTACTCATCGATGATTTCACATTGAATAGCTTCGTAATTACTATAATCAAATAAATAGAAACTAGCATATTAACAAAATCTAGTCCCCATAAGAAAATAGATAACATATGGTGTAATATTCCATAATCATATAAACTGTGGATTGCTTGTTGAACACCTAAATCTGTTTTTCCATTGTAAATATTTAAAGAAAAATAGTATAGAAAAATGATTCCTATTCCTAGCAAAATCATAAAGAGTAGTACACAAAATAAAACATTTGCACATATATACTTTTGTGCTGAAATAGAAGTACAACGTAGCATAGAGTTTTTTAGCATTTTTCGAAAAGACGATATACCTGTTAGAAGAATTGCGAATCCATTTATACCTAGTACGATAAAAAATATAATAATGATTATATCTTGCCTACCTGAAATTCTAGCTCCTGAAACTCCTTTCATATTAAATAAAAGAATTAATGAAACTGTAATAAATCCGAAGTAAATAATGGCTATTTTTCTCTTATTACAATTATACAGATAAAGAAAAAGCTGACTCATTTCTCATAGGCCTCCTTAAACAGCTCATGTACTGCTTTCCCCTTTTGAAATCTTAGTTCTTCCACATTTTCATGCAATATTATTTCTCCATCTTTCAAAAAGATTACTTCATCAAATATATTTTCGATTTCTCTTATTAAATGAGTTGATATAAGCAGCGTACAATCTTCACGATAAAATTTAAGGATTAGCTCAAGTACATGCTCCCTAGAAACGAGATCAATCCCGCCAAGCGGTTCATCCAGTACGTATAACTTCGCTTTTCGAGAAAATGTTAAAATGATTTGCAGCTTCTCAATCATCCCTTTTGACAATGCTTTAATTTTTTCTTCTAACGGTATTTTAAATTCCGTAATCGTATCTACCGCTTTTTGAATATCGAAGTCTTTATAAAAATCTCGATAGAAAAATAAAGAATCTTTTACCGTCATCCAATCATCAAAGCCTGGCTTATCAGACATAAATGAAACGATTTCTTTCGTCCCTAACCCTACTTTTTTACCGTTAATTACTATGCTGCCTTCAGAAGGATGCTGCAATCCTGCAATCATTTTTAATAACGTCGTTTTCCCGCTTCCGTTATCTCCAACAAGCCCAACGATTTTTCCTTCTGTAATCTCTATGCTTAACTCACGGATCACTGCTTTTAATCCGTACCGCTTCCATAGATTTTCTATTTTTAATAACTCTGTCATTCGCTCTCCTCCCTTTTCTCATGTAATGAAGAACGAAGGATTGTAAGAATTTCTTCTTCTGAAAAACCTAAATTGTCCATTCCATTTATGAAAGAATGAAGTAATTCTTTCGCCATATCTTTTCGCAGCTCCATAATTTTCTCCCCTTCATTCGTTACATATCGCCCCATTCCTCTACGTGTTACAACAACTCCATCCCGTTCTAGTTCTTGAAATGTGCGTTGAATCGTATTTGGATTTACTTGTAAATCACTCGCTAATTCACGTACGGAGGGAATTTTATCACCAGGCAATAAATGTCCTGTTACAATTTCCTTTTTTATGTATTCCATTACTTGAATGTAAATTGGTGTGTTTGGAGAAAACTCGATTTTCATTTCTCCCCTCCTGTCTTAGTGTGTTAGTTAAATAGTACACTAAGACGAATTATATGTAAATACTTACAACAAAAAATGTAATAAAAAGGCAGTGTAACTTTTCGTTACACTGCCTTCCTGTAATAACATACAGGTAAATCTATTCTAATTATAGTTTCAATCGTTTGAATTCACATATAACCTTATACAAAATTTATTTTACTTTTACTTGAGTTAGCACAGATTTAAACGTATTAATAACTGTATCTACTTCTTCATAACTAATTGTAAGGGATGGTTCAATACGAATAGTTTTTGAATTAATTAATGTTCCCGCAACAAGAATTCCTTGATCAAACATCGCCTTTGACACTTCATAACCAATCTCGTCTTTATGGAATTCAATCCCAATCATTAAACCTTGACCACGAATTTCAAAGATTTTATCTTCGTGTCCTTCTGCTGCTTGTTTCAATCCTTTTAAGAAATACTCCCCAACTTCCATAGCTCGTTCCGGTAATTTCTCTTCCAATAATACATGAATTGTTGCAATTGCAGCAGCACATGCAAGAGGATTTCCTCCAAATGTCGTTGTATGCATAAATGGATTTTCAAACCAACTTTTGAATACTGTTTCTTTCGCAACAATAGCTCCCGCCGGCATTACACCTCCACCAAACGCCTTCGCAAGACAAATAATATCCGGCACTACATCATATAATTCTGCAGCAAACATTTTTCCTGTACGTCCCATTCCAGTTTGTACTTCATCAAAAATAAGGAGTGATCCAAACTCATCACAAAGCTCTCGTACTTGTTTCAAATAATTTTCTGGAGGTAAAATAATACCGCCCTCTCCTTGAATTGGTTCTAAAATAACTGCTGCAACATCTTCTCCTACTAATGCACATGTCTCAAATGTTTTTCTCATCATTTCAATATCGCCAAACGGAACATGACGGAAACCCGGAATTAATGGTAAAAATGGCTTACGGAACATTCCTTTTGCCGTCCCAGATAAAGCACCAAGGCTCTTACCATGGAAAGCACGCGTTGTAGCAATGAAAGTTGTTCGTTCACTATACATTTTTGCTAGTTTTAATGCTGCCTCTACGCTTTCTGTTCCACTATTTGTGAAGAAGGCGTATTTCAAATCACCAGGTGTAATATCCGCTAAAATCTTTGCAAGCATTGCTCGAAGTGGATCCAGTAAATCCTGACTGTGCAATGCTTGACGTTTTAATTGATCTGTCACAGCTTTTACCACTTTCGGATTACGGTGACCAACATTATAAATTCCAAATCCACCTAAACAGTCAATATATCTTTTACCGTTAATATCCATGAAACAAGATCCTTCATCTGACCACTCTACTGCTGCAAATTGTCCATCTTTTGTTACTGTTTTTCTATAAGCAAGAAAACCAGGGTTTACATGCTCTCTAAATCCGTCTACTGTTTCTTTTTGAATCCAGTTTGCCTCTTCTTCAGTAACCTTTTCTTTTTCAATTAACTGTAGTACTTTCGTAATATACTCATTTACATTTGATTCTTTCTCATTCAATTTATTTTTCACGTTCGTTTCCATCTAATTCACTCCTACATTTTTTTTATTTGCAAACCAACCTATTGGCTCTACTTCTAGATTTATATTAATCTGCTTAATTTCTTGAAATTCTTCTAACCCAAAAGTTCCTAGACTACGACCTATACCACTTTGCTTATATCCGCCCCAAGGTGCCTCATTATATGTTGGATGATAACTATTAATCCACGTAATTCCTGCGCGAAGTTTGCGAATCACACGCATTGCTTTTGCACCATCAACTGTAAATACTCCTCCAGCCAAACCATAGTCTGTACCATTTGCCAACTCAATTGCTTCCTGTTCGTCTTTAAACTTTTGAATTACTACAACAGGACCGAAGATTTCTTCCTGGACAATGCGCATATCAGGTTTTACATTGACAAAGACTGTTGGTTCAATAAAGAAACCATCACCTTTTCCATCCTCCATTATTCGTCTACCTCCGCAAGCAACGTTTGCACCTTCGTCTTTCCCAATTTCAATATAGCGTAATACTTTTTCCATATGTTCTTGACTTACAAGTGGCCCCATTTCTGATTCTGGATTATCACCAGGCCCAACGTTAATTTGCTGTGCTCGCTCTACAAAACTATTAACAAATTTATCATAAATCTTTTCTTCTACAAGGATTCTTGATCCTGCTGAACATACTTGTCCGCTACCTGCATAAATACCGAATAGAGCATAATCAATAGCGGTCTCAAAATCTGCATCTGCAAAAATAATATTTGGAGATTTCCCTCCAAGTTCTAACGAAATCTTTTTCATATTATCTGCCGCTGTTCTCATAATGTGCTTACCTGTTTTTGTTCCACCTGTAAAGGAAATCATGTCCACTTTATTACTCGCTGCAATTTCATTTCCTACTATTGGACCGGCCCCCATTACCATATTGGCAACACCTTTTGGTAGCCCTACTTTTTCAAGGATTTCGAATAGTTTTGTTGCAGTGATCGGTGTCACTTCAGAAGGTTTAAACACAATTGTATTTCCAGCTGCTAAAGCAGGTGCAATTTTCCATACACTCATCAATAGCGGATAATTCCATGGAACAATTAATCCACAAACACCAACTGGCTCTCTTACAACCATCGCTTGCATCGGATCGGCTACATGATATGTTTGACCATCTGGCTTTGTAATCAATCCGGCATAATAGCGAAAACAAGCCGCTGCATCTCCAATATCTCCTTCTGCCTCACGGTATGTTTTTCCATTATCCATTGTTTCAAGGTATACTAATTCTTCCATATTTTTATCAATTTCATCTGCTATTTTAAATAAATATGATGCCCTTTCAGCAGTGGATGTTGCTGACCAAATTCCGCTATCGAAAGCCGTTCTTGCCACTTCTATCGCGTATTTTGCATCCTCAATCGTTCCCTCAGGTGCATATGCTATACCCTTGCCATTCGCAGGGTTAATAATCGTTCTTTTTTCTTGATCACTAGAGTCTCTCCATTCACCGTTTACATACATTTTTAAATCTAGCACTATATTGAATCCCCCTTCATCGATCGTTTATATATTTATAAGCAATTTCCATGCCAATATTTAAAATTCAAAAGAATCATACATAAAGTGAAACTTTAATTAGCCCTCACCAATCGGGTGTTTACGGACAGCAGGGCTTCCACCTAACTTCTTTGCTCCACCTGAATTTTGAGGTGGGAGTTTTACTGCCCACAAATAGCGGGATAAACTGACTATTTTCTTAAAAACAACAAACATTTTATGCATTTCCGCATACACTATTCCATTTTGCATAAAGCGAAACTTTAATCATTTCCGCTACCGCCTTCACCACTCGGGACTTGAATCCCAGAGAATATGTACATGCTGAGCACACACAAAAAGGAGAAGTCTATGTGACCTTCTCCTTTTTTAGGAATATGAGATGATATCAGCCGCTATCTCTTTTTCACTAACAATCTTTTGATATTTACGACTCACTGAAGATTGGCTGATTCCAAGAGCTTTTGCAGCCTTAGTCGTTGTTTTGTACTGCTTCATTGCAAGTAAAATCAATTGTTCTTCTACAGAATGTAGTGCTTCTTGTAATGGTAATACTCTTGTAATAACTGGTTTTGATTTTTTAAAGTCATAACCAGTTGTTAAAAACTTACTAACAAACTCCGCTTCAATTACTGGATCGTCTGCTGATACTACTAAACGTTCAATCATATTTTGTAATTCACGTACATTTCCTGGCCATGAGTAAAACTCTAGTAAGCTAAGCGCATCTGGAGTTAAATGATAATTTTTATTATATTTTTCATTTAACTGTTGTAAGAAATGAAAGGCAAGTACCGGAACATCTTCCATTCGCTCTCGTAGAGGAGGCACTCGCAACGGAATTACATTGAGGCGATAAAATAAATCTTCACGGAATGTTCCAGATTCGACCATCTTTTCAAGGCTCTTATTTGTAGCAGCAATAATTTGTACATTTATTTTCATAGGTGTTGTACTTCCAATAGGAATTACTTCTTGTTCCTGCAGGACTCTAAGCAATTTTACTTGCAAATGTAAAGGCATTTCTCCAATTTCATCTAAAAATAAAATACCTTGATCAGCTCGCTTAAAATATCCTTCTTTTCCATTTTTATCGGCTCCTGTAAAAGCACCTTTCGTATAACCAAATAGTTCACTTTCTAGCAAAGTTTCTGGAATTGCACCACAATTTAATTTTAAAAATGGCTTTGAAGATCGGTTTCCAAGTTGATGAATTGCCTGAGCAATTACTTCTTTTCCGACGCCAGATTCTCCAGAAATAAGAACATTGGAAGAAAAATCTGCTATTTTTTTAGCTTGGTTAATAATTTGCTCCATTTTCGGACTACAGTAAATAAGCTTCTTAAGAAAGCGATCTTTATTTTTAAAGTCATCTAACTCCTTCTTATATTGCTCTGATATCTTCTTTATTTCATGTAATTCCGTCTTCAATCTCGTTGCTTCGGTAATATCCCTGGAGGCAATAATAATACGATGAAGCTCTCCGTTTTCATTAAATACAGGGTTTCCAACTGCTAATATTTTTCTTCCACTTTTTGTTTCTTGTACAACTGATACCTTTTTTTGTTTTTCCAACACTAATCGCGTAACCGATGGACTAAATAATCCTTTCTTTTCTAGGTCTAAAAGATTTTTTCCTAATAAGTCCTTCAAATTACTCCCCCAAAAATCATTGATAACAGTTTCACTATAACGAATTAATTCCCCTTTATGATTAACAACTAATATTTCATCATAAATGCTAGACAAAATTGCATGTAAATCTTTATTTAAATCCTTTATATATTCAATTTCCATCGCCATGTCCTCGACCATCGGCAAATCTTGCACAATAATAACCATTCCTTCAATACTTTGATCAAAGTTTGGAATTGGACTATAGTCAACTAATACACCCATCTCATTTGTGATTTGTAATTGATTCAAGATCGTTTTTCCCGTTGTAAATACGTTATTAATGTGCTCTTCGTTAAAAATCAGTTTTGCTTGTACATTCATAACTTTTTCAGGAGTCGATTTAATCATCTTCAAACCAGACTCATTGCAATTTACAATTTTCTTTTCACGATCTACTACAAAAATCCCCATTGGAATAGACGTTAAAATAATTTTTAATATATCAACACTCTGATTTTCTTGTTTAAATAGTTCTGCAAAAACATCCTCTCTTCTTATATATCCTGTTAGCTCATCCACTTCATTTTTTACTATGGCAATCGGCGCTCCAATAATTTGAAAAAGAGCTGTTAAAGAAATATCTTTACTAAGATGACATATTGTATCTAGTGAAACAGCATTTGAAAGTAATAGCTTAGAAGTTAATTCCTTACTATTTGATAGCAGATCCTTCACATGAACGTATGCAAATAATTTCTCTCCTCTTTTTAAAAATAGAAACGATTCTTTTATATTTTTAACATCTATATTCCATTCCTTTTCAGATTGATCGATAGGTAGAGAAACTATGGGTCTAATTTTTGTATGAGCGATGGAAAACATTCTGCTATTCCTCCTTTGAACTATTTAATTTGTATTGTATCATTAAAAACAGATTTTTTTAATTAATCTGAAAATAAAACATTTCTTTCTTTATTTAATAAAAAAAGGAAGATGAGCGCCTCCATCTTCCTCATAGTTCTATCATTAATCACTACCACTAACGAAAAGATCTTCTTGAATATAAGCTAATACCATACCTGGAATTACTTTATCTCCCGCTTCTACTTCTAAAGATTGAACTTCTCCACTACATCCCATCTTAATTACTTCCAGTTTACCATTCATATCTTTAATAGCGAATAATGGCTCCCATTCATAAATTCGAGAATCCTTATCGATAGACACTTTTTCAATTATTCCATAACACGGACTCGTAATAATATCATAATACATACTCAATCATCCCTTTCTTTTATTCTATTAATATTGTTCTTCTAACCTTTGTGACTGAAGAATCATATAGAAAAAGCTTTGAAACTCTTCTATGTCCTCTACCTCAATGCCTAACCTTGTTGCCCAATATTGTTCCTCTCCAATATCTTCTTGGCTTAATAAAACCATTCTCCCATTTTGAATTGAGGTAACCATTGCTTTTCCAAGAAACTGTTGCGAATACGTAACAGCTATATCGTAACGATGACTATTCGACACAATACAGTAATAACCGATTTGTTGTCTCTCCACTTCTTCTAATAAAATATCCAGTTTCATTTTAGCCCTCCCTTTAGGTTAAAAATGCAACCAACCTCTTAGGCGCGATGCTTCTACAATCTTGCGAACCCCTTCCATATAAGCAGCAATTTTCATATTTACTCCAAAGCGTTTATAAGTATCAAGTACGTTAGAAAAACTAGATGTAATTTTCTCCTTTAAACATTGATCAACATATTGCTCCGTCCAGTAATATCCTTGGTTATTTTGACACCATTCAAAATATGAAACAATCACGCCACCAGAGTTTGCTAAAATATCTGGAACAACCAAAATTCCCTTTTCTTCTAACATGGTTATCGCCTCTTTTGTTGTTGGTCCATTTGCAGCCTCAATGATAATCTTACATCCAAGCTTTCCTGCATTATGTTTTGTAATGACTCCTCCAATTGCCGCCGGAATGAGTACATCACATTCTTTTTCTAACAACTCCTGATTAGAAATTGTTTTACTAAAGAGATTCGATACTACACCGAAAGAATCTCTGTTTTCTAGTAAATAAGGAACATCTAGACCGTCTGGATTATAAATTCCTCCTATAGCATCTGATACCCCGACTACTTTCACACCAATATCATATAAATATTTTGCCAAATAACCTCCAACATTCCCAAACCCTTGAATAATAACTCGCATATTTTGTAGCGGAATTTGTTTTAACTCACTTACTAACTGAAGTGTATACAATACACCTTTAGAAGTTGCTGTTTCCCGCCCTTGTGATCCTCCTAGCATTAATGGCTTCCCGGTTATAAAGCCTGGAGAGTCAAACTCCCTGATATGGTCATATTCATCTAGCATCCAAGCCATAATTTGCGCATTTGTATACATATCAGGTGCTGGAATATCTTTCGTCGGCCCCACAATTTGACTTACTGCTCTTACATACCCACGACTCAGTAACTCTAGTTCTCTAAAACTCAACTCCTGTGGATTACAAATAATCCCGCCCTTTGCGCCTCCATATGGCAGTCCTGTCACTCCACATTTCAAGCTCATCCAGCCAGCAAGTGCTTTTACTTCTTCTGCCGTAACATCTGGATGAAATCTAATACCACCTTTTGTTGGCCCTGCTGCGTCGTTATGCTGAGCGCGATACCCTTGAAATACCTTTGTTGTTCCATCATCCATTCGAACAGGAATGCTTACTTCTAAAAAACGCATCGGTTTTTTCAGAAATTCGAATACTTCGTCTGGATAACTTAAAAAATGAAGCGCCTCTTTTAATATAGCTTGAAATTCCTCTAAAGGATTTTCAACTTCAACTGTATTTGTATGTTTTTCTGATTGAATCGGCACGATAACACCCCTCTTTATACTTTTACTAATTGTACAAAGCAATAATCGTGCCAAGTGAAAATACTACGTTAATCATACCGTGTCATCCCCTTTACTTATGAATCTTTGAATGACTTATGCAATGCTGCATGATTATCAAATATAAAAAAAAGACATCGGAACTTATCCGATGCCTTTTTCTTTTTATATTTCCTGTGCTTCTTCAAAATGCATTTGCGGAGGAGCTGAACGGAACATATTTGTAACATATAGAAGGTACCCAATTCCAATAGCAGCCCAGCAAAGTCCCAAAATAAGTGAATGGATATTGAGATTAAACCATAGTACGGCTACAGTAGCAGCACCCAAAATAGGCATAACTAAGTAATTTAAGAAATCTTTTATCGTCTTATATCTTTTTTTCTTGATTATATAGTAAGAAATTACAGACAAATTAACAAATGTAAATGCAATAAGCGCTCCAAAGTTAATAAGAGATGCTGCTGTTTCTAAATCAATGAATATAGCGAAGAGCGAAATAATTCCTACAAAAATAATATTATATACTGGGGTTCTCCAGCGAGGATGAATGTATCCGAATATTTTCTTCGGAATTACATTATCTCGCCCCATTACGTATAATAACCTGGATACACTTGTTTGAGAAGCTAAACCAGACGCAAGTGTCCCCATAAGGGTTCCTACTAAAAAGAAAGCTTGAAATAATTTCCCGCCAACATATAGCGCAATTTCTGGGGATGCTGATTCTTGATTTTTAAATACAGATGTATCTGGAAACATAGATTGTGTAAAATACGTTGTAGTAATGAATAAAACTCCGCCGATTAAAGCAGTAAGAAAAATAGCTCGAGGAATTGTTTTTTTGGCGTTTGGTGTCTCTTCTGAAAATGTAGTTACTGCATCAAAACCTAAAAATGAGAAACAAAGAATTGTTGCACCTGCAACTAACGGTGATATTTGTATATCTGATTGAAAAAACGGCTGAATGGAAAAAACTTCTCCTGTTCCCTCTCCCGCTAATAAGCCTTTTATAACTAGAAAAACAAATACGGCCATTACTAACACTTGAAATATTACTAAGAACGTATTGAAATTAGCAGTAACATTTACGCTAATCATATTTATTAATGTAACCAGGAGAACAAAGCCAATGACCCATACCCAACTAGGAACACTTGGGAAAAATGCTGACATATAAATTCTCGTTAATAGTGCGTTCACCATTGGTAGAAACAAATAATCCAATAACGCGGACCATCCAACAAGAAACCCAAGCCTTGCACTAATTGTCTTCTGTGTATACGTATAAGCAGATCCTGCGGTAGGAAAAGCCTTTACCATTTTGCCGTAGCTTGCAGCGGTAAACAACATCCCCGCTAATGCAATAAGATAAGCTCCTGGAACATGACCACCCGTTTTTTCAGAAACGATTCCAAATGTATCAAACCCAACCATCGGTGTCATATACCCGACCCCTAGCATAACAATTGACCAAAGCCCTAATGAACGTTTTAAACCAACTACTTTCCCCACCTATCATTCCTCCTACGTTCTCTATCTAATTTCCATTTAAAAATCGACAATCAAAAGGAAGCGTTTTCAAATAACTATATATCACACCGAGTATTACCTCCCTTTTTGTTACTTTTTAAATATTCATGCAATTTTCAAGCCAAAATTTCTAGCATTTGAAAATTCAATACTAGAAAGAACGTATAGGTGAAGTTGGTCCTCATTTCTTCTCATTTTTTATTCATTTTGACATAAGTTATTCAATCTCTCATACGACTAAATATGAAAAATACAACTTTAATCCTTGTTTTTTCATTCTCACTTCCTAAAAAATTGGGCTTTTACAAGATTAAAATATTTCCATGAAATAATAACATTATGTAAACTATTCATAGCAAAAAAGCTGTCTTTTCTATAAAGACAGCTTTTTCTATAACACTATATTAAAAATTGAATACGAAGTCATCGTCTGCTAACTTTTCAACATTCGTTGCTTTTACGTAACCATTTCCTTTTACAGAGAAGAAGTCATGGTTTTTCGTATCTGTACGTAAACCATTTAAAACGATTGGGTTAATTTCTTCTTCCTCAAACTTCGGCTCAAGCCCTAAGTTCATAAGTCCTTTATTCGCATTGTAACGAACGAAACGATTTACATCCTCTACAAGACCGATAGAAGTGTAAATTTCTTCTGTATATGCCAATTCAATTTCATACAGTTCCATTAATAACTCTTGCGTTTCCGTTTGTACTTCTTGTTGCTCTTCTGCAGAAAGTTCTGTGAAGATTTGTTGTGCTAAAATACCAACGAATACGCCGTGAATTGACTCGTCACGAATTATTAGGTTAATAATCTCACCACTTGCCGTCAATTTACCTTGACCTGCTAAGTAAAGTGGATAGAAGAATCCACTATAGAATAAGTAACTTTCTAAGAACACACTTGCTACCATTGCCATGTATAACTCTTTTTTCGTTACTTCAGGCTTTAATAAGCGACGATAGTAACTAGTAACAATACCAGCTTTTTTCTCAAGTAATGGATGGTTATCTACCCATTCAAAAATATCATCAATTTCTTCTTCAGTAGCTAACGTTGTGAAAATATGGCTGTAACTCTTCGCATGTACTTCTTCCATAGCGCCCATGAAAGCTAATACACTTTTCGCTTGTAAATTTTCAAGATGAACAAGTACAAGTGGCATCCCTTCGCCACCTTGTTTCGTATCTAAAAGTGTTAAACCACCTAATACACGCTTATAAGCAATTTGCTCTTCTTTTGATAATTGTGCCCAAGTATTTTTGTCAGAAGACACTGCGATTTCTTCTTCTGTCCAAAACTGAGCGATGTTTTGCTTCCAAAACATTAAACTAAAATCATCTTCTTTTTTGTTCCAGTTTACCGCACGCATTAAATCGCCCCTTCTCTAAATAAACATAAAAAATTGATAACTAAGCATGAGCAGGGTTCAGAAAAACCCTGCTCATAATGTCTCACTTTTTATATTAAACGGTACAAGCCACGCACTCTTCCACGCTTAATTTACGTGTTCTCGTATAATAAAGACTCTTCAAGCCTTTTTTATGTGCATAAATGTAGTAACGTGCTAACTCACGTGTTGAAATATCACTATTAACATAAAGAATAGTACTAATTCCTTGGTCAATATGTTCTTGAACTTCTGCGATTAAATCAATTAATTTAAACTGATTCATATCGTAAGAAGATTTATAGTACCAGAACGTATCTTTTGATAAATACGGCATTGGATAATATGTTGTCGCATTCGCATACGTTCTTGATTCAATTTGACTTACGATTGGCATTACGCTTGAAGTTGCATTTTGAACGTAACTGATCGATTGTGTCGGAGCGATTGCAAGACGATATGAGTTGTATAAACCATTCTTCTGTACTTGCTCTTTTAAACTTGTCCAATCTTCTTTTGTTGGAATATGAATTCCTTCAAATAATTGCTGAACTGTTTCAGTTACTGGGCTGTAATCTGTCGTTTCATACTTTTCAAAGTATGTGCCGTTTGCATAATCAGACTTATCAAAGTCTTTAAATGTCTCGCCTTTTTCTTTAGCGATCTCCATACTTTTCTCAATCGAGTAGTAATTTAACATCATAAAGAATGTACGAGCGAATTCTTTCGCTTCAGCACTTTCATAAGCCATTTTATTTTTTGCTAAATATCCATGTAAGTTCATTGCTCCAAGTCCAACTGAATGAAGCTCATCATTTGCTTTTTTCACAGTTGGGGCATTCGGAATGATCGTCATATCAGAAACAGCTGTTAAAGCTTCCATTCCCGCATGAACTGCTTCACGGATTTCTTTATTTTCCATTACGTTTACGATATTTAACGATCCTAAGTTACAGTTAATATCGCGGCGGATAATGTCTTCTGTACCGTAATCATTTATTTCAGAAGTTTCTTGTAGCTGGAAGATTTCTGTACATAAGTTCGACATCTTCACAGTTCCAATATCCTTCAGTGGATGCTGGTTATTTGCATTTGATTTAAACATTAAGTATGGGTAACCAGACTCCAGCTGAATCATAGCAATTTTAATAAGCATATCACGCGCACTAATATCTAGTGGCTTCTTCTTCACTTCCGGATTGCTCATTAATTCATCGTACATTTCGTCGATATCTATATCATCTAAATGTTTTCCGTACTCTTTAAATACTGTATAAGGCGCGAAAACATGGAAAGGTTCGTTTTTCTCAGCAAGCTCAAAGAACTTACTTGGAACGATAATTCCGATTGATAGAGACTGAATACGGCTCTTCTCATCGGCATTTATTTTTTTGGTATCAAGGAATTCAATAATATCCCAATGGAAAATGTTTAAGTATACTGCACCTGCACCTTTTCGTTGCATATTGTTACTCCATATCGTCAAAACGTATGGGGGATAGTCATTTCTGCTACCCTCTCTATATCGCTATAGAGTTCAGACCATATCTTCTTCTCGCCAAATTCTTCATTTAACCATTTATCATATGTTTGATGCACATGAATATGGCATAAACTATAATAACTGTATATACCCTTTGAATTTGGTTGTTTTGAGAAGCCAGGTTCGAGCTACTTAGTCACCTACATAGCCACTTGGTCGTTGAACCTTCTCCTTATCTAATAGATTTAGGAGCTTGGCTGCTGATTTCCTGCAATCTTGGATTTTCAGGGGTCGCTACGTAATTTCTTCGTAGTATCCTACCTCGATATACTCAGGCGTTCCAGCAATTGACCCGGTTTTATAGTTGAGCCATAAAGTTAACCCAACTGATTCGCATATGAAAACGAATCTTCAAGCAATTTCATAACAGGTACTACACCACTTGCGGCGTTATCAATACCTTTAATTTGCTCACCACGTGCGCGTAGCTTAGATAAGTTTAAAGCTACTCCACCACCGATTTTCGATAATTGCATTGCAGTATTAATGTTAAAGCCGATTGAATTTAAGCTATCATCCATCTCTAACAAGAAACAAGACACCATTTCTCCTCTTCTGCTTCGTCCCGCATTTAAAAAGGTTGGTGTCGCTGGTTGGTAGTTTTGTTTTACAATCATGCTTGCGAAGTGTTTTGCCTTCGCAACATCACCGCGTCCTAAGTATAATGAAACAATTGCTACACGATCTTCATAGCTTTCTAAGTATTGTTTTTGATCATTCGTTTTTAACGCATAATCTTTATAGAACTTAGATGCTGCCATATAAGATTGGAACTCGAAGTTTTCACCATAAGCGATGTTATAAACTCCTTCTACTTCCTCCAAGCTATACTCGTCCAGAACGTTGTAATAGTAATCATGTTCTTTCATATACTCCATTCGCTCTGCCACGCTATTAAAATGAACGGTATTCTCTCTAGCTTCTTCCATAAAGACTTCTAATGCCTCTTTATCTTTATGAAGCTGATAAAAACCGTCCTGCATTTGCGTGATTTCATTATTCAGTTCAATGTGTCGCAATCTCCCGCACCCTTTCTTTAAAATATTCTACATCATTATTTGTTCCAGATAACTCAAATTTTGATACAATAGGCACTTCATATTTAGTAGAAATTTTGTCAGCACTTGCACCAAACATGTCTCCCCAATTACGATTGCCACTTGCAGATACGCCTTTTAATTTTTCATTATTGCGTTCTAAAAAGTCTAAAACACGTTCCGGTACATTGCCAAAACCTGTTGTATACGTAATAAGAATAAAGTCTTCATCTAATACTAGAGCTTCTTCAATTTGAACGGCCGGCATATTTAATTTGTGGATGAAACGCTTCACGTTTCCTGTCATAGAATCATATGCAACTAACATTTCCGACCCTCCCTCTCCAATCTATATTCTCTGTATGTCGTTTCTTGATTTCTCTATATATTGTATTACGTTTCAAAATAAGACACAAGATATATGTATAAATTCTTTCTTTTTTTAACTTTTACTTTTCGACATGACCGTCGATTTTTTTCAATACAAAGACTATGAAACAACATTCTAAAACTCATGTCAATAAAGTGCTTTTCAAAAAACTTGTCAACGAATTTAACCTTATTTTAAAAAAAGTTAACAATATTTTTTGTCATAAAACAGTAAATGCTGGAGTAATATATTTCTCCAGCATCACGCAAAAAAGAACAGACCTTAAACGATAATCTGTTCCAAAAAACGATTACATTTATCAATTTTACTTTATTAAATATTTATACATACTCTTTCGTTCCTCGTTACATACTAAAAGATAACTATTATAGAAAAAGATTATTATTATGGAACTTCAATTTATTTATGAAAAAAATCATTCAGGCTGCTCAATACGCAAAATATCTTTTACAAATATATGATGTGGATTCTCATCTTTATCGAGCATTGTACATACAGGAGCTTCTTCATCAAAGTATACGATCATTCCTTCTACGTACTGATATGTATGTTGAACTTGTACAGTTACTTTAATTTCTATTGCTTGCTCATATGCTCTTTTTATTTTCTGAAGCATTTTTGCTGAACATTTTCGTTTCTCTGGATACATAACCATTCCCATAAACCTATTCCCAGCTCTATCTTTCCACATGTAATCCCAATGTGGCAATATGCCTTGTTTAAAATCCCCCATAATTCTCCTCTCCTTTATCTTCTATTTATGAACGTGGTGCTTCTGAATATGTATAAATGACCTGTCCACCGCGCTGTGCGTTCCCGATAATATGTTTAAAATCTTCTCGATTTACAACAACTTCTCTGAACGTATAAAATACATCTTTCGTCGCAACATACTCCTTTATTTCACCATTTTTCAGCTGATCCAAAATTGTATTTGCTAATTGTTCATCCATGTATTTCACCTCTCTGCAATAGTTTATTTTATCGCATCTTCTATAGGTCGACAACGGTAAAATTATCCCGTTACTATTATGTAATTCACTTTCATTATTTTTATATCTATATCACTTTATTATATTCGCACTAAATATCATATACTAACATAGCTACTTCTCTATATCAAACTTTTTGATGCCCTGTATAACAAAGTTCCAAATCACTGTTTGATATTTTATTTTATGCTACAATATACATTTAGAACTAGGAGGGATACTATGATTCGGAAAGCAAAAAAGACAGATGCGGTAGAAGTAGCACCTTTATTGTATAACGCTCTGCACGAAATTGCTGAAAAAATCACAGGTAGCACAGTTGAAGCAAAAGTAATACTAGGACTTGAAACATGGTTCGAAAAAGAAAATAATCGATTGAGCTATGAAAACTGTTTAGTGGCTGAACAAGGTGGAAAGGTAGTTGGGGTTATTGTCGTTTATCACGGTAGTGACGCTGAACAACTTGATGCACCAATCATACACTACTTAAGAGAACTACATGAAGACGAATCCATTACGTTAGAAAAAGAAGCTGAACTTGATGAGTATTATATTGACACGTTGTCAGTTTCAAGTATGTACAGTGGACGTGGTATTGGCTCTAAATTAATCGATGCAGCTGAACTTCATGCAACTGAAAAAGGACATGAAAAAATCGCCTTACTTGTTAATTTAGAAAACAAACGCGCTTTTTCACTATATGAAAAACTTGGTTACAAAGAAGATAAAACCGTTATGCTCGTCGGTGAACCGTATGCCCATCTAATAAAACCATTACGGTCATTGGTTTCTATATCTTAAAAGGACAATTCTTTTTTACTTGTTATGTAGAGAAAGAGGCTGCCAAAGGGACAGCCTCTTTTAAATTAATTTTGTATTTAATACATTTCCATCCATAGCCTCATGAAATGTATACGTTGTACATCCCCATGGCTTCTTATGGAAAATAGGCGAACCAGACCACCCCATTGCCCTCAGTTCAGTCCCAATCATCGCATTAAAATAACTATGACCTACAAGGGCAATATGTCCATGTACGAGCGCATAGCGGTGCAACATATTAGCGGCTTGCCTTGCTCTTTCTCGTACTTCCTTATAAGACTCAACCTCTTTACTATAACCAACTATCCATCGTGTACGTCCAATAAACATCCATACATTCGGTTTACATTTCAACCATTTTGGAGCATAAAAACTCGTTGGAACTTCAGCTTCCCTAAAAAGAGGATTTTGCACAAAAGATAGGGAATCCAATAA
Source organism: Bacillus sp. FDAARGOS_1420 (assembly GCF_019344915.1). Classification (NCBI taxonomy): domain Bacteria; kingdom Bacillati; phylum Bacillota; class Bacilli; order Caryophanales; family Bacillaceae; genus Bacillus; species Bacillus sp. FDAARGOS_1420. The sequence continues at coordinate 541,008 of NZ_JAHWJB010000002.1, read as the reverse complement.
CTCAGCCGCTGACTGTATAGCGCGCCTTTCATCACTCGTTACAACCAGTTTCGCTGATTCCATCGCCTCAATTGTTTCAATTGGTATAGGAGTTTCTTTTACTGTAGTCCCTAAATCATATTGCTTCATCCATTCACGAAATGAAATAATTGTCATTGGCTCTATAGTACTGTCCAAACGACCATGACGAATAAAAGAAATTCGCATTCTTTCCACTCCCCATTCATCACTTACGAACTATATTACGTACTATTTCTTATTGCCATCTTACCATGCATAAAAAGAAAGTTATATATCCCCACCACTATCATGTGTTATTGAAGTGTGCATACCATCCAGTCCATCAAAATATGTAGTTGTTTCATGATGACGCACTTTCTTCAACTGTATATATGAAAATAAAAATAATAAAATCGCTATAAAGCTCCCCACAACTTCAAACATCATTTTACCGCCCCTAATTTCTCCCACTTTAGTAGGTCATTGTATCTTTTATTATACTCCCGTATAAAGATGTATGCATTTTCATCATTCTTCTCCTAAACAATATTTTTTACATATTTTCTTACAAAAAGTGAATATTTTTCGAATTTTTACTTTGGAAACATTTACAAAGTAGTAAATATAGTTCAAAATAAGAAGAAATAAAAAAGCCCAAATTATTCTTTTTTTGGGAAAACTGGAACAAGGAGAGTTGCTTATGCAGATCGCAGAAACTGGAGATATCATTGAATTTAAAGGTGGAATGCAAGGCCGTGTTCAAAAGGTAAATCAAAACTCCGTTATTGTTGATATAACAATTATGGAGAATTTTAGAGAACTAGATATGGAACCTCTTACAGTTGTAAGCCATAAAAACTATACTGTCATTAATCAACATGCATAATATAATAGAAAGAAAGGATCTGTATATCATACAGATCCTTTCTTTCTATATTAACGATTATCGATCTTTTCTGGATATAAATCGTGATTCATCATGCGGTAGTCTGCCATTTTCTCATACTTAGTTCCTGGGCGGCCGTAGTTACAGTAAGGATCGATTGAAATACCACCACGTGGTGTAAATTTCCCCCATACCTCAATATAGCGTGGATCCATTAATTTAATTAAATCATTCATAATAACGTTCATGCAATCTTCGTGGAAGTCACCATGATTTCGGAAGCTAAATAAATATAGCTTTAAAGATTTACTCTCTACCATTCTTTGTTCTGGAATGTAGCTAATATAAATTGTTGCAAAATCTGGTTGTCCTGTTTTCGGACATAAACTTGTAAATTCAGGACAATTGAATTTTACAAAGTAATCACGGTTTGGATGGTTATTATCAAATACCTCTAAAATTTCCGGGCTATATTCAAATAAATATTTTGTATTTTGATTTCCTAATAATGTTACATCTTTTAAATCTTCATCTAATCTTCCTGCCATTTTAAACATCCCTTCTCATTATACCCCTCGTTTATTTCCCCATACTAACGCATGAAGCTGAGGCAGTACTTTCGCATCATTCATTTCTTTACAATTCACAGCTTTTTCAATAAGCCACTCATATTTTTCTAATAGTTTTTTTATAAGCACCGCATCATCCACTGTTTTCGTATCATCATTCCCTACTTGTAAGAAAAATGGTACATTCGGATAACGCTCGTGCATCTTAACTGCATATTCAAAATCTTGATCATCGAATACTACTACTTTTAAACTAAAATCTTTCCCTGCTAGTTTATGAATAACAGAATCCAACATCTGAAAATCTGTTTTCATAGTTGAACTTGGTGGTTTTGGAGAAATCGTTACCTCATCAATTTGAAGCAACCAATCTTGCCATTTACTCCCTTGCGTTTCTACCGCTGTTCGCATTCCATTCTCCTTTAATATAGAAAGAAGAAATTGCATATTTTTCAGCAAAACAGGATTTCCACCCGAAATCGTAACATGAGAAAAATTTTCTCCACCAATTTCTACAAGCTCATTCCAAATGTCTTCCGGTGTCATTTGTTTAATTTGATCTTTGGCCGATCCATCCCATGTAAAAGCAGAATCACACCAAGCACAGCTATAATCACATCCCGCTGTACGGATAAACATTGTCTTTTGTCCTACAACCATCCCTTCTCCTTGAATGGTTGGGCCAAATATTTCTAAGACGGGGATTTTACTCATCGAGCATCCACTCCCGTCTTACTTCCGCATAACTAGTCGGCGTCTCAAAAAGACGAACAAATTCAACACGAGCTCCCTTATATTCGTTCGCACGATTATCTTTCGTTAATGCTTCTGCCATCTTTTCATAAATCCAAACGACCATATTTTCAGCAGTCGTATTCATTTCTGGCAATGTTTCGTTTAAATAACGATGATCTAAATAAATTTCTATTTCATTTTTCCAAATCTCTTTTATATCTCCAAAGTCAATTGCAAGGCCTATTTCATTTACATATCCGCTAATTCCAAATACGACTTTATATGTGTGTCCATGTAAATTTTTACATTTCCCTTCATAGCAGTGTAAATGGTGCGCTGCGTCAAATGTAAATTCCTTGCTGACCATTACTCTTTTATTATGATATTTGAGTTGTTCACGCTGAATATCCTTGTCCATTTTTTGCAAATTTTCTACGATGCGAAATCCAAAAAAGTTATCCATTAGTTGCTCGCTCCTTCGCGTTCTTGTAGATACGTATCTAATCCCGCTTTACGAAGTTGACATGCTGGACATTCACCGCAACCATCACCAATGATTCCGTTATAACATGTTAATGTTTTTTCTCTAACAAACTCAAATGCTCCAAGTTCATCAGATAATTTCCATGTCTCTGCTTTATCAATCCACATAAGTGGTGTATGAATAACAAACGGATAATCCATAGATAAATTTAATGTAACGTTTAATGATTTCACAAACACGTCACGACAATCTGGATAACCACTGAAATCAGTTTCACATACACCCGTTACAATATGACGTGCTCCAACTTGTTTTGCTAATACAGCCGCAAATGATAAAAATAGTAAATTTCGTCCATCTACAAATGTTGATGGCAATTCACCTTCTTCATGTGTAATCTCCATATCCGTTCTCGTTAACGCATTTGGAGCAAGTTGATTTAATAGGCTCATATCTAGTATCGTATGTTTAATTCCTAGCTCTTTCGCAATTTCCGCTGCACAATCAATTTCTAATTTATGACGTTGATTGTAGTTAAATGTTACAGCTTCCACTTCTTCAAACTGCTGTATCGCCCAAAATAAACATGTTGTACTATCTTGTCCACCACTAAAAACAACAACTGCTTTTTCTTTTTTCATTTCACTCATTCTCCTTCTCTACTACGAATAAGAAGAAAGAACGTTCTTGAACTGTCACAATAAAAAAACAAAACAATACCTAATGATATTGTTGTTTCCATAGTTTTTTATAGAGGGAGTTCGCGAACCTCTCCCATGCAGTGCACGGAATTTCTTCTTTCATTGACAAAGATTATTGTAACATATTGTATACTACCAGAAAAAATTTCTGATTTTTTCCGCTATTTCACATTTCATTTCTTTCATTTTATAGTATGATTAATTTAATGTTAGAAGAGAGGAGGCATCCCACTGGAACTCTTTATTATTTACCTCTTTTTAAATATATTATCTATTCTCGTTACAATCCTCGTATATCATTTATTTTGGAACCAGAAAGGGAAACGATCTCCTAAATTAAATTCAGCCATATTTATTGTATTGTGTTGCCTCGCTACCATACTATGTATCACTTTCGCAGCAAAAACAAATAATGGTTTTCAGTTCGACATGCGACATATCGTATTAATTGTCGGCACGTTAACGGGAGGGCCTATTGCTGGTGGTTCTATTTTAGCTGTATTAAACATTTATCGCTTTTTATTGGGAGGAATAGGTGCGTTCCCATCCTTTATCGCTTCTATTCTCCTATTTATTGTTCTACTATTAACATACAAATTTTTTAATCGAAGTTCTAATCATATAAAAATAACACTTGCTATTTTTTACAGTCTTACTTATGGATTTGGTTGGATACCATTTTTCCTTGCCAGTGTTACAAATGATGCAGATTATATACCACATATCATTGTGTACGAACTATGTACGATGATTGGCACGATCCTTATTTTATATTTACTACACATATTACAAATGCAAGTTCGTCTCCAAAATGAACTTATGAACGCTGAGAAATTTCATTTAATCGGCGAAATGGCAGCTTCTATCTCTCATGAAATTCGTAATCCTTTAACTGCAACGAAAGGTTTTTTACAACTTTTACAGTCAGATACATGTTCTGAGAAAGAACGAAAATTATATATCGACATAGCCATTAATGGTATCGAACAAGCAAATCACGTTCTTACAGACTACTTAACTTTTGCAAAACCGAGTATTGAAAAAGAACAACAATTACAAGTAGAGGAAGAATTACTTCATGCGTTGTCTTTGATCACACCTCTCGCCAATTTAGCAAATGTTCGTATAAATTATATAAAACAAAGTACATCTTTCTTTATCGCTGGCGAAAAGCAAAAACTGAACCAATGTTTATTAAATATTTTTAAAAATTGTATTGAGGCTATGCCTACAGGTGGCGACCTTATTCTTACATTAGTTCCAGACCATAAACATATACAACTATATATAAAAGATACAGGAGTTGGTATGGATCAAGAACAAATAAAACGCCTTGGATCACCTTTCTACTCAACGAAAGAAAAAGGGACCGGACTCGGAATGATGGTCGTCTTCAGCGTCATTCAAGCAATGGATGGAAAGATTGATATTATAAGCGAAAAAGGTACAGGTACAACCTTCTTATTAACTTTCCCACTCATACAAAAAACGTGATGAACTTCATCACGTTTTTTCTGTTCCTTCAACTAATTCTGCAAAAGCTTTCACTTTCCCATGTGGCTTTTGATTTTCTTTCCGAGCTTTCCAGGCGCGCTCTTCTTCTCTCTTTTTCTTTGACATGCTTTTCAACTCCTTCTTTTCTTTTCTCCATGTAGTATTCCAAAATGAGAAAGAAAACTATGCATGAGTAAAAAAGAAAAGAAGCGGTTCCCCACTTCTTTCATTTTAACGCTGTAAAATTGCATATTTCGCTTCTTTTAGCTGTGTAAGATGTCTTTGTTCGTGTAAATCTAGAAATTGAACCCATTGATATAAATTCAAATCATTAAAAATAGGATGTTTTAATCCATTTTCAAATAATTCTTTTTCATCTATTACACTATGAAGGGCATGTAATAATTCTTGTCGTGAATGTTCTAGTAATTGAATTCCTTGCAGTTTTTTCATTAATGTTTCTGTTGGTTTCATTTGTTGAGGAGCTTCCCTTTTATGTGTGCGATCAAGCGTAAGTTGGAGGTCTTTAAATGGAGCAAGTTTTCTTTCTTTTTTTTGCAAAGCATATACAAGGGCAGATGTGACAGACTGTTCAACTAAATGCAAATGATGCAAAATTTGAATAATACTCCATTTATCACGGCGTGGCTTTACATTCACCTCCGTATCATTTAACATTTCAATTTCTGATAACAGCGTGCTTCGTGTAGACTGTAATGAGTGGACTAAAGTTTCTAAACTAACATCCATATTAGATTGAAGCATAGTGCTTTCCCCCCTTTTGTTGGTGAAAAGGGGCGCTCCCCATTAGAAACACCCCTAAAATAATTCTGAATTTTCTTTTATTATCTCATCATTTTTCTATTATGTCGATGTTAAACATAGGAAAAAAGTGCATGTTTTTTTACAATTTTGTGTCGTCAACAGCACGTAACCACGCTTCAATTTCTGTAATTACACTTTTTACACACCCTTCAGCGAATGGTGATGTTAAATTTGCAACTTCTACTAATTCTAAGAATGATTTACTTCCACCTTGTTGACAAAGATTCACATAATCTTCCCAAGCCTCTTGTCTATTATCTCTTGCACGTTTCCAAAATTGCAGTGCACAAATTTGAGCTAACGTGTAGTCAATATAATAGAAAGGTGAGCTATAAATATGACCTTGACGTTGCCAGAAACCACCACGCTCTAAATAATCATTATCTTCATAATCACGATGTGGTAAATACTTCTTCTCTATGTTACGCCATGCTGACTTACGTTCTGCTGGCGATGCTTCTGGATTTTCATATACATAATGTTGATATTCATCTACAGATACACCGTACGGTAAAAATAGAAGTGCTGAACTTAAGTGTGAGAAATAATATTTATCCGCATCTTCTTCAAAGAATAACTTCATCCATGGCCATGTAAAGAATTCCATGCTCATTGAATGGATTTCACACGCTTCATATGTTGGCCAATTATATTCTGGAATTTCATACTTACGACTTTCATATACTTGGAAAGCATGGCCCGCTTCATGTGTTAGCACATCAATGTCACCAGACGTTCCATTAAAGTTTGAGAAGATGAATGGCGCTTTATAATTCTCGATATATGTACAATATCCACCACCAGCTTTTCCTTTTTTCGCAACTAAATCTAATAAATCATTATCGAGCATGAAATTAAAAAATTCATCTGTTTCAGCTGATAATTCTTTATACATCGTTTTCCCGTGATTAATAATCCAATCGGCATCGCCTTTTGGAGTTGGATTACCTGTAGCAAACTCAAAGTTTTCATCATAATAAGCGAGCTTTTCTACACCAATGCGTGCTTTTTGTCTATTTCTTAACTCGGTTGCAACCGGAACGATATAATCTAATACTTGCTGACGATAGTTCGCTACCATTTCAGCATTATAATCTGTACGATACATTCTTGCATATCCTAATTCAACAAAGTTTTTAAAACCAAGTGTTTTTGCGATTTTCGTTCTCACTTTAACAAGCTCATCATAAATACGATCTAACTCTTCCTCTTTCTCAGCTAAAAATCCGTAGTATGCTTCACTTGCTGCTTTACGTTCACTTCTTTCTTTTCCTTGCATAAATGGAATAAGTTGCGATAACGTTCTTTCTTCTCCTGCAAAGTCAATTTTTGCAGATGCTAATAACTGTGTATATTGTGAAGACAGTTTATTCTCTAATTGTAAATCTTTCACGACTTCATCAGAATATGTTTTCAAATCACACTCCGCAAGAGCAAATAATTGCTTTCCATAATACGCCTCTAATTCTTCGCGGAATGGAGAATGAATTAACGCATTATAATACTTTGTACCATACCCTTGTACAACTGGAGAGAATTCATCAAAGAAATCCTGCTCATCCTTATAAAAGGCATCTGTCGTATCAACAGAATGACGAATGTAACAAAGGTTCCCCATTGTACCAAAGTCATTACGAATTTCGTTAATTGAATTGATAACTTGTTTTTGTTCTTCTACAGTTTTTGCGTTATCAAACTTCTCTAAAGCAACAGTAAATTTCCCTTTTAATTCTTCAATATTTGGCCGTTTATATTCATAGTCTTTAAATGACATGAACGAGCCCCCTCTCCGTTATGTATACCTTTACTATAATTCAATACTTATTCCCAAATCCCCTCTTAGTTTTCAACAAAATTCGGCAGCTTCCATCTTGCTTATATGCAAAAAAGCCTTGGATTTCTTTATCCAAAGCTCCTTTGGAACATATCATTATTTTTCATACTTTCCAATCTTTTTTAATAGATCAAGTAATTCATCCTTTTCATCTTTCGTTAACATTTCAAAAGACTGATATATAACTTGCTCATGACCTGGAAAAATAGAAGCAATAAAGCTCTCTCCAGACTCCGTTAATTGCGCATAAATAACACGCCTGTCATTTGGACATGGAATTCGTTTTACAAGCCCTTTTTTCTCTAGCTTATCTACAACGTATGTAATGCTGCCACTAGCTATTAAAATACGCTCACCGATTTGCTGAAGTGGTTGGCCTCCTTTATGATATAGTAATTCTAATACAGCAAACTCAGTTGGATTTAATCCGTTACTTTGTATGGATTTATTTGTAGTATCCATAACAGAACGATGTACACGGGATAATGCAATAAATACTTTTAAAGATTGAGAAATGTCTTCTCGCTCATTATTTGATGTCATACCATTTCAACCCTTCACTTAAATTCTCCGCAACAAAAAGAAAAGCAACGTAGCACTTCATTACAACTTCCGAATGAATATTCACTCATTCCTTTTCCTTTCCCTAATGTAATGCAAATGATTCTTGAATAAAAACATGACAATTTTAACATAGTTTATATATAATGATAATAAAAAAAGAAGGAGTACCAAATTTGAAAGTCAAATTACAAAGCATAGTTTTTTACATACTGCTTGTTATACTGCCAACGATAGGGATTGGTGCCACATTTTTTTCATATCACACTTATCAAATGAAACAGGCAAACAAACTATCTGCTCACACTGTTCTCTTTTTATATAGAGACTATTTAGACCATCACCTTGGTGAAGCTATATCTGCCTTAGAAATGCTCGCAAAAGTCGTAGGGACCGAAACTGGAAACATCAATGGGATTAAACAGATTGTACATGATACCGATGGAAATGATGAACGTTTTTCCGGTCTATATTACGCTACGACAGATGGGATGATTACACTCGCATCCCAAGGCGATTCGCCGCCTATTGACGTTTCTGACCGCCAATACATCCAAGATGCATTGCAATCTAAGAAAACAACTGTATCATCAGTTATTACAGATCGCGTTCTTGGACATCAAGCTATTATGATTGCGTCTCCAATATTTAATAGACAAAAGGAACTCTCAGGCTTATTATTAGCAAGTTTACGCTTTGACTACATTTCAGCCTCTTTAAATGCTATTAAACCACAATATCATTTCGAAGTAACTGATAAACATGATGTAGTTTTTCTAACCGATGATAATAACGAAACAAGCGACGGGCATTCTAACATGCTTACTACCCCACTCCAAAGATTAAATTGGAAAGTTTCTGTTTCTCCGTTACCTATTCATCAACAAACTTTATACCAGTTAGTTGCAATAGAGTGTATAGCTACTTTATTTTTAATGTCTATTTTATTTTTACTTGCTCAATATATGTTATTAAAACGTCAAACAAAACTAGAAAGACAACAAAATGAACTGCAAAAAATTGAATTGGTTGGAACTTTTGCAGCTAGTACAGCTCATGAAATCCGTAACCCTCTTACTGGAATTAAAGGACTCGTTGCTCTGTTAAAAGAGAAATATAAAGATGAACAGGATCAGTTCTACTTTTCCGTAATCGAACAAGAAATAGAACGGATTAATGAAATTGTAAGCGAATTTCTTATTCTTGGAAAACCAACTGCCATCATTGAACAAACATATGATGTAAGAACGATTCTTAATGAGGTATCATTAATTATCCAATCTGAAGCGAATCTACATAACATTGTATTTCATTTACATTTGCCAGACCACCCTGTTCATATACGTTGCTCAAAAGACCATATGAAACAAGTGGTTTTAAACATTACAAAAAATGCAATTGAAGCCATGGCTTCTGGTGATACATTAACCATTGTAGTAACAAACAACGAAAAACACGCACACTTGCAAATTATTGATACTGGAAAAGGGATTCCTAAACATATTCAAAAACACCTCTTTCATCCGTTCTTTACTAATAAAGATACTGGAACAGGTCTTGGGCTTGTTATATGTAAACGAATTGTAGAGATGTACAATGGGCATATATTTATTGATAGTAAAGAAAACAAAGGAACGACAGTTCATATAGAGATTCCATTACACATAGTATAATTATCCTTATCTTAAAAGGGTAATTATACTTATTTCATAAAACCAGCTACAAACATTCTCCAAAAATTGTTTGATTTCCCTTCATACCCAATTTGAAAAATAGGAACCTTTATAATTGAAAACCATTTCGGTGTTTGTTTTTCTTTGTAACGCTGATACTGTACGATAAGCTTGTCCAATTCTTGACTAACTTGAATTGTCTCCATACTATTTAACCCACTTGTTAATCCTAAATGAATCATTTCTTCACGTTTCATATGAATATCATGCGAAAGCTTTTCTAATGTGTACTTCCTTTTTACAGTAAACATCCATATCCCCCTTATTTTTCTTCAATACTCTCAACGCCTCTTCTACTTTAGCCCTTTAAACACTTAATCCTATTTAAAATTGAAGAATCAGAAAATTTAACATTTTTCCCCTGTAATTTACAAATCTTTACCCTCACTTTGAGAATTATTACAAATTATTCTATCTTTGTAAATACATTCGCAATAATAGACATTTTTTTCATCTTCTTTTTTATAAATACTCAGTAAACAGTGGATTCTCTATTTTCAATGTACTTTTCTTCGACATTTTTTGTTTAATTTATGTAAAAACGCAAAACATAATGATGATTGATAAAGTGAAACTTGAATTAGTGGGGATTTTGTTCATCTCCCACTAATTATTAGCCTTCACCAATCGAGCGCTTACGGGCAGTGGATCTCCCACCTAACTTCTTTGCTCTAGCCGAATTTTGAGGTGGGAGTCTTACTGCCTGCAAATAGCGGGATAAAATAGAAAGGAAATATTTATATGCGCAAATATACCATTGCATTTCTCGTCTTCACCCTGTTCATACCCTTCTTCTTCTTTCCTATTCAAGCAAACGCTCATACGAATAAGGTTGCTATTGTCATCGATGATTTCGGCAATAATATGAAAGGCACAGATAAGATGTTATCACTTCCAATTCCACTCACTGTTGCTGTTATGCCATTTCTTCCTTCTACTAAACAAGACGCAATAGCTGCCCATAAAAAAGGGCATGAAGTTATTATACATATGCCAATGGAACCAATTAGAGGAAAAAAAGAGTGGCTTGGACCAAAAGCGATTACAACAGATTTAAGCGATGAAGAAATAAACAACCGACTCGAACAAGCAATTCAAGAAATACCTCATGCAATAGGAATGAACAATCATATGGGATCAAAAGTAACCGCTGATGAAAGGATTGTACGTCTTATACTTTCTGTCTGTAAAAAACACGGTTTATTTTATTTAGACAGTAAAACAAACCCTAATAGTGTTGTCCCAAAAATCGGTAAAGAATTAGGCGTGCCTATTATTGAAAACCAATTATTTTTTGATGATGTATATACGGTAAGTCACATTTCAAAACAAGCACAATTACTCATAAAAAAAATCCAAGACAAACCCATTATGGTAGCTATCGGACACGTTGGGGCTCCAGGTGAAATTACATCACGTATTATCGAAACTTCTATTCCTAAAATTCGTGAGCATGCAGACTTTATTTTTTTATCTGATTTAGCGTTATCTCCACCTTCTGTTTCAAAATAAGATTCATTTCTCGCACTAAAAAAGGTACCTATCTACATATAGCAGATAGGTACCTTTCCTTTTCAACTTAAATATAATCTACATGACTGACCCTGAATCCCTTTTTCTCTATCTTTTCAATTAATTGCTTTAATTTTTTTTCATTTAACTCATCCGATATATTTACGATAACACGGCGAATATATTGATCACCATTATCAAGCGTAAACAGCCCACCGATATTATATGCTTTTAATAATGTCCCAAGCTCTTTAATTGTTCCCTTACAATCTTGTGTTGCAATTGTTAATATATAACCACCCGTCCGCATACCGAACGAATCCTCAATAACATCAAATACATTAGAATGTGTTAAAATGCCGACAAATTCATTATACTCATTTAAAACCGCTAAAAACGGGAGACGACGAATAACGTAAAAAGCTCTAAAAAAAGAATCCTTTTCAAAAATAAACGAATTTGGATTTTCCAGTACATCTTCTGTACTTACATCCTCTAATCTGCTATTACACTTCTTTTCTAAAAGATCTACTTTATAAATAATCCCCGTGAATTCCTTCTCATTTTCTGCTAATACAGGGATTGCGCGAAATCCCGTTTCATTCATAATTTGTAACGCCTTTTCACCAGAATCATTCGTTTTACAAAATGTCACCTGCTGTTTTGGCAGAAAATGATATTTAACTCGCAAAATATGTTCCTCCTTACATGTCAACATGTAATCTATATATAATAAGGAGACCTATATTTTATGAGTGAAATTTCTTTTTAAAACGCTTTCATTTTTATGGAATGGTAATCTCTGTGAATACATCTTTATATAACAGAACTTTTTGCCCCTTTTATCATTAAAAGCTTTACGTGATAGTTCATTAAATACTCTATACCTTCCAACCATTTTTTCGCTTCTTCTGGAGTTTTCCCCCACACGATCATTCCGTAATTATGAACAAGGACTACTCCTCCACCTTCAATAAAATTCGGAACATTATTTTCTAATAAATTAGCGAATTTCTTTTCATCTTCTACAATTGGAATTGTCATTTCTGTAATACCATCTTTTCCAAAAACACGTTCCACACTACGTTTTTCGAATGTTACTTCTCCTTCTTTCCCATATAGCTCTGACATTAAATGACTATCTACAGTCTGTACTTGTAAAATGCATTCTGCACTACTTTTTTTATAAATATCCGCATGCATAAATGACTCTATAGCTGGTTTTTCTTCGTTTTCAAATACTGGCTCACACATGCAATTTACGACAATAAAATCTTCTTCAGAAAATACCCCTTTATCTCTTCCCTCTACATTCACTAAAAATGTTAATGGCTCTTTTGACGTACACATCGATAAACTAATTTTCGTACCATAAAACCAATCGCGAAGTGCCAATTCTGCTTTCACATCTTTTAATTCGTTCCATTTTTTCAGAAAAAATAACATTTCGTCACCCCCGGCGTAATATTAATATAATGTTCAAATCCTTTCTATATAAAAGAAATGTTTTTTTGATTATTCTAAAAATTTAATTGAATTATCACACGAGAATGCCTTTTTGTCAATATCGTTTCAGCACCTATCGGAAAAATAGGCCTATCACATGTAAACACTCCTGTCTATTTAGCACTTGATTTTGTACATATAAAAAATACGTTATTCTTCTTATTAAAGAATAACGTATTTTTCTCATTTATTATTTTTTTATTGCCTTATACAAAAATTGCGCATATTGCTCACGTGTTACGAAATCATCCCCTAAAAAGTTCCCATTCCCGTCACCTTTTGATATATTATTATCCACTAATGCTTTCACATATCCTTCTGCCCAATGACCTGTTGGTACGTCTGTAAAGTTCTCCAAATTATTTTCATTTTCATTTAACTGAAATACTTTTTGTAATACTACTGACATCTCGTACCTAGTTAATACTCCTTCTGGACGAAACTTACCTGTACCATCTCCTTGCATAATTCCAGCTTGTGCAACTGTAGCAATATCTTGCTCAAACATATGCCCTTTCGTATCAGTAAACATCTCTTTCTGCTCTACTTTACTTTCTAATTTCAAGTACCTTTGTACTAAAGACGCAACTTGTCCACGAGTAATATTATCCCCAAATCCAAATTTACCATTTCCATATCCTTTAAAAATATCTTCTTTCGCTAAATAGTTAATTGCTGTCTCTGACCAATGTCCTTTCGGCACATCATTAAATTCTATTACTGCTTCTATTTTCTCGTCTTCTTTAGAAGTATTGTCCTCTTTACTTTCTACTACATTTTGAATAACAGATCCTGTGAAGAAGATTCCTGTATCTGCAAATGGGTCTTTCACACCAAATTCATATACTTTCTCACCTGGTGTACTCCACTTAACTACATCGTTACTATACGTACCATCTTCACTCTTCAAACGAATTTTTGTAGAGATTTTACCATCTTTTTCGTATACAGGTACTTTCACTTCTTTATTTACTTCTGTGTCCGCTAAAAAGACTTTTTGATTTTGCACATTAATGTAAGCTGTCTTACTTAGTTCCACAACTGGTCTCACATCGCGGATTTCATTTGCCACAAAACTTAGAAATACTAACTTTTTCAAATTGCTAACTGGTGTTAAGTCTGAAATATAATTTGCCTCTAAATCAAGCTTTTGTAAGTTTACTAGATTTGATAATGGAGTAATATCCTTTAACTCATTATTAGGTAAATCTAATTCTGTAAGCTGAGTCATTTTAGCAAGTGGTGTCACATCTTCAATTTGATTTTTCCCGATAAATAATTTATTTAATTGATTCATTTGATCAATACCCGATAAATCTTTAACCTTATTACGCGTTAATACTAAGTCCTTTAAAGGTAATGAATATAACGGTTTAATATCTTCAATTTGATTACCTGCTAAAGTTAAGTATGTTACATTTTTCAACGCGCTTAATGGAGCAACGTCCGTAATTTTATTATTTGCTAAATTCAAGTAATCTAGTTGTTCCATTTTCGCTAATGCTGTTACATCTTCTATTTGGTTGCCTGATAGATATAAACTTTTTACATTTTTCATTTCAATTAGTGGTGCAACATTTGTAATTTTATTATTACTCAAATCAAGAGATTCTAAATTATCCATCTTAACAAGTGGTGTTACATCTGAAAATTCATTACCACGCAAAGCTAAATGATTTAATTGCTTTAAATTCGCAAAGAACGACGGATCTGTTATCTTCGCATTCGCAACTGTTAAAGATTTTAAATTTGGCATATATTTTAATGCACTATAATCCAGAATCTCATTCGTATTTAAAAACAAGTCCTTTACTTGTAATAACTCCTCTTTCGTAATTGGTGTATTTAAATCTTTTCGATTAAATACTTTTTTATTAACAAGTTCTCTTAATTTGTTATCTGTTATCATATTTTGACTATCAACTGGATGATCCGTTTCCGTATTGCCTGAATTAGAGTTATCATCTGGTTTCTCTGTTTCTTTGTCACCTACAGTTGGATCTTTAATTTCAAATTGAACTTGATATTTGTGATCATATCCGATGGCCGGAATAAGTATATGCATTTGCATATTATGCTTCTTCTCAAATTCGCCAATTTCAAATTGGACTACTTTCGTTCCATTTTTCCTCTTATCTTCTGATAAAACTTTCACATCTTGAAATACACCAGGTTGGTTTTTATCCTCTATTCTAAGATATTGAAAATAATCGCTATCTTGTATTGTTACAGTAACGATTTTTTTCCCATCTTCAATTGCTACTTTAGGATTTTTTATGTACTGAGAAACCATAGATGGCTCATCTTTTTGATCCTTATATATTTTAATCTCAGTATCATACGTGCGATCACTGGCTGCTGCTACCGACTGGTTTGCTTCAATTTTTATTGCTGCTAACGCTGGAGTAGAATACGCAGCGAATGGAATAGCTAATGTTGTTGCTACTACTAGAGCTTTAATATAACTTTTTTTCAAAATAATATCCCCTTATCTTATATATATTTCAATTGATAATTACTATCAATTACTAACATAATAAATGATAATGAATCTCATTATCATTGTCAATAAGAATATTACATTAAGTTTATATTTCCATAGATAAAAAATAAAAAACCCTTTACTCAAAGGGCTTTTTTGCCTATCGTATGAAGGATTTCACTTTTTTCTTTTTCATTAATAACACCAATTTTTTGCAAAATGTTTGCATACAATACAAGTTTATTATATATCCGTTCCGACATACTTTCCCTTCTTTCCTTCGACCAACTTTTTTTGTATTGGTAAATTATATGAACGAGATGAGAAAATGTGTCCACTTTTTGCATAAATACAAATCTTTTATTTTTTTTACTTGCTGCTAGTAAAACTCCCACCTAAAAATTAGGTGGGAGTCTAAATGTATTCAATTCATTTAGCAAACTGTCCATTGAATATTATGCTTTTTGACTTCTTCTTCAAAACTATAGGGCATTTTCTTATCACAAATAATATGTTGAATACGAGAAAATCCTGCTATTCGGTAGTTCCCTTTGACGCCTACCTTTGTATGATCGCATAAAATATACGTTTTCTCAGCTAATTTCATCATCGCTTCTGACAGTTTCGCCTTTTCTAATTCAAAGCTAGAAACCCCAAAACCTTGCAACAACCCATCAATCGAAATGAATGCTTTATGAAAATGAAATTGATGAATTACTTGCTGTGAAATAGACCCCGACACACGTGAATGTTTTGGGGAGACTTTCCCGCCTATAAATAAAACTTCACCGTGAAACATCTTTTTATTAATAGAAGAAATTAATTGTGTTGCTACTGGAAATGAACTTGTTACAATCGTTAAATTTTTACGATGAACAAGATATGGCACCATTTGAAGTGGTGTACTTCCATCATCAATCGCAATAACATCTCCATCTTCCACAAACGTTGCTGCTTTATACCCAATTCTTTTCTTCTCTTCTATATGCAGCATCTCTCGTTCTAACATCGGTGCCTCTATCCCAGCTCCCGGAAGTTGAACGGCTCCACCGTACACTTTCTTCAATTTTTTTCCCGATCTAATTCTTCTAAATACCGACGAATCGTCTCTGTTGATACTGCGAACTCTCTCGCTAATTCTGAAACTTTTACTTTTCCTTTAAACTCTACCTTCTCAAGAATTGTCCTCTTTCTCTCTTCACCTACTACAGACATAGCCTCACCCCATTTATATCTACCTCATAAACTGTCTTACTTATACAAAGTTATAATTTTCTTTGTAAGTAGAAATCTCTTCATGAATATAAATACCGCGCTTTTCTAGTTCGTCAAAAATAATTTGTGGATTTTCGAAAGCTTCTTCAGGAGTAATAACACCAACTTTATTAACTACTCCTTTTGCAATTAACTCTGTAGCGATTCCAAATGGGATGCCAACATTTCTTGTATAGGCCCTTAATTTCTCCCAACCTACTACAGAACCGTCAGATAGCGGATGTGTATGGTATAACACATGCCTTTGTTTTTGATTATTTTTCATACCTACTACTTCTACATGAAGTGCATAACCATAAAGCTCTGTTGCTTGTCCTTCTTTCGATTTTAATAGATACTTCGAAATACAATCCATAATACCAATTTCTTTACCGTTTATTTCAATTTGATCATTACGCAATATACCATAATCATATAAAGCACGAACGAGCTGCATATTTTGCTCTGGCCAAGTTCCTCTTATTTCAATAAGCTGTACACCTTTATCTTCCAGTGCCTTCGCTAACGTAATCGTTTCTGAATGCGGGATTATATACTGCATTGTTTTCCCGTAAGGCGCTGGTAATTCAATTTCTCTCGGGCGCGCAAACGGAGGTACTTGCTTAAATTCACCTTCCTCATACACTGTACGCGTCGGCAAATGTGGATCATATTCATATGTCGTTGTCTCTGTAATTGATGCAGAAAAAGCAATTGGACGATACGAGCCATGACTTACTCGAACTGACTCTACAGTATCTAGCTGATTTGCTGCATACATGGCCATCATTTGCGTTACACCTGGTGTCATACCAAACCCAGGTAAACATGTTGTTCCATGTTGAACAAATTTAGAATGGGATTCATTTTCTTCACCGAATCCATTTAAGTTCACACCGTGACAACCGGCCTCTGCGATACAGCGAGTAGACAATCCATTTAACTTTATCGTCGTACCATCCATTACAATGTTATAGCCCTTCATTTTTGCGACCGTATCCTCATGATTTGTCACATCGACTTTCACAAAATCAACACGAGGATCATTTAACCACTCTACTACTTTTCGGCCTTCCTCTTCATTAAAATCGGCTACCGTAATCGTCTCAAAAGATGAAAATTGAACTAAATCTAAAATTGCTTCACGACAAATTTTACCTGCTCCACCTAAGCAAAATACTTTCACCCTATAACAACCCCTTTAGCAATACTATCAACTAAGCGAATAATATCTTCTTCATGTACATCACCGATATTTCCAATGCGGAACGTATCTACTTTCGAAATTTTACCTGGATAAATAACAAATCCATATCGCTTTAATTCATTATATAGCTGCAAAAATTCAAATCCTGCTTCTGGATAAATGAAAGATGTAATAATAGGAGATTGATATTTTTCATCTACTAATGGCTTAAAGCCTATTTCTTTCATTTTGTGCGCTAGTAGTTTTTGATTGCTATAATATCGATTGTAACGGGCTCTTACCCCGCCTTCTTCTTCTAATTCAAGCAATGCCTGATAAAAAGCATGTACAACATGTGTAGGTGAAGTAAAGCGCCATTTCCCATTTTGCTCTTCCATCGTTTCCCACTGATCATATAAATCTAATGATAAAGAACGAGCTTGCCCTTTACATTTCAATAGTTCATCACGATTTGCGATGACAAAACCGAATCCGGGAACACCTTGAATACATTTATTCGCACTACTAATTAGAAAGTCAATTTGCAACTCAGCGATATCTATTTCAATACCACCGAAACTACTCATTGCGTCAACCAGTGTAACTTTTCCATATTGTTTTCCCAATTTACATACGTCTACAATTGGATTAATAATACCTGTAGTTGTTTCACAATGAACAACTACAATATGCGTAATCTCTTTATCTTGTTGTAATAACTGTTCTACTTCTGCAATATTAGTAGGCTCCCACTCTTCTGTTTGACTGACCACCACATCTATATGTAACATCTCTGCCATTTGTACAATCCGCTTACCATACGCACCATTTGTACAAACTAGCAGCTTTCCGTTTCTAGGAATAACAGAACCAATTACTGCTTCAACCGCAAACGTACCGCTTCCTTGCATTAAAACTGTTGTGTACTTTTCTTCTTCCTTTGTCGCTAACGATACAAGCCTATTTCTTACATCTTGCACCATCGTGTTATATTCAACATCCCACGTACACCAATCGTATAACATAACTTCTTTTACAGTTTTTGTTGTCGTTAATGGTCCTGGTGTTAATAATAAATAGTGATTTTCATTCATGATCGTGTGCCCCCCTTTATGAAATAATAAGTTCTTGTTTCTCGATATGTTCAATTACGTTTTCGAGCTCCTGCATCGTTTCAATTGTAAAATGAGCCCCATTTTCAATGAAACGATTACGAACTACTTCTATTTTTTCACGAAGCTCTAACGGATCCATATTCTCAACTTCCTCTTCCGTTAAACCGAGCTCACTACTACCGAAGATTACACCAACTGTCCACATTCCAGCATTTCTGCCCTCTTTCATATCTGACACGGTGTCTCCAACTTTTATCATATGATTCATTGGGTATACACAGAGTTCCATCGCATTTTTATAACACATCCACGGATATGGACGACCTGCTGGAACATCATTTGGCGTCACAAGAAAATCAGGTTTATACCCTTGTATTTCTGCTTCTTTTGCAACAATGTCCATCATTTCTCTCGTATAACCAGTTGTTGACCCAATTTTAATACCTCTTTCACGTAGTGAAGAAACCACTTCTTTTACCCCATCAATTGGCGTGGCATAGTACGGTAAAATAGCAAAGAGAATTTCTTCAAACTCTTCATACATCTCATGAATGTCTTCTTCTGTTGGTAATTGTCCGAAGACACGCTTCCACTCATTCGAAATACGGGGCATTTCCGTTAATACCCTAACATGATCAATCTTCAATAACCCCATTGGTTTACGAGCTTCTTCTGCTGTAATTTCAACACCGCGTTTATGAAAAATCTTCATAAATACTTCTAATGGTGCAAAACATCCGTAATCAACTGTCGTACCTGCCCAATCAAAAATAACTGCTTCAATTTTCATTCTATCCATCACCCTTCTTACTTATCTTTTTTGCCATTGTGACGTTCGGTTACGAAGTGCTTTCGTTCCCCATTCATATACAACCCTCACTACAATATTTGTAACAACAATAAGTACACTCATTGCAGCTGCTGGTGCTACATTTCCTGCATCATCCATATTTACAATTGATACAGCAGCTAGTTTAAAATCAGCCGCGTATAAGAACACTACTGCCGATACAGTTACCATTGAATTTACGAAATAGTACATAACCATTTCTAAAATAGCTGGTAAACACATCGGTACTGTTACTCGAAAGAAAGTTTTATAGAATGGTACACTCATCGACTGTGAAACAAGTTCAAACTCTCGGTCCAGTTTCTTTAAAGCAGTCGTTGCGGTAACAAACGTTACAGAGTAAAAATGTATGATATTTACTAATACTAAAACAGCAATTGTGCCATATAAGGAATGAAACGGATTTGTTACTGAAAGTCCTAGAATTTGAATTGTTGGTTGACTGAAGAAAAAGACATATCCTAATCCAAGTACTAATCCAGGAATCGCTAACGGTACAATAGAAAAAAAGTAGCCTACTTTTCTGAAAAAATGTAGCTGTTCTATTTTTTCAATCGCATAAGCGAACACAAATGTTAAAATCGCACCGATAACTGCCGTAACGGCTGAGACAATTACACTATTTTTAAACGCTTCAAGTCCGTCTCCTGTCAAACTTGAAAAATTAAAATGCTCAAGTGTAAAGCTCATATTATAGGGCCATACTTTCACACTTGCAGCAATACCAACTGCCACAAATAAAAGAATGATCATAAACGTGACTACGCTACAATATACGAATGAAATAACATCTCTTTTCTTATTATTTATTATTCTGTAAGGTACTGCTTTTGAAGATAAAAGATTCGCCTGTTTTCTTTGCGTAATACGATCAACTGCAAATGCGAAAATAGCTGGGATCAATAAAATCATTCCGACAGTTGCGCCCATGGACATATTTTGCTGTCCAATTACTTGCTTATATACGTCAGTAGCAAGTACGTTATATTGTCCTCCAACAATTTTAGGTGCCCCAAAATCAGTGAAACTAAGTGTAAATACAACGAACATCGCACTAATTAATCCGTATTTCACACTAGGTAAAGTAACCGTAAGAAACTGTTTCACTTTACTTGCACCCAACATATTAGAAGCTTCATATAAACGATAATCAGAACCTTGGAGAGCAATTAATAAAATAAGGAATGCTTGCGGAAATGTATACATAACTTCAGCCATTACAATTCCTACTGGTCCGTATAACGGTATTTGTATTCCTTCAAATAAACCAAACATCCCTTTTGTTATTAACCCTTGATTACCAAATAAATATGTAAGCGCAATACCGTGCATCATCGTTGGTGCGAATAATGGTAATAATGCTATGTATTGAAATACGCGCTTTCCAAAAACATTTGTACGAGCGATCGCATATGCGTAAGCGAAAGCGAGTGTAACCGAAATAATTGTTGTAGCGCCCGAAATCCATATCGTATTTTGTAATGATTGAACTAGCGTTGGTGTTGTGAAATATTTACTGAAATTCGCAACACCAACAAAAGCTCCATCTTTATCATAAAAGGCTTGTGTAAACAGTTGTAATAAAGGCAATACAAGCATGATAAAAAATGAAAGAAGCATACCAATAATTAATAGTCTTTGTATCCACTCTTCTTTACCGATACGTCTCTTAATCTTTTTTTTTGTACTTTCTACCTTAAAGTTTTCTAACATCTCCATCTATACAATGACCTTCTTTCCATATGACAACATATGATTTTCTGAGAAAGAGATTTGAATTGGCTTTCCTTTTCTAATAGCAGTTTCCTCTACTTCTGATGCCAATATATCCACTACAATTTTCTCATTATAAAGGTGTGTTTTCTCTTCTATGACCCGCACTTCCGTCCGGTATACAGAACCGCGAAATTCCATGCTTTCTACAACTGTTTTAATACCATTATTTTGTACAACTGTTACATGTTCAGGACGAATTGCATGTTCTTCGTTATTTTTCGAAAAGAAATTAATAGAACCAATAAAATCTGCCACAAACGGATTGGCTGGTCTTTGATAAATCTCCTCTGGTGTTCCAATCTGCATAATTTCCGCATGATTCATTACAACAATTTTATCAGCCATCGTTAATGCCTCTTCTTGATCATGCGTTACCATAATAGTTGTTACTCCCACTTTTTCTTGCAAATCACGCATTTCTCTGCGCAACTTTTCACGCACTTTTGCATCTAAAGCAGATAACGGCTCATCAAGTAACAAAATATCGGGAGACAGAGCGAGCGCACGTGCAAGTGCTACTCGCTGCTGTTGTCCACCAGACATTTGAGCAGGATATTTATCTTTTACATTCAGCAAATCAACAAGTTCTAACGCCGATAGCGCTTTTTCTTTTACTTCTGCTTTTCCATATTTTTTTGTTTTTAAGCCGTATTCAATGTTTTCAAGTGCAGTTAAATTCGGAAATAATGCATACGATTGAAAAACCATTCCGAAGTTCCTCTTTCCAGGTGGTAATGCTGTAATATCTTTTCCATTCACAGCAATACTACCTGTTGTTGCCTCTTCTAGCCCCGCTAAAATTCGGAGCAATGTCGTTTTCCCACAACCACTTGGGCCTAATAAACAAACAAACTCATTTTTTTTCACAGTAAAAGAAATATCCTTTAACGCTGTAAATGCATCAAACTGTTTTTGAATGTGTTGAATTGATAAATATTCGCTCATTTTTCTCTCTCCCACTCACTTACTTTTTCGGTTCTGCTTTTTGGCCAAACTCTTTTTCCCATTTTTCTAAAATTTTGTCACGATTTTCTGCTGCCCATTTAAAGTCATTCTTTTTATATAACTTTTCTGTCACATCTTTAGGGAATCCATCTGGAAGTTTATAATCATTTTTAATTGTCGCAAATCCATTTTTCTCGAAGTATAACTTCATTACATCATCTGTAATTGCCCAATCTAAAAATGCTTGCGCTAATTTATCATTTTTAGCATTATCTTTTTTAATAAGTGCGTTCGCTTCTACTTCCCAGCCTAATCCTTCTTTCGGCAGTACAACTTCAACTGGTGCACCTTTTTGTTTCTCTTTCAAAGCACTATAAACCATTGATACACCAACTGGATATTCACCTGCGCCTGCTAATTTCGCTGGTTTTGAACCTGAATGAGTATAAGTTGCCATATTATCATGAAGTTTCTTCATGTAATCCCAGCCCTTATCTTCTCCCATAATTTGTAGCCATGCAGAAACTGTTAAAAATCCTGTTCCAGAAGAAGCCGGATGCGGCATAACTAGCGTTCCTTTATATTCTGGTTTCGTTAAATCTTCATATGATTCTGGCATCGGTAAATTTTTCTTCTTCAATTCTTCTTTATTTACAGCAATCCCCGTCATAAATGCAGTATTTCCTACCCATTTTTCTGGTTTCTTATCGTCTTTAAATTGCGGAAGGACACGATCTGCTCCTTTTGGAGAGTATCCTTTTAACATATCTTTTTTCTCTAAAGCTAATAGACTAGACGCTGCAGTTCCCCATACAACATCTGCTTGTGTATTTTTTCCTTCAGCTAGCAATTTCGCTGTAATAACTCCTGTTGAATCACGAACAATGTTCAACTTCACGTCTGGGTACTTCTGTTTAAAAGAATCAAGATAAATCGGTACAAGCTCTTCTTCAATCGCTGTGTAGACAGTTAATGATCCAGATAATTTATCATCTTTTACTTTTGCTCCAGCACTTTCTTCTTTCTTTGCACCACACCCCATTAATAACGAAAATACCATTCCAGTTGCTACAGCTTTAAAGATTGTTTTTTTCACTGTCTCTCTCTCCTTTTACAAATCTTATGTACAACTCTAATATAAACAACTAGTGTAAAAGCAGTATTAAACCAACATTAATCTTTTGTTTGTTGTTTGTTTTTGTGTAATACGTTGCTACTTCTATGTTTTTTCGCATTTTTCTGCTAATATCAAACGTGAAATTTACAAATAATTAAAAAAACCTTTATAATCCCACAAAAAAATGAGGCGTTTGTAAAAACGCCTCATTTTTGTTTACCTTTTTTTGAATTACGATTTGCATACTTCGCACTATTTTCTCCTTCATACTCTAATGCAAATTCTGCATCTGGTAAGCTTTCTTTCGGAGTTTTATTATTATTAATTGCTGCATTTTGTTTTACTTTTCTTTTTACCAACATATTCACCTGCTCTCACGAAATAACTTTCTATTCTAGTTTGAAACAACTTACAGTAATTATTACTGGGAAGTGTTAACAAGTACATAAGAGCTTATAGATGGAAATACTACATACGAACAAGCCATTACAAAAAGGAGCGATTACTTTGAAAGAAAAAGAAACGATACAATCGCCAATTTTAGACGAGACGCTCCCTCATCAAATGAACTTTCCTTCTTTTAAAGGCACAGGCAAAAAGATGAAACAACCTTTTATAAATCAATATGATGTTGTAATTGGAGACAGTAAATACGATTCCACTAACAGTCCTCTTAATAATTGGAGTGATGAGGTAGATCCTGCCATTATGGCTGGGGAAGAATGGATCCATCCTACAAATGATATCGGATGGATTGCAGAAGAAAATCAAGAATTACTTAAAAACGAAGTTGATAATAAAAATGATGCTTTTATGCATCCCCAATTCGGAATTAACGACTAAAAAAACCATTCTACCTAACGCAGGTAGAATGGTTTCATACTATCCAATAATAATTCGCTCTTTCGGGTACTTATAGCGAGCTGGTTGCTCTCTTCCACCACTAGCTAAAATAAATGTCAAAATACCGACGCGTCCGATAAACATAAGTACAATAAGTACAAATTTACCAACAGTTGTTAAATCAGGAGTAACACCTGTTGATAGTCCCGTCGTTCCGAAAGCAGAACAAACTTCAACGATTAAGCTCATAAGCGGTACATTTTCCGTAATAGATAAAATGAATAGCGCTGAGGCACATAATAAAATCCCCATCGTCATAACGACAGATGCTTTCAACACGTCCTCTTCATGTAGCTGACGTTTGAAAACTCGGACTGTTCTCCCGCCTCTTGCAAATGTATATAACGATAATATACTAACTGCAAATGTTGTTGTACGTATTCCGCCCCCAACTGAACTTGGAGATGCCCCAATGAACATTAATATACTCATAAATAAAAGCGTTGGTTGTGATAATTCACGTATGTCCATTGTAGCGAGTCCTCCACTTCGCGTCGTCACAGATTGGAATAATGTATAAAATACAGTTTCATGCCATGACTTTCCTACTAAAAAATGATTTCGTTCTAATAGAAAAATCATAATTGTTCCAACAATAACGAGTACAAAAAATGTCGTTGTCGTCAATTTTGTAAATAACGAAAAGCGAAATAGTTGTTGTCGCCTTTTACTAAGGAATTGTTTTACTTCCATTAACACTGGGAAACCGATAGCTCCTAAAATAATAAGCAACATATGAATCATTTGAACAATATAATCTTTTTTGTACGGAATAAGTGATTGTCCTGTTAAATCAAATCCTCCGTTCGTTGTTGCGCTCACAGCGGCAAAGAAACCGTGAAAATAAGCTTCTTGCCAAGTCGGGAAATATAGTAAGAATCTTGTACCTAACAGTATTGCTCCAATGAGTTCTATCGAAATAATTACAATTAAAATAGAACGCATCAATTCTACAAGGCCCGATAAATTCCCTTGGTTATGGTCTGCCATAATTAATCTTCTTCTTTGCAAACCAATCTTTTTCCCCGTTATAATCCAGACGAATGTACCAAGCGCCATAATTCCTAATCCGCCTAATTGTAAAATAAGGGCTAAAACAATAATTCCTGCCGTTGTAAACGTATCTGAAATCGTAACAACTGACAGTCCCGTAACACTTACCGCACTAACAGATGTAAATAGTGCATCGATAAATGTCCATTTCACTTCAGGCTTCGTAACAAATGGTAAACTAAGCAAAATTACCGATACGACTACTGCTAGTAAATAAAATACAACGATAAGTTGTACGGGACGTAACTTTTGTAAAAACTTTTTTATATCTCTCATTCCATCACTTCGCTACCTTTTTTCTATCGATTAAATAAAGAAAAATCATCACTTTCTTCATTTGTAAATAACTGCTGAAATAGTTTCGCAAATACCATTCCGTATACAGTTCCATTTCCCCCATACGGCAGTGCGTAATATAAATTATGTATTTTTTTATCTTCTTTTAAAATAGGAAGACCGTCATGACTGCCACCAAATGCTGCTGCCCAATAGTACTCTGCCCGTATATTTTTATACTGCGGGAACATTTCTTTTACAATGTTAATAAGAAGATCACGCTTATGCAATAATTTCGTATCGCCGATTTTTTGAATTTTCAGCGCCTCATCTAATCCGCCTATAACAATGCGGTTTTGATACGTTCGACTATACAAATACGGACGTGCTGTTTCCCAAATTAACGATTGCTCATGCCAGCCTTCAAAATAATCTATCTTATTTGTCACAACGGCATAAGACGTTTCTACAGTTGTATTTTTTTCTTTCTTTCCAAAAATTGCTTCATAACCTGTCGCCATAATAATATTCTTTGCTACTATTTTATTTCCTGTATTCGTGTAACAAATTAAATCATTTTGGATTTGTTTAATATGTAATGCCTCTGTATGTTCGTATATAGTAGCGCCCATTTGTTTCGCTTTATGCAAAAGACTATGCGCTAATAAATACGGATTCACTTCTGCATCACCGCTTGTATATAACGCTGCTTGTTTTGCAAATGAATAACGTTTCTTAATATCAGACTCTGTAAAATATTCAACCGGAAATCCATAATGGCGTAACGTATTATATTCTTCTTGTAAAAATGAAACATCCTCATCTCTACTTGCATAATACAAACTATTTCGCGGAATAAAATGGGGATCAATATCGAGAGTTGGCACAACCTTCTCCATTGTTTGCAGCGCTTCATAACAAAGTCTATATGCTCGTACCCCTTTCTCTTCACCAAATGTATGAATAAGAGAGGTTAACGATTTATCATGAACAAATTGTAATAATCCTGTATTTGCAGCTGTGCTACCACATGCAATTGCTCTTTTTTCAATGAGCATAACACGCATTCCAATTTTAGCTAACGAATACGCTATATGAGCACCCGCTTCTCCACTTCCAATTACGAGCACATCACATATCATATCATTTTCTAACGTTGGATAACAAGGTACAGAAACTCCAGAATTCCAAAACAACTTACCAGTCATAAGCTTCATAATTATACTCCTACCATATAATTTTCTCCTTTCTATGTTTCGTCATTTTCCATAAAAAAATCCAACTAACATACGCTAGTTGGATTTTTTCTCTTTAATTAGAACGCTCTTCAAGCCAATTTCCAACCGTCGGATATGTTTGCTTTACAGCCGTTCCACCATACACAATAGACATATGTCCTGTCGGTAAACATACATACTCTTTATCTGTGCTAG
Organism: Bacillus sp. FDAARGOS_1420; assembly: GCF_019344915.1. NCBI lineage: Bacteria > Bacillati > Bacillota > Bacilli > Caryophanales > Bacillaceae > Bacillus > Bacillus sp. FDAARGOS_1420. Next base: position 513,778 of record NZ_JAHWJB010000002.1, on the reverse strand, counting down.
AAATATGATCAAGTAAAGCTTCTACTTGACATGGCAGAGCGATATGATCACGCTTCGCAGAAATATTTAAGACATTCGCCTTAATATTTGCAAGGTCTACCTTTTGTCCGCGAATAACGAGTTCACCCTTCACTAATTTATTATTTTGATAAAAATCACGAATCCATTGTCTATACGATTCACCTGGGAACGGAATACCATCGCCTACCCACTTTTGAACTAATTTCCAACTTTCGACGAAGCGCTCATTTTCTGAACGATCGACTAAAGCAACATATGGACCGACAAAGTTTGTAATTGGTTTTAACATCTTATTTCCGAAATCAATCATTTCTGGTGGAATATTTCCAAATGTATCAACTGCTTTATCTAAATTGAAATATTTCTCATCTAATAAAGGACCGTATAACCCTGTTTCAGAGAAATCAAAAGGACTTGTCATAAAAATCAAGTTTCGAATTGGCATGTCCGGATGAAGCGCTGCATAAATAGATGTTAACGTTCCACCCATGCAATAACCAAGTAAAGAAATCTCGTCCGATTTTGCAGTTCTCATTACTTTTTTCACTGCTTTTGCAATATAATCGAACACGAAATCATCAAATTTCAAATGACTATCTTCTAAACCGAATGTGCCCCAATCAAGCATATACACATCAAAACCACGATCTACTAAATATTCCACTAAACTATTACCTGGAGTTAAATCCATAATATACGGTTTATTAATAAGAGCGTATATTAATAAGATTGGAACTCTCTGTGTTTTTTCTTGTTTTGGAATGTAACGATACAGCTTCGTTTTATTCTTCGTCCAAATAACCTCTTTCGGTGTTAAACCAACTTGTGGTTCTGGTTCGCGTAATAAAACTTCGCTCGCTCTTTTCACACGGCGATATGCTTTACGATATTCTTCTGGGTACAACTCCAATTGCTTTTCCCATTCTGTTACGAATGTAGTCATTTTTTCTATCTCCTTTTTGGTCAATTTCTTTCTAAAAAAAGAAGTGCATTCCTGCTATGGATATGCACTTTTTTCTTACTTCATTACATGTATAATCCGCCGTTAATGTTTAATTGCTGACCTGTGATATACGCACCGTCACGGCATAGATATACTACACCTTTTGCAATTTCATCAGCTTGACCAAAACGTTTTTTCGGGATTTTCGCAACGATTTTTTGACGCACTTCTTCTGGTACTTCTGCTACCATTTCAGTATCAATAAATCCTGGGCAAATTGCGTTTACAGTTACATTTGTTCTTGCAAGTTCTAACGCTAATGATTTTGTAAATCCTAGCATACCTGCTTTTGCTGCTGAGTAGTTTGTTTGTCCAAATCCACCAGCTTGGCCAATAATAGAAGAAATACTAATGATTCTTCCTTCTTCTGCTTCCGATATGTATGGAAGTACCGCACTTGTCGTATTAAATACACTGCTTAAGTTCACGTCAATTACGCGCTCCCAATCTTCACGATTTAATTTTTTGAATGTACGATCTCTTGTAATACCAGCATTATTAACAAGAATATCAACTTTACCAAAATGATTCACAGCTTCTTCTACAAGTCTGTTTGCATCTTCTACTTTAGAAACATCCGCTTGAACTGCATAAACGTCATATCCTTCTTTTCCTAATTCATTTACTAAGTTTTCAGCTGCTTCTTTACTGCTGTTATAGTTAATAACTACTTTTGCTCCCTCTTCTGCTAATGCTACTGTAATTGCTTTTCCAATTCCTTTTGCCCCACCTGTTACGATTGCTACTTTGCCATTTAATTGAACCATTTCTTTTCCCCCTTAAATGAATTTGTGAACGATTGTTATGAATCATTTTGGTACTCATACTAATTGAGTCCATATATTAATTATGTTTCGTTGTTTATACATGAAAAGAGATTCTCCCTCTCTCTTTTACACGTTATAAACAAACGCGATTATCATTTTTTATTTTCTGGCTTATTTACTACAGGCTTTACTTCTTCTTTTACAGGTACTTGTAGTTTAGCTAGTACTGCATTTTGCTTTTCTAGCAATTCTAAAATTTGATCAACTTTCGTTTCTAACGTGCGCATATCTTGTTTTACTTTCGTAACATCACGCTTTAATGTAGGAGCTTGTCCTAATGAATCCACTTTCTCTTCTAGAATTTCCTCGATATTATCAACTTTATTTTCTAAGTTAATAACAAGCGTAGCTACTCTAGCGATATCCTCTCTCGTCGGCACATTCACCTGTTCTAAATAATTTTTTGTCGTATCATTTAATGCTTTTTGATAAAACAAATTCAAATCTAGAACGCTGCCCATCCAAGCAGAATATTCTTCTGTTTTAATTGTTTCATTGAGCGCTTTTCCCCAAAATGTTTCGGTTTGTTCATAAGCATTTTTCCATGCTTGCAATGGATCGAATTTTTGATCAATCACTTCGACTACACTCCCTTTTTCGTTTTTGAAACAATTCAACCTATTCACTATTTTCTAATATTCCGAATAAAACTTCAAGTATATATTTTATTTTTCTTTATTTTCTAACAAATGTATTGACATTAAAAACAGATAGGTGTAAATTGCACTTATAAGCAAAAAATTCCATCTAACTGATTCATGAGGTGATGCACAATCATGCTACATAATGAACCAGAACACCCAGAAAGTTTGGAAAAAAACCAAGCGAAACAACCAAACTCCATGCCAAAAAACTTCTTAGTTCCTTTCTTACTTCTCTGTCTAAAAGACTGGAGTCTTCATGGTTACAAACTTATTCAAATGCTAATGGACATCGGCTTTTCTTCTGTTGACCAAGGTAATGTGTATAGGACACTACGCAAATTAGAAAAAGAAAATCTTATTTCTTCTACTTGGGATACAAGCGAAGGCGGGCCAGCGAAACGAATTTATTCTTTAACAGAATATGGAGAGCAATATTTAACAACATGTGCAACTTCTTTTGAACATTATCAAAATATGTTGCGGACGTTTTTCACGTTATACACCAATGCATTCTTTCCATTTTCTACTTCTCCAGAAAAGGATGAAAAGGATTCTTCATCTTCACCTGGTGGTACAGCAGAGTAATCTGCGTTCACAATATGCAAAAAAACATTTGGAGGTCAAACAATGGAAACTAAGCCATACGAATTAGTCGATGCATTTTGGAAGAACTGGTCTCAATCTCTTTCCCTTTTCTCTTCAGCTGGGAAACAATTAGAGCAACTTACTTTAGAAACGTTAAAACAACAACAAGACGCTTTGCATAAATTAACATCAGGAGTAGATGAACTAGAAAAAGAGCTACACCAATTCACTGCTCAGTTCAATAACCAATATACAGACTATGTGAAGCAATTAACTGGAAACTCCTTAAATGATCAAATTAACGAGTGGCAAGAAAAGTGGAATGAGCTTTCTAATCAAATGCACCAACTTACTGTTTCGCCTACGAAAACATCTTTGTCTATTCTTACTCAAACTAGCGGCCAATTTGAAGAAACAACAAAACACTTTATCGAACAACAACAGTCGCAACGTGAAGAGGTTCAAAAACAGTTAGAAGTTTTTTTGGGAGAGTTCAAGTCCAAACAACTAGAACTCGCAAAGCAGTTCGAGGAAAACTCAAAAAATCTATTTACTTCCATCAAGTAAGAAAAATGTGGCAACTAACTGCAGCACAAACAAAACTCTTTCTTCCTCCTACTACATCAAGATGGCTTACATTTTTCGATATGGAAAAGAAGGAGGACAAAATGAATCCATTTCAAGAAGCACAAACTGTTCCGGAGCTTCGTTACGATGAGATTCAAGTCGGTGATCAAGCATCACTTACAAAAAAAATTACGGATGAGGACGTTATCAATTTTGCAAAATTGACTGGAGATGTAAATCCTATTCACATTCTAGACTCTTTTGCAAAAACGACAATGTTCAAAGAACGTATTGCCCATGGCATGCTCGTTTCAAGTTTTATTTCTACCATTCTTGGAACGAAACTTCCTGGCAAAAATACGATTTATTTATCACAAAACGTTTCATTCCGTGCTCCTGTCAAAATCGGTGATACACTTCGCGTTGTGGCAGAAGTTATTAAAAAACGGGACGATAAAAAAATTATCACATTGCAAACAAACATATATAATCAATCTGATGATATTGTCGTAGAAGGTACAGCGACAATACTGAAAAAAGAGTAGCAAATTTGCTACTCTTTTTTCTATCCAAGAACTTCTAATCACACCGTTTACTTCCGTGTATGAGTACGTCGTTTACACATAAAATAACATTACCAGATAGCACTTAGCTAAACTGGATTACTCTTTAAGGATGTGTATCAACATGGTGAAAACAAACAAATTACTAGTTCCGGGTGCAGAGCAAGCACTTGAACAATTCAAATATGAAATCGCACAAGAATTCGGTGTAAGCTTAGGATCTAATACAGCATCTCGTTCTAACGGATCAGTTGGCGGTGAAGTAACGAAACGTCTTGTTGCTTTAGCTCAACAACAATTACGCGGATAACTATATAACCTATGGCTTAGAGGCAGATATTCTCTGCCTCTTTCTTTTTTAACATACATAATAGTGCTTCTTCACATACTAGTAAGAGCAAATCGAAAGGAACGATATGTGAAATGAAACGGATTAACATTAGCATGAGTCCTCCCCGTGTTCTTACTGTATCTTTTATTATGCTATCAATTATCGGTACATGCCTATTGAAATTGCCAATTGCTACAACAACGTCTATTTCATGGCTCGATGCTTTATTTACAACGGTTTCTGCTTGTACGGTTACAGGGCTTGGTGTTGTGGACACTGGTAAAGTATTTACCTTATTTGGCCAATGTGTCATTTTAACACTTATACAAGTTGGCGGGCTTGGCATTATGAGCTTTGCTGTTTTAATTGCAATTATGCTCGGCAGAAAAATCGGCCTTCAAAACCGGATTTTATTACAACAAGCATTAAACCAAACAAATGTCGGCGGAATCATTCGTCTTGCAAAAGCGTTATTTTTATTTTCTTTTACTGTAGAATGTATCGCTACTTTACTTCTCTCTTTTGAATGGGTACCAAAATACGGGGTTGCCAAAGGTATATATTATAGCTTTTTTCATTCTATCTCAGCCTTTAATAATGCTGGGTTTTCTGTGTGGAGCGATAATTTAATGCCACACTCCCATAGCATTCTCGTCAATCTCGTTATTTCTTCCCTCATTATTTTAGGTGGGATTGGTTTTACGGTTATCGTAGATATAAAAAGAAAGAAAAACTTTAAAAACCTTACTTTACACTCAAAGCTTATGCTCTCTTCTACTCTAATCATCAATATTATTGCTACAGCTTTTATTTTTATATTCGAGTTCCATAATTCTCTTTCTATGAGAGGATTTACACCATTTGAAGAAGGTATGGCTGCTTATTTTCAAGCAATCTCGACTCGTACAGCTGGGTTTAATACAGTGGATATTGCCGCTCTATCTAAACCATCACTTTTATTAATGATGCTTCTTATGTTTATTGGTGCTGGCAGTGCTTCTACTGGTGGTGGGATTAAATTAACAACTTTTTTAATTATGTTTTTCGGCGTATTTAAATTTTTGCAAGAACAAGATGATATTGTCGTGTTTAAAAAATCCATTAAAGATACGCTCATCGTCAAATCATTAACGATTACTATTATTTCAATTTCGTTTATTTTTCTTTCCATTTTAATTTTAAGCATCACTGAGAAGGTTCCTTTATTAATGAGTGCTTTTGAAGTATTTTCAGCATTTGGAACTGTCGGCCTTAGCATGAATTTGACGCCACACTTAACAATCATCGGCAAAACAATTATTATCTTTATGATGTTTTTTGGAAAGATGGGGCCTTTAACATTAGCCTTTTCATTTGCACGTAAAAAACAAAGAAAAATAAAATATCCAAACGAAGATATTTTAACAGGTTGACAACCGTATAAATTATCCATATAATGAGAGTACAATAGCATATCTCCAAAGGGGAGTAGCGTCCAAGAACTATTTCTTGGAAACAAAGTCGTCATTACGTAGAACTTAGTTCTTCCGGCTTTGTTGGCATTTTCATTACATATGTCTAGCAAGACCTTTGCCTATCAACGGCAGAGGTCTTTTTTGTTTTCAAATTTCCTCCACCGTTGATGCGCAGGAGTATGGGGAAACTAAACAGTGGGGAACTTCTTCACTTGTTTAGACTTTATAGAAATGAGAGGAGAATGTACATGGATGTATCATTATTATTGGAGTATGGTTGGGTATTACTCATCCTAATTGCACTAGAGGGGATTTTAGCGGCTGATAACGCTCTCGTTCTCGCAATTATGGTAAAACATTTACCAGAAGAAAAACGAAAGAAAGCACTATTTTATGGATTAGCAGGAGCGTTCGTTTTCCGATTCGGATCACTATTTATGATTTCGTTCTTAGTCGATGTATGGCAAGTGCAAGCAATTGGTGCAATTTACCTTATGTTTATCGCTGGTAATCACTTATTTAAAACGTATGTTAAAAAGAATTCAGATGAAGAAACAGAAGAAAAAGAAGCAAAGAAAAAACAAGAGAAATTTTGGTGGACTGTATTTAAAGTTGAGGTTGCTGATATCGCCTTCGCAGTTGATTCAATTTTAGCTGCTGTTGCATTAGCAATGACTTTACCGAAAACAGGATTAGGTACAATCGGTAGTCTGGATACTGGGCAATTCGTTGTTATCTTTGTAGGTGGACTTATCGGATTAATCATTATGCGATTTGCAGCAACTGCTTTCGTACAAATTTTAAAACGTAAACCAGGACTTGAAACTGCAGCATTTTTAATTGTAGGTTGGGTTGGTGTGAAATTAGCAGTTTATACATTAGCACACCCTGCATTAAATGTAATTCCGCATTCATTCCCAGAGTCTACTCCGTGGAAACTTACTTTCTGGATTGTATTAGTTGGAATCGCAGTTGGTGGTTGGTTCTTCTCGAAAGAAGTAGAAGTAAAAGTAGAAAAGAATTTAGACGAAAAAGCGCTGTAATTACAGCGCTTTTTCTTTTTTCTCGTTTCAATCCCCCTCTCTATTTTTAGAAAAAATTCCATTATACTACCTTTTGTAAACGCTTCCCTTCTAGATGTATGTCCTTTTTGTGAAATATTGCACAAACTTATTGAAACTATGAACAAATCCATGTACCTTATTCATATAAGGAGTATTTATAGACGATGTATTAAAGGAGCGTATTACTCATGCTAGAACAAGGATTAGATTACGTTGTAAAACTGGCTAAGAGCAAAAAACAAATGCTAGATATAAATCCAATGCAATATTTCATTCGTGCTGCACTTGCGGGCATTTATATCGGTTTTATTATTGTACTATGTTTTAAATTAGGTAACTTTTTTCATATTGCAGATTCACCAGCAACATATTTAGCTTCCTCCATGTTTTTCGGAATTGCTCTCGTACTTATTATATATGGCGGCGCTGAATTATTTACTGGCAATACGATGTACTTCACAGTGGCAACTTTAAGAAAAGAAACAACGATTTCTGATACACTTCGCAACTGGGTTGCTTGTTATGCAGGTAACTTAGCTGGCGCTTTATTCTTTGCCTTACTATTTTACGCAACTGGAATTTTCGAAGCAATTGATCACAGTCATTTAATGAATAAAGTTGTTGAAGGAAAGATGAATACACCTACAATGCAATTATTCTTTAAAGCGATTTTATGTAACTGGCTCGTATGTCTTGCCTGCTTCTTACCTTCTCAAGTGAAAGGTGACACAGCCAAAATATTAATGATGATGATGCTCGTTTTCACTTTCTTTTTATCTGGTTATGAGCATAGCATCGCTAACTTATCACTGTTTGCTTTATCTTTAGTATCACCACATCCTGAGACAATTTCTTTTGCGGGTGCTATTCATAACTTAATTCCAGTTACAATCGGTAACATTATTGGCGGATCCGTATTTGTCGGTATGGTATATCATTACTTAACAAAGAAAGCACCTGTTGTTGAACAAGAGAAAACTCAATTAGTTGGAGCTCAAACAGAGGAAATTATTCCTTTACAAGCACATATGAAACATTAAAAACTCCAAAGTTTCACTTTGGAGTTTTTAGCTCCCTACATATTTCAAGGCAATATAAGGATTAATTTCCCCGTTTTCCTTCCCTCTCTCTATGCTCTTTTTCATCTGATGCATACCGATGACATCATTTGTATGAAGGTGAATTTCATTAACATATAAACCTTCGTTGCAGAAAGCTTCTACGAAATCTAACCCACTTTTTTGTCGCCATCCCATATTATAATCGAGGGAAATAATATTCACCTCATTATCCCTAACAATTTGCAAGGCAGATTCTACTGTAGTTGCCAAAACATATCCGTATGGGCAACTTCTTTGATCATCCATATATACATTCATTTTCTATCTCCTCTCTATTTTGCATATGCGACCAACACATAACATATTGCTCCAAGGCTAATAAAAGGTCCAAACGGAATTGGAGTTCTTATTTTTATACGCTTTAGCGCTATACCTATTCCGAAAAAACAAAGACTAAAGCAAGATGCTAAAAATAAAGTTATAAAAACCCCTTTCACTCCGACTATACATCCGAGTAACGAAAGTAATTTTACATCACCTCCGCCAAGACCATCTGGATAAATCTTTTGCATGCAATATAACAAAATGAATATAGTTCCACTGCCAGCTAAACTATCTATCCAAGTAACTAACGGTACAAAAATACATTCTAAAATAAGCAAAAGCGCAAACCAAATTAAAATACGATTAGGTATTAGCATATATACTAAATCTGTAACTGAAATAATTAGAAGTAACGAAAAAAGCGATAAAATGATGATGAGCTCTCGTTCCATTCCAATTACATATACAGTAAGAAAAAATAAACTGCCTGTAACAAATTCAAATACTATGTACAAACTTGAGATTTTCCTTTTACAATTCGTACAACGCCCTTTTTGTATACAAAATGAAATGATTGGAATAAGTTCTTTCGGCTGTAACGTATACTTGCAGTAATGACAGTACGAACGCGGTGTAATAATAGATTCCCCTACTGGGACTCTCATCGCAATCACCATAAAAAAAGAACCAAACACCATACCTATTAACAATGCATATAAATAAGTGAACATCCCTTCCTCTCCTTTCCAAAAGAACATAACAAAAAAAGGAGAGAACTTCTACTTCATATTATCTTTATTCTATTAAAAAAGCAGGCCGTTTTCCGGCCTGCTTTCCCCTATTTTATACGATGAAATATACTGCTTTTAATGGCCCGTGTACTCCGACAACAAGATTCATTTCAATATCCGCAGAGTTACTTGGTCCTGTAATAAAGTTAATACAAGATGCGACTGCTTCACCTTTTTCCACACGTGAGTTCATATGTTGAACTGCTTGTGTAATACGCGGTACAAGTGTTTCACGTGGAATAATAGCAAAGTATACGGTCGGTAAAAAGTGTAAAGAACGCCCTTGTCCTTTATGACTTTGTACAACAATCGTACCAGATTCAGCTAAAGTATAATCACTAAATGCAATACCGATATTCGCTTTTTCCGCTATACGCATATTCTCTTCTTTTTTCTCAGGATCCCATACATTTACCTCAACATTTTGCTTTGGAAGCTCTTCTTTAAATAAAGAAGTCAATCCATAGGAATCAAAACGTTCATCTGCTGATAATATAATAGGTCCTCCGCCGTTTTCAACGATTACTTTTTGAATATCTTCACGTAAGCGGTCGTTTGTCGTTTCCACAACAGTTGTATGAATGTTTGTACATTGCTTTTTAAATACTTCTAACAATTCTTCTTGTGAATAATCTTTTAACGTTTCTACATTCACATTACTTTTCCATGCTGGACGTTCTACGCCTTCTGTTTTACGCGCGCGCCCAAGTTCTTTTGCGATATTATCTAGAAAGGACTCACGGTTTTGAATTAATCCTGTCATTATTTGTCCCCGCCTTTCTTATGATCTTTATACCAATCACGGAATCGTTCTTTACTTGGAGCTGGGAATTCACGAATATCCGTCCAGTTTTTAAGTGGTCCAACACCTTTTGATACACGGTTACCAGATGTAAATGGACTCATTGCTGCCGGTGCCATTTTCGATCCCATTTTATATAAAGCTGCTGAAGAAGCACCCATACTAAACATCTTCATTGCTAATTTTTCTGCAAGTGGGGCACGACCTTCTTGCTCAACGATGACTTGACGATGTTTTAATAATAAATCATGTAATGGAATTTTTACTGGACAAGCTTCTGTACATGCTCCGCATAAACTAGATGCATAAGGAAGCTCTTTGTAATCGTCATACCCACCTAAAAGTGGTGTTAATACCGCACCGATTGGTCCTGAATAAATAGATCCATACGAATGTCCACCAACGTGACGATATACGGGACATACGTTAACACAAGCGGCACAACGAATACATTGCAATATTGAACGGAATTCCGATCCAAGAATTTGAGAGCGGCCATTATCAACAACGACTAAATGAAACTCTTCTGGTCCATCTACCTCTTCCTCTTGAATTGGTCCTGCTACTGTTACGTAACTTGTTAATTTTTGACCTACCGCACTACGACATAGTAAACCAACTAAAACATCTAATTCTTCCATTGTCGGAACCATACGTTCCATACCCATTACTGCAATTTGTGTTTTCGGAATCGACATGACAAGATCGGCATTACCTTCGTTCGTCACTAAACAAAGAGAGCCAGTATTTGCAACAGCGAAGTTACAACCTGTCACACCAATTTCTGCATCCATAAATTTCTCACGAAGTTGTTTACGAACAAACTTTGTCATTTCGTATGGATCATCAGAATTTTCATATCCAAGTTTTTCTTTAAATACATCACGAATTTGCGTTCTGTTTTTATGAAGTGCAGGCGCAATAATATGTGATGGTGGATCGTTATCTACTTGCAAGATATACTCTCCTAAGTCACTCTCTAACACTTCACAACCAATCTCTTCAAGGGCATGATTCATACTAATTTCTTCAGTTACCATTGATTTTGATTTTACAACTTTCTTCGCTTGTTTCTTTTTTGCAACGTCTTGAATATACTTCGCTGCATCCTCTTTCGTTTTCGCAAAGTAAACGTGACCGCCTCTTTTTGATACATTTTCACTTAACTGCATTAAATAATAATCAAGATTTTCTAACGTATGTTGACGAATTTGTTCACCTAGTTCACGCCACTCTTCCCAGTTTCCCAACTCGTCAGCTGCTTTTAATCGATTTGTATATAAACGCGTTTGTGCAGAAGATACCGCTCCGCGCATAAACGAATCTTGAATTCCATCGCCAACGCGATCATTAAATTTTTTCTCACTGATTTTCATAGACATAGCTTATGTTCCCCCTTCATGAGCGACTATTCAAGACCTCAGCAATATGCATTACTTTTACTTCTTTTCCTAAACGCTCAATACGTCCGCCAATGTTTAACAAACACCCACAATCTGCACCGATTAAATAATCAGCACCTGTTTCCATTACACTATCTACTTTTTCATCTACCATTTGCTCAGAAATTGGAGTCATCTTAACTGAAAACGTTCCCCCAAACCCACAACAATTTTGCACGTTCGGCAGTTCTCTCACAATTAATCCTTTTACGCTTGATAATAAAATTCCTGGTGCCTCTTTTACTCCAAGCAGGCGTGTCATATGACAAGATTTATGAATAGTAGCTATCCCTGGTAAACTTGCACCAACATCTGTAACTTTTAAAACATCTACAATAAATTGTGTAAATTCATATGTTTTATCAGCAACCTTTTGTGCACGTTTAGCCCACTTCGGATCATCTTTAAAAACATGCGGATACTCATGAAACATTGTCGCACAAGATCCAGATGGCGTAACGATATATTCTGCATCTTCGAAAGTTTCAATCATATGTTTCATCGCTTCTTTTGCTGCTTCTACATGGCCGCTATTATAAGCAGGCTGACCACAACAAACTTGTGCTTCTGGAAATTCAATTTCACAACCTAAACGCTCCAATACTTCAACTGTTGCTTTACCGACGTTTGTTTCAAACATATCGACTAAACAAGTAACAAATAAAGTAACTTTCATAACTATAATTCCCCCTCATTACAACTCCGCCAAAAATCATATGGTCATCAGATGACTAAGATTAGAAGAAGTAGGCTCAACCATGGCCTATCCTCTCCCCCTTCTAAAGAAAACGCTTACTTAATCTCTCTCTATTTTATCAGAAAATTAGATTTTTAAAAGATTAAATTACGAATTTATATCGCTTTTACCTGTGACAATATGTTCTACATTTGTTAAATGATCTAGCATCGCTTGCTGCGCTAATTCCACATCTTGCTTTAACACCGCATCATATATAGATTGATGCTCTTCTAAAAGTCGTTCTGATGTTGTTTGTTCACCATATAAAATAATGCGTCTTGATTCACCAATCGTTTCAGCAATCATCTCTGAAACATGATTCATGAGCTCAAGCAAGATGTTATTATGCGAAGATTCTGCAATTCCCATGTGAAAATGAAAGTCTGCTTTTTCGCCAGCCTTCTCATTTCCAATGCTCTTTGCCATTTCATCTAACCACTGCTTCATATTTTGCAAATTAGCTTCCGTACGTTTTGCCGCTGCCGCTCGAACTGCCCCCACTTCGAGCACCTTCCGTACTTCTAATAAATTCAAAATATCCTCTTTCTTCATTAATAACTTGTTATTTAGTGATTTTGTTAATGAAGAAGGATCGAAATTCCTTACATATGTACCTTCTCCTTGTTTCATTTCAATTAAGCCCATTGCTCTTAGCGCACTTAGCGCTTCACGAACAGCAGATCTGCCAACTTGAAACTGCTCAGCTAATTGATGAACAGGAAGTAGTTTGTCACCAGGTTTTAACGTACCATTTTTAATCATTGTTAAAATAGCTTCAGATACTTCTTCGTAAATTTTTTTCGGTTTAATAGATTTGTACTCCAGTTAAATCACCTCAGTATCTTCCAAACAACAATTGTAACGTTTTATAAGAACTTAGCATCCATAACTATTTTAGAACGAATTAGTAAGAAGTACAAATGTTTTGTTCATAAAATAGTCAAATTTTTGATATTTGTTTGATATTAATTAATACATTTACGCGTAACTATTTACCTTCAATATGAAGAGCATATTCCAAAAGTTAGAATATGCTCTCCTCATCTTGTGCTTTTAATTTAATACTAACTGTCGTGCCCTTACCTTTTTCACTTTCTATTCTCCACTCACCGTCATGTATATGAACAATTTGCCTTACAATTGCAAGACCTAAACCTGTTCCACCGTGTTGACGACTTCTCGCTTTATCTACTCGGTAAAAGCGTTCCCCCAGATTTTCTAAATGCTCTCTATCAATACCTATTCCTGTATCTTTTATGTGCAATTCACAATAATCATCGATTTGCTTTAATGTTATTATGATATCCCCGTTTTGATTTGTATAACGTATCGCATTATCTAATACATTATGAAGTACTTGTTGCATACGATCCTCATCAATCATTACGATAATTTCAGGATTTAAATTCGTTGAAATACGAAGGGTTTTTTCTACAAACTGTAACTCGTACGTATTTAGTACGTCTTCAATAAGCTGTGAAAAAACGATAGGTTGTTTCTTTAGGGGAAAGTGTTCACCTTCTAGCTGCGCTAGATCTAATAAATCATGAACGAGGCGCTGCATGCGACCTGCTTCTTTATGAATAAGTTGCGTTACTTTTTCCTGCTGCGGCCCCTTCGCTACACCGTCTAAAATAGCTTCGCTATATCCTTTAATATAACTAAGCGGTGTTCTAAGTTCATGCGAAACATTAGCTAAAAATTCCTTACGCTTTACATCTTCTGTTTCTAAGGAATTTGCCATTTTATTAAAGGCTTTTCCCAATCGTCCAATTTCATCTTCTGAAGAAATTGTAATCCGCTCTGAGAAATCTCCAGTAGCCAAATGATTTGCAACTCGTTCCATTTGCGAAAGCGGTCTCGTAATGGCGATAATAATTTTTCTACCAATCCATATTGTAATTAAAATCATTGCAAGTGCTAACGGCGCTAAAATAAGACCCATATCAAATATTAAGTCTTTTATACTTTTTAAAGGAATATAAGAGTATACAATACCAACTAATTTTTTATTATCTAAAACAGGGATGACAACACCCATAATATTACGATCAAAATGTTCTTCATACCCTATCTTTGTCACAGTTTTCCCATCTAATAGTGCCTGTCTATCCCCTTCACTTATAAGAGAATGATGGTGAACATCAAAAGGCAAACATGCGCTTAAATCACGCGGATTGTATACGAAAAGGACATCTGAACTAGATATTTGATCATATGCCCTTACTTTCTCTTCAAAAGTGGATACTCCTTCGCTCTTATCATATTGCGTGGCAAGACGTTTCCCTTCCATTACTAATGAATCTTTTAAATTATCAACGTATAACTTTTCATATGAGTATAAAGATACAAAATAAAGAAAGGAAACTGTTACACATACTGCACATACTACTGTAAGCCAAAGCTTTTGTACCATCGTAAACATACGTTACACCTCAAATTTATAACCTACACCCCAAACGGTTTGAATGTAGTTTCCACTTTCTCCTAGCTTTAGACGCATCGTTTTCACATGCGTATCTACCGTTCTTGTACTTCCTGCATAATCATATCCCCACACCTTTTCAAGCAATTGTTCCCGGCTAAATACTTGTCCATTATGTTGGCAAAGAAAATATAGTAAATCGAACTCTTTTACCGTAAGAGGAATCGTCTCACCATTCGTCTCGACCCTCCTACTTTTTTCATTAATAAGAATCGGTCCAAATTGAACCTCTTCTTGCTGTTCTTGCTTTGTATATCGTCTTAAAACAGCTTCCATACGAGCAATTAGTTCCCCGGGACTAAATGGCTTTACAATATAATCATCTGCTCCCATACGTAAGCCGTTCACCCTATTCCACTCTTCACCTTTTGCTGTTAAAAATATAATAGGTACATCCGACGTTTTTCGAATCTCTTTACAAACTGAAAGCCCATCCATCTCAGGCATCATAATATCTAGTACAACGAAATCGTAATGATCCGTCTCTAATTTTCGAAGTGCCTCTTTTCCATTTTCAGCTTCTCCCCACTCGTATCCGAAGTTATCTAAGTACATTCCGACAAGTTGCCTCATATCACTTTCGTCATCTACGACTAGCACGTTATATTTACTCATTGTCCTTCCCCTTCTCTCTCTATGAGTTGAAACGGTCCTTTTCCGACTTTAATTGTTTGTTTTATTTTCATATTCTTCATATCCATTACGCATACTTCATCGCTATCATAACTTGCTACATATCCTTCTGCCCCGCTTTTCAAAAATGCAAATGGATTAGATCCCACTTCTGCAAATCCTACCTCTTGATACGTACTTGGATCAAACTTTCTAAGCGTATTTGAACCGTGACTTAGCGCATATACATACTTATCATCCTTTGTTATATTCACAGGCATAAACGGAGCATGTAAAGAACGCATCATCTCTCCGCTTTGTAAAGAATACACTAATACTTTCTCATTCACTTGACTTCCATCACCATGTCCACCAATCCATATTTCTTTCCCATCAGCACTAACCGTCGCTCCTGTTGATGCTGGTGGAATCATAAAGGACTGTATCACTTCTTTTTTCTTTGTATCAATGGTCGTTAGTTTCGTATCATAAAAGTTCAGTACAGATAACTGGTTATAATGCTCTACCATCGTTATCGGCCCTTTTCCTGTTGAAACACTCCCTGTCTCTTTTCCTTTTACCGTAAAGAACCTTACCTTTTGTTCATTTTGATCGGCAGCAAATAATTGTTTTCCATCATCTGATGCGATAACATTAGCAATTCCTTTTCCAGTCTTATACTTGTCCACTTTTCTTCCTTCTGCTAGTGAATATACATACATATATTCTAATTGCTTACCATAAACAAGTATTTCCTCGCCATTTGGAAGTAGCGTAACCCCCGCAATCGGCTCATTTAATTCCCATGTTGTTAATAGCTTCTTTGTTTTTTTATCAATAAAACTAATACTACCTTCCTTTATATTCGTTGTTATAATAACACTTTTATCTTTAGCAATCGGTGTATACGAACTTCCTTGACACCCTACTAATAGAAATAAAAAACAGAGAAGAAAAACATACTTTCTCAAAAGATTCCCTCCATCTTCGGATGATTTCGTTATAATTGTAAAATAACAAATAAATGTGTGGAAAATGTGAAATCTTCCTTTATTAATAAACTTACATATATAATGTACAACAAATAGAATTTGAGGTGTGTAAATTATGCTTTTTCCTGATTTAGCGAATAAAATTGTACGTGAAGTACGCAGATTAATTACTGAAAACATTATTATTATTAATATACAAGGCGTTATTATCGCAAGTACAGATGCGGAAAGAATCGGTCAATTTCATGAAGGTGCACTCCGCTGTGCGAAACAAAAGAAAACTGTCATTATTACAAAAGACGATGAACGACGACTGCAAGGTGTAAAAGCCGGGATGAACCTTCCTTTACTATTCCATGACGAAGTAATCGGTGTCATTGGAATTACAGGAGAACCTGAAAATATTTCACAATACGGAGAAATATTACGTAAGATGACCGAATTATTAATTCATGAAAACTACTTTTTAGAACAACTAGAACTTGAGCACCGGTCTTATGAAGCATTTGTCTTTGATTGGCTTCAAAATACAGACTGGTCTCCAAGTTTTCTCGATCGTGCAAAAACGCTTGGCATTGATTTATATAAGAAGAAACAACTTATTTTATTATCAATCGCCCAAGATAATACGATGCTCCAGCGTAAAATTTGGCAACATATGCACAACATTTTAGCAAAAGAAAATTTATTTGTTCGCTGGGGAAATGATCGGTTTATTTTGTTTACAACAATCCAATCCAATCCAAAGAGCAAACCTTTCAATTTTTAAAACGGTTAAAACAAGACTGTGAAACTTTATTTTCTATTACTTTATATATCGGGATTGGACAAACAGTTACGCCAAGCAATATGAACTTATCGTACGAACAAGCATTACGCGCCCTTTCAGTATCACTTGAAACGAAAAAAATTGTATTTAATGAAGATTTACGTTTAGAAATGTGCTTACAAGATATTTCTACTGGAACTCGAGAACAGTTTCTAGAACGTACCATTGAAAACTTAGTATCATCTCCTGAGCTTATGCACACTTTACGTTTATTTATCGATTATAACCAATCTTATAAGCAGACAGCTGAGCAATTACATATACACATTAACACATTGCATTACAGGCTAAAAAAGATTGAAGAACATACAGGACTTGACCCGAAACAATTCAAAGATTTAAATGTTTTATACTTCGCACTCCTCTTATTAGATAATCATACAAAAAATAACGATAAAATAGATTAATCTTTAGATGATTGTACATAGAAAGAATCCTCCAACTTTTTTATCATTATAATGAAAGCACTGTTACAACGTTTTTTATTATGACGAAATACGTTAACAGTTTGAGGGGGATTTCCAATGTTAGAAAAGCAAATTATTGATTCATTCGTATCTATTGTTGGCGAAGATAATGTAGATACATCCAATATGGGGCGTTTAACTTATAGTTATGATGCCACTCCAAACTTCCAAGCGATGCCTGATGCAGTCATTGCTCCTCGTAATACAAATGAAGTAGCTGAAGTGTTAAAAGTATGTAACGCTCAGAAAATCCCTGTGTATGTTCGTGGTTCTGGAACAAACCTTTGTGCAGGAACTTGTCCACTAGAAGGCGGTATCGTCCTTATTTTCCGCCATATGAACAATATTTTAGAAATTGATGAAGAGAATTTAACAATTACCGTACAAGCTGGTGTCATTACACTTGATATTATTAAAGCAGTAGAAGAAAAAGGTTTATTTTATCCACCAGATCCAAGCTCGATGAAAATTTCTACAATCGGCGGTAACATTAATGAAAACTCCGGCGGATTACGCGGTTTAAAATATGGCGTAACACGTGATTATGTAATGGGGCTTGAAATTGTTTTACCGAACGGCGATATCATTCGCACTGGCGGTAAATTAGCAAAAGATGTAGCTGGTTATGATTTAACTCGTTTATTTATTGGTTCTGAAGGAACACTTGGTGTTGTTACGGGAGCTATATTAAAACTTGTCCCTATGCCTGAAACGAAGAAAACGATGCTTGCGCTATATGAAGATATTAACGAAGCTGCTCGAGCTGTTTCTGCTATTATTGCAAATAAAATTATTCCGGCGACACTTGAGTTTTTAGATCAACCGACAATTGAAGTTGTAGAAGAGTTTGCACAAATCGGTTTACCAACTGACGTCAAAGCAATTTTATTAATTGAACAAGATGGCCCGCCCGAGGTTGTCAATCGAGATATCGAAAAAATGGCTAACGTTTGCCGTGCTATGAATGCGGTCGATGTTCGCGTTGCAAAAGATGAAGCCGAAGCAGATGCGCTTCGTACCGCACGCCGTAGTGCACTATCAGCACTTGCAAGACTAAAACCGACAACAATATTAGAAGATGCAACTGTACCACGTTCACAAATCGCTCCAATGGTTGAAGCAATTAATGCAATTGCAAAGAAATATAATATTCCTATTTGCACTTTTGGTCATGCTGGTGATGGCAATTTGCACCCAACTTGTATGACAGATGCCCGTAATAAAGAAGAAATGCATCGTGCTGAACAAGCTTTTGCTGAAATATTTGCGAAAGCGATTGAGCTTGGTGGTACGATTACTGGTGAACATGGTGTTGGCGCGATGAAAGCTCCATATTTAGAAATGAAATTAGGTAAAGAAGGTATTGCTGCTATGCAAGGGATTAAACAAGCCTTCGACCCAAACAACATTATGAATCCTGGAAAGATGTTCGCGAAAGACTCTCGTAAAAGAGTGGTGGTTGAGCGATGACCACATTAAATAAAGAAAACATTCAAAAGGAATTTAAAGAACGATTAAGTGAAGATGAACTACTAAACTGTATGCGATGCGGCTTTTGTTTACCAACTTGCCCTACTTACATTCAATCTGGGTATAAAGAATCACATTCCCCACGCGGACGTATCGCCTTAATGAAAGCCGTCGCTGATGGTTTAATTGAGCCGGATGAAGATGTTGAAGATACATTAAATGTTTGCCTTGGCTGCCGCGCTTGTGAACCTGTTTGTCCGTCTGGTGTGAATTATGGACATTTATTAGAAGAAGCTCGTGATATTATTAATCAAAATAAAAAGTTCTCCATGCCCGTGAGAGCTGTTCGTAAAGTTGTTTTTGAAGGACTATTCCCGCATCAAAACCGAATGCGAACATTAACAGGACTAATCGGATTTTACCAGCGTTCTGGTTTACAAACGCTAACACATAAAACAGGTATTATGAAGTTATTCCCTGAAACACTTGCAACGATGGACCTCGTTTTGCCAAAAGTCCCTAAAATGAAAGCAATGAAAGATCGTCCTGAATTTTTACCTGCTGAGGTGGCAAAGAAGAAACAAGTTGCATTCTTCACAGGCTGTTTAATGGATACGATGTTTTTAGAAACAAATAACGCAACGATGAAACTTCTTCAGTTAGCTGGTTGTGATATCGTTATTCCGAAAACACAAAGTTGCTGCGGGGCATTACATGGGCATGCTGGTGAAAAAAGTGGAGCAAAAGAATTAGCGAAGCGAAATATCGAAGCATTCGAAGATTTAAACATCGACTATATTATTACGAATGCAGGTGGTTGCGGAGCTTATCTCGTAGATTATGATTATTTACTAAAGGATGATCCAGAGTGGGCAGAACGCGCAAAGCAGTTTGTTTCTAAAATTAAAGATATTACTGCTATATTAGTAGAACTAGATTTCCATAAACGAACTGATTTACGACTCCCGCCGCAAATTATTACGTATCAAGACTCTTGTCATTTACGTAATGTTATGCGAACATCCTCTGAACCTCGTATGTTACTAGAGGCCATCAAAGGTGCAATCTATCGTGAAATGAAAGATGCAGACCGCTGCTGTGGTTCTGCTGGTATTTATAATATTGTTCATTCAGAGTTATCAATGGAGTTTCTAGATTACAAAATGGACCGTGTGCATGAAACAGAGGCAGGGACAATTGTTACTGCAAATCCTGGATGTCTATTACAAATGAAACTAGGTATTGAACGAGAAGATCTTTCTCATAAAATGAGAGGAATTCACATTGTAGATCTATTATTAGAAGCAATTGAAACCAACTCGTAATAACTCGTAACATACGTAATAATAGGAAAACGGCTATCTCCTTCGTCTATGTAAAGAGATAGCCGCTTTTTTGTCTGCTACAACATTAAAAATATGTTACTTTATTATAAAAAAGAACAACAGAAACATTACAGTTTTGTAAAAATACATCCAGTATATTCCTCAAAAAAATGCTCAAATCATTGATACAATAGGATTCTTTATTTTTAATATAGGTACATTTATCCAAAAACCTCCTCTTAAAACCAAGTATAAAAATGCTAAAAATTCCTTTTATACTCTATGTTTCTCTTATTTCATCCCTTTCCTCCTCTTAGGATAAATTAGGAAAATTTTAAGTCTATGAATTTTTTTCCATCTTTTTTCTCGCAAATTGTATGCTACGATGAATTGGTCAGTCAGACAGGCTGTCAAAAACAAATCGTGTGAAAACAAATTAAAACTTTATATAGGGGGACACACATCATGAAAAAGCGTGTTTTATTATCTGTAGCTGCTGCAACAGCTCTTACTTTAGGAGTATCTTCTTTAGATGCACAAGCTGCAACAGTACAACCATCTAACATAAAGGTTCAAAATATTCAGCATTCAAAAATGATGATGAAGCAAATGAGCCAACAAGAATTACAAGCATTCTTACAATCTATGGGAGTTGAATCATTAGCACAATGGAACCAAGGACAATTCCAACAAGATTGCTTCATTCCTGGTCAACAGCCTACTGAAAATGTTGTTACTGAACAACCAACAGCTAAGCCAGAAGCTCAAAAGCCTGCTGAGGAAACTCAAAAACCAGCTGAACAAAAGCCTGCTGAAGAAGTTCAAAAACCAGAAGCTCAAAAACCTGCTGAAAATAACAATACTCAAACTGAAACACAAAAACCTGCTGAGCAAAAGCCTGCTGAAGAAGCAAAATCTTTAAGCGAATTCGAACAACGTGTTGTTGAATTAACAAACGCAGAGCGTACAAAACAAGGCTTATCAGCATTACAAATCGATACTGAATTAAGCAAAGTAGCACGCATTAAGTCTGAAGATATGCAAAAAAACAACTACTTTGATCATAACAGCCCTACATACGGGTCTCCGTTTGACATGATGAAGAAATTTGGTATTTCTTATAAATCTGCAGGTGAAAACATCGCCCAAGGTCAACGTACACCAGAAGAAGTTGTACAAGCTTGGATGAACAGTGCTGGACACCGTGCAAACATCTTAAATAGTGGCTTCACTCATATCGGTGTTGGCTATGTAGAAAGCGGAAACTACTGGACACAACAATTTATTACGAAGTAAATAGAAAAAAGAGTCTTCTCCTAGAAGACTCTTTTTTTATGTTTCATAGCTTTCTAATATGTATGCGTATAAAATGTAGAACATAAACAAAATAGACCCGCAAATTATTACACTAATTAACAAGTAAAATCCCCACTTCAGGCTCAAAAGCAACGAAAATAATATACTACATGCCATCACTTGAAAGATTCGCCTACTAACTAAACGGATTTTTTGTAATTTGATCGGTTCTTTCTCTCTATCCTTCACCTTTTTAAACACTTTACTAAACATAAAAAGAAACATACTAATTCCTATCGTTAGTCCTGTCTGAAAGGATATAATACTTCCCAAATTAATAAAGAGAATTAGTATATGGACAAACATCATAAATAAAGTAATACTCTTTATAAATCCATTTATAATGAAGTACTCCCCTTCATTAAACTTATATATATTATGTAAAATAACATATACTAATCCATGTAAAATAATAATAAGGACAGGGATAAATAATACGACAACTTGTTTACTCATAAACTCGTTAGCTCCACCATTCTCGTTCCAATGCACTGCCATACGAGTTGGTAAATATGGATAAATACATAGAGTAAGTAAAAGACAAGCGAAAAATATCCCTAGCATATATTTATATTTGATCAAGTAATTCTCACCTCTCTTTTCTCTTAACGGCTTCGCCTCTTTTAGAGAAATCCCTGCAAAAATCTACCTTTTTCAACTTTAAATTTACACTTTACCCATTTTCTCTTTCAAATTTTTTCATTGTATCGTTTAAATTTGTAGGGAAAGGTACGTCAACAACGATCTCTTCTTTCGTAATCGGATGCAAAAAATTAATCTTCATCGCATGTAACGCTTGCCCGGACATATATGTTGTTTGCCCACCATATAATACATCCCCAACTAATGGATTTCCATTATAGCTCATATGAACGCGAATTTGATGCGTTCTACCGGTTTCTAACTGTAACGTTACGAGCGTCGCATTTTGTTTTTTAAAATATTTCTCTACTTTATAATACGTTATAGCTTGGTCTCCCTTTGGAGAAACACGACGCCTTGTAGCATGATGTCGATCTCTTCCGATAGCTGCATCAATTGTCCCCTGCTTCTTTTTTACTTTTCCTTCAACAAGTGCCATATACGTTCTTTTGATTTTCCGTTCCATTAATAAACGATCCATAATTGCACCCGCAATTCTATGTTTTGCGAATACAACACCACCTGTCGTATCTTTATCTAATCTATGGATATGCCGAACCTTCGTCTCTAAACCTTGCATTTGAAAATGAAAAGCAACAAGATTCGCAAGTGTTCCCGTCCCATTTTTTTCAGAAGGATGTGTATCCATTTGCCCCTGCTTATTTACAATGAGTACGTGATCGTCTTCAAACACTACATTTAATTCACCATATTCCGGCTCTACGCCGTACTCCTCCTCCATAAACATATGAACTTGTAACTTATCTCCTTCTTTTAAAAGTTCATTCCATCTCCTTTGTTCTCCGTTAACCGTAACACCTTTTTCCATACGAAGTTGATGTAATAACTTTTTTGGTACTTCCCATTCCATTTTTAACAACGACTCAATACTTATACCATTCCACGTCGCTGGAACCGTAATTTCGCACCATTCGCCCTTTTTCTTTGTTTCCATACTATAATCACCTTATTTCTATTGATTCTCTCATTGTAACGGAAAACATACTTTGATGCACCGTCAAAAATAGAGGACAGTCTTATAATCGACTGTCCCCTCACGCTCTAAGCCTTTTCATCTCCTGCAACACTTCTTCAGCTTTTTGTTCATACAACAAATCTTTAAAGAAATCCGCCAATCGTTTATAGTCGTTGTACGTATCTAATAAGTCGTCTATTTTCTCTCCTTTCATAACTTGCTGCTTTTGCTTCATTTTTACTGGATAACGATACCCCGATACTTCTTGTATTTTATAATACTCATCCTCTACTTGAATAACTTTTACAATTTCCTCTTCTTCCGCATCCATCGTATACCCGTCAAATTCTCTAAGTAGTTCATAAATAATATGAGTCCATTCATCTTTTGGGTAAAACCCTTTTTCTAACCGATAACCGACAATGCGATACATATGCCCATCGTTTTCAGCAAACTGTACTGTATCATTTAGCTTAAACTTAAAATAACGAAACATTGCCTTCACCTACTTGTATGTAATCTTCTTATCACATACTATGCGCAAAATATAGGCCCTGCTATTCATAAAAAAAACTCATCTTATAGATGAGTTTTTTTATGATGATTTTTCTCTTTTCTTTCGAAATGGTAGCCACCAGTTCCAATCCCCAAACAATTTCATTAAACTTGGTACGAGCATAAGACGGATAATTGTTGCATCAAGAAATATTGCTAATGCAACCCCAAGCCCCATCTGCTTTACTGGTAAAATATCAGTAAAGGCGAACGCACCGGTAACAACAATCATAATTAAAGCAGCGGACGTAATAATTCTACTTGTCGATACAAGCCCTTCTAACGTTGCTTGATCGTTATCTCCTGTTTCTTCATAAAGCTCATGAATACGTGAAATAAGAAATACTTCATAATCCATGCTAAGCCCAAATACGAGGCCGAAAATAAAGATTGGTAATACAAATAAAACTGAACTCTCTTCTAATCCGAAATGGCCACCTTCAAATAACCAAATAACAATTCCAATTGTTGCACTTAAACTAAGTACGTTCATAATAATAGCTTTAATTGGAATGAGTATAGAGCGGAATGCGAATAATAAAATGACAAAGGTTGATCCAAATATAACAGACATACCAATTGCAACTTTATCTTTAATTTCATCTTCTAACTCTTGCTGGAACGTTGTCATACCGCCCAAATAATAAGTAACATCATTTTCTTTATAATTCTTTTTGAAATCACGAACCCATTGTTTTGCAGTTTCTGTACTTGGCTTCGTATCCAAAAAGACTTCCATTGTTGTTTTATTTCCTTTCGTATACGCTTCAAATACAGGAGCTATTTTCGCAGCTTCTGGCGACTGCAATATTCCAGCAACTTGATCTGCTTTCATTCCATTTAGCCCGTCATATACACTTTTCACCTTATATACTTGCTTATCATCTTTTAACTTTTGAACAACAGCTTCTATCTTTTGTAAACTTTCTTTTTCTGTTATGTTTTTCTTCGTCTCTACTACTAATGTAACATCAGCGTGTGTTTGGACAGTTTTATTAAAGGCTTCTTCATACTTCTCAAATGCAACTCTCGTATCACTCTTTTCAGGTAACGCTTCAACACCAGGAAACTGCAAGTTAGCTGTACGTAGCGGTAATAAACAAATAACAATAAATGTTGTAACAACAATAATCATGACGATTGGATGTTTCATTACAAACTGTGCAAATTTACGCCATACATTTGATGGGGTAGGCGCCGCCTGATTCTTTTTTAATATCCTTTTACCAATTAAAGATAATAACGCTGGAAGAAGTGTGAGCGAAAACAAAATGCTCATAATAACGACAATCATCCCGCTAATAGCAACAGACTGAATATAATCTATCTTAAAGAAAAATAAGCCTGATAAACCGACGAATACACATAACCCTGAAAATACGATAGCACGCCCTGCCGTTTGATACGTAATCGCTATCGCTTCTTTCACTGTTCTCCTCGTAACTTCCTCTCGAAAACGATTTACAAATAACAGTGCAAAATCAATTGATAATGCGAGCCCAATCATCGGCGCAACATTTAACACGAAAATAGATAGCTCTTTATCACTACCTATAAAATATAAAATCCCCATCGTACTAATTACACTAAGCGCACCATTTACAATCGGTAAAATAGAAGCAATCAGACTACCAAATGAGAATAATAGTACGAGAAAAGCAATAGGTAATCCAATCATCTCTGCTACTTTTAAATCATTTTGCGTTCTTTCATTAATCTCTTGATTAATTTTCGGATATCCTGTCGGTGTTACTTTTAATACGCTATTACTTTCCTTCTCGATTTTTCCGGCAAATTGTAATGTCTTTTCCATTCGTTCTTTATTTGTTTTCCCGGAAAATAAAATCGTCGCATAACCGATATCATCTTGTAGCATCACTTTATTTTCTATCGGATGATGGAAAGACTCATACGTTTCTTTCTCTTGAATATGTTTTATAATTCCCTCTATACCTTTTTGAAACTCCTCATGTGAAGCATTCTTGTTCTTCTCAAAAATGAGTAAAAGTGTATCCTGAGACTGCTTAAAATCTTTATCTAAAATTTCCTTCGTCTTTTGATAATCCCCTTCTGTTTGGAAACCATCACCGCCCAATACTCCTGGAAGTTTTGGAGCAAAAATACCGAGCACTATCGCAAGTAGTAGTAATGCTACAATTACTGTATAACGAAATTGATACAAAAAAGTTCCTAACTTCCCCCACTTATCAATTTTATGTACATTTGTCTTCACACATTTTCACCTACTTTATATAATTCACTTATCATTTATACTGTATCACATCTCCATATAAACAAAAAACGTCTAAAAAAACTATAATTATAGTTTTTTTAGACGTTTTTCTATCTCTCGTTATTAAGCTGAAGCCTCTCGGTAAGTAAACGATGACAATAAATTGCTATAATTAACAAAATACCACCTACGCAGTAACCTGCTAAAATATCAGTTGGATAATGAACATTTAAAATGACTCTACTTAATCCAATCAATATAATTAATATGCCCATTGAAATCGTAATACCACATTTTCCAGCTACACTCTTCAAATTCGCAGCAATGATATAGGCAAGAAAACCAAATGTCATAATAGATAGCATTGCATGTCCACTCGGGAAGCTATATCCAAGTGCATCAAGTGCCTCGTTTAATGATGGACGGTCTCTTTTTACAATTTCTTTTATCCCTTTATTAACAAGATGTGTCGTTAATATAGCCATTGGATACACGATCATAGCAGCATAATAACGTTTTTTCCAAAAAACGAGCAAACTTATAATTAGTGTCGTTATAACTCCAATTGCAGATCCTAACTTTGTAAAATATGTGAAGAATGTAATTGAGCTTTCTGTTTGTAATCCTTTTACCATCCCTCGGACATATGTATCCACTGCTGTAACTCCGCTTGCTTGTACTCTCCAAGCGATAATGCCGAATAAAGCAAGTAATAAAATCATACACATGAACTCATACTGATGTAACTTTTTCTTCAATCGATTTCCTCCTACTATGAAAAAATGCGATTTCTACTTTAGAAACCGCATTTTCTTACTTATTTACCTTTTGTTTTCAGCTCTGTCCAGTAGCGATCGTAGTCTTTTAACTTATCGTCTACATCAACAAGCCATTCTGTACGATCTAATTCTTCTTTTGTTAAGAAGATCATGTGATTATCACGATATTCTTTACTATGAAGAGGATGAGCTTTTTCATTTGGATTACTGTAACCAATTGACTCGTAGTTTTTCACACTTACTTTTTCATCTAATAAGTAGTTCATAAACTTCTCTGCAAGCTCTTTGTTTTTTGCACCTTTTGGAATTGCTAACGTGTCAGCCCAAATTGTGCCGCCTTCTTTTGGTACAACGTATCCTACATCTTTATTGTCTTTCGCGATGAATGCTGCGTCTCCAGACCATACAGTCCCGATCCAAGCATCTTCTGTAATGAATTTTTGTTTAATGTTATCTGTATCGAATGCTAATAAGTTTGGAAGTAGCTTCTGCAAATCAGCAGACGCTGTCTTTAACTGTGCATCCTCTTTCGTGCTATTAGAGAAACCATTTTTCTTAAGTCCCATTCCTAATACTTCACGAGAATCGTTTAATAAAGTAACATGTCCTTTATATTTCTCGTTCCATAAATCATTCCAGCTTGTAGGTGCTTCTTTCACATACTTTTTATTGTATGCAATTCCTGTTACACCCCAAGTATATACTAGAGAATACTTATTCTCTGGATCAAACGCAGGTGTTTTAAAGTTAGAAACAAGGTTCTCGATGTTCGGGATATTCTTCTTATCTAAAGGCGCTAATAAGTCCATCTTCGCCATCGTTTTCACCATGTAATCAGATGGCTGAATTAAATCATATGTCGCGCCACCAGCTTGTAATTTCGCAAGCATTTCTTCATTACTTGCATATTTATCATAGTTAATTTTCACGTTATATTTCTTTTCAAAATCTTTTAAAACTTGCTCATCAAAATTGTCAGCCCAGCTATAAATGTTTAATTCTTCTTTTTTCTCACCACAACCAGCAAGTACACCTGCAGCAAGACTGAAGCTAATTGCTATACCAGCTAATCTCTTCACTAATTTCATCGGTTTATTACCTCCTCGTTCTTTCTATATCATTCGTATTATAAAGGAAGGTGTCCTCCAGAGTTTTCTTCACCGTCTGCACCTTTATTACGGAAGATTTCCGATAGCACCATTAATCCTACAATTACAACAATTAATATTGTAGAAAGAGCATTAATTTCAGGTGATACTCCGCGCTTAACCATACTATAAATGTATAATGGCAATGTTGTTGATCCTGGTCCTGATACGAAGAAACTAATTACAAAATCATCAATCGATAATGTGAATGTTAATAATGCGGCTGAAATAACTCCTGGTGCAATTGCTGGAAACGTTACATAACGAAACGTTTGCCACGGCGTTGCTCCTAAATCGTTTGCAGCCTCTTCTAAATCACGTCCCATACCAGAAAGACGTGCCGCTAAAATAACAACAACAAATGAAATACTGAATGTAATGTGTGCAATAATAATTGTTGTTTTTCCAAGTTCTATACCTAATTGACTAAATAGGATAAGTAAAGATAATCCCATTAAAATATCAGGAATTAAAATTGGTAAATATACAAGACCGTTAATGGCCCCTTCAAAACGATATTTGTAACGGTGTATTGCAATAGCAAAAATCACACCAAGAACTGTCGTCACAATTGTCGTTATAAGAGCAATCGTAATACTATTTACAAACGCATCAATAACATCTTGTTTTTGAAATAAATCTGTATACCAATGGAGTGTAAAGCCCTCCCATTCCGCATTAATGCGAGAATCATTGAAGGAATATACCATTAAAACCATCATTGGAAAATACAAAAACAATAAGATTAACCAAGAATAAGAAACTAAAAACTTCTTCATTTTTGCCTATTCCCCTCCGTTTCCATCATATTTATATACTTTCGTTGCACGATAATATAAGTAAATTAACAGAACAGAGAATAGAACAACAATCATAGATAACGCGGAACCAAACGGCCAGTCACGTGAACCTAAGAATTGGTTTTGAATTACGTTTCCGATTAATGCTACTTTCGATCCACCCATAACGTCTGATACAACAAACATTCCGATAGAAGAAACGAATACTAAAATAGAACCAGTTGTAATCCCTGACATCGTCATCGGTACTGTTACATTCCAAAATGCCTTTACTGGTGTTGCTCCTAAATCATAAGCCGCCTCTAGCTTACGCTTATCAAGCTGCTCAATTGCTGCATACACTGGTAAAATCATAAATGGCAATAAAGAATATACCATTCCGAGTATTACAGAAGGTGTATTGTATAACAGATTTAAAGGTTCACTAATAATACCTAGTTTCAATAGCAATGTGTTTACAAGACCTTGTGAACGTAAAATAACAATCCATGCGTATGAACGAACAAGAAAGTTAATCCAGAACGGAATCGTCGCCAATAATAGAAGGATAGAACGATATTTACGATCAACAATTGTAATTGTATAGGCGAATGGATAACCGATTAATAAACATAGTACTGTCGTAATAACAGCTATCTTCACTGTTTCCCATAATGTCCCCATATATAATGGATCAAACACTCGTGCTATGTTATCTAATGTAAATTTCATTTCCACTGTCCCGTATGCTCCGCGCTGCATGAAGGCAAATGCTAATACGAACAGAAGTGGAATTAGGAAGAAGAGTAACAGCCATACGACTGTAGGTAATGCGAGTAATTTCCCTTTCTTCAATTTAAGGTCACCTCGTCCTCTTGCTCCCAGCCTACATATACATTATCTCCAATGCTCCACTGCGTTGCTTCTTCAGCAGTTTGGTATGCCATTAGTAATTCCGCTGTTTTCTCCTCACGTACATATAGCTTTTCCATATTTCCAACAAATTCAATATCTTCAATATGTCCAAGATGGTATTCTTTTAAAATTGGCTCTTCAACCGAGCGAACTTTTACATTTTCAGGGCGAACTGCTACGTAGTTTTCCCCATTTTTCACGATATTATTTTCACCGATGAACGTCGCAACAAACAATGTTTTCGGCTTATTGTAAATTTCTTTAGGCGTGCCGACTTGTTCGATATGCCCTTTATTCATAACGACAATACGATCACTCATACTCATCGCTTCTTCTTGATCGTGCGTTACATATATGAATGTAATTCCTAAATTACGTTGTAAGTTTTTCAATTCACGTTGCAAATCTTTTCTTAACTTAAAGTCAAGCGCTCCAAGTGGCTCATCTAATAGTAATACACGTGGGTTGTTTACAATTGCTCTTGCAATTGCTACACGCTGCTGCTGTCCACCAGAAAGCTTCGAAGGTTTACGATTACGGAACTCAAGTAACTGCGTTAAACGCATTGCCTCTTCCGCACGTTCTTTCTGTTCTGCTGCTGATACTTTTTGCATTTTCATACCGAAACAAATATTTTTTTCAACATTCATATGTGGGAATAGTGCGTAATGTTGGAACACTAAATTCATATGACGCTTGTATGGCGGCAAATCGTTAATCTTTTCATCATCTAATAAAAGATTCCCTTTAGTTGGGGTTTCAAATCCTGCGATCATACGAAGTAAAGTCGTTTTCCCGCAACCACTCGGTCCTAAAATTGTTAAAAATTCTCCTTCTTTAATATCTAAAGAAAGAGGGGGGATAATCACTTGATTTCCAAAATGTTTTTCTACTGCTTCAACTTTAATAATCTTTTTCATTTTCCCGTCCTATCTACCTTAAATTTTAATTTTTATATTCATGAATAAATATTTATGTTCTATAGACTATTTTTTTGTTTCGATCCAAACAAAAATGGTTGTTTAGCAGCGTTCTCTTCTATTCTTTATGTAGTATGTTTGATTCATTTTCGCATGATACATATGTCGAACAGAAAAACCCCTTCAGTTGCGAAGGGGTTTTTATCATACGGCTACGCCTACTGATAAACACCATCATCATTTTAACAACTTTCGTATGAATTTTAAAGCACTTTTTGTAGAAGAGTAACGAATTTTCATGTCGAATGCTGTAGATTGGGACAAAATGCTTTTATAATGGGAAAAAGTCCGAAAACTTTGTTCACCATGATAGCTGCCTAATCCACTACTTCCAACGCCCCCAAAAGGTAAATATGGCGTTGCAAGATGATATACGACATCATTTATACATCCTCCGCCATATGAAATATTACTCGTCACTTTCTTTTGCACTTTTCTATCTTCAGAAAATACATATAGTGCTAACGGCTTTGGATGGTGCTGAATCGTTTCAATTACCTCTTCTATTTTGTCATATTCTATAATTGGTAAAATCGGCCCAAAAATTTCATCTTCCATAACAGCACTTTGCCATGTAACATTCGTTAACACTGTCGGCTCGATGTGTAATGTTTCTTTCGTATAATTCCCGCCAATCACAGGTTTACCGTCTTGTAAAAATGTACATAGACGTTCAAAATGACGCTCACTTACAATTCGCACATAATTGTCATTTTGCAAAGCATCTTTTCCATATTGCTCTGCGATTTCATGTCGTAATGCCTCGATTAACTGCTCTTTCACTGAAGAATGAACGTACATATAATCAGGCGCTACACACGTCTGCCCAGCATTCAAAAACTTGCCCCAAACGATACGTCTTGCGGTTACATCTAGCTTTGCATCTTTATGTACAATACATGGGCTTTTCCCGCCAAGCTCTAACGTAAGAGGCGTTAATTTTTTCGCCGCTGCTTCCATCACAACTTTTCCAACACCAACACTACCTGTAAAGAAAATATAGTCAAACGGTTCCTTTAAAAGTGCAGTGCTTTCCTCTACGCCGCCTTCTACTACCGATACAAGCTCTTCTGGGAATAATTCACCTGACATTCTCGTAAGCACTTTTGAAACGTTTGGCGTTAACTCTGACGGCTTTAAAACGACTGTATTGCCAGCTGCCAATGCTCCTACGAGTGGTGCAATTGCTAATTGAAACGGATAGTTCCACGGTGCGATAATAAGCGTCACACCATACGGTTCTGGCACCACTTTCCCCTTCGATCCAAAATGAGTAAGAGCTGTGCGAACACGCTTTGGTTTACTCCAAGATGAAATATGCTTCATTTGAAAAGAAATCTCTTTTAGTACATATCCAATTTCTGTTGTAAATGATTCGTGAACTGATTTATTCAAATCTAATTTCAACGCTTGAAAAATCTCACCTTCAAAACGCTGAATTCCTTCATAAAGCTTCTGCAAATTATTCTTTCTCGTCTCTACACTTCTCGTATGTCCTTTATAAAAATATTCCTTTTGTTTATTTACAATAGAGGAAATACTCATTCACTCACCTTCTCCCGCCATGTTTATCCCGCTATTAACGAGCAGTAAGACTCTCACCTCAAAATCCAGCTAATTCAAGGAAGTTAGGCGAGGTCGTGCTAATAATCAGTAGGGATGGACAAAACCTCCACTGATTAAAGTTTCACTTTATACAATTCTTTCATTATCTATATAGACTTTATATGTAACAAATTTCTATTCGTAAAGTTACATTATATATGACTTTTTACTTTATATAAAATTCATTGCTCACAAAAAAACTACCGAAAGAAAATCTCTCGGTAGTTTTACTGTATTAACGATATAAACGAACAGCACCTGCAGAATTATCATCAGCTTGTCCTACTACTTCAAACTTCAGGCCAAGATTCGGTAAAATACGTCCTGCATCTGGAATCTGCTGATTAATATACGCTTTAGAATCATCAAACTTCGGTACGCCCGCTAAACCATTGTACGTAAACGTTCCACGCGTTGGAGATACAACTTTCCAAGCTGGCGTTTTATCGAATGAGAACGCCGCATCAGCGATTTGGAATCGTGTACTACTCTTAACTGTTGGTTTACCATTTAAAGTTCCTACAATTGCTTCTGGATGAGAATCAACTACACCAAGGAAACCTTGTCCTGGATGTACACCCACCCAGTTATCTGTGTAAGCTGAATCCGCATACCATACAACCATACCAGTGTTATATTCTGGACCACGCGCAAATTTCAATGCTTTATCTGCACCAGCATAGTTTCTCCACTCTACATAGTAGTTATGTTTTTTCTTCTCCGTTCCATTAGATACAACAAAACCATTTAATTTAAATTGTGGTGTACCTTCTGCATCATCAGAGAATGCAACTTTACCGTCTACTGTTAATGACGCATTATCAAGAGCGAATCCGTTTAACGCTAAACCACCATCAGTAATGTAATCAAATGTTAATTTCACTTTCTTACCTTTGAACTGACTTAAATCATATGATTTATCAATCCATTTTCCATTTGTCGTAGCTGCATTTCCACTATTTGCTTTCTCACCAATTCTTTCAATTAACGTTTGTTGACCATCTTCTGTTACAGCGTGTACTTCAAGGAAATCGTACTCTGCTTCAATCTCATACAATGATTTGTAATCGAATTTCGCAGTCGTTGCATTCGTTAAATCGAACAGCGGTGTCTCCATTTTTGTGTGAAGGTCATCACCTTTTGTGCTGTAATAATATTGTTTACCGAATGCTGGTGCAATCGTTTTTACATCTTTATCCGGTAAGTTAACACGAATCAAGCCTGGACGATCCGACTTCGTAACACTTTGATCTAAATACGTTGCAAAACCGATACCTTTGTTTAACTTATCGTAATCTACTTCTGCGATATTCGCCCAGCTACCACCGATTGTTTTTTGGAAAAACTCTTTATTTTGCGGTGAAAAACTTGTTGGCGTTGTGCCTGCGATTTTACCAGCCCAGCTTCCCCCACTCATAATAGACCAAGCTTCAATCGGCTCACCCTGACCGCTATATTGTGTATCATACTCATCCGGAAGACCTAAATCATGACCATATTCATGTGCGAATACACCAACTGCGCCATCTTCTGGTTCAATTGTGTAGTCATACGCAGCCATCTTTCCGCCCCAATATGGAACTTTAGACTTTGTTCCTTCAATCGGGAATGGCTTTGGTCCAACTGTCCAACGATGTGACCAAATTGCATCATCACCTAATTTACCACCGCCAGCTTCTTGTCCAACACCCGCATGAATAATCATTAAGTGGTCAATTAAACCATCAGGTTGATTTTTATTTCCATCTTCATTTACATCATATTGATCAAATTGATCAAACTCTGATAAATCAATACCGCTATCTACAGCTGCTTTTAATGCATCTTTCACTAGATCACGTGGTCCTTTTGGTCCTTTATTATCATGACCTGTAGCAGCATCTGCACCGTAATCAGCAGCTTTACCAGGAACTGTTAACCATTTTGTAACCGTTCCATCTACTGTGTAGCTACCACCAGATTGTTCTTCATAGTATTGTTTAAACGTTTCAATTTTGCTTCCATCATCCAATGTAAACGGCTCATTACCGAATAACATTTTTTCATAGTGCTCTTTATTAAAATCGTTGGAATACATGTAACCAGGCTCTTTATCAATATTGTTATGTTTAAAGTCAGCGTACTCTACAAGTAAAACGAGTACTTTGTCTTTACGAACTTCACCGTTATACTCTTTTTGTTTTGCTGGTGAAGTTGGTACTTTACCATTTAAGCCCCCTTTAACTGGACCTGTTCCTGCTGCAGTCCCGTTTGCTGGTTGCTCTGCTTTTTCTTTCGTTTCTGCTTTCGCATCTTTCACTTTCTTTAAAAAGTCAGATGCATCTTTCGTAAGTTGGTCCCCATTTGTCGCTTCTTTCCCAGGATTTTCACCCTTCTTCTTCTCTACATACTTTTCGACAGCTTTCTTTGTTTCTGTCTCTGAAGCTGACGAATCAATTACCCCACGATTTTTTAGCGCATTTGCTAATCTCTCTTCTGGGATTAAGTGATCATCAACTGGACTTGTAGCTGTCTTGTTCTCCGGCGTTTCAGCATATGTAGGCTGACTTCCAGCACCAAGTGACAAGCCTAGAACAGCTGTCAAAGCAATTGATGATAACACTTTAAATGGTTTCTTTTTCATCCCTTATTTCCTCCCCTAATATAAAATATGTATTACATACTTTATATTATTAAAAATTCAATATATTTTCAATATTTAGTTATATTATGTAATTTTTTTAATATATTTGTAAAAATTTCATAGTTAGTATACGAATATATCACAATTCAACAATGTTTTCAGAAAATATTGAAAATATTTGTCAGAAACTTTATAATCGCCATAGAGGGAATTTAATGGGGATTTTATCTTTGTCTCATCTACACAATATTCGATAATTTGACACATAAAATATAAAATTCGGTTAATTATCGTCTACTATGTAGCAGCAATTATGACCACTAATTAGGGAGGAATTACATTTGTACAAAGATAAGGCTGACTCACTAGATCAAGAATGGATTGATTTAATACTTGAGGCTCTAGATGCTGGCATTGCCCTGCAAGATATTGAACACTTTTTCCAACGTATGAAGCATACGAGCCAGGCTCAATAGCCTCGTTCTTTTTAACGAAGTTTATGTTATAATAATCACATCATAAGACGACTACATATTGATAGAAAGGTGCGCAAATATGATAGGAGAACGTATAAAACGCCTTCGTTTACAAAAAGGCATTTCACTAACAGAACTCGCCGAAAAAGCTGGTGTAGCTAAATCTTACATTAGTTCTATAGAACGGAATTTACAAAAAAACCCTTCTATTCAGTTTCTTGAAAAAATTGCAGCTGTTCTACAAATTCCAGTTGATACTTTACTTCACGATGAAACAACAACGGAAAGTCATCTAGACTCCGAATGGACACAACTCGTTAAAGATGCGATGAGCTCCGGTGTCTCAAAAGAACAGTTTCGTGAATTTCTCGAATTTACACAATGGAAGAAAAATCAACAATAATACATATAAAAGAGTGCTTAAAACGGGCACTTCTTTTTTTCTTTATAAAAAAAAGCGGGGGATACCCGCTTTTTTGATTTATTATTTTTCTTCGCCATCTGTTTGGTTAGCATTGAATGTCCATTCTAAGTTCAATGAATCGCCTTGGAATTTATTTTGATCTTTACCATCATCTTCGAATACAAATTGTACCCATAGATAGTCTTCTGTTCCAGCTTCTAAGCCACCTTTTTCACCCCACTCAGGAGAAAAGATATCTTTAGCTACAAGATCAGGATCAGCATTTTGTAAATCTGCTAAAGTTGTTTCATATACAGGCTCACTTTGTTTATCCCAGTTCCAAAGGAATTTCACTTTAATGTGCTTACCAAAATCTTCACCAGCGTTATCGCCTTTTGCATCTGCAACAGTGTACTTTGTCGCTAATTTAACGTCTTTAATTGCTAAAGTACCACTGTTCTTTAATAAGAACTCTTTCTTAACAGAATCCCCTGGTTTTAAATCTTTAATATCTACAAGCGTTTTAGGGTTTAATGTAAGATCTAACGTCCCAGCTGCAAATGTATTGTTCGATACTTCCTTATCGCTAAAGTAAGCGAATGTTCCTCCACCAATTAAAGATAACCCCAATGCTGCTGATGCAACTCCCATACCTAATTTCTTTTTCAGACTCACAATCAATTCCCCCTAGCTGTTTTTTGTATTTTTATCTCTTATTTGAAATAAGAGGTGTAACTAAAACTGTATTAGCTAAGCTAATATTTGTTCTTTTTAAAAACCTTAAGTTCATTATAACGAACAACACTGTATAAATACAATATATATTTTGATTAATTTTATTTCTCAACATTTTTTCCTTTTTTTCAGAAAAGTATTGAGAAATAAAGTGAAACTTTAATCAGTGTTTTTCTGTCCATCCCCACTGATCATTAACCTTCACCAAATAGCGTGCGGCCAACTAACTTCCTCGCATTCATTAAATTTCCAGGTGAAGACCTTATACCCACGAATAGTGAAATAAGAAAAACAAAGCAAATAGGTGAGTCGTAGGGCTCTCTCACCTATTTGTCTTATCATTGTATTTATTCCTTCCGAAATGCTGCTGTATTTTACTTACTATTCCTTCTGTTCTTCTTGTTTCTTACTTTCTTCTAACTTTTTCGCCTCTTCTTGCTTCTTACTCTCTTCTAGCTTTTTCGCTTCTTCTTGCTTCTTACTCTCTTCTAGCTTTTTCGCTTCTTCTTGTTTCTTACTCTCTTCTAGCTTTTTCGCTTCTTCTTGTTTCTTACTCTCTTCTAGCTTTTTCGCTTCTTCTTGTTTCTTACTCTCTTCTAACTTTTTCGCTTCTTCCTGTTTCTTACTCTCTTCTAGTTTTTTCGCTTCTTCTTGTTTCTTACTCTCTTCAAGGTTCTTTTGCTTTGTTGTTTCATCTACTAATAATTTCTCAAAAGCTTGAATTTGTTTATCAATCTCCTGTAAATTAACCTCTTTATCAACATACTCGCAGTGTTCTTTAACTATATGAAAACCAGCATTCACATACGAGAATACTTGCTTATTAGATTCACTTTTATCTCCAGTTAACTCTTCTTTCACTTTGTTATAAGGAGTTTCTATTGATACATATACTTTTTGTAATAGTTCTCTCTCAGCAGTTATTTTCTCACGCCCTTGCTTCCATGCAACAAGCACCTGTTCTAACTCTTGAGTGGAAGTGAAAGTTACTTTCGATTTCATCTCTTCATACTCATGCAAAATAACTTCCTTATGTTGCTTAGCTTGTTCTGTCAACTGATCAACTGTTTTTGGAAAAATACTTGCTGTCGAAATAGTAGCCTGCACTTTCGTCTCATGAATGAAAGTTGCCTCTGTATAAGTCATCATTTGAGAGCCTAAATAAAAAGTAATAGAGCACAAACATGGCAATATAAGCATCTTTTTGAATTTGCGAGGTGTCTTCAGCATTTTAATCTCTCCTATCGAACATCTCGTTCTTTATCAAGAACTATAACCTTATTATAATAAAGAGAATTACAAAATGATATAAAAATTATGTTTCTTTTTACATTTCTCTTTTAACACAAAAAGAGACTACCTTTGATAGTCTCTTTTTGTTGTCATTATTATTTCGTTTCACCATCGCCTTGCTGTGCATCAAACGTCCAAGTTAATTGTAACTTATCGCCTTGGAATTCATTTTGGTCTTTTTTATTATCAACGAATTCAAATTTCACTTTGAATTTATCAGATTTACCTGCAGAAATACCTTTTTCATCCCAGAACCAAGCAGCTAAATCATTATTTACTGCTGTAAGTGTATCACCCTTCAATTTATCTAATGTAGTTTCTTTCACAATCGTCTCATGCTTATCTACATTTTTTAAGAATGTTACTTTAATATGTTTACCAAAATCATCTTTATTATCTTTCTTCGTATCTTCTACATTATAGTCTGTTTTTAATAGAACCTTTTTAATATCTAAAGAGCCTTTATTTTCTAGTTTAAATTCTTTTTCAACTGTATCACCAGGTTTTAAATTCGATACATTAACAACTGTTGATGGATTTAATGATAAATCAAGCGTACCAGCCGCAAATGTATTATTTGACACTTCTTTATCGCTAAAGAATGCAAATGTTCCTCCACCAACTAATGCTGCTCCTAGTACTGCTGATGCGATACCCATTCCTAATTTTTTCTTTAAAGTCATGTCCATATCCCCTTAATATATATATATTTGTTAACTTCCTAAACGGAAAGTATAACCAAACGAACTAGACGGATTGTTCTACTTTTTTATCTTTCTTTTCTCCGTCAATGCTACGAATAGCACCAAAAATAGAAATTGCAGAATAGCCAAGTAAAAAGACTCCAGGAATAATGAGAAGTAATGCTGCTCCCGCTTTTGAACTCGCATAATTCAGTCCATAACCAACGTATGGAACTGTAATATCTGCATATTTTCCGATTACATTCTCTGCAAGTACTGGTGCTAAATCTGGTCCGTTGTTGTTATCACCTTTTGTTTCATACATTACTTTTCCATTTGTATCTTTCACACCGATAATACGGTGAGTGATAATTTTGTTATCTTTCTCTTTAAACGTAATAACGTCACCTTTTTTATATTTAGATCCATCTTTCGTAGGCTCTATCGCAATGATGGATCCTGTTAAAAATGTTGGTTCCATCGACCCTGAAAGAACGCTCTTAAATTGATATCCCATAACAGTCGGATCCCCGCCACTCGCTTTTGACGAAATAACCACAAAAGCTAAAAAAGCCATCAATGTAAATAAAACAAATGAGATAACGTTGCTAATAATCTTCCAAACGAATTTCATCATCTCTCTCCCTCTCTGTTGTTTTATATCATTTTGAAATTAATAACGCTCTAACTGTTCTTTAACAAGAACATAAACAAATAATATAACGAACAAATAAGAAATGCAAGGTGAAAATTTACAATTATTAGTTAAATCACTTTTGAAATGCATGCAAAAAAGACCGTGACAAAATCTCATCACGGTCTACTAGCAATTTATTTTTCTTCTGATTTCATCCCTTGGTTATTTCGGCGCAGCACTACATATAAAATCGCTCCAAATAATACAATCGCACCGATCCCAACACTTATCACTTTCACATTCGATACCTTTACTTCAGGTGCAACTGTATCTTTTTTAGGCATCGCAAAAGTAACATCTTCTTTTGAAAGAACATTTATCGTCGCAATTGTTTGATTATTCTTCGTAATATCAACTGCACCAACTATCTCACCACGATGGATTCCCTTATGATACAAAGAGTCTTTATCTAATGAAGCGGCTCGAAAAATAGTTTTCACATTTTTCCCTTCATCTTTCTTAAGCATAAGCTCAGCACTTTTTTCGAGCTCAGAATCAACATCTTTATTTAAATACGTTGTCTTTTGATGCCAACTATGTTTATCTAGTACAGTTTGCTTCGTAAATTGCCCAAAAGAATATTCAGCCATCTGCTTCAAATCTTCATAAATTTCAGGTCTTTGAGAAGCCATTACTACATTTATAATACGATTTCCATCCTTCTCATTTAATAAAACGAGTGTATTGCGCGCTTCATTTGTAAACCCTGTCTTACCACCAATGCTATATGGATTTTCAAAATAAGTAGACTTATTAAAAATAGAAACTGTTTGCGTAGATGTCGTAACCGTCG
This sequence comes from Bacillus sp. FDAARGOS_1420, assembly GCF_019344915.1. Lineage (NCBI taxonomy): Bacteria > Bacillati > Bacillota > Bacilli > Caryophanales > Bacillaceae > Bacillus > Bacillus sp. FDAARGOS_1420. The sequence goes on along the minus strand of NZ_JAHWJB010000002.1, from coordinate 473,709 downwards.
TTCTTTTCGTATTCATCGCTTGTAAAATTTCAGGATACTTTTGCACACCTCTCGTAATCATGGCCATATCATATGGCGTCGTATAATGATTTGGATCATGCAATCCATTTGGCGTTACAAAATGGCTATCTTTAGCCCCTAATTGCTTCGCCTTTTCATTCATCATATTAGCGAAATTTTCAACACTTCCTCCAATACGCTCCGCAATCGCATACGACACATCATTCGCACTTAGCACCATTAAAATCATAAGCGCAGTATTTCTATTCACCGTCTCACCAGGTTGAAACTCAATTTGATAATTACTCTTCTCTTGATCTAATGCTAATTGTGAAAACGTAAATTGATCCTCTGGCTTCGTATGCTCCATTAGTAAAATCGCCGTTAACACTTTCGTTATACTAGCAGGGAACGCACGATGATGTGCATTTTTGTCGTACAACATATCCCCTGTTTTCGCATCAATCGTAGTCGCAAACTGACTAAAAACATTCGGCCCTTCCGCAGGTGGAGGTGCCACTTGCTCCGGATTTACTCCAATATTCGTCTCAGCATATAACGTCATAGGTGTCAAAAAAAATAAACAAATAACCATAACAAAAACCGAAATTTTCTTAAAATTTACCATATGACTCTCCCTTTTCCCTTTACTTTCACATTCTATAAAATACCTCTACCAACCTATATGCAATTTGTATTAATTTGGAAGAATATTCACTTTTTTTACTATATCACACTTTTACGATTAGGAACATAAATATACAACAAAAAATAAGAAGGAATTACTCTTTCTTATCCTTCTCATCAATCAACGAATCTATTAACTTTTGCCCAGCTTCTTCGGGCGTAATCTCGTCCGTCATACCCATAAACGACCAACCTTTAGAATCGACCCACTCAACGAACTCTTGTAAAAACTCATCATGCGTCACATCCACATCAAGAATCGAACCATCAATCGAAATCGTTCTATTTCTAGACACACGCATCTTAAACGTTTTTCTTACCATTACAATTATTCTCCCTCTACTCCTGAATATTTATAAATATCTTGTACTTCTTTTATACATGATTTCTTGAAAATTGTAAAAAGGATATATTGGCCAATTTGCATATTAAAAATGAAAATCTCTTATTATATAACCCTCACACTACATTCATTTAGTTATAAATTACGGAATACATCCATATAAAAAAACAAACCAACTTACATTCTATCACACCAACTACACTTGACTTTAGTACAACCAAATAGAATATATTAGAAAACACTTTAAAATGAGGAGGAACTCCATGGCGCGTTGTACATATTGTAAAACGAAGTGGAAAGTAAAAGATGTATGGTCGATACTCGTAACATTTGAAAAAGATTGTCCGTATTGTTTCGGAAGACAATATCTATCAAAGAAAACATTGAACGCTATGCCAGAACTTATAAGCTTACCTTTACACTTCTTATTCCCTTTTCTTGTTGACTTAAGTGATGAAGGTCCTTTGGATTGGTATCGGAAATCATAATATAACCGGTTTATTCAAAATCCACTTTCAATTAAATGCTCTTCTTATATATTCCTTAATACACTACTAGCCTGATTCCAAATACTTTACCTTTAAAAGATTACCGCAAAAATATTGTAAAATTTCAGTTAATTATATATAATTGCTTTAGCATAATGATTAAAGATGCTATTATATATAGCATTTTTGAAGATCCCGTAGCTCAGCAGGGAGAGCGCCACCTTGACAGGGTGGAGGTCGTGAGTTCGAGCCTCTCCGGGGTCATATCGTAAAAATAGCGATCTACCAGTTGGTAGATCGCTATTTTTATATGGTAATTCAACCGCTTATGCCACTTTTTTCCTTAAGAGCCTTGATAATCGATCCAGTAGCGATTAAAAAAGAGTACCTGCGATAAAGAATGCTGAGCCAAGTACAAAGAACACTGTAAGTAGATTCGAGTTAATAGTGTAGTTATATGCGTCTCCCCCCACATAAACGTGTTTATTTAACTCACTGTATTCACTAGCCATATAATACCCTTCGATTTTGTCAATTCCCTTATATAGCAGTACCGCCGAATGTATATAAAAATTACCGCCCAAATTACCCATTTTTTCATGATTGTATTTACTCTTGTTGTCTATCTTATTATTTATTAATCTTATGAAGCCTACGCTACTCACAAAGATGACTGCACTTGTGGTCGATTCTCTTAGCTTTAGCTTCTTGTAATTGCTTTAGAAGGCTTTCTAACTCCTTCTTTCCAGTATTTCTTTAAACTTATTCAACTGGAATAAGTTTAACTTGCTCTGCTGTCTTGATAATATCACCACTACCAGCGAAGAAAGTATAATCGCCACGACCTACTGAACTATTACCCAGAATGGTATTTACTGTTGCTGAACCACTCTTGCTATCGAATACAACAAAGTTACTACCACGACCTACTGCCGTAGCCTTATAACGCCCCGCCGGAATATCTTTGCCCACGATGTATTCACCTGCACCTAACATTCTAGGCTCTTCCTGCTTAGCTTTAACGCCTTCTGTAAGCTTCTGTAGTTCACTATTCTTAGCTTGGATATCCCCATCTAATTTACCTACTTCACCCTTCTTAGTCTCTACATCTTTGCCCAACTTATCAACTTCTGATGTTAATTGATTCTTATTAGCTACTAGAGCCAAAGTTTCTTCTACTTCAACCTTTTTATCATCAAGCTTCTTTTGCTCTGCATCAATACCTTCTTTGACTTTGCTCTTCGTGTAACTTAATTCTTTCTCTTTTTCTTCTGCTTTCGCTTTTGCCCCTTCATATGTAACCTTTTCTTTCTCGATAGCAACCTTGGCTCCACTAGCACCAATCGAATATGAAATTACTAATCCAACGATTACTGCTAAAGTAATCCATAACTTCTTTGACTTTACAATTTTCATAATTTATTCCTCCAATTAAATTTATTATATTAATATATCATATATTTAATACATTTATAACTTACAAAATGCAAGATTTCTCGTCTACTATTCCATCTAACTTCTTTCCTATCTTGAATAGCTTTTATGACCAACCTTATACGCCATCTTTGTAGTAAGCCACTATCCCTCTATACTAAAAATTTTTGCTTTGTCTGGTTATTAACATCCTATAGTTAATATAAATATTGGAACATAGTATATACAAGCAAATAACCAACTAATAATTGCTCGTTATAAGCACATTTTTATAGATTGCATAAAAAAAGATGCCAGCAAATGCTGGCATCTTTTTGAACTACTTTCAAATTCTCACTCTAACGTTTTGTGAATATCGCTCTTTTACAAGAACTAAATCACTTCCCACCAAACATCTTCTCCAAAGACTTCGCATTGGCAAATAATACTTCTTTCAAGTTATCATCAGCAACGATTTTATAGTCGCCATCTTTGTTTTTCTTTAAGTTCAATGTAACTTCGCGAGTTGCCATTGCTGCATCTTTATCCGCTAAGTTTTTGACGATAGTTGATGTCATTGTTTTTTCGATTGCTTTTTCAGATTGTTCTTTGTCTTCGCTAAAAGCACTAGCAAAGGCCATTGGCATAACTTCTCCCACTGCTTTTGTTACAGCAACGGATAGATCAGCAGATGTAATTTTCACTTTCACTTCTGCTTTGTCATCCTTTTTCGATACTTCTTCTGGCTTTTTAAATTTAAAGTTTTTCGTAATTGCACTCAGCATTGCTTTTGCCTCAGCATCATCTGTTTTTTCATTTAGTTTATTAAATTCCTTGTCACTCTCAACAAATGTACGAGCCTTTTCTACATCACCTTTTTGTATCGCTGTTAAAAATTCTTCTGTAGTATCTTTCGGATTTGCACACCCTGCTAAAACACCTACTGTTAATCCTACTACCATCATTAACAGCAATAATTTCTGTATCTTTTTCACGTTCATTCTCCTCTTATCTTTTCTAGTAAGTCAGCATTATACAATAGTATGAAACTGACATTACAAACATTTTTTAGTATAGCATTTATATGATTTGTTTTCTATTCTTTCCCAAAAGATAAAGAGCCTTGTAGTATTTCTACAAGGCTCTTTATCTTTCAATCCGTATCCGTAGCGCAAATTAACCACATTTTATGCTCCTTACTATCTAACACCATCCAAGTATTATCCCATGCAACATCGTAAAACCATTCTGTCCAAGGGCTGTGGTTTTCGAACACTGTAATATCTTCATATCGATCTTGGAACATGTATTGGCATATATTAATCGCTAATTGCTTCGCCATTACTGGTCTCTCCGAAAAGCCTTTATATGCTCCTCCTCTTATAATTTGCAATGCGATACTCCCATCAAGCATTACCGCGCTATTATATTCAAATTGAAACTTATATTTTTCTGATGTATGTATTTTTAATTCCTCTAAGTTATTGATTATATCTAAAGAGTTGAAGACTTTTTTAAAAAAGTGCTCGTATCTATCTATTTCATAAGGTATTTCTTTGAAAAAATTTTCGTTATGTACTTTAAAACAGCTTATTACTGCTCCACCATTTAAGTTTTGTTTCTTAAATGTGTTTATAAGTTGCTCAATAGATGAGTCATTCGTTTCTATTTTTTCAAAAGTTCCTGCTTTCCATCTCATAACGCTCACTACTCTCTATTAAAAATTTGTTTCTTCATTATTATAGTACTTACTTTAACATCGGCCTCGCTACTCTATATTCTTCACTATTAGGTTCTTTTACGAGTATAGGTGGCCTTTCATCCTCTTCTTCTAAAATCATTTCAAATACTTCTGTTTTTTCTTCTAATATGCTGGATTCACTATCTTTAGTAGGCTTTTTGCCCAACTTCTTCTGCTTTTGCAGATTCATTCGTAACGTAGTATTCCTGGCCCTCCCCTACTAACATAGGTGGCACTTGTTCTCGTTTGTTACATATTATATAAGTAATACTAGCTATAAGTAGTAGACATACTCCTATAAAGAAGATAGCTTTTTTTCATATACTATTCCCCTTACCTATCATTTCATTGGATTATATAATACTCATTATAGATAGTAAATGGATTTTATGGTAATTTTTAGTTTTATTTTCAAAAAGAAAAACCTTACAAAAGTAAGGTTCCATTTTTAAATTCTATAGTGACTGATTTATTAAAACGATCATTACGATAATCGCTATAAACATAACAACTAAGCAGCCGATCATTTTATAAAATCCTCGTTTCGTTAACGTTCCGCCTTGAACGTCTTTACGAATAAATAAGAATACCGCTAAAAATAAAACAAGCCCCATGCCAAAAGCGTACATCATTTGCATATGTTAATCTTCCTTTCTCTTTTACATCTTAATATCTTTTCGATAAAACAACAAACGATATAAAAACTGTACTCATCGTAAGTGCCATAAGTATGTTCAATAGTTCAGTAGCAGATAGTGTAATTATTTTTAAGTTTAAGCCGAAAGAGAAAAGAAGATAATATGCGGTTAATGCAAAAAAGCTGAAGAACATTCCTTTATAACGAATAAGTTTCATTCGCTCATCTTTTTCTTTAAATTGCGGGTGTAAGTAACTTAAGCAAAAACACATAATCATCATCGCAAGCAATGTATACGTTGGAGCCGGTGGTGCAGAATGCGTCATTATACCTGTTAATATCATAAATCCACTCATAAATAGAAAAATAATTCCCATAATAACGAAGTACTTTTGTGAATAGTTCATCTTTATTCCCCCTCTTCTTTTCCTTCATAAATAAATACATGTTCTATCGTTGTCTGAAATGTTTTTGCTATTTCAAATGCTAACGGAAGTGATGGATCATATTTTCCCTTTTCAATTGAAATGATGGTTTGTCTGGAAACTCCAAGTTTCTCAGCCAATTTTTCTTGAGATAGTCCAAATTTTTTTCGGTATTCAACCATTTTATTTTCCAAGGAAATTTCTCCCTCCTCCCTTATACCGAGTATATATGTAAAGGAAACTTTACGTCAAGGTCCCTTTACATTCATTTCGTTTATTTTTCATTCTATTTATATAGAAGAAACTTTTTCAAATTCAGCACGTCTATTTTGAAATGAAACATGGAACAATGTATATAGCCGTTACTATATCTCCTCCCCGTTTTTATGAAAATTTAATATCTCCATATTTGTTTTATCCTTTTAAAATGTTTCATTCTGCTCTTTATCGGGTGAAATGCGCTATTGTTTTTACGTTGTTTTTCGCCATATTTATAGAAACTAACGGTTTATGAAGCATTTTTTATGTATAGCCACTTTTTTTGTAGAAATCCTTCATTTTCCTTTCGATATTTAACACTATCGAGATAAAGTTTATGGTAAATTCATAATTTTTTATTTTTTATACTATATTCCGTTATATTGTTGTATAATATCAATGAAAGCGCTTATTATTCCAATATACATAATTCGAACTAAACTTTATCGAAACATTCTGATAGTTATACTTATATTTAAATGCAACAATTATAGGTATTAATGTAGGTATACCAAATATATCCACCCCATTTTCCCGTGAAATTACTTTATAACATGAAAGATTAACTTGGGTGATAAGTTATTGTGAATGTTTTTTTACAAAACAGATAAGTAATAGTGTTTGGTATTATGTAAATTATTGTAATAACATAAGAGTAAAGAAAAACATTTACATTGATTATTGGTTCATCAATTATTGAAAAGAGCAAAATGCACCTTTTTGTATGGAAAAAGGATTATATGCATTGGGAGGTTTAAACAAATGACGAGGAAGAATACAACGACAAACCCTTGGGCCAAGTTCCATGGTCCGAACCTTGGTTATGTTATTGAACAGTATGATCTTTACGTAACTGGAGCAGGTTCTGTTGATCCGGAATTACAAGAGCTTTTTGAAATTTTTGGAGCTCCTTCGTTTCAAGATGATGTCGTAACAGGGGACAACACAGCAACACATTTTTCTCCTCAAAACACAGGGAACATTGAAAAGATTCTTAAAGTCGTTCAACTTGTTGAACAAATCCGTTCTTTCGGGCATACATTGGCTCACATTAATCCGATGGAAGATGCTGCAAACGGACAATCTCTTATCGAGAAAACAATGAACGAACTGAGCGATGCTGACTTGAAAGCGATCCCAGCAAAAACAGTATGGCAAGATGCACCAGAGGGTATTCACACTGCACTTGATGTAATTCATAGATTAAAAGACGTTTATACAAAATCTTTAGCTTATGAATTCTCACATATACAAGATAGTGAAGAACGCACGTGGTTGCATCAAATGGTGGAATCAAATTCATTGCGTCAACCATTATCAAATAAAAAACGAACTGCTCTTTTAAAACGTTTAACTGCTGTTGAAGGTTTCGAGCAATTCTTGCATAAAACATTCGTTGGTCAAAAACGTTTCTCTATAGAGGGCGTTGATATGCTTGTACCTGTACTAGATGAAATTGTTTCAGAAGGTGCTAAAGGCGGAGTAGAAGATGTCATGATTGGTATGGCTCACCGTGGTCGTCTAAGCGTACTCGCTCACGTATTAGAAAAGCCATATAATCACATGTTTGCAGAATTCAAACATGCAAAAATAGAAGGTGCAGTGGCAAATGCTGGCTGGACTGGCGACGTGAAATACCATTTAGGTAGAGAACAAGTCGTTGGTAATGAAGAAGTTAGCACTCGTGTTACATTAGCAAATAACCCGAGTCATCTTGAGTTCGTTAACCCTGTTGTTGAAGGTTTCGCACGTGCAGCTCAAGAGAATCGTAAAAAATCTGGTCTTCCAGAACAAGATACTACAAAATCATTCGTAATTTTAGTTCATGGTGATGCTGCATTCCCTGGTCAAGGTGTTGTGTCTGAGACCCTCAACTTAAGTAGATTGAATGCATACCAAACTGGCGGAACTATTCATGTTATCGCAAATAATGCAGTCGGCTTTACGACTGATAGCTATGATTCTCGTTCTACTAAATATTCAAGCGACCTTGCAAAAGGTTTCGATATTCCGATTGTTCACGTGAATGCTGATGATCCGGAAGCTTGTCTTGCTGCTGCAAACCTTGCGATCCAATATCGTACGCTGTTCAAAAAGGACTTCTTAATCGATTTAATCGGTTACCGCCGATATGGTCATAACGAAATGGATGATCCAGCAGTTACGCAACCACAAGTGTACAAAAAAATTAAAAATCACCCAACTGTAAGAGCAATTTATGCAGATCAATTACAATCTGCTGGCGTTCTGAATGCAGATGAGGTTGAAACAATTACTCAGTTTATACAAGAGGAATTAAAGGCTGAATACGCACAAGTGCCACCAGCTGATACGAGTGCTGCAACAATTCACGTTAAAGTTCCAGAGGTTGTTGCAAAAGGAATCCAGCCGATTGACACTGGTGTTTCAATTGAATCACTTCGTGCAATTAATGAAGGACTATTATCTTGGCCTGAAGGCTTTAACGTATATCCAAAAGTGAAGAAAATTCTTGAGCGCCGTAAAGATGCTCTTGAAGAGAACGGTAAAATTGAATGGGCACTTGCTGAATCGTTAGCATTCGCTTCTATTTTGCAAGAAGGTACGCCAATTCGTTTAACTGGTCAAGATTCACAGCGTGGTACATTCGCGCACCGTCATATCGTATTACACGATACTGATACAAACGAAACATATTCACCATTACACCGTTTACCGAACATTAACGCATCATTCTCTGTTCATAACAGTCCGTTATCAGAAGCTGCTGTTGTTGGTTACGAATATGGTTACAACGTATTTGCTCCAGAAACTCTTGTTATGTGGGAAGCTCAATACGGTGACTTCTCAAATACTGCGCAAGCATTATTTGATCAATATGTTTCAGCAGGAAGAGCGAAATGGGGTCAAAAATCTGGTTTAGTTCTTCTATTACCACACGGTTATGAAGGTCAAGGGCCAGAACACTCTAGTGCACGTCCAGAGCGTTTCTTACAATTAGCTGCTGAGAACAACTGGACAGTTGCAAACTTAACGAGCGCGGCACAATACTTCCATATTTTACGTCGTCAAGCATCTATCCTAGGAACAGAAGCTGTTCGACCGTTAGTGCTTATGACGCCAAAGAGTTTATTACGTCATCCACTTACGCTTTCAACTGCTAGTCAGTTAAGCGAAGGACGTTTCCAACCTGCTTTAGAACAAGAAAACCTTGGTACAAAGCCAAATAAAGTAAAACGTCTTGTTTTAAGTACAGGTAAAATGGCAATTGACTTAGCAGCAGAAATCGAAAGTGGTAAGCATGAGTACAGCCTAGATGAAGTTCATATGGTTCGTATCGAGCAGTTGTACCCATTCCCTGCTGAAAAAGTTCAATCTATTATTAAACGCTTTAAAAACTTAGAAGAAATCATTTGGGTTCAAGAAGAACCTCGTAATATGGGCGCATGGCATTACATGGCTCCAATTCTGTTCGAACTAGCTGGGGATAAAGTGAAAACAGGTTACATTGGACGCCCGGATCGTTCTAGCCCATCTGGTGGCGATCCATTCGCTCACAAAGCTGAGCAAGAATTAATCGTTGCACACGCTTTAGATGTGAAGTACAACTTCCGTCAAGATAAACAAGAAATTGAAGTTTTCAGCAACTGAAAGTAACAATGAGTTTTTCAGGCTTGGCTGTGGCAGATAGTCTGCCACAGCCAGGCTAACAAATGGAGATTACCGAGGATTAAAGAAGACAAAACACACCGTTAGGCAAATAAGGGGAGGACATTTAAAATGATCGAAATTAAAGTACCTGAGCTTGCAGAATCTATTTCAGAAGGAACTATTTCACAATGGCTTATCAACGTAGGCGACAAAGTTGAGAAAGGTGGCAGCGTTGTTGAGCTTGAGACTGACAAAGTTAATGTAGAAATCATTGCAGAGGATTCAGGTATTGTATCGAAGTTACTAGGCGAACCTGGGGATACAGTTGAAGTTGGCGCTACTATCGCAATTTTAGATGCAAACGGCGCAGCAGTTGCAGTAAGTACACCAGCACCACCTGCTGAGCAACCAAAACAAGAAACTACTGAAGCACCGAAAGCAGCAGCTCCAAGTGCTGAACAAAATAAAGCGTTGCAAGGTTTACCAAATACAAATCGTCCTATCGCATCACCAGCTGCTCGCAAAATGGCTCGTGAATTAGGAATCGATTTAAACGAAGTACGTAGCACAGATCCACTTGGACGTGTGAGACCACATGACGTACAAGCTCACGCTGCAGCGCCAAAAGAAGCACCAGCTGCTCCAAAACAAAGTCCGGCTCCAGTTGCAAAAACTGAATTTGAAAAACCAGTTGAGCGTGTGAAAATGTCCCGCCGCCGTCAAACAATTGCAAAACGTCTTGTAGAAGTTCAACAAACATCTGCAATGTTAACTACATTTAACGAAGTTGATATGAGTGCAATCATGGAATTACGTAAAGAACGCAAAGATGCTTTCGAGAAAAAACATGATGTACGTCTTGGCTTTATGTCATTCTTCACAAAAGCAGTTGTTGCAGCATTAAAACAGTTCCCATTATTAAATGCTGAAATTCAAGGCGATGAGCTTATCATTAAAAAATTCTATGATATCGGTATTGCAGTAGCAGCTCCAGATGGATTAGTTGTTCCAGTTGTACGCGATGCTAACCAATTGAACTTCGCTGAAATTGAAAGCGAGATTCGTAATTTAGGTCTGAAAGCACGCGATAATAAACTTTCATTAAAAGAGCTACAAGGTGGTACATTTACGATTACAAATGGTGGCGTGTTCGGTTCTCTAATGTCAACACCAATCCTAAATAGTCCACAAGTAGGTATTCTAGGGATGCATCAAATCCAAGTACGTCCAGTTGCAATTGATGCAGAGCGTATGGAAAACCGTCCAATGATGTACCTTGCACTATCTTACGATCACCGTATTGTTGATGGTAAAGAAGCAGTTAGCTTCCTTGTTGCTGTTAAAGATATGCTTGAAGATCCAAAATCATTATTATTAGAAGGTTGATGAACACTCCCCCACTTAGCAAAGCTTGAAGTGGGGGTTTCTAACGTTTCGACCTAACGGACGATTAACGTCAAGGGAGTTAACACATTAGCGAGCTGTTTCACGCCTAACCCCTCTATCCCATTTGTCCATGCATTTGGGATTACTTTTCGTAAAATGTTAGCCGCAGCATTTACATCTGCATTAATTAAAGTTTTATTTGCTGAACGATATATGCCGCGCTTTATTCGTTTTCCTGAAAAAGTTGTATTTTGGTCATTTTCTCCATACGTTGGAATGAAGTCGTTATCCAGAAAACTTGCTTTCGATGTATATGATTCTTCAGTTACAACAACTTGAATGCCTACAGCATTTGCTTTGTATGTAATCATTTGAATCAGTAAATTATGCGGGATATGACAAAACGATTGGTTATTTCTTTTTCCCATATTCGTTTCTTGTTTCCAACTTTTGTTTTGACCAATAACGATTTTACAAACTTCTTCTTCTTGAGCTAGTTTTACGATGTGGTGACTAACTTTATGGAAGACGTCTTTTATTTTCAAGTAACGTTTTTGATGAAGTTTTTCTATCCTTTTAGAAGTAAAAGGTCCTTCATTAGTTTGTTTTCCATTTCTAAGAATGCTTGTAAAATGACTCTTCATTTTGTTGTAATATTGATTTATGCTTTTGACATGTTTGCCCTTAACAAGGACAGGTTTCATACCTGTGTTTGTTACGATGGTTGCAAGGTTATCAATCCCTAAATCAATACTCATATAACGAGCATTCTCTTCAATAATTTGTTGTTCAGAAGGAACATCAATTACCAATTCCACTACATATTCATTGTATTTTGGAATCACACGAACTTGTTTCAGTTTACCTTCAGTGAAACCTAGTTTGCCAATATTTAATTGTAATTTCGTCTTTGGAAACTTTAAAAATCTACCGTTTTTAATGATGCAATCTTGGTTTGTATACAGAATCTCTTTTTCAGAAGAACGAATATACTTTGGGATCCTAGGCATTCCAGCATATTTGTTTGGATTCTTTTTATAGTCTTTTAAACTAGCAAAAAAAGATTTTCAATTTTGGAACAACCCTTTCATGATTGACTGGCTACATTGCGTAGGCAAAGCTCGATAATCATTTTGAATCATAGCCTTAAATAGTGCATCTAGAAAGTTGTAATCTACATAAGGTTTTTCAAAATTAGGTTCTGAAAACAAATTACATTTAATCTCTTTCTGTTCTTCTTTAGGCTTTAATTTCTCTTTTTCCAATTTCTTCTGATAGGCCAGGAGTTGTGTGTCATTCATCTTACCAATATTTTTATGAATATTATCCAGAACTTCTTTTTGCAAAGGCTGCAACTCTTTTTCTTGTGTTAATCCAGTGTACACCTGGCGTATATAAAAGTTTGTGGTGTTGTACATGTTCTTAGCGTTATGACAACATTCTTGAAAATAAGAATACATACGATGCCCTTTTTTAATCCAAATTTGAAGAGTTTTATAGTTTGATGGATTTTCCTTTGTCATTTTATTCACCTCCTTGTTAAGGATATTATAGCAAAAGAGAACGTATGCTTCCTCTCTTTTCTTGAAAATAAAATATTTCTTTCGATTCACCTCACCACCTTCGCTTACGTTTAGAGGTGGGAGTCCTCTCGAAAGGCATGATAGATTAATAATCTAATATATAAAGGTTGTAGAATACATCATTCTACAGCTTTTTTTGCGTTCATACGGGACAAATCACACTACATAGACTAACAATGTATGCCTAAAACGTAAGGGGGATAAACATGAATAACCTTCCAGTTCATGCAAAACTTAAAGCAAATAAGGATACTTTCTTCCTCCCCGATTCAAACGGGGGTGTTTACTTTCGAAATAACTCCAGTTCATTCCGTATGGATGGTGATGGAATTTATGACTGGATTGAGAAATTAATGCCTATGTTTAACGGTAATCATTCTTTGACAGAAATAACCGATGGTCTCCCTCTCCCCTATCAAAATCGTGTATTTGAAATTGGAGAGATTTTATATGAAAATGGTTTCATTCGTGATGTAAGCCAAGATGCTCCCCACGAATTAACCAGTGCATTACTCGACAGATATGCTTCGCAAATTGAGTTTTTAGAAGCTGATTCCCATTCAGGCGCTTTAAAATTCGAAACGTACCGCGCAGCAAATGTGCTTATAATTGGTTCTGGCGATATGCTTACTTCCCTAGTTTCTTCTTTATTAGAATCTGGTTTACCTACATTCCATTATCTTGTTACAGATCGTGCTGAAACAAACTACGATCGAATTCACGAACTAAGCGAACGTGCATATGCAAATGATGACAATGTACTTATTCAAGAAATAGATATTACAATTGATCGCCCTTTACATGAAGTATTCGAGCCTTTCGACTGGATTTTATACGTTTCCCAAAATGGAGATATTGAAAGTTTAAGAGCAATCCATACTATTTGTAGAGAGTTTAAGAAAAATTTCATACCAGCTATTTGCTTATCAAGAATTGGTTTAGCTGGACCCGTCGTAACCGTAGACCGTGAAGAATGCTGGGAATCAGCTTGGCATCGTCTACACGAAACTACTTTACAAAGTGAAAATCCACCTGAACCTTTCTCACCAATTGCATCTGCAATGTTAGCAAATGTTATCGTTTTCGAGTTATTTAAACATGTCGCTGAAGATTCACATAGGCAGCATAATCCTCAATTCTTTTTATTAAACTTGGAAACACTTGAAGGAAAGTGGCACCCTTTCATAAAACATCTTCTCGCAACCGATGAAATCTTTACAATTGATACGGTGCAAAATCTTCAAGAAAACCTTGCCCAACGTTCCGGACAATATACTTCAACTGAACTTTTTCGTTTTTTTGATACGTTAACTTCTAAAGAAGCTGGCATATTCCACATGTGGGATGAACAAGATTTACACCAATTGCCTTTATCACAGTGCAATATTCAAGTTGCAAATCCATTATCAGACGGACCTACCTCTCCCCTTCCTACTATAACTTGCGGTGGATTAACTCATAATGAAGCACGCCGCGAAGCTGGTTTAACAGGAGTTGAAACATATGTAGCTGAAATGATTCATCGTCTTATCCCCGAACATACTGATATCGGTATTGGTGCTGGGGAAACGATGACAGAAGGTGTATACCGAGCACTCCAAAAACATTTAAATAATAAGCTATATGAACGCCAATCACATATGTTAGAAGAGATTACAGAGCTTTATTTAACCGAAATTCATGATAAACATTGTAGGTTTTACTACGATGCTCTCTCTACAATTCATGAAATACCTAAAGTAGGAATGAGTGAGGAGTTACTTGGTTTTCCTGTCGTTTGGATCGGTATTAATGATAGATGGTATGGTGCGGCAAATATTAATATAACACTCGCACTAAGAAATGCTCTGCAACAAGCACTCCTTCATATTCAAAATGAAGAGATTCCTTATAAAGCTAATATGTTACCGGAATCATCCATTGTTTTATATAGCACGGATTCTGTTAGAGTAGCAATACAAGAAGAGGAAGAAATTCCAGGCGTACAGTCTTTACAAGTTGCTTTGCAAAATTTAGCGGAAAACAACTTGTATCCATTCGTTTTTGATTTAGCTATTGAGTCATTTTTAAGAGACAGCTTAGACGGTGTATATGGAGTATTAATTGCAAAGGAGGATGACCAATGACTCAAAACATACTACTTATAGGAGATGGCCTACTCACAGACTATGTACATGAGCAATTGTGTAAGCAATATTCACTCATCCGCCAGCATACAATTACAGAAGCTCTTCCTGAAAACATTCATCTTGCTCTCGTTTTACATGACGGGTCTCCTTCTTCCGTACATCATGATGCTGAGCTTATCTTTCGCTCAAATAATATTCCGTGGCTTCGCGCGTTTACTTCGTTTGGTGAAGGTATTATCGGTCCTTACGTGAAGCCTCTTACAACTGGATGTTCCCACTGCGCTGATGGACGCCGGTTTATAGCTGGCTTTGATCAAAGAGAAATGTGGGAACTACAACGAAAATATGCATTAAAAGCAGAGAACGTGACGAGGCGTGATGTACGCGCCACCCAAAATGGAATGTTACAAATGTGCCAGCTCATTCATGCTGAAACAGAGAAAATATTAGCTCATGGATATTCTTCTTTAGAAAACGAACTCATTTTACTGGACTTACAAACGTTACAATGTACCCGGAATTCATTTCTTCCAGACCCTCTCTGTCCGGTATGCAGCAATTTGCCTGACGATACAGCAGATGCAGCGCAAATTTCTTTACAACCAAGTTTGAAAACGAGTACTGAAACGTATCGCTGTCGTTCCATTCATGAGCTAAACACATTTTTAACGAGAGACTATTTAGATTACCGGACTGGTATTTTAAACGGCCAAATGCAACATTCTTTATTACCGTTTGCTGATGTCATTATAAACATGCCGTTACTGTTTGGAAATGAAGGTGTCGCGGGCCGGACTCATTCATTTTCACTTAGTGAAGCAACCGCTATTTTAGAAGGATTAGAACGCTATTGCGGTATGTCGCCTCGTGGAAAAAAAACAAATGTACATGGCAGTTTTCGTGAGCTAGAAGATGTTGCACTGAATCCCCTCACACTTGGTGTACATACAAATGAACATTACAATCGTGATAGTTTTCCATTTAAGCCGTTTGATCCTGATTATGAGCAAAACTGGGTATGGGGATATTCTTTATTACAAAGCAGGCCCCTTCTAGTTCCAGAATCAATCGCTTATTATAGCCTTGGTCATAGAGATGCTTTCGTGTATGAAACATCAAATGGATGTGCCATTGGTGGTAGTTTAGAAGAAGCAATTTTTCACGGCATTTTAGAAATTGTAGAGCGTGACGCCTTTTTGCTCACTTGGTATGCCGAATTACCTCTTCCCCGTCTCGATCTTAGTTCAGCCAATGATACTGAATTGCAATTAATGATTGAACGCTTACGCACAATTACTGGATATGAATTATACGTTTTCAACGCGACGATGGAACATGGTATTCCGAGCATATGGGTCATTGCGAAAAATACAAGGCAAGATGGTATGAATCTCGTCTGTGCTGGCGGCGCACATATGGAACCAATTCGAGCTGTAAAAAATGCAATTCATGAAATAGCGGGCATGTTACTTATAACAGATGAAGAGCTTGAACAAAAAAGAGAGAAATATGAAAACTGTTTACAAGATCCATATCTTGTTTCGCAAATGGAAGACCATAGTATGCTGTATGGATTGAAAGAAGCGGAAGAACGTCTTCACTTCCTTTTACGTGAAGATGCTCCGGTGCAAACGTTCCAAGAAATGAATGCATTACAATCATTTGATATGGATTTAACATCTGATCTTCATCAACTTTTAAACAGGTTACATCAATCTGGACTTGAAGTAATTGTTGTAGATCAAACGGTCCCCCTTATAGAAAAGAACGGCTTACATTGTGTAAAAGTAATTATTCCAGGCATGTTACCGATGACGTTTGGTCACCATCTCACTCGGGTTACAGGACTGGATAGAGTGTATACCGTACCGATGACACTTGGATATTGGGCTGAGCCTTTAACGAATGAAAGTTTAAATCCACATCCGCATCCGTTTCCATAATTCATAGTGAGGGGGAAATTTGATGCAACCTGATACTTTTTTACATCATCTCCATTTTTCTATTAATGAAATTATGTCGTCCGATAAAGAGATTAACTGGGAAGACGCACCACTTCCTTATAAATTATATCGAAATTTACCAGTCATCCCTCTCTCTTTAAAAATCCCATTAACTTCGCGAAATTCTTCTACTAAACCTAACTTAGAGGAAATCGGTCATTATCTTTGGTACTCATTTGGTTTAACACAATTATGTCAGCCTACTACTAACCTAGAAAATAATAAAACAACGACTCTATTCCGAAGATTCATCCCTTCTGGGGGTGCTTTATATCCAAATGAATTATATATGTATTTAAAAATTGATCATTATCCAGACGGCATTTACCATTACGACGCCGCGCACCACCGTCTTATCTTACTTCGTGAAGGAAATTTCGATTCTTATCTTACAGAAGCACTCGGCAATCGTTGTAACATACATTCTTGTTTTGGTGCTGCATTTGTATCCACTATGTTTTGGAAAAACTTCTTTAAATACAATAACTTTTCGTATCGTCTGCAAGGATTAGATAGTGGTGTTCTCATCGGTCAATTACTTGAATGCGCAAAACAATTCGGTTATACAAATGGTGTATATTTTCAATTTCTAGACCGGGCAATGAATCATTTCCTTGGACTGTCAGAAGGTGAAGAAAGTGTGTATGCTGTTATTCCTTTAAGTACAGAACCGAATACAGATTGGTTTCATGATGATCATCGTAAAAATAAAACCATTACTTCTCATGACTTGTTGCAGCAAATCCCGCCGTTAACACATGAGCATTTCGTTCGTTCAAAACATGTAGATGACTATCCGATGATAAAAAAAATAAACGCGTCATCTATGATTGAATCAACAGAACACTTCCAAACATTTACCTGTGAAGAACGACAACAATATAGTGCACACGCTATGCAGCTACCTAAAGTGGAACGTTTATCATATGATTTTTTACAACTTTGTAAAAAACGATATTCACCTGATTCTGACTTCATTTTAACGAAATGGGATGCAGCCGAGCTCGCTACTTTACTACAAGAAGCGAGCCTCTCCTTCCCTTATTACAACGACCTTGATGGCAAATATTTAAATGAAAACGCACGAGTCTCACTATATGGATGTTTTTATAACGTAAAAGACATAGAAAACGGCGCTTACGCTTATAACAGTAGGACACATTCCATACAGCCACTTCGGTACGGAGACCTTCGTTATTCTCTGCAATCTAGTATGACGATGGATAACGTAAACCTTTTTCAAGTACCACTTTGTCTACATGTAATCGGAAATAAAGATTACTATAAAAATAAATTAGGTTATAGAGGATATCGCATTCATCAAATGGAAGCTGGCATGCTCGTTCATAAACTCGTTTTAGCTGCGACCGCTATGGGGATGGGCGGGCATCCGTTACTAAGTTTTGATACAAATTCATGCGATCAATTGTACGGGATTGATGCCGGAAATGAAACTTCACTCATTCAAATTCCTGTTGGGGCTTACAGGGCGCGAAATTGGCTAAAAGGGTCCTTGCATAATTAGAAGTACGCCGATTAATGGCGTGCTTTTTTTAAAGGAGTTAAATTATTAAAAGCGAAATAAATACATATTCTTATATAAAAGGAGAGTTTGAATTGAGTATTTTACAAAGATTAATCGAGCAAGCGAAAAATCCTCGCGGGACAATTGGTTCCTCTATGCTTTGCATTATGAATGCTGCGCATACGAGACTAACAAATTGGGCTTTACAAAAAATACATATACGTGAAAATGCAGTTATTTTAGATATTGGTTGTGGGGGTGGTAAAACCATACAGACTCTTTCAAAACGAACTCCGCTCGGGAAAATATACGGGATCGACTACTCCAATCAAGCTGTTGAAAACTCAAAGAAAGCAAATATGAAGGATGTCAAAGCAGCGAAAGTAATTATTCATCAAGCAAGCGTCTCCTCTATTCCATATCATCCGGACTTCTTTGATCTCATTACCGCTTTTCAAACCCACTACTTTTGGCCCGATTTTGAACACGATATGAAAGAAGTATTTCGCGTCTTAAAACCGAATGGATCCTTTTTACTAGTTGCTGAAACTTTCAAAATCCAATATCATATGGATAAATTTAAGACGACCGAAGAATTAGTAAACCTTTTTTATAAGACGGGATTTACAAACGTGAAATGTTACGAAGAAAGAGGATGCCTTTGTTTAATAGGAAATAAGTAAAAAAGCAGACCTTTCAAGGCCTGCCTTTTTTACTAGATTACTTTAAAAATACTCTTAATTTGTCTTGCAAATAACCAGTTTTTCGTACCGTAGTTATCATTTAGACTATCTAAATTAATAGCTTTCCCGTTAGAAAACTTAAGTTCTAACGTTGTATTTTTGTCATTTGTTTTTAAGTTGCTATTTGTAATGTCATCATACTTTAATTTTTCAATCTCAATATACTCTTCCTTCTCTTCTCCGATAACGACGTGATCTTGGAAGAAGAAGAATACTTCTACTTTCTTACCGAAACAAAATACGTTTTTCGTATAAATTAATGTCGCGTTATCAAGTCCGACACATACTTCTTTCATCTCTTCAACAACGTTTCCTAAGTCTTCTTCGTTTCTTGCATTTGATTCAGCAATCCATTCTTCGATTGTATTCATGTTAATTGCCATACTGTGCCCCCTGGTTCGTTCATTGCTTTATTAAAAAATAAATACTATATGACAATATAAGCGATACGCACTATGTTTTCAAGGGTGAACGGTATATTCACAATAAAGTGAAACTTTATTTATTCCCCTTTCACAAAAAAAATAGCACTTAAAAAAGTGCTATTCCGCTCTCCTTGCTGCTTGTTGAATTGGATCCCAAACGCTGTTATATGGTGGTGCGTAACTTAAGTCGACATCTTCTAAATCGTGAATACTCATTTTATTGAAAAGTGCCATTGCGATAACATCAATACGTTTATCTACACCTTCTTCTCCAATTACTTGTCCGCCTAATAATTGTTTCGTATCGGCGTGATATAGTAATTTCAAGTGAAGTGGCGAAGCACTCGGGTAATAGCCTGCCATATTTGTTGAATCTACTTTGACCGTCTTATACGGGATGTTTAGCCCTTTTGCTTCTTTTTCATTTAAGCCTGTTCTTGCGAGCGTCAAATCCATAAATTTAATAATGCCTGTACCTAACGTACCTTTAAATGCTCTTCGTTTATCAACCATATTGAGTCCGGCAAGTCGCCCTTGTTTATTCGCAGTCGTTCCAAGCGGGATATGATCATGCATTTCCTTTATAACATGGTAATGCGTTGCACAATCACCAGCAGCGTATACGTCTTTCACATTCGTTTGCATATAAGCATTTACTTCAATTGCACCTTTATGGTTTTTACGTATATTTGTCCCCTCAAGAAAATCAGTATTTGACTGTACACCGACAGATACTAAAACGAGATCTGTTTTATACGTACCTTTATCTGTTTCAATTTGTTCCACTCTCTCTTTTCCTTTAAACGCTTTTACATTTTCATTTGTTAAAATTTCAATATTATGTTTATCTGCTTCTTTATGTATATGTTCCGCCATATCGGCATCATAAATTGTGCCAATATGATCGTTTCGCTCAATCATTCTTACTTTCTTACCAAGTTCGACGAATGTTTCTGCCATCTCTAGTCCAATTGCACCGCCGCCAATAATAGTTACAGCCTCAACTTTATTCGTTTCTAGCGTTTTTAATATGCGCTCAGCATCCGGAATTGTTTTTAAAAGATGAACGCCTTGCAAATCTCGCCCTTCCCATTCTGGCATAACAGGACGCACTCCAGTCGCAATTAATAAACGGTCATACGGAAATTCAAAAACATCTTTCGTCTCCGTATGCTCTGCGTACACCATTTTCTTTTCCGTATCTATTTTCGTTACTTCATGACGTACTTTCGCATCAATTCCATATTTATCACGAAACGTCTTTACATCGCGTGCAATTAACTTTTCAGTAGAAGCAATAACACCACTAATCACATACGGTAATCCGCACTGAGCGTATGAATAGATTTCACCTTTTTCTAACGTTACAACATTTGCCGTTTCATCGTTTCTAACAATTTGCATTGCTGCACTCATACCTGCTGCATCTCCGCCAATAATGACATAGTTCACTTTACCACTCCTTCTTTTTTACATACTCTTTACGATTTCCATATTTTATAGAAATAACACCTACTTCCATTGTAAAGAAAGAGAATTCTATCTACAAATTTGGTGCACAAACCTATGCATGAATAGGTATCCGTCGTGTCTTATAAACAAGATGTTTAATATGCTATAACAGCAACTATTGAAAGTAGGTGAAATATACATGTGCGCCGGCCTTCTCGTCCAGCTTCCAGAGGAACCGATAGAACCGAGACCCGCCCTCCCGCTTGAACAAGAGTTTACCGTTAGTGTAACTTTATACAGTGCACGTGCTTGGTTATCTGATAATGACACTTTCTCACAAACTATTTGGAAATCGACTCGCTTTGCTTCTGCCTCACACGCTCGCAAATCCATCTTCCCAGTTGGTACTGTTAAAATTGTGAACTTTTCTGAGGATACAATAACGGTTACTATATCATCAGAATCAGATGATGCACTCAAAATAGTCGTTCCCCCTCGTTCTGAAGCTGCTTTAACGTCTAGTTCTTTATCTGATGTGCAAGCAAGTACATCAGGAGGAGCAAGTAAAGTCACATTCCTCTTTCACATCTTTTTCTCAAGGGATCCTGGTCCAGCTAAACAACCATAGAAAAGGTACAGTAATATACACTGTACCTTTTTCATGCACTCTATTCTCTTGATTTAATCAGTTCAACATTATAAGATTCCACACTCGTTAACGTTCCTGTAAAATACGGATTTTCTCTGTACCAGGACTGTTTTGAAAAATACGCTTGCATATCTTTCGTTTGAAAAACATGTCCATGCCTTGCGTATACTTCATTTCTCGCAATTTTCAACTGTTCTTTCGATAAATATGTTAAGTCCGCACTCGTTAATTTTCGAATATCACTATCAGGGAAGATGAAACCATTATATACATACCCAGTCGTAGGCGGAGTAACATTGTAAACAACTGTTTTTTCTACACTTTTCTTTTGAAATGGAAGATTATAAGCCGACAGTGCCGTTACCGTTTCTACCTTTGTCGTTTCCCTTCCGTTTTCTCCATTTCGTTCTAAATAAATCGCCGCACTTCCATCAGTCGCTATCGGTCCCCACGTAATTTCTTCTCCGGTCAATGCTGTAACTGGCTTTTGATTCACGTATAATGTTGCACCAGGCGCATTGGTTTGAACTGTAATATATTGCCCTTGTAACGTTAAATCTATCGTTACATTATTTTGAATTTGTTTCATAAGTACAACCTTTTCCTCACGTGATAGTTTTACATAGTCATTTTTATATTCAGATTGAAATACTTGAGTTCCAGGAAGAAACGGTCCATATTGTTTCTCAAGCTTTTTGTCATTTGTCTTATCAATTTCTTTTCCGTTCAATTTTAAAGATGTACCTTTTTCATTTGTAAGCAGAGTCGTATAATACGTCTTCGCTTTCAATTTATACCGATCAAATAAAAAGAAATGTTTCCCATCTTTCGTTAAAGAAAAATCTGCTCTTTCTATTCCATCCCCTTGTTTTTCACCTTGCCTCAAATATTCTTTCAATTCATTCACGTAAGATGGATTTTCTTTTATATATGAAAATAGAGGCGTTAAACTCTCTCTCGTTACAATAACGGCTGGATCATCTGTCGTGGTGATCTCAACTAATTTCTCCCCGTCCCTCTCTTGTAAAACAGTAATAATTCTCTCTACTTGCGATGATTGTGAGTAATATGAAGATCCATACGCATATAATCCGCCCAATACTATAATAAAAAATGTTAAAAGTGTAATTTCAATTATTGTCCCTTTGCTCATTTTCTGCTTCTTTACTACAGGATCCCGCCTCTTCGTCCCGCAGTTTTGACAAAATTGCACACTGTCTTCAAAATGAGTCCCGCACTTTGTGCATACATTCATCCATTCAACCACCTTTTCATTAGAAGCCTGTTAATCCCCCAGTAAAGGTTTGAATTATCGTGTTAATGTAAGACCAAAATACAAGAAACGTTGCAATTCCGATTAAAACACTTGCAATCATAAGTGTGTAAACAGGATCTAATCTGCCGTTGTCTAGTTTTAATATAGCTACAATTATACTAATTCCCATATACGTTGTAGCCAGCCCTAATAAGATTGGTAAGAAGAAGATTAATAAAAAACTAAAAAGAAAAGAAAGCACTAATATAGCAATAGCTGGCGTCGCTATCGTCCCCCATATACCGAATGCTTCAAGAAAAGAAAAAGATGATTTCATCATCTTACCACTTACAAAAATAATAAATCCGACAAATAAAGTTAAAATTAATAAAAAGAAAAAGACCATTACAGATTCTCCAAAGAAAGTAGGAGTAGCTATATCTGGCACTAATGTCCTCGTAACAGTCGCCGCTGCGCTCATCATTCTATAAAAAATACACGCTCCTAAAAAACAAATAAGCACAAGACTTACAATTCCATTTCGCACTTCAATATTTCCACTTTCCATAATGGCCGATGGTGATTTAAAAGCATTTTTAAAGAACTGAAAATAGCCACTTGCAAATTGTTTCGCTTGCTCTACCGTTTCATTCGGACGAGTTTCCTTTACTCGTGCCGGGCGCGATAGCTGCCCTTCTTCCTGCCCACCACTCGCTACCACTTCTTCCGTTAACGAATGTCCACAATTCCCGCAAAACCTTGCTTCCGCTGCATTTTCAGTATGACATGCCGGACATTTCATTCTCTCATCCCTCCTTAAGCATATACCTTATAGGATGTTACAAATTCAATATATGACTTTGTACATAAAACATGACTACAAGAAAAAGAATATGAAATCCTTCTTTTAAACGAAACTATGTGTGCTAGTATTATAGAAAAATAATGGTATTATGAAACAGAGCAAATAAAGTGAAACTTTAAACAGATTGGATGAAGACAGTGGAATTTGTAAACTCGATTTTTCAAACACTCCTTACAAGCGTGATCCAATTATTTTCTTTAATTGGTGTCATCATTGTAATTGGATTTATATTAGGTTATTTAGAATCTCTCACACGAACGTATTGGTCGAGAGCTTTTGGTAGGAAGGGATTTCTTTTAACTGCGTGGATTGGTGTTCCCGTTCATGAGCTTGGACATGCAATTATGTGTCTATTATTCCGCCATAAAATTGTAGCAACGCAGTTCTTCCCAACAGATACAAGTCAAGGAGCTTTAGGTTACGTACAACATCAATACAATCAAAAAAGCGTATATCAACGGATCGGTAATTTCTTTATCGGCATCGGTCCTATTATTTCTGGTATTACTGCCTTAATACTTTTAATGCGCTATTTCGTACCAGAGTCATATTATTTATTTAATACGAATCTGGAAAAAACTGTTGCATCGACTTCTATTAACTTAGACATGATCCAAAACATGCTACTATCGACGTTTGTATTATTGAAAAGCTTATTTACATTTAACAATTTATTGAATCCTTCATTTTGGTTATTTTTATTTATCGCCATTTGTATTTCTGCACATATCGCTTTAAGTAAACCCGACATTAAAGGATCAATAGACGGTGTTATCGTCATGTTTATCATGTTATTTTTATTCAATATAATTGCAGGACTTTTTCAGTACGATAGTAACCAACTCATCGGAAAAATGATGAAGTATAATATGTATCTCATTGCGTTTTCTAGTGTGGCGCTTCTTTTCTCTTGTATTTCTACACTTGTGAGTTTTGTGTTTTATAAAATAAGAGGAGGGCGTTCATTGTGAACGCCCTCTTCCCATCAATTATTTCTCTTATAATCACAATGCTCAACCGGAACACGAGCATGCCCTTCTTCATCCGTACACCATGACTGTGACTGAAAGGCAAGAAAAATACCAATCCACTCTTCCTTCTTCTCAAAGTGAATCAATATCCCACCGTCTTGCCATTTGCCATCATCACCTTGCCATTTCTCTACATTCCCTTGATTCATATGAATATCGTGTATACCGTTTCCAGGTGTAAAGTGGAAATACGAATCCGGAACCTTTTCTTCTGGTCCCCACCTTTCACCAAACGCATAAATAATCGCCTTTTCTTCTATTGCTCGCTTTATATAACGCTCTATCTTTTCATTTAAATCATTATCAACTCCTGCTTTTTCAGCAGGTAAAGGAATCATTTGCTTTGAATCAAATAAATTACCTCTTACATAATCTAAAGCTACTTTCGGTTCATTATTTTTTATTTCTGTAAAACCGAACGGTAATGTCGGTAAAATATGAATCGCCTCTGATCGAATATCGTCGCTCGCAAAATATAAAACTTCCGATGGATAACTTTGCGATTTCACGTTAATTGCAATGCGATAATCTACTCCTGCTTCACCTTGTAAATGAACTTGATAATGAGGTGTTTTGCCTTTTCCAATCTTAGATTGTATAACTGTACCTTTTAATACACCGTAGTTTTTTAAGGGCATACCTTTCATCTCCTATTCATTTAGTAGAAGCTTTTCATATTTAAAACATTATCCAGTCATAAAGAAAATCCTCCTATGTTAGGAGGATTTTTAATTTCTCAATATATACCAAAAGAAAACTTCCACTACTACAAGTAAAACCGCACCAAAAATCATTAACGTCGTCTTCTTTAATAGTTCATTTTCACGATACGGGATATTGCATAAATACGCGCCTAGTGTAATCCGTGATGGACAAGCGATCGTCGCTACTGATGATGCGGTGTTTTGGAGCGTCGTGACGTATTGCCACGGGAGTGCTACGTTTTGAGCTGTTTGCATTTGTAGCTTTATAAACATCGCATTTGATCCTGCGTTACTACCAGTTAAAAAACCGCCAATTCCGCCTATGAATGGAGCAACGAAAACGAAAAAGGTACCAAAGGTTTCACCAGCTGTTTTTGCGAGTAATGAATGCATACCAGATGCACCCATTAGTTCTGAAATTGCAATGAACATCGTCGTTGTAATAGCGAAAGGAATCCATTGTTTTGTCGTTTGCGAGAGTGATTGTTTAATAACATTAGATGGAATGCGGAAGAAAATAATTGTAAATAAACAAGTCATGGCGAGCCAAAATCCTGGCGAATATAGTAGCTCTAGTTTGTAAGAATATGATTTTAAATCGAGAACTGCATATGACCTAAGAAAATCATGTAATGCTGGAACGAGGCGAGAAAGTAAAATACAAACTGTTAAGAATATATAAGGGCTAATAATTTTTATAATCGATACTTCTCTCTCCGTAGCCGCCGCATGTTCTGTTAAAAGGTTTTGCTCATCTTTTCCTTTTAACTTAATGATTAAAAAACCAAATGAAATGGTAACGATAGAACTTAATATCCCTGCTAGTTCAACACTTACGTATGCGTTAGAAAGATAGATTCCGAGAGAAAATAATAGAAAGAATCCTATCCCTTCCTTCCACTTTTCTATAACTGCCTGCCAGCCACCGACAACGTATAAAGAAAGGAAGATAAAATATGCGAAAATCGGGATGCTTAATAATGCTGTATTTGTACCAAGAGTTGTGAGCGGCATGTTAATAAGCTGAGAACCGATAATCGTACCCGTTGCCATTGCGCCCCATGAACTTGCAAGTAAACCGATAAACGATAGTAGCACAGCTTGAAACGGTTTATAACCGAGCGAAAGAAAAATAGGTGCTGCGACCATAAAACCAATTCCGAATCCACTCACTGATTCAATAAGTGGACAAATACCAAAACACATAAGAAGCATTTGCAATAATCGATCGCGCGTGACTTGTTCTAGAAATCGTGCTACTTGATCGATGTATCCCATTTTGTTCATGAGGTGAAATAAAAAAATACCGAAAAATAAAACGTATCCGACAATAAAACAAATTAACCACCCTTTAATTGTTGCGTGTACAGTTTCACTTATCCCTAATTGAAACGTTGGCGAGAGTAAAACGATTCCGACAGAAACGGCATAAGAGATTAATGAGGCTCTTAATGACGTTTGTTTAAACAAAAACAAACAAATAAAAATCATCATAATCGGGATAAGTGCCAACAATATGGCCATGCTATCATCTCTTTTCGTAAAAAGTGCAATTTTTAACTATTATATAACAGATGTTATGATTTTCAATTATTTTTATAACAGATTTAAAAAAGGAGCCGCTTGGCTCCTTTTTTTGAATAACTAATATTTTATCTTTTATCCTGAAAAACCGTCTGCTGTCCAATCATTTTTTCTAGCACAACAAACACAATATAAGCACATATTACTTGCAATACAATATTCCCAAGTTTTATTAATTCAAATGAATGGATCCATTGGAATAATTCACTTAATAATACAATCGCAACGATACTAAATAGTTCTATACTAACCGAAAATATACATACTTCTAAAATAGATTGCTCTTGTATTCGATTTAATTGGGAAAAGATGAATACATATCCTAAAAACAGAGCCATCAACTCTATTTTCGTCATGCTAATGAGCCAAGCGTATAATGGTACAGTTAAAAGAAGATATAATAGTTTACGTCTTAGCATGCCTTCTCACCCTCTAAGTTATAAGTATTTTCTGTATATTTTAACATTTATTACACAAAAGAAACAGAAGAGACTTAAGCCTCTTCTGTTTCTTTTACTGCATGTATTAACTCACAAATTTCTTCTCGCTTTTCATTTTCTAACAGCTCAATGACTTTACTTCCAACGACAACGCCGTCACATATTGTAATCATTTCTTCAATTTGCTCTCGTGTTGAAATACCGAATCCTGCGACTACTGGTAAGTGGACGTGTGCTTTTACTTTTTCTAAGTAACTACGAATCTCATCTTTAAAGTTTTGACGTACTCCCGTTACACCCGCTACTGTAACGGCGTAGACGAATCCTTGTGATTCACCCGTAATTTTTTCGATTCGTTCAATAGGGCTCGTTACGGTAACGAGTGGAATTAAAGCGATATTCGCCACGCGAAGGAGCGGTGTAATAATGTCTTGTTCTTCATACGGTAAGTCTGGAACGATAATACCGTCCACCCCTGCTTCAAGACAGCTCTCAATGAAACGTTCCTTTCCGAATGCGAGTACTGGATTTAAATATGTCATAAGTACAAATGGAATTTGAACTTCTTGCCTCACCTCTATTAATGCTTGAAAAATACCTTTCAATGTTACACCGCTATCTAATGCTCTTTTTCCTGCCCTTTGAATAGTTGGACCGTCTGCGACTGGATCTGAAAATGGGATACCAATTTCAACGATGCTTGCTCCTGCTTCATCAAGAAAACGAATTCTTTCTTTTAACTTTTCAAGTCCACCATCTCCGCCCATTACATACGGAATAAATGCTTTCTTGCCATTTTCAAACGCTGCTATAATTTTTTCTACTCCCATTTTTTACACCTCTTCCATATAACGTTTTATACTCTCTACATCTTTATCACCGCGGCCGGATAAACAAATGACAAGTCCTTCGTCTTTCTTCATTTGCGGCGCTAGTTTTAAAGCGTATGCAACAGCATGTGAACTTTCTAATGCCGGGATAATCCCTTCTTTTTTCGTTAATAATTGAAATGCTTCTAACGCTTCTTCATCTGTAATGGAATGATAAGAAACGCGGCCAATATCTTTTAGCAAGCTATGTTCTGGCCCAACACCTGGGTAATCCAGCCCTGCCGAAATAGAGTGTGCTTCTTGAATTTGCCCTTCTTCATTTTGCAGAAGGTACATCATCGATCCGTGTAAAACACCGACACTTCCTTTCGTTAAAGTGGCTGCGTGCTTTTCTGTGTGAACACCTTTTCCAGCTGCTTCAACACCGTAAAGAGCAACTTCTTCATCGTGTACGAACGGATAAAACATTCCCATTGCATTACTACCACCGCCAATACAAGCAACGACTGCTTCTGGTAATTTTCCTTCTAACGCTTCGTATTGCTTTTTCGTTTCTTTCCCAATTACACTTTGGAAATCACGAACAATTTGCGGGAATGGATGTGGCCCGAGAACTGATCCCATAATGTAGTGCGTATCGTGTACATGTGAAACCCAGTAACGAAGCGCCTCGTTTACCGCATCTTTCAACGTGCCGCTACCTGCCGCAACGCTTTCTACTTTTGCTCCGAGTAATTCCATTCGAAATACGTTTAATTTTTGTCGTCTCACATCTTCTTCTCCCATGAAGATGACGCATTCTAAACCGAAAAGTGCACATACAGTAGCTGTTGCAACTCCGTGTTGTCCTGCTCCTGTTTCAGCGACAACTTTCTTCTTACCCATTCTTACCGCAAGAAGTGCTTGACCGATTGTATTGTTAATTTTATGAGCTCCCGTATGGTTCAAATCTTCACGTTTCAAATAAATCTTTGCTCCGCCGCAATACTTCGTCATATTTTCAGCGAAATAAAGCGGTGTTTCTCTTCCAACGTACGTTTGTAAATAATGATCTAATTCCTTTTGAAACGCTTCATCTTGCATCGCTTCTTTATATGCTTCTTCTAGTTCTAATACGGATTGCATTAACGTTTCTGGAACGTATCGTCCTCCGTATATACCGTAATGCCCTTTTTCATCTGGATATGCATAATTCATTTGGAACACTCCTTCGCTTTTTTAATAAATTGTTTTATTTTCTCCAAATCTTTCTTTCCTTCTGTCTCTACCCCACTACTCACATCGATCATATATGGCCGAACAGTTCGAATTGCTTCTTCTATATTAAGGATGTTTAATCCGCCAGCTAATATCGTTTTCTCTCGCAATGCTTTTGGCATATGTGCAAGTAACTCCCATGAGAATGTCTTTCCGTTTCCTCCGTGGAACTTTTCTTTCGGGCTATCAAATAACAGATAATCTGTATCGTATTTTTTCGCACATTCAATATCTTTCTCTAAAGCTACTCCTACCGCTTTTATAGACGGAATATTCAATCTTATTATTTGATCATTGTCTTCATCCCCATGTAGTTGCACATGCGTTAACCCGCACTCCTCTGCAATTTTCTGGATCACTTCTACTGATTCATTTACGAAAACACCGACCTTGAAAACGTGGGCTGGAATTTCCCCAATAATTTCTTTCGCTTGCTCTGGAGTGATTTGGCGTTTACTTTCTGCAAAAACAAATCCGATTGCATCTGCGCCATATTCACACGCACTTTGCGCTGTTTCCATATCAGTGATGCCGCAAATCTTCACTTTCATATGCTCACCTTACAGTCTTCGAAAAAGTTACTTATAGAAGATGATGTCATAAGCGCTTCTCCGACTAATACGCCTTTTGCACCAGCTCGTTTGACGCGAATGATATCTTCTTTTGAATGAATGCCGCTTTCACTAATCCAAAGTAGGTTTTCCTCATTCAGCCGTTTTCCGAGCTTTTCAGTTTGGCTTAAATCTACTTCAAATGTTTTTAAATTACGGTTGTTAATACCGATAACGTGCGGATTTAATCGGATTGCAATTTCTAATTCCTGTTCATCATGAACTTCAACAATCGCTTCTAATCCTTTTTCTAGCACGTAGTTATAAAGCTCGTTTAATTTCTCTTTTGACAATGCTGCAACAATTAATAAAATAAGATCTGCACCAGCTTCATACGCTCTATCAATTTGGATTTTATCGATTATAAAATCTTTACATAAAAGCGGAATGTTACTTTCTGCTCTTGCCGTTTGTAAGTCGTGAAACGACCCTTTAAAAAATTGACCGTCTGTTAAAACCGAAACTGCTCCAGCACCGCATTCTTCATATGTTTTCACTTGTTTTGGCACATCAACGTGTAAATTAATATCGCCTTTTGATGGAGACGCTCGCTTTACCTCTGCTATTACAGTAAACTGCTCTAAAGCTTTTACAAGTGAGTGTGTTTTCCTTTTTTCTTTCACTGGTGAATATGTTTCATATAACTCCGCAACTTCTACTTTCTTTTGCTCTACAATTTTGTCTAAAATCGTCCCCATTTTAATTCACCCTTTCTAATTTTTCATGGCTTGCTGCAATTAATAAGTTTAATTTTTCTAATGCTTTTCCAGAGTCAATGCTATGTGCCGCTAGTGTAATTCCTTCTTCAATCGTTTCTGCTCTTCCATTTGCGAAAAGGGCTAGACCTGCATTTAATAAAACAGTATCGCGATAGACACTCTTTTCTCCGCTTAATACTCCGAGCGTAATCTTTGCATTTTCTTTCGAATTCCCGCCTCTAATTTCTTCATTTTTCACTCTTGAGAAACCGTAGTTTTCTGGTGCAATACTCATTTCAACTATTTCGTTGTCTTTTAAAATAGCGACGCAGTTTTCTCCTTGTAATGATGCTTCATCTAAAAAGCCACTTCCGTTTACGACGAGCGCTTGTTTTCTGCCAAGTTTCTGCAACACTTCCGCTACTGGCAATAACATATCTCGTTTATAAATACCGACAAATTGTGTTTCTAAGTTAACAGGATTCGTTAAAGGGCCAATTAAGTTAAAGATCGTCGGAACGTTTAATTCTTTTCTTATTTTCATAATACGTCTTAATGCTGGATGCATCGCTGGTGCGAATAAGAAGGCAATACCTACATTCTCTAATAAATAGTCAATCTCACCCGGCGTACAGCTTATGTTTACACCAAGTTCTTCTAATAAATCAGCACTTCCTGTTTTACTAGAAACAGCGCGGTTTCCATGTTTCGCAACCTTTACACCAGCTCCGGCAAGTACAAATGCCGATGTTGTACTAATATTGAATGTTTGTGCACCGTCACCACCCGTTCCGCAATTGTCCATCGCGCCTTTTATATGATTTGAAAACGGTAATGCCTTTTCTCGAAGAGCACGCACAAGACCGTATATTTCTTCTGCTGTTTCGCCTTTCGCTTTCAGCAATACTAAGAAAGCTGCAACTTCACTTTCCAATATGTTGTCACTTAATAAAAGAAGTCCCGCTTCATACATTTCTTCTTCTGTTAAATGTTGTCCCTCTACTAATTTTCGAAGATAACTGTTCATACTCTCTCCTCCTCTTTCACTTCTGCTAAAAAGGCACGTATTAACTTTCCGCCTTCTTCTGTTGCAATTGATTCTGGGTGAAACTGTAATCCGAAGAGCGGATAATAGTTGTGACGAACTGCCATGATTTCTCCGTCATCCATCGCCGTCGCGAGTATGTCAAAGCATTGTGGTAAACTATTTTGCGCTGCGACGAGTGAATGGTAACGCATTGCCGTTAGCGGCTGCGTTACGTACGAAAAGATTGACGTTCCGTTATGTTTCACACGCGATGTTTTTCCGTGTTTAATGCGCTCTGCTCTAACAATTCCTCCTCCAAATGCGGATATGATTGCTTGATGGCCAAGGCAAATTCCTAAGATGGGAACGTTCTTATAAAAGTGACGAATAACATCGATACAAATTCCAGCATCTTCTGGTTTCCCAGGTCCTGGTGATAGCACAATTCCTTTCGGCTTCATCTCCTCTAATTGTTCAATTGTTATTTGATCATTTCTTACGACAACAATTCCTGCCTCGTACTCGCCTAACAGTTGATACAAGTTATATGTGAATGAATCATAATTATCGATAAGTACAATCATTTCATAACCTCCAAAAGCGCTCTCGCTTTATTTAATGTTTCTTCATATTCAGCAACCGGGTCTGAATCGTAGACGATACCCGCTCCTGCCTGAACGTACGCTTTCTCATCTTTCACAACCATCGTTCGAATTGCTAGCGCCATATCAAGATTTCCTGAGAATGAAATATATCCAACTGCTCCGGCGTATACATTTCTTTTTTCATGCTCTAACGTATTAATAATTTCCATCGCTCTAATTTTCGGAGCACCTGATACTGTACCAGCTGGTAAACAATACGCTAATGCGTCAAATCCACTCGTTTGTTTTCGCAATGTTCCGTAAACTTCAGATACAATGTGCATAACGTGAGAGTATTTTTCTACTTTCATATATTTATCTATCGTCACAGAGCCAATTTCACTTACTCTGCCAATATCATTTCGTCCTAGGTCCACAAGCATCATATGCTCTGCTCGCTCTTTCTCATTTCCTAACAGTTCTTTTTCGATTTCCTCATCTTCCTGCTTCGTTTTCCCTCTCGTCCTCGTACCGGCAATTGGGTTTGTCATCACCTTATCGTCTCTTACTGATAGTAAACTTTCTGGTGAAGAGCCTAGTACAACATAATCTTGAAAATCGATATAGAACATATATGGTGATGGATTTGCAATTCGAAGTTTCCGGTATAATGCAAATGGATCTCCAATACATTCACTTTGCAAACGCTGGGATAATACAACTTG
Organism: Bacillus sp. FDAARGOS_1420; assembly: GCF_019344915.1. NCBI lineage: Bacteria > Bacillati > Bacillota > Bacilli > Caryophanales > Bacillaceae > Bacillus > Bacillus sp. FDAARGOS_1420. The sequence continues at coordinate 440,581 of NZ_JAHWJB010000002.1, read as the reverse complement.
AAAAATATCTCCGGACTGAATGTATTCTTTCGCTGTTTCTACCATTTCACAAAATTCTTTTTCAGTTATGGACGAAGTGAATGATAACGTTGATTGTATTTCATTTACTTCCGCTTCTTCTCCCTTTAACACTTCCTCTTTGTATACTTGCAATCTTTCGTATACTTCTTCATAAGAAGCTGAATCGTCTTCCCTGCATACATATACAAACGACAACTTTTGGCGTAAATGATCGTAAACGGTAGACTCACGATATAGTAAAAGGTGTACTTCTGGAATATTTAATGGATCGTGTAAATCTGCTCCAATGTTTTCATACTGCCGAATGACATCATAGCCAATATAACCAACTGCTCCTCCGCAAAATGGGAACGGACTGTCTACTTGCACTGGTGCGATTACCTCTTCTAACACTTGCAGTACGTTAGCTTGCAACTTTTCTGTTTGCCCATATGTCGTTCGTTCGACTTCCATACCAACGCTTTTCACTTCTCCATAAGGATTACACCCTAAGTAAGAATAGCGCCCTTTATCTTGATGAAGCTGCGAGCTTTCTAGTAAAAACTTTTTCTTCCCCTTCATACGTCTATATAAAGAAATTGGCGTAATGCTATCTCCTTCTTCTTCAGCGATTACTAAAAATGTTTCTCCTTGTTCTTTTTGCTTCATAAATTCCTCTTTTGTCATCATGCCTTTCACCTCACTCTGAAAAATAAAAAAGTCCCCTACATATCGAAATATGTAGAGGACGATAAATTTACCGTGGTACCACCTCAGGTTGGACGCAAAAGCATCCCGCTTTATTCAGGTACAAAATATATACCTTATCCTTGTAACGGCGGAACCCGGGTTGCCTACTGAAAATAATTGTTCAGCATACCTCTCGTAAGCCCATTCCGTATATGGCACCGCACCGGGCTCCCACCTGTCCCCGGCTCTCTGAAACGTCTCCAATATACGTACTCTTCTTACTTAAACGATTTAGCTTATTTAATTTTTTATACACAAAAAGGGAGTACTCATCCTATAGAAAGGACGGGTACTCCCGTGGTGCCACCTTAATTCGTTACGAATGTAACGCACTTTGCCGTATCAAAAATAATACGTGTCTCTTATATCGATGAGATCATGTCGCCAAAGCCTACTTCTTTCGTTTCGGTTTGGAAGCTCCGAAGCCCATTCCACATCAATTCCATACTGATTCGCACCAACCATCAGCTCTCTGACATGTTCATCATGTGTACTCTTCTTCATCAACGCTTGCATTTTTTTAAGTTGCACTCATTATATTCCTCACGTTTCTAATAAGTCAATACTTTTCCAAAAAAAAATATTTTTTCTTCATCCGATATTATATTGACAAAACAACCTGTTTTTATGTAAATATAATAAATACTCTATTAAAATTAAGGTTTTTTGTCAGAAAATTATATATTACAAAAGAAAAACACTGTCGAAAAACGCTTACATTTCAGAAAATTCGTATTTTCGAATGGATTTTTCAGAATAATCATGATAGATTATAAATATGCATAACGCATCAAAAGACATGACAAAAGGAAGGGGAACTACATGAGTACGCAGATGTTAACTTTAACTTCTATCTCTATTTACATGCTCGGGATGTTAGTAATCGGCTATTTCGCCTACAAACGAACGTCCAACTTAACAGATTATATGCTTGGCGGGCGTACACTAGGCCCCGCAGTAACAGCATTAAGTGCTGGAGCATCCGATATGAGTGGTTGGCTTTTAATGGGATTACCCGGTGCAATGTTTAGCGTTGGATTAAGTAGTAGTTGGATTGCGCTCGGCCTAACACTAGGCGCATACGCAAACTGGCTTTATGTCGCTCCTCGCTTACGTACCTACTCTGAAATGGCAAACAACTCTATTACTATCCCAGAATTTTTGGAACACCGTTTCCACGACAAATCTCATATGCTACGCTTAGTATCCGGACTTGTTATTATGATTTTCTTTACTTTTTATGTAGCTTCAGGACTAGTTTCAGGTGCTGTATTATTTGAAAATTCATTTGGTATGAACTATCATGTTGGATTATTCATTGTCGCAGCAGTTGTCGTGGCTTACACATTATTTGGTGGTTTCTTAGCGGTAAGTTGGACAGACTTCGTGCAAGGAATCATTATGGTAATTGCTCTTATTCTTGTTCCTATCGTAACAATTATGAATTCGAACGGACTTGGACCTGCGTTTGACACAATTCGATCTGTAGATCCAACACGTTTAGATATTTTTAAAGGTGCCTCTACTTTAGGAATGATTTCTTTATTCGCATGGGGCCTTGGTTATGTTGGACAACCTCATATTATCGTACGCTTTATGGCAATTTCGTCTGTAAAAGAAATTAAAAGCGCACGAAGAATTGGTATGAGCTGGATGATTTTCTCTGTTGTCGGAGCTATGTTTACTGGTCTTATCGGTATTGCTTACTATTCACAACAAGGGTTGACGTTATCTAATCCAGAGACAATTTTCCTTGAACTTGGAAAAATTTTATTCCATCCACTTATTACTGGATTTTTATTAGCAGCGATTTTAGCAGCGATTATGAGTACAATCTCATCTCAGCTTCTTGTTACTTCTAGTGCTATAACAGAAGATTTATATCGTACATTCTTTAAACGTTCTGCTTCTGATAAAGAGCTTGTATTTGTCGGTCGTATGGCTGTACTTGTTATCGCCTTAGTCGGGTGCGCATTAGCGTTTAAACAAAATGATACGATTTTAGCTCTTGTTGGATATGCTTGGGCTGGATTTGGTTCTTCATTTGGACCCGCTATTTTATTAAGCTTATATTGGAAACGTATGACGAAATGGGGCGCACTTGCTGGCATGATTTCAGGTGCAGCCACAGTAATTATTTGGACACAGTTTAAATTCTTAAAAGATTTCTTATATGAAATGATTCCTGGTTTCGCTATTAGTTTACTAGTAATCGTAATTGTTAGTTTACTAACACAGCCTTCAAAAGAAGTTGAAGAGAAATTTGAGGATTTTGAAAAACAACACCGTAATAATCTATAAAAAGAAAGCTCTGCTGTTATCGCAACAGCAGAGCTTTCTTTTTACAGTTCGACAATCTTCTTCTCAAATTTAACAAATTCTTTATGTTTCGTTAAATTTAATATAACACTGCTCCTTTATAGTATTAGTATCAGCATTTATACAGAAAGGGGACTCCAACATGTTAGCAGCTTTCCAGCAACAACACATAAGAAAATTTTCACCTATTACAAATACTTCTGCTTCTCGTTTAAACATTCAACCTAATCCACCCAAAATTTCAATTGCTCCTTCTGTTATTTCAGTTATCGGTGTTCATATGGAAAAAAATAAGTTAAAAATAAAAACTGGGCAAAGTACTGAGTTATCAGCTTCCGTTTTACCAATGCAAGCGACGAATAAAGAACTTATTTGGACAAATATGAATTCTGATGTCATCACAATATATCCAAAAGGTGAAACTGTGACGATTACTGGACAAAGTGCAGGAAGAGCAGTCGTAATTGTTACAACTGCTGAAGGAAAATTTCGTGACCTATGCGTCATTCATGTACAACCTTATATGACAAATCCAAAGTAAAAGAGTGGCTTCGTAGCCACTCTTTTACTTTATTTCAATGTGCGGATTTTTACTTTTCACAAGATTAATAAATTGTTCTTTATTTTTAGGAGAAATAATCTCTGTTTCATATGATCCGTAAACAATTTCTAATCGATCGAATGATAGTGCATGAGCTGCGATTGGATTTTTTGTATTGGAAATTCGTTTTATGTCTCGTATAAATATACGTTTTTTAACGGGACCTGATGTAATTATAATTATTTCTTCCTTAACGATATATTTTGTTGAAAACCAACTCCAACTAAACAGTATAGCTAATGGAATTGTAAAAAATAAGAGAAAATATTCTCTCCCTGCAAATATTGGAGCGAAACAGGCGCCTAAAACAATGAAAAAGATTGGATATAACCATACATCTTTTTTTGATGGAAATTCCATTACGCTCTCTCCTCTCTTGATTTAAGTCAATGACTTCCCCTCCTTCCCTTATTAAAATAAAAGTAATATTGAAATAGGAGGACGACATATGAATGAACGAAAGTTTGCCTTATTTACTGGTGCTTCTCTTCTTATTATGGCATTTGCTGCATTTTTTTCTTACGGTTTTGTTCACGGGAATCTCGTTGTACAAGGAGATGCGAGCACGACACTCCATAATATTCAAACTTCAAGTTCACTTTTCAAAGCAGAAATTTTCGGATGGATTATCATTTTCATTACGGATATTATCGCCTCGTGGGCTCTTTATTTCTTTCTAAAACCTATCCATACTAGCCTCTCATTACTAGCTGCCTGTCTTCGTCTTATGTATACAGCTATACTTGGGATTGCTATATTCAATTTAATATTTGTATTACTTCTTTCAAAAAACACAGTTGCTAATTCAGAAGCATATACAATGTTATTTCTAGAAGCTTTTGAATACATTTGGTCTGTAGGATTAATCATTTTCGGCTTACATCTTCTCACCTTAGGATACGTAACCTTTCAATCTAAAAACATACCGAAAACTATTAGTATATTACTGCTCATTGCTGCAATCGGCTATATCATCATTAACGTAATGAATACGATGTTTTCACAATATGATGCGATTATTTCCATTCTTAACGTTGTCTTTCAACTACCGATGATCGCAGGTGAACTAGGATTTAGTATATGGCTATTGCTTAGAGGTGGAAAAAACTCTACTGTTTGAGTCGTTTCTTAATTCTGCTTAATGATTCTGGCGTAATACCTAGATAACTTGCCAATTGATATTGAGGAACACGATCGATTAAATGAGGTCGTTTTTGTAATAATGATTTGTAGCGCTCTTCTGGTGTCGATGCAATAAATAATGTAAGTTCTTCTTGTACTTCACCAAAATTGTATTCAATCATTTGGCGCGTCATTTCTTCTAACTGTGAATATTTCTTATACATGTCCTTTTCACTATACAAATCGCCAACTACAACTAGACAATCTTCTAGGCACGTTAACGTATGTGGGGATGATTTATCTTGCTTATGATGATTGAAATTTGCGATTGCTTGTTCTTCTGTATAAAAATTTGATGTAACTTCTTTTCCAGATTCATCTATACAATGCTGCCTCACGCATCCTTTTAATACAAAATAACATTTAGATGGAACATCTCCTTGCCCTAGGAGCACTGTTCCTTTTTTATACTCTTCAATTTGTAATTCTTCTACGATCATGCGCTGCTGTTCTTCACTTAATGTTGTAAGATTTGTCATGTATTTCATTAAAATCTCTTTCATTTAGTCTCTCCTTCCCCCTCTATATTTGTATGAGAAACGTATGATGTAACTCCACTATATATTATCTTTTTTCATGCTACATGGCGGTAATTCCCCCTATTAATCTGTTTTATTTTCTGCATGGAACAAAAAAAAGAGAAGTTACCAATAACTTCTCTTTTCGCATATTAGAATAAACTCGTTATAATTCCTGTGTATAAGCCGGTTCGTTCACCACATTTTTTGCTGTTCGCTTTTGTTGCTGTAGTAAGAAAACAGATACACCAAACAATACGAGCATGCTACCGATAATTTGCATTGCATTTAATTTTTCTCCAAGTAAGAAGAACGCTAGTATAGATGCCCCTACTGGTTCTCCTAAAATGCTCATTGAAATGGTTGTTGCATTTACGTAATTTAATAACCAATTATTAATGACGTGTGACACTGTCGGTACAATCGCAAGTAAAAGAAAAATACTCCAATCCCACTTCGTATAGCCTGTAAACGGCACTTGAAGTATAACGTTATAAATCGCTATAAATATACCAGCGAAGGCAAATACAGTGAAACTATAAATCCAATGAGATACTTTCTTTACTGTCGTTTGTCCGATAAATAAATAACCGACAACTGCTATTACACTTAAAAAGGATAATATATCCCCATAAATTGCTTACTTAGCCCTAAATCTCCCCAGCCAATACACATTACGCCTAGTATCGCAATTCCCATCGTCGCAATTGCTGAATAGGTTGTTCTTTCTTTAAATAAGAAAAAACCTCCCACTAAAGATACGATCGGTTGAAGTGCTAAAATAATCGTCGAACTAGCAACTGTCGTATGCTTTAAGGATTCAAACCATAGAAGAAAATGAAGAGCTAAAAAGAAACCAGATCCAATTAAAAATCCCCAATCTTTTATTTGAATCCTACTAAACTCTTCCCGTTTTTTCCAAACGATCGGCAGCATAATAAGTACGATAATCCATAATCGATACATACTTAAAATGGAAGATGGTGCTGAGGACATCTTTGCAAAAACAGCTGCGAATGAAATTGCTATAATGGAAATTGCTAGTGGTAGTGCGATTGATCTTTCTTGTTTCAAATCCTGTCTCCCCTCTCACCTGTAAAAAATCCCACTTCATTATATCCGTTTTCTTTCACAACTTAAATACTAATTTTTTAGATTCTTCGTACCATTATGGTAAAATAGAAATTAAGGCACCTATTAGTGATTATTTCTTTCCTTTTCACTACAAGCGTCGCTCTTACAATCATTACAGTAAATTTTTATTTAGGGGGATATACATGAATCAAACAATAGGGAGAATTGAAGAAATTCCATTTTTTAGTACATCACTTCAAGAGGAGCTTACACTTCTTGTTTATTTACCAGTAAATTACACACCTCTCCATAAGCATACGGTTGTTATTGCACAAGATGGTAGAGATTATTTTCAGCTTGGTAAAGCCCACCGTGTAATTGAGCGTCTTCGTGAAACTGAAGAAATCGACCGCACAATTATTGTCGGTATTCCATATAAAAATGTACACGATCGTAAGGAAAAATATTTCCCAAATGATGTAAAGAATGCTGCTTACATTCGTTTCCTTGCTCATGAGCTTGCTCCATATATTGATGCAAATTATCCAACATATCAAATGGGTAAAGGACGCGTTTTAATTGGAGATTCTCTCGGCGGTACAGTTTCCCTCATGACCGCACTTATGTATCCGCATACATTTGGTAAGGTCGTTATGCAATCACCATTTGTTGATGAAACAGTCATGAACTTAGCAAAAGATTTCAAAAATCCGGGGGCGCTAGATCTTTATCACGTAATTGGGACCGAAGAAACAGCTGTCAAGCGTACAGACGGACAAGTATCTGATTTCGTAGAACCAAATCGCGAGTTAAATAAACTACTTACAGATAGAAATTTCATCACGTATTATGAAGAGTTTGAAGGGAATCACACATGGAAATATTGGCAAGCAGATTTACCGAAAGCATTTTCTCATATTCTATCAATGAAATAATAGAGAGCGGTATTCAGAATAATTTGATATAATAGATAAAGAGATTTATTCTCAAAATCTAACTAGACTTGCAAAGGGAGGAATTGGAACATGAAATTAGGAATTGTAATTTTCCCATCAAAAATGATTCAAGATAAAGCGAACGGATTACGTAAACGTTATGATCCGCATTACGCATTAGTTCCGCCACATATTACATTGAAAACACCCTTTGAGACGCAAGATGAACAATTAGAATCGATTGTGAATGAGTTACATACAATCGCAAATAAAACGAACCCTTTCACCCTTCATGTTGGGAAAGTCGGTTCATTCGCACCTGTTAATAATGTTCTTTATTTTAAAGTAGAAAAAACACCTGAACTTACTTTCTTAAATGAAGAAATGCATAATGGTTTCTTTACACAAGAGCGCGAGTACTCTTTCGTACCTCATTTAACAATCGGTCAAGACTTATCAGACGCAGAGCACGCTGATGTATTAGGTCGATTACGTATGAAAGATTTCTATTATGAGCAACCAATCGATCGTTTCCACCTTCTATACCAATTAGAAAATGGAACGTGGACTGTACATGAAACATTCCACCTTGGAAAGGAGAACAACTAATTTGCACGCACAAATCGTACAAACGGACGAACAACTAAGAGATGCATTCTCTGTACGTAAGCAAGTATTTGTGAATGAGCAACGTGTTTCTGCAGAAGAAGAGTATGATGAGTTTGAAGAGATTTCAACACACGTTGTTATATATGATAATGATGTTCCAGTTGGTGCTGGTCGCTTCCGCATCGTTGATGGAATAGGAAAAATGGAGCGCATTTGCGTACTAGCTTCACATCGTAAAAAAGGCATTGGTAAAATCATTATGGATGCACTTGAAGCGTATGCGAAGGAAGAGTCTCTACCGAAATTGAAACTCCATGCTCAAACACATGCTGAATTTTTCTATAAAAAGCTAGGATACGTGACGGCTTCTGATGTGTTTATGGAAGCAAATATCCCGCACGTCGTAATGATAAAAGAATTATAAAGTGAAACTTTAATCAGTGGGGGTTTTGTTCATCCCCCACTGATTATTAGCCTTCACCAATCGGGCGTTTACGGGCACCTGAATTTTGAAGTGAGAGTTTTACTGCCCGCAAATAGCGGGGTAATTTTGTAGCAGGAGGTAGCCCCTCCTGTTTTTTACATTGCTATTTTCTTTTTCTTCCGCTAAAGTTAAATGTTGATGCTATAGTTTTGAAGGTGAATATATGACACAAGAAAAATTTTCACAAAAATCGTTAACACACGCTGGTATTCCGCAAGCGACGTATCATATTCCGAAAACATCTACCCATTTAATTATGGAAGAAGATGCAGATGCGGCGTATTTCCGCGCTTTAGAACAGCAAGGTGTTTATTTAAATGAAAAACAGTTAGAAGCAGTGCAAACGACAGAAGGACCTGTCCTTACACTAGCTGGTGCTGGAAGTGGTAAAACATCTGTTTTAACAACTCGCGTTGGTTATTTAGTTAATGTAAAACATGTCCATCCGCGAAATATTTTGCTGCTGACGTTTACACAAAAAGCAGCTGAAGAAATTCGAAGCCGTGTAGCGAATTTACCTGGTATGAATCATGCCGCAAGTAGCTATGTCGTTGCTGGTACATTCCACTCTGTCTTTTTAAAATTGCTTCGTAGTCAAGGATATAATCAGCAAATTTTAGCAAATGAAAAACATAAACAAATTATGATAAAGAAAATTTTGAAAGAATTGCGCTTAAAAGACGATTATGATGCCGAAACGATACTCGCTATGATTTCACTTGAGAAAAACAAATTGAATCGTCCGAAAGATGTAAAAGCGAAAACACCGGTTGAACAAGAGTTCAAAGAAGTATACGAACGTTTCGAAGAGGTAAAACAACGACACAATTATATCGATTTTGACGACATCTTATTAGAAATGTATTATATGTTAGAAAATAACGCTCCCCTGCTTACTCAATTACAAGAGCGTTTTCATTACATTGAAGTAGATGAGTTTCAAGATACGTCGTATGCACAATATGAAATTGTAAAATTGTTAGCCACGCCGAGAAATAATTTATTTATCGCAGGTGATGACGATCAAGCGATTTACGGCTGGCGAGGGGCAAGTCACCAAATTATTTTATCTTTTCCAAAGGAATTTGATAATACAACGATTATCGCACTTAATACGAATTATCGATCTAATCCATTTATCGTCGGACTTGGAAATGAAGTTATTAAGCTAAATCAAGAACGTTTTGATAAAGAGCTATATTCTGTTCGTGAAGAAGGTGTACAACCATTTTACGCACGACCAGCTACAACTCTTGATGAAGCAAATCAAATTTTGCAACTCATTCAGGAAAAAGTAGATCGTGGTGAACGAAATTATAAAGATTTTTGTTTATTATATCGTACACATTCTGTAAGCCGTTCTTTACTTGATCAGCTTACAATTCATAAGATTCCATTTATTAAACATGGAGCGAGCCAATCGTTCTACGAACATTCTTTAATTAGGCCCGTATTAGATCACTTACGACTCGTGCTTGAACCGTTCCGCCTCGAATCACTTTCAAATATATTACCAACAATGTATATTGGCCGTGATGAGTGCATTTCATTTATTGAACGTGAACAATGGAAATATGGTGAGGGCCGTTTCCCTTCTCTTCTTCATTTTCTATTACTAAACCCGAGCTTGAAACCTTTTCAAGTTAAAAAAGTAAATGAGCGAATCGATTTTATTAAGTTTATAAAAGAACTTGAACCGAAAAAAGCATTGAAAGAAATTATTCATGGTAAAGGAAAGTATTTAGAGTACTTACAAAGTAATGATCGTTCTTCCTTTACGATGCATAAGGACATACAAGAAGAAATGTTAGAAGAATTGATGGAATCAGCAACTCGCTTTACGGATATTCCAGCTTACTTACAATTTATTAACGAGGCCATTCAAGGTCAAAAAGAAATGGAAGCATTAAAAACAATGCCGCAAAAAGATGCCGTATCGCTTATGTCAATTCATAACGCGAAAGGCCTTGAGTTTCCATGCGTCTTTTTACTCGGAGCAAGCGATGGTATATTGCCGCATACTTCTTCTTTAAAAGATGCAAATGACCGTGTAACTGAGACTTCTGAAGCATTAGAAGAAGAAAGACGATTACTCTATGTCGCCATTACACGCGCAAAAGAAGAACTTTACATTTCCTCCCCGCAATTTTTCAGAGGAAAAAAACTAGATATATCTCGTTTTTTATATACTGCGCGAAAAGATTTACCTGAAAAGACACCCATTAAATAAGGGTGTCTTTTTGCATATCACGTTATGTACATCCCCTCTATATAAATTCCCTGTTTCTATCCTGAGAATTAACGTAATATCAATCATATCCCGTTCATATTGTAATAGTGTATGTCAGAACTCACGATAAGGAGTGAACATAATGAGCTGCAATTGTAATGAAGATCATCATCACCATGATTGTGATTTCAACTGTGTATCAAATGTCGTTCGTTTTATACATGAACTACAAGAATGCGCAACTACAACATGCGGATCTGGTTGCGAAGTTCCATTTTTAGGAGCACATAACACTGCATCAGTAGCGAATACACGTCCTTTTATTTTATACACAAAAGCTGGAACACCTTTTGAAGCATTTGCACCATCTGCAAGTCTTACTAGCTGCCAATCTCCAATTTTCCGTGTAGAGAGTATAGATGATGATGACTGTGCTGTATTGCGTGTATTAACTGTAGTTTTAGGTGATGGTACCTCTGTACCACCTGGTGACGATCCAATCTGTACATTTTTAGCTGTACCAAATGCAAGATTAGTATCAACCTCCTCTTGTATTACTGTTGATTTAAGTTGCTTCTGCGCTATTCAATGCTTACGCGATGTTTCTATATAAAACTGAATACTAATTTAAGCATGGATTGGGTGGCAGATGATTCTGCCACCCAATCCATGCTTAAAAGGTATTATTATGTATTTTTTATAAAATTGGGAACTTGTCTAGAACATAGAACCTGTCCTTTTCATTAACTGAAAGTAGAAACAGATAAAGGAGTGAAAAACATGTTCTCTTCTGATTGCGAATTTAATAACATTGATTGTGAGGCGAAACCAGCTAGTACACTACCTGCCTTCGGTTTTGCTTTCAACGCTTCTGCACCTCAGTTTGCTTCATTATTCACACCACTACTATTACCTAGCGTAAGTCCAAACCCAAATATTACTGTTCCTGTAATAAATAATACAGTAAGTGTCGGAGCTGGCATTCGAATTCAAGTAGCTGGTATTTATCAAATCAGTTATACATTAACAGTGAGTCTTGAAAATGTTCCTGCACCACCAAATGCCGCTCGATTCTTCTTAACATTGGACACACCAGATAACATTATTCCAGGATCAGGAACGGCAGTCCGGGCTAACATTGTCGGTACTGGTGAAGTAGACGTTTCCAGTGGTGTTATTCTTATTAACTTGAATCCTGGCGACTTGATTCAAATCGTACCAGTTGAATTATTTGGAACTGTAGACATTCGTGCTGCAGCATTAACAGTTGCACAAATTAGCTAGTAAAAAGCGGTATTTCTTAATTGAAATACCGCTTTTTATTTTTACAATAAAAAACACTCACAGTAACATGAGTGTTTCATTCTTCATATTGTTTTATTTTATTTTTCTTTTTCCCACAGTTGCATCCCTTTTTTTTCACAAACCCTTGTTGCTGTAACTGTTCTTGATATGCCTGTTGGTGTGCTTGTTGCTGTTGCTGTATGTTATACCACTGCTGTAGATCATATGAATTTTGCCTTGGATTATTGCTCACAGCAAACATCTCCTCTACTGTCAATTCTGTCTATTTACTATATGAACAACTCCTTATTTCCGTTCCCGCATCCTCTTAAACTCCGCTTTTTCTAACATCATGAAGATTTATCACGATTGGTGCGGGCTAATAACAAGCGGGCAATGCCCTACTGATTAAAGTTTCACTTTATTATTCTCCCATAAAATATCCTGTAATTGTTTCAATGATCGCTGCTGCACCTGCAATGGCTAATAATGCTAGTACAGGCTCTGCAACAATAGGAATCCATTTATATAAAACTAATAAAAAAGCACTAACCCACACACCTGTACACCAATAGCAGCTTAATAATTCTCCAATCCACTTTCTTAATCCTTTCCCTTTCACCTTTGTAAAAGTCGATACACTTCCATCAGGCTCTGTAATCTCTAACTCATCAATAAACGGTCTTCGCAAAAAAGCTGTAATTTTATCATAAACAATAAGACGAGTTAACCTAAATGCAGCTAGCGCAAAAATAAAAAATAAAAGCCAGCTTGTAAATAACATAATTCCACCTTCCCTATCCTCTTTAGCCTATTTAAAAAAAAAGGTCTTAAGATTGTGACCAAATCTCCCCCACTCCAATATCTTATTAATGTAAATACAAACAAGAAGATAAGGAGTGACATTAATGAGTTGTAACGAAAATAAACACCATAGCTCTTCTCACTGCGTAGTTGACGTCGTAAAATTCATCAATGAACTACAAGATTGCTCTAGTTCAACATGTGGTTCTGGTTGTGAAATTCCCTTTTTAGGAGCACACAATACAGCAGCAGTAGCAAATACACGCCCTTTTATTTTATACACAAAAGCTGGAACGCCATTTGAAGCATTTGCACCATCTGCAAGCCTTACTAGCTGCCAATCTCCAATTTTCCGTGTAGAAAGCGTAGATGACGATAGCTGTGCTGTCCTACGTGTGTTAACTGTAGTATTAGGTGATGGGTCTCCTGTACCACCTGGCGACGATCCAATTTGTACGTTTTTAGCTGTACCAAATGCAAGATTAATCTCGACATCTACTTGCATTACTGTTGATTTAAGCTGCTTCTGTGCTATTCAGTGCTTACGCGACGTTTCTATAGTTAAGTAAACTAAAAAACTATTGGGGTGGTAGAAGCTTTCTACCACCTTTACATATTTAAAAACCGGCCATATCAATCGTTTTGATGTCTTCTATAGATAATCGAATATCTCTCATACTATTTGGTGGCATAATGGATACAATGCCATTACGGTAAGATATAATCGATCCTATATATGAGACGGTAGTCGTTCTTATTCTACATCTTACTTTCGGAATGTAATGAGGACGATTTAATAAAAAATGAATTTTTTCTTCATTATTCATATCCTTAAAGGATTTATTGTAAGGGACCGTTCTCACTTGCTCTTCCTCTACTTTTTCTTCCACCTCCACTTGAGGCTCCTCTCGTGGTTCTTGTTTCTCTTGTTCTACCACTTCTTCCACAGCACTACTTACAATACTTTCATTTCTATTACTTTGCTCTTTTTGATCCTCATCTTCAAAATTCGTTAAAATAATTCTTTTTATTTTCGGTGCAGCGAGTTCTAAATTTACTTGTGCAATATATAACAACGGTTTTCCAACTGTTGAACTTTTATTTTTATTCTTCACACTCGTCCCTCCCACTTCCATACGTAGCTGGATAAATCGTGTACTATTATAGTTATATTCATAACGTGGCTAGAACTTTCGTTAAAAATCGTTCTTTCTGGGAACAATTAAAAAGGACAGTCTCAACGTTTAGAGACTGTCCTTTTTAAACTTTAATTCCTATTATATTTATCCTAAAATATGATATCCTGAATCAACATGAATGTTTTCACCTGTTACTCCGCGTGCTAAATCACTGAATAAGAATACTGCTGTATCTCCAACTTCTTCTGGAGTCGTCGCACGACGAAGTGGTGCGCGCTCCTCAATTTCTTTTAAGATTGAGTTAAAGTCGCCTACACCTTTCGCAGATAACGTACGAATTGGTCCTGCAGAAATAGCATTAACGCGAATGCCATGTTGTCCTAAATCGTTCGCTAAATATTTCACGCTAGCTTCTAATGAAGCTTTCGCAACACCCATAACGTTATAGTTTTTCACAACGCGCTCGCCGCCAAGGTATGTTAAAGTTAAAATATTTCCGCCTTCTGTCATCACTTTCTTCGCTTCTCTTGCTACAGCTGTTAAAGAGAATGCACTAATATTTTGTGCAAGTAAAAATCCATCGCGAGAAGTATCTACAAATTCGCCTTTTAAATCATCACGATTTGCAAAAGCAATACAGTGTGCAACACCGTGAATTGTACCAACTTCTTGCTTAATAGTTTCAAAGCAAGCTGTAAGTTCCTCATCATTCGTTACATCACAAGGTAATACAAGTGATTCTTGTCCTTCTAATGTTTCCGCTAGTTCACGAACGTTTCTTTCTAAACGCTCTCCTGCATATGTGAATATTAATTTTGCACCTGCATTATGCAAAGAGCGAGCAATTCCCCATGCAATACTTCTTTGGTTCGCAACGCCCATAACAACAAATGTTTTCCCTTGTAATAGTTCCATGATATATCCTCCCAGAAATACTTATACTTGTTATTAGTACCTGATACTATAATTATAGTACCATAAAACCTCTTAAAGGCAAACAAAAAAGTCACTAACATAAATTTTTGTTAATGACTTTTTGTTTCTATAAAAAACCTTTCTAATCCTTCTTCCCAAGTAGGCATTTGTAAAAAACCATTTAATCGTAGCATGTTATGTTGAAAGATAGAATATTTTGGTCTCGCAGCCGCCGATCCGAATTCTTCAGTTGAAACAGGTAATACATTCACTTTCATATTTGCATACGAAAATATTTTTTGGGCAAATTCAAACCAAGAACATGATCCTCTATTGGATACGTGATACGTACCGTATAAAGAAGTGTGAATGAGCTTATTAATCATCATATTTAAATCTGCCACGTACGTAGGAGAGCCAATTTGATCCGCTACAACAGATATGTTTTCTCTCTCTTTTCCTAATCGTAGCATCGTTTTCACAAAATTATTTCCATACTTACCATACAACCACGATGTACGAACTATAAAATATTTATTATGTAACTCTTTTACGAACTGCTCTCCTGCAAATTTAGAAGCTCCATATATATTTATCGGTGCTGGATTATGAAATTCATGATAGCCATCCGGTTTGTCACCTGGAAATACATAATCGGTACTGACATACACTAACTTAGCCCCTACTAATTGTGAAGCAACCGCTATATTTCGAGCTCCAATCGCATTTATTAAGTAAGCAAGATCCTGTTCTTTCTCAGCACCATCTACCTTCGTATACGCTGCACAATGAACAATTGTATGTGGCTTTATTTCTTGTACCACTTGCTTAATTCGGGATATATTTGTTACATCTAATAACTTTTTATCAAATGGATATATGTCATATTCCTCAGAATTCAACTCTTCTTGTAGTTGCTTCCCTAGCTGACCGTTCGCTCCCGTTATGATAATCCGTTCTTTCATCTACATGCCCCTTACTTTTCTTTTAGTGGTTTCCACCAGTCCACATTGTTTTTATACCATTCCACCGTTTCTTTTAATCCTTGTTCGAACGTATACTTCGGTTCCCATTCAAACTCATTCTTCATTTTTTGTGCATCAATCGCATAACGACGGTCGTGACCTAAACGGTCTGTTACAAATTCAATATCTTTTTTCGTTTTTCCTAAAAGTTTTATAATTTGTTCCACAACATCTACATTTATTTTTTCGTTATTCCCGCCGATATTATATACCTCTCCTACACATCCCTTATGCAAAACGGTGTCAATTGCACTACAATGATCCGTTACATGCAGCCAATCCCTTACATTCAATCCATCACCATATAATGGTAGTTTCTTTCCTTCAAGCGCATTCGTAACCATTAACGGAATTAATTTCTCAGGATATTGGTACGGTCCGTAGTTATTAGAACAACGCGTTATAATAACTGGTAATTGATACGTTTCATAATAAGATAAGGCTATCATGTCGCTACTCGCTTTACTTGAAGAATACGGACTATTTGGAGCTAACGGGGTTTCCTCAGTAAACTTTCCTGTTTTCCCTAAAGAACCGTATACTTCATCTGTTGATACTTGCACGAGTTTAATATGTGAATATTTTTTCACTAACTCCAACAGCGTGACTGTACCTATTACATTCGTATCATAAAAAGGAATTGGGTTTTCAATACTACGATCCACATGTGATTCAGCTGCGAAATTTACAATTACTTGCACGTCACGTTCCTTAACAACATGTTCCAGCAGCTCTCCATTTTGGATTTTCCCTTTTACAAATGAGTAGTTAGGATTTTCTTGAATAGACTTTACATTATTTAAATTCCCGCTATATGTTAATGCATCGTAATTAATGATTTTATATGTTTCATAGTTTTTTAACATATAGTGAATGAAATTACTTCCAATAAATCCAGCTCCACCTGTAACTAATATATTCATAAACAACTCTCCTACTTAAAAACTATCTTCATATTCCTGAAGTAATGGTAATATTCGATCCTTATCGGACAAGATAGGATTTGTTACCGGCCATGGAATTGATAATTCTTTATCTTCCCAAAGCAAACCGGAATCGTGATCAGCACTATAATACTCATCTACTTTATACATAACAATTGTATGAGGTACAATTGTACAAAAACCATGAGCAAATCCTTTCGGCACTAATAATTGCCTATGATTATCTGCGCTTAAAATATAACCTCTCCACTTTTTAAATGTAGGTGAATCTTTTCGCAAATCAACGATAACATCATATATTGCACCTTGCATAACTTGAATGAGTTTCGTTTGTGCTTTCGGATTTTTTTGAAAGTGTAGCCCTCGAATCGTCCCCGAATGCGCTGAATAAGATACGTTATCTTGCACAAATGAATGCGTAATCCCTAACGATTCTAGCATCTTCTTATTATAACTTTCAGTAAAAAATCCTCGCTCGTCTTCAAACAATCTCGGTTCTAACAATTTCGCATCGGTAAAATTTGTTTCTACAACTTTCATATTTTCACCTATTCTCCATTAAACTGTTTCCCAAAGTTTATATCCCGCGCTAACGTATTCGCTCTTTGAAGAGAAGCATGCGTTCCCGCATCAGTCCACCAGCCGCTCATTTCATTATAAGTAAGTACTCCTCGTTTTAAATACCAATTATTTATATCTGTAATTTCAAGTTCCCCTCTTGCGGAAGGTTTTAATTCTTTTATATAAGAAAAGACTTTCGAATCATACAAATAAATTCCCGTAACAGCATAAGAACTTTTCGGCTCATTCGGCTTTTCTTCAATTCCAATTATTTTTCGGCCTTGAATATGCGCTACACCAAATCGCTCGGGATCTTCTACAGATTGAAGCAGCACTTTAGCCCCTTCTTTTTGACTTGTAAACTCTTCAACATACGGGCAAATATCATCTGAAAAGATATTATCTCCTAATATAACTACCATCCGATCATTTCCTACGAAATCTTCACAAAGTCCTAGCGCCTGCGCAATCCCGCCCGCCTTATCTTGCACACGATACGTAAAGGATACACCAAACTCTTGACCACTTCCTAGGAAGCTCACAACATCTCCCATATGCTCTTTACCGGTAATAATCATAATATCTGTAATTTCACATCGTTTCAGCTTATATACCGCATGATAAATCATCGGATACCGCCCAACGGGAAGTAAATGTTTATTTGTTACTTTCGTTATTGGATATAATCTCGACCCTGTCCCGCCTGCTAAAATAATCCCTTTCATCCTTCATCTCTCCCTTATGATGGAGATAGTACATCTTTATAATGTTCCACAAAAATTTCCCGGTATTTCTCATATGTATCCGCATCAAACTCATCTCCGTTGTAATGAATACACCATAGATTTGCTTGATTAGGGATACCAATTAAATATCCAGCCTTTTGAAATTCTAAAGACTGTGACACATCATAGAAATGGAATCCTTGAAACAAATCCTCTCGCCACGGAATATCATACTGCGTTGCCATGAGTAAACCATCGATTGCTTGCATTGACATAAAAGATTGATTTCCATAAAACCCCTGATCCGAATTTAATAATTGATAATTCTGTCTTCTATATTCAATCACTTTCCCTACTAAATTTTTCCCTTCCCACCATATCCCGTTACTCGGTAAAAACTGAGCACCAGCTACTCCAATTAAACCAAGCTTTTCATTTTCTTTAAAAAGAGAAATAAGTGTATGAAACATATCACGATTAATAAGGTAAGTATCTTGATGTATATATACTTTATATTTCGCCGGATATGAAAGTGCTCGATTGTACGCACTTGCCATACTTTTCGCATCTCGTATCGGAAAAATTTGTACTATATAGCCAGGGGGAACAAAAATGTTTCTTATTTGTCTCTCACATTGCTCGAAAAGCTCTTCATTATTTACACAAACAACGACTAATATTGTATGATTTTTCATTTTCTAGCCCTCTATTCTTCCTTATTCACATCTGACATATAGTTCTCTACAAATACTTTTCTATACTTTTCATAGTTCGTCATATTCACATCAAAATGATAATGAATACACCAAGCATCACGCTGCACAGGGACACCGACTGTATACCCAGCTTTTTTAAATTCAAAAGATTGGGATACATCATAAAAATCAAACCCATCAAATAAGTCCTCTCGCCACGGAATATCATATTGTGTCGCCATCAATAAACCGTCAATACATTCCACAGGAATAAACGTTTTTGATTCATGAAATGGTTGCTCTAAACTAGCCATATAAAATAACTCGTTCATGTAACCAATTACTTTCCCAACTATCCCTCTTCCTTCGTTCCATACACCGTGCGGGGGAACATACTGGGCTCCAACCATCCCAATCATCCCAAGATGCTCGTGTTCCGTAAATAATTGAATTAATCCAAATAAAAAAGCCCCATTTACAATAAAAACATCTTGGTGTAAATACACTTTATATTTCGCTGGATTCGAAAGTGCTTGATTGTATCCACTCGTCATACTTTTTGCACCGCGAATCGGCATGAATTGTACACTATATCCTGGAGGTACTGCCAATTTCAATATATGTCTCACGCATTGTGCATACAATTTCGAATCATTTACACATGTCACCATCAAAATCGTTCTATCAGGATTATTCATAGTTGTGATTTTTCTGCTTCAATAATATATTGAAATACAACTGTCTCAGCCATGAAGCCACTTCCAAGACGATACTTTTTACAAATTCCATATAACTCTTCAATAAGTGGCTCATATATTTTATGATCAACATATACACGATCTACTTTACTAATAGAATATCCTGCTTTTAAAAACATTCTTAGCATTTCATTAAATGTAAAGAAACGAATATGTGTTTTATCTAACAAACCATATTCTGTATACGTCCAATTTCCAGCTAATAAAGGAGCTAACACTGAAATGTGAGCAACGTTCGGTATGCTAGCTAAAATAACTCCATTTTGTTTAATATAAGGTTTTACTTTTTCTATGACAGCCCACGGATCAAATAAATGCTCTAATACATCCCCGAATATGACACAATCAAATTGTTCCTTCTCATAAGGAAGATCCATTGTTTCTATATCACCTAAAATAACATGATCTAGTTTTTCTTTCGCTTTTTCGGCAGCCTCTGGGAACGCCTCAATTCCTGATACACGTGCTCCATTTTCTTTTATAGCAGCTCCTAATGCACCGCTCGAGCAGCCAATATCAAGAACTTCTTGCCATTCCTTTTTTATATGCTTTAATAAATTAGGGTTTATCGCGTTATAATAATGTTCAGCTTTTTCTTCGTATAAAGAACTTTTCTCCCGATTCATTTCACACACTCCTTATGCAAATTGAATTTGAAATATAAATAAAATACATTCTACAAAGGATGCCATCTCTATTGGTTGCATTACCGATACTCTAATATATAGCCAATCTACTATCGTTAGAATAGCGACAAGTCATTTCCTAAAAATAGAACAAATCACATTTTATATTGTTTATCATAGACGCCTCTAAAATATTTACGGTTATATTCAATCGCAGCATTATTCGGAACATAAGAAGCTGCTAATTCATTATAATAATAAGCTTTATCTTGATCTCCTAATCTGCTATAACAAATACACATTTGCAAATATGGAATCCACGTATAACTAGCCGGACTGTGAAAAGGACTATCCTCTGCTAGCGGCACTTCAGTTGCTAGCTTAAACCAAAATATCGCTTCATTATACTTTTGTTGTTCCATATATACATATCCTATTCTTGTACAATTCTCTCCCCTAGGAATACCATAACGAAACGACTTCGTACAAGATTCAACTGCCTTCTCCCAGTCTCCTAACTTCGCATAACAATCCCCTAACTTACCACATGCATAAATTTTCTCTTCATGCCAGCCTTCCTCTTGATTAAGAAATGTTTCATACAGAAGAATCGCATCGTCATATTTTTGATTATCCATAGATTCATTACCGTAATAAAATAAATCTCTCGGGCTTAATTCTTCTCCAGCTGCTACAGCATTTTGAAAAATTTTTAAATTACGATTCGTTACTTCTTTTTCCTTTTTATGTGTAATAGCGACATTACTATTGTAAATCTCACCAGAAACAGCTAAATACTCATGTACCTTTCCAAACCATTGAAATTGTTTTTCACGCTTTACAAGTCGATATCTTCTTGTGCAATATAAAGGTTTCCCATTAGAATCCATTACAAGATAATAAGGCATAGAAACAGCGTCAACTTTACCATCTAACTCTCGTTTTAATGTTTTCAGTAATTCTTGAGCATCCTCTAATAAAACATCATCCGCATCTAGCCATAATATATATTCTTGCGTTGCTTTTGAAAAAGCAAAATTTCTAGCTGCCGCAAAATCATCAACCCACGGAAAATCGTGTATGTTAGAAGTGTATTTTGCTACAATTTCCTTCGTTCGATCAGTGGATCCTGTATCAACTACAATAATTTCATCAACAATTTTTTCTACCGCGTCCAAACATCGATCTATTGTATTTTCCTCATCTCGAACAATCATACATAGACTAATTGTAATTCCTTGCTTGTTCAACATAATCACCCTCTTCCAACTCAATCATATGTTATACATACAATAAACTTTCCATTTTTTTAACTTGTTCAAGCTATTTAAGATTTCTTTTCAATAATTCAAATGTCCGTGTCATTTTCTTACGGTTTTGCATCTACTATATAATGAAAGCTTTATGGAGGTGAATTTATGTCAAATAATAATTATTCAGATGGCTTAAATCCCGATGAATCCTTATCAGCTAGTGCATTTGATCCTAATCTTGTAGGACCGACTTTACCGCCAATACCGCCGTTTACCCTTCCTACCGGGCCGACTGGACCAACTGGGCCGACCGGACCGACTGGTACAGGTGCCACTGGTGCCACTGGGCCGACTGGACCGACCGGACCGACTGGGCCAGCTGGTGCTACTGGATCCACTGGTGCTACTGGGCCGACTGGTGCTACTGGACCAACCGGGCCGACTGGACCATCTGGATTAGGACTTCCGGCAGGATTGTACGCATTTAACTCTGCTGCAATTAGCATATCTCTTGGATTTAATGACCCAGTACCATTTAACACTGTTGGATCTCAGTTTGGTACAGCAATTTCTCAATTAGATGCTGATACTTTCATCATAAGTGAAACTGGATTCTATAAGATTACTGTTATCGCATATACTGCATTAGTAAGTGTATTAGGTGGCCTTTCAATTCAAGTGAATGGTGTTAATATTCCTGGCTCTGGAACAAGTTTAATCTCACTTGGAGCACCTATCGTTATCCAAGCAATTACACAAATTACAATAACTCCATCGATGGTTGAAGCGGTTGTTACAGGACTTGGATTATCGTTAGCTCTTGGTACGAGTGCATCAATTATCATTGAAAAAATCGCTTAATTTTTTCCTTAGCAGTAAAACTGATATTAGTTTTACTGCTTTTTCAATTATGAATTCAATCATGAAACTTTCACTGTCTACATAATCATATTGTTGTATGACATTTCGCAGGAGGCATCTATATGGAAAATAAATCTGCTGTCCGGCTTTATCTCGAGTTGTTAAAGAAAACAATTCTGTTTGAAATATGGCTAGAGTATGAGCCATATTTACCTGCTTCGTTACATATATCTAAGGAACTTCCATATGAACCAGTTACCATACCACTTCCTTTATTCATTAAGCAATATGCTGAAAACCATAACTTGAAAATTGTGAAACCAGATGTTTTAAAAAGTGAACGTCAAGACGGAATGGATTGGCCAAGAGCAGCACACAGTATGATCGGCCGGGAACGCATGAATCAATTACATGAAGCATTAGAAACAGTTGTCCGTGAAAATATAGAAGGTGATTTTATTGAAACAGGTGTGTGGCGCGGGGGATCGTGCATTTTTATGAATGGTTTTTTACAAGCAAACAACATTACTGATCGCAATGTATGGGTTGCCGATTCATTTGAGGGCCTCCCAACACCAAATATAGAACAATACCCGAGAGATTTCGGCGATTACTTACACGGCTTTGATTATTTACGTGTTTCTTTAGAACAAGTACAAGAAAACTTTAGAAAATACGATTTATTAAATGACCAGGTAAAGTTTTTAAAAGGTTGGTTTAAAGATACTTTACCGTCAGCACCGATAGAAAAAATTGCGATTGCTCGCCTTGACGGTGATATGTATGAATCAACGATGGATGGTCTCGTAAACTTATACGATAAAGTTTCTAAGGGCGGCTATATAATTATCGATGACTATGGGCTACCACCATGTGCTGAGGCTGTGACAGACTTTAGAAATCAAAGAAACTTAAAAGCTCCTATTACTAAAATTGATGTATTCGGGGTTTATTGGCGAAAAGAATAGGGCGAAACTTTATTCAGTTAGGGTTTCTCCATCTCACACTAATTATTAGCCTTCGCCAATAGCATGATAAATAAAAACAAAAGCTCCCATTACTATTTCCAGTTGTTCTAGGGAGCTTTTTACATATCACAACAGTTCTAATATCGTTTCCCCTCCCACTATAAAATGTTAGCTGCATATTAAAAATGTTGGTTCCCTATTTACTACAAGGAAGGAGTGAAATTATGAGCGAGCTTGAAAAAAAAATTGCATTAATCCCACCTCCCGAACTCGTCCAATATGTAGGTGGCGACTTTCAAAAGGTTGGAAAAGAATTCATAAAGCATTTTATTCAAATTGGTAGTTTAAAATCCAATGAAACAGTGTTAGATGTAGGTTGTGGTGTCGGTCGAATGGCGGTTCCATTAATGAATTACTTAGGTGATGATGGAGCTTATTATGGATTTGATTTATTTAAAGATGGCATTACATGGTGCAAAAATAATATTTCAGCTGCCCGTAGCAATTTTCATTTTGAACACGTTGATATATATAATCAATTCTACAACCCAGAAGGAAAAGAAGATGCTTCTCAATACAAATTTCCATATGAAGACGATTCATTCGATTTTGTTTTTTTAACTTCTGTATTTACCCATCTCCTTCCGAAAGAATTAGAACATTACGTATCTGAGATTGTACGTGTTCTAAAAAAAGATGGGAGATGTTTTATTACCTTCTTTCTCATTAACCCTGAATCATCCTATTACTTAAATTCAGGGCTAAGTACATTAGGTTTTTATCATCAAATTGAAAATTGTTATGTTGTGAATAAAGATATTCCTAATTTTGCAGTTGCCTATCCTGAAGAAGATATCCGCATCTTATTAAATAAATATGGCTTAGAGGTAATTAATAAACCGCATTATGGTTTATGGTGCGGCAGAAATGAGTATACAAGTTATCAAGATATCGTTCTTACAAAAAAAGCTTCTGAAAGGTAGTTTCGTATGAATAATGAAAAAAAGCCACCTCTCGTTTCCATCCTTATTCCCACTTATAATCGACCACATTATTTCAAAATTGCTCTAGAAAGTGCATTAGCACAAACTTATCCAAACATTGAAATTATTATAGGAGACGATAGTACAAATGATGAAACAGAAATCTTAATAAATGAACAGTATTTACCTAATTATAAAAACATAACATACATTCGAAATACCACTACTTTAGGACAATTTCATAACGATCTTATGCTCTTAGAGAAATCTAATGGGGAGTATATAAATTTTTTAATGGACGATGATGTGTTTTATAATCATAAAATACAAAAAATGATGGCTTATTTTGAGCAAGACACAAATAAAAATCTCGCTCTTATAACTTCTTATCGAGTACGTATTGATGATCACGGGAATTTAATTGGAGATGCTCATCCAACACAAAGATTATATAGCGAAGACATTCAATTAAACGGAATATTTTTAGGCGACTGGATGTTAAAAGGTGGACATAACATTATCGGTGAGCCTACAACTATTCTGTTTAGAAAACAGTTACTCACTGAACCTTTCGGCACGCTAAAAGGAAGGCACTATTCTTGTAGTGTCGATATGGCATCATGGATTTCCTTACTTTCTAAAGGAAACGCAGTATACATATCCGAACCTTTAAGCCAATTTCGCTACCATACTGGGCAACAAATACACAGCAAGCTCCTTGAAGGATCTGAGGATTTTACGCACCTCGTTATAACTTCAAAAGAATACGGATTTTTACAAGATAATACAGATTATAGACTAGGTCTAATTAGCGCTTATAAATGGTGTAAAAATTCCTTAGAATATTATAGCCAGCTACCAAACCTCATTCCAGATACACATGTACGTCTTTCCCATTGTTTGGACATAATTATAAAAGAGCTACATCATTAGTCTATTCTGCGAAAATAAAATGTGTGAGCTTTACGTGAATAATGCGTATAGTTCATACATTCTTTTTAAACTATGTGATGCACCAACTAAAACCCACTAATATAGAGAGCAGTAGAAAGGAATTCATACAGTGAAAGATCCGAACACTCAATATCAAATAGACTACATATTAATATTCATTTTATTTGCCATTGGGATTGTTAGCTGCTTTGCTATCGCAAGTGCACAAGCTTCTTTACCACCATTTTTACAAAACGTAAATTTTGTATTAAAACAAATCCAATGGTATGCCATTGGATTTATCGCCATTGGTGTTATTATGGTTATTGATTTCGATCGCTATAAACAAATTGCTTGGTATTTATATAGCTTTGCACTCATACTTCTAATTGGCCTAGAGCTTCAAGTTCCTGGCGCCGTTACAATTAAAGGGGCTACCGCGTGGTACAGACTTCCAGGCATCGGAAACTTTCAGCCTTCTGAAATTATGAAATTATTTTTGATTATCGTCGTTGGACGAATTATAGCGAATCATAATGAAAAATACCTTTTTCGGACAACTCGTGAAGATTTCATTTTACTTTTAAAAATATTTGCAGCTAGTTTACCTCCACTACTTCTAATCGCAAAAGAACCTGATTTAGGAAACACAATGGTCATTTCAGCGATGCTTGCAACAATGGTTTTAGTTTCTGGTATACGTTGGCGCTTTATCCTCGGATTAACCTCCGGTATTTTCGCCATAGGCTCTACCTTAACATATATTTATTTCACGCATACAGAGTTCTTTAAAGAGCACATTCTAAAAGAATATCAATTAAATCGCTTCTATGGTTGGCTTGCACCTTATGAATATGACGCACAAGGATACCAATTAAGACAAGCATTTTTAGCTACCGGATCAGGAGAGATGCAAGGAAAAGGATGGGAAAATAGACAAGTATATTTTCCAGAGCCACATACAGATTTTATTTTTACAAATATCGCTGAACAATTCGGTTTTCTAGGAGCAAGTGTTATTATTTCATTTTTTTTCTTACTCATTTACCGAATGATCCATATCGCTTTAGAAAGCAATGAACCTTTCGGTAGTTATATTTGCGCTGGCACAATTGGAATGTTTACGTTCCAAGTATTCCAAAATATTGGGATGACAATTGGTTTACTCCCTATTACAGGAATAACGTTACCGCTTATGAGCTACGGCGGGAGTTCACTGCTCACATATATGGTTGCTATTGGATTTATTTTAAACGTACGCTCAAGAACTAAAATCTTTATGTTTAAATGAACCATATCGAAAAACGGTATGGTTTTTTTCTATGTCCATTTTAGATATACTAATGAAAAAATGAGCTGGAGGTTTAAATATGAAATATGACATTATAGGTGATATTCACGGATGCTTCCAAGAGTTTCAAGATTTAACAACGAAACTAGGGTATAGCTGGGATAGTGGTATCCCAATTCATAACGCAAAACGAAGGCTTGCATTCGTTGGTGATATTACAGACCGAGGTCCTCATTCATTACGGATGATTGAAATTGTATGGGAGCTCGTAATAAATAGAAAAGATGCTTACTATGCTCCAGGGAATCACTGTAATAAACTGTATCGTTTCTTCCTTGGACGTAATGTTACAATCGCTCATGGGCTCGAAACAACTGTTGCAGAATATGAAGCATTGCCTTCTAATAAGCAACAAATAATAAAAGAAAAATTCATTACTCTTTACGAACAATCACCGCTATATCACATACTGGATGAAAAAAAATTAACCGTCTGTCACGCTGGTATTCGGCAAGATTACATAGGAAGACAAGATAAAAAAGTACAAACCTTTGTACTATATGGTGATATTACAGGCGAAAAACACCCTGACGGCTCACCTGTCCGCCGAGATTGGGCGAAAGAGTATAAGGGTGAAACATGGATTGTTTATGGACATACACCTGTCAATGAACCTCGCTTTGTGAATCATACAGTCAATATTGATACTGGTGCAGTATTCGAGCTGCAGCTATAGAAGAAATAGAAGAACAAGAGTCATCAAAAAAAAGCAAACCGAGAGAAAAATATATCTCTTTAGAAAATGCTGTTATGAGGCGAATTATAGATAGCAGGAAAATAAAAGCAAAACAAAAAAAGAAGCTCGCTTCTAATAATGATGAACCTGTGCTTAATTCGGAAAAGATACAAGAAAATATAGAAGAAAACATTCCTGCAGCAATAAAGGAAAAAGTACAACCAGAAATTCCAGCTACTATTATAAATCAAGTAAAAAAAATAAAAGAAGCATTAATCTCGGGCAACGATGTACAAATAGAAGGATCCGCCCCTATTCAGGCTCCTGTACCTACACCTATAAAAAAAGAAAATAACAAAGGAGCTCGTCACGCATATAAAGAAGGACTTCACTCTAAAGCTGATGGAATCGCTTCACATGCAGAAGGGCTTCTTACACATGCAACGGGTCCCTTTTCTCATGCAGAAGGGACAAAAACAAAGGCAACTGGACATAGTTCGCATAGCGAAGGAAGTGAAACGACAGCAGGCGGCTCTTATTCTCATGCAGAAGGAAAACATGCAATTGCTTTGGGAGAAGCAGCACATGCAGAAGGAACCGCAACTATCGCTAACGGATTCTCATCTCATGCGGAAGGAAATCATACATCAACAGCTAATTTTGCAGGCAGCCATATTATGGGGAAATTTGGTACAGCAGAAGAAGCTTATTCCTGGTTTATCGCAAATGGGACAAATGACACTGATTATAATATAGGTGCCAAATGGCTTGCCCATAACGGAGAAATGTATATCGATGGTGCTTCTTACAATGCAGGTGGTACTGATTTTGCACAAATGTTTGAGGCAGCAGATCATAGCCCTATTGATATCGGCTATTTCATTACATTTAGTAGCGAAGAAAAAATTCGAAAAGCTACTTCAAATGATACATTCATATTAGGCATATCCAGCGCTACTCCTGCTCTCATAGGAAATAGCGGTGCCTTAAGTTGGCAAAAACGCTATGAAACAGACAGCTTCGGAAAACGTCAATATACACGTACTAACAAACAAGAAATACAACCCCTTTTAAATATAGAATGGGATCCAGCTTGTAAGTATATATCAAGAAGAGACCGTACTGAGTGGCTTCCTGTCGGATTAATTGGACAAATGTTAGTACGTGATGACGGCACTTGCGAAACACACGGATATTGTCGTCCAAATGATGACGGCATTGCCACAAAAGCTGAAAGTGGCTTTTTCGTTATAAAACGTACTGGTGAAAATCAAATTTTAATATTATTTCGCTAAAAAAAGGGAACAAAATTCTTTTTATGATAAGAATTTTGTTCCCTTTTAATTGTTATGTAAAGCGTATTGCATATCCTCTGGGATACTTACGGTAAAAGTCATTCCCTTTTCTAAAATAGGATGATAAAACGTCAAAGATGTACTATGCAGCGCTTGACGTTTTATCACATCTCTTCGGCCACCGTATAGATCATCCCCAAGTAGCGGATGTCCTATATATGCCATATGTACACGAATTTGATGTGTTCTTCCCGTCTCGAGCTCAAGCGCTACATGCGTCTTATCGGAAGAACTCTCCATCACTCTAAAATGAGTAACAGCTCTTTGACCATCTTCACAGACAGTTCGCTCGATAATACTATCCGATTTTCGTCCGATTGGCGCGTCAATCGTTCCTACTTCTTCTAAAATAGTCCCATGAACGATTGCCTCATACGTTCGTTTCACCCCTTTTTGTTGATGCTGCTTCGATAAAAGGTGGTGAACGAATCTATTTTTCGCAATTAACATAAGCCCTGAAGTATCACGGTCTAACCTCGTCACAATGTGCACCGTACTTGCAAGATTTTGTTTATCATAATGATATAAAAGAGCGTTTGCAATACTTCCTGACGGGTGCTCCCTAGACGGAATCGTCGACATATTTGCTTCTTTATTTATAACAAGAACCGCATCATCTTCATATACGATACATAAAGGGATCTCTTCCACTTCCATCCCTTCACTTCTTTCCTCCACTGGAAAAAAGATTTGTAACTCTTCACCAGCTTGTAACTTGTGACGAACACTTGTGTGTTGACCGTTTACTTCAATTGCTCCCCCGCGGAACTTTATATCCGTTAAAGCAGCTTTCGAAATCCCTTTTGTTTTCAAAAATTCTCTAACTAAAGTTCCCTCTTCAGCCAGCCCTATATCCCATTTCAATGTAAATCTGTTCAAATATATAAACCCTCTCTATTTATCTGCAACAAACGAGTCACGAACACGTTTCCAGAATGGGAACGGACGGAAACGAACAAATCGTACTTTCTCGTTTGCAACGCGATACTGAATTGATTTCACATCTTGATGAACCATCGTCAAATGATCCACGGTAATTTGCATGTTCATTCCTGCAGCCGGCTTTAAAACGCATGTATGATGCTTCGGCAGTACGAGCGGTGAACCTACCGTACGAAATACACGATTGTTGATAGATGCCATTTCTGCAATTTGAATCGCTTCAATAGAAGGGTGAATAATTGCTCCGCCAAGCGCCTTATTATAAGCGGTACTTCCTGAAGGAGTAGAAATACAAAGACCATCTCCGCGAAACGTTTCGAAATACTCTCCGCGTATTTCCACTTCTGTTACTAATGTACCTTCTGCACTTTTTACAGTCGCTTCATTCATCGCCAAATACTGCGACTCTTTACTACCATTCACATAGCGAATAATCACTTCTAAAAGTGGATATTCAACCACTTGGAACGGTGTTTTAGCGATTGCAATCACCAACTTCTCTACTTCCGTGGGTAACCAATCTGCATAGAAACCTAAATGCCCTGTATGTACACCAACAAATGCTGTTTCATCTAATCGATTATAGTAACGATGGAATGCATATAAAAGCGTTCCATCTCCCCCAACAGAAATTACAATATCAGGTTCCTTTTCATCCATTGTAAACCCAAAATCTAACAAGTATTCTTTCATCGTACTTGCTAGTGTATCTGATGATTGATCTCCCTTTGACATAATTGTAAATTTCATCGCCCAACACCCTTTAGTTTATGATTCAGAATCTTTCGTTTCCTGCTTTCGTGAAAAGACCTTTTGCGCTTCTTGAATTTCAAGACGAATGGAAGACATTTCTTCATCTAATAAAAACGCCGCTTCCGCTGCACGTTGTAAGCGTATTTTAATATCTTCAGGAAAACGTCCACTATATTTGTAATTTAAAGAATGCTCAATCGTTGCCCAAAAATTCATTGCTAACGTGCGAATTTGAATTTCAACTAACACTTTTTTCTCCCCCTGTATCGTTTGAACAGGATAACTAATGACAACGTGGTAAGAGCGATAGCCGCTATCTTTCTTTTGCGTTACATAATCACGTTCTTCTACAATGTCAAAATCATTTCGTTTTCGAAGATATTCTACAACAGGCTTAATCTCATCTACGAATTGACACATCATTCGAAGGCCCGCGATGTCCTGCATATCTTCTCTAATTCGGTCTAGCGGTACATTTCTCTTCTCCGCTTTATCAATAATACTTGCAACCGACTTTACCCTTCCTGTTACAAACTCAATTGGAGAATGCTCCGTTAACATTGCAAATTGAGTACGCATTCCTTTTAGTTTCACTTTCAGCTCCGCCACCGCTTGGTGATACGGTGCTAAAAATTCTTCCCAATTACGATTCATTTCAACCACCACCAAAATCAATCCATTTGCTTATAGAAACACTTTTTCTACAGCAGTTACTAGTTCTTCTCCGTAATTTGCATTACCTTCAATATTTTCAACTAAATATTCTACTTCTTCTTTTAATCCTTCTAATTCTATTTCAACATCATTCACGCGAATAAACATCGCTGTATCTTTATTCATCGCTTCATGCATTGCTTCCCAGCATGTATGCGGAATACTTACATAAATGAAAGATGATTCATTTTCTAAGATATATAAAAATGATAAATTGTCTGAGTCTACAAGTACGTGATTACGCGCACTTAACTCCTTTACCTCTATTTCAGTATTTTCCGCACAAAAAATAAGCGCATTCTCTCTCATTTCTACGCTCTTAACTTGAATTTTATTTTGCATACTCGAACTCCTCCATCTCAACTTCCTGTCTTACTTAACAGTATTATTGTATCATAACATGGACGCAAACAAATAAAACATTGAACCAAATTTGCGAAAAAGCGATAATGTGGAAAGAATTATTTTTCAAAAGGAGCGCATACAATGACACAAGAAATTGAAATTGAATTTAAAAATATGGTTACAGAGGAAGAATTCCAAACATTATGCAAATCTTTTTCTATTGAAGCATTTACAAAACAAGTAAATCACTACTTTGAAACGCCTCACTTCTCTTTAAAAGATACGGGCTCTGCACTTCGTATTCGTCATAAAGATGGAACTTATACATTAACATTAAAACAACCTGCTGAAATTGGTTTATTAGAAACTCATCAGTCTGTAACAGAAAAAGAAGCACAACTTATGATGGAAACAAACACAATCATTCAAGGAACTGTAATGGATCAGCTACACAAATTACAAATTCCCGTTTCCTCTTTAACTTATATGGGTAGTTTAACAACAGAAAGAGCTGAAATATTATTTGAAGGCGGAACGCTTGTCTTTGATCATAGTTTCTATTACAATCACGATGATTATGAAATTGAATACGAAGTGCAAGATGAAAAGACCGGTAAAGCAGCATTTATAAGGTTATTAAAGCAACATAACGTACCAATTCGTCATACAAACAACAAAGTAAAACGCTTTTTCCTTGCCAAACAAAACGAAGAGCGCTAAAGTAAAATTTCCATCAGTGAAGAAGAGCTGTACTTACGGCTACATTTCACCTTTTTGAAAAGCAAAAGATTTATTAGCAACATATAGAATAAGCAAAGAATGTTATGAAGGCTGTTTAGTTGCTCTTCATAACATTCCATTGCTACAATAGATATACATTTCATGGAAAAAGGAGTTTATAAAGGATGAGCAAGCAACCGATGACACCATTTGAAGCAATTGGCGGTGAACAATGCATTGCAACATTAGTGGATACATTTTATTCCTATGTCAGTGAACACCCTGACTTATCTCCGATCTTCCCGGATGATTTAACAGAAACTGCTAGGAAGCAGAAACAATTTTTAACGCAATATTTAGGTGGTCCTAATTTATACACTGAAGAACATGGGCATCCTATGCTAAGAGCACGCCATCTTCCGTTTGAGATTACTCCAAAACGCGCAGAAGCTTGGCTGTCATGTATGGAGCAAGCAATGGATGATACAGGAGTGCACGGTCATATAAGAGAGTTTGTTTTTGAACGTTTAGCATTAACTGCTCAACATATGGTCAATACTCCAAATGAAACAGGTGAAGTGTAATGGATAAGCAGGAAGCAAAGCATATAAATATGCCTTCTCCTTCCACATGCGAGCATAAATCTGTAGAAGCATATTTATTTATTGATCCACTTTGTAAAGATTGCTGGGATATCGAGCCATTTATTATTAAACTATGGCTTGAGTATGGGAAATACTTCTCTATTCGTCATATCGTAACAGGAAAAGTGGACGGAGCAAACGCTTCCTCACACAAATGGAATAAACCTGCTAATATTCGATTTGTGTGGGAAAAAACAACAAGTTTACAAGGTTTTTCATGTGATGGAAAAGTACATATGCAAGAGGCATCGTCAACACCATATTTAGTTTCGATGGCAATTAAGGCGGCGGAATTGCAAGGCCGAAAAGCAGGTTCGAAATTTTTGCGAAAACTCCAAGAATACATTCTTCTTGAAAATGTATCAAACCCTGACTGTGAATTATTGCTTACATGCGCTAAAGATAGTGGCATTGATGTAGAGGAATTTAAAAAAGACCTACACTCAGTTAGCGCAAAAAAAGCTTTCCAATGCGACCTAAAATTCACAAATGAGATGCATATTACAGAAATACCTTCCCTCCTATTTTTTCATGCAAATTCAGATGAGGAAGGTATTAAAATCGCGGGAATTTATTCCTATGATGTATACGTACAGTTATTAAAAGAACTTATAAAGTGCGAGATTGAGCCAGAACCATTACCTCCTTTAGAAGTATTACTAGAAGCAACACAATTTATTTCTTCAAAGGAAATCTCATTTATATATGACTGCCCTCAACAAGAAATAGAGCGTGAACTAAAGAAATTACAACTAAAACGAAAAGTACAAATGATTGAAGTGAAGTGCGAGCGTTATTGGAAATGGATAGCAAAAGAAAAAGACCCGGTGTAAACACCAGGTCTTTTTCTTTACGGCTTATAAAAATATTAAAGGGGATGGGAGAAATTTTCACGTTCAAACAAAGGGGTATATGTTTGTATGTGAATTCGTTCACGCTTATTATATTACAAGATTCGACGTCAGATGACAACCCCTTTTGTCGAATTTCACATTTTTGTCACATTCTAAACGTTTTCATTTTTGAATAAGCTATAAAAAAGAACATTTAGGAGGTTTTATTAATGAAAAAGTCTCATATCGCTCTAATTTTTCTAGCTTTCATTGTTTCTTTTTTCTTGTACATCCTTTCTCTACTACAAGCTTTTCCTAAAATTATTGCCTTCCCTCTTTTATTCGGCGTTATCGTCATCGCTGTCTCTTATTTCAACTATAGAAAACGATTTAAAGGATTTTAACTACAAAAATAAGTCATGAAAATTCCTTCTAATATAGAAAAAGTAAAGAAAATCACCTTAATAATTCGACAAATATCGACATTATGTACTTTTGAGAAAATGTTTCAAACAAAAAAGACGAGGATAAAATCCCTCGTCTTTTCTCATTACTTCTCTTCAAACAATAGCGCTTCTAATTCATTTAACTTCTCTTCAAATACTTGTAATGCTTCTTTTACAGGTTCTGGTGATGCCATATCTACTCCTGCTTTTTTCAACACTTCAATTGGGTAATCAGAGCTTCCAGCTTTTAAGAATTCGTTAATGTAACGTTCTACTGCTGGTTGTCCCTCTTCTAAAATTTGTTTTGACAAAGCTGTCGCTGCACTAAATCCTGTTGCGTATTGATATACGTAATAGTTGTAATAGAAGTGCGGAATACGAGACCATTCTAAGCCGATTTCTTTATCGATTACTAAAGCGTCCCCGAAATATTTCTTATTTAAATCGTAGTAGATCTCCGTTAACATATCTGGCGTAACAGCATGTCCTTCTTGTACTTTCTTATGAATGATATGCTCGAACTCTGCAAACATTGTTTGACGGAATACAGTACCACGGAATCCTTCTAAATAGTGATTTAATAAATATAGACGCTCTTTCTTATCTTCTGTCGTCTTCAATAAGTAATCATTTAGAAGTGCTTCATTACAAGTTGATGCCACTTCTGCAACGAAGATTGAATAATCACCGTATACGTGTGGCTGTGTCTTTCTTGTGTAATAACTATGCACCGAATGACCAAACTCATGAGCAAGTGTATATAAATTATTTACATTATCATGCCAGTTCATTAAAATATACGGGTTTGTTCCGTATGCACCAGATGAATATGCTCCACTTCGTTTTCCTTTATTCTCATATACATCTACCCAGCGATTTTCATATGCTTCTTTTAAAATTTCAACATATTCATCACCAAGTACATTTAAAGATTTCAATAACATTTCTTGCGCTTCTTCATACTTCACATTCATTTTCACTTCTTGTACAAGTGGTGTATATAAATCGTACATATGAAGCTCATCAAGACCTAGAGCACGCTTACGAATATCAATGTATCGATGTAGTAAGTGTAAATTATCATTTACCGATTCAATAAGTTGATCATACACCGCCTCAGGAATATTATTATTACTTAATGCAGCTTGACGTGCAGAATCGTATTTACGAACGCGCGCATTGAAATTATTACGTTTCACTGCCCCGCTTAACGTACTTGCAAATGTGTTCTTAAATTTCCCATACGTTTCAAATACAGCTTTGAATGCATCTTCGCGAACACGACGATCATCACTTTCTAAAAACTGAATGTAACGGCCATGTGTTATTTCTACCTCTTCTCCATCCTCACCTTTAATAGATGGGAATTTCAAATCCGCATTATTCAACATACCGAATGTATTACTTGATGCACTCATCACTTCAGATGCTTCTGCTAATAACGCTTCCTCTGCCTCAGATAATACGTGCGGGCGTTGACGTGTAATTTCTTCTAATGCATGCTCATATACACTTAGTTCTCGATTTTCTTGTAAGAATGTTTGCAATGTATCTTCTGAAATAGATAAAATTTCAGGTACGATATACGCTGTGCTACTAGATACTTGTGAGTATAAATTTGTTGCGCGATCATTCAGTGCTTGATACACAGAGTTTGTTGTATCTTGATCGTAACGCATATGTGCATATGTATATAGCTTACCTAATCGCATTGAAATTTCATCTTCATATTGCAATGCCTCAAGCAAATTGTCTGCAGAGTCGCCAAGCTTCCCTTTAAATTCAGTTAACTTTGGCAATAGCTCTTTAATAGCTTGGAATTCTTTTTCCCATTCTGCATCTGTTTGGAAAATATCTTCTAATCGCCATGTGCTTGCTTCTTCAATCTCATTGCGATCTGGTAATGATTTTACTGTATTTTGTTCAGACATTCTGTAAGCCCTCCTTTAAATATCTCTACTTAAGTACAATTCTGTTTTTCTTATGTAATTCCTTCACGTTCATTCTTTATTATATCCCCTTTTTCTTCTCTCATGTTGAACTTTGTCTCAAATAGAGATAGTGCGTGCGCTAAGCCAATTTCATCATATTTCATAATTTCTCCCTCTGTTTTTACCAACACAACATCTCTTATTTTTCGATACTTATTACTACCTATTTTTATTAATACACCTGCATAACATAAAAATGTCATATACTCCGCAACTGCTACCTTCCATATATGTTGTGCAAAATACGGAAGTAGACGCCTCTTCGTATATTTTGCTACATAGTTACATGCGTATTGCAGAGAAATATACTCTCCTACCTTAAGCATACCTATACACTTCATATAAAGAGAAGCTTGCCATATAAATGGATTTGTTTGAAAAGCAAACGCGGATGGGAGCGGAACACCGATTTCAGAAGGAAAACTCGCTGGGGTACATTTATATTGATATAAGAGGCGGAGTAGTGACTTATGATTATAATTCCAGATAGATAGAGCGTTTTGCCGAAAATGGTTCTTTTTTCTCTTCCATTCTTGTCCTAATACCTCTTTTTGGAAAGGAACGGGGGAAAAGAGCATGTCAACAGTAGTCGTATCAGTTGGTAAATAAATAGTATGTGAGAAAGAGACGTTTGTAGAAAACGGAGTGATAAAGGCGCATTTCATAAATGATTTTTGTTTCGGACAGAAGAAAATAAGAAATGGCTGGGGATAAGATTGTAAGGAGAAAGCCAGAAGTGAGGAAAATTTCATCCAATATGCAGATTGCTTTTTTAATTGATTTCCACCAATGATCCAGATGACCTGTATACCAGCTTGCCAATACGAGTATGTTCGTTTAGAAAGCTGTTCTATGGAGAGATTGGCGCATTGATATTCAATCGCAATTTCCCTACCTGCTCTCTCTACGAAAACATCTGGTCTTTGCTGGATTTTTGGAAGGTAATGCTCTATATCCACATGAAAATTTTGACGTTTCAACCATCTATATAACAATTCTTTACCGTGCATATGATACATAGATTCTGCTTCATAAAAGGTAAGACATGAATCCACTTTCTTATGAGCAAAATGCCAGCTCTTTTGTTTTCCTAATTTCATTTGCACTTCTTTTCCGCAAGCTGTACAAAAGAATTTTTCTCGTTTACGCATTTCGCGTAAACGTTCTTCATCCCGGTTATATAATAGATGAATTTTCTCTCCGTTTTCTCTCCTTGCAATAAACATCACCATCACACCCTTTCAACTTCTTGTATTCTACAATTTACTACAAATTCCTCTCAAAAAAAGAGATGTCCTAAATTAGGACATCTCTTTCTATAATAAAGGTGATAATAACCGGTACGTCGATTCAACAATCCGCCTATGAAGACGTCTCTTATGAAATCGGTCAACATGAATTTCACTGGATTCTTCTAAATCGTCTTTAAAATCTTGAACGAGCTTTCTAATGCTACCTGTATCATATAAAAAGGCATTTACTTCAAAGTTTAAATGAAAACTTCTCATATCCATATTAGCTGTCCCAATTGATGCGAGATCAGAATCCACGATGACAACTTTACTATGAAGAAACCCTTTTTCATATTCATATATTTTTACTCCTGCATCTAATAACTCCGGAAAGTACGATCTTGATGCATAAAAGACAGTCCGCTTATCTGGCTTACTTGGCATTAACAAACGAACATCGATACCAGCAAGTGCAGCTACTTTTAATGCAGATAAAATATCATCATCTGGAATAAAGTATGGTGTTGCAATCCAAATCGATTTCCTAGCTGAAGCAATCATTGCAAAATATAAATGTTTAATTGTTTCCCATTTATTATCCGGTCCACCTCCAACAAGTTGGACTCCGCCCCAATGATCACCCTCAACTGCTTCCGCTTGTAAATATTCAGGTGCTAATACCGCCTCACCAGTCATATAAAACCAGTCTTGAAGGAAAATTAGCTGTAAACTTTGAACTGCTTCACCGCGTAAATATAAATGCGTGTCTCGCCAAAAACCGAAATATTTATCCTTCCCTAAATACTCATCACCAATATTTAATCCACCTACAAACCCCTCATTTCCATCTATAATAACGATTTTTCGGTGGTTTCGATAATTAATTTTATCGTTTAAAATTGGAAAGCGCACAGGGAAAAATGGAATCATTTCTACTCCTGCATCATTCAATTCTGCAATATACGAATTTGATAATTTAAAGCTTCCAACCGCGTCGTATAAAAAACGAACGACAACGCCTTCTTTTGATTTTTTTATTAAAATATCTTTAATTTCTGTACCGAGCTTGTCATCACGTACAATGTAATACTCCATATGAATGTGGTGTTTCGCTCGATTTAACCCATCTAAAATTGCCTGAAACGTTTCGTCTCCATTTGTTAATGTCCTCGTTTCAGTTTGAAATGAAATATTTAAAGCACCCAATCGATCTGCTAAACGAAATAACAATTCTTGATGCTTATGATTTCGTAAAATCCGTTCTTCGTAATCTTCGTGTCCCTTATATTGTAAAAACGCCTGTTCATCGAGTAATGCCTTCTTTTGGAACATTCTTTTTCTGCGAAAGTTTTGTCCAAATAAAAGATAAGCAAAGAAACCGAACACTGGAAAAATACCTAGTACGATTAACCACGTAAGTGTTTTTGACGGATGGCGATTTTCTAAGAAAATAACACATCCAATTAAAAATGCGGAAACCGTAAATAAAATACTAATAATACCTAAAATCGAAACATCCTTTATCCCCATGACATCCGAATAAAATGCTACATCAATAAACATGCGTAATGAAACAAATAATGCGAACAGTAGTAGAAAAAAGAAAAGTAGTTTTAGTGTATTTTTCATCTCTTCCCCCCTAATAAGAAAGCCTTCCTATTCTTCATAAAAAAAGCCGATTTCATACTATAGAAATCGGCCTACGTTTTAGGAGGGAAATTGTTGCGAATTGTCTCAAGCGCACGCTCTTTCACAACCTGTTTCCCATACTCACTTACACGGTGAATCGTTAAAGTAGATTCTTCTCCATATTCTAAAACAATACTTAAAATACGATCAATCTCTTCTTCATCATGTAGCACTTCATCGAATTCCACATATACATAATAGCGGTCCTCAAATGAATGTAATTCATCTTTTATATCTTCAAAGATAAGACGATGACTTAATGAAATAACATCTTCAAAATCATTAAACTTAATTAAAAAGCCAAACGTACCATCTTCATTAAAGTTTGTTCCTACTTGTTCTTCTACCTCTTCCACTAATTCTTGCTGGAATAATGATTCGATGCCTTCATCTAGAGGAATGTCTATAATTTTGTCTACACCTATTGGTAATTCCAGCTTTTGTCCATCCTTTGAAAGCTCCGCTTTCGTTACAAGTACTTCAATCCCTTTATCGACTGCTTGCACTTGGATCCATAACGGCCCATCGATAAAGAAATCATCATGATCACGAGCTTCGTCCATCATCTCCCAAAAGAGCTCTTCACTTCGTTCGCGATCATACCAAATTTCTTCACGATTAAACCCTCTGTCCTCTATATCAATGTACGTAATAAAAAATTTCATCGTATGGTCATTAATTCTTTCAATATCCAAAATACAACGCTCCCTTCCTGCTTAGAATTGTTATGAAGGGATTCCCCACTCATATGACAAAACAATAGATTCTTGTACTCTCATTTTATGATAAGATTCTCCAGAAGGGAAATAAAATCGATTTATTTTACAAAAATAGTTATATACCTATCTGTATTCGACTTTTTACATAAAGTGAAACAATAATCAGTATTTTTTTCATCCTCCACTGATTATTAGCTCGCACCAATCGGAATAAATATACCATTATACCAATTCACTGCTCGCAAAAAATTTGGACATACATTCCCATATTCCCTCGTACACTGTAATAAAGTGAAACTTCTATTAGAGGTGATTATTTTTTCCCCAGGCGCGCTGGATCAAAACTAGACAAACTTTCTTCACCACATACATATATTTCGCTTATTAAAACATCATAAATGGAGGCAGACGAATGGACTTAGAGTTTTTAACATCTGTACTAATGATTGTCGGTATCGATGTTGTACTAGGTGGCGATAACGCAATTGTCATCGCACTAGCTAGCCGAAATTTACCTGAAGCAAAACGAAATAGAGCCATTTTGATTGGTACTATGTTAGCAATTGTGCTACGAATTCTCCTCACGATACTAGCTGTCTATTTACTTGATATCCCATTTTTACAACTCACCGGCGGAATTTTACTCACATTAATTGCGGTCAATTTACTCACTGATAATAACAACGACCTTTCTTCTATCAAAGGAAAAACGACTTTATTCCAAGCTGTGCGTACAATTGTATTCGCGGATCTCGTTATGGGGTTTGACAATGTTATTGCCATTGCAGGAGCAGCTCACGGAAGACTTTCACTCGTAATTATCGGTTTATTCATTTCTATCCCGATTATCATTTGGGGAAGCAAACTTATTTTAATACTCATGGAACGCTTTCCATTTCTCATTTATTGCGGAGCAGCAGTTCTCGCCTATACAGCAGGAAAAATGATTACACATGAAGACAGACTTGCAACGTTTTTTCATCATAATCCTAGTTTTGCCACAAGTATCCCTTATTTGTTCATTTTCACCATTTTATGCATAGGCTTTATCGTTCAACAAGTGCGATTACGTAATGTTAAACAGTAAAAAAAAACCTTCTACTCTATAATAGGTAGAAGGTTTTCATATTATTATAATTAATTTACAAGACGCTGTGCTTCACGTAATTGGAACGTTCTTACTGTACGTGGTAAGAAACGACGGATTTCATCTTCGTTGTAACCTACTTGAAGGCGTTTTTCGTCAATCATAATTGGACGACGTAAAATACCTGGATAGTCACGAATCATCTTATATAAATCTTGAAGTGGTAAAGACTCTAAGTTCACATTCAATTCTTGGAAAACTTTTGAACGAGTAGAAATAATCTCATCCGTTCCGCTTTCTGTCATACGTAAAATCTCTTTAATCTCATCAATCGTTAATGGATCTGAGAAAATATTACGTTCTGTATAAGGAATATGATTTTCCTCTAGCCATAATTTCGCCTTTCTACAAGACGTACAGCTTGGAGAACTATATAATGTTACCATACAAAGCTCACTCTCCTTAAAGAGTACAAATTCTGTACTAATTACAGTTTAAATTTCTAACTTCCGCAATTTTTCGCGATAACTTGTCTTATAGCAAAGTAAAAAATCGCAATTCATGTAAGCAACAATAATTACTTTTAATAAGTAACTTCTATAATCATTATACAATAGTTTTTGCAAGAAATATACAGTGAATTTACTGCTAGTTGAGAAAATTTCTCCGTGTACTCCACTGCTATGCAACATGATTATACTGAGTAAAACTGTCCTTTAACAACGGTCTTCAACCCTTTTGATACTTACTTTCTACAATAATCTTCACTTGATATACAATTACAGTTTCATAATCTTCCCCATTAAAAAGAGAGCGTTTTCTTACCTTTTCCCGACAAAACAATTGAGAAATGTAAGACTCTAAAGGTTAGAAACAAAAGGAACATTTGTTCTCATTTTAACAAATCTCTCCGCTCATGTCTATATGCTTTCTAAAGTAAATCGAATATTTTTCTGACATTTCTTTCTTTTTTACCATTTATCTCATACAATAAAAATACAGACAGACAAAGGGGGAATTTGCATATGATCGCTTTTTTTACTGATTTTATCATTGTCGCTACCCTCATCATCGGAATAACAGCATTGATTGGTGTCATTACAAATAGCATCGGTGAAAAACTCTTTGGTGGGAAAGAAAAAATGAAGTTTGTTAACAAAAGTTTAGATGTACAATCAGGCTGGAACCAAGTTGGCGGAAAAGGCATTTATAAAAAACGTACGTACTAAAAAAAGCAGGTAATCACCTGCTTTTTTCTTATTTTCCTACTGATGCCCATTTAAAGCTTACATCGGGGCCATATTTATGGTTGTACATATCTTTAATTGTTTCTCTTTGTAAATATGCTCTACCACGTTGATATACCGGAACAATCGCAGCGTCATCAAGTAGCATTTTTTCTGCTTCAAGTAAGTTTTTCCAGCGAGCATTTACATCGCTTCCATCTTTTTTCGCTTTCATAATAATCTCATCGTACTTCGGATTAGAATACTTCATTTTGTTTTGCGCTCCGTCAGTTACAAACATATCAAGATATGTAACTGGATCTGGGAAGTCTGCCCCCCATCCAGAGAATGACATTACATAATCGCCTGCATCTTCTAATTTTAGTTTTTGCGCGAATGGTTGTTGTTTAATTTTCACTGTTAATCCTGGTAAATTCTTTTCTAACTCACCTTTTAAATATTCACCAGTTTTCTTCGATAATTCAACGTCTTCATTTAACATCTCTAATTCAATTTCATTTTTACCAAGCTCTTTTTTACCAGCTTCCCAATACTTTTTCGCTTCTTTTACATTTGGTTTTATAATATCTCCATTTTCAGCACGGAAATCTTTTTTATCCGGACCTTTAATGAAATTATCAGGAATTAATCCTGTCGCTGGCCTAGAACCGTTATTTAATAATGTATCAACGAATGGTTTACGATCAAAGCCAAGTGAAATTGCTTTACGAATATTTTTATTTGCTAAAGATGGGTCTTTTTGATTTAAACGAAGGAAGAATACAGATGTCTCTTCTACTGTTTTGAAATCTGGTTTTCCTTTATATTTATCGATGAACTCTGCTAATAACGTCGCTCGATCGACTGCGTTTGTTTCATATAAATTAATTGGCGTAGACGTATCTTTTACAATATTAAAGTTTACTTCCTCAAGTTTCACTTCTTTATTGTCCCAATATGATGGGCTCTTTGTCATTTTGAAACTACGTTCATGTTGCCAATCACTTAATGTAAATGGACCGTTGTAAAGTGTTGTATTTGCTTCTAAACCAAACTTCGTCCCTTGCTCTTTCACATACTTTTCATTAACAGGATAAAAGATCGGATAGACCATTAAATCAATAAGATATGGGATAGAATTATCTAATTCTACTTCTAATGTATGATCATCAATCGCTTTCACGCCTAATTGGTCTGGACTCATCTCTTTTTTATTAATTTTCTCAGCATTTTTTATATCGTACATAATGTACGCCGATTTCGCAGCTGTATCTGGATTAATTGCTCTTTGCCATGCATACACGAAATCTTTCGCCGTTACAGGTTCACCATTTGACCATTTTGCATCTTCACGTAATTTAAATGTATACTTTTTACCGTCTTCTGACTTTTGGAATTCTTTCGCTACACCTGGAACTAATTTATCGTCTTTCCCAAGGCGGTATAGGCCTTCCATCGTATTGTTCATTACTTTTGAAGAAACTGCATCAGCTGATAACGCTGGGTCCATCGTTGGAATTTCTTGTGTTTCAATTAAGTTAATAACTTGCTTCGCACCGCTTTTCCCGCTATCCCCTTTTGCGTTCGCTTGCGGTTCATCTTTTTGGTAGCCACATGCCCCTAAAATCATGCTCATTGCTACTGTTGATGCTACAAAAACTGGTATCTTTTTTTTCATACTTCCACCCTCCAAAAAAATGTTAGCCCTTTCATTTTCAAACAGAAAGAAATATATATATGTTCTAATAATTCATATTATACACACAAATATATTCTTTGTATATTTATATTTCTATTTTATTAAAATTTTCTGTTAACACTTTGTGTATTTGTAAACGTTTCATACTGCGTTTTTATTGAACTAAAGTGTTAAAAATGATGATTTTTACACTTTTCTAAATTATCAGAGAAAAACAAATTTTATATTCTATAATATCTTACGCATAATTATTCCTCCTTTTTTGTCATAAAATGAAGGTTTATTCATATTGAAAATATGTAGGCTAAAATAAGTGCAAAGGATATGAAAGTGTGTTACGATACACTTTGCTAAAAATAGATATCGGTAAAGAGGGGACGGACATGACAGCAATTCGCTCAAAAAACGGGCCAACAGAGAAATTAAGTTTATTCTTATTAACATGGCCTATTTTTCTAGAAGTTTTTCTTTTTATGCTGATGGGGATCGCTGATACTTTCATGTTAAGTGCATTATCAGACGATGCTGTATCTGGGGTTGGTGCAGCAAATCAATACCTTCATATCGCGATTTTAGTACTAGAAGTCATCGGGAATGGTGCAGCTATCGTTGTATCCCAATACCTCGGTTCTAAACGCTTTATGGAAGCATCAAAAATATCAGCATTAGCCGTCACATTAAATTTAGTGGTCGGACTCATTATAAGCGCTGGTTTTCTTTTATTTTCAAAACATATGATGATGGCAATGAATTTACAAGGCGATGTACTAACGTATGCACAAAGCTATCTATCCATCGTCGGAGGAGCTATTTTCCTTCAAGCTATTATTAACTCATTAGCCGCAATTATCCGCGTTCACGGCTTTACAAAGCAAGCGATGTTTGTTTCGCTTGGAATGAATATTATTCATATCGCCGGAAACTACGTACTTATTTTCGGGAAATTCGGTTT
This sequence comes from Bacillus sp. FDAARGOS_1420, assembly GCF_019344915.1. Taxonomy (NCBI): domain Bacteria; kingdom Bacillati; phylum Bacillota; class Bacilli; order Caryophanales; family Bacillaceae; genus Bacillus; species Bacillus sp. FDAARGOS_1420. Next base: position 396,031 of record NZ_JAHWJB010000002.1, on the reverse strand, counting down.
CCCTGAACTTGGTGTGCAAGGGGCCGCGATTTCTTCCGCTGTCAGCCGGTTAATCGCACTTATCATTTTCTTCTGGTTACTATACCGCGTTATGGAATACCGTGTGAAATTACAATATTACTTCACTTTATCAAAAGAATATGTTGGCAAAATTTTGAAGATTGGCATTCCATCTGCATTCGAACAAGTCATGTATCAAGCTTGTCAAATTGTCTTCTTATATTACGCAACATACTTAGGTACGGAATCGTTAGCTGCAAGACAATACGCTACTAACATTTCCATGTTCACTTATTTATTCGCCATTGCTATCGGTATGGGAACAGCTATTATCGTTGGACGCCTAGTTGGCGGAAATGAAAAGGATGAAGCTTACACACGCGTATGGAAAAGTGTACAATGGGCGATTGGTGTAACTTTATTTATGGTCATGCTCGTTGTTACATTCCGCACACAATTAATGGGACTATTTACGGATAATCCTCATATTATCGCTCTAGGGGCAAGCGTTCTTTTACTAAGTGTACTACTTGAAACAGGACGGACGATGAACATCGTCATCATTAATTCACTTCGTGCAGCTGGCGATGCAAAATATCCTGTTTTAATCGGCGCATTCTCCATGGTATTAATGAGCTTACCACTCGGCTACTTTTTCGCCTTCCATTTAGACATGGGGCTCGTTGGTATTTGGCTAGCGATTGCTATCGACGAATGGACACGAGCAATTATTATGTTCTTCCGATGGAGAAGTAGATCGTGGGAAAATTATGCACTTGTTAAACCTGATGAACAAGAAGATAGTGCTTCTGTTCAAGCGCAATAAAATAAAAGTGTTTCTAAATGAAAAAAAGGCGGCTGATTTCAGTCGCCTTTTTCTTCATTCTCGGAAACTCTTACTTCGCTGTCTTTAAACAGAAAAAGAACTTGGATAAAATCTCTTTATACTAAATTAAGTTTAATTAGTATAAAAAAGTAGAGCCATCCTTCTGTAATAGAAGAATGGCTCTACTTTTTTATTGATAAATCTCTTTATATTTCTTATACTCCGCTTCAGAACATAATACGAAATGTCCTGGGCGAATTTCACGCATTGTTGGTACTTCGCTACCATAATCATGCTGAGTTGGATCGTATACGATACGTTTACGATTGCGCTCATAATCTGGATCTGGAAGCGGAATTGCAGATAATAGTGATTTTGTATATGGATGCATTGGATTCGCATATAACTCTTCACTTGTTGTCAACTCAACGATTTGACCACGGTACATTACACCAATGCGATCACTAATGTATTTTACCATTGATAAATCATGGGCGATGAATAAGTATGTTAAACCTTTTTCTCTTTGTAACTGTTTCAGTAAGTTTACAACTTGCGCCTGAATCGATACGTCAAGTGCTGAGATTGGTTCATCAGCAATGATAAATTCAGGTTCTACAGCTAGCGCACGAGCGATACCGATACGTTGACGTTGTCCGCCTGAGAATTCATGCGGGAAACGGTTCGCGTGCTCTTTATTTAAACCAACTGTATTTAACAGCTCGTGAACACGGTCCATACGCTCTTTTTTGCCTTTTGCTAGTCCGTGAATATCAATACCTTCTGCGATAATATCCCCTACTGTCATACGAGGATTTAATGATGCATATGGATCTTGGAAAATCATTTGCATTTTACGGTTGAACTTCTTAAGTTCTGCGCGTGATTTTTTCCCATGTACATTTTCACCATCGAACAACACTTCACCGGCAGTTGCGTCGTATAAACGAATGATCGTTCTTCCAGTTGTTGACTTACCACAACCAGATTCTCCTACAAGTCCAAATGTTTCACCGCGGTAAATATCAAATGAAATATCATTAACTGCTTTAACAACACCACCACTCACATCAAAGTGTTGTTTCACATTTTTCACTTCAATTAATTTCTCACGTTGTTTAGTCATGTTGTTCACCTGCTTTCATTTGAAGAATACGTTTTTCAACAACTGCTGGTGGTTTTACTTCTGGCGCTTGCTCATGAAGTAACCAAGTTGCCGCATAATGTGTATCACTTACTTTAAATAAAGGTGGTTCCATTTCAAAATCAATTTTCAGCGCCTGCGGGTTACGTGGTGCAAAAGCATCACCCTTTGGCGGTTTTAATAAGTCTGGAGGCGTTCCTGGAATCGCATATAGCTCGTCCTCTGAACCATCTAAGCTTGGCATAGATGCGATTAAGCCCCATGTGTATGGATGTTTTGGATTGTAGAAAATTTCATCAACCGTTCCAATTTCAACAACTTTACCAGCGTACATAACCGCAACTCGGTCTGCAACGTTTGCCACTACACCTAAGTCATGCGTAATGAAAATGATTGCTGCTTCTGTTTTTTGCTGAATGTCCTTCATAAGTTCTAAAATTTGCGCTTGAATTGTAACGTCTAGCGCTGTTGTCGGCTCATCGGCAATTAATAATTTCGGATTACAAGCTAACGCCATCGCAATAACTACACGTTGTCTCATACCACCTGAGAATTGGTGAGGATATTGTTTTAAGCGCGCTTCTGGATTTGGAATACCTACAAGGTCGATTAATTCTAAAGCAACTTTACGTGCATCTGCTCTACTCATCCCTTGGTGTTTAATAAGACCTTCCATAATCTGATTACCAATAGTCATCGTTGGGTTTAATGATGTCATTGGATCTTGGAAAATCATCGCAATGTCTTTACCGCGTACTTGCTGCATTTCTTTTTCTGTTAGTTTCGTTAAATCACGACCGTCAAATACAATCTCTCCATTTTTAATACGGCCTGGAGGATTCGGGATTAATCCCATTAGCGCTTTAGAAGTAACTGATTTCCCAGAACCAGACTCTCCTACAATCGCTAATGTTTCCCCTTTTTTCAAATCAAAAGTAACTCCGCGCACTGCTTGTACTTCACCTGCATGTGTATCAAAGGAGACTTGTAAATCTTTTACCTCTAACAATGTTTTCATTTTTACTTCTCCCTCCTCGTTTACTTACGCATTTTTGGATCTAACGCATCGCGTAATCCATCTGCCATTAAGTTGAATGCTAGAATTAACATACTGATGACAACCGCAGGGATGAACATCATGTGTGGATACGTTTGAATTGATTTATATCCATCATTTACAAGAGAACCAAGTGATGCGAATGGTGGCTGAATGCCTAAACCGATGAAGCTTAAGAATGCCTCACCAAACACCGCTGATGGAATTGTAAACATTGTCATTACGATAATTGGTCCCATAACGTTTGGAATTAAGTGTTTCACAATTAATTGTGTATTTGTTGCACCTAATGTACGAGACGCTAATACATACTCTTGGTTTTTTAACTTTAAGATTTGTCCACGAACAATCCGCGACATCCCTATCCAACCTGTAATCGCCATCGCGAGTGTGATCGACCAAATACCTGACCCCATAATGATTACCATTAAAATAACGATGATTAAGTATGGAATACCGTTAATAATCTCCATAATCCGTTGCATAATATTATCTACTCTGCCGCCGTAGAACGCTGAAATACCTCCGTATGCAACCCCAATTACTAAGTCAATTGCTGCTGCTAAAAGAGCGATATATAATGATACACGCGTACCTTCCCAAGTTCTTGTCCATAAATCACGGCCAAGATCATCTGTACCAAACCAGAAGTACTCTTTAATATCACGTTTTTCATATTGGTCAACACCATATTGATCTGTACCGTCAAATGGTAACCAATGAACATTTTCAATCACTGGAATTTTCGGTGGCATTTTCGCACGACCTAAGTCTTGCTCTTTATACGAGTGTTTACTTATCATCGGTCCAAAAATTGCTAGTAATATAATAAGCGCTAATAAAATGAAACCAAACATTGCTCCTTTATGTTGGAACAATCGTCTTCTTACATCTTGCCAAAACGTTAAGCTTGGACGGGCAATGACTTCATTATCAACATTATTTTGATTGGCTTGTTGAAATAAATCTGGAGATAATTTTTGTACATCTTTCATCATTTTTTCCCTCCCGCTAAACGAATACGAGGATCAATAATTCCGTATAAAATATCGACAATGAAAATAACTAAAATGAAGATTGCACTATAGAAAATCGTAGTTCCCATAATAATTGTATAGTCATTTACTGTAATAGATTTAACGAATTGTTCCCCAAGTCCTGGTACAGCATAAATTTGCTCAATAACAAGTGTTCCTGTAATTAATGCAGCAACCATTGGCCCTAAAATTGTTACAACTGGAATTAACGCGTTACGAAGTGCGTGTTTTACAATGATAACGCCTTGACTAATCCCTTTTGCTTTCGCTGTTAAAATGTAGTCAGCTTGCATAACTTCAATTAATTCTGCACGAGAGAAACGTGCGATTGTTGCGATAACTCCCATCGATAGTGCAATTGTAGGCATTACAGTAAACTCCGGTCCTTTCCAGAATGCTACTGGGAACCAACCAAGTTTTACCCCTACGAAATATTGTAGTAATGCGGCGAATACGAATGATGGTACCGACATCCCGAGTACGGAAATAATTGTCGCCCCATAATCGACCCACGTATTGTTACGAAGTGCCGCAATGATTCCTAAAATTAAACCGATAAATGTTCCTAATATAATCGCTTGTAAACCAAGTTGTGCTGATGGTCCAATACGATCCACAATCATATCTGTTACCGGACGGTTATCATATTGGAATGATACCCCTAAATCACCTTTTGCTAAGTTACCTAAGTAACGTGCATATTGAACTGGTACCGGATCATTTAAACCATATTTTTCAAGAATGATTTCTTTTTGTGCCGGTGATAACTTCTCCTGGTTTTTCAGCGGAGAACCCGGAAGTAATTTCATCAAGAAGAAAGTCAGTGTAGTAATTAAAAATAATGTCAAAGCCATGTACACGAAACGTTTTAATACATAACGTCCCATAGTCAAGCACCTCCCCGTTTTTCTCAAAAGCAATAAGATAGTTTAAAATATTCTTACTTTTATTTTTTTAAAATAAGAGCATATGCCCATCATAGGCATATACCCTTGTAAACGATGGAAAAAAGATTATTTTTGTTCAACAGATGCCCATTTGTAAGTTAATCTACCACCATAGTTAATTGGGATAATATCTTTTACGGCACCTTTTACCACATATGCTGAACCTTTTTGGAAGATCGGAGCAATAACTGCATCCTCTTTAATTAACATCTTCTCTACCTCTAAAAGGTTGTTCCAGCGAGCTTGTAAATCTTTTGTATCTGTTTTTGCTTTTAGAATTAGCTCATCATATTTCGGATTAGAATATCCTGTTTTATTTTGTGAACCATTCGTAACAAACATATCTAAATATGAGACTGGATCTGGGAAGTCTGGACCCCAAATACCAAACGCCATATCATATTCCTGAGAGTCTTCTAGCTTATTTTTTTGTGCGAATGGCTGCTGTTTAATTTTGATCGATAAACCAGGTAAGTTCTTTTCCATCTCACCTTTTAAGAATTCGCCAATTTTTTTCGCATCTTCATTATCGAAGCTTAAGAATTCTAATTCGATTTTATCAGTGCCAAGCTCTTTCTTCGCTGTTTCCCAAAGTTTTTTCGCTTCTTTTGAATCCGTTTCAACTAGCTTTCCATTTTCAGCACGGAAGTCTTTTTTATTCGGACCTTCAGCGAAATCTTTTCCAACAAATCCGTAAGCACCAATTGCGCCGTTGTTTAAAATAACTTTTGCAATGTTATCACGGTCAAAGGACATTGAAATTGCTTTTCTTAAGTTTTTATTACTCAAATACTTATTATTTTGATTAAATCTTAAGTAGGCAACTCCTGCTTCTTGTCGTGTTTGGAACTCTGGAGTTTGTCTAAACTTATCAACAAATTCCGATGTTAGAGCCGCACGATCAATCGAATTTGTCTCATATAAATTTACATCAGTTGATGTATTTTTCACAATATTAAAATTTATTTCTTCGATTTTAACCGTCTTGTTATCCCAATATGATGGGTTCTTCTTAAATTGGAAGCTTTGTTCATGTTTCCAATCACTCATAACGAATGGCCCGTTATATAATGTTGTATTTGCCTCTAAACCAAACTTATCACCTTGTGATTTCACAAAGTTTTCATTTAGTGGGTAAAACACCGGATAAACCGTTAAATCAATAAAGTAAGGAACGGGATTGTCTAATTCCACTTCTAATGTATAATCATCAATCGCTTTTACACCTAATTGGTCAGCAGGTAATTCTTTTTTATGAATTTTTTCTGCATTTTTAATATCGAACATAATGTATGAATACGTCGCTTTTGTATCTGGATTTACTGCTCTTTTCCATGAATACACAAAGTCTTTCGCTGTTACAGGTTCCCCATTCGACCATTTCGCATCTTTTCTTAATTTAAATATGTATTTCTTCCCATCATCTAGCTTTTGGACATCTTCAGCAATCCCAGGCATTCTCTTTTGATCTTTGCCAGTACGATATAAACCTTCCATCGTATTATTTAATGCTGTTGAAGATGCAGAATCTGATGCTAACGATGCATCCATTGACGGAATTTCAGATAACTCTGTTAAATTAAGAATCTGTTTTCCGTTACTACTACTAGTAGTGTTTTCTTTTCCTTTTGCTTTAGCGTCCTCTTTCTGGTAGCTACACGCGCCAAGCAACATACTTGCAGTTAAAGTTGATGCAAGTAATAACGGTATCTTTTTCTTCATGTTGTGTTGCCTCCCCTAATTGCACTTACTGTACCCTCACTTGTAGAAAAATAGAATTGAAAGAATAATCTCCAAGTTTCTACAATTTTCATTATACATATAATATGACGATTGTGAATATAGTTTTTTGTTTTTTTGTTAAAATTTTTAATAAAATGTTTATATTTTTAATTTTTTGTAAAGGGATACGTTAACATTGCTACCATCATCTTGAAATTAGAACCTCAATTGCGTATAATTTTCAAAAAATTATTTATATTACTTATTATAACTTTTATAGTATAATAATTCTAGTAATATTTTGACGGAGGGGAATATTTTGAATAAAGTTTTTTTTCATACTTGTATACTATTTTTGGTTGCGATAATCGCTTCTAGTGTGGGCGCATTCCTCGTTTCATCTCATTTTTTGTTGAATTTTGTCAACATCTCATTCTATATTGCATTGTTTTTTATTCTTATAGGTGGTTTTTTATTCATATTTCAAAACGGATTTTTTAACGTAACAATTTACGCATTCCAAAGAGTATTTGGTACGAATAAAAAAATTGACTCTTTAATTGAAGAAGCAGAGGAACCTATCGATAAGAAAGAACGTATTTATAAAACATATTCATTCAAATGGACGTATCCGATTTGTATTACCGGTATCGTACTTGGGTTGTTCTCGATCCTCATTAGCTTTACTATTTTGATGTAGTTTGCAAACACTATTCCATATGATATAATAATCAGCAAAACATTTTGTTATAAAACTTTAGTTCTTTCATATTAAAAGAGCTTAAGTAACAATAAATAATTTTATATGTATGCGATGATAAAGAAGAGTACATATTGAGGCAATTTCAGAGAGCTTGTGGCTGGTGTGAACAAGTAATTGCGCAGTATGGAATGGGCTTTTGAGCACCAAACCGAACCGAAAGTAGTAGGCTTTGGCGTTATATCCAAACGTTATTATGGATTAGAGAGATTTCACAGTAGTGAAATAATTAGGGTGGTACCGCGGTCCATTCGTCCCTATAGTTTTTGGGATGAATGGGCTTTTTTGTATGCCTTCTCTTCCCCATCACGCATTCAAATTTAGGAGGAATTACTTATGTCAGTTATCTTTTCTGGTATTCAGCCGAGTGGAACGATTACACTTGGAAACTATTTAGGAGCTATGAAGCAATTTACAGAGCTTCAAAATGAACACGACTGTTATTTCTGTATTGTAAACCAACATGCGATTACAGTACCTCAAGATCCCGTACAACTTCGTAAAAACATTCGCAGTCTTGCTGCACTTTATGTAGCATGCGGCATCGATCCTGAAAAAGCTACTTTATTTGTACAATCAGAAGTACCAGCACACGCTCAACTAGGATGGATTATGCAATCAGTTGCTTACGTTGGAGAATTAGAGCGTATGACGCAATATAAAGATAAATCTTCTGGTAGAGATTCAGTTCCAGCTGGATTACTAACGTATCCACCATTAATGGCTGCTGATATTTTACTTTACAACACTGAAATCGTACCTGTTGGTGATGATCAAAAACAACATATGGAATTAACACGCGACCTAGCAGAGCGTTTCAATAAACGCTTCCGTGAAGTGTTCACTGTTCCTGAAATTCGTATTCCAAAAGTAGGAGCTCGCGTTATGTCATTAACAGAACCTACGAAAAAAATGAGTAAATCTGATCCGAATCCAAAAGCAATGATCAGTATGCTTGATGAACCAAAAACAATTGAAAAGAAAATTAAAAGTGCTGTAACTGATTCTGAAGGTATCGTGAAATTTGATAAAGAAAACAAACCTGGAATCTCTAACTTATTAACAATCTACTCTTCATTCTCTGGAAAAACAGTTGAAGAAATAGAAGCAATGTACGAAGGAAAAGGATACGGAGACTTCAAAGGCGACCTAGCACAAGTAGTCGTAGAAGCAATTCGTCCAATCCAAGACAAATATAACGAACTAATCAACTCACCAGAACTAGACGAAATTCTAGACAAAGGTGCAGAAAAAGCAAACCGCGTTGCATTCAAACAACTACGCAAAGTAGAAAACGCAATGGGATTAAGTAGAAAACGTAGGTAACACAAAAAGCGGAAGCGGCTCGCTTAGAATGTGAGGGGGATGGAGCTCCTGACGTAGAGGCGGGTTTTGCCTCGCAGGAAGGCGCGAAGCCACCGAACATTCTTGTCACCTCCATAAAAAAAACCGCCAATTGGCGGTTTTTTTAATTTACCTTCTGCTCATTTTCCATTTCCCATAACTTTTCAAAAAACGGCTGTCCTTTTACAAGGCGCTCACATAATTGCTCGTGCTTCTCAGACCATCCAGTTTTCGCTTCATCATAAAGTTTAGCCCAAACATCTTCAAACTCCATATGTTGGACCATTCCGTACGCTGATGGATCCCACTCTGTGAACCAATAGCGAATTTCAGCTGGATTTTTCGTTGTATGTAATTGATCTAATGCCATAAATAATAATTGTTTTAACTGTCTTTCTTTACGAGTTAGGCCGTTCATAATGAAAGGCGACGGCGATAAAATATGATGTTCTTTTTCAATCTCTTCCACTTGGAACTCATACTTTTCTGCTTGCACATTCTCTACCATCTCATATACCATCTGTTCTTGACGCGGTATAAGCCTACTTTTTCTAATTGGCACATTATAGCCGATTGAATCAATCGCAATAATTCCTTTTCCATCTGTAACTACAAAACAATATTCTTGTTGCAAACGTTCGTGATTTTTACGAATATAAGCCTTATGATATACGTCTTCCAATAATTTTTGCGGAAGCTCTAATAATTCGTTCTCGATGTAATGATATAATGTGGCATCTACTTTTAATAATGGCACTTGATCTAATAGCTCAATCGTATCATCTTTCCGCCATTCGTAAAAATGACAAACGTTATACCCATTCTCTTCACCTTCAAACCAATTTACCCATACATCATGTAGATATAACATTCACTACCCCTCACTTCACTACTGTTTGTACCAATCATTATGTTCAGTTTTGCTTAACTTTATTCCACTTGAGGAAATATATTCTAATTATTATTTTTTCTTCTATAATATTAAAAAAACAGGAGATAGCTCCCCTGTTTTTCATGAAACATGAAATGTATTTGCTTTATTCAATATTTCTTTCGCATCTATAGATAATAAAGAAAGTGTATTTTCTCCTTCAAATGCTACACAATCTTTCACAATATGAAATCCAAGTGCATAGCCAAGCATTTTCGGATACGAGTGCAGTCCATTTAATAAAACATCATGCTCCCTCGTACCTCTCTTTACGCCTATTCGTTCTTGTATTGAATTCCTCCAATAATAAATAGCATCTTCTTTTGAAATGTAAGTAGTCCACGGTGCACATCTTTTTTCTGTATACCTTTCATACACAGCTTGCTCAGCTAACCCTTCCATAATCATCGTATCAAGTAATGTATACTCTGTTTCTTTCGTCTCAATTTGATGTAGCCTACATATATGATGGTATTCATGCGTTAATAAAGCTTTTAGTTCCTCTACTGAATTACGTCCACATACGAATAAGAAAATAACGTGACGCATAGATAAGCCAGCCTTCCCGTTATATTCCTCTTGTACAGTTCGATTGTATGAATCCGATAATAAAATAAAGATAGGGACATCTGGACCTTTTAGCCAACCTTTCAATTTTTCATACTCCATGCTAAGTTCTTTCCAAATTTCTTTCTTCTCTAACTCTTTAATTTCCTGCTCCCCCCGCATTACTGGTCGATACATACCTTTAGAGATTAAAAAGCGATACAGTCTCTCTTTTGGCAATGGAATATACTTTGTAAATTTCTCACAAAGCTTCTCTGGACGTCCATAATACAGATGTAACCATTCTGCCGTTTCAATAACCCCCACCTTCATCCCTCCTTTTCTTATGTATATGCAAAAAAGAATGGAACGTAAAGGTGATAAAAAATAAATAAGGTGTCTTTTCGTAGTACTTTACGAAGAGACACCTTATTGTACATATTATTTATATGCTTTAAATACTAATACTGCGTTATGACCACCGAATCCTAATGAATTACTTAATACAGCTCGCACTTCTTGATGTCTCGCTGTATTTGGTACGTAATCTAAATCACATTCTGGATCTGGTGTTTCATAGTTAATCGTCGGAGGAATTACTCCGTCTGTGATTGATTTAATAGAGAAGATCGCTTCAACAGCACCAGCTGCTCCTAATAAGTGACCTGTCATTGATTTCGTCGAGCTAATTGCTACTTTATATGCATGCTCACCAAACGTTTCTTTAATTGCCATCGTTTCATACTTTTCATTTGCATCTGTACTTGTACCATGCGCATTAATGTAATCAATATCTTCTGGCTCTAGACCTGCATCAGCTAAAGCTTGACGCATCGCACGAACTCCACCTTCACCACCAGGAGCAGGCATTGTAATATGGAATGCATCACCAGTTGCACCATAGCCGACAATTTCCGCGTAAATATGAGCACCACGCGCTAACGCATGCTCTAATTCTTCAAGAATAAGAATTCCTGATCCTTCACCCATTACGAAACCGCTACGATTTTTATCGAATGGGCGGCAAGCCGTTGCTGGATCTTCATTGAATGTTAATGCTTTCGCTGAGCTAAACCCAGCGAATGCCATACTTGTTAATGGCGCTTCTGCTCCGCCTGTTATCATCGCATCAGCATCACCGCGCTGGATTACTTTAAACGCATCACCAATTGAGTTTGCTCCAGATGCACAAGCTGTTACAGAGCAAGTATTAATTCCTTTCGCTCCTGTAGCGATTGACACTTGACCTGCTGCCATATCTGGAATCATCATTGGTACGAAGAATGGACTCACGCGGCGCGGACCTTTTTCAGTAAAAATCTTAAATTGTTCTTCGTATGTTTCCATACCACCAATACCAGAACCAACCCATACACCAATGCGTGGTGCATTTTCTTCTGTAATTTCAAGCTTCGCATCCGCAACTGCCATTTTCGCTGCTGCTACTGCATATTGCGTAAAGCGGTCCATACGGCGCGCTTCTTTTTTATCTATATATTTTTCGACTTCAAAGTCGTTAATTTCTGCTGCTACTTTTGCAGGAATTTGTTCTGAATCTATTCTTGTAAGTCGTCCGATTCCGGATACACCGTTTTTAATGTTTTCCCAAGCTGTTTCAACATCTGTTCCGATCGGTGTAACAGCTCCTAGCCCTGTAATTACGACCCTCTTTTTTTCCATACAAAATACACTCCTTTTTTTCTCTCAGTCCTTATTTACCCCAACGAAGAGCTACTGCTCCCCATGTTAACCCGCCGCCAAAACCGACTAGTATAATTAAATCACCATCTTGAATACGTCCATTTTGCAATTCCTCTACCATTGCAATTGGAATTGAAGAAGCCGATGTATTACCGAACTTTTCAATTGTCATACTCATTTTTTCTTTCGGTAAATTTAATCTTTCTCTTGCAGATTCCATAATACGAATATTCGCTTGATGTGGTACTAAGAAGTCCACATCCTCTTTCGTAAGTCCCGCTTTTTCTAACACGCGAAGACAGGAATCACCAAGCTGGCGAACAGCAAATTTAAAGACTTCTCTGCCGTTCATCATAACATACTCGTCTTGATAAAGATGCTTACCGCCACTTCCGTCCGCTCCTAATTCAAAGGAAAGTACACCCTTTCCTTCCGAAACAGCTCCCATTACGATAGCACCTGCTCCGTCCCCAAATAGTACGGCTGTATTTCGATCGTTCCAGTCTACAATTTTAGATAGTTTGTCACTACCAACTACTAATACATTTTTATAAGTTCCCGTTTGAATAAATTGCTGCGCTGTAATCATTCCGTACATAAAGCCAGCACATGCTGCACTTAAATCCATTGCGGCTGCGTGTTTTGCGCCAATTGCTTCTTGGATTACACAAGCTACTGCTGGGAATGCGCGATCTGGCGTTACTGTTGCCACTAGAATAAGATCGATATCCTCTCCGCTAATCCCGGCATCTTCAAGTGCTTTTTTAGAAGCCTCTACCGCCATATATGAAGTATCTATTGTATCATCGGCAATGCGTCTTTCTGCAATTCCCGTTCTCGTACGAATCCATTCATCAGATGTATCTACGATTTTCTCTAAATCGTGATTTGTGACTACTTTTTCTGGCACATACCTTCCGATCCCTAAAATGCCCACGTTCACATCGCAGCCCTCCGTTTTATATCAATTATTATGACTTGGTACTAATTTTAAAACATAAATGTACTTTTGTCTAGAATATATTTCAGCTAAAAAAATAAGACAGCGTATTACTAACTTTATTTTTCATTAGAAGAAACAGAAAAATCCCTATCCTTTCAAAAGATAAACTTCCCAATACTTTTGACCTTACTCCGCTCGAAACAAAAAAATCCCTTTCCGCTTCTATTCACAGCTCGAGCCTCTCTCCCATCAAAAAAGAAGGGTTTGGTTTTATTCTTTATCTGCTTTCCCTTCAAAACTAAGACCTTCTCCTCATAACCTTCCCCTTTAGCCTCATCATCTCTCTGGTTTCACTCCGCTCGAAACAAAAAAAGGCCCCAACCGCTTCTATCCACGGTTCGAGCCTCTCTCCCATCAAAAAAGAAGGGTTTTGTTTGGTTTTATTCTTTATCCGCTTTCCCAAGCTCATATGCTTCGCCCATTACTTTCATCAATAGCTCTAACACCGGCTGTGCTTTCTCCATATCAAGCGCAATTCCATTAGAATCTAAAATCGCCTTAGCTTCTGGTAAATGTTTCATTGCGATTTGTAAAAATTGCATACTTTTTTCGTTCATGTAATCTCTTCCTCTCCATTAAAGCTTTTTAATCAATTATCCATACAATAGTGTAACACGCGTGCTACCCTTCGTATAACTCTTTATATTTTTTCATATGTGCCAATTGTTTATTTAAACCGAATTCTACTGGTGTATTTTTTTGAATAGAAATAACCTCTACAGCTTCATCTCTTACTTCCACATTTTTTTTATTTACTTTATCATCTGCATGCAGCAAGGTCATACCTTTTTCCCATAACTCTTCTTTTCCACTAAGTAAATTATATATACCGAGGTGTTTTACATTCATTCCATTTTCCCATAAATATTCACATACATCTTCAACGTAAAGTAAATCACTTCCTTTTTCTCCATTTATACAACGGCACTCTTTTTCATCAAGTTCTGATAAAATAAGCTGATGATACATCATAAACGACGGTTGCCACGGCCCATATAATGTAGGAACTCGATATGCACTATATTGTAATTCGCCTTTTTTCAACCCTTCTTCCACTTTCGAAAATAGATGTTTGTTTTCGGATTCTTCAGTGCTTCCTATTTCAATAGAAGAAATTAGATTTAACTTTACTTTATTTTTTTCACACATCCTTACGATTCGTTTTAAATATTGTAATATGACCCTTTCATTCCGAAATCCACTTTGCTGATTCGGCTCATACAAGCAAAAATAAACTGTATCGAAACTCTCTTCCTCTACCGATCGCCATCCGTCTTCATCCCTTATAGAATAGTACGTAAATAACGCATTCCGCCCAATCAACAATAATTTCTCTTCATTAATTTTTGTCATACTATCAAATTCATCAAAATCAAGACCATATACTTCTACTTCTTCCGCAATCATTTTATTCACAAGGTGATAACCTACAAACGTAAGTGCACCTATAATCAGCACGCGTTTCATACCACCAACCCTTTCCCCTTGAAACAAATAGCTCCTCATTTATGTATATGGGAGCTTCACAATTCTTCTTCATATTTTTTAAAGAAATCAGTCGTTTGTCTAACCATTTTATATTTCACATCTTGCAGATGGAATAAAACAGAAGTATCGCATTGATTGAATTGCCTCATTTTCTCGTATTTACGTAACAATTGTTTTCTTCCTCTTTTTTCCTGTGTTGAGACAAAAATTTTAACAGGTACACAAGACGGCAGAAGCGCAAATGATTTCTTATTTATTTTTGATTCTAATTCTTCTTCTTTGGAAGAATACGCCAAACTTAATTCCTTCACTAATCTTTTGTAAAAAAACTTATGCTCTTTCTCAAAATCCACATATTCTGGTAAATCTAAACACGGATTTAACATAACGACAGAACGTATACATTCAGGGTATTTGTTCATCATCTCCAGCGCTACAAGCGCTCCCATACCATCTGCCATAATGTGCATTTTCGCATTCAATGTCTCTTTTCTTAGAACGACATCATACAAACGTTTTGCAAGACGAACAGCTCGGTCGTTCCCCCAATGCCTTCCATATAAGTTAGATGAAAAGACCGTATAGCCTTTTTCAATAAGGCCCTGTAAAAAATAAGCTCTCCCTGCATGCTGTGTCCATAAACTTGTACCATTCTCAATAAAATAGTTATAATCTCCTAGGAGCATAACAGAAAATCCATTTGGCTTTTCCGGTAAATAAATTACACATGGTTCTTTTTCTAAGTAAAAAAAACGTTCCGTAATACTCATTTTTCTCCCGCCTTATTTTCTAAACGTATAAAAGTACTCTTTTATAATGTATGAACAGAATGCAAATTTGCGTTGAAAAATCTACAAATATTTTTCTATATTCTTTTTTCAATTGTGTTACAATAAGGACAGATTGAACGAATAGAGGTGTAAAATATGCGTTTCATTTGGGCATTAATTTGGTCGTTCGCGCTTGTACATATGATGAGCTACGTAATCGGCTCTATGACTGGCGGTACATACGATTTTAACCAAGCGTCTATTTTCTCAGTTGTTCTTGCGGTATTAGTATTAGCGATTGCAGCTGCGATTCCAAACGAGCCAGTAGAACAACACTAAAAAGAGTCCGGATTTTATCCGAACTCTTTTTTTACTTTACATGAACGACTAATTCGTTATTTTCTACATCAACCACTACGTGACTATTGTCAGTAATCGTTCCTGCAATTAATTCTCTCGCTAATTTCGTCTCAACTTGACGCTGTACGTATCGTTTTAACGGACGAGCTCCGTACAGCGGATCGAATCCAGCTTCTACAACAAATTCTTTTGCAGATTCCGTCAATTCTAATGATATGTGGCGATCTGCTAAACGCCCTTGCAATTCTTGTACAATCTTATCAACAATACCTTTAATTTCATTCCTTGTAAGAGGTTTGAATAAAATAATTTCATCGACACGGTTTAAGAATTCTGGTCGGAAATGTCCTCTTAATTGTCCCATTACAAGTTCTCTTGACTCTTCTTTAATAGAACCATCTTCTTCTAGCCCTTCTAATAAGTGAGCAGATCCAATATTTGAAGTCATAATAATAACCGTGTTTTTAAAGTCTACTGTACGTCCTTGCGAATCTGTAATGCGTCCATCGTCTAACATTTGTAATAAAATGTTGAATACTTCTGGATGTGCTTTTTCGATTTCGTCTAACAAAATAACTGAATATGGTTTACGTCTTACTGCTTCTGTTAATTGTCCGCCTTCTTCATATCCAACATATCCAGGAGGCGCTCCAATTAAGCGTGACACTGCGTGTTTCTCCATATACTCAGACATATCGATACGAATCATTTGCTCTTCACTGTCAAATAACGTTTGTGCTAGCGTTTTTGCAAGCTCAGTTTTACCAACACCTGTAGGGCCTAAGAAAATGAATGAACCAATTGGACGATTCGGATCTTTAATGCCAGCGCGCGCACGAAGAACTGCGTCTGATACAAGGCTTACCGCTTCCTCTTGACCGATAACACGCTCTGATAAAATTTGTTCAAGACGTAATAATTTCTCACGTTCACCTTCAACGAGTTTTGCGACAGGAATACCAGTCCATCTTGAAACAATGTCTGCAATTTCTTCTTCGCTTACTTCCTCGCGTAATAAACGATTCTCTTGTTTATTATGTGCACCCATCTCTTCCGCTTCTTTTAACTCTTTTTCGATAGCTGGAATTTTCCCGTGGCGAAGCTCAGCTGCTTTATTTAAATCGTAATTTCCTTCTGCTTCTTCTAACTCACGGCGCAAGCGCTCTAAATGCTCACGTAAGTCACGCACTTTGTGAATGTCTTCTTTTTCTTTCTCCCATTTCGCTCTCATACTACTTGCAACTTCTTTTAAATCCGATAATTCACGTTGCAATGTTTTTAGGCGCTCTTGACTACCTAAATCCTTTTCTTTCCCAAGAGCAGCTTCTTCAATTTCCAGCTGCATAATGCGGCGCGTTACTTCATCTAATTCTGTTGGCATAGAATCAATTTCTGTTCGAATTGTTGCACAAGCTTCATCAACAAGATCAATTGCTTTATCGGGCAAGAAACGATCTGAAATATATCGATCTGATAAAACAGATGCCGCTACAATCGCGCGGTCATGAATATTTACACCGTGATAAATTTCAAAACGCTCTTTTAAACCACGCAAAATGGAAATTGTATCCTCAACAGTTGGCTCTTCTGCTAACACTTGTTGGAAACGTCTTTCTAACGCTGGATCTTTCTCAATATATTTACGGTATTCATCTAATGTCGTTGCCCCGATACAATGCAGTTCACCACGCGCTAGCATTGGTTTTAACATATTTCCCGCATCCATCGCTCCTTCTGTTTTACCAGCGCCGACGATTGTATGAAGTTCATCAATGAATAATAAAATACGGCCTTCACTCTTTTTAATTTCATTTAATACAGCTTGCAGACGTTCTTCAAACTCACCGCGGAATTTTGCTCCGGCCACAAGTGCACTCATATCTAAAGCGAAAATTGTTCTATCTTTTAATCCTTCTGGGACATCTTTTTTCACAATACGCTGCGCTAATCCTTCAACGATTGCTGTTTTACCAACACCTGGCTCTCCGATTAAAACGGGGTTATTTTTCGTTTTGCGTGAAAGAATGCGGATCACGCGGCGAATTTCACTATCTCTGCCAATTACAGGATCAATTTTCCCCGCTCTTACTTCAGCCACTAAATCACGGCCATATTTTTCTAACGCTTCATAAGTTGCTTCTGGATTTTGACTAGTCACTCTTTGATTCCCCCGAACTGTCATTAAAGACTGTAATAAGTTATCTTTCGTAATATGAAATTTTGTAAATAATTGATTTATATCGCCTTTTTCTTCAGAAAAAGCAAGTAATACATGTTCGATTGAAATGTAGTCATCTTGCAATTTCTCCGCTTCTTTTCCTGCTCTTACAAGCAGTTGTTGCAAAGCACCTGTTACATATAATTTCCCTGCCTCTGCGCCGCTTCCAGTTACAGAAGGCTTTTTCTTAATTAAACTTTCGGCGCCTTGCTTTAACGCTTCTATATCGACATTCATTTTTTGAAAAATACGTACCGTTAATCCGTCTTGTTGCTCTAATAACGTAAGCAATAGATGAACAGTATCTACTTCTTGATGATGATGAGATACCGCTAAAGATTGAGCACTCATAATCGCTTCCTGTGTTTTCGTTGTCATTTGATTTAAGTCCATCTTTACAGCCCTCCAAATGTTTGACTTTCTTTGACCTTTGATTTGATTATACGCCAACTGACTTTTTTATACAATAATTTTGCTTATGTAGTTCAAACTTATTATTGGAAAAAGAAAAAAGTAACATTCATTTTCCTAATCAAAAAAGCCGCAATAACGATTGCGGCTTCTGTTACGGTTTTCTTTTATATGTCCACTGACGGTTATGATTTGCGTTCTCTGGAAACTTTTCACCGGCAGTTAATTGTACCATTTGCGGATTTTTCACCATACTTCCCGTTTCACCAATTTCTACGTAAATGCCATCATTTGGCGCTTTTTGCCCTGAACGAAACCTGCGATTTTGTCCCATTTTCATTCTCCTTCCATGACGTCTTGCCTCATTAGTATATCCATTTTAAAAGAAAGCCTTTCTGTCATGTTTAGGAAACAAGTACTACCGTTTACCCATGTACATATATATAATTACACAAGCTTAAGCAGGAATTATTGGCATATTTGTTGAAAAAAAAGAAACCAACCAAAGTTTAGGCCAGTTTCAAAGGAGAGTCAAACATATACGAGAAGATTACATGTTCATTATAAGTCGCATCATTCAAACAATGTAACCCTTTTCACAAATTGTACATAATGAAAGAAACATTGTTTGAACTTTCTAAAAAGACATTGACTTTTCCTAATTTCCAACGAGAAATAGTAGACACCACAGCGCTTCGCGACGTAAGATGGATATATAGTGAAACTTTCATCTACAGTAGTTTCACCCAGTCTAACCTCTTATTTCTGCATATTAAAAACGGAAATACAGATAGAATCAAAAAATTTATTATAAGAGGTGAAATTATGAACAAACAACATTTAATCGCATTAGACTTAGACGGAACTTTATTAACAGACAACAAAATAATTTCTCCAAGAACGAAAAACACAATTGCAAAAGCAAAAGAACAAGGACATATTGTCGTTATTTCAACAGGACGTCCATTCCGCGCTAGTTACGATTATTATAAAGAACTTAGCCTTAACACACCAATCGTAAACTTTAATGGAGCTTACGTGCATCACCCTCTTGATTCAAGTTGGGGAACACATCACTCTCCTCTTGAACTTTCAACAGCGCAAGAAATCGTCCGAGCTTGCTTTGATTTCGGCGTGAAAAATGTCTACGCTGAAGTCATCGATGATGTGTATGTCCGTGAAATTGATGAAGATAAAAAACATATTTTTGAATTCGGTTCTCCAAGGATTTTCACAGGAGATTTATTAAATATTTTAAACGACCATCCAACTTGCTTATTAATCGATGCACATGACGAGCATTCTGCTGCAATTCGCCAACATTTAACAGATATGCATGCTGAAGTCATCGACCATAGAAAATGGGGTGCGCCTTGGCCAATTATTGAAATTGTAAAAAGCGGATTAAATAAAGCTGTCGGATTACAAAAAATTTCAGGCCATTATAATATTCCTAAAGAGCGAATTATCGCTTTTGGTGATGAGGATAACGACTTTGAAATGATCGAATTTGCTGGTCATGGAATCGCAATGGGTAATGCAATTCCTGAATTAAAATCACTCGCAAATCATACGACATTAACGAATGAAGAAGATGGTATCGCTCTATATTTAGAAGAGGTTCTTGGATTGTAATCTAAAAATTCCCTGCTTATAGTTTCTCGCCAAACGCTCATACTATTATTAGACGCAAAAGTCAGCGCGTCAATTGTTTTCAGCTAAATAAAGGGGGTTTTTCGAATGGGTAAAAAGAACAAATCAAAACGTTTTATCCAGCAAGGAGCCGATGCTGTTATGAAGCATGATGCAAGATTCCCGTACAGAGGTACATTAGCTGAGGCAGAAAAAGCGAGAAGTAACTCTTCATTTGGAGGGGTTTAAATGGGGAACTTACTATTCCAACAAGCTAGAGACGCTGTTTCAAGTGCCGTTTCTTGTTCAAGTGGCGCTGAACAACAGGAACTCGTTTATAGAGCAAAAAACTCTTTGCACTCTGCTTATGCAAACTCTTCAACTGCTGAAAAAGTTCAGCTACGTGAAATGCAGGAGCAATTGCAAAACATTACGAATTCGCATTAAAAAAGGAGGACCAGCTTTGGTCCTCCTTAATCTTTTCTAAACAATCCAAACACACCGACCGTTTGCAGTATATTTGTAAATGCACCTGGGTCCACTTGTTTAATAACCCTCTCTAATTCGTACAACTCGTAACGAGTAATAACAATCATTAACATTTCTTTATTTTCATTTGTATAAGCACCTGTTGCTGGTATAGTTGTAATCCCTCTCACTAAGCGAGAGTGAATCGCTTTTCGCACATCTGCCCCGTTCTTTGTAACAATTAATGCCGTAATCTTCACATGACGGGTATGAATCGCATCAATAATTCTCGTTGATACATACAAAGTGACTAAAGTATATAATGCCTTTTCCCATCCATATACGTAGCCAGCAGCGATAATGATAAGTGCATTAAAGAAGAAAAAATACGTGCCGACAGGCTTATCTTTTATTTTTGATAAAATCATAGCAATAATATCTAGACCACCTGTAGAAGCCCCCCATTTTAAAGCAACCCCTACCCCAATCGCTGAAATAATACCACCAAAAATCGCATTCAATATAATATCGTGCGAAACCGCTCTAACTGGGATAATTTCTAAAAACAAAGTCATAAATACAACGCAAAGAAAACTAAAAAATGTAAAGGCCTTCCCAACCTTTTTCCACGCTAAAATAACGACAGGAATATTAAACAAACTAAACAATACCCCCGTAGATATATGAATAGATAAAAAGTCACCTAATATTTGTGACAATAATTGAGACAATCCAGCAAAACCACTCGCATACACTTTCGCTGGTGTTAAAAATAAATTCATCCCAATCGCATTTAATAAACCCGCAATAATTACAACGATTAACTTCTTAATAAGTTCAGTATAATTCAGCTTCAAATCCATTTCTAATCCACCTTTAGTATTCATGAATGCACCGCTATACATAGTCTTTACGAAAAAGGAAATGATAAACATACAACGTTTAGAAATGGAGTTGATACATATGCCACATACTAGCGATAACGACAAAAAAGCACGCGACAATAATGCAAAGCGCACTCAAAAAAATGAACAAGAGCAAAAAAATATTCAGCAAGGAAAACGTGCATATTCTAAGAAAACCGATCACCTTTGATTACATCGTACATCAACTTTAATGTTGATGTACTTTTTTTACATTTTACAGGGAAAAAACATTAAAAATTCACTTCATGTTCACTTCTATATTCTACAATAGCGATAACATATTCGGATGAGGTGTTAGCATGAAAGGAAAAAGTACATTCATTATCACTGCACTAATAAGTATATTAATACTATCTGCTTGCGGACAAAAAAATGACTCGGCCACAATCGCTACAACAACAAACTCAACCATTACGAAGAGCGATTTCGAAAAACAATTGAAAGATCGATACGGAAAAGACACGCTATACGAAATGGTAGCACAAGATGTTATTACTAAAAAATATAAAGTATCTGATGATGCAGTAGATAAAGAAGTAGAAAAAGCAAAAGATCAATACGGAGAACAATTCAAAGCAACACTAGAAAATAATCGTTTAAAAGATGAAGAAGATTTCAAAAATCAAATTAAATTCAAACTTGCATTGAATGAAGCGATTAAACAAAGCGTTACAGAAAAAGATGTGAAAGACCACTATAAACCAGAAATTAAAGCTAGTCACATTTTAGTAAGTAACGAAAATGAAGCGAAAGAGATAAAGAAGAAATTAGATACCGGCACTTCATTTGAAGAATTAGCAAAACAAGAATCTCAAGATTTAGCATCAAAAGATAATGGCGGAGACCTCGGATACTTCGGGGCAGGCAAAATGACACCTGAATTTGAAAAAGCTGCCTACAAATTAAAGCCCGGCCAAATTAGCAATCCCGTAAAGTCACCAAACGGCTATCACATTATTAAACTAACTGATAAAAAAGATTTACAACCTTACGATAAAGTGAAAGACTCTATACGTAAAGACTTAGAAGAAGAACGTCTTGCCGACCCTTCCTTCGGTCAAAAATTATTACAAGATGAATTAAAAAAGGCGGATATTAAAATAAATGATAGTGACTTGAAAGATACATTTTCTCATCTTTTTGGGAAAGGGAACTAAAATAAAGCACGATCTTATTTTTTCAAATAAGGTCGTGCTTTTTATTCTTTCATTAATACTTTCAACTTTTTCTTCAGACTTTTATAATGCCAATTGATGTGATCTAGTTCTATCTCTACTTCAATTAATATATCTATTAAGTCATCTTTATTTTACTGAAAGTTCACCATACTCTCAAGCAACTTTTCAAACCTTTGACTACTCTCATATATATCACTTAAATCAACTGCCGCTATTTCACGTTCTTTTTCGGGGGATAATACGGAAAGGCTCTTTATTAATTGTTCCAGTACATTATCTTGCACTTTCATACCTCCCTTAATTCGATGCTTATACCTCTTTCTTTAACATTTCAAAATTAACCATGGATACCACAATACCTCTTCTGCCTCAATTTCCCCATCATCAATTAAATGGATAATCTGCTTTGCATCTTCATACTTATCAACAAGTGATAATTCATTTAATTTCTTGCCAAACGCTTTAAAGTCCACTTGCAAATTATTATAAATAAATGAGTAAAACCAATCGGGCTCGTAGCCGCATATATCAAATCCTAATATTTCATCATTTTTAACATCAGCAGGTAATGAACTTTCGAGAAAGTCATATATAGAAACTTTAAAGTCATTTTCTTCTCGCTCATTCATTAAAAAATCCGTCCGATACTCTTCTGAAAGATGCAAACTAATAATCTCTAAATTTTCTATCCCTTTTAAATAATTTCGCTTAAAGAATCTCGCATCTTCTAAATTTTTAAAAGCATTCGGCCACGAGAACTTTTCTTCTTCCATTAGTGTATCTAAAAAAGATTGTCCACTTTCATGTTCCTCTTTATTAATCTTCAATCTTCCATTTATCATCTGAGCAATAGGATCATTTTTATTTGAATTACACCAAGTGAAAAACCAATAATCCGGAAATGTGGGTCGAATCCCATTACATATCGTTAAAATCGTTTGTGATAGTCCCTCAATATTGCATTCTTTATAGATAAGTTCCCTATCGTAGGAAATTATGAGGTATCCGGCGTTATAAAATTTCATATGCATATCTCCTTTTCAAAGGGTTGCTAAACATTCATTACAAATGTGGAATCCTCATACTTCCGGTTAGCTATACAGTTTCTACTTTACGGATGCTCTCTAGTTTCTTTATACTCATCAATAATATATCCTGAATAAGCAGTAGCCTGCCTCTCATATCCAATTCTCGTTAGTTTTATATCATTAATCCATTGGAAATAATGCGTTAGCTCATGCGCAATAGTAACCAGATAGCACCCTAAAGCGTTATCTTTTCCATTTCGCTTTTCACCAATGACGCGGTCTGCTGAATCATAAACAGATTCTAAAATCGAGCCGTTTGGCATTTTTGTCTGAATTTTGTTTGCATTCTCATCATACGTATGTTCAATACGACGGTTTAACGCATCAATGTAGACTGTATTTTTATTATCTACATCATATTCATATTTGTGTGTTTGTGTTTTCCCACCAAACATGACAGATTTCTCTGTTGTATTTCCTTAAAAAAATAATCCCCTAACATTTTAAATATCAATAATAACATGAATATTCAATTAATTTATCGTATTTTTTAGAAAATGGCAAAACAAAAAAGACCCATCCCCTAACAAACTAGAGAAAAATAGATCTTTTTCATTCACTTTATTTCTTAAAGTAAGTCCAGCCTTCTTCTTGGTAAATCTTTTCTTCTTTCATCAGTTTACCAAGTGCGCGTTTAAAGGCAGCTTTACTCATATTGAAACGTTCTTTAATGTCTTCTGGGTTACTCTTATCCCAAAACGGCATTGCTCCGCCTCGTTCTTCCATATATGCATAAAGTACTGCTGCATCATCTTCCATTCCTTCTTCTTTACGAGGAAGAAGTGAAATGTTAATTGTACCGTCGTCTTTCACGTCAATAATACGGCCCGTTACGCGCTCACCGATGCGGACTTGTTCTTTTCTTTCTGTATGGTGTAAGAAAGCACGGAAATGCTCGTCAGTTAGTATGAATGAACCAACTTGAAGTGAGCGATACACACGTCCATTTACGTTTTTATTGCGCATAGATGGCGTTGCATCTACGATAATTTCTTGCATATCACTATCTCTTGCCGGAAGAGCAATTAAACGATCACGATTCGTTAATTTTAACGTACAATATAATTCGTCGCCTTCCTGAGGCCATACTGGCATATAAATTGGGAACTCATCAAGTGGAATTAGTATATCTTTTGATACACCAATATCAACAAACACACCTAAACTAGGAATAACTTCTACAACCTTTACCCAATTCCAATCATGTGTTGTAATAATTGGTTCCTTCATTGTTGCTGAAATACGATTTTGGTGATCAAGGTATAAGAATACATCAATCGTATCGCCTTCTGCAATTTCTCCAGCTAATTCGTTTTTATGTAGGAAGATTTCTTCCTCTTCGTTTCCAACCATATATCCGATTTCCGTTTCGCGTAAAACAGTTACCTGTTCAATCGATCCTAATTGCAAATACATATTTTTTAATTCCCTTCTATATATATAAAATTATCTTTTTTATCATTCCAAACAAAAGTTAATTATAACACGATTTTTCCTTTATTTGTCCAACTGCCCAAAATTCACTATAATTAAATAAAGACTGTATCTATAGGACTATATTCCCCTACGGATGATCCGTCAAAACACTTAAGTTGCAACACTCTATCTAATCGATGTATTTTCCGCTATACTTTAATATGTATATTACATAGCCTATTTAGGTGCATGAAAAGATAGAAATTTATTTGGAGGTGCTAACTATGGCAAAAGAGAGTTCTTTTGACATCGTTTCGAAAGTAGAATTACCTGAAGTAACAAACGCAATTAACATCGCATTAAAGGAAATCCAAAACCGATATGACTTTAAGGGTAGTAAAAGTGATATTAAATTAGAAAAAGAAGTACTTGTTTTAACTTCTGATGACGAGTTCAAATTAGACCAAGTAAAAGACGTTCTAATTTCTAAACTTGTAAAACGTAACGTTCCAATTAAAAACTTGGACTATGGAAAAGTTGAAACTGCATCTGGTAATACTGTTCGCCAACGTGCAACTCTGCAACAAGGTATCGATAAAGATAACGCGAAAAAAATCAACAACATCATTAAAGAAATGAAATTAAAAGTGAAAACACAAGTACAAGATGACCAAGTACGTGTAACAGCGAAAAGCCGTGATGACTTACAAGCAGTAATTGCAGCCGTTCGCAGCGTTGACTTACCAATCGACGTACAATTCATTAACTATCGCTAAGAAAAAAGATCCTCTATCTATACAGAGGATCTTTTCTTTTTAACCGCAATTAAAAAAGCAATAAATAATACGTTCACACCGACTATTAAGGAGATAAACAACCAATTCACACCTGTTTCTTCGCTAACTTTATACACATTCGACTCTTCGCGCTTTAAAACAAGATAAAACTTTCCGTTTTCTTCTCTTATAATTTCGTCTTCTAACAATCCTCTTAACTCTTGTTTTTCACCAATTGCACTTACAGGTAAGGAAACCTTTTGCGTTTTTTTCGTATTATTAATCGCTACTAGTGTTACTTCATCTTTATACTTTCTTTTTAGTATACTCATTCCATCTTTATCATATAGAAGTTCAAACGTACCACGTCGTAAAGATGGTCTCGTTTGTCTAAGTTCACCTAGCTTCGTTATGTGCTGCATAAACTTTTCATCAGATTTGAAATCCATTAATCGTCTATTATCTGGAGCATCTCCCCCATCTAATGCGATTTCAGTTCCGTAATAAAAATTCGGTATCCCCGGGGATGTTAATAAGTAAGTGATCGCTAGTTTTAAACGCGACGGCGGGTAATACATATTTTCTTTTGCAATACGTGCAAATCGCTTTGTTTCTTGATTATCTAAAAACGTAGCGAATTCCTCTTCTTTTCCACTCACATCATATAAAGGTTTCACAGACATATCTGCTTTTGAAAATGACTCTACTATTTTTTTATAGTACTCATTATCTTCCTTTGTCATAATGTGAAAATCTTTCTTTACCTTCTGCAAATCCTTTTGTACTTCATCCCAAAAAGAACGCGGCTTTTTTTCACTATGTATCACATAACTTCCGTCTAAATCGACTTCTTTTATCCACCATTTCATCGAGTCAATTAATTGTTGTTCATTTTCTTCATACGGAAATTGAAAGACAACTTTCATTCCTTTTTTGTGAGCCTCATTTACAAGTTCTTTCACATCATTTTCTGTTCCGAAATGTTCATTTACTTTTTGAAAGTTTCGAACGCTTAATCCATCATACTTTTCACTTTCAAAAAGCGGCGAAAGCATAATAGTAGTAAATCCCATTTCTTTTATGTAGTCCAATCTTTTTATAATCCCACGTATATCTCCGCCCTGATACCCTTCTAAATTACCAACGTCTAACTGTTTGTCATTTTTCGATTCTCCGTTATTAAAGCGATCAATCATAATGGAATATATAACTTCATCTCGCCATTCCCTTTTTTCTTCCGCAAAAGTATGTACTGGTACAAACAAAATAACAGCTAAACAAAAACAAATGAATAGTTCCTTAGTCCATATTTTTTTCACACGCATCCCCCAAACTTCCAATTGTAAGAATATTATACCAATTTTTAGAGCAAATCGCATACGTTGATTTTATCCCTCCAAAATACATCATGTTAGATTTTCTAACATTACCTAAAAAGTTTTCTGAATTTTTAGTTGATTTTTCTTTTTATTTCGAATATGATATGAAACATAACATATAGATGTTATTTTTTCTAACATCATAGGAGGAGAGAGAATGAATACGGGGGATACAGTTTTTATTTTTGTAACGACAGTAATGGTCATGTTGATGACACCAGGATTGGCACTTTTTTATGGGGGTATGGTTCGCAGTAAAAACGTACTCAGCACAACAATGCACAGTTATAGCGCAATGGCTATCGTTTCGATTCAATGGATTGTTATCG
Organism: Bacillus sp. FDAARGOS_1420; assembly: GCF_019344915.1. Classification (NCBI taxonomy): domain Bacteria; kingdom Bacillati; phylum Bacillota; class Bacilli; order Caryophanales; family Bacillaceae; genus Bacillus; species Bacillus sp. FDAARGOS_1420. Next base: position 368,574 of record NZ_JAHWJB010000002.1, on the reverse strand, counting down.
GTTATTCTTTATCATTCGGACCAGATTGGCACGGACTTATCGGCAATCTCGATTGGTTCGGTCTAAACGGAGTTACCTACGCACCAAACCCAGACTACTCATCTACTATTCCTCACAATTTATTTATGATGTTCCAACTCATGTTCGCTATTTTAACTCCCGCTTTAATTTCAGGTGCATTCGCCGAAAGAATGCGATTTTCTGCCTTTCTTATTTTTATCCTGCTTTGGACAACAATCGTTTACAATCCTGTCGCTCATTGGGTGTGGGGCGTTGGCGGATGGCTGAGAGAACTTGGTGCGCTAGACTTTGCTGGCGGTAACGTCGTTCACATCACATCTGGAGTTGCTGGTCTCGTATTAGCTATTTTCCTAGGAAAACGAAAAAACATAAGCGGTACCTCTCCTCATCATTTACCATTTACAATGTTAGGCGCAGGCTTACTCTGGTTCGGCTGGTTCGGTTTTAACGTCGGTAGTGCATTATCTTTAAATGACGTAGCTTTAACTGCATTTATTAATACAAATATAGCCGCCGCTGCCGCCGCTTTAACTTGGATGCTTTCTGAATGGTTCTTCCAATCGAAGCCAACTGCGATGGGAGCTGCTTGCGGGGTTGTTTCTGGTTTAGTCGCAATTACGCCAGCTTGCGGATTCGTTACACCTTTCTCCGCTCTTCTTATCGGAGCAATTGGCGGTATATTATGTTTTGGCGCTGTCTTCTTCTTAAAAAACAAATTCGGGTACGACGATACACTTGATGCATTTGGATGCCACGGCATCGGAGGAACTTGGGGCGGTATTGCAACTGGACTATTTGCAACTAATACTGTAAACGGTGATGGCGCTAACGGATTATTTTACGGAAACGCATCTCTCCTTTTCAAACAACTTGTAGCAATCGGCGCAACATATGCATTCACAATCATAATGACGTACGCCATCATTAAAGCGATTAACTTCTTCCTCCCTGTTCGCGTCGATGAGCACGAAGAACAAATGGGGCTTGATATTTCGATGCACGGGGAGAAAGCTTATGAGTATACAGAGAGATCTGTGAACTAAAACTTACAAACATACGAAAAAGGTGTACTCCGTTCTAACACGGGGTACACCTTTTTCGTATATTATCTATAAAACTTTCGTTTCTACAAAACGTAACAAGCAGCTATATTCCGCAGTTTTGTACTATATCACACATTATAAATGGCAACACTTCTCTAGTTTTTTGTGACCAAATCCGTTACCGCAAAAACCCAAAATCAAACCAATAAAAAAATAAAAGAGCACAGCGTATTAATAAAGTGGTGACACACTCTATTAACCGTCCGCCTAACACCGCTAGGCAAACACTTGCTGTAACTCTTTATGTACCTCATTTTACCGTACATAAGGGTTCCTCCGCAACAGTTTGCTTATATTTGGCATTCTGTTGCTTCTTTGTTTAGGAGGAGACCAACCGTTATGAAAAAGAAGTTGACATGTATTATGTATGTGTACCATTCACCAAACCTATCTGCCTATAGAATTCCTCATTTCGCTTATATAAGTGAAAAGAGATTAGGAGGTGCTCTTCATGTTACTCTCTAATTTCTTGCTCAGCACAGCAAAACGAGAGCTCAGTCCTCAACTTATTCACGTATCCACTGGAACCATTAATTATGCGGTTAAACATTTGATTGCCGAAATAGATCCTATTCTTTTTAAGCATGAAGGTCAAACCACTAAAGAATTTTTAACACCACGTCGCTATCAAGCATTAGAGGTAGTATTATCCTACCTCGTACAAGAAGGTTATTCTCAAGTAGCTCAGAAACGTTTAAGTGAGAAATCAGGGATTTCCCTTCCTCTCATCAATGAAACGCTTCAATGGTTAGAAGATTTAGAGATTTGCCACCAGATCAAAACAAGACGACATGGGAAACTTGCACCATCTGTCTATATTCTAAGCCTACATCATAATTACTTAAAAATTATTGCGTACTTTAAACAAAAATGGGCCTATGCAATCGATATGTTTTCTACTTTTACAGAATTTCTATATAAAAAAGACAGCAAAAACACAGATAAAGAAACGCATCAAGAAGAGGATGGCCCTCCTTCTACTTGCCATGGATTCGATTTATTTGCTCCTGTCGAGCCTATTAAAAGAGAAAATGATATGGATGAACAAGACAATAGCGTGCAAGAAGCAAACCCTTTCGACGGTGAAACATTAAAATTACGTTTCCAAGAGATGGACGAGCATATGAGTGAAGCGCAAAAGAAAATGTATATGTATATACTCACACAAGATACACGCATCACGGAAAAAGATGCGTATACCATCGCTTTACGTATGCCACCAGATATAGACTGGGAAGTTACACAGACATTTGAAGAATGTGTACGTGAATTTAGGCATATCCAAGCAGACGTCAGTACACCCGCGTATTTCATCACGAGATATACAAAGAAACTCCATGCATACAGGAAAATACGCATGGAGAAATATAAAAAAGAGAGAGAATCTAGAGTGGACATTGATTTTAAAATGTTTAATAAGATGCTAACCCCAAACTCTTAATATCTATTTTTCAAAACAAAATGTAATTTCTACCGCCTTGTTCAAAAAAATAACACTGACAAGGCTTTTTGTCATGCTGTTATTTTATTTACATTTCAAAATCCTTTTATACGATGAACACCAATGATTAATAGCATACGTTTTCAGTCCCAGTCATCCGTTTATTTGTCCCTCTCAAACTATTCTATTGAATAAGTAGTTGAACAAGAAATGGAATAAGAAAAAATCTTCAATCTCTTGTGACTGTAAGCATCGAATGCCTAAAATGTGAGCTAATGTATTTAATGGTTTTAATTTTTTAAAACAAGGTTTAGTGAAAGAAAAGAATTCTTATTTTGAATACAAATGAATCCTTACAAACACCGCGGCCCGTCTTATCAAGTTGATAAAGACTTTATTCACTATCGTGTTCCCCTATCTTATTCGTACAAATTTGACTCCTGCATTGGATTCAAACATTCCTAGCGAATTGTTCCTTCCTCCTGTAAATATCGCTAAAAGGACCTCCATCATATAAGTACGAGCATAACGAAAAATAGATAAAAAATCCAATTGGCTATTTTTTCAACAAATACTCGAATGTTAATTTTGGATGAAATACAAATAAAACCCTATATTGCCAACATATTCACTACTATTTCGATAAAGAAAATATTACTTTTGTCTATAGCCATTTTTTAATTAACTCAGATTTCAATACGATTGTAAATTTGACAAATTTACACAGCGAATGTTCTGAATAATTTATAGTGTATCGTCCGGATAAAACTCAAGATAAACGTACTATTACCAATAAATAATGGATTCGAATGTTCGTAATTTCAGTTATTTTTTAAGATTCATACAAATAGTATCATCATATAATTTTTCAATGATAATTATGGCACTAGTCAAAAGTACTTTTCATCATATACAACGTAGATCATCAAGCCTATACTTAGGCACATCACCTCTACTTGATGTGATGCAAGTTAACAAAATAATTCAACTAGAAAAGGAGATTTACGTATGAAGTACAAAGATCGAACACATGCAAAGCGCAAATGCAAACAAGCGCTTCTTGCAACAGTCGCAACGATGACATTAGGGGTAAGTACATTGGGAAGTACATCTTCTGCATTCGCTGAGGAAAAAGACACGAATGCTACTCAACAACAAAATACTGCTCCACAAAAAGATGCTGGTACTTATTATGAGGATAAAAAACTGAATCCTTTAGCACAATTTGATACATGGACACAAGATCTTGGAAAAACAACCGGTGCAGCAAATTATAAGACCACACTTGGTATGGCAGAAAAATTATTACCAACAATTTATAAAGATTTAAACAGTGGGAATCTTAACAATACTGCGAGGTCCTTTGTGATGTTAAGCACAGCGACGATTCCATATGCTGGAGCATTCATTTCTCCAATACTTGGTCTAATTTGGCCAGAAAACGGTCCAAATATAAAGCAGATGCTAGAAGATATGAAAAAAGAACTTTGTAATATAATGGACATAAAAATAGAGGATTACGATTTATCTACCCTTGGATCATCTAACAGGGGGATGATGAAAAATCTACAAGAGCTTGAAAACTCACTAAACGGCACGATACCTCCTTTGAACGAAATATCGGAATACGTCAATGAAGATGCTATTAACGCTGCCCGTGTAGTAAATATTCAAAGTGATTTCAATACTCTTATAGAGCAGGCTAAAAAAGTGAATCCAAACGATCAAGGGACAGATTTCCAATTGGCCGAACTTCCTCTATACACAATTATTGCATCAGCTCACTTGGAATTCATGCAGCTTGTAAAACAAGCCGCGAAATCACCTAAATTAAATCTTACGGATGCTGCCACAGCCAATATTATACAAAATCTACCGAAAGATCGAGAAGATTATAAAAAACATATAGAAGAAACATATAAAAGAGGAGAAGACAAACTTACTAAAAAAATAAAAACCGAAACAGATAAAATTAATAACATTGTCAGCAGCGTCCGCGACAGCGGCATGGGTGCCAACGGCATTAGTTATAACTCTACTTCTGGTGAATTTAATGATAAAACAGAAGTAGAAAAAGTCATAAAAGATTTACAAGGACAGTTAGACGAACTAAATAACAATAAGCCTCACGGAAACTCATCATATCAGGTCGAACTAAATAAATGGGATGTCAAGGTAAGAAACATTACAGATAAACTAGAACCTCTTGAACAATCCTTCTCTGAATATAATAAACTGGTCGATCAAAAGAAGACTTATTATAACAGAACACAGGGTAGCGAAGCATTCAAAATGGCATTAACAGGAAAGATTTCAAATCCAACTGGGGTACTGCAAGGCGGCACTTGGGAGCAAAAAGGGGATAAGTGGTTTTATATTGATGCGAATGGGCTAAAGAAAACTGATTGGCTTAAAGATAAGGAGAAATGGTATTACCTGAGCCCTGACGACAATACTAAAAATTCTGCGAATGAAACATTTACGAAAGGCGAAATGATGAAAAAATGGGTTGAAATTAAAGATACAAAGACTGGTGAAAAACACTGGTATTATTTCAATCCTGACAATGGTAGTATGATACAGGATAAAAAAGCCGTACAAATCGATGGCAAAAAGTATGATTTTGATTCCAATGGAGTATGCACAACTCCGAACGGCTACTAAAAAAACGAGATATATGACAATCATTCTATTAAAAACGAGTACTCTGTATAAGAAGTACTCGTTTTTTCTATACTGTCATATCAATATCCATATTGGCGGCGGTAGTTTTACTGTGTGATTTTTACATCATCATCTTATTATCCATACAAGGAACCAATTTCATATACTATAGCCTCCATACAAATACTTTTGCTTAGGGATAACCCTCTCATTTGCTGCCATCATCATGATGTTATCCGCTATACTTTAACAAATTTTATATACACTTCCACTTTATCCTCTAACATTTCTAAACTACATTGATATTGGATGCAGATCGCAACATGAAAGGCGTCTTCAACTGGAGAAAGTGCCCTATTCATCTCTTAGAGGTTTTCTAGAAGTTCCACCCTTCAAATTTACAACCAACTTTACCTATGCTTTATTATCTATATCATCTAAATCAAAATCAGTTATTACCGTTGTAGTTGCCGGAATGATCGCTTCTATTTTACAAATGGAAATAATAGTCGCAACTGTGTCAGTACTTGTTTCTAAACTAACAACATCGCAATCAATCGAATGAATAATTCCCACGTAACTTCGTGTCGAAGTATCAATCCGAACCGTTTGGTTGATTAAATTATCTAACTCTTTTTTAATACCTTGCACACAACAATTATCACACATCTCATTTTGATTTGAATGTCTCTTCCCTACCCCATGGTAATATCCCATATTTTCACTCCCTTTATTATTTTCCCTTCATCCTATGCCAGCTATCCCCAATGCGATAGGGACAATCGTTACCATTTCTTTCTTAATTTTATACATGCATATTACATTGTGATGTCCCATATATCTCCAAAGAAAAAACAACCATCCTGAAACCAAAAAGAACTTGCTTTTTTCTTTATGATTCCCTATGCCTCGCCATCATTCGGGAATTCCACATGTGCCATTCCGTTTTTCCTCCTCAGGGTTCGTCACGCCCCTCAACTCTTCGCTATTCAACTTTTTATTCTTTTTTCAATACACTTCATATTCTTTAATCCTTATAATTAATATAGGACACCCTGTATTGGAGGAGAACGAATTGATTTTCAAACTATCCATTGCACTTTTATTACTACTGTTAGCTTGCATTTGGTTATGTATCGGATGTTACTTAAAAACATCACTTTTATTAGGGTTAGGTTTGGGGGTTATTTTTGGTGTAACCATCATGCTATTACCTGATATGTTGGAATGTTTGATAAAAGGGGATGTATCCGAAAGCATGTTTAAACAAAAAAAAGAGAGTAATACCTCCTTTTTTGTCTATTTCATATATATATTGCCTGTATTACCTTTTAAGTAATGTGATATTATATCATTCTTTATCATTACATATAATACTACTGACAAACCAAATTAGAGATCGTACTTCTTTGTAATGTGAAAAAAGGGCGTTCCTCACTCGCCAGAGGAACGCCCTTTTTCATTTATTCCATATAGGCTTCATTTGCTGTTACATAGTATGTGTATCCTTTGGAATTGTGCAATCTACCCCTCAAACCTCACATACTCCCCAGATACCCATTGGTCTCCCCCAACGTTGTACCAACCATTTTGAATCCCCCAAGATTGATACCGTTCGCCTCGGTACACCTTTTTCACAATATCATAAGTCGCTCCTGGTCCCGTACGAACACGCAATACATCCGCTGTAATCGTAACGACACCTACACCATTATTAGACGGTTGTGTGGATGGAGCTGTATGACCACCACCGTTATATGCATTTTGCACCCTTTCAATAAAAGAATTCCAACGCCCTTCCGCTAACATACGATGTGGGCAGTACTTTCCGCTCCACGATTGGTGTGTGCGAACTTTACTAATTGGAATATTGTACTGTTTCATTAATTGTGCTACAACGATAATTGCATTATCTTCCGCTTTATAATATCTATCTCCACCGCTTAAAGAGTAACAGATTTCTACACTAATTGATTTTCGGTTACCTGCGCCATTCCCATCCCCACAAGCCCATGCGTTGCGTTCTAACGGAAGACCTTGTACAGCTTCTTTATCGTCTACCGCAATATGGAATGACACTTCATTATTATTTCGTATCATATAAGCAATTTCATTCTCAGCTGGCGCATCATTATACGTATTATGAACTGTGATAAATTCTGGATTCATTGTATACGGACACTTTGTACCATATTTATTTGGGTCAACTAATTTTTTTCTAATTTGCATTATTGAACATCCCCCTTTTTATCGTCTTGTTTTTGCTTACTACCTAAAATTTCAACTGCATTTGTCAACGCTTGTGGAAGTGTAATCCCCATACGCCCAGCATTTTCTAAGATGGAAAGTAATTCATTACCCATGAAGAAAAAGAGTGTCGCTTCCCGAATGGCACTATTACTACCAATCGCCGCATCTGCCTGCGTAGCTGCTCCAATCAATAAAAAAAGCACTACCTTTTTGGCAATGCCTTTGAAACCTATCTTGCTTTTGAGTTGACCAAGTATTGAAGCGGCAATCATACCTGTTACATAATCAATTACCGCTAAAGTTACTAAAATCTGCAATGTTGTATCCCACCCTCCCAAAAAATACCCACAAAAGCCACCGAAAGTGGCAATAAAAACTTTTAATACTACATCGATACGATCCACATTTTTTCCTCCTTCTTCAAGATAAAAAAAAGAGAGACACTTGTCCCTCTTTCACAAATACTTTTATATGAACAACCTAAATCCCACCTTTGAGTATCAAACCCAAAATTGCCATAACTATTGCACTAATAACAATTCGTAAAATCCATGTGGTATTCAGACTGATTTTTTCTAATTGCTTATTGATTGTAGCAATATCTTTTTCATTTATCATTGTACGAGTTTCCAGGTTACGAATATCTCGCATGATTTCTTTTTGTTCTGCTTTTAGGCTGTCGATTTTTACATATACGTCTTCCATACATTCGCATCCTTTTATCATCTTAATAAAGCAATCTCTATATCCTATGAAACAACCCTATTCGTTGTGAATCTATGCAGGATATTTTTATACCAAAGCCGTATTTTATTAAGTTTTATATCAATAACTGTGCTGCGAGTGGTAGTTCACCAACGAAGTATGTTGCACTAAATGGATGAGTTTCTCCTGCTTTTACTACACAATTTTTATACACTTGTGGATATAGCTTCTGCAAAGTGGCATCTCGATGCTGTAACCAGACGAGCGGATTACGTATTCCGGTTTGCCCTTTACGTAAACTTGCATGAATATTATTTATTTTCATGGCTACTACATACTCTCTTTCTTTGCTTAGCATGGCATAGCTTGCCATTTTCTCGCCATTTACAATATCTTTACTACTGTTATCAGCTACAAGCGTTTCAAAGGATTTCCCTGTCGCATCTACCAATTTCTCTACAAATGGACGACTACCCGGAAGCATGGCTATATAACCATCTTCTATGAAAGTATCTTGTAACCATTTTACTTTTATATCAAACGTCACACCTTGATTCGTAACAGTATGAACAGAATAAATCTCACATAATGCATTTGTAAGATCCGAAGGATGAAATCCTTTCATCGATTGAACAACTCTCACAATTTGCGCTTCTTTTACCGTTGTATCAGCTACCCAAGAAGTTATTTCTTTATCATCTATATAAAGCTTTTGACTACCTTTGAAAACTGTTGCCGCACTATGCTCTGGTATCCATTCAGCGTTTACAGATGAGTCGTTTGGTTTCATACGAAATGCGAATTCTTTATTACTGAAAGGAACAAGTAAATCCACTTCTTTAACTGGATTCAAAAGGTCATCATAAATAAAAGCTGTCTTATGTGCTTCCGCTGCTTGTGCATAGCCAGTATCATTTTTTACCCATCCTCGAGAAGTGTTAGCACCACCTGTCGGTGGATTAGCTGGATCGTCACCTTTGAAAGTTGCTACGACCGTATGTGTTCCTTTTGCTAAACCCCGTGCAACTGAACGGGTTCCATAATTCACTTTTAATTCGTTCGTTGGAACATCGTTAATGTGTGTACTTATTGTTTTTACTACCGTACCATCCACCTTGAACTCCCATAGTCCACCACGATTATCAGTGAAATGTTGAAAGTCAAAACCCGTTCCATCAAATGTAAATGTGAATGTATCACCTACTGTAGTCGTGTAATAGTTTGGCAGATTCGCCTTTTGCACGGCTCCTGTATCGCGTGTATAGTTGATTGCATTCACCTTCTGGGCTACAACACTCAAATTTGAAATCGCACAATCTTCTAATTTTACATAGTCATCTTTTGTATCTTTACGCAACGTGTAATGGGCCACCTTGTTCCCACGAAGTGGTATCAGTATATCAAGTGTACGGTCCCCTACAATACGTGTATACATGTTAGATGAAGTGTTATGGTTCCGAAGTAATTCAATAAAATCCCGTTGATTCGGAAGGAAGTCTGTAATTGTAGTTACATCCACTCCTTCTAATGTCTTCCCAGCTTTCATAATTTTTTCAAAAAGCTGAAATTCATTTTTCGATTCCATGTTATCATCTGCTAATAATGAATCCCTAACTTTGAAAGAAAACGGAAAGGTGCTGATTCGTTTTTTCACACCTAATTCTTCTCGTTCAATGGATATTTCACAAAATACTGTGCCTGTTTTTGCAAGTGTTTGCGTCGTCAAAGAAACACTGATTTTCCCCTTTTCTTTCTCTAGGATCTTAATATCCTTGTTTTGAAATACCAACGTTTGGTCTGGTTTCTTGAACGCCATCACAATGGTATCCGTATCTTGTAACACAAAGGGCTGATGTTCATCTTCCGTGATGTTTATGATTAATTCTGACGTATTCAAATTATTTTTGGAAAACTCTATATCATACATACGATTTTCTTGTCGCGTATCTACGATAATTTCATAGGAACGTTTCAACCTCTTCACTCCTTGCCAATCAAAAAAAGACCCTGTATGGTCTTAGTTTCGAATGATATTTTTTAGTTGAGAAAGCTCTCTTTGCCATACCCTTGTGATATCCATACGTTTTGCCCCAAATGTTACTCTCCATTCTCGCTTGTTATTTGCATACACTTCTTCCACATCCGTAATCCTTGCATCCATTGTTATCCCAATCTTTTCATCTTCACATGTTACAATATCCCCTATTGTCCAATCCTTCTCATATTCCATCCCTGGTTTCTCCGTTATCACACAAGCAAACGAAACAATCTCATTGTATTCGCTCTCTAGTTTCTGTCGGCCACGATCTGCAAGCATTTGATACATTTCAGATTCGGGTTTATCTTTTTTATCTTCTGTTTGATTACTTACATCTCTCGCATCGATAAACACCTCTTTTCTCGATAAACCTTTGGCCCGCTCTGTCGAAACCTCTATAATCCTTCTTTCTTCTCCCTCACCCTGTCCGCCGACGTATGCTGTATTTTTATAATTTGATGTGTCTTTTTCAAATTCACGTTCCAGGACATTTTCTAAAGCAACGGAAAAAATGACAGGTGGATACGTCTGTTGATGCCTTGTCAAGTTTTTCCCAGCAAAAACATCGAAAACAAATTGTCTAGTGGTTTCATCTAGATATACATCCCATCCCAACTCAGAAGCTAAGGATATTTCTTTTAATTGTTCTGCAAGGTTTTTTAAGCGACTTTCAGCTTGGATATATCCTCCTCTTTTTTGATTTACCTTTATAACGAGATTCGGAATGAATCGATTTGAATCTGATGGATATACCGCATGCCTATCCACATAATGTTTCATAACCGTTTCTGCATCTGCATACCGTCTATCATGGGTTGTATTGGGCGGCGGAGTAATGATTCGGTTACCCAATATCTTTTTTAATTGATATCCTTTTACCATTCTTTTATCATTTTTATCTATAGAATAATTTGTAATCATTCCTACACGCTTTTCATCTATTAAAATAAAGTTATCATCAAAGAGACTGCTTGCATATTTGGCATCGTTGGGAACTTGTAATGCAAAGGTTCCAACATCTTCCCATGAACGCCCAAAAGTAAGTGATTCATAATTACTAATTTCACCGATTTTTTCTAAGTCTGGTGTATAGATAATCAATTCCTTTTCCCCTCTCTTATTGGTGTGCGTATTTTGTTGGATACGAAATGGTAGAAATGTCTACCTCTCGATTTACTGGTATACTTTTGCATATCAATTGTCCATCTGACCACATCACAACATGACCAATCGCAAACCACCCATTATTGTCAATTGTAGTAACAGGTCTATATTGCGGTTCCAGTGGAGCTAGATCACTTGGAATTTGTAAAATAACCATCCCATTGTCTTTGTATCCACTCATAACTGCCCCTCGAAAATGAATCACTCCAAAATCATCTAGAAAATAAGAAACCATTCCATCTTTCCTTGCTGGTGTCCATCCGTTTCTAAACGCTGGTACAACCCAGCTTGATTGTTTCTTCTTCGCATATAAACCTGTTTGTCCCTGTAAATCACAAAAAGTACGCTCATCAGTGATTTGCGTACCATCAATAAATGATTTTCCTTTTATAATTCGAACTTGGGCAATTGGTAACTCATATATCATACCTCCATTGTTCATATTGTCTTGTTGTAATGTTGGGGGTACTGGAATTGCTGCTACCACTCCCTTTTTTACCACAAGATGAATGCTTCTAGTTGCAAGGTTTAACTGCAAAACAATCCGATCTATACGGTCTAACGTAGCATGCGCTGGATCATGTACGAAAATACGTAACCCCTCAAGGATATATCCTCTCCCATATATCACCGCACATCCTGCGTTCACAGAAGTTTTCATACCATCCGATATAGAAATGATATTCATATGATGCAAATATCCTTTTACAACTCCCGTTCCGAAAAACATATCAAATAATTGAGCAAAATCTTGCGAATTATATAATTTATCTTCGCCATCAAAGAAAAAAGAACGCTCTGCCATGATACGTTCTCACCCCTTTCTTTTATTTTATATCCCTGTATATCTTTCTCTAAAACGAATACGAACCGTAGTGCTCTCCCTACCTGCATTCGCACTATAATCTACTATATTTAGACCAACCTGTAATCTAAATTCATTCAACCTGACTCCCGAAGCAATCCAGTTGTATGCATTTCTCCTCGTTCCATCTATCCCTACAAGTTCAACGGTATTTTGACCATACGCTGTATTGATTTCAAGACGTTCTCCTGCAAGAATATCCCGGTTGATTTGTATACCTTTCATCGTTGTAAGATTCGTGATCCTTGGATTTGTACAAGGCCCAAACACCTCTATTTTAACAGGTGTTTCCTCATCACCATTATTGATTACCTTTTGTTGTTCACCTTTATATCCAAATTGTACGGTTGGTTTACATGAAAAAGGAAAACTAAATTTTGGTGTCCATGATAATAACGGTACTTCTATATCGCTTTCATTTTTCCAATATGGATCTGAGGTAGTAATATGAAATAATCCTTGTTGTAAAATCAAAAATTGTTCGTCTTCTACCCTGTATTTCGGTAAGTTTTCAATAATTATTGTATTTTGGAATATACCATGTGGCATTTGCACAGTTACTGTGAATGGCCCTGCCTTTGGATGTAACACACGATTTAATTTTCTACGTAATTCGAACAATTCTTTGGCATGAGGTGCTTCGATATAAAACTCAAGTGGATACTGCATCCCTTTCATCGTTACCGAAACAGGTGTAAAACCGTCTTGCATATATCCTTGTGTTTGGGAAAATTCAGCTTCACTTCCCGAAAGATCAATTGAAGTAAGGACATATGGTGGCAATGGTCCGAATTCCACTTTTTCTAGTCTTTGATTTTCGATTATCACTCACTTACTCATGATGTCCCTCCCCATGTGAAAGCAACTTCATTTAGCACTCTTTGCTGTTGTCTCATTACTTCAGATGTATCTTGATTGTAGAAATGATTCACAATTTGTGTTGGTGTTTTAGTTTGCGCCGATCTATTATCAACAGGCGCGTATTCACGGTTGCTGTTATTACTTGAAATAATATTTTTCCATGCCCCTAAACGGCTTATATCCATTGAGCCAAGATTTTCAAATCTTGCTATATTCCTTCCGATATTTGAAACGATTTCACGCATGTTACCAGAAAAGTTCCCCTGTAAACGAAGGATTTGATTTTGTTTAAAAGAGCGGATTCCATCCATTGCACCTTCCACAGTATCTTGTAAGGCATCACGAACGATTGAAGATTGACTCTTAATACCTGACGCAAGTCCTTGTGCCATTCGAACTCCTGCAAAAGTGTGTTCATTTTTATCCAACTCATTTACTAAAGCATCATTCGCTTGAAATGCAAGTGTACGGCTTTCTTTTTCAGCCATAGGTGATGACTGTTTAATACCTAAAGCAAAACCTTCACCAAATGGCATACCACCCTGATCCCTTGTAAGCTTCGAGGGTGAGTTTACATCAAGCGTGGCTCTCAATGCAGCAAAGGCACCTTGTGCCAATCCTGAAGCAACCCTGGATACAATTGAACCTTTACTGGACATTCCGTCGGCGAAACCTTGCGCAAAGCTACCACCTACACTATTAGCACTTACGCTATTTAAACCACTTTTACCACTCTCCGCAACATTTACACCACTAGATCGTGCACTTCCAGTTTGGCTTCCTACTCCTCTAGCAAATTCAATACTAGCTCTCGCACCACCACCACCGTCCGTAGCGCTGCCAAGTGTTCCTTCAACGCCTTGTTTCACACTAGAGGCGGATCCAACTACATTACCTCTATTCCCACTAATCATTCGCTGCATCATGTTAGTTGAATTTGAACCACCATTTCCATCCGTTGTACTACCTAAGGTGCTTTGAACTCCCAATTTCACACCAAAAGCTGTTCCAACCACACTCCCATGATTATTAGCAATATTATTTCTCATCATAGAAGTGGAATGATTACCACCATTGTTATCTGTCGTGCTTCCTAATTGTTGCTCTACACCTTGTTTTATTCCACTTGCTTCTCCAACAATCCCCGGCTTATTTTGTGCCATGAATTGCCTCATAAGCAAAGTAGACATTGCTCCGCCGTTTCCATCTGTCGTTGAACCAAGCGTTTGCTCTATTCCTTGTTTCACTTCACCCGCCGCTTGAACTGGTTGTCCGCCACTTTGACGAATTCCAGCTGCTGTTGTTTGCGAGATGTTTGCTCCTTGTTGTGTTGTATCGACGTTTGTCTTTGTTACAACCATTTGTCTAATAACTTCAAGTGCCTGATCAATATGAAATTGACCATTCTGCATACCTTGTACAAGCGACCCGATTGTTACTTGTCCATTTTCTCCAAGATCATATTTTGTTTCATCTTCAATACTTACACCGAGTTGTTTCAAAATATCTTGGACGCTAACAAATCCCATTTCCATGCCTGTTTTTAAAGTAGACATGATTTTTGTTCCCTCTTTAGATAAATCGGTTGCAGTTAATTTCGATACATGTTGTTGAAAGAAAATAAACACAGCGTCAATACCAACTGTGCCTTCTTTTAAACCATGTACAAATTGTGTGGTTGTCATCTTGCCAAGCGGACCTAAATCGATTTCTAAATTTTTCTTAAGATCGATATTTAATTTGGCTGCAATATCAGATACGTTCATTTGCTTTAAACCCTCTGCAAATGTTGTCATAACCTTACTACCTTCTGCTGTTAATGATTTATTCCCCATTTCAATGCGCATGGTACTAATGAGAGCAACTGCTACATCCTGAACCTTATATTTTCCCGTTTTTATCCCATCAACAAATTCTTCTACCTTTACTACGCCTTTTTCTCCTAAATGAACAGCCTTTGTACCATCTTCCAGAGCATAAGCGATATCACTACCAACTTGCACAGCCTTTTCACGAGTAGATTGAAAAAGACTGTCATAAACAGTATTAGAATTCGCAAGTAAAGCCTCACCATATCTTTTTACTTCTTCCGCACTTTTTTTGCGTAATTCAGACTCTTTTGCTGATCGTTCTTGAAGCCTTCTAAAGAGATTATCATTCTTGCTCTCAATCATTTCTGAATTCTTAACGTATTCACCAAAGCTTCTACCTTGTATTGTAATTTTTTCTTGTTCGGCTTTTGTAATACCCGTTGTCAAGTCCATTTCAATTCCTTTAGACTTTAACACTTCTTGAGCTTGCTTTAGCCGTTGTTTATAGCCCTCTGTTATGAGGATAGACTGCTCAGAATATTTCTTATTAATTTGCGCAATTGCAACTTCTTGTCCCTTGGTATCAGCTATTTTACTTTTCGCAAACTCTATTTCTTTTTGCCTTGCTTTATCTAAGTCATTATATAAACTTGTATATTGTTTTCCTAAATCTTTTACTTTTCCTTGAATCGTTTCAACAGACGTATTCTTATTGAAATTATCCATTGCTTTGCTGATTTTTTGAATCTCATCTACACTTTTAGATGCTGATTTTCCAACTTCACTATCAATGGATTTTAAAGCTGCAAGAAATACAGACTTATCAGCTGCACTCATTTTATATATTTGTCCATTATATTGTGTGAGTAAGCTTTGAATCTTCTCGTTCGCTTTGATAACCGCTTCTTCTTGCGCTTTAAATACTTCCATTTGATCATTAAGAATTTTATCTTTTGCTCTTAATACAGCTGAATCTGTTTCACCTGAAAACCAACTATCTAAATGAGTCTGAAGCTTGCCTTTATCTTTATTTATTGCTTGAATAGCTTCGTCTGCTAACTTACCGAATTCATCATGTGCTCGCTGAACAGCTTCTTTCGCTTTATCTCCAGTAAGTACAGGAATTTCATCTAATGTTTTAAAAGCTTTTTCTTTTAAATTCATGTATCCTTCGAGTGCTTTTTTTGTACCTTCACTTACACCCTCACCATATTTACGGCTATCTTCTTCTGCTTGTTTCGCTTTTTTGCCTGTTTCGGCAAAAGCAAATCCTAGTGCTCCTAATCCAATTACAACTCCACCAATTGTCGCAACAATCGGGTTCGCTATAATTGCCCCTATAGCAAAAGAAAGCATTCCAAGAGCACTCACCACCCCTAATACGACCGGGGCTAATAATAATGATGTACCATATACTTTTTTCGCACTATCATCTAATCCGTTGAACCAATCTGCTACACCTGTAATAGATTCTTTTAGTTCAGGTATAGCTTGTTTAGCAATATCTACAATCACCTTGCCAAGTGGTTCTAATGCAATTTGTAATTCACGAGTGACAGATTTCCATTGTTTTGCACTCGTATCATAACCGTCAACCATTTTATTCATTGCACCACTATAGTTTCCTAATCCCGTTTCCATATTGTTTAGAGATAACATAGTAGTGGCTTCGAGATCTTCCCATTTCACGCCAAAAAGTGCAACGCCTAACTGATTTACTTTAATTTGATCATCAGTTGTTCGTAACTCATTTAAAACAGCATTGAATACATCTTTTGAAGCAGCTTTTCCTTCTAACATTGCTTGCCAAACCTTTTGTGTTTCCTTACTCATTTGGCCCATCGCTTCTGTTGTGGACTTACTACCATCTTTAACACGGATACCAAACTCTTTCATTACATCATTCACATAGTCAAGATTATAAGCACCATTTTTACTACCGTTAATCAGAATCGTAAACATTTCATCAGCACTAAATCCCATCTCATGGAACAAGGGACCGTACTCACTTAAATTATCAAATAACTCATTGGAATAGTTTAGACCCTTTGTGGAGCCTTGCGCTAATAGATCAAATGCTTGTTGTCCAGATAAGCCAAAACGGCCCATTAATTGAGCCGCACCACGAGTAACCTCGTTTACATCCGACTCCATTGTTTCAGCTAATATTTCACTGTCACGCGTTACTTGTTTTAACGTTTCATCATCGTTAATATCTTTGATATTACGCTTTACTTTAACTAAGGAATCACTGACACTAGCTAAATCTTCACCATAACCTTCGCGCCATACTTCTCTTGCTACAGCACTAACTTTTAGACTTTCTTCTCTTGTTAGTCCTAATCCAGCTTGTACTTTTTTATTTGCTTCTTCAAATTGACCTGCATTTAGTACTAAAGCTCCAACTCCTGCTGCAACACCAACCGCCGCTGCACCGAATCCTTGACTGATTCTAGTGCCAGTCTCTTGCATACTATTTCCGACTTCATTCATGCGCTCGCGCATTCTTCCAGAAACGTTGCTTAACCGATCCATTCTTTCTTCTGTATCACCTAATTCATTACGATAGCGATGTAAAGCCGCTGAAGCGTTATTGAAAGCTGTATCATTTCGGGAAACTTGCGCGGTCAATCGTTGCAAAGCTTGTGTGCCTTGCTTGTATTCTTGCTGTAATTGATTATATTGAGCTTGTAAGTCTTTTGTTTCTTGCGCATTTTTTCCGTATGCCTGCGTACTTTGCTGTATCTCTCGTTCTAATTGTTGCATCGATGTAGCTAACTGCTCGCATTTTTGGCGCATTTCTTGTTGTTTTTGTTGTGAAGTCCTCAAAGCTTGCTCATAATGCTTCATCTTTTGCGTCTGCGCGTCAATTTTTTGATTTAAATGATTTGCTTTATTTTCAAGCTGATCCATCTCAGAACCAACACCACGTAATTGCTCTGAAGTATTTCGAAATTCCGCATCGATTCTTTTTAAACTTCGATTCATACCTGCAATTCCATTTTCAAATTGATCTGTATCCAACCGGACGCGACCGCCAATTGTATGATCACCTAGTGCCATTCCATTTTCACCTACCTTTATAACCACGCTGGCGCTTGGTTCGCTGTTGTCACTCGATTTGCTTTTTCCTTTCTCGCTAAACAGGTAAAGTAAAACGCAATATCCATCTCATTGATTTGATTTTGTGTCATTCCTGCATCCATAAGAACGTTATATATATCAATTACGATGTCCTCGTATTTGAACGTTTTCTTTTCGGCTTCATCTCTAGTTGTTTCATCAACTTTTTTTTCGCATCTTCTACCGTTTCCATTACTTGTATTGCCTCATTTAAACGGCCCATAATGGTTAAACAAACAGAATGTATGGTTAAACTTAAAAACCATACATGTGTACCATCAACAAACTCTTGAGCCGTAAATTGATTTCCATATATACGAGCTATAAAATGTGCTGCTCTTTCAATTGTTTCTTTTGAGACAAGATCCGCTTGTAATTCATCTGCAAATGTAGATGCTTCAAAAGTGGCTGAACCCGGAATAAACTGTGGTAAATGATAATCTTTTTGCCCCTCTGCGTTTTGCAATGTAATTTTCATATTGATGATATCCTCCTAAATTAGAATAGGGACGGCATTCGCCACCCCATTTCATCATTATTTTCAGCCACCAATTGATGGTGCTACAACCGGTGGTGTTGGTACTGCCTTGAACCAGTTCGCTGCAACAGTTGGATCAAATCCCACTTCCTCTTCATCTAAACGATGTCTCCAGTTACCATCAGAACGTTGAATTGCTTTCCCTTTCATTTTCGCACTTTGGAACGTTGGTTTATCCTCCGCTGTTTTATGCTCGTCACTTGGAAGTTCAAACTTCATTTTGTAATAACATACATATAGATTTTTTCCGTTGTCATATGGTAACCGATATAGTAAAGCTACATAAGGAGGTACATCGCTTGTATTATCAACAACTTGGCCTTTCACTACCTTTTTCCCTAACAACTCCGCATAAACGGATAAAGGTAATGTATCCACTTCTAATTCAATTTCCGTTCCACCAAATGCACTCGCTGTTGCTGCTGGTCCACCTTCAGCATAAAAAGTTACTGATTCTGCTTTAGGCGCTGCTTTACCACTCACTGTTTTACCAATTCGTTTCGGTGTAGTGTAAGTAAATTTGCCATCCGGTGTCTCTGTTAAAACCGCATAATGCAAATCCCTAAAATCAATTGTCATTGCCATCGTTCATTTTCCTCCTTCATTCATAATTTCCGTTATAAAACGAAAACCATATCGATACATTTTTGTATCCATTTCATAATTTGGATAAGTACTTACACGCTGAAAAGACAGCTTTTTCATAGCTGCCTGAACTGCATTTTTTAATTGTGTTTTGATTGATGACATAGACCATATATCTACTTGATACATAACATTTGATGTTTTCTCTTCATTCTCCGCATAAACACCTGGGGAAACATTTAACTCTGAGAAGGTAATCCATATATCTGTTTTGTCATTACCTTTTACAAATTGATATACAAATTCTCCAACCAATTCAGTTTTAATAACTGTATCTGTACGTAATATATCAAATACTTCTTTATTTAAATTTCTCATCGGCCAGTAATCCTCCGCATAAATTCTCTTTCCATCTCTTTCAAGGCTTCTTTTTCACTTTGAATTAAAGTTTTTTCAGCAAACCCTTTGTGCGGTGGATTTGGATTTTTACTTGTTCCCCAGTTTTGAAATTTCATATAATAATGCGGAGAATTACCCGATTTGTCCCATCCAATTTCAATTGAATAGGAACTGCCTTTCTTTACAACTTTTCCTATATGAATAGCATCCTTAGCGTGTTTTCCATCTCGCCATGATTGTTTGGGAGTTGGTTTTTGTACCTCCGGACCGAGAGGAGAATTTCTTTCTAAGTTCTTTTTGAATACCTTTGCTCCAGCCTGTAACGATTGTTTTGTGATCTGAGGAACATCTTGTCCTAATCGTTCTAAATCCCTCATCCATTCCTCAATGCCGAAAACTTCTAATTCTGCCAATTCGATCGCTCCTCACAAATAAGGCACATTTCCTTATGTTGTTCGTCGATATCAATAACTGACTTAATCTCGTATAACTTCTCATTATACCTTACACGCATTGCTGAATGAATACCTTCTCGATATCGAATTGTGAAATTTATTAATTTAATAACAAATTCTGCATTTCCTTGAAATATTTCCGATCTAAAACCTGTACCAAATGGTGTTTTAGGTTCTGCCCAAACTATAGCAAACTCTTTCCATCCGGATGGAAGTGCATTCCCCTCTTCATCCTTCGTTTCTGCTTTATATTCAAGTCTAATTCGTTTATTTAACTTTGCCGCGTTTAATGGTCGCTTGTATTTGAAAGGTTGCATATTATTCACCACTCCATACAATTTCTTCTAATGCTTTTGCAACACCAAAACTATTAATTTCGGTTAAAAAGTTTTTAGTAAAATACTCAAGTGCATCATTATAGACATAACGAGAACGTTCAAAAACTAATTCTTTGAACGTCTCATCTTTGTTTATGTCATACGATCCACACAATTTTATTAAAGCTTCATTGGATGCAGAAATGATACGTTTTAGGTTATCATCTTCCTCATCACCTAATCGCATCCTTTCTTTGAATTGCTGTAATATTTCATTCGGAATTTCTGCTTCCATTTACATCATCCTTGTGCCGATGGTGTTGGTGGTGTGAAAGAAATCTTTAAATCATAAACAAGAGCTGCCTTATTATCTTTTGGTTTACCATTAGCAAACTGTTTGATTGTATAAAGTGTAGCATCTTCAATTGCTAATGTTTGGTCAAATTTTTTAAGCTTGTATCCACCTGCAATTGCCGCAAGGTATTGACCCTTCACAAAGAATAACGCTTTACCAACTGGCACTTCTTCAGATTCTACAGTTTGAATGTTATATGGTAGTGCCATTACCCATTGGCCTGTTGCCGTTTGAATTGTATTACGCGCTTGTACACCAATTGCATCCACAGGATTTACAACCATCACAATTTTATTTAATACTTTACGAGATTTCCCTTTCCCATCCACAGATAAGGATTTCACTACTTCATAAAGCTCACCCGCAATTACTACACCATTTTCAGACGGAGCAAATGTTAATGTACCAGATGATTTTTTATCTGTTACTGCATTTGTAGTAGAGTTAAAGTCTTTCATTAAACCGATTGGTTGATTTACACCTGTACCATTAACAAAACCATATTCTAAACCAACAGAATAAGATTCTACTAATAAAGTTCGGACATAACGTTCAACCCATTCAGGCCCAAGATCTAACATATCATTTGGAATCGCTGCGAATGCAGTTAATTTAAGTTGGCCAATTTGTTCTTCACGGAATGCCGCATTTACTTGACCCTTGATTTCACCAAATAAAGGCCCCCATACATAAGCTTTAGTTGCATCAGAATAAATAAACTTCGTGACCGCTCCTAAATCTTGTAGTCCTACAGCCTCTAATAATGGATGTTCGGTTACTACATCTTCAAATACGCGCTCTTGCGTAGTTTTAGGAAGAATAGAATCATCTTTGAATCCACCCTCTTGTACAACAGCGTTAAAGAATTTCGTTTCTGCTGAAGTTAGGACGTTTTGACCACGTTGCTGCAGAATAGAACGATCAAGCATATCATTATTTACTTGCTCACGAACTGAGTTCGCTACATCTGTTTGTAATGCATCAAAGAAATTCTCAAATGCTTTCGATTGTTCTTGCTCTGTACTTTCTGCATTAGTTAAGGCATCCGTTAATTTCGCTTTCGCTTTATTAAATGCTTCAGATTTATTAAATGTAATGACCATTGTGTGTTTCCCCCAATTTTTATAATTTTAAAAGGAGCCCTTTAATCCCACTGTTTTTTACAGGTTTGGAATTCGGCTCCTTTGGTTGTTCTTCTATATTGTTTTGTAAATCATTCAGGATTTCATTTTTTAATCCTGATAATGCTGCATGTAAACCTTCTTTCGTAATCCCCTTTCCTTTGTTCATGGTTCCATTTCTAAAGCCATCGATTACTTTCTGCGGAAGCATGGTTGCAGTAGCTGTTGAAGCTGTCATTTTAACTGGATTCTCCATAAACATGATTTCATCCGCGAAATTGTTTTCTAATGCTTGCCTAGGACCCATCCAAGTTTCTTCAGCCATCATGTCAAGTAGTTCTTCTTCTGATTTACCACTTTTCATGACATAGGCATTTACAATTGCTCGATCTGTTATTTTTAACATCTCAGCCGCCTTTTCCATGTCACGATGATCACCACCATGCCACTTAGCGGCGTTGTGAATCATGATTTTTGCTGTTGGAGAAATGCGAACTTTATCACCTGCCATCGCAATTACAGAAGCTGCACTTGCTGCTAAACCAACAATTTGAACTTCCACATGACCAGGATAATTTTTTAATGCTGTGTAAATTTCCGAACCCTCATCTACATAACCACCTGGACTATTGATTGATACAATTAAATCCTCACTATTTGCGTTATCCAGTTGTTTTGTAATCTTACCGGGGCTTGTCGCATCCATTTCAAACCAATCATAAATCCAAGCTTCATCATTCGAAATAATTGGTCCTTTCACGTCAATTTTCACCGTCATTTGTATTCTCATCTCCTTCGGATTCAGTTAGTTTCGTATAGTTTTTCGTAATATGATGTGTATTTAGGTTAGGATCATCAGAAACTTCATATCCTACTTCTAATCGAATCTCATTCCCTGTAAATGCACTTGAAGAAATGAGTTTATCGATGCTTGTCGCAAGATCAAATATACTTTGATAAGAAACGGATTTAATTTCAATCTTTTGACCTAAAAGATACTCTTCTTTTTCAAAAAATTTAACGTTTGCTTCATCTGAAATCTTTTTTAATAATGGTTTCACTGTGAAAAGCATATAATTTTTCGTTTGCTTCTCAACATCAGCCATTTCGCCATATAACAAAGCGGTCGGAATACCAAAAGCCATGGCTACTTGATGTAAGAAACCATTCGTTACTTTGTTGATTTCGTCCACACTCTGACCAGAATTTCCTCCTCCTGATGTTTCAGCGTACTTAAAACCTGGTTGTTGTGGAATGATTGCAACGTCTTTTTCTCCAATTGCTTTATACATGTTATCAATGAAATCTTGAAGTTTCGCTTGATGCTTTTCATTTTTTGCCGCAATCATATCCATATCAACTGTTCCACGAATTTGATTTTTACGTTTTTGAGAATTTAATATCCTGCCGAATAAATCTCCATAGTCTGCAAATAGTCCATCAATAAGAGGTGTTAATTTGTCATTCCGATACTTTACATGAATAACTTCGCTTTGCTTAAAGCTTCTCTTAAACGTATAATCTTTTACAGTGACATTCGTAAAAATATCTTCAAACACAGCGTATTCATTATGCTCAAAGTCGTCAGCAATAAGTAAATCTCCATCATCCGCTTGTATGATTAGAGCTTCATTATCATAAATAAGTTTATAAATGAACCGCTCCCAGAAGGTACTTGCTGTCATATTTTTATTAGGCCTAACATTTAATCGGTAATAAAGATCATCCTTTTGGAATTCTTCACCATTTTTCACTCTAAATTCTGACTGGCTTATTGTTCTTCCTAAAAAGGATATACAGGTATCAATCGCTAATCGCTTCATGTGTACTCTATTTGCTTTTTCAATAAACATTTCCACATCAAACATATATCCTACTTCGCTATTTCTTTTAAATACCGTGTCCAACCATCCAATGATTATCACCCCCATTATTAGAATTTAATACCATCTAGCATAAAGTCGAATTCATCTACAAGAATGTTATCCGCTTGCCATAATGCATGAATAAAAGCCTGGAATCCATCCGTTTTGCGCCTAAACTCATCTTTTTTCAGATATTCTTTGTTGCCGTCTTTTTTGATGTGGACGTAGACGTTGTTGGTATACCAACGCATTAATGGATTATCTCCAAAAATAATATGATTGTTTGCGAATAATGTTTCAACTCTTGGTGCTAATAAAGAATGAATCGCTTTCGGATTTCGAATATATAACAGGGTAAAGCCTTCCGCTTCAAGTGCCGTTTTAACAAGATCAAGACGGAATGTATCTGCTACTATTGTGTTACATCCGTATATCTCACGCATGTTTACAAACCAAGCTACAATATGCGAGATAGGAATGACAGGTTCGTCCACAATAGTTAGTAAGTCATTTTCAGCCCATTCATAAATAGGTGCCTTTAATTTCACTTTGTCCAAGAATCCTTTACGGACAAAAGAATGTGATTTCCAAATATAATCCTCACCATGTTTAAACAATAACCCGACTGATGCAAAGTCTTTGATGCTGGCGAAGTCGAGACCGCCTACAGCTACTTTGTACTTTAAATCTGGAACTTCTCTCCGTGTTTCTCCATCTTCTTCAAAACCAGTACGCATGATTTCTTCCCATGAAGCTACAGACTTTGTTAGATCTACTTCCGGTATATTCATCCTCTTAGTCATGAAATTTTCTCTGTTAGACGGATCGTTTTCTAGATTTTTATACTGACGCATAACTTTCTTAAACAATCCTCTAGCATATTGACTCATTGGCTTACTAAACATCGGGTTTGCTTTTTCCCACATATCGGGATTGTCTACTTCTTCAGGATTATCCAACTTACAAATAAAAGGAAATAATCTATCCTCTTTTTCTTTTCCTTTCAGGATGTTCATAGCTCGCTCTTTCATTTTGTCAAGATAACCTTCACGAACAAATCCGTCTGTGGTAATAAAAAATTCCCTAGAGTTAGGAACTTTACCTAATCCACTAGAGAATACCTCTACAACATCGCTATTTTCATACCTATGTATCTCATCATAAATAACACATCCATCTCTTAATGAGTCTTTACTTCCTGCATTAGATGTATGAAATTCAAAAGTTGAACGAGTCGCTTTATTCGTTATCAATTGTTTGGTTGATACAAATAGCTCGTCTAATATTTCATGCTTTTTATTCTTTTCAAATACATCTATAAAAGATGTTTTTGCCTGCCTTTCTGTATTCGCAACTACTGATACGTTGTAATGCTCAATACCGTGCAACTCACTAATAAAGAAGTGTGTCAATGCACTAATCAATCCATTTTTACCAGCACCCCTTGCCATCATCCAGAAGTGTTGATCAAAATAAACATCCTCATATTCATCAAACAAAAACACAAATGTTATTAAAAATTTTTGAAAAGAATGTAATGTAAAATGCCATTTTTCTATGAAAATTATACATTTATCAATTAAATCCATATCAAAATGTAAATCGTCACGGGTTAGTATATCTTGTTTTAGATAATTAATAAGCATGATGCGCTCTTTATTTAATACTACTGATCCTGTCTCATATCGTTCTATATATTCACTTACACACTTATGATGAATCATATCAAATCACTTGCCGAATACTTCTTACTTACTTTCTTTCTTATTATTTTCTTCTGGTAGCAAGTCCGTTAGTTGTTTCATCACCCTTTGATAGGATTGATCACGGGTATTGTATAACCGGGCAACAGGTCGTTCTCTTTCATACGGCTCTGTTTTATCAGATTGTGAGAACAATTCGTAATCACCATTCTCAGATATATCGATCCACATCTCATTCAATAACACTCGTAATCTTGCTGCCTGTATCAGTAACCCTTCCACCACTTTCAACTTACTAGGTGAGATGTCTGTAAATAGTCTTTTCAAACGATTTTTTTCCTTGTTTACTAGCACCTCACGCTCATCCATGTCCGCCATACTGCCACCTCGCTTCCATCCTATTTTTTTCTATTGGGTAGGGGTCCTATGCGAAACAGCTCAAAAATCTGGAAAAACGACCCCCTCCCCGGTGCCCGGTTCCCCTTTAAAAGATTGAAATATTTTAAAGGGGGGGATTGTTTCTGAATCAGTTTCACCACTTTTCATCGTTTTCCCATTTGTTTATCTTTTTAACAAACACTCTACCGTGTTCTTTATTATGGCAATCCACACAGACTGTTTCTAAGTTATCTATTTCTAATGCAAGTTCTGGATAATGTTCTAGTTCTTTTATATGATGGACAACGAGTTGTATCTTCTTACGCTTGGCACTCTCACTGTATTCATCGGTGTCCACACGAACACTACCATTACGTTTACACTCTTGGCATTCATAGTTGTCTCGCTTCTTTACTTGCTCGCGTATCCTCTTCCACTCGCCACTATCATAGAACTTACGCTTCTGTTGTTTGGTTTTATACTCTTTCATCACTTGTTTGCCTTTCATTTTGTCTTTTACCAAGGACATTTTTGTACATTTATTTTTATATTCCTCATGCTATAGTGAAAGTATCTTAACCATATCTAATATATCCTACAGGTTATATTAGGCCCTTTCTGTTTCTTTATTTGCGCAGTTGCTTGTCGTCCACAGATGATGATGCAACTGTGCCTTTTTTAATTACTCCTTCAGCAACTCATCCCTTGTTTTGTCAAGCAAACTACTCATCGCTTCTCTGTTTTGCTTTGGCGTTGTATTATCTTGCATCTCATTAAAGATTAGAATTGCATTTTCTAATTTCTGTTTATCGATACATTCGTTTACAAAGTCTTGCTCTAACATTGAAATGAATGTACCAATTGCAACCGCTTGTTCTTGTTTATCTAGTTTCATTTATCTCACTCCCTTTAATTACGCGACCTTGAATCGAATCAGCTGTATGTTCGACAATAGATTTTGCTACAACTCTTCCATCTAATGAAATCCCAACTTTACAATCCACCCCTACTGATTTACTATCGTTAATCTTTTTAATTGCTACAGATTCTTTGACCATTTCTCTAACATGAGTTATGTCCGCTTTCGTTGCTAATCCCTTTTCTAACGTATTTACTCTTCTTTCTAGTCCTTCAATCGTTTGTTGTAGTCCAGTGACTCGGATTCTTAATTCAACAATTCCAACTTTCATGTTGTTGGTTTTATTCCCCATCTTCATACTGCTCCTAAAGTAAAAAGTAGACTTCGGCTGCTTAATCACAACTTGACGAACTATCAAATGAACCTCCTGCATCATACGATGAATAGGATGAACAGAAGGATGAATAACTACCACTATCATCGTTTCCATAATCCGAACTGGAGTGAATTGCACTTGATGTCGTCGTATGGTGAATCAACCAATCATTTGTTGTACCCTCACTATTTCTTTTTGCTTGTTCTTGTTTCAATTTCTTATTCTATTCCTTCCTTTTCTTTCTTTCGAAAAACATATCTTTTCGCCTCCTTAAAATAAGAAAAGCACCCATTATGGATGCTTTCGCAACATTCCCTATATAGTTCGACTCGGTCTACGCGCTCGTACAGAAGTTACTTGTTGTACAGAAACGATATGTTCTGGATTGATTACAATATCATCAAAACGTATCAACCCTACCCTAAAATTTCCATCTGGAGCAACCACTTTGTCTAAAAAACTCTCCAACTTCATATGTAAGATATGCGTTTTCCCATTTACCAAGCTCACATGTGTGGCAAATATTTTTTCCATACGATCACCATCCTCTCCCTATTGATATTGTGTTCCAACAGATATTATCACTGCTTGCTATAAATAAACAAGACCACGATACCATCTAGAACCGTGGTCGTATATATAATTCCCCTTGGTCTTTTCGTCTTGTCGCGGGTTCCTACCGCCCATGCCCGTTCTTCGGTAACGTTTTGATAATGGGGCCCACTCACATCACTTCACATGATGGCGGATACGCTATCCCCACAGCCTTCTGTCTTCCAAACAGTAACTGTAGAAATATCGTACATCCAATTTCAAAGCAAAAAGGTACCCGATTTAGTGCCCCAAACAGTACCCCAAAAGTTCCATTATTTTTTATATCATCTCTAATGCAGTTGCAAAATTCAAAATTCCTGACTTTCGTTTCCGATAAAACTTACCGCGCTTCATTCCTAATACTGTATAAATATAATCATCGTTTAGCTCTGTCGCACTCATATACTTCATTTCCAATATTCGTTGTTCGTCTTGATCTAACGCATGTTCAAACGCACGATGTAATTGCCTGTACTTCAGTTCATGGATATCTATTTTTCGTACTTCCGGAAATAAGAGTTCTGCACCTCTCTCCATCCGTTCTCGATGATTCTGAAAACGAACGCGTAACACCTTATACTTCTTTAATTCTCCTATCACAAAAGGGCGTATTTCTTTTTCATCGATATAGGTAAAAAAAGATAATTGATTCATGCGTTACCCTCCCGAATAAAAATCCAAATCCTGTTCATACTGTTACTAAACTCTTACACAGTCTTTTTTTCGATTTCAAATAATCGATTAACCAATATTTTCTTTTCCATACGCAGCAAATGAATCCTTTATGTATAGAAAAGGAGCGTATCTAAAATGAAACAAGTCGGACAACCTATACAAAACGAGAAACAAATAGAAGTGATTCAACATATCCTTTTACAGTCCTCAAAACGTGATGCGCTACTATTCCTATTCGCCATCCATTCCTGCTTAAAAGTAAGTGAACTCTTACAATTACAAGTTGGGGATGTACTGGATAAAAACAGACATATTCGACATTCCATCTTATTTTATAACGAACAAATAAAGATACATAAATGGTTCACTGTAAACGAAACCTTACACCTTGCAATCAAACAGTATATATGTGAGCGTAAAGATTGGACATACGAGGAGCCCTTATTCAAATCGCAAAAAGGGCTAAAAACCATTACCAGACAACATGCATGGTATGTGTTAGATAGAGCTGCAAGAGCAGCTGGATTAGAGGGAATCAGCTCGCATACGCTTCAAAAAACTTGGGGATATCACGCATACAAATCTGGTGTGGATATCGCATTATTACAACACTTCTTTGAGCATAGTAGCCCAGCAACCACTTTAAAATATATCGGTCTCATGCGAAATAACAGCTAATTTTTCCTAGCTGTTATTTCTTACTGATCATCCACTATGAACGGAATCCTCTCTTACTCATTTGATCACGTAAGTTTGATGCCGGTACGCCCAAATATTGCGCTATTTTTGGATAACTAAACCCCTGCTCTCTAAATTTCAGTGCTTGTTGACACCATTCTTCCCATTTTTTCCGACTTTGTTCTTGTATCTCAATTTGCGTTTTTCCTTTCCACTTCCCTCTTTTTTTCAATTGCTCACGCAAAGTACTACTTGGACAACCAAGCTTTTTGGTTATCATGGTGGTCCCAAATCCCTGCTCATATAGCTGGGCAGCTTGTCTACAAATTTCATCCCACTCTGCTCTAGGCTTTCGCCCCCCATTCTCTGTAAATAATTCTCTTGCTAATTCTTTCAGTTCCAACCCGATTGCACAATGCTGCATACATTCTTTCAATGGCTTCATTTGATAGTCACACATTTGACAATGTTGGTCCTGTATATCTAGAATACGAATGCGATTTTGCTTTTCCTTCTCCTTCATGCTGTACACCTCGCTGACTTTTCACCATTTTATAACACCTGTACGGTTCCTTACTATCACCAGTTTTAACCTTTTTGTAGCAGGCATCCTATTTATTCCTTTTTTAATCATAATCCCTCAAAATTACATAGATTATGTTACGTCCTTACTTTTCGAATCATTACTTTTTCATAACACACACATAACAATAATGATTCAAATTCTCACAAACAAGCACTCTGGCACAAGTGCTCGTTTTCTTTTGTGTATAAAAAGAAGAAGTTGATACATACTATCTATAGGCTTAATATATAGCCTGTAATGTCGAAAGGTGAAACTGGACTTATCGGCATATCTTTCATCGAATGAGCAGTTAGCTTTTGCTAGCTGCTTTGTTATTTTTTGTTTCAAATCTCTATTTCTAATTTAAGCTACCTAATCTTCTTTTTAACACATTATCACTCGTCCCATACCTATGACATTCAAAAAAGATTCAAACGTAAATTTACCCTATTTTATGAGGTCTCTTTTTCAAAGACAAAATTCAAACTGCCTCCTTATCCATTTCAGGAATAATTCCACGTTTCGTTAACATGTCATGGATAAACAATCTACCCTTTTGAGTCCAGCGCGTATTCATTTTTACAGATTTACTACCATTCGAATGCGTGACATCAATTGTTTGTGATTTTGTATATCCTTTATTTTGATGTTTCGCATACAGGAGCCATTGATTGTTTACTTTGTACTGTACTTTTTCATCTTTTAAGATTTTATTTAATCGTACTGCTGACAATCCATAATCGGCTGCAATTTGCGAGACGGTTACCGTATTTTTTGATTGAAGAATTTGATCGAGGTATGTAATCTTAGATGCATTTTCTGCGACTTGTTGTGTTAACATGAGATTCTTTTGTTCTGCCATTTGTCTTGCTTGTTGTTCGTGTTTGAGTTGCGACGCGAGACCAATGAGTAAATCTGGATCTTGTAGTAAGGCGTTTATCGTAGGCGGTGTCATGTAAGCCCCGTGTTTTCGAATGCTTGGGAGCACTTCTTCGAATACCCATTTTTCAAATTGTTCTGCTTGTGGGAGCTTGGATCTAGCAATCAGACGGTATAGGTTGGGTTCGTTGATAAATTTCTTTTCAACCATTTGATTTTTCTCTGGAATAACCACCGAACGAAACGTTACCCCGTCCTCTTTACAATGATCTCTCACCGCTTTTGTGGGATTCGTGTATCCTAATACCTTCGCAACATTTGTCGCAGGAAAATACTCTTTTCCATCCTTGATAAAAACCTCTAAATTTCCGAACATGTTATGTGAAAATGTTTGCATTTGCGTCATTTTTAATTCCCCTTTTCTATACAATTTTTGAATGAAACGATCTTCATGTATCCTTTATTTTTTTACAAAGGTACCTAATTTAAAATAACCGCCGAACGATTCACCCAGTCATATTCATGTCGCTAATCCCTGCTCTTTCCCAAACTCATTCGCTCTTTTCTGAATTCGTTTCAATATTCTACCGACTTGCACCTGACATCTCCCCACTCTATTCCCAATTTCTTGCTGCGTTTTATATTTCGAATGCATATCCCACACGATCAATTCTGGGTACTCCAGTGTTTGGTAAAATGATTGAAGGACCATATGATTCTCCACTTCTCCCACCTCATGTATTTGTGTATCTTCCAGCATATCTTCTAACAGAATTTCTTCCTTACCACCACTCCCTGATGTATACATGACATCCTGTAAAGACTTTGTATTGGGGTGATATTGCAATGCCTCGTTCACATCTGGAAGAGGCACGCCCAGTTGTTTACAAATCGTCTCTCCATCTTCCTCCATCTCCAAACCTGTATTCACTTTAACTATTTCTAACATGCTCTTATATCTCTTCCAGATAAAGTGATGTACCAAATCTTCATACTTACTCATAAATTCCTCATCTGACATCGCTCTCACATCTTCAATTACTTTCATCATGCCTGTTTCTCCTTTTCCGCTTACTTGACTTCTTCGGCACCTGATTCGGCCCTTGCCATAACCCTTGCTTTCTCCATCTATTTTTCACTTTCCCAACGTAGGATGGACTTCGCTCAAACATGATACTCATTTCTTTATCTGGAATCCCCTGGTCATTGAGTTCTCTTACACGTGCTGGTGTCAATCCATCCGGCATATTTCCAGGATTCCCTCCACGAATCCTCGGCTCTGTATCAAAATATCTACCCAACTGGCGTAATGCTTGACCAGTCGGGCAATTTGCGCAAATGTTGATACTGAAACTCGCATCATCCGAGCGATTATAATAACACCGTCTACATTTCTGTTCGATAATATCTCCAATTTGATAGGTGAGTCGGATGCGTTCTTCTTTAGTAAGTTTCATGCGAAACACCTACAATACTGCTTTTAATGCGATTCCTAATGCTTGTGCCCTTGCTTGTAATTCCAAGCGATGTTTCCGTTCCCTTTCTGCTGTTTCTTCTGCCGCACCGATTCTGATTTGTACTTTTCTTAGTTCAGCTTCCAGCTCCCATTTCTTCTCGCTTAACTGGTTGCGTTCATTCAGCAACGTTGTGTATTCTTCCTCACGATTTTGAAATTGTTTTTTTAACTTTTCAAGTTCCGCTTTTAATTCCGTTTGATGTATTCCATTATCCTTCTCTTCAGAATGTTCATTTTTCTTTCTAGCAACTTTTGTACCCTCGACCAACGGTTCTATACTCTTTTTCGTTCCCAAACTCTTAGCACACTTCCTAGCGCCCTCTTTTTTCTCTCGGCGTTTTGCGACATTGTGATACAGTGTGCTTTCACTCACACCAAGACGATCTGCAATTTTTGCCCAAGATAATTTCTGCTCCCTTAACTTCTCCGCCTTCTCACATAATACATCCCAATTTTTCTCTTCAGCCATCTGTTCTACCATGGTTTCATTTCTCCCTTCCAGTAAGCTGTCGCCTAATTGTTTGATTCGCTTCCCAATCCTACAGTTATCCGCACACCAGGAAGTCTTACGATTCCCTGACTTCCTGTATGCCGGCACTTTTTCACATCCCGCGCAATTCTCATCTTGTAGATCTAATATTTGAATCCGGATGGATTTCTTATCAAGCTTCATCGAAAGGCTTGTCCTCATCCGCTATTTCGAACTCTTCCGAGACTTGATTTTCAGTTTCCTGATTCCCTTCTTGTTGCACCTCAAGGGTTTCCTCCCGTTTCTCCTCGCACTTTGGCTCTTCTTTTGTTTCTGGCTGCTGTTCTTTCCACTCATGCCACTTTATTGCTAATGGTGCTACGCGCTTACGATATTCATCGGTTACCTCGATAATTTGACCTGAGGACATATTGAGCTCATTCGCCAATTTCAAGTACGATTCACCCTCGAGGCGACGTTTTACAATATCCGGAAGTTTATTTGGCATGCCCTCGAAGTTTGGGGCTAAACCGCTAATGATAAAAGCATCGATAATCTCCCGGTCCGCTTGTTCTTTTTCTTCACGAGTCTGAATCTTTTCTTCTGGCATATCAAAATCCGCTTCTATTTGCTCGAACGTTGATTTTACCTCTTGTACCATTCCTTTTTCATCGACTTCGTACTGCGTAACTGGTTCATTTGTTTTCGCATTAATCGTGACATTAAAGTTGACTTGCATAGACTCTAGCGAGACAAATACTTTCGCATCAATCATTTCAGACAAAGAATCCAATTTCCCCTGCAATGAGGAATCTGTTACTTCTAACACAATCTCTTTCTTCCCATCAGGTTTTAAGTTCACTTTCTTCAACACCGGTTTACATTCGATATACGCCATTATGATCCGCTCCCTTTATTCTGTTTTTTCGCTTTCTTCTCCGCTCGTTGTAACTTGTTGTACTCATCCAACGTGATAAAACCACCGTATTTCTTCACATGCTTCAGCAAAATGAGCTGTAAGTGTGGATATTTATACTCGAACAACTTTCGTTTCACGTTGAACGTTTCCGTAACCATGCCTTTTATGTCTATGACTTCTACCTCACCATTTGGCAAGTACACCAGGAAGTCCGCTATGTATGTAATGGCTTGAAAGTTCTTGTCCTGTTTCTTGAATGCAGGTTGCAAGTTAAATACGGGCTGCCGTTCAAACCCTTGTATTTCGCCTCTTGCACTGCGTATTTTTAAGCCTTCGTAATAATTTGCTTCCGCTTTTGAATCGAATACGTGACCATCGAGGTTCACTTTCTTATTGCTGTATTTACTCAATTCTTCTCACCCTTATTTCATAACCAGCTTTTTAAATAGTGCTTCATCCTTCGTGTCAAGTGCATAATCGATGAGTTGGCGCTTGCCGAGATTCTCCATGTATGTAATAGCTTCCTCTACTCTCACATACTCTTCATCAGGTAAATCCGTTTCTAGTGAAGGCTCATCATCTTCCAATACCGCCATGTATAAAGCATGACTGTATTTGCCTTTAAAATTTATTTGAATGTGTATCTTGCTTTCTGTGTCCTGGGCACTAAAATAATGAAACGCTACACCCGAATCATTGGTTTTCCCTGTTGGCCCAAAGAATGTAAAGCCACTTCTCACGGAACATGTTGCCGACATTTCTATGCCATATGAATATTTTTTCGCATTTTCTACAAAACGAATTCTCTCTTGAAACTTCTCATGTTGCCCCAACCTGTAAAGCAATCGAAATGCGCTATGCTCTTGAGGTTCTAATTGATCCCATACCCAATCAATAAACGCCAATTTTTTCTCAACCGACACTTTATTCATCCACCTAATTCTCCTTTCACTTCTTAGAATTCAATTTCTTGTTCTTTTTCAAATCTTCTTAACCGATAATTGTTACCGTTCATTTCAATTACTTCCGTTTCGTCATCAAAGATGCGACTAAAAATCCGCTCATTGTAAATCCCATATAAAGCTGTGACTGCATGGTTGGTTGTATACATGGTGTGCCTTCCAATTCGGCTATCTATAATCTCAAATAATTTCTTTTGGGCCCATTTATGCTTTTTTAACTCTTCTTCATCATCTGGTTCTTTTTCAGCACCAAGATCATCAATAACCAAACAATCCATTTTAGAAAGCATGGTAAGTAGTTCGTCTTCTGTCATTTCACTTTTGCGATTGTATGTAGCCTTCAACTTCGTAAATAATTTTTCTTCTGTGATAAAACATGCACTTACACCACGCCTCATTAATTCCCTTGTCATCGCTACCGCTAAATGACTTTTCCCTGTCCCATAATCGCCAACAAGCATGATGTTTTTCCCGACTTTCTTGTTAAAAGTTCTTACATACTGCTCACATGCTTCTTTTGCCTCTGTAAGCTGTTTACTTGGCGGAACATAATTTTGAAACGTTGCCTTCTTTAACTTTTGATTAATCAAGCTCCCATCTTCAAAATCCTTAAATAACTTGATAATTTTCGCCTTCTCTTGTAATTCTTGCGTTTCTTTTGCTAGCTGCTGATCCTCCTTTTCAACGGTTTGACATTGCGGGCAAAATTCTTTTCCTGTCCCTTTATCAATTAACATACGTTTATTGCATATATCTTTGAAGTCATTTTTCCCAACCAAAAACGTATTTTTACATCGATTCGGTGACAATTTAAATTGATCTACAGCCTTTCTTCTAACGTTTTGAGAAATCATATTTTTCGAAGAATGTTTTACTTGCTTCAGCTCTCCCATTCGATATACCACCCTTTCCCGCTCTCTTTTTAGACTGTTTCTGTCGTTTAAATGCTTCCTCAGATGCTATCACATCCGATAGCGTACGTATGTTACTGTTGGCCCACTGTTTTAAAATTCCCTCCGCATAGTTCCATTTCGCTTGTCTTTTCAGAGCTCGTTCCATTGCCGCAATCACAAGTTCTTCACTCGTGTCTCTAATCCAATGGCCTATGCTATCTGCCATGAATGAATTTAAAACACCGAAATTGTTCTCGTAAAAAGCAAAAGCGCTACTATTACTACTTACATTCTCTGTAGTAGTCTCTGGTATTGGTCTGGTCATTTTGACCTGTTCGTCGGGGCAATTTGACCTCTTCGTCTGGTCATTTTGGCCTGACGTCAGATCAATTTGACTTGCAGCCTCCTGTTCGATGTTGTCTAGTACCTCATAATCAATCCGATACCATTTTGTATGATCTATTTTCAGCTTATTATAGTTTCCTACAATAATAATTTTCCGTTCCTGTAACTTCTTCAATGTTCGCTTAATTGTACTTTCTGACCAAAATGGAAATTGGTTTTTCCATTCTTCATATGTGTTGTATATCCACCCAAAACCATCTTTTACGTTGTTACTTTTTTCTAACCAATAATGCAGTTGCTGAAGGATAATAGCTTCATTTAATCCAATTACTGTAGCAAGTTTCGGTAAAACAACTAATGGTTCATCCTCTAACAACAACCTACTCATGTCTATTCCCCCTCCTACAAATTGCTAGGTAACTCCCCTTTTCCTTGACCACTTTTTCAATTCGATATTTTGGATACCCAGTCTGTATATATCTTGTAATAGAACGCTTTCGTTCTTCTTTGGATTGCGCTCTCTCCCATAATTTACGAGAGAGGAGCACCTTTGATTTACTCATCCTTCAATCGGGAATTCTTGTTGTCCAGCATCTTCTGTTATTACCTGTTCTCCTTCGATTGGATCCACTTCAATAAACTCTGGTTCTTCTGTAATATCTTTTCGCACCACTTCATCTTGCTGGGCTTGTGTCTGAACTTCAATACTAATCGGTAAGTATTTAAACATGTAACGAACCACGGTTTTCTTTGCCATTTCTTCATAGTCGCTACTCCAAGGGCTATAGCTAGAATTAGCGGCAGCGGAACGTTTTCGACGTTTCTCAATTTCACTTTTCGGCATAAACTCCATTTGATACCCGCCATCTTTAAAATGAGCAACTGCATACGCTCCAATAAACGCGCCACGATCTCCATATGATGGCTTATGCTCCAATTTTGGATGTAACCCCAACTCATATTCGAATTCGTCATTTTTATGTACAGCATGGGCATAAATACTTTGAATATGACCAGACCGTCTTGCGAGGTCAACCATCCCCTTATACCCAATGATAAATGTCGCTTCACGCTTATACGGTAAGATGTAACAGTGTCCTAGTAATCCTGGTTCCAATCCTAGCTGTACGGCTTGCATCACAGCCCCCATAAGAGAAGGAACTGCACATTCGAGAAGCTTTGGATTCGTTCGAATTGTTGTTAAAGCAATGCGACTCATCCGGTTCATATCCATATGCTTAGGTAATACTTCTGCCATTCTTGGCGCCATTTTCTTCATGTATGCTTCTACTGTTTGTTCCGGTGTAACTGGCGCACTTTCTTTTCGATTTGTTAACTGATTTTTCAACTTTTCATTTGTAGCCATATCTAATCCACTCCCTATTTTTTATTTCACTGAAAACTTTCTTGATATAGTTTCGTTTGTATATTCTTTATGTAAATCAGGATGTTCTGTTTTGAATCGTTTGCTATCAAAACGATTACTTGTATAGGACTTCCATTTGATGGCGTAATTCTCTGTTGTCCCTTTCTCATGAGAACCTAATTTCGCTTTCAACTTGTTCTCATACTCTGCCTTTTGTTCTTTTAACACGCTGATTTCTCTTTCTACTTGCTCTCTCGCTTCAATAAGTAGCTCTTCTTGCTTTCCTAGACTGATAGAACTATCCTCAATAGATTCTGGATACATTTGCTTCAGTAATTGTGTAGATGCCTCTGAACCATCAAACATAGGCGGTTCACCTTTCTCAACATGATTCTGCCAAAAATCCCGTTCCATGTTGATAAGATACTGGATTATATCCTCATCCCGTTCGATCTGCTTATAGATAAATTTGTTACCGCCAATTAATACCGCAATCCACCATGCTTCATAACCTGTTACTGCCATATAGTGTTGACACTGGAGTAAGTACGCGACTGGTATCTCGTCGCCTTCCCACTCCTTTTTCAAATATTCTGAAGCTGATTTGCATTCAAGGCCCAATCGTTCTCCCACAATGAGCCTGTCCACATTTGCAAGCATCCAAGGATACTCAGGGTGCTGTAAGATGGCATTTCGGCGCTGTACTTTTAATCCTGTTCGTTTAGCAAACTCCTGGGCAACCACTTCTTCTAATACATTCCCAAAATAGGCAGCTTCACTTTGTATATCTTCTTGTTCAATAGCTTGCGTTTTCTCTAGAAACACCTGTACTTGCGACTTCCATTTGCTTAAGCAAGCAATGGCTGCCACATCAGAACCACCTAATCCTTGCTTACGCGCTTCTAACCATGCCCTACGATCCATATGTAATGTATTTGCCAATACTTTCGCCTGCATGTTTCTTTCACTCGCCTTCTATGGTATACTGACTTCACCTTAAATTTTATTGAGAACTCATTCCCGTGAGTTCTTTTTTTATTCTCCTGCCACAAACCGTGTGCCATGTCTCTCTAAAAATTTCTCATTACATTTCTCGCAAATAAGGTTCCCTTCAAATTCGTAATACGTCATGCCGAAATACAACTCACCGTCACAATCACTACAATAGTGTTCGAAGTCTTGTCTAGAGGAATCGTGCGGATTGCCTATGGTGTTTGGGTTTTCCAGCATTCAGCTACCCTCCTCAGAAAGCATAATATAATGCACCCTCTCCACAACATCGGCATTCACACCTACACTTCTCAAACGATGAACAATTCCTTTTATATGCATACGTTCCTCATCATGTTTCTCTTTCTTGCGATACAGCGCCGCCAATTCCCTTCGGGCTAATCGGGTTTCTTTGATCCAGATACAAAACTGATAAGGATCATTCTTTTGCAGAGCTTCAACTTGCTTCTTTTCACAATGCTGTAAAAATTCATCTAGTATTTGTTTCTTTTGTAAATCCTTTTGTAAAACTGATTTTGTCATGTTGGATTCCCTCTCTTCTTTACACGTAATAGCACTCATTTGGACACATTTACCAGTGTTCTTCATAACTAATTCGTGTTATATTACAAATTAATAAAATACTTTGACACCCAATCAATCTGTATTTTATTGGTTTACATTGACACCACCATTCTTATTACCCATAACCATTTGGTGTCAGAAAGCCCTTTATAGGGCTTTTTTATTTCTCAAACAGCTCGTCCACTGTTGTTTTGAAATATTTCGCTAGTTTTTGCGCTTCTTTTAGGGTGAAGTCACTTTTTCCGTGTTCCTTAGCAAAATATGTTCTCGGTGCAATATGAATTAAATTTGCCGCTTTCTCTTGTGTCATGCGTCGTTCTTTTCTGGCTATGTATAGGTTTTTGTGCATGGTATCGCTCCTTATAACATATCGATTTGTGAAATCCACTTAATTACAATTTTTTCACAATTAAACATAAGTTTCATCTACTGCAACATCAATCCCAAATTTTTTTTGTTGCTCCTGAAATATCAATGATGGGTCTTTTCCTAGAGCATCCGCAATTTTCACAGCGGTATCATAATAAATACGCATTTCCCAATTAATTATCTTATAGCAATGAGATTTAGAAACACCAATTATTTGAGCTAATTCGTGATATTTTAAGCCCGAAGCCTTAAATGCTTTTTGAAGTTCTGTTTGTTTTAATTTATTTCTCATAAAAACTCCCCTTTATGATGCTTATAAATACATTATATGTTTCAGTCAATGCAACTTCAAGTCTTTTTTCACAAAAAATTCAATCAATGCAACTTTTCTCTTTTTAAGTTTCTTATTAAGAAACCTTATGGTAAAATGAACATTAACAAAGATTACTGAAAGGGAGCCATTTTATGCACATGAAAGATCGTCTTAAACAAATTCGTATAGATAACAAAATGAGTCAAGAACAATTCGGAAAAGAAGTTGATTTAACAAAAGGTACTATTTCAAAATTTGAAAGTGGAAAAGCTTTTCCTAGTAGAGAAACCATCGAAAAAATAATCAAACGTTTTCAAGTTCCAGCCGATTATATTTATGGAAGCATTGAAAAAGATTTCACTATACAAAATGACAAATTAGAAAAATTCCAAGAAATCATGGAATGGTTGGCACCCCTGCCTAAAGAAAAAGAGGAAATGGCTTTAGAACAGATGCTTGCAATAGCTCAAGCCCTCAATAAACATCATAATAAAGTAGAAAAATAGCCCCCTTTTATGAGGAATGGCTATTTTTTTTAATCTCAGCTATGTATTCTTCTAATTTTTCAGGCTCAAATTCTACAACTGTATCTAAAAAAAACTGAATGATTTCTTCTTTTTCCATTTCGCAACCCCCAATGGTATTCATATAACATCCTCCTTAATGGTAAATACTAGGCGGAAAGATTTTACTGACTTATCACTTTACCTTTCCAATCCCTATAAATCAATAATGACACTTCCCTCAATAGGAAAGTGTCATTATTTAATCATCTTATTTTAATCTACTATAAACTTACTCATCCGCCACCAGGTCCTGGATCAACGTACTGCACTTTTATTTCTCTCTTATCAGCATTAATATTATAACCTATAAAAGAAGACGATACACCAAAAAACATTGCACCTGCCACTATAAAATTGAGCACCTTTCTCCACATATACAATTACACCCCTTTACTAGTATTATAACATGCCATCGCAAGTTCAGGTAACTGAACATAGAAATAGTCCTGAGCTTTATAAAAACTCTTTGTGGACTGAACAAAATATTTTTTCTCCCCAGTAGCTAACCCCATGTAATATAACTGGAAACTACTTAGATACCCATTTTTCTGTTCTAGCTCCTTTAATAGTGCAATGGCCATATCTAGCTTTCCTAATTTAATATATAAAAATGCGCGCTCAGCCAAATCTTTGATATCTTCAGGGTTTATGGTGTGTAAATCGATATTATGATATATTTTTATGAATAACAACGTATTTAAAATCTTCTTCTTTCTAATTTTGAACTTCTTGTTACTACATTCACCCAATACCTCAATGGCTTTATCTATATACATTTTAGCCGTGAAATAATCTGTAAGTGCATAGCTTTCTGCAAGTTTGCAATACGCAACTGCTTTAATACTATCATATGGATTATTGGAGTCATTTATTATATCAAAACACAACTCTTTTGCTCTCTCTACTTCGTTCCCATGAAGTGCAGTAAAGATTTGCATTTCTTTCACTTTAATATTGAATGAAACCTGCAATGTCTTACTACTAATTTTGCTTATCTCTGGAATTAATTTTTGTATATACTTTTCCATCATTTTATAATTTTTAAAACCTAAAAAAGCGTAAATCATTGCAAAATCAGATATTACATTAAATTCACAAACATCGCCTTTTTCTCCTTGCAAAATTTTCTTGACATTCTCAAAGAAATAATCTGTCGTTACAGTTTCTTCACTTCTCCAACGAAATTGCTCATATAATGGCGCTAATTTTTGAAGGGTACTTGTGATATCTGATTTATTAGTAAGTGCCCTGATATCCTCTATAATTAATTCCTGTAATTCATACTCGCCACACATATCTAAAACATCTAAAGCCAACAGCTTGTTCCTAGGTGTTAATTCAGGAATCATTCCTCTCACAAATTGTTTATGCAAATTTAACCCTTTGGGCTCATATAATTGAAGGGAACATACAAAATGCATAAAATCAAAACTTGATGCATTTGAAAAATAGTTGTTAATAGTTGTATGACTTATACCAAAGTGTTTAGCCAATTGGCGATTAGTAAGCCCCTTTTCTCTTAGTGATTCATTCATTTGTTTCAATTTAATCTTCATCCAATTCCTCCCCTCAAGACCATAAAAATCCATCATCATCCTATTTTCTCAACCTCTAAGCTGCACTACGAATGATAAATGTCTGTTAAACTAAGGAGGAACTCGTATGATGCAAGTGTTTGTCCTAAGGTAGCTAGGATGAACGGTGTGAGAGACTTTATGGGTGAGCCTCTTTCACACGCTCTGCAAGTTTTTATGCTTTAACTTATTCTTTTTTGTGATTATTCTGTCTAATCAACTAATAGAAACCCCTATACTGTA
Source organism: Bacillus sp. FDAARGOS_1420 (assembly GCF_019344915.1). Lineage (NCBI taxonomy): Bacteria > Bacillati > Bacillota > Bacilli > Caryophanales > Bacillaceae > Bacillus > Bacillus sp. FDAARGOS_1420. The sequence continues at coordinate 327,076 of NZ_JAHWJB010000002.1, read as the reverse complement.
TACATAATCAATGTTATCATGAACCCACATCCCATTCCATCCTCAAATATATTTCTCAATATAACTTTAAAGAAAAATCTTGAAATTATTCGACTACAGGTTCACATATTTCACATTCGTAATAAACATTGGTTCATTTTTAATTATATTCCACTCAAATCAATGTAAAAACCCGCCATTTTTTAATAATTACACCCAACCAATTTCAATTCACATTACAATATTACAAGAAATAAATGTCGAACTTTCTCAATATATGTCACACCATTGGTATGGTACTATTATTTTATCCTTACTTTATGTATCATACTGATTGGTGTCCCTAACCAATCTTTCCTCACTAACATTAGTGGGGATTTTTATTTTTTGAGTATTTTTGGATTTAAATATGCTACACTATTTTAAACTGCAATTTTATTTTCATGTAGGTAGTATGTTATTAAAATTAAAGTGGGTAAAGTCAAAGAGGGGCTCTCAATTTATTTTGAGAGCCTTTTCTTTTGGTAACAAACAAGTTATAATCTACTCAATAAATTGAATTATCACTCTTTATATATGCAGGAGGGATTCCCTATGGTGGTGTACAAAGATAAAGAACGAGGAACCTATTTCTTCGTTGTCAGAGTCCGTCAGTTTGATGGTACTCAAAAGCAAGTAAAACGTCGTGGGTTTAAAACGAAAAAGGAGGCACGTGAAGCTGAGGCAAAAATGTTGGTTGAAAAAGAAACAAACTCAAACTTAACGTTTGCTCAAGTTGCGGATAGTTATTTTGATTGGTATTGTCAGAGGAGAAAACCATCTTCCATAAACGTAATCAAGAATATTATCTATAATCATTTACTTGGTGAATTTGGGAAAATGAAAATAGATCAAATCACCGCTAAGCACGTTATGCATTATCAGAATAAAATTATTCATACATATTCAGCTGATTCTTTAAAAAAAATCCATACCGTACTCTCCTCTATATTTAATTTTTCAACCAAGTTCCATGGCTTAACTCGTAATCCAGCGCGTATTGCAGGGAACTTTGAACTAGAATCAAATAAAAGAATGAATTTTTGGGAATTCAATGAATTTCAATGTTTTATAAAAGTAGTGGATGATCCACTATATCGTGCTTTTTTCTCAACACTTTATTATAGCGGAGCTAGAAAAGGTGAACTTTTAGCTTTAACTTGGGAAGATGTTGATTTTAATACAAAAAGTATTAAAATTGATAAGACTGAGTATAAAAGACAAATTACAAAACCAAAAACTAAAGCGGCAAATAGAAACATTCTGTTACCTTCACTCGTCATGGGTTTATTGAAAGATTTAAAAGAGCATGCTACATTAAAAGCAGCTGTAAAAAGTGATTATGTTGTATTTGGCGAATTTTATAATAGTATCGCTACTACTACACTCGATTCAAAATATAATAAATATGTGACTACTGCTGGGACAAAAAGAATTTTACTTCATGAATTTAGGCATTCGCATGCATCTTATTTAATAAATAAAGGAGTTAGTCCACTTGTAGTTGCCCAACGCCTTGGACATTCAAATATTTCTACAACTTTAAATATATATAGTCATTTATACCCATCAAAGCAGGCGGAAGTAATTACATTTATAGAGGAAGACTTATCAAAGCTGTGACCAAATCGTTACTTCATACTCTAAAATACCTATTATAACTGCTTTAGGGTACACCTTTTTCGTATATTCATAACAACACAAATATTCCAAACTATTGGTATATAAATATCTTTATCTATCTATTCATATAAACATCTTATCTTTTCAATAGCGAATTTAAAACAAGTTGCACAGCAACAGCGTCATCTAAATAACCGATAGGAAAAATGTAATCTGGAATCACATCGACTGATAGAATAAAATAGATGAGAGCACTTCCCATTAAAGCTAGTTCTACAGGTGTCCCCTTCTTTTTCGTAAATCTCTCATACAATTCTTTCAGATCATTAATGAATGGTCCAATACTGCTTACCTTCTGAATCTTCTCGGTAAACCCCTTTTCAATCGTTTCTTGTCCTTCTTCTGTTTGCGAATATTGTTCGTAATTAGCCAATTGTTGCTCTACATTCGCGATACTAAACTTTTGATCATATAACTGTGAAGATTCAAGTAAATGCTCAATGTTATTAATAGATACATGAATATCAGATTGTTCTTCCTGCTTTGTTCCAATAGAATAACCTGCCGCCACAAACAAATCTGCGATCGGAATACCGAGGCAATCTGCAAACTTTTGCAAATGCTTTGGATTTGCTTTTCGCTTACCATTTATAATCATTGAAATAGTAGCAGTATCAATTCCAGTAAGCGCGCTCAGTTTTCGCATCGATAAAGATTTTTCCTTCAATAATTCTTTTAATAACAACCCAAGATTACTTCTTTCAGTTCCTTCAGACATATTCCATTCCCCTCTATTCATGAGAATAATCATAGTTGTCACATGCAAAATAACTACAACTTCTATACAATTATATTAACAAATTTTTTTGCCAAGTTACAAGATGGGGATTCGTAATATATGTTTACATTTTGTAAACATATATTACGAATCATAAAATAAAGCCATCTCAAAAAATCGAAATTTTTTAAGACGGCTTTTTCTGCGTAGTTTAATAGAGCAACTTATTGCAACCACTTTCTCAATAAAAAAAATATGCTACTACAAACAATATAAGAACTAATAAAAGTGAAAAATGCAACTAGAAATGAATGGTGCAAGGAAAAAGTTAGCACTGTTAATAACGAAGACAAAAAGAATAAATCTAATAAAATAAAATATCCTGAACTTAAAACACTTTCTACTAATTGTAATTCAGCCTCAAGTTCAGAGTACTTCAACCTTTTATAAAGTAATCTCACTTTCGCTCACCTTCTATTCATCTGATGTTAAAAATATCATTCCTTTCTCTTTCTATAAAGTGAAACTTTAATCAGTGGAGGTTATGATCATCCCTGCTGATTATAAGCCCGCAAATAGCGGGATAAATCAATCAAAAAACGCAGCAAACGCAATAATTAATAGTAACGTTCCGCTAATCAATGTTCCAAATTGTCCTAAAGTAAATTTCCCAATACGAACGTGAGCTATCTTTCTTCCTAATGCAACTCCGCCCCAAACTGTTATGAAACTACCAATTGCCGCAGCAACACATATCGCTATCGGATTCAAACCGAATAAACCAGCACCTAATCCGTTCGTTAATGCATTAGCAGACAGACCAATGCCAAGAAAGATGGATTCTACAAATCCGATTCCTCCAGATTCACCTATATTTTTCGTTAAACCATTTATTTCTGTAGATGCCACTTCACCTTCTGCACCTTCAGCTACCACCTTACGAGGAATTGCTAATAATACAATTCGAAGACCAATGACAACTAATAAGAAAGAACCAATGACTACTGGCATAATCCCAGGCAAAATTTTCGAAAGCCATAACCCAAAATAAATCCCGGCCACACTAAACAAAAAGCAAATAACCGAAATGATAAGATTGGAAAAATGACTAATTCGTATGTTGCGAATGCCGTAAGAAATTCCCACTCCTAAGTTATCAATGCTTGATGAAAATGTCAGTGCTAATACCATCATCCATGCTGTCATTTAATTCATTCACTCCTCCGCGCAAAATGTATTTCTGAATATTAAGATAATTTATCTGACATACATTGTATGGAATATGAATAAGGGAGATACAAACTCCCTATATTCCTTCCACTTAATCCCCCTCCTCGCTTAAAAGCGAGGAAGAGTGAACCATTTCATTACATTCATACGATTTGCTTTTCCTTTTTCACGAACAGAGTGAAAAATTTCACCAGTGAAAGATCCCATTTTCGTAGCAACCTCTTTTTGCATCGCTTTATTTTCTGATGCCGCTTTTACACTTAAATCTAACGCCTGCTCAAAATGCTCTAACGCTTTTTCCAAATGATAATCTACATCTTTTTCTACAGCTTTATGCATCATGCTTAATCTCCTCCTCTTCATCTTGCGCTTGTTCAGCTGCCGCTTCTATAATTTCTTGTTCATCAGTTGTGTCATCTTCCACATAAGAAAGTTCTTTTTCAAATTGCTTTTGCATCCTATCCATTTTCGCTTCCACAATAATATCTTCTACTTCTTCTTTAATTGTTTCAAAAGTAGACTTCACACCTCTTGCTCCTGATTCAACAAGCGGACGAAGTGTATTTCTTACGACAGGTAATAAAGCCGCACTCGCTAACGCTAAAGTAGATCCAATAACAACTTTTCGTATCATTTTCATTGCTCCTTTACACTGTTTTTAATAATGCAGATTCAGAAACTATCGGCTTTACTAGATTATTATTCTTATATGAAACTAAATTAATAATAGGCTTCGAAATTTTAGATACTGTACCCGCTACAAGAAGAACAGGTATCCATTGCGCCAGTGTTAACGGAACGGTATGGAATATACGAGCTAACGGCGGTACATATATAGCTGATAACAATACGAGCCAAGACGTTCCTAACGCTGCAATAAAGAAACGGTCTTTTGACCAATCACGAATTGTTTCTTCTGATCCCTCTTGTCTCCAGGAGAAAGTTTGAATGAGCTGTCCGGCAACTAAAGCCGCAAACGCTGATGTTTGCGCTACTGGAAGAGGTACTCCAGCCGCTAAACTAATACCAAATACAGCGAGCGAACCTACCCCAAGCAATACTCCTCTTGTCACAACTTTTTTATACAATTCTTTATCAACAATATCTTGGCGTTTCGTTTGCTTCGTTTTGTTTCCAGGGTTTACAGCTAAAATCATCGCTGGTAAAGCATCGGTAATAAGATTCATTAATAAAATTTGAATTGGTACTAACGGAATCGGCATTCCTGCAATAACAGCCGCACTCGTCACTAATACTTCCGCTAAATTGCCCGTTAATAAACAACCAACTGCTTTGCGAATGTTTCCGATGATCGTTCTACCTTCTTTTACCCCTTCAACGATTGAACCAAAATGATCCTTTTTCAAAATTAAATCAGCAACTTCTTTCGTTACTTCTGTTCCAGTTTGCCCCATCGCAATACCAACATTCGCCTTTTTTATAGCCGGTGTATCATTTACACCATCTCCAGTCATAGCGACGATTTGACCGTCAGCTTGGAATGCAGTTACAATTCGTAATTTGTGAGCCGGGGTCACACGAGCAAAAACAGATGTACTTTTTACAACTTCTTTTAATTCCTCATCTGTCATGTTATCAATTTCTAATCCCGTTAAAACACGATCTTCACGATTCCAAATTCCAGTTTGTTTCGCAATAGAAATCGCTGTAGTCGGATGATCTCCCGTAATCATTACTGGCTTCACACCTAACTCAATCGCTTCATGAATACTCTCCTCCACTTCAGGTTTCGGCGGATCAACCATACCGACTAACCCAACAAAAATAAGATCATCATTTTCGTTAGCACTGTACGCAAAACCTAATACTCGTAATGCCTGTTCCGCAAATTTTTCATTTTGTTGTAAAACGACTTCTTTTTCCTTATCACATAACGGATATATTTGACCGTTATCTTGATACCATTTACAACGAGGAAGAATTGCCTCTACAGAACCTTTCGAGAACTTATACAACTCTTCGTCGTTACTCTCTTTACAAACAACACTCATAATTTTCGTCTCAGAATCAAACGGTTCTTCATGATGGCGTTCAAATGACGCCATATCTTCATGCAGCACACCCGCTTTAGAAGCTAAACTTAATAAAGCTCCTTCAGTCGGATCACCTTTCACAACCCATAGGTCATCTTCCTGCTCTAATTTACTATTGTTACAAAGGACACCAATTTGAAGAATGCGAGCTAAATCAGGATTTTCTAGCGGCATATTTTCCGTTTCATGATAAATAGCATCTTCTACATCCATATCTACAGAAGCAGCAACTTTAGATGAAGTTACATCCGCAATTGTCCCTACTGGTTCATACCCATTACCCGTTACACTCCATAAACGATTTGGCGTAGCAATTACTTTAACAGTCATTTCATTTTTCGTAAGAGTTCCCGTTTTATCAGAACAAATAACCGTTGTTCTACCAAGCGTTTCTAAACTTGAAAGCTTCCGAACGAGCGCATTTTGCTTTTGCATACGGAATATACCCGCACTTAAAGCAATCGTAATCATAATTGGCAAGCCTTCTGGAACAGCAGAAGCAGTAAGAGCAACCGACGTTGTAATCATTTGCGTAATTGGCAGTCCCCTAATTAGACCCGCTACAAGCACAAGACCACCAGCTACAAATGCCCCTTTAATAAATGTTTTACTAATAGATGTCACCTTTTGCTGTAATGGCGTAGGCTCTGTTTCCTCCCCTTTCATTAAGGAGATCATATAGCCCATCTCTGTACGCATACCTGTTTCCACTACGATTGCCACCACTTTACCGCGTGTTACGGACGTCCCCATAAAGAGCATATTGTTTCGCTCTGCTAACGAACATTCTTCTAGCATAGTGTCAGCTTTCTTTTCAACTGGAAGTGATTCTCCCGTTAACATCGCTTCATTAATTTCTAAGTTCCAAGAGTTAACAACGCGAAGATCAGCAGGTACACGGTCTCCCGCTTCCAGGCAGACGATATCCCCAGGAACGAGTTCACTACTTGATATTTCTATTTCTGCTTCTTCTCGTATTACTTTACAAACAGGAGCTCGGAATTGATTTAAAGCCTCAACTACCTTTTCCGCCTTCCGCTCTTGAAGCGTCCCAATTATTGCATTTACAACGAGAATTGTCCCCATCGCTAATCCATCGAACCAACCACCAGATATAACAGATAATCCGGCTGCTCCGAGTAAAATAAGCGATGTAAATTCTTTAAATTGACCCATAAACGATACAATCCAAGGAACTGACGGTTTCGGTTCAATTTGGTTCATTCCGTATTCTTCTTTTCGCATATTTACTTGTGCATCACTTAATCCATATTGCTTCTCAACTTGTAATCTATTCATCACTTTTTCTTGATTAAATGTATACCATGGAATTTGATCTTGTTTAGCAGGAATCACTTTTGACTGAGAAGAATCCATTTTCGACAATTCTCCATAGGAAAATATCTTCTCACTCATTCTTTTCGCCCTAGATAAGAACGTTAACGATAAAGCATTTGCAAATAAGGCGATTACAGGTGCTGTGAATATAGACCAAACTGCTAACATCTCTCCCACCACATTCCACACTTTCGCTGCGCGGAAATGCTCATTCACCAACATATTGATTCGGTTTGCATACGCTGTAGATTGAGAGATATTTTTTATTTCTTCAAATGATATAGACGAAAAATCGGTATTTTGATCAGTTGCAAATAATACCTCTTCTCCATTTGAACGAAGCAATTCCACCCGTTTGGTAGCATCACCCTGCTGCCAGCTATCATCCACACCGTATTGAGAAAGAATGTTACGATTTACATGTAAACTATTTTGCAAAACGCCTATACTCCACTTATTTTTACGTAACCCATTGACTACTTCTTTGAGTTCAGGAATAATGGTAACCTTCGATCCAACTAATAGACCGCAGCATTTTTTATTTTTAGCGACGAACTGAACTTGAAAACCTTCTTTTTCAAGTCTCTTCGCTTCCAGCTCATACGCACTTATATCTACACCATTTCGCTCGGCAAAATCTTTACTTCCGAAAAAGGAAGTTATCCCTTGAATTTCACCTTTTATCCCTTCATTCTCTACTTGAACTTCAAACGCCTTTCTTAACGTTCTTCCAGTTTTCGCCGCCTGTTGCACGACTTCTTCTTTCCAAACATGCTCACTTTTTTCAATAAGAGAAGCGGCTGTGCACCAAACTTGCCCGTCATTTTCATCTTGTGAAATACAACTCATTCCCTCTGCTGAGACCTGGAATATACGAGATGTATCATCCAATACTATCGTTTTTGTCCGAGATAATTGCGATAACGACCCACCACTCGGAATGACATATCCTCTTTCTCTTGCAACAAGATCACCTTGTCGCCACGCATATTCTGCCGATGAGACAGCTGGTTTGGGATTAGCCGCTAATAAAACTGCCATTCCGCGCAAAGGATTTCTAGTGAAAGCCCAAGTTGCTCCACCAAAAATCATTCCCCATTTTGATTGTTTTTCACTATAGGCTTTAATCTCCGGGGAAAGGAGATTTTCTTTATACGCCTCATTTTCTTCGTTTATGTTTGCTTGACTACGCTTCCAGTTTAAGTAGTTTAATAGACTAAGACCGGCAAGCACGACAATATTCTCCCGTGCGAGCGCAAGTGCAAGTGTTCCTACACCAAGCACAAGATCAGAATTCACCTTTTTGCTAGCAACCATTTTTTTGAATCCTCGCTTCAAGAACGGATAACCCGTCACAACAGATAAAGCTCCGGATACATAAAAAAGACCAGGACTTCTAGCTAAGGCAGATCTCCCCATAAATAATTGTTTTATGCCGAAAGCACCTAACCCAACAACTGAAAGTGCTAACGGTAACGGCACACCTTCATCCTTTTTGCTATGAACCGTGTCATTATTACGAGAAACTACACTAGATGAATAATCTATTAATTCCTTCTTTTCTTCACTGCTATTTGTACTAGTTTTCTTTCGCTTGGTCACTTGTTCTTCTATAAGTTGAATTATTTTGCAAATGTTATGTAGAGAGGTCTTGTTGATATCGTAAGTAATAAGGGCTCTTCCTGTAGAAATTGAGGGACTTACTTGATAAATACCTTCCGCTTGACTAAATCGGTCTAATATCGAGTTCGCCATGTTCTTGTTGTATTTTAGCTTGTAAATTTCAATTCGAATCCTTCCAGGTAACGATCGTATAAATCTCGTTTTTAATGATTTACTTTGCATCATCATCCTCCTTATCGTCTTGAAGGAAGTAAAAAGGGTTATTGCTCATGTGGTACTTAAGGACTAACGGGCAAATTTTCATAATCTATATTTTGCTCAGAATGATACGCATTTACACGAGAAACCCATTTTTCCTGGAATTTAGAAATTGTATTTGGAACAGCTTCTACCGCTCCTAAAATTGGCGATACTGTTCTCACAGCCACTTTACGTGCCGCTTCTTTCACTTTTGGTAAAGCTTCTTCCATTTCTGAACCAGCACTTTGAATTTGTTCTTTCGCACCAAGAAAAGCTGATACTGTTTTTACTGCTAGTTTTCGTAATCCTTTCCTTGCTTTTGGTGATGCCAATATAACCGCTGCTACCCCAATCGCTATACCAATTGGAGATTTCATAAATCGAAACATATTCATTTCTCCTCACTTAAAGTTATTTCGAATCTTTAAAACGAACAATTCATATACAATTAAGTAACCTTGTAAACCATTTCATCACATCCCTTATTTTGTAAAAAGTATATAAAGAGTATATATTTTTGTTTGTGTTATTTCAACAATTTATTAGTTTTTTGTAAATTTTATGTTAATTCTGAAGATTATTTTGTAAATACTTCTATTTCTACGTAATGGGATAAGTAATATATTCCATAAACTTTTCTTACTCAATTGTTGAGATTTTGTTGAGAATTCATTTTGTATTTTTACAAATTATAAACAAGGACATGCACTTTTACGAAACAACTTTTATATACTATAAAAAACACTATAAGGAGTGATTTTCATGAGCTTATCCTACTGGAAATACGCTATCCTCAATCACATCACTGTAAATTTCCGCACCTTCTTATTCAATATTACTGTCGCTATTTTAGGTGAAATCGCAATCTTTCTTGTCCTAAGTTTTATTCCAAAAAGACTTCATAAATTTTTCGCATAAAAAAGCCTGAGTTCCTATTGATGTAGAACTCAGGCCACTTAGTTTTACTAAGTAAAAGGAAATTATTACACTTATCGTTTTTGCTATATAGTGAAATTTATACATATAATTTATTCGCATTTGCGCTCATGTATACCCCATCTAGTATTATAGAAAATATATCAACGATTTTTTTAAATATACCGATCGTTTCCTTCTATTATATCGACTTTTCGACACAACATATCGATTTATCTGCAAAATTCTACGTAACTCAAACGAGAAATACCTCTGCACAACTTATGAATCACCGTACTTACTTTTGTTCAAGCTTAATATAATAAGAAACGCAATCGCTATTACAGCTAAAAAGCGAACTGGATTAAACGGTGTCCCTACCGTTTCATTAAACCGATGATAAATAAAAGGTATCATCTCAAGTACCATTAACCCCATCGCAATTTGAAACGTCTCAGCCATCGCTTTATTTTTTATAAACGCGGCGCGCTCATCACCCTGTTCCCCGATTGTTATAAACATTTTTACAATAGCAAATACTACCAATAAAAATACACATGCAGCAATAATAAAAATAGCAACATTCATAAAACACACCTCTTATATGTAAAATTTTTTCGACAAAAGTATAACATCTTTCACACAAAAAAGACGACCGAAAATTCTTCCAGTCGTCTTTTCCTATTTACTTCGGAACATTCCCTACATACTGCGTAATATCAACATTTAACGCCCCAGCTAAACGCATGCCGTACTCTTGATCTGCACGGAAGAAGTTACAAACAGCTAATAATTTCGTGCGCTCATTTACGTCTTTTAAGTCGTTTGTTAAGTTTGCAATTAAGTTGTCTTGTTCTTCTTTAGAGAATGAACGGTAACGCTCACCTGCTTGTTTAAAGTCATTTGGTTTCTCAATTTTTTCACGAGATACGTAGCCTTCTACTTTCATAGTTGAATCGCGGTAAGCCCGATCTTCAACCGGATTTTCTGTATGACGGCTCGGTTCGTAGTTTACTGTAGATGGGTTTTGATTTACTTGCATTGCACCATCACGTTGTTGGTTATGAACAGCTGCGTATGGGCAGTTTACAGGAATTTGTAAGTAGTTTGCACCAAGGCGATAACGCTGTGTATCTGGGTAAGAGAATAAACGCCCTTGTAATAATTTATCTTCAGATGGTTCGATGCCATTTACAGTTGCACTTGGAGAGAACGCCACTTGTTCTACTTCTGCGAAGAAGTTTTTCGGGTTACGATTTAACGTCATCGTCCCTACTTCAATTAATGGGAAACGATCTTCTGGCCATACTTTCGTTGGATCTAGTGGATCGAAGTCTAAAGAGTCCGTTTCATCTAGTTGCATTACTTGTACGTGTAAATCCCACTTTGGATAATTTCCTTTTTCGATTGAATCGAATAAATCACGAGTTGCATGGTTGAAGTCTTTTCCTTGTACTTGCTCGACTTCTTTTGCACTTAAGTTACGCACACCTTGCTGTGGCTTCCAATGATATTTAATGTAAACAATTTTACCTTCTGCATTAATCCATTTAAATGAATGTACGCCGAAACCTTCCATTTCACGGTAGTTTGCTGGTGTACCATAATCAGAAAATACCCATGTCATCATATGTGTAGATTCTGGAGTTAACGTCATGAAATCCCAGTAACGATCTGGCGTTTGAACATTTGTATCAGGTGCTGGCTTTAAAGAATGCACCATGTCAGGGAATTTAATTGCGTCACGAATGAAGAAAACTGGTAAATGGTTACCTACGATATCGTAGTTTCCTTCTTCTGTGTAGAATTTAACAGCGAAACCACGAGGGTCACGAGCTGTCTCTGGGGAGCCTTGACCATGAATAACCGTTGAGAAACGAACGAATACAGGTGTTTCAGTTCCTTCATTTTGTAAAAACGCTGCTTTCGTATATTGCTTCATGCTGTTTTTCGTCACGAATACACCGTGAGCACCTGCACCACGTGCATGCACAACACGCTCCGGAATACGTTCACGATCAAAGTGAGCAAGTTTTTCTACTAAATGATAGTCTTCTAACAATACCGGTCCACGGTGACCAGCTGTACGAGAATTTTGGTTATCTCCAACTGGAGCACCTTGGTTTGTTGTTAAGCGATTATTTGGATTCATCAGGGGGATCCTCCTCTTTCTTTCATAGTAATTATTATTTATTTAAAATTATTATAAACTAATTATTATTCAAAATTAAATCCTTGTCAACTATCCCCTTCATTTTTTTGGAAACAATTTCAGCTAAACAATCAATAAATACAGATTGTGAATTGGGCATATTCAGTCTAAAATATGCGGTATTTAATTCATCAGTTACAACTTTACATTCATAATCGTTGTCATATAAAACTTCTAAATCGAGCAATGTGTTTTAAACCTAAGTAACAAACAAATTCATACTCTGTAAACATTTTATTCATTGAATCTGTTAATTTATGCGCCTGCTCTTTCGTTATTTTCACAAGCGGTGAAATTCCACCAATTGCTTTATACCGTCCGATTAAATTTTGGAGCGCTTCTTCCGACGGCTTACGCCCGTGACGAATGTGAGTGTACATCATCTAATGACTCCGGCGTTCCATACGCCATCACAAGCAAACCTAGTTTCTTCTTCGTCATCTATATAACACCTCAATTTTGGAAATGAGAATCTTTTTCAAGAACATTTGTTTCCAAGTATAACAAGCAATAATAAATACGTCAAAATAATAATTCTAAATAAGTATTATTTCTAATATAATTTCGAATTTTATATGACAATTCATTTAATAAAAAAGCGACTTACATATATTTTGTAAGCCGCCCTTTCCCCTATTCTTTAATATTTACCCCATACTCTTTAAACCAAACATGAATTTGCGCTAAATGAGCTAAAAGTTGCGGCCCAGTCATTAATTGTCCAAACCACGGTTTTTGAAATGCACTGCCGCCAGACTGGATCAATCCGCTCAATTGCTCCTTATCGAACAATTCATGCAAAATTGAGCCTTTATCCGTTAATAAATCTTGGAGCCATACTGTTACTGCTTTCGTATAGTGCGGATTATGCGTTTTCGGATACGGACTTTTCTTTCTATATAATATATCATTTGGAAGTAATCCTTCTAACGCCTTACGCAATAGACCTTTTTCGCGGTTTTTATACATTTTCATTTCCCAAGGAATATTCCACGCATATTCGACAAGTCGGTGGTCCGCAAATGGAACGCGTACTTCTAAGCTTGCCCCCATACTCATACGGTCTTTTCTGTCTAATAATGTTGTCATAAACCATACCATGTTCAAGTAAAATAGTTGTCGTCTCTTCGCTTCAATTGGGCTTTCTCCCTCTAAAATAGGAACTTCTTGAATGGATTCTTCATAACGCTGCTGTACATATTGTTGTAAATTTAATTTATTTCTCCATTCTTTCTTTAGCAGTTGTTCACGTGCTTCTGTAGATCGCATCCACGGAAATGCACTTGATTGTAAATCATCTTCTCTATAAAACCACGGATAACCTCCGAATATTTCATCTGCACATTCTCCAGATAAACCGACGACAAAATCTTGTTTTATTTCACGGCAAAACCATAATAATGAAGAATCAATATCTGCCATACCAGGCAAATCGCGAACGAGTACCGCTTCTGTTAAATACTGTGCTAGTTGTTCATTTGAAATGACGCAGCGATGATGAATTGTTTGAAACGTCTCCGTCATTAAATGAATAAATGGAGCATCTGAATTGGGCTGAAACGCATTCGCTTTAAAGTATTTTTCGTTATCTTCATAGTCAACAGAATATGTGTGTAATTGCCCTTTTCCTGATCTTTCATACTCTTTTGCAGCTATTGCAGTGATGGCACTTGAATCTACACCGCCTGATAAAAAAGTGCATAGTGGTACGTCAGAAACTAATTGTCTCGTAATCGCATCTTGTAATAAAAAACGAGTTTTCTCTACTGTTTCTTCAAATGAATCTTCATGTTTTTTACTTTCTACATTCCAATATCTCCATATGCATAAACCGTCTTTTGAGAACGTCATTGCATGACCCGGACGCAGTTCTTGAATACCAGCATATATACCGTGACCAGGTGTTCTAGATGGTCCGAGGCCAAATATTTCTGACAACCCTTCTAACGTTACTTCCGCCTTCACATCTGGATGCGCTAGTATCGCTTTTAACTCTGAACCAAATAATAATCGTCCGCTATCATATTTATAAAAAAGCGGTTTTACACCTAATCGATCTCTGGCAATAAAGACTCTTTCATTTTTCTCATCCCATACTGCAAACGCATATATACCGTTTAAATGATCGACACATTCTTCTTTCCATTCAATATAAGATGCCAATAGTACTTCTGTATCGGAATGCCCTTTAAATGTATAACCTCTTCTTAATAACTCTTTGCGAATATCTTCTGTATTGTAGAGCTCTCCGTTATAGCAAATCGCATAACTCGTTTCGTCTTTTAAACAAGTCATGGGTTGTTTACCACCTTCAGGATCTACAACGATTAACCGTTTATGCCCAAATGCGACGTTCCCTTTAATCCAAACTTTATTATCATCTGGACCGCGTTTCGCTAGCGTTTCCGCCATCTTCGTCACGATGTCCCTTTCCCCTTCTAATGAGCGTTTATAATCCACCCATCCTGTAATCCCGCACATAAGAATCATCCTCCCTAATCTAATATCTGTTTCTGAACGTGCAGTAATCCCCACCCTATGAGTGCGGATACATAAAAACAACAAACTTGACGATAACTAACTATCCATATATGGAATAGCAGTTTCACAGTGTAAAGCGTGTTTTATTGTATGCCCATCTATCTTTAGGTGTGTCTAGTTATAAAGAACGTACGAACTGTCCATAACAAGAATAACTATTTCTATAAAAGGAGAAATGAACTATGATACAACGCAAACATATTTTGTATAACCAACCGCGCGCTCATACAGTCGGTAATGTAGAATATATAAACAAAGAATGGGTATTCTTTGATGATGAAAATGATGAGGCTTTTCTATTAGAAGATATTGCTGAAGATGGTTTTGAAATTTTATATAACAACAATTGGCTACCAGCTCGTTTTTATGAACAAGACATATTACAAATTGCAAATGAACAACATTCTCTCCAAAACGGGGAAATGATACGAATTCGAAAAAAATTACTTCTTAGCTATAATGAATGGCTTGAGGAATTACCTGACTCTGTCTTTACATTATTAACCGAATCATTGCAATCACTTCATTACTCTTTATATGATTGCATGTATTGTCATAATTATTTATCATTCTTGCCGAAAGATGAAGCAGGTGAAGGAGTAAATATTCTTTTATTCGATAACGACGAAATGATTTGTACATTGCAGCATCATTTTGTACGCCACTCTTCCTCTAATAAAAATACTTTGCGATTTACGAAAGTAAACGGAGAAGAGTTACATATCGATGCGACATAAAGTAAAAAACCACCTTATAATCTCCCAAACATGTGAGATTATAAGGTGGTTTTATTTTTATTTGAATACGTACCAGCCAAGCGGTAATTTTAGTCCTAAGTAAAATACCGCTACTAGTGCAACAATAAATAATCCCCAAAATGCCCCTGTTGCTTTGTTCTTGCTCATTTTCACAAGAACCATTTCCATTCCAGCGATTACTAATATACCAGCTAGCATTTTCATGCCGTACCACATGTGCATGCTACCTGTTGCCGTCTTCACAATACTCATGTACAACATGAAACCTGTCACAATAATGATGATATACATAAGGCGAAGCCCCATATGTACACCTTTACCTTTTCTTCCTGCTGAATAAAGTGAATACGCAACGAAGAATAAAATTAATCCTAACGCCCATGCTGTAATATGCATATGTACCATCGTATCCCTGCCTCCTCTTTTTCACACTTTTTCACTCTATATGATAACATGTTCATTTATTTTCAGGAAATGTTTCGCTTTTTTATATTTAAATGCTATAATATTTAGAGTATTTACAAACTTCTTGTAATAACAAAAGGGGGAACAATCATGATTCAAACTAAGGATATTATCGAACTTACAGACACATACGGGGCAAATAACTACCATCCACTTCCAATCGTTATTTCTAAAGCAGAAGGCGTTTGGGTAGAAGATCCTGAAGGAAACCGCTATATGGACTTATTAAGTGCATATTCTGCAGTAAACCAAGGTCATCGTCATCCAAAAATCATTAACGCTTTAATTGACCAAGCTAATCGAGTGACGTTAACTTCTCGTGCTTTCCATAGCGATCAATTAGGTCCTTGGTACGAAAAAGTTGCGAAACTAACAAATAAAAATATGGTACTTCCTATGAATACAGGCGCAGAGGCTGTTGAAACTGCAATTAAAACAGCTCGTCGCTGGGCTTACGATGTGAAAAAGGTAGAGGCAAACCGTGCAGAAATCATCGTTTGTGAAGATAACTTCCACGGACGTACAATGGGTGCTGTTTCTATGTCATCAAACGAAGAGTACAAGCGCGGCTTCGGTCCAATGCTTCCTGGCATTATTGTAATTCCTTACGGCGATTTAGAAGCGTTAAAAGCTGCGATTACACCAAATACAGCTGCATTCATTTTAGAGCCAATCCAAGGTGAAGCAGGAATTAACATTCCACCAGCTGGTTTCTTAACAGAAGCTTTTGAAGTATGTAAAAAAGAAAACGTTTTATTCGTAGCAGATGAAATCCAAACAGGCTTAGGCCGTACGGGTAAAGTATTTGCTTGCGACTGGGACAATGTAACTCCTGACATGTACATACTTGGTAAAGCACTTGGCGGCGGCGTATTCCCAATCTCTTGTGTTGCAGCAAACAGCGACATTTTAGGTGTATTCGAGCCAGGTTCTCACGGTTCTACATTCGGTGGTAACCCACTTGCATGCGCTGTTTCTATTGCAGCTCTTGAAGTATTAGAAGAAGAAAAATTAACAGAGCGTTCTCTTCAATTAGGAGAAAAACTAGTTGGGCAATTAAAAGAAATTGATAACCCAATGATTACTGACATTCGCGGTAAAGGTTTATTCATCGGTATCGAATTAAACGAACCAGCTCGTCCTTACTGTGAACAACTAAAAGCAGCTGGTCTATTATGTAAAGAAACACACGAAAACGTAATTCGTATTGCACCACCTCTAGTAATCTCTGAAGAAGATTTAGAGTGGGCGTTCCAAAAAATTAAAGCTGTACTATCTTAATTATAGTGAGGTTGTCCTAAATATAGGACAACCTCTTTCTTTTTTTAGTAGTTTATCGTAAAATAAAATTGAATATTCTGTTTTTGTTAAAAAGGGGGTAACTGTATGCTATTGAAATACGGTAAACACATTAACAATTTAGCTACAATTTTTATTTCTATGACATTCATCGGCTTCATATTATCTACAACTTTACTCAGTCATTATTCAACTCCTAATACATTCACACTACTCAAAACATCATTTTGGGCTGCTGTTTTCCTTACAATTATCGGTTTTGGCCGTGAGAGAAGCGCACTTGCAGTTATGCTAATTGGAATTTGTACTTTAGCATTAATCGGATTGTATATTTTCGCCATTATAGATTACTCCGTTAATCCACGCCCATAGAAAAGAGCTATCTTTTCACAAGATAGCTCTTTTTTCATTTCACAATATTTCTAAGCGTACCAATTCCCTCTACTGTAATAACAACTTCATCACCAGCATGTAAAAACTTCGGTGGTGTAAAACCTTTACCAACACCAGCTGGTGTCCCTGTTGCAATGATATCTCCTGGCTCTAATGTCATGCCTTTACTTATAGTTGAAATAATTTCTTCTACTGAAAAAATCATTTCTCTCGTATTTGAAGTTTGCCTTACTTCTCCATTTACCACTGTTTCAATGTGTAATGCATTCGGCGTTCTAACCATCGATTTATGAATTAAATACGGTCCCATCGGACAAAATGTATCGAAACTTTTCCCTAGGAAAAATTGTTTATGTTTCCTTTGAATATCCCGAGCAGTTACATCATTTATAACTGTATATCCAAAAACATGATCAAGAGCTTTTTCTATTTTTATTTGTTTCCCTCGCTTACCGATAACGATTGCTAGTTCACCTTCGTAATCAAGTTCATTCGTCGCGTGAGGGTGACCATTAATTTGCTCATCAATTCCGATAACTGTTGTTGGCGCCTTTGTAAAAATCATTATATTTTCAGGGATAGACTCTACTCCGCCCATTTCTACCGCATGCTCACGATAGTTCTTTCCAACACAAAGAATATTTTTTCTCGGCCTTGGAATCGGTGCTAATATTTTCACCTCTGCTAACGGATAATACGCCGATCCCGCATTTTCCTTCGCCCAATTTACAATGTCGCACACTTTCTCAAGACATTCGCTTCCTCTTTCAATACACTCTAACATGGTAATAGGGATAGTAACCTTTTCCCCTTTTTGTCTTTGCGCTTCTCTTAAATGCAATACTTTTTCTTCCTCTTCATCCACAATACCTACAAATACTTTTTCTTCTTTCTTCGCCGTTACAAAACGCAACATTCCCACTCTCCATCCTAAAACTCATACCCTATAATTGTATTCGCATCCTTAAGAAAAAAACCTTCTTATACACGCTAATTTTTACAATATTCAACCATTCTTACATTTGTTCCTCATCCGTTATTTGACATAAAATGTAGAAATTATACTTTTTTTAGCGAAGATGTTTCTTTTTTATGGGATTTTTGTATAATATGTACTACATATATACATAAAATTTATTGAGAGATGGAGCCGATTTCAATGTTTGAGCAAGCTATCGAAAAAAAACGCGAAAAAATGATCTATTTTGCTGAACGCTACGGAATGACTTCTCAAAAAACAGTAGATTGTAGCCAGGAATTGGACAGGCTCTTAAATGTTGTTTGGCCTATACATACAGATTGCACACATACTCAAATGTTCGAAACACATACGCAATAACGTATGTGTTTCTTTTATTTCGAAAAAATACACATTTTATTGAAAACGCCCATACAATAGTAGAAAAGAAAATTTTAAAAACGAAAGGTGTTTTGTATGCCAGCTATGGTCGGACATATTCGTATCGTTAACATTGGATCAAGTGGTATTTTTCATATTGGAGATGTATTTGCGATTAGGCCTATTAGTTATTCACGCGCTTTTGCCGGAGCCGGTTCATTTAATGTTGGGGATAACGTCTCTGTCTACAATTATCAAAGCTCAACGACCGTCAATGATTCAGATGTAATTGATCAAGCAATAATTGGTTCGAACTAAAGGGGGCGATTGCATTGAATTTTTATGTGAACCAAAGTATCATCATTAACAGCATTAAAATCGATAGCATTACGACCTCTTCCGTTTTTCAAATTGGAACTGCAGGTAGTATTAAAGCTCTTTCTAAATTCTCAAATTCCGGCGGATTTACAGAACCTCTTCGTCCATTACAGGCGAAAGGACAAATTATTTCCATCAAACCATCAACTAGTTCTTCTTAAGGTATCCTTGTCATAAATATATAGCAGGAATATATTTCCCCTCCCTATTGAAAAGGAGGTTTCACAAATGAATCAAGATATATATACTTACCTACACCAACTTCAACAAGCTCTCCAAATACAGCAGCAAACTATTCTAAACCTTGAAGAGCAAGTTCGCCTACTACAAGAAGAGCTTAATGAGTTAAAAAGTCGTCCCTCCTCTTCTATAGGAAAAGTGGAATATAAATTCGATCAATTAAAAGTAGAAAATTTAAACGGCACTTTAAATATTGGCTTGAATCCATTTTCATCAAAGGGGCAACAAATTGAAGATTTTCAAGTGGATACAGAAACATTAAAAGTAAATCCTGAAACAGAAACAAATCCAGATTTTTATCAAGGTATCCTTCAAGAAATGCATCGCTATTTAGATGAAGAAGCATATAGTCGAATTCTCCATTTTGAACAAGAAGAGAGAACGCCGCTTGATGAGATGTATCGACAAATGATGGTGGATGACATAAAAAAACAGATGGAACATAGACTTCCATATTATTTATCACAAGTTCAATCGTATGAGGGTATTTCCTCAGATCCCGATTATTTACGAGACGTCATTATTCAAGCAATGAAACAAGATATTGACAAAGCCTTTCTTTCCTTTATTCAACACATACCAGGTAATTTCCGAAAGGAGTAAGTATGTATGAATTTAAATGTTGTGAACCGCGAGTTAAAAGTAGGGCAGATTAAAATGAACGGGGTTTCTTCTTCCGCATTATTTTTAATTGGAGATGCTAACCTTCTCATCCTTTCTTCTATTCTTGATACGCCATTCGAATCCGTTACAGAGGGACCATTTGTACCATTAGTAACAGATGTCCCTCCGACTCCAGGTTGAGGAGAGGAAAAATTATGCTCCGTCATACTTCAGTTGTACAAAATGTTTCTATCATTTCTATGGGGGTTGCAGCTGTCTTCCAGGCCGGGGATGCTAATCAAATAGAATTAAAAAATAGAGCGCTTATCGTTCATCGAGAAATCCCTTGTTATATAAAAGGTGAAGGTCGTTTTGATGCGTTTGAAATCTTTACAGATGAACACATTACAATTCCAAAGCGAACAACAGATGTAAAACTAAATATTGTAAATGAGTGCCCTTTTATTGAAGTAAATGATGTTCACTTGCGAACGCTTTTAAATTCCGCGTGCTTCCAAATCGGCAATGTTGACTATGTTTTTAATAATTCTCGCACGCTACAAATCCGCCAATTTATTACTGATGAACCTTCCTCTAAATAATTCATATAGTAATTAAAAAGCTTAGTAAAGTAGGTGGATGGTATGCCTTCGGTTGTAGGAAATCTTGTCGTTCAAAACAGTAACGGCTCTTTCAACTTAGGAGATTTTTATAACGTGTCTCCGAAAGAAAATACGAAAGCTTATAACGGATCTGGGGCTTCCAATGTCGGATTTGTCGTCAACACCTTTAGCGGTGTTAGCGCAACGAATACATTTGATTCTGATGTAGCAGACCAAGATCAAATTGGAACAGCGTAAAAAAGAAACAGCCCTAGCTCTATTTTGTGTAGAGCTAGGGCTGTTTCTTTTAATTTTAACATCTTACATATTTACGTTTGAATCCGAGTCTTCCTCTATCAAGTTCTTTATGAATACTTTCGTAAGCATTTAGAAAACTGCTTTTTTTGTTGTCCCGTTTTAGCTCCACTATGCCTACTTCCTTTGCAGTTTCAACTGCCTTTTCATGTAGCGGCACATATGAAATCCCCACAGTGTTTAGAAAATTATTCATAGCGGATTTCGTTCGTTCTGGCGCATCGTGAATTGTATTTTTCACAACTTCTAGCATACTGGTAATCTTACTTCCGGAAAATTCATTGTCTTTTCGATTCCCTAAAAGCCAGCAGTAGCAACTCCAGCCCGCGGACATTCTTAGTTCGTCACCACTTGCAATCCATTTATCAGCAACGTCTTGTGCAAAATCTGATTCCGATAAAGTTACTGCCACCACATAATCGGACAGCATATAAAAGTACGCCCCATCCATCCAACGATCAAAATCCGATTCGTTCATAGTTTTTGGATCTGCAATAATGCCTGCAAAGTACATCGCATCATAGTTACCTGTAGCATAAAGCTCTTCAGCTAAACTTTGATTGATTTTTATTTTCTTCGCGATTGGTTTCATAGCACCTGTAGCTACTCCAAAAAGTGGCTCCTTTGCACCATTGGATATGTATATTTTTTTAGTTCGTTCCTTGCCGAGAGTTTCAAGCTCTTGCATTACTGTTTCAAAATCCATAGTTTTGCACTTCCTTTCTTAATATTATAATCAATTCGATTATATAAACTAATCATTAGTTAAGATGCTACTCCTCACTAATGATTAGTTTTTCTTTATTGAAATGATAATCCCTTATCTTCTAAATCCGCTCTTAATTTAGGTAAAGATGCTGGCCCTATACCGTGCAGTTTCAAAATTTCTTTTTCACTATACTTTGAAAGTTCTTCTAGAGTATGAATTCCATGGTGCTCTAACGCTCGCCTTGCTGGTGCTGAAAGAAGAGAAAGAAAGCCTTCTTTTGGCTTTCTCTCTTTCTCACAGGTTGGGCAAGTTGGACAATCGCTACTTTGTAGTACTCGTGTCCTTGATCACAAGTTCTTAACGTCGCCATAATCCATAACCCCTTTCTAAGCTCTATTCGTCAATATTTACAACATGATTTCCATCAAAGAAATATAAACATTTCTCTTTCACAGGATGTTTTAAGCTTTTCTCAAGTGCTTTTGCATATAGTGAAAGCTGTACTTTGTATCGGTCTTCTAAAATTGGTTTCGCTTGATCAAATCCGCCTGGGAACTTTCCTTCAATCGTATCTGTTTTAAAGTCGATTAAAGTAATTCCGTCTTCCTCTTCGATCATGCAGTCGATAACCCCTTGGACAAGTATTGTTTCGCCTTTCTTCCCTTGCCAATCTTGATACGCTTCTTCTGCTGAAAGCATCATCGTAAATGGTACTTCGCGCTCAACACTTTTTGCTGCTAATACCCTTTTACCTAAGTCACTGTCAAAGAATGAAATTACCTTTTCAATCGCTATTTCTTCAGCTTGTTCAAATGTTAATAGTTCTTTATTTACCATTCTTGCAATTTGTTCTTGAAGAACTTCAATCGTAATTGGTTTCTTCAAATCTACATGCTGCATAACGGCATGGACTGCTGTCCCTCGCTCTGCGTATGTTAGCCCTTTTTTCTCCATAAAGCGCGGACGTGTTTTAATTGGTGCACGAAGTTTTTTAATAAAGGCGTTATCGCTACCTTCTTCAGATTGATAATTTCTCTTTATTTCTGTAACAGACTGTTTCGCACGGTGAGATGTCGCGTCCGCATACCCGTATTCCCACATCAATCTGTCGTACACTTCTTCTTTCCGTTCACTTTCTAACGGAACAGCTTTTTTATCGCGAAGCGCTTCTAATAACTCTTGTTTCTCTTCTTGAACTGGTTCTGGTGCAAGTAAATCTTTTCCTTCAACAACTTCTACTTTCCAGCTAGCACTATATTCATAAATTTCACCTGGAATATTCCCTTGTCCTAATTCAAGAAGCCTTTCACTATCACGATGTCTATATAATGAAGGTGCAATCCAGTCTAAATAACAAGACGCTCCGGCACGTATATGGTCTGGTAATAACCATTCACTATGCTCCCTTGCATCGAGCCATTTTTCCATTTCTTTATTGGCATCTTTAACCGTTCCAATTAAAATTAACTTCTCTTTCGCACGCGTTAACGCTACGTATAACACGCGCATTTCTTCCGCGATTAATTCCATTTTCATTTTACGCTTAATTGCTAGTTGCGATAATGTCGTATATTTAATTCGTTTACGAGGATCGATAAATTGTGAACCGAAACCGAAGTCTTTATGCAGTAAGAAACGTTTCATTAAATCTTGTGTATTAAAACGACGACCTAGTCCCGCTACAAATACGACTGGGAACTCTAGCCCTTTACTTTTATGAATCGTCATAATACGAACGACATCTTCTTGTTCACCTAAAGCTCTCGCCGTTCCCATATCATCACCGCGTTCTAAAATACGCTCAATAAAGCGTAAGAAGCGGAATAATCCTCTAAACGATGTTGCTTCATATTGTCTTGCACGGTCATAAAGTACACGCAGGTTTGCTTGCCTTTGCTTTCCGGCTGGTAAACCGCCGACAAAGTCGTAATAGCCTGTCTCACCGTACACTTTCCAAATTAAATCAGAAAGAGATTGTTGACGCGCAAATTCACGCCACCCTTGCAGTAAGTTATAAAACCACTCTAATTTATCATGCAATTCTTGTTCTTCTTCAAGCGGCGCTCCCTTTAAGAATGAGCTCATCACTTCATAAAACGAGCCTTTCTTTCCATGAGCACGAAGCGTCGCAAGTTCTTCGTCATTTAGTCCAACGATCGGTGAACGAAGTACAGCTGCAAGCGGAATATCTTGCATCGGGTTATCAATGACGCGGAATACGTTCATCATGATATTTACTTCTGTCGCTTCAAAGTAACCAGTTGCAAGGTCAGCATATACCGGAATTCCTTGTAGTTTTAACTCTTCCATAATTTGCGGCGCCCATGGCATGGAGCGAAGTAAAATAACGAAATCACGATATTGCACTGGGCGCATACTATCAGTTTTACGATCATACACTGCATAGCCTGAATCGACCATTGCTTTAATACGCTGCGCCATAAGACGAGCTTCAAGCTGCGCTTTTTCTACTTCGGCACCTTCTTCACCGTCTTGCACTTCTTCCTCAGTTTGCTGAATACATAATAGCTCTGCCGCTACATCTTCACCTTCTGGATAGCTAGCACCTAGCTTTAATTCAGCGTCAGCATCATAATCGATTTCGCCGACTTCTTCGCCCATAATTTGTTTGAAAATAAAGTTCGTACCTGCTAGCACTTCATGACGGCTACGGAAGTTTTTCGCTAAGTCAATCTTCATTCCGCCGCCCGATCCTTCTTGTGTGAAACGTTTATATTTTCCTAAGAATAAACCAGGCTCTGCTAGTCGGAAACGATAGATTGACTGTTTTACGTCACCAACCATGAACAAGTTTCCTTCACTCTCAGAATCTTTCGTTACGAATTTAATAATTGATTCCTGTACGAAGTTCGTATCTTGATATTCATCAACTAGTACTTCAGCAAATTTATTACGATATTGAAGTGCTACTGCTGACGGCTTCATTTCACCGTCTTCACTTTGCTCGCTTAAAATTTGCAAACAGAAATGCTCTAAATCTGTGAAATCGACCATTCCTTTATCTCGCTTAATCGCTTGGAAACGCTCTGTAAATACTTTTACAAGCTTCACGAGTTTTTCTAATACAGGATGCATATCTTGAAAATCTCGTAAGAAACTTTCGGGTCTGCGGCTAAATAGCTCTTCTTGTAATTTCTTCACTTCATCTTTCGCTTTATTACGAAGAGAATCTACTTGTTTTACAACATCTTCGTTGTAATCACTTTTTTTAATACGCTTTAACGTTTGCCACGATACATTTTGCATCGCTTCATAAACGCTTGTCCACGATCCACGCGCTGCTGAGGATAACGTTCCAAGTAAAGCTAAATCCGCTTGTAAAGTTTCAACGCGAGGCGCTGGACCATCAGGAAGCATTGCGAGTTCAGTCGCCTTACGAATATGCTTTTCCGCTGTTTCAAGCTGAAACTTCACATCTTCTAATAAGTAAGAAGCGTACACTAAATCTTCAATCGTCTTTCCTTCAACGTCGTATGCTTCTACTAATTTATCAAGCCACTTCTCCGGGTTTGGATGCGCTCTTGATTCTGTATGAAGCGCTAAAATCATTCGTTGTAAGTCATCGTCACTACGGTCACTCGTATAACGATCAACTAGTTCAAAGAAAATACTATTATCTTCGATTCCATATTCTTCTTCTAATATGTCATCTAGCACTTCTTCTTTTAATAACTCATTTTCTGTTTGGTTCGCAATACGAAAACGAGGATCGACATCAAGCATGTAATAATATCCTCTAATAACTTGTAAACAAAATGAATGAATTGTAGAAATGGAAGCTTTATTTAATAAGCTAAGCTGCTTTCTTATATGCTGTGAACCTGGCCCATCAATTAATACTTTTTCTAACGCTTCCCCAATTCGATTTTTCATTTCTTGCGCTGCTGCATTCGTAAATGTTACAACGAGCAGGCGGTCGACATCGACTGGATTTTCCTCACTTATAATCTTTTTAATAATACGTTCAACTAATACCGCTGTTTTCCCTGATCCAGCTGCCGCTGCGACTAAAATATCACGTCCGTTCGCTACAACCGCTTTCCACTGGTCATCTGTCCATTGACTACCTTCTGGTTTCTGAGGCCAATTTTCTATCATTCTCCGCCAACCTCCTCTCTAATTTTCTCCATCGCTTCGCTATCTTTCATATCTTTTAACGTACGGAATTGGTTATCTTCAAGTGATTCATCAAATTGACAAACAGATTTGAAGTTACAGAACGTACATGCTGCTTTATTCCCCTTTTTGTAAGGAGCAATATCGATAACACCTTCTGTAATGTCTTTTCCGATATTTTCAAACGAGTGGTGTACATATTTTTGAAGTACGTTAAACTCTTGTTCACTTGCAATGCTAGAACGCGCACTAAAACTACCATCTTTTTTCAGACCAGCAGAAATAATATCAGAGCTTCCTGTTGAAAGTTTATTATCCATTAAACGCACAACGTCAGCATCTCCTAGTACGAGACCTTTCATTTTAAATTTCTTTAAAATTTCTTTCTCAATTTCTTCTTCAGATGCATCGCCTTTCATCTCAACAATCGGGTTATGAATATGGAAATACAATACACCCGCCGGTGATGCAGTACTGCCCTTTTTCATCCACGTATGTGCATTTGAAGTAACAACATCTAAATACGTTAACATTTGAAGTGCGAGTCCGTAATACACTTCTGTTAAATCTAACGCTTTCGAACTTGATTTATAATCAATAATACGAAGGAACGTACCACTCTCATCTTCCGCCTTATCAACACGGTCAATACGGCCAACCACTTCCATCTTCACACCATTTGGCAACGCAAATTCCATTGGCGGAAGAGATCCAGTCCCGCCCATACCAAACGGTACTTCTAAATCAACTGGTACAAATCCACTCGACTTCGCATGTTCACGAAGAATAAGTGACGTACGGAAAATGATTTGTTGTAGTTTTTGCTTTAAATAGAAATGACGGTTCGAACTTAATAAAATTTGTCTTTGTAATAACGGTGCAATTTCTTCTATTACTAAAGCAGAAAGGTGTTCACACTCTTTTATTGATAAATCCGCCCAAGTCCGATTTTCACGTAATAACTTGTCTGCAATTCTCTTCAGCGCTGCATGGAATAACTCACCGATATCTGGCGCATCAAGTTTGAAAATATCACGCTCTCTTAGCGATAAACCGTGCTGAGCAAAATGAGCGTACGCACAGCGATTAAATAGCTCCATACGAGAAACGCTTCCCTTAATTGTATCTCCATATAAATCCCTACTTACATCTGTACTTAGTTTCTGTGCACGATTTCGGTAGAATAAACTTGATAACACACGGCTACTTTTTTGCTTCCATTCATCTGAAGTAACGTAGAAGTTATATACGTCCCACCAAAAGTCTAAATTCCCTTCAAATCCGTATCGCTTCCACGTTTGCAGTTGCTGCATGACATAAGACAACGTTACTTCTGGCGTTGCTACATATGAGATTTGTTCCGAACGCGATAAGTCATTTACATCATTCGTAATAAACGATTCTTTCACATCAGGGAACATTCTTTTTATTTTTTTAATAAAACTAGAAGCAAGTAACGTCTTTCCTTCTTCATCCGCAAGCGGACAGGAAATGTATAACTTCTCAGATGCTCTCGTCACCATTTGATACATAACGAACTGTTCTTCTAATAAAGTTTGTCTCGTCGTTGGTGCTAATTCGATACCTGCAGCGGTGAGAACATTTCTTTCCTCATCAGAAAGCATACCTTCATCCATAGGCGCTGCTGGAATCACTCCTTCATTTACTCCAATAATGAACGTCGCTTTAATATCTGATAATCTAGAATGATCAATATTAGCAACTAACACTTGATCTAGTGACGGCGGAATGTTCGCAAATTGAAGTGCCTCAAGACCTGTCGACATAACCTCCGTAAACATTGAAAGGGACATCTTCTCTTCGCCAAGCATCTCAACGAACGTATCAAGAAGATTCATCACTTCTTCCCATACTTGCTCATGGTCTGTCGCAAATAAGAAATCTCCATTTTCTTCTGCACGAACACGTAATTCTTCTAGTTTTTTCGGAACGTCAAGCTCCTCTAAAAATAAATATACCGCTTCGCACATTTGCATAACTGTTCCAGCACGCTTCAGTCTTTTTTGCATACGAATAACTGGCGTTCTTACAACGTCGCGAAGTCGATTTATTTTCTCTTCCATTTCACGCTCACTGTCTGTTATCATTTCGCTCGCATCATCAAGAGAACGATAACGACGATACATCCACGGATCTTCAGAAGTCCATCTCTTCCCTTGTACACCGTACGCTAAACAGTAGTTTTCAAACTCATCCATCTCTTCGCGCATCGCTTCTTTTCTTACATCTAATGGATATAAAAGCTCTGTTTTCACGCAGCGAAATACTGCATCATAACGCCAATTCCCGCTAATAATCTCGAGTGCAGAACGAATACATTCTACTAGCGGATGATGTGACATTGGGCGTTTTTCATCGATGAAATGCGGGATATTATAATCCGTAAATAACGTTCGCATTACGTCGTAATAACTTTCTCCGTTACGAAGAAGGACTGCGATATCTCGGTAACGATAGTCTTCATCCGCCACAAGTCTTCTAATTTCACGAGCTACACCTTCTACTTCAGCTCGTAAATTAGCTGCAGTACTAATTGTCACACTCGCTTCACCATGATACTTTTCATTCGGACGCGCTTCATAATGCGTTTCTAAATGAGCTAATGCTGGAGAATGAAAACGCGGTTGTTCCATAAGTGGAATTGTTTTTTCAATTTCTATTTTCTCTTCACGCGCTACTTGTTTTATTTTTTCATACGTTAACGTCGTTTCATAAAATAAATCTAGTTCATTCACTGGCTGCGCTAACGTTTTTTCATCTATCGTTAATGTTATTGTTACTCTTGTTCCTAATCTCATTAGCCCTCTAACGATTTCTAGCTCTTGAGGAGAAAATGAATGGAATCCATCTATATAAATTTCCGCGCCTTTTACATACTCAGAGTCTGAAAGCTTCTCAATTAATAATTGTAAGTAGTCTTCTGAATCTAAATACTTTCCGATTAAAGCACGTTCAAAATCATCATATAGTAACTGTAAATCATACACTTTATTCGCTAGTAGCTTTTGCTCTGCACTACTGCTATGTGTGTCTAATTGTTGCCACATTTCATATACGTTAGACGGCGTCACATTGTAACGTTTAAACTCAGCAATCATACTACCAAGATGTTCAAAGAAACCGTTTTGCTCCGCTGCTTTTTGAAACACAGATAGTCCATCTTTACGAGATTCTACAATTTTACGAAGCAACATATGTACACCAGCTTCATCAATATGAAGACGACTCGCTCCGCCAACTTCTTGCAGCACCTTCCACGCTAATCGCGAAAAACTAAAAACTTGTGCCCGAATAGAACCTCTTACATCTTCACTCCCAATTAACGCCTGCTGCGTTTGGAATGTCATCTGTTCTGGCACAAGATATAATATTGTTTTCCCTCTTGGGCGCTGTTTTAACTCTTCTTGCACTTCGTGTAAACAAAGTGTACTTTTTCCACTTCCAGCTCTACCAATCACAAATCGAAGTGACATGTAACCCCACCTTTCACTTACATAACGAACGTTAGTTTGCTATCACAATTGTATTATAGGACGATAAAAAAGACAAACATACTCGTTTGTCTTTTCCTTATACTTCATTTTATTATATCAGCCTTTTGAAAAATTCGTTTGCACCTCTTGAATCGGCCAATATCGTAAATCAACTTTACCGACAACTGTATCAGCTTTCACAAAGCCGAAGTGCCTACTATCCCAACTACCAAGGCGGTTGTCACCAACTACAAAAATAGAACCGGGTGGTACAAACTTTTCTTTCGTTAATTCTTCTAATTTAAAATCACCTGTTAATTGCCGGCCATTCGTCTCTTTCTTATACGTCTCTAAATAAGGTTCCTCCACGAATTGTCCGTTTATATATAATTTATCATGCTTATATTCGATATGATCCCCAGGTAAACCGATAATTCGCTTTACATAGTCCTCTTTTTTATTCGCATGAAAAACGACGACATCAAATCGATTCAAGTCCCCTACTTGATAACTCACCTTATTCACAACGAGCATATTTCCATCTTGCAATGTCGGCATCATTGACTTCCCCTCTACAACGTACGTTGAAAAGAAAAACGTTCGAAAAAATACAGCTAATAGTACACCAATTAAAATTGTTCTTATCCACTCTAGCCCTTCTTTTTTCAAAGTTTTCTTCATTCGCTTCTCCCCTCGCCCTTTAATAATGAAGCTTGCATTTATAAAGTGAAACTTAATCGGTGGGGGTTTTGTTCATCCCCCACCGATTATTAGCCCGCACCAATCGGGCATTTACGGGCAGTTTGATCTCCCACCTAACTTCTTTGCTTCAGTCGAATTTTTTGGTGGGAGTTTTATTGCCCTCAAATAGCGGGACAAAGAAGACTTTTCCTACTGTAGTTCTAACTTTACTTCAATTTTTTTACCGACATACCATAAAATAAAAATAACAACGCCCACAATAACCGATTTCACCGGCTTATGAATAAATGACACTAAATCATGACCGATATACGTTAAAATAAAGATCATAACAAGCTTTCCAAATGCTAATGCTAGTCCAAACTGTTTTACGCTAATGCGAGATAAACCAGCTACAACGTTTATAAGCGCAGATGGTGTGAACGGAAAACAAAATATAACAAAGATTGGCGCGAACCCTTTTCTTTCAATCCATCCCATCGCTTTTCGCACTCTCTCATGCTTATTTACAAAAGAAAAGAAACGACTTCTTCCAAAGCTACGAATAATGAAAAATACAAGCATTGCACCAATTACTGACCCAATCCATGAATAAAGAAAACCGAACCAAAAACCAAATGCAACAGCATTCGCCAACACAAACACAATGAGTGGCAATGCCGGAATAAGCGCCTCTATCATCGGTAAGCCAATACCGAGAAGCGGTCCGAACGCACGATAACTTTCAACAATATGATCCATATTTTCTGGTGAAAAATACTCTTTGATTGTTTGAAAATCCATTCTACACTTTACCCCTTTACTCTAATTACTACCTCTACTGTATCATCGCTTAAATGAAAGAGGAAATGGTAGATACGACATATGGAGATGTATTTATTAAAGTTTCCATATCATTCGCTAGAATTCCTTCATTATTATGCTATGATAATCTTTCAATATTCGACAAGGTTTGTTGTACGTTTGGTTGTTTGAGGAACAATATTTTTTGATAATTTTTTCAGTAATCTTCTGAATACATCGACTACAATTTGATTTTTATCGACTTTCCGACAAAAACAGACAAATAAAAAGGATGAGTCTCCCCATCCTTTCCCTCTCACACTTCGCCTTCCTTCACAAAATACACTTTCTCATATGCTGGTGTTAATTTAGATTCTTCATTTTTATCAATCTCTTTAAAGCAAGGATTTCCTTGTTTTTTCTTACGATCTTCATACTCTGTCCGTAATTTCGCTGTACGATTTTGCTGATTTTCAAAGCTACTTTTTGACATTTCTAGTTTCACAGCGAAACCATTTATAAATCTAATAATAAGATTTCCATCTTTTAATTCTTTATTATCTTCAATATGAAAATGAGATAACCACGCACACTCTTTTCGAGAATAAGAATACGTAGGGAAAAAATAAAGTTGATCTGTCGGGCTAATTGCGATAGGAGCTTTATGTGTAATACGAGTTAACTCCTTCGTTCCTTCTTTTCTTCCAAAGAAACTAGAACCATGCTTCCGGCAACTTCTCTCTATAATATCAAGAGGCTTTTGAAATACGAAAAAAGAATCTTCCATTTCAACAATTCGCGTAACAACTTTTTTTTCTCCTAGAACAACAGGAAGTAAGGCCATTGTATTTTTGCTTACAACATAGTTTTCGACATAACGTTCTACTTTACTTTCCATAGTCTACTGTCTGCTACTACAAATATAGGCAAATGTATATCCTTAGAGTATGTAGTTTTTGCACGCTAAGAATACTTTTATCTATACTCGCTCTTTTGTTAGTAACAGATTTTTCACCTCTCTTTTTTTAATTTTCGATTGCTATTTAATTTCCCTTCTTCATTTCCCTTTTATAGTAGCACCTACGAAAAGGAAATGGTTTACATTCCACGATTCTTTACAAATACTTATAATAAATCAAATATAATACAAATCTGTTAATAATGATATATGAATATCAAAGGAATAATCTGTATAAAAAAAGGATTCTATATACGAAAAAAGAATTTATATCATTTGTAATATGTTTAACACACTCCCCTTTTCATATAATTACAGCAATTAATTTTGCTATAATTAAAATATAAATCAAATATACGGAGGTCTCTCATGGAAGAAAATCAAGATCATCCAACAATTCAAATGAAAAATAGTAGCATTGTTATCGTAAAAAATTCAGCGAGTATTATATTCGGTTTATTTTTTATTTTACTGTTCTTCGCGAAGCCTTTTCGTAAATCTAAATGTCCAGAATGCAAGAAACGTGAAAAGAAAAAAGCTGTGAAAGAACACTAAAAGGCTTTCCTTTACAGGAAAGCCTTTTTACATACTGATTACCATTTCCTTCATTCTCAAAAAAACCTACTATTTTTTCTTCCAAGATTCTCTGTATCTCTTTCAACCTGTACTATGATTATATATGGTTCTTGATCTAAATAACGAGAATGAGACTTCCTCAGATCAATTACCGTCACTTTATCATTTTCATAAGTTTTCGAGTACGCCTTTATTTCTTCAATCGTACTTTTTAGGCTGTCTTTATTACTAATATAAATATCGTATATCTCAACAACAAAAAAAAGGATGGCATAAGCCATCCTTTTTTCTATAATAAACTATAAAATTATAGTTTGATTACGTTTTTAGCTTGAGGTCCACGGTTGCCATCTTCGATTTCGAAGCTAACTTTTTGGCCTTCTTCTAAAGATTTGAAACCATCAGTTTCGATTGCAGAGAAATGTACGAATACATCGTTTTCGCCTGGAACTTCGATGAAACCGAAGCCTTTTTCGTTGTTAAACCATTTTACTTGTCCTGTAACTGTCATAATTATTTCCTCCTAAGAAAATACATTTTATTATTTAGTCTTCATGTATAAAAAAAGAATCCACACATTATCAAATTCGAAACATAAACTAGTTCTCACATACTTTTCCCCGTTTGTTTTCGGCACTTGATAATATATGGATTGCTTAATTTAATTATTCAACTGGTATTATCATAGCATACTTAAAATAGAATGTACAATCCTTTTTAAAAATAAAGTTTCTAAATTTTAGTATTTTTTATAAAATATAACCACACCTATTCTAATAAGGAGGCGTGTATGACAGAAATAATCCCTAAAAAAACATTAAAGAGAATTGAAAAAGATATTGAAAATAACAACCTTGGAAAAGCAAGAGATAGATTACACGGATTAATCGCTACTTATCCGAATGAATTAGAAATTAGGAAAAAACTCGGTGACATTTACTTTACATTACAATACCCAGAAATGGCTGGACGGTATTGGTATCTTGAAAAAGAGAAAACAGATGTTATGCACGCAGCATGTCTACAATTTGAAAAATCGATGGGAAACGACTCTTATCATATTGTACGTGCTTTAAAATTCAAAGGAGATCGTAACATTATTACAGGACTACACACCGAACGTCCCTTACAGCCATTGCAGAAAAAAGTGATAGAGAAACTAATTGATGATTATGAAGAAACATGGAAAGACAAACTATTTACATGGGGCTGTCTATCATTATTCGCATTCCTTCTTTTTACTGCTATTATTGGTATATTCACTATATTGGATTGGATATTTTAAATAGAAGTGAACGTCCCACAATACGACGACAAATAAAATCACATCCACTTTCCGACAAAGTTTAACAATGTCAGCGACGTAATAATAAATAAGAAAAGTGCCCCAAAAATTTTTTTGGGGCACCTACTTATACCTTTATTTCGTAAACTGTTCTTCTTCTGTGGATCCTTTTAGAGCAGTCGTTGATGAAGTACCGCCTGTAATCACTTGTGCTACTTCATCAAAGTATCCTGTTCCTACTTCGCGTTGATGGCGCGTTGCAGAGTAACCGTATTTCTCTGCTGCGAACTCTGCTTGTTGTAATTCAGAGTACGCTGCCATGCCGCGCTCTTTATAACCACGCGCTAATTCAAACATGCTGTAATTTAACGAATGGAATCCAGCAAGCGTTACGAACTGGAATTTATAACCGTACGATGCAATTTCTTTTTGGAAGTTTGCAATCGTTTTTTCATCTAATTTTTGTTTCCAGTTAAAAGAAGGGGAACAGTTGTAAGCAAGTAGCTTCCCTGGATATTTCTTATGAATTGCGTCCGCAAAGCGTTTTGCATCTTCTAAATTTGGCTCCGACGTTTCACACCAAACCAGATCTGCATACGGCGCATACGCTAAACCACGTGCAATTGCTTGATCAAGACCTGCTTTCGTATGATAAAACCCTTCTGGCGTTCTTTCACCTGTAATAAACTCTTGATCAACTGGATCGATATCGCTCGTAATTAAATCTGCCGCATCTGCATCTGTTCTTGCAACGATAATTGTTGGTACACCCATTACATCCGCAGCAAGACGTGCCGAAATTAAATTACGCACCGCTGTTTGCGTCGGTAATAATACTTTTCCGCCTAAATGCCCGCATTTTTTCTCTGAAGATAATTGGTCTTCAAAGTGCACGCCAGATGCACCCGCTTCAATCATCCCTTTCATTAATTCAAATACGTTTAACTGTCCACCAAACCCAGCTTCAGCATCCGCCACAATTGGGACGAAATAATCTGTATCACCGCTACCTTCCATATGCTGAATTTGATCAGCACGTTGAAGTGTTTGGTTAATTCGTTTTACAACAGCTGGCACACTGTTCGCCGGGTATAAGCTTTGGTCAGGATACATATGTCCAGAAAGGTTCGCATCTGCCGCTACTTGCCAACCGCTTAAATAAATTGCTTTTAATCCAGCCTTCACTTGTTGCATCGCTTGGTTTCCTGTTAATGCCCCAAGTGCATTAATATAATCTTCTGTATGAAGTGATTTCCAAAGCTTCTCTGCACCGCAGCGCGCTAACGTATATTCAATATCAATCGATCCGCGCAGACGAATTACATCTTCAGCTGTATATGGACGTGTTATCCCTTTCCAGCGCGTATCTAGTTCCCAGCTTTCCTGCAATTTATCAATTCTTTCGTTTTTCATATGTTCCATCCCCTTTTCTTGTTTCTTATAAAATTTCATAACCCGGTAATGTTAAAAACGGCATGAACTCGTTATTACGAACAAGGTTTGTAAACAGTTTTGTAGCCTCTTCAAATCTCCCCTTATTAAATGCTTCCTTACCAATCTCTCTTTCTATTTTTGCTAGTTCTTCTTCTTTCAATTCTTCCATCAATTTAAAAGTGATATTACGGCCATCACTGAGCTTTCCACCCTCATGACGAATCCACTGCCATACTTGTGCTCTTGATATTTCCGCTGTTGCCGCATCTTCCATTAAGTTATAAATTGGAGCTGCTCCTCTCCCGCTTAACCAAGATGCAATATATTGAATACCGACGTTAATATTCGTGCGAAGACCACCTTCTGTAATCGTTCCCATCGGTACTTCTAATAAATCCTTTTCTGTTACACGTATTTCTTCACGCTTTCTAAAAATTTGATTTGGCGTTTTCATTATGTGATTAAATACTTCCATTGCAACCGGTACAAGTCCCGGGTGGGCAACCCAAGTCCCATCATGACCGTCTAAAGCTTCGCGCTCCTTATCAGCACGCACTTTCTCGAAAGCTGCCTCATTTGCTTCTGGATCATTTTTAATTGGGATTTGCGCCGCCATCCCTCCGATTGCTGGCGCGTTACGACGATGACACGTTTGAATAACTTTCAAAGAATACGCGCGCATAAACGGCGCTGTCATCGTGACTTGCGCTCTATCCGGAAGTAAAAATTCATTATGATTACGGAAGCTCTTTAAGAAACTAAATATATAATCCCATCGTCCGCAGTTTAAACCAGCAGAATGATCTCTTAGTTCATACAAAATTTCATCCATTTCAAATGAAGCGTGAATCGTTTCTATTAACACAGTCGCTTTAATCGTTCCATTCGGAATACCGATATACTTTTGAGCGAATATGAAAACGTCATTCCATAATCTTGCCTCTAAGTAACTTTCCATTTTCGGTAAGTAAAAGTACGGGCCACTTCCTTTTGCTAAAAGCGTCTTCGCATTATGGAAAAAGTACAATCCAAAATCCACCAAACTGCCAGACATGTTCTTGCCGTCAACTTGCATATGCTTTTCTTCTAAATGCCACCCTCTCGGACGCACAATTAATACAGCTGTTTTATTATTTAAACGATATTCTTTTCCGTTTTCATTTTTATGTGAGATCGTTCTCACAGCAGCATCTCGTAAGTTAATCTGACCTTCGACAGCATTTCTCCAAGTTGGTGCATTCGAATCTTCAAAGTCTGCCATAAAAAGATGTGCTCCTGAATTTAAAGCGTTAATGACCATCTTTCTATCCACCGGACCAGTAATCTCCACGCGGCGATCCTCTAAATCTTTCGGAAGCTGGACGATTGTCCAATCCCCTTCACGTATATGCTTTGTCTCTTCTAAAAACGTAGGAAACTCCCCCGCATCAATTCTTTTTTGTTTCTCCACACGCTTTTGTAAAAGTTCCGTGCGGCGTTCATTAAAATTTTCATGCAGTTCCTTTAAAAAACTAAGCGCCTCAGGTGTCAATATTTCGTTGTACGCTGGTAACATTTCTCCGGCCAGTGTAACCCGTGAAGTTTGCGTCGACATATTAGCATCCCCTTTTTAAACTGTCTTATAACAGATTTGATTTTATGTTTTATATTATATAACAAATCTTCAGAAAAGGAAGTTTTTTTTGAAAATTTAATGGTTTTTTTACAAAACTGTGTTTATCCATTATGATTTCAAGCAAAAAAAGAGTCAGTGTTATATAACACTGACTCTTTTTTATTATTTATTCAAAAATTGTTTTAAATAAGAACTGCGCATATTGTTCACGTGTTACTTTCATGTTTGGAGCAAAGTTTCCAGTTCCATCTCCTACAGAAATACCATTTGAACCTACTGCATTAATCGCATTGTATGCCCAATGTCCTTTCGGTACATCTTTAAATCCTTGTGTTCCTTTTACTTCTAATTCATATGCTACTGTAAGCACTTGAGCCATTTCTGCACGTGTTAGTGTATCTTTCGGTCTAAAGTTTCCAGTTCCATCACCGTTAAAGATACCTACCTCTGTTAATACTAAAATTTCTTCTAAGAACATTGTTGATTTTTCATTAATATCTTTGTATGGATTCTCAAGGATATCGCCTTCCTCGAATACTTCACTGAAATCGATAGTACGATAAATTAAAGCAGCTACTTGTTCACGAGTTATGTTATGTCCAAAACCGAACACGCCATTTCCATAACCAAGCATAATTTCTTCTTGTGCTAAAGTTTGAATTGCTTCGTAAGACCAATGTCCTGCTGGTACATCTTTAAAGATAGCCTGACTTGCTTGTTGTGGCTTAGGCTTAGCAGCTACTTCAGCATTCGCTGTAGCGCCTTCAGCACTAAATGCAACTCCACCCATAATTGTTAAAGCTGTTGCTACTTTTAATATCTTTTTCTTCACTGTATTCTCTCCCTAAAAAAAACATATTTTTTTCTAATATAAAGAATTTATGGAAAAGTAACAATACACTTATCCATATAATGTTTGTCTAATTTGTGAACTGTATTTCATATACTTATCTTTATACTTAATTAACAATAAAGTTACTAAATCGTACTTTTTTTCAATAAAAAGTAACTATAATTAACCTATTTTTTCCATAAATACTAACCATGGAACTATGAACAGCAGAATAAATATACAGATAAACAATTTAAAATAAGAAAAAAGCGCGTAATTTCCGCGCTTTTTTTAAAGAAATATGATATATTAATATAATTTTATTTTTCTTGTACTATATTTTTAAAAACTTCCGTTTCATGTTATTCATCTTTCAAATTAAAATTAATAATAGCTTTATATAAAAATGTTGCATATTGCTCACGTGTTACAATTTTATGCGGTTCAAACTTTCCATTTCCTGTTCCTACTATGACATTATTAGATTGCAAGGCACTAATTGCATTTTTCGCCCAGTAATTATTTGGTACATCTTTAAATGTATGCTGTTGCTTCACTTCAAATGAAAATGCCTGTGTAAGAACTTGCGCTACTTCTGCACGTGTAATTGTTTCCCTAGGTCTAAAGTTCCCCTTCTCATCACCTTTAAAAATACCGCGCTCTGTTAATGCTAAAATTTCATCTGGAAACATTGTTGATCTTTCAGAAATATCCTTATAAGGATTTTTTAATGGGCCTTCATGTTTTATATTAAGTGCGCGATACAGTACTGCCGCCACTTGTTCACGTGTTACGTTATCACCTACACCAAACTTTCCATTTCCATAACCTAGCATAATTTTATTATATGCCGCATCTAGAATATAATCATATGCCCAATGGTTTACTGGGACATCGTCAAATACAATCATTTCAGGATATTCTTCTGCTTTTATGTTAGGAACATTTGCACTTACCAATAATCCACCCATAATAGTCGCTGCCGCCATTATACGGAACATTTTTTTCTTCATAGTCCTCGCTCCTTCATTTCCACTTTATTAAAAGTGGAACATAATAGACTAAATTCTTTCCCCATATTACATATGCTGTATTTGCAAGCCCTATGTAATATATTGCATTTTTAACATCTATTATTTTGAAGATTACTAGGAGAGCCAATTCGCTCTCAATTCCAATTGGTATTCTGAATTGCATGCAAATCATTTGAAGAAATATTCTTATCTTTGCGCTCTAGTTTCTCTGTTTGATTTTCAAAAAGGATAAACAAAAGCTTTTGCAAAGATGTTATATATACAATATTCTACTATCTACTAATCAAGTCCTTCACTTATAAAAATTTCACTTTATAGACAAAAAAAGCGCAAATATCATATTTGCGCTTTTTTCAATCTTCATAGATTAATCGTTTGCGTAGAATCTATGAATTGCATTATTTAAGAACTTCGCATACTGTTCACGGGTTACAAGTTTTTCTGGTTCAAATAAAGTGAAACTTTAATCAGTGGGGGTTTTGTTCATCCCCCATTGATTATTAGCTCTCACCAATCGGGCGTTTACGGGCAGCAGGGCTTCCACCTAACTTCTTTGCTCCATCTAAATTTTGAGGTGGGAGTTTTACTGCCCACAAATAGCGGGATAAACCATTACCAGTTCCAACTATAGCTTTATTAGATTGTAAAGTGCTTATCGTATCTTTAGCCCTATCGTTTTCTGGTATGTCAGTAAATGTATGTTTTTCTTTCACTTAGAAAACCTTTATTTCTAAAAACTTCACCTTTCAGACAAAAAAGTACAAGTATAATCTACTTGTACTTTTTTTATACTCTTATTTATTCCCATTTCCCTGGTGAATTATAAATTGCTTGTTGTAAAAACTTAGCGAATTGCCCACGTGTAACGAGCATTTCAGGCTCGAACTTACCATCTCCGGTTCCTACCACGACTTTATTAGACTGCAATGCACTAATTGCATCTCTTGCCCAATAGTTTTCTAGTATATCTGTAAATGTATGCGGATGCTTTGCTTTTAACGTATATGCTTTCGTTAGAATTTGTGCTAATTCTGCACGAGTCAATGTTGCTTTCGGACGGAAATTCCCATTTTCGTCTCCTTTAAAAATACCAAGGCTTGTTAAATGTAAAATTTCGTAAGGGAACATTGTTGATTTCCCACTAATATCTCCATATGGATTCTCTTCAAATGGACTTCTTTTTAAATTGAGTGCGCGATGTAGTACTGCTGCTGCTTGTTCACGTGTTATATTATCTTCTACCCCAAACTTACCGTTTCCATATCCATACATAATACGGTGATATACTAAATTCATAATTTCATTATAAGCCCAATGATCATTTGCTAAATCATCAAATTCTAGCATAATATCAGGTGGAGGTGGAGATTGTTGAATTCCATCTGTATTTGCTGAAACAATATTACAGCTAACAAATATCCCCCCTATTAAAGTTAATGATGTCGCTATCTTTAATAACTTTTTCATCTCTCTCATCCGCCTCTTCCTTTATTTTCCCACTTTTATATTGCACAAAAAATAAGAAAATTCTCAATACGATAGGAGGTAATTTTTCACACTTCATAATACGTATTTTCTTTTACCACCACTTTTTCATCCTTCGTTTTTCGAAAAGTAAATGCCATTCCTACAAATATAAGAATAATCCCTACAATTTGCATACTAGTCGGTCTAAAACCGGTAAAGATCGTATCTAACAAAATTGCAACAGCAGGATCTAAAAACACTAATACAGAAATAAGTCTCGTCGGTAAATCTCTTAAACTGTCAAAAAACAAGTAATATACAAACCCAGTATGTATAAGGCCTGTCGCTGTGATCATCATCCAGTTCATCTCTGTTAATCCTTGAAATTTCCCGAAATCTACGAATGGTAGCAATAAAAATATGCCTAAAAACGTTTGTAAAAAGGTCATCGCATATGCGCTCGTATGCTGAATCCCCTTTCCTAGTAACGTGGTAAAAGCATAAAATAAAGCCGCAAGAAGTGCCCATACCATTCCAGATGACATTAATTTCTCAAGCGACATACTACCGTCCACTCCAGCTACTAGCACTGTGCCGATAAAACAAATAACAATGGACATAACAGCAAATACTGTAAGTCTCTCTTTAAATACGATACTACCGATCATTAATACGATAATTGGAGCGAGATGATACACTGAAATCGCAATTGTAATCGACATGAGTTCAAACGCTTTAAATAAAAACACCCAGTTAAAAACGAGAAATACGCCACATGCTAATATTTGCACAATTTCTTTTTTATTCCATTTCTCATTTTTATATTGTCCTGTCGCAAACCAACATAGCGTTAAAAATAAAGTCGCACAAATACAACGAATAAATACTAATTCAAAAGATGGTAAACCCGTTTGGACAGAAAAAAATCCAATCGATCCGAAAATAGACATCGAAAGGATCATTTTTATAGCCGGCATTGATTTTGAATGAAACAATTTTCTCCTCCCCCTACAATCATCTCTTTATAAACTAAAAATTCTAAAAACATTACATATCATTATATATCACAATTGAAAAACTGTAAAAAAATAGAATGTAAAGAGTAGAATTCACACCAAATTTTCATAATAAAAAAATCATCCTTTATTTCTTATAAAGGATGATTTCTTTGCTATTTATTCAGAGGAATTTCACTATATACAAACTTAAATATACTATTTTTGAAGAGTAAATTGTGAAACAATCTGCTTTAATCCTCCTGCTACGCTATGCAGATGCTCAATTGAAACTGAGATTTCTTGAACTGATTTTTCTTGCTGATGAATAGACTCTTTTACCCTATCAGTTCGATCAGATGATCTTTGGGAAATTTGAGCCATGTCTTCTGCAGAAGCAGAAATCTCCTCACTACTCGCTGCAATTTCATCTGTAGACATAGATACAGTTTGAATTTGATTAGATACTTGCTGCACTTTTTCAGTGATTTTTCCAAATACTTTTTCTGTATTCATCACTACTTGTGTACCTGCCTGTACCTCATTATCTACTTTCCCCATCATGTCTACCGTATGGTTCGTTGTTCCCATAACTTGAATAATAAGTTTCTCAATTTGTTTTGCAGAATCACTAGATTGTTCTGCTAATTTTCTTACTTCATCTGCCACAATTGCAAATCCTCTACCACTTTCTCCAGCACGTGCAGCCTCAATTGCGGCATTTAATGCTAATAAGTTAATCTGAGAGGTAATACCTTGCATAACATCAATGATTTTAACAATCTCTTCTGATTGTTCCTTCATAGTCTCAACTTGTTTGACACCGCTATGTACTGAATTTTGGATTGTATCCATCTGTTGAATCATTTGTTTCATTAATTTGTTACCACTCTCTGCATCTAATGCTGATTGAGCAGACAATTCATTCACAGAGGATGATGTATTCACTATACTCTGCATTCCTTGTGTCAACTCTTCCATCGCACCCGCAGTTTGCTCCATTGCTTGCATTTGACTCTCTGCACCATTTGCAACTTCTTCAATATCTATAGTGATTTTCTTCGCTGCACCACTAGATACTTCCGATGCAGATACTACTCCGTCTGCATGTTGGAATAAAAGCTGAATATTATTATCTACTTCTTGCATATTTGCTCTTAGCCCTGCAATCATCTCGTTAAAATCACTTACTAATAAGCCCAATTCATCTTTAGCATTATAATCACCATATACAGTTAGATCCCCTTCTTTTGCTCTTTCCATCATACGACTAACCGTTTGTAAAGGAGCAACTATAAGCTTGCTAATAATATAACTTACTATACATATAACGATTGTAGTAACTACTGCAAGAATGATAAAAGTAATAACGGACTGATCTATCATTTTTTGAGAATCTTTAAATACTTGATCAGCTAAGTTTGAAACATATGCTTCTAGATCTACCGCATAACTAGCTAACTCTACTCCCTTTGGTTTTAATTCCTTATGAAATTCGTTTACCAGCTGGGGTTCGTTTGTCACCTTCGCTTTTTCAAACAACTTTTTATATGTATCCATATAACTTGGCAAAGATTTCTTCATCTTCTGAAACAGTTCATCCTCTTGCTTACTTAAATTAACGCCATCATCATATTCTTTTAATAAAGAATCATATTTCTTTAGATCCTTTTCAACATTACCAATAATCCCCTCTTTATTTGTCCCCTCATTTTGTGACACTGTAATTAATTCTAGTAAGTTATATTCTAGTGAATTTTGTGTACGAAGCATCCCTTCTAATAAAATTGCTGAATTTTGATAATCATCTACGACAATTTCCGTATCATACTTAATCTGATTAATTGAATTAACTGCTACACAACTCATAATTACCATGCCCAAAACTGCTAATGAGATAAGCGAGAGTAATTTATGTTTCACTTTTAAATTTTGTAAAAAATACATATTTCCACCTTTATTCCTTTATATATAGATTTTTAGAATTTTATAGCTTATTATTTACAAAATCACAATAAAAAGCAATGATAAATATTCCCATTCTCAAACTTATATTTTTATAGAAAGAAAGAAGTAGCATAATCGCTACTTCTTTCTTTCTTTTTTCTGTTTTTCATATTGTTCAAACGTATGAATTCTTTCGAAAATTGGTGGATGTGTATATAAGAAAAACTTCACTAACGCAGGCGGATTCACTTGGCTTAAACTTGTTTTTGATAAATATTGAAAAGTTTTCACACCTGATTTTCCATCTTTCGTCATGTCTAGAGCGTATTGATCTGCCGCCCGTTCCTCTATACGAGAAACGTAGTTTGTTGCTGGTTGTGCTGCAAAAGATAATAAAGAGGAAATTAAGAAAAATAAAGGTAAAATTGAGAAACATGCTAATTTTGGAATTTGCAGTGTATCTCCCCATTTTCGAATACACATATTTATAATACGACTAATTAAATACATACCTATAAACGATAGCAACACATAGCTCGCAACGCCCCAATATATATGTTTCATTACGTAATGTCCCATTTCATGAGCCATTATAAATAAAATCTCTTTATCTTTTAATTGCTTAAGCGTCGTATCCCACATTACAATGCGAGAGTTAAGGCCAATTCCCGTTACGTACGCATTTAACGAATTCGTTTTTTCCGACATATTTACTTCATATACGTGCTTAGCTGGAATATCAGCTTTATCTGCCATTGTCAAAATTTTCGTTTCTAATTCTTTATTTTTTAGCGTCGAGAAATCATTGTAAAGTGGATCAATAATAACAGGTTGCACGAACGTTAAAAAGATTGTAAATGGTACAGAGAGCGCCCATCCTGCTAACCACCATCTCTTCGGGAATTTACGGATAAGCCATAAAAGAACTGTAACAATGAGTAACATAGTCGCATAATTCACCCAAAAATCGATAACATGATCTTTTATCCAGCTTTGTGTACTTTGCGTGGAAATGCCGTAATCAACGGACACTTTACGCCCGATCCACTGCATCGGTAATGCAAGAACTGTTGTTAGTAGTGATAAATAAAAGAAATAAATCGCAACTTGTAAGACATTTATTTTGGTCGTTTCCTTCGACCATTTCTCAAACTTTTTTGAAATACCGAGCACGAGTACAAATAATAAAATAATCCATTCAAGAGGCGTCGCTAAAAAGAACAGTAAATTTTTCACACGCGAATAATCTTGACTTAGCGTAAGCTCCCTCGCATTCATAAAAGTTTCTGGATCTGCACTCGTTCCTTTATACATGTCCGGAATGAGTTCATGATTCCATCCAAATAAATACCAATATATAAGTAATGCAAACCCAACGTACAAAAAAAGCGACCACCCAATAACTTTCCTCACGCTATTCCCTCCTCTATGCTGCCTGTCTATTATTATTGTAAGTTCGTACTTTCAAAATTAGAACAAGCTAATCGTGATAATTGTTCTAGCTCGTTCAATTTACAAAAAAAAACTCTTCTATTACAAGAAGAGTTTCACCTATTTCCTTCGGCTCATAATCTAGTATAAGAAATGTACTTACAAACCAGTGCCTTTTACATATCGTATATATTCATAGTCCTTAAAATCCTTCTTAAGGAAGTACATCTATTAACAAACTAAAATCTTGCAAAGAAAATGAACTATATTTCATAATACCTTGTACAGTTAAAAGTAAAATAAGACCCATCACACACATATAATTAATACTTTCTTCATGCTTTTTCTCAGCAACTACTCCGCCCGTTATGCATAGAACCCCTAATAAATGGAGAGCTAAATACATAAAGAAATACGCTTCCTCCCAGCGAAAAATAACATTGACTGTCGTTATCAGCACTATACTAAGCACAATCAAATAAAAAAACTTATTTGATGATATTGTTTCATTCATATAA
Source organism: Bacillus sp. FDAARGOS_1420 (assembly GCF_019344915.1). Lineage (NCBI taxonomy): Bacteria > Bacillati > Bacillota > Bacilli > Caryophanales > Bacillaceae > Bacillus > Bacillus sp. FDAARGOS_1420. The sequence continues at coordinate 282,195 of NZ_JAHWJB010000002.1, read as the reverse complement.
TTTTATACATCCCTTTCAAATTTCGAATTAATGATGTTTCAAGGCTATAAAGTAAATGATTGCTTTCATGCCATAAAACAAAAGGAAAGCCACCATTACTTTCTCGAATACTTTATGAACCCACATATACTTCTCTTCATTTTTTTTGAAGATGCGCTTCATCATTTCTTCTACAATTAGACCAAATATTAGTAAAACCCCTAACACAATAAGAAGAGAAATAATATTTTCTTTTACATGAGTACTAGAAAATAAGTAATACTCTGGAAACACAATTGTATCTACTACAGGTTGCACCCAATGACAAACGCTTTTATCACACATATCTGTAAGAGACGTAGACTCTATAATGTCTTTCAATATTTTTTCAATCGTCTTCTTCATCTCATTTATCCCCCACTACGTCTGAAAAACGCTTTTCCTGCTCTACATATATAGCCGGCATTTCTTTATTCCAATATTTGCGGTTAACAAATAAAAAGATGAGTACTAAGTTTAATCCCGTTATAAAAATAATAAGTCCTGGAAAGAACGTCGTATAATTTGAGAAATCTGCAAAACTCATTATCTCTTCTTTATTTATTAGAAAAGAAACGCCGATTACAAGCGCATTGTTTAACATATGAATAGCAATTGGCATGAGTAAGCTTTTCGTACGAATATATACGATTGATAGTACGATGCTAAACACAACTGCACCAAGGAAATCAACATGTAAGCAAGCAAATAAAAGTGCTACAACGACCATTGCTATACTAGTACCCCATTTCGCTGCAAAACGCTGTAGTAAAAATCCTCGAAAAACAAATTCTCCGACAATAGGCGCGATAAATACAACCCTAATAAATTGAAATACATATCCCCCGGTACTATCTATAATCGGTTCATGCAAGGCATTCATAATAAAATCTGGTGTAATCCATGCAAAGCTGTACATATATAAAATAAGATAGCCGTAACTAAACATACAAAGCATAATCGCGATGTACAAAACTTGCACTAGGTTAAATGTTTCGTTTCTATTAATAAATAATGAAAATGAAACACGATGCTTTCTATATCCGTAAAAAATCCATATTATTGGAAGGATATAAAATATAAGCATATTTATAAAAGATGAATTTTGTATATGAAATGTACTTTCTAGCAATTCATTACTGCTTCGTGCTATTAAAATTAATAGTGCAAATACAATTAAAAAATATCTAGCTCGCATCGTTTGAAACGGATTCACATTCATCTCCTCCCCATGTTACTTTTATCATATCATTTGAATCTTAATTTTTTGTGAAAGAAAACCTTAAAATTTTCTTAAAAATTCCATAAGTTACAAAAAGATGATATGATATTCGAGGAAATTAGGAGGGATTCATATGTATCACGCAAATATTCTACTCATTGATGATGAAACAGCAATTTTACAATTACTAACTACCATTCTTGAAAAAGAAGGTTTTTCTCATATTACAACTGCAACATCTGCGGAAATAGCCTTATCTCTCACCGAGCAAAACAATTACGATTTAATTATTTTAGATGTAATGCTTCCTGGACAATCCGGTTTTGACATTTGTCCAATCATTCGCCAAAAAACGGATTGCCCTATCTTCTTCCTAACAGCAAAAACATCTGATGTAGATAAAATTTCCGGATTTTCATACGGTGCGGATGATTACATTACGAAACCATTTAATCCACTAGAAGTAGTCGCTCGTATGAGAGCTCAACTCCGAAGACATATGAAACAAAACATACAAGAACAAAGAATATACTCCTTTTCTTTTGGGAGATTTGAAATTGACCAACATTCTGCGGAACTAACAGTAGATGGAAATGTTGTCGAATGTTCCGCTCAACTCTTTCAACTACTACTATTCTTTTGTGAGAATCCGAACTACGTATTTTCGAAGGAAGAATTATATGAAAAAGTTTGGGGAGCACCTGCCTATAATGGAGATGATAATACTGTTATGGTTCACATTCGAAAACTACGTGAAAAAATTGAACAAGATCCAAGTAAACCAGAATACATAAAAACAGTTCGTGGACTTGGCTATAAGTTCATTACAAAGTAGGTTAAAGATATGAATTTTAATAAACGACTTATAATCCAGTTTATTTTACAACACGTTTTTGTCTTAGTTACGTTACTTATCGCAGTAATTGCTTCTTTTTCTTATTTAATTTTTCTTCTTAATAGTACTTTATATGAACCTAATATTTCTGATTATGATACCTTTACAATCTCCGAATATATTTCTTCTGAAGACAATAACATTACTTTAAAATCTGAGGTAAAAGATTTAATAACAGAAAAGAGTGATTGGCTTCAAATTGTAGATGAAGATGGAAAGGTCCTTTACAACTTTAATACGCCTAACGATGTTCCGACCTCTTACACAAAGACATCCTTACTTACGTATTTACAGAATAGTAACAACAACAATATTTATAAATTTAACTATTGGGAAATTAAATTAGAAAAGAAACCAGTGATCGTTATTTACGGTGCCAAACTAAAAAGTAATGCATTACTAAAAACGATACAACAAGGACACCCTTCTTTGTCATTAAATGAATTTGCATTAACTGAACAAGAAAAACACTTACTTTCTAAAGAAAAAGCAACACTGCAAATATTTAATAACAATGGCGAAGAAGTTTTTTCCTATCCAACTGGGAAGAAAAAAACATTTTCGGCTATAAAAACGGCTCTTAATGAAAAAGAACCGTGGAATTATAAAGAAAATATATCCAGTTTTTACGATTCAAATAGCGGTCATCTCGTCGTTGTATCCGCCCCAAACGCTCATTATTATCCAGATGATGAATTAGATGATATATTTACCAAGAAACTTCTAATCGGATGCAGCTTAATCCTCCTTATTGTGTTTGTTTATTTAGTCATTCTTTCAATTTGGTATGGAAATAAGTTTGGAAAGCCTTTATTACACACGATGCGCTGGCTTAAAAACATAGCCGGAGGAAAATATGAAGAACCTGTTAGTAAAAAAGGCAAACCAGTTCGGTTTCGGCGCTCCGGTAAAGAAAAATGGTCGTTCCGTATATTCAAAGACGTTACAAACTCACTAGAGCACCTTTCTATTACTTTGAAAAAGAACGATGCAATGAGAAAAGTACTGCAACAAACACGTGAAGAGTGGATTACCGGCCTGACGCATGATCTAAAAACACCGCTTAGCTCTATATACGGCTATGCATTATTACTAGAATCGAAGCAATATAATTGGACGGATCAAGACATTGAAAAATTTGGCCATGTAATGAAAGAAAAATCTCAATATATGACTACATTAATTGACGACTTAAGTTTAACATATCAATTAAAAAATGATACGCTTCCTGCGCAACACGTAAATGTTGAAATTAATCAGTTCGTCCGAAAAGTACTATTACAATTTATTAATAACCCGACACTACAAAATCAAAACATTGAATTCGTGCCAAGTTCAAGCAAAATCCAATATTTTATTGAAGAAAAATGGTTCCAACGTATTATCGAAAACCTACTCGCAAACGCTGTAAAACATAATAATGAAACGACAAACGTAATCGTAAAACTTTCGCAAAATGCAAATTCATTTACACTATCTATTTCAGATAATGGAAAAGGCATGGATGATAAAACGAAAGAACTTCTATTCGAGCGATATTACAGAGGAACGAATACAGAAGAAAGCAACATCGGAACTGGACTTGGTCTCGCCATTACAAAACAGCTCGTTCATGCCCATAACGGAACGATTTTCATTGATAGTGAACTTGGAAAAGGAACGACGATTATACTTGTGTTTCCGTTTAGTTCGTAGAAAAGGCGCTATATGGCGCCTTTTTTTCTTTTCTGGGGGAGTTCCACGGTAAATGAAATTATATCGGCGATTTTTTAAATATATCGGCGCAACTCAAAATATATCAGCGATTTTTCAAATATATCGACCGTAACTCGAAATATATCAGCGATTTTCAAGATATATCGATTTGTCGACAAAAATCGTCAAATGTAGCAATCTATATTATAAGAGGATCTGTGTTTCATACTCCTTACAAAAAACAATTCAATATTCCCCCCCCGTATTACGGATAAAAAAGCGAACCTCTCTGGCTCGCTTTTCCTCCTATTATTTCTTCTTCACTGGTATCCAAAGCTCAACTTGAGCGAACTCACTTTTATCTGCATGGCAACGCTCATCGTATTGTTCAAACTCTGTAACTCCGCAATGTTCATATCCTGAATGCGGAAACCATTCTGAGAATACTGCATTCCACGTTTGGTGAATAGACGATACCATTTCTTCATGAGGAACTTTTGGCGTTGTAAATACTGCATATGTCGCCGCAGGGAATGTACGCTTTGCAACTGCATTTGGTACATTTTCAAAGTCTGTAACTTCCATTCCGATAATATAAGTGAAGTCCCCTGTTTCTAAATTAAAATCAGTACATAATCCAAGTTCTACCCATTGGCTCGTATCTTTACGATTCGGAATCGTCGTTCCAAGATCTTTTTGTAAATATTCTTGCCAAAATACTGGGATATCTTGATGGTTTTTTCCTTCTTTACTTGTCGTCTTCAGCTCATAACCCGCCATTAAAAATTCTGGTTTATTTACAATACGATATTCCATTTGTATGCCCCCTAAATATGGATTTAATTTTCTTTGTTTTACATTCACTCTATAATACATTGGTGTTTCAATTTCTTGTTTTCGATATTCACTTGGTGTCATTTGAAATAATTTTTTAAAGGCTCTCGTGAACGTTTCGTGAGATTGAAAGCCATGCTCAAATGCGATATCAATAACTTTTTCATCCGTATGAGAAAGTTGATAAGCTGCCCGGGCTAACCTCCTCTTTCGAACATACTCCATTACTGTATCGCCTACTAACGCCTGGAATACACGATGAAAATGCGACTCAGAAAAACCTGCAACACGTGCTAAATTACGCAGCGTTTGTTTTTCCATTACATCTTCCTCAATATAATCAATTGACCTTTGAATTTGTGTTTCATAGCTTTCCATCTCTGTTCACCCGCCTTATATGTATTATGATAAAAGAGAATCCTATCCAATTCTTGACGTTTTTTACTATAATTCCATAAAAAAATGTAACTTTTTTATATGTATTTCGTTGTTATATATGAAGGGAGGGAAATGTAGTGAAACGCAAACAATCATTAGAAGAAATTTACTCAGAGCATATGCAAGATTTATTTCGCTATCTTCTCTCCCTAACCGGAGATTCTCATAGTGCTGAAGATCTCATGCAAGAAACATTTTACCGGATGCTCGTCCATATTGACTATTATAAAGGAGAAGAAATTAGGCCGTGGTTATTTACAATCGCCTACAACGCCTTTATCGATTGGTACCGAAAAGAAAAGAAGTATAAAACAACGCAAATTGAAGAATTCCATTTACCAAACGTGCCAAGTACAGAGCACTCTTATTTCGTAAAACATGAGATTACGAGTTGGTTACAAAGTATATCCTCTCTTCCGCTCGAAAGACGAAATGTGTTACTACTACGAGATTACTACGGATTCTCTTATAAGGAAATAGCAGAAATGACTGGTCTCTCGTTAGCAAAAGTAAAAATTGAGTTACACCGAGGAAGAAAAGAAACGAAAAGCATAAAGGAGTGATACAGATGGGTTGTGCAGAGTTTAAAAAACTGTGGAAGAAATATGAAAAAGGAACGCTCACACATGATGAACAAGAGCAGCTAGAAAGTCATATTGAGACTTGCGAAGAGTGTGAAGTGCATTTGGATGAATTACTTGCGAAGACCGAAGCCGTTAAGAAAAGGTTACCGCCAAAAGATCTTAAAGTTCCTTTTTGGAGAATTAAGTGGAAACATCGGTTACAAACGTTTGGTTTTATATTATCCATTTGCATCGTTATATATATAATCGGCGGGGTATTATCAGCCTTTTATTTTCAAGCTAATAATGATAAAAGGCTAGAAGAAATTAGAGAAGTTCCTTCGCTTGCACTTGAAGCAACTATCCCAAATAGCCGTGTTATGGGGGGCGGAACAAGTGTAGAAGCTTTTTTCCGTACGAACAGCAGCTTCGATTTAGTAAGAACCGTCGGTAAAAAAGAAATGCCACTCGGTACAGTAGAAACAAAAAGCTTCTTATCATCTGTAGATGTCACGAAACAAACTTGGATGAATCCGTTCTATCAACCAAAACTCTTCTTTGTTCATCCCAAAACAAAGCAGGGTGATTATTTAAAGGATTCCTCAAAAAAAGTATGGGATACACTTGCAAAAGTACATGATGGAACCGTTGCAGAAGTAGCAATTTCTTTTGATAAAACTTACACTTTAAAAGAATTAGAACCGCTTTTATATAGCATATTCGAAGCACAAGAACTCCCTCCAACTCCTGTATGGTACGCTTTAGATACGGGACAAGAAAAAACAAATGTAGAAGATTACATCCTACATGGCGGGGAAGCTATAGGATTTCCAGAACACGTAAGATTCCTTAATAGTGAAACAGACACGCAGAAAACACCAGAAGATAAAGTAATCGAAATGATGCGTATTCTTTCTACACATAAAAAAACGGTAAGCAAAATAGCTGCGTTTCCTGAGAAAGAACTAAACTTAGATAAACGTTATAAATATGTAAAAGATAACGGCGTAAAAGTATACGGCATTGTCATTACGGGGCCGTCGAAAGAATTATTAAAATTACAAAACTCCCCGCACGTACGTTATGCGACTCTTGGAGATATTGAGGTTTGGAATTGGTTTGATTAGTGAAAATGAAAAGGTTGCGTAGAAAATAGCAGCTATTTTCTACACAACCTTTTTAATAATTTAAAACCTATATTTCACTAACAGAATCCGTGAATAAAGCGTGGAATACGTTAACTTCCCCCATACGTAAACATTCCGTTTCTATATCAGGAATTGTAGTTCTAGCAACCTCTCGTTCTACTCTTACAAATCCTTTTGTATTCATTAGTTTTTCAAATTTACAAATGGTATCCATTTCTATATCAATGATTTCAAAAGCCCACTCTCTTAACTCTTCATCATATGTTGTTTTTAATACGTAGTAATAATAATATTTATCAAGTAAGCTAACAAAAACACCTAAATCAAGGCGCTCGCCTCTTGATTTTCTTATCCAATCAATATCATCATTTAACATCGGTTCTTTTCCGTTTAGTAACACATTATATTCTAGACAATTATATAGGTTTAAATCTGTATAGTCTGACACGTGATAATCACAAAATGTTGACTCGATTAAAGACAAAATTTCCTTTTGAGAGCTTTCGTTTTTTATAAAACTCTCTTTTAAGGATACAAACTTTTTATGCTCTTTGGACTCCTCGTACAATCCCTCTTCTTTCACAATATTTTTCGGAAAGAATTTGTAAACTGTTTCTTTTAATTCACTCATCATTTCAGGTTTTGCCGTTTTAACCATTCTGTAAATCCTCCTATGCTAAAAAGAATTCTCACCGCAATAAAGAATTATGACCTAAATATGTTATTAATTAACAAATAAATTATATTAAAATAAGCAATATGATTCAATTCTGTTTTTTTAAAATTTTTCTGTTATAATGGCTGATTCCGAACATTTTCTTTATCATAATATGAAAATTACAACAAAAAACGACAAAAAACTTTAAATTACCTTAAAAAATATAACAATCCATATATAAAGAACGAAAGATCCTAAAGCAATTATTGAAAAATATATTATTTTTGTCACATTAAAAATTAGTACTTTTTTCACAAATTATTTTTGGTGGAAAACTTTACAAGTTTTATTTTTTACTATAAAAGGAATTTGTCTGGTAAAATAAAGTAGTATCGTAAAAATGTAACACATTTCCGTACGAACAACCCTTTAAAGCGAAAAGGTGTCATCATAATTGATGACACCTTTTCCTATTACAAATAAACTAATTAGAAATCACTTTCACATACATCCCTCTTATCGCCTTTTCATAAGCGATATCGCTCATCTGTCTTATTTTTTCCGATATAACAGACGATCGAACAACTTCACCTTCACGAAGTAATGGAGGATCAATAAGACGCACTTTATTTTTCTGATGTAGATCATACTCATTTCTATTTTCTTTTACTTCTATACTTGGATGAACTTTTCTTAATAAAGCATCTACTTCTTGATCTTTACATAGCTGTAATTTCGTAATAAGCTCATGATCTTCAAGAAGAAAATCATCTGGATGGATTATCTTTTTATGAAGAGCTAATTTTAACGTTTTAGCTAACATATCGTTTCCATAAATATTCATTGGTTTCATAAAGAAATCAATTACTTCTTTGTAATACGTCTTCGTAAACCACTCTGCCATTTCGATACTTTGAAGAACCATTTTCCCATTAACTTCGATTAAATCATTTAAAAAGTCTTGAGCTTCTTCTAAAGAAATATATCCATATGTAAACATATCTCGTAATGTGTAATCCACTCGGTCTGCACATAATTCTGGCGCAGATCTTTCAAGTAATGTCCACTTCGAATCATCTAACAAAATATCTTCATAGTTATAACCATGTTTTGAAAGAATCGCCGAGATTTCCGAGTTTTTCACGACAGCACTAAATATTTCTTCATGATAACTTTCATTTTCGTTATCAAAAACATAATCAATCACATGAGAAAAAGCAGTATGCGATACGTCATGCAGTAAACCAGCAATCTGTTCTTCTACTGAACCACCAAGCTTTTTAATTAACAACATAGCACCAACTGAATGATCAAAACGTGTTACATTCCATTTCTCATTCATTAAGTAACTTGCTCCGGCTTGATGAACCCCTTTCAGCCTTTGAACAGGTTTACTTAAAATTAGTTCTTCTAACACTTTATCTACTTTAAACTCACCGTATATGACATCTGATATGATCACTTAAAATCCCCCTTTTTAAGCAGCGTCTTCTATTTGTTTTAATTCATTTGTTTTTATTGAGCGCTCCTTATATGGAGCCTTTTTTCATTTTTAAAAATAGAGAGCACTCAGCTCTCTATTTCACAATCCTATTCAAATGTAACTTCAACCTGCACAATCTCGGATCTACTTCCCAGTCTAAGCGGTGGTCCCCAGAATCCAAACCCAGAAGAAACAATCGCGTGGAATGCACCTTTTTGTGCGTATCCCCAGTCTAGTTCGTACATTCTTCTCGTCACAATATGGTTCGGCGCCATTTGTCCGCGATGCGTGTGACCGGATAGTAGTAAATCAACGCCAGCATCCGCTGCTTGTTTCAATTCAAATGGTTGGTGATCCATTGCGATAACAGGAAGCGATTTATCTACCGTACTCATTAGATTTTCAAAGCTTTGACGATCACGCTCTGTTTTATCCCTTCTTCCGACGAGATAAAAATCATCTTCAATTGTAATGACTTCATCTAAAAGAATACGAATATCAATCTTATCCATCTCTTGTAAAAACTCAGGAACAGCTCGTCCGTAATATTCATGATTTCCTAACACACCATATACGCCTAATGGAGCTTTCATCTGTTTCATGATTGGTCCCATATTTTTTTGAATGAACACACCTGGATGATCGTCGATAATATCACCAGGCAGTAAAATAATATCGGGTTTCATTTCATTTACATGACGAACGAGTCTCTTTAAATGAGCAACTCCAGACAGTTTACCGAAATGCATATCAGAGGCCATCGCAATGCGTAAACTTTTACGCCCTTCTACTCTTTTCGGTATGTGCACTTCGTACTTTCTTACTACTGGACTATATGCGTTGAATACTCCATATGCAAAGATAAAGATGAACACGAGTAAAACGACCGTTCCTGTCCAAATAATTGCCGTCTCTTTCTCCACTGAAAACTGTAATAATAAGACGGCAATATCGGCTAACGGCAATAACATAAGCGCGTATTGTATAACCGCAAACCAAATTGAACCGACCGTTCGCAGGAAAGGAAGGAATTTAAACACTTGTACGAGAATATACGCATATGAAATGAAGCCAACTACGAAAGCGTAATATCCCCAAGATTCCCAGCCGAACACCGCATGAAGCCAAACCCATCCGTTCCAGCCGATGTAAAACATAAGTAGTGTGTATACAATTAAAATAGTGAATATATTGAGATAACGAAAACTTTTCACAGCCAGCCTCCTTATTGATTTCTTCTATTATAACTTGTTATGTGCCTAGAACGTAAATAGTAAGCAAATCAAAGTTATTTTCCTCTTACTTGTAATCTTCCCGCATTATCATACGCTTCTCTTTGTAACCGCTATATTCAAAGCACCTTTATTTTTCAGTTTTACACTTGCGAGAGTTAATACTCACGTGTATATTTATAATAAAGTGAGCATGAATCCGTTTCAATGACCACATTTAATTATTCGAGTATTAATACACACATTACAAGATTTGTGTATTAAAGAACGGAGGAACATATGGAGAAAATCGATAGAAGAATTATAAAATCACAAACCGCCATTCAATCTGCATTTATAGAAATGTTAATTGAAGATGGCTTTGACGGAATTACAGTAAAAAACATTACCGAAAAGGCAAATATCGGGAGAAAAACTTTCTACCTACACTATCTAGATAAGTACAATTTATTAGATAAAATTGTCGATGATCATTTAGAACAATTAAGAGAAATATGCGATATAAAACAAACAAAAGGTTATATAGAAGGAACTGTCATATGGTTTGAATACTTCAGAGAACATAAACCATTTTTCGCAGCGTTATTTAGAAGCAACAGCACATTATTATTTCAGAAAAAGTTACTAACTTTTATCATGGGTGAACTAGAGAAAAAACTAAATACAAATACGTCAGTAAATCAAAACATTGATAAACACATCGTTTTAAAATTTTTAGGAACTGCTGTAATGGGCATTTTAGAATCTTACGTATTAGACGAAATTGATAATGATATTGAGTACGTTGCGACGCAGGTTGGAGAATTGATGAAGAGGAATATATAACGGTTATGAAAAAGTGCACCCAGATTGTTGGGTGCACTTTTTATATTTATCACCTCACATATTAATTGCATCAACAAAATACAGCCTATCATCCGTCTGAAAATACATAACAGATCCGCGGCTGTAATAATTAACAAATTGAATCGGCTCACCTAGTTCATTACAAGGATTACTATCATACACATGATTATTATTTAAATCATAAACAACCAACTTTTTATCTTGAGTAATGAATACTACTTTATCTTGAGCAACCGCAAAACTTTCTGACCATATTTCCATCGTTACATTTATTTCATTCCACAACATATGAAAATTTTTATCTTTCATTTGAACTAAAGGAAATTCTGAATAATAATAGAGCCAAACGTCTCCATCTATAACGTTCATTGCATAGCAATCATCTATAGGAGGTACATTAAACTTTTCTACATATTGATCATAATTATTAAAAATCAAGTGACCTGTAGAGTCAAAAGCAACTATCCCGTTTGCTCCAATCGAGGACTCTCCAAAAACTCCTTCATCACAATAACTAATCCATATATCTTCGTTCACATCAACCTGACAATCTTGAATCCCTTCTCCGGCATAAAACTTACAATGTTCACTTCCGTCCGCATTATAAATAACCGCATTATCCTCTTCATAATTAAATATAAGTAACCATTTCTCTCCGATTCGTTGCATACATCGCACAGATTCAACATCGATATCTACGTTTAAATTGAATTTACTTATATTCACATTATTTTTATCCAAATAAATAATACAAGGTTGATTCGTATTATCTTGTACTAGTAAAATCACATTTTGTTTATAATCCAAACTCACTTTTTTTAACTGATAAGCTTCAACAATATCCTTAAAACTTATTAACTCTTTACATACAATATCTTTCATATAGATGAAAATCCTCTCATTGATTCTAAACATAAAAATAAGCGTCAAACTTCTATACTTTTAATAAGTTTGACGTTCGCTCTCAATTATTATTTTAAATACTCCCCTTTCATTCTCCTAATCCCACTCCCAGATTGGTGCGGCAGAAAAACCTTCAAGACTCATTTCCATTGAATTTAAAAGTATTTAAAAATGAAGAAAGCTGACTTTTAATACTAAGTATATATTCATGGAATTCATATATATAACAACTTAGCGTGCTATCTCCTTCAAGCTCTTTAAAACTAACTGAAATTTTGAAAGATGTATCAATATCCAAGTGACAAGTTAAAGATAACTCATTTGATTCTGATTTAAAATGTACTGTCCCAGATCCCAAGGTATATATTTTTTGGAGGTCTTTGTAAAAGTGATATATATCATTATTGTCAAAATAAAATGATGTCGTTTTCACTTTGAAACCAGAACAGCCTAGTTCGCATTCTCCTTTGAAATAAGCTCCACCAAAATAACTATCTCCTTCACCTGAAAAGTCAGTTATAACAATCTTGATGAAATTATCATCCTGCTCGCCTATATGAAAACATTCCATTATTTACACCTCCCTATAATACGTATAACAGCTTGGCTAATAAATAACTAATCTAAAGTATAATTGTGGAAAATTTATATTTATAAGTTCATCTAATCTCTTATTGGTAATGAAGGTGTCTGACCTTTTTTTGCTTTAGAATTATAATGATAGTATAGCGTTTATCCTTATGTTTTTATAGCCAACAAAAATTAATGTGTACAAAAGAGAGAAAAATCTACATCAGCTTTTCTCTCTCTCAATCACTTCTCTATTTATTCTCCCTCTTCTAAAATCCCATATTGCTCCCAACAAAATATTCGTTTCCCTTTAACAGCATATATTGTTTGATCTCTTGAAAAAATATACTCAAATTGAATAGAATTTCCATCGCTATCTACTGTTAACGGAGTTGCTAATTTTTTATTTACAAGTGAATATGCATGTATTTGATTGTTATCGACACCAAAGATAATATTATTTTGCACTTTTAAATATAGTGATGTATGATTCAATGTTGTTTCATATAGAATAACTTGTTCGCATCGTTCTTTATTAATCTGTGTGAATGAATACGTTCCTTGCTCGTTATAGTAAGACATTAAAATATCACCTGTCTTCTGTATATGTATTGCTGTACAATCACAGGCAGATCTCTTTATTGAATTATTAAATTCATTAGTAATTAAATCGCCATTCTTAGAAAAAATAGCTAATCCGCTCTTTTCAAATTTATTAATATCATATATATTTTCCCAATCTATCGAATCAAACTCTTCATCTGAAATAAACAATTCCTCTACAGAAGTAAATATACCTTCTTCACTATACCCAACCAATAAATGTTCTTCTTCATCAACTTGAAAATATTTTATTCCATTTCCTAAGTAATATGAAGCAACGATGTTTCCTTTTTTATCAAAAATTGTAGCCGTTGTATCTTCCTTTTTCTCAACGAAACTTTTAACCAAAATCCAATTTTCTCCTAAAGGTTGAATGAAGTTAAAATATTGATTATTTTCTATAGTATATTGTTTCAAAACGCCAGATTTCAACGAGTGTATAATTTTATAATAATAAAGGTCTGTAACCTTTTTATCCAATACTAAAATTATAATATCTTGTTTATTTCCCGTTGTAATGTAGAGAATTTCTCCTTCTATATATGAAAAATCCATCTGCTTATTAAATACTAGTTTTTTCATAACTAACAGACCTCCAATGAATCAATAACAATCTAATTCCTATCACTCCTGGAAACCTTCTTTTTATTTATACTTTTACAATCGATCCAAGCTGCTTCCCATCACTGAATGTTGCTGTTACAGACTTTATTTCTTTTCCACTCTCTACAACTTTAACACTTGTACGGTTTCTAAAACTATCATATATGCAAGATTTACTTCTTCCCTCTTGTAATGTCGCGTTTAAAACGTTAGTGCATTGGATCATAATCCATAAAAAAAGAAGAACCTACGTCAGCTCTTCTTTCTAAAAATCATTTCTCTATTTATTTCCCCTCATACTTCACACCTTCTCATGAAAGTTCTCCAGTAAAGAATAAATAAACTATTATAACGCCTAAACCTATCGAAAATATTCTAAACAAATAATAACTTATAGTTAGAATAATTGGAAACGCGCTTGTCAAACTGAACAATGCAATAAACATACGATTTTCTTTATAACTCTTTTTATCTATTTTTAATCCTAACCATATAAAACTAATACCTATAAAAAAAGCACACAAATCTAAAAGAAAATCTATCATAATTCGAGAAAACTCGCTTTAATATCAAAAACTTGTAAAATATCTTGTTCTAACTTTATTGCATTAAAATCAGACTTCGCCTTTTCCCCTAGTATTCTAATAGATTGAATAATGCTTTTTAGTATCAATATACTCTTCCTTTGCAAACACAGCCCCTTCCATAATAGAAATATTCTGTGCTCCCTGTTCCATATCTATATTTAAAATACATTGATATAAAATATCCTCATCATTTAATACTAAGTCCGCTTTTATATGAACATCCGCATTCCCGAATTCAAATATATTTGTAACAACAGACGGGCGAACCCAAGTCTCGTCTTGATAGTCTACACTTTCATTCTCGTAATCCCACTCCCAGATTGGTGCGACCGAGAAATCTTCAAGACTTAACTCTTCTATCGGTTTTCCATTAGTTGAACCCACCAGTGATCCTGCCTCTTTAACTATTTTAGGAATAAGATTACTAAAGTACATATTTCTCTCATCCGTTATCGATTCCTTAATAAGGGGATATAAATATAAAGTAGCCATCGTTCTTAAACCATTACTCGCTCTTAATTCTAATTCCATTGCTATAGAAAAAGTCCTTATAGATAAATAGTCAATTTGAATATTCCCATTCAAAATCTCAAAGGATTGTCCTTCAATATTTATCTTTGATCCTTGAAAATCAAACTCTTTATAGTAATAACTTTGTTCCTTATGAATAAAATCAGGATACTTATTTAAATATATATCCAAAAAATCATCTTCTACTAAAGTCTTATATGTTGGACATACAATTTTAAACTGTAACTTTCGAGATTTAGAATCCACAACAATAAAGTTATCCTGTATTATACAATACACCCAAGGTATATAAAGTTGATTTCCCTCTATTATAAGCTTTGAAGGCTCTCGTTTTAGCATTGATACCACCTCTTAATCACCTTCCATTATTCACTATTTTCGATAGATATTAATTCCCACCGTTTTTTTTTGTAAAAAGAGAAGCTGCACAGTTTGAACTATACAGCTTCTCTTTTTTCTAAATACCTTGTTATTTTTCGCGTACTTCAAACACATTTCCACTAATACAAGTAAAATACAATAAGTTATTTGTTTTAATTACCTCATATATGGAATCAGAATCCAAAATAAACTTTGGTAAATATAATGTGAATTCTACCTTACCAGATTTTATGTCTAAGCATTTTACTTCAAGTTCATTTGAAGACATATAGATCTTACCCTCCACATATCTCGGAGCTCTTATCACGTCATGTTCAAACCTTGTTTCCCACTTAATTTGGTTATGTACTAAATCTATACAATATACTCTTCCATTATCCATAACTGCAACACACATATTATCAACTAAGTTAGGTTCAAGTTGTATTTCACCTGATAATAAACATTGATATATTTCCTTACCATCGTCTACTCCAAAGAATTGAAGACATATTTTCGTTTCTTCATCCTCCATATCATATATAGACCTAACCAAACCTATCTTTAAGTTATCAGCTATCACATATAAATAATCCTCTTCTTCAATCTCTATCTCAAAGATTAATTCTGGTGATTCTTTTTTCAAATCCCACCTTTGAACACGCTCCATTCCCACTATTAAAGCCATATGATTTTCTATATATGTAGGCGTATTGGGGCGACAATCAATATTTTCTCTCCATAAAATATTACTATTAAAGTCAACAGCTGTCATACAAACTATATAGGGATCAATTATTTCTCCGTCTTCATAACATTCTCCTATCAGAACATAATAATCAGAAAACAGTCGCACCTTCAAATTTTCTCCACCAATTCCAGTATATACAGTCTGTTTCTCTTTTCCTGTTTGAATATCTAATATGATGTTCAAACCATAATCCATCACAACCATTACGTCTAATACATTATTTGGTAGGAGATAAACCCCTTTTATTTCTCCTTCCAATTCTAACTCCCATAATTTCTTTCCATCTTTTGCAGACATGCACACAAGTTTTGATTCTTCTTCTTCTCTACTAATATCTGCTACAAAAACCTTATCATCTTGTTGACAAAATACAATTCCACTCTCAACAAAATTGAGATGTTCCGTCCAAAGTGTTTTTTTATTCAACGTGTCTATTTTACTAAACTTATGCTCTAGTCCATTTCCAACATATAAAAAGTCGTTGTCTCTTGAGAATTGAGGAAGAATTTCTATATTCCTTTCATTTTTTAGGTCACTCCAACTTATTTCATAACAACTTTCACTTGAATATTCCCGATAAACATTCAAGTTTCCAGTAGTAATGAAGTCCTCATCTAGCTTTTCTAAGTCAATTATCTGTTTATAAGCGGCATTCAACTTAAAATCTTCTGGTACTTTACTAATTAATTTCTCTATATGCTCCTTACAAAAATCAAATACAACATTAAAAAACTGTACTCTTTCAACTGAAATAATTTCTTTACTACTTCTAATATTGATCATATTTTCTTGCTGAATAAATCTTAAAGTCTTCTCATAGTTATCTAAGAATAATGTAGCCTCTTTATACTTTAAAAGATCTACCCACTCATCAAAAAATTGTATTAAGGGCTCTATAATATTAGTCTCTTCTTCATAAATGATTTTTTCATCTATGAGGAAAATTATTTTACCTCTTAGCATTTCCAACTCGTCTTCATTAAAATATTCCAGTTTTATATTAAATCCTTCTTTTATTTTCCCCATAATGCCCTACCTCCAGTATGGCCAGTTTTTTGATGTGTCCAAGTATTAACTAATTGCATGTCTCCTGGATTTTGATGGTGATGCCACGTATAACCTTTTGGATTTTTTCCAGACCGCATTAGTTTTAACTCAGCTTTATTAAACTTACTTTGATATTTCTTATATGCCTCTTTATTTAAATAATCAAATTGGGATGCATTACTTTTTTTCCATTAAGATTTTGGAAGGCTCATAGTAATTTTAGGCTTAAATTGAGGAAATCCTTTTTTATCAAATGTCACCTTCGTTACTGGATGTGGAGCAGGTAACCCTTTCTCTTCTTTCTTCTCCACTTGTGGACTTTGTTCTGAATTTGGAGATGGTGTAAACGGCGGTGCCGTTTCTGCCAATCCATTCAGCGGTATAGAAGTAACCATTAATGCAACTACCATGAGTTGTATTAAGTACCTATACCATCGTTTCTTTACTTGCTGTTTTTCCATACATTCGCATCAGTTTATTTCTTACCATTAAGAATTTAATGAATTTTAGAAAGAAACTCAATTGAAAAAATGGAAGATTTTAAAAAAAGATATCAATTCCAACTCTTTATCGACAATTTTCCATTTTCTATTCCATAATTCATTACATTGAATTAAAATATATTTATATACAAATGATCATTAAACAAGGTGTACTATCTACCTTATTTACGTTTAATAAATAAGGGGAATACAAGAAATTAAACCCATAAAATCTCTTTCCTTCATTACCTATTCCCCTTAATATACCAATCAGCAGCATCAATTTTTCCCTAAAAATCCTTATCCAAAAAACAAAAAAATGCAGCCCCTATACATACTCATATAGGGACTGCACCTTATTATTAAATAACAAAATCCTCTGGAATAAACACTTTCACTTCTCTCGGATGTACGTATACAAACTCACCTGTTTGAATGCCTAGTTGTCTAAACTGTTCTTTACTAATTTCTGCTTCTAGATACTCATCTGTTCCGTCGCGCTTCAATTCTACATATACGACAGGGCCAACTGCATGTGAGTATGTTACTTTCGCCGGGATGGCATCTATACTTTGTTTCGTACGATCGATTGATAAGTGATGTGGTCTTACGTATCCCACTCCGTCTACGTTTGAAACGTGCTTATGCTCTGGTGCTTCTAGCTCCACTGATCCTACATTTAGCTTACCTTTATGAACGCGGCCGTGAAATAAATTCACGTTTCCTAAAAAGTCGTATACGAACGGGCTTGCCGGTTTTTCATATACTTCTTCCGGTGTTCCCATTTGTTCAATGCGCCCTTCATTCATTACAACGATGCGGTCCGCAACGTCTAACGCTTCTTCTTGGTCATGCGTTACGAATACGCTCGTAATTTGAAATTCGTCATGTAGTTTCCGGAGCCATCTTCGCAATTCTTTCCGTACTTTTGCATCAAGTGCACCAAACGGTTCATCTAACAATAAAATTTTCGGTTCGACTGCAAGTGCCCGGGCTAGTGCGATACGTTGGCGTTGTCCGCCAGATAATTGCGCTGGATAACGTTTTGCGAAACCATCCATTTTTACTAGTTTCAATAGTTCTGTTACTTTTTCTTTTATTACTTCAGCTGAAGGTCGTAAGTTTTTCTTTCTTACTTTTAAACCGAAAGCGACATTTTCAAATACATTCATATGTTTAAAAAGTGCATAGTGCTGGAAGACGAAACCGACTTGCCTGTTTTTCACGTGAATATCAGTTAAATCTTCTCCATCAAATGAGATCGAACCTCCATCCGCTTCTTCTAGTCCTGCAATAATTCGTAATAACGTCGTTTTCCCAGAACCTGATGGGCCTAATAAGGCAACAAGTTCTCCTTTTGGAATATCCAAATGAATGTCTGTCAGCGCTTGAAATGTACCATATTGTTTTGATACATTTTGAATTTGAATACTCATCGCACTCACTCCTTATTGTCGTTTTTCCATTCTCCATTCAATCCAGTTTTTTATAACGAGCGTAAAAACTGCGATGAGTGACATTAAAGTCGCCACAGCAAACGCTGCTGAAAATTGATATTCATTGTACAAAATTTCAATATGAAGCGGCATCGTATTTGTCATGCCGCGCACGTGACCAGATACAACGGAAACGGCGCCGAATTCACCAATGGCCCGGGCATTACATAAAATCATGCCGTATAAAAGGCCCCATTTTATATTTGGCAATGTGACGCGCCAAAACATTTTCCATCCGCTTGCGCCAAGTGATAGAGCCGCTTCTTCTTCACTCTTCCCTTGCGCCTGCATAACCGGGATTAATTCACGCGCAACGAACGGAAACGTAACAAATATCGTCGCAATGATAATGCCAGGAACAGAGAAGATGAGCTTTATCCCGTGTTCCATTAACCATCCGCCAAGAGCAGCACGAGGTGTGAAAAGTAAAACGAATACTAATCCTGCAATGACTGGTGATACAGCAAACGGCAGTTCAATAAGAGATAATAATAGTTGCTTTCCTTTAAACTGAAACTTCGTAATAAGCCAAGCCGCTGCTATTCCGAATATCGTATTCAGCGGCACAACGATTAAAGCAACGAGAAGCGTTAACCTGATTGCCAAAAATGCTTCTTGATCTGTTACAGCGGCAATATATACATCAATTCCTCGTTCGAACGCTTTCATAAAAATTGTCACGAGCGGCAGTAATAGAAAGAGAGATAAAAATAAAATTGTTATCGTAATGAATAAAATGGGTACAAACTTAGATTCTTTTTTAACTGCTACGCTTTTTACTATTTTCTTTTCTAATAATGTTGGTTCCATTTTCTCCCCTCCTATTCGCTTTTCAATTCATGCCTTCTGCTCCAAGTTTGAATCATATTAATAAATAGTAGGAAAAGGAGAGAAATAATAAGCATCACAGCCGCTACAGCTGTTGCGCCTGCATAATCATATTGTTCTAGTTTTGTCATAATCATAAGCGGTGCGATTTCTGTTTTCATCGGCATATTACCTGCAATGAACACGACAGATCCATATTCCCCTAACGCCCGAGCAAAGGCGAGTGAAAAACCAGCAAGCAAGGCCGGGAATATTTCTGGCAAAATGATTTTTACAAATATTTGAAAGCGTGACGCCCCTAAGCTAGAAGCTGCTTCTTCTACTTCTTTATCAATACTTTGCAGCACTGGTTGCACCATTCGCACGACAAATGGTAAGCCAATAAACGTAAGCGCCACAATAATGCCGAGCTGGGTAAAAGCTACTTTTATATGAAACACACTAAATATTTTTCCAATAAATCCATTTTCCGCATAAAGCGTCGTAAGTGTAATACCAGCTACAGCAGTCGGAAGAGCGAATGGTAAATCGATTAGTCCGTCTAATAACCGCTTCCCTGGAAATGTGTAGCGAACGAGTACCCAAGCAATTAATAAACCAAAAATGGCATTTACGATTGCCGCTGCAAGTGAAGTTGTGAAACTTACTTGATACGAATGCAACACGCGCTCACTCGTTATAACCCCAGCAAACTTCTTCCAACCTAGCTGCGAAGTTTGAATAAATACGATAGAAAGTGGTATAAGTACGAATAAACTCATATATAGCATTGTAAATCCAAGAGATAATCCAAACCCTGGTAAGACACGCTTCTTCCTCATATAACGTCACCTCATCCCCCCTTATTTTTTATACATTTGATCGAATACGCCGCCATCATTAAAATGCTTTTCTTGTGCTTTTTTCCATCCTCCAAATAGTTCATCGACTGTAAATAATTGAACTTTCGGAAATTGTGATGCGTACTTTTCTGCTACTTTTTCATTACGAGGGCGATAAAAGTTTTTCGCCGCAATTTCTTGCCCCTTTTCTGAATACAAATATTCAAGATATCCTTCTGCTACTTTTTTCGTTCCTTTTTTATCAACGACTTTGTCTACAACTGCTACTGGCGGCTCGGCAAGTATACTAATCGAAGGTGTTACAATTTCGAATTTATCTTTTCCAAGTTCTTTTTGTGATAATAACGCTTCATTTTCCCAAGCGATTAACACATCACCAATTCCTTTTTCAACGAAAGTCGTCGTTGCCCCGCGTGCTCCTGAATCTAGTACTTCCACGTTTTTATAAATTTGACCGACAAACTCTTTCGCTTTATCTTCACTATTGTTATATTTCTTCAGTGCATATCCCCACGCACCTAAATAGTTCCACCGTGCTCCCCCAGATGTTTTCGGGTTTGGTGTAATGACAGACACACCTTTTTTCGTTAAATCATCCCAATCTTTAATTCCTTTCGGGTTTCCTTTTCTAACAAGAAATACAATCGTTGATGTATACGGAGTAGAATTATCCGCAAGTCGCTTCTGCCAATCTTCTGCTAGTTGTTTCTTCTTACTAATCGCGTCAATATCATAAGCGAGCGCTAGTGTTACAACGTCTGCTTCTAAGCCGTCAATAACGGAGCGTGCCTGACTTCCAGATCCCCCGTGTGATTGCTTTACATTTACTGTTTGACCATGCTTCTCTTTCCAATACTTCGCAAAGTCTTTATTGAAATCCTGATATAACTCACGCGTTGGATCATATGAAACATTTAAAAGTTCGACTGTCTTCTTATCTGCACTTCCTTCAGAATTGTTAGTGGATGTTGCCGAACCACACCCTGACAAAAGGACAAATGCTGATAATAAAACACCTGTACTTTTCATTAATGCTGTCTTACTCCACTGTTTCATATATAAAGCCCCCTTAGTTTGTACAATAGAAAAAGGCACACAATCTATTCACAAAAGTGAACGTTGTGCGCCTTCAGTTTCTCTGATGAGCTTCTATTGTATTCTGTTTGATTTCTTTCCATTTTAATTCCGTAATTCACATGTGTCAACTTGGAATTTAGAATTATTATATAAGAAACTTCCTACAAGCTAAAAATCAGCGGGAATGGAATCCCACTGATTTTTAGCTTGTAGGAAGTTTCTTTAACTTATCTGTCTTCGCAATAAATTGAGCTGCTTCTGCGCGGCTTACCGATTTATCTGGAGCCCAACCATTATCTGTTCCAACTGAAATATTTTCTTGGATTAAAATATTGGCATACTTCGCGCCCCAATGATTTTTTAAGTCCGCAAATTCTTTTGGTAATTTAATATTTTCATTTCTTTCTAATTTATATGCATTTACTAGCATAGTAGCCATTGATGCACGGTTAATTAGTCCACTCGGATTGAAGTTACCCTGCTCATCACCTTTTACAATACCAGCTTTTTCAACTGCTGCGATATAAGGTGTAGCCCAATGATTTTGAGCATCGCGGAATGATGGCTTCGCATCTTTATTAATTTCTAACCCTAAAACAGTAGCTAATATTTTTGCTGCTGAACCACGATCGATATTTTCAGCTGGTGCAAATGTACCATCTGGCTTACCGTGTACTGCCTCTTTGTCTACTAAATATTGAACTGACTCTTGTGCCCAAGTCGGTACATCTGAGAACTTAGATTTTTTTTCAATTGCACTCGCATCGATTTCAAACTGCACTTGATATTTATGATCATATTTAATTGCTGGAATTAATATATGCATTTGCATATTATATTTTTTCGAGAACTCATCGATTTCAAATTGAACAACTTTCGTACCATTATTTGTTTTATCTTCAGAGATCACTTTCACATCATGGAATGTCCCTAATTTATTAGTATCTTCTACTTTAAGATACTGGAAATAGCTACTATCTTGCACTGTTAACGTAACAATTTTTTTGTCACCTTGAATTGTTACTTTTGCATTTTTTAAATACGTAGAAGCAACAGATGTTTCATTCGTTTGATCTTTATACGTTTTTAAAATAACGTCATATGTACCATCTGCAAGTTTACTAGCTGCCTTCATTTCAATCACATCTGCTTTTGCAATTGGCGCCATAATACCGCTAAATGGAACTGCTAAAGTTGCGGCTATAACGAATGCATTAATATATTTTTTCTTAATCATTATCAACATGACATCTCCCTTTATATAAATATACCCAACATAACTATCATATTGATAATGATTATCAATATCAAATAAAAGATTAAACAAATACTCCTATTTATTACACAAATATGCTTTCCGATCATTTTTAAACAATAAATAATGAGCAGTATGCACTTTTCTCTCTAAATAATCTAATGAATACGTACCCGATGGATCCACTAAATCCCCAATTGCCCCTGAAAGGTGATCAATTACCTTTTGCAATGTTTCTAAGTTCTTCTTTTCATTCTTCATATTCATTTCATCCATAATGTCACAAATAAGATATTGTACTTTCCGTAAGCGTAATTCCTTCTGCTCCATACATATCTCCTCCTTATTAGTCATATTACGGTTTAAATATATGGGCTTATAGCTTAACCAATTCTAAAAAATAACGTGAAACTTTAATGAGTAGGGATTTTGTCCATCCAAACTAATCCAGCTTTTTTGGACAAAAAGATATCCATCTCTATACATGTAGTCATAGTGATGGATATCTTTATTTTTATACTTGCAATGCCTTCTCTCTCAAAGCTCTTCTTAACAATTTACCAGTTGTATTCTTCGGCAATTCTGTTAAAAACTCAATGCTCATTGGCACTTTATATTTCGCTAAATGTAACGTGCAGTAATGCATAAGCTCTTCTTCTGTTACGCTCGTTTGCTTCAGAACGACGTAAGCTCGCACTGCTTCTCCTAAGTTTTCATCCGGTACACCAATTACGACAACTTCAGCCACAGATTCGTGAGTATATAATACTTCTTCTACTTCACGAGGGTATACGTTATAACCACCAACTAGGACGATATCTTTTTTGCGATCGACGATATAGAAGTAACCTTCTTCATCCATTTTCGCTAAGTCACCTGTATATAGCCAGCCGTCTTTAAGTGTCGCAGCTGTATCTTCTGGCGCATTATAGTAACCCTTCATAACGTTAGGTCCGCGAACAATTAACTCCCCAACTGCACCAACAGGTACTTCTTCCCCAAGTTCGTTCACAATTTTATTTTCTACGTGCCAAATATTTGTACCAATCGAACCTGGTTTACGAGGACGATCTAATGGATTAAAACAAGTAACTGGTGATGCTTCTGATAAACCGTATCCTTCTGAAACGATAACGTCAAAACGTTTTTCAAAGTTTTGCAGAAGCGCAACAGGCATTGACGCACCACCTGAAATACAAAGACGAAGCGTCTTCACATCTTCTGCGCTTGCTTCTTCGAATAAATATAAATAATTGTACATTGTCGGTACACCAGCAAAAATCGTTGGTTCGTACGTGCGACAAATACGGAATACTTCTTTCGGACTAAATTTCGGTAACATTAAAATAGTCGCCCCGTTCACAATCGGCGCATTGACCGCCACTGTTAAGCAAAATACATGGAACATCGGCAGTGCCGCAACGACGCGATCGTCCGCAGTATATTGTAAATACGACGCCACATCGCTTGCATTACTATATAAATTTTTATGTGTTAACATAGCGCCTTTTGGCTTTCCAGTTGTACCTGAAGTGTATAAAATAACAGCTACATCTTCTTCATCTAGTTCAGGACCTTCGTAAGTTACATCTCCAGTTCCTACAAAACTAGTAAACGTTTTCATTTTTTCAGTTTCTGTATGAGTAAAATCTGATGAGGTTTCGCATATGATGATATTTTCAAGTGAAGGAAGTCTTGTTGTAAGAGATTGTATAACAGGTAGAAGGACGTCGAGTACGATGATTGTTTTTACATCTCCATTTTGTAATATGTAATGTATTTCGTCTGCTGTATAAATTGGATTAATCGGAATGACAGTTGCTCCAGCTTTCATCGTTCCGTATAAACCGACTAAAAAATGTGGTGAATTGCCTACAGCTAATGCGACATTGTCCCCTTTTCCAATGCCCATTTTTGCTAAATTGCTAGAAAACCTAGTGACCACTTTGTTTAATTGGTCATACGAGACCGACTGATCCATAAATATGTATGCCGGTTTATCCCCCTTATTTTTTGCCGTTTCAGCCAAAGATTGAACGAGATTCACACAAATCCCACCTTTATAAAATTTAGAATATTTAAAAATTCTAAATTAATTATATTAAAAGAAAATTAAAGTAGCAAGTGATATTCTATTAATCGAATATACATAAACCACTTTCTTCCAGAATACTTTAGTAAGATACGAGAATTATATGTAAAAAAAACAGGTACAAACATATAGTTAAACTATAGCTAAAATCATTTTAGGATAATATGCACTCATCTTCTCTCTAAGTTTTTCAACTTCCTCTTTATTTAAAGCCGTATACTCTCCATACAAATTGAGAGCGTCCGCTCCATTTTCATGCAAGTAGACTGTAACATATAATGTCGGCAATCCTTTATTGTCCCCATCTATCGACAAGACAAGATCTGGCGTTTTACAAACGGTACTAAACGTTTCATTTCTTTTCCATTTCTTATTTTGAAACATAGTTTGTATATCATCTATCTTTCGTTTTTTATCTGTATGCGTATAATATATGACATTATCCTTCGCTGGCTTTCCAATAGACAAAGTCGTACGGTTTGAAGAAGTTTCATCGTTACAAGCTGTCATTCCGACGACGAAGCTGAGCAGTAATACAACATACATTACCCTCTTCATTTCAATCCGCCTCCTTTTGAATATATATATGCCTTTATGAGGGGCAAATGTCCTGTGATTTTATGGTATATGAAATTATATCGGCGATTTTTCGAATATATCGAACGTAACTCGAAATATATCAGCGATTTTCCAAATATATCGACCGTAACTCAACTTATATCAGCGATTTTTAAAATATATCGACTTATCGACAAAACGCAACAATCTACGCAAAAAAGAGGCTGCCCGTTACGGCAGCCTCCCTCATTTTTAGAAGAATAAATGTAAGAAATCTTCTGTTGTAATATTACCGAAGTAGCGTACGATATCTACGCCTTCTAAAGCTACAGTGAATGTATCTTTATCAAATTGTACGCCTGTTAGACGCTCTTCAATGTCATGAACATCTAGTGATCCGAAGAAGTCACCGTAAATTTTACATTCTGTTACTGTTCCTTTTTTCACTTCAAGACGAACGTCAACTTGTCCAACTGGGAAGCGGTGTGAATGTTGTAAGTTGAACTTCGGAGATTTTCCGTAGTTCCAATCCCAATTTTGGTAGCGCTCTTCAGAAAGTTTATGGATTTCTTTCCAATCATTTTCTGTTAATTCGTACGTTGGAATTTCTGTTTCTCCTTCGAAAATTGTTTCTAGAAGAAGTTGTCTAAACTCTTCTGTCGTCATTTTTTCGTTTAAGAACTCTGTAATATTCGCAACGCGGCTACGGATTGATTTAATGCCTTTTGATTGAATTTTATCCATTTTCACTTTAAGTGCTGATACAACGTGATCGATTTCAGAGTCAAATAGTAACGTACCGTGACTAAACATACGACCTTTCGTTGAGAACTGCGCGTTACCTGAAATTTTTCTACCTTCAGCTAAAATATCGTTACGACCACTTAGTTCTGCATTTACGCCTAATTTACCAAGCGCTTTCGTTACAGGCTCTGTGAACTTTTTGAAGTTGCTGAAACTATCTCCGTCATCTTTCGTAATAAAGCTGAAGTTTAAGTTTCCTAAATCATGATATACTGCGCCTCCGCCTGATAGACGACGAACGACATGAATACCTTGTTCTTTTACGTAATCTGCATTAATTTCTTCTACTGTGTTTTGGTTTTTACCAATGATAATTGAAGGTTCGTTAATGTAGAACAATAAATATGTTTCGTTAATATCTAAATTCTTCACACAATATTCTTCAATCGCTAAGTTTATTCTAGGATCTGTAATCCCTTTATTATCAATAAATAACATCGTATCACCTCATGAATTCCAAACGTAGCCACTATGCGCAAGCGTAATATGGCCCCTGAAAATTTGTTTTACTTCTGTTACTAAATCAGATGGGTTGCCTGTATGCGGTAAATGCGTTAATAAAAGTTCTTTTACATTTGCATCTTTCGCAATACTTGCTACTTCTGTACTATTCATATGCCCTGC
Organism: Bacillus sp. FDAARGOS_1420; assembly: GCF_019344915.1. Classification (NCBI taxonomy): domain Bacteria; kingdom Bacillati; phylum Bacillota; class Bacilli; order Caryophanales; family Bacillaceae; genus Bacillus; species Bacillus sp. FDAARGOS_1420. The sequence continues at coordinate 255,150 of NZ_JAHWJB010000002.1, read as the reverse complement.
TTTTGCAGCCTCTTGATGTGCATACATATTACACTCACAAATGAAAAGATCAGCATCTTTTGTGAATGGAATAAATTCAGGAATATAACTGGAATCAGCGCTGTATACAACAACATCATCGCCAGCTATAATACGCATCGCAAAGCATGTAACAGGATGAACAGTTTTTAAGAATGAAATGGAGAACGGTCCAATTTGAAGTGTTTCTTCTGGATTGTACGCGATTCCTTTCGTATGCGGTTCATGCGTTAAAGAATGGAATCCATTCTCATCAAACGTATGACCGTATATTGGTAACTCCGGTAGTTGTCCTTTTGTCACACTCGTAATTAATCTTGCATATTGCAGCACCCCAATGTCTGCAACATGATCGTGATGATAGTGCGACAGTACAACTGCATCTATATGAGATGGTGTTATATATTTTTGAAGCTGTGCTAGTACACCACTACCACAGTCGACAAGTAAACGAAAACCATCGTGTTCAAACAAATACCCCGACGTTGCTTCTCCCGCTTCTGGAAAGCCGCCCCAAAAGCCGACAACAGTCATCTTCATATGTATCCATCCTTTCTAAAACCGCGTAGGAATGCCGTTTTTCTCCGTACTTGAGAAAGTTTTTTACTTACATCCTACATTGTTAACTATAATCCATTTCCTAAACTTTTTCATTAATTTTCACTTTTGTTATAAAACAGTTGTTGACTTTTGTTTTTTGTACTAATACAATGATAGTAAGAAATGGAAATGGAGGGATTGACATGATCGATCAACCAATGGAGTTTTTCCGAAATTTACCGACGAAAACTTGTGCTCATTGCGGGAAGGAAATTGATGAGCAGCACGAAGCATACCATAACAAATGTGACGATTGCGTTCACGAAGAATAGTAGTTTGTAAACATAAAAAAACCTAGCAGACATAGTCTACTAGGCTAATAACATCTTATCCTTCATCGTTGAACCTTTCACCAAGAGCTCCAGTTCAAACTCATATAATTCTTTTTGTCGATAATTTTTCGTATGGATTTTATCCATCATTAAGTCGACAACTTTTCGGGCCATCTCGTCGATTGGTTGTTCAATTGTCGTAATACCTGGCTCTGTAATCTGCGCTAAAATTTGATTATCAAAACCGATCACAGCGAGATCTTCTGGAATACTCCAACCATGGCGTTTCGCCTCTGAGATAATTCCAGCTGCAACCTCGTCGCCTCCTGCCAAAATCGCGGTAGGATTTTTTTTGTCCTTTAATACTTCATTGAATATTCGTTTTCCATCATCCCAAGAGAAAGCGTTTTCAAGAAAATCGATCGCTTCCACTTCTCTACTCTTTTCAGTAATAGCGCGTAAAAAGCCCATTTTTCGCTGTTGGCTCACTACTTTCGTTTCGTTGCCACGGCAAAAAATCAGATTACGATATCCTTGTTCTAATACATGATTGGCAGCTATGTATGCACCCTGTGCATGATCGAACTTCACTGTTGGAACATTTGCTTCCTCAATATATTCATTACATAACACGATTGGACCGTGTTGCAAGTATGGCTCCACATTCTCCCATGGATTTTCTAGTGAACATAGAATAATCCCATCTACTTGTTTCGTAGATAATAATTGTAAATACTCCATCTCTTTTTCCGGTAAATATCTTGTTTGACAAATAATCAGTTTATATTTATGTTCAGAAGCAGCAATCTCGATTGCTTCAATAAATCTACTAAAAAAAGGATTTGTAATCCTTGGAACAAGCACCGCAATTGTTTCTGTTTTTTGTTTACGAAGCCTTCTCGCCGCAGAATTAGGAACGAAGCCTAAATGCTTCATTGCTAATTGAACCCTTTTCTTCTTCTCATCTGAAACATATGGATGATTATTGATCACCCTAGAAACCGTTGTCCTTGATAACCCCGCTAATTTCGCCACGTCCTCGATAGTCGACACGAAATTTCCCCCTTTGCATGAAAACGTTTTCTTATCCTGATTATATAGTATATTATTGGAAACTGCAATATAGGTTCTTATGATTTTACTATATTAATATTATACATAGGGAAAAGTCTGTTAATGGCAGGGAATTACACACTACTTTTAGAATTTCACAATAAGAATATTTATAAAATAAAGGATGATATTTCATGAATCGGACGGATCGTTTATTAGCTATATTAATTGAATTACAAAGAAAACAAACTGTCACAGCACAAAGCTTAGCTGAAAAATTCGAGACAAGTATACGCACTATTTATCGAGATATGGACGCACTCAGCGAATCCGGTGTTCCCATTTTTTCAATGCCTGGTCACGGCTATTCATTAATGGATGGTTATTTCTTACCACCCATTCAGCTTACGCCAGAAGAGGCCGTTACTCTTTTATTGGGCGGTGATTATATTGAGAAAGCTTTCACCTCTTCTTTTTCTGTACATGCGCAATCAGCAAAAGAGAAACTTGAGATAGTCCTCCCTACTGATCAACAAAAGAAAATTGAGGAATTGCGAGGAACTTTCCGTTTCCTTTCTCCTATATTTTCAAACCAGCAAGCCGAGCAAGAAAAACTAGAGAGCCAACTTTTCTTGTTACAAGAAGCTATTCAAAGAGAGCAATCTATCTCTTTTTCGTATCGTAAACCGAGAGAAGCTACAAAAACAAAACGTACCGTTCATCCTTACGGTTTAGTCAACATTTCTGGAATTTGGTACATCGTTTCTCATTGTTTACTGCGAAAACAAATACGTAATTTTCGCTTAGACCGTATGGATACATTACAGCAAGAACAAGAATTTTTTACAAAACCGAAGGACTTTTCTTTACAAGACTATCAACCTGAAAACAATCGTACTGTTACGATCCATTTATTATTCCCAGCCCACATTGCACATAAAATTATTGAATCACGATACTTTTTTATAGATTCATACGAGCATAAAGATAATGATTTTCACGTCTTTTTGAAATCAAGAAGCATAGACGAAGTATTTCAATGGGTATTAAGCTGGGGAAGCCAAGTGCAAGTACTAGAGCCAAAAATTCTTTCTGAGAAAATATATGATGAAGTAAAAAAAATGTTAAAACTTTAATTTTTCATTTTACTACTGACATAATGTTGTCAGCATCCCTCCTTTATTGTAGGTATTAACAAATACATTTTCTTAAAAAGGGGATAACAATATGAACAGTACTGTTATGTTAGAGAAATTCGAAAGTTTAGCAACGTATTATGTGAAGGAATTAGACAAATATACGATTGAACAATTTAGAAAAAAACCTTCTGAAGAAGAATGGTCGCTCGGTCAAATGTATAACCATCTGCTAGCTGCTGCATATATGCAATTAGATGCAATCGAGAAATGTAAAACTGAAACACCATCTGTAGCTAACAAAAAAACGGATATGGGTGAAAAAGTATATATAATGGGGGCTTTTCCTGACATACAAATAAAAGTGCCAGATTATCCGGGATATACACCCGAAAATCGAACTACTAAAGAAGAAGTACAAGAACATTTTCTGGAGTTAATTACAATTGTTAAAGACATTAAACCAACACTTACTTCTATTCCAAATGATTGTAAAGTAGAGCATCCTGGGCTTGGTTACTTAAATGCGACAGAGTGGTTCCAGCTTATTTCTATGCATTTTGCACATCATCTTCGTCAGAAAGAAAGATTGGAGATAAAAGTTTTAGTGTAAAGAATGATAAAAGGTGGTTTGTCCATATCCAAACCACCTTTTTCATACAAGCTTATAATTATACTTCCCACCTATCCTTACGCTTTAGATATTTCCTGCATAAACCCAGCCATGCTCGCTAATAAACTAGTGAAAACGAAAAGTACAATAATAAGAGGGATAAGTTTGTCTTTATTTAAATTCGTTATCGTTTTTAAACCTATTCCTAATAAAACGTAATACCAAATATTAAATATATCTATTCTTTGAGCAATTGTATGCAAGATCATATTATCTGTCGCTATTGCACCTAAACCTGTATAAGATATCTCATACCCACTTAGAGAAAATGCAATTAATCCGTTTAAAATCATCCCTAATCTTAATACAAACGAAGCATAAATGATTATTGGGAATGTTTCTTTATAGTTAATATCAACTCCAAAGAAAATCATAATGTTCTTATAGAATATAGGTGCAAAAAGTATAGCTACGATTCCACTGACTGCTGAAAATCCAAATGTAGTAAAGAAAGTTATGTATTTCGGAGCAGTAAATCCCGTTTTATCATGAAACATACTGAGTGCAGGATTATTTAAAGAATTCCAAGACATTAAGGCACTTGAAATTATAATAAGCACAATTAAAAGAGCTAACGGGAAAAATATATTTCTTTGATTCTTCATCCTTTTGAATTGTAGTGTTGGTGAAGTGAATATCCCAATAATCGATGGTTTTCCCGAAATCTCTTCATGCATAAGACTACTAGCTTGCAAGAAAATTCCCCTTCCTTATTACACTTATAACTCCTCCCACTTCGTCCACACTTCTCTCCCGTTTATATGGTACATATTATCCTCACGATCCATAAATCCATGCACTATGAATTCTCGTCTAATCGTACAAAAATCATCATGATATTGTTTTATGAATGTATTAATTTCTTTTTCTGTATATTGATTTTCAGCGTTTAACTTGCTCACTAAATACTCTAACAATACTAGTTTTTTCTTCTTTTGACCTGGAATCGATTTTAAACGATCCTCTTTATCGAAAAAATTGCGAATGGTCGTATCACGAAATTTCATTTGGCTTTCGGTCATTTTGTTGTCCTCCATCAGTTTTTATGTAATAAAACTTTATTGTTTGTCCTTACTATTTTTCTTCATTCTTTTACTTACAACATCCATAAAGTAATACCCAATCATTAACACGTAGTAGAATGTAAGTATTCCAAATGTATCTTTCATACTTGTATATTCTTCTTTATGAAACAAGATAGGTGAAAGGGTGAAAACAAGAAAGAAGATTAGCGGATATAAGATAAAATAGTAAGTAAGGTTTCCTTTCATCGTATCATCTCCTCTATTCTAGTTTTCTCTGTAAATTGTTGTAATTCCTTTTCTTTTGTTTAGACTGCAATCAGAAGTTAAAAGCAATAGCTCCAAAGACAAATTGTTTGAGCCTCTAGAATAGCCGAATTAATGAAGAAAATAAAAAATCTATTTTCTAAAACATTGGTGTTATTGCAAAGGACTTTTGTATTATAAATGTATAGTAAAAAATTTATAGGAGTATAAGTAAATAGAATACGAAATTGTTGATGACGGAAAAATCCCAAGAAACATTCATTTCCATTTATGAAGAGGTTCAAATTTCGAGTTAGTTTTAAATATAATGAATGGAGAATACATAATGGACAATTTATTTAATCAAATTGCAACTTTTTTTAACATATCATTACCTCAAGAAATGATGAATGCTTTCAAAAATCCAATCTATTTGCAGCACAAGAATGACTTTTTAATACGCTTATTATCCTTTGAAGAAGCCATGGAAGTGTATTTATACCTACATGAAGATGTTACTATTTCAGAAGTTTTCCCATTATGGACAGATGATAACTCCAATTATGTAGGTGTTTACATGTTAGGGCCGCTATCAGGCAGAGTTTGTTTTATAGACCATGAAGAAATGGATTTGTCCCCAGTATATCCTAATGTACAAACGTTAATAAACACTCTATTAGAAAGTCCTGAAGTCGATTGGTATGAACTTCCAAAATATTATCCTTGTTCCAAAGAAAATACGGATGAATTGCAAATACAGCAAGATGTACACACCATTAAAGAATTGAAAAACCTTCTTAAACAACCTGAATTAACTGAAGAAAAAAGAGCTCACTATTTATTTTTAATTATGGCTTTAACTCCTTACGCGCAATTGCATGAAATACTTCCCCTCTTGGACGACCCGGATATGTGGGTACAAGAGAGAGCGGCTGAAATTCTAGGTTTCCATAGATACGTACCAGCTAGCGAAAAACTAAATTGGGTTAAAGAACATGGACAACATAACGGGAAATTGGCAGCTGAATTAGCATTAAAAAGAATAAAAATGGAATTAAAGAACTAAAATAAAAAGAAACACTAACATAGTAGACTGACCTATACAAACGATAAGTTAAAATAAAAAAGCACCGAAAAGGTGCTTTTTTTCTACGCTTCAATCGATTGATTCTCAGCAATATTTTTAAACTGTCGTTTGTGCATCCAAGTTAATGAAGCAATTGTTCCAAGTGATAATAAAACGATAAAGATCATTAATATCCCTATATTTTGCCACATGAAGTTAAAGTCTCCGCTTGATACGACTGCTTTCAATCCTGATACAGAATATGTCATCGGTAACCAAGCATTGAATGGTTGTAAATACTTTGGGATCAACTCTAGCGGGAATGTTCCAGCACTTGTTGTAAGCTGAATAATTAATGTGATGATTGCGATGAAACGCCCTGCATCACCGAATGCTGTTACTAAACATTGAATTAATGAAATAAACGCTAAGCTCGTAACAATACTAAAGAGTATAAAATATGGAATACTTTGTACTTCTACACCTAACCAGAATAGTAATATGACATCTGCTACTATTGCTTGAATAATACCGACTGATAGTAAAACACCAAACTTACTAATAAACCAGCTGAATCCTGATTTCGGAACGCCGACTGTATCGCGTAATGGGTATACGATAGATAATAGTAATGCCCCAACGAATAAACCGAGTGATAAGAAATACGGTGTGAATCCTGTTCCGTAGTTTGGAACTTCCGCCATTTTCTCCGTCTTCACTTTTACAGGGCTTGCAAACATATCATACGTTTTATCCGTTCCTTTCACTTCACCAGTTTTCTCTGCCCCTTCGCCAAGTTTCTCAGCAAGTTCACCTGAACCATCATTTACTTTTACGAGGCCATCTGTTACTTTCCCTGATCCATCTGCTAGTTTATTTACTCCGTCGATTAGCTGGGTTGAGCCAGTGGACATTTTATTTAGGCCACCATTTAGAGTACCTAAGCCAGTTGTTACTTGACTTGAGCCATCTGCTAATTTAGTTACTCCTACTGATAATGTGCCTAAACCACCTGTTACTTGACTTGAACCGTCCGCTAATTGATTTATTCCACCTGCCATTTGGTTTGCTCTTACAGATAACGTACCTAAACCGCCTGTTACTTGGTTTGAGCCATCTGCTAATTGATTTGCTCCTGCAGATAATTGACCTAATCCAGCTGTCACTTTTCCGGATCCGCTTTGTAATTGCGTTACTCCATCAATTAATTGAACCGATCCATCTTTTAATTTATCAGCACCTATTTTTACTTTATCTAATCCCTCACCAAACCCATGAAACTTACTAACAAATTCATTTTGTGCGTAAGTTAGTTTCTCAACACCAACTGCCAGAGTTTTCACCCCTGCTGGATTTGGTAATTTGTTTTGCAATCCATTTGTTGTTTGATGTATTTCGCCTGTTAATTGTTTTACTTCTTCATTTAATTTATTTGTTCCACCTGCTACTCCGGCAGCTTTTTGCTGAACTGTCGCTGTACTTTTTACAGCACTTGTTATGAATGGTTGTAACTGCTCTTGATATTCTTTTGGTAAACTTTCAATTTGCTTTTGTAAATTCGCTACCTCTTGCGCTGCATTTTTGGCATCTCCTGCTGTTGATTGTGTAAGTTCATTTAACTGATTTACATTCGCCCCAGCTCCATCTATTTTCTCATTTACTGTATTTAATATAGAAGGAACTTTCGACTGCATTTCCTCTAAGCCTGCGGCAGACTTTTGTACGTTACTATTTAACTCTTGCAATCCCTTTTGAATTTCTTGAGAACCTTCCTCTAATTGACTTTGCCTTTCAGCAAGTTTTCCCATACCATTTGATAGGTCAGTTGTTCCTGTTTGTAATTCACCAGATTTACTTACTAGTTTGTTCAAGCCACCAGTCACTTTCTCAGATCCATCACGCAATTCACCCGTTTTGCTATTTAACGTATTTAAACCGTTCGTTACTTTTCCTGATCCGTCTACTAATTTTCCTATACCTGTCTGCATTTCACCTGTTTTGCCATTTAGCGCATTTAAACCGTCTGTTACTTTTCCTGATCCATCTTGTAATTTTCCTATACCCGTTTTGCTATTTAATGTATTTAAACCTGCTGTCACTTTCTCGGATCCATCTTGTAATTTATTAGATCCATCTGCTAATTTCCCAACTCCATCTTTCATCTCTCCAGATTTCCCTTGAAGTGTATGGAGTCCATCCGTCACTTTACTTGATCCATCATGCAACTCACTAGCTCCATCATGTAACTTATTCGCTCCGTCCGCTCCATCTGCTAATCCTTTTGAGACGTCTTTAATGGAATCAAACATTTTCTCTGCATATGTTTTCGTTAACGTACTTGATACTTCACCTTTAATTTTTTCAATGGCTGTTCCGCCAATTTGTGAAGATAAGAAGTTCAAGCTTTCGTTTGGAATGTATTCTAAGTTTAATGGTTTGGGATCATCTTTTAATAACGTTGTAGCATTACTTGAGAAGTCATCTGGAATGCGTACTAACATGTAATACTTTCTACCTTCCATTCCTTTTTTCGCTTCTTTTTCACTTACAAATTCCCATTTGAAACTTGTATTATCTTTTAAGTTATCAACGAGCCGATACGATAAACTTAACTAAATCTATACAATTCAATCAAATTTACACAAGTTAGTGCTTCAAAGTGTTCTCGCAACCCCAAAGGGACGAGGGGTATAACACTCCACACGAGGCAGTATCGTTACCTCCTATTATCAAGCATTTATTTTACCCATCTTGATAAATTTATCGCAGCATTTAAATCTCTATCGTGGTGGCTATTGCATGAAGCACAACGCCACTCACGTATTTTTAAACTCCACTGTCCTTCTAGTTGAACTAAATGGTCGTATTTAACTCCGCAACATGAGCAAATCTTGCTTGAGGCGAACCATTTATCAGCTTTTACATACTCGATGCCATATTTCTCACACTTGTATGACAAACATTGAAAGAAGAAGTTTAATTTTTGAAATGAAAATGCTTTCGATAGTTTTTTGTTTTTTAACAGGTTTGAGATAGATAAGTCTTCCACAACAATCCTCATTGGTTTGGTTTTCACCAACTTAGCTGTTGCTTGATGGATATGGTTATTTCGGATATTCATAATTTTCCTAGATAACCGCAGGTGCTCCGCTTTCGCTTTTTCATATCCGGCAGATTGAATTTTTACACCTTTTTTAAATCTCCTAGACATATCTCTTTGCGCTGACTTTTTCCTTTTCAAAAGTTTTTTAACCTTAGCATCTTTATTTATATTTCGTTCTTTCATACCATTAGAAGCCACAAACAGCTCTTTTAAACCAACATCCACACCAATCGACTCATTCGTTAGCTCTTGTAATTCAAAGTCTTCTTGGAACCCTACACTAATCCACCAGTGACGACCGTCAAAGGTAACTCTTGGATTGGATGGCTTTTTGTTTCTTGGTAGTTGTTGGCTTGTTTTCACTTCTCCAATAGACTGAATATGAACTACTTTCTTTCCTATAATCAGTCTTTCATAATTGGCATAAAATCCTTGGATTAAATCTTTTTTGGATTTATAAGAAGTGTGATAACCATTTTGGTACTTTTCGAACGAATTTTTTCGCGCTTTGTCAAAATCTTTTGAAGCCTGTTTGGGAACTTGTGCGTTGATATTTTTTAACCACTCATATTACTTTCGCTTCTTGATCTTTGTAAATCGTTTCTGTAAAGCTAACTGTGAAACAGATTTTCCAAATAGCTTATAGTATCTATCACTCATTCTTTTACAATAGTTATAAGCAAATCTTGCAGCTCCAGCATGGTTTCTAAGCACTTTTTCTTGTTCAGGCGTTGGAATCAGTCTGACTTTCTTCGCTAATATCATCAGAATTTAACTTCTTTAATGAAAGATTTGTTCTTCTGAATAGTAGCGTGTTCCACCAGCATTCTCCTAAGACTACCAGGATACAAACCTGTTAATTCCGATACTTGACTAACTCGTGAAAATTTCATTATTATTCTCACCTCATTGAACCAAACATAGCACGTACGTTCGATAAATTCAATAAAGTTTGATAGATTCAATAAAATTTATCTTGTTCAACTAAGGGCGCAATTCCTTAGCCAGTTCTCTTATGAACTTCTCATGTTTTCACATGAGCGCAGACTATATGTTTATCTACTTAGAGATAGAGGATTTTTCCACCACCATAGGCTTGTGATGTACTCTCGTCAGTTATACGAGATAGTCGTTGAACGTTCATCTTATCCATTTTGACTTAGATGATTCGAGGCGGAAGACCCATTGTTCTAGTGTTTAGGATTTAACCTTGCACCATCTGATTGATTTTTTCTGCTTTCGCGACATTCACGCTCGCCATTTCTAGCCACGTTGTAGTTCAATCAGCTTTAGGGATTGCCCGCAGTTAACCCTCACTACTAGCCAATCACTTGACTAGCAGGGCTTACTGATATATTTAATTAACTTTAGTTTTAATTGGTTAAATAAATCGTAACAGTTAATTACCCTTTTCCGACCTCAATTGGTTTCCCATCAAATACTGCACCTTTATCTAAATTGACTACCGCTACTGGCAAATCATCTAACTGTTTATACGGATCCCAAAAGGCCCATAAAAACATACCTGCATATAAAATCGGTACAAATAAAACCGCAATGATTGGGATTAATATTTTTTTACTTTTTATAATCTCTGCAAATTCTTTACTAAGCAACTTATGCCATTTCATAATTTATCCCCCTTTTCAAAAATGACCAAAATGTATTTTTAGTCATTTTTACCCAAATAAAAAGGCTATATCTGTTCATACATATGCCTTATCCCCGAATTTATACTATGCACATTTTCATCTACATGATTATATTTAACCATCCTCCTTATACGATTGACCAATTTGTTCAATTGGTCAATTTTTATAATATTAAAAGGATTATCTTAATTTGACAATCCTTTTAGTAAATAAAGTTCGAATAATTCCGATATTTTTTCTTTTTCTAACGGTTCATGATTTTTTTCCCAATCAAAAATAAGCGATACGTATAAGCGAAGCATAATAAATGCTGTAATTTCTGGATCACATTTGCTAATTTCACCTTTTTCAATCGCAATCTTTAAATACGATTGAATGACAGAAACGATTTCCACATCTACTTGTTGCATCACTTCTTGTACTTCTTTCGTTCCCATATCACGCTCTTCTTGAATTAACTTAATCATGAGCTGATGTTCTTTTCTGAATTCTAATATGCTATATAATGCTCTATGTACATTTTCAAAAAATGAAATATCTGAACGAATTGCATTTTCTGCAACTTGCTTCATCTCTGTAATTAAATTAGAAATAATTTCACCAAATAGTTCTTCTTTATTTTTGAAAAAAGTATAAATTGTTCCTTTTCCTACATTCGCTAACTTCGCAACTTGATCCATCGTTGTTGCTTTATAACCGAACGCTGAAAAAGACTTTGTTGCAGCTTCAATAATAGAACGTTTTCGATCTATCGCCACATCGTCACCTCCAAAAATGACCAATTGGATAATATAGTCAATCAGTACATCTTTGATATTACCACACGCTTACATTCTATACAAGTTCTCTTTTTTATTATTCCCAGTATAAAAAAATTCCAGTCAATCTATATAATACTGTCATAGTGTATCAGAAAAAAAGGAGAAAGGAAAAGATGTTCTTCAGATATAATTTTTATGAATAACTTTTTCTTATTTCAGTTTAGAAAGCTTAATTTTGTCTAAACTAGAATTCAATATGTCCTTCCTTTTCCTTTCACTCTGACAATTTTCTTCTACAGTTAAACCTTACCTAACAACAACAAAATTCCTCTTTTTCTAATAAACAAATAAAAAAACAAGAAAATCCTTACATTTAATAGTAATATAGAAAGTAGACAGATTTATAAAAATAGTGGAGGCTTTTTCAGTCATGATGCGTGCGCTTCGTTTAAATATAAGGCAAGCTTTTTGTAATCGTGTTTCTTTAATTATTATGTTTAGTGGATTAGCTCTTATTTCTATTTATCATTATTATTATGTAATTCGTTATTTAGGAGACGCAACGAATGGGGCTATAGCAACTGCATTTAAATGGATCGGGTTTCGTAATAATGAAATGGATATTTATTTATTATTAATGCCTGTTATTGCAAGTTTACCATTTAGTACGAGTTATAATTCCGATAAATCCGATGGTTTCAAAACTTTTATAAGTAAGGAAATTTCCCTATTCTCGTATTCCTTTACAAAGTATATCGTTACATTTTTCTGCGGTGGATTTCTTTATACTTTACCGTTCATTCTTTCTTTATTACTTTGCAAATTAACAATTCCAAATGGAGATCCAACTGTCGGTACTAGCATGATAAATGGCAACGGAATGTTCGCAGAGTTATATTTCTCTTCTCCCATCACTTATGTTTATCTATATATTGGGATTAATTTTTTATTCGCTGGTTTAATGGCCCTCTTAGGTTTAGCAGCGTCCACATGGTCACAAAAGGATTACATGGCACTTCTATTCCCATTGGCAGTTACTTCCATTCCCTTCGTCCTGCTAAATACAATATTCCCTACAATAGGCGGAGCACCTATTCACTTATATGATCCAAAACAGCCATTACACGGGATGTCACCATACATTTTACAATGTACATTTTTCTTCCTTGTCAGCTTATTTATGTACATAAAAGGATTACAACGGGACAAAAAAAGATATATGAGAAGACTTCAAAAACGAGATCGATGTAGAAAAGCTTTTCAGCCATTGTAAAAACCTAATTTCCTCACGTTATCTTAGAAATTAGGTTTTTTTATTCATTTACGGCGTACCAGCCAATCCCCACAAAATAACAACAGCCGCAAAATAAATTGCTTTAATAGCTACCACTAAACATAATGCAATAATTGCATATTTACTTAATTCTCTTCTTGCACCGATTAAAGTAAAAATAATCGCCAAACTAAACGTTATATAGGAAGTTGCGGTATTTATTAAGTAATACATACTATCTAGATTCTGTGTAAGCCCTGTTACATCAGCTACAAATTGGAGCATGACGATCGTACTAAAAAAAATTGCAAGCTGATTCATTAATTTCCCGTTTATTCGGGCTACCATATGTCTACACCTCCTCGTATTAAAGAATGAATATTCAATCTATTTTATCATGAGAATTCCTAATAATGTAAAAGAACGCTTAGTATATTTCTAAGCGTTCTTTCTCGACTATTTAAGAAGCCTTCTTCAAATCAATTTGAACAAGTACTGGATCGTGGTCACTTACACGTCCATGTTCTTTCATAATGTTTGAGTTTAAGTGTACAGGGTCTACAATTGTGTGCGGTGCGATGTTGTTTGTTACTAAAATATGATCTAGCACTTGTGCATTACCTTCATGAATGTACGTGTAGCGGTTCTCTTTCGGCACTGTGTTTAACATATCTTTTAATATCGTTCCCTCTAGTGCTTCTAAAGGTTTAGAGAATTCAAAGTCATTCATATCACCTAATACAACAACTGGTGCATTTGTATTCTTTTTCTGAATACCTTGTACGAAATGATTCACTTCTTGTGCTAATTGAACTCGTTTTTCTTCACTCTTTAATACGAGCGGCTGCACTTTTCCAAATGGCGTTGCATCTCCTAGTTTTGAGTTTAAGTGATTTGCAACAACAACAACGTTTTGTCCTTGGAACGTAAATTCTGCCGCTAACGGTTTACGTGTACTTTCAAATAAAGGATTTTCGTCTCCAATACGAACTACATTTTTATCTAGTAACTTCGGTACTGTCGCTAATTTCACACGAGATGGGTTATAGAAGAAACCGACGCGAATATTCGCTCCAGGTGCCCCGCCGTCTTGATTGTTGTTCGGCGCAATTTCTACATACTCATACTTCGGTCCACGAATTTCTAATACAGCATCAATGATACGTTTTGCGCTTAAAGATGCATCAGTCGTACCGTCATTGATTGATCCATTATTATCTTGCATCTCTTGGACGCCGATAATATCAGGCATTTTTAAATTATATTTAATAGAATAAGCTAACGCTTTTACTTTTTCATCTGTTGTTTCTTTTTTGTTCGCTGAGAAGTTTTCAATGTTATATGTAGCAACTGTTAACTTATCAAGACGCGGCTGAATATTTGCCCCTACTTGCTTAAATCCGCCGTCCACTACAGATGGTAATTCCGTTACTGGCGAAATACGGAACGAACCGTAGTCATATCCTACTACGCCTGTTATATCTCCAGTGAACGTATCGCCTACTTTCGCGACATAATCACGAGGTACTTTTACAGAAAGGCGCTCTGGATTTAATTGCTCTTTATCTAATAAAGGTGTACCATACTTCGTTACTACTTTATCTCCGCCATTTTTTACTGTTACATATAAATTACCGTTTTTCTGCGGAGCGATAATTTTTGGCGTTGGCATCGTAACGCGCATGCCTTCTACACTTTCATAAAAGTCGATTGCATCTTCATTTGGATCAAATAGACCGAATGCATCATTATCGATAATTTGATCAGGGATTTTTACACCGTTTTCTCCTAATACAATCGGCGCTGGTAAAGGTTGATCTTTTGCGATTACTGCAACGCGACTCGCCTTAATTTCCGTCGTCGTTAAGTCTGTTTCAAATCGCTCTGCATATCCAGGCCCAACATATTCTTCTACTTCTCCATCAACTTGGACAAGATCTCCTATTGCTACATTCGTATCTTTTTTGTATACGTAAATACCTTCAGAAGTAGCTGGATCATTATCCGGCTGATTATCTTCTATATAAAAACCATTTTTATCAAGCGCTGTGACAACGCCTTCCACATTGTTTACTTTCTTCCCATTGTAAGGAGAAATATGTGATTTCCCTTGAATATCATGAATACGAACTGGTTCATTTGTTACGATAATAAATGAAAATGTTGAAACTGCTGAAGAAGTAAGCCCTTCTTTTTCTGCGATTGCTTTCACTACACTATTTTCATTCACTACAATTTGTCCGTTATAACGAACACTTTTATTTGTAGGATTAGAGCCATCCAACGTATAGTAGATTGTTGCTCCTTCTGTATTCGTTGTTAATGTTACCGCTGTTCCTTTTGCAACTTCCCCACCATTTGGTGATGCCACTACATCGCTAACGCGGTTTTGTTCTTCTCCTTGAAACTTATGAGCTGTTACTGATTTTAAACCTGGGCTACCGAAATATAACTCAAGCGTCCCTGTCAACCTAACTTTCTTCCCGATATTTTCAGGATGGTCTTTCACATTTACTGCCGATCTCACATCGCCTTTTGGCAATTGAACAGGCATGATTTTGTCTGGATTCGTTTCGTTTGGCGAATCGGCAATTGCCACGTTTGTGTCGTCAAACTTAGCCGGATCTTTCGTGTATTTAGAAGGACTTTGCGTATACCCAACGATATATCCTTCCACTATCCCCTTCGTTTTCCCTTGCTGCTTAAATACTTGAATTGCTTTCTCTACTGACATAGAAGTAGTTTCTTCCGCCTGCGCTAAAGTTCCAGTAAATGAAAGCAATAGCAATAATGATAAAAAGATACTTAACAATTTCTTCACAGCCATTTTCCTCTCCCTAATTCATATTTTCTCAGCATTTCTATCATATCAAATGATTCGTTATATAGAACTATATTTCGACAAGTTTTACACAAAATTTATTTAATTTACAAGTTTTCAAACTATAATACAAAATAACTTATATAGCTTTATTGACTAAAGGTATTTTATCCAATAAACAAAACGCCTTCAATATAATTGAAGGCGTTTTGTTTGAAATATTTTAATGTGCGACTAATTCAGTCTCCATTACTTTCTCTAAATGAGTTAGCACACACTTTGCAGCTCTCTCACCTTGCTCAATACAAGCCGGAAGACCAGAACCAGCGTAAGAACTACCTGCCAAATACACACCTGGCAATTCTTCCTCCATAAATGTTGTGAGCTTTTTCATTCGCTCTTTATGGCCTACTGTATATTGAGGCATCGCTTCTTTCCAGCGGCTTACAATTGTAAACTCTGGATCCTCTGTAATATCCATTGTCTTTTGTAAGTCTTCGAGTACGAGCTGCACAATTTCTTCGTCAGTTTGTTCAACAATCGCTTCATCACCTGGGCGTCCGACGTAACAGCGAAGAAGCGTTTTTCCTTCTGGCGTTGTATGTGGCCATTTTTTATGTGTCCACGTACACGCTGTAATCGTGTAATCACTATTTCTTGATACGACAAATCCGGTACCTTCAATATCACGCTGAATTGCAGACTTTGGGAAAGCAAGTGCCACGTTTGCAACTGATGTAGACGGAATGTTACGGAAGAAACGAAACTGCTTATACTGCGCAAACATAGATGGCAATACTTTATGCGGCGTCGCAACTACAATCGCGTCTGCTTCCATTTCTTTTCCGTTACTAAGCGTAATCGTATAACTATCACCAAGTTTTGCAACCTTTTCGATACGAGTTCCCTTCATTACCATATCATTAGGAATCTTCGCTTCAAGAGATTCTACTATAGATTCTAAACCGGTTTTCACAGTTTTAAAGATTCCTTTTTTCAATTCAGCCTTCTCTTGCTTTGGAGCGAGCGTACGCATACCGAGTGAAATACTACGGTGCTCCTGTTCAATTTGATAAATTTGAGGGAATGTTGACATTAAACTCATTTCATCAATATCCCCTGCATAAATACCAGATAATAATGGCTCAATTAAATTTTCAACGACTTCATTTCCAAGGCGATGCCTGAAAAACTGCCCGAGTGATTGATCAGAAACTGGTTTTGATCTAGGCATTAATAAGTCAAAACCAGCTCTTAGTTTACCAATTGGGGAGAACAATCCGGAAAATAGAAACGGCGTAATTTGCGTTGGAATTCCCATCATTGAACCGCTCGGCATTTTATGTAACCGATTGTTTACGAGAACGAACGATTGACCGGCCTTATTATTTACAAGTTCAGCATCAAGTCCTAATTCTTTCACTAACTTAGCTGCGCTCTTTTTTCTTGCTAAGAAAGAATCAGGGCCACGCTCAATTGTAAATCCATCTTTTTGAACGGTTTGAATTTTCCCGCCAAGTTTACCAGACGCTTCTATAAGCAATGCATCTATCGGCAAGTTTTTTTCACGAATTTCTTTTTGTAAGTTATACATTGTTGTCAATCCTGTGATGCCACCGCCGATGATCACAACTTTTTTCCTCAAGTAAGCTCCCCCTTTCTACTTACATTACAGATTCTTTTTTCTTTAATACAACATCTGCTAAACAGTCGATAAATGCGTCCGATGCGTTTGGCATTTCGGGACGATAATATTTCGCGCCAATTTCATCCGTTACAACTTTACACTCAAAGTCATTGTCATATAAAACTTCTAAATGTTCCGCAACAAATCCAACTGGTGCATATACGAATGAATTGTAGCCGTGCTTTTCATTTAATTCTCTCGTTAAATCTTGTACATCTGGACCAATCCAAGGATCTGGTGTATTTCCGGCACTTTGCCAGCCAACTGCATAATTTGCTACTTCAGCACCACGTGCAATATAGTCAGCTGTTTCGTTTAATTGATCTGGATATGGATCGCCAAGTGCGATAATTTTTTCTGGTAAGCTATGTGCAGATACGATTAACACTGCTTTTTCACGTTCTGCTTCTGACATACCGTTATATATACCTTTCACTGCATCGACCCAATACTGAATAAATTTCGGTTCTTTGTACCAGCTATCGATGCCGTGAATTGTTAAGTTCCCAAGTTTTCCTGCTTCTTCTTGCGCTCGTCCTACATACGACTTCACGCTAAAAGTAGAATAGTGAGGGGCAAGAACGAGTGCAATTGCATCTTCTATTCCATCTTTATGCATAGCTTGTACTGCATCTTCAATGAACGGTTCAATATGTTTTAAACCAAGATACATGTGGTACTCTACTTCATCTTGAACTTCATTTAAACGCGTTTCTAACTTTTTAGCTTGCTCTAATGTAATAGTAGCTAAAGGAGAAATACCACCAATTGCACGGTAACGCTCTGTTAAATCTTCTAGCATTTCAGGACTTGGCTTTCTTCCTCTGCGAATATGTGTATAGTAACGTTCAATATCTTCTTCTTTATATGGCGTTCCGTATGCCATTACAAGCAAACCAATTTTCTTTTTCATACAGACAATCTCCTTTACTTCGCTAACTGTTCTTTAGAGTACTCATGAATAAATGTAGTTAAGCGTTTTAATGTATCTGGATTTACTTCTGGGAATACGCCGTGACCTAAGTTAAAGATATAACCTGGCTGCTTCATCCCTTGATCTAAAATACCTTTTACATGTTCTTCAATAACAGGCCAAGGTGCTAATAAGAATGAAGGATCCATATTTCCTTGTACCGCCTTCTGAACACCACGTGCGCGTGCTTCTTCGATCGGTAAGCGCCAATCTAAACCTACTACATCAAGCGGTAAGTCGTGCCATTCATTCACTAAATGTGCAGCACCTACGCCGTGCATAATCATTGGAACACCCACCTTACGAACTTCTGCAAAAATACGCTCCATCGCTGGTTTAATAAATATGCGGTAATCCGCTACATTTACTGCTCCAACCCAAGAATCGAAAATTTGAACCGCTTTTGCTCCTGCATTAATTTGCGCTTTCAAATATGTAATAACCATATCTGCAAGCTTATCCATTAAAGCGAACCAAGCTTTCGGCTCTGCATACATAAACGCTTTCGTATTATGATAATTACGAGAAGGACCGCCTTCAATCATATAGCTCGCTAACGTAAATGGAGCTCCTGAAAAACCGATTAACGGTACATCTAACATTTCTGTCGTTAATAAACGAATTGTATCTAGTATGTAAGGTACGTCATCTTCTGGATTGATTTCCCCTAATTTTTCTACGTCTTGTAAAGAACGGATTGGATTATCGATAACTGGACCAATGCCAGATTTAATTTCCACATCAACACCAATTGCAGGTAGTGGTGACATAATATCTTTATAAAGAATTGCTGCGTCTACGTTATATTGATCAACTGGCAACTTTGTAACGTAAGCGCACAACTCTGGATTATGTGTAATTTCAAATAAAGAATAGTTCTCTTTTATCTTTCTATATTCCGGCTGTGAACGACCTGCTTGACGCATATACCATGCTGGTACATACTCTGTACGTTCCCCCCTACATGCTTTTAAAAATGTCTCATTTATAGTTCTTACCAAGACCCTAGCTCCCTTCCTTACCAATGCTTTTTCTTTAAATATGCTCTATTCCGATATTTATCTTTTTTTACTATACAGCTTGTAAAAACAAAATGCATAACATTATGTACGTTGTTCATTAAATTGACACAAACGTTCGTAAAAACGTTTACTATTTTCACAACATTCTTATTATAGCACAGAGAAAAACTACGGTTTAGCTACTTTTGACTTTTCTCCTTCACGGTTCGTTTGTGTGTTATATGGCACAACGTAAAAACTTGGTTTTGAGAATATATTAATAAACTTTTCCTCATATTTCCCTGTTCCTTTTGCCGTTCCAACGTGAGTATGAATTCCTTTTTCAACTTTATAAATCCGGTACATAATTCTCTCATCAGGAAGCGGCGTCCAGCTTAGTTTCATTGCAAATAAACCGAAAGGACTAAATGCTAGTTTTGCTTCCACGTTTTGAATCTTATCTAAACGAATTGGCAGTCCAATTGTTTCAACACCTTTTGGCCTATGAAAACTCGCTTTATCTTGTATATTTGCTTTCGTTAAAATCTTTTTAAATAACATCGTTGCAGATGCATTTCCATCTTGTAATTGATGCTCTTTATCGGTGCGGTCATAGCCAATCCAAACTGCACCTACTAAATTCGGTGTATATCCAACGAACCACATATCACGCGCACCATTGTCATCATTCGGCAATGAAGTTGTGCCTGTTTTTCCAGCTAAAGCTCCATTATATACGCCAGCTTTCGCCGTACCTTCTTTCACAACTCCTTCAAGCATCTTTGTCATATACCATGCCGTTTGCTTCGAAAAGACTTTCGTTTCAGCTTTTGATGATTCTCCAATGACCGCCCCGTGTCTATTTAACACTTTATCGATAACGTGCGGTTCAATAATATTCCCGTTTGCTAAAAAAGATCGGTACATTTTGACAAGATCAAATGGAGACACACCATTTTTCAGCCCGCCAAGTGCTGTGCTTAAACCTGAGTCCGCAATATGAACATTCCCTTTCTCTAAATATTGCTTTCCCTCATCTACCCCTAATTCATTTAATAAAGATACAGCTGGCACATTTGCTGATTCTAATACCGCATCGTACATCGTCATCTCTTTCGTATACTCATGATTATAATTTCGAGGTTCATAACCTTCAAACGAACTTTTTTCATTCGTTAATAAAGAATATGGATTATATTTCTTCGTCTCAAGTGCAGGTCCATATACGATAAGCGGCTTTAAAACAGAACCAGGCTGCCGCTTTGCAAAAACGCGATTAAGCCCTCTCGGAACATACTCTCTTCCGCCAATCGCGGCTTTAATTCCGCCAGTCTGATTATCCATTAATAAAAATGCACCTTGCGCCCCGTTTTCTTTACCAGGGAAATTTCTCGCATCTTGAAACTGGTTATATGCTACCTTTTGAACTTTTTCATCCATCGGTACGACAAACGTATATCCTCCGCGCAGTACTTCTTGATGCGATAAACCATATAAACGCGCCGCTTCATCTATAACCATATCGATATACGGCATATATGCGAGTTCACGTTCATCTGAATTTTTATAAAGAGCGATTGTTTTCCCTTGGTAACGAACACTATCTTCCGCTGTTAAATAGCCTTGTTTATGCATAAGTGACAAAACAAGATCACGGCGCCCTTTACTCTTTTCTAGGGATAAGTACGGTGAATAGCCATTTGGCGCTTTCGGAAGCCCTGCAAGCATAGCTCCCTCTTCCACTGTTAAATCTTCTACATTTTTATTAAAATACAACTTTGCTGCCGCTTGAATACCATATGCCCCATGACCGAAATAAATATGATTCATATACATTTCAAGAATTTGCTGCTTCGTATATTTTTGCTCTAATTGAAGAGAAATTGCGACCTCTTTCAATTTACGCGTAAATGTTTTTTCGCGAGTTAAAAAGACATTTTTAGCTAGTTGCTGCGTAATCGTACTACCGCCTTCTACCTTCTCTCCAGCTAATGCGTCTTTATAAAGCGCCCGAAATATAGAAGGGTAATCAATTCCTTGATGCTCATAAAAGCGAGAATCTTCCACAGCAATAAATGCTTGCTGCACGTACTTTGGAATTTCTTCAATCGGCACGAGCTCTCTATTTTCTACATATAACTTCGTAATTTCTTTTCCTTTCTGGTCAACGATACGTGATGAAGAGTGGAAAACAAGCTGCTTTTCATCCATCATATAGCCACCAGTTAACACAATAAGTTTATAGAGTACAATCGCTACTACGAACGTTGCTACCCCGCCTAATAAAGTCCACTTTGCTTTCTTCATACATCGGCCTTCTTTCCAAATGATGGTACATTTATTATTTGAAAAAGAAGTATCTTTATGTATATAATCTTCGAAGTTTTTTAAGAAAATTGATATAATAGAGACAAACCATAAAGGGGGCATTAAAATGAAGGCTATTATTTCATACGAAACACCTCTAGAACAAGCACATTTCACTGCAAAAAATAACGAAAAAGATATGTTTTATAAAGAAAATACTGAAGAATCTGTGGAATCCACACTTCAGTATGACGTATTAGACGCTGTTGGAGAATTTAAAGGACAACCTGGCTACATCGTTTGTAACAACATTTCTGTAACAGACGAAGGTCGCCCAGTATTTGAAAACCGTTTTAAAAAACGTGCTGGTCTAATCGAAAATGAGCCTGGCTTCCAAGCAATCCGTGTTCTTCGCCCATTAAGTAACGATACATATGTCATCTTAACGATGTGGGAAACTGAGCAAAACTTTAAAGACTGGACAGAATCACGTTCATTCGAAAACGCTCATAAAAAACGTCCTGCACAAGCAGAGGGACAAGCTCAGGCTCAGGCGCATCCACATGCAGAACAGCAAAAAAGCATTTTCTCTCGCCCGTCGTTCGTGACTACTTTTGATGTGTTAGTTTAATTTTCGGAGTTCGGAGTCGGCGGTATATGAAATTATATCGGCGATTTTTCGAATATATCGACTTATCGACAAATCACGACACAAATAAAGGAAACACCATTACACGGTGTTTCCTTTTTCTTTGTACCAATTATATATGCGAAGCGCGTCTTCTTTTCGCATATGCTTCACTTCATAACCGCGCCCAGCTACCGCTACAGGAGTAGTACATAATTCATCTTTCTTTTGAAAATACGATTGATTATAGCCCACTGCTTGAACATGTCTTCGTCGCATCATTCCTGTATATTTCGCAAAATCACGGTACACGACCGTTAGTTGATTTTCTCTTATTGCATAGCCGCCACTTTTATATCTAGCATACGCAAGTAACGAAAACACGATAAATAACGGTAAAAGAACAAATAAAGTGATATATTGTTTAAAATATATACTCACGCCGACAATTGGAACCGTGAGCTGATACTTATTAACCAGCCTATAATGAAATAACGACGCAACGCTGTTTTTGGTAAGTGAACGATCTCCTCTTCGATTTCATAAGGTAACTCTAAATATGTGAGCAGGTGCTGTACATCTTTTTTCTTCATAAAAGGATGCAGCATCACTTCGTTACTTGCTGCTCCAATACTTTGAATTGCTTCCACTTCAACAGCACAATAACCAAATGGTTGGCGAAAAATACCTTCTTTCACAGTAATCGCTTGAATGCGGTGCAATTTTAAGACAAACTCTTTCTTTTCAAATAACCCTTGAACGATACAAATCTCTTCCCCTTTTCGCTCAATTTTAAAGTTTGCATATTTTAACACATATCCCGCCGTAGAAACAATCCATGAAATCGCCATTAAAATTACTGCAATTACAATTAGTTTATAGACACCATTCCCCATCACATACACTTCTATTTTATTTGTGAACCTTTCCGGAAGAACAAAATTAAACTTTGTGTAAAGAAGTACTAGTCCAGAAAACACTAGTCCCAACCGACCAGATGTAATCGCTGCTGCTAAAACTTCTTTCGATGTTAACTGATAAACCGTCTTGCTTTCTTCCTCTTCTATTTCTTCATTTACAGTAACTTCTTTCTTATGTAATAAAGAGATTAAATGTTTTGCCTCGTCTTCTTTAATACCAGCTAACATCACTTCTGGCTCACTACCGCCGCCCGCTACTTCTATGTTTAACTTCGTAAGCCCAAGTAATTGATAAATAACGTTAGAAGACGTACTAATATTTTGCACACGGTCTTTATTTAAATAACTTTCCTTCTTCACAAAAACACCGTGTTTTATATGTAAAATATTATTCTCAATCCAGTACACTTTGAAATACCATTTGATTGCTGAAAAAATAGCCATAATGAATAAAACAAACAAAAGGAAAAGATAAAATAAATACCAAGGTTCCACTTGTTCGTCAGGTTTAAATAAAACAAGAATAATAAGTGGCAACAAACTCGCAACCCTAATACCTAATAAAATCGTAATCGGATGTTGCCTCTTATACATCCTCATCACTCACTTTCGCAAGTTCTCCAATTTGTCTTTTCAATTGTTCTGCTTCTTCTTTCGTTAAACCAGGAATACTATGAGAAGTTGCCGCTGTTGAAATATGTAATTCTGCTAAATTATACTTTCTCATAATCGGTCCTTGTTCAATCGTAACGTGCTGTACACGGATCATCGGAAGAAGTACGCGTTTTACAACGAACATTCCCTTTTGAATCTCAATCTCTTCTTCATTTAATCTGTAACTATAATAACGTTGACGTAAATTTGGAAATACAAAATAGTCGAGTGGTATGTATATAACTGCTCCTGTCACTAACAATCCAAACAACCAGCCCCACCAGTTAAAGTTAATCATAAAAAAGAAATACGCAATTACGACTGCTAGTATAACTGCCGCCCCAATTAAAGCATGAATTCTCCACACTTTTAGCATATTAGAATGAATTTCCTTTTCTAACGGCTGCATCTCATCACTCCAATTATATGAATTTATTAATTATATATTAGTTGTTATATACAGTTTTGTAAAATTATAGTTTCTTACATTGTGTCGAGCATTTCTTTAAAATTCCCTTCATTAATGGAATACACCTGAAACTGAATGTAATCTATCTCATTCGTATTAGGGCGAGCGTATGGCAAAATGTTAAATTTAGAAGCAGATCTTCCTAACATATCCACAATCATTAGAGAAACGTCAATATATTCGAAGTCTACACGGAATACTACTGCTTCTCCCGTAAATTCATACTCTTTAATCGCGTCATAAGACTTATTCGCACTAATTAACATCACTTTTAATAGTTGGTTTAAATTTTCTGGTTTAAAATTAATCATATACGCAGCTCCTTTTTTCAATAAAATACTATGAAAACAGTGTAATCTTATAATTTCATAGCCTCACACATTCATTATATTAAAAATAAAGCTAGTTTTTTATAATTTTTTTGATATAATTACTTACGGGAAACGGGAAGAATTTTGTCTTCCCTTGTGTTTTTATTTGCATCTAGTACTTTTGCTAGATGCTTTTTTTTATGCTAAAAAGGTACCCTCAAATACTTTGAGGATACCTTCCCACTTTTATTATCTCTGTTGTTTTCTACCTAATACGAGTAACCCAAAACTCATCATTATAAGAAGTGCTCCCATATATGGTTCCACAGGCATTTTCTGTCCTGTCTTCGGTAATTCTTTTTCAGGCTTCTCTGGATTCGTTGTTCCAGGTTCCTCCGGATTTGTTGTTCCAGGCTTCTCTGGATCTGTTGTTCCAGGCTTCTCTGGATCTGTTGTTTCCGGTTTTTCTGGATCTGTTGTTCCAGGCTTCTCTGGATCTGTTGTTTCCGGTTTTTCTGGATCTGTTGTTCCAGGCTTCTCTGGATCTGTTGTTTCCGGTTTTTCTGGATCTGTTGTTCCAGGCTTCTCTGGATCTGTTGTTCCAGGTTTCTCTGGATCTGTTGTTCCAGGTTTCTCTGGATCTGGTTTTTCTGGACCTGGTGGTGCTAAATGACTCAATTCGTTTAATACTTCTAATTGAACTGAATTTATCATTCCTTTTGTAATTTCAAATGGAATTGGATTAGTTAATTTTTCATATCCTTTTGGTGCTTCTACTTCTACAAGTGTGTAGTTACCTACAGATAGATCTGAGACTTTTGCTTTTCCTTCTTTATCTGTTGTTACTCTCGCTACTACTTTACCTTTTTCATCATGAACTTCAAACACAGCTCCTGATAATATATTCTTGCTTTCAGCAGCCATTTTTGTAATTTCCACTGAACCTTTGTCTAACTGTTCATTCTCTACTTTCAATGATAAAACTTTCGTCATACCTTTTGTAATTTCGAATGATACTGGTTCTGTTAGTTCTTTGTAACCTGGTAAGCTTTCTTTCTCTACTAATTTGTACTTACCTACAGATAAATCTGAAATTGTTGCTTTTCCTTCTTTATCTGTCGTTACTTCTGTTACTACTTTTCCTTGCTCATCTTGCACTTCGAAGACTACGCCTTCTAATGCTTTTTGGTTCTCTTTATCTACTTTTGTAATTTCTACTGAACCTTTGTCTAATAGTTCATTCTCTACTTTCAATGATAAAACTTTCGTCATACCTTTTGTAATTTCGAATGATACTGGTTCTGTTAGTTCTTTGTAACCTGGTAAGCTTTCTTTCTCTACTAATTTGTACTTACCTACAGATAAATCTGAAATTGTTGCTTTTCCTTCTTTATCTGTCGTTACTTCTGTTACTACTTTGCCTTGCTCATCTTGCACTTCGAAGACTACGCCTTCTAATGCTTTTTGGTTCTCTTTATCTACTTTTGTAATTTCTACGTTACCCTTGTCTAACATTTCGTTTTCTACTGTTAAAGTAAGAGATTTTGTCATGCCTTTTTCAATTTGGAAAGTAATCGGATCTACTAATTGCTTATATCCTTTTGGTGCTTTTACTTCTACCAACTTGTATGTTCCAACTGATAAATTAGTAACTTGTGCGTGTCCTTTTTTATCTGTCGTTATTTTAGCGACTACTTGTCCTGCTTCGTCTTGAATCTCAAATACGGCATCAGCTAAAGCATCTTTATTTTCTTTGTCTACTTTTGTAATTTCTACATTTCCTGTATCCACTAATTCATTTTCGACAGTTAATTGTAATGCTGTTACTCTACCTTTTTCAATTTCGAATGAAATTGGTTTTTCTAGCGGTTTGTATCCAGCTGGTGTTTCTACCTCCACCAACTCATACTTTCCAATAGATAAATCTGAAACGTTTGCCTTTCCATCTTTATCCGTTTTTACTTTTGTTACTACTTTCCCTTTTGAATCACGCACTTCAAACACAACACCTTCTAATGGTGCTTTACTATCTTTGTCTATTTTCGTGATTTCAACATTCCCCGTATCCACCATTTCGTTTTCTACAGTGAACGCTAGAGATTTTGTCATACCTTTTGTAATTTCAAATGGTACCGGCTTTTCTAATTTTTTGTATCCTGGTAAGCTCTCTACTTCTACCAGCTTGTACTTTCCTACAGATAAGTCTGAAACGTTTGCTTTTCCTTCCTTATCTGTTGTTACTTTTTTCACCTCATTGCCCTTCTCATCTTGGACAACAAACGTTACTCCCGCTAACGGCGCCTTATTATCTTTATCTATCTTCGTTATCTCTACGTTTCCCGTATCTACCATTTCATTTTCTACTTTTAATGATAGTACCTCGGTCATGCCTTTTTTGATTTCAAATGATACTGGCTCTGTTAGTTTCTTATAGTCTGGTAAACTTTCAACTTCTACTAGTTTGTATTTCCCTACTGATAGGTCTGCAATTTTTGCTTTCCCATTTTTATCTGTTGTTACTTTCTTTATTACTTTTCCAGCTTCATCTTGCACTTCGAAGACTACACCTTCTAATGCTTTTTGGCTGTCTTTATCTACTTTTATAATTTCTACTGAGCCTTTATCTAACTGCTCATTTTCTACTTTCAGTGATAAGACTTCTGTCATACCTTTTGTAATTTCGAATGATACTGGCTCTGTTAATTTTTTGTAACCTGGTAAGCTTTCCGTCTCTACTAATTTGTATTTTCCTACTGATAAGTCTGAGACATTCGCTTTTCCATCTTTATCTGTCGTTACTTTTTTTACCACTTTTCCTTTTTCATCTTGCACTTCGAAGACTACGCCTTCTAATACTTTTTGACTGTCTTTATCTACTTTTGTAATTTCTAATGAGCCTTTGTCTAACTGCTCATTTTCTACTTTCAATGATAGGACTGTCGTCATACCTTTTTTAATTTCAAATGATACTGATTCTGTTAGTTTCTTGTAACCTGGTAAGCTTTTCGTCTCTACTAATTTGTACTTTCCTACTGATAGATCTGAAACGTTTGCTTTTCCATCTTTATCTGTTACTACTTTTCTTACCACTTTATCTTTCTCATCTTGGACTTCAAATTCGACACCCGCTAATACTGCGCCGCTTTCTTTGTCCACTTTTGTAATTTCTACATTACCTTTGTCTACCATTGCATTTTCTACTGTTATTGGGAATATGCCGTCCCCTGTTACATTTACTTCGAACTCTGTTTCTTTTAATTGGTATCCTTCGGGCGCTTTCGTTTCTTTTAAAATATATTTCCCTGGTGCTAACGGTTTAGAAATTGCCTTACCGTCTTTATCTGTAACAATATGTTCAACTACTACACCGTCTTTTACTACATCAAACTCTGCATTTGCTAATGCTTTACCACCATTTTCCGAATCAATTTTCTTTAATTCAATTTGACCCTTTTGCATGGTATTTTTAATTTCAATTGTTTTTGTTTCTCCAGCTTGAAGTGTAACCTCTACCGGACTTGTTAATTTTTGATATCCTTCAGGTGCTACTTTTTCATAAATTTTATACGTTCCAGGTGCTAAAGTTTGAGGGGCTGAAAAACCTTTTTCGCCTGTTTTCAGTACTGCAACAACCTTATCCTCACTATTTCGAACTTCAAATTCGGCACCTGTTAACTCTTTATTCGGATCCTCAGCATCTATTTTATGAATAGCTACTGTACCTTCTTTTGGAGGTTCCGGCGGCGTAACCGTTACTTCATTCGATGTTAATTTCTTATCATCATAATGTAACTCTGCTTTATTAGGAACCTTCTTATCTACATAAGAAGATAAGTCTGCATCAGCTTTAATTTTCGCCTTAATATTCAAGTTGATTATCTGGTCTTCATACGACTTATAGTCAAAGCTCTCACCGAACGTAAATGTTACTTCACTTTTTTGTTTATCTATCGTTAGTGTTCCTTTAGAAGTAATATCTTGGCCATTTTGATCATACACTTTTGCCTCTAATACTTCTAATACATCTTCTAAATCATCACTAATTACCATAGATGTGTATTTAGGCGGATCGTTTGGTATATGCGTACCAACTTGATATTGAATAGGTTGATCCATTTGTGTTAACTGCTGATTCTCTACAAGCTTACCATTCTCATCAACTATATTCTTTTCAATACTAGGTGGATTATCGTCGCCTGAACCGGTTCCTCCCCCACCACTTACGAATACTTCTCCTACTTTTTCTTCAGTTTTAATATTTTTTCCTTCTAATTTCACTGTATTTTTATGAGGCTTTGCAGCGGGATTGGTAATCTTTGTTTTATATCTTAAAATATAACCTTTTGAACTGTCTGGAAATTCAATTGTAAATCCAGTTTTCGTTGTATTGATTTTAATTTTAGATAAATCTGCTGGCTTAATATTTGTTGCTGCATAGCCATCTTCAAATACAGCCTCTTCTAATACTACGCTGTCTGTAATTAACTCATGCCCAGGTCCTAATGTGTCTGTTAATTTAAGATCTTGCATTTCTGTTCCAGTTGCATTTACATATACTGTCCAGTCTGCAATTGAAGGATCTTCCTGATTATAAGAACCCCATTTCAATAGATTATCTGTATTGGGCTGTGGCTTCGGTCTCTCTGTCGTATTATTTACACTTACTTCTTTATTTACGATTTGACCATCAACGTTAAATTCTAATGGGATTTTTTGAACACCATCATATGCTTCTAGAGCAAAATAGAATTCTACGAATAAAGAACCTTTAATGTTATTCTTTCCTTCTACATAATCACCCATAGTACACGTCAATAGACCCTTTTTCATCTCACATGTACCAACTGTTTTTCCTTCAGCATCTTTTAAAGGAAAACTCATATTCATAAGATCTTTTCGAAATTCTTTTGGCATATCAATTGTGAATTGATCTCCACTTTTTATCTGTTCTTTAGCTGACCACTTCACTTCTACTTTCATACCATCTGAGGCCTGATATGGTTCAGATGTCGTGCCATCAGTACGGGAAATGCTAATATCATCCACTGGACTTTTCATCACAGCAGCTTGAATAACTGGAGCCCACACATTCAGCACTGAAAATAATACTAGAAAAACTAATGAAACCATTGAAATGTGCCTTTTAGTACTTTTCGCTTGCATATTTTCCTCCTTGAATATTATATTTATATAATAAAAAAAGATCGTCCGATTGCATCAAAAAGTGCAACCAGACGATCTTAGTAACCAATATATATTACCGTAGACTCTAAGCTTTGCGGCCTATCCTTTCGAATAGTGTGCTAAAAATATTTTCTATTATTTTTTGTTTCATTTTCCTTTTGAACCAAATATTACTATACCGTCTGGACGGTTATAATTCAACACCCTATACAATTGTTCTATTATTCTAATAAAAAAAATAATTCCCCGCCGGATTAAATACACCAATGGGGAATTATTTTTCATTCTATAGTTTATATATTCTATTTATAGGAAGCGTTAATAAGGGCTTGAATCACTTTTCCTCTTAATTCAGGGCTTAGTCTTCCGACCCCTAAATATTCCGAATACCATAATCCATCAGCTGCTAATCTAATAATTGTGGCACAAACAGAATCCATTTCATCATTTTCTATTTTAGTTTGCAATTGCTGAAATGCTTGTTGTAATGGCTCAAGCAATTCAGGTTTTAGCATTAATGCTGCCATCATACTACTACACAACTCTTCTGTTCTTTTCTCATTACTTAATCTTTCCTCTATAAACGAACGAACCCACCTTCCTTTCTTCTCTGTGTCTTCCGTTACCTTATTATAAATAGCACCATGATACTCCTCTGTCCCTTTAAGTATCATGCCTTCTATTAAAGCTTCTTTATTTGAAAAGTGATACAATAATCCACCTTTACTTACACCTGCCTCTTTTGCTACTGCTTCTAAAGTTAACTTAGCTACTCCTTTAAATTGAACAATTTGAGAAGCGGCGGCTAAAATCCTTTGCCGTGTTATGCTCGTGTTCATTCCTTTTTAAACCCTCATTTCTACTAATTCTATCTAAATACGTATTTTATTTTTAATATTGTTCAGTACTACTAGGTATTTTTTTATTCAATATAGGCTTCATTATCTTTGAATTGTTAGTTGCTTCTTCTATTAAAAATTTCCATATCACAATATGATAACATCAAATACGCAACGTTGACTATACATCTATACTTTTATGTTCATTCCTAATATATCCATAAAATGTGAAATGCCATTTTAACGAGTTGATTTCCTATCCTTTAGTTTTCAAGCATTTTTCAAAGCTGGTCTTCCTACCACCCTATCAGCTTTATTGTTTTATTTTATAAGACGGTGCCAATTCTTTAATCACTAAATAAAAAATGTTATTACTTCTCTTTCTATAAGTAATAACATTTGCTACCTATAAACCACTTAACAAATTCCTCTCCAACTAGCATCCTTTATATCTTCGTTAGTCGGTTTTCTAACTGATTCAACAAAGCATTCCTCGCAAGCACCAAATACAATGAAATTTCTCTGTGCTTGTCTTAACGAAACTTCATTCGCTCCGCCTTCAAAGTCATGATCGTTAAACTGAACAGGATCATCTTCCCAATAACATATGTTACAAATTTCATATGTACCTGGTGGTTCTTCTTCTAATGTTTTACCCCGCATTAACGGGCAGTAAAACTCCCACCTCAAAATTCAGCTAGTGCAAAGGAGTTAGGTGGGAGATCAACTGCCCATAAAAGCCCGATTGGTTCAACTAATAATCAGTGGGGAATGAACAAAATCCCCACTGATTATTAGTTGAACTTTATATCCGCAGCATGGACAAGTGTATTTCATTTTGTCACTCCATTATTAACTGATTTTTTCTCCCATATATTTCGGCCCACAAAGAATGTAACAGCGCAAATCATAGTTATTCCCATGAAAAGAGTATTAGAATCTTCGTATGTAGTTGGAATCCCTACCGTTACGAAAACAATACTAAAAGCTAAAAGCAAATATAATAATAAAGATATAATATAGCTTAGTTTAAAACGTAAAATGATACCTCTAAACAATAGCTCACCAAGAAGACATCCACCTAAAATGATAGGTACTCCGAAATACAATGTAAGGACTCCCATTTGCGCAGTAGATTGAATTATCTTTCCAATTATGTTCGGCGAAGTCATCTCATCATTTTTTCCCATCCTATCATATAAATCAAGTGCCGTTGCTGAAATAAAGAAACTTAATATAGAAAATGAATACGGAATTAAAAATTTGCTCAATCTCATTCACCTCACTTTTCCCTTCACATATATTATTCATTATTTTCTATCATTTTACATAAAAAAATAACCCTCTATGATAAAACATAGAGGGAAGAGCTTTGAAGTGAACCCGAAAACAGAACACATATCAAAACACCTAAACCGTCTGTTCCCTATATTCTTTAGGCGACAAGTGGTTTAGGTGGTTTATTAGAAAGTAGTACCTTCTTTTTTATAATATTCTTTTGAAATCTCTTCATAAAATGCTGCCGATGTCGCGTAGAAATAAGGTGCAGACCATAAGAAACCGATTCCTAAAGTAAGAATACTTAAAAGGAACCAGCCAAGGAAGCTTAAGCATAGTAAAAAGTAATCCATTTTATGTCCATTCATCATATGGCGACTTTCGGTAATCGCTTGATTCGCTGTGTATTCTGGACGATCATTCAAAATAAAATACGTCATAGAATAAGAAAATGATTTAATAATACCCGGAATAATAAGAAGTAATGTCCATAGCATCAAGTATACATACATTAGTAAATATGTTAAAAACGACTTCATAATCTTACTTCCATCGCTAAACCATCTAAATAAATCACCAATGCTAGCACTAGTCTCACGGATTACATTTAAAACAAGATAGTAGGCGCCTATTGTTAACGGACCGATAACAAGCATTGCAATAATACTTACTGTAAGCGAATCACTTGCTTCTTCCCAACCCCAAAACATCGAGAAAACACCTGTAATTAGAAGTTCAACAGCTCCAATAAGGATTCCGACTAATAAGGTTGCCCCTACCGCTAATCCCCATTTTCCTTTTAATGCATCAAGTGCTTCTCTTTTTAACTGACTTATCATATATAGCCTCCTAATACTTTTTCTATATTAGTATACCATTTATATCAAAAATTCCACAGATTTTCCTGAAATAGAAGTATACTACCTTTTTTTCTGATACGTATTGAGAAATGTGAGCTGTATTTGCACCCATATATGAATCAAACTACTCATTTCTCCATAACAAAAAAGCCTGCCTTTCATACTAGGCAAGCCATTTCATTTAATCCTCACATATTCTCTTCTTATACCAATCCTGCATTCTCTCCGCATCCTCTACTCTCGTATGCTCTAGTTTATAATTCGATGATGCACTAGAAAACGTATACGTACATAAATCCGCTCGGCGCTGGAAATATGATTGTGTTTTTTCAATTGATTGGACGTGTCTTCTTCTTACAAGTCCTGTATGTTTCCCAATACTACGATGTATAATCGTAATTTGTTCTCCGTTTACACCGTAACCATTTGTTTTAAATGTTGCGTATCCAAGTGTAAAGATGAGGGTTGCGAGCGGAATTAATGCCCACATGATGAAGTGCTTTTCAAAGTATATACTTATTCCAATAAGCGGGATTGCTAGCATTGCGAAGAAAATGAAACTATCAATTAAATAACGGCGCAAGGCTGCTTTTGGTAATGCAATAATGTTTGTATTCAGTTCATATGGCAATTGTAAATGAGCGAGTAACTGTTGTACGCGATCTTTTCGAATAATCGGATGCAGCGTAACTTTGTCCTTCTCTTCTCCCAATCCCTTACTTTGAATAACTTCGACTTGCACAGCACAATAACCGAACATCTGACGGAAAATACCTTCTTTTATCGTAATCCCTTGAATGCGGTGTAACTTTAGTACAAGTTCTTTCCTTTCAAGTAATCCTTGAGAAATACGCACTTCATCGTTTTTTCGATTTACTGTGAAATTACCATGTTTTAACGCGTAACCAATTGTAGATATAATCCACGAAAGGACGAGTAAAATAGCTACCATGTAAATCCAGCCGTATATATCATGATCCATTACATATGACTCTACGCTATTTTTTATCCATTTCGGAATGTACTCATCTACTTGGTGATACACGAAAAAGATTAATGAGAATAATAGTCCAAACTGACCAGATGTAACAGATGCTAATAAAATTTCTTTCAAAGTTAATTTGTACTCTGTCGCTTGCTTTTCCTCTGTCATAACTTCTTTTTCTACTACTTCTTCTGATGTTTCTTCTGCTTTTACTTCTGGAGTTGGCTCATTTAGTAAGAAAATAAGCTCCTTCGCCTCATCTTCTGTAATACCAGCTAGGCTTACTTCGGCATCATCGCCTCCGCCAGCTGTTTCGATTTGAATTTTCTTTAAACCGAGCATTTGATATAACACGTTTGAACTTGTATTAATCGTTTGGACACGTTCTTTATTTAAGTAGCTCTCCTTCTTCACAAAGAGCCCTTGTTTAACATGTAATACGTTATTTTCAACCCAGTATGTTGTGTAATACCATTTCTCAAACGCTGAAAAAACGGTGAGTAAACCGAATCCAGCGGGAATTAAATACCAAAATGGAAACTTTCCATTTAAACTAAACATGAAAATAAGTAATGGTATAAAGTCTGTTATTTTTAATTCTAATAACATCGTAATGGGATGCTGCCTCTTATACATCCTCATCACTCACTTTCGCTAATTCTGCGATTCTCGTTTTTAACATTTCCGCTTCATACATCGTTAAGCCTGGAATGCTATGAGAAGCTGCCGCTGTTGAAATATGTAATTCTGCTAATCCATGTTTTCTCATAATTGGCCCTTGTTCAATCGTAACGTGCTGTACACGAATCATCGGTACTAATACGCGCTTTACGACGAAAAGACCGTGCTGAATTTCAAGCTCTTCTTCATTTAATTGATAGCTATAATAACGCTGACGCAGTTTCGGGAATAGGAAGTACTCAAATGGTGCTAGTGCAACTGTTAACCCGATCAGCACATACAAAATCCACGCCCACCAATCAAACTTTATCATAAGGAACAGGTAAACTAAAATGACGAGAATACCGATCCCTTCCTCAATTACAGCACGAACTTTCCACACCTTGATCATGTCAGGATGAATTTCATTTTTCAATGGATCCATGTAACCACTCCAAATCTATTAATCTAATATATGAATTGTCTCAATCTATATTTTACATAACTTTACATAAAATTGAAAATTTATTATTTATCCTCTTTTTTCTCAGGAATAAAATATCCGAACCAAAGCAGCCAAACTAAACTAATTAACGCGAACCAACCTTTATCCGCTTGGAAAGCTTCAATCATACCTGGGATTTTATAAATTCCAATTAACCCCAGAAAACCGAGCCACCAGTTTTTCTGCATTTTCATTTTTATTCTCCCTCCTTCATTACGTTTTTCACATTTTGAATCCAAATTTCTTTATACTTTAACTGGAATCCTATTAATATGTAATTACTCATATTATCAATAACGAGCGCTAACGTATGCGCGTTTTCTTCAGTTGCATGTCGTGACACAACACCAAGTTCCACACCTTTCTTTA
This sequence comes from Bacillus sp. FDAARGOS_1420, assembly GCF_019344915.1. Classification (NCBI taxonomy): domain Bacteria; kingdom Bacillati; phylum Bacillota; class Bacilli; order Caryophanales; family Bacillaceae; genus Bacillus; species Bacillus sp. FDAARGOS_1420. Next base: position 219,824 of record NZ_JAHWJB010000002.1, on the reverse strand, counting down.
ATAAATCGTGGAATCCATTTAAAAACTCTTCTTGTATTTCAAATAAGCGTTTCTGGTACTTTTCATTTCGCGTCGCAGTTACGATGAATTCATTTATAACGCGTAATATGCCTTCTTGACCTCTATACTCAGACAACATATGTAAACCATCTGCGATTAACTTTTCTGCAAAGTTTTCTTTCGTATATTGTTCTTTATCGAAGTAACCCACGAAATAATATCCAGAAAAAATCTCTTCAAATAAAAAATCAACTAGCGCTTCTTTAGACGGAAAATGATAATAAATAGCTGGCTTTGATATACCTACTTCTTTCGCAATCATTGAAAGACTCATCTTCTCAATGCCATGCTCTGCCATTAGTTTAAATGATGCCTCTACAATGTGCTGCGATGTTTGTAAATTCTTTGTCATACTATACCTCACTTATTTTTACTTACCGGTCGGTAAGTAAATTGTAAAATGAAAATGAATGATTTGCAAGTTAATTAGAGTTTTAAAAGGAACTTCTTGATGAACCTAGAAAAATATAAAGTAAAAACAATGTATAACGATAAGGATGGTTTTCATATGGGATCTGGCGGTAAAGGTGGTAGCGACGGTGAAGATGGCAAAGATGGTAAGAGCGGTAGTAGTGGGCTTTTATTAATCATTCTGCTCTTTATCGTATTCATTATAATTGGAGCTAGTTATAGTGTGTTTAGCTTCTAAGAAAAGACACAATTCAGTTAGTTATAGTAGCGTAGAAAACTGAAACAGAGATTAAAATTTTCCTTCTTAAGGTTTCTTCACCAGTAAGGGCACGCAAAATAAAAAGCCCCGGTTATATTTAACAGCCAGCGCTTTCTATTTTCAGTACTCTTATAATGTTTCAGCTATATTTCGCGCTCTGCCGCACACGTAAATCATTATTGATCATCCACAATAATATACGCTGTTCTAATTGGCCCATGTACACCTACGACAAGGTTCATTTCAATATCCGCACTATTTGACGGACCAGAAACGAAGTTCACACAAGCCGGCAAGTTTTCTCCCGCTTTACTTTGATCATGAATCAGTTTTGTAGCTTGGGTTAACCTTGGTACAATCGTACTTTTAGGAACGATTGCAATATATGACTCCGGAAGAAGACTCACATGTCTTCCTTTTAACCCGTCATTAAATAGTACAACGGTTCCTGATTCTGCCAAAGTCATATCACTGAACGTAATGCCAAGGTCAGCAGCTTTCGCAAATTTTATGTCCTCTTCTTTATGTTCTAATCCCCATGTACGAAAATGTGTTGTTCCTTCATTGCTGAAACATGGTGTAAGACCATACTCATTAAAGCGCTCATCATTCGAACATATAACAGATTCGATATTCCAATCTTTTATAAAAGACCCCAATGTTTCAACAAGATTTTCCTTTGTTGTTCGCTTTACTTCTGTATGAATGACTTCGCAGTGCTCTATTAACTTTAGTACAAGTTCGTCTTGCGCCAGTCCGTCAAAAACAGTCCACTGCGGGGAAAAAGACCAGTTCGGTTTTTCCACTGCTTCTGGACGTTTCCTACCAAGCTTTTCTGATAACTGGAGTAAAAATTCCTCACGATTTTGGATGGCCATCATTGTTCTCCTTTTCGTGTTTTTCAAACCACTCTCGAAACGGTTGTTTTTTCGGAACTGGAAAATCTCTCGCATCCGTCCAAGCTTTTAACGGTCCAATTCCACGCTCGATCTTATCCCCTTTTGCAAGAGGTTTTAATGCATACGGAGCGCTCTTCGCTGCAAAAGAAAATAGTCTAGGACTCTTCACCGCTTTTTCAAAACCTTTCATAGCCACGTTCCAAGCTACAGGTGATCGTTTTTCTTCTACAATGCGGCTGCGATGTTTAATTAATAAGTCATGTAACGGGATTTTCACTGGACACGCTTCTGTACAAGCACCACAAAGGCTAGATGCGTAAGGCAAATCCTTATATTCATCATATCCCCCTAAAAGCGGTGTCAACACAGCTCCAATTGGTCCTGGATAAATAGAGCCATATGCATGTCCACCAATATGCCTGTATACAGGACACACATTAATACATGCCGCGCAACGAATGCACTGAAGGACACTTTGGAATTCTGTTCCTACAATATCGGAACGACCATTATCAACAATGACTAAATGAAATTCCTCAGGTCCATCTTCCCCGCCAGGCTCAGTTAACCCTGTAATATAACTTGTTAACTTTTGTCCTACAGAACTTCGGCATAGAAGTGTTACTAAAACATCAAGCTCTTCCCATGTCGGAACAATACGCTCCATTCCCATAACTGTAATCAACGTTTTCGGAAGTGTCGTAGTAAGTCTTGCATTTCCTTCGTTTGCTACGATAGAAATTGATCCAGACTCTGCAACAGCAAAGTTACATCCAGTCACTCCTATATCCGCTGCAAAAAAATCATCACGTAAATAATCTCTTACAAACCTCGCCATTTCCGTAGGATCAGATGTTCCAGTGTAATTTAACTTTGTTTTAAATATTTCACAAATGTGCTCTTTATCTTTGTGAAGGCATGGAACAACAATATGCGAGGGAGGATCGTGGTCGTTCACTTGTAGAATAAATTCAGCAAGATCTGTTTCTAACACTTCTGCTCCAGCTTCTTCAATCGCTTCATTTAAACTAATTTCTTCTGTTACCATCGATTTTGATTTCACAATTTTTTTCGCGTTTTTCTTTTTTACAATCTCTTTTACATATTCCCTTGCGTCTTCTGCAGTCTTTGCGAAATAAACGAAACCACCGTTTTTCTCAATATTTTCACTCAGCTCATATAAATAATAATCAAGGTTTTCTAATGTATGCTTTCGAATTTCTTCTCCTAAAGCTCGCCATTCCTCCCACTTCCCAAGACTCTCAGTGGCTTTTAATTTCTTGATTCTCAGACCATCTTGCGCTTTCCTGACAGCCTGTCGCATAAATTGATCCCCAATGCCTGTTTCAGTACGCTTATGAAAGGGATCGTTCCCTATTCTCATTCCCATCTCTATATCCCCCTCTTATTTTCGATCTTCATTTAATACTTGAGCAATATGTTTTACATCAATCTGATAACCATTACGTGTTAAACGTCCTTTTATATTCATTAAGCAGCTACAATCCATCCCAATTAACAATTCCGCACCGGTTTCCATAATATGCTTTACTTTTTCTTCAACCATTTGCTCAGAGATTTCTGGCATTTTCACCGAGAATGTCCCTCCAAATCCGCAACAATCATAATTATGCGGCAATGAAACAACTTCCAGTCCCTTTACACACTTTAATAGTTTTTGCGGTGGTTCCTTAATCCCCATTAATCGGCTCATATGACAAGATGTATGAACCGTTGCTTTTTTATAAAGCTCTGCACCTAAGTCTTCTTTCCCTAATACTTCAACTAGAAATTGTGTGAATTCATATGTTTTATTTCCAAGTTCAGTAGCTTTTTTCTTCCAATCCGCTTCGCTTTCAGAAAATAAGCTAGAAAACTCGTGAACCATCATAGCGCAAGACCCCGATGGTGCCACAACATATTCTGAACTGGCAAAGGCTTCAATCATATGCTTTGCAGCTGTTTTTGTTTCTTTCACATACCCGCTATTATAAGCAGGTTGTCCGCAGCAAGTTTGAGTTTTGGGAAAATCAACTTCACACCCTAAATCTTCAAGAATTTCCACAACATCTTTCCCTACTTCTGGATAAAAAATATCTGCAACACAAGTAATAAATATTGATACTTTCATATTTTGCACCCCTAAATACAGTAAAGTAAGCTCAAGTAACTTTATCTGTATATTATTGGTAAAAAAATTAAAAATATGAATAAAAATAAAAAAAAGCATCCTAAATGTGTAATTTAGGATGCTTTTTGTAAAACAAATTAATTTCTATTAAGCAAGCGCATACGATAACAATTCATCGTTACTTCCCCAAGCCTTTGCAATAATTGATAATTTGCGTATGCTCCGACCGGGGCACCGATGATCGGGACGAGTTGAAGCATTTTTGCTAAATCGATATAGTCTCGGTATTCTGTTTGGAACTTTTCCCAGTCCATATGATTTTCTTCTTCTGTATCCCACGTTTCAATCGCTTTCCATACTTCTTTTCGGTAATCGTCACTTGAAAAAGCAAGCTGGAAAACGTGAAGAATAAAAAGGCGCTCTTCTTTTTTACTCGTATCAAATCCGTACAATGTTGCTGCATCAAATAAAAATTTTATTTTAATGGTAAGTAGAAGCGGAAAATCAGCAAGACCGAGGAGAATACCACCTGCTCCCGTTCCTGCTCCTTCTGCCGCTGCGACTTTTTTGTACTCATCCATTTTTTTACGTACTTCATCGTCTCTTCTTTGCAGTGACCAGTTCGTTTCTTTTAGCTTCGGTTTTATGAAGTTTGATCCAGCACTAATTGTTTGCACCATCATCCGAATCGTTTCTGTTAGTACCTTTTGCACTTTCGCGGGCACTAGTTGTTGCACTTTCACCTGCACTTTTTTAGAGAACCGTGTCATCATAGAAGAATCTTTCATGAATGTAGCTTTCCACTGCTCCAATTCTTTTATAACCTTCTCTTCATATGTAATCATAGGTTCATTCCTTTCAGTTTAAACGCTCAATGCGCTTTGCACCGTATTGATAAACGAAACCGATACTAAATAATATGCTTACGACAAATAAAATGCCGGTCATTATGAAATCTTTCGTCGCAAGTGCAAATATAATTGTAAATACAACACTACCAATGATAAGAATCGCATTTAATAAAGTAAGGAAATCTCTCTTCTTCTCGTCTTCCCCTACCGGATATAAATCAAGCCAAACTTTCATACGGTGATGTTTCCAAAGGGTTAAGAGCTGGTAGCCGATTAAGTATAAGAAAACAAGGCTTACGATAAAACGTCCATATAAAAATGGGATAAAGTAAAGAATAATCCCGCCAAGAACGAGTAAACGCATATATAATCCGAAATAGTTACCCGATCTTAAAAATGTTCTCGTATATAAGTATAAATATGTACGTTTTTCACCGATCATCGAAAGAATGAAATCAAGCCATTTCCTACGTGATACTCTCTCTTTTAACGCTGGTACATCAACGAACATGTTCGCAATGCGGTACAGCAGCATCATTTTTTTACCTTCTTCAGAAATTAAATACTCCCAGTTTAGCGGCTTTCCCTTCACCTTTTGGTGCATAACGGCAAGGTATAGCGCCATTAAAAAGACAATCACACCGGTAAAAATGACTGAAGTACGTTCTACAAGGACGTACACAAATAAGCCGTTTAAAATAAAACGAATAAACCAATCCGCTCTTTGTACATTTTGATCTGTTAAAAATGATTTTTCCCACGCTACGAATAAATTCCACGCTTTTACAATGACAAACGCAATTACAATCCATATGTAATTGGCACCTGTTTGTTTCATTTGCTGGAAGTATAACGGGGCAAGCGCAGCTGCTACCATTGCGATTATGTATAACTGAATCATAAACGTAAAAAGAAATGCCTTCGTAAAGTAAGGCTTTAACTTTTCTTCAACTGGCAGCAAATACACGAGGTCTGCTTCTTTTAATAACGTTTGGACTGACCCAGCTGTTAATACAAGACCAAGTAAGACTGCCATAACGACCGCTGTCGGAAACGAAGGTGTTAACGTTTGTAACCATTGCTGGTAATAATACGCTCCTGCACCGATGATAAATACGAAAATAAATTTCAAATGATCATTAAATACGTATTTACTATATGTACGAACTTCTTTTAGAAAGTGCCGAAATCGTTCTTTCCATAACGCTGTGCTATTCATAATCTTCTTCCTTCGTTAACGCAATATAAATATCATCAAGCGTTGCACCAGGCATATTAAACCCGGATTGAAGTTCTGATAATGTTCCCATCGCTCTCACTTCACCTTGATGCAAAATAATGAATGAATCACAATAGCGCTCTGCTGTCGCTAAAATATGTGTACTCATTAAGATACCCGCACCACTCTTTTTCATTTGATCCATCATTTGAAGAAGTGATTGAATCGCTAACGGATCAAGTCCAACGAAAGGTTCGTCTACAATGTAAAGTGATGGTTCAACTAAAAATGCACTCATAATCATCACTTTTTGTTTCATCCCTTTTGAGAAATGAGACGGAAACCATTTTAAGCGATTTTTCATGCGAAATTCATGTAATAATTGTCCTACACGTTCTTCATATTGTTTTTCATCTACACCGTACGCCATCGCTGTTAATTTCAAATGCTCTTCTAACGTTAACTCATCATATAATACTGGCGTTTCTGGAATGAAGGAGAAACTAGAACGGTACGCTGTCATATCATCACGAATTGTTTTCCCGTTAATTGTGACAGTTCCTTTTTTCGGCTCCATTAAACCGATGATATGTTTAATTGTCGTACTTTTCCCGGCTCCATTTAAACCGATCAAGCCGACAAGTTCGCCTTTATTAACAGAGAACGAAACATTTTGCAGTACAGGTCGTTTCGTATATCCTCCTGTAACATTTTCTACACGCAATAACTCGCTCATACGACACCACTTTCTTCATTGATATTCATTCTATATTCATCTTACCAAAAATTGTGCTGTACTACATAGTATCGATGTCTCCAAAAAAAATTAAAATTTCTTCGCATATATTTTTACGAAAGCGGACATCATAATTAAGGAAGAAGGAACACACTTGAAAAAGCAACCACCAATTGATGAGTACAACAACATAGTGAAGTCATCATGAAATGGGGTGTCCAAGTTGGACAATGAAATTTACACATAACCAGATAATTTGTTTCATTTTCGAAACGGGGTGTCTCCGAAAGAGCATATACTGTTTTAAAAAATAAACAATTTCATTTAATACAAGATTGCAATTCATTTCACTTGAAAATGGGGTGTCTGCGGCAGAGACTTTAGCCGATTTACCGTGCATTTCTTAAATAAATGAGGTGTCTGTGAAAGAGCATATACTGTTTTAAACACTAACAATTTCATTTAATACAAGATTGCAATTCATTTCACTTGAAAATGGGGTGTCTACGGTAGATATTTCAGCCGATTTACCATGTATTTCTTATATAAATGAGGTGTCTGCGAACCGTAAATTATAAAAAATGCTTTTTCAATCCCTCTTCAGAAAACAGGAAGCTGAGTCAGCTTCCTGTTTTTCGTGTTTGTTCTCCTATGTAATTATGGTAAAATACGGCTAAGACCATTTGAAAGGATGAGATCGATGAATCATACAGCGGACAATTGTATTTTTTGTAAAATCATTGACGGGCAAATCCCTTGCTCAAAAGTATACGAAGATGAACATGTACTTGCATTTTTAGATATTAGTCAAGTAACAAAAGGACATACTCTTGTTATTCCGAAAGTTCACAAACAAGACATTTTTGCGTTAACGCCAGAAATCGCATCACATATTTTTGCTGTCGTTCCAAAAATCGCAAATGCAATGAAAGCAGAATTTAATCCAGTTGGCTTCAACCTACTTAACAATAACGGCGAGAAAGCTGGACAAACTGTATTCCACTTCCACCTTCATTTAATTCCACGCTACGGTGAAAACGATGGTTTCGGTGCTGTTTGGAAATCACACCAAAATGAATATACAATGGAAAATTTACAAAACATCGCAAGTACAATTGCAAATAGTGTGAAATAGTGCCACTATAATAAGAAGTAATACATAATAAGCCGATTCCTCTGGCATTTATTGTATGGCTTCTTTCTTCACAAAAAATGCCGGGGATATGATTTTTTGTGCATAGCATGTACAAGAGAGAAAAGCTCACTTTTCTTCCCCTTGTCTTAAAGATATGCACACTTTTATACATCATGAATACGAACGAAAAATAAGGAGGTTTCCTTTTATGTCAAAAGCTAAATCCTTTATTACAGGTGTACTTTGCGGCGGAGCAGTTGCTGGGCTAGCCGTTCTTTTCTCAACTCCTTCTTCTGGTAAAGCTATGCGCGGTAAGCTGAAAGAAAAAGGAACTGATATTAAAAAAACATTAGCTGATATTACAGCTGATACGAAGTTATTAAAGCGTCAAATCGTTGAAACTGCTTCAGAAGGTAAAGAAGTATTCCAAGAACTAAAAGACGATATGCATGACACGCTTTCTAACTGGAAACAAGATATTTCTCAAAACAAACGACATATTGAAAAAGAAATTTTAGACATTCAAAAGTCAATTGAGAAACTACAAGAAGCCGTTCCAGAAAAAGCGTAAACATATTCCTGCTTAGTTTTTTGCATATAACAAATATTTTTCATACGAATTGACCTTAACACGGCATATCACATAGATATGCCGTGTTTTTATGCATTTACAATATATGTTATCCCTTAACATGTAAAGACAACACATGTATTCTCGACTCATAAAACGCTTCCATAGTTATGCATGATTTGTATAGAATGTTATTTTTCCGAAAAATTTTCACAATTCTCACAAAAAGACTTTATTAATTTTTATTTTACTGGCATAATAGATAATAATGAAAAAAGAATGTTAAAGTGGGTGAGTAAATGAAAAGTGGAGAAAAAAATTACTCGGTAAAAGAAGCGATGATTTTCAGCCAACGTATTGCTCAATTATCGAAAGCGTTATGGAAATGCGTAGAGAAAGATTGGCAACAATGGATTAAACCTTACGATTTAAACATTAATGAGCATCACATTTTAACCATCGCTTATCATTTAAAAGGGGCTTCTATTTCTGAGATTGCTAAGTTTGGAGTTATGCACGTATCAACGGCGTTTAACTTCTCTAAAAAGCTTGAAGAACGCGGCTATCTTATATTCTCAAAAAAAGAAGATGATAAACGAAATACGTACATTGAAATTACAGACAAAGGGGAAGAATTACTGCTTCGCTTAATGGAGGAGTATGATCCTGAAAATAATTCTGTTTTTAATGGAGCACTTGAACTTCGTAATTTTTATGGTAAGTTCCCAGAAAATATCGAACTGATTGCAATCCTGCGTAATATTTACGGACAAGACTTCATCGATATTTTTGAGAAATCATTAGAAGATATTGAGGAGAACTTTACGGAATCCGATCAAAAGTTAGTTAAGAAATAATCTATTTATTTTTTCGCAATCATGCTTAAGAATTCATTCATAAGCGGCTTAAATAAACCTTGTTTTGCTAGCGCTTCCGCAGTTTCGTGTACTTCGAGCTGATGTGGAAGCGCTTTTTCAAATTGATCTAATAGCGCATCAAACAATAGAAGGCCTTCTGCTTTCTCCACTACATATTGTTCGTTCAGTTTTTCACAAAGTTTTAGTATACGTTCAATGTCTTTTTTACGAGCTTTTTTCTTTATGATTAAAGAATAAAATGGACACTTTTCTTCATCAATCATTTTAAATAGTAGGTCTACGTAGTATTCAGCTTGTTCTAGTCTTCTTACAACGTCCATTTTCTCCCTCGCTTCCTAACACAAAGTCTTCTATTTCTGAATTTTGTAACACGAATAAAATATCGTATGATACAATATATAAAGTATATGTATTTTAGCCAAAAGGAGGTCTCGCCTCATGACTCTTATAACCGTTGTTTTTGTTGCATTCGCACTTCTTGTTATATTTTACACGAATTTCATGACACATACACTGTGTGAGCGAAAACAAATATCTGCGAGCCGCCAGCCCGGTGTCTTTCGAGTTATTAATGTATGTATTACCATTCTATTAATTTCTAGTTATGTAGAAATTATATTTCATGGAAAGTGAGGAAGGAAGCCCCTTCCTCATTTTTTTCCTCTATAAGCAAATTATACCTACTATAACTAATAAAATAAACAGTACAAGTAATAAAATAAGTTTTGAATTCATCCCCCATCCCCTCCTCTTTTCTGTATATGCGACATGCGCCCAATATGGTACCCTTTCAAAATCTGACACAAACTGGTTAAAATTTCTTTATCAATAGGAAAACCCGTCGAAATATGATATATTAAATTTTGTACATATTGCTTATACTATGAAACAAACGACACGCATCTAAACTTTATCCTAAAGCCTCGGTAAGCCCTGTTAAGCGTGCTTTTACATATAAAAAAAGCAAAGACATCAGTGAGACTTAATCAGGTTCTTATGAACGAAAATAACCTATCATAAGGCGTTTCTTCATTCGTATGGGATAAATTAAAAATACATAATAGTAGGAGTGTTTATTGAATGAAGAAAGCTATGCTTGCCTTAGCCGCAACAAGTGTAATCGCATTATCAGCATGTGGAACATCATCATCATCATCAGACAAAATTGTTACATCTAAAGCTGGTGACATCACTAAAGAAGAGTTCTACAATCAAATGAAGACACAAGCTGGTAAACAAGTACTAAATAACATGGTTATGGAAAAAGTACTTATTAAAAACTACAAAGTCGATGACAAAGAAGTAGACAAAAAGTTCGATGAAATGAAAAAGCAAGTCGGTGACCAATTCGATACACTAATGAAACAACAAGGCCTTAAAGAAGAAACAGTTAAAAATGGCGTTCGCGCTTCATTAGCTCAAGAACAAGCTATCGAGAAAACAATCACTGATAAAGAATTAAAAGATAACTACAAGCCTCAAGTTAAGGCAAGCCACATTCTTGTAAAAGATGAAGCGACTGCTAAAAAGGTTAAAGAAGAACTTGGACAAGGTAAATCTTTCGAAGAGTTAGCGAAACAATACTCTGAAGATACTGCTTCAAAAGAAAAAGGTGGCGACTTAGGATTCTTCGAACATGGTAAAATGGTTAAAGAATTCGAAGATGCTGCTTATAAACTGAAAAAAGATGAAGTAAGCGAGCCTGTAAAAACACAATTTGGTTACCATATCATTAAAGTAACAGACATTAAAGAACCAGAAAAATCATTTGAGCAATCAAAAGCTGACCTGAAAAAAGAGTTAGTTGCGAAGAAAACACAAGATGCTCAATTTATGAACGATCTTATGATGAAAGAAATCAAAAAAGCTGACGTAAAAGTTGACGACAAAGATTTGAAAGATCTTTTCGAAGAACCAAAAGCTGACGCTAAAAAAGACGAAAAGAAATAATGAAGTGAAAAAAGCTTGGGTAGCCCCCAAGCTTTTTTATTTTGTAGTAGTTTTTTTGCCGATAAATCGATATACTCCCTCACCTTACTCCATTCAACACAAAAAAACCTTGGTTTCGTGCAACACGAAACCAAGGTTTATCTTATTATCATTGATTAAATTAAAAAACTATGGTAAATTAGTACAGAAACGCATTCACTAAAAATAAAATAATGTATTTATCCGTATCTTAATTGTACACCAAAACACATCTTCAGTCAACCTCTATTTTTCACTTTTAAAGGAGTGCTTACGTATGAACAAAAAACTTGATCAAGAGCAAAAACGATTGGATACCGTAATAGAAACGATTACGGAGCAAATTGATAAACTGGAAAGCGACACTGGCAGACGCCGAGCAGAAGTAATCAACATTCGTAAACACTTCTGGGATGATGTTAAAGTTAACACTGATACTTTTGACGATTATCTTGAAACAGTTATCAACTTAAGACAACAAGCTCAGTCACTAGCCGTAACACAAATTACCCATAAGCACACCTTTAATCGACTTGCCGCACTACGCCGTATGCATAAAGCACCTTACTTCGGACGAATTGATTTCAAAGAAGAAGGCGAATCTGGCGCAGAACAAATTTATATCGGGGTCGCTACACTTACAGATGCAAGTGGAGAAAACTTTCTTATATACGATTGGCGCGCACCTATTTCAAGTGTTTACTACGATTATCCACCAGGACCGGCTGAATACAGCACACCAGGAGGCGTAATCTGCGGTAATGTAGAGAAAAAATTACAATATATTATTCAAAATGGCGAGATTGATTCAATGTTCGATACGAGCCTCACAATTGGAGATGAAATTCTGCAACAAGCGCTCGGAAAAGGAACAAACAAACATATGCAAAGTATCGTTGCTACGATTCAGCGCGAGCAAAATGAAATTATCCGTCACGATGAAGGGCGACTACTTATCGTTCAAGGAGCTGCTGGTAGTGGTAAAACATCAGCTGCCCTGCAGCGAATCGCCTACTTACTATATAAATATCGTGAATGGCTAAAAGCAGATCAAATCATTCTCTTCTCCCCTAACTCCATGTTCAACAGCTACGTATCTAACGTACTGCCAGAACTCGGCGAAGAAAATATGCAGCAAGTTACATTCCAAGAATATTTAAACCATAGACTCAGTAAGTCATTTGACGTTGAGGATCCTTACGAGCAATTAGAATATATGTTAACTGAAACGAATAGCGCAAATTATAAAACTCGAAATGCGAGCATTCGATTTAAAGCATCTACTCAATTTTTCGAGATGATTAGAGCGTACAGACAATCTCTTGAATCTTCAGGCATGCTATTTAGAGGAATGAAATTTAGAGGAAAACTGATTGCCTCTGCTAAAGAAATTACAGAGCAATTTTATAATACTGATTCCTCCCTCCGCTTCCATAATCGAATTGAGAAGTTAACGGATTGGCTAAACAAACAAATAGACACAATTGAAAAAACAGAACTGAAAAAGCCTTGGGTAGAAGAAGAAATTGAACTACTTAGTAAAGATGAATACCAAAAGGCTTATAAATATTTACAGAAAAAAGGCGAGTTTGACGACAACTCCTTTAATGATTTTGAGAAAGAAACGAAAGTACTTGGACGTATGATTATCCGTAAAAAATTGAAGCCGCTTCGTAAAGGTGTTCAAACATTGCGCTTCATCAACTTCACAGGCATATATAAACAACTCTTCACAGATGCATCATGGGTTGCTGGGGAAAAACCTAAAGAATGGGACGACATTTGCTCATTAACTGTGAACATGCTTGATGAAGGAAAGCTACATTACGAGGATGCGACTCCATTTTTACTTTTAAAAGAATTAATTGAAGGCTTCCAAACGAACAGATCGATTAAACACGTACTTGTAGACGAAGCACAAGATTATTCTCCATTTCAGTTCGAGTTTTTAAAACGTCTCTTCCCTGCCGCAAAAATGACAGTACTCGGAGACTTTAACCAAGCGATATTTGCTCATGCGAGTGAGACAGTTAATTTCAATACACTTACTAGCTTATACGGATCAGATGAAACGAACGGCATCAACTTAACTCGTAGCTATCGTTCAACAAAACCGATAATTGAATTTACACGGGACCTCGTACCTGAAGGAAAGAACATTAATGCATTTGAACGTGACGGTGAAAAGCCTACAGTAACTAAAGTTTCGGATTACAGTGAGCTGCATGAGCGTATCACTTCCAAAGTTGCTGAACTACAAAAACTACAGCACAATACGATCGCAATTATATGTAAATCCGCGGCTGAAAGTGCCGCTGCATACGAGGCACTCAGTCATATCGAGAATATTAAACTTGTGAAAAGTAACTCAGCCGAGTATGAGCAAGGCATCGTCGTTATCCCTGCTTATTTAGCGAAGGGTATCGAATTTGATGCTGTTATTATTTACGATGCTTCTAAAGATGTGTACAGCGATGAGAGCCTACGTAGATTGTTCTACACTGCTTGTACGCGCGCAATGCATGAATTGCAGCTTTATAGCGTTGGTGAGGTTAGTCCTTTTGTAACAGGGGCTGCTTCGGAGAGTTTTGAGCTTGTAACGAAAACACCTTGATGATTCAAGGTGTTTCTTTTTTATGCAGGATTTACACCATCAAAGTAGAATATACCATTTTAGAAAAAGCTAAGGAGTGACAAGATGAACCATTATTTTATTGCTATTTATGACGGCGTGTTTCCTACCGAAAAATTACATAACATTTTACAATCTCCCCCTACTTTTACCGCCCTAAACGTCCGTCCTTTTGAAATCTCATCACCAAGACCTTTCACATTATTAGTTGGTGCAGAGCACGATGCACTCACAACTGGTCTTACAGATACATACCATTTATTAACGAAAGAGTTGCAAAAACTAGAAGAACAAGAAAAGTACTATTACGTATACGATTATAAAATTAGAAAAACTATCGATAACCCGACCGAAAAATGTTTTCCATTAGCCACGATCCATATAAATGTTACGAAATTTCATAAGATGATTCAAAAAGTAAAAGACTTAAAACGCCCAGTATTTGCAGGTTATCACATCACTTCTCATGATGCAGACATTCTTACACTTGATGTACTTTTATCTTCACCTTTATTAGATCCTAGCACTTCCGAAAAAGATGCGGAAGAATACTCCTATTTACAACAACTAACTGAATCAATCTCTCGTTCTGAATTATGTATTTCTATTAAAGAAAGTGCGCTTATTTAGACACGAAAAAGAGGGTTATTTATCATAACCCTCTTCTACTATCTATTTACGTTTGTACTTAATCATAATAATGCATTCTTTTATATGCAACTTATATAAGTATCAAGGTGTTTTTCTCATTCTAAACGACATATCTTTACGCCGATATACACTCAGCACGATCCCCATTATAAATGCATGAAATAGAGTTGGTATCCATCCGTAACTAATAAAAGGTAATGATATAGAAAAACGTGGTAATATCCCGAGGATCATGCCAACGTTACAAATAAAATGGATTACAAAAAGAGTCACTCCGCCAACGAGAAGCAATTTACCATAACCATCATTTATTTTATAAGCTATGTTCATTATTCTTACTGCAAAAAGAGAAAGAATAATGACAAGAACTAGCGCAAGTACATATCCATAATAGTAAGTCAAACTCGCGAATACAAAATCAGTATGGGCAGCAGGGATAGACTTTATATTTCCATATGTACCAAACCAACCTGCTGAAGACATCGCCTCTTTTAAACGTAAATCCCATTGATCATGCGCTGGGTTTATAAACCCTAAAATTCTAGCTATCCGGTATTCTTTTACAGCAGACCAGGAAAATAGATCCCTAATAATCAATGGTAAAATAGGCAATATTGTAATGAGCCATGCCGTTTTCTTTCCTAGCTTACTCCACCAAAGCATAACAAATACCATCGTAATGTAGATGAAAATTGGTAAAAGAATTGATGTGGTTGAAAATAGATATAAAGAAAATACGTACAACATGAGAAGATGCATAAACTTTAACCTACTATTATTGAAAAAAGAAGCCCAAGCTAGAAAGAAGAATGGTATCGTCATTAAACAGTCAATTTTGATGGGGCCAATTTTTATTATTGCTTCCCCAATCACGTAACCAGTCGGAAAACATTTTATCATTAACAAGATAAGTACACCGATTGTATAAAACAGCCACCCGAGCCTCTCTAACTTCCGATAATTAAGTAGCATGATCCCAACAGCTGTTGCAATGCCGAGAATAACAAAAATTACTTTGTTCATTAATAAATCGTTCGTATGCCCAAGAGCGATTATTGGCAAAAACCCTAACCCCATCGCAGCCACTAATAAAATAAGTAAGAACCAATCCACCTTTGGCTTATGAAGTTTATTAAGTTCTTGTCCTAGTTTAATCGGACTTCCCATTTGTTCCACAGCTTTATTTTCAGCAATTTCCTCACTTAACCCTTTTTCTATCCATGTGTTCTTTGCCTGTTTTAAGTGAAAATCTAGTTCGGTTGCTACAAAGCTCTTTGCTTCTTTTGATTTAATATGATTCGTAACCTCGCTTACAAAACGCTCCCCTTTTTTATTCAATTTCGCCTCACTCCTGTACTAAGCCTTTTAATATAAATTGTACCTTCGTAGCATTTTTTTCTGCCTTTCGCAGCATCTTTCTTCCTTTATCATTTAATTGATAATATTTCGCTCCTGCATGATCCCAACTCGATTGGATAAAACGATTCTGTTCTAGACGATGTAATACGGTATATAAAAACCCTTCATTTCCTTCGAATTTCCGAATCCCTCTCCCTCGTAGTAACTGTGACAATTCGTATCCTGTTTTTTCATTACTGAGGAGTTGTAAAATCGCTAAAGAGATGTCCTCTTCCTTTTCGTTTGACGCATTGATTTTTTCGCGCACCTGCTTTCGATGTTGATCAGAAAAACTCAAATGTTTAAACGTTGTATTCTCCATTGATTTTCGCAGGCCTTTTAATCGATCTTCCATTTGATTATTCCTCCAATCCTTTCTTCAAAAGCTCCTTCGCTTTTTTCAGTCTCGTTTTTATCGTATTTTCTTTCACTTCTATTACGATAGCAATCTCTTTAATTGATAGTTCTTCATAATAAAATAGATAAATGACCTCTCGGTATTTTATCGGTAAATTCATTACTGCAGAAGCCAATTCACGGTCCTTCTCATTTTGAATGACAGTTTGTTCGACACTATCATTTTGAACCCCCATATAAGCAGCTTCATCCTCTGTCACGATCACCTTTTTGTTATACCAACTTTTTATGTAGTCCTTACATTGATTAATCGCAATTCTCCACAACCACGTTTTCACATTCGATTTCCCTTTGTATGTATGAAGAGATTTATAACATTTCACAAATATATCTTGCGTTACATCCTCAGCGACTTCTTTATTGTTCACATATGAATACACAAGCTGTAAGACTTCTTGTCCATATTTGTTCATTATTTCATCGATAAGGAGTTCCTTATCTTCTATTTCAAACGCTTCTATAGTTAATTCATCCACATCATTTCCTCCTTCCCATATATTAGACGACGCACTGTATGGAAAAGTTTTATAAATTCATAAAAAAACGGTTGGAAATGTCCATACCGTTTTGTTCATCCTCTACTATTTAATTTTTTCTAAAACAAAACTTTTAATATTCCCCGCACTTTTTATAGCTTGCGATACGTCTGTTTTATTAAGTTCTTCAAAATAAGGATATCTGACTTCAATCGCATAACTATTTAACTCTGCACAATCATCTATTAAATCATTGAACTCCATATTAAATTCAGCACATTCCTTTACTAACAGCATTAAATTATGCGTTTTAGGCGGATGAAGTTCTTTTAAACGTTAAATACCCCTTTAGATATTTCTCAGCACACTGTTGACAATGATAACAGATAATTGCAAAAGGAATAGGCATTAAAGACAATAAATGATTAGAAACTCTAAGATCTGAATCTGCAATTTCAAACCATAAATTTGCCTCACTGAAATTTTTCATACAATACCTTACCTTCTTCAGCAATCTTGTATTCCATTGTTACAGGATTACCAGAACGCTCATTAAATTCTTCAGAACCGTAAACAAGTAAATCGACTGGTGTTTTCATTACATCGAATATACTTAAATTCAATTTCTTTAAGGCTTCTCTTTTCCTCTTACCAATACCATCAACCACTACACACAAATCAAAATCACTATCCTCATTAGGCATACCGTAAGCATGAGACCCAAATAAAATAATTTTATTAACATCAGAAAGAGAGGAAGTCATTTTATCTACTAATTGATTTAACTCTTTTTGAACATTAGTATTCATTCCATTCACCACTTTAAATTAATCCTTCTCAATAAATCCTAGCTGTAGAAGCAAATTAATAAATTGATTCATTTCAACTCTAATAGACTACTACAATTGTTAAGTTATTCAAACGATATAATAATACTTATTATACCTTTCGTATCCATATCCTGTTAAGCAACAAAAATCTACACTCAGTTAATTTCAGTACACTCTGTACAAATATAATAAAACAAAAAACCGCATGAGGACTCTCCCTCACGCGGTTTATTTTTAAGCTAACGCAGCCGCCTGTTCTTGTTAATCTACAGGAATTACAGCATCTCTTAATGCTTTTTCTAGTTCAGCTGTGTATTTCATTCCAATGCTATCATCATTTATGGTGCCAACAAAGACGGATTATGCATTAGTTTCATAACAGTATGAATAAATAAACACCTATTACGAGTATAAAAAATCGGCTCACTACATAATACCTATGTTTTCAGTGATACTCTATTACCACCGAACTAAATGTATATAATTTTAACTACATGATAGCAAGTTAATTTTCAAATATCTTCTTGCGCATAACCCTAAATTTATTATCCATTTGTATCATGCTTATAAATAAAAGATATCCTATCGATGCACCGAGCATATTTATAGCAATCCGCCACACATCAAAAACATCAGACAAAGTTAGTAAATGTAATAACTCCCAAGCAAAAAAGGTCATAGCATACCACTTACAAGCTTTCTTATAGTTCGTCACTTTATTGATCAACACTGGAACGAAAAATCCAAATGGAACTACCAATATTATATGTTGCAAAACAGTTAACCAATACGTTGAGTTCCCCCAAGGACCTGGATGTGCAATAAAATCTTTAATTTGCCAAAGTGTTATTCCAAAAAGTTGTAACAGCGTTTCTAAATCAGATATATGTAAAAATTGCTGCCAAAATTCAATAGGATGATAGACAGTTCCACCTGTCAAACTACGAACAGAGTCAAATGTAGAATTTGAAATAAACGCTCCTAAAAAGACAATAAAACAAATGATTATATAAGGAATACATAAAATTTTTGATACTACCTTTAATGGCCTAGGAACTTCGTATACCGATTGATTAATCTCTAAACCAATAACTTTTGATTCGCCAAAAGTTTGAATCGCTTTATACACCGCTTCTTTTTCATTCATACCTTGTTCCATATATTCTTCTTTCAAGCTGTTCAAGTGATCATATATTTCTAGAAATAGCTCATCCTGTTCGATATTACTAAGTTCTGAATAAGCTAAAATGGACTTAATATACTCATCAAATTCACTCATAAATAACTCCTTTCTGACAAGTTTGAATTAATGATGTTACACGCTCCCAAGAGTTCACTTTCTTCTGCAATTCTTTTTTCCCTTTACTTGTAATAGTATAAAATTTCCTTTTCATCCCATTCTCAGATTGATTCCAATAAGATTCAAGAAATTCCTTTTTTTCTAATCGCTTTAAAGCTGGATACAAAGTTCCCTGCCCCATACTATACAAATCTTCACTTGCATCCTTTAAACTTTGGGCTATTTCATATCCATACGTATCACGTTTTGCAATGATAGAAAGTAATAAAATATCTATACTTCCCTTCAAGATTTCTTTGTCCAACAATACCACCTCCTTATATACATCGTATAACAACATATGTCGTTATACAACACAATTGAAATAATACCCCATAAAAAAAACCACCTAAAGGCTCCCCTTCAGGTGGTTCTCTATTTTACGCTAACGCAGCCGCCTGCTCTTGTTGATCTACAGGAATTACAGCGTCGCTTAGCGCTTTTTCTAATTCAGCTGTGTATTTCATTTGCTCTTCTTTGCTCCAGCCTAGTTTCGCAGCCATGTAGTTGATTACTGCTTCTTTCCACTCGTATACCCAGTGGATGTTGAAGAATACAGCGCCTCTGCGGCGTACGAAGAAGTCAACTGGTTTCGCTGTCATTTCGTAATCCATTGCGTATACAAGTGGGATTAGAACGTCTAGCGGCATGTTGTATTCTTTCGCTTCGTCTTTATGTTTTTTCGCTAAGTCAAACAGTACGTCAACGTTAGAGCCGTAGAATTTCGCGAATTTTTCCGCTTGTGCTGTCGTTAAACCATATTTCGTACCTTCGCCTGCTTTTTTCGCAACAAATGCTGGGAATCCGTGTGAACCACTTACATGACCACCAGAGATTGGCATATGTTTCGTATCGCTCTTCTTATATGCGCTATGGCCTTCTTTTTGTAATAGATTCGTTACGTAGTCTACTACCATTTCAGCCATTTTGCGGTATCCTGTTAATTTACCGCCCGCGATTGTAATTAAACCAGATTCAGAAGTCCAAATTTCATCTTTACGAGAAATTTCAGATGCATTCTTACCTTCTTCATAGATTAGCGGACGTACACCAGCCCAGCTTGATTCCACATCTTTTTCTGTAATTTTTACACTTGGGAACATGTAGTTAATCGCATTAATGATATATGTGCGATCTTCTGTTGTCATGTGCGGTACAGCTGCGTCTTTATCATAGAACGTATCTGTTGTACCTACGTACGTTTTTCCTTCGCGAGGAATCGCGAACACCATACGTTTATCTGGTGTATCAAAGTAAATTGCTTGCCCTAATGGGAAACGTTTTTGGTCAATTACTAAGTGAACACCTTTTGATAACTGAAGTACTTTACCTTTTTTCGAGTTATCTTTTTCACGAAGTGTATCTACCCAAGGACCAGCTGCGTTTACAATTTTCTTACCGTAAACTTCATATACTTCTCCGTCTAGTAAATCGATTACACGTACACCGCATACTTTTCCATCTTTATATAAGAAACTGTCTACTTTTGCGTAGTTAACAGCTTTCGCACCATGCTCAATCGCTTCTTTCATTACTTCAATTGTAAGACGCGCATCGTCTGTACGATATTCTACGTAGTAACCGCCGCCTTTTAATCCTTCTTGTTTTACAAGAGGCTCTTTATTTAGCGTTTCTTCACGGTTAAACATCTTTCTGCGCTCACTTCGTTTTACACCTGCTAAGAAGTCGTATACACGAAGACCAATTGATGTACTGAATGACCCGAACGTGCCGCCTGTATGGAACGGAAGTAACATCCACTCCGGTGTTGTTACATGGGGACCGTTCTCATATACGATCGCACGCTCTTTCCCCACCTCTGCTACCATTTTCACTTCAAGTTGTTTTAAATAACGTAAACCGCCGTGTACAAGTTTCGTTGAACGACTTGATGTACCTGCTGCAAAGTCCTGCATTTCAAACACAATTGTTGATAAACCGCGTGTTGCCCCATCTAATGCAATACCAGAACCAGTAATACCTCCACCAATTACGATCACATCTAACTCTTGTTTATTTACTCCGTTTAATACGTCTTTACGTTGTTTACTTGAAAATTTCATGGTAATTCCTCCCTTTGATAACGAAAAAAGAGACCACAAGCTCCGCTATAGATTTCGCCTCTATAGCGTGTTGTGGTCTCTCCAAATCTCCTACCGAATTATTAACTTGTCATCATTATAACACTGTTTATGATTATTTGAAAGCTTTAGTTGCTTCAATTGCTTTTTTCCATCCAGCATATAGCTCTTCGCTTGTTTCCGCTTCCATCGTTGGTTCAAAGCGTTTGTCCATATGCCACTGTGCTTTAATTTCATCTTGGTTTTTCCAGTATCCAACCGCAAGACCAGCTAAGTATGCTGCACCTAAAGCTGTCGTTTCATTGATCACTGGACGCTCTACAGGAACATCTAAAATATCACTTTGGAACTTCATTAAGAAGTTATTCTTAACTGCCCCGCCATCAACGCGTAATGTATTCAGTTCAATACCTGAATCTGCTTCCATTGCGCATAGTACATCTTTCGTTTGGTATGCTAAAGATTCTAGCGTTGCACGAATGAAATGCTCTTTCGTCGTACCGCGCGTTACACCAAACATAGCGCCGCGTACTTCACTATCCCAGTATGGTGTGCCTAGTCCAACGAATGCTGGCACTATGTATACACCTTCAGTTGATTCAACACGGCTAGCGTACACTTCGCTCTCGCTCGCATCTTTAAACATACGCAGTCCGTCACGTAACCACTGAATTGCAGAACCAGCTACGAAAATACTTCCTTCTAATGCGTAATTCACTTTACCATCTAAACCCCATGCAATTGTTGTTAATAGGCCATGCTCAGAAGCTACTGCTTTTTCGCCTGTGTTCATTAACATGAAACAACCAGTTCCGTAAGTGTTCTTCGCCATACCTTCACCGAAACAAGCTTGTCCAAATAATGCTGCTTGCTGGTCACCAGCTACACCTGCGATCGGTACATTTTGACCGAAGAAGTGATAATCAATTGTTTCTCCATATATTTCAGATGATTGACGTACTTCTGGAAGCATGCTCTTTGGTACTGTTAACATGTCTAGAAGCTCATTATCCCACTGTAAGTCGTGAATGTTAAACATTAATGTACGTGATGCATTTGAGTAATCTGTTACGTGAGCTTTCCCGCCAGACAATTTCCATACAAGCCATGTATCAATTGTTCCGAATAATAACTCGCCGTTTTCTGCTTTTTCTCTTGCACCTTCAACGTTATCTAAAATCCATTTTACTTTCGTACCAGAGAAGTATGCATCAATTAAAAGCCCTGTTTTTTCGCGAACCATCTCGCTATAACCTTTTTCTTTTAACTCATCACAAATTTCAACTGTTTGACGAGATTGCCATACGATTGCGTTATAAATTGGTTTTCCAGTCGTTTTATCCCATACAACCGCTGTTTCACGTTGGTTCGTAATACCGATACCAGCGATTTGTTCTGGCTTCACATCTGCTTCGCTTAAGCAAGTTGCGATAACTGCTAAAATAGATCCCCAAATTTCTTGTGCATTATGCTCAACCCAGCCTGGCTTTGGAAAATGTTGTGTAAACTCTTTTTGAGCTGAATGAACGATTTTTCCTTCTTTATTGAAAAGAATTGCGCGTGAGCTTGTTGTTCCTTGGTCTAATGAAAGAATATATTTTTTCATATCAGTTTCCCCCTATGCTACTTTTCTACTATTTGTAGTAGCTCCACTTTTTTTACTTGTCATATAAGAGATTGCTAGTACAATCACAGTTGCAATAATTACATAAATAAGTGCTGAATTTTGTTTTCCTTCAAATACAACTTGATGGAATAATCCTGCAAGTGATCCACCTAAAATTGGACCAACTACTGGAATCCATGCATACTTCCAATTTGAACCGCCTTTTCCTGCAATCGGAAGGAAGAAGTGTGCAATACGCGGACCTAAATCACGAGCCGGGTTGATTGCGTATCCTGTTGTTCCACCTAATGATAAACCAATACTTACAATTAAGAAACCTACGATAAATGGATTTAAACCATCTGCAAATTTATTTGCTCCAATTGCTAATATACCAAATACTAAAACGAATGTTCCAATCATTTCACTTAAAAGGTTTGTAAATGTGTTCGGAATTGCTGGACCTGTTGCAAATACACCTAACTTTGTTCCTGGATCTTCTGTTTCTTTCCAGTGTGGTAAGTAATGTAAATATACAAGAACTGCCCCGATAATTGCCCCAATCATTTGTGCTGCGATATACATAGGTACGTCACTCCATGGGAACGCTCCCTTAAACGCAAGTCCTATCGTTAAAGCCGGATTCAAATGTGCCCCACTAATTGATCCAACTGCATACGCTGCCATAGCAACCGCTAGACCCCAACCCATTGTAATTACAATCCAACCAGAATCTTTCGCAAACGATTTCTTTAAACTTACACCAGCGCAAACACCGCCACCAAGTAAGATTAACAACGCAGTCCCTATTAATTCCCCTAAAAATGCTGACATAAAATCCCTCCACAATCAATTTAAATGCTTTCGAAAAGTGATAGAGGTAAAATGAATGGCCATTCGTTTTTTTCAAAAGAAAAAGATCCACAGCTTACATGCTTCTATATAATATATATAGAAACAATAAAATGTGGATCTCTTCTTTTCTCCGTCACGTTTATTAACTTGTCTATAATGTTAACCCTTAATGAAAGCGGTGTCAACAGAATTTTTTCACATTTTCGTCACTTTTTTTGGTAATGTTTCCATAGTTCTTTTTTCGATGTCGTAATTGCTGTCGCACCAGCATTTAACGCTCTTTCAACGTCTTCTACCGTTCGAATAAAACCACCTGCTAAAATTGGTACACCTGTACGCTCTTTCACCTCAGCAATGACACCCGTTAACGCACCAGGAAGCACCTCTATATAATCCGGCTTCGTCTTTTCTAGCAAATTACAGCTCTTTTCCATTGCGCTAGAATCAATTAAAAAGATGCGTTGAATGGAGACGACACCTTTTTGCTTCGCCTTCATAATTACGCTCGCCTTTGTCGATAATAACCCGTACGGTTTATATTCTTGGCATAAAAACTCCGTCGCATGCCCATCACTTTGTAATCCATGGATCAAATCCACATGTAAAAATACTTTTTTATTATGCTGCTTCGCAAGCGACACAACACTCTTCAATTGACCGACATGAATATCTAAAATAACAATATACTCATACGAACTATGTAATAGCTTTTCCAAATCTTTAATTTGCCTCACTGCCGGCAAAATCTTTTGCTCATGAAATTCCATTCTATATATCCCCTTCCTGTCTATTCTTTATAGTACACAATTTGAGTAGAAAGAACAGCTAGTGCGGGGAATTATTTCCTCTATCTATATATTTTCTTCAACTTATCAGAAGCAGTGCCACCTATGACCATTAATATGAGGGGTAAAAAATTCATTACATACGGTGCATCTGCTACAAGTGTAATGCTTACTCCTGCAAACTTATTTAACATCCATACAACGATTTTCGTAATAAACAAAAATACTCCCAGCATGAATAGACTATCAAAAAATACCTTCCATTTTGGATACGCCAACTGCTTACTATCCTCAATTACCTTCTGCGTCAACTCTTCGTCACTCCTCAACAACTCATCAATCGTAATACCGAACAGATCGCTTAAATGAATAATAATTTCAATGCTCGGATAGTTCTTTCCCGTCTCCCATTTCGAAACAGACTGCCTGCTTACATGAATTTTTTCAGCCAAATCATTTTGCGACCAATTTCTTTTTTCCCTTTCTTCTTTTAAATGTTCGCTAAAAATCATACTGTGTTTATCACCTCTCTACGTCTAGTATGGTCAAATAAATGATGAAGAGTAAAGCTAGTTATCGTTGCGTAACCTGTGCAACTTGTGCGTTACACTTTAAAATGGCGCCATTTCATACTCTATGTCATGCAGATTTCATATGTTTTTCTTCTATAATAATTTCCCGAACAATAAAAAGAAGAGAAATAAAATACTTTTCTCTTCTTCAAAAGTTTCTATTAAAGCAATACCGAATCTTTATCACTATCCTGATTACGTTTCTCTCGTTCTTCTTCTAAGCGCTTCATATATACTTCGCCTTCTTTTTCGATAAAATCATTATCCATCTCTTGCTCTTTTTTCGAAGTATATAAAACCATGTAGCCACTTAGTACAATCCCAATGATTACAAGATAAATCCACCATGGTAAAGTTTCCACTTTCGTTCATCCCTTTCCTTAGACAAGCCTTATTAGTTTCACTTTATGAGGAAAGAAGTGGATTTATGCTTAAAATTTTATTGTGGATTCTTCGCGAAGAACGCTTGTACATATTCCATAAACTCTATTGGTTCCTGGCGAAACGGTGCATGGTATCCTTTTTCAATGATATGGAACGTACTATTTGCAAATAGCTCGTGATACAGTTCACCATTTTTCCAAGAAACACTCTTGTCGTGTCGTCCCCATATAATTAAAGTCGGTACCTTGATTTTATCGGCTTCCATCGCAATGCGGCGCTCTCTCATTTTCGTAAGCTGATCATAATGCTCTTTATCATCGCGACTATTTTTCACTGCATTTTTATTATAATCCGTAATCTCTGTTACAGTTTGTAAGTCTGTCGATAGTGGCGGTACTTCATAACTTTCCTTTTGCTGGAAAGATTCAATCCCTGTAGAATCCGCTAAAACGAGATGCGTTACTGCATCCGGATATAAATACGCTAAATTCAGAGACATCTCCCCGCCCATCGAATGACCAAGTACTGCGAATTGATCGTATCCGAGTTTCTTCATTAACTTATAATATAAATTCACTTGCGCAGGAAACGAATACTGAAAATCAACCGGCTTAGAAGAACGCCCAAACCCTAAAATATCAACCGCGATAATCGTATGATCCTTTACAAGTTCCGGATAAATATCATTAAACCCATCTGAAGAACCACCGAACCCGTGAAGCATAAGTAAAGGCGGTTTCCCCTCACCAATTTGCTTAAAATAAATCGTCTGCCCATCAATCTGCGCCATACTCTCTTTCGTATTCAGCCTCATCATCACAGTATTTTTCACTTCTTCAACCTTCGCAATCGGCTTATCAACGAAGTTACATACTATTAATAAAACAAGAACAATACCGCTAATCATATAAAACTTAAACCGTTTCAAAATCCCCGTCTCCTTTCTCATGTTGCTATTTAAAGTTTTTACATTTTTTGGTTATTTTATGTTCTTTTTTAATTGTAACCACTTTAGTTACAATTATATTAAAAAAATATAACTCATTTCTATTAATGATGGTTATTTTGTAACTATTATAGTTACATATTTAAAGTAAGTCAATTCTTTTCTCTACATGTCCTAATAACAAAGAAAGGGACTTCATGTTGAAGTCCCTTTCTTTGTTATTAGAGTTGGCTTACTCCGCCGTCTCCTCTATTATCTGCTGGTGCTCCGCCGTCGCCTTTATTGAAGTTGGCTGGTGCTCCTCCTGTGTCTCCTCGAGAAGCGTATTGATTTGATTCAGCAGAACTGTTTAAACCTATCGCTAAAGTCCCCAAAAGTGCTAGTCCAGTTATTACTCCACTAAGTTTTTTCATTATTTCAAAGCTCCCTTTTCTAAATATTTTTTATTCGCCTTATTATTTATATAAAAATATTTACTTGCTTTGATATGATTATCTTCTTCATAAAATTGCATTGCTAATTTTTCACTGTATTCTTTTACGCATTCTAAGAGATTTTTACTTTCAAAGTACGCAATGCCTTCTAATATAATTTTCTCCATTTCATTCGCATTAGAGCCTTTATTTAATTTTTCCAATATCATAAAGCGATATTGAAATTCTCTATTTTTTAATTCATTACATATTTCAATTCCCAATGCAATGTATCTTTCTGCTAACTCAGTTTTACCCAATTTACAATACTCTTCAGCCACTGTAAAAATCGCTTTATAATGTTTAGGTAATTTCTCAGCAACTTCAGAGGCATGACGAATTGCTAAATCAGATAGATTTTGAGTGCCATATAACCAACCTAAATTGTTTCTAATCATCAGAACGTACTTTCTATGATTTACTCTTTGGAACACATCTAAAGCAATATTAAAACTTTCTTCTGCTAATTCAAATTGCTTTAATTCCACGCAACATAAACCATATATATTTTCACATAATGCAACATTAATTTGATACTCAGGATGATTTGAAAATTCTGCTTTTGCTTTTTGAATATGGTGAATAGCTTTTACTTCCTGATACGTATGATAGTAAAATTCGCCTAAACGATAATTAAATTCTGCTTTTTCGCAAGGATTTTGAATATATTTTAATAATGTTTCTGCATGTTCAAATTCTTTACCAGCTTCCTCATAATTTTCAATCATTCTAAAATAAAGCGCTTTAAACAAATGATAACAATACGCTAGCATACCTTCTTGCGGAGCTTCAAAAGATTCCACTTGATTAAAACTACCTTCTTTAATGGAAACCCAATCACTCAAAACTTGATATCTGAAGTTCAATAACGCATGATAAAGCAATACATCCTGATCCACGTCCAACCCACTAATCGTACTATCAATCTCTTCTTTCATTTCCGTAGCTTTCTCTATGTTTTGCTGCAACATTACACGATACCAATTATCTAAAGAATGTTTCATTTGCTCCTTCGTTACTACATCTGTTCCCATACCTTCGCATCCCCTTTTCTCCAAAATTACAAAATTAGGATATTTATACAATTATTCAAATTGTATATTATCACCCCTTTTCTATGTATTGAAAAATAATTGTCAGAAAATTTATAATTTAAATGAATTATACCAAATATTTCTATTTTAAAAACTTGAGAAACATTTTTCAGAAAATTTTATAGATCAAATAAAAAAGCAAGCAGTTCCAGCGATTCGCTAAAACTACTTGCTCTCCTACTTATTATTTCTATTTTTTACTCTTTAATAAATTCCTTCGTACTTCTCACTGTATCAATCGGACGAACTAACTTCTCAATTTCTTCACGCTTTGGCTCTAAAAACGGAGGTAAAGATAATTTTTCTCCAAGTGTTTCATATGGCTCATCTCCCATAAAACCAGGGCCATCTGTCGCAAACTCGAATAAAATTTGCGGCGCAACTCTTGCGTATAATGACTCAAAGAAGTGACGATTTACATAACCAGATGAAGGGAGTCCAACTCGGCTTAGTCGCTCAATCCACTCTTCTAATACAGCGCGATCCTCTACGCGGAATGCGGCATGATGCACTGTACCAAAACCTTGTTGTGCTTCAGGAAGAACTGTATTATGTTCTACAATGACAGAGGCACCGTTTCCACCTTCACCTACTTCAAATAAGTAGAACTCTCCTTCTTGAGCAATCTCTTTAAATAATAGAACTTTTTCTAGCACCTCTTTGAAATAACTAAAGTTCGCGATACGAATAAATACAGGTCCTAAGCCAGTAATTGCATATTCTAATGGAACTGGACCGTTTTGCCACGGTGTACCTGACTCTATCCCATTATCAAGTTCATCTGAGATTAATTGATAGTGTTGATCGTCAAAATCAACGAAAGAAAGAGTTTTCTTACCAAATTGTTCTTTAATTCCTGTATGCTCCACTTCAAGACGATCAAAGCGTTTCACCCAATACGCTAACGCTGCGTCAGTTGGAACACGGAATGAAGTTTTTGAAATCTCATTTGTACCGTGTACTCCTTTTGGAACACCTGGGAAATCAAAGAATGTCATATCTGTTCCTGCACTACCTTTATCGTCTGCAAAGAATAAATGGTACGTTTGAATATCATCTTGGTTTACTGTTTTTTTAACTAAACGCATTCCTAAAACGTGAGTGAAAAACTCATAGTTCTTTTCTGCACTACTTGTAATTGCTGTAACGTGGTGAATTCCTTTTAATTGGTTCATTTTATATTCCTCCAATGGTTTTAAATTTTATATTTTCTCTTCTATTATTTCTCTTCAATAGGTGCTAATTTCGCTTCAATTTCTGCTCGCTGATCTTCTAAGAACGGCGGTAAATCAAGTTTTTCTCCTAAATGTTCTACATCGCCATCAACTGTAAATCCTGGTCCATCTGTCGCAATTTCAAATAGGATTCCGTTTGATTCACGGAAGTATAAGCTTTTAAAATAGAAACGGTCGATAATGCCTGAAGAATGGAAACCTTTTTTTATTACCTGTTCTTCCCAATAAGCAAGCTCTGCATCGTTTTTTACACGGATTGCTAAATGGTGAATGCTACCGCGGCCCGGCTTTTCAGTAGGACCATCTAAATATTTCACAACGATCTCTCCGAAGGCTTCCCCTTTAATAGACTGGAAAATCGCTTCTTCGTCATTTCGGCTAACTTCTGTATAACCAAATATGTCTGTTAGTGTACTTGCCAGTTTATCCAGTCTACGCACTGTCATTTCCACAGAACCCATTCCTTGAATTTGATGTTCAGCCGGAACTTCGGATTTCTCCCACGTTTCCCAGTGCTCTACTTTTTCTCCGTTTGAAACGAGTAGTACGAGACGCAGACCTTCAGCATCCTCAAATTGCAAAGCAGGACGATTTGCATATGTTGTCATTTCACTATGTTTCACATCAAATTTCTCAAATCGTTCTTTCCAGTAATGTAAGCTTTCCTCTGAAGGAACGAGTAATCCAATTCGAGTAATTGCATTTGTACCACGGTACGTTTTTCCTACTAAAGGCATTTCAAAAAATGATAATTCTGTACCTGGACTTCCTGTTTTATCTCCGTAAAATAAATGATACATGGACGGATCATCTTGGTTTACCGTCATTTTCACACGACGTAAACCAAGCACATTTTTATAAAAATGGTTATTCTCACTTCCGTTTTTTGTGACCATTGAAATGTGATGATGCCCTTTAATTTCATACATTGATAATTCCTCCGCTTCATTTTACTAGTCAAGTGATACCTAAAAAATAATATTTCCAACAAATAATATGGTTATTAACTTTTCAATTTATGCTCATTATGTTTTTATAGCTTAGTCGTATTTTTTTATTGAATAAGCTGCACTGAATCCATTTATAAATTACTTTGTTTTGTAAATCGAAAGCAACTGAGTGTATGTTTTTCATATGACTCAATCGCTTTCGTTACTATCACTTTACAACTCAAGTGATTAAAAAGCAAGTGATTTATCTCAAATTCGAGATATTTTTTTATTGCATAAAATTTTGGACTACAAACACAAGAAATTCTTGGTTTGGAGACATTATAAAATTCATAAGTTGATGGATGTAGGATATCGCCAGCATTAAAAAAACAAGCTAAGAAGTATGCAAGGTTTTATACCGTTTTTCAGCTAATTCAGTAACAAACAGAAATCTTAAAATCCCCTTCAGGATAGGAATGTATAAAAAAATGTATAGATCCATAGAACGTAAAAAGGAGGTTCCCTTATGAGAGCAGGGTTCCTCTTTGTCCTTGCTACCGATAATGTTACGTTATATTAACTGAATGCGAATACCATATACATCCAAAAATCATAACAAATCGATTCTCTGAAATGGTACAATTAGGAAAAGGGGGGAAGGATATGTACGATTACAAATTCGTGAAAGTCGAAGTTAATAACTGGAAAGGGGAACCTAAAGAAGATTATAAGCGTATTATTGCCGAACATGCTGAAGACGGTTGGAAATTTGTTCAAATCTTTGCACCATCAATCGCAGGATACGCGCAATATTTTGAGATTATCTTCGAACGAATCAAATAACCCCTTTCGAGAACGAGAGGGATTTGCTTTGAATAACATACAAAAAGAACTGAAATATTTGGGAATCTAATTGTTCTCAATTTAACTTATAAGACAAATAAGCTAATATTAATCAACTTCCAATATCGAGAATTATGTAAATAAGCTGCCCATATGGACAGCTTATTGTATTTTTTCTGAAATGCTGGCGGTACTCAATTTAAAAGTTGATATGCCCCCATTCTAGTGGCAAGATATGTTTTATTAGTTCTTCGTTACACCCATGCGTACTTCTTAACTATTTTATTTCATTTTTAATAAAGTGAAACTTTAATCAGTGGGGGTTTTCTTCACCCCCCACTGATTATCAGCCCTCACCAATCGGACTTTAATGGGCAGCCCGACCCCCACCTAAATTCTTTGCTTTCGCTGAATTTTGAGTTGGGGGTCTTACTGCCCATTAAAGCGGGATAAATTGAAATTTAATGACTTAACATTATGCTTATCTTAGGAGCGAGGTATTTTATCGGTGAGTGTATACAAACCATGTAATGCTTGCTGTTAATAATGCTGACGAAATCAAAGCTGTAAGAACACTATATGTTTGCCACATAAGTATTGTTGACCAATCGAAAGCACAGCACAGTATACACAGGGCAATCGTAACGATCAGGAAAATAACTGTTACGGTTATTCTCTTTTTTGTCATTGGCTGCTGCTCATTCGTTTTCCTTCTGCGTAATCCTAAGAGAAATAGCAAAACGGCCAATAGGCAAAAAATAATTGTGATAGACGACAAAATGATATCCAAAAGCTGTGTGCCGCTTATTTCATATGACTGAGTTAGATTGCCTTCCAATATATCTTTAACTTTTAGTACCATGTTTGTATTGGTATTTGCGCCGTTGCTCAGCAAGGAGACGGCTGTTCGTTCATTTAGCAGTATAACTACTTCGGTTCTGAAATTTGGATTGCCCCCAGTGTGTTCTATAATCGTTTGTTCGGCGTTTACGGACCAGCCTGCCGCATAATACATACCGTTGACAGCCGAAACAGACATATCACCCCTATGTGATTTTTCGATAACCATGTGAAATATTTCGGGTATGTCCTGCACGATCCCCATCTGTATGCCCATCCAACGCGCCATATCTTTTGTATTAGAAATGATGTAGCCTGCGGGTTTATTCCCAGCATAATCCGGAGCTTTAAATGGAGTTGTCATAAAAAAGGAAGAACGGTAGCCCTGTGCCAACTGTCCAGTGGCTTGAGCATCTTCTTTATAAACATACGTCTGGTTAAGACCTAACGGCTGAAATACCTGTTCCTTCATAAAGTCTTCATAGCTTTGTCGCGACACAATCTCAATAACCAAACCCAATACGTCATAATTAACGGTTCCATAGTTATACTGTTCACCGGGAGGGAACGCCAATTCAGCATCCACGAGCATTTCCACAGTCTTTTGCAACATATCCGGTGTATTGCCTTGTGGAATATTTTGAGTATGCCTAATATTTGTTAGACCACTGGTATGGTGAAGAAAGTTATTTAGTGTAAGACTTTGCATATCAACAGGTTTCCCTTGATACTTTAACGTAAACCAAGGTAAATATTTTTGGACAGGGTCAGTCATTGAGAGCAGCCCTTGCTCTTCCAACAGCATAATACCCATACCGGTAAAAGCTTTACTGACCGAGGCTAACTCATAGAGTGTATTTTCACTTGCAGACAACCCCTTTTCACGGTCTGCATACCCTGAAGAAAAGTAGAACACTTCATCATCAGCAAGTATTGAGATTGACATTCCCGGCACACCTGATATACGACAGGCATCATCTAGCAACGCTTGTATTGCCGCAGATTGCGAATCTGACAACGCATAACTTTGTGTTGCAAATCCTGAGAATAATATAAATATCGTTAATACAAAAACAATAATCTTTTTCATAAACTCTCCTTTTTGGAAAATTATAAGAGAATAATATAAAGTGAACCTATAATCAGCCCTCACCAATCGGACGTTTACGGGCAGCCCGACCCCCACCTAACTTCTTTACTCCAGCCAAATTTTGAGGTGGGAGTTTTACTGCCCGTTAATGTTGGATAAATAACCTCCTTTTACAACTACGAAACTAAATTTTAATGTATCTTTCTATTCACCTGTATAATATCAAATAATTACGAATAGTTACACTTGAACGAACAGATGGATGTAATTTGAAACAACTTTAAAGAGCCTTGCTACGTAGAATGTAGTAAGGCTCTTAGCTTTTTAATAATCAAAATTCAATAACTTTATTATCATTATACAACAGCCCCACTAAGCGTATTAACACTTAATGAGGCCATTCTATTCACAATCTTAATTATGGAACGTCGGCTTATAGAACGAACGATTATCAAGTGCAAAGACACGTTCTGTGTATTCGCCTGGTTTTGTACGTCCTAATGCGCGGTCCATCATGTTCATTTTTGCATCTAAGTTATCGATGTAGTGCAGAATTTCTGCTTCTTTTACTAATGGTGGTTTTGGACTACCCCATTCTGCTTTTCCGTGATGAGAAAGGACGATGTGCTGAAGGATTAACACTTCCTCTGCATCGATTTGTAGTTCGTCTGCTGCTTTACCAATTTCGTTCACCATGATAGAGATGTGGCCAAGTAAATTTCCTTCTAACGTATACGTCGTAGAGATCGGGCCAGATAGTTCGAATACTTTACCAAGGTCGTGTAAAATAACGCCCGCATATAGTAAGTCTTTATCTAACGATGGGTATAGAGCTGATATAGCTTTCGCTAAATCTAACATTGATACAACATGGTAAGCTAGTCCAGATACGAACTCGTGATGGTTCTTTGTCGCTGCTGGATATTCTAAAAATTCGTTTTGGTGCTTATTTAATAAATGTCTTGTTAGACGCTGTATGTTCGGGTTTCTCATTTCAAATATGTATTGCGTAATTTTCTCAACCATATCTTCTTTTTTTATTGGAGCTTTTTCTACGAAATCCGAGATATCTGTTACTTCATTTTCATTCGCAACACGGATTTGTTTCACACGTAATTGAATACGTCCTTTGTAGTTTAAAATATCTCCAGCTACTTTAACGATTGTTTCCGCTACATATTGTTTCTCAACTTCTGGTGATACATCCCATAGCTTCGCTTCAATATCTCCACTTGGATCTTGTAAGATTACTGTTAAAAACGGCTTACCATTGCTTGCGAGACCTTTTGTCGCTGTTTTAATTAACAAGAAAACATCGACTTGTTCACCAACTTCATATTCTACAATTTTCTTTTTCATTCGAATTCCTCCACCAAATCAGTTA
Source organism: Bacillus sp. FDAARGOS_1420 (assembly GCF_019344915.1). Lineage (NCBI taxonomy): Bacteria > Bacillati > Bacillota > Bacilli > Caryophanales > Bacillaceae > Bacillus > Bacillus sp. FDAARGOS_1420. Next base: position 185,843 of record NZ_JAHWJB010000002.1, on the reverse strand, counting down.
CTTTTAGTATAGCATACTACAACTCATTTTCTTTACGCTTACGCGTTAATTTTATAATCTCATTTTCTGTAAAATACGTGAGTAAATGCGCATGGCATGTAAAGAAGATAACTTGTCTATCTTTCGCAATTTCTTTTATAAGTTCAATCGTTCGATTCGTCCTTACCGCGTCAAAATGTACGAAGCTATCATCAATAATAAATGGATAGTCATGCTCAAACGTTTTCGCTAGCGCGAATCGCAATGATAAATATAACTGCTCCGCTGTCGCTTGGCTTAGTTCATGACTGTAAAAACGCATACCATCGTTACGTTCGACAATGAAAGGTTCCGCTTCTGACGGTGAGAATATTTTACTATATCTTCCGCCTGTTAAATACACGAAATACTCTTCAGATTTTTGTAAAATACGCGGAAGATGCACTTCATGATAATACTGCTTCGTTTTCGTTAATACTGTCTTTGCGGCCGCATATGCAGCCCACTTCTTCACTTGTTCACGCACTTGTGATTTTTTCATTTCCCACTCATGTAGTAAATCACCGTACGTACTGCCTTCTTCTAAATTCGCAATTTCTATTCGATGCTTCGCAATACGCTCTGTCAGTTCTTTTTCTTGCGCCAGACAGCTTTGCGCGGCTGTAATTTCTTGCTTTAATTTTTCATCATAACCGTCAGCCTCATAATGCTCAGCTAATGACAAACTCGTTAAGCGCTGTTCTAACAAATCAATTTGAGGTAATAAACGCCCCATTTGCTTATCCGCATCTTCACGTTTTTCTGCCCGCTTACCTGCTTCTAAAAACATCTCTTCATCAGTAGAATCTGCAATATGCCATAAGTTATCTCGTTCTACTAAAAGTTGTTTTAATTGCTCTTGCATGAACTCGAATTCTTCTTGCCATTCCGCCAGCTTCTCTTTTAGCTGCTTACAAGTTTGGCGCTTCTCTTTCTCATTTTGCATACGACTTTGCGCCTCATGCAAATTACTATACTCTTTACTACCGATAACAGTTTCTAGTTTATGCTCAAAGTGCGAAATCATTTCATATAATGAAGATTTCCGCTCGCCTTGTTTATCTAGCTCACGATATAATTGCTGCATTTTTTCAATCCGCTCAAACGCTGGCAACATGTGCGCATATGTAAAAAATTGAGGGAACATATAGCGCGTTTTATACGCATCTACTTGTTCTCCTATTTGGAAAGTTTCTCTCTCCCATTCTTCATAAGATGAAACGACTTTATCATAAGCACGTTCCATTTGTTGTAATTTATAAGACTCTCGCTCAAATAACTTTCGAATCTCTTCATCCTTTTCTAACTGATAACGAACCGACATCGCCTCTTCACTTTGACGCCCGCCAGCACTTTGCTGAAGAGTAAGAAGCTCTTCTTGTAATCCACCCGAAGGATCTTTATATAAAACGAGTGCTAAAACAATCCCTACAAAAACAATAACACTAATAAATAACAGCACGCGGTTATCTATAAATAGACTCGTGAATAAAACAAGCGTGTTAATAAGAAGTAAAAGAAGACAAACTCTTTGCCACTGTTTTTTCTTTTGCTGAGCTGCCCCTGATTTCTCTTCATACTTACGCTTCATTCTCTCTGCGCCCATACCTAAAAATGCCGCATCCTGAAATGATTTTTCTTTCTCAACTAACGTATTTCGTTCTTCATCAGCTAACATTTGCTGGCTGATTTGTCTTATATTTTCTTCTTGCTCTTCTAATTGCTCCTGAGCCGTTTTGAAACGTTCATCAAGCTGCGTTTTTTGCGTTTCTAACTCTCTCGCTTTTTGCACCGTTTGTGTAATTAATTCTTTCGTCGCTAAACTTATATCAAATGAAAGAACAGTCTCTTGTTCAAAAGTAGCGCCAATTTGTTGCTGTAGTTCTGCGATTTCTTCTTTTATATTCGCAATACTTCCCGTCATATCACGCATTTCTTGGCGTGCATTTTCATAAGACATATGCTGCATACGAAGTTCTTCTACGTAACTTTCTTTTTGTAAAAATGCTTCATGTATTTCTGTGGAATCAATTTCTGATTGCACTGTTTCTATCTTTTTTTGAAGCGAATCTACTTGTACTTGCAGCGGTTCTATCTTTGCCTTTACCGCCTCATAGCGCGCCATTCCGTTTACAGGAAACTGCCCGTTCTCGCTTTTCAACACTTTCTCGTGCGCACTCTTTTCAATAACGAGAGGCTCAAGCGCCGCTAATATTTCATAATCTTGCTTTCGTTTTTCGGCACTCTCTTTTTCCGCACGAACAGAAGCAAGCTTCTCTTCACTTTCTTTTAACTGCTCGACCTGTTTTTCATACGTGCCAATTTTCCCTTGCCACTCTTTCATCTTCTCTTCAAGTTTCTTCATCTCTTGCAGTGACACATTAATTTCAGGATTACGACCACTCGGCTTAAAGCGCTGATTCATTTCTTTTTCTAATTTTTTATCTAACTGCAATAACGCATCGCTTCCGACTGCACTTGCCGAAAATAAATAATTACCGATATCCGCTTCGCCGAGCTGATGAATATTTTGCAAACCATGCATATCAAATGAAAAAACAGAATCAAATAAGCTTTCATTCACACCGCTTAATATATCGTTTAAAATATCTTCGCCGCCAGTTTTCCCATCTTCAAAATAAACGGTCACCTCACCAACTGCCGTCTTTGGCAATCGTTCAATTTTCAAACGGCTGTACTTTTCTGTTTGAACAGTAACTGCTCCGCCATACTTCCCGCCTTCTTTCGGCTCATAGCGGCGCTGTCCTCTCGTTGGAAAACCGAATAAAATACTTTTCATAAACGAGCGAATTGTCGATTTCCCCGCTTCATTTTCACCGTACAGTACCGTCAGCATTGACAGATCCATTTCCACATTTTCTAGTTTTCCATAGCCATAAATATGGAGTTTTTCAATTCTCATTTTTTATCCCTCTCTTGCTGGAATAATTGCTCTAAAATAATATTTTCCGCTTCCTTTTGAATCTCTTTCTTCTCTTCTTCCGTAAAAGCTTCAATACTATTACGCGCCACAGGAGATGTCCAAATGGTGCGCAACACTCCGTCCATATTTGTGAAAGCTTCTAACTCTTTCAGCACACTACCGACGAAATGATTTTCTTCTTTCAAACGTTCAATTTCCGCAAAAGAAACCGTCTCATTTTTCCACTTCATCGCATATACGAAATCTTTTCGCTCTTCTCCCGCTGCTAAAATATGAAAAATCTCTTCCACGCGCTTGTCTTCACGCAAATAAGGAGAAAGTGGTCCCTGTCCTGTAAATATGACAGTTAAAAGCATACCTTCCTCTTCTCTTCTGCATTCATTCATCGCACTTGACGCGCTCGTCATAAGGTCATCAACAGTTTCCAGTCCATCAATATTCACTTCTATCTCATCCCATACAACATCCGCCGTATGGAAAAATGAACATTGCGTTCCTTGTTTCGTGAGTTCAATCAGGTACGCACCCTTTTCTCCTGTTTCCTTACGATGACGTCCTTGTATATTGCCTGGATAAATCATATACGGCTCTTCTGATAAAATTTCACGTTTATGTATATGGCCAAGAGCCCAATAATCAAACTGCTTTTCTTTCAGCTCACGAATTTGAAACGGTGCATAGCGATTATGCTCTGCATCTCCTTCCACACTTCCGTGAAGCATTCCAATATGAAAAGGCGCATCACTCATTTTCGTATATTGCGCTGTCATATTATCCGTTACCGCTTGCTGCAAATAACTAAACCCGTAAATAGAAGCTAATAGCTCACCATTTTTATAAAATGACTTCTCTTCCACATAAGGCTCCGTAAACACATGAACATTTTCCGGAAACTCAATCGCTGCCCAGCTTCCCCCTAAATGATCATGGTTACCGTGAATAATAAAAACAGGGATATCGTACTGCGACAGTCTCTTCATTTGCTCACGCACAAACACTTGCGCCCTCAAACTTCTCGTCTCCGCATCATACAAATCCCCGGCTAGCAATACGAAATCAACGCGCTCTTGAATCGCTTTATCAACAATACGCTCGAACGATTCAAACGTACTCTGCTTCATTCTCTCCCAAACAGACTGCGCAACATTCATCTCCATCCCTTTAAACGGACTATCCAAATGCAAATCAGCCGCATGTATAAACTTCACTTGTTTCACAGATAACGATCCTTTCTATAGTTCAAAAGTTTCATCTTATCAACATTAAAATTGCTAAAAACTAATAATCGTCGGAGATAAAAAGGCTCCCCGATTAGTTCAACTAATAATAAGCAGGGGATGAAAAAACTCCCCTGCTTATTAAAGTTTCACCTTATTGTAACACGCAATGTCATATATTTCTTTGCATATTCTAGTGATTTATGTCAAAATAGTTATAAGATTCTGATTTTTATTATTGGAGGGAATTTTCATGGGAGTATACGTTCTAACAGTCTTTGAAAAAGATGGTTCAAAAGCATTAGATGAATCATTCGAGGCGGCAACTGAAAAAGAAGCGAAAGCAAAAGGTGAATCTATTTTACAAGAGAAAGGATTGTATGAAAAAACACATCGCTGCACATCTTCTGCAGGTAAGCTCGTTTTATTCCAGCGCTAAAAAAAAGAAGCGTCATCCGCTTCTTTTTCACTCTACTATATCTTCGTCACACCACGTAAACACCACATCTAGAATGCGATTACCGATACGTACGCGCTTATTCCATTTTCCTGTTTGGATCTGATGTTGCAATTCCGCTTTCATCTTTTCCGTCCAGTCGTGAATCGTGTCACTACGGTCGTACGGATATACGCCTGGAAACTCTTCCTGCAGAAGATGCAAGCTCTCTGCATCAAAATGAAAATGGAAGAAGTAGTTTGCTGTAAGCGATGGTTCTTGCAATCGTAAAAAATGATCATCAACTTGCTTTCTATTTCTATAGAAAGTAAAGATATTCACTTTACCGCTCGTAATTTGGTCAATTTGAATTTCGTGCTTCTCTATAATCACGTCTTGCCCACCTCGTTATATACTATCCTTAGTATATATGTCTTTTGCAACAAAGTTAACCATTTTCGCGCGAAATTCATTTCCTTCATTATATTACCTGTACCTCCAAGTACAATCAGAACTACTAAAAACAAAGTTGAAGGGGAGCGATTTCATGTATTTCGGAAGCAAAGGTTGGTATGTAAAAGAACTTAAAAAATTAGGGATTCGTACTTACGAAGGTAAAAAACTAGAATCTTATCGTACGCATATTTTATCTAGTTTACTTGAGAGAATGAAGAAAGCTTCGGCTTAATAGATGTAGGAAGCAACAAATTGTTGCTTCCTTTTACTTTTATTTAGTAAATAAAAACTGGAATCATTATAAATTAACAATCTGCCTTTACTATTATACTATCTTGATAAAAACCACCTAATATCAACTGAACCTTTATTATCAAATACTCTTCCAGATGATTATTCGTATATATTTTAAATTCTCCATACTCATTAACCCGTCCACTTCCAACAAGCATATCGCCGCTCGTTATGACAATTGTTGCATAAGGTTCCGCATGGCCCGATACATAATTATCACCATATTTCACAAAATCTATCGTTATTTTCTCATAAATATTACTAACTGAATCTATACATTTCTTTTCATACAAATTAGCATTTAGTTCTTCGGTCCTCGAAAACGCTCTATTCCTGCTAACCTTTTCTGAAGAGAAAGCAAAACTCCCCAGCCAACTAAACCTATAAAATGTAGTAATAGGTAGAAACATCTGTGTTAACTCCCCCATTTCTTATCAACTGCAATCTTTGAATGAATTTACAGCAATACGTTTTATGTTGGGATAAAAGAAAACAGCTTTGATTTTCCATTCAATTTCGCACTGTTAATTTGTACAGAACACATAGAATACTGGTTTTCACCCCAGATGTAATGACAACACTACACAAAAGAAACCACGGTCCATTAAATGTAAATCCACCTTCAAATATATTAATAATAATTATGTTACCAATTATTAAGAGAATCCATGAAATGAAATACTGTTTTCCATTTGTAATATATAAAATTTCATCCTCATAACAGACTGTAATTCCCCCACCTTGCCAAACACCAATAGCGAAAGAAATAAGCGTAACTGCCAGTAACTCTGCTTGTAAATCCCTAGTCATTGGTTGCGGCGCCATATAAGTAATAATCCCTATCATCATGAGAAAAGTTATAATATCTATCCAGTTTAATTTTCTTTGTTTGCTTTGCAGCCAAATAAAGAAAATTAATACAGGAATTAAAAGCAAAGTTTCCATTTAATTATTCTTCTTCCTTTCCTACATTAGAAACGTCTATAATTGTAATGCAATTAGATTGTTCTTAAATCTCTCATACTTTCTGAAGCATAACATGAGAAAGAAATAAAAAAATCGTACAAAAGGGCAAGCCTATAATGTACGATTGGGCATATATAATGTTTTAAAAATGAATTAACTTCCTTTCAATAGATACAGCTACTGCTTCTGACCGTGAATTAACACCTAATTTATTGTATATATTTGTTAAATATGCTTTTACCGTTCGCTCAGCTATTCCCATATCAAATGCAATTTCTTTATTCTTATATCCGCGCGCAATAGCTTTCAGCACAAACAATTCTTTAACCGTTAAGTTATTTTTTGCAACCTTATCAGCATGTACTTCTTTCCTTTTATACTTCACTATCTTTTCCATAATATTTGGTTGTAGTAAAATCTCACCTCGAATAGCCGCTTCCAATGTTCGAAACAAATTCTCACGATCCGTATCTTTTAGCAAATATCCTTTTGCCCCTAACTCAATTCCCTTTAACATTAATTCATCTTCGTTATAAGTAGTTAATATAATAATCGGCGTATGATTTTGTTTTTTATTTAAAGCCTCAATTGTTTCTAAGCCACTCATTTTAGGCATATTTAAATCCATTAAAATGACATCAGGTTTCTTTTTTTCTATGAAAGAAAGAGCTTCTTCTCCGTTTGCAGCCTCACCTATAATTTGAAATGAATCACTCGTTTCTATTATTAATTTCAGACCCTCTCTCACAACGAAATGATCGTCTACAATTAATACGTTATGCTTCATGGCTATCTCCTTCTTTATTTATAGGCACTTGAATATACACTTTCGTACCTTTCATCTTTTCACTCAATATATGTATTTCTCCCTTAATCAATCGAACACGCTCATTTAAGCCAATTAAACCATAATGTCCAGGATTCTTACCGATATATCCAGTGTCAAAACCAATTCCATTATCTTCAACTTCAATAGTAAGCTTTTCAAGGTTATCGATATATTCAACTTTTAAATTTACATCTGTTGCCTGTGAATGTTTTGCGATATTCGTTAAACATTCACTAATTACATATAAGCAGTGCTCTTTTACTACGCTTGAAATATACGGTGGACTTTGGATAGTAAATCTCACATGTATAGACGTAGCTTCAGAAAAACGTTGAACCTCTTCTTTTACTGCTCCATTAAATGAATTAGTAGTATGACGCAAATCATCAATAACCAACCTTGCATCATGTAAAGTTTGTCTCGCTCTTATCATAGTTTGTTTCATAATCTCTTGAGAGCGTCCTGTATTCCCCTTTTGCATATGGGCATCTATTGCTTCCAATTGCATAATTAAGCTTGCTAAACCTTGCGCTAACGTATCATGTAAATCTCTTGCCATACGCTGCCTTTCATTAGCTAATGTCAATTCTTCCACTCTCATATATGCAGACTCTAACTCTTGAATATAGCTCTGTATACGATTACGTGCATCAAATTGCTGCTTATTAATGTAAGAAAAAGGAATAATAATTGCTAATACTAAAAGAAACATAGAGATAAGAATAGCTAATTTATTCACACCATAATTGATACTAATTGCAGCACAAAATATTGCATACATAAAAGTAAAAACTGCCATTACTTTAAATATATTGTTATAAACATATAAACTTTGGGCGATTAAAATAGGAGTTAATCCAACAAAAATCGCTATCGAAGCATTTGTTGCAATAAATGCAGCCAAAAACACAATGAAAAGTTGTACAAAAAAGAAGTACAACAATTGCCTATTCTTTAATGAACTCGCATACCAATGAAAAATAGTATGAATAACAATGACTATTGTAAAGAAAAAACTATCCATAGAGAAAATATTATTACGAAATTCTAAAAGCATTGAAGCTAGATATACGAGTGTAACCCATAAAATAATAAACCTTCTTGGAATAAATACCACTTCCAATACATTTGTATCCAAATCTATATTTAAACTTATTTTTTTCATATCTGACCTCCACTATTACATTATACAAGATGCAACTTACATTTTGATAAAGTGAAGGCTTTTACATACAGCCCGACTCCCACAAATAGCGGGATAAGTCACTGATTCCTCTTCATCCTCATTACCAAATATAAATATTAAATATTGTATATTAAAATATATTGATGTTTATGTAAGATTATTATTCAGCAATTATCTACAAGAATTCTCACATAAATGATCTGTACATCAAAAACAAATTGATACACAGATCATTTGTGTGAGAAATTGAGAAAACTTCAAACGAGAATTATGTACCCTAGCAGAACAATAATGGTACATCTATCTCAAGTTGGAAAAAGACGCTCACAAGGGCGTCTTTTTTTATATTACTATATACCTAATAACTTGTTCAGAAAATCGATTCTACAATGCTACATAATTAATGTATATTTTAACATTTGCACAATCAAAATCTCCTCAAAGTATAAACGACGACTTTCTGTTCCCTTTTATTTAGTGCTAATGAAATAATCATTTAAACTGAAAATGCTATAATTAACCCAATCAAACTAAGGGGGAACAACTATCTTGCACGGAAAATACATTCAATTTCATAAGTTTGGTAACCCAAAAGATGTATTACAAGTTGAATTTAAAAATATAGAACCATTAAAAGATAATGAAGTTTTAGTTCGTATGTTAGTTAGACCGATTAATCCATCTGACTTAATTCCAGTAAGTGGAGCATACTCACATAGAATCCCTTTACCTAACATACCTGGTTATGAAGGTGTTGGTATTGTAGAAGATGTAGGTGCGAGTGTTTCTAGAGACCTTATCGGTAAACGCGTATTACCTTTACGCGGAGAAGGTACTTGGCAAGAGTTCGTTACAACATCAGCTGATTTTGTAGTCCCTATTCCTGATTCAATCGATGATTTTACAGCGGCACAAATGTATATTAATCCCCTTACGGCGTGGGTCACATGCACAGAAACGCTAAACTTAAAACAGAATGACGTTTTATTAGTAAATGCTTGTGGATCCGCTATTGGTCATCTTTTTGCTCAATTGTCACAAATTTTAAACTTCCGATTAATTGCAGTGACAAGAAATAGTAAACATACAGAAGAATTACTTCAGCTTGGTGCCGAATATGTAATTGATACTTCCACTGTCCCGCTTTATGAAACAGTTATGGAGTTAACAAACGGGCTTGGTGCAGATGCTGCGATTGATTCTATCGGGGGACCTGATGGAAATGAATTAGCTTTCTCCTTACGTCCAAATGGGCGCTTTTTAACTATCGGCCTTCTATCAGGTATACAAGTAAACTGGGCAGAGATTGTCACGAAAGCAAAGGTGCACGCGAATATATTTCATTTACGACATTGGAATAAAGAAGTGTCACCATATAAATGGCAAGAAACGTTTCGTCACTTAATTCGCCTAGTGGAAAATAAGCAATTACGTTTCATGACAGTCCATTCTACGTATGACTTAGCAGATGTAAAAAGTGCAGTTGGTGTCGTTCAGTCTGCTGAGAAAACAAAAGGTAAAGTGTTTTTGACGAGTGATTAAATACAATTGAAGAAGTCTTTTTGATCGGCCTTTTAAATAGATTAGATAATACATTTAGGAGCACGGAATTGTAAGTATCTGGTATAATTCTATTAAAAGGCGAAAGGAGATTCTAACATGTGGTTAATTACGGTAATTGCGCCTGTTGTAATAGTCGGAGGAATTGTATTATATGTAATTAAAAGAATGAAACATAAATATAACGAAGGCAAATTAGGTAAGAAAAAATCAAAAGGTGCTCAACAATTATTAGATAGTTTAATACCTATAGGAATGCTTTTAGGGTGTTTAATCGGTATAATTGTCGACATATTTTTCCCGGGTTATTCACTGTTTACAGTTGGTTTAGGGGCTGGAATAGGCTATTTATTCGGATTTTTTGCCTATGAAATTTATAGCAAGACAGGAAACGATTTTTCATAATCAAAAACAAACACAATTGTAGAATAAGCGAGGCCAGTACATATTAGGCATATAAAATATGTACTGGCTTTTCATTTATTCATCAACGTTATCCCCTTCCACTTCCACTACCTAAAAAATAACATTGTCAACGGAACTTAAATTGGTTATCATAAAAATGAATATAACAGGAGATGAGCAGATGAATATAAACGAAAAGAAATCTTTTTCAAAAGTTTCTCGACGGAAATTAGTCGATGAAGTGTTGGAACGTCTACAAGAAAAAATCTTTTCTGGCGAGTATGAAGTTGGTGATCGCCTCCCTACAGAGCCGCAATTAATGGAAGAGTTAGGTGTAGGGCGTTCGACGCTGCGAGAAAGCATAAAGATATTAGTACATGCCGGCATCTTAGAAGTTCGACAAGGACAAGGTACTCGTATTGTCTCACTAAATACAACACAAGATTCATTTGAAAAACGATTGCAAGCAGCTAATATTAATCATGTGTATGAAGCAAGAAATATGTTAGATAAAGAAGTAGCGATGTTAGCGGCACAGCGCCGAAGCGAAGAGGATCTTTTATATTTAAAAGGACATTTGAATAAAAGAAAAAATGCCCTTCAAGAAGGAAATTATGTAGCATACATAGATGCAGATATTCAATTTCATCTAGCAATTGCAAAGGCGAGTAAAAACGAAGTTCTACTTGATTTGTATCAATCTTTCGTACCTGCCCTTCGCCACATTTTAAGCCAATTAATATTAAATACAGCGAACTATGAAGATAACTCTGACATTCATGAAAAATTATTCCAAGCTATTTTAAAACAAAATGCCGAAGAGGCTCGAACATACGCTGTTCAAAATTTGGAGCTGAAATAAGCTCCTTATATATTACACTAAAACATCAGATGATATACTCAATAACATCTGATGTTTATGAGAGGAGAAAATGAAATTGAAACATCAAGAACGAACTTATTTGTATATACTAGCACTATTTTTTGTTTCCATTAATTTACGTATCGGAATTACATCTATTTCACCTTTATTAGAAACAATCCGACAAGACTTAAATATAAGCAATTTTTCCGTTAGTTTTTTAACAGCTATTCCTGTTTTTTGTATGGGGACATTCGCCTTACTGACTGGGAAGGTAATTAAAAAATTCGGAGCAGAAAAAGCAATTATGGCTTGTCTTATTTTAATTGGCTTTGCTACATGTATGAGGGCTTTTACCTCTTCCATTTCCACATTATTCGCGAGCTCTTTATTTATCGGCATCGGAATTGCACTTGCAGGTCCGTTACTATCAGGTTTTATTAAAGAAAAATTCCCTACGAAAATTGGCTTAATGATTGGCATATATTCAGTAGGTATGGGAACTGGTGCTTCTTTAAGTGCAGGGTTAACGATCCCTTTACAACATGTATTAAAAGAAGATTGGAATATGGCACTCGCTTTTTGGGGTGTACTTACTATTATCGCTATTATATTTTGGTATCCGGTTATGAAACGAAAAAAGAATACGAGTACACAAGATAAAAAGCATAATAGTTTACCTTTAAGAAATAAAAAAGCATGGTTGTTCACAATCTTTTTCGGACTACAATCAGGAATCTTTTACTCCATTACAACTTGGCTTGCGCCCGCAAATCAAAGTATGGGTGTCAGTAGCGAACAAGCTGGTACTCTCATAACTGTATTTACAGTTATTCAAATGATATGTAGCTTTTTAATTCCAACATTAGCGGATATTTATAAAAACCGAGCACTTTGGTTATTAGGGAGTATATGCTTCGTACTCGTAGGTTTATCGCTTATGATTTACCCACTAACTACACCATGGATCCCTTCTATTTTACTAGGCATCGGGCTCGGCGGCGTATTCCCACTCGCTCTCATGCTACCGCTATATGAAACAAAAACTTCAGAAGATGCGAGTGCATGGACTGCTATGATGCAGTCCGGAGGATACATTATGGGCGGATTCATTCCTGTCCTAGCAGGAATCGCTCGTGATTATTTTAATAGCTATACGCAAGTTTTTATTATAATGGCACTTTTAAGCTTCCTTTTATTCCTATTAACTTTAGTCATGAATAAAAAGAAAGTAGAAGCAAAAGATCTTATAGCTTAAATAAAAAGAATGAGCTTTTTCCTAAAGGATCAAGCTCATTCTTTTTACTTCTACTACTTGAAAACAAAAAAAGCCCCTCAAAGCATACGCTTCAAGGGGTGAGCCTGTTTTTTATTTAATTATATACGTACAGCTGTACCACTTACAGCAACCATTAACATTCCATCACGAACAACTTCATAATCTACGTCAATACCAACGATAGCGTTCGCACCTTTTTGTTTTGCAAGTTCTTTCATTTCATCCATCGCGATATCACGAGCTTCTTTTAGCTTGCTTTCATAAGAACCAGCGCGGCCACCGACAACATCACGAACGGAAGCGAATAAGTCGCGAACAATATTTGCACCCATAATAGCTTCACCATTTACAATATCAATATACTCAATAATTTCTTTACCTTGGATTCCAGACGTTGTTGTTACAATCATGACTGACACTCTCCTAATAAGTTGTAGTTTTTAATGTGCTTTCTTATGTCTTTATTATGACATGGAAAAAGTATCTAATCTATTGAATTACCTTACAGGAGTGTGACAATTTTGTAAGGATGAAATATTATTTTACCTTTTCCTTACAATAACCACCTAAGTTAACAGAATATTGTTATAATTAAATTAGAGGAGGAGATAAAATGAAAAAAATCACTTACATATGTGCTCTAAGTGTTCTATCTTTCACTTTAATAGGTTGTACAAGCACTTCTACTACAAATAATACTCCAAAAACTAAGCAAGAAAATACGAAAAATGCCATTCAATTAAACTCTGCAGACATTACCAACATTGAGATGTTTAGAACAACAAGTAATACTAGTTCCAAATCTCAAACAGATAACGAGGAAATGATACAATCAATCGCTTCAGCAGTCCAAAACGGAACACCAAAAACAATCACACTAGATCAAAAAAAGAGGGCATCTGCGCATTCTACTATAACCGTTACATATAAAGATGACTCAAAAGAAGAGTTTCTTGTGTGGGTTGATAATAAGGAACAAATTACGATTGCTAAAGATGAGAAGAAAGATAAAGTTGAAGGTGTTACGGTGAGTATTAAAGACGCTAAGATAATGAAGGATTTTTTTAAAAATGATAAAACGTAAAAGGATCCCCATCAACTTAAGGATTCAAAATCAGCACAAAATTTTGTTCAGAAACACTATAAAATTCCAGCCTAATAGGTCTGTGGCGAGACCATATATTATTAAACTTAAAATGTTTCAAATCGAAGGAAGACACCTTATAAGGTGTCTTTTCTTTATTTTCAAAAGGACCTGCTCAATTCATGCTTAAAAACATAAAGTAAAGTGAACCCGTTAAAATACATGAGTGACCCCTTGTTTTATCCTCTTATCTAAAGGAGGAACTATTATGGGCTTTGGTGGTAGTTGTGGTAGTTGCGGCGGCGGCTTCGCTGGAGGATTTGCTTTATTAGTTGTATTATTTATTTTATTAATCATAGTTGGAGCTAGCTGCTTCTGCTAAAAAACTATCGGAAAAGACACTCATGTGAGTGTCTTTTCTTCATGAAAAAATCCCCGTGCTAAACAAAAAATAAAATAAGCTGCCCATATGGACAGCTTATTTACATAATTATCGAAAGCGGAAGTTAAAAATTCTTAGTTTCTTGCTCAATTAAAGCACTACATTAATCTAGAAATTCAAGTAATTTCAATTTTTCAATTATCATTGACTTATATTTGATAGCTTCATACTGTGAATTATCAATTTTTGTCTTTTTTATATTTAACATATCAAATATTTCTCTTTCAATATCTCTTCTTGCTTCTAAAACTTTAATTGTTCCGTCTAAACCGTGATAGCCTTTCATTTTCGCATACCCTTGATTTGTATAATACTCAATAAATCCAGCAGACCATTCTTTTGCCCTTTCATTAAATACCTTTCTGAATGAGAATTCCAAATCATCTTGTTCTATATAAAACAATACTGGATTTAATTTCTCTATGATTTTCGCTAATGCATTAATATAACTTATAACTTCCTCTTTTTTTTCACCATATTTAACCATTCCGATTGTTAATGGATTTTGTATGAAGCAACATTCAAAAATATAAGTTTTATTTTCGTTGTTGGCTATTTCAACAAAATCCCTCCATTTTTCAGTTATTAATTCAATATTCCTCTCTAGCGGTAATTCATATATATCATTTTTGAAAATGGTATTTAATAAACTTTCAGGAAAATTAGAGCCGTATTCATTTTTAATTTTTTTATATGGCAATAAATAATTGTTTCCTCGCTTCGTGACTCTATCACTAATTACTCCCCTAAAATTACCACTATTCACTAACAAACTTTCGAATTCACTTTTATCAAAACAAGATACCCCATCATAATCAGCAGGGTGGTCTGGATTCCCTTCAAGAAATAACTCAACGTCAATATTTTTTTCAATTAGAATATCGTAAAGCAAGTTTGCAGTGGTGGATTTCCCAAAGCCAGGAAGCCCTTCTACTATGATTAATTTTGTATTCAAAAAAATCTACACCTTTCTAAGACAAAATAAAAAGTTTTAAATTAAAAATAAATTGTCCACTGAACTCATCCTCACCTATTTTTTCTAAATTTTACCATCTGAATAATGCGGTAGTAAAGAAGTTTTTCTTGTATATCGTATACATAATCGGTTGACATAACGTCTCATTATTGGTAGCAATAATAAGGAGGAACCCTAATCTCACAAGTAAATCTCCTTTTTTTGTTCTATGGATCTATGCATTTTTTTATACATTCCTATCCTGGCGCGGTTTTAGGGTTCTCGTTTGTTATTGGATTAGCCGAAAAACTGTATAAAATCTTGCATGCTCTTAGCGGGGTACCGCCAACAAAACACGATTTCGTACGCTAAGAAAAAAGCCTTGCTACATAGGTAATGTAGCAAAGCTTTTTTAAGTTGTTTAATTCTCGCTCCACGATCGGCTTTAACTAACACTTTAATTATTTTAACAGCCTTTTGTTTAATTCCCACAAAGCCGTTTTGTTACTATCCCATTTTAAAAGCGTTACGGCTTCCTCAAAGCACAGCCATTTATAATTGAAGTGTTCTTTAGATAATTTAATATTTTTTGTAGGAACTTTAACTCCAAAAGAAAATTCTTTTATTACATAAACATCTTCGCCCCAAAGAAATTCACCAACTACATCCTCTACTGGTAGTGAAGACACAGAATCCAGTTTTATATATGGACTTTCTCTTGTAATACCAGCCTCTTCAAACGCTTCTCGTTTTGCTGATTCAATAGGAGTCTCACCATCTTCTCCACCACCAGCTATTCCTTGCCAATAACCATAATCACTTCGATTAAAAATGGCATATTGAATGGAATCATCAGTTTTTATATAAGGAAATATCAATACTTGATACGGTGCTCTCATTGCTTAACCTCCTCTCGAAAAAATATGAACAATTTATTCAATAACTTGCTATTTTAGTAAATAAAGTATTTGCATTTAAACTTTATAAAACTCAAATGTATTTTTTTCTAAACATATTGTTTCATTGGAATTTTTGATAATAATATCAAAACGTTGACTATACTGATGCATAAACACTTCATACTGAATCCGACGTTCTTCATGAGACTTCCTTAAGTAATTAATATCGGCTCCTCTTTCAATAATATCACGGCTAGACCTTCTCATTAATTCTGTTTCTCCATCTGTATAGAAGTAAATTTTCAAATCAAATAAATTTGGATTAATAAATGCGACACTCATTCCTTCTACAATCGTCACCTTATTTTTCGAAGAAATTAACTCACTTTTCATATAATGTGTATCCATTGTATAAAAATCTAAACCCGCTCTTACCATTTGAACATCTCTTTCTAACGCAGACAAATGATGGGCTGATGGATGACAAGCTGTCATTTTATCATAATGATTTTCATTCTGATATGTATAGTGGATATTTGTATACTTTCGTACATTTGAACTAATAATGTATGGATCTGTATTAATATAACTCACTTTATTTTGATTTAATTGGTTTATGAGCTTATTGGCGAACGTTGTTTTTCCGGCAGCACCGTGTCCTGAAATGCCAATAACAATCTGTTCATTGGTCATACTGATCCAATTTATAATTTCTTGTAATAACTTTTTCATTATTCTCCCCCTGTTACTAATACATCCCCTTATTTAATTCATCTTAATATAGAGTTATCCTACTGTAAAATCATACATGAAGCAAAAAAATGGTATGATTATCCATCATATCATCTCTATTTTTAAAAAACTATATTAATTTTCAAAGGATTTTATTGTTATTTGGGATAGTACCACATTGCCATCAACCTAAGAAAACAGGTCACCCCCAAAACGATAAATAAGCTTTTTCATTACAAGAAAGCCTAAAAATTTCGTTCTGAGGGTGTAATAAAACCTTAGCTTGATAGCGATGTGGCGAGACCCCCAATAAATAAAAAAAAGGAAGAAGAATTTTGATAATCCCTCTCCTCTTTTTTATTTTTAAAATATGGCTTTATTAAAAATTTTGAAAACATGAAGGACATGGTCCACCAGTAGGTTGAAATACAACATTATCAACAAAAGCTACTGTCGGTTCTTCTCCTGTATTAATAGCAATATTTTGAAAAGCAATACATGCTACAGTTACATCCGAAGGCACACACACAACAAGAGTATATTGTTGAAAAAAAGATGGTGGTGGAGGCGGTGGTGGTTGAGTTGGTGGCGATTGATTATTTGCTGGTATAATATGTGGAATATTCAATGGACCCAAAATTGTAGAAGCTGGAGGACATCCCTGACCAAGTTCTGGGAAAGATACAGAAGCTATAAGAAATGCACCCTTATTCACATTTGCAGCAAAAGAAAGTGTATAACAACAACCTGAGTGAACATCTACTATCTGATTAATATTTTAGCTGCCTCTATAGATGCAGCTAAAATACTAAACGTTCCATCTGAAAGAAAACGACCACTATGAACGTTTGGAGGACCAACCTCTATAGCCCCAGATTGGTTCCAACCTGGAATTGGATCCCCAGCTATTGCTGGTTCATCAAACCCAGGGTTATCAAGAAGATTTGTACATGGACAACATGCCTCTGCTGTTGGTCCTGTTGGTCCCGTTGGTCCTGTTGATCCTGTTGGGCCTGTTGATCCTGTTGGTCCCGTTGGTCCTGTTGATCCTGTTGGGCCTGTTGGTCCCGTTGGGCCTGTTGGGCCTGTTGGGCCTGTTGATCCTGTTGGTCCTGTTGGGCCTGTTGATCCTGTTGGGCCTGTTGGGCCTGTTGGGCCCGTTGGTCCCGTTGGTCCTGTTGGGCCCGTTGATCCTGTTGGGCCTGTTGGGCCTGTTGGGCCTGTTGGGCCTGTTGGGCCCGTTGGGCCTGTTGATCCCGTTGGGCCTGTCGATCCTGTTGGGCCTGTTGGGCCTGTCGATCCTGTTGGGCCTGTTGGGCCAATTTCAGGTACAGGTAACGGAGGAAAAAAACAATCACATGGAATATCAAACCTCTTTTTAAATCTACTCACTTTTGCACCTACCTTATTATTTCACCCACTTACACCTTATAATTTATGAATAAACAACTATAAAAGTATAAGAAAAAAACCTATAAAGTAAGAAAAAATCATTAAATCCCAATTTCTTATTTCACGTTTCTATACATTTGTCATAAATATATAAAGGAACATTTATTCACTTCAAACAGCTTTCAATAATGAATAAGATTAAAATAGTCTCTTATCAATAATAGATAAGAGACTATTTTATTTTTTCTATTATAATAAAAGCAAACCAATTAGACATAAATACAATTTACTTCAACTTAATTGAGTAAATTGTATTGAAGCATTTATTACATTACTTCCATCTTCAACCGAAGGTAAAACATCCATTGTATTACCAACATTACGAATTGTTACAGTTGCTCCAGCTGGTATCGTTAAAGTAGAGATACCAGGAACTATCATATCAACATTTTGAGGTCCTCCTTGTACCGAAGATCCATATACAGACGCACTTTGAACCACACCATTAATTGTTATTGCATAAGCACTACTTAAAGATGCACTAGGATTATTAGTTGTTGTCAAAATTTCAAAATTAACATTATAAATACCACCTGTATTTATAGTAATAGTAGATGTACCTACAACATGTAAGATACCTTGTAAAATACCATTTGAATTAAATAAAACATCTTGTCCTGATAATACAGTTTGATCCACATTGTTATAAACTTGACCAAAATTAGAAACAAACGATCCTGTTGGTCCTGTTGATCCTGTTGGTCCCGTTGATCCTGTTGGTCCTGTTAATCCTGTTGGTCCCGTTGGTCCTGTTGGTCCTGTTAATCCTGTTGGGCCTGTTGGTCCCGTTGGTCCTGTTGATCCTGTTGGGCCTGTTGGTCCCGTTGGTCCTGTTGATCCTGTTGGTCCCGTTGATCCTATTGGTCCCGTTGGTCCTGTTGGTCCCGTTGATCCTGTTGATCCTGTTGGCCCTGTTGGTCCCGTTGATCCTGTTGGGCCTGTTGGGCCTGTTGGGCCTATTGGGCCTGTTGGGCCTGTTGGGCCTTGTTGGGCCTGTTGGGCCTGTTGGGCCTGTTGGGCCCGTTGGGCCTGTTGGGCCTGTTGGGCCTGTTGGGCCTGTTGGGCCTGTTGGGCCTGTTGGGCCCGTTGGTCCTGTTGACCCTGTCGATCCTGTTGGGCCTGTTGGGCCAATTTCAGGTACAGGTAACGGAGGAAAAAAACAATCACACGGAATATCAAACCTCTTTTTAAATCTACTCACTTTTGCACCTACCTTATTATTTCACCCACTTACACCTTATAATTTATGAATAAACAACTATAAAAGTATAAGAAAAAAACCTATAAAATAAGAAAAAATCATTAAATCCCAATTTCTTATTTCACATTTCTATACATTTGTCATAAATATATAAAGGAACATTTATTCACTTCAAACAGCTTTCAATAATCAATAAGATTAAAAGAGTCTCTTATCAATAATAGATAAGAGACTCTTTTTTTACTTTTAAATATCATTATAAAGACAACACCAAAACTCAACTAAAAACTCTATATCACAACTAATTCTTTTTATCAAAACGTTTAATATTTATATAATGTTTTATTATTAAAGTTAAATTTCATAAAAAAGGAGCTATACTATACATGTTCAAAAACATACATAATTTTTTTTGCAATTTACATAAAACTCGATTCATTTTACTAATGACTATAATTGGAAGTAGCGTCATATGTCCATCAAGCTAACCAAGCACACCATTTACAAATTCAAAAGAATCCCCCTCAAAGCATCAGCTTTAAGGGGGGCCTCCTAGTATTTTCTCTCTTCATACAATCGATTTGCTTTATATGAGAAAAAGAAAAACATACCAATCGCAGCTGGGATAAACAACCATGAAATGCCCCTCATTAATGCAAATGGTGTTTCAAATAAGAATGATCCTAAAAATGCTGCGCCGTGCATATCCCATAATCCTGGTGTATAGTATAGGTCTTTCGGATTTAAAATCGCTCCTAGATCAATTGTTTTATTAAACATAAATAGGATTAACAGCGGCAAATAACATATTGCTAATTCTAGAAATGTCTTAGATAGACGCTTGTACTTCCCTGCTCGTGACATTTGATCTGAAAAAATGTTATCTTCACTTTCTTCATCTACCTTTTTAAAATATTGCGTACCAGACCACCATTTACCGGCTATATGCTTCCAGCCACTATCTTCAAATAACGTACAATAATTAATAAAATCACTTCGTCTATTAAATACTCTATGATCTATTTTAATTTTCGTATCTTCCGGTTCTGCGATTTTAAATCTATAACCGAATGCATTACTTTTTAGTTGATAGCCTTTCCAAGCCATCTCTTCTAACCATTTTTCCTCTTTCTCAAAGTCTAAAAAGAATTTCAATCTCCACATCTTCGCTTCCCCCTAACTATACATTTAATAAGTTTTTTGTAACCCCAATAATGTGCTGCATTCTCATAAAGTCTAAATGTAATACTTCTTTCCCCCGCTCAGTAATGACATACACTTTTCTTCGTTTATCTTCACTTTTTACGGATTCTATTAATTGTTGCTTTAATAAATTTTCAACCGCACCATACAATGTACCCGCCGCAATTTTCACTTGATGATTACTAAGTTCCTCCACCTTTTGCATAATTAAATATCCGTGTGCTGGCTCTAATAAAGCTAAAAGAACGTAATACGTTGTTTCCGTTAATGGTAAATTTTTATCTCTATTCATAAAGACCTCCAGTGTAACGATAAATATATAGCCAAACTATATAGTTCAACTGTATAGTTTCATTTTATACAGTCAGACTGTATATGTCAAATTAAGGTATAAAAAAATAACCTAGATCCCTTAAATGGATCTAGGTTATTTTTAATACATAAACGTAATCGTCACCAAAGAATACCCTTCTTTTGCATTATACGGCTCAGCTTTATAAGAAACACGGTTCGCTCCTTGCGGATAACCGATTTCTCCAATTACTTTTTTCACATCTTGCAATGCGCCATCCATTGATTGTTTATAAAGAATTTCAATCTTTGCTGACTTTGTGCTATAACGTTGCTGCATTTTATTTTTGAATTCATTATAGTTATTTGCGATATATTCATTTCCTAAATAATTTAACTTTGTATCTTTCAATATTTACTGATATGCAGGTGCTTTCGTACCACCTGTCGCAATTTTATTTGTTAATGTACTATAATAGTTTGTTGTAGCTTGCGGATAGTCCCCTCGGTTCCACACGTGATTCTTCGCAATTTGCTCATCTGATAAGTTGAAATAAGAATATGTTACGCGGCCTTGTTCATCTGGCACCGGATCATCGAATGTTGTATCAAGGTGATACCATTTGTTTTCGATTTTCACCAAGTTCCAAGCATGAGGCTGACCGTCTCCAGTTCCTACTACAAAATGATTCTCAATTCCAGCTTCTTTTAATAATTGATAGGTTAATAGTGTGTAACCTTGGCAAACGGCAGAACGATTCGCGAGTGCCTCATATGCTGTATACGCTTTATAAGACGTATCGTAAGAAACATGTTTTACAACATAATCATGAATTGCCTTCACTTTTTCATGATCATCCATTCCCGTTTGAATAATAGAAGAAACGATCGCTTTCGCTTGTTTCATCACATATTCTGTTTGTTCTTTCGTTTCACGATATGTAATCTTTAACGTAAATGTATAATTTCCAGGGGATCCAGAAAGTCCATATGAAACATTCGACCTATTATAATTTGTATACTCATTTTTACTTGCGACTTCTTTATACGCGTTAAAAAGTGTATTCATCACTTCTTCTGTATTACTATTTTTCGTTTTATATGGAAGTGTAATATTCGTTTCATACGTATTAATACGTGTTTGCACTTCATTTTTGAATGCTGCTAATAATGCCGCATCTCCTGTATCTTGCACCGCAACCTCAGGCTTTTTATATTTCAATGCATTATATAAAAACTGTGCATACTGTTCACGCGTTACCGTTTTAGCTGGTTCAAATTTCCCGTCTCCTGTACCAGATGCAATCCCGTTTGACTGCACGGCACTAATCGCATTTTCTGCCCAAAATCCATTTGGAACATCATTAAATGTATGTTTTTGTTTAGCTGAAACTTGGAACGCATTTTTAATAATTTGCGCCATTTCTGCGCGGCTAACAGAATCTTTCGGTCTAAAACCGCCATTTCCATCACCTTTAAAAATCCCCAATTTCGTTAACGTTAAAACCTCTTCCGCAAACATTGTAGAACCTGAGCGAATATCTCCATACGGATTATTTAAAGTAGACCCATCTTGTAATACATAACGAGCAGCATCATTACTAAACGTACCACCTTGCTTATTTGGTACTAACACACGATAAATTAAAGCTGCAACTTGCTCCCTCGTCGCAACATCACCAAAACCAAACATCCCATTTCCATAACCTGAAATAATATTTTTGCTCGCTAAGTCTTTAATCGCAGGATAGGACCAGTGCGATGTAGGTACATCGGAAAAAGTACCCGCTTCAGCAGCTTTCATCTCACCAATATTTGTATATAATAAAGCGCTACCAATAAGCGTTAATGACGTAATTGATTTTAATAGTTTTGTGTACATAATGCATTCTCCCAATATTTTCTCTATTTGTGTTATTTTTTGTCGAAAAATCTAAAAAACTATGACAAGAAACATTATACAATTAAAACTTTTCGGAGGATATATTAAATTTTTAAATATGCAAAAACTCATATTACTATAGTAATTCGTACTAATATTATGTTGCAAATATATAAAGTGAAACTTTAATCAGTGGGGGTTTTGTTCATCCCCCACTGATTATTAGCCCGCACCAATCGGGCGTTTACGGGCAGCAGGGCTCCCACCTAACTTCTTTGCTCCAGCCGCATTTTAAGGTGTGAGTTTTACTGCCCACAAATAGCGGGATAAATAAAAAGAAAGCACTAATGTAACATTGTAAATATACATATCGCTTTTTGAGCCTTTATTCCGCTAAAATGTAGCCTAAAAAACAATGCTATCTCCATTAAAATCACAATATAATCCTGAGAACATACCTTTTAACATGATTCATTGTAATTAACTTAACTTTTTATTTGCTAAGAAACTTTGCAACAGAACCTAGCAAAGTCTCAAAAAACAACTTATTATCAATCAATATTTAGTAAAAATATATTATTTCTTTAGAATTTATTTAATTTTCATTATTTTTTATTTAAGGTTATCCTTTATATTTATAATGTGTTTATTTGAATTTATCATATTGAGGCAGAGTTTCACATGACTATAAGCAATTTAAAAATGGAAAAAATAAAGTCCCCATTAGATTAATTATCCTGTTCTTTTGCTTCTTTTATCTATTTATGTTAATTATTATGCAGCTAAAAAAAGTACAATTTATTGATGGAGAGAGGAAATAAAATGAATTTAGTGAACTTACGTCCTAAACAGCGGTCTAAGTATCGCATTCTACTAGGGACATGGTATTACTCTACAAAGAGGTACATTCAGTGGTTAGCAGATGGAAAAACATATGCAAAAACATTTCAACAAGAAAAGTTACCCTATACAGCGATTCAGCACCGAACGATACTACTTCGTAAGCTCAAAGATGTAGATATGTGGTATCAACAGAATAAAGTTGTTAATTTGAAGATTGCTATTAAACAACTAAATGGTATCGTCATTAGACCGGGAGAAACATTCTCTTACTGGCGTTTAATAGGTAAGCCTACGAGGAGAAAAGGGTATGTAGAGGGCATGATACTACACTATGGATCTTTTCAAGCAGGCATTGGAGGAGGGCTTTGTCAGCTTTCAAATTTAATATATTGGATGACCTTACATACACCATTGACAGTAACAGAGCGATATCGTCATAGTTTTGATGTCTTTCCTGATTCCAAGCGGACCCAACCATTTGGAAGTGGAGCGACTTGTTCTTATAATTATTTGGATTTACAAATCAAAAATGAAACGGACCAATCGTATCAACTTCACCTTTATATTACAGATAAGCATTTAGTCGGTGAGTGGAGAATTGCCCATCCGCAGCTTTATCAATATGAAGTATATGAAAAAGAACACTCAATCCAATCTGCATACTGGGGTGGTTATATACGACATAATGTTATTCAACGTAAAGTATATAATCAACAGAAACAGTTTATAGAAGACCAATATGTAACGGAGAATCACGCTATAATGATGTACGAACCATTATTAGCTTATAATAATGAGGAGGGTAAGTGAAGGTAACATTTGTGTATTAAGTATTTTTTCTCATGCATTTCAGTTAATTTGAATTATGCTAGATTGTAATTTGCTGATTTATTTCTACTTTTAAAACTAAAGCGACATGCTACATAAATCTATTTTGATTTCTCGACATATAAATCGCTG
This sequence comes from Bacillus sp. FDAARGOS_1420, assembly GCF_019344915.1. Lineage (NCBI taxonomy): Bacteria > Bacillati > Bacillota > Bacilli > Caryophanales > Bacillaceae > Bacillus > Bacillus sp. FDAARGOS_1420. The sequence continues at coordinate 161,447 of NZ_JAHWJB010000002.1, read as the reverse complement.
CTATGCAGAATATAACAGGACCACTACTGACTTTCTCCCTTTGTTTTACATCTCTCATGTGGAAGGAAAAGGAAATTATCTCGCGATATCATTTCTCGTTTTTATTGAAAATGAATTTTATATCTTCCTTTCCAATGAACTGGTTCCTAAACTAAACTGCCACGTTTCTAGAATAAGAAAAGAGCTGTCCATAAGTCAGTTTCACCAACTTATGAACAGCTCCTCTTAGTTTCACCTTATTCTATCGATGAATCCAAACTGCACCTGCAGATTTGTCTTCAGCTTGACCTACTACTTCAAACTTCAATCCTAGTTTCGGCAACTTACGTCCTGCATCTGGAATTGCACTGTTGATGTACTGCTTAGAGTCATCAAATTTTGCAACCCCTGGTAATCCTTTATAGTCAAAGATACCGCGAGTTGGCGAATCTACTCTCCATGCTGGCGTTTGATCAAATGAGAATGCCGCATCGGCGATTTGATAACGCGTACTGCTCTTCACAGTCGGTTGTCCGTTTAATGTACCTACGATTGCCTCTGGATGAGAATCTACTACTCCTAAGAATCCTTCACCTGGATGAACACCTACCCAGTTATCTGTAAAGCTTTGATCCGCATACCATACAACCATTCCTGTATTAAAGACTGGACCACGCGCATGTTGTAACGCCGTGTCAGAACCAGCGTAATTTCTCCACTCTACATAGTAGTTATTTTTTTTCTGTTCCAATCCGTTAGATACAGTAAATCCTTTTAATGTCATTGCTGGTTGACCTTCTGCATCATCTGAGAAAACAACTTTTCCATCTACAGTTAATGCAGCATTATCTAACGCAAATCCTTTATAAGCTACTGCAATATCTGTTACATACTCAAATTGCAGTTTTACTTTTTTTCCTTTAAATTGGCTTAAATCGTATGATTTATCAACCCACTTACCATTAGTTGTATCCACGCCGTCTTTTACATCTTTTTCGCCCATTCTATCAATACGTGTCTTCGTTCCATCTTCTGCAATCGCATATACGTCAAGGAAATCATACTTCGCTTCAAGTTCGTAGAATGCCTTATAATCGAACTTAGCATTCGTTGCATTTGTTAAGTCAAATACTGGTGTCTCAAGTGTTGTATGAATGTCATTTCCTTTTGTGCTGTAATAAAACTTCTTACCAAATGCCGCTTCGATATTTTTAATATCTTTGTCTGGCAAGTTAACACGAACGATTCCTGGTCGTTTTGATTTTGTAACACTTTGATCTAAATATGTTGCAACACCGACTCCCGTGCGAAGTTTATCATAATCTACCTCAACGATATTCGCCCAGTTGCCATTCATATTCTTTTGGAAAAACTCTTTATTTTGTGGTGAGAAACTTGTTGGCTCTGTTCCTGCAATTTTTCCAGCCCAGCTACCACCACTCATAATAGACCATGACTCAATAGGTTCACCTTGTCCTGAGTACTTCGTATCGTACTCATCTGGTAAGCCTAAATCATGACCATACTCATGCGCAAACACACCAACCGCTCCATCTTCAGGCTCGATTGTATAATCGTATGCAGCCATCTTTCCGCCCCAATTCGAAACAGAAGATTTTGTGCCATCAATCGCATATGGTTTTGATCCAAGTTTTGAACGATGAGACCAAATTGCATCATCTTTCAATTTACCGCCGCCAGCTTCTTGACCCACGCCAGCATGTACAACCATTAAATGATCAATAATGCCATCTGGCTCGTTTTTATTTCCATCACCATTTTGATCGTATTGATCATATTGGTCATAATCAGCTAAGTTAATTCCTTTTGCTACCGCTGCTTTTAATGCTTCTTTCACAAGATCGCGCGGCCCTAAAGGACCTTTGTTATCATGACCAGTGCCCGCATCCGCACCATAATCTGAAGCTTTCCCTGGAACAGTAAGCCATTCCGTTACAGTTCCATCAACTGTGTAGCTGCCGCCAGATTGTTCTTCATAATATTGTTTAAATGTATTAATCTTCGATCCATCAAATAACGTAAATGGTTCATCACCAAATAACATTTTTTGATAATGTTCACGATTAAAGTCCTTAGAATACATGTATCCTGGCTCTTGATCAATATTGTTATGCTTAAAATCGCTAAATTCTACAAGTAAAACAAGCACTTTATCTTTTCGAACAGCACCGTTGTACTCTTCTTGCTTCGCTGGTGCAGTAGGGACTTTTCCATTTAATTTACTAGAATTCAATCCCGCACCTGGTCCAGCTACTGGCCCTACTGTTGGCTGCTGCGCCTGTTCATTTCCCTTCATTTTTGCATCTTTTACTTTTTTCATAAAATCAGAAGCTTCTTGCGTAAGACTATCTCCTGTCAAGATTTCTTTACCAGGGTTTTCCCCTTTCTTTTTCTCAACATATTTTTCGACAGCCTTTGACGTCTCAGCTTGTGATGCAGATTGATCAATTACGCCCCGTTGTTTTAGCGCTTCTGCCAAACGCTCCTCCGGTATTAAATGCTCATCTATTGGTAGAGATGATGGCGAATCAGCATACGCCGCATGACTTCCAAAAGCAAAACTACTACTTAGTACTGCCGCTGTTGCTAAAACTGATAATGGTTTTAACTTCTTATTCTTTTTCAATGCATTTCCTCCCCAGTGTCTGCGAATTATCGTTTTTTTTGCCGATAGCAACATAATATTCTCTTTATAGAGAATATTCAATGTTTTTCAACAATTAAATATTGAGAAATATTTTTTTGTGCAGGGTGGAATGCGTAGGATAAGAAAATACAAAACTTCTACTAGTTTATGTTTTGCACATAACCATAAAGTGGGGTCACTCGTTCTTTTGTTTTGATAGCGATAGAATAGTGCTAGGAAAGGCAAAGAAATAACAAACAGCCCAAGTTCCTCATTGGAACTCGGGCTGTTTGTTATTTGAATGAATACTTTCCATAATGAACGATTACATTTCAAGCCAATTTACAGAGTTCCTTTCCTAATTCCTTTATATTAAAAGAGCGCCACCCTAATTCGGATAGCACTCTTTATATTTGGCATCAACCACCATAATCTCCTACTGACATACTTTGAATCACATTTTTATGCTGTTTCACATCTTTCTGTCCTACTAATCCTAATGAAAACGAAAAGATTGTAACGATCCCCATCACACTGATCAATACTTTTTTCATTTTAATGCCCCCTTGTCTTGTGCTTTCTTTCTAAATTTTGTACCCAAGTAAAAATACTTACTAGATTCCATGTGCTTTTCTTCCTCTAAAAATCTCACCCCAAGTGCCTCATAGTATTCTTGGACATTTTCATATAATTCTTCCCTCTCAAAATAGCGAATTCCTTCTAACACTATTTTTTCAAATTCCGTTGCGGGGTAATTATTATTTAATCCTTTTAGAATTATAAAGCGGTGATAAAATTCCTCTTGCTTGATTTCCTCTACAACTTTTAAACCATTTTCAATAAGTTCATTCGCTAGTTCTACCTCTTCTAATTTATAATGTTCTAATGCTTTTGCAAAAATCGCCTTATAATGATTTGGATTCTTTTCTACTACTTCAGAAAGATAGCGAATCGCTAAAGGCGATAGGTTTTGATTTGAATACATCCAACCTAAGTTATGGCGCACCATCAATATAAACTTTTCTTCTCCAACCCTTTTGAATTGGTCCAATGCTGCTGTGAAATATTCTTCAGCTAATCCCCATTCCCTCAAATGAATACAAGCTAATCCCAAAATATTCTCACAGAACGCCACGTTAATTTCGTAGCCACTTTCTTCAGAATACATTTCTTTCGCTTTTTTTCCATATTCAAAAGCCTTTAATCCTTGCTGTATATCATAGTGGAATGTAGCCATTTTAAAATAAAATTCAGCCTGTTCTAACGGATCGGAAATATATCTCAAATACTCTTCAGCTTGATCATAATACTCTTTTGCTAAATGCAAATTACCAAGTTCATTTGCGTGAATCCCCTTAAAGAAGTAATAATAATACGTTAAAGGATTATCCGTAGGCTTCCCAAATGCATCTATTTCATTAAAACTATCTTCAGAAACCCCTAAATTATTAATTAAATAATTGTATCTAAACTCTAGTAAGGAATGATATAGAAATAGACTTTAATCCTGCGCCTCTACTTCTGCCTCCTTCTTTAGTTGAGATATTTTAAAGTCAATTTCCTTTTTCAAGCGTTCCGCTTCTGGAATACGTCTTGATCTGATTTCTATGTACCATTCATTTAGCAATTCTAATACTTTCTCTTTCGTATTAGCGACAACCATATCCCCCTCTTATTCACAATCAAAATACTCACTACCTTAACGATAACAGAAAATTCTAATTTATTTCTCCTCATAATCCGTTATTAAAACTTTCTCAACATTTATCACACAATTATAAGACCACATTGATTTTCTCTTCATGATTTTCAAAAATCATGTATCATTCTTTCGTTTTTTGTATATACATAAGTATATACATTTTTTAGCAGGAGGTGATACAATTGAACCATAGTAATACAAATAATAGCAAAGGGATGATTCATGTGACAGTAGTTGCTGAAGCTATCGCAAAAGGAACTATCCGAACTTGGGGGAATAGCCTCGCTGTTCGAATCCCATCGGAAGTCGTTAAAATGGCTAAGTTTAAGGATGGAGTTAAAATTGATTTCCACGTTTCAGATAACGGAGAAATCGTTTTACGCCCTGCATCATATCCTGAAGCCGATGATCAAGAAGGTCTAAGAAAATTGTTCCTATCCTTGCGTGGATCTTCTAAGCCAGGTGTACGTAGTCATGAAGAAGAACTTTATGAACCAATAGGAGATGAAGAAATTTAATGGCTATTTCAGGAAATGTAGTTCGCGGGAGTATCGTTTGGCTTAATCTGTATCCGAAAGCTGGAAATGAACAAGCGGGATATCGCCCTGCAATCGTTATATCAGACGGGCTTATCGATGATAAAATCTCTAGTTTAGGTATTATCGTTCCCACAACTTCAAAAGTAAAAGGCTACGCTTTCGAAGTTCCCGTTCCTTCAGGTATACCAATGAACGGCGCTTTAGTAGGAACGCCATATACGAATCTCTCAGGTGTAGCATTAACAGATCATGTGAAGTCATTAGATTTAGCTGCAAGAAACGCAACTGTTGTTGGTCATATTGACCCAAACTCTGATTTCTATAAAAAAGTCGTAACATATGTAAGAGCAATGCTAGCATAGCAACAAAAAGGCATTTTGATAAATATATCAAAATGTTTTTTTATCAAAATCGCTATTTGTGGCTAGTAACCACCCCTAAACCCACCTGCACTAATTGTAAAGCCTGTAGCAAGTAGGAGTGCAATTACTTTATTTTTTTCATTCCAAATGTCTTTGCTGTATTTTGTTATAATAAAATATAATAGTTTTATATGTTACCCGCGTAACCTAAAGCATCCTCTTTCACATCCGTTATGCGTCTCCATTCCTCTAACGCCTCTTCTTCTGTATCACGACAAATGACGTAAGCCGCGAGCCCGAATGACTGCAATGGCTCCTCGGTGACTTTCTTTCTACGATTCTTCATATCTTCTATTTTCACAGATACTTCTTCCACTGTTCCCCCGTGCATTACATATGCACCCGTGTGGTTTACGATTACCTCTTTTCCTCGCTCACTCTCACCACCTACATAAATCTTAATGCCTTGTTTCTGCACAGGTTTTGGACTTAAATGTGTATGATGAAGCTCATAAAAGTTCCCTTTATAAGAAAACTCTTCTTCTTTCCAAAGCTCCTTCAAAACTATTACAAATTCCTCTGTGCGATCATACCTTTCATCATGTGCGGTAAATACTCCGCCATACTGTCTCGCTTCTTCTTCCCACCATGCTGAAACTACATTCAATGTAAAACGGCCATTACTTAATTGATCAATATTTGCTGCCATTTTCGCTGTAACTGCTGGATTGTGGAAGCCAGGTCTTACAGCTGTCATAATCTCTAATCTATCCGTTACTGCAGCAAGTGCTGCCGCAGTTGTCCATGCTTCTAAACTTGGTGCTGAAACACCTTTTATATCATTTAAATTTAATTCCGCAATAAGTTTTGTTGAAAAGCCTAATTGTTCTGCTGCTTGCGCTGTTTGTTTTGCATACTCAAACGTAGGCTGCATAGATTCATCATCTACATTTCGAAGCCATCCCCCAAAAATCGGTAACCAAAAACCGTACTCCACTACCTATTCCCCTTTAACTTTTAGCCATAAAAAAAGCTACTCTTATCGAAATAAGAGTAGCCTTCTTGACTAAGTGAACCGCTCTTATCTTTCAGGTGTTTTTTCACCTGCAGGATTTGGCACCTTTCGTCTAAAACGAGGTTGCCGAAGTTTCATAGGGCCCGTCCCTCCACTTCTCAACATAAGAATTGTTTGATTGTTTTTTATTTATTATAATCATCAGAATAATAAAAATCAATCTTTTAATACTTATTTTTCCGATAAACATTAAATGATATATGAAACATCATATTGTTATAGAGATTTATAGGGTGTTGTTTTACTTGCGGATATATAAAGGGGTATGTTGTATCATGTCGAAAACATCATTTATAACTAAGTTGCTTTACTTCTATCTTAAAAACACAGAAAAATAAATATCAATCAAATGAGGTGTTAGTAACATGAAAAATAAACGATGCGAGAATTGTGGTTCTACTACATTTAAAGAAGGAAGAGTTGGATTTGCTTATCATGCATATGTTTGTGAGGATGATTCTAGTAGGCTTTTTTCAGTGGGGAAACGTTCCAAACTATTAACTACATTTTGTTTAGAGTGCGGTGAGGTGAAATCATTTAGAGTTGAAAAACCGGAGATATTTAATGAATAAAATAATACTAATTACATATTTACAGTAGGAATGATAACAACGGACGATTTCGCTACAACTAGAGTAAATACACCAATCATATTAATAAAAAACAAGAATAAGGTGTCTAAAAGACCCCCTATTTTGAGCCAATAATGAGACATTATGTTAATCTTAATCTTAATAGAATCGCTTTATAATATGTATAGTTGCACAGAATTGAGAAACTTAAGGAGACAGATCAATTTTATGAGAAAACCATCCATATTACTTACTTTAATTCTAGTATTAGTCAGTGTTACGGCTGCTTGCACACAAGATAAACAAGAGAGTGCCGTTGAAAATGGTCCAATAGAAGAACCAGCCGCAAAAAATGTAAATGAAGAATTAATAAATTTTGAAGAAGAAGAGAAAGAAGATATTAGTCGCTTGGAACAAGGTATTTTATTAGTTGGTGAGAGTGCTAAAGGAGGCTATTACTTGGCCACCGTTCAAAGTGCATATTTAAATGCTAACAACGATTCCGTCGTTGTTAATATCTCTGTAAAAAATGTACGAGGTCAAATGATTGGACTATCAGAATTAAAATATAACTTAAAAGATGAAAAAGACGGAAAGGCCTATGAAGGCAAGGTGATTGACCAAAACCCTTCTGATATACAAGTTAAACCAAATGAAACAGTAGAATTGAAAATTGCTTTTGAAGTACCAGGTACCACAGATGAATATATGTTTTATATTGAAAGCTCTTTAGACCCTCTAGAAACAAACTGGAAAATTGATAAGCTGCAATCACAAAAAAACTAAGTCTCAAATACAATTTGATTGAAGAAATCTCTCAAATAAGCAAAAAGCACTGAAAAATTTGATATAGATACAAATGAATAATATATAAATATAAAACCATCGATTTAATGAATCGTTGGTTTTTTTCAAAAAAAATGCTCCATTAAAAACTAGGAGATAAAAAAGAACTAATCCCTAGAAGAGATTAGCTCAATACATCAAAAGCTATTATAGTACATAGTTTTATGAGCAAACGTTATATAATGTTGTATGGGATACATAACCTGTCATCCCTTTATAGGTAACTTTTAACCACTGTTTAGAATTACTGTAATGACCTTGAACATACTCACCTGTTACCCATGTTCCAGTAATTTTCTCACCATTATTAAATGTATGTAAGACAGGTGATCCAACAGTGTAACCACTGCGCATCTTTGCACCATATACACCTACCGTACCTCCCTTTGCGCAAGCTGCTACTACAGTTTCATTTTCAGTGGTATTCGTAGCCGCGAAAGCAGAGCCGTTAAATGTAAACAAAGTAAACATAAAAGCTGTTAATAAAGTACAAATAGATAAGCGACGTAACAAAATAAATTCCCCCTTTTTTTATAATATATTTCTTCACAAACGATTATCTTAAATATTCTAACTATTTTCAATATATTCATGTTGAGAAATATTAGGTGTAGCTTTGAAATAAGGTTTTATCAAAAATATTAACAAACTCATATTTTACAGAGAGAGCACCGAAAGAAGTCTTCTACATATAATCAACTAACTATATAAAAGTCCCTCCGCCTTAAGGCAGAGGGACTTTCTAATTCCTATTTCAAACTACCCGCAATCTCCGTAAAGATAACTCCAAGTGCATGCGCACCTGCGTCTGGATAGCCTAAGCTTCTTTCACCAACTGTACCGGCGCGGCCCATGCGAGCTACGATTTCTTTCGTGTACTCTGCTCCTTTAACCGCTGCTTCTGCTCCTTTTTCAAAGGCAATTTTCATGTCTACTTCGTTTGAAGCGCTAGCTAACCAAGAGTCTACACATGGAGCAAGTGCATCAACAAGTGTTTTATCACCAACTACTGCTCCTCTACCGAACGATCTTTCACCGATAGATTGTATGCCGTGAAGTGCCGCTTGCAGCATTTCAGCGAACTCTTTGGCTGTTAACTCACGTTTTTCGCCTGCTGCTTTACTAGCTGCGCGGAATGCTCCGCCCCAAATTGGACCAGAAGCGCCGCCACAATGTTCCATAATAATCATTGAACAACCGTCAAGGAATGATCCGATTGTTACGTTCTCTTGATCTACAATAGAATGCCACTCACGTTTTAATTGCTTAAATCCTTTTGCAACACTCATTCCGAAGTCTCCGTCACCTGCATGTGTATCTAACTCACAGAACGGTACTTCATTTTTAATAATAATATCACTCATTTTATCAACGAGATAAATCATGTTATTTAATGTAATGACATGATTTTTAATAACAGCGTGCTCTTCCGCTGTTTCTATTTCAAAGGAAACTTCCTTCTCTTCTACATCTTCAAGCACATTCACGTACTCTACACTCTCAACTGGTCCATCTACTTTAAACGCTGGTGTATTACACTCTTTCGATAACAACGTTTTTAACTCGTCATCTAATTTCATCACTGTTAAAGACATACCAGCCATATCAATACTCGTCATATAATTACCGACGAATACTCTATTAATTTTAATGTTTCTAGCAGCTAATTCTCTCGTAACTGCATTGTTAAATAGGTAAAGTTCTTGCAGTGGTGTTCCGCCAAAACCATTTACTAGAAGTGCGATTTCCTCACCATTTTTTACTCCTAAATCTTTTATTAAATCATTTGTCATACGGTTAGCTAATTCATCTGCTGACAGCGTTTTTTCACGTTTAATACCTGGTTCACCGTGAATACCTACGCCGTATTCCATTTCATCTTCCGCAAGTGTAAAAGTAGGTGATCCGCTCGCTGGAACTGTACAAGAAGTTAACGCTAAACCGATTGTACGCACGTTAGCCGCTGCTTTTTCTGCGATAGCTTTCACCGCTCCTAAATCCATTCCTTCTTCCGCTGCTGCGCCGGCAATTTTATGCACTAAAATAACTCCCGCAACACCGCGGCGTCCTACTGTATACAGGCTATCTTCTACCGCAATATCATCGTCTACTTTTACGTAGTCGACTTCAATTCCATCTTCAGTCGCTAAATGTGCACCGTTTTTGAAATTCATAATATCGCCGCTATAATTTTTAATAATTAATAACGTACCTTTTTTACTAGCTGTTTCTTTAATTGCTTGATAGACCTGAATTTGCGAAGGAGAAGCAAACACATCTCCGCACACTGCCGCATCTAACATTCCTTTTCCGACTAGTCCTGCATGTGCTGGCTCATGACCGCTACCGCCGCCACTAATTAACGTTACTTTATTTTCGTTCATTTCTTTCTTCTTAATCACTTTATATTTTTTCAAAAGCTCAAGCTCTGGATGAGCCATCACCATTCCGTTACACATTTCCATTACTAATGTTTCTGGTTTGTTTATAATCTTTTTCATTGTGATTCTCCCTCAATTCCTTTAATATATTGTGATATATTTGAAATCTTCTTCTTACTACTCATGTTAAAATGAAAGCGTTTTATAGTAAACGGACAAAATGGACAATCTGTCTAAAGACACCGCTCTCATTTATCCCGCATTAACGGGCAGTAAGACCCCCACCTCAAAATGCAATGAAAGCAAAGAAGTTAGGTGGGAGATCAACTGCCCGTAAATGCCCGATTGGTGAAGGCTACTAATCAGTGGGGGATGAACCTCCCCACTGATTAAAGTTTCACTGTATAGATAAGATTTTCATATTACTACATTCTAGGGATGATTAAGATGACCTCTTCTATAATTTCTAAAAAGATAATCGCGAATTCATTGAAGTATTTAATGGAAACAGAGTCGTTTCATAAAATATCAGTGAGCGATATTATGTTACACTGTCAAATGCGTAGGCAAACTTTTTATTATCATTTTAAAGATAAATTTGAACTATTAAGCTGGATTTATAGAGAAGAAACGAAGGAAAACATTATCGACTTTCTCGACTATGAAACGTGGGAAAACATTTTCGATTTATTATTTGATTACTTTTATGAAAATCAAAAATTTTACCGAAATGCATTTAAAGTCATTGAGCAAAACTCGTTTAATCACTATTTATTTGAGCATACGAAAAACTTATATATGAAAATTATTGATGAACTATCTGTGAGCTGTGGATTCAACCTTTCTGATGAGACAAAAAATACGATTGCCTCCTTTTATAGTCACGGCTTCGTTGGGACGATAAAAGATTGGATTGAAAGTAAATGTGAAGTAGATCCGTCCATTATGTCTTCTCTCATGAAAAATATGATAAACAATCAATTACTACTATTACTCGAGCAATCAGCAAAGTAATTAAAGGGTGGCAAAAGCAATGAAAAAGATTATGAATGATGTACAAAATATCGTTCAAGATATGATGCATGGCTTTTATTTTGAACATAACGACAAAGTGAATTACGATGAAACAAATAACATCATTTATGTAAAAGATATAGAAAAACTGAAACAAGACGTTGTTATCATAAGCGGCGGTGGTAGCGGACATGAACCAGCTGATATTGGTTATGTAGGAAAAGGCATGCTTACGGCGGCCGTAAACGGCAGTATCTTCACTCCGCCTACAGTCGAACAAATTGTGGTGGCAACTCGCCTCATGCCAAAAGATAAAAGTATTTTATTCATTATTAAAAACTTTAAAGATGACGTAGAAAACTTTTTAGCGGCAGAACAAACCGCAAAAGAAGAAGGAAGAAAAATTGACCACATCATCGTAAATGACGACGTTTCAATTGAAGATGATGCTTCTTTTAATAAAAGAAGACGCGGCGTAGCTGGCACCGTTTTCGTTCAAAAAATACTTGGTGCGGCTGCTCTTAATGGTCACTCTTTAGAAGAACTAACAGTACTTGGGCAAGCTGTCATCAAAAACTTACACACATTAGGAGTCGCACTTTCACCTGCGAATGACCCAGTGAAAGGAAAAGCTTCATTCACATTAAACGATGATGAAGTGTTTTACGGCGTTGGTATTCATGGCGAAAAAGGTTACCGCAAAGAAGCACTATCCTCTTCTGAAATATTAGCGATCGAACTTATGAACAAACTAAAAAGCATTTATCGCTGGAGAAAAGGTGACAACTTCGCCATCCTCATTAACGGACTAGGTGCGACACCATTAATGGAGCAATACATTTTCGCAAATGACATTCGCCGTTTATGTGAGCTGGAAGGATTACAGATTACATTCGTAAAAGTTGGTACCCTTCTAACTTCTTTAGATATGAAAGGTGTTTCGCTTAGTTTGCTTAAGGTGGAGGATTCTGATTGGGTGAAGTGGTTGAAAGAAAGTACGGAAACTGCTAGTTGGTAATACAAATAGGATGGCTTCAATTGGCCATCCTATTTTGTACGTATATTTATTGAAAGGCAACTTCTCTTACTTTCCATATGCCATCACGTTTAAACATTAAAAACTCTTTAACATTCCTCACCTTGAAATATCCGCTGTGCTTACCCCATTACTATTAAGCTAAACTCGTACAACGTCTATTAAAGTATAGGTTGTTTCTTGAAATAAATTTTTAGATAACTCAAAATAACAAGCAAAAAGTCCCTTCAAAGTTAAAGGGACTTTTTAGTATGTAGAAATTAGCCTAAACTTAAGATTACATCTCTTGAAAGGGGGCATTTTTATGTTATTCAGGTTTATTGAGGAGCTTTTGTTTGAAGCAACTTTAACCCCATACCAATAAAAATCAGTCCTGTTATCTTATTTAGAATCATTCCTACCTTTTGGTTTCCTCTTAATTTTTTTGTAACATATGAAGAGAAATAAGCAACAAATAAACACCATAATAGTCCAGTTACTGTAAAAGTAAGTCCTAAAATGATAAAAGGCATAGGACCTGAAGCCTTTGTATCTATAAATTGCGGAAGAAACGCAATAAAGAATAAAGAAACTTTTGGATTCGTCAGACTTGTTAAAAGTCCTTGTACATATATCTTTCTAATGTTCAATTTATTGGATGTGGCCTGGAAAGCTACATTTGTCTTATCAAGTATCATTTTAATCCCTAAATATACAAGATAGATAACACCTATAACCTTAATAGCGTTAAATAGCACAATGGATTTTGTAAGTATAATAGATAAACCAAAAGCAACCAACAACGTATGAACTAAAGAACCAGTAATAATACCAAAAACAGAATACACACCTGCTTTTCTACCTTGTGAAATACTTCTCCCCACAATGTACATGGTGTCTGCACCAGGAATTAAATTCAATAAAATTCCTGTTAGTAAAAACACTTCATAATTAATAATACCGTACATTTTAGCACCTCTATCTATTTTTTTGGTGCCCTTATTGATATTAAATTAAACAGACGAAAAAAGAAAGTATTTTCTATTTATTCAATAAAATTAGTGGATTTTTGAATCTACAAACGAAATCCAGCTATTAAAAAATTCAATTACTGAAGAATTCTGCCCTCAATATTACAGCAAATTTACATTAAAAATGTAAATCCTCATTTCCCTGGTATTTTCCTTTATTAAGTCTTTTTCTTATGAATAATTCTGCAACAATTAAATTAGGTACCCACGCTAACCAAGCAATAATAGCGTAACTAAGTTCAAACCGCTCTATTCCAAATAGAACTATAAACAGCGGTAGCCAAATTCTTAATGTAACTGCTCCAAAGGTTAAAGAATAATTTCTAATCATCCAATTCCGATGCTCTTTAATTTTTTTATTCTTAACTCTATGTAACGCTTGATATGCTGATGTTAGCCAAAATACAGATAACAAACCGAAACCTAGCTTCGCTACCAATCCTCCCGTAGCATAAAAGGATAGATATAATCCAGAAATGCCTCCTAATAATATACCAACCAGATAGATTCTCCCAACTATTCGATGACGGTTGATATTCCTTTCTCTAAATTTAGTGGATAATGTAAACGGGCCAATTACTAATGCTACTATACTAGTTGTAATATGTATAAATAGCATCATATACCAGAACGCACTTAATTTAGATCCAAACATAAGCTTCACTTTTACAAGCCCTGTTTGAAAACCATCCATAATAAAATATTGGACAAAAATATAACTAGCTACTAAAAAAGCAAAACAAGTAACTACAACCCAAATTTTCCTGTTCAAATTTTACTGCCTCCTTATTACATTAAGGAATTAGATTATTCATTACTGTTCATTCTAGGGAAAATTTAAAAAGCCTTCTTTAATGATCTATTCAGCACATTGTTTTTATAATCGAGATCGTAGCTTACAGATCTCCAGGATAATAAATGAACATCGCACCTACAAATGAACACACTAAACAAAAAACAGCTTCGTATTTTATGACGAAAGAAGACTTCGTATCAAGCTTTTTCCCCTCTCTTTTCAATATCATTTTAAATAATGCTGTATATAATACTTTATATAATACATACCCAACAATCGCCCCGAGGGTATTCGTAAATAAATCATCAATATCTGTAATTCTATTATTTAATAATTGATTTAACTCAATTGCCAATGAAAAAAAGAATCCCGCACATACGGTGTTTTTCATTTTTCTAAACTGCGGCCAAATAGTAGGTAATAAAAAACCGAACGGCATAAACAGTACAATATTCAAAAGATACGTCGTACTACCTGCCGTATCAAATAGAGTCAAATTAATTTGATTTACACGAATCCACGTTTCATATCGACTTATATCCCATACAGTCGCGATCTGAGTCACCTTATACACTAGCGAAAGATAGAACAGAAAAATATATACCCATAGAAAATGCCGAATAGATACATTTCCTTTCGCTTTAGAATACAATCCAATTTGAAACACTACACAAAAAATAATAGTAAAAAAATAAGTATACAAATAACTCATCAAAACTCCTGTATGCATGTAGAATCCCCTAACTTTACATTTTCATCTATGACTTTGTCGTTTTTAGTATCCTTCTTGATGTAACTCATTTATAGGATAGGAAAAACTTTTAAAATAAAAAGTGGGGTAAACATAAAATTTTTCTTAAATCTTCAGTTAGGTTTTATTATTACTCTTCTTAGGAATCCGCCATTGATAGCTAGGCAACAACATGCTTAAACCTAACAATATTATCATTTTTGCACGTAATCCTCGTAGTACTTTAACCGATGAAGCATATATAAAATCATGTGAATCGTTTGTTCAGTTAAAACATGAAATTAAGAAATATATGACGTACTATAATCACTCTTGCTATCAATAGAATTTAAAGAAGATGACTCCTGTTTGCATACCGAAATCATCTTTTTTAGGTTGCCTAACTTTTTTTAGAATGTCCTTTACAAAGGGTACAGATTAAGAGCACCTCATTCCTATTTAAGGGGATCACATATACCTTCTCCCCTTAAAATCACCAAAACCCATTTACAAATCTATAAAAGTAGATATAATATCCTTATGGAACCTTTATTAATTTATAAAGCATTGTCAAATGAAACAAGATGTCAAATTTTATCATGGTTGAAAAATCCAGAAAACCATTTCGATGAAAAACCTTATCTAGAGCAAGGCCTTAGCTTTCAAGTTGGAGTGTGCGTAGGAGATATCCAGCTTAAAACTGGCTTAGCCCAATCGGTTATTTCTAGTTATTTATTAACTATGAAAAAAGCAGGACTACTAGACTCTGACCGAATTGGAAAATGGACCTACTATCGCCGAAATGAAAAAACAATACGAGAGTTTTCTGAATACGTTCAAAACGAATTATAAAATGAAAGCTAATAATCAATCTGCATACTAATTGATTATTAGCTTTCACACATTCTGCTTTTTACGGGTATCCAATTACTTTTTATAAGATTCCACTACCTATAAAAGCAAGAAACATAGAAAGGAGAAAATTTTTTAATATATCATATCTAGTTATTTAGATATCTGTTATTGTATTTTAAATTACATAGTCCTGATAAAATTGGCATCCAATCATACTTGTAATAATGCTTCTTTGTTAATGAATTTACTTTCAAAATACTGATACGAATGGAGAGTTTTATAAATGAAAAAAGTAAATCCTTTACTTATTCTGACACTCGCAATAGGTGTGTTCGGAATTATTACTACCGAGATGGGGATTGTCGGCGTATTACCACAAATCACTCAAAAATTCGGAATTTCGACTACACAAGCTGGATTTTTAGTAAGTATATTTGCACTAGTTGTTGCTATTTCTGGTCCGTTTTTAATTCTGCTCGTCTCTAGTATTAATCGTAAAATAATTTTATTATCAGCAATTTTTGCATTTGTTATTTCAAATATAATCTACGCTTATACAACACAATTTGAAATCATGCTTATTTTTCGTATTTTACCGGCAGCACTTCATCCACTCTTCTTTTCAATCGCTCTTGTAACAGCTGCTAAACTTGTCCCTCCAGAAAAGAGCGGTCAAGCGGTTACAAAAGTTTTCATGGGAATTACTGTTGGCTTTGCTCTAGGTGTACCACTAACCTCCTACCTTGCAGACCAATTTTCACTCGAAATTGCTTTCTTATTCGGAGCGCTTGTTAACACTCTTGCATTCATTGGAATACTAATCCTACTTCCTTCTATGCCCGTTAAAGAAAAAATGTCATTCGGCAAACAAATTCGTATACTCGGCAAACCAGGATTATGGTTAAATATTTTAACCGTCACATTCCTTTTTGCAGCCATGTTTTCCGTATACAGCTACTTCGCTGAATACCTTGCAAAAGTAACTTCCATGAATGGATCTCTCATCAGTATCATGCTGTTCATATTTGGTATCGTTATGATTTTAGGCAATCATTTATTTGGTAGTCTCCTGCAAAAAAGTATAGTAAATACAGTAATATTATTCCCTATCCTATATTCTATTGTTTACATATTGGTTTATTATTTAGGTTCCTACCTTGTTCCAATGATTTTTATCGTATTCATTTGGGGAATCGTACATGCTGGCGGATTAATTGTTGGTCAAACATGGTTAATAAGCGAAGCAAAAGAAGCACCTGAATTCGGTAATAGCCTATTCGTTTCATTCTCAAATCTCGGAATTACTTTAGGAACAACTATTGGAGGCTGGTTCATTTCAAACTTAGGTATTCACCAGCTTATTTGGAGCGGATTTATATTCACACTACTCTCATTTCTATTAATTATAATAAAACTAAAATTTTTCAATTCTAATAGCCAAGCTTCATTATCAAGCTAGTACATTTTCAGTTTCAAATTTGATAAAAAAACATTATAAATTCTTCTCATAAGATTTTATAATGTGAAAAGTATAATGATCAAAGCCTTTAGCCATAATTACGACTAAAGGCTTTTTTGTATGAAAGAATAAACAGCTATAAATCTAAAAGGAGCTAGTTTTATGGAACATAATCAAAATGGAGTACTTGCTTTAATTGTTTTGTTTTTAGGATTAGTGTTTTTCGTTAGTGGAATGGTTTATCATTTATGGGGTTCTTATTAATTTCAACTTTTAGAAAGATAAATAATTCAAAAACTAAAACGTGTATTGTAATTATCGATATGGAATATTTCCAAAAACAAATTAACATGGTAAAATAATATTTGGACGGGAGTCCAATATTATTAAAATTAAGATGGTTCAAGTCGGAGAAAGGCACCTTAGGGTGTCTTTTCTTTATTTTCAAAAGGACCTGCTCAATTATTGCGTAAAAAACATAAAGTAAATTGAATCCGTTAAAATACATGAGTGACCCCTTGTTTCCCCTCTTATTAAAGGAGGAACTATTATGGGATTTGGTGGCAGTTGTAGTAGTTGTGGCGGCGGCTTTGCTTTATTAGTTGTATTGTTTATTTTATTAATCATTGTTGGAGCTTCTTGCTTCTGCTAAAAAACTATCGGAAAAGACACTCTTATATGGGTGTCTTTTCTTTGTAAGAAAAAGTTCTCTATAAAGGAAGGTTTTTAGGTTTTTAGGTTTTTAGGTTTTTAGGTTTTTAGGTTTTTACATTCAAATCATTCAAATTAGTTATTTACACAGCTCTTTATTCCTCCACATCTCTCATACTGTAATACCCTAAATTAATAATAATTAAGAAATACCCACCCATAATTCCAGCAGCAAATGTCCACATGAATTCATGGTGTTCAATCTCATACATAATAATCGCTCCGAGTATTGCGGCTGCAAACCGATTCATCATGCCAAGCATTGGTGCTTTTTCTTTTTTTACAATGCTATCTCCGAACTTTTCAATACGCCTCCCTAAAATCCATACGCAGTACATACTAACTAAAAGGCCGATGCTTATCCCTACAAACTGGGCTCGAAAAGGTGTCATCAACCATCCCAGTAACATCACGCCTAGCAAACAATATATTTGTATGTTGAATGATCTTAATGCCATACGAATCATGTTATGCTCCTTATCTTTCTCATTAATCCCATCTTTCGGACTTCAAGCTTTCCGATATATCTTTTTTAAAATGAGGGAATTTTATTTTACTCACCATTAAATAAGCGAGTATGCATGTGCCAAACGCCACGGAAACTGGATTATTCAAAAAGCATAAAATGAGAAGACACATTGCCGCAAATGGAATGGGCATTCCGATAAATGTCGGAGGTTTGCTTTGTTGCGTGTTAAATCTCGCAAGTCGAAGCATGCCACAAACACTGTAAGCAAGCGCACATAACATCCCGATGGACTGCAAATCTTTTAAAGCGACACTATATGCAAGAATAGACGGTGCTACACCAAAAGTAACTAAATCCGCAAATGAGTCTAACTCTCCACCTATTTCCGAAACAGCATCAAGTTTCCGAGCGACCATGCCATCAAAAAAATCAAATAACATTCCTGTAATAATAAAAACTGCCCCCAAATACATATCGTGAACGAAAACAGCATAAATAGCCAAAAGCCCACATACAAAATTTGCTATCGTGATCATATTTGGTATGTAACTCATAACAGTATTTTCCTCCTTTCTAATAATCCCTTCATGTAGACTTTCTTACTCATTAGAATCAATAGCCTTCTGTTTTTCTTCCAATATAACTTTATTTATTTTCGTTAACGTATCAGTCATTTGCTCTAAAGCATTTATATCGATTTTAGAAAAGTATTTCTCAATTAATACGTCATCTAACTCAGACAACCGCTCTATATACTTACTACCGTTTGGACCAAGTGTAAGGAAATACTCCCGTTTATTATTAGGGTTTACTTGTTTCGAAATCATCTTCTGTTTTTCCAATCTCGATAAAACTTGGCTCACAGCACTTTTCGATATATTAAAAGTACTCGCAATATTATTTGCTGTCGTGTTTTCATTTGAATTGATATAAAATAGCATGCTCTCTTGCTGCCCTGTAAGGCCGAACTCATCCTTTAACTCCTGAAATAGTAAAATGTAGAAGTCATTGTAGGCTCGATTCATTTCATTAATTACTTCTTTATACGATCTAGTCATAGCATTCTTCCTCCAGTCATGCTGTTATTTTATTTCGTTTCGTTATATAGTTTAGTTAACTTAACTAAACTATATTATACCTTTATGTTCGTGTAAAGGGAAATATCGCTCCATACTTTTCTACACAATTTGTGTAAATTATGAAATATGGTATGATCCTTTACCTTGTCTACTGCTTTTAATAGATCAAATCCCAACATAATATACTACATCTGTCATTCCAAATAATAAAACGTACCCATTATACAAATTCCATATAGACCCATTACTGGTTAAAATGTTATAATTAAAACACCCTACATAGTTACTCATGTTCAGGATGAGAAACTAGCGTCTTATTAAGTAATGCGCATAACTTAAATAAACAAGACACTGCAAAGTGTCTTGTTTATTTGCATCAAGTTTCCCCTTCATCCCAAAACCAATATAATAAAATGTAACATTTAATACATATAAAGAAAAATACAGATTTATTAAATCATTATGGCACCCATGAAAGTACTTTTATTTTGGAGGAAGAAACTATGAACAAAAAGTTAGTAACATCATTATTATGTAGCACATTCTTATTTGGATTATCAGCTTGCAGTTCACATGATACATCTAGCAGTAACACGAAAAACGAACAGGAGACTTCTAAAGAAACAAAAAATGATGAACTTAGCAACAAGGATCCTCAAAAAGAACTTCCCACCCAGGGAGATTCTTCTGATGTATACATATCAATACACTCTGCCGATTCATTAGATGTTATAGGTAATGGAGAAGTTAAAGCACAAGGTGTATTTAAAGTATTAGACGTCGCAGTTTATAATCGTCAAGAGGAACCCATTACACTAAATAGCAATAACTTTAAATTAATTGACGGAACCGGAAGAGAATATCACATTTCTAATGAATCTCAATTAGTACTTAAAGCTGCAAATACTGCTACATTTAAATTTGGTGTTCTTAATCCTAATGAAAATTCGGAAGGGAACATTGTATTCGATGTACCGAAAAATACGCAGGGATTAACTTTGAAAATTAATGGAGATATGCTGGATAAAGGGATCGAGTTAAAGGCGGAATAGTCAAAGAAAATACAAACCACCTATCACAACTTATACTAACATAACAAAAAGTACAGCCTCTGTATTAACTACAGTAGACTGTACTTTTTCATTTGTGATTTTGTATAACTCACTATAACAGGCTTCCTTAGTTCTTTTGAGAAGATGCTCTCCAATCACGAAAAGATGTTGGAAACCCAGAATGTCCACGTTGCTTTGTAACAACTGGTTTCTCTTGAAGAGTAGTTGATTTCTCTTCAAGAATAGTTGGTTTTTCTTCAAGAATACTCAAAGCTGTTTGCATTTTCTCCAGCTGTTCTTTTAAAGCTTGCTGCTCAATCTTTAAATCCGTAAGTAAACGTAATATCATCTCAGAATTAGCCATAACGATCTCCTTTCCCCCAATGCACAGAATAAAATACCATATGTAATAAGCGGAATACTCGTGACAAAAATACGCTCGTCAACTCTTTTAAAATACCGAGTACTTTTATTTTTCAAAGGGACCTGCTCAAGTTTATCCGTAAAAACATAAAGTGATATAAATCCATTAATATATGGACTTTATGGAAGGAGGAGTTAATATGGGCTATGGTGGTAGTTGTGGAGGCTATGGTGGTAGTTGTGGTGGAGGCTGTGGTTTTGGCGGTGGATTCGCCTTACTTGTTGTGCTCTTTATCTTATTAATCATCGTTGGAGCTAGCTGTTGGGGCGGCGGATTCGGCTGCTAATAAGAGGCACTCTTGAGAGTGTCTTTTTTTTATTTCTCAATATAGGGCTAACATATATGTGTTACTATCAAAGTGCGAGATTCCCTAAGCGTAATATAGTAGTTTACCAACTATGAAAGCCACTGTCACAAGAAAACAGTAGGCTTTTATTTTGTTATTTAACAAGATTAAAACAGGAATTGCCATTTCCCCTCAGTACCATTTTAAAATTGACATAGCACTTCATGCACCATATACTGTTAACAACAGTATACTGTCATTAACAGTATATATTTTAGGAGGTATATTCATGAAACATACAGGAAGACATACAGGTGCATTTCTTTTGTTATTTTTAGCAGAAGGTGATAACTATGGCGGACAGCTACTTCAGAAATGCGTGGAAGAACTTCCGGTCAATCCAATCGATAGTGCCATCCTTTACCGCACGCTGAAGAAATTAGAAAACGAAGGCGCTATTGAATCTTATGTAAGTACATCCGTTCCAGATAAGCCGAGAAAGATGTACAAAATTACTATAGCCGGAAAAGAACAATTAGCGGATTTTCAAATGGATATTGAGGAAAAAATGAAAAACTTATCATTTTTCTTAGACAAATATAAAGACTTAAAAGAATCTAATCATGATTAATGGTGCTATCCTTTACACTTTGGCCATTATTCTTACGGGGATTTCTTTTATGAAAGATCGGAATAAAACGAAAGCTGCCCTATTAAAATCATGGAAAATATTTCAAAACCTCCTCCCTGCCATGCTCTCCATTATGCTTTTCGTTGGACTATCACTTTCTATCTTAACGCCGTCCTTCATCTCTTCCATCATTGGAGAACAGTCTGGATTTTTAGGTATTATTTATTCAGCACTACTCGGATCTGTGGCACTTATCCCAAGCTTTATCGTGTTCCCACTTGGTAATACGTTAGTACAGCACGGCGCAGGTCTTCCTCAAGTTGCGGCACTCATGTCTACACTAATGTCAGTAGGAATCACAACCTTGCCGATGGAACAAAAGATATTCGGACAAAGCTTTGCTTACGCTCGTAATGCATCTGCATTACTCATGTCACTCCTATTCTCATATATCATTTGGGTGGTGATGGTATGAACGAACTAAAAAGATATCGCTTCTTTTTCATTCTGCTGATTGGACTTATCATTCTAACTTTTATAAACCAATCTTTAGGATGGAGCGCATTACAATTAACGGGGAATAGCATTTTAGATATGTTGTTTCTACTCCCCCCTGTCCTAGTATTTGTAGGGTTACTTGATCAGTGGGTGAAGAAAGAAACACTAATGAAATACATGGGAGAAAAGTCCGGCATATATGGAATATTATTCTCTCTATTATTAGGCGGTATTGCAGCTGGTCCCCTCTATGTTGCCTTTCCGATTGCAGCACTACTATTAAAAAAAGGCGCCAGCATTAGGTACATCGTATTTTTCTTAGGTGTTTGGACAACTGCGAAATTACCGATTATGGTGTATGAATTTTCTTCATTTGGAGCTACCTTTACGCTCATTCACATTTGCTTCGGTCTGTTGTTCTTCTATGTAATGGGCATCGTTTTTGAGAAGTTTTATGATCAACGGCAGTTGTTGCAGTATGATATTACGAAAGAAATGTAAAAAGACATCTTTAATCATAAAGATGTCTTTTTACTATGAACCTTAATTCTCGTTCTGTAAAACCCTCGCTGCCTTTACTTCCTTTTTCTCTTCTTTTAAGAACAACGATACGATAAAAGCAATAATGATAAAGATTAACCCTAGTGTAAATGCACCTTGGAATCCAGAAGTTAAACCGTTTAACTTCTCCACTGGGTCCATTGGATTTGCTGAGCTTTCCATATACTTAGTTGTTCCTGAAGACATTTTCGAAATAAAGATAGCTGTACCAATTGCGCCAGCTACTTGCTGCAGTGTATTAAACAGTGCTGTTCCGTGCGGATATAAATCTGGTGTTAATTGATTTAATCCATATGTTTGTGCTGTCATTACAAACATGAGTCCGACCATTAATACGCTATGCATGACAATAATTTGTACCATTGATGTGTCAGGAGTAATGCCTTTAAATAAGAACATTGCAATCCCTACTAACACAATGCCGGGAACGATAACAACTTTCGGACTAAATTTATCAAATAGTTTACCTGCGATTGGTCCCATTATGGCGCTAATAATACTTCCCGGAAGCATTATTAGTCCTGATTTAAATGCTGTAACGAGTAACACTGTTTGCAAGAACATCGGTAATAAAGTCATCGTTGAAAATAACGACATCATCACAATGACGATTAATCCAACTGATATTGTAAACATCGGAACTTTAAATGCGCGTAATTCTAAAATTGGATTCTCAATTTTTAATTGTCGAACGACAAAAATACATAATGATATAAGCCCAACAATTAAAGTGCCATACACTTTCGGATCGGACCATCCTAAATCACCCGATGCACTAAAGCTATACACAAGCCCACCAAATCCTAATGTCGATAAAAGGATAGATGGATAATCTACTTTTGGCCTTGTTAACTCTGTAACATTTTGAATGTACTTCATCCCAATCATAATTGAAATGATCACGATAGGAATAACAATGTAGAATAACCAGCGCCAATTTAATGAATCAACAATTACTCCTGATAATGTAGGACCAATTGCTGGAGCTGACATCATCACAAGTGTGATTAATCCCATCGTCGCACCGCGCTTTTCAGGTGGACAAATAATTAAAATCGTATTCATTAATAACGGTGAAATTAACCCCGTCGCTACAGCTTGGACGATACGGCCGACTAATAAAACGGAAAATGTCGGTGCAAATCCCGCAATTAATGTACCGACTAAAAACGTTACCATAGCGATCAAAAACATTTGTCTCGTTGTGAGCCATTGCTGAAGTAACGCTGTAATCGGGACTAAAACCCCAACCACCAACATGTAAGCTGTAGAAAGCCATTGAATAGTTGAAGCTGTTACGTCAAATTCTTTCATTAATACCGTTAACGCATTACCAAGTAACGTTTCATTTAATAATGCAACCATTGCACCTAAAAGTAATGCAATTAAAATCGGGGTATGTTTCATATTAGAAGTATCAACTTTGCCACTTGCGGGGCTCTTAGTTGTTATATTCATTTGCAGATTCTCCTCCTGTTTCTTACTTAAAAAGCTTTAAATATACCGGAACACATGTAATATAATATACATATGTAGATTAAAAAGGGAGAATCAATTTAAAGCCATTGTATATTTAATCTACACAAAAGGAGAATTGTAGATGAACGATAGTGAAAAACAACTTGATTTACGTATTAGACGTACACATAAATTACTATGGGATTCCTTATTTGAATTAATGACGCAATCAAAACAAAAATATAGTTCCATCACGATTAACCAAATATGCGACCTTGCGATGGTACACCGAACAACCTTTTATAAACATTTTGAAGATAAAGATGCTTTATTAGCATTTGGATTTAAACGATATGGCGAGATGATTACTGAAATACCGCTTTTAGATCGATTAAGTAAACCATTTCAAGTGATGGAACAATTTCTTCACCATGAAGAAATCGGTAAAATATTAGAGGCGCAAATGTCTGATGAACAATTTATTAGCCGTATACATTATTTAAGTCATGAAACGAGAAAACAAGAAACGGAAGCGTTAAATCAGCTGTGCAAAAATCATACGATGCCAAATGATTTAATCATTGAATTTTATTCAGGGGTAATCACATCATTAAGTGCGTGGTGGTTTCAAAATGAAAGAAAAGTTTCTGCGGCAGAAATGGATAGGCACTTCCATCAACTCATTAACCGGGATATTTTTCAGTTTGAAAAGGAATAGTGTTACAAATTTCCGCTCATGTAATCAAATTGACCACAAAATAGGAATATGATATATTTTCCGTAGAATACTATATAAGTGTGACATCGAATAAAATGGCATATAATAAAAAGAAGAGATGCGCTAACATCTCTTCCTTAACTGCTACCGTATAGGGTGGTAGTTATTATAAGTTATTTCTTTTTACGAAACCCACCCTTTTGCTTGCTACGGCGCGGAGTGGGTTTTTTGTTGTCCTTATCCAGAAGTTGCTTTCACAAACTCTTTTACAAGATCAAACAAAAACTCCATATTATCACCTCCTTTCCTTCCAAATAGAAAGAAGGGATAACCATCCACCCTCTCAATATGCAGTTAAATATATTTTACGAAACGATTGTAAAGATATTATGTAAACAAAACAAATGAAATTTTACATAGAAAAAAGCCCATATGAAAATGGGCTTTTTGCATACTATTTATTCTCTTTTAACTTCTCTAACTCCCGCTGTACTTCTTCTTGTAAATTTTGATCTAACACTTCTTGCTGATTCGGAGACTTTAAATTAGAAAAATAGTTACTAGCAGCTGTTTCGGCTTCTAGCTTTTGCACATACGATTCAATGCGCGTGAAGCCTTTCGCTGTACTTTCTGTATGGAACGAGTCAATTGCTCTGTTGCTTTCTTTGATTGCTTGCGCCGCATTTAACCGTGAAACAAGAACTAGCTCTTTATATTGCAACTCTCCATATTTCCTTTGCAATTTGTCAATTTGTTCATAAATCGTTGCTGTTTGCTCTTTTGTTATTTCGTACTGCTTACGATATAGTTCCGCTTTTTTCTCATTCACAATTTTTTCTTGCAGGGCTAACTGGGCCATCTGATCTTCTTCGCGTGATACGGCAAGCTCAGCTTGGCGAGTTCTCTTTGCAATAAGAGCATCCGTTTCTGAAATTAATGTTTCATATTTCTTTTCTAAATAATATTGATGAGAAAGTGCTTTTTCAGCCTTCGTAATTTGCTGTTCTGTTTCGCGAAGATATTGCTTCAACATGCTAACAGGTTTTTCTATCTTATCTAACGTTTGATGCACATCCGCCACTACAATATTTTTAATACGTTTTAAAATACCCATTATTACTTCTCCTCCTTACGAATATTGCGTTCCCATTGATCTAAAATATCTACTTGTTTTTGCACTTGAAAATCGCTGTATACATCTATATGAGTCGCCATTCTTTTCTCTTTAAACTTTTTATATGCCCAAACAATCGCTGCAACAAATGCAATCATCGGAAGGACCGGTAATAAACCAATAACTAGGAGCAATATGCCTGTCCATTTTTTAATCGCATTCCCTTCAGACTTACGAATCATAAACCAGCCGAAAAGAACAAATCCAAACGCTAACAGGAATGGTATAAAGAATAAACCTTCAAACTCTTTTTCATGGTGTTTTTCATGATGCTGATTTCGCTCAAAGTTATTAAACTTTTCTTTTTGTGTAACGAAAGCTTCCCTTTCTTTATCGTGAGAAACAGTATATGCCGCTTGCTTACGCTTCTCATGATCCCACCTTTCAAACTTCATACTATGTAATCCAAACAATAGTAATGCCAGAAGTAACGGCAGGATCAAAATCCATTTTAACCAACGTAATTTTTTACGTTTATTCTTTTTCATCTGTTCACCACCATCTATCATTCGTTTTGAGATAAGTAAAAAATGTATTACCTCCCTTTACCTTTGATACATATGAGTGTAAAACTTAGACGTGAGAAGAGAATGAAAGAAACATGATGAATATATGAGAAATATCTAAAAATTTTCTCATAATTATTCCAAAACGAAAGAACCCAACTTCTCCATATCAAATAGAGAAATTGGGTTCTTTTTCATTATTTCTATTCACTTTAGAAACTCACATACTAATCTTCTTCAGATTTGAACTTTCAATAATTGAATGGGTATACCCATCTTTCCCAACTCGCACCATAGCTCTTCCCAATTGCTCAGAAGTTATAACACTGCCGAGCCTCTTCAAAAGAGGATTAAAAGGCTTCATAATATCATACATCAATTGATATGATTTCGTTTTTGATTTCACACCATTTGTCGGGATAATTAATCCTGGTCTAAACATATACGCAGATTTAAACGGTAAACGTAATAACTCATTTTCCGTTCGTCCCTTCACTCTCGCCCACATCGTACGTCCTGATTCTGTACTATCTGTGCCGCTACCGGATACGTAAATGAATGTCATGTCTGGATTTAATTTTGCCAATGTTTTCGCGGCAGATAACGTTAAATCATACGTAACTTTCGTATACTCATCTTCTTTCATGCCTTGAGAAGAAACACCTAGGCAAAAGAAGCATGCATCAAATCCAGTTATTTTTTCTTCAATGGACGATAAATCAGCCACATTTGCAAGCTCAATTTCAGTTAATTTTTCATGCATCTCATTCGTACGTTTTCTACCGATCGTTACGACTTCTTTTACTTCATCATTTAATAAACTTTCTCGTAATGCGCTCTGACCGACCATACCTGTCGCTCCAAAAATTATAACTTTCATTTGCATCCTCCTTATAAAAAGGCTGGTTTATCACCATCTGTATTCGGTTTGTTTACACCTAAGTTTCCGCCCACATGTAAATCTGGTGACTCTGCTAATGTAACGACGAAAGCTGCAACACTTTTACGTGATACTTCCGTTCCTTTATACGGATCACCTTTTTCCGTAATTTCATATTCCACTTCATCATAATCCGTTAACCACGCTGGTCGTAATACGGTGTAATTAAGATTGGAAGCTTCAATTACATCAACGGATTTTCGGTATGGCCCTAAATATTGACCAATCGTACGATTATTCCATTTCCCGAACTCTCCTGGCACTTCATCATAAATACCGAGTGAGCTAATGAAAATAAGACGTTTCACTTCAATCTCTTCCATCGCACTCACTACCATTTTCGCCTGCTCCTCTAAATCATCACCAGCTAAATTTGCATACACTACATCTTGATTTACCATTGCTTCTTTTAACGTTTCACGATTTAAAACGTCACCTTCAATAATGCGAACACGATCAGACGCATATTGCTGTACTCTATCTGCATTTCGTAAATATAACGTTAACTTTGCATCCGTTTCATTTAAAAATAAATCAATCGCATAACGCGCAATTTGTCCGTTCGCTCCAAGAATTAATACGTTAGTCACATTCAAAACTCCTTTTCTCATTTTTTATGAGGCAGTAGAAAGTATTTCTACTGCCTCGCAAGAATCAAATTACAAATGCTTACCAAGGAATTCCGTTGCCTTCACTACAGCTTGATCCACATACTCTGGAATATCATACAGATCAAAGTGAGATCCACCTTCCAAAACGACTAATTCTTTCGGTTCGTTTGCTAATTCATATGCTTCTTTACTTTGCCAAAGTGTCCCTGCTTTACTTCCTGCAACTAATAGAAGTGGCTGCGTTAATAAAGTGCTAATTTTTTCATCAATTGCCGTAAACGCTAAAATTTTATCAAAGCTTGAAAACAGCAGTTTATTTACTGAATTCGGATGCTGCGCTCTAGCTGTTCTGTAATATTCATATCCTTCAGCTGTTTCTGAATCCGTATTTTCATCGATTTCATGCGGTACGTAAGAAAGATACATCGGTTCCGCACCATTTGCTTCAGCAGTACGTTGTTTTGCGACTGCATCAAGCGTCTGAATTGCACTAGATATCGGAGCCTCACCAGTCCATCCTTCGCGGAACGTTCTTCCCATATCTGCTGCGCTAATTCCTACAACAGCTTTAATACGACGTTCAGTTTGTGCTGCATGTATCGCATAACCACCACCAGCGCAAATACCAACTACACCAATTCGCTCTGAATCAACGAAAGAAAGTGTCGTTACATAATCTACCGCCGCTCGCACATCTTCTACTCTAGATGTTGGATCATCAAGATAGCGAGGCAGCCCTTCACTTTCCCCTTGATAAGCCGCATCGAAAGCTAACGCAACATATCCTTCATCAGCTAACTTCTGAGCATAAAGACCAGCTGTTTGTTCTTTCACTCCACCACCCGGATGTAAAACGATAAGAGCTGGGTATTTCTTGTTATGATCCATTTCGTTTGGTAAATGAAGATTACCAGCCATATTCAAATTATATTTTTTAAACGTTACTTGTTTTTTCATATTAACCTCTCCATTTCATACTCGTTTTTATTTTGTATAAAAGCATCTTCACAATTAATCTTCGATAGTAAACCACGGACCTGAAGCTTGAATGACATTCCACAGCTTTTCTGGAAGCTCAAGTTCGCTTACTGTTGATTTCTTAATAGCAGTTTTTATTTCATCTTCTTTTCCGTCTTGTACTTTCTCTACCCAATCTGGATTCATAATTAACCCGTGACCAATCGCCGCAAGTGTGATTCCTTTTTCTAGCGCTAACGAAGTATCATCTGGTGTTACCATAGAACCAGCTGCCATTAACGGAATTCTGCCGTTTACATGCTCAGTGATTAATTCAAGGTACGTTTTCTCGCCTACACTATCCACTGGTTTTGCAGTAAGAGCACTCGCTAATGAAGCGTGAACATAGTCAACATCTGCTCGGGTAAGATGATTGATTAACTCATACGTATCTTTCATTCTTAAAGCACCTTCTTGCGGTTCGTCAGGTGAGAATCTGTAACCTAATGCGAACGGCTTCTTAGCGTGCTTTTTAATAACGGATTGAATTTCACGAACAACTGCTAGCGGGAAACGTAAGCGATTTTCTAAAGAACCGCCCCACTCATCTTCACGTCTATTAAAGAATGGTGAGAAGAAGTTTTGTAATAAAAATCCGTGTGCGCCATGAATTTCAACGCCGTCAAAACCAGCTTCAATCGCTCTTCGCGTCGCTTCTCCAAAATCACGAATCACTTCTAAAATTTCATCGTGCGAAAGTTCTCTTGGTAATACAGATGGTGCAAACGGAGAAGCTTCTGTTTCTAAAGCACTTGAACTTACTACATCCCCGCCCGGCGTGAAATCAGGTAATGCTTTGTTCCCTGCATGGAAAATTTGAAGGATAGCCGGAGCTCCGCCGCTCTTAGCCGCATCCGCTAACTTACGTAAACTCGGGATAAACGTATCGTCATAAGCTGCGAACTCATTCGTAAAACCGATACCGTTCGCCTGTACGTGTGTACATCCCGTAATAACAAGCCCCACTCCGTCCACTCTCTTTTTGTAATATGTTACTTCTTCATTTGAAATCGTATAATCATCATTACCCGCCCAAGTTGTCATCGGCGCCATCACGACTTTATTTTTCAGAGTAACGCCAGATTTAAATGTAAATGCTTCAAATAAGTTGTTATATTTCGGATTCATAATTGACCTCTTTCTCGTTGTTTTTCATATATAAAATTGTCATTATTTTGTTATTTGTTCTTTTGAAGAAAGTTACTTAGAGCACGAAATGTGACTTCTATCCCCCACTCCCATTAAGAAATGACACTCGGAAGAATTAATGCGCGTTGATGTATTATCTCTCCCGTGTGTATAATATAAAATGAAAAAGAGATGTTTTCAAACGTCAATTTTAGTGAATTCACGCATTAATACACACATCCATAAAAATTGTGTATTAACTATGAGGAAAGTTTGGTGACGACAATGGAAAAAGTCGATAGAAGGATCATTAAATCAAAAGAAGCAATAAAAAACGCTTTTATTGAACTAATGGCCGAAAAAGGATTTGATAAAATTACAGTAAAGGACATTTGCAGCGGAGCAGACGTTGGAAATAGAACGTTCTATCTTCATTACCTCGATAAATTTGATTTACTTGATAAACTCGTTATAGAACGTATAGAAGCACTAAAAACACTGTGCGCTCCCCTCCATGATTTAAGCTTTAGAGAAGCTTGCATCGCTTGGTTCGAAAACATGGAACAGCACTACTTCTTCTTCTCAACGATGCTAGCTGGAAAAGGAGCTTCCGCTTTCCGCAAACACTTCTTCGATTACATCATCGAACAAATAAAAGATGACGTAGATATTAAAGAAGGAATAAACAAAGGATTTAGTGAAGACATGATCATTACATTCTTCGGATCCGCTATCGTAGGAGTCGTAGAGACATACTTTATGAAGGGACTTCCTGATCCGCCGGAGGTTGTTGCGGAGCAACTGGGAATGTTGCTAGATAGGAACCTTTAAGTAAAAAAGGCTATTGTATAAACCGATTGAGCCGGATTATACAACAGCCTTTTTCTTATGGAATAAAACGTCGATAAATTTTCGTTCCAAATATTCAGAATTAACATTAAAATAAACGATAGGGATAGGGGTATGGAATCATAAATTATACATAACGAGGGAATAGAAATGAAAATTCAATTAAAAGCTGATTTAATGCTACTACTAGTTACATTTTTTTGGGGTGCATCCATCCTACTTACAAAGCTTGGACTTGATGGCATAGAAGAATATAATTTAATCGCATTACGATTTATTATTGCCTTTCTTTTATCAGGTTTAATATTTTACAAACACTTATTCAAAGTCAATTTTAAAACTGTAAAATATGCCTTTATACTAGCTTCTGTTTTATTTATCGTTTACATTTTTGCGACATTCGGTACAAAGTATACAAGTGTATCTAATGCCGGTTTCTTACTATGTCTCACAGTCATTTTCATTCCGATATTATCAGCTATATTTTTAAAACACATTCCTGAAAAGAAAGTTATATTAGGAATTGTGTTAACGATAATAGGAATTGGCTTATTAACATTAACTAGTGAATTCAAAATCGGTAACGGCGATATATTTTGCATACTGTCTGCCTTATTTTATGCCATTCATGTCATCATTACTGGAAACGTAACAAAACATGTGAACTCGATTGCGCTCGGGGTCATACAACTCGGTTTCGTCGGCCTATTTAGTCTTATTTTTTCATTAGTGATGGAAACCCCAAAACTTCCTAGCACGATCAACTCATGGCTAATCATATTAGCCTTAAGCATATTTTGCACCGCAGTCGCATTCATCGTGCAAGTTATCGCCCAGCAATACACGACGCCAACACATACGGGACTTATCTTTTCATTAGAACCTGTCTTTTCAGCAGGATTTGCCTTTGTTTTCACAGGTGAAACACTTACAGGGAAAGGGTATTTAGGGGCGACACTTATATTGTTAAGTGTGGTGATTGCTGAGGTGGATTTTAAGGGGTTGTTGCGGGTTAATTATAAGAAGAATATAGAGTAAACATTTCACTATGATCAATAAACATACCCCATAAAAATATGAGTTTATATCATTCTCTTCACTTAGATTTTCTTTTAAATGAGACTTTTTTAGATGCTATCTTCGAATAAGGTAGCATCTAAAAAATGTTAAAATAAATTTGCCCCTAGTATCTTCTTATATTTTATGTAGCCTTCATATTTGACCTTTTCTACGTTCTTTGAAGTAAAGATGTTCAAAATTACTTACTGAATATAGTCATACAGATTTTTCGCTAACAATAAACAAGTTACTGTAATGAAAAGAGCACGAACATACCCGCTTCCTTTTTTTATAGCAAATTTGGAGCCAACAATCCCTCCAGCAATTTGAGCAATCCCCATTATAAAACCATACACATAGTTTACTTGCCCTACATACATAAACATCAACAATGCACCAACATTACTTCCTAAATTAAGAAGCTTCGCATTACCTGCTGCTTTTAAAAAATCATACCCAATAAATAAAAGAGAAAACATTAAAAATGAACCTGTGCCAGGACCTAAAAATCCATCATAAAAACCAATAGTAAAAACAAAAAAAGTAAAAATAATGACGTGTCGACCAGACAATTTCTTATGAGTGGAAATACTACCCCAATCCTTTTTGAATATCGTATAAATAGCAACCGCACCAAGCATAATCAGCATCAATGGCTTCAGTACTTCTGGGTTCATTAAATGAACGGTCCATGCCCCTATTATGGAACCTATGAAAGTGAGTGGAACTAATTTAAACGCCGATTTCAAATCAAGATTACCAGAACGATAAAACACAATATTACTAGTTGCACACCCCATTGTCGACGCTAGTTTATTCGTAGCTACTGCACTTGCTGGATTCAGTCCTGTAAATAATAAAGCGGGTAAGGCAATGAGTCCTCCACCACCTACAACTGAATCAATAAATGCAGCTAAAAATCCAAAAGCAATCAAAATAATTAATACTGATGGGTCTAAATAAAAATCCATACTATTAACCTCCCCTTTAGTCACTATCCGAATAGTAACTAATAATTTGCTAAATGTAAACAGTTATTGTAACGTTGAAATATAAAAGCAAACATCGGAGGACGAAAAAAGTGGACTACATAGTGCAACAGCTTAAAAAAATTGGTTTTAATGAATATGAAGCTAAATCTTATGTATCTCTTGTTAAACAGGGGCCTGTCACAGCCTACCAAGTGAGTAAAGATTCGGGTGTCCCTAGAGCACGAATTTACGAGATTTTGGGTAACCTTGTAGAAAAAGGAATTGTCATGAAGGAAGAAATAAATGATACCACTCGCTATTCACCTCTACCGGTTGAAGTCTTTTTACAGAAGGCTCAATCAGAATGGCAGTCTACTTATGAAGGAATCAGTGATTCATTAAAAAAACTAGAAACTTCCGAGGAAAAAACAGATAATCGAGTGATTACGTTAAAAGACAATAAAACAATCATTAGCTATTGTCAGGCATTAATAAAAAAAGCAGAACAACGTATTGTCATTTCAATGTGGGATGAGATGTATGAAGCGTTAAAAGAGGATCTATCTGAAGTAGCTGATAAAGTTACAATACAAGGTATTACCCTGCATGTTGAAAATCCCATTAAAAATCTAGAAGCCCATCGCATAACACCTTATACAGAAACCTTGTCTACAGAACATTGGTTTATTTTATCGATAGATTCTAAAGAGATGATTTATGGACCATCACTTGAAGAGCGTAATATTGCTTTTTATACAGATGATCCCGTTCATATATACCTATTAGAGGATTATGTATGGCATGATGTTTTAGTAAATCGACTTGTCCGACGTAGCCAAGATGATTTGCAGCAATGGATTACGACAGAGAGAAAATCCTTCTTTATGGAAAAATAAGAAGCATATTCAAGAGCAACCCCAAAAATTTGCGTATTAAACCTAACAACTTCTCCGTACAAAAATAGCCGACTATTATATAGTAAATAGTCGGCTATTTTTATATAAATTTATACAGACGCTGCCATTTTCCCTTTGCGGAATATTCCCATTAACCCAGCGATTAATGAGATAAACGCTTCTCCCATTCTTTCACCTTCTCAATTGTTACATCTAATTTCTTAGCTACTTCTTCTATACTCATTCCCTTAAAGAGCATTCCAGCTGCCGAAAGTGCTTTATCTATTTCTTCTTGCTTCTCTTGCTCATATAAACGACCTACTTTTGTCAACCGTAACCACTCCTTTACCTTTTTATATGCCTTCTTCTATTTTATTATCCACTCTCCACAAACCGCCCAAACTCCTTCAAAAATCTCAGCTTAAAACTACCCACAGGCCCATTCCGATGCTTCGCCACATGGATCTCCGTCATCTCTTTTTGCATCGTTTCCTTATCATAATAATCCTCACGATACATAAGCATAATGACATCCGCATCTTGCTCAATTTGTCCCGTCTCTCTTAAATCTGATAAAAGCGGGCGCTTATCTTGACGTGATTCTACTGAACGAGACAATTGCGACAACGCTACTACACAAACATTTAAATCACGCGCTAACAACTTAAGCTTACGTGAAATTTCACTAATCTCCTGAAATCGATTGCCCTTATGCTTCGGATCGCCCGTAATAAGCTGCAAATAATCTACAATGACTAAAAGCTTTTTATCACCGTGCTTCCTCTTTAACTTACGAGTTTGCATCCAAATATCTTGCACTGTAACGCCTGCATTATCGTAAATCTCAAGTGGTAATTCCCCGATCTCCGCAAACGCCTTACTCACCTTTTCCCAGTCTTCCATCGCAAAACGGTGCTTTGGATTTTTCAGCCTACCTCCTGACACTTCACCTACGCACGACGCCATCCTTTTTAACAATTGCTTACTACTCATTTCTAACGAAAACAATCCAACCGCCGCTCCAGACTTCGCCGCATGCAGTCCAACATTTAACGCAAACGCAGTCTTCCCCATAGAAGGACGCGCTCCAAGAACAACAAAATCACCTTCCTGCAATCCGCACGTCATTTTATTTAACGATATATAACCAGTTTCAATACCAGTATTCTCTTTCGTATCTTGATGAAGCTCTTCATATAAACCAACTAACGCATCCTTCAAATCAAACTCACATACACAGTCCTTTTCCTCTAACTCACAAAGTTCCGTAATCGTCTCACCAATAATTTTCTCATTCTTCTCCGCAATAAGACGCTCTCCCATCTTGTGCCCAAGAACGCCAGCCTGATACATTTTCCAAGCACCTCGAACAAGCCCCTCATAATAAGAGAAGTTGGCAGTTGTAGGCACACCATCCATTAACCCTATAAAATACTCCATTCCCCCGATCCCCTGCAAAAACTTCGGATCCACCCTAGAAATGAACGTCACAAGATCAATCGGTTGCCCCTCTTCTTCCATTTTTCGCATCAGCTGAAATATAGACTTGTGCACTGGCATAGAAAAATACTGCTCCGTCAAACGGCACTCCTTAATAAGCTCCCCATCAAGTAATAGAGAACCTAACACCGTCTGTTCCGCCTCCACGTTTTGAATACTCATGGCCGCCACCCGCGTTCCGCTAAAAAGCGCTGCAACTCTTCCTCTGACGGCACATTCTTCTCCCACTCCTCACACTTCGCCAAAAAATTCTCCGTCTCCCCAGTACTAACAAACGACTCCATCTTCCTAAACCTCGACGTATCCGCCTCAACCTCAGACACCTTCGTAAATCCTTTCCCGTGCCACCCTCTCAAAATCCCCTTCACATAAGCAACCGTCCGCTTATTATTCTCAAACGCAATTTGAAGAGCCTTCAGCACAAGCTCCTCTGACAAATCATCCATCCACGCACTCAGTTCCTCTACCGTATGAGGGGACAAACTACCGAAATTTTGTTCATAAAAAGAAAACACGCGACTTCCCGTCTCTTCCTCTGTAACCTCTTCTTCCGCCTCTTCACAAACTGGCTCAACATCATCCACAGCCAAATCACTCGGCATACCGAAATGCGCTAAAAGCATCGGAACATTCAGCTCCTCCTCTACGCACTTCTGAAGAAACATATGTACAAACTCCTTATTCTTCACACCCTTAAGCTCACGAAGCACACACTTCTCCACATTCGTATTCGTCACCGGATTATAACGAAGCCAATTCAAAACGAATAACTCCCGAGTATCCGCATCATAAAGAATCTTCCCATAATCAATGAAGCGCTGCACAAGCTTATCAACAGTCTCCCGATTATAACCCGTCTCCATTTCAGCTAACCGCTTCGGAAACGGAAAAATCCCGCACTGCGTCGTCTTCGAACAAGTTAATAAGTAAACATAAAAATACCGCTCCTCCGGCGTCAAATCTAAAACAAAATCATCCTGCCAAAAATTCACCTGCACATTACGATACACCGCCACCCTAATTCCTCCTGTCCCGATTCAAAAGTGAAAAATTCTTCTTTGTACTATATATAGGAAGGAGGGGTGGGTTTTTGGCGTGTTATTTCAAATTTTTTTTGACTACTACTACGGTGTTTGTTGGTGTTTTTGTTTTGTTGTGTTTTTTCTTAGTGATTTATTACTTGGTAGGGGCTTTGTAGGGGTATGGGAGGGGCTAGTTATCAGTTACTTCGATTAAGAAGACTCGATTTTGGAAGCCGCCTCTTTCTTTTGCTTTCTTTTTACGGATTGTATTGATTTCTTCTAGTGTTGTGCCTTCGTATTCGGCTAGGGCGTTTATTAGTTCTAGCAGGTCGGATAGTTCTTCTAGTTTATGTTCTTTTGTGTCTGCCTCTAGATACTCGGTTAGTTCTTCTTGTGTTTTCTTGCAGATTTCTTTTATGTATTCGTCTTCAGGTAGAATTCTTGTTGTGGGTGTTTTTCCCTTAGCTTTTATTATTTGTGGGATTTTGTTTCGGATTAGTTTGTTGTAGGTTGGCATGTGGGTTCCTCCGTTAGTTTTTCTTCTATTATAATGGAAAAGCAGTTTAACTAGGTGTTAAACTGCTTCATTGCTTCTTTTATATATTTTTCTTCTCCGGTTGTGAAGAGGGCTGGGAGTTCGGATAGTGGGAGGTTTGATTGTTTAATTATGTCCTCTATATCACTTTGAGATGTATCAAGATAGTTCGTTACCTCTTCTATTAAATTAAAAAATTCCTTCAAGGTAACTTGAACATCTTGATGACTCGGATCCTTCTCTTCTACCTTACACTTTTTCAACTTCCCTATCATATCCATAAATCGCCGATCAAATTTTTCTTTTAATTCCTTATTATCATAAAACGCTCGAACACTATCCGTTGAAAAGTGTTCCTCTAACCATTCTTTATTTTCTTTCTCCCATATGAAAGTTTGCAAAAACGAAGAAAACAAAGCGATATCCACGCGTTCTTCCTTTTGAAATTTCTTCGTCATCTCATCCATATGTGAAAGCACCTTCGCAATTCTTTCTTGCTCTACCAAAAGCACTTCCCTTTGAAAATGCATTTGTCTTAAAAATTCTTCTGTCTCTATATCACGCTGCAATATAATATTTTGAATTTCCCCAAGCGAAAACCCAAGATGCTTAAACGATTGAATTTGCTGCAGCACATACAAATCATCTGTCGTATATAACCGATGTCCACCCTCAGTATAATCGCTCGGCTTTAATAAATTAATTTTGTCATAATAACGAAGCGTCCGTACCGTAACATCCCCAACACTTGCAAACTCACTAATCATCCACGCCATATCATCACCTACTCCGCTAACTTCTCTTTCACATACTGAAGCATATAAGAAAAGCTCATCTCATTCCGCCTACAATATTGAAACAAACCTACAACAAGCAATACAAAAGGAACATTCCTTCTATAACGATGTTCATACTCACTAATACCGTCATAAAAGTACTCATACTTTCTTTTTCGTAAAATAATATAAATCGCAATAAACAACACTGCGGCCATAATAAAAATTCGCTTTCTCCTTATCTCCACTTCTTGTTTCATCACCTATTCTCCTTCCACTGCGTACTTATCTTCTTTAAATAACGGAATTCGAATGAAATAACGATATGGCTCGTCGCGTATCACTTTCCACGCAACCATGATCACTTGAACTACCTCAAGAGCAAACACAATCCAAAACAAAACATCACTAATACGCGAACTAATATTAAATAGAAGAAAAATTAACAAATGAAAATTGAACGCCTTTCGGCAATGATATTTGTACACTTCATTTTTACGTGCCAGTGTAATGTACATGAGTAGTGGTGAAAAAATTCCTATTGCGGCTGATAGTAGTAACATGATGATGGAATTTCTTTTTTCTTTTGTGGTGGTTTTCATGATTGGTTTGGTCCCTCCTTTTTGATTTGTCTTCTTTAGGTTAGGGGGTGACGTTGGGGGAGGTGCAAGAGGATTATATAGATTAAATTTAGTAACACCAATATAAATAAAATATGACCTTTATCTTGACAGGGTGGAGGTCGTGAGTTCGAGCCTCTCCGGGGTCATATAGTCTGAAACCGTGTCAAATTAACGCTTGATGCGGTTTTTATTTATTTACTTTCATCCTCTATAGAGCCAGTGGTCACAGAATTGGTCACATTACCTACAAAATCTCTTCTATTTTATTAACTGCATCCTCTTGCATTGTTGGCAATACATGTGAGTATGTGTCTAATGTGATTTTGATGTTACTGTGTCCTAAGCGTTCAGAAATCACCTTCACGTTCACACCTTTAGCCAATAACAACGTTGCATGTGTATGACGTAAATCGTGAAATCGAATCCTTGGCACAGCCGCTTTCTTAATCAAAGCGTTTAGACTTCTTCTAACATTAGCAGGATTGATTGGCATTCCAGTAGGAGTACACATCA
The DNA here is from genome assembly GCF_019344915.1 of Bacillus sp. FDAARGOS_1420. NCBI lineage: Bacteria > Bacillati > Bacillota > Bacilli > Caryophanales > Bacillaceae > Bacillus > Bacillus sp. FDAARGOS_1420. The sequence continues at coordinate 122,437 of NZ_JAHWJB010000002.1, read as the reverse complement.
CCAAGTCATTGTCTTGGTATTCCTCACCTTGACTCAGCTTCTCTTTCAATACGACTGCTCTATGCTTCTTTAGCTTCGCTACTGTTGATGCAGGTAATAGTACCTTTCTTAAACTTGATTTCGTCTTTCCTCCAAGCAAGAACGTCTTCCCATCATGGCTTAACGTTTGGCTAATAGTTAAATGTCCCTTTTCTAAATCAACATCTTTCCACCGCACCCCTAGTAATTCACCTTGCCGCATTCCAGTTACAAGAGCCATATGAAAGACCATGGAATACCTGCTATCCTGTGCAGCTTTCAAGAACAATTGGATTTCTTGTTCATTCCACACAGTTAACTCTTCCTTATCACCTTTAGGTAACTTGGTTTTAACCGCAACATTTTTACTAATTATCTCCAAATCTATTGCATGTTCAAGAGAGTTCCGAATAATTTTGATTATTTTTTCAATTGTCCCTCGCTTTAAACCTTCGTCTCGTAATGAATTAACGTAGTTTTGCATATGCAATGATGTTAACTTGGCTAGTTTGATATTGCCTAACGAAGGGATGATACGACTGTTTAGATACCCTTTTAGTACTTTTGCGGTTTGAATACCGACACTGTGCTTCTTTGTATTAAACCAACTCTCCAGATACTCACCATAAAGTAGCTTGCTAGGTTCTACATATGTTCCAATATGAACTTCTGAGAGTAGTTTTGTTAAAGCATTTTCAGCTTCTTTTTTGGTAGTAAATCCCCTTTTCTTTTTTTGTTTCCTTTGACCTGTTAATGGGTCAATACCAATATCTACAATATAAAAATACTTTCCTGTTTTCTTATCTTTTTTGACGCTTCCTTTCATTGTTAAGAGCCTCCTTGGAGTCCTTAACTGTGCTGTATATGGTAATTTTATTATAGCCCATACTCTTATTATGGACTATAATATTGCTCCATACCTACATACAGGCAACTAAATATTATTTGCACATGTTTTTTAACAGCTAGAACACTAATTAATAATTAACTGTCTGCATATAAAAACTCAATCATGTAGCATTAATGGATTAAATACCAATGCTTCTCGTCTTCAAAATTGCTTCTATCCTTCATAAAACTTTTGTTTTTTAACGATAAACCAATAAAAAAGTCTGCTAAATTACAAAAAAATAAAAACATTATGATAATATCTCTTGTATGTACATAGTACATTATAATAAGCACAATTAAAAATGCTATAACCTCTTTATTTATTGGTATTATTCCATCTTGTATATACTTTAAAATCCCCGTATAATTCTCTAAAAATTCTTATCTAAGATATTGAATCCTTTCTAACATTGTGGAAAAATGCCAGTTGAACTTTTATTCAACACTTTTTTCTTTGTTCTTCTGCTTTCTTAAAGTTTTTAAAATCTTTTATTATTTAAAAACCTATTTCTCTTTTTGGAATAAATTTAGCCGGCTATAACTCTGTATACGGAAGCCAATATCGTTTGATGATATGTAAATAATTAACATTAACTACCTAAGGATTATTAAACGAGGTGATGAGGTGAACACATTTAAACTAAAGGCCTACGACAACTTTGAAAAAAAAATTTATGATATCATCGAAATTAATTTTGAAAAAAAAGAGGTAATTGTTTCGTTTAGAGGTGGTTTAAGAAATCGATACAACCTAGAAGATGTGACAATCGTACCTTTTATAGGTTTAGTGGATAAAAACTCAAATGAAATTTATGAAAGGGATTTACTGAAAAAAGATAGTGAAGAATATGTCATTACTTATGATAGTATTAACTGTACATTTATCGGAATCAATAAATGGAATGAAAATGAATATATAAAAAAACTAATTGCCTTAGGATTTACTGTAAGCGGCCGAAATTCACATTGATACTATGAAGAAACCATCAAAATAAACCTAAAGCACAGTCCTGCTAAGATATGCTTTAGGTCCAATTGGATTATATAAAATATTTTGATTCTCTATTTTTAAATGCAGGTGTGGTTCCTTCTAAAATGTCAATAATCTTTGAATTTATAACAGGATTTTCAATAGAACCTGATTGATATTTAATCTGGTTCTTATTTGATTTATCCATACTTGCATGAATAATTTGTTCTGCATCACACACTACAGCTAGATTTGGATTATGTGTAATAATTATGATTTGTCTTCGATTTTTTGCTTCTTTAATACAAGGAACTAATAAATTGAATACCGTTTGGTTATCCAAATTTTCTTCCGGTTGGTCAATAATTAATGGAATATCATCATTATCCACTAATAGGTAGAATATTAGAAGTAACGAACCTTTTTCGCCTGGAGATAATGTTTTTAATTCTTTGTCTCCTAACCTCAAACTATATGTAGGTTGTAAATAAGATAAAGAATATAGATGTTCATAAATCTCTTGTAGGGATACATTTTTTATAAGTTGAGATTGTATATTATACGTTTCTGGCTCAGTCTCATCTTTTTTACTTAGAGAAGAAATAATTTCATTAACAAATTGTACAATAGAATCAGAAGTATTAAAATCATATTTCAATATCAACTCATTTAAAAGCTTTCTTCCTTCTTCCTTACCAAGAAAAACTCCTTTTACACCTTGATTAATAAAAGATAAAAATTTATCAGTAAACCCCTTAGTTTCTAAAGACACTTCAAAATTCAATTGGAATTTCTCATCATTTAATGGGTGTTCAGAAATAAAAGTTTGAACAGGATTATATAACTCTTCATAAACAGCCTTTATTCCCATGATGTTTTGATGAATTTCCTTTAACTTTAATTCTCTATTTTCCTTTAGCTGCTGTAGTTTTCCTACAACTTTTTCTTCTATTTCTGTTTTTTCTTCTTTTAAAATCTTTAATTTTTTATGTAAATCATCCAATTTCCGAGTCCAATCAGCTAACTCTTTTACGTACAATTGATATTTTCTTTGTGGTTCGTCAAGCTGCGCTTGTAGCTCTCTAATTTCTTCCTCTACTTTATTTTTTTTAGTATAAAGGTTCTGCTCTGATTCATTAATCAATATATTGTTAAGCCGTTCTTTCTCAGACAGAAACTCTTCTTTACTTTTTTGCAATGCATCTGTAGTAAGTGTTAAGGATATAATACTCTTAATATCAATTTCTAAAGCATTTGCTTCTTTTTCACAACTGGAAACAAAAGCATCATACTGTTTTCGAAAGTTTGTTATATATCCTTCAATTATTTGAATATAAGAGAGCTTTTCTTCAACTTCTATTTGTTTTAATGATTGCTCGCTAATGAATTCGGTTATTTGTTGTAAGTTCGTATTTAACTCACTAATCTTTTTAGTTACTTCTGATATTCTTCCTTGAACTTCAGGATTCCCTTCAGCTTTTTCCACTTCTTTTGGTTTAATCTTTAAGTGAACCTCTATTTCCTCTTCCTTGTTTTTGATTTGTTCACGTGCCGACTTTTTATGTGCACTTATACATAGCTTTTCTGTTGAAATAATTGTTTCATTGATGGTCGCAACCTCAATTTTCAGTGTCTCAATATTTTTCTTAAATGTACTAGTCTTTGCACTAATTAATGCGTTCAATGTTTTTTGCTTCAATCTATCTTTTTCAGATACGTGCGAATAAATAACTTCTTTTAATTCTTCTTCAAACTTTTCATCATCTAAATTACATAGTTTTTCAATAAACTGTTGCGGGAGATATTTTACCTTTTCAATTTCATGTTGTAATGGATTTTCGCTAAGATTTCTTTTTTCTAGTAAATCACTTTCCCATTTCATTTCCCCATAAAAACTCGTAGAAAGATTGTTTCTTCTAAATTTATCCTTAGTTAAAAACGAAAATTCCGCATGATTTTTGGTATTACCCATTAATCCTATAATATCAGCAATGGCACTTTTTCCGTTCCCCTTATTACCAATTACCGCCACTAAGTCATGATTCAGAGGAATTTCTGAGTCAAACCACCCTTCATGTTTGGCCTCCTCTATTTTAGCTATTTTAATAGAGTGTATGTATTTGGTTGGATTCTTACAAACCTTATCTAACTTGAACGGCATATCACCTACAAATACACGACTTTCAAATTCGTTTCGAATTTGTTTTAGTCCATCAAACGTCGGGTCACACTTAAACCAAGTAAAACATTTACCTAGTCTGTCTTTGTTTTCTGAATCTGAAAAACGATGAGCATCGCTGCAATCCAATAATCTTGAATTCACATTATCTTTTAGCAGACTCTCTTTCGCTTTTTTAAAATGTTCTACACTTTCACTCGAAGTAAATACAAAGTCACAATCATTTATAATGGTTTTTTTATCAGCAATAGAATGGTCTGACCATTTAATATCTGCCCACTCCGTTTTCCCAACAGCCGTAAGATATTTATTTTTAAAATATGTTCTAGAAAGAACCTCTGAAATCTCCCTTATATCTAAATTAAGATTATTAAATCCTTCAATAAGGTCACTATCATAATATTTACGTTGTTCCTCAGGAACTGAATCTTTTATTTGCTTCCCAAATTTCTCTAAACTATTCCTGGTTATTAAACCATCCCATCGCATACTTTCATGCTCATGACTTAATGTGTATTTAGAGGTAAGAGCATTTAAAAACTGAGATTGAATAATATCTGGCTCTATTGCATTTGAAAAAATAATATGATAATTAACACGGCTTAAGTGACTCTTTGTACCACCAAACTTATTTAATCTTAGTTCAATTACTGGCAAGATTAAATCTATATTTTGAAGCCTTCCATTTTTTTTATACTCAAGTACCTTTATATAACCATCTAGGAAAATATAATCATTAATACCTATTACTTTTATTTCAGGAGGTAACCTTTCTAGGTCTGAAATATATTTTTCCCAAACATCATCTTCAGCAGCACAATTGTATTGATGAACTAAAGATTCCGGTGTATGCACATGTAAATCCCATTTTCTCCATAGTGACCCTCGGACATCATTCATTTTATTATCATCTCCAAATTATTAATACCTACATCAAAATTATACATGGTTTCAATAAAAATTTAATAATTCTAAACATCAAGTTTATATACATCCATTAGAATGCCAAATTACTCTCTTTTTTCAAATTTACAACATCGCATATATTTATAAAGTCATCATTTCATCGATGCTTAATTATTATCTTAAATGGAATATGGATTCTTACCTTGTCCCTTTACGACTCAGGCCAACAATATAATACATTTATAATTAAAGTAAATCACTCCCTATTAACAAATCAATTATTAATGAATCCTCTTTTCCATTTGGCGTTCTAATTGGGTATAGAAACCATGATTTATCTAAAACCTTCTCCGGGGCTACACATTCAATTAGATTTGATATAAAATAAGAAAAAGAAAGTTCATGAATATTATAGAAACTATAAACCTCGTCAATTAGATGCTCATTTTTCTCTCCGCTTTTCCAATACTTTATGAATATGTTCTCACCAATACATAGATGATTGACCAAGCCCTTACTTTCATAAAATGCCTGCTTTAAGTTTGAATTTAATTTACTTCTTTTTATCATTATACCTCTTTTTTCGAAAGCAAAGACCCCATTAAACTTAGATTGAGTTGCTAATAATGCATTTTGTGTTGCCTTACAAATTACTTCTTTTACGTCCCCACTCTCTAGAGCTGTTTTAACCTCAATTAAACCTCTCACACTCTCTGGTGTAGTTATAATAAAGTCACCTTCACTAAACAATAAGGGGTATGTATTATCATAAATGATTATATCTATTTGGCTTGAGCGTATTAATTCCCCTCGCTCATTCGTAATAATAAAGCCCGTACCCAGACTTAAATTCCTTGGAAGAAAGCGACCTATCACGTTCTTTAAGATAGATTCCTTATACCTCCCTTCCTCTCCCCAATGGGCATCACCGATTAAATTTTTCACCCTATTCTTTATCGTAATTAATTCTCGGGATAATGTTCTCTGAAACTCTTCTATACCTTTATCCATAGTAATCTCCTTTATATTCTTTTAATTCGTTTTTTAAAAATAATGTTCACCCTAATCTATTTAAATTATTATGGACTTCTTTAAAGTTTAGACACTTAATACCCTAGAATGAGGATAGTACAAACATCTCACTAATACCTTTATTGGATTCCCCCCTTCCTCTCTAATAAATCAATGAATGGGTCAGCTCATAAAACTTTTAAACATATCCTCAATACTTCTTTTATTGCTCGTTTCCTTATTATTAATTTTTTCTTTTTCTCGTTGGACTACTAGTTTAATAGGATATGGCAGTTCATTTATTCCTATCTCATTCTCTACTTGATAGATAAGTTTACTTTTTAATTCATTAAATATTGATACAGATGCTGGTGAATTAATATCTTTTGTTAAGTTAAACATTTCACTTAATATCAAATCTTGTTCAACATTCCCTAACCCTTTCCAAACACTAGGCTTAATAAACCAATGGTCAGAACCGTATAACATCCATTGTTCAATCATACATATAATAAATAACTCATTTTGCATATTATATTTCATATAATTGTCGATGAATCTTTTATATCTAATAGGACCTGACATTATTAATACCGTATCATCTTCCGATGGTATAATATTAATGACTACAGGGACATAATCTATCGCACTTCCTTTTGTTACATAAAAGTTTCCAAATCCAGACAATGTAACTGGGAAGGTTTTATCTATTTTTATTGAATAATTATGAATCCTGCTACTTCGTTCTTCTTTAATATCTTTAATCATGTTATTGTATAAACTTCTAGCTTGACCTAATGCCGCTTTAACTGTTTGGTTAATTGTACTTGTCACATTCATTCTTGTATCCATGCTCATATTCATTAAAGTCTGAACATGGATTTCAACGTCTCTTTCAACTCCTTTTTCAACAAGCTTATTCCTAAAATAAGTTTTTTTTATGTCACTATAGTTCTCTTTCATATCGGGATAATTTCTCACACCATGCTCTAAAGAGTATATTTGTCGGCAAATTGTTCTAAACACTTGAAGTCTTACATCCGCTTCTTCACATATTTCTTTTTTCTTTTCAAAAACACTAAAAATACTTTCATGTTCACTACAAAATCCAGGAAAAGTTGAAGCGACCCCGATATGCTTATTGGCCATTTTTATCTCGCCCTTATACAGATTCGGATGATAAACAAAATTGTCATCTGCTATGACTTTTAGTGGACCTGATTTTTGTATTGTATGCGAGCCAGCAATTGTTAGGGATTTACACCCTTTATACATACATCTTTGGTTATCATTCCAAGTTTTAGTACTTTCACTATGGTATCTGTAATAATTACTACTAAAGTTAGGCATATCTTCTACTAAAACATTACTATTATTATTAAATTCATCTAATATGGTATCCATTACTTTTTTAAGTATTTCTTCTTTCATGCTGTCTCCCCCCATCACATTATTTATATTTTTTCTTTTAAGTCATTCCCCTCACAGTTTCGTATTATCAGAAACTGCCTTAACTACAGCGCTTTCTTAAAAATCCAAGATTACTAGTCACTATTCCTCAACTCTTCGAACTAAAGTTACAATGTCACAGATTTTAAAACTAATATCCACTGAATTTAAAATACCTTCGGAAACACTAACCTCTAGCAGATTAAAATCCCTATGCAGGACCTCATATTTTCGCTAGATGAACTTAATATGTCTCGTAACATTGGAAGTACTATTAAACAAATTGAAAATCGTGAAAGACAAAAAGAACGACTTTCCCCTCCGAATCAATCTAGATAATACTTCTAATGAGTTCTACATAGCTAAACCTGTGAGTCCATTTGATATACTATTAGAGCGATAAAACCCTTAATTCTAATTGACATAGATTTAGAAGACCTAGATAATGAGGAATCCCTACAGATATTCAAAGATATTTATAAGCAATATTATGAATTGCTTTAATCCCAAAGACTATTAAAATCAAAATGTTATTAAATACATCTCTCTAAATATTTGTGTAGTAACTACACACAAAAAAGGTAGCTAACTGAATGTACTAACTACCTTCTTTTATTTACTTTCTATACTTGCACCTTTATATAAAATAAAAGTTTAGTATATAAGAAACCTATTAAGAGAATTTATCCTTTAATATAGCGCATCATCCCTTTAAAGATGCTATGTATATTATTTGTTACATTAATTAAAAAGATTTTTCTATGTTCAGCAATAAATATCGCTTTATATACGCTTATTGGAGGATTTATGAAAATAAACATAGATTGCTTAAGTACGTAGCCTTTTGAATCCTCATTTATTCCACGTGTTTGCAATAAATCTCCCATCGCTAATAAGAAAAGTACTAGTATAATTGAAACAGTTAGTAGTGAATAACCTACATCTAAACCTATTAAATATGCAACAATAATAAGATAGATACAACTAATTATTCCTGACCAAAAATATAGCTTAAAGAATTTATCAGACTCAGTAGATGTACTCTGACCATCGGCTAAATGTTTTATTTCAGTTACCCTATATATACTACTACAAATTGAAATACCAATTACAATTGACCAGGTTAGTAATGAAATTTCTATTAGATAGTGTATAAATAAACAAATGCAAATACCTATAAACCAGATAATCATGTTATGGACACCATTCTTCAAAGTTCTTACACCATGTCTTCCAATATGACCCTTGTTAATTTTTGTAAAAAGAATCGTACTCATGATTATAGTACAGATAAAATAAAGACCTGTAATTATACTTAAAACTTTCAAAACATACCCTTCTTTCCCTGTGATAAAAGTTTAAAATATTCTAATTGCTAATTTGTCATATTCAATAAACATCCCTCCTATAAATGTCTAACCCTAGATTTAAGAGACAGATTTTATGAAAACTCTCACTAGCCATCATTATTAACATTTAGGTCTCTTGATTATTAGATTAATCCTTGGTGGATTTTTCTACCAAATGCGTGTAATTACACTAACTAATACATAAAAGCCTACTCCTTTAAATACACATAGGAAAATCATACCATATTGATACAAAAAAGAGCAGCACTCATTTAAAGCTGCTCTCATAAGAGTTTAGTGACGTTAGTCTGTACCTACTATCTATGTTTCTCATTCATAAGCAACACATATTATAGAATATATCCCCTTATATTACATTCTGATAATGTTGTAGTACTCAAAATAAAAGACGGGTTTTATTAATTGTTCTGTAATTGATTTGATAAACTCCAAAGCCATGCCCAATCAACTTCTCCAATATACGAAAAAGTGAGAGCCTTAATCAAAAGCCTCTCATTCCTCTGATACTCCAATGCCTCCATCTTTAAATTTATTTTTATCTGTCTTGTAATGAAGCTCTGCAAGCGGAACAGCCCATTTAGCAGTATTCTCTTTATGAATCCATCGTGTACAATAATTCTTTGTAGTTGAATTATTGATTTGAAAGTGTATAAAGTATAAAATTTCCTCTTCATGCAACAATTTAAGGTATTCTACAACCGACTTTCTGTTTATCCCCGTACTCTTTACAATAGTATTAATAGCAATATACGATATCGGAACATTCTTATCTGTGCCTGTGCTATCATAAAACATATTACCGATTACATTAAGATAGGTTGCAAATATCTTAGGCTTATAATCGCTTTTCATTGCAACTATCTTTCGAATATCTTTGTAAAACACTTTGGCGAAACCCCATTCCTCATCCTTTCCTATTGGTTTGATAAAGTAGTTGTTAGCGGGTTTTAGATGGTTCGTTCTATGCTCCATTACTATATCTTCGTAAATCTCAATATATCCCATCTCTTGCAATCTGAGTAAGGATTCTTTTGTTCTTGCCTTTGTTAAACTTTGTTCTGTACTCATACCAATGAATCTCATCATATCAGTAACTCCAGTATAAGCTACTCCTTGAAAGTTGTTTGCCAATGATTTAATGATTACTAAATGATAAACATCTAATTCACCATTCTTGCCTAGTTTCTTAGTTTCCATTAATGACTTAGAAACCTTAATAAACGATTCTTCTCTTTCTTGCTTTGTAGTTGATATGGTTTTGGAACTCACTCTTATATCCCCTTCTAAATTATATTTTAACCTTCTACACCCAATACAGAGTTCAAAGAAACCTATTGGTGGGAGGCAAAAGGAGGCTTTGCCGATTTGCCCCCCTACATTTGTATCTATTATAATATCTTCTATCTAGTAATCTTCTATCTATTCCCCCTCCGAAATCACCCGATACAGCTGAAAAATACTAACGTTTTCAAAGATAGGGGGATACCTGATTTTTAGGTGTATTTTTACTTTACCCCACTTAATTTTTAGGTGTATTTTTACACACGCAACATAAACCACACCTAAATTTTAGGTGAGTTTGTTTTTTATAAAGAAATATCAGATGTTTGTTATGCAAAAACATCTGATATAAAAAAAATTTTCTGGCTCATTCCTTTCTAAATCTCTCAGCCATTTCGAATGCTCTTTGTTGCTTTTCTCCCAGTAAAATAATTACTAATTCATTTATTTCTTCTTTATTTTCATCAGCTCTGCTCAGTACATTTACCAATTCTTCAAATATTAAATAGTTTTTTACACTATGTGGATTATAATCTACATCACCTATTCTCCCTCCCCCTTCAAATAATTTTTCAATCTTTAATAGAAGTTTTTTATCCTCTATTTTTTTTGATAGATTATTTATTTCATTTTGATGTGACCAATAACGATATTGCTTATCTTCTTTAAGCTTGTTAATTGATTGATAATATTTCAACTCAATTGTTAACCGCTCTACCTCATTCAAATCAGTTTCACCTTTAACAAAATATTCACAAGGCAAATCAAAAAGGTCAACTAATTGTTCTAACCGTTTTTTGGGTATTTTCCTTTTCCCTTTTACCCAATCATTAACAGTTTGTGAAGCTACACCTAATTCTTTTGAAATATCTGTAAAAGACATGTTAAACTTTCTAGCCACATATCCTAAAACACCCATAGTATCAGCTCCTCGCTTATTAAAGACTTCATTTTAAGTCATTTTATTATAAAATAACTATACAAAAGACTTCATTTTAAGTCAATATTACTTTGTTTATTTGTGTCGAAATGTTTAATATTAGAGTTGTATATTTTTAGATTTTTAAAGTTAATATAGTACTAATTATTCTTCTCGTATCGGAAATTTTCACTCCTTGCTCGGTGTGGGTTGAGCTGCTTATCCCATCCTTCTTGAATATAGTTATATAAAAATGGAACTACTCAAACAAAAAGAGCAGCCATTTGACCGCTCTCTTATCAACCAATTTAATTATTTATCATTACTTTTTACATATAACCCCAATCTTTCTTTTGCACTCTCACATGCTGTTTCAAAAAATCCTTTAATAACCATTATTTGTTCTGGATTCAGCTCGAATCTAGACATTATTTGTATCCAATTTGATTCCTTGGTAAATCCCTCCCATGTAAGGGCATATTTGTTGTAACTGATCATTACATGTACAATCCAACGAACTAGCCTTTTCCTTCCATTTACATTTAATTCTCCTCGGTAGAATAAAGCTGATGCGGCGCTTCGTTGATATGACCTATTTACATCAATTCTTTCTGCAACATTCCTAAACAATTTCACAGTATTTCTAACATCAGTCCTTGCACGATGAGCTGAGCTTTTCCCCTCCATTTCAAGCCCATTACTTCCATTGCATATTTAAGATTAGAAGTATTTTCAAAAAATCCTCAAATGCATGCATGGTACATTACGTGTTGTAAATCTATGAATCTAGGCATATACCACTCAATATTATGAAGAATACAATCATTTTTAAGAAAATTAGAATCAGCATTCCCCCAAGTTACTATTACACATTTCTCTTCTACAAAATAATGAAACCATTCGAGCATTTCGGGGAATGTAGGTGCGTCTTGTACCGTTTTATCACTAATTCCAGTTAATGTCTCCGTATATGTAGAGATGGATGTACTTAGTTTTACAAGAGAAAAAAATTCACCAAGTACTTTTAACGTTTTAGAATCTAATTTGAATGCAGAAATTCCAACAATCCCTGTTGGCTTATTTGTTCTATATCTTCTAGCATTTGCCTCTAAATCTAATACAATGTAATACAAAAATCCCCGCTCCTTAGCTCAAAATCCTTATACAACTTCGTCTAACCGCAAACCTTGCAGGTATTGTATAAGTCAAAACTGTCACTTGTCATAGGGGGGAAATCCTTTTATTTCTATTAATACTACCTTAAATTCTGTTAATGATATTCTCTTTCTCACCGTAACTTTTCTAAACAAATAGAGAGCCGCCGTGACTACTCTTTCAGTAGAATAAGTCATATTACCAATCCGTTGCTTTATCAAATCATACTTTTTAAACGTCATCAATGGTAATCTGATAAAAATCTTGTTTCATTTTCTGTATTCGAGTAATTTTATCCGCATAAACAAGCTTAAATTTATCTTTAAAATCATCTTTATCAGATGAAAGCTTCATGATAGAAGTGAGCCCTTCTAAATGACTCCGAAGATATTGAATTCCATCATCCGAGAGATGTTGGAACAAGCGGAATTTACGGTCAACACGTCCAGTTTGACTATTGTGAATAAGAGGATTCATTTCGTCTAATTTCTCAAAAACACTAGGTGGTAACATATCATACACATAGGTTCGAGTAAACCCAGCAAAAAATTTGGGTCTTCTCTGTGTAGTCGGGTCATATGGCAGACCATAAATGCGAAAGATTTGTTCAAAATATTCACTATGAAATTCTTTAGAATACGGTCTTAACTCTTCAGATATGAACTCCTCTAATAAAATTTGTAATTCATCTTTTCCTCTAATACTCTGATAATTTGTCGCTTCGTCGATGAGAGCAGTAATTCCTACTCTTGCAAGGGAACGGAGTAATATCTTAGCCTTATTTAATACATGTTGTTGTGAAGCGGTAATTAATTCCCTTTTCTCAGCCTCCATGTATATATCGCAGATTATTGGAATAGTATTTGCATCATACCACTTTCCAGTTTTCCCATTAAACTGAGCAACATCAAAAGGTGTAATAGTGTGTAGATGTTTTGGATACATATCCATTAAAAGTGCTGCTAATACTTTAGAACCAATAATAGGAGGAAACCCCTCAAGCCTTGTTTCACCTTTCCTTTTACGGTCAAGCGCAGCAAATAAACTGGTGTCTTTAATAACTCGTCGACCATCATTTAATACCGAACATTGTAGTTTAGTATCACCTATATACAAATCCGCTTCAACTACTACAGCTCTTGGGATTTCAACAAAATGATTGTAACTCAAATCATTGTAATACTTCTCAACGAGTTCTTGCTGCTCTCTATTGAAATAGCAATCTCCATTCTCATGGATAGCAACATAGACTTTCTCTTCATCCATTACAAAATAACCGACTGCTTTTGCATGAGGCATCTTTAGACACTTCTCAACATAGCCATGTTTTTTTATCTCCACACAGATCCCTCCTTTTTAGGTCCAGCTTTTTAATATATTCTCTCCAGTAAGGACCATATTACAAAATTACGAGTTTCAAGGAGATAAAATTCATAACGCATAGAAATTTGTTCAGAATGAAAAGATTCTTTCGTCTATACAACAAATATCATTACACATTATTGCTTCTCTCCCAAACAGACAGAGAATATTCTTAACAACCCTTTGATATATTTAATATCCGTACATTCCTGTAGAATAAAGGTTTTGCGTATTAATCAGAAAAGCGAAGTTCTTTAAGCAACTCTACCAATAATTGTTCACCATCCAAATCTCGAAAGTAGACACCATTATCATCTAACTCTGAGATTCTTAATTGTAAATCCACTCTTACTTTCGACAATTCCTTGATAACAACAGATTTTTGTTCTAAAGAAATTTCTTCAGCTAACGTAGTATCTACTCCTAACATTCTGTACTCTAACTCTTCTTCTCCAATCTCGTCTGTTAGAAAGAAATTTATCAGTTCCTTATACCGCTCCCAGTGAAGTTCTGATTTAATAATAAGTACTGTTGTTCTTATAGGGTTAAAATCAGAAAAGATTTCACCAAGGCTTACACCTGTATTCTCCCAAAAATCTGTACTATACTGATAAAACCGTGATTGCTCCTTTAATACTTTCATAAATAAATCCATTTTCCTCATTTATTTCCCCCCTCCCTTATTTTTCACTAGTCCCATGCACCTTTTATAACCTTAATGCCAAGCCCTTCTTCTGCAACTAACACTAGGGCTTGATGCATCGTAATTCCATTTTCATTTATTTTTTTGCTAAGTGGAGAATCATTCCACACCGCAAAAAATTGTTCTTCATTTAGCGTTTCCATGTGTTTCTTAATTAGCATATTTAAATCATCAATCAAGCTTTGGATGTTATCAAAATGTTTCTTAACGTATTCTTCAACTACCTGTTCGTTTGATTGCTCTTCATTATCAATAGACATTGTATATCCCCTCCTAAAATTTTTTATTTATTCCCAAAAACCTCCTTTCATTTATTATATTATAAAACAAAAATTAATTATTTTCAAAATATTTAAAATAAAAATAATAAATAAAAATCCGCTGTAATACTGTATTAGTTATACAGTGTCACACTAACACATTAACTTTACGCTGTTAAAAACACCCCTATATAATTATATTTAAATAACAATCATTTATTTTCATTTCAAATAAAAAACCACAATAATATTTCAAAATCTCTATTATAAATACCGTCCCACCTTATCCTCTAATGCTAAAAAAGCAAAGTATTCCCTCGATTCATACCTTTTTGTATCGTGTGATTTAGGGTACTATGTACCCCTGCTTTAGTAAAAAGACTATAAAAATGTGGAAAACAGCCCCCCCCTCTACGCAAAAAAGGAATGAGTCACCTCATTCCCTTTACCATTATACGGACAGTTAAGGACATAATTTTGTGGTCACAGAATTGGTCACAACCCTTTCTGTTTCATTAAAATTCCGTTTATATAAACCCATGAAAATGCCTTTAAATCAACGTTTCTCCCGTAGCTCAGCAGGGAGAGCGCCACCTTGACAGGGTGGAGGTCATCATTTTAATTTTACATCCACTTTATTTACAAATAAAAAGAAGAGTATATACCCCATATGCTCTTCTTCCCATAGCTAACAATACACTTTATCCAACTAATATTTATCTATAATATTTAAATGTTTCTCCACTTCACCTAAAATCATTAGTTCCATGCAAAAATAAATTTGGCCTTTATCCATGACTTAATCACCTTTGTATCTAAGTACTATTCTTTAACATTTAGCACTTCTAAAACCTCCCTAAACAACACCGAACTCCTACCAACAACCAACTCCAAAGCAATCTCTTTAACTCGCCCATCTCTCCCCACCATAACAACCTCATTCTCATAATCAAACCAAATCTGAACATCCTGCACATAATAGTTCTTAACAGAAGATGCCTCATCTAAATTGTTATGATCCAGCTCAACTTTAACTTGCTTCGTGAAACGGCGCAGTGTTTTCCAGAGTGTTCTTTCTTCTCTTGATTTCATAAAGAGCTCTGGGAGTTCTTGTACTTCTTTTAATAACGACATAGTTGTTATTGTGTATGTTTGAATTCCATATCCTACTGGGCGAATGAGACGATCTAGCTTTTTCCATGGCTCTAGTTCGAAATGTACATACTCATCGTTTTGTTGCATGTAAATGTGTTTGATTTTGGCTACGTATTGAATTCCGCCTTTTTCTCCGTGCCATTTTTTCGGTGCATATAATGCTATGTAATTTGCTTCTTGCCATCCTGGTTTTAATTGTGTGACTGGTAACTGGTATAAGCCATTCTTTCTATATGTTTCATAGTCACTTTCAGTTTTCACGCTGCCCACTAATACTTTTTCTTCTAGTGAAGAGTGCCATTCTTCTTTTGTTCCTCTTGGAAGAATGCCTTCTCTTATAATTTCTTCTGGGCTTTTTTCAATGAGATGATCTAGAAATTGTTCGACCAGTCTTGTTGCGTTTGGTAAGAACGGGAAGCCGCCGATATTTACTTTTTCGATACTTTTATAAAATGGATGGTTCTCATATGCTTCCTCTTGATTCCACGGGAATAGTACGTACGCTCCGTAAGCTGTTCGTTCAAATGGTCCTTCTTGTTCTACTACTAATGCGTCTCTGTAACGGTGCATTGTATTAATGTCTTCTTCCATTGGACCAGGGGTACCATACTTCCTTTTGTAATGAGATCTTTCAGCAAAATCAATTCGATATTTCGCATCAAAAATGTATTGGTATTGATAGCTCTTTCCCTTTTTCTCAATAGCGAGCATCGTATCTGGCTTTTGTGTAACTGTTGGCAGTCTACCGTTTCTTTTCTGGAAGTAAAGTTCGATTACCTCATCTGTCTCCGGATGTTTAAACGTTCTTTTCGCGGTTTTACTTTCATCTAGCGTTACGTATAAACCGTCTTGTTTAACTTGAATAACGTCTTGGTGAAGCGGTATATATTTCTTTGATAGAATTTGTCCAAGCTTTAAATACGTCCAGTATTCGTATAACCTAGCGACATCTTTTACCGACATTTTGAAAATTTGTCCTCGCAAGGTTAAACCTCGCGATAGCATTAAGAAGATTTGATACGCCTCTCTATATCCTGCCGCCATTTGGATAACGAGTGAAAAGACTGAGCGATCTAATTTTCCGATTCCTCTCCAAAATGGATCGTTCAATTCATTTTTCATTCGATATTTCATATTTTTCACACGTTCTAACAAGTCTTCATCAGTTACACCACGTGTATATCTAGACTTTGGTTCTAGCGCCTTAAGAAGATCATCTATTTTATGTACGACTCTTTGAATCATCCATTTAACAAATCGATTTTCCAGCGTATCATAAGACACTTCCTTATAAGCCGTAATACCTTTAGTCGGTATACTGCTTTCTCCTTGCAGCAAGTGTGGTCGCTTTCGCAAATAATTCATTCCGACAGAATCCAATTTACGAATTTTTTCTCCTCGTACTAGTTGATGTCTGGTCATAAGCATATGATGCGGTTGTCTTTTAATGTGAGAGATCGACTTCATAAATCGCTCAAAGGAATCATTTAAAATACGATAAAATTCACTCTTCGATGGATTTGTAGCGTAAATTGCAGATGCTCCTAAGTAAGTTCTCTTTAGTAAATGAAACGCTAAATTATAAATTTCATCATTTACTTCATCTAATAAAGCTCTGTAATCATCCTTATAATCAAGCTTTGCCGGGAAAACTTCAAATGTAACAGTTAATAAAGTATCTTTATCATCTTTAATTTCAAATGTTGTATTTCCTACTTCATTTGGAAATGAAAGATTCCCCATTAACACATGAAGTGAACCCATTTGAATGGAACTAACTTGCTTTCGAAAACCCGGGTGTTCATGATAAAAGGAAAACTGTTGATTCTTTTTAGGAACAACAACAAGCTGATAACTTCTATTTTCAAAAAAGATTGGCGGGTGTTCGTTCCATTCTTCTAACCCCTGCAATCTCGCATCAAATACCGAAACGGATTCCGCCTTCCCGTCTACATGAAAATACATCATTTCATCCGCGTTCATAGCGTGATATTCTTTTAAACTCTCGTATTTTTCATGGTAAGGGTTTCCCTTAATCGTCAATGATAGCTCCTCTGTTTCAATCTTAACTAGCTCTATTTCATTATTAGATCCAGAAAGAGGTGAAACCATCATACTCGAACCTCCTTAACATATGAGACAGCTTGTTAGCTGAACGAGGATACTTAGCATATGAAGCATCGTTATTGCCACTATCATATTCTTCATTTGCACATAATACATACAACTGCTTTAATACCTCTTCTGTTCTTCCATCGCTCCCTGCAAGACGCGGTAAAATCTTTTGATATATTTGATAATCAAGTGCTTCATCGAATGACAATAACTTTCCTTGTTCGTTGTATGCCATATAGAAACAAATTTCATCTCGTATACGATACCCAACTTGAGCTCCAACTGATTCAAGTGTTTTATTTATTTCTATTAAAACACTTGATATATTTCTCACAAGCTTTTCGTTTTCTTTAAAACATTCTTTTAGATGGAGATACTCGGTTGCTAAAGAACGATTAGAAACAATTTCAGCTTCTTTCTCTTCTATATCCATTAAGAAATTAAAATAATCCAAGTTAACGGTATTAAATTCAATTGTATTCGCACGATCTAATACTTTCTTACTTAATGGATGTGTCGTTTCATCCATATTTACAGTTCCAATAATATATACATTTGATGGAATCGTAATGTGCTTATTAGTAATTGACTCTGGAAGAACTGGTGACGTAACAATTTTTCCATCTTTCCATTTACGACTCTCAATTACACTTAAAAAGTCACTAAAGTAGTATTCCACTCGAGCTAAGTTCATCTCATCCAACACTACAAAATACGGCCTATTTGGATTTGCATCTGCATTTTCAAGAACTTTAATTAACGGTCTTTCTTGAAACTCCCCTTGAAGGTTCACATAACCAAGTAAATCAGAGCTATCACTCCAATCAGGTCGAACCGGAATAAGCGTAAATTGTCCATTCTCTTCCGTTGCTCCTAAACTCTCCGCAAACCACTGAACAATTTTTGTTTTTCCTGTTCCTGAAATACCTGATAAAATTACAAACGGCTTCGTTTTTAACGAAAGGAAGAAATTAACAAGATCCTTTTTCTCATAAAAGAAACCTTTACTTTGAATATAAGAAGACACATGATCGATAATAGATTGCTGATCTAAATACACTTCTTTCCTCTCATAAATCGCTTCATACTTAATGCCTTTCTCTTTATAGTTAATGAATCCCTCATAGTAGTGAAGCATTTCTTTTAAATCTTCTACTAACTCAACCTCACCTGGCATTTTGTTCACATCGTATACAATGTAGGCAGCTGTTGAATTTGCATAATCCATCGCTCTTGAACTTGTACCAAGGAAAATACTATCGTCTTTCTTCACCTTTTTAGACATATGTATATGTTGACGAATTTCTTGCTTAATCCTCTCCATTTCTTTGCTAGGCGTATCTTTTACTCCTTGTCCTATAGTTAGATACAGTCTTTCCATATCTTCACTAAACAAATAAACAATATAATATCCCCGCTGAGTCGATGTGGTGATATCCTTATGCATAATAGCAATCCACGGAATAGATGCCCAATTACCTTGTCCAACCGATCCAGTAACGATGTACTTACTGTGATTTATAAAAGGTAAACACTTAATCTCTGTCGTTATGTCCTTTCGAACCAATTCAGCCAATTTATGACCTTTTGCACTCCCCTTTTTTGCATCTAGATAACCATCCGTTACTCTTAAAAATCCTTCACGCAAATTACTGTTCATACTACCGCCCTTTTCTCCATCATCTTTTACATATCGTTCAACAGGAATCCATTCATCATTAACTAGTCCTACTTGTTCAAACCAATCCAGTAAGTTATTCGTACGCTTCCTCGCCACCGATTCAACCATCAAATTATCCCCTAATGAATTTCGGACAATCGTCATTCCCAAACCTACTAAAGCTTCTCTCTTTTCACCCTTTGAATACTTCTCTAACAATCCAAGAACAAATAAAGCATGACGGAAATATTCCTGTCTTAAAACTAGCTGTGCTATATAGGCATTCTTATCTTCCGATTGAACATATTCATTTAATAAAAGCTGATTCATTTCATGAGATTCATTCAAAAAGCCTAATAATCTCAAATCTTGGCGTGCGTTCGATTTTACTCTATATAAATTCTCATCCGTTTGTTCACGTAACGTACTTGGATTATATGTACCATTCATTATCTCTTCTAAAAAGAGCATGACTTTATCATATTTTTCACTTGGTAGGTTATCGGTTTGGAATTCTTTAAATGTAATAGCTCGCGATCCAGTCACATTCACAAATGGAAACTGAGAAAAAAAAGCTACCAAGAAAGCATTACATTCTCCCGCTTGCCCAAAATCCTCATGCTTTACCTTACGAACATCAATAAGTTTTCCCCAAGCATTCTTAAGAATTTCAAAACTCACTTTAAAATAAGATATTGCTGTCTCGCCCTTTTCATATTGCTCAAGTGAAAGTTTAGTTTCAACGTATAACCCTTCATCATCCTTATTTATAATCAAATAAGATTTATTACCTTTTATATCTTCAACCTGTTTCTTTGATTTAGCCAATTCTATTATGAGTCGATCCAACATTTTTATCCCCACCGTTACAATAAATTACAATTACTACTATTTTACCAAACTATGTATAAAAGAAAAATCATACACCATACCGTATGATTTAATAATTTCTATTATTCCCCACTAACTCCCTATACTCCTGACCACTCTCCTCAAGAAATATCCTACTCTCCCCACTATTCTTATAAAAAGAATTCCAACCCCTCTCCCTCAAAATCCCCTTCCAACTATCACTCTCCACCATCTTTTTAATAATACTATCCCAATAAGCAACCTCTTCCTCCGTCATATCTTTCGGTCCCATAATCCCTTTCCAGTGCTGGAAGACAACGTCGATTCCTTGTTCTTTCCACGTTGGGATTTCTGGTAGTCGGTCTAGCCGTTTTGGTGCGGATACGGCTAGTATTTTTATTTTGCCAGCTTTGTATTGTTTTTCGGCTTCGGATAGGGTCATGGTTGCGGCGTTTATTTGTTTGTTCGTTAGGGCGTTTATGATTTTTTCTTTGTTTTCGTAGACGAAGAATTGTAGTTCGGCTGGGTTTATGCCGAATGCTTTGCTTACTTGTACAAAGGATAGGTGATCGTCGTTTCCTAAGCCGTGGGCAACACCGATTTTGAAGTTTTTCTTGTCTTGTTTTAGTTGTTCCATTAGTTCTTTTGCGTGGTCTATGTTCGAATCTTTTGATACGACAACGACTTCCCAGTCTGACGCTAATGTCGCGAGCGGCGTGAAGTCTTTATATGTTAGTTTACTGTGGCCTAGTAGGTTGTTCGTTATGAGTAAGCTTGAGTTAATCGCCAGTACGTGACCGCCTTTTTGTTTCGTATATTTCCAGCCGACGTCACCGCTGCCACCTACTTTGTTTGTGACAGTGATTGGTTTTGTGAAGATTTTTTCTTCTGTTAGTGTTTTTTGCATTGCCCGTGCTGTTAAGTCCCATCCTGCTCCTTGAACGTTTGGTGCAACGATTTCTACTTCTTCTATGTTCACTTTATTCTTGTGCGTTTTTTCTACAGAACAACCACCTATTACTCCTGTTATGATCCATGTACATAGTAATAATCGCTTTTTCATAGTCCTCGTCCTATTCGATATTTTCGTTCTGGTCGTCCGATAATGCCGTATGTGTACTCTACTGTGCATTCGTTTGTCGCTACTAAGTATTCTAAATATCTTCTTGCGGTTGTTCTGGAAGCTCCCATTTGTTCTCCCATTTCTTCTATTGTAATTCCCTCTTCGAATCCTTTTATAATCCCTTTCACCTTTTGAAATGTTAGTGGATCAACACCTGTCGGTAAGTTTTTTATTTCTTGTGTTTGAGGAGTACCGAAGAAGTTATCGATTAGTGCTTGATTTACTTCATTGTTACTATGTAATAATTGCTTCTTTCTTTTATAGTCTTCAATGGTGCGAACAAATTTATCTAACGTGACCGGTTTTATAAGGTAGTTGCTTACGCCATTTCGAATTGCTTTTTCTAACATATGATTTTCATTTGCCGCAGTCACCATAATAACGTCAACGTTTGGAAATTCGGCATGGATTTTCGGCAATAAGTCTGTACCAATTCCATCTGGTAAATAATTATCTAATAGAAGTAAATCGATTTCTTCCTTTTGTAGTAGTTCCATCGTTTCTTTTGCGTTCAATGCTTTTCCGACCACTTTTACGTCCTTTATTTTTGATAAAAACTCCTCTTGAATTTGCGCTACGCGGAAATCATCTTCTGCAATTGCAACCTTCAACATATGCCCATCCCCCTGTTTGTCATGTACTTTCTCTCAATGTTTTCGGAAGGTAAATTGTAAAAATAGCTCCCCCATTTTTCTCGTTTTGAATTTCAATTGTTCCTTGTAGTAGATCTACCATTTCTTTCACGTTTGCTAGCCCGTAACCACGATCATTTCCTTTCGTTGAAAATCCTTTTTGAAAAATGGTCGTGATTTTTTCTACCGGTATCCCTGCTCCACTATCTATCACTTCAAACACAATGTCGTGTCCAATATCCGTAACAAAGAAGGAAACATTCTTCTCCTCTTGTGCACTCACCGCATCAAACGCATTGTCGATTATGTTTCCAAGGATCGTAATAAGGTGTGAAACTTTTATATGATCTGGTAACGGATTAAGCGCACTATCTTCTTCAATATGAAAATCAATTTTCTTCTCAGATGCTGTTCCGAGTTTTCCTAATAAAATAGCTTGTACTTTCGCATCGTGAATTTGATGGAATAAAATATGATTTTGGCTTTGATGAATATTAGATTCTTGTTGAATAAATTCAATCGCTTCTCTGTAATGTCCTAACTGAAGTAATCCTGATAAGACGAACAGCTTATTTGTAAATTCATGCGTTTGAGCGCGTAAGTCCTCTGAATACTTTCTTACCTCAGATATTGTATTAACAAGGTTTTGCAGTTCTGTTTTATCTCTAAAACTACATACAACGCCTACCGTACTGTTATTTTCAAGTATCGGTGTCATGTTTAAAATAAACACTTTATCTTGAAACGCAATTTCTTGATCGTTTTCTAGCACTCTTTCCATATTAAAATCTGGTAAAACTTTTGAAATGTGCTGCTGCATATAATCATCACTTACATGCAACATCTCTTCTGCCGACGTATTCATCATCGTAATAAAACCGTTTTGATCAATAGCGATAATACCTTCTTTTATAGATAGTAGTATCGCGCTTCGTTCCCGATATAACGCTGCGATTTCATTTGGCTCTAAACCGAGTGTATCTTTTCTGATACTACGCGCTAAAAGTACCCCACCAACAATTCCAACTAGTAATACCGCTAAGGAAAAGAGGATAATTTCTTTCGTTCTACTCAATATGTTAGATTCAATACCTTTTATTAAAAACTCTACTGTGACAACGCCTACTACTTGATCGTAGTCTCCGTTATGAACAATAATAGGTGCTTTCGCCATTAAGGCCGGGCCACTTGCACCATTTCCTTCGAGTGTATAATAGCCACCAAAAGTGAGTGCTTCATAGTTATATGGATTGTTACTCTTTGTACCAATCAACTCCGAATTAGGATGTGAATACATAACCCCGTAGCGATCTTCTATAATTACATAATCCGCACCAGCTTGCTCGCGAACTTGTTCCGCAATGGATTGAATGGTACTTTTATGCTCGTTATATTGAAAAGCTTCTTTTATAGCTGGCATAAAAGAAAGAGATTTAGCCGTTTGCAGTGCTAGCTGCTCTACTTGGCGCTTCGTATCAACGGACTGAATGTAAACAAATATTCCCGCTAATAGAAGAACAACAAATAAAATTAACGCAATAATTAGGCTTACTATTTTCGTTTGTAATGACACTTTGCGTGATTTCTTCATACTTCATATCCTTTGATAAAATATTCAAAACTATCAATCTCCTTTTTCTATTATTATGACAAAACTAATAATGAAGCAACTATAAAAACTCTCCATGTACATAAAGTACAAAAAGAATAAAATTGTCATAATATTGAGATTTCGATTAAAGAACAGTACAATTCAACTACATTGAACGCGCTTTCATAATTATCATTTTATTTATAAGCAAGAGGAGGAATTATTATGGCTCAAGCAAAATCTAACCGAGTCGCCGGCAATATTTTCAAAGGTTCTGTCGGCAATTTAATTGAATGGTACGACTGGTACGTTTACTCTGCTTTCGCCGTTTATTTTTCAGCAGAGTTCTTTCCTAAAGGAGATCCAACGAGTCAGTTACTGAACACAGCAGCTATTTTCGCAGTCGGATTTTTAATGCGCCCTATCGGAAGTTTATTAATGGGACGCTATGCAGATCGGCACGGTCGCCGGGCAGCATTAACGCTTTCCATTACAGTTATGGCCGGTGGTTCTTTAATTATTGCCTGTACACCTAGTTACGAAAGCATCGGTATTATGGCACCAATTATTTTAGTTCTTGCTCGTTTACTTCAAGGGTTATCACTTGGCGGAGAGTATGGAACTTCCGCAACGTATTTATCTGAAATGGCTAGTAGTGGACGCCGTGGTTTTTATTCAAGTTTTCAATATGTAACGCTTGTTGCTGGACAGATGGTTGCGTTAGGCGTTCAAATTGTTCTTCAGCAATTACTAAGCGAACCAGATATGAAAGCTTGGGGATGGCGTATTCCATTCATTATTGGTGCAATGGGAGCAGTAGCTGTATTATGGCTTCGACGTACAATGGATGAATCAGAGCAGTTCTCAAATATGGAATCGAAAAACCGCGAAAGCGCAGGAACCGTTCGCGCTCTTATGAAACACCCGAAAGCAGTATTAACAGTAGTCGGTCTAACACTAGGAGGCACTGTCGCATTCTATACGTACACAACATACTTACAAAAGTTCATGGTAAACACAGTCGGTCTTCCGAAAGAAATTGTAAGCTGGATTAACTTTGCCGCACTACTTATATTCGTTGTACTTCAACCAATTGCAGGGCTATTATCCGATAAAATTGGACGCCGCCCACTATTAATGGCTTTCGGTATTCTCGGAACGTTACTAACAGCTCCAATCTTCTTCTTTATGGAAAAAACGACAGAACCAATGGTAGCATTTTTACTCATGATGGTCGGCCTCATTATCGTTACTGGTTACACTTCCATTAATGCGATTGTAAAAGCCGAACTCTTTCCAACTGAAATTCGCGCACTTGGCGTAGGTTTACCATATGCACTAACTGTTGCGATATTTGGCGGAACAGCTGAGTTCATCGCTTTATGGCTAAAAAGTATCAGAATGGAATCACTATTCTACTTCTACGTAGCTGGATGTATCGCAATAAGCTTTATTACGTATTGGCGTATGGATGAGTCATCGAAGACTTCGCAGATTGAGGCGGAGCTTAATGGTGGGGATAAACTAGCTAATAATAAATCTAGTTAAAATTATGTATTCTATGTTCTTCGTTTATCTGAAAAAGCATAATTCACTAATACGCAATTTAAAAACCTCTACTTATATGTAGAGGTTTTTGTATGAAGAAAAAACACGTAGTTCCATTGTTATTTTACAAACCTCAAATTCTTCCTCCTCTTAAAGTGGAACAAATTTATTACTTAGAGTGTCTAATAAGTGTATTTCTAATATGAGTTGTCCAAATTGGATACAACATATCCCGTTTGACATCTATTTTTATGTCTTACAAAAAAAGAAAGGACTTATTATTACCAAAAGTAAAAAATATGTATTGTAATACTTTCACAGGTGAACCATTACAAGTGAAAACAAAAAAGAAACACCCCAAACCGTGATTTATCAATCATATAAACGTTTTGGATGTCCTTTAACCTGTGAAATTTTAGCTACAGTAGTATTGTTACCCTATGCCATCTTTAATTGCATTGGTATTTAGAATACCTAGACAAAATCCATATATTCTTGAAAGAGGTTGAAAATTTATGTTCGTTTTAAACAAGTTCTTTAACATTTTACATTACAAAAAGATTGTGCCTGTAGTATTACTTTCATGTGTATCACTTATAGGCTGTTCCAATAGTAACACTCAATCTGAACCACCTAAACAAACGAATCAAGCTAATCAAATTAAACAAGAAAATACAGGTAATCAATCTTTCGCTAAACTTGAAAAAGAATATGATGCTAAGCTTGGTATTTATGCACTGGACACAGGTACAAATCAAACTGTTGCTTATCATTCAGATGATCGTTTTGCATTTGCATCTACATCTAAATCATTAGCTGTGGGCGCTCTTTTACGCAAGAACTCATTAGAAGCTCTTGATCAAAGGATTACGTATACTCATGAAGATCTTTCTAATTATAATCCAATTACTGAAAAGCATGTTGATACAGGAATGACGTTAAAAGAACTTGCAGATGCTTCTGTTCGATATAGTGACAGCACAGCACATAATTTGATTCTTAAACAGTTAGGGGGGCCCTCTGAATTTGAAAAAATCTTGAGAGAAATGGGAGATACTGTTACTACTTCAGAACGATTTGAACCTGAATTAAATGAAGTGCATCCAGGAGAAACACATGATACTAGTACACCAGAAGCGATAGCTAAGACACTTCAATCATTTACATTAGGAACTGCACTTCCAATAGAAAAACGTGAACTATTAGTAGATTGGATGAAGAGAAATACAACTGGAGATAAATTGATTCGTGCGGGCGTACCAAAAGGATGGGAAGTGGCTGATAAAACAGGCGCTGGATCTTACGGAACAAGAAATGATATCGCAATTATTTGGCCACCAAATAAAAAGCCGATTGTTCTTGCTATACTTTCTAATCATGATAAAGAAGATGCTAAATACGATGATAAACTTATTGCAGACGCAACCAAAGTCGTGTTAAACACCTTAAAAGCTACGGAATAAATGATAATAGGTTAAAAGTTTTCTATTTTAGGCGGGTGTTTTCATCAAATAAAAATTTAATAGTGTCCCTAAAACATCTGGACTTTAATAGCCAACTAAAAAATGTAAACAAAAAGACCCTTAATCAGTCGTTTTGTTTGCATTTCCTTTTTCTAAAACTACAGAAAAGATAAGTACTATAGTTAACACCATAATAAACCTTACTTCACTTCCATCACTTACAAAAAATGAATACAAAGTATAAATTAAAATTAATATTCCATAAATAACTTTGTGCAATGAACTCCCCCCTTTTTGCCGTATATATTTTAGTGCAAAAATTTAATTCAAGCCCTATATCAAAATGAAAAGCACCTGTGATATACACAAAGTGCTTTTCTCTTGTCAATTTATCTATTTTCACTATATTTATCTATTTTCTTTTTATAACCCAAATTTCTTCGAATCGTACTTTTCTACAGTTTGCTGTAATTCATTTTGTTCATATGGAATATGTTTATCTGTCTGTACATCTTCAACATTTTCTCCACCTGTTAATAATCTCCTGTACTTAAAAGAGTGCCCTGTTAATACTGTTGTAATCATTTTGTATTGCCCTCCTTTTGTTTGATTACTTGTATCATAAAACAAGTATCTGAAGTTGATATGTAGTCTATCTAGAGTGTATGTAAATTTAAAAAATCTCTAATAAAATGTTTATGTTGTAACGTTACCACCAAAACTAGTGCTTCCAACACCATGATTTGAAGAGATAGTCCCCCATGTTCTAGCCTCAATTCCTCCTATAGTTCTATATTGAGTAAAACTAGTTAATCCCTACAATATAAAAAGAGCACCCCTTTTGGATGCTCTTCATTATAACTATATATTATTTAATTTCCTTCTTTTGTTGGTACCATTTTTCCTTCTTGAGAGTCTGTACCTTCTGTTCTTTCAACAGTTTTTGCATGTTCTGGTTTTTCAGGGGCTCCCATTTCAAATCCAGATTGAGAATCTGTACCTTCTTTTGCTGGTACCATTTTTCCTTCTTGAGAACCTGTACCTTCTGTTCTTTCAACAGTTTTTGCATGTTCTGATTTTTCAGGGGCTCCCATTTCAAATCCAGGTTGAGAATCTGTACCTTCTTTTGTTGGCACCATTTTTCCTTCTTGAGAACCTGTACCTTCTGTTCTTTCAACAGTTTTTGCGTCTCCTTTAGGAGTTGCTGGCACTGCATCTTTAGGTAAATCAAAGTTTTGTGAGAAAGACGTTGTTCCATCTGCACTCTGTGTAATTACTTGATTGGAACTATTTTCATTTGACTTTAAATTGTCCATTTTCGCATCATCTGCACCTACTGCACCTCCCGCTACCAATCCTGTACTTAAAAGTGCTCCCGCTAATAATGTTTTAATCATTTTTCATTACCTCCTGTTTATTTGTAATATTCATCAAAAAAGTATCTAAAGTTAATGTTTTAGTCATTATCTTTATCTACTTGCTTTTTGATTACATTTAGCATAAGACAAGAATCTATAGTTGATATGGACTGTATCTGGAGATTATGTAAAGAAAAATAGATGATCAATTGTTTAACGCTACAAGCGCTATCATATTACCAACTGAAATACCACCAGGTCCCCCCGATGCTTTTCCCCCACTCTAAAACAAATGACAAGCCACTTGATGCCCTTTCGCAATTTCCACCATCTTCGGTACTTCCTGTGCGCATTTTTCAGTGGCGAATTTGCAGCGCGTTCTGAATTTGCAGCCGGATGGTGAGTTGAGTGGGCTTGGTACTTCACCTTGTAGAATGATCCGTTCTTTGCCTGTGTTTGTTGGATCTGGTTCTGGCATGGATGAGAGTAGTGCTTGTGTGTATGGATGTGCCGGTTTTGTGTATAGGTCTTCGCTGTCGGCAATTTCTACTATGTTTCCTAGGTACATGACTCCGATTCGGTCTGATATGTGTCTTACCATGGATAGGTCATGTGCGATGAATAAGTATGTGACGCCTGTTTCTTCTTGAATGTCTTGCAGCATGTTTACGACTTGTGCTTGGACTGAGACGTCTAGTGCTGAGATTGGTTCGTCACATAGGATGAAGTCAGGTTTTACAGATAGTGCGCGCGCGATGCTAATGCGCTGTCTTTGGCCTCCGCTAAATTCGTGCGGGTAGCGATATAGGTGTTCTTCTTTTAGTCCTACTTTTTTGAGCAGGTCTAGAATGATTTCTTTTCTTTCTTCGGCTGTGTAAGAGCCATGAATGTTCATCGGTTCGCTAATAATTTGGAATACATTCATTGTCGGGTTTAATGATGCGTATGGGTCTTGAAAAATGATTTGCATTCTTTTTCTATATTCTTTTAGTTCATTTTCTTTTAGATCTACGATATCTTTTCCGTCGAATAGAATGTTACCTGAAGTTACATCGTGTAAGCGAATGATACTTCTTCCTGTCGTTGATTTTCCGCAGCCTGATTCTCCTACTAGTCCGAATGTTTCACCCTTTTTAATTGTGAAGCTTAGGTCATCTACTGCTTTTAATTGCTCTGTTTTTCTGCCAAATAGTCCCTTTTTAATAGGAAAATACTTTTTTAAGTTCCGAACCTCAATTAAGTTTTCTTCATGCATGGGAATCACCTACTATTTCATCGTTTAACCAGCACATAGAGCGTCTTCCGTTTCCGATTTCAAAATATGGCGGACGTTCTTTTTCACAAATGTCCATTTTATGTGGGCAACGCTCTGCGAATGGGCATCCTTTCGGCGGATGTAGTAAGTTTGGCGTTACACCTTGAATCGGCGCGAGTCTTTCTTTTACTCCGTTCGATATTTTTGGCAGAGAGTTTAATAAGCCTTTCGTGTATGGATGATTCGGCGATTGAAAAATATCAAGTACATGTCCTTCTTCCATAATAAGTCCGCCGTACATAACGATGACGCGTGTACAGTTTTGCGCAACAATTCCAAGATCATGTGTAATAAGAAGTAACGACATATTCGTTTCGTTTTTTAAGTTTTTCATTAAATCTAGTATTTGCGCTTGTATCGTTACGTCAAGTGCTGTCGTCGGTTCATCCGCAATGAGAAGGTCTGGGTTACAAGACATTGCCATTGCGATCATAACCCGCTGCTTCATACCGCCGCTTAGTTCATGCGGATATTGTTTTACTCTTTCTTCCGGTGAAGAAAGACCGACTTGTTTTAGTAAGTTGACCGCGATATTTTGTGCTTCTTTCTTTTTCACTTTTTGATGCCGAATAATTACTTCCGTCATTTGCTTTCTAATTTTCACAACTGGATTTAGTGCCGACATTGGATCTTGGGAGATGAGTGAAATTTGATTTCCTCTAATAGAGCGTAATTCTTTTTCCGATTTAGAAAGCACGTTTTCATTTTGAAAAAGAATCTCTCCTTCTTTCACTTTCCCCGGAGGCGTAACGAGGGCCATAACAGATTTCGCCATAACGCTCTTTCCGCTTCCCGATTCGCCAACAATCCCAACGACTTCACCCTTTTTCAAACTAAATGAAACGCCGCGAACCGCTTCTACTTCGCCGTCTTCTATGAAAAAAGAAGTCTTTAAGTTTTTTACTTCTAATAGTTTTTCAGACACGCTTTTCACTCCCCCTCACTTAAAGCATTAGTTCTCATGATGAGCCCCTTTTGGTGCGAAAGCTTTTTTCAACGCTTCACCGATTACGTTAAAGCTTAGTACAGTTAATAAAATAAGGAACCCTGGGAAAAGTGTTAAATACCAAGCTTCACCTATGTATCCTTGAGCATTATTTAGCATGCTGCCCCAAGAAGAATCTGGTTCTCTAATACCTAATCCTAAGAAGCTAAGTGATGATTCCATTAAAATCGATGTCGCAATTGTTAATGTCGCTGCGATTATAATGGTTGATAAAATGTTCGGAATGATGTGTCTTACAATAATCATCAATGATTTTTGTCCGGATACTTTTGCATATAAAACGTACTCACGCTCTTTTACAGATAACGTTTCTGCCCTTACGATACGCGCGGTATCCATCCACGTTAATAATCCGATAATAAGAACAAGCGTTGTAATTCCTGGTTTTAAATACGCATTTAATAACAGCATTAAAAAGAATGATGGAATTGACATTAAAACTTCAACAATTCGCATTAAGAAGTTGTCTAACTTTCCGCCAAAATATCCACTAATTGTTCCTACTGCGGTTCCGATTGTAATGGAAACAACCATCGCTAAAAAACCAACGGCAAGGGAAACTCGTCCGCCATATAACGCTCTCGTTAAGTAATCCCTTCCGTAATCATCTGTGCCGAACGGATGACTCATACTCGGTTCTTGTAAACGATCTGGAATCGACATTTTACTAGGATCGTACGGTGATATGAATGCGAAAAGAGACGCGATTGTTAAAACACCCAGTATAATAACTCCCATTACTACAAACTTATTTTTTGTAAAACTATTTTTTATCGTTTGAAATCTCCTATTGTTCATTCCAAATCACCCCCTCATTCGAATGCGTGGATCTACTACGCCATATAAAATATCAGCAATTAAATTACCGAGAATTAACATGAACGATGATAATAATGTGATTGCCATAATAATTGGATAATCAAATCTAAAAATAGCATTCACCCCGAGTGAACCAAGTCCCGGCCATGAGAATACTGTTTCCGTAATGAACGCTCCGCCTACTAAACTTGGAATGGATAATCCGAAGATTGTAATGATCGGTATTAATACGTTTCGAAGTACGTGATTAAATAAAACTGTTTTCTGCGAAGCACCGTACGCATATTGAATTTGTACGTAATCTTCTTCTAATTGCTGAATTGTACTTGAGCGAATATATCTCATATAGACAGAGATGTTTTGGAACGCTAGCACCATGCAAGGTAAAATACCGTGCTGGACAATATCCAAGAAGGAATCTTGACCGACTGTGCGCATACCCATACTCGGAAGCATGTTCAATTTTAAAGAGAATAAATAGATTAATAGTAACGCGAACCAAAAGACTGGCATTGAGATTCCCACATAGGAGATGAAGTTCACAATGCGGTCAAAGAACGAGTTCTTTTTCACACCTGTAAATAATCCAAGCGGTATTGCGATTACAAATGAGACGAGTAAAGATGATCCCATTAACCCGATTGTTGCGGGTAATCTTTCTGTAATAAGTTCTAAAACAGGACGATGGTTTTGAAGTGAGTATCCAAAATTCCCTGTTAAAATATTTTTTAACCATAAAAAATATTGCACGTAAATCGGCTGATCTAGTCCTAAACTTTTGCGAATACGTTCAACGTCAATCGGACTCATATTCGGCGTTACAAAGTTTCGAACGGGATCGCCCGGCGCTAGTTTTATTAATAAAAAAGAAATAATAGAAATAACAAATAAAAGCGGAATCGCATTTAAAAGCCTCTTTGCAATTACTTTATACACAAACTTCCCCCCTCAAGATAAAGTGAAACTTTAATCAGCAGGACTTCCACCTAATTTTCTCGCATTCGCCAAGTTTTGAGGTGGGAGTCTTACTGCCCATTAAAGCGGGATAAAGAAGCTGATTTTCACCAGCTTCTTTACAGTTTCTTATTTCACTTCATAGATTTTCGATAGATCTTCAAACATTGTGACTGGAATTGCTTTTGCTTCTTTTAATCCATCAAACTTTTTATCTACTGCAATAACTGCTTTCGGATATGCGATTGGAAGATAAGGTAAGTCTTCTCTCGCTGTATCTTGGATTTTATGGTATAGCTCTGCGCGTTTTGTTTTATCTGTTTCAACCGCAGCTTCTTCCCATAATTTATCGAAATCAGCGTTTTTATAACGTGCATAATTGTATTCAGCATTACTTAAGAATAAACTCTTATATGAATCTGGCTCTGGTCCCATTATGTAACCACCGAATGTAATGTCATAGTCTTTATTCGCTTTATCTAAGCCTTTTTCACTTGCTGCACTAGCATCTAATGCATTCAGTTCAACTTGTAAACCAACTTCTTGTAATTTTTGTTGTGTATATAGCGCTAAGCTTTCCATAATTTTATTATTCGTTACATACATAACGCGTATTTTTTCTTTATCTTTCACACCAGCTTTTGCTAATAAATCTTTCGCTTCTTTTTGATCATACTTATACTCTTTAATATCTTTCGCATAATACATAGCGTCTGGCGTTAAGATTGAATTTGCTGGTTCTGCAAATTGACTAGAAACGAATGCTGAGTTAATCATTTCTTTCTTATCTAATGCATGTGCAATTGCTTGGCGCACTTCTTTTTTCTTCATAAGGTCTGTATTAAAGTTATAAGCTAAGTAGAATAATCTACCTTCAGGGAATGTCACCATTGAGAAGTTCCCAGTGCTATCTAATTTCTTAAAGTCTTGCGGCTCAATCATTTTCATATTGATTTGACCATTTTGAAGTGAAACGTTTGCCGTATTACGGTCTTTTACAACGCGGTACACGACAGAATCTAATTTCGCTTTACCAGCAAAATAATCATCGAATCGCTCTAGCGCAACATATTCATCTGACTTAAATTCTTTTAATTTAAATGGACCTGACCCTACAGGTTGTAGGTTTTTCTTACTCTTCACTAAATCTGCTTCACCTTCAAATACATGTTTCGGAATTGGGAAGAAGTCATTCATAACCCCTTCGAAAGATGCACTTACTTGTGGTAATACAAATTGAGTCGTTAGCTCATCCACTTTTTTCACCTCAAGCGGCTTTCCTTTAAAAATAAAGTTTTCACGGCTTGAACTATTTTGCTTCTCATCTAGAATAGATTTGAATGTAAATACAATATCATCTGATGTAATTTTCTTACCATCATGCCATTTCAAATTATCCTTTAATTTTAAAGTCCATGTTAATTGATCCTCTGAAGGCGTAAAGCTCTCAGCAAGAACAAATTTTTTCTTACCGTCTTCCATATGATACAGCGGTGCATATAAAGCTTGCTGTATCGTGAGCGAGACACGATCATTCGCATAAAGCGGGTTCATCGTATCTGGATTATCACTAACACCAACTGTTAACGTTCCTCCATCTTTCGGAGTCCCTGATTTACTAGTTCCTGCTTGCTTCGAAGAATCTTTCTCCCCTGAGCAAGCCGCTAATGCAATAAGTAATAGTAGGACAAATGGTAATGCAAACAACTTCTTCATATTTCGACCCCTCTCGACTATTTACACCTATAAGAAAACTCGGAATTAATACCGAGTTTTCTTATAGGTTTTAAATTACCACTACCCGTATGTATTGTCAAACTTTTTAGCAAAGATAGACAGTTTGAAATCTATTAATGAATTCTTGCGATAAAGTGAAACTTTAATCAGTGGGGGTTTGTCCATCCCCCACTGATTATTAGCCTTCACCAATCGGGCTTTTACGGGCAGTTGATCTCCCACCTAACTCCTCCGCATTCGCCGAATTTTGAGGTGGGAGTCTTACTGCCCGGCAAATAGCGGGATAAAATATATTTATGCGGGGGGTAAAATAAAAAGACCACGAATAGGTAGCCTCGTAAAATGAGTTGAAAAACTAGCAGCCTACAGAAAGTTTCTCTGAAATGGTTCTTATATATAATTGAAAATGTAGAATGAGATTAAAGATAAAAAAGCATTTTTAGGAGGTTATCATGACGTTTGATGAATTGAAAAAAAACAAACCAACAACCCCATGGGTTGAGCATGATGAAGATGGGGAATTTTTCACTGAAGAAAATATAAGTGCAACAAATAAGGTTCTTGACACTTACATTAACAATTTAGTGCAATTAGGCGAGAACCCAACCGAAGCCGAAGTAATGCAAGTTGTTAAAGAGGTAGTTATTAAAATAAATGAACTAAATATCGAACATGACCATTTTATCGAAACAATGGAAAGAGAAGATCTCTATGAATTTATCGATACAGCAGCACGAATAGCTGGCTTAGAATCCGAAGAAGACATAACAGAAGAATGGCGAGAATGGTAAAAAAGCTGCATACTTGATGTCTAAATTTACTCCTTCATAAAACTTTGTCCCCTATTCTCCAATTGGAAAATAAGGGACAAACAAAGCTAATCAAATACTGATATACATTAAAATCTCCATTCATTTCCCATTACTTTAAAATACAGTTTTTCAAACCCACTAAAATACTTACTATAAATACTTAACATTTCAATATATGTATGAATAACTTGACTTAAATCAAAATGAACACCATCTTTAGCTAAGTCATAGCTATCGTCTAGACTATACAATTCAAAGTATTCCGCCTCCCAATGCACCCCCCTGTTGACTAAAAGTCTAGTGGTGCATTTAATTGATTCTTCAATCGTCAGTTCATGTTTTTTTAGTTTTTCATGAATGACGGAAAGAGTTAACTTAACAGTGTATTCTTCATCAACTGTGCTACTAAACTCAAATAACTTCCCTTCAATATCATCTATCTTTGCTTTAGACATTAAGGATATCTCAATTATTTCATATGGCGGACTGTCACTTGCTTCAATCAATTTATCACACCATTGAATTACTTCAGCTTTACTCCACAACCCACAGCAAAGCCCTAAGCCATAAATACGAGTTAATTTCCGAACTAAATCCAAGGTTTCTCACCTGCAATTTCTTATATGCATTTTTGTTTAATTTTAACAGAATATATGATACATCACATAATTTCTTTGCAAACACTACACATTACAATTGAGATGCATACGCGCATTATAAACAAAAAGACCGCCCAAAAGGCAGCCTCACAACTGAATCGTAGTACCCACTCCACGTTCCATCGCTTTTTCATATAAGTATTTCGCCACTATTATATCTACTACTGCTAAACCTACTGATTTGAAAATAGTAATCTCTTCATCGTTCTCTCTACCAGCTTTTTCTCCGCTAATGATTTGACCAAGTTCAGCGTGGATGTCGCTCGCTTCAAATAATCCTTCTTTTATCGGAACTTGAAGGTCACCCGTTTCTTCTAGTGCTGCCTCTTTTGATTCGACTACTACTTTGTTTGCGTTCGCGATGGCGTGGGATGGTAGTTCTTGCATGCTCGGTCTAAATGAACCGACGGCGTTTATGTGGACGCCTTTTTTTAGTTTTTCTGAGAAGACTGGTGTGGATGCATTCGTTGTTGTGACGATGATGTCTGCTTCGCTTATTGCTTCATTTGGATTTGTGTAAACGTAAGCCGGTTTGCTGAATTTTTCTTGTATATATTGCGCAAATGCATACGCTTTTTCTTCTGTTCGGTTGTATAGGATGATTTTTTCAATATCCCTAACGGCGAGTACAGCTTCTGCAATTCCTTTCGCTTGTTCACCGGTACCGATAATGCATAAGGTTTTTGCGTTATGACGAGCTAAATGTTTTGTCGCTACTCCTGATAAGGCGCCTGTTCGAATCATCGTTAAGTACGATCCTTCTAAAAGTGCAAGCGGTTCTCCCGTTTGAAAGTCTGATAGTATAACGATCCCGTTTATCGTTTTCTTTCCTATCTTTTTATTATGCGGAGCTACCGTTACTACTTTTAAACCGAGCGCTTCGAGTCCTTCCGCTACTGAAGGCATAATTAATGCGGTATTTTGGCCGTTCGCAAATGGTAATGAGCCGCGAATTGGTGTGATCGTTCTTTCTGCTGAAAATTCTTTTAAAGCAAGCGCCGCGTATTCAATGACTTCCTTCATATTTACTAAGTTTCGTTGTTCGTTCGCGCTTATGACTAGCATATCTTTCCGCCTCCTCCTTCTACCCCGTATTAACGGGCAGTAAGACTCCCATCTGAAAATTAGGTTGGACAAAGACGTTATATGGGAGATCAACTGCCCGTAAAAACCCGATTGGTTCAACTAATAATCAGTGGAGGATAAACCCCCTCCACTGATTAAAGTTTCACTTTATCCTAACAAAAATCCCCGATTCAAATCATCCCTCGGATCTATAACAAACTGATGAAATCCTGTAATAAATGCATTCCCCGTTACTTTCGGAACGACAGCTTCATATTTATCTACCGCTGTTACCGACAATACTTCTCCCTCAAATTGGCCGTCAGTAATGCATTCGTGGATGAACATCTCTCTTTTTTGTAAGGCATCTTTTTCAAAAAGAGTTGCGATTCTTGCGGATGTTCCTGTACCGCAAGGGGAACGGTCTACTTGCCCATCAGCAAAGATCGTTACATTTCGTAAAGTAGCGTCTTTTCCTTTCGGTTCATCTGAGAAAATAACTCCGTATATTCCTTTTAAATCTTCTTCAAGTGGATGTTTTACTTCCATTTGACTTTCAATGTAGTCTTTAATTTTACCGCCCCACGTTTGAATTGCAGCTAAATCTTTAAAATCGACTTTCAAACCAAACTCTTTACTATCCACTACAGCGTAGAATGCTCCGCCAAACGCGATATCTACTTGAAATTCATAGTCATCTATTTTGATAGGAACGTCTTTCTTGTATACGAACGAAGGAACGTTTTCAAATGATACTGACTCTACTTCGCTCCCGTTAAATGTTGCGTACGCAATAACTTCCCCAGCAGGGCTATCGATAATGAATTTTTGTTTTTCACCTGTCACTTCAAACATACCTGTTTCAATTCCAACTGTAATAACAGCGATAATTCCGTGACCACACATCGTACTCCAGCCTTCATTGTGCATAAATAATACGCCAAAATCAGCATGAGGACTTGCAGGCGGAGTAATGATGCAACCGTACATTCCGTGATGTCCTCTCGGTTCATACATAAGAACCTCGCGAAGATGATCCAAATGTTCCATGCAGTATGCGCGTTTTTCTAATTGCGTTTCTCCCTTTACCTCTGGCACTCCGCCCGTAATAATTCGAAGCGGTTCCCCAGCTACGTGAGCATCAATTGTTGTGTATATTTTACTAACCTTCATTTCTATCTCTCCCCTATATGTTAATACTATTTTCATTGCAAGTATCATGCCAACGCATAGAGTATAAAGTGAAACTTTAATCAGTGGGGGGGCTTCATCCCCCACTGATTATTAGCCCACACCAATCGGGCTTTTACGGGCAGTTAATGCGGGATAAATCTGTATACATTTTTTAAAAAATACACACTACTGTCTACTTTTTTATACAGTAGGTGATTATTAGCCCCAAAACAAAAAAATCCCCCAAAAACTCAGGGGGTGATTTAAGCCATAGTTTTGCCACTTAGATAAGGTTATGGTTCCCTTTAAAATAGCGTTGCGAAATTCGAGTTAAAAATCAAATTTATTCTTCACTCTCCAAGCTTTCCCACTCACTCAAATACATGACGTCTTGTTTTACTTTTTTCTTTTCAGGAAGTAAACATAGAAATTCTAAAGAATTGCCGTCAGGATCGTAAAAATAAAGATTTGCAGTCGGTGTCCACGTTTGAACCATAGGCTCGGAAGGTTCAAGACCGAAAGCAGCCCTTGGGTTTATTCCTTTATTAAGAAGCCATTCTCTTGCATGAATGATTTCTTCATAGTTAACCTTGAATGCAAAGTGACTTGTATGGAATGCTTCTTCCGATACTTCCCAAATGCCCAGCATTTGTTCCTTCTTATTTTCTTTATCAAACCAAAAGAAAGCTACACGGCGTTCTTCAATAGTGCGAGCATGAAATAATCCAAGTTTAGTATAAAACTCTTTTGCCACTTCTAAATTTTTTGTTTTAACATGTGTTTCATATAAAGTACCTGGAAACAAAGCATATCCCTCCTTTATATTTTTAGAATCCTTACTATAAAGCCTACTTTAATAAACTAGAAATAGAAGTGATATCGTATTTCCTTTAAATATTTTTCAATTTCGTAGTCCTAATGCTGAGGAAAAACTACCACTGATTAAAGCTTCACTTTGTGAGAAGGGATTCTTCAAATTCATGATTCACGGTAATATTATCGTTCAAAGTGAGGCGGATTTATGACTCAACTCACTCGGGGGACACATTACCAATCAAACCCTAACCGCCACCACATCCGGCACTTGCCTTACAATCTCCTCACCAATCTTTATACTAGCCGTTGCCGCTGGAGATGGCGCATTACAAATATGCAGGGAATTGATACCAGGGATAATGCAGAAGTCATCAACCATATTTCCGTTCGATAAAATGGCTTGTGCCCTTACACCTGCATGGGTTGGTACGATATCTTTCTCTGTAAGTTCTGGTATTAGGCGCTGCAAGCTTTTTAGGA
Source organism: Bacillus sp. FDAARGOS_1420 (assembly GCF_019344915.1). Lineage (NCBI taxonomy): Bacteria > Bacillati > Bacillota > Bacilli > Caryophanales > Bacillaceae > Bacillus > Bacillus sp. FDAARGOS_1420. The sequence continues at coordinate 83,630 of NZ_JAHWJB010000002.1, read as the reverse complement.
ATGATTGTTTACTAAATGAGCGCACCATTTCTTTTATGCCTTCTTTCATATTTGGCATCGCCATTTTCCAAAAGCCTGCGTATGTCATTGTTTCCATGAAGTCTTTTATATCAAAGTCTGTTTTCGTATAGCCTTCGCGTTTGAAGCTTAATACTGCATTCGGTCCTGCATGTACGTCTCCGTTTATCATTCTTGTGAAATGAACACCTAGAAATGGGAATTCTGGATTTGGAACTGGATAGATTAAATGTTTTACGAGATGGCGTTTTTCTGGGACAAGTTCGTAATATTCACCACGAAACGGAACAATTTTCATATCCGTTAATATGCCTGTCTTTTTCGCAATGCGATCACTATGTAATCCGGCGCAGTTAATGAGAAATTTCGATTTAAATACACCTTGATTTGTTTCAATTGTTACGGCGTCTTTCTTCTCAGTAATACGCTCCGCCGCTGTTCCTAAATGTACTTCTCCCCCGCTTTCTTGAATTAAGCGAGCAAATGCATAACTTACTCCTTTATAATCAGCAATTCCGCAAGAAGGAACACGGATTGCCCCAAGTCCCTTTACATGAGGTTCAATTTCAGCTAATTTTTCCTTATCTATTTTTTCAATATGTAAATCGTTTTGTAAGCCCCTTTCATATAAGTTATGTAAAAGAGGAAGTTCGTCCTTTTCTGTAGCGACAATTACTTTTCCACACATGTCATAAGCGATGTCATTTTCTTTACAAAATTGAACCATAGCTGCGTTTCCTTCTTTAGCAAACTTCGCTTTATAACTCCCTGGTTTATAATAAATTCCAGAGTGAATTACACCGCTATTATGTCCAGTTTGATGATGTGCAAGTTCCTTTTCTTTTTCAATGATCGCGATTTTCGCACGAGGGAATTTTTTCGTTAAAGCCATTCCCGTTGAAAGCCCAACAATTCCTCCGCCAATAATTATAAAGTCATACATCCTACTTCCCCCTTAATATGATGAAAGGCAGGCCTTTTTTAAGACCCGCCGTACATATTATTTAGAAAAACAACCACGTTGACGCATTAGTTCTCTATATAAATCTTTATTTTTTTCAAATGCAGCTCTTCCGTGCATCCAAAATAAGTTGTTTAAAAGAACTAAGTCACCAATTGGTAATTTCAATGCATGTGTTGCTGGTGAGTTTTCAACAGAATATGATAAGTCTTTCAAATAGTTTGCTTGTTCAATATTATCTGGATAAGCGAACTGATCAATAAAGCAAATACATGGTGCGTTATTTACATCAAAAAATGTTTCACGATAGACGATTTCTTGCGCATTTTTACTTGGTGGTGCTTTATACGTAACTTTAACAGATGCGAGTGAATGATTTCTAAACTTTTGAAGGTCTTCCCAATCGTCTAAATGTAGTAAACGTGATTCCCCTCCTACTGCATTTTGCTCTTCAATTTTCATCATAAGAAGCCAATCTGTCGGCTCATCAACGAATGTACCGTCTGTATGCAGTGTAAACAATCGGTACGCTTGACGAAGGTAAGAATCACTACTATCCGTATCTTTCACATTAAACCTAGCATAATACGTTCCTGTCATTGCATCAAAGTTTGGCTCCCCGATTAAATGTGTTAATGCTGTTGCAAATTTCACATAGTCTGCTGGATCTGCCGTTTCACCTTGCACCCCAATCGTAAATCCGCCCGTTTCACGGTCATGAATAATGCCGCGAATGTTATCCATAAATGATTGCCCAAAAATCTTTCTCATTCCATCCGCAAGATTAAACCGAGAATAAGGAATATATTGCAGTGACTGCTCTGAATGCTCTTTTACCTCTTCAAAAAACTGCTTAAGCAATTGCTGGTTTAGCGTAATATGATATAAACGTTTATGCTCTGGATGAGGAACAATCTCATACCCCTCATATTTCTTTGCAAATTTCATCTTCGTATTTTGTTCTGTAATAATCGACATTTCAATTCCTCCCTAATTTAAATATGAAGAACGTATTGACGTTTTTTACAGACAGTTATCCTTATCTTCTTATGCTGAGATTCGGTCTTACTGCCCTAACATCGAAAAAGCCAGTCATACGTATCCACGACTTAAAATCGTAGAAACGTACAACTGGCTCATAATTACGAGTGTTCTTTAATCTCTTAAAGTACAATAATAATAGACAGTTTGTATGAAAATATTTGTAAAACAGGAAAGCAAGATCGAATATAGAGAAGGCTAATTTCTCGTATGGATCTTATTAATTAAATAATAATTCAAAATATTCTAACTGTCAATTCGTTTTTTATTATTTTCTCTACATACTTTATACATTTTAAAAATCCCCTTACTTTCTACGCACCCTCTTTTTTTCATCTCTTGTTTTACAACTTACACTTCATTTAACTTTTTCATAGTTCTTGCCTCCTCAATAAAATAAGCCAGTCGTATCTCTTTAAAAGAAATACAACTGGCTCTCGTTTATGGTTGTAAACTAGATAGTTTTTATGGTGTTGTTTCCTCGTACTCTCCTCTAGGCTGTTCATCATTTAAATAACTTACATATTGGCGATGTAAATCTTTCACCGCACTGACGATAGCATTTTGCGCTTTTCCTTGATAATGGTCCGTAATATCTTGAACGATTTCTTCAATACCATCTTGCAAACTATGCCCTCTCAACATTTGAGCGACGAAGTCTCTACCGTGCTCTGTCGCAAGCGTACATGACGCTTCAATAATAACGTGATATTTATGATCTGCCTCAATTGTAATCGTTAATGTTTCATACATACTGCGAACAGCCATACCTTTCGGAAGTCTCGAATGTCCTGCCATAAAAAAAGTCCCTTTACGCATATTTCATCCTCCATTACTATGTTAAGAGCCAGAAAAACAATGTACACATTTGCATTGAATTTTACTACCCTTATCCTTATAGCTCGTACTTCTGCTAAAGAAGCTCAAGTGGAAAGAAGTTACTCTTTTCATTTTCAAACATAAATCCGGGCTTACAGCGAGGCTAATCACTGTCATCCGATAATAAGTTAATCATATTAAAAATAAACTGAATATTCAATATTAAATTCCGCAAATTTCATGAATAAAAAAGAAAATTCTCTCGCCCCGGCACATATACTGTTCAAAAGAAAAAAGGAAGTGGTCTCATGTATTACGGAACGAAAGGCTGGTACGTAGCTGAGCTAAAAAAATTAGGTGTTCGCTATCATGAAGGACGAAAACTAGAAAGTTACCGCGCACACGTATTACGCAATTTATTAATCGCACAACAAGAGACAACGAAAGAAGAGTAATCTGATATCGGTTGATTCTCTGAATATATCAGCGATTCGACATAAAATATCGACTTATCAACAAATCCCGCCAAATCATCCCTCCACTCCACCAACCAATCACACATCAATACAAACCAAAAAAAGGTCACCCAAACGGGTGACCCTTCTTTCTTATTCACAAACAAGAATTTGTCTAGAAAATGATCCTTTTCTTGTGATACAGCGATCTGTAATTTCAAATCCTGCTTCATGGATCATGTCGTCCATTGTTTCCATCGTGACAACGACTACCTTTTTTGCAATGCGGCGCGCACTTGAGAGAATGGAAAACTGGTCTTCTGGTGTTGCATGCGTAAATAAGTCGTAGGGCATATCGATAATTGCAACGTCGTAGTTCTCAGTAATTTCTTCAATTGGACCTTTTGTTACTGTTCCTTCAAACCCGAAATGTACGATGTTTTTTCTCGTTCCAAGAACTACAAGTGGATTAATATCTCTACCAACGATGTTAATTCCCATAGAAAGTGCTTCTACTACTACTGTTCCTATTCCGCAGCACGGGTCAATCGCTCGTACTCCATCTGGGTTTGGTACAGCGATATTTGCGACAGCTCTAGCAACACGTGTGCTCAGTGATGTCGAATAGCTATGCGGTTTTTTTATGTGATGATACCAAACCGGATCACTTTCTACATAGTGTCCGAAGTACCAGCGTCCTCCAAGAGGAACAATCCCGAATACACGCTCTGGATTACGAACATCCGCTTCTCCTTCAATATGCATACCGAGGTCTCGTTCAATAAGGCGTCTTTCTCCATATTCAATTTTATTTTCTTTACCAAGATCATTGATTTTAACGAAGATAACTTTGAATGTCGCTCCTGCTAAATCAATTTGTTCCACTTGTTCTAAAATGCTTTCTAAGTCGTCCCCTTCATACATAACCTCGACGCGCTCTTTAATAAACGGACTTCTACTCGGAGCAATCTTGACTTCACTTTTTAAAATATTAACGTGAGACTCCATCCCAAAGAACGAGCGCATTTCCAAGTAACATAAAGCACGCTCCTCTTCGCGAAATGCATACGTATATATACATGCAGGTGTTTTACTATGATTACTCAATCTATTATCATCCTTTATCGTTTAAAATTGTTATGATCACAATTACTCGAATACCTTTTTTACGTAAAATTAAATGATATCATATGCTTGAAATAAAGAGAAACCTTTATAATTCATTTAATAAATAAAAGAGACTGCATCTCAGCAATCTCTTCTATCATTCTCTCTATTTATTAACGGTACGAAGATACGTCATTACCCATTGCTTCGTAGTAATCTAAAATACCTTGATAAATAGCTTCTGCTGCACTTTGTCTCTGTTCTGGTGTAGCAATTTTATCTGCATCGTTTTTATTATCTACAAATGCTAATTCTGCTAATACAGCTGGCATCGTGTTTTCTCTAATTACATATAAATCGCCTTTCTTCACACCGCGATCTTTTGTTCCAAGTGCATCTACAAGACGCTCTTGAATTTTCTCTGCTAATAAACGACTTTCTGATACATTCGGGTTTGTCCCTCTTGCTGTCGCTGATTCATAGTAGAATGTTTCTGTACCTTGTCCATTTTTACTTTCCGTACCATTACCATGGATACTTACAAAGATATCCCCATTATTTTTTTGAGCAAATTCTACACGTTTCTTTAAAGAATCAGAAGCACTTGTTCCTGGACGTGTATCATCTGTACGAGTGAATAACACAGTAAACGGTGTCTTTTTCTCAAATATTTTCTGTAATCGTAATGATACATCTAATACGGTTTGACTTTCTTTCTCATAATAACCAGGATTCCCTGAGTCAATTCCCCCATGACCTGGATCAATAATAATCGCTTTACCTTCTAGGAAGTTACCTTGCTTCACTGGGTTTAATTGATTTTTATCCACCCATTGGAAGCCAGCTCCCATACGGATACGAATCCAGCTATCTTTCTCTTCAATAACAGTTACTTGTTGTGCTTTATGTGTGCCTACCACTGTAGACGTATGTGAAGCTTCTTGATATGTAGTGAATTCTTGATTAATAGACTCTGTTTTTTCTTGTAATAGTGTCCACTTCTCACCTTTACTTGTTACAACCTTCAACCAACCGTCCGCTCTTTGCTCTTTCACTTCAAGCATTTGTGGCTTATGTTGAGTGTCAGTAATACCAGATGATAACGATGCTTGATGATATGTAATAAAGTTTCTATTCATATACATTCTTTTCGATGTATTTATTTTATTTTTATCTGCCATCGCGATGAACTGAGCTGCTTCAGCACGACTTACAGTACCGTCAGGATTCCAGCCATTTCCTGTACCCATTGAAATCTCTAAAGCTACTAAAATATTAGCTTGTTTCTTACCCCAATGAGGTTCCAAATCTTTAAACTGCGTTGGAAGTTCTCCAATAATTTTCTTATCTAATGAATATGCTTGTACAAGCATAGATGCCATTGATGCACGGTTAATTTGGCTTGATGGATTGAATTTCCCAGTACCATCTCCATTAATTACACCCGCTTTTTCTACCGCGGCAATATATGGTGCTGCCCAATGGTTTTGCGAATCTTTAAAAGATGGTTTCGCTTTTGGATCAATTGGTAAGCCAAGAACTGCTGCTAATATTTTTGCAGCTGATCCTTTATCTACTGCTTCAGATGGAGAAAACGTTCCGTCTGGTTTTCCATCAAGTGCTTTTTTCCCTACTAAATAGTCAACCGATTCCTGCGCCCATGTAGGAACATCCGAAAACTTTTTCCCTGCTGCGAAACTACTAACTGGAGACGATAATAAACTTGCGGCTAAAATACCAGCCGCGACTGCACGATACTTCATAAAAAATAATACCCCTCTCAAAAATCATTTACAATAACGCGTAATCTTAATATACAAATTATAACAAATTTGAGCGAAAAAAAATTAGTGCTCCTCTATCATTCTATAATACTAGAATCCTGTAGTAAACCTACTTTCTTAATATTGTACAATAAAATACAATTAAAGTATTTTTTATGCACAAAAAAGTGGCTGATTCATAGAATCAACCACCCTCTCACTATTCTACTATCATTTCTGATAACGCATATGCATAAACAAGTGCTTCTGTATGTGCAATCGAGCTTTCATGCGTACGCTCAAATGCGTGAGAAGAATCAATACCAGCTCCAATTAATGCATGTTTCACATCAAATCCAGCGTGAATCGCAGCTGATGCGTCTGATCCGTAGTAGGGATAAATATCCACTTTATATTCAATAGCATTCGCTTTCGCCAATTCAACTAAATGCTTACGTAAAGCGTAATAGTATGGACCGCTAGAGTCTTTCGCACAAATGGATACTGTATATTCATCAGATGTTTGTCCATCACCTAACGCTCCCATATCAATTGCTAAATATTCTACCGTTTCTTCTGGAATATTTGAGTTTCCACCGTATCCAATTTCTTCATTATTAGAAATTAAGAAATGTGTTGTATATGGCAATGTTACCTTTTCATCTTGCAATCTTTTAATTAATTTTAATAGAATTGCTACACTTACTTTATCGTCTAAATGACGTGATTTTATGTATCCACTCTCTGTAATTTGAACGCGTGGATCAAATGAAACGAAGTCTCCTACTTCAATTCCTAACTCACGTACTGCATCTGCTGAAAAGACACGCTCATCAATACGCACTTCAATATTTTTCTCATCGCGCTTCGCTTCCCCTGCATCTTTGTACACATGGACAGAAGTTTGATGCATTAAAATTGTGCCTGTATATTTCTTACCGCTTGACGTTTCAATTTCGCAATATTCTCCTTCTACAGAGTTCCAGCGAAATCCACCAATCATAGATAGACGAAGACGACCGTCAGGCTTAATTTCTTTCACCATTGCCCCTAACGTATCAACGTGTGCAGTTAATAAACGATGCTGCTCATCATTCTTTCCTTTAACCGTTAAAATAAGAGCACCTTTATTATTACGCTTCGTCTCTACATTCCACTCACTTACATAGTTTTCAATAAAACTAATAATTTTCGCCGTGTTTCCAGATGGACTTGGAATAGAGACAAGCTCCTTAATAAGTTCCATCGTTTCTTTCGTATGATGTGCCATTGTCGTTTCCTCCTCATTTTCTCTACTATTTAGTATAGCGAAATTACGATAAAACCTCTACTCATATAGCTTAATTTTCTAAATTATAATAAAATTCACTTTATCCTAATCTCAATGACAAAAAAGCACCGCATTATCTCCATTAACACTGTGCTTTTTCTATAAAGTGAAACTTTAATCAGCCCGACTCCTTCGCATTCGCCGAATTTTGAGTTGGGGGTCTTACTGCCCGCAAATAGCGGGATAAAACTACTCTTCCGAAACGTCCATTAAATAAATCCCTCTTGTAAACCCGCCGCGCTCTTCTTCTTTCTGCTTACGAATAAGCTCTACATCTTCCATTGTTGCACCTTCTGCACGCGCTAATGAAATAATAATTTCAAGTGCATCTGCAAGTGAATCTAGCGCATGTTCACGCTCTTTCATCGAAGCAAATTCACGAATTTCTTCTGTACCAATTTTCGCTAACGCTTGTATGTAAGCTTGTCCTGTTAATTTTTGTGCTGTATATGTTTTTCCAGACATCAAAATTTTCTCCGGGACACGATCTCTTACTAACCTGTTATAAGTTGACATCACTTTTCCTCCCACTTTTAATAACACCCAAGCTCTGTTTTATAGAAAAACCACTCTTTTTTCACACAAGCACTTAACATATCAATTCCTGATCCGTGCGCCTTTACTACCGGAAAGAAGTAATGCTCTGGTTCTTCTTTCTTATCGCCGTATAAGGTCCCGTACTCATCAGGAATCGCCTCTTTTTTCACATCCCGTTCTTTCTTCACTTCACCAGAGAAAGCAACAGCTGGATGTCCCTCAAAGAATAATGCAGTCCGTACCGCAAGAGATGGTGTACTATGCAAAGCATAATATGTAAGTAAAATAATAACGATAACACCGATAATTTTCTTCATTTATTACTCCTAAAAAAAGTGCTAACACAATTATACTAAAATGTGTTAGCACTTTCTTCCCTTTATCTCGAATTAACGGGCAGTAAGACTAATAATCCGCGGGGGATAAACAAATCCCCACGGATTAAAGTTTCACTTTATTCCCCTTTAAATGCTGGTAAACGTTTTTCTAGAAAAGCAGCAATACCTTCTTTATGGTCCGCTGTTTGTCTCATCGCATATTGACCACGCTTTTCGAGCTGAAGCGTTTGTTCTAAATTAGAACGATTTACTTCACATAAAATTTGTTTCGTTTGAATCATTGCCTTGATTGGTTTTTGTAACCATTCATTAATTTTTTGCTTCACAGCCGTTTGGAAATCCTCACCGATTACTTCGTCAATTAAACCGATATCTAGCGCTTCTGTCGCTGATAATTTCTTCCCTTCCCAAATGATTTTTTTCGTCATATTTTCACCGACGCGCTTTTGAAGGAAGAAATGGCCACCACCATCTGGAATTAAAGCGATTCCAATAAAGTTCATCGCAATAACTGATGATATATCTGCCATGACATAATCAGCTGTTAATGCGATACTTAATCCAAGTCCAGCAGTCGGCCCATGAATTGCACTAATAACAAGCCTCGGCATCGTATATAACGTCACAACGATTTCAGAAATTGTATTCATGATGCCTTCAAACTTACTTTCATCATTACTTGAAAGCATTGATTTAATATCTCCACCCGCAGAAAAACCACGGCCACTTCCACACAACACAACAACGTGAACAGAACTTTCCGCCACTTCTTTCAACTTTTGTAATAACTCTTTTAACGTTGGTTCATCTAATGCATTTAAAACCTCTGGACGATTAACCATAACCGTTGCTACGCGCCCTTCATATTTCACAACAACAGATTCTGTTTTACTTGTTACTTCCATTATATATACCCCTCTTTTCCACATAAAGATTATACTTATATAATTATAGAAAGCATGTTGAAAATCCTTCTTTTTTCTTAATTTTCTGTCTAATATTCTCGTAATTTGTATATATCTCCGTATAAAACATACAATTTCGTTAAAAAATATAGAAATTAAAGTCGGTTTATCCATGCTTTTCATCTATTTACCATTACAATGAAATGGTGTATTCTTAAGTTTGATTCAAAAAAACAAATATTGAAATTCATTCGCCTTATTATGTAAATAAGGCTTTTATCCCCATCTCTTGGGTATTGAACTAAAGGAATGAAGAAATGGAGGAATATATGGTTAATAAGTTGAAACAAACGGATAACTACTTCCCGCATTTCCTATTGCTATTCATTGTGTTTCAACCAATTTTAGATTTATTAACGTCTTTTTCAATCTATGTATTACACATGAGCGCAACAGTTGGAATCGTAGTCCGTTTCGCCTTTATGCTTCTTGCATTAGGTTATCTACTTCTTCATAGAAAACAACATGGGGCGAAAAAGTACATTCTCTATTTATGCCTACTCGGGATCGTACTAGCAATTGGTCTTGTAAATAATATGATGATTAAATCTCCAGTTTCATTTGGCGAAGAAGTGAAATTTATTTTAAAGAGCATATATCCAATTGTGCTACTGTTTGGATATATTATCGCCTTTAAAGAGTTAAAAAATAAAGAATATGCATTTCATAAAATCATTACATATTTCTTATATACAACTTTAATTTTAAGCATCACACTGATTGTTGCGATGCAAACTAGTACAGATTTCCCAAGCTACCCTCACTCAAAGATTGGTTCAAGAGGTTGGTTCTTTGCTGGGAATGATTTAAGTTCTATTTTTGCAATTATGTTCCCAATCGTAGTGTTATATTCGATTCATAAAACAACTTCTTTCTCGAAAATCTATTACTGGATTCCAACAATACTCGCGATGTATGCAAGTATTATGGTCGGAACTAAAGTAGGATATGGTGCAATTGTTCTAACGCTTGGCGTGGCACTTTTATTCTCATTCATTGAATATATGGTTCATCGCAAAAAAGAAGGAAAAGGATTCACATATCTCGTAAATACAGTTGTTGCCGCTATTATACTAGGAGGTTTAATTGCCCTTACACCGCATACTCCTATCGCAAAAAATATGGGCATCCACATGCAAATATACGAATACAAAAAATCAGTACAAGAAGAAAAGGATAGAAAAGAAGGAAAAATAATTAAAGAAGATCCTGACGCAGAGAAAAAACATGCAAAAGGTGAACTAACAGACTCTGAGGTCAAAAGTTTAATTTACAGTGATCGCGATAAGTTTTTAAAAGTATACAAACAATACTATAAAGACGCACCACTATCACAAAAATTATTCGGAATGGGCTATGCTGGTAACTATACGGTTAAAATTAAATTAATCGAAATGGACTTCCATGACATATTCTTTGCATTCGGAATCATCGGTTCTCTTATTTACTTCATACCATTCCTTTACTTCGGTATTAAATTATTACTCAGCATCATAACAAACTTTAAGAAAATATTAACTGTGAAATATATGCTACTAGCTAGTGCCGTTATACTATCACTTGGAATTGCCTTTATGTCCGGTCACGTACTAACAGCGCCGGCCGTTAGTATTTTCTTTGTTGTTATACTCGCTTACTTAATTGTTGATTTAGAGGTAGAATAAAGTGAAGCAGCCATCAGATCTCGGTGGCTGCTTCATTTTGGTATACAGTCTACTCGGCAAAGAATAGACCACATTTATGATCTATTTTTTATTGAAAAGACGCCTGAATCCCCTCCAACACCTCATCAATATTATCCTTCGTAATAACAATGCCGAAGTCTTTCGGGACGTTGCTATCTTCCTCATTTACAACTTTATGCGCAATCAACTTTCCAACTTCCGGTCTGAAATGATGCCCATCCATATAGTTATCTAAATTCGTTGTAACGGAATTAAGATACATGAAATGGTGCACTTCTCCAAATACATCTACAGCGTCATGAAGCCATTTTTTATAATCTTCCCATCGCCCTGATTGAATCATCGTACGGAACAGAGGCTCTGAAACAGGCGTTGTAAAAATATAAAACTTCGTGTTCGGATTATGAGCCTTTACTGTTCCTAATATTTCTTTCATATTTTGATACTCATAATTCCCGCCGTAAATCTCTTTACTAAACTTATCTACTTGCGCCGCTATTTGCGCATCACGTTCTTCTTTCGTATAATCGCGCATCGATTTTATATTCTCTCGATTGTACCGGTCAAGATTCGTAATATGATGGGTGGAATTTGCAATTGTATTCTTTGAATAAGTAATCCCGTCCATACTTACATACGATTTAATCGGATACAATAAACTTTGCGCCTGCTTAATATACGCTTCTGGTTTATCAAAACCAATTTCCCTATTTTTGTTCGTTCCAAGGAAATCTAAACCAAGTACAATAGACTCGAGTCCACTACCTTTTTGTTCTTTTGCATATTCAATATATGCGTCATACTCACGCGGATCTGTACTGCTTACCGCATAATTAAATGCGTTTAACCCGGTGAAGTCATTCTCGTTAATAAAAGTCGTTCTACTACTTCCAAGTATAACTCCATCATATGTAAACGGACGGTACGTTATATAATTTGTTTTCTGTTGTCTCTCGTTAAACCCGTACTGAACATCATTCCACTTATTTTTATGCGGGAATAACCAAAGTGAATCTATATAGCTATTAAATATCCCGACACCTGCCAGAGGAACAAAAACACATACAAAAACGAAAATAAGCCAATGTTTGTTTTTCATATTCTCCACCTAGAAATTAAAGTATAAAAACTCACTAATACTCGTTAAATGTAACACGCTATATACGAGCAATACTGCAGTAAATAAAGCAGTCCATACATTCGGACGGAATGAATCCTTTAACTGAATTGAATTTTTTAAGAAGAAACTAATACATAACGCTCCGAAAATATACGCTACCATTTTTGGATCTAATAAAGAGACATGGTACCCTTCACTAAATGAAACACCGTACTCTTTTAAAAATTGCAGCTTCTCTATTATAAATGCCGGGAATACGCTATTTGCTAATTCGATTCCATTTAGTCCGAACATTCCTTTTAACACTTTCACCGCATCATGCATAGATGTTGCCCTAAAGAATACCCACGTTATATTAATGAAGAAAAACGTAACGAACCAACCAGCAAAGGCTGGCATGCGCCCTCCTGCTTTACTCCATAAGCGATGAATAACAGAAGCCAAACCGTGCAAGAATCCCCAAAAAACAAATGTCCAACCAGCTCCGTGCCAAAGTCCACTTATTAAAAATACAATCATAATATTTACGTATGTACGCGTAATTCCTTTTCGATTTCCTCCTAGAGAAATGTATACGTACTTCGTTAAAAACTGGCTAAGCGTCATATGCCAACGATGCCAAAAATCTTGTATATTCACTGCTTTATACGGTGAATTAAAATTTTGAGGTAATTTAATATTAAACATTAAAGCGATTCCAATTGCCATATCACTATATCCACTAAAATCAAAATACAATTGGAACGTAAACGCTAACGACGAAAGCCATGCTTCGACAAATGTTAATGATTGCTGCACATCAAACCCTTCATGTACAAGGGGTGATAATACATCTGCAATACCTACCTTTTTGAAAATACCAACTGCAAATACAAATATACCAAGAACAATATACTTCGATTGCCAGCGCTTTTTGCTACTATCCGCAAACTGCGGCATAATTTGTGCATGATGTACAATCGGCCCTGCAATAAGCTGCGGGAAAAACGTTACAAACAATGCGTAATCAAGAAAATGACATGCCTTCGTTTCCCCGCGATACGTATCTACTAAAAATGCAATCTTTTGAAACGTATAGAAACTAATCGCGAGCGGTAACGTTAATGATAATAATGTAAAATGAGTTCCAATTAATGCATTAACATTTTGCAAGAAAAAATCATAATACTTGAAATAACTAAGCATTCCTATATTAAATATTAACCCTACCGTTAAAAGAAGTTTACTCTTATGTTTTACGAGCCTCATTCCGATAAAGTAGTTCACAATGAGCGACACTAACATAAGCGGTAAATATTTCACATTCCAATAACTATAGAAAAATAAAGAGGCCGCAACGAGCCAAGCTTTCGCTAATGTAGCATGTCCAAATTTATTTAATAGAAAATATAAAAGAAATGCTATCGGTAAAAATAAAAAAATAAACTCAAATGAGTTAAATAACACACCATCTCTTCCCTTCTAAACAAATCACAACTTATTCATCTTATCTTATCCAAATAGTGAGTGTCAAAAGGATTCCGCTCCCCTTTTCTTCTATTATATAGGATAATCATTTCAATCGAATTATTAACATGATAAAATATTAAAGGCACTTTTATTTAAAAGAATATATAATAAAAATGTCGGTTTTTTGCACGAAATGTATTTTGAAAAAAGTGAGGAGAGTCCTTTGGTATTTAGTAGTTCTGTTTTCTTATTTATCTTTTTACCTCTCGTATTATTTTTCTATTTTATAGTGCGTGCCGAGCTACGTAATTTCGTATTACTTGCATTTAGTTTAATTTTCTATGCATGGGGAGAACCACGATTCGTCCTCTTAATGCTCTTTTCTATTCTTTTAAACTACTGCTTCGGCCTACTCGTGCATCATTATGATAAACGAAAAAATATGAAAGTCACATTTTTAATTATGGCTGTGGTCGGAAATATTTTATTACTTTCTTATTTTAAATATATTTCCTTTTTCACAGATATTTTGAATCAAACTTTACATTTATCTATTCATGTGGAACCTATTCCACTACCAATTGGAATTTCATTCTATACGTTCCAAGCGATGTCATACGTCATCGATATATACCGTAAAGATGGCGCAGTTCAAAAGAATCCACTTAACTTAGCACTATATATATCAATTTTCCCGCAGCTTATTGCCGGACCAATCGTTCGTTACAATATCGTTGCTGATCAAATTAAAACGCGCATCCATTCTTTTGAACGATTTACAGAAGGTCTCCAAATTTTCATTCTAGGACTAGCGAAAAAAATGTTAATCGCCAATCAAGTTGGATTTGTCGCAGATAAAATCTTTGCCTTACCACCGTCTGAAATGAGCGCTGGAACGGCTTGGATTGGTATTATCGCCTATACACTTCAAATCTATTTCGATTTCTCAGGATACTCTGATATGGCAATTGGACTTGGAAAAATGTTCGGATTTGATTTCCCGAAAAACTTCAATTATCCGTACATCTCAAAATCCATTTCAGAATTTTGGAGAAGATGGCACATTACACTAGGCTCTTGGTTCCGCGACTATATATACATTCCGCTCGGCGGAAATCGTGTTTCCAAACTAGCAAACTACCGTAACCTCTTCATCGTATGGGGATTAACCGGTTTATGGCACGGAGCAAGCTGGACATTTATCGCCTGGGGATTATATTACGGCTTTATTATCTCGATTGAAAAAGCTGGATTTGAGAAAATATTAAATAAGCTATGGAAGCCGCTGCAACATGCATATGTACTAATCATCGTTATGATCGGTTGGGTCTTCTTCCGAGCTGATAACTTCGCATACTCGTTCCAATATTTAAAAGCGATGTTTGGCATAGAGAGGCAATCTTTCATCGATGACAACACAATGCTATATATACATGAATACATTATCATATTTATCATTGCCTTTATCGCAGCGACACCAATTTTGAAACGTGTTAAAAACATATTAGAACTTGCACCCAAAACGTATATATTCACGATGCAAGTTGTACGTCCTATATTATTACTAACATTATTTATGGTTTCGATTATGTATTTAATTAATTCGACGTATAATCCATTTATTTACTTTAGGTTTTAACTTATCCCACTATTTTCCGGGCAGTAAAACCCCCACTAATTAAAGTTTCACTTTATGTAGGAAGGAAAAGTTATTATGAAAAAATTGGGGAACATCGTCCTATTTATCGGTTTTCTCACCATTATCTTTTCATTTGGCATATTATCGCTTCTCAACACTGACCGAGCAGTTTCGCCCGTTGAAAATCGTCCGCTCGCTCAAAAACCAGCTCTTACAAAAGAAGCTGCCTTAAATGGTAGTTTCTTTAAAGACTTTGAGACATATACAAACGATCAATTAATCGGAAGAGATGATCTCATAAAAAATTATACACTTACCCAAATTAAAATGGGCAAGTCTCTCATTAACGATATTATTCTAACAGATGATAAATGGCTTCTAAAAAACCCTGCTTGGGCTACAAAATATAATGAGATTGACCAAGCTATGCCAGCTGTAAACGACTTATCTCAGTTTTTAAAAGAACAAAATATTGAGTTTTACTTTGCTTTACCACCGTCCAAAACGAATGCTTTATCATTTAAGTTACCTTCTCATATTCACACATATGCACAGGAAAATTTAAATTACTTTCTAAATAAACTTCCTGCAGACGTAAAGCCAATTAAACTCATGGATTATTTTAAGAAAAACTATACAAATGAAGAAATACAAAGTATGTACTTTAAAACAGACCATCACTGGAATATGGATGGTGCCTTCTTAGGCTATCAATATATAATGAACACAATCGCGCAACAATCTTCTATATATAAAGGAAAAGAAATAAAAAAAGAAGATTACACTCGTACGTGTGCTCCAAATAAACATCTAGTCGGAAGCTTTAACAACCAGCTTTACCAACTGATCGATGCGACTGGAGAAAAACTATGCTACTACACACCGAAAGACGGTTTCAACTTTACGAGCGTAGCTGCAAAAGATGTAAATGGCACAGTATATCGCACACTAGACGAGCTATACGGCGTAGAAAAGCAAAATGATACAACATCATACGCAGGCTATTACACAAACGACTATCCAGAAATCGTTATCGAAAACAACAATGCACCAAATGATGTACGAGCTTTAGTCCTAAAAGACTCATTCGCAAACGCAATCGTGCCTCACTTAGCACAAAGCTTCAAACACACATCTATCCTCGACCTTCGTCACTATCACGAAAAGGATGTATATCAATACATTAAAGACAACAACATTAACATGGTATTGTTTGTGTATAGTGATTCGAATTTGAGTGGTGATATGTTTAAGTTTAAACAATAAAAGAAGCCTCTTGTAAATTTACAAGAGGCTTCTTTATATTATTTCCGCTATTTTCTGGCAGTAACAACTTAAACCATTATAGATTACGACATTGTTATTATTTCACTTGTCCCTTCTCTTTTTTAATCACTACCTTCAAATACAAAAAGGAGAAAGAGATAGGAAATTTCCCTCTATCTCTTTTATTTAATGACAACGCACTAAATAAAAAGAGGAATGGCCTCTAATCCTAAGATTCCATTCCTTTTTTTATAGACTCTTTTGCATGTAAGTCATTAATAATATATTTGGAAGCTATGGAAATTTGCTCTCGCAATTCCTCCACCCTTTGCCCTAACGTTTCCTGTACATATTCTGTCTGCTCTAATTGTTTAATCGCCATACTATGTAATGTTTCTGTCGTCCATTCTCCATCCACATTCCCAATAATCGGCTGATTTACTTGTTGTAAAAACGAATCGATCTTTGGATCATATGAAATTCCAACCATAGGCGTGTTTGCAACTGCCGATAATATAAGAGCATGCAGCCTCATTCCTATTAAAAGAGAGCATTCTGATAAAATAGAGATTTTCTCATGAATATCCATTTTATAAGGGAGCATGTGCGCTTCTTCTCCCATCAAATTAATGATATCCCTTGATGCATTTTGATCAAATGGTCCATGCATCGGTACAAATAAAATATGGTATCCCTCTTGCTTAAGCTTTTTCAGCGTATCTGCTAACTTCTTCATATAATCTTCTTTTGCATCCCAGTACCTTACACTAACCGCAACGACCTTTCCTTGCAGCGCATGTTTTTGAAGCCAATCGGATTTCTTTTCTTCTGGCTGACAAGCTAATACTGGATCTGGAACAAGTTCGATGTCTTTCTTAATACCAATTTCTTTTAAGTACAAAAAAGAGTCTTCATCACGTACTGATATATATTCAGCCTTTGATACATGCCATTTCACTAATAAACGATTTTGCTTCTTCGTAATAGGTCCGATTCCTTGGGCGTAAATATAATACGGCTTTTTCAAAAAACGAGCAAGCCGCATAATACCTGTATAATATAGAATACTCCTAATACTCGTCTTATCTTGTAAGAGACTTCCGCCCCCGCTAATTAAACCATTACTTCTCTTTATTTCTCGGTAAATCGCTCTTATATCCCAGCGGTTTACTGCTTCTACACCGTACATTTTCCTTGTATAGTTGGGGTCATTTGAAAGTACAACAAGCTCAAGAGTAGGATCCTCTTCATGTAGCGCTTTAATAATTGATTGCAAAATTGCTTCGTCCCCAACATTATAAAAACCATAATATCCTGATAAAACTAACCGCACTCTTAATCTCCTCCAACATTTCGCAATCAACTCTTTTTGTAATTAAACAAATTGTTATCCATTCCTTGCCGAGGAAGGTTTGATAACTTCAAATTGATTTCTTTCACAAACATCTAACAAGTCATACCCATGTATAATATTGTTCATTTTCTATAATAAACGATTTTATTTACGTAAAAATGGAATTTGTTCTTTCGATATCCAGTTTAGTTTAAGTGCACATATGCCATATAACACTGAAGCTATACTTAGCGCTACAGCACTATATATCATTGCTAAAATCCTGGAATCTGTCACATTGATTAATGTGGACACAAAGTATAATACTATACCTAAAATACTAGATACTCCAATCACAGCCAAAAATTTCCCTATAGCTATTGAATAGGAAAGATCTTTTCTAATATAAATATGATTTGCGATACAAATCATTATATAAATAATTAGAGTACTATACGCTGCTCCATTTATACCGAATTGGTTTACTAGCGCTATATTTAATATAATTTTCACGAAACTTGCACCGATGACAATCCATGCTGCTCGCATCGAACGATTAATCCCTTGCAAGATTCCTATTGATAATACCATAAGTGATGTGAAATACGAGCTACCAATTAAAATAGCTAACATGCCACTTCCTTTTGTATCTGTAAATAATGCAACATTAAGCGGTACTGCAAGCGCCATAAGCCATATCGTTATCGGCATTGTTAAAACGTGCGCAAATTCATTTGTACGTTTTACTGTCAGTTTAGCTAAAGCTATATCTTTTTTTGTTAAAGCCGCTGTTAATAATGGAATTAGCGGAAATACTATCGCACTTGCAAATACAACAATTAATTGCGTAAATGCAAAACCACGGCTATATATACCAAATTGTTCCTGAATCGTTGTAGAAGATTCATGTAATACATGTGGAATTGTTACAGAATCAACTAAATTTAAAACAGGCATCGATAACGCTCCAATTGCAATTGGAATTGAAACGCGGAGTATGTTTTTTGCGTTTGCCTTAAAATCTTGTAATGAATATGTTTCGCTCTTATAGCGATACGTGCTTTTTACATATTTCATTCGCAAATATATGAGTGACGTAATAACACCAAAACAAGAACCGATCATCGCTCCGCCTGTTATGATATCACTACCTTTATTCCAATATACAAATATATAAGCAATTGTTAGCATAAAGAATACGCGAATCAACTGTTCAATTACTTGCGATACACCAGTAGGTATCATATCTCCAAACCCTTGGAAATATCCACGGTACACTGCCATATATGGTGCAATTAATAAAGCAAACGAAGTAACAATTAATGCTAGCCTCGTCTCTTGCCCACCAAGCATATTTGCAATGCTACTCGATCCAATGATAATAATTAAAAATCCGAGCACCCCAAATATAACACCGATAATAGATGCTGACGTAAACAATTTAGCTATTCCGTCACGATCATTCTTTTCATGAAGATCAGCTATTAACTGGGATATTGCTAGCGGAACCCCCGCTACTGATAAAGTTAAGGCTATCATATATACAGGAAAAACAAGGCGGAAAATCCCAAGTACTTCATCCCCTGCTATATTTTGCAATGGAATTTGAAAAAAACTCCCCACTACTTTCGATATAAACGTTGTAACGGTTAAAATCGCAGCGCCTTTTACAAACTTTTTATTCATCTTCTATCTCTTTTCTTTCAAATATGATCTAAATAAATATCAAGCCAGTATTCTTGCTTAATCTAGAGAAACTTCACTCTATTTCATTTAGTTATCATACCAAATTTCTTATATATTGAATACTCTCGTTCCAAATATAATATGTACAAAATAAGATTATTTCCATCCTGTTTTCCCTTAAATTTACTACTTTTACTTATTCAAGATAAACCTGTAATATAATGTAGCTTTTGTCAGTAAGAGGAGTGTTTACAACATGCTAAATTTAGTAAAAAATTCTCGAATTTCCCTTTCTTTAGAAAACGAGATACTAAAGCGCTTTGCATACGAAGAAGTTGAGAAAGTCGAAAAATCAGACGAAATAGGGCTTATTCAACCATCTTAAGTTTATGATTTCGTTAACCGTACACAATTAATTTGTGAAGGTAGCCATTTCTCAACGCGTGAATATAATTTGAAGTTAGACGATGTAATTGATGCTCAACGGATTTACAACATCCAGATATAAGGGTTTCTCACATAAACAACACATATCCAAATAAAAAGAGCCCTCACACTCTACAATACAGTTCATGTGAAGGTTCCTATTCCTATATTGTCTCAGCTTTCAAAAACTGTAGTTTCTCTTTTTGCTCATCATTCGCCATCATCATTATCGTCTTTTCAACATGCGGATGTACATGTTCAAGTGTCACACTCGCTCCTGCTTTATCCGATTGCTCAACAAAGTTTAATAACGCCATAGCTCCTGATACATCCATATAATGTACATCTTTCATACGCAAACTAACTGGTGACTTCACATCTTGTAAAGAAGCAAAAATACGATCTACTGATAGAAATGAAAGTGGTCCCTGAATCGTATACGTCGCTTCTTTTTCTTTTATAATAGAAGCTTTACGTTCTTTACACTTCACCATGTATATAATAAAGGAAAGAATAATGCCAAACGCAACAGCAACCATTAAATCGAATTTCACTGTCACAACCATCGTCACGAACATAACAATCACATCACCTCTTGGTGCTACATGTGCCTTCTTCATGCTTTCCCAATCAAACATCCCGATGCCAGTTAAAATTAAAATACCTGATAATACAGCAAGCGGAATATATTGTACTACTGAACCGAGTCCCATAATGAAAATAAATAATATGACACTATGCATACAAGCCGACAGTGCCGTCTTCCCCCCGCTTCTTATATTGACGATAGATCTAACAGTTGCACCTGCTCCTGCTAATCCACCGAACAAACCACTCGCAATATTGCCAATACCTTGTCCGATTAACTCTTTATTACTTTTATGACGTGTCCCCGTCACATTATCCATTACGACAGACGTTAATAACGAGTCAATTGATCCTAGTAAAGCTATACTAAGTGCTGGTAATACAAGTGCTAACATGCCATTTGCGTCTAAAGTCGGTACGTGAAGAGATGGCATCGCCTCTGGAATTGCACCTATCTTTTCAATCATCTTATTTAAAGAAAGAGTTCCTACAAACGGTAATTGCACTGTAATCCCTTGTAGCATAGAAGAAAATAACGGCAACGTTACTGTAACACCTACTAATGCTACTAAACTTGATGGAATGGCCTTAATCCATTTTCCAGAAACAATCATTACAATGATCGTTAATAACACAAGCAGAAAGCTATTTTGTACGTGCTTCATTTCACCTAAAATAATAATCAGTGCAATTCCGTTCATAAACCCTGAAACAACAGGATACGGAATGTAACGAACGTAAGAGCCGAGCTTACATACACCAAATAAGATTTGAAATAACCCTGCCATCATAAATGCAATAAAACTTGCTTCTAATCCGTGAGTTGCAATAACGCCTGTTGCAATAACTGTAATCGGCCCAGTAGGACCCGTTACTTGCCCCGGTGTACCGCCAAATAACGCCGCAAACAAACCTGCAAAAATTGCACCATACAATCCGACCAGTGCTCCCTCAGACGTTCCCGTTGCAGCAATACCAAATGCAATCGCTAGCGGCAAGGCAACAATCGCAACAGTAAACCCTGCTAAACATTCCTTTGCTATTTTTTGAAACATATAAATAACCACCTTCTTATAAAGTCCATGTTCCATTGTACATCTAAAACAAATCATTCGTTAGCGTATTTCTAAAAAACTCTTTACATTCTCGTGAAGTAAACGTCTACATTTACAAATAGCCTTCCAAAGTCAAACTAAAAAACAGCAATATGACGAATCTACCTTTGGAAACAAACTTGACTATGCTATAATGAACAAATTAAATCTTTTACTATATACTTGGAGGCACTATGCTAACTTTTGAAGAAAAATTATCAATTATTGAATCTTTCCCGGAATTAGAAAGAAAGAACGTATCATTAAAACGCGTAAACTTTCACTTTGAAGAAAGTCGTTTAGATAAAAAGAACGTTGTATATCATTTACACCCAAACGGAAACGGATTTGTATATGCATACTTCATTAAAGGTTATAAAACAGATGCTAAAGGTATGATTAACATCCGTGAGTTTTCAGAAGAAGAACTGCGTTCATTAATTGAAAAAGTAATTGAACGTCTATCACAGGAGCCAGAGGAAATTATAGCACCAATGGAACCTGCTGCAGAAGAAGAATGGAAGAACGAAGACGGTCATATCCTAACTCTTATTCAAGAGGATGACATGTGGAACGTTTACGCTGGCGTAAACTTAGACGGTACATTCAACTCTTATCCAGAAGCTGCGGAATACCTTGATGAAGAAGGTTTCTCACGCAAATAATACGTTCCTTACTACTAAAGAGGGCCGTCCCAGTTTTTTTTGGGATGGCCCTCTTTTTATTAATAGGTAGGCTATCATTGTCTTATTTTGTAGTTAAGCCGATATATTTAGGGTTAGGCTTTTGAGACAGTCCCCCATAAAATTATGGAATCAAAACTTCTTATTCTCACTATCCCCTATAAAAATTTGAATTTGACAACTATAAGACTCCGTATTAAAAAAATCATCAACTAACTCTACTTCAATAAAACTCGCCACTTCTATATTATTTTCTTTTATATATTTAATTATAGTATTTCGACGTTCTTCTTCATTTTCTTTACTATACGCTAATGTTACATATTTCCCGCCCGGTAATACTTTTATATTTGGCATCTCTTCCATATGTACATGATCTTGCACCTTATTAAAAACATACTTTGGCTCTACATCCCACTTTTCATTGACATTATATAGAATACCCATTTCCATTGACATCTTATCTTCATACTCTTGAATGATTTTCTCTAAATTAGAATAATACAGTAACTCTTGTAAACTCCCCACTTCTTTGCATGGCGCTACAATCACATTCCGCTGCTCAAAGAACTGAATACACACTTCATCACCTTTTAATATTTCCTGTGAACTCCCTACTTTCTCATTTAACCCATCAATCGTTTCAATTACCTCTTTCATTTTCTTTATATGCTCTTCCGCTTCCGCCCTCTTTAATTGTAAAAATTGCAGCAATTTATCCATATCACATTCCTTAAAAATCTCTTGAAGTTCTACTATACTGGTATTCAACTCTCTACAGCTTTTTATAATATCAATGTGAATGAATTGATCTATAGAATAATATCTATATCCTGTTGATTCATCAACATGTTTTGGAATAAGAATCCCCATCTTATGATAGTACCTTAACGCTTTTATCGTAATATCCTTTATTTTTGCAACTTCTCCAATAGAAAATAATGTTTTCACCTGAATCTCTTCCTTTTTATTTTTTCGCATGCAACTATTGACTCTCCCCTTAGAGGAGACCTTACTATTTATAATAAGTCATTTACATTAATAAAGGGAGTATACAATTATGAACACAGTAAAATATAGAAATCTTGTCAAAGAAGACTATGAGCCTATAAAACATTTAATTGGTGAGGCATTTGGATTTAATGAATTCATTACAGATAAAAAATTTTTAAATTCAATATTAAACTTCTACCTACACAGTTGCATTTTAGGAAGCTCCTTTAGTAAGGTAGCTGAAAAAGATAATAAAATTATCGGTGTCATTTTAGGCGATTCCGAAAAAGATAAAAACCGTTTAAAGAGATTCCATAATACTGTTAGCTTTGCCTTTAACACGCTGAAACTATTCATGACGAATAAAGAGAATAGAGAGTTTTTAAAAGCATTTATAAAAGTTCAAAAAACATATAAAGAACTAATTCAAGGAAAAGAAGATCATTTTCAAGGCTGTATACAATTATTCATCGTATCCGAAGAATCTAGAGGTCTTGGAGTTGGGAAATCTTTATTAAATCACTTATTCCAATACATGACAAAAGAAGAAGTGACATCTTTATATTTATATACAGATAATGAATGCAACTATGAATTTTATGACAGACAAAACTTCCAACGTATACAAGAAAAAGCAGTTAATTTTGGACCAAAAGAAGAAGATTTCAACGTGTTTTTGTACCGCTATAACTTTAACTAATAGTAACATTTACACTTCAATGCTCTTTGCTAATTAGCAAAGAGCTATATTAAGTATGATATCACTCGCGAGTGGTTGTCAAAAAATCATACTAGCTTAAATCCTCCAGCCAAACTCTTCTACTACTATTGTTTCAGTTCGATTAGCGTGAAAAAGAGGAAGATGTGTAACAACTTCAATTTAAAAAGGAGCGCACAACATGGAATGGATTCACGAATTATTTCAGCAATATGGGTATTATGTAGTACTTATTGGATTACTTTTAGAATATATTGCTCTTCCGTTTCCAGGAGAGCCAACATTAGCCTATGCAGGATTTTTGTCACATCAAGGTGATTTAAGTTTACCAATTTTAATTATTTTATCCTTTATTGGGACAAGTGTAGGTATGACATTCCAATACTTTTTAGGAAATAAACTTGGCATGCCTTTCATTCAGAAATACGGGAAATATGTATTTTTAACAGAACGAAAAATTAATTTAACGAAAATATGGTTTGATAAATACGGATATTTTCTAATCTTTATCGCCTTTTTCATTCCAGGCGTCCGCCACTTTACTGGATACTTTGCAGGAATTATCAACTTACCGTTTCGCCGCTTTGCGATGACAATTTATTCAGGTGCCCTATTTTGGGTATCCTTCTTCTTAATCGGTGGTTACTGGTTAGGGGAAAACTTAGAAGATATATTCATCGTACTTGAACAACACATTTGGAAAATTATCTTCGGTATTATTATCATTACGCTAATCACTCGATTTCGCAAAAACATAAAGCATGTGATTTTAAAAGGTATAAATTAAATCTTTCATCAACAAACTTATATGCGTACAAGAAAAATAAAAAGCGGGGACACATAGTCTCCACTTTTTATATAAAGCCCGTTCTCAAACTAAAAACACAAGAGCTTGACACTATTTCCTTATTAAGAAAGATAATCTTATTTGTAAAGATAGCTCCCTATTTTTTCGCGCCTTTTAACGACTCTCTCAGCACAAATTTTTGCAACTTCCCGCTCGCATTACGAGGAAGTTCATCTACAAATAAGTAATGACGCGGACGTTTATAGTCTGCTAATTCATCACTTTCTTTGCAATACATTTCTAAATCAGCTTCTGAAATATTTTTATCTTTCTTTACAACAACCGCAACGACACGCTCTCCCCATAGTTCATCTGGCTCACCAAGTACTGCAACATCTAATACACCAGAGTGACTATGAAGAAAATCTTCAATTTCGCGAGGATAAATATTTACGCCACCGCTAATTACCATATCATCAACGCGGTCTGCAACGAATAAATAGCCGTCTTTATCGAAGTATCCTAAATCACCAGAATGATACCAGCCTTTATACATCGATTTTGCATTTGCTTCTTCTCGATTATGATAACCAGCCATCATAGTTGGACCGCGCAAAATAATTTCCCCTACTTCATAAGGAGGCAACGTATCATCTGGCTCTGCTGGTCCATCTTCGTTCGGTTTCACAATTCGAATTTCATGGCTAAAGCACGGTGTTCCTGCTGAACCTGCTTTCGTAATTTGATCTTCTTCTACGAGAAACGCAACAACTGGTCCCATTTCTGTCATTCCGTAAATTTGAACAAGATCAATATAAAGGCGCTCTTTACATTCCTTCACTAGCGCCGGTGCCATTGCAGCCCCGCCATATACACCGATTTTCATTGAAGTTAAATCATACTTAGTTAGATCTTTTTGCAGTAACATATTCCACATCGTCGGTGCTGCAAAAAACGTCGTAATCTTCTCTTCTTGAATGGTATGTAATACTCTATCCGTATCAAAATGATGTAAAATAACATTCTTTCCGCCAACTTGAATGCGCGGTATGATTCCAGCATTTAACTCGCCACAATGATATAAAGGTGCTACCACAAGCCCGGCGCTATCCCTGTTATATTTTATGAAATACGTACAAATCATACTATGCTCAGCCATATCACGATGACGATGTAGTACGCCTTTCGGATGACCAGTCGTTCCGCTCGTATAAAGCATAGAACAAAAATCCATTTCATCGACTACAATATCTACTTTTTCAGCTGATGCTTCATTTACTTTTTCATGGTAAGAACTAGCATAGGAAGGTGCATCGTCTTCCACGTACCAAAAAGACGAATTTGGAAAATCTCGTTCAATCATAGCAACTGTTGATTCGACTGCTTTTTCAAAGACAACTACTTTCGAGGCTGCATCTTGGAGGATATACGATAGTTCTTTTGCTTTTAAGCGGAAATTAATCGGGTTAAAGATCGCCCCAATTTTGGCACAGGCTAAGTAAACGTTTACAAATTCACGACAGTTATATAAGTAAACAGATACAGAGTCTCCTTTTCTTACTCCTTCTTTCAATAGAGCTTGCGCCGTTTTATTTATTTGCTCATCCCACTGTTTATATGTCCAACGAATATTTTTTTCTGGTTCTACTAACGCCTCTTTATTCGGATATTTGCCAACTGTCAAATCAAAAATTCTCCCTATCGTCATGTACATGCCAACAATTTCCCCCTTTTCTCTTTCATAAATCTATCATTTCGTCTATAAGTAGACATTGTCCTCTAATAATATGACTAATTTTTCTGATT
Organism: Bacillus sp. FDAARGOS_1420; assembly: GCF_019344915.1. Classification (NCBI taxonomy): domain Bacteria; kingdom Bacillati; phylum Bacillota; class Bacilli; order Caryophanales; family Bacillaceae; genus Bacillus; species Bacillus sp. FDAARGOS_1420. Next base: position 57,023 of record NZ_JAHWJB010000002.1, on the reverse strand, counting down.
ATTATCGACATAGTTTTACAAATGGACCGTTTGATGGTAAATGAAATTATATTGGCGATTTTTTGAATATATCGAACGCAACCAAATTTATATCAGCTATTTTTCGAATATATCGACTTACCGACAAAAACTGACAATATAAAAAAGGCTGTTCCCAATCGGAACAACCCCCTTCTTCTTACACGAATAGCTCTTCTAAAATTTTCAGTTTATCTTCTGTATATTTCACGAAGCCATCGTTATATGATTTTGGATCTTTCGGATTCGCAAAGTGTGTAATTGCTCCTGTTTGTGGGTGAACAAATTTACTTGATGCCCCGCAACCAAGTCCGATAATCGATTGTACTTCTTCCATAATAACAATATTGTAGATACTTTCTTGCGTCGGTATTGCATACCCAACGTTTTCTAAGTTACCTAAAATATTTTTTTGACGATATAAATAGTATGGTACGTAATTATGGTTCTTCGTCCACTCTTCCGCCTCATGCATCATCGCAGTAATTTCTTCGCGACCTGCTACTTTATATTTACGTTTGTTTTGCGTCATTTCAGAAGCACGTTTAAATGATAACGTATGAACTGTTAACGATTCTGGCATTAACTTTTCTGTTTCATCTAACGTATGCTTGAAGATGTCTAATCCTTCACCAGGAAGACCAATAATTAAATCCATATTAATATTGTTCATTCCCATTTCACGTGCTAAATGATACTTCTCAATCGTTTCTTCTACAGTGTGATGACGTCCAATTGCCTTTAGTGTCTCTTGATGGTATGACTGCGGATTAATACTAATACGGTCAATGTTCCATTTATTTAACACTTCTAGCTTTGCTGGTGTGATTGTATCTGGGCGACCTGCCTCAACTGTTACTTCACGTACATCTTTCACATCAGGGAAAGCTTGGTACATTTCTTCATACAACATATCCATCTCTTCTGCTGTAATACTCGTCGGTGTACCGCCGCCGTAATAAATCGTCGTAACTGTAACACCTTTTTCTTTTAAAAACTTACCAATTTCACGAACTTCATAATGTAACCCGCCTAAGAACGAATCAACTGATCCTTGGCGTCCGTTAATTGCATAAGCCGGGAACGTACAGTACGCACATTTTGTAGGACAAAACGGAATACCGATGTAAATACTTACTTCTTCTTTCAAACGGTATAAATCCGGAACAACCGCTAATTGGCAATCAACAATACGCTGAAGAAGTTCAATTTTCTCTTCATGAATTAAATAACTTTCACGAAGTTCTTTATGTGCTTCTTCTTTTGACATACCATTTTGAAGCAGTTTGTGAAGAAGTTTCGTTGGGCGTACCCCAGTTAATATTCCCCAGCTCTGTTCAAGTCCAGTTAGCTGTTGAAGTACAGAAAGATATACGTAAGAAACAACATGTTTCACTTGCTTCATACGTTCTTTTTCTTCTGTGAAAGCAGATAAATCTTTTGCGAATGTTTCTTCATATACATTTCCGGTTGCAACATCTGTTAAACGAGCCGATGCTGTCACATTACCTTCTATCTGTATATCAACGATAAGATTTGCTTCTTCTTTCTCAAACCCTATCGTGCTCTCTTCAAAAAATAAACCGCCAATATTTTGTAGCGGACGTAAAAAACGATCATCTTGTAACGTTTTAATTGAAATTAACAACATTATCACCTTTTCATTTGCAAACTCTCTTTAGTTTACTTGAAGGGCGTTTGAAGGTCAATACAGAAGGTTTTACCTTATTTCTTCTATTAATAACTTAAAGGCATAAGAGATAACATTCCTCTTATGCCTTTTATACATCTATTAACTATTTTTAGTCATAAATCTTAAACGTATTCCTAATAACAGAAGAACAAAACCGACGAATGGAAGATAATTCATATCATGCCCTGTAGCTGGCAGTTGTTGATTATTAGAAGAACCCGGTCCTTTTTCTGGTAAATTAGGCTTTCCTGTTTCTTCACCTGGCTTTTCTGTTCCTTCACCTGGTGTTCCCGTTCCTTCACCTGGTGTTTCCGTTCCTTCACCTGGTGTTTCCGTTCCTTCACCTGGTGTTTCCGTTCCTTCACCTGGTGTTTCCGTTCCTTCACCTGGTGTTTCCGTTCCTTCACCTGGTGTTTCCGTTCCTTCACCTGGTGTTTCCGTTCCTTCACCTGGTGTTTCCGTTCCTTCACCTGGCTCTTTTTGATTTGTAATTTGAAGTTTTATAGCTTCAATTTTTTGATTAGAAATCGTAAATCTGATTTCTTTATCAGATAAAGTGTATCCTTCTGGAGCCTGAACTTCTTTTAAAATATAATCTCCTGGCTCCAATTCTTTCGAAGTTACTTTACCATTTTTATCTGTTGTTAATGTGTCTATTTTTGTTCCGTCTTTCAAAATTTCAAAGACTGCGCCTGCTAATGTTTTATCTGTATCATTAGCATCTACCTTTGTAATTTCTACTTGGCCTGTAATTTTTTCTTTCACTTTTTCATTCAATACTTCTTGTTTTGCTACTTCATTTGCAACAATGTTTACTTCTACTGTTACTTCTAGCGCTTTATAGCTTTATAGCCTTCTGGCGCTTTCGTTTCTTCTAACGTGTATTTTCCTGGTACTACGTTTTCGAATTTCACAACACCATCTTTATTTGTTGTTTTCGCTTCTCCAACTACTTGACCAGCTTCGTTCTTTAACTTAAATTCCGCACCTGCTAGAACTTTTCCACTTTCTGCATCCTTCTTGATTACTTGTAAGCTTCCTAGTTCTTTTGCGTTTTCCACTTGTACTTGTACTACTTTGTTTGCTTCCACAACGACTTCAATCTCTTCTTTTAGTAATTTATATCCTTGTGGTGCTTTCGTTTCTTTTAACGTGTATTTTCCTGGTTCTAATTTCGTAGATATTACTTTACCTGTTTTATCTGTTCGTAATGTCTCTACTTTTTTACCATCTTTATACACTTCAAATTCTGCGTCTGATAATACTTTCGCTTTATCATTCGCATCTACTTTCACGATTTCGAATTGACCTGCTATTTTTTCGTTCGTAACTTCTTGTTTTATTACTTCATTCGCTACAACGTTTACTTCTACTGTTACTTCTAGCGCTTTATAACCTTCTGGCGCTTTCGTTTCTTCTAACGTGTATTTTCCTGGTACTACGTTTTCGAATTTCACAACACCATCTTTATCTGTTGTTTTCGCTTCTCCAACTACTTGACCAGCTTCGTTCTTTAATTTAAATTCTGCACCTGCTAGAACTTTTCCACTTTCTGCATCCTTCTTGATTACTTGTAAGCTTCCTAGTTCTTTTGCGTTTTCTACTTGTACTTGTACTACTTTGTTCGCTTCCACAACGACTTCAATTTCTTCTTTTAGTAACTTATATCCTTGTGGTGCTTTCGTTTCTTTTAACGTGTATTTTCCTGGTTCTAATTTCGTAGATATTACTTTACCTGTTTTATCTGTTCGTAATGTCTCTACTTTTTTACCATCTTTATACACTTCAAATTCTGCGTCTGATAATACTTTCGCTTTATCATTTGCATCTACTTTTACGATTTCGAATTGACCAAGGCTCTTACTATTCGTTACTTTTACATCAATAACTTTTTCACCGTCGACTGTTACATGAATTACTTGTTTTGTTAACTCATAACCTTCTGGTGCTTTTGTTTCTTCTAACGTATACTCACCCGGTACTAGTCCTTCTACTTTAACCGTTCCAGACTTATCTGTTGTAATTTTTTCTTTTACAACATTTCCTTTAGCATCTTTCAATGTAAATACTGCGCCTGCTAAACGTTCCGCTTGATCTTTATCATCTGTTTTAATAATTTGTAGAGAGCCCAAGAGCTTTTCATTTTCTGCCTCTACTTTTACTACTTCTTTCTCATTTTGAATTGTTACTTTCCATTCTTTATTTGAAATCTTGTAACCTGCTGGTGCTTTCGTTTCTTTCACTGTGTATTCACCTAATGGTAATTTCGGTGACATCGCTTTTCCACTCTCATCAGTTTTCAACTCTGCTACCTTTTTACCATCCTTATACACAGTAAATTCTGCATCTGATAATAGCTTTGTTTTATCTTTCGTATCTACTTTCACAATTTCAAATTGACCTGTTACTTTTTCGTTCGTAACTTCTTGTTTTACTACTTCATTCGCTACAACGTTTACTTCTACTGTTACTTCTACTGCTTTGTAGCCTTCTGGTGCTTTCGTTTCTTCTAACGTGTATTTTCCTGGTACTAAGTTTTCGAATTGAACTACGCCATCTTTATTCGTTGTTTTCGCTTCTCCAACTACCTGACCACTTTCGTTCTTCAGTCTAAATTCCGCGCCTTCTAGAACTTTTCCACTCTCTGTATCCTTTTTGACTACTTGTAAGCTTCCTAGCTCTTTTGCGTTTTCTACTTGTACTTGTACTACTTTGTTCGCTTCCACAACGACTTCAATTTCTTCTTTTAACAACTTATATCCTTGTGGTGCTTTTGTTTCTTTTAATGTGTACTTTCCTGGTTCTAATTTCGTAGATATTACCTTACCTGTTTTATCTGTTCGTAACGTATCTACTTTTTTACCATCTTTGTACACTTCAAATTCTGCATCGGATAATAGTTTCTCTTTATCATTTGCATCTACTTTCACGATTTCGAATTGACCTGTTACTTTTTCATTCGTGACTTCTTGTTTTACCATTTCATTTGCTACAACGTTTACTTCTACTGTTACTTCTACTGCTTTGTAGCCTTCTGGTGCTTTCGTTTCTTCTAACGTGTATTTTCCTGGTACTAAGTTTTCGAATTGAACTACGCCATCTTTATTCGTTGTTTTCGCTTCTCCAACTACCTGACCACTTTCGTTCTTCAGTCTAAATTCCGCGCCTTCTAGAACTTTTCCACTCTCTGTATCCTTTTTGACTACTTGTAAGCTTCCTAGCTCTTTTGCGTTTTCTACTTGTACTTGTACTACTTTGTTCGCTTCCACAACGACTTCAATTTCTTCTTTTAACAACTTATATCCTTGTGGTGCTTTTGTTTCTTTTAATGTGTACTTTCCTGGTTCTAATTTCGTAGATATTACCTTACCTGTTTTATCTGTTCGTAACGTATCTACTTTTTTACCATCTTTGTACACTTCAAATTCTGCATCGGATAATAGTTTCTCTTTATCATTTGCATCTACTTTCACGATTTCAAATTGACCTGTAGCTTTTTCAACGATCTTTTTATTCAACACATCTACAGTTACTGTTTTATTAGCAGCTACATCAACATGAACTAAACTAGATGATAGTTCATAACCTTTTGGTGCTTCAACTTCTTTTAATGTATATGTTCCAACTGGAAGTTGTTTTGATAAAGCTGCACCTTTACCATCTGTAATAATTGTTTCAACAACATTTCCATCTTTATCTATAACATCAAATTTTGCACCTGGTAGAAGTTGACCAGATTCACTATCTTTTTTCAATAATTTAAATTGGCCATTCTCTACTTTTTTCGTATTCTTCATAACAATTTCAATTACGTTTGTACTATCAATTGTTACTTTTACTGGTGTATCAACTTTTATATATCCTTCTGGTGCACTTATTTCTTTTACAAAATAGTCACCAAGTGGTAAATCCTTGACTTCAGCAATACCCTTTTCATTCGTTGTAACAGTAGCCACAACAGTATTATCTTTGTCTATAACATCAAACTTTGCGTCTTTTAAAACAATATTTTCATCATTTGCATCAACTTTTTTAATTTGTAAGTTTCCTTTTTCAACTACTGGCTTATTCCACTTTGGCCAATTAAATTTAAAGTTATGAACCTCAAATCCATCTCTTTGGTGTAATCCTCCAACATAGGCTTGTCCGTTAATAGAACCACCTTTTGTCTCTACAACAGCATTAGGCGCAAACAAACTACCTACTACACCATAACCTTTAGTTGTTATCTTTGTAGCATTAGGGAACACCCAAATGACTTTATTAGCTAACTCAGTAAAAGCTGAATTAGGGTCATATGCTTGAGATGTATTAATTAAGTCTGTTGCCATCCCAGTATTTCTCGTATCGTACAAAATTGCACCGCTACCAAAATTCACTTCTTCTGCGTCTGAATAAATAACAATAAAGTCTTTGTTATTTACATTCGGAAGATAAACATCTCTTACATCAAATATTTTCTTTCCTGTTAAGCCTGAAGAAACGTAAATATTAGGGTTGTTTACATCTTCACCGATTCCAAAGCTCATATTAAGTTTTGGCTTATCAGTTTGCAATTGACCCGCATCCCCAATTACACCATCAACGTCTTTTCTAAATTCTTTGAACTTGGCATCAATCTCTGCTTGCTCTTTATAAGAGATACGGTCATAAGATGATTTCATTGCACCTTCTGGGTCACCATCTTTTGTCATCGCCACTGTTCCATCTTGGATGATTACTTGTCCTGCTCCCGCTTTCGTAAATTGACCACCTAGTAATAATGATGGATATCCTTCATCTTTCCATGTTGCTCCAGCTAAGTTGTTTGCTCCAGTTGCAGCCGCTAGGACTGTATAACTTGATGCGTTCATATTTTTTTGAACAGCCATCGCACCCTCAATATCCGCACTCGTTGCACTATGATCTCCAAAAATGATGGCGTTGTAATAAGATACATCACCTAAACCTTTTAATTCTGTTGTAGCTGCCTCTGCTTTAAATGGTAAATGGATTAAAAAATTCATACATATTAGTAATACAACTATAAAACTACTACTTATTTTTTTTACTTTTTGATTAAATGATTTCCTCAAGAAATTCATTCCCCCTTTTAAACTTCCTAAACCCACAAAAGAAGTACATTTCATATGTACCAAGTCTTACTCACATTAATTTAAAATAATCCATTTAAATAAAACAAAGAAACTCTACAACTAATTAATAAAATTACTACAATTCATTTTTGAGATAATACGTGAACTAAACTATCACGCGGAAATGTTTTTACGTACGGGAGCTCAATAAAATTAATCTGAAGAATATTTCATGTGGTGTAAATATTTCGGCAACATCATCCACTCTACAACAGTTTCCTAGAGTATTCAAGTGAATTGTATAGATTCCAGACACAATTCATCCCCTGAAAAGCTTTCATTCCCTATTGGAATATTGATTTAAACTTTTCAAATAAAGTCGACAAAAAAACGTAGCGAAAATGCTACGTTTCTTTTTTCATCGTTTCGGTGTATGCTTATGATTCTTTAAAAAAGGAAGCGGGAATTGCTTACGAAAATGCTCTTTAATCATATACTCTACGCCGTTCTCAGTATTAGAACGTGTAATCCAGTCTGCGGCTTTCTTTAATTCTACAGGAGCGTTCCCCATCGCTACCCCAAGCCCAACATTTTCAATTACCTCTAAGTCTTCTACGCTATCTCCAATCGCAACCATTTCACTAAGGTTAATATTTAAATGCTCCCCAAGTAATTGTAAACCACGTAGTTTTGATACATTTTGAGGGAGAATTTCTATACGTCTCTCATCACACTCAACGTACTCCACATCTTGAAATGCCTTTCTTAACGTATTCATCCCTCTTTCTTTTTCACCTTTCGTATGGAAAACAATATCAATTTTTGGTGCAGCTACTGGATGATCGCGCAGTGCATCCCCTAGCGAATCTACAAATTGAACCGGATAAAATAATGGATCTGCGCTTGATAATACAGTACGCGCAATTAAGTTTGGTGTATTTCTCTCACGATTCCCAATTGAATATCGTTCATGAGAAATGCGAACATTACAATCAAAATGCTCTAACACTTGCACGATATTAAAGGTTTTCTCTTCAGATAATCTCCTTTGAGCGAACGGCTTATCTAACGTTGCTGAAACGAAAGCACCACCATGTGTAACTAATATAGAATCTAATCTTAACGCCTTCGCTATTTTATGAGCAGATTGAAAATTACGATTCGTAAACAATGTAACGTATACATCTTTTCTTTTCACAAAGTCAATTGTCTCCCGTAACCCTTTTGCGATTTTTCCGTTGTTGTATAGTAGTGTCCCATCTATATTAAGAGCTAGTAAGCGATAAATCATGTCGCACTCCCCCTCTTCGCTGTTGTACTCTATCCATAATTTATGAAATAAATGTAGTAAATAGAACGAGTTAGAATTACTACTGAAAATTTGGTTTATTATATACATATACAACTGGCAAAGGAGATAGTACAATGCAGGCACCACCTTCTTTTTATGAAGGCGATACGTTAGTGGTCGCAAAGAAGTTACTCGGACATAAACTCGTTCATATTGTAGACGGCATAAAGCGGAGCGGAATTATTGTAGAAGTAGAAGCATACAAAGGTCCAGATGATAAGGCCGCTCATAGTTACGGAGGCAGACGGACTAATCGAACAGAAGTAATGTTCGGCGCACCAGGACATGCTTACGTATATTTAATTTACGGCATGTATCATTGCTTTAACGTAATTACAGCACCAATCGGCACCCCGCAAGGAGTTCTCATTCGTGCTCTTGAACCTGTAGATGGAATCGAAGACATGAAACTAGCGCGCTACAACAAAACTGACATTACGAAAGCTCAGTATAAAAACTTAACAAATGGCCCCGGAAAACTATGCGGCGCGCTCGGAATCACTTTAGAAGAGCGCGGCGTATCACTTCAAAGTGATACGTTACATATTGAATTAGTTCCTGAAGAAGACCATTTATCATCCACACATAACATAATAGCTGGCCCTCGTATTAACATTGATTATGCAGAAGAAGCCGTTCACTATCCATGGCGGTTTTATTATGAAAAGCACCCGTTTGTTTCAAAATAAAGAAGCTATCCTATAAGTAAGTGAAACCAACTTATAGGGTAGCTTTTTTTTCGTAATTCATCACACGTCGAAAAGCCGAAATCCGGGATCGGATTTCGGTTTTGTTTCTATAAAAGAAACCGTTGTTCCTAAAGCATTGCCAAATACAGTTCATCTCCAAAGAGAAAATCTTAAAAGCATTATTTTTTTAATGCATAATAATTTTCCAAATTGAATTTCGACATAACGAAAGTTCCTGTTGGCGTTAAAAGTTGTGCCATAGATTGTATGACATGCGGTAATTTCGCTGGCTCAATGGGATGTGATAGTAGGATGTACTGAAATTTTTCATCTATAAATACCTCATGTAACTTGTCATACGCAGCAGAAGTTGTAGGAGCTACCCTATTTGCAAGAGCTGCCGCTTTTTCATTACTTTCCGCTCCGAATAAAGAAACTGCCTGATAACACCCTTTCATTTTTAATAAAGTGGCACCACATCCAGCTCCTATATGAAGAATATTTACTTTATCAGGCGCAAATCGCTCTAAAATCGCTAGTAAGTCACAATGAATATATAAACTTTCACCATAAAATCCCCATTTTTCATACAATTTTATATTATTCGCATGTAAACAAATAGAAAATTTAACACTATCTTCTCTCCATGAGACACTTCCGTAGTGATGAATAAATGTATCTTTACATAAATACAATTTATATCCTTTTTCAAACATTCTTAGTGACAAATCATCATCTTCATAATTCCCCGGTGTAAATCGTTCATCTAATAATCCAACTTCATCTAACACTGATTTTTTTATAAGCATACAGAATCCGATTAATTTCATACGTTCTTCCCATTTATCTTTATCACTTTGATTATATAAAGTTGCAAACTTCTGCATTCCTTCAATATCTTTATAAAAAGTTTGTATAGCAGTATAGTAAGCGGCATTATTAGTTACGGGCCCTACCGCTCCAGCATCCTTACTTTCATATAAACACCGAATTAAGTTGCTTAGCCAATTTTCAGTTACGACCACATCATTATTCAATAATAAAATATTGTCACCTTTTGCCTCTTTAATTCCCTGATTGCATCCCTTTGGAAAACCCATATTCTCCGCATTTTCCACTAGCATAATATCCGATTGTTTTTGTAACCATTCTACAGTACCATCTGTTGACGCGTTGTCCACAACTATTAACTCATACTCTTGTTCCACTGTATAAGTTCTAATACTTTGGATGCATTCTTTTGTATATTGTAATTGATTATGAGTCAATATAATTATACTTGTGAGCATGAATCAAACTCCTCTCAGCAGCCAAAATGATTATCTAGTATTATTAAATATTATTTTTCCGATAAACTATCAAAATATTTTCTATTATATTCAATGCTTGGATTATTAGGTATGAACTGTGCAGCTTGTTCGTTATGATAAATTGCCTTTTCATATTCTTTTATTCGATCATAACAAATACATAGTTGAATATGCGGCAACCATGTATGACACTCTTCTCGGACAAACGGCGAATCCTTTGGCCTTGGCCCGTCAATTGCTGCATGGTACCAATATATCGCTTTAGAATATTCCCCTTGTTGCAAAAATACACGTCCTAAGTGGCAACAAAGTTCTCCTCTAGGCGTGTCATACGTAAATGATTGCAAACAAGACTGTATAGATTTTTTTAAGTCCCCCAATTCTAAATAACATTCGGCTCTTTTTAAACAAGCTTGAATGTTATCTTCAACCCAACCCTTTTCTTCATCTAAAAACCTAGAATACCCCTTAACAGCCTTATCAAATAATCTGTGATCCTTACATTCATTTGCATAATAGTACACATCGCGGGGGCTAAACTCTTTTCCACTCTCAAGATGTTTTTCATATATTTTTAAATTACGATTAGTATATGCTTTTTCTTTTTTATGACTTACCCCTACGTCACTATTTATAAGATTTCCATACACCTCTAAATATTCATGAACAAATCCATACCATTGAAAATTTTTACTTCTGTTGACTAATCGATATCTCCTTAAAGAATGTGTTGGATTTCCTTCTATATCAAAAGTTAAATAATATTTCATAGATACTGCATCCGTACTACGATCTAACGTATGTTTTAACTGCAACAATTTCTTTATATCTTCCGTATCTATTATGTCATCTGCGTCTAGCCAAAGAATATATTCTTTTGTAGCTTTAGAAAACGCAAAATTTCGTGCCGCTGAAAAATCTTCAATCCATTGAAAATCATAAACTTTCGCGTCGTACTTCTTCACAATTTCTTTTGTACCATCTGTTGAACCTGTATCTACAATAATAATTTCATCCACAACACTTTTAACCGATTCTAAGCATTTTGATATAGTTTGTTCTTCATCTTTTACAATCATGCATAAACTAATAGTAATGGAGTTTTCCATCATATCCCCCCTATCCTTTTGATGTATATGTTTGGAGAGAAATTTATATTTCTTTTGCTTCAAAATTGAGTTTTCATTTTACAAAAGAAACATAATGAGGCGGTGCAGTGAAATTGGATAGGGGAATTTCACTCGAAGATTGCAAATCAATGAAAAAAACCGAAGCCTGAACAAGACTTCGGTTCTTTATATAGAGAATACATAATTTCGATTCCTTTTTACTCCGCACCTTCCGCGGCCGCAATATCATTCTCTAAGTTTTCTCTTGATAATTCCGCCGCCATAAAATCAGCTGTTTCAGGAAGTGCTAAATGCATATGAGCTTTTTGACAAATTTGGATCGTACAGTTTTCTACAACATAGTCGAAAACATGTCCGCCACCGCGAATTTCATTATCAATGTAATGTAAGTGGAAACCAGCTACACCAATACCTTGTGCGTAATCTGGTGTCCAAAATCCAGCTAGCGTACCTTCTGTATCTTTAAATGAAAAGATCGGTTGTGATTTCGTCACTTCAACGAGCGGCGTATACGGTTTTTCTTGTCTTGGAACAGTTCTCGTTCTTACTTCACGGAACGTACCATCCATTCGAATCGCATAAAATAAGTTTTTACTTGGCATTAATTCATGTAATAACGCTTCCACTTCTTCACGATTCATCGGATGCTCTACCGTATAACTCATTTCTTTTTCAAAAAACGTTACAGTCGCAAACGGTGTTGTTTCCTCTGGCTCTACTTTTTCTGCGGAGCCGTCTGAACGTAAATGGTAAAATTCGTTATCAAACGCGATCATTTCACCATCTAATTGATCAAATGTGCCGATGCCGAAATCACCACGTTCTTTCAATTCCTCAAAGCTAATCACACCATCATATATACCATCTAATAGCGCAAGCATTGTAGATGTTTGATATACTTCATTATTCGTTTTCGTTCTTTTTGCATCAATATCAATTAATTGCGCAACAGTCATCTCACTCATGCCCCCATTAGTTTAATTGGTTTGGTAATAGTTTTTCGCTTAATTTAATGTTGTCACGGTAGTCAATTGGAATATCAATAATGACAGGGCCGTCTGCTTCTAACGCTTCTCTCAATACACCTTCTAATTCGTCTGGTGTATTGACACGAAGACCTAACGCCCCGAAACTTTCTGCATATTTCACAAGATCAACATCGCCAAACTCTGTAGCTGATGTTCTACCGTATTTCATCATTTGTTGGAACGCAACCATATCATATGTACCGTCTCTCCAAACGAGATGTACAACCGGTGCATTTAAACGTACCGCTGTTTCTAACTCCATCGAAGAGAATAAGAAACCACCATCACCTGACACTGAAACAACTTTTTTACCCGGCTCAACTAAAGTAGCGGCAATTGCCCAAGGAAGTGCAACACCTAACGTTTGCATACCGTTACTAAATAATAGTCTACGTGGTTCATAAGAACGGAAACATCTTGCCATCCAAATAGAATGGGAACCGATGTCACATGTAACGGTTGTATCGTCACTAATTAAAGAACGAAGTGTACGAATGACTTGAAGTGGATGCGTAACACCTTCTGAAGCACGATTTGGAACTTCTGCTTGCTCTGATAATTTCGAGCGTAATCGTTCTAAAACTGCTTCTGATTTCGTATTTAATACAAGCTTCGGTAATTTCTCCGCAATGCTATTTACAGTTAAAGCGATATCACCAATTAATTCACGCTCTGGTTGGTAATCATGGTCGATATCTGCTTGGTGATCATCAAGGTGAATAATTGTTCTATCGCCAAGTTTATTCCAGAATTTCGGATCATACTCAATTGGGTCATAGCCGATAGATAAAACAAAATCCGCTTCTTCTAGTAAAATATCACCTGGTTGGTTACGGAATAATCCAACGCGGCCGAAGAAATGATCTTCTAACTCACGTGAAATTGCACCAGCTGCTTGATACGTTTCAACAACAGGAAGTTCTGTACCAGCAATTAACTCACGAACTGCTTTCGTTACTTCATTGGTACTTGCTCTCATACCGAGTAAAATAACTGGTAATTTTGCTGATTTTATTTTTTTTACTACGTATTCAATATGATTTATGGGAGCGATTCCAAGCTGTGGCTTAGAAAGCGCACCGATAGATTCTACTGTCGTTTCTGCAGTCATAACGTCTTGCGGAAGACTTACAAGTGTTGCTCCTGGATTTGTAGAAGTAGCACTTCGAAATGCATTAGTAAGTGCTTCTGGTACATTATCAGGATGCTCGACTTCTACGCTATATTTAGTGATTGGTTCAAATAATGCAGCATTATCCATAGATTGATGCGTACGTTTTAATCGATCTGTACGCGGAACTGCACCAGCTAAAGCAACAACGGGATCACTCTCCGCATTCGCAGTAACAAGACCTGTCGCTAAATTTGATGTCCCTGGTCCTGAAGTTACAAGACATACGCCCGGTTTCCCTGTTAATCTACCAATAGCAGCTGCCATAAATGCTGCGTTTTGTTCATGACGACAAACAATTAACTCTGGTCCTCTTTCTTGCAGTACATCAAATACAGAATCAATCTTCGCTCCTGGAATACCGAAAACATGTGTAACACCTTGTTTAATTAAACAATCAACAACAAGATCTGCTCCTCTTGTTTTTGTTTTCACGTCGTTTGCTTTTACACCTGTACTCAAACTAATCATTCCTTTATTTCATAATGTGTGTAATAAAGATTTTTAATTTCACCTAGTTAATTAATGTGGTGAAGTATTATTTATCATTATATTACAAATGCATTATTTTTCCAACAATATGAATTTGACAGTTTTTTGACAACCTCTAAGGAATACGCTTACAACCCTTTGTTTATCCTAAAATAATATTTTTATATCTCCTCTAAAAATGCACGAAAAAATTCCATCTAATCACAGTATTAATAAGATTATAGTACCTTGCAAAGAACACTACTAAATGATATATTTGTAAATATTGGAATACCCAATAATTGGAACGCACCTTGTAATTCGTATCCCCTTTTCAAAAGATAGGATTCTCAGCTGTAATTCATCATTTTATAAAGGAAAGTGATTGTTATGAACAAAAGTGAATTTTTGGACCAACTTAGTTCTTCCTTGCGGAATATGCCTAATGCAGAAAAGAAAGATATTATTTCAGAGTATGAAACTCATTTTATCAGTGCTAAACAGGATGGGAAATCTGAAGAAGAAATTTCTAGAAAACTAGGAGACCCTAAAACTATTGCTAAAGAACTTAATGTTTCCTATGCAATAAACAACGCTAACAATAAACGAAGCTTCAAAAATATGATAACCGCACTATTTTCTGTTATGAGCTTAAGTGTTTTAAACTTTGCCTTTATCATTATCGCCTTTTTCGTACTACTCTTTTTATTACCGATTCTTCTAGCCCTTATCATTGCCACTCCATTATTAATCATTTCACCTATTTTATTAATAGGGTTAGGATTTTTTTACGGGTTTCATCAAATCAGTTATTCCGATGTTTACAATGTGTTCATCGCTTTTTGCAGCGGTTTACTCATATCCGTAATATCTTACCAAATGATAAAACATGTATACGTAACTTTAGTAAAGTATTTGAAATGGAATATAGCTATTTTACAAAGATAATAATGAATGTAAAAGGAGATTAAAATGAAGAAATATACTTTATATCTACTCATGTTACTTACAATTTTATTTCTATCAGCTTGTTCAAATAGTGCACAACATAAGGAAGAAAACGATGTGCAATCTATTAAAGATGTAACGATAAAAATTCCAGAAACTATATTTAGTTCCTCAAAGAAAAATGAAAATATTAATGAAAACGAAATGAAACAAAATATAAAGACTTATTTAGATTATAGCGGCGAGTTATTTGAAAACATCGTTCCCCTTTCATCAGCCATGTCTGACGAGAATGTCACGGAATCCGACCGAGAGAAATTAAAGCAACTAGTAGATTTAGCAAAACAAAATGATGCGAATTTCCATACTTTTATTAGTAACAATACTATACCTGATGATTACAAAAAGCCTTCGAAAGAAATCTATGAATTTATTTCATCGTCTACAGCACTTTCAGTAGAACTAGATCAAGAAATAGAAAAAATCGCTCAAGATGGTAACTTATTCAAGACCGATTTTTCTTTTACAAAGCGCTTTGAGAAAGTTAATGGTAGAAAGCAAAAAGAGATTGAAAAGTTTTTGAAAGAAAAAAATATTAGAACTGAGTATTTCAACAAGTAATTATGTATATAAAAGAGAAATTGAAAGATACATCATATATTCCCGTCAAAATAGTCACTAACACATGGCTATTTCGGCGGGGATTTTTTTGTGGCAGGACTATCAAATTACCCACAAAAAAAAACGCCCCCATACTAGGAGCGTCTTCCATCATTACGCTTGTTGCGCGCTATATAATTCTTCAAGTGGCTTCATGATGATTTTGTTAACGTCAGTGATAACGATGTTTAAACGTTGCTCAGTTTCCATTAACTTTGTGATTTTTGCATCTTGTTGAATGCGAGTTACAACTTCTTGTGCTTTTTGGTTATCTTCTTCAGTGATTTCTTGGCCTTGCATCATTTTTTGTTGTAAGCCAAGTTGCATCGCGCGGAACTCTTCGAATAAGTTCTTTGACTCTGCATCTCCTTGTACTGCTGCGTAGCTTGCTTTTAATGTTTGGAAATCTTCGTTTTCAGCGATTGTTTTTTGTAATTCATATGCAACATCATGAATGTTTTTTGTCATTTTATTTTTCCTCCTTTAGAAGGCTAGCGCTTTTCGCTCACACTGCCTTTTAAGTGCATTTACATACGCACCTCTTCTTACCATATCAAACTATGCAAGAGATGGGAAGAAATTTCACTTTTATTTCTATACACCCATCTTTATTACTTAAGGAACAAGAGTAACAACCCTTGAATAAATCCAATTGTCCCCCCTAATAACGCCCCTAAATATGTAATCATTTTTAACTCATTTTTTGTAATGGACAATACGAGATCTTCTAGTCTCTCTGTTGAAAATGTAGATACTTCCTGCTGGACAATTTCCGCAAGCTGTAGATTTCCCAATATACTTCCCACATTTTCTGTCCCCCACTTCAAGCCTTTCTCTACTACGCTAGGGACCACTTTTTCAACGATTGTTTCTCGAACTGGCTCACATACTTGCTGAACAGACTGATTTAAAAATCTACTCACTGTTTCCTCTACTTTAACTGCTGACAATATGGAGTTCACAATCATTTCTTTCTCTACGAACATTTCTAATTCTTTTACGTCTCTTCCTTTTAACTTTTCCCACTCTTTTTGCAGTACATCAGTTAACAGACGCTCTGTTCCATCTTGTCCTAAAAACTTAATGACTTCCGGCTGCACGCGATCAACTAAACTTACATTCCCTAAAAACATACCAACTAAGTTAAGCAGCGTCCCGCGAGAAGCGAAAAAGTCATCAATCATTTTTGAAAGGCGTTCCTTTCCTTCTTCACTTTCCAAAAAGCTAATTCCTCTTTTTAAAATAAAAGATGCTACATTCGGAATCGCATTCTCTACTTTTTCATGAACAGAATGAGGTAACGCCTGTTCCCATGTATATGTATAGTACTCTGCTAAAAATGCATGAATTTTTTCTGTAATAACATGTTCGATTTTCCCGATCGCCTCTTCTTCTACATGTTCTAAATTCCATTTTTCTAACATATCCCGTAACGACTGTTCATTTGTAATTACTTTATCGACTTCCACTTGTGTCCAGCGAATTAAACTGGTTTGAAACTCTTTATTTGTTAGTTTCTTTCCGATTCCTTCTGGTGTTAACAAATGGTCTACAACCATTTTACCTAATTGAACAGCAAGCTCATCGCGGCGCTTCGGAATTAACCCTGGCGTAAATGGAACCTGAAACTTCCCAATATAAATCGGACGATGAGGACGAAATAACATTTTTATCGCTAAATGATTTGTGTATCCTCCAATAATTGCCCCGAGCCCTGTCGTTATTAACATATTTAACCATATATTCATCACAATCAACCTTTCACTTCTCCAAAACTATAGCATATCATCATACCGACAAAAGTATAATGGTATAAAAACGTATTTGCAATATATAGCTTCGCCTATAATGCAAACATCTTATTACTAAAGGAGTGATTTCGTTGGTTCTTGGTCTTTTAACTTCCGGGCTCCATCACGAGCAAACGTATTACACCGAAATCGCTAAGCGAGCTCGTCTTTATCATAACGTCGTTGCCCAATTCACACCGTTTAGCATTGATTCAAAGACAGATCTTGTTTCTGGTCTTATTTACGATACAGATACAGGAAATTGGATAGATCAAACCTTTCCCATTCCTTCATATATATATGATCGTTGTCATTTCAAAGAGGATGAGGAATTCCAACAAGCAAATGCGATTATTCATTCATTACACAAACGTTCTTCCACTACTTTTTTAAACAACACACTTATTAACCCAAGCGATTTGCACAATCTTTTTCTTACTAATAAACGTCTTTCCCCTTACGTACCAAAAATAATAAAAGGAACAGTACAAGGAATTTTTAAATTACTACTAGAAACAAGAGATATTATTATAAGACCAATCAATATACACTCCAATGAAAATTTATATCGAGCCACTTACAAAAATAAAACATTTCATATCGAGACAATAAATGAACAACATCATACTTCTACTCAATTCAAACGAACAGATGAATTTATATCATGGTGCAAATCGAACATACACTCATTCCGTTATATGATTCATCCAATGTTACAACCTCCAAATCAACTATCATATCCGATTCATATTCGAACCATTATGCAAAAAAATAAAGAACAGAATTGGAAAGTGCTCGGTCAATTTATACAAAAATCTTCATTCCCAGCACAATTTTTACTTTCAGCAACAGAACGTTCTATGTTACATCCATTTTCTAAAATTAAATATTTACTTTCTCCAACTGGCGTCCAATTATTAAAAGATGCTTTACATGATGTTGTAACCGAAGTTTTTAAAACACTCGATCAGTCCTATTCTTCATTATTTGAACTAGAGCTTTCTACCATTATGGATCAAAAAGGTGCCATTTGGCTTATGTACGTCAATACGATGCCTTCTTACGAAGTTTATACTAGGTACAACGACGAACTCGCTGAACAAATTTTTCATGGTCCATTAAAGTTTAGCCGATTTACACCATAACGAAAGGAGGAAATCCCCGTTGAAAGAGCACATATATACATTAAGTATTTCAGATGAGCATCCAAATAGTATTACTTTACCTTACGTTTTTTCTATTACACCACCAATTACATCCTTTTTCTTTGGCTTACGTTATATTACATGTGAGAATATTAAAATTCATTATTCATTCACGCGAGAAATTATTATTGGCGAACAGATTGCAGCCGATCTTTTACTACCGCATTCGACGACAATCCATGCCTTCTTACACAATCAAACCATTGTTTTCGGCCCATTAATCGGGATTTTCACAACTGGCTTTAACGATGATTCTAATTCTCCTTTAGGAAGTCGTTCCATCTCTCTCAGTGAGTTATTAACACCACCATTCACATTACAGCCATTTGTATTTGTCTTTGGCCTTCAACATATAAACTGGGAAGAGGAAACAATTGAAGGGTACTTCTTTCAAGAAGGAAAATGGGTAAAAAACAAAGTCCCTTTACCAAATGTCATTTACGACCGTTTACCAAATCGGCAAGCAGAAAATTACAAACCTATCGTAAGAGCAAAAAAACGTTTAGAAAGCGACTATGCGATTCCGTGGTTTAATCCGGGATTTTTCAATAAATGGGAAGTGCATCAACTTTTAATGAAAGAAGATTCAATTAAACCATTCTTACCAAATACAGAAGTATTTCAACATTTTGAACAAGTAGAACGACTTCTCGGTACGTATAAGTACATTTATATGAAACCAATACACGGTAGCTTCGGCAGAAATATTCATCAAATACTCTATTCTCAAACTGATAATTGCTACTATTGTCGTTATCGTGAAAATGAACAAAACAAACTAAGAAAGTATCAATCATTAGAAGCCCTTCTTAACCATGTGTTAAAAGGACATGATTTAAAAAAGTTTATCGTACAACAAGGTATCTCACTGCTCCGCTTCGAAGGGCAACCCGTCGATTTTCGCATTCATACAAATAAAAACCATTTTGGTAATTGGGTAGTCAGTGCAATCGTCGCAAAAATCGCCGGCAAAGGTAGCTTAACAACTCATGTAAATAGCGGCGGTGATACGAAATTACTTCAGGAACTATTTCCTGATTCAACAAAGCAAGTTCAAATTGAAAATAAACTAAAACAAACAGCCTTACAAATCAGTTATGCACTTGATGGGCAAGTAACCGGGAACATTGGAGAGATTGGTTTTGACATTGGTTTAGACACCACGGAAAACCCGTGGCTATTTGAAGCAAATTCTAAACCGGGGCGAACTGTATTCCAAGATGAAAAGTTAAAAGAACAAAGTGAACTTACGCGCCAATTATTTTATGAATATGCCATCTATTTAACTGAACACTCTTTGCGCGATACGAAAGAAAAAATGTCACAAATAAAATCAGATCCTTCGTCACATACCGAAAACATCCCTTCCCCTATGATTAACTCACAAATACAAAAACAAAAACTTCCACCTCCTTCATAAGGTGGAAGTTTTTTATTTAAACGAGCTTCACTACAACTTCAGTTTCCACATTACATACTCCGCAATAAAAAACATGATTGCAATACTCCTGTGAATTATTATGTGTTAAACCGTCTACTGCACTTAATAATTCTTGATCCATATATGCACTGTAATCGTCTATGTAATCTACAGTTTTCCCATAATCTTGGAGTATACCTTGGCAATTTTGACAAGAATATGTTTGTGATTCTAGCGCGTTGCAAAGCGGGCAAATTCCCATCATGATTCCTCCATACGTTATCGTTTAAAAACAATTAAAAAGCCCTTTTTTTAGATTGAAGAGAGCATCTAAGCCGTGCATAGACGCGGTCAGTTCCTTTTTCTACCCTACCCTGGGTTAAAACAGAACTATGCAGTTGTTGCCGTTTAATTTTCATTTTACTAAGCTTTAATTTATCTCACTTTAATTACATTTTCGTTTAAAAGCTTCTTTTTTAGATTAAAGAGAGCATCTAGCCGTGCATAGACGCGGTCAGTTCCTTTTTCTGCCCTGCCCTGGGTTAAAACAGAACTATGCAGTTGCTTCCGATTTAATTTTCATTTTACTAAACTGGAATTTGTCTCACTTTAACAAATCATAAGTTAAGTAAGCCAAGCTGGTTATACAAAGAAAAAAACGCATATGATTTCGCTCTTAGTTTAGCCTTCTTTCTTAAAAATACAACGATTACTCTTATTTCATAATTTACGAAATGATGAAATATTTTTTTACAAAATTTACAAATTATTTTTTTGTATATCTTTCTAGGTAACATCCATACTATGAGTACAAACTTAATTACCGATGGATTAGCGCCAAACGGGGCGATAATCTGGTTCAAATCCAGCTAGTCCAACCAAAAAAATTTTTATAACTCTAAGGAGGATATATTCCTATGGCAAACCAAAGCTCTTACAATCAATTAGTAGTACCAGGTGCAACAGCAGCAATCGATCAAATGAAGTACGAAATCGCTCAAGAATTTGGTGTACAATTAGGAGCAGATTCTACGGCTCGCGCTAACGGTTCTGTTGGTGGAGAAATTACAAAACGTCTAGTTGCAATGGCTGAGCAAAGCCTTGGCGGATTCCAAAAATAAATATATATGGCAAAAAGGTCTCAGGGCATATGCCCTGAGACCTTCCTTAATTTACTGCAACATTTGTAAAAACTTCTTCGTTCGTTCTTCTTTTGGATTTGTAAATACATCTTCCGGTGTACCTTGTTCGACAACGACACCGCCATCCATGAAAATAACACGGTTCGCAATTTGATGAGCAAAGCGCATTTCATGCGTTACAATGACCATCGTCATTCCTTCTTTAGCAAGTTCTTTCATAACCTTTAAAACTTCTTGAACTAGCTCAGGATCAAGTGCTGACGTTGGCTCATCAAATAGTAAAACTTCCGGCTCCATCGCAAGCGCACGAGCGATTCCAACGCGCTGTTGTTGTCCACCTGATAATTGGAACGGATATAAGTCTACTTTATCCGCAAGACCAACTTTTTCAAGGAAATAGTTTGCTTTTTTCTTTGCTTCTTCTTTCCCCATCTTTTTCACTGTAATGAGCCCTTCCATTACATTGTGAATTGCTGTTAAATGAGGAAATAGATTATGGTGTTGGAATACCATACCTGTTTGCGTACGAAGATTTACAATATCTTTCTTCGATACTTTTTGAGAGAAATCGAGCTCTTTATTGCCGATGCGAATGTTACCAGCGTTCGGCGTTTCTAACACGTTGAGACAACGCAAGAATGTCGTTTTACCAGATCCAGATGGCCCGATAATAACAACCACTTCGCCCTTCTCAACTGATAAGTCTATATGTTTTAATACGGTATTATCTCCGAAACTTTTTTGTAAATGTTGAATTGAAATCATAAAAACAAAAACTCCTTTTATGAAAGGGTTATTTTAGAGTATAACGTTCTGAACGTTTTTCTAATATTTGTTGCACGATAGATAATAAGAAGCAAATTACCCAATAAATTAGACCTGCTTCAAAATAAACAATTAAAAACTCATAGTTCATTGCCGCAATTTCCTGCGCTTTTCGGAACATTTCTGTTACTAAAATTAACGACGCTAATGAAGTATCCTTCACTAAACTAATAAATGTATTCGAAAGCGGCGGAATTGATACGCGTGTTGCTTGTGGTAAAATAACACGTTTTAATGCTTGCGGGTATGTCATCCCAATTGTGTAAGCTGCTTCCCACTGTCCTTTCGGGATTGAAAGGATAGAAGCACGAATAATTTCAGATGCATATGCACCTACATTTAATGAAAATCCAATAACTGCTGCTGTATATGGCTCAACCTCAATATTAAGAGTTGGAAGGCCATAGAAAATAATAAATAACTGTACAAGAAGTGGCGTTCCGCGAATGATAGATACATAGATACGAGCAATCCATTGTAAAATACGACTACCTGAAATACGTGCGAGCGCTGTTAACGTCGCAAGTATAATACCGATAATAAATGTAATAAGCGTTAACGGAATTGTCGTAAAGACAGCTTCCTTCAGCATAGGCGCGAAGGAAGTCTGCATAATATCTATCCAAGTAGACAATCGATCTGACATCAATGCGCTACTTAGATACATTTTCACCGAACCATTTTTTCGTTATTTTATCGTACGTACCATCTTTTTTCATATCTTCTAACGCTTTATTTACTTCCTGTACAAGTTTGTCGCTACCTTTACGGAATAAGAATCCACTTTGTGACGCTTCTTTTTCTGTATCTACAATTTTAATTTTTGCATCTTTTTTCGTTTCTAAATAGTTTAACACTGATAATTTATCATTGATTGTGAAATCAACGCGGCCAGAACTTAATAATTCTGCTGCTTGGCTAAATCCTTCTACACCTGTGATTTCCGCACCATTTTTCTTAGCAATATCTGCGTAGTTACTTGTTAAAGATTGTGCTGCTTTTAATCCTTTTACGTCAGCAAATGTAGCAGGTTTATCTTTATCTTTCGCAATAACTAATGCTGCTGAAGAAGAAATATATGGACTAGAGAAGTCATATTTCTTTTGGCGATCTTCACGAATACCAACTTCGTTCGCAACCATGTCGAAACGTTTTGCATCTATTCCTGCAAGTAAGCTATCCCATTGTGTTTCTTTAAATACAGGCTTTACACCTAAACGTTTTGCAACTTCTTCTGCTAATTCAACGTCAAACCCAGTTAATTTATCGTTTGTATCGTGGAACGTAAATGGTGGATATGTACCTTCTGTACCAATTACAAGCTCACCGCTTTGTTTTATCTTCTGTAATGCATCTTGATTAGCTGTATCTTTTTTCTCTTCTTTACCGCAGCCCGCTACAATCCCAATCGCTAATGTAGTTACTGCAAGCACTGAAAATAACTTTTTCATGATAGTAGTCCTCCAAGTATTCTGATAGGAATTTAAAAACTATATTGATTGTATGCAATTTCGAACAATTTTTCAATGAAAATGTTCTTATTTAGTTTAACCTTTTTCTTCATAATCAAACAAAATGGAAAAATAGCGCTACATACAAAAAATAAGTAACATTTTTTAATATAGCATTTATAAAGAAAAAGGTAAAATAATACCTACTTATTTATAAGTTTTTCAGCCGGTGAAATATATTAACTTCTAAGCGGACAATCCGATCAAAAAAGAACTTGCGAAAATCGCAAGTTCTTCTAAAAATTAAGCACTCTGGTTTCCTTCCATTTGCGTTTTATACATATCGTAATAACGCCCGCGCTTTTTCATTAATTCATCATGGGAACCTTTTTCCAAAATCGTTCCTCTATCAAGCACAATAATTTGATCAGCGCTCTTAATTGTTGAAAGACGATGAGCGATAATAAACGTCGTTCGTCCTTTCTTCACAACTTCTAGCGCTTGTTGAATCATCGCTTCTGTTTCTGTATCAATACTGGAAGTCGCTTCATCTAAAATTAAAATAGCAGGATCAAAAGCAAGTGCCCTAGCAAACGATATAAGCTGACGTTCTCCGGTTGAAAGTGTACTTCCTTTCTCCGTAATTTTTTCATCTATATTGTTAGCAAACCTTTCCGCACCAACATCTCGTAACGCCTTTACGATGCGATCTTTTGTAATTTTTTCATTTTCTAAGCTTACATTGGATGCCACTGTCCCGCTAAATAAAAACGGATCTTGCAATACAATTCCCATATGTTCACGTGTTGCTTGTTTCGGCATCTCTGTTACATCATGACCATCAATCGTAAGCTTCCCTTTTTGAAATTCATAAAACTGAAAGAGCACATTCATAATGGAACTTTTTCCTGATCCAGTATGACCGACAAGTGCCACTGTCTCCCCTTGTTTCGCTTCAAAAGAAATATTTTTTAACACTTCATCTTTTCCATTGTAAGAAAACGAAACATTATCAAATTTCACATTTCCGGTTAAGCGAGGCATACGTTCTTCTTCTACTGCCTCTCCCTTTTCCTCTAGCAATTCAAACACACGCTCTGATGCAACACGCGATTGCTCTAAGTTAGCAAGTTGGTTCACCATGTTCGTAATTGGCGAGAATAACCTCGTTAAATAATCGACGAAAGCATACAGTATCCCTAGAGAAAGGAGGCCAGAAGCACTTAATGAAGCACCACCGAAATACCAAATTACACCTGTAAAAGCGATATTTCTTAATACAGACACTAAATTATGCGAAGTTGCTGCATTTAAATTTAAAATTTTATTTTGATATTTAAAATAATCACCATTTAACTCTTCAAATTCCTTCTTCGTTTCATGTTCTTGACGAAATGCTTGAATAATTGGCATCCCTTGAATTGATTCATTCACTGTTCCGTTAATATCCGATAAACGCGAACGCATTTTATGATTGTATACAGACGCATACTTTCTATACATAATCGCCCAAACAATTAAAATTGGGATGATAAGTAAGCATAGCGCCGCCAGTTTTACATCAAGTAAAAATAGCGCAGCGAAAATCCCGATAATATAGATGATACTAGAGACGAATGTCGCAAGCACTGTTACATATAAATCACGAATCGCTTCTGTATCATTCGTTACACGTGATACAATTTTCCCTGCTGGTAAATGGTCAAAATAACGAATTGGCAACGTTTGAATATGGGAAAAGACGTCTTCCCTCATAATTTGAATAATTTTGTTTGCCGCCTTCTGTAAGAAGAACTGCTTTCCGTATGCAAATAATGATACGACTACTAATAAAGCGAAATATCCACCGCCAAGTAGTAATAACCTATTTATTTCTGGTTTATAAAACGCAAATACTTCTTCTTTCGTTAAGGCTTTCGATTTATACACTTGCACTGCCTTACCACTTTGTACTGTAAGCACATCACCCTTAACAGAACGAGTTCCTTCAAGCGTTATTTTATTCGGTACAAAATAGTACTGAAAACCAACTTGAATCACTCGGACTTCTTTCCCTTTTTGCTCACCTTGTTCAAAGCGATCACTTCGCTTATAAAAGGCGCCATTATATGAAACAGCATCCTCACTCTTTTCTGTTTCATACCAGGGTCTCTCTATTCCAACGATATGCTCATCGATCATCGTTTTTGCGACGAAAGGACCCGCGAGTTCTGCAATAACGAAAACAAATAGCATCGCCATCGCTGCAAAAATCGGCCCTTTTACTTTCATCGCGTATTGAAACAATCGTTTTGAAACACTCATATTTTCACCCCACTATCCGTACTTTCACTTTCACCTTGTTGTCTTTCGAACTGCTCTGCATACCAGCCCCCATTTCGAACGAGTGCTTCATGCGAACCTTCTTCAATAACCTCACCGTTATCCATAACGAGAATCCAATCAGCATGCTGCACTGCTGACAAACGATGCGTTGTTATAATCGTCGTCTTCCCGCTTCTTTCTGTTCGTATGTTTTCAATAATTGCCGCTTCAGTACGAGCATCAACAGCTGATAAAGAATCGTCCAAAATTAAAATTTCCGGATTTTGAATAACAGCCCTCGCAATCGAAATCCTTTGCTTTTGCCCACCTGATAAAGAAACACCTTTCTCTCCAACGAGCGTTTCTAAACCTTCCGGTAAAAACTCTAAATCCTTTTTAAACGCAGCTATTTCAATCGCTTTTTCAAGTTCTTCTTCAGTCGCTTCTCTATTTCCGAATAAAATATTTTCCTTCGCTGTTTTTGAGAACAAAATGTGTTCCTGAGGTACATACCCAATCCAGCCAAGTACGTTATCATTCGTAATTTTATCTAGCTTCACATCAGAAACCGCAATATCCCCTTCTCCAAGTGGATATTGACGAAGAAGCTGACGAACGAGCGTCGTTTTCCCGCTTCCTGTCTTCCCAACAACTCCAAGTGTCTCTCCTTGTTTTAAAGAGAACGAAACATTTTTCAAATTCGTTTCAATTGATGAAGGATATGAAAAAGTAACGTTATCAAACTGAATGTAATCTGGCTCTTGTACAACCTTTGGATCTTTCGGATTCTTTACATCTGGTTCATAAGCTAACGTTTCATTTACACGGTCGAGCGACGCATTTCCTCTTTGCATAACATTAATCAATTCACCAATTGCAAACATCGGCCAAATCATCATCCCTAAATAGACGTTAAAAGAAACGAGCTCACCAAGTGTCACCTTTGATTGGAATACGAGATATGCACCGTACACTAAACCAATTAAATAACTAAGACCGACGAGCATTTTCACAGTCGGCTGGAATAATGCATCGATTCTTGCTACTCTCATATTTTTCTCGTATACGTCATCTCCTAAATGATGAAACCTTTCTTGATCAGCGTTCTCCTGTACATACGCACGAATAACGCGTACACCCGCAATTGATTCAAGTACTTTATCGTTCATATCCCCGAACGCATCTTGCGCGACTGTAAATCTTTCATGCAACTTCTTTCCGTATCTATTCATCGCATACGCCATAATCGGAAGTGGTATAAGCGCAGCAAATGTTAACTGCCAACTAATTGAAAAGCCCATCATACAAACGATTGTAAGCATATATAGACTAGAATCAACGAGCGTTAATATACCAAAACCAGCTGTCATGGAGATTGCTTTTAAATCATTTGTCGCTCTCGCCATTAAATCGCCAGTACGATTTTTTTGATAAAACGTCGGTGTCATCTTAAGTAAGTGCCCCATAAATTTTGAACGCATCGTTTTCTCAAGTACGAACGCACCGCCAAATAGTTGGTGCTGCCAAATGAAAGTAAGTACATACCCACCAATCGTTACCCCAAGTAAAATAAGAATATATTGCATAATCGCCTCATTCGTTAAGGCTCCCGTTTTAATACTATCAATTGTAATTCCTAACACTTTCGGTGGAATTACCTCTATCACGTTTACAATTAAAAGTACCCCAATTGCGATACTATACCTTTTCCAATGCTCTCTAAAAAACCAGCTTAACTTTAGTAATACTGAAAACAATATAACCTCTCCTTTCTCTTTCTCGTTTGATTCACATTTCTTTATCCGCTATCCAAACCCATCACATTTACATTTCGTAAGCCATACAATTTCATCACATTTTTCCACCTTCCAAATTCTAATTTTTTATAGTAACAAGGAAAACAAACAAAAAAAAGCATACCGCCGCTTGACGATATGCAATAGAATGCATAAAAGCGTACGTTACGATATACGCAACGTACGCTTCTCATAAGACAAAAAGGTCCTATATATCCGCACGGGTTGCGTAATGATATGAATGTTTTCCGCCATTTAACAGAGCTAAGCCCATTACATTTACGATTACAATCATTACGCACACCCCCTTCATTTATTTTCCATTTATAATCTTACAACTTTATTGAGTATTCTGTCAATTATTTTTTTCGCTTTAGAATAAAATAATCTTTTATCACAAAAAATAAAAGTGATGCATTCTGCTTATAATTCAGTTTGAAATAAGAGAATCTTCTGTAAGAAAGGGCATACAAAACAAAAAAATAGTAAGAAATCGTTTTCACAAACATTTCATTTGAAAAATATTATCAAACCACCTACAATCACCTTATACTCACTCTTACAAGTTGCTATTTTAGGAGGACTAATCATGACAACTAGCAATACGTACAAATTTTATTTAAACGGAGAATGGAGAGAAAGCTCTTCAGGTCAAACAATCGACATTCCATCTCCATACTTACACGAAGTAATTGGGCAAGTACAAGCAATTACTCAAGGAGAAGTAGATGAAGCAATTGCATCTGCAAAAGAAGCTCAAAAATCATGGGCTGAAGCTTCTCTACAAGATCGCGCAAAATATTTATATAAATGGGCTGATGAGCTCGTAAATATGCAAGATGAAATTGCCGATATCATTATGAAAGAAGTCGGTAAAGGCTATAAAGATGCGCAAAAAGAAGTCGTTCGTACAGCTGACTTAATTCGTTACACAGTTGACGAAGCACTTCACATGCACGGTGAAAGCATGATGGGTGATAGCTTCCCTGGTGGATCTAAATCTAAACTTGCGATTATTCAGCGCGCACCACTTGGTGTTGTATTAGCAATTGCACCATTTAACTACCCAGTAAACTTATCTGCTGCAAAACTTGCACCAGCACTTATTATGGGTAACGCTGTTATCTTCAAACCAGCAACTCAAGGTGCAATTAGCGGTGTTAAAATGGTTGAAGCACTTCATAAAGCTGGCCTTCCAAAAGGTCTTGTAAATGTAGCTACAGGACGCGGTTCTGTAATTGGTGACTACTTAGTAGAACATCCTGGCGTAAATATGGTATCGTTCACAGGTGGTACAAATACAGGTAAACATTTAGCGAAAAAAGCTGCGATGATTCCACTTGTATTAGAACTTGGTGGTAAAGATCCTGGTATCGTTTGTGAAGATGCAGACTTACAAGAAGCTGCAAAGCATATCGTAAGCGGTGCATTCTCTTACTCAGGTCAACGTTGTACAGCTATTAAGCGTGTACTTGTACATGAAAATGTAGCAGACGAACTAGCTGGCTTATTAAAAGAGCAAGTAGCTGAACTATCAGTTGGATCTCCAGAACAAAACAGCACAATCGTTCCATTAATCGACGACAAATCTGCTGACTTCGTTCAAGGTTTAATTGACGATGCTGCTGAAAAAGGTGCAACAATCGTTATCGGTAACAAACGTGAGCGCAACCTAATTTATCCAACGTTAATCGACAACGTAACAGAAGAAATGAAAGTTGCTTGGGAAGAGCCATTTGGCCCAATCCTTCCAATCATCCGTGTTTCTTCTGACGAACAAGCGATTGAAATTGCTAACAAATCAGAGTTCGGTCTGCAAGCAAGTGTCTTCACAAAAGACATTAACAAAGCATTTGCAATTGCTAACAAAATCGACACTGGTTCTGTTCAAATTAACGGACGCACAGAGCGCGGCCCTGACCACTTCCCATTCATCGGTGTAAAAGGTTCGGGTATGGGCGCACAAGGTATTCGTAAGAGCCTTGAGTCTATGACTCGTCAAAAAGTAACTGTATTAAACTTAGTTTAATCTTATATGTAGCAGCTGATCTAATATTTAGGTCAGCTGCTTTTTAGTTAAAATCCTCCGGGACCTAATAACAAATTCTTCTCTATAATCTGATTATTACTATATCCATTGACGTATAAAAATACATTTGTTACTCTTAAACATGTTAATTTAATACATAAATCCTCATTCGTATCTCGGTGAGGTAGAGGTTGCAATCATTAAAAGTATCATTTCAGGAGATGTAGTGGCATTGATGAAGAAATGAGAAAGGAATGATTGCCGAAGTAAGTCGTGTCCACCATGCACGCTTGCTGGGTCTGCATTTAATAAGTGCAGAACTGTCACAAACGTTTCGTTTGTGGAGAGCTATCGAGAGGTATGTCGTGGGTTTCTTATAAGATAGAAAGCATGTAGCGGCAAATTACGTGCTTTTTTTGTTTTGTTTGGACCTTCTCTTCCTTATCAGGAAGACATACATATCTCCTCGCTTGACTTGGTTATACTAACTTTGGAGGTATTTTCTATGCAACAAAAAAAATGGGGCTTTTGGGTACTAACAGCTTTCGTTGTCGGTAACATGGTTGGCGCTGGTATTTTCATGGTGCCAAGTACGTTGGCACAAACAGCAAGCCCACTCGGTGTCACTTTAGCTTGGTTAACAACAGGGTTTGGTGTTTTAATGCTAGCTCTTGTTTTCGGTAATTTAGCAATTCGTCGTCCTGATTTAACGACAGGACCACAAAGTCATGCATATGCTTTATTCTCAACACCAAAAAGAAAGAAAATGGCTGGTTTCAGCATGGTGTGGGGATATTGGGTTGCAAACTGGGCAAGTAACGTTGCCATCATTACATCTTTCGCGGGATATTTATCACTCTTCTTCCCGATTATGAAAGATACGCGACTATTATTTTCAATCGGCTCGTTCGATATAGAAGTTGGAAAGCTCATTACATTTACTATTTGTTCCGTCTTACTATGGGGCACACATTTAATTTTAACAAACGGTGTAAGCGGAGCTGGGAAGCTCAACTTCCTAGCAACAACAACGAAAGTAACTGGATTCCTTCTATTCATCATTGTTACGTTATTTGCGTTCGAAGCTTCAAAATTTGGACAATGGTACACACCAATGATCGATAAAGAAGGCGTATCACACGGTCTACTTTCACAAGTAAACTTAGCGGCTCTTACAACGCTTTGGGCATTTATCGGGATTGAATCAGCCGTTCTTTTATCAAACCGGGCTACCTCTCCAAAAACGGTAAAACGCGCAACTGTTGCAGGATTACTTATCACAGTTGCAATTTACTTAGGAATTACAATTTTAACAATGGGTGTACTTCACGTTGATAAATTACAAGCTTCTGAACGTCCATTAGCAGATGCATTAAACGCTGCAATGGGTCACGGCGGCGGGAAACTTATGGCATTACTTGCTCTTACTTCCCTATTCGGTTCAATATTAGGCTGGATTTTATTAAGCTCTGAAGTACCTTATCAAGCAGCCAAAGAAGGTTTCTTCCCTTCCTTCTTTACAAAAACAAATAAAAAAGGAAGTCCAATTTACTCATTACGATTAACAAACATTATGTCGCAAGTGTTCTTATTCTCAACACTATCTGGAACCATTGCGGAAGCTTATACATTCGTTATTACCGTATCAACACTGGCCTACCTCATTCCATATCTCGTTTCACCAATCTTCCAGTTAAAACTGGTCGCAACTGGTGAAACTTATAAAAATGAGTTACGGGCAAGAATTATAGATGGTGTGGTCGCAGTTATTGCAATTTGCTATGCACTATGGGTTATTAAAACAGGAGCATCCGATATAAAAACATTTCTTCTCGGAATTGGTTTATTCGGGATTGGCTTTGCCTTCTATCCATTAATGAATCGTGATCAGAAAAAAAATAAAGAAAAGAAAAACGAGCAAGTTGCGTAACGCAATTTGCTCGTTTTTTACTTTATAAAACATATATAATAGAAAAAAGAGGTGAAAAACATGTCAATCGAATCACTATGGAGCTCTCGCTTTCAACAACATATTCAAAATGCCATCACATACTTTGCACGTATGATTAACGGTTTACTATATAGCTTCATCTTCGTCTCATGTGTAGGTGCATATTATTACGCTAAGTTTCTTAAAACGGATCCTTCTAAAGGAATATCACTATTGCTTATTACAATCGTCTTAACAGCGATTATAACGAGATGCCCAATACGTACATTTATTCAAAAGCCCGATGCTGTCTATTTACTAGCACTAGAAGAGAAATTAACTTCTTATTTTAAAAAATCTCTTCTATATAATTACATCATTCAGCTCTTCTCATTATTATTTACGTTCCTTATTCTCGTACCACTTGCACTGCAATCATTACAATTAACCGTACCTTTTTTATGTACAATCTTTATCGTTTTAATGATTTTAAAAGGCTGGAACATATACATACATTGGATATGGCGTGATAGTTATGAAAAAAGCATATGGCTTATCATTCGTGTTGCTTGTAATGCACTTTTCATTTACATGCTGTTTTATGTTGCAAATATCATTGTGCTAGGCGGCTTACTATTACTTCTTGCCTTTCTACTCCTATATACAAAAAAACAGCCCACAAAGCGAATACCGTGGGAATACATAATCGAGCAAGAAGAAAAAATGGACATACGATTTTATCAATTCGCTAGCATCTTTACCGATGTTCCGCAGCTAAAAAAACAAGTAAACGGCAGAAAATGGCTTACGAATTGGATCGAACCTTTACTACATAAAAAACAAGCTACTTTCTTCTATTTACATACACTTGCATTTTTACGTGGTAATGATTATTTCGGTATATATATTCGCTTGGGGGTAATCGGTGCTTTCATCCTATATTTTGTTCCGAATATATACGTAAAAGGTGCTATCGTTTATATCATCCTATATATGATTTCTATGCAGCTTCGTTCTCTGTGGAAATATTTTTCGGGAAATATTATCGTAGCATTATATCCAATTGATACTGAAGAACGAATGAGTCAATTTCTTAGCTTAATCTTTATATTACTAAGCATTCAACTCATTGTATTTTCAAGTGTTATACTCATTGCTACAGTACAATTTTTACATAGCCTTATCATTATGGTTATCGGGTTACTCTGGATCAAATTTATTATTGTACCAAAAACGAAGAAACGAATTTCCGCATTTTAACGAAAAAGAGGCTGCACATCGCAGCCTCTTTTCTCGTCCCAAAATTTCTAATCACTTTTCATAGGCAGTTCTCATATAGTGAAAATGACTATACAATTCCTATCCATAAGTTAAATAATGATTTTACACATATAAATAAAAAAGATAGGAGACCTATTATGAACAACAATCCGCCTGCAACGCCCCAAAACAACTCAGAAAAAAATAGCCGTGACATTAAATTGCAAACATTACGAGTCATCGGACTCATCGTCCTCATTAGTGGTTATATTCTCGTCGCTCTCTCAGAAGTGGGTGAACTGAAGAATCTTTTAACAAGCCCGAATACCAATCCTGACTTAGCTGAAGTTGATCCGTTTTAAAAATTATATAAAAAGCGAGTCCCAGTATATAACTGGCTCGCTTTTTATATAGTTTTATCCAATCTGAGAAACCTCCCTTTCATCCTCATACTTTTCTTTCCCTATCGCCTTCATAAATAATAAAATACTGCTCATACCAACGATGAAATATAGAGCGCTCATGCCCCAAGATGCAATAAATGAACCTAGCATAACACCTAATGCACCATTCATTTTCGCAACTTGAAAGACCATTCCGTTAATCGCCATATATGAACCTCTTGCCTCATTCGGCACCATATCTGCCATAATAGATTGACGAACTGGCACATACATCATCTCTCCTACAGTTTGGAAAAGCCCTGCGATTAATAAGATCCATAAACTATTGCTCGTTCCGAGTATTGTAAATCCAATTGTATAAATGAATAAGCCTACATATAAAATTTTTAAATCGTTAAAGCTTTTCAGCATTTTAATAAGAAGCGCCGAACATAACACAACTAAAATTGTATTCTCTGCTGAAATCCAGCTGAGCATTCGAATACCTGTTAAATCGAATGTAAAACCATTCCCAAAGAAAAAGTGCACCGTTTCAAATTCCTTCTGTAAACGTATCCCTAAATAATTATTAATTTGAAACTCTAACGATAGTGTACATATACTTGCTGCACAAAAAATTAAAAACGCTCTATCTTTCATCACGACTTTATAACTATCTGCCATATCTTTTAATACATTTTTCTTCTCCACCGTTTTTCGTGCCACATACACTTCTTCCATCTGTTATATATAAAACTTTCATTTCCGAAAACAGTATAAAACAGCTATATTACGCAGTTTCGTACTATAGCTGAATTTATAAATAGCAACACTTTTCTAGTTATTCGTGACCAAATTCGTTACCGAAAAAAATCAAAATTAAACCCATAAAAAAATAAAAGAGCACAGCGTGTTAATAAAGTGTTCCACCACTTTATTAACCGTCCGCCTACCCAGATAGGCAAACACCTGCTGTACTCATACGTATTATTTTACCGTACGTAAGGGTCTCCTAGCAACAGTTTGCTTACATTTGGCATTCTGTTGCTTTTTTGTTTATACAAAGGAGCCTACTATTATGAAGAAGAATTGTATTGATGTCATAGCTCAAGAAGAGTCCTATCACAATTTATCCACATTTACTGATGTCAAAGAACTAAACAAAGTAGTTAGAACGTATAGTGACGTCATTACCACGTCTGTTAAACGTGTCGATGTACAAGCTAGGCTTATTACATTATTGGATATTTTAAAGCGTCACAGCTGTAAATATGTAGGCGTTAGCTTCCTATGTAAAAATTCAATTGCTGACATAATGGACGTTTCCTATAAAACTGTACAACGTTTAATGAAGAAACTTGTGGATTTAGACATGATTAATCAAATAGCAATGAAGCGTAAAAAAGATATGCGCCAAACTTCTAATGCTATTATCATTCAACCGATTGTGGAAGAAGTGTCCGACAAGACCCCTACCGAAATGATTGAAAAGTGTCCTACCAAGAAAACAAATACTATTTCTTTAAAACAAAATATAAAAGATATAAATATACGTAAAGAGGACATTTCGCAATCTTTTCAACATGATTTAAATTTCATCGATTACCGTGTACCCCAACCTATGCGTATGAACTTACAAACTGCTTTTGATTCAAAGGTGATAAATGAGTCTTTCAAAAATGCCAGAAACATTGCACGAAAGGCTGCTCAGAAATTCAATTTACTAGCGGATACAGATGTATTCCACAACCTTCTTGCGAACGCTTCTTCTGTCTTGTTCTCTAAAACGCATGAGTACGAACATAACGGTACTTTGATGAGAAATCCGATTGGCTACTTTACAAGAACATTCAAAAAGATGGTCTACGACTACATAGATAGCTTTAGGGAGATACATATTATGGCACAACGTAAGGCTCATATACATACTAGCAATCTGGAGCTTTTTCAGCGAATGCTCGAATGTTAATTTTGGATTAAATATAAATAAAACCCTACATTCCCAACATATTCATTACTAATTCGATAAAGCAAATATTACTTTAATCTATAACTAACCTGTGGTGCTAGTTGATTTAGAATCTTAAACGATGCTGGAAAAACAAAAAAAGATTGCATATATTGAACTCAAAACGACCAAGAAATGAGTGAATGATATGCAATCTACAAAATACACAGATAATTATACAGATACCCATACCGTTTTCAATCAAATTTTAGAAATTGTCGTTAAACTTTATAAAAAATATGTGCCCGACACGATTAAACATCGTAAGAATGTTGATAAGTTAGTCCAACCCGATACCGTGATAATTGCTTGTGTTTTATGGGGATTCATGCTTGGCTACAATAGCCAAAGAGCCACGTACCGTGCGGTACGAACGATTCTATTCTTCACTGAATTTCCAAGCCGAACACGATATACCCGACTGTGTGCGAGTTTAGCTTATGCTATAAAAATCATTCGTTTCTTTTTTGTGAAGCAGAAAACTGAAAGCATGACGACGACAATTGTTGATAGTTTCCCAAGCCCTTTTTGCAAAGAAATCCGAAATCGACGAGCAAAAGTTCTGCGTTCAATCGCTAAGATTGGTTATAATTCCACCAAAGAAATGTATTATTATGGAGTTAAAATAAGCGCTGCAGTCACTGAAACTGGCTTTCCAGTAGCCTATGCGGTTAGTTCGCCTAAAATCCACGACATTCAACTGCTGGAAACCCTAAGTGACGAATCCTCCGTCCCCCATATTCTTGGTGATAAGGGCTATATTAGTAGTTTTATTCAAGAAAAAATAGCCCAAAAGGGCGTCACAGTTACCACTCCATTCCGTAAAAATATGAGAGGTGCAGACAAAATTAATGATACTTTGTTAGGCAAGCGACGTAAAAAAATCGAAACAGTCTTTTCATCCTTAGAAAAATTAGGGATACAAGACTTTAGGAGTCGTTCCCTATCAGGATTTGAAAGTAGACTAGAAAGCATTTTTCTTGTTTATTGTCTTATGCTAGATAAGGCTAGGGAGCGGTTTGGAAATACTTTGAAGTACTCTTTAGGGTGCTTTTAAATCAACTAGCACCACAGGTAGATTATATTTTCCATAGTGGCCTCCTATTGTCATAAGGTGCAAACCCCATAATAATGTTTGTTCTCACTCATTATTATGGGTTAAAATCCCTGACTTGATAATCTAGGCGGTCACTTCATATTATCTCGCTTAACATCAATATACCTATATGATAAATTGTACTTATATACTAGTCCATAAGCCGTTTCTAATATTAAAGAATTTCATAGAATACAATACAGGACAAGGTTTCATCAAATTGTCCTAATAAAAACTCAGGAGTGATGAAAAATGGCACTTATACCACCGTATGTAGTTTCCAGAAGGTTTACTTCTACCCTAGGTGCAGGTACAGGTACAGGAGCTGCGTTTGCGATTGCTGCTACAGCTTGTCTAAATGATGCTGGTACAGCAGCTACAGCATTTCCAACCTTCACTTATTATAATTTCTATCTGAATGGTGTACTTCAATCGGGAGGAGACTCTACTGTTACTACGGGTGCAACTGGCGCAATCACAATTCCAGATGGAGATGCATTAGATCCAGGAATTCCAGTTACTGTTGAATTTATCATAACTTAATCCACGTTTTTTTACTTTTGGACAGATTTCTTAATAAAGAAATCTGTCCTTTTTAATTAATAATAATAAACTGTAGAATAATTGAGGCTCCCTGTACTGGGGCCTCAGGTACTAACAATGTTAACTGCCCCGTTGCAACTTGATATACAGGTTGTGGTTGAAGAATTCCATTTATAAACAAATTAATGTAGGAAACATCACTTACTGACAATATCTGTGTTGTTCCATATTGAGATAAACCGTCAGCATTTGTATATACGAGTTTTTGTCCATCCGAAAAAGTAAAGTACAATAAGTTTGTCGTTTGTATTGCTCCAACAGGTCCTGTTATTCCCGTTGGACCCGTTGGACCCGTTGGACCCGTTACTCCCGTTGGAGTAGTAATAAGTTCTACATCATCTATTAATAGGTCTACCATTTCTACTTGTGGTAAACTATTAATAAGGACAAAAGCTTGTGTGGTTCCTACAGGAGCCGCAGTGACAGCTTGATACACGGTTAACCATGTATCAGCATCGCAGGTCGGAAGTCCATCTACGAGTATATTAATGAATAGACCATTTCCAAGTGAGTTAAACAAACTATCTAAAAAAATGACTTGTAGTTGAACGGGAGCTGCGATTCCTACTCCAACCTTAGCTAATGATACAAAAAACTCAAAGGTAGATCCTGCTGTTACAGGTACAAATTGGGCGATATAAGACGTTACATTTCCACCTGTTAATCTAGCTGAAAAAGAACCAGTATGTGAACATAGATTTGTTACCACCGCATTGCTACCAACCCATGGAGGCAATGTTCCGGTTTCAAACGAACTATTTTGAATTATATTTGGCATGAGTGCTCCTTTCAAATCGTATTTTATCTATTAGACCTCTTCGATAATTAATATTGCAATATCAGAGTTCAAAGTTATAAATCCCACAAACAAGAGACATGCGCAACTGATGACGTTTTCTACGATTACGATATTTCTGTGAAAAAATTTTGAAAACCTTGATCTTTGCATTGATATTTTCAATCAAAATACGCTCGATGGACAGTGCTCGATTCTATCGTTTTTCTACTCTAGTTAGAGGACGTTTCTTCGATGACTTTTTGGGAATGCGACTCTTGGCATGGATCTTTTGTATTCCTTGATAGCCACTATCTGCAAGCAACGTGATTTTCCTATGAATGGCATGTCCCATGCTTTCT
Organism: Bacillus sp. FDAARGOS_1420; assembly: GCF_019344915.1. Lineage (NCBI taxonomy): Bacteria > Bacillati > Bacillota > Bacilli > Caryophanales > Bacillaceae > Bacillus > Bacillus sp. FDAARGOS_1420. The sequence continues at coordinate 19,100 of NZ_JAHWJB010000002.1, read as the reverse complement.
TTGAACAAACGAAAGTCGTGTATATGCCCTTTTCCTTGCGTAATACCAAGAATTTCTTTCGTTTTCTGATTCAAGAGAATTTGTGTTTTGATGGTGTGATATTTTTTCTTACCTGAGTAGTAGTCTTTTTGTTTTTTTTGGGACGCTCAATCGGACTCTCCGTCACGTCCACAAGGACGTAATCTATGGAAGAATTTGATTGAAACAGTGCTTTTCTGCTTGGTAAAGTGAATTTTCGACTGCGGATGAGTGTATCTTCCACCCAAGTAATGGTACGATGAATCGTGCTCTCTGCTACATTATACTCAAAAGCAAGTTCCTTCATGGTCGGATACTGGCGGAGATATTTCAAAGTAACGAAGAGCATCTCTTCCAGCGAAAGTTTGCTTTTTCTTCCGCGGCTTTGATGGATATAGGCATACGTTTTGCGAAGAATTTGTAACATTTCTTCAAAGGTTTCTCTTTGCACGCCAATGAGACGCTTGAACTCTGAATCGGAGAGTTTGTGACTTTTTTCGTAAATATTCATAAAAACCTCTTTTTTATTTTTTTACACTATATTACCATGAAAGCTTTAATTCTCGAAGAGGTCTATTCAATGTTTTAACATGCAAAAATTTTAGTGAATCGATAACATATTGCATAAAAAATCGTTGCGTTTATACGGTATATCCAACTCCCCTAATTTAGAATGAACTGACAGACTGGACTAACTATTTCCAGCAGTAATATAATATGTGTCTCCCCTCGAATTGTGCACCTTAAATTGCGATGAGCCGTCCACAATTACCTTTTCATCAATTGTAAATCCTTCCCCTATATCCAACGTACCCGCTACCTCTTCATCCTGCCAGGAAGGAGAATGGTAGAACCGAAGGTTAGCTACTTTGGCAATGACACGCTTTCCTTCCATTTGATTTCCAACCTGATGTACGCTGGATTATATTTTATCCATTGGTCACCACCAAGATTTAACCATCCGTCCTTTTCCGTCCACACAATATAAGATTCAGGCTTGCTTAGCTGACGAATTACGCCATAATTTGTTCCTGGTCCTTTTCGCAAGTTTACGTTGTTCCCAAGGATATAGGCAATGCCTTGTGTGTGGACGACTGGGCTACTTCCACCTGTTGTTTCCATTCTTCCATCATTATGATAAGTCCGCTGCACATCACTTCTAAACTGAGATTCGGATACACCATGGCTACGCAAATAATCAATCGGGTCTTCATGATCTGTACCACCCAAATACTTTCTCACATCGTTATGTGTCCACAATCCTTTCTCTACAGGTAATTTGTTATCTTTTAAGATTTTCGCAAGTAATCTCACATACTTCTCATAACTACGTTTAAACTTGGCGTAATCGGCTGTTTCACACAACTCCACATGTACAAATCGTTTATTTGCTGCTGGCCCTGCACCATAAGCAATATAATCTGTAGATGCGATTTGAATAATTTCATTCCAATCGACTGCATAGTGAACAAATGCGTTTCTCCATGTACGAGTTTCATAACGTTGAATGTTAATGGCTGGCGCTTCCGGTGTTGCCGTACTGTGGGCAACCACTCCTTCATACGCCCCTACACCGCCCCTGTATGGCGTTTTCGGCAAATCAGGTATCAGAAGTACCCTATCTGCAAACGCGCTTACCGAAAGTGAAAACACCATACATAACATTGCAATTATCCCTAGTAATCGTTTCATGTTTGTTTCTCCTCCCATAGAAAAACGCACCACCGATTAGTGATGCGTCCTCTTTGTTTTTTATTTGTCTGTTTGTACTGTGCCTTCGTGATCACTCCAGATTCCTAAGGCGACACCAAGTGTGAAAATATAGGGTAATACCTCATCAATAAAACTTTTTGTCTCCAGTAACCCAGTCTTCGCACAAATGAATCCCAGGAGAGAGGCGAGTGCCACCCATGTTTTCCAGTTTTGCAATCGCTTTTGGATGTTTTCTTTTGTCATGTCTAATCCGTCTCCTTTTCGATTGTATCCAAGCGTTTATGCGCTTGTTTGGTACTTTCTTCTACTCTTGTCACACGTTCCCCCAGTGCGACCATCTGTTTTTCACTTGCTTTTAAATCAATGCGAATATCATCCACTCCTTTTCTGATATATCCCAGTTCTGCTTTTACTTCTGCACTCTGTTGTCCATCTACTTTGATGGACTTGGACTTATTCAGTGCATAGCCAAAATAGCTGATTGCGAGTGATAGTACTGCAATCAGTACGCCAAGTTCGATTGTCATCCTTTTACCTCCCTCTATCAATACTCCTCATCTATAATCGAGTAGAGGGAAAATAAAATAATTTATTTTCGCCCCTCTCACACCACCGTACGTACGGTTCCGTATACGGCGGTTCAATTTATATTACAGTGTGTACCTTCAGATAGTATCCTAGGACAAAAGAAATCCTTTTTGCCTTTAGGTCCTTTCAGGGACCGCACTCGTTTCTTCTTTTCCATTCATGTATCAGAAAACATTTCTCTTTTGATTATCCTTTGAGATACGCTCATACTTTCCTCATTAACACATTCTGAAATGTATCTTCCAGGCATTCGTGGTGGAGAAACACTATAAATTGTTCAGCCCTTCGTGGATTTACCACTACTATGGCTTCAGCTGACTTCTCACGATAAACCTTTTTCGACCGACTTTCTTAATAGGGGTCTCCTCAATCGTCCGCGAGATCTCCCAGGGTAAGGCAACTATCTTTCCTCTTTTACTCGCCTAATTTACCCGATAAGGTTACGCACATCTTTTGGACTTTGATTTGTCTAGGAATCTTATCCGCTTATCGGGCCTTCGTATCAGGTTTCTGTTCGTCGAGCCAAGATTTCGATACACGCTTCCTTCAGCCCTTACCTCACGGTAAATACCTTGCGCTTCTCTAGTGGTTGATTGATGTGTACCCCCACAGTGGACTTTCACCACCTAGATAGTTGCCATGCCTGGCACACTAAAAAAAGAGAGACACTTGTCCCTCTTTCAATAAGTACTTTTATTTTAGGATTTTAAATCATCCCTCTTAATATCAAACCTAAAATTGACATAATGATTGTGCTAATAATAATTCGTAAAATCCAAGTTGTATTCATGCTAATTTTCTCTAATTGCTGATTAATCGTTGAAATATCTTTTTCATTTATCATTGTACGCGTCTCTAAGCTCCTTATATCTCGCATGATTTCTTTTTGCTCTGCTTTTAAGCTATCAATTTTTACATATATGTCTTCCAATGCATTCACATCCTTCTTGTAAATCTCAATAAAGCAATCTTTATATAATATGAGACAACCTTATTCATGGTGAATGTATCGCAGACTTTTCCATACAAAAGCCGTATTTTATTAAGTTTTATATCAATAACTGCGCTGCGAGTGGTAGTTCACCAACAAAGTATGTTGCACTAAATTGATGGGTATCATTCGCCTTTACCACACAGTTTTTATACACTTGTGGATATAACTTTTGTAAGGTAGCATCCCTATGCTGTAGCCATACGAGCGGCTTCCTTCCCCCTTCTTGTCCTTTACGTAAAGTCGTGTTCACATTATTAATTTTCATTGCCACTACATAATCTGTTCCAGAAGTATTTAACATCGCATAGCTCGTAATTTTCTCACCATTTACAACGTCATTAAAGCTATTATCAGTAGCTACTGTATCCAATGATTTACCTGTCGCATCCACCAATTTCTCTACAAATGGACGGCTCCCCGGAAGCATTGCTATATAACCATCTTCTATGAAAGTATCTTGTAACCATTTTACTTTTATATCAAACGTCACACCTTGATTCGTAACAGTATGAACAGAATAAATCTCACATAATGCATTCGTTAGATCGGAAGGATGGAATCCTTTCATCAATTGAACAACTCTCACAATTTGCGCTTCTTTTACAGTTGCATCTGCTGTCCAAGAATTTATTTCTTTATCATCTATATAAAGCTTTTGACTACCTTTGAAAACTGTTGCCGCACTATGCTCTGGTATCCATTCAGCGTTTACAGATGAGTCGTTTGGTTTCATACGAAATGCGAATTCTTTATTACTGAAAGGAACAAGTAAATCCACTTCTTTAACTGGATTCAAAAGGTCATCATAAATAAAAGCTGTCTTATGTGCTTCCGCTGCTTGTGCATAGCCAGTATCATTTTTTACCCATCCTCGAGAAGTGTTCGCACCACCTGTCGGTGGATTAGCTGGATCGTCACCTTTGAAAGTTGCTACGACCGTATGTGTTCCTTTTGCTAAACCCCGTACAACTGAACGGGTTCCATAATTCACTTTTAATTCGTTCGTTGGAACATCGTTAATGTGTGTACTTATTGTTTTTACTACCGTACCATCTACCTTGAACTCCCATAGTCCACCACGATTATCAGTGAAATGTTGAAAGTCAAAACCCGTTCCATCAAATGTAAATGTGAATGTATCACCTACTGTAGTCGTGTAGTAGTTTGGTGGATTCGCCTTTTGCATGGCTCCTGTATCCACTTTATAGTTGATTGCATTTACTTTCTGCGCTACCACAGATAGATTAGAAATCGCACAATCTTCTAATTTTACATAGTCATCTTTTGTATCTTTACGCAACGTGTAATGGGCCACCTTGTTCCCACGAAGTGGTATCAGTATATCAAGTGTACGGTCCCCTACAATACGTGTATACATGTTCGATGGAGTGTTATGGTTCCGAAGTAATTCAATAAAATCCCGTTGATTCGGAAGGAAGTCTGTAATTGTAGTTACATCCACTCCTTCTAATGTTTTCCCAGCTTGAATAATCTTTTCAAAAAGCTGAAATTCATTTTTAGATTCAATCGTTTCATCTGCCAATAACGAATCTCTCACCTTGAAATAGAAAGGGTAGGTACTGACTCGCTTTTTTATACCAGATTCTTCTCGTTCAATCGATATTTCCCCTTGTACCGTACCTACTTTGACAAGAGTTTGCGTGGTCAATACAACACTTATTTTTCCATTTGTTTTACCTAGCATCTTTACATTTTCGCTTTGAAACACCAATGTCTGATCTGGCTTCTTGAATGCTACGATAATTGTATCTGTATCTTGTAAAATAAAAGGTTCTTCATCTTCCTTAATGTTTATTATTAATTCTGAAGTGTTCAAGTTATTTTGAGAAAATTCTATATCATACATACAGTTTTCTTTTCGCATATCCACAGTAATTTCATAGGAACGATTCATCCTCTTTCCTCCTCATCTATATAAAAAAAGAGACAGTTATTCGTCCCTCTTTTGTTATACAACCCGTATTTTATACAAATTAAAAAAGACCAGCTTATGCTTATGGTTGCTCTGGTTTCTTATCAATTAATTTTTGAACTAACTCTTCTAATGTTGCTATTTTTCTGTTCATTGATGTAATTTCTGCCTTATGCTTCCTCTCGTTTTCTTGTATTTTCTCATTTTGAACTTCTTCAAGTTCTTGTAAAGCTTTTATAGTAAGTGATGCGTATGAATACAAGTGAATCCCTTTCCCACTTTCATCCACAAATGCTTCATCAGATTCATCTACAATTGCTCCATAATACTTTTTTATATCTTGCGTTGTTACTGGTGGATCATTGGGATCTTTCTCTTCTCTCATTTTGTAAAGCTCATTTACCGCGTTCTTATAGTTAAATTCTCTTACTCTAACATTTCTAATTTTTTCTAAAGCAGAAAAGGATACATCTCGGATGTTAGATTTGTACTCACGTAGCGAAGGACTCATAAAGTTACCTTGAACAGCTCCCCATCCATTTTGAGTAACAGGCGACTTAACTTGGAGAACTCCGGTATATCCTGCTACACGGCTATTACGTAATGTGATAGTAGGTAATCTTACATCTGCATCTGAGCTATTATCTTCGATTGCTAATGTAGATTGATATAGACCACTTTTTCCTCGTCTGAAATGCCAGTTTCCATTTCCGGCATAAAGAGCATGATAGTCGTTTGCGTGTAAAACACTAATTCCGTTTCTGTTAAGCTCCCAAAACACAGATTTTCTTATCTCACTATCAACTATGTCATCAGTAATACCAATGTTCGCACTAGCTTGAGGCCATCCGGTCCCCATTTGAGATATAAATAAAGCACCTTCAGGAGCGCTAGTTTTTTCATCTGTTCCTAAGATGAAAGTTGGTTGTACTGCACCGTCTCGTCTTCGATAATATCCAAGAAACGCTCTAGGAACACCACTTTCATATAGACGTAAAAACTGGTCATCTAAGCTTACATAGTTATTGGTATTTGATGTTCTAATTTTGCAACCACTTAACAAACCTGCCATTAACCACTCTGCTTTCACTTTTCCGACTAAATCTATTCTTGCCGCATTTAGCTTAATATTTTCTTTACTCATATTAAAGGCTGCAATGACATCATTTTCTTTTACAGATATGCTAATGCCTTTTTCTGTTAGCTGAAGTCGTGACTCCATATCTCTTACATAGGAATCTTTTGCAAATTGCCCATCTGCTTGCGTCTTCGTATATACTTCCGTTGTTTTTGCTGCGGCATCAATACCTTTTTCAGTAATCATAAAGCGATTATCAATGTGAGTCATTTGTTGATTAAATTGCGCGGTTGCAAGTTTATTAGCTAATTCGCCCAATAAATCTTGTTTATTTGTATCAACTGTTTGTTTCAATTCAGGTATCTGAAATCCAGCAACATAGTCTTCTACTTGTTTCAGCTCAACTTTTGCTCCGATTGCGGTTGCCTGTTGTTCCACTTTAGAATTTGCTTCCGTAAGTTTTTTACCTTGCGCATCTACTATATTGTTTAAATTACCCACTGTGGCAGATAATCCGCTTGCTGTTTGTTCGATTGCTGTAACTTTTTTATCAATCGTACCCTGATCGTGTTTTAAATCAACCATATTACGCGAGAAGCCTTGCAGCGTTTCTTTCACTTCGTTATATTGACCAGCAACCTCTTTTTTTACTGATTCGATATCAGGTACAACAGGATCCCAAATACCATCTTTCCAAAGTTTTAACATACCAGGCTTACCGTTAGAAATATCTAACCATACTGTTTTTCTGTCTATAAGCCCTGTTTTCGGTGGATTCTTGGATTCTATAATTTCAACCGTATTGTTTTTTATATTCTCTTGTACTTTTTCAGCTAGTGTTTTTGCTGCTTCTGACTCCTTCTTTGCATGACTAGCGGTTTCATTCGCATCTTTCACTAATGTATCTAACTGATCGATCATTTCTTGTTTATTACCTAATGAACTAAGGATACGATGGTACATTTTCCGTAGTTCTTCATTTTGATTCACTATCTCTCGGTAATCCCCGAATTCATATTTATCCTGCGTTGGGTCTGTAAAAGATTCGTCTCCAGCTATTACTCGCGCTTCAAGATATAATTTTGGCGTGAATCCTGTATCTTTAATTTTTATCGTGTCGCCCTCATAAATGAATTCATGTTCTAAACCGAAAATTCGACCAATTGATTGTGCTTCCACCTCATAAGAGATGGAGGAATTGACACGCTTTTGTAATTCTATTTCCATAAGCGTCAGTAAACGTTTTGGAGTCATATCTAATTCTTCTGTTTCTGGTGTATAAAAACCGAATTTATGTTGTCCGTGTTCATTCCATCTTTGAAACGCATCTGCATCTACGATATAAGGTAGCCCCTTATTCATGCTTTCAATAGTGATTACTTTATCGCCTTCACCTTTTACAAATCCAACTAAAGCAGTACAAATATTACGGCTGTGCTCAACACGAGTTACACCGATTAAATCTTTTCCTAATTCTATTTCTTTGCCTGTATCATGCCCACGCTTTTTAACCATATCTACATACCAACCGGTAATTTGAGAGCCTATTATTTCTACACGATATTGAATTTCTAAACCAAATAAAGAAGCGATTTTCTTTAAAAACGTAAGCGGATCGATAAACTCATCAATGGTCATGGTATGGAATCCAGCGTATTCAGTCTTTCCACGTTTCCACTTCATTCCCAAGAGTGCCATATCAATGAATTCATTAACCGTTTTGCTCTCTATCCGTTGTGGATTTATAATTCCGGACTTAGCAATTTGAACCCAAGCACCTGAAGCATATGTGGTAATAGATCGTTTATCGGAATCCTTCTCGGCCTCTGTGATAACATATGGTACAATTCTTCCGTCACGGACTTCTTTTAAAACTAGATTTTGTTGTTGTAATGTAATTGCGTGTTCTGTTCCATCAAAAGTTGTGAAATCTAGCATATCTATATTGTTTTTGATTTCCCAATGACGTTTATCGCCCCAATAGTCCTGCGGTGGAATAGCTGAGACAATTTGATCAGTTTTAAAATCAACCACATGAAGAATTCCGCTAGGCGTTCTCATCTATATCTCTCCCTATAACTAACTGTTGCGTTTACATCAGGCGGCATAATATCGATTCGATTGTCACTCCGTATTACTTTTGGAAAGTTACTGAATATATCTTTTATATTGATTGCATTCTTCCCATTGATTGTGACGAGACTTCGTTCTGTATCAACAACAATTTTGTCTCCGGTATCGAAAATATAAGGCTTTGTATTGGAAGGTACTTTGTTTACTTTCCAAATCTTTAAGTCATCAATCTGCATGACATCAACAGGTTTATTTACATCCCAACTCATGATTGAAATCATTACTTGTGCAATTTTTCGTTCTGTCATTGGATTTCCGGTTTCATCAATCCAACGTTCAACAAGTGAAGCGTCATCTATTTCTGTACCATCTCTAAAACGGGCTACATAAACAGACCATTCTTTCCCACGTCTTGCAATACGTAACCTACCGTAAAATTGATTAAATGTATTAGGATGTGCCCCACTTGTATCTACTAATTTTCGTATACTGTTAGGCGTTCCTGCATGTCCAATACGCATGTATGCTTTCGTCATTTCAGCATCCCAATATAAATCATTCATGTTAATTCGCGTAACGATATTACTTGTATCATCTAAAAGAAGTACCTCTACACGGCCCATTTCCCCAATACTTTTGGACTTCAAACGCACCCAAGTCTCCATTTCAAAATCTTGTAACGGTCCACCTGGAATATTTTTCTTAGCAATTGCACCGTGGAATCCTTTCTCTTGTCCGTAATCTTGACAATACAATGCGTAACCATCCCTTGATTTAAAACTACCTGTACCTTTCATGTCATCAAAAACTCCAGTAACAGGAGTCCATCCTACAGCTGTAGTCATTTCATCCCACATGACTCTTTCTCGTTCTTGTACTGTTGTTTCTTCCACAGTGAGAGGATAGCCAATTCTAAAATAATCACGATTATGTGGATATTCTCCAAACCATACATCTAAAAAAGCGCTTGGCTTTTTTGCAGTCATTTCAATTAATGCTGGTGTTTCTACACTACCTTTATTCGTGAAATGAGACGTGATTTCTGTGGACCAATTTTGCGTGAATGTTTGAGTCTGTACTTTTCCTAATTTATAAGGCATAGGGCAAACGAAAGTAATAACACCCTTCCCCCTATTCACTAGTTCATCCAAATCTAGTGAACCATCAATAAAAGCAAGATATGTTCGATCTAACTCATCATCAAAAATAAGTTCAGCTGGTTGTTCCGTGAATAACCAGTCTGCTAAATCTTCTTTTATCTTTTGTAAATCCGCCATGTCTTTTTTTGCTTTAATAACAAGAGGAACGTCAATACGACGCTCCTCCGTTTCTGTATGAATAAAAAAAGCTCCTGGACGATGAGGAACTCTGACAAGATTTCTTTTAATTGGAGCCCATGAAGGACGTTTCCTACCTACAAGCATTTGAATATAATCTTTGCGAATATTATTAAATATAAAGCTTAGTTTATCCAAAAATATCACCGTCCTTAAAATTGCTCTTTTCGTTGTCGATCACGATCTTGAAGTTCTGTGGTATACCTATAAGTTCCACCTGCTAACTCTTTCCCATCTAAAACGTTTGTCATATTCAATGTAAAATTTAGTTCTTTTTCTTCAGGTCGTCTATTTGGGAATACCTTTTTACTAGTAGCCGAGTTATTAGGAATATTAGGCTGCATATAATTCGTTAAACCACTTACCACATCATTCGGAACACTATAATGAGAAGTTTGGAATCCAAAATCAAAAACAGATGGCATATTACTCATTTGCTTCTTAACGGTTCCAACTACATTTTTTGCTGCATCCACAACAAAACGTTTCCCTCGATCCATACCAACTCCAACACCTTCTGGAACCGCACTACCGACTGGAATCATTACTTTTGATGGACTGTTTATTTCAAGCGCTCCAGAAATAGTTTTTTTAATATCGTTTGCAATGCTTTTCGCCTTACGATATAAGCCACCTGTTGCATCATCTAATCCATTTTCAAGCCCCTCTATAATTGATTTACCAATGGAACGTAAATTTATAGTACTGAAAAACTTTTCAACTTGTCCCCATTTTTCTTCAATTCCACTTTGGATTTCTTTCATTTTATCAGTAACAGATTTTTTCTTTTCTTCAAATTTCCTTGAAACTATATTTTTAACTTCTTCAACTGTACTACTTGTAGATTTTTTTGTTTCTTCCCACCAATTTGTTACATCTGAACATGTTTCTTTCATCTTTCGAACTACATCATCTTTCATAGCCTGATATTTCGACTTTACTTGTCCAGTTTCCCAATCAACTTGATTCGCATGTTCACCTGCTTGGGATTTAGCTTCACTTATAATTTCATTATGCTTATCTTTCGCTGTGGAAACTGCGCTATCATACTGACGTTTTGCTTCAGCAATAATTGCATTTGCCTCTTCAGTATTAATCGTTTTATTTTCATCTCGTTGTCGAATAGCCTCTGCAATTTTATCATCACGAGTTTTCTTTGCATCAGCTATTACTTTATCTCTAGTCTCCGCACTGTGTTGGACAACTTCAGCTGCTTGTCTAGCCGATATTTCACTTGCTTGTACTCGCATATTTTCCAGGATAACTTTCTGTTCCATCTGATTTTTAGACATATGTTCAACAGCAACTCTGTCCATTTCATCTTGTAAAGCCTGTAAGGAAATTCGTTCTGATGTTGTTAACTCTCTATTTTCTCTAGCTGCTGTTTGTAGGATTTCTTTGATTTTATTTTCTTTTTCTTGTGTTTTTAGTTTTTCTTGCTCGTAACGTTGATTCAGTTGTTCCATCCTCTTGTTTTCTTCTTCAGAAGTTAAAACATATGAATCAGAAAAGAACTTTTTAAGTCCTTCCATTTCTTTTTGTTGTCTTGCGTTTGTTTTTTCTATAATCGTGTTAGCTAATTTGTCATACTGTCCAATGAGCTTTTGCGACTGTTCTTCTGTTATTACTTCATGGTTTAGTCTAATGTCAGTTAACTTTTGTCTAATACCATCCGATAACTTGAAATACTCACCAAGAACTTTCTTTGTGGAAGAACTTACTTTACCTTCTGTATTCGTAGTAAAACGATCTACTGAAGCAATACTGTCTTCAGTTGCTTTTTGATATCCCTTGTATGCTAGAACGCCAACACCAACTGCCGCTGCTACCACGCCTAAAGCAATTGCTACTGGTCCTAACGCTGCGGCTACTATCCCTAAAACTGCGCCCGTTACACTAGTAGCTGCAGTAGCTACACCCATTGCTACTGCCAAAGAACCAATCCCAGAAACCACCATTCCAACTGCTGCTAGAACCACTCCAATACCTGTTGCAATAGCCGTTAAAGCAAGAACAATACCTGCTGTAATTGCAATAGCTTTTTGTACAGGACCTGGCAATGCATTAAATCCATCCACAAGCTTTTGCAACCCAGCAACAAAAGCACGAACCACAGGGGCAAGCGCATCACCAATTGTCTTTTTCATTGTGTCAAATGCTCCACTTAACTGTTCAATACGACCTTTCAAAGTGTTCATTTTCGTTTCAGCTGTTTCTAAAGCTGTGACTTTAGACATCTCGGTATACATTTTATTTACACCTTGTGAGCCTTCATTAAACAAAATCGTTGCACCACGAACTGCGTCTGAACCAAATAACGTCTCTAAAGCCATACTTCGTTGTTGGTCTGTTAAATCTTTCATGGATTCATGAAGAATTCCGGATATGTTTTCTAAACTTTGAATATGACCCTCTTGATCATAGAATTTCGATGATAAGAAAGCGGAGCTAGTTGCTAACTCACGGAATGTAGTATCACACTTATCATTCCATTTCTTTACACCTTCAGTTTTCATTACATATTTTTCTAATGCAACTTCAATATCTCCCACACTTCTAGATGCTGGTGTGATTCCGTTTTTAACCAAGAAATCAAATCCAGCCTGCGCATTATAAGTGATAAGACCCAAATCTGCCATCTTGTTATACGCTTCTTTAGTTGAAGGATTCAACCTCATAAGCATTGTTTTTAGTGAAGTACCTGCATCAGAACCTTTTAATCCATTCTGTGCAAATACCGCTAAAGCTGTTGCTGTATCTTTAAATGTCATACCAGCTCCTGCTGCAACTGCTGCGGTTGCTGATAAACCATATTTCAGTTCATGTACATCAGTAGCTGAAGCATTAGCAGCTCCTGCAAGTAAGTTGGCGGCATCTGTAACACTTAAACCATCTCTTTTAAATGCATTCAAAGCGGTTGAAGCGATTTCTGCCGCTTCTCCTAGTTCTAGTTCACCAGCGGCCGCTAGGTTTAAAGCCCCTTCTAATCCACCATTGATGATGTCTGTTAAACCAACACCGGCTTTTATTAATTCTTCAATCCCTTTTCCAGCTTCTACAGAAGAATATTTCGTGTCTTCCCCATATTTAACAGCTAATTCGGAGAGTTTACTCATTTCTTGTCCAGTTGCACCAGATACCGCTTTTATGTTTGCCATCTGTTGTTCAAAATTCATTGATTCTTCCACAGCTGATTTTAGACCTCTACCTATCGCATACGTCATACCACCAAATACCATACCGATTTGCATGCCAGCATTTTGTAGGTGGTTTCCCATTGCCTCCATACGATTCCCAAAGTTCAATAGACGATTTCCTTGCTGATCCAATTCATGATTTGCCTGTTGTAATTGTGATTCGAATCGATTTAACTCACTTGTGGCTCGATGAATTTGTTCAGCATATCGTTGCGCTGACTGACTCGCTTCACCTTCTTCTGTTTTTGCACGATTATAGGCTTGTTGAAGTTCCCTAATTTTTTCTTTTTGCTTATCTACCGTACGAGTGAGAACATCAATTTTCGCTCGTGTCTGTTCAGTTGCATGAGAAAAACCGCCCATGCCTGTTGTAATAGACTGAAATTCAGCCTGTAGGGATTGTAAAGAATGATTTAATTTATCCATCCCTTTTTGTTCAGCTTGCTTATTTACTTGCTTTAATTCATTTTCAAATCTATTTAAATCAGCAACAGCTTTATTAACTTGTGAAGCGTATCGCTGAGTTGCTGCATCATTCTCACCTAATTTAGCCTTATTTTGATCATATGCTTGCCGTAACGCTTTAACTTTCTCTTTTTGCGCGTCAATGAGCCTACTTAGAGTATCCATTTTCGCTTGTGTTTGTTGACTAGCACTAGCGAAACCACCCATACCTGTACTTACAGATTTCAATTCATTCTGTAATGTCCTTACCGCACGTCCTGAATTTGCTATACCTTGACGGAAATTCACATTATCAAGGGAAAGCTTAACTACTAAATGATTCATTTCATTTGCCAATGTCTCACCCCCTCGTTAGATAATGTTTTCAGCTGGAACTTCTATTTCATTTGAATTTTGATTTTCACTATTTGAATTACCTTGTTCACGATGCTTTCGATTTATCCTTAAATAATGCCAAATATCCATTTCGTTATCGATATGATGATGTTTATATCCTTGACGTAATAAAGAGAGGTAGAGCTCGTCCATAAACTCACTGAACGGTATCCCTCCCCCCTCTACGCGTTTGGGTTTTCTTCTTCTCCAGTTCCAGGTGTACCACTAGCCGCTTCCACAGTTTCATTGATAACAGTGTTAATTACCTCTGAAGTTGTCGATAAAAACTTACGAGCATCCACACCGTCCCAATATTGATCTAATGTAAATTGTTCATCGAAAACATTCACTACAAATTGAACCATTTTATCCATATCCTCTGGACCAGGATTATTTGGAATATCAGCAAGCTCAGGTGCTTGACGGATTAAACGAGCTGGAATGAACCCCGGTAAATGAAAAGTTTTCTTTTCCTTATTGATTCGTAATGTTAGTTTCATAGTTTATTCCTCCTACTTGCCTGTTGGTGGTGTTACGGCTTTTTCATATACCTTACTAAACCAATTATCTCCTACAACTTTTGTAAACGTAGGTTCATCGGCATCAGCTGTAAATTTTGGTCTATCATCAAAATCACGCTCAATGAATGATCCTTTCAGTTTTGTTGTTTGGAAGTTCGGTTTGTCTTTTTTCGTTTCAGCTTCTTCTTCCTCTTGTGAAAGTTTTCCTTTAAGTAACCAAACATAACGATACTTACCGTTAGCCTTTAAAAAACGGTATCCAATCGCTACATATGGTTTTTCCCCCTCTCGTTTCTCGTCTAATACACCATCCTTAACTTCTGGATATCCTTCAATATCTGCTTTCGTGGATAGTGAAAGTCCTCGAACTTCAATTTCAACCTCGACTTCACCGTCAGACTCAGCGATTTCTGATTTCTTGTTATCGCTCCACATAATCTCAGAAGCTACCTTTTTAGATGTTTTAACCTTTACTGCACCTTCCAATTTCTTTACCGTTGCATACGCAACACCTGTTATATCATCTTTTGTTAATTTTGCATAAACAAGACTATCGACACCAACAGTCGAACTAATTGTAATAACCTCTCCAGCCATCTATAACTCCACTCCTTTCGCGAATCGCATCGCGTAATGAAAAATTTGTGTATCCTCTTCATATAGATCAGCAACCGCATAACGCGAGAAACCAATACTTTTCATAATTGCATTCACTTTTTGATGAATTGCTGTTGTACTGACCTTTGACCAAATATCGATTTGAAATGTGATTTCACTTTCACCTTCCTCATTATCCGCAAATCCACTTGGCCTATTGTCTAATTCGAAGAATGTAATACGTGGAAATTCTTCTGCATGCTTGGCTTTACGATAATAGACTCGCTTTCCCCCTAACAAAGAAACAAGCTCCTGATTATTTTCAAGAGCTTGCAAAATTTCAGGGCGTAGATTTATCATAAATTCAGCCTCATTTCGTTCTTCAAAATGTCTGTCATAGCACGAACCGCAGCTTCTTTTGAAGAATTAAATCCTGGTTCTATAAATGGTTGAGCTGGCATTTTAGATGTTCCCCATTCTACGAACTTCCCATAGAAATATGGAGAACGATCCGCTTTGTCTATTCCAATCTTAATAGTTTTTATGCCGCCTTCCATTTTCGCTTTTGTAACTCGTATATTATCAGCCAAATGTTGTCCTGTACGCCACGATTCGCTTTTCGTTGATTTTTTAGGGCTATCACTCCTTGGAGCTATTTCTGAAATAGCTTTTCGAATCAGTTCCCCACCCGCTGCAAGGGCTTTATCTTCAATCTTTTCTCCACGTAGACCCATTTGCTCTAATTCAGAAATGAGACGGTCAAATCCTAAAAAATCAACACCATTACCCATTCATACCACCACGCTTCCACATAATTGATAACATGTGTCTTTCAGTTGAAATCACTGAAACAATGTCATAAATCGTGTTCTTATACTTAATTTTCATATCAGCATTCACATCAGCACGGAATCGGATTTCTGTTTCACCCTGTACTTCACTGTTGGCTGAGGCTGCTTCAAAGTACTTTCTTCCCTTTAAAAAAATGAAAGAACCCCATACAGCGAAAGAATCTTTATAACCATCTATTGGCTCACCATCCGGGCTCTTTGCATCTTCATCTTTTATTTGAAATACAAGACGTTTATCTAAATCACCCGGATTCATTTGAATCACCACCGCAATATTGCAATTGAACTAATATTGACTGCAAACTGAATGCTAATTGTTCAGCTTTTCCAACCACTTCACGGTTTTCATACCAATGAGAAATTAAGATACGAGCCGCTAGTTTAGCAAGCTCACTCTTTACATCTACAGTTTTACCTGTTGCATTCTTAATATATATTTCAGCTGCTGTTATAAAGGATGAAATGAGGGAGTCCTCCTCATCGCCATCCACACGAAGATACTCTTTAGCTTCCTCTAATTTCAGTACCAAGAAGGACACCTCCTATATCATTAAGCTCCTGTTTTCGCCACAACTGTAATTTGCCCATACACAACCGCTTCTGCATCCCATAATGTAACGTCTTCACGTTCAATTGCTCGGAATTCAGTTGTATTGCTTCTCCAAGCGTTTCCGCCTTCTTTCGTCATATCGATAGATAATTGTTGTCTATCCCATAACACAACTGCTTCTTTCAAATCACCAACGATAAATGGTGCTTTACCATCTTTATCTGTAGCAATTGTTTTGTTTGATAAGACAATTACTGGCTTACCAGCGAAAAGTTTTCGCGTTGGATTTGTTGGGTCTGGTTGAAGTAGCGGACGACCATTTTTATCCTCTAATTGATCTAAGTAGTTAAATCCATCTTGGTTTGTGATAATATTTGCTACTACTGCAAAAGCTGGATCTAAAGTTACATTCAATGTTTTCTTTAGTCCGTTATAGTCCTTTAAATCAACTTTTGTAAGCTTATTAATCTCTTGTAAAATCAAATAATTTCGAGTCGCAATTGATTTCTTCGCAATCCAACTACGTAAATAATTTTCTAAAGCTTGATCTGTATCACTTAATAAATCATTTGGTACTGGTAAGAAACCTGCATAATCATCAATTGCGTAAGGTATACGGTCAAATTTCGGAGAAGTAATCTCTTGCATTGCATTTGGATTTCCATACTCAGATAGTGGTGCAAATGGTGTAGATGCTGCACGTTTTTCTAATGTACGAGATCCTTTGTTTGTTGAAACAGGTTGTACATTTACATATTGTTCTAAGCTATCTGTTGTTTGTTTTAACTGATTAATTGTAGTTGTGATATCTTCTGGAACAATGTATCCACCATCTTCACCTTTATTCTCAGATAGTGCTGCCTTATATTCTTGCATGATGATTGCTTCTTCAGAGCTTAAACTTTGACCACGAATAGCTTTCATAAATACTTCTTTGTACGATGAATCTTCATTTTTAACTGGTGCTGGAGGTAAAGCCCCTGTTTGTGAATTTACAGGTTCAGGAACTTCAATGCCCTTCATAGCCAAATAATTATCGAATTCATTTTTTGCATCTTTTAATTCTTCAATTTTAGCTCTTGCATCTTCTACTTTCCCGCTATTGTTTAACTCTTCAGCCTTAGCTTTTAAATCAGCAACCCTCTGACGTAATTCTTGTTCCTGTTTATCCATTCGGTATTTCCTCCTTGTTTTGGCACAAAAAATAGACCTATATTTCTAAAAGGTCTAGTGCATTTTGTATTTTTAATTGTTCATTATTATCCTTCTTTGGAATAGAAGGAGCCTTTGCTACTACTTTATTAGGTGTTTTTTGATATTTATCAAAATAATCACTCATACATGCTGCGACTTCTTTTGCTTCCACAACTTCGATGTTGAAGTATTTTTCAGCTTGTTCACCACTTAACCAGGTCTCAGCATCTACTAATTGTTGAATTTCTTCAATTCCAATGCCTTCTTTTAAGTTTTCCTTGTATACATTCATGATTCCAGACTCAATGTTATCCAAATCTTCTGCTGCCTTTCGGAAATCAATTGCATTTCCAGCTGCATAGGTCCAAGGCCTATGAATCATTAAAAATGCGTTAGAAGGGACAACAACACGATCACCAGCTAGGGCGATTACAGAAGCGATGGAAGCTGCAACACCATCCACATAAACAGTTTTTTGGGCTTTATTGCGCTTTAACATATTATAAATAGCTAAGCCAGCGAATACTGAACCCCCACCGCTATTTACATAGATGTTCAGGTTACTTTTATCATCCAATTGCCCCAAAATGTTTTTTACATCATCGGGCATAATGTCAGAGTCATCCCATTTCCAACCTGTATTATTTATGATGTCACCATAGATAAATAGGTCCGTTGAAGAATCCGTTTGATTTTTAATAGTAAACACGTCTTTAATTGCCCTCACCTCTTTTCAGCGACGAACCTCCACTAGCTTTCGCTAATTGGTATTCATCTGCAATTTCAATAGATACATGATTTAAATCGACTCGGCTCTTATCACCTAATTCACCAATACCATCCATATCTTCAAGTTCTAAAACTTTATTAATAGAAAATACACCTCTATCTAACATAATGTTATAGAACTCCGCTCTAGATTTCTGGTCCGCTCGTAAAAGACTGGTTAAGTTAAACTTGAGATAATATCGTTTTTGTTCACCAAAAGAAAAGACTTTATAAGAAAATTCCTCTTCATACTGAATGAGAATCGGGCTAAGTGTATTTTGAATAAAATCCAGTGCTTGTTGTTCAATATTGGAGAATGTCGCACGATCTAATTCATTAATCATGTGCAAGGGAATGTTAAAAATATTTGCGATTTCACCTTTATCAAATTTCATACCTTCAATAAACTGGGCATCTTTTAACGGCATACCCACTTTTTCAAATTCGAGACCTGCATCTAATATCGCAATACGCTGCGCATTACTCAGACCTGTATTGGCTTCTTCCCACGCATCACGAAGCTTGTCTTTTGCCTCTTTATTCAGGGGTTGCGCTGTTTTTAGCAACCCACTATGGGTCGCACCTTTCCTATAGAATTTCCCCTTGAACTTTTGCGCTGCCTGTGAGCTTCCAATCGATTCTCTTGCGACTTGAATCGGTGGGTTCCCCTTCAGACCCATCAGTCGATAATGTCGTGAGATGAATGACATCATCAGCTGCTAGTTTCACAGGTGTCCCATCTGGTAAACTCGTGAAATACCACAGTTGATTTGTTTTCACATCGGATAACGGGGTTTGTGACAGCTGGATTCAACACCCACAATTCTTTTGGTCTTCCATCCACTCCC